>NZ_BDAM01000005.1 GCF_001895045.1 Rhodococcus coprophilus NBRC 100603 | reverse complement strand
ATCACTCGCAAGTTTCTCAACTTGTTCGATCCGGGGTTGTTTGTCCCTCCGGTGGGATCCTTGTCGGCTCCCTTGGGGGCGAACACCGATCTTACCAGAAGATCGGGTGTCGTGTAAAATGTGCAGGCGCCTTCGTCCAACCTCGTTGTCCCAGTCCCTCAGGTCCGGGTCGGTGTCCGTGTCGCTCTGACTTGGATTAAGTTACGCGACTGTGAACTACCCTGCAAATTGCCAGGTCACCGAGGTTTGAGGAAGAGAAACCGCAGGTCGACGGGGCTTGCCTGTACCCAATGTCCCCGATTCTTCAATCGTGACGCCGGACACAGCCCCGAGCGAGTCCCTCAACCGTGGAGAAGCGTCGGCTCGCCGGCACCCACACGCTCTATGTTCCCGCCCAGTTCCTGGATGATCTCCACGAACCGCGGATAGCCCCGATCGATGTGGTAGACGTCGTGCACCTCCGTCACCCCGTCCGCGCAGAGCCCTGCCAGCACGAGGCCGGCGCCCGCACGGATATCGGATGCCCACACCGGAGCGCTCGAGAGTTCCTCTACCCCACGGATCACGGCATGGTGCCCGTCCGTGCGCGCATCTGCTCCGAGCCGCACCATTTCCTCCACGAAGCGGAATCGGGCTTCGAAGACGTTCTCCGTGATCATCGACGTCCCGTCCGCGACGGCCGCGAGACCGATGGCCATCGGCTGGAGGTCGGTGGGGAACCCCGGATACGGAAGTGTCGCGAAGTTGACTGCCCGGGGCCGCTCACGCTGGATCACGCGGAACCCGTCGACGAGCGGGGCGACTTCGGCCCCGGCACCCCGGAGTTTGTCGAGCACGAGTGCGAGATGTTTGGGGTTGATGCCGCGAACAGTCAGGTCACCACGCGTCATCGCCGCTGCGATCCCCCACGTCGCCGCGACGATCCGATCGCCGATGCAACGGTGGCTCGTGGGAGACAGAGCAGGAACGCCGGAGATACGGAGCGTCGTGCTGCCGGCTCCAGTGATTCGCGCACCCATCTGGACGAGCATCGTGCACAGGTCCACGATCTCGGGCTCCCGTGCCGCGTTGTCGATCGTGGTCTCGCCCTTCGCGAGAACGGCGGCCATGAGGATGTTCTCGGTGGCTCCCACGGAGGGGAAGGCCAGGCGGATGGTCGCGCCGTGCAGGTCGTCCGCCTCGGCGACGACGCAACCGTGCTCGATGGTGCTGTGCGCTCCGAGGAGGCGGAGTCCGGATTGGTGCATGTCGAGGGGTCGCGAGCCGATCGCGTCTCCACCGGGGAGTGCGACCACAGCGCGGCGACAGCGGGCCACCAGCGGCCCGAGCACACATACGGAGGCCCGGAACTGCTTCACAGCGGCGAAGTCGGCGTGGTATTCGGGTTGCGCGGGAGTCGTGATCCGTACCTCGTCGCCGACGAGTTCGACTTCGCAGCCGAGCCCTCGCAGGACCTCCGCCATCAAAGGAACGTCCAGAATGTCGGGACAGTTCGTGATGGTCGTGGTTCCCTCGGCGAGAAGCGCGGCGGCCATCAGCTTGAGCACGCTGTTCTTGGCACCACCGACGACGACATCACCAACGAGCCGGTTTCCCCCGGTGACAAGAAAGCGTTCACTCACAACGACACAGCCTAACGTCGTGTCTGTCCCTACAGCCGAACCGGTACCGTAGCCGCCATGGCAGTGCATCTCACCAGGATCTATACCCGTACCGGAGACGACGGTACGACGGGCCTCAGCGATTTTTCGCGGGTATCCAAAAACGACCCGCGACTGATCGCGTACGCCGATTGCGACGAGACCAACGCCGCGATCGGGGTCGCGCTCGCGCTCGGAGCCTTACCGGAGCGTCTCGTCCCGGTTCTGCAACAGATCCAGAACGATCTGTTCGATGCGGGTGCCGATCTGTCCACGCCGGTAGCGGAGAACCCGAAGTACCCACCGCTGCGTATCACCCAGCCGTACATCGATCGGCTCGAGACGTGGTGCGACGAGTTCAACGAAGAGCTGGGACCGCTCGATTCGTTCATTCTTCCGGGAGGCACCCCGGCGGCTGCGCTCCTGCACACGGCACGCACGGTAGCGCGCCGGGCGGAACGTGCGGCATGGGCCGCGGTGGAAGCCGCACCCGAAACCACGAATGTCCTGCCGGCGAAGTATCTCAACCGCCTGTCGGACCTGTTGTTCATCCTCAGCAGGGTCACCAACCCGGAAGGCGACGTCCTGTGGAAGCCCGGAGCGGGCGCGTAGAAGTCTTGCTCTAGTAAGGACGGCGGCGCTGCGACCGTCCCGACGGCCTGGACTCGACCCAGGAGAGGAATGCCGTCTTGGCGCCGCTGTCGAGGGCGATCTCGTATGAGCCGTCACCGTCGACGATGTCGAGGATCACGATGTCCTCGGTCATGATGTCCGACTCTGCCGCGGTCGGAGCGCGTCGGGAAGACACCTCGATGCCCTGCCGCGAGATCCGCATGTCCGGACCCGGGCGCAAGCTGGAGAGCTTGTAGAACACCAGGGTGTCGTCTCCGTAGCGGATGAGCCCGTGACGCCATCCCGAACAGTCGTGCTGGGGCAGCACCCTCAGGATCGCCGGAGTTCCCCCGCCGCGAAGCGCCAGGCCACGATAAACGAGAGCCGCGACGGCAGCCGCGAGCAGCACCACAAGGATGATGAGAACAATCATTCCTGGTGACACTGTCGTCGGCTCCGTCGCGGCTCTACGTTTTATACGACGATCAGGCCCGCTCGACAGCCCGCAGACGGCCCCTGGCCGCTGCGACTGCCGCCTCGTCCTGGCTTTCGGCCAAGATCGACTTCGCTGCCTCGACGTCGATATCTTCGACCAGGACGGCAGCCTCGGCGAGGACCGTCACTGCCGTGGCGGTCACCGAGAGGAATCCACCGTCCACCGCCATGACGATACGCTCCCCGCCGGCGGTCTTGACCGACACGACGCCGCCCTCGACGAGCTGGCCGAGGACCGGCTCGTGTCCGGGCATGACGCCGATTTCGCCTTCGGTGGTCTGGGCGGTGACGAGAGTCGCCTCTCCGGACCAGACACGTTCCTCGACGGCAACGATGTCTACGCGCATCTCAGCCATGCGGGCCTACTTCCCGGAGATCTTCTTGGCCGCGGCCTCGACATCGTCGAGTCCACCGCAGCTGTTGAAGGCCTGCTCCGGAAGGTGGTCGAACTCGCCCTTGCAGACGCGGTCGAACGCCTCGATCGTGTCGCTGAGCGGCACGACCGAACCGGGCTGACCCGTGAACTTCTCGGCGACGATGAAGTTCTGGCCGAGGAACTTCTGGAGACGACGGGCACGGTTGACCGTGACCTTGTCCTCTTCGGAAAGCTCGTCCATACCGAGGATGGCGATGATGTCCTGCAGTTCCTTGTACTTCTGAAGGATCCGCTTGACCTCGTTGGCGACACGGAAGTGATCCGCGCCGACGATGCCGGGCTCGAGGATGCGCGAGGTCGACGTCAGCGGGTCCACAGCGGGGTAGATACCCATCTGCGAAATCGGACGCGAGAGCTCGGTGGTCGCATCGAGGTGCGCGAACGTGGTGGCCGGCGCCGGGTCGGTGTAGTCGTCGGCGGGAACGTAGATCGCCTGGAGCGAGGTGATCGAGCGACCACGCGTCGAGGTGATGCGCTCCTGCAGCTCACCCATCTCGTCGGCCAGCGTCGGCTGGTAACCCACGGCCGAAGGCATACGACCGAGAAGGGTCGAAACCTCGGAACCGGCCTGGGTGAACCGGAAGATGTTGTCGATGAACAGCAGGACGTCCTGGCCCTGGACATCGCGGAAGTACTCCGCCATGGTCAGCGCCGACAGGGCGACGCGCATACGCGTTCCCGGCGGCTCGTCCATCTGGCCGAAGACAAGGGCGGTGTCCTGAAGGACGCCCATCTCTTCCATTTCCAGGTGGAGGTCGGTGCCCTCACGGGTGCGCTCGCCGACGCCGGCGAACACCGACGTGCCGGAGAACTCACGCGCGATACGGGTGATCATCTCCTGGATCAGAACGGTCTTGCCGACACCGGCACCACCGAACAGGCCGATCTTGCCGCCCTTGACGTACGGGGTGAGCAGGTCGATGACCTTGATGCCCGTTTCCAGGATCTCGGTCTTACCCTCGAGCTGGTCGAAGGCCGGGGGCTTGCGGTGGATGCCCCACTGCTCGCCGTCGCGGCCGGTTCCGGGAGCGTCGAGGCAGTCGCCGAGGGCGTTGAAGACGTGGCCCTTCACGACGTCGCCGACGGGCACGGAGATCGGGCGGCCGGTGTCGGTGACGGACGTGCCGCGCACCAGACCGTCGGTCGGCTGCATCGAGATCGTGCGGACCAGGTTGTCACCCAGGTGCTGCGCGACCTCGAGGGTCAGGGTCTTTGCCACGGACGGCAGAGTGACCTCTGCGTGCAGGGCATTGAACAGTTCGGGTACGGCGCCACGCGGGAACTCCACGTCGACGACGGCGCCGATGACGCGGACGACGCGCCCGGCAAGGGCCGACGCCGCACCGGCGTTTTTGTCGGTAACTGCTGCGGTCATTGTGGTTCAGTCACTTCCTGCACTCGAGGCGAGCGCACCGGCACCGCCGACGATCTCGCTGATTTCCTGGGTGATCTGGGCCTGGCGGGCCTGATTGGCCTGACGGCTGAGGGTGTTCACCAGATCCGTGGCATTGTCCGTCGCGGCCTTCATGGCGGTACGACGGGCAGCCGACTCGGAGGCCGCGGCCTCCAGCAGCGACGCGAAGATTCGCGTGCTGATGTACTTCGGCAGAAGCGCAGACAGAAGCGTCGACGCCTCGGGCTCGAAGTTGTAGTCGGCCGTGGGCCCCTCGGATACACGATGACCGTCGCTCAGCATGTCCGAGCCCAGTTCGATCTCGTCCTCGGTGACACTCACCTCGAGCGGCGCCATGCGGCGCACCTCGGGGATCTGCGTCAGCATGGACACGAACCGGGTGTAGACGATGTGCAACTCGTCGACGCCCTCGATGGTGCCTTCGCCGTTGGGGGCGGGCACCTCGGAACCGGATCCGGCCATGAACAGCTCGACCAGGTGCCGGCTCGCCTTCGCGGCATCCGTGTAACGAGGCTCCTGCGAGAAGCCCGTCCAGGCACCAGCGACGTGGCGCTCACGGAAGGTGTAGAACGACAGGCCCTTACCGCCCAGCACGTACAGCACGGGCTCTTTGCCCTCGCTGACGAGCAGCTTCTGCAGCTCCTCCGCCTCCTTCAAGACGTTGGAGTTGTAACCACCGGCCATACCGCGGTCGCTGGTCACGACCAGCACTGCGGCACGCTTCGGGTTCTCGCGCTCGTTGAGCAGGGGGTGATCCAGCGACGAGGACGCGCTGGCCAACTCCGAGAGAACCTTGGTGATTTCCTCGGCATAGGGCTTCGATGCCGCCACTCGGGCCTGAGCCTTCGTGATCCGCGACGTCGCGATCAGTTCCTGCGCCTTGGTGATCTTCTTGGTCGAGTTGACCGACTTGATCCGCGAGCGCAGCTCACGCAAGTTCGCCATTCGTCGATCACACTCCCTTCACTGGACGCTGGGTCATGGCCGCCCCGCTCACTTGCGGACGGAGGTGCGCTTGACGGAGACCTGCTCCTGCGTGACCTCGTCGGCGTCGAGAGTCTCGCCCCCGTCGTTCACGACACGGCTGCCGTCGGAAGCGAGGAAGCCCTCCTTGAACTTGGCGGTCGCGACTTTGAGGGCCTCGATCGACTCGTCGGTCAGAGCCTTGCCACCGGCGATCTGCTCGTAGACGCCCGAGGCGTTGCGGTGCAGATCCTCGAGAAGCTCGCGCTCGAACCGGCGGACGTCGCCGACCGGGACGGAGTCGAAGACGCCTTCACCGGCAAGGTAGATCGAGACGATCTGATCCTCGACGGCGATCGGCGAGTACTGATCCTGCTTGAGGAGCTCGACGAGACGCTGTCCACGCTCGAGCTGCGCCTTCGACGCCGCATCGAGATCGGAAGCGAAGGTCGCGAATGCCTCGAGCTCGCGGAACTGCGCAAGTTCCAGACGCAGCGAGCCGGAGACCTTCTTCATGCCCTTGGTCTGCGCGGCGCCACCGACTCGGGAAACCGAGATACCGACGTTGATCGCGGGACGGACGCCCTTGTTGAAGAGGTCCGACTCGAGGAAGACCTGACCGTCGGTGATGGAGATGACGTTGGTCGGGATGTACGCCGAAACGTCGTTCGCCTTGGTCTCGATGATCGGCAGTGCCGTCAGCGAACCGCCACCGAGCGCGTCGGAGAGCTTCGCCGAACGCTCCAGCAGGCGCGAGTGCAGGTAGAAGACGTCACCGGGGTATGCCTCACGTCCCGGCGGACGACGCAGCAGCAGCGAGATGGCACGGTATGCCTCAGCCTGCTTGGTCAGGTCGTCGAACACGATGAGGACGTGCTTGCCCTGGTACATCCAGTGCTGGCCGAGGGCCGAGCCGGTGTACGGGGCGAGCCACTTGAAGCCGGCGGAGTCGGAGGCCGGAGCTGCGACGATGGTGGTGTACTCCATCGCGCCGTTCTCCTCGAGGGCCTGCTTGACGCCCGCGATGGTGGAGCCCTTCTGGCCGATCGCGACGTAGATGCAACGCACCTGCTTCGTCGGGTCGCCGGACTCCCAGTTGGCCTTCTGGTTCAGGATCGCGTCGATGCAGACCGCGGTCTTACCGGTCTTACGGTCACCGATCACGAGCTGGCGCTGGCCACGGCCGATCGGGGTCATCGCGTCGATGGCCTTGATGCCCGTCTGGAGCGGCTCCTCGACCGGCTGGCGCTCCAGAACGGATGCGGCCTGCAGCTCGAGTGCGCGGGTCTCGTCGGCCTCGATGTCGCCGAGGCCGTCGATCGGCTGTCCCAGCGGGTTCACGACACGTCCGAGGAAGTTGTCGCTGACCGGCACGGACAGAACGTCGCCAGTCCGCTTGACTTCCTGGCCTTCCTGGATGGACTGGAAGTCACCCAGGATCACGGCACCGATTTCGGTGGCTTCGAGGTTGAGGGCCACGCCCAGAACGCCGCCGGGGAACTCCAGCAGCTCGTTGGACATCGCCGACGGGAGACCGCTGATGTGCGCGATGCCGTCACTGGTGTCGACGACCACGCCGACCTCTTCGCGGGAGGCCTCCGGGGAGTAGCTCGCGGTGTAATTGTCAATCGCGCTACGGATCTCGTCGGAGGAGATCGTCAGCTCCGCCATGTTCTTCCTGCTCTCGGTATCAGGTCTTCGGAAAGATCTATGTGTGTGTTCGGAAGTGGACTACGTGAGGCTCTTGCGCACTGCCGCGAGTCGACCCGCAGCACTGCCGTCGATGACCTCGTCGCCCACCCGGACGACCAATCCACTGAGAAGATCGGGATCGACCTCGACGTGCACCGTCACAGGCTTCCCGTAGATACGGCCCAGGGTAGCGGCGAGCCGCTCTTCCTGCGTCGCATCGAGGGGTGCCGCGCTTCGGACGTGCGCAACGGCACGATCGCGCTGGGTTGCGGCGAGCGCCGACAGTTCGTCGAGCGTCTCGGCCGGCGGCTTGCGGAGCCGACCGACGGCATGAACCGCCAACGCTTCCGTGATCGCGGTCACCTTGCCGTAGAGCAGACGTGACAGCAGCTCCCGCTTGGCCGTAACCGTGGTGCTGCGGTCGGAAAGTGTCCGCTCGAGGTCCGGGTTACCGGCCACGATGCGTCCGAGGCGGAAAAGCTCGTCCTCGACGGTGTCGAGCTGGTTCTGGTCCGCTGCCGCCTTCAGCAACGCCTCACGACCGAGCTGGACGAGAGAGTTGGTCAGGTCGGACTGTGCCGACCAGTCCTGCCCCGCCGCGGCTTTGACGGTCGCGAGGGTCGAGGCCGAAACCTTCCCCCCGAAGACCTGCTCGGCCAGCGTCACCCGAACAGCGACCGGGGCCGAGGCGTCAGCCAGCGCGCTCCGGAGAGCCCGCTGGTTGTCGAGCGCCTCGACCACCGAGAACAGTTCGGAACCGGCCTGAGCCGCAGCGGCAGTCGCGGCACCCGAGCCCAGGGCGGACTGCAACGCGGAACGCGTATGAGCGAGTGCCTCACGGCTTGCTGCGTACATGGTGCTCACTTTCCGGATGCAGAGTCAGCGCTGAGGGAGTCGAGTTCGTCGAGGAATCGATCGATCGAGCCGGCACGCTTCACATCGTCGGCAAGTGCCTCGCCGATGATCTTCTCGGCGAGATCCACCGAGCTACGTCCGAGATCGGTGCGCAGTTCGGCCACGATCTGCTGGCGCTGGGCCTGCAGCTGGTTGTGTCCGGCAGCGACGATGCGGTCGCTCTCCTCCTGGGCCTGTGCCTTCATGTCGGCGATGATCTGCTGGCCCTGCGTACGGGCCTCTTCACGGATCTGCGCCGCCTCGGTACGGGCTTCGGCGAGCTGGGCACGATACTGCTCGAGCGCGGCCGCAGCCTCCGCCTGAGCTTCCTCTGCCTTCTTGATGCCGCCTTCGATCAGCTCCGAACGCTCGTCGAGAACCTTCTGGAACATCGGAAGAACGAACTTCCAGAAGACGATTCCGACGATGATCAGGGCGACGAGCGACCAAACGATGTCGTATGTCGCGGGCAGCAGGGGGTTTGGAGTCTCCCCCTCCGCTGCCGCGAGAATCAGGATGCTGTCAGCCATGGTTGTCGTCGAATCAGAAGATGAAGCCGGCGACGATACCGATCAGCGCCAGTGCCTCGGTGAATGCGATACCGAGGAACATGGTGGTACGCAGCTGACCGGCCATCTCGGGCTGGCGAGCCATGCCCTCGATCGCCTTACCGACAACGATGCCGATGCCGATGCCGGGGCCGATGGCAGCGAGGCCGTAGCCGACCGCACCGAGACCGCTGATGGTGGTCTCCGACTGGGCGAGGACGTCTGCTGCCTGAAGCGCAACGCTCATTGGTGTTCCATTCCCTTTCTTGTGGCCCGGCCCCGGGGATCGGCGACCGAGTCAGTCTGTGTGTAGAGATGTAGGTCGTGCAGTTCGGGGAGCTAATGCTCTTCGGCGTGCAGCGCCAGATCGATGTACACCGCTGTGAGCAGCGCGAAAATGTAGGCCTGCAGGACGATCACCAGAAGCTCGAAGAAGGTGAACGCGACTCCGCCGATCAGCGAACCGATGCCGAAGAACCTCATGATGCCGTCGGAATCGAAGAAGAAGAACTGCGTGGCGCTGAAGAACAGCACCAGCATGATGTGTCCGGCCAGCATGTTCGCCATGAGACGGATGGTGAGGGTGAACGGCCGCAGCAGGAAGGTCGAGACGAACTCGATCGGGATCACCAGAAGGTGAAGGGCCGGCGGCAGGTTCGGAATGACGATGCTGCTCTTGACGTAACGGAAGAATCCGTACTTCTTGATGCCCACGTAGTTGAAGACGATGTAGGCAAGCGCGGCAAGGACGATCGGCATGCCGATTCGCGCGTTCGACGAGATGTTGAGGAAGGGGATGATCGAGGTCAGGTTGAGCCCGACCACCAAGAAGAAGATGGTGACGATCACCGGCAGGAACCGGCGCCCCTGCTCTTTGCCGAGGATGTCCTCGGCAATGTGGATGCGAACAAAGTCGAGCATGATCTCGGCGACGTTCTGCACGCCTCGCGGCACGATCTTCGGACTCCGCATAGCGAAGAAGAAGAAGACCGCGACGAGCAGTGCGACGACGACGCGGATAAGCATCAGTCGATCCATCTCGAAGGGGGTGCCCTCGAAGAGGATTGGCGGTGGGAAAAAATCAGCAAGTGACGGCGCGTGGAATTCTCCGGCTGCCAAGGTGGTGACGCTCAGCGCTCTCTCCCGTAGTCGGCCGCAGGCATTGCCGTCTGCGGTTCGATCGGACATTGACGATCCAACAAGTCGACCAGGTCGGCTCGCGTATTCGCCAGTGTTCCGAACCGCCGTAGCGGTCCCGCGTCCTGCCGGTGTCGGCGACTCTCGTCGACTCGGCGGTCATTGAACACGACCGCCTATGAAGTCACAACTGCGTACCGAACCTCCGCCCGCGCATGCAGTGTCACCTTCGTTGGGAGCAACACTACCAACTGCTCTACGACAGTGCGTAGCTGGGTACCCTACCCGCGGGTAATCGACACATGGATCTACTGGCCATCGTCGTTCGCTGCGTCGGCCGAGGGCTTCGGATCGACATAGAGAGCGCGCTGGGACAGCACGCCATACGTTTCCGCACCGAGCACGATGACCAGCGCGAGCACGATCGTCACGACGAGGGCGTAACGGTTGTAGAAGTCCAGCGGCTCGAGCGACGCCATCACAACGATGGCGAGGACGAGCTTGAGAAGCCAGGTGCCGAGCAGGACCGCACCCGCCGTCGTCGCCGGCATCTTCGCCGTCAGCAGGACACCGAGTGCGGTGAAGAGGATGAAGCCGCCACCGACTGCCGCGCCGATCAGCGCACCCCACAGTCCGGGCGTTCCCGCGAGGAGCAGGGACACGATCGACGCACCGACGGCCAGCGCGAGCAACCCCAGGGCGCCGTAACGGACGGCCGCGCGCATGGGTGCCGACGGGTCGGGCAGAGACGGCAGGGAGCGTTCGGGTTCAGGGAGATCTGGGGAGGTCACAGTATTCGAGCCTAACGGACCCGCCGGAAGCGCTTCGGTGGCGCATCCCCGTCCCCGTCGTGAGGTCGCAGGGACGGGACCGCGGTCACAACGAGCGCGAACAGCAGACCGGCCGCCGTCATGATGACGACCACTCTGCGGTCGAGGAGCGAAGATCCCACCGCCCCGAACGCGAGAACGCCCACCCACAAGTACAGGAGCAGCACCACGCGCCGGTGCGAGTGCCCGATCTGCAGCAGCCGATGATGCAGGTGCATCTTGTCGGGGCTGAACGGGCTCACGCCGGCGCGCGTGCGTCGCACGATCGCGAGCAGGAGGTCGAGGATCGGGATAAACATGACCGCGCCGATCAGGATGAGCGGCGAAAGGAGGCCGAGCAGATCCCGGGAACCGTAGGCACTGAGCGGAATCCGGCCGGAAGCGCTGGTCGAGATGGCCGCGAGCATCAGGCCGATCAGCATCGACCCGGAGTCGCCCATGAAGATCTTCGCGGGCTGGAAGTTGTACGGCAGGAAACCGAGACATGCACCCGCGAGTGCCGCCGCGATCAGTGCCGGTGGATACGCCGAGACGTCACCGCCCTGATCGAGGAGCAGCCCCACGGAGAAGACACAGATCGCGACTGCCGCGATGAGGCCGAGTCCGGCGGCGAGACCGTCGAGTCCGTCGACGAAGTTCATCGCGTTGATCATGACGGCGGCGACGGCGACTGTGATGAGCCCGCCCTGCAACTGGTCGAGCACGAGGGTGGAACCGCTGAACGGGTCGTAGATCACGATCCAGCTCACGCCCATCACCACGAGCACCCCCGCAGCGGTCACCTGCCCGACGAACTTGGTGAGGGCATCGAGGCCCCACCGGTCGTCGATGATGCCGACGAGCACGATGATCGACGCCGCGACCAGCGCGGCACCCATTTCGGTGGTGTACTCGAATCCCCTGGTCAACGCCGGCAGATGCTGCGCGAAGACGATGCCCGCCACGAGGCCGATGTACATTCCGACCCCGCCCAGACGCGGCGTCGGCGTGACGTGCACGTCGCGGTCGCGGGGAACGGCCACGGCCCCGAACTTCAGCGCGAGGATGCGAACCACTCCGGTGACGAGGAACGTCACCACAGCAGAGGTGAGAAGTACCAGAAGCAGTTCCCGGATGGGAACGCCTGCGCCGCTGCCCGCCTGCGCGAGCAGTTCGACCGCTGTGTCGGCTGAAGTCACGTGCTCCGTTCCCCCGCCGCTACTCCCCGCCGGAACGCAGGCGTTCGGGATCGTCGCCGAGAACCTCGGCCACGGCCTCTGCCGACACCGCGCCTTCGCGCAGGATCCGGGGGCGATCACCGGTGAGATCGACGATCGTCGACGCCACGCCGAAGTCGGCCGGTCCACCGTCGAGGTAGACCCCCACGGACTCCCCTAGCTGTTCGCGCGCTTCGGCTGCGTTCGTGGCGGGGGCCCGCCCCGAGATGTTCGCACTCGAGACCGCGAGCGGTCCCACCTCACGCAGCAACTCGAGGATCACCGGATGCAGCGGCATGCGCACCATCACCGTTCCGCGGGTGTCGCCGAGATCCCACGCGAGCGACGGGGCCTGGTGGACCACAAGGCTCAGTCCGCCCGGCCAGAAGGCCCGGATGAGTTCACGCGCTTCGGGGCGCACGGAGCTGACGAGACCGTCGATCGTGGTCCACGACCCCACGAGGACTGGCACCGGCATGTCGCGGCCGCGTCCCTTCGCCTTCAGCAGGGCGGACACAGCAGAACTGTCGAATGCGTCGGCGGCGAGGCCGTACACCGTGTCGGTGGGCACGACGACGAGGCGTCCGGCCCTGAGTGCTCCACGTGCCGCGTTCAATCCGGCGGCGCGCGAGTCGGGTTTGTTGCAGTCGTACACGGTGCTCACGAACCCATCCTTCCACTAGCGCTCGAGTATTCCGTCGTGGGGCTCGGAGACCGGGCTAGCCACTCGCAGAGGTTCGGACCGCCGCACGACTGGCTTCGACGTCGGTCGGCACCCGGTGGGCGACGACGAATCGGGGCTTACCCGCGAGGTCGTAATGCTCGACGACATCGCCGAATACGCGGCGTTGCGCGAACAGCTCGGCAACGAGCGCGCCGTTGGTGTCGTCGTGTTCCACCGCAGCCGCTCCCCCGATCCTCAACCAGCGCGCGATGTTCGAGACCATCGGCTTGATGACGGACAGGCCGTCGGGGCCTCCGAACAATGCGGAGTGCGGGTCGTGGTCGGCCACTTCGGGTTCGAGCGGGGTGCCCTCGGGGATGTACGGAGGGTTTGAGACCACCATGTCGACAGCACCCTCGAGTGCGGCGAGCAGCGTGCGGTCTGTCACGTCACCCTGATGGAGGATGATCGGCGTGTCGCCGTCGTTCGCCCGGGTCTCGGCGTTCTGCCGCGCCCATGCGAGCGCCCGCGGTTCGAGTTCCACCGCATGCACGACAGCATCCGGCCGGGCGTGCGCGATTGCGAGCGCGAGCGCGCCGGACCCCGTGCACAGATCGAGAACGACGGGATTGCGGCGCCCGTGCCGTTCCAGGAACGCCAGCGCCCAGCCGAGAAGCAGTTCCGTCTCGGGTCGCGGTACGAACACGCCGGGCCCGACGGCGAGATCGATCTCGCCCATCGGGGACGTGCCGAGGATGTACTGGAGGGGAATACGCTTGGCGCGCTGGTCCACCATCGCCCGGTAGGCGTCGATCATGGCCGTATCGACCAGAGGCACGAGCCCGAGCCTGCCCCGCTCTACTCCGAGAAGATGCGCGGCAAGCAACTCGGCGTCGACACGAGGGCTCGCGACACCTGCTTCCTCGAGCACCGACGCTGCTTCGATGATGGCCAGGCGCAGGGGTTGACGACTCACGCCGTACAGCGTGCCATGCGCACAGCCGCCCCGATGCCACGAGGTCCCCTACGCATACTTCGCATAGGGGACCAGCGGTGCGGCAAGTCACGCACACCGGCCGGGCGCGTGATGTGGGTGAGCTTATTCGGCTGCGAGCCGGGCCTGACGGTCGGCGGCGGACAGCGCGTCGAGAAGCGCGTCCATGTCTCCGTCGAGCACGGCGTCGAGGTTGTGCGCCTTGTAGCCGATGCGGTGATCGGTGATGCGGTTCTCGGGGTAGTTGTAGGTCCGGATACGCTCCGAACGGTCGACGGTGCGCACCTGGCTCGCGCGATCGGCCGACGCCTCCGCGTCCGCCGCCTCTTCTGCCGCGGCCTGCAACCGCGCCGCGAGCACCTGCATGGCCCTGGCCTTGTTCTGGAGCTGTGACCGCTCGTTCTGGCAGGTCACGACGATGCCCGTCGGCAGGTGGGTGATCCGCACGGCGGAGTCGGTCGTGTTGACGCCCTGACCACCCTTGCCGGACGAGCGGTACACGTCGATGCGCAGGTCGCCCTCGTCGATCTGTACCGCTTCCACCTCGTCGGGCTCGGGATAGACGAACACTCCCGCCGCGGAGGTATGGACGCGTCCCTGCGATTCGGTGACAGGCACGCGCTGCACGCGGTGCACGCCGCCTTCGAATTTCAGCCGCGACCACACGCCGTCCCGGACGTCTGTCTTCGACTTGATGGACAGCGTGACGTCCTTGTAGCCGCCGAGGTCCGAATAGGTCGCTCCGAGGACTTCCACACGCCAGCCTGAGTTCTCGGCGTTGCGGGTGTACATGCGCGCGAGATCGGCCGCGAACAGAGCGGACTCCTCGCCGCCCTCCCCGGACTTCACTTCCAGCACCACGTCGTCCCCGTCGTGCGGATCGCGGGGCGCGAGGAGATCGGTGAGCGTGCGGTCGAGCTGGGCCACCTGCTCTTCGAGGCTGGTCACCTCATCGGCGAAGGCGGAATCGTCGGCCGCGAGTTCGCGGGCGGCTTCGAGATCGTCTCGTGCAGCCTTCAACTTCGTGTACGTCGCCATGACCGGGGCGAGCTCGGCGAATCGCTTCCCCACCCTGCGCGCGATCGACGGATCGTTGTGCAGCGCCGGGTCGGACAATTGCTGTTCCAGACCCGCGTATTCGGCCAGGATGTCGTCGATGGCCGACGGCTTGGTCTGCCCCGCCATGGGTCGCTCCGCTCTGTGATGCTGTTTGCTTCGATACTGCGAGGTACTTGGGATGCTGCGTGCTGCTTCGACACTGCGTGCTGCTTCGACACTGCGTGCTGCTTCGACGCCGTGTGCAGCTCGAAAGGCAGGTTGTGGGACGCCCGGCTGGGCACGCAAGCATCGGTAGATCAAAAAAAGCCGACGCCCGGCCTGTGACTGAGACAGAACCGGGCGTCGGCGGGACAGCTAGCTGTCGGCGTCGGCCTTCTTGGAAGGACGCTTGCCGTAGCGAGCCTCGAAGCGGGCGACGCGGCCGCCGGTGTCGAGGATCTTCTGCTTGCCGGTGTAGAACGGGTGGCACTTGGAGCAAACTTCGACGGTGATCCGTCCCGACTCCTTGGTGCTGCGCGTTTCGAACGTGTTACCGCAACCGCAGACGACGGTCGTCGCCACGTAGTTGGGGTGGATTCCTGCCTTCATGGTGTCCCTTTCATGGCCGCCGGGTCGCCTTCGCGGATCGAAGACGTGAACCGGAGCCGGACTGAGCCGTTCGATTATGCCAAACACCTGAGCCCAGGAAAAATTCCCGGGCACCGGTGTCAGTCTTCCAAAGCTCCCGGAGCGGTCTTCGCGACCGTCATGAGGAACTCGATGTTCGTCTTGGACTTCTTCAGCCGGTCGATGAGGACATCGATCGCCTGATGGGAGTCCAGGCCGGACAGCACGCGGCGCAACTTGTGCACGACCGCGAACTCGTCCGGGCTCATGAGGAGTTCGTCCTTGCGAGTGCCCGACGGATTGACATCCACCGCCGGGAACACGCGACGCTCGGCGATCTTGCGGTCGAGCTTGAGCTCGGCGTTACCCGTGCCCTTGAACTCTTCGAAGATCACCGTGTCGCCCGTGGAGCCGGTCTCCACCATCGCCGTGGCGATGATGGTGAGGGATCCACCGTTCTCGATGTTGCGAGCCGCACCGAGGAACCGCTTCGGCGGGTAGAGCGCCGTCGAATCGACACCACCCGACAGGATGCGTCCCGACGCCGGCGACGAGTTGTTGTACGCGCGGCCGAGGCGGGTGATCGAGTCGAGCAGTACGACGACGTCGCGTCCCATTTCCACGAGTCGCTTGGCGCGCTCGATTGCGAGTTCGGCAACCGAGGTGTGGTCTGACGGCGGACGGTCGAAGGTCGAGGAGATGACCTCGCCCTTCACCGAACGCTGCATGTCGGTGACCTCTTCGGGGCGCTCGTCGACCAGCACCACCATGAGGTAGCACTCCGGGTTGTTGACCGAGATCGCGTTCGCGATGTCCTGCAGAACCGTCGTCTTGCCGGCCTTGGGAGGCGAGACGATGAGCGCGCGCTGTCCCTTGCCGATGGGCATGACGAGGTCGATGACGCGGGTGGTCAGGATGTTCTGCTGCGTCTCGAGGCGCAGGCGCTCGTTCGGGTACAGCGGCGTGAGCTTGTTGAACTCGGGACGACGCTTGGCCGCCTCGACGTCTCCACCGTTGACCGTGTCCAGACGCACGAGCGGATTGAACTTCTGGCGCTGGCTGCCGGCCTGCTCGCCCTCGCGGGGCACACGAACCGCGCCGGTGATGGCGTCACCGCGGCGCAGGCCGTTCTTGCGCACCATGTTCATCGACACGTACACGTCGTTCGGGCCCGCCAGGTAACCGGAGGTCCGGACGAACGCGTAGTTGTCGAGCACATCGAGGATGCCCGCGACGGGCTGCAGAACGTCGTCCTCGCGGATCTCGGGCTCGCGATCGGCACCGCTGCCGCCCTCGCCGCGCTCACGTCCGCGGCGACGCTCCCGGAATCGACGCCCGCGGCGACCGCGACCGCCTTCTTCGTCGTCTCCCCCGCGATTGTCGTGGCGCGGGCCGTTGTTGCCGTCGCCCTGGTTGCGGTCGCCCTGGTTGCGGTCGCCCTGGTTACGGTCACCCTGGTTACGGTCACCCTGGTTGCGGTCGCCCTGGTTACGGTCACCCTGGTTACGGTCACCCTGGTTACGGTCACCCTGGTTACGGTCACCCTGGTTGCGGTCACCCTGGTTGCGATCGCCCTGGTTGCGATCACCCTGGTTACGGTCACCCTGGTTGCGATCGCCCTGGTTGCGGTCACCGCGTCGGTTTCCGCCGTCACCCTCGGAGCGATCCTGGGACTTCTCACGAGAATGAGCCTCGCCGCGCTCCTGGGAGTCGCGGTCGGTGCCCTCGGATGCCGATGCGCCTCCGTCGTGCTGGCTCTGCTCCGACTGGTCGCCGCCACGACGACCGCGCCGGCCACGTCCACGGCGAGGACCGTCGGACTCGCCTTCGGAGTCTCCCGCGGTCTCGGCGGTGCGTTCCTGCTTCGACTCGGTCGCGAGGGGCGCGGCGTCGGTCGGCGCGCTCTGTGCGGGCGCGCTCTGTGCGGGCTTGTCGTCGGCCTGCGTGTTGCCTGCGGACGGCGCTGCGGCGGCGTCCTGCGCGGTGCGGGTCCGGCGACCACGCGCGGGGCGAGCGGAAGCCTCGTCCGGCGTCTCGGTAGCGGGCTGCGCGGCGACAGGCGCCGGCTTGGAGCCTGCGCCCTGCCGCTCCTTGATCGCAGCGATGAGATCGCCCTTGCGCATACCCGAGGTCCCCTTGATACCGAGTTCGGCGGCGAGAGTCCGCAACTCGGCGAGCACCATGCCCGACAGGCCGGTTCCGCGCCGACCGGCGCGAACCGGAGACTGTGCGGAATCTCCGGCCGAACCCCCGGCAGACTCGGTGGTATCGGGAGCGGATGTGGCGATCAGGTCCGTATCTGTCACGGAGATCCTTTCCTTCCCTCGTTGCTCTACGCAGAGCCGAGGGTTCGTTCCGCAGATCAGTTCGTTGCACTGAGCTGGGATTGCCGTACGAGTTCATGAATCGAACGGTCGGCACGTCCGCCACCACACCGATCCGGTGGGTGCGGCCTGCCCTCCCCTGGAGCGGGAGCAGGTGAGATAAACCCGGGATCGACGCCCCATGGAGCTGGAGTGAGTGTCCTGGAGAATCCGGCGACTTCGGACGCACGACGTGCGGACTTCCCACAGGATAGCGACGAACTGGACGCAGGGCAAGAATCGACGCGCGTGTGAAACGGAGTGTGATCTGACACGAACCGCGTCAGTCGACCTGCACTCCGTCGGCTACCTCGAGTGCGAGGACGCTCAGGTCGTCGGCCTGTGCCGCTGCTCGCAGCTCGTCGGGGAACGGCTCAGTGGTGAGAGCCAGCACGGTGGGGCCTGCGCCGGACACCATCGCGGGAATTCCCGCGGAGCGCAGAGCCGACACCCACTTCGTGGTGAGCGGCAACGCGGGCGCGCGCTGCGCCTGGTGCAGCAGATCCTCGGTGGCGGACATGAGCAGGTCGGGCCGTTCGGTCAGCGCGACCACGGCGAGAGCCGCCCGGCTGACGTTGAACGCCGCGTCTCGGTGCGGAACGAGTGTGGGCAGGAGCCCGCGAGTGTGCGCGGTGGACGAGCGGACCGACGGCACCAGCGCGACCGCCTTGATGTCGCGGTGCACGCGCAGCGAGACCGCCCGATAGCGGCGTTGCTCGCAACCGGCGTCCGCTTCGCTCCACGACACGACCGCGCCGCCCAGCACACTCGCCGACGCATTGTCGGGATGGCCCTCGAACTCGGAGGCGAGCTGGACGAGCTGAGCATCGTCGAGGACGCGCTCGGGCGCCACCTTGCGAACCAGACCGTTCGCGGCGGCCAGTCCCCCGACCGCGGCCGAGGCCGACGATCCCAGACCGCGGGAGTGAGGAATCACATTGCGGCACACGACGTCGAGACCGTCGGCCCAGACACCCGCCGCTTCGAGGCCACGCTCCAGAGCGCGCACCACGAGGTGCGACGGGCCCCAGGGAACCTCCTGGGCGCCTTCCCCTTCGACGCGCACGTCGAGCCCGGAACCGGTTGTCGTGACGGTGATCTCGTCGTACAACCCGAGCGCGAGCCCGAGGCAGTCGAAACCGGCGCCCAGGTTCGCACTCGATGCGGGAACGCGGGCGGTCACCGAGATCCCTACGGGCAACGTTTGCGTCATGTCCTGATTCCCAACAGAGGAAGGCGTAGCGGTCAACTCAGACCAACTCGAGCGCCGACGCGACTGCGACGGGGTCGACCGAGATCGGCTCCACGACGGGGATGTCGCGCAGTGCGGTGTCCGGGTCCTTGAGACCGTTGCCGGTCACCGTGCACACGACCCGCAGCCCACGCGGGAGCCACCCGTCCTTCGAGGCGGCGAGCAGGCCGGCGATCGAGGCTGCCGAGGCCGGCTCGACGAAGATCGACTCGGACTTCGCGAGCAGGTGGTACGCCTCGAGGATCTCCTCGTCCGTGGCGGCACGGAATGCACCGTTCGATTCGTCCTTGGCGGTGACCGCACCGTTCCAGGACGCGGGAGCACCGATCCGGATGGCCGTGGCGATCGTCTCGGGATCCTTCACCGGGTGTCCGAGCACCAGCGGCGCGGCACCGGCAGCCTGGACGCCGAGCATCCGGGGCCTGCGCGAGCTCAGGCCGTCCGCGAAGTACTCGGAGTAACCCTTCCAGTACGCGGTGATGTTGCCGGCGTTGCCGACGGGCAGCACGTGCACGTCGGGCGCGTCACCGAGAGCGTCGACGATCTCGAAGGCAGCGGTCTTCTGGCCTTCGATGCGGACCGGGTTGACCGAGTTCACGAGCCCGATCGTCGAGAACTCTGCGGTGGTCTTGCGAGCGAGTTCGAGGCAGTCGTCGAAGTTGCCCTCGACCTGCACGATCTTCGCGCCGTGCATGACGGCCTGCGCGAGCTTGCCCATCGCGATCTTGCCCTGCGGCACGAGCACCGCGCAGCCGATCCCGGCGCGCGAGGCGTATGCGGCCGCCGACGCCGAGGTGTTACCGGTGGAAGCGCACAGCACCGCCTGCTTGCCGGTCGCGAGCGCTTCGGTGACCGCCATCGTCATGCCGCGGTCCTTGAACGATCCGGTGGGGTTGAGTCCCTCCACCTTGATGTGAACGTCGCATCCGGTGATCTCCGACAACCGGGGTGCCGGGAGCAGCGGCGTGCCGCCCTCGCACAGCGTCACCGTCTTCCAGCCGTCACCGATCGGGAGACGACTGCGGTACGCCTCGATCAGCCCGGGCCACGGGGTGTGCACGGGAGCAGTGTTCTTTTCGGCCGCACTCATTCGGCGGATCCCTCCAGTCTCAGGACGCTGGTTACAGCAATAACGGATTCGAGCTTGTCGAGCGCAGCGACGGTGTCCGCCAGCGCCCGATCTGTGGCACGGTGCGTGACCACCACGAGGCGGGCGCTTTCTCCGGCACCCTCCTGACGCACAGCGGAGATGCTCACGCCCCGGGTCGCGAACTCGGCTGCGACCGCCGAGAGCACACCGGCGCGGTCGGCGACCTGCAAGTTCACGTAATAGCGGGTCATGATGTCGCTCATCGGAGCGATTTCGAGCTTGGCGTACCGGGACTCGCGCGGTCCGCGTCCGCCCTGCACGCGGTTACGGGCGGCCATCACGACGTCGCCCATCACCGCGGATGCGGTCGGAGCACCGCCGGCGCCCTGGCCGTAGAACATCAGCCGTCCTGCGGACTGGGCCTCGACCACCACGGCGTTGAACGCGCCGCTCACCGTCGACAGGGGGTGTTCCCGGGGAACCAGGGCCGGGTACACCCGGGCGGAGACGCGGTCCTTGCCGTCGGGACCGGTCACCCGCTCGCACAGCGCGAGCAGCTTGATGGTGCAGTTCAGGGCGCGGGCAGAGGTGAGGTCCGCGGCCGTGATGTTCGATATGCCCTCGCGGTACACGTCGTTGGCCGTCACGCGCGTGTGGAAGGCGATCGACGCGAGGATCGCTGCCTTGGCTGCGGCGTCGAAGCCTTCGACGTCCGCGGTGGGGTCCGCTTCGGCGTACCCGAGCCGGCCCGCCTCGGCGAGCGTCTCCGCGTAGTCCGCGCCGGTTTCGTCCATGGCGGAGAGGATGAAATTCGTGGTGCCGTTGACGATGCCGACCACGCGGTCGACCCGGTCGCCTGCGAGCGACTGCGTCAGAGGACGGATGACGGGGATCGCACCGGCCACCGCGGCCTCGAAGTACAGGTCGACGTTGTGCGACTCGGCGGATTCGGCGAGTTCGCCGGTGTACGCGGCGAGCAGCGCCTTGTTCGCGGTCACGACCGACTTCCCGGCGTCGAGCGCGGCACGCACCAACGTGCGCGGCAGGTCGATTCCGCCGATCAGCTCGACGACGATGTCGACGTCGTCCCGCGTGATCAGCGCTTCGGCGTCGGTGGTGAGCAGTTCGGCCGGCACACCCCGGTCGTAGGAGAGGTCGCGGACCGCGATTCCGCGCAGTTCGAGCGGGGCTCCGATGCGCTCACGCAGGTCCGAAGCATCGTCACGGATGATCCGTACGACCTCGGCCCCTACCGTGCCGTGGCCGAGCACCGCTACACCGACGGGGCGCTGCCCCGGTGCATCGGTCGTTGAGTTGGTCACTCCGCAACCTCCAAGCTGAGCAGATCTTCGACGGTTTCCCGACGTAGCAGGACACGTGAGGCGCCGTCCTTGACCGCGACGACGGCAGGACGGGGCAGCAGGTTGTACCTGCTGGACATCGAGTAGCAGTATGCACCCGTCGCGGCCACCGCCAGTAAATCACCGGCACCCACGTCGGACGGCATCCAAGCGTCGCGAATCACGATGTCGCCGCTCTCACAGTGTTTGCCCACGACGCGCGCGACCACAGCGTCCGCATCGCTGACCCGCGAGACAAGCCGCGACTCGTACTCGGCCTGGTAGAGCGAGGTACGGATGTTGTCGCTCATGCCGCCGTCGACGCTGATGTAGCGGCGCGTGTGGCCGGTGCCGACGCCGACGTCCTTGACGGTGCCCACCTCGTAGATGGTCACGGTGCCGGGGCCGGCGATCGCGCGGCCGGGTTCGACGGCGAGCGTCGGCTCGGGCAGTCCGGCGAGCGCCGATTCGTTGCGGACGATGTCGGTGAGCTTGGCGGCGAGGTCCGCCACCGGCGGTGGATCGTCGCTGGGGATGTACGAGATGCCGAGACCGCCACCGAGATCGACGATGTTCATCTGCGCGGTCTTGTCCAGGCCGAACTCGGCGACGGCGTCGCGCAGCAACCCGATCACGCGATGCGCGGCGAGTTCGAACCCGTCGACGTCGAAGATCTGCGAACCGATGTGGCTGTGCAGACCGACGAGGCGGAGGTTGCCGGTGGCGAACACCCGGCGGATCGCGCCCATCGCGGCGCCTCCGGCGAGGGACAGGCCGAACTTCTGGTCTTCGTGTGCCGTGGAGATGAACTCGTGGGTGTGGGCCTCGACACCCACGGTGACCCGGATGAGGACGTCCTGCACGACACCGAGTTCGCCGGCGATCTCGTCGAGCCGGTCGATCTCGGCCATCGAGTCGAGCACGATGTGCCCGACACCGGCGCCGACCGCGCTGCGCAGTTCGTGGACGGACTTGTTGTTGCCGTGCATGGCGATCTTGTCTGCGGGAAAGCCGGCGTGCAGTGCAACGGCCAGTTCGCCACCGGAGGCCACGTCGAGCGAAAGCCCTTCCTGGTGGACCCAGCGCGCAATCTCGGTGCACAGGAACGCCTTCGACGCGTAGTGCACTCTGGCCGTCGAGCCGAACGCCTCGGCGATCTCGCGGCACCGCGACCGGAAGTCGTCTTCGTCGACGACGAACAACGGCGTGCCGTACTTCTCTGCGAGGTCCGTCACGCGCACACCCGCCACCTGCATGACACCGTCGTCGCCACGACTCGCGTTGCGAGGCCACACGTGCGCGTGCAGTTTGTTCAGCTCACCCGCGTCACGGGGACGTTCGGCGAGGGTGGGGGCGTGCGGAATCTCGGCGTGCCGCGGGCCGGCGGGATGCGCGTTCACATCCGCTCCGGGGCGGAGACGCCGAGCAGTTCGAGGCCGTTGCCGAGCACCTGACGGGCGGCGGCGCACAGCGCGAGGCGCGCGGTGTGGATGGCGCCGGGTTCTTCGTCGCCCATCGGCAGGATGCGGCAGGAGTCGTAGAACCGGTGGTAGGTGCCGGCGAGTTCCTCGAGGTACCGGGCGACACGGTGCGGTTCACGCAGTTCGGCTGCCTTGGCGAGGACGCGCGGGTACTCACCGATGGTGCGGATGAGATCGCCCTCACGGTCGTGCGTGAGCAGCGACAGGTCGGCGCCGTCGGTTCCGAGTCCCAGGTCGGCGGCGTTGCGCGCGATCGACGAGAGCCGGGCGTGCGCATACTGCACGTAGTACACCGGGTTCTCGCTGGTCGTGCTCGTCCAGAGATCGAGATCGATGTCGATGCTCTGATCGACCGACGAGCGGACGAGCGCGTAGCGGGCGGCGTCGACACCGATCGCCTCGACAAGATCGTCCAGCCTGATGACGGTACCGGCGCGCTTGCTCATCTTGACGACCTCGCCGCCGCGCACCAGGTTGACCATCTGGCCGATGAGGACCTCTACGGTGTCGGGGTCGTCACCGGCCGCGGCGGCGGCGGCCTTCAGCCTCGCGATGTACCCGTGGTGGTCGGCGCCCAGCATGTAGATGCACAGATCGAATCCGCGCGAGCGCTTGTCCTGGAAGTACGCGATGTCTCCGGCGATGTACGCGGCGTTGCCGTCGGACTTGATGACGACGCGATCCTTGTCGTCGCCGTAGTCGGTGCTCCTGAGCCACCAGGCGCCGTCCGCGAGGTAGAGGCTTCCGGAGGTCTTGAGCTTCTCGACCGCCTTGTCGACAGCCCCGGATTCGAACAGCGAGTTCTCGTGGAAGTAGACGTCGAAGTCCACTCCGAATTCGTGGAGCGTGCGCTTGATGTGGGCGAAGATCGAGTCGACACCGATCGAGCGGAACACCTCGTCGCGCTCGTCGACGGGCAGGTCCAGCGCATCGGGACGCTGAGCGAGCACTTCACGGGCGATGTCGACGATGTATGCCCCGGCGTATCCGTCCTCGGGGGCCGGTTCACCGAGCGCCGCCGCGATCAGCGAGCGGGTGTAGCGGTCGATCTGGGCGCCGTGATCGTTGAAGTAGTACTCGCGGGTGACGTCGGCGCCCTGCGCCGTCAGGATCCGCCCGAGCGCGTCGCCGACCGCGGCCCAGCGGGTGCCACCGAGATGGATCGGTCCGGTGGGGTTCGCGGAGACGAACTCGAGGTTGACCTTCTTCCCGGCGAGGTCACCGCCGTTGCCGTACTCGTTGCGCTCGGCGAGAACCTTCGCGACGATGGCTCCCTGCGCATCGGCGGCAAGACGGATATTGAGGAATCCGGGACCGGCGACCTCGGCCGAGTCGATGCCGTCCGCAGCGGTGAGAGCCTCGGCGAGCCAGGTGGCCAGCTCACGGGGATTCACTCCGGCCTTCTTCGCGACCTGCATCGCGACATTGGTCGCGTAGTCGCCGTGCTCGGGGTTGCGCGGACGTTCGACGGTGAGGGTCTCGGGGAGGACGGACACGTCGAGACCACGATCGGCGAGGACGGTCGCGGCGGTTCCGTGGAGCAATTCGGCAAGGTCGGAAGGAGTCACAGGTGTTCATCCTATTGGCTCGTCGAAAGCGGTGCCGACGCTCCCCCATAGCCGACGCCGGGGCCGCTGTCAGCGCAACGCCCGTAGAGTTGTGGGGCGTGCCCGCTCAGGCGGCTCGCATCTTTCTTTGTCCGCCCGTCGAAAGAGCAACCAGCGATGCCCAGCGGTTCTGTAAGTGGTGGTTCCGGTAACAAGAAAACCGGAGCCAAGTCGTCGAAGGCCATCCAGGCCGCCAAAAGGCAGAGCCGCAGTTCTCGCGGCCTGCCCAAACAGCGCCAGATCCCGTGGGTGATGATCGGAGGCGTCGCCGTCGTCGTCGTCCTGATCGCGGTCATCGCGGTGAGCATCATGCCGAAGGTCCAGAATCAGCAGGAGATGGCTGCCTGGTCGCCGTCGGAGTCCAACCAGGATCCTTCGTCCGCGATCGACGGCGTCGTCGCGATCGACTACGAGGCGGGCCAGCACGTCGGTCCCACTCAGCGTGTGGCGTACGACTACAGCCCGCCGTTCGGCGGACCGCACGATTCGGTGTGGGCGACATGCACCGGCACGGTGTACGACCAGCCGGTTCGCACCGAGAACATGGTGCATTCGCTCGAGCACGGCGCGGTGTGGATCGCCTACAACCCCGATCTGATCGACGATGCTGCGCGCGAGACGCTGGCGGACAAGGTCGACGGCCGCTCGTACACGATGATGTCGCCGTACCCGGGCCTCGATTCCCCCATCGCTTTGCAGTCGTGGGGTCGTCAGCTGAAGGTCGACACCGCCGATGACGAGCGCATCGACCAGTTCATCGCCTCGCTGCGTCTGAACCAGTACACCTACCCCGAGGTCGGCGCCAGCTGCTCGACGCTCCCCGGATCGTTCGATCCGTCGAACCCGCCGCCGTTCGACGCTTCGGCGCCCGGCGCCGACGCGGTGATGATGGACGGCGGGGTCGCGGACGGCACCGAGGAGATCCCTGCCGACATGCAGTTGCCCGCGGGGAGCTGACCATGAGCGAGACCACCGTGGACCCGGCGGACGACCGGGGGCACCGGCGCATGTTCCTGGTGCTCCTGACGGTGGCTGCTGTCGCCGTCGGATTCCTCGCCGGGTTCCTGGCCCGGATTCCGCTCGAGGACAGGGCGCCCGCGACTCCGGCGGCGGATTCGGTCGACGTGGGGTTCTTGCAGGACATGTCGGTGCACCACAACCAGGCCATCGAGATGGCCGCGGTCGCGGTGACGGAGTCCGAGGACGAGCGGGTGCGCAGTCTCGCGTACGACATTCTCACCACCCAGCAGAACCAGGTCGGCCAGATGCAGGGCTGGCTCACCTTGTGGGGGCTTCCCCCACTTCCCGTGGGCGAGTACATGACCTGGATGAGCGCGTCCGGCGGACACGACCACGGGTCGGGCGACGCCGCGCACACGACGGGCGCCACCGCGATGCCGGGCATGGCATCGTCGGAGGAGCTCGCCGAACTGCGAGCGGCGAGCGGCACCGAACTCGACGTGCTGTTCCTCCAGCTCATGTTGCGTCACCACCAGGGCGGTGTGCCGATGATGGAGTACGGGGCCCGCTATGCGAGTACCGACGTGGTGCGCAACCTGGCTCAGAAGATGATCGCCACGCAGCAGGGTGAGTCCGAGCTGATCACTTCGATGCTCACCGAACGTGAGGGCCGGCCGTTGCCGATGAACTGACCGGCGTCGGCATTTGCGTCCGGATTACCCCGGTGACCTGCGGATGTGGAGTTGGCCGCACAATGCGCTAGGCTTGCTCCCGCACCGCCGGTCATCCGGTGGGCCCGGATTGCCCTCGTAGCTCAGGGGATAGAGCGCTTGCCTCCGGAGCAAGAAGTCGCAGGTTCGAATCCTGCCGAGGGCACCGCCACGACGGCCCCGCTTCGTTTTCGAAGCGGGGCCGTCGTCGTTGCGTCTCGGCTCTGTTTTCGCGCAGTGTCAGAGCCGCGCGAACCGCGCCGGGTCGGTTCCGGGGAGGCGGCGGATCCGGCCCCGCTCGATGAGCTGGCGTACGTGAGCGGAACCTTCCGCGAGTGCCATCTTCTTGCCCTGCATGGGGGTTTCGTCCCACGGCCGGTACCAGCGCATCCGCGAGGTGGCCTCCCAGAGCGTGAGTTCTTCGTCGCCGAATGCGTCGAACAGGTCGTCGAGCCGCTGGTCGTGGTGTGCGATGAGTTCCCCGGTCCTGCGCGGCAGGTCGGCGATCTCCTGCCGGTGTGCGGGGAGGGTCCGGCGGACGGGGAGGGCCGACACCGCCGCCAGGGACGTCAGGTACTCGCCGAGCGCGTCGCGCTTCGGAAGCGGGAAGTCGAATTCGCCGACGTGCGGAGTGGTGGTGGCGAGCACGTGGTCTCCGCTGAACAGGACACCGTGGTCCTCGAGGAGGAAACACGCGTGTCCCGCGGTGTGGCCCGGCGTCAGCACGGTGCGCAACGAGCGCCCCGAGAGCGGGATGACCTCGTCTGCCCCGAGTTTCCGGTCGGGAATCATCTCGGGACGCCCGGGAGGGTAGACCGCGGAGGCGAGATGGTCGTCGATGTCGGACGCGGGTGCCCCTGCGCGGCGCAGCAACTCCGCTTCCTCGGCGCTCCGGTTGGTTCCGGAGATCATCGACTCGAGGTGCGGAAAATCTGCCTCGTTCATGGCAACCCAGCAGCCCGACGCCTCACGGATTCGCCCGGTGAGACCGACATGGTCGGGATGGAAGTGGGTGACCACCACACCCTCGACGTCGGTCACCGACAGGCCGGCGCTCGCCAGGCCGTCCTGCAGCGCCGCCCAGGACCGGTCGTCGTCCCAGCCGACGTCGACCAGGACTACGCCGCCCGGAGACTCCATCACATAGACCTGGGTGTCACCGACGGGCAGATCTGCCACCGGGACGGATACGACGTGGATGCCGTCTCCGATATCGCGTGCTTCGGTCATTCGTGATGCCTCCCAACGAAAAATGAAATCGTGACCGACGCTACACACACCGTTCAGCCGATTTCCGGAACGGGCTCGATGATCGCGACGATCGACCGGATCTCCCCCGCCGGGATGTCGAAGTGCTCGGTCACCGACACGGACGTTTCGGAGGTAGGGCCGGCCGCGACATCGAGCACGAAGCGCGCGACGACGCTGTGGTGCCACTCGCGGAAGTGCAGGTCACGCACCCGGCGGATGGGCAGGTACTCGGCGCCGTGCTCGAGGCGGTGGCGAATCTCAGCGCCGCTGTCGCCGGTGCGCTGCCCGTTCTCCACGCGCCACGCGTCGGGTGCGAACCGCACGTCCGTGGCGTCGTGCCGGATGAGGGATCGGATGTACGCGCGGGCCATCGCCACGCGGGGGCTGTCGCCGGGGGCCGTGGCGCGCTCGGCGAGCGCAGCCATCACAGCGGGCGCCCAATCGCGGCGGCAGATCACCAGGTCGGGCAGATACGGGTGCGGACGGTTGTATTCCAGCGTGCTGCCGTCGATCCTCGCGCAGTGCAGGCCCGCGGCCTGCGCGACGGCGACCGGCGCTGCCGAGTCCCATTCCCACTGTCCACCTGCATGGATGTAGGCGTCGGCTTCGCCGCGGACCACAGCCATCGCCTTCGCACCGGCCGAGCCCATCCGGATCAGGTCCGCACCGAGATCCCGCGCGAGCTCGAACACGAAACCGGGAGGCCGGCTTCCGCTGACGACGATGCGGGGGCGGGGGCGCAGTGCTTCCCGCACCGGCGCCGGATCCGCGGTGCTGTGCACCGTGCCGATCGCGGGTTGCGCGACCGCTCCGGCGGTGAGTCCCTTGCCTGCCTCCCACAACGCCACGTGCACCGCCCAATCGATGTGGGCGGGCATCCCGTACTCCTTCGAGCCGTCCAGCGGATCGATGATCCAGACCCGGTCCGCGTCCACCCGCGCCGGATCGTCCGCGGACTCCTCGGAGAGCACTGCGTCCCCCGGGCGAGCAGCGGCGATCCGCTCGAGGATGTAGGTATTGGCAGCGTGGTCGCCGCGACGGCCCAGGTCACGACCGGTGAGAGCGTCGCCTTCGATCGCGCGCAGGGTGAGCAACAATTCACCTGCGCCGGAGGCAATCTCGGCAGCGAGTCGGGCGTCGTCGAGCTGGTCGTCGGTCATGCCGTCAACAATTGCACGACGAGCGATGCCTGGGCTGCCGCAGTGCCGTCATCGGGGCGCAGTACCAGTTCGGGGGCGTGTGGCGGTTCGTACGGGTCGTCGATTCCGGTGAAGCCCGTCAGCTCGCCTGCGCGGGCGCGCGCATACATTCCCTTCGGATCGCGCGCTTCGCATTCCGCGAGCGGCGTATCGACGAACACCTCCAGGAACGGGACGCCCGCTTCCTCGTGTTGCCGTCGGATGCGGTCGCGATCGGCTCGGTACGGACTGATCAGCGCACAGATCGCGACCAGTCCGGCGTCGGCCATCATCTGGGCGACGGCACCGACACGGCGCACGTTCTCGGCGCGGTCCTCTGCCCCGAAGCCCAGATCGGAGTTGAGCCCGTGGCGCAGATTGTCGCCGTCGAGCCGGTAGGCGGGAATTCCTTCCGCGATCAGTCTGCGTTCGAGTTCGACCGCCACCGTGGACTTGCCCGACGCGGACAATCCGGTGAGCCACACGGTCGCGCCCGTCCTCAACCGGTCACCGCGCCCGACCTCGGCCGCGTGCCACACCACCGCCGTGCCACCGAGAGTGGGGCCGGTGATCATCCCGGCTGCGACGGTGTTTCCGGTCCTGTCGTCGACGAGTACGAAACTGCCTGTGGTGCGGTTGCGCCGGTACGGGTCGAACAGCAGCGGCTGCTGGGTGCGCAGTTGAACACGCCCGATTTCGTTGAGAGCCAGCGAGGTTGCCGTCTCGTCCCGGTGCAGGGTGTCGACCTCGAGCCGGTAGTCGAGCCGCACGACCCGCGCGGTGACGGACCGGGTGGTGTGCAGCAGCACGTAGCGCGCATCGGGGTCGAGTGTCGAACGGTCGTCGAACCAGCACACCATGGCGTCGAGTTCGTGCCCGGCGAGCGGCCGGTTGTTGGGCCGGCACAACATGTCGCCGCGGCCGACGTCGAGTTCGTCGTCGAGTTCGACGCACACCGCGGACCCCGCGTAGGCGTGCTCCAGCGCCGTACCACCCGGTCCCCAGATGTTCCGTACACGCGTGCCGAACCCCGACGGAAGCACGACTACGTCGTCTCCGGGTGCGAATCCTCCACCGGCGATCGTGCCCGCGTAGCCGCGGAAGCCGGAGCGACCGGCATCGTCACCCGGCCGGATGACGTACTGCACCGGCAGGCGCGCGTCGATCAGGTTGGTGTCGGATGCGACGTGCACCTGTTCGAGGTGGTGGAGCAGTGATGTTCCCTCGTACCACGGCATGTTCGCGGTTCGCGAGACCACGTTGTCGCCGTGCAACGCCGAGACGGGAACGAACGTGAGGTCGGGTACGTCGAGTTTGGTTGCGAAGGTCCGGAACTCGTCGCACAGTTCGTCGTACCGGTCCCGGGACCACTCGACGAGGTCCATCTTGTTGATGCACAGGACCACGTGCCGCACACCGAGCAACCCGGCCAGGAACGCGTGCCGCCGGGTCTGGCGCACGATGCCCTTGCGGGCGTCGACGAGGACGAGCGCCAGGTCGGCCGTGGATGCCCCGGTCACCATGTTGCGGGTGTACTGCTCATGACCCGGAGTGTCCGCGATGACGAAATTGCGCTGGGCGGTGGAGAAATAGCGGTACGCGACGTCGATGGTGATGCCCTGTTCGCGTTCCGCACGCAGGCCGTCGGTGAGCAGCGACAGATCGGTGCGTTCGGCGCCGCGGTCGCGACTCGTGCGGGTCACCGCGTCGAGCTGATCCTCGAAGACCGCCTTGGAGTCGAACAGGAGCCGGCCGATGAGAGTGGATTTGCCGTCGTCCACGCTGCCGGCGGTAGCGATACGCAGCAGGCCCGGCATCAGAAGTACCCCTCTTTCTTGCGGTCTTCCATTCCGGCCTCCGAGATGCGGTCGTCGGCGCGGGTCGCTCCGCGCTCCGTGACCCGGCTCGCGGCGACTTCGGTGACCACCTCGTCCGCGGTTCCCGCTGCGGATTCGACGCAACCGGTGCACGTCGCGTCGCCCACCGTGCGGAACCGGACGAGGGTCTCGCGGGTCGATTCGCCGGGGAGCAGGGTCAGAAAGCGGGTGTGTGCGAGGAGCATTCCGTCCCGTTCGACCACCGGACGCCGGTGGGCGTAGTACAGGGAGGGGAGATCGACGCGCTCGTCGCGGATGTAGCGCCAGATGTCGAGCTCGGTCCAGTTGGACAGCGGGAAGATACGCACGTGTTCGCCCGGGCGATGTCTGCCGTTGTAGAGGCGCCACACCTCGGGTCGTTGCGCCTTCGGATCCCACTGCCCGAACTCGTCGCGCAGGCTGAAGATGCGTTCCTTGGCCCGGGCCTTCTCCTCGTCGCGGCGGGCACCGCCGAACACGGCGTCGAAGCCGCCGTCGCGCAGTGCCCGAAGGAGCGTGCCCGTCTGCAGCCGGTTACGGGTTGCGCGCGGTCCGTCGTCTTCGACGGCCCGCCCGGCATCGAGGTCGTCCTGCACCGAGGCGACGAGCAGGCGCAGGCCGTGCCGCGCGACCGTACGGTCGCGGAACTCGACCACTTCGTCGAAGTTGTGCCCGGTATCGATGTGCAGAACCGGAAACGGCAGCGGCGCCGGCCAGAATGCCTTCGCCGCGAGGTGGAGCATCACCGCGGAGTCCTTGCCGCCGGAGAACAGCAGCACCGGTCGCGCGAACGTCGCGGCGACCTCGCGGAAGATGTGCACGGACTCCGCTTCGAGGGCACCGAGCAGCCCGAGCTCGTAGGACGGGGCACGGGGTGGGTCGACTCGGGGCGGTCGTTGTGGCGGCACTGTCGTCATTGCGCGCTCCCAGCCCCGGAGGATTCGGTCCATATATGTACCGAAGTGGTCGAAACGGTCCCGGCCAGAATAGAACGAGTTTCAATTCTGGGTCAACGTCCCGCCCCCTTCCGAATCAGGAGGCGTGCCGCCCACCGAGGTCCGCGGTGATGGCATCGGCAGCAGCCACCAGCGCCCTGCCGCATCGTTCGATCTCGGCACGGTCGACCTCCCGTTCGAGGTGAAGCGCGAGCACGAGCGACTGGTGACCGTCTGGATCGAAGACGGGTGCAGCGATCAGGTTGACCCGATGCGTGCCGTCCGGGCCGAGGGTGCCGGGCAGCACGACTCGCTCGCCCGGACTCGACACCAGTTCCGCCAGCATCTCCCGCATCTCGGGCGCCAGGTCGTGGGAGACGACTCCAGCCATCAACGCGTACGGACGCCGGCCTCCCGGGGTCAGCGACTCGACGAGATAACCCGTTCGGCGGCACTCGTCGATCACGGCTTTCAGGCGGACACGGTCGACGGACACCGGCAGCGTCGGTTCTCGGCCCAACCACCGGTCGATGCGGTCGTCGGTGTCCCACAGCACGTACATCAGTCCGACCGGCGGCGCGAACGGGTAGACCTCGCCGACCCTCGCTGCGGCGCCGCTGCCCGTTCCGCCCACCACGTCGAGGATGGCGATGCGGTCGCCGACCACCGCCGAGGCGGTGCACATCACCCCGAACTCCGCGCTGAGAGCGGTGAGGTGCCGATGCGCGACCGGTCCGGACGCGAATCCGCGCTGTGCGGCCCGGCCCGCGACGATCAACGCCGGCCCGAGGCCGTAGGTCTTGTCGATCGGATCACGGATGAGATAGCCCGCGTCGGTCAGCGCGGTGAGGATGCCCAGGCAAGTCGGCTTGCTCAGGTCGAGCTCACGGGCCAGTTCGGACAGTCCGAACCGACGGCCCGGTCGTGCGACGAGGTGATCGAGGACCTGCACGACGCGCTCGGTCGGGGGCGAGCGGCGAGCGGTGGCCGCCCCGGACGCCCCGGCGCCGTCCCTGCGACCGGCCATTGACCCTCCCTGGAACACGTTCTATCGTCGGCGCAACGGACACTACCGCAGCGGTACATATTTGGACCACAGGAGACCGACGTGCTCACCGATCCACTCACCGCGGCGATAGCCGAGGCCGAGAAACTCGTCGCCACCGCCCCGCACATCCGGACCGAGGACGACCTCACCGAGGGTTACGGCTACCTTGCCGGCGGCATCGCCGCCTGTGTTCACGCCGCCTGGGCGCACAGCAGCACCCACCCCGTGTTCATCACCGGCACCGGCCCGTACGCGAAGATGGGGCTCGACAACCCCGACACCCTGTACTGGGGCGCAGCCGTACGCGACAACGCCGAATACGTCGTCACCGGGCGCCGCGGCAGCACATGCGATCTGAGCTTCCAGGTGCTCGCGGGCAACTACACCGACGCCGCGGTGCCCGGCAACGTCACCGCCTTCGACGACCGCGCCCTGCGCATCGCGGACGACGGAACCTTCGAGGTTCGCTTCGGGCCCGGGCCGGCCGATCCCGAGCGCAACTACTTCACTCTCGCACCGGGCTCGTCCCAGCTGGTCGTCCGGGAGGTCTACAGCGACTGGACGCAACGCCGCGGCACGTTGCGCATCGACCGTCTCGACACCCTCGGCACTCCGGCACCGGCACCCACTCACCAGGACGCGGTCAAACGGTACGAACGGGCAGGTCGCGGACTGGTGTCACGGGTGAAGACGTGGTTGCAGTTCCCCGAGTGGTTCTACCTGAAGCTGCCGGTCAACACCGTCACCGAGCCTCGGCGTACGCCGGGTGGGCTCGACACGCAGTACTCGTCGGTGGGGCACTTCGACCTCGCCGACGACGAAGCGATGATCCTGACCCTGCCCGCGACCGATGCCCCCTATCTGGGCTTCCAGATCGGGAGCCTCTGGTACATCTCGCTCGACTACATCCACCACCAGACCTCGCTCAACAACACCCAAGCCCGCGTGGACCCGGACGGGATGGTGCGGATCGTGGTCTCCGCGCGCAATCCCGGCCTCGTCAACTGGGTGGAGACCCTCGGGCGCAGCCGCGGGATTCTGCAGTTCCGCTGGCAGCGCCTCGACCGCGAACTCACCGCCTCGGACGGCCCGGTGGCGCAGGTCGTTCCGTTCGAGGGCCTCGCCGACGCGTTGCCGTTCCACGACGCGAACCGCATCACCCCCGACGAGTGGGCGGCGCGCATCGCCGCACGCCAGGCCGCGATCGCCGATCGGATGCTCGGATGAGCGCCGCCGGGTTGTTGCAGGATCGCGTCGTCGTCATCTCCGGTGTCGGCCCTGGCCTGGGCAGCACCCTCGCGCTGCGATGCGCGTCCCAGGGCGCCGACGTCGTCCTCGCCGCCCGCACCCGGGAGCGGCTCGAGAAGGTGGCGGCAGAGGTGGAGGCGCTGGGTCGCCGGGCACTGCCGGTTCCCACCGACATCACCGACGACGAATCCGTCGCGGCGCTCGCCGAGGCCGCTACAGCCGAGTACGGCCGCATCGACACATTGGTCAACAACGCATTCTCTGTACCGTCGATGAAACCGTTGGCAGGAACCGACTTTCAGCAGATCCGCGACAGCGTGGAGCTGACGGTGCTCGGCGCGCTGCGCCTGACCCGCTCCTTCACGTCCGCCCTCGCCGAGACGGACGGATCGGTCGTCAACATCAACTCGATGGTCCTGCGTCATTCCCAGGAGCGTTACGGCAGTTACAAACTCGCCAAGTCGGCACTGCTGGCGATGTCGCAGTCCCTGGCCACCGAACTCGGACCGCAAGGGATTCGGGTCAATTCGGTTGCACCAGGGTACATCTGGGGACCGACGCTCCGAGGGTACTTCGAGCACCAGGCCGGCAAGTACGGCACCTCCGTCGAGCAGATCTACGAGCACACCGCCGCTGCCTCGGATCTCCGGCGCCTGCCGACCACCGAGGAGATCGCCGACACGGTGATCTTCCTGGCCTCTTCGATGGCCTCGGCTGTCACCGGGCAATGCATCGACGTCAACTGCGGCGAATACCACCACTGAACGGACATCAGATGAGCGAACGCACCACCGTGGGCACCGTCGACGACCTTCATGCCTCCGCGACCCGGCTGACGGGACTGTCCGACTTCGGCGAGGACGACTACCGCGACGCGCTGGAAGTACTGCTCGAGTCGTACGCGCGGGACGAGGTCCTCACCCCGCTGGGCAGCAAGATGTCGCGGGTATTCCTTCGCGGCGCGCTGGTCGCGCGACTGCTGTCGGAAGCGGCGTGGGCACGACATCCCGGCTACGTCGACGTTCCTGTCACCCGCCCCGTTTTCGTCACCGGACTCCCTCGCACCGGCACCACCGCGTTGCATCGGCTCCTCGCGGCGGACCCCGCGCATCAAGGCCTCGAGATGTGGCTGACGGAGATGCCCCAGCCCCGGCCGCCTCGCGAGACCTGGGAGCACGATCCGGTGTTCGCGAGCATCGAGGCGGGCTTCGCGCAACACCACGTCGAGCACCCCGAGTTCATGGGTGTGCACTACATGTCCGCGGCCGAGGTGGAGGAATGCTGGCAGTTGCTACGCCAGTCGTTCCGGTCGATCTCGTACGAATGTCTCGCGCACCTGCCCACGTATTCGCAGTGGCTCGCCGGGCAGGACTGGACCGGCGCCTATGCGCGGCACCGCAAGAACCTCCAGCTCATCGGCCTGCCCGACGAGGGAAAACGATGGGTGCTGAAGAATCCCAGTCACCTGTTCGCGCTCGACGAACTCCTCACCGTGTATCCGGATGCGTTGATCGTGGTGACGCACCGCGACCCCCGGACGGTGATCCCTTCCGTGTGCAGTCTCGCGGCACAGGCCACCGAAGGGTGGTCCGAGGCCTTCGTCGGTGACACGATCGGCCGGAGCCAGCTCGAGCTGTGGGCACGCGGTTACGACCACTTCACCAGCGCGCGGGCCCGGCACGACCCCGCGCAGTTCGTGGACGTCGACTACCGGGATTTCGTGGCCGACCCGCTGGGCACGGTGGGCGGGCTCTACGACCGGTTCGACATGCCGTTCACCGCCGAAGCCGAACGCGCGATGGCGTCGTTGCACGACGAAAGCCGCAGCGGAGCCCGCAAACCCGCACATCGCTACACGCTCGAGGAGTTCGGCTTGTCGGTACAGGACGTCGACGAGCGCTTCCCCGCGTATGCGTATCGCTGACGCCTGCCGATCCTTCCGCCCGAGCACCCGGTGTGCCTCCCTACCTGCGCGTTCCCGCATGGAATGATGGGAGGCATGCCCGCACCACTCCCCCTCGACCCGATCGCCGAAGCCCACCGTCAGTGGGTTGCCCACGGTTGGGGCGAGGTCGCCGACGGAATGGCCGCGGTGACCTCGGTGATGCGGGCGCAGCAGATCATGATGGCCCGGGTCGAAGAGGTGCTCAAACCCTTCGGCCTGACCTTCGCCCGGTACGAACTACTCACCCTGCTGAACTTCACCAAGGCTGGAGCGTTGCCGATGGCCAAGGCGAGTGCGCGTCTGCAAGTGCATCCGACGAGCGTGACCAACGCCGTCGACCGGCTCGAGGCAGCGCATCTGGTGCGCCGCACCCCGCATCCCAGCGACCGCCGCGCCACGCTCGTCGAACTCACCGATGCGGGTCGTGCCCTGGCGATCGAGGCGACCGAAAAACTCAACACCGAGGTGTTCGCCCGCCCGGGGATCCCCTCCGAGCACATCGACACCCTGTTGCGCATACTCGCGACGATGCGCCACGACGCAGGCGATTTCGACACCGGCGGTGCGCCGTCGAAGTGGTGAATGCCCATCACGCGCCCGTTGCACGAGAAAACGCCGCCCCACATCGGGACGGCGTTCTTCGTTTCTCGCGTCGAACTATCCGTGCTTGAACTCGGGCGCGCGCTTCTCGACGAACGCCGCCATGCCTTCCTTCTGGTCGGCGGTGGCGAACGTGGAGTGGAACACCCGCCGCTCGAATCGCACACCTTCGGCGAGAGTCGTCTCGAACGACCGGTTCACCGCTTCCTTCGCCATGATCGCAGCCGGCAGCGACATCGACGCGATGGTGGTGGCAGCGTCGAGCGCGACCTCGAGGAGTTCGGCGGCTGGCACGACCCGGGAGACCAGGCCAGCACGCTCGGCTTCCTCCGCGTCCATGTTGCGGCCGGTCAGGCACATGTCCATCGCCTTGGCCTTGCCGACCGCGCGGGTGAGACGCTGCGATCCACCGATGCCGGGGATGACACCGAGCTTGATCTCGGGCTGACCGAACTTGGCGGTGTCGGACGCAATGATGAAGTCGCACAACATCGCCAGCTCGCATCCGCCGCCGAGCGCGTAACCCGACACCGCAGCGATGATCGGGGTGCGAGCGGACGACAACCGATCCCAGTCGGAGAAGAAGTCCTCGGCGTACACCTCGGAGAAGGTCTTGGGTGCCATCTCCTTGATGTCGGCGCCGGCGGCGAACGCCCGCTCCGAACCGGTGAGCAGAATCGCCCCGATCTCACGGTCGGCGTCGAGTTCTTCGACCGCCGAGACCACTTCGCGCATCAACTGGCTGTTGAGTGCGTTGAGCGCCTTGGGCCGGTTGAGCGTGATGATGCCGACGCGGCCTTTGCGCTCGAGCAGGATGGTCTCGAAATCGGTCACTTGCTGTCCTCTGCGTTCGAGCGGTCACGAATGTCGTTGATGATGGCGGAGAAATCGAGCCCGCCACCACCACCGGTGTTGAACCGATGATAGAGCTCGGCGGCACGAAGCCCGAGTTCGGCCTCGACCCCGTTGGAGCGCACCGCGTTCGACGCCAGACCGAGATCCTTGTCCATGAGCGCCGCGGCGAAACCCGGCTGGTAGTCGTTGTTGGCCGGAGTCGTGGGCACTGGGCCGGGAACCGGGCAGTTGCTCGTCAGCGCCCAGCACTGCCCCGAGGCGTTGGACGCCACGTCGAACAACGCCTGGTTGTCGAGGCCGAGCTTCTCGCCGAGCACGAATGCTTCGCTGATCGCGATCATGGACACACCGAGGATCATGTTGTTGCAGATCTTGGCGGCCTGGCCGTTGCCCGATCCGCCGCAGTGCACGACCTTGCGGCCCATGACGTCGAGGAGCGGTTGCGCTGCGGCGAAGTCTTCCTCGCTGCCGCCGACCATGAAGGCCAGGGTGCCTGCTGCGGCGCCGGCCACACCACCGGACACCGGGGCGTCGACGGCACGGTGACCGGCTGCCTGCGCACGACCGGCAGCGTCACGCGCATCGGCGACGTCGATGGTCGAGCTGTCGACGAAGAGCGTGTTCGGCTTTGCCGCGCCGAGGATCTCGTCGTACAGGTCGAGGACCAGCTTGCCGTTGGGCAGCATGGTGATCACGACGTCGGCGGCGGGGACGGCCTCGACCGCGGACCCGACGACGGTGATGCCGTTCTTCGTGGCTTCCTCCTGGGCGGCGGGCACCGGGTCGTACCCGGTCACCGCGTAGCCCGCCTTGGCGAGATTCGCGGCCATCGGCCCACCCATGTGGCCGAGACCGAGGAAGGCGACGTTGGGGAGTTCACTCATCGGTCGTTCTCCTTCGGAGCGGCGAGGCCGAGTTCGAGCTCGCCGAGCGGCTGGAAGTATGCGTCGATGTCGGCGTCGGTGACATCGGTGAGGGTCGCGGGCGACCACTGCGGATTGCGATCCTTGTCGACCACCTGAGCGCGGATCCCCTCGACGAGGTCGTGCGACTTCAGCGACGCGGACGAGACCCGGAACTCTTCGTTCAGGACCTCTTCGAGGCTGCCGAGTGTCCGTGCGTGACGGAGCGACCGCAACGTGACCTTGAGAGCGACAGGCGATTTGGCGAGGATCTGCTCGGCGGTGGACCGGGCCTCGTCGACGTCACTGTTGCGTAGGCGTTCGACGATCTCCTCGACGGTGTCCGCGGAGTATGCCGCGTCGATCCAGTCGCGCTGCGCGAGCAACGTCGATTCCGGTGCGGGCCGGGAGTATTCGGCCAGTGCGTCGTCGACCGAACCGGTCTCGAGCGCTGCGACGAACTTGTCGAGGGCGTCGGACGGCACGAAGTGGTCGGCGAAGCCGAGGGCGATGGCGTCGCCCGCCTTCATCCGGCCGGTGGTCAGCGCGATGTGCGTGCCGATCTCGCCGGGTGTGCGCGAGAGGAGGTAGGTGCCGCCCACGTCGGGGATGAACCCGATGCCGGTCTCGGGCATTGCGATGCTCGAGCGTTCGGTGACGATCCGGACGTTGCCGTGCGCGGAGATGCCGACCCCGCCGCCCATCACGATGCCGTCCATGATCGCCACGTACGGCTTGGGGTAGCGGCCGATCGCGGCGTTGAGGATGTACTCGTCGCGCCAGAACTCCTGCGAGCCGGTACCGCCGTCGCGGGCATCGTGATAGATCGAGACGATGTCACCACCGGCGCACAGTCCACGCTCCCCGGCGCCGCGGACGACGACGGCGCGGACGGAGTCGTCGGCCACCCACTCCGTGAGCGCCTCCGCCATCACGCGAACCATGTCGTGGTTGAGCGCGTTGATCGCTTTGGGACGGTTGAGCGTGATGTGGCCCAGTCCGTTCTTCGCCTCGATGAGGACCTCGGGTTCCTGCCCGGTCATTGCGCTCCGTTCTGCGCTGCGGCCACCACGCTCCGCGCGACGACCACCCGCATGATCTCGTTGGTTCCTTCGAGGATCTGATGCACGCGCAGATCCCGCACGATCTTCTCGATCCCGTACTCGGCCAGGTAACCGTAGCCACCGTGAAGCTGCAACGCATCGTTCGCGACGGCGAATCCGGCGTCCGTGGCGAAGCGCTTGGCCATCGCGCACAGTTCCACGACGTCCGCCGCCTCGTTGTCGAGTGCGTCCGCTGCCCGCCACAGCAGGGTGCGCGCAGCCTCGAGTTCCGTGCGCATGTCCGCGAGCCGGAACTGCAGCGCCTGCGAATCGAGCAACCGGTCGCCGAAGGCCTTGCGTTCGGCGAGGTAGGCGACCGTCCGGTCGAGCGCGGCCTGGCCACCGCCCACCGAGCATGCCGCGATGTTGAGGCGGCCGCCGTTGAGGCCGTGCATCGCGATGCGGAACCCGCCGCCCTCCGAACCGAGGAGGTTCGCCGCCGGCACGCGCGCGCCGTCCAGGATGACCTGGCGGGTGGGCTGTGCGTTCCAGCCCATCTTCTTCTCGTTGGCACCGAACGACAGGCCCGGCGTGTCCTTCGGGACGATGAACGCCGAGATACCGCGCGCGCCGGTGTCGCCGGTGCGGGCCATCACGACGTAGACGTCGGAAGTGCCTGCGCCGGAGATGAACTGCTTGACGCCGGTGAGCACGTAGTCGTCCCCGTCGCGCACCGCTCTGGTGCTGAGCGCGGCCGCGTCGGAGCCCGCGCCGGGTTCGGTGAGGCAGTAGCTCCCGAGGAATTCCATCGAACTCAGCCGGGGAACCCAGTGGTGTCGTTGCTCGTCGTCACCGAACTTGTCGATCATCCACGTGACCATGTTGTGGATCGAGATGTAGGCGGCGATCGACGGGCACCCGGTTGCGAGTTGCTCGAAGATGCGGACGGAGTCGAGGCGGCGCAGCCCCGATCCACCCACGTCCTCGCGGATGTAGATCCCGCCCATGCCGAGTGCTGCGGCCTTGCGCAGCACGTCGACCGGGAAGTGCTTGTTCTGGTCCCATTCCACCGCGTGGGGAGCCAGGTACTCGGTGGCGAAGTCGCGGGCGGTGTCGCGGATCGCCCGGTCGTCGTCGCTGAGGGTGAACATCGGCGTACCGCCTAGTCCATCGTCGGAATGACGAAGTGGTCGGTGTCCGCGACGTGAGCGCCCTCGATGTCGCCTTCCTTGACACCGGACGGCCAGCGCTGCGTGACGGTCTTGGTCTTGGTGTAGAAGCGGAAGGCGTCCGCCCCGTGCTGGTTGAGGTCGCCGAAGCCCGACGCCTTCCAGCCACCGAAGGTGTAGTACGCGATCGGAACCGGGATCGGAACGTTGACGCCCACCATGCCGACCTGGACGCGGGTCGTGAAGTCGCGGGCGGTATCACCGTCGCGGGTGAAGATCGCGACGCCGTTGCCGTATTCGTGCTCGCTGGGCAGGCGAAGGGCCTCCTCGTAGTCGCGGGCGCGCACGACGGTCAGGACGGGACCGAAGATCTCTTCCTTGTAGATCGACATGTCGGTAGTGACGCGGTCGAACAGGGTTGCCCCGGAGAAGAATCCACCCTCGTTGCCCTCGAGGACGAATCCGCGGCCGTCGACGACGAGTTCGGCGCCTTCTTCGACGCCCTTCGCGATGTACCCGTGCACGCGGTCGCGGGCGGCGGCGGTCACGAGCGGACCGAAGTCGGCCTTCTCGTCGAAGCTGGTGCCGATGCGGAGTTCGGCGATGCGCTCGCGGAGCTTGGCCACGAGCCGGTCGGCGGTCTCCTCACCGACGGGGACTGCGACCGACAGTGCCATGCAGCGCTCACCGGCCGAGCCGTAGGCGGCGCCGACGAGTGCGTCCGCGACCTGGTCGAGGTCGGCGTCGGGCATGATCACGGCGTGGTTCTTCGCGCCGCCGAAGCACTGTGCGCGCTTGCCGTTCTTCGCGGCGGTTTCGTAGATGTACTGGGCGATCGGCGTCGAGCCGACGAATCCGAGTGCCTTGACCCGCGGATCGTCGAGCAGGACGTCGACGGCTTCCTTGTCGCCGTTGACGACGTTGAACACGCCCGCGGGCAAGCCGGCTTCGAGGAAGAGTTCGGCGAGGCGCAGCGGCACGGAGGGGTCGCGCTCGGACGGCTTGAGGACGAAGGCGTTGCCGGACACGAGGGCAGGTGCAGCCTTCCACAGCGGGATCATGGCGGGGAAGTTGAACGGGGTGATGCCCGCGACCACGCCGAGCGGCTGCCGCATCGAGTACACGTCGATACCGGCGCCGGCGGATTCGGTGAATTCACCCTTGAGCAGGTGCGGAGCGCCGAGTGCTACTTCGACGACCTCGAGGCCGCGCTGGATGTCGCCCTTCGCGTCGGGGATCGTCTTGCCGTGCTCGCTCGAGAGCAGCCGGGCGAGTTCGTCCATGTTGTCCTGGGCGAGCTGCAGGAACCGCATGAGGACGCGAGCGCGCTTCTGCGGGTTCCACGACGCCCATTCCTTCTGTGCGATTTCGGCGTCGGCGATCACGTTCTCGACCTCGGCGCGCGTGGCGAGCGGAACACGGGCCTGGACCTCGCCGGTGTTGGGGTCGAAGACGTCGGCGAAGCGGCCGGAGGTGCCGGAGACGTGCTTGCCTCCGACGAAGTGGGTCAGTTCTCGAATGCTCATGCGCGAAACCCGTCCTTTACTCGATAGTGGTGGCTGTGTCATGGCAGCCGGGAAGTCCAAAGTCTTCGCTCATCCTATAGTTGGAAGTCCATGTATGTCCAGGGTCACAGCTGCTGCACCAAGCTCCGCCCCATGACCGGCGGACGGAGGAACAGCACCGTCTCATGATCCGCGAACTCGCCGGATAAGGTCAGCCCTTCTACTGGTCGCGCTTGTCCTGTCCAGGTTCCGTTTGCGCACGGCCGAAAGACGGGCGATGGCATACAGCTCCAGGGCTGATACAGTTTCGTATATCACCAGCTGAGGAGAATGATTCATATGTCAGTTTCCTACGAACCAGACATCGAACGCCGACTGCGGGCAGTACCTGCACGCAACGAACTGGCGAGAATCCTCAAGCTCCGCGCCGTCAGCGACGCAGTAAAGGCCGGATGGACTCAGCGCAAGATCGCAGAAGAGATCGGCGTCGAACAGCCCGAGGTCAGCCGCCTGGCCAAGGCCGCACGCCTCACCCCCGACGTGTGCGAGCGCAGCCCACGCGAGGTGCTCCTCGAATACGCCGCAGGCATGATCGACCACGCCGCGATGATGAACGAACTCGAACACTGGGACTACACGTTCGGACAGACCGACCCCACCGGCGAGGTCTACCTGCCAGGCACCTGGGACCAGATCGAACGGGCCCGTGACTTGCTCTCAGATGACGACTACCAGCGTCTTTTCAACCTGACCGCCGACCGACGCGCTGCTGCTGGGCGCGTGTAGTGGCGGACCTGCAAGCGAAGACAGCGGTTGTACTCGAGCGAATGTGCGCCAGCGGTGGCACGCTCGACCGCGACGGCGCCACAGCTTCACACCGGCTCTACGCCAACGACCCACACCGGCGTCGCACCGTGGACCGGATCATCGAGAGTTACCTCGCCGAACAGCGCGACATCGCCTTCGATGGGCACTTTTGCGCGGTCGCCACGGCTGGCGTACCGGGCGCGGGAAAGTCAACGAGCATTCAACGTCACGGCCTCGCAGGACTGGGCTGGCGGATCCTCGACGCCGACCGGATCAAGGACCACCTGATCCGTGACGCACTCGACACCGGCGTCTACCGAAGCGTCCTCGACCTGTCCCTGCCGGACGGCGGGACCGTCATGCCCCGGGAACTCGCCACACTGGTGCACACAGAGTCGACGAAGATCCTCGACGCACTGCAGGACCTCTGCTTGCAGCGCGGCGAAAACATCGTTATCGAAGGCACATTCAGCTGGCCTGGCCTGGGTGAACGTCTCCTCCGTAAACTCGGCGCTGCAGGCTACGAACGATTCACCATCATGGACGTCGAAGTTCCCCTTGAACGCGCGCAGACGCAGGCGCTGCAACGGTGGTGGGGCGGCCGGCAGCGCGTCGACAATGGGCTTGGCGGGCGGTTCACCCCCGCGGCCGTGATCGCCGCTCTGTACCCGGACACCGGATCCGAGACGATCTGTGCTGCGAACGCCCGCGCCACCTTCGATCACCCCCTCACCGCAGAGATCCGCTCCGTCGAACTCCTCGTCGACGACTACACCAGCGGGGAACTCGTTCAGCGAATCTCCACCCGGAGCGATGGTGTGATCAGCTACGAGTCCGCCGGAGAGCACTCCGAAAAGTAGGATCGGACTTCGTCCCCCGGTCGGTGGTCCTGTACGGGAAACCGCTTCCCTGCCCGCTCTTATGTCGATTTCGCCTGATCCAGCCGGTGGCAATGGCGTCACGGCCCCTGATCGGACGCTCGCCGACCCCGATCAGCGAGCGAGAAGCTTGGCCTTCTGCGCCGCGAACTCCTCGGAGGTGAGGATGCCTTCCCTCTGCAAATCGGCGAGTTTCCGCAGTTCATCGGCGATCAGCGAGGGTGATGCTGCTGCCGGCGCCGGTGGGTCGGCCTGTACCGGTACGACCATTGTCGGTGTCGACTTGCTGTTGAAGAGCCGGTGACTCTGAAACCACTTCTCGATCAGCTCGGCCGTGCCATGGTTGACCTCCACCGAGGCCAGGGTGGTGCCGTTGCCGAGGATGTGAAGCATCCGCGTGAGCATCTTGCCGTTGTGGGTTACAGAAAAGCCCCTGACGTCGGCGATGTCGACACGGCAGGCCTGCGTGAACTCCCCGCTCTTGATGTACGCGGCGGTGCCATCTTCGTACTCCATGATCTTTCCGTTACCGAAGCCCAACGCGTGCCCAACTTGGTTGGCATTGCAGTCCCTCCGAGAAGTTTGAGATGGCGCATTCACACGCCCGCCGCATGGTCCCGGCTGGCAGCCCAGTAGCCGGGCAACGTGCCAATGACACGCCGTACTGTCCCCCGTCCGGATTACACCGGCCGCAGACGGGTCGTGCGCGTTTCGCACTGCAACTCGACGGGCGCCGCTGCCCGATGGCCGGTGGTCTGGAGCAGGCGTCGCGGCGGGAGCGTTCATCGCGGCTTACCGGATACGTACCCGCCCGCGTACCGGGTACGACGGCTTCCTCCTGGAGACGGCGGTCGGTCAGGTACCCGTCGATCTGATCAGGCAGTGGCTGCGGGGACCGGATGTTCTGGTCGCCGCGGGACTGGTTCTGGCACTGGTGCTCTGAGAGCGGGAAGCAGTGGCCGAACCGCTGTCGCAGCCGTCAACGCATCCGGCGGTAGAGATCTTCGAGGTCGGTCATCGCGCGAATGACCACGGCTTCGTCGGTGCCCCCGGCTCGCAATGCACGACGCAGCAGCATCGGGTCGAGATCCTCGAGCGCTGGCCGGAACCGTTCGGCCGGCAGATCGGGGAGTTCGGTGTCTTCACCGTAGAAGTCACCGGTGTCGGGGGCTGCGGCGTCGACACCGCCGATCAGCGTCGTCAAATCCACCCCGCGCAGGGTGAGCACGTCCAGAGGCTTCTCGTCGACGTGTTCGGCGAGAAGGTACGCGACTGCCGCCGCGTGCTTGCAGGGCCAGCCGTCGTCGGGGCAGGTGCAGTCGAAATCGAGTTCGCCCGCGCGCCGAGGCAGCAGCGACGGTCCGAGTTCTTCGGGGAGCGCACCGGCCGCCAGTCGCGCCAGCATGCCCGGCGACGCTCGCACCTCGCGGATCAGCTCCTCGACGGCGTCGTCGTCGAGTCGCCGCACGGTGACCGTCGCGGTGAACGGCCGCAACTGGCTGCCCTGGACTTCCCCGACCGCCGCGCCGGGCTCGATCCGCATCGAGACCACTTGCCCGGACCGCGCATAGGCACGACCGCGCGTGAGCCGGCCTTTGTCGGCCACCTGCTCCATGGTCGAGATCAGTTCCTTCGACCACCAGCTGCGCCCGATCGCGCCGCGCTTGGTTCGGGTCTCGACCCTGTTGTCGAGGGCCATCAGTCACCCACCGCTTCGTCGCCGAGCGACAGCAGCGAGTGCAGCTGCTCGGTGGACAACTCCGTGATCCAGTTCTCCCCCACCCCGATCGCAAGATCAGCCAATTCCTGTTTCCCGGTGAGCATTTCGTCGATCCGCTCCTCCACAGTGCCCACGCACACGAGTTTGCGCACCTGCACGTTGCGTCGCTGCCCGATACGGAACGCACGGTCGGTGGCCTGATTCTCGACCGCCGGGTTCCACCACCGGTCCAGATGCACGACATGATTGGCAGCGGTCAGATTCAAGCCGGTACCACCGGCTTTGAGCGAGAGCAGCATGATGGGCGGACCGTCGTCGCCCTGGAACCGGGCGACCATCTCGTCGCGCTTCGCCTTCGTCACGCCGCCGTGCAGGAACGGCACGGTCGTCGCGAACCGTTCGGCGAGATACGGGGCGATGAGCTCGCCGAATTCGCGGAACTGGGTGAACAGCAGGACTTTCTCGCTGTCGGCAAGCACCGACTCCACGATGTCCTCGACCAACCCGAGTTTGCCCGAGCGGTGCCGGCCACGGCGCATCACCGGCGATCCGTCGCCGAGGTAGTGCGCCGGATGGTTGCACACCTGCTTGAGCCGGGTCAGCGCGGCGAGGACGGCACCCTTGCGTGCCATGCCTTCCTTGTCGCGAATTTTGCGCATCATGTCGTCGACCACGGCGCGGTAGAGCGCTGCCTGTTCTGCCGTGAGGTTGGCACGGACCGTCTGTTCGAACTTCTCGGGCAGGTCGGAGATCACGTCCGGGTCGGTCTTGACGCGCCGCAGTACGAACGGTGCCGACAAGGCGCGCAGTCGTGCGGCGGCCGCCGCGTCGTGATCGCGTTCGATGGGTACGGCGAAGCGCGCCCGGAACGAGGCCGCGCTCCCGAGCAAGCGGGGGTTCGCGAAATCGAGAATCGACCGGAGTTCTTCGAGCCGGTTCTCCACCGGCGTTCCGGTGAGAGCGATGCGATGAGCCGCGGGGATCGCCCGGGTGGCGCGAGACTGCGCGGTCGCGGTGTTCTTCACGTGCTGCGCTTCGTCGAGAACAACGCGGCGCCAGGGCAATTCGGCGAGTTGCGCGACATCACGCGCTGCGATGGCGTAGGTGGTGACGACCAGATCACCGGCCGCGACCGCGGTGGCGAGGGCTTCTCCCCGCAACCGCTGCGCTCCGTGATGGACGTACACGCGCAGATCCGGGACGAACCGCTCCGCCTCGCGCTGCCAGTTGCCCACCACCGACATCGGGCACACGAGCAGGGTGGGTGGGCCGGCGGGAGCGGTCTCGCGTTCGTGCGCGAGCAGAGCCAGAACCTGCACGGTCTTGCCCAGCCCCATGTCGTCGGCGAGGACCGCGCCGAGCCCGAGCCGGCTCATGAACGCGAGCCAATCGAGGCCGCGCTGCTGGTAGGGACGCAGTTCTGCCACAAGCCCGGCCGGTGGGCCGATCTCCTCGGGCTGAGCCTGCCCGTCGAGCAGCGTCTCGACCCAACCGGACGCGGCGATGTCGGTGACCTCGACGGGTGGTGCATCGTCGCCGGTGAACTGCGCGAACAGCGACCCCAGGGTGCCGTCTTCTTCCGAATGCGCGGTGACGAAACGCGCGGCACGCGCGAGTGCCTCGGCGTCGGCACGCACCCACTTGCCGCGCAGCTTCACCAGGTCACTGTTCGCCGCGACCAGTTCGTCCATCTCGGTCCGGGTGAGCAACATGTCGCCGACTGCGAGTTGCCATTCGTACGACACGATCGCACTCATGCCGACCATGCTGTCGTCGGCGCTGACCGGTGCGACCGGCGAGTCCACCTGCAGGCGCAACGACGGGTCGACCGTCGCCCAGGCCCTCGGCAGGAGAAGCGACACGCCCGCGGCCTGCAACGCGCGGGCACCGTGTTCGACGAGGTCGATCACCACCGGGGTGGGCAGCAGCAGGTCGAGGGTGTCGACGTCGCGTGGAACGTCCTGGAGTCGCGGGTAGGCGGTGACGGCCGCGCCGAGCTTGCGGATGGCGATCTGCAGAAGGTGCGGATCGGTGCCTTCCACGGTCACCGGCACGGGCGCCTGCCCTTCGGAACGCAGGCACACTTCCAGCCGCCACAACGCGGCGACACCGATGTCGGCCTCGTCGTCGGTGTCCTCCGGTTCGGCGAGACGCAGTACGAGGTCGGGTTCGTACCCGGCGAGGCTGGCGCGCCACTCGTCCAGAGCATCGGCCATCCGCTGCGTGCCGCGCGGATGCGGGCGGCCTTCGGCGAGTGCCGCGACCAGCGGGTGCAGTGACGTCGAAGATCCGTGCAGGGTCCGGACGATCGGGTCGGTGAGTTCGGCACACATGTCGTCGAGCAATGCCGCCGGCCGGCCGAGTTGGCGCTGCACGGGCGGCATCGCAGCGGCGAGCTCCGCCGACCACGCGCGCGTCTTCTCGCCGCCGAGCAGTTGCCAGCGCGCCCACCACTGCTTTTCCGCCCGGACGAGTTCGGGTGCGACCCGGCCCGCCTGCGCCCAGCGCTCGATGCCGCGAGCGACGTGGGCGAGGTAACGCAGGTCGCCGGCGACGCCGCTGGGGCGTCGCGGAAGATCGAGAAGGAGAACGGCCGCGTCGGGCGGTGCCACGGCGACGGCGGGCAGCACCCGCGGCGCGGTATCGCCCGGGAGAGTGAGTTCGACGCGGTGCCGGAACGGCCTGTCGATCCACCGCCGCAGCGCCGACGGCAACACCTCGTCGTCGGCTTCGACCGCGGGATCGCGCCACAGCATCAGGCCTGATCCCGGTGACCACAGCCCGTGCAACATGCCCTCCATGGTGCCAGCCGTCCCGGCGCGGCTCATGGCAGGGTTGGCGCGCCGGACGCAACTGCCGGTGAACGGCGAGCATGCGAGAGACACTGGTCGGCACAGGTCCGCACACTCCAGGAGCCGCGATGTCCATTCTGGTGCAGGTTCTCGAACAGACGCCCAGCACACGCACGCCGTGGGAGCAGGTCAAGTACGGGTTCGTCGACTGGGATCACGTGACCACCCTTCGTCTCGACGGTCGCTGCGGGGTGTGGCTCGACGGCACGAAGCCGGGCGAATCGCACCGGCTCGCCACGACAGCGTCGCCACAGGAAGCGATCTTCTTCCTGCTCGCGGTGTTCGAGAAGATCGCCGAGTGCGCGGACGCGGGCGGGTCGTGGATCGTCGGGCACGACGGGGCCACCGTCGGATCGGTCAGCGCGTCGCGTTTCCCTGCGCTGCCCGACAGTCGCCGTCCGGGCCGCTGACGTCGTAGCCGGCCTGCGTCCTCGTACTCCGACCGGGCATGACCCTCGCCCTCGAACCGTGATTGACCCCGACGACCGACCGGATCGTCTTCGATCCCGACGGCTGGACGATCCGTTCCGCCGACGGGTCGCGCACAGCGAGCACACCATCGCGATCACCGACGTCGGCCCACTCGTCCTCACCGCACCGGCCGAGCGGTAGCAAGACGGCGGCGCGCCGGCCGGGATCCGAATACGACCGGCGCGCTACCTGATTCGGTTAAACGGGTAGATTGCGCGGAATCCACTCCGGGTCGCGCTTTTCCATGAACGCGCGCATTCCCTCACGCGGCTCGGGCGACGTCTCGAGCGCACCGAACATCGTTTGATAGTCGATCTGCCCGTAACGCTCGTTGAGCATGCGCTTGACCTGAGCGCGCGCGATCGGAGCGGTCTGCAGTACCTCGCGCGCGGCGGTCAGCGCGGCCTCACGCAGTTGGTCGTGCGGCACCACCCGCGAGATCACTCCGAGGCGCAGCGCCTCCGCAGCGTCGAAACGCCGCGCGGACAGGATCAGGTCGCGTGCCGCCGCGATGCCGACATGAGCCGGTAGAGCTGCCGCGTACGTCGCGTCGGGGATGCCGCGCAGCAGTTCGGGCACGCGGAAGGTTGCCCGTTCGCTCGCGACGGCGATGTCCGACATCATCGCCACGAGGAGTCCGCCCGCTTGGCAGATTCCGTTGACCGCCGAGATCACGGGTGCGCGGCTGTCCCGGATCGTCAGGAACGGCACGACGTCGGTGCCGGCGAGCCCTTCGGGCAGATCGTCGCCGGGCTCGGAGCGGCCGCCGAGGTCACCGCCGGGCGCGAAGACGTCGTCCACGCCCGTGATGATGAGTGCCGCGAGGTCGGGGTCGCTGTTGACCAGCCGGACCGCCCGTTTGAGTCCGTAGTACATCGCCGGAGTGAAGGCGTTGCGGGCCGCGGGCCGGTCGATGATGCACCAGCCGATCGCGCCTTCCCGCTCGAATCTCAATCCACCGGCGCCGAGGTCGTCTCCCATAGCGGCAGCATATACGATTCTCCCGAAATGAGAATGGCATGTTCAAGCGAGGCGGGAGCAGCGCCGCGCACCGGCACTACGGTGGAGGGATGCTCTCGCGCATCACCAAGGACACCCGGCTGTGCATCTCCCTGTCGGCTCGCCCCAGCAACATCGGAACCAGATTCCACAACTATCTGTACGACGAACTCGGCCTCGACTTCGTCTACAAGGCATTCGCGCCCACTGACATCGAGGGCGCGATCGCGGGAATCCGGGGACTCGGCATTCGCGGCGCCGGGGTCTCGATGCCCTTCAAGGAAGCCGTCCTGCCGCTCGTCGACGTGCTGCACGATTCCGCGCGCGCCATCGAATCGGTCAACACGATCGTCAACGACGACGGTGCACTCCACGCGTACAACACCGATTATCAGGCGGTGACCGACCTGCTCGTCGCTCACGACGTCGACTCGTCGCTGCCGGTGACGATCATCGGCAGCGGCGGCATGGCCAAGGCGGTCACCGCGGCGCTGCGTCACAGCGGGTTCACGGACGGGGTGGTGGTCGCGCGCAACGAACGAACGGGACGTCCCCTCGCGCGCAAGTACGGATACGAATGGCACGCGGACGCAGGCGCCGCCTCCCCGGGACTGCTGGTCAACGCGACGCCCGTCGGGATGGCCGGGGCACCCGAATCGGATCGCCTACCCGTGCCGGAAGAAGTCGTCGCGGCTGCCTCGGTGGTGTTCGACGTGGTCGCGGTGCCGGCGGAGACACCGCTCGTACGCTTCGCCCGTAGCCGGAACATTCCGGTGATCACCGGCGACGAGGTGATCGCGTTGCAAGCGGCCCTGCAGTTCGCGCTGTACACGGGCGTCACACCGACCCCCGATCAGGTACGCCGCGCGTCCGAGTATTCGCGGTCCTGACCGGGAGCGGTGCGTAGCGCTGCGGTGATCGAGGCGTGGTGGATCAGATGGTGCCCACTGCTTCGAGTCCGTCGAGGACGACATTCGCCGCCCCGAACGCCGTATTCATCCCGAGCCGGGTGATGTCGTGAGTGTCCGGGTTCTGGAGCCCGAAGTTGTTGACCCAGGAAGCCGTTCGCGCGGACTGGAACATGAAGGTCGTCGTCTCCGTCTCGCCCAGGAGATCACCGACGAACCATCCGGTGAAGAAGTCGTGCAGATTCGTGCCGTACGTGGCCGCGAACTCGTCGGCGATGACCGGGGAGGCGTCGACCAGGGCGTCTCCGAAGGTGTAGAAGTCGCGGGTGTGCTCGGGGGTGGAGCCGATGGTCACGAGCGCCTCGGGGAAATCGATCACGAGGTGCGCGACGATCGCGCCGAGCAGAACGCGGCCCGGGCTGCGGTCACACTTCTCCGTCTCGGCCAAAGCCTCGGCCCAGTGCGCGGCGGGGGTTCCGCCGGTGACGTACTCGTGCAGATTGGCCAGATACAGCCGGACCACCTCGACGGCCAGTGCACTCGCCCACTCCGGGTCGTCGTAGATGCCGGAGTTCAGCGTCGGACCGGTGAGTTCGAGTATCTCGTCGAACGCCAGGACGAAGGCGCCGCGGTAGTCGTCGCTCCGGGTGAGCACCTCGCGCAGCTCGGCGATACGAGCCCGGGCGTCGTCGAACGTGTCGAGACCCGCAGGATCCGTGAGCGCCGCGATGTCGGCGACCGGAGTCGCGGACACGCACGCCGAGGGGGCAGAGTCCGCGGGCATTGCCGACGCGGCGGGCGCGGCCGCAACCGCGATCACCAGAGCAGCGGCACTGGAGGACAGGGCAACACTTCTCCGTGTCTTACGTGTGAAATGCGTCATTGTTCGGAATTTATACCAGCATCTGTAGCAGGAAACGAGTGCGGCGTTCCGCTCACACAGCACCACCGGCTACGGGCCGCCGCCGTAGCGACGTCCCTCGAAATGCCGGCTCAGCTTCCTGTCGCCACAGGCCGGCGCGTATCGGCCGACCACTGCGACCACGACCCCGGATACAGCGCCGCATCGATCCCCACGATCGCCAGCGCGGCGATCTCGTGCGCCGCGTGGATCCCCGAACCGCAGTAGACGGCAACGTCGCCGCCGGTCACGCCGAGTCTCTCGAATCGTGCCGCCAGCTGATCCGGGGGGCGGAACGAGCCGTCCTCCCGAAGGTTCTCGGTGGTCGGTGCACTGATCGCCCCGGGAACATGTCCGGCGCGGCGATCGACAGGTTCCTCGTCCCCGCGGAAACGCTCGGACGAACGCGCATCGAGAAGCACGCCGTGCGACGGAAAACGCGCCACCTCGTCGGCGCCCACGATGGGCAGATGTCCGGAACTCAACGACACGTTCCCCGGATGCGGGTGCTCCCCCGGGCCCGCGGCCACATCGTGCCCACCGGCGGTCCACGCCTGCAGCCCGCCGTCGAGCAGGCGAACATCGGTCAGCCCCGCCCAGCGCAGCAACCACCATGCGCGCGCCGCCGCGAGATCCCCCGACGCGTCGTACGCGACGACCGGGTCGCCGTCGGATATGCCCCAGCGCCGCGCAGCTTGTTCCAGATGCGCGATGTGGGGAAGGGGGTGGCGGCCCAGTTCGAGCGACGGCGGAGCGGCCAGTTCCGACTCGAGGTCGACATAGACCGCTCCGGGTATGTGGCCCCGGTAGTACCGCTCGATCCCGTGGGTGTCGCCGAGAACCCACCTCACATCGAGCAGTACCGGCGGCCTGCCTTGTTCGATCAACCGCGCCAGGTCGGGCGCCGAGATGAGCACGTTGGTATCCGGCATGTTTCGATCCTGGCACGGAACATGATCGGTCCGCATCACCATTCGCGATCCGGCACAATGCCGCTCCGTGACCGAATCCCCGCCGAACACTCCGTCTACGCCGTTCGGCGGGGCCACACCGATCTCGCGGCCGATCACCGCGGGAGTCGTGACCGCGCTCGTCGGTTTCACCAGTTCCTTCGCCGTCGTGCTGACCGGGCTGCGCGCGGTCGGTGCCTCGCCCGCCGAAGCGGCGTCGGGGCTCGCCGCGTTGTGCCTGACCCAGGGCCTCGGCATCCTCTGGCTGTCGCGCCGGTTTCGCACGCCCATCACGCTCGCCTGGTCGACACCCGGCGCGGCGTTGCTCGCCGGTACCGGCGTGGTGACCGGCGGCTGGCCGGCGGCCGTCGGTGCCTTCGTCGTCGTCGGCGCGGCCGTCGTGGCAACCGGGTTCTGGCCTCTGCTCGGACGATTGATCGCGTCCATTCCCGTCTCCCTCGCGCAGGCGATGCTCGCGGGCATCCTCGTGCCGCTGTGCCTGGCACCGGTCACCGCGCTGGCCGACTCGCCCGCGGTGATCGCACCGGTGGCGCTGGTGTGGCTGTTGCTGCAACGCGTGCGACCTCGCTGGGCGGTCCCGGGCGCGTTCGCCGCAGCGACGCTGGTGATCGTGGTGCACCTCGTCCGTACCGGCACCTCGGTGACGCCTGCCGAACTCGTCCCCCGGTTCGAACTGACGGCGCCCGCCTGGACGTGGCAGGCGTTGCTGGGGATCGCGCTGCCGCTCTACATCGTGACCATGGCGTCGCAGAATATTCCGGGTACCGCCGTGCTCCACTCGTTCGGGTACCGAACGCCTTGGCGTGCGGTGATGACGGTGACCGGAATCGGCACGATGGTCGGCGCTCCGGCGGGGGGCCACGCCGTCAACCTGGCCGCCATCAGTGCGGCGCTCGCCGCCGCGCCCGATGCCGACCCCGATCCGGAGCGCCGCTGGGTGGCAGCGTGGTCGGCAGGCTGGTCGTACCTGGTGCTCGCCCTGTGTTCGGCGGGCCTCGCCGCGCTGGTCGTCCTCGCTCCCGCGGGGGTGGTCGAAACCGTGGCCGGTCTGGCGCTCCTGGCGACCCTCGGCGGCGCTCTCTCCGCGGCGCTCGGCGACCCGCACGGCCGCGAGGCCGCCGTGGTGACGTTCCTCGTCGCGGCATCCGGATTGTCGATATTCGGTGTCGGTTCTGCATTCTGGGCGCTGTTGGTCGGACTTGCCGTCCGGGGAGCACTATCGTCGAAGGGTGAACAACTGTCAGCCGACGAGACCCGCCGCACAGCCTGATCCGGAGCAGTTCCCGGTGCTCTGGCCCATGCAGACACGCTGGGCCGACAACGACCACTACGGTCACGTCAACAACGTCACCTACTACTCGTACTTCGACTCTGCGGTGAACGGCTGGCTCATGGCCACGACCGGGGTCGATATCCGGGAACTCGACGCGATCGGTGTGGTCGCGGAGACCTCGTGCCGCTATCTCGCCGAACTGTCGTTCCCCGACCGACTCCAGGTCGGACTCGCAGTTCAGCGCCTCGGCACGCGGTCCGTCACCTACTCACTCGCGATCTTCCGGGAATCGGAGGGCTCGCTGCAGCCCGCCGCGACCGGCCGGTTCGTGCACGTCTACATCGACATGCAGACCCGGAAGCCGGTCCCCATCCCCGAACAGATCCGCAAAGCGCTGATGCAGCTGGTCACCTCGACAGCTACCTAGCGGCTCGGCGGGCATCGAGCGTCAGTCGGCTCCGGCCGCCCGGCGTAGCAGCGGTGCGGTGCGCTGAGGCACCAGTTCGCGCATCACCAGTGACATGTCGGTACGTTCGACGCCCGGAATCCCGAGAATCCGTTCCGCGAGCCGGTACAGGTCGTCAGCGTCGCGGGCGACGATCTTCACGGACAGGTCGATCGGGCCGGTGACCCCGTACACCTCGGTGACCTCGGGAATCCGTGCGAGTTCGTCGACGACCGCGTCGAGCCGGTGCTGGTCTACCCGGGTGTCGACGTACGCGGCTAGCGGATACCCGAGCGCGACGGGATCGACGCGACGCTCGAACGAGGCGAGTACCCCTTCGGAGTCCCATCGGCTCAGCCGCGCCTGAACCGTGTTGCGCGAAAGACCGAGTCGCTGCGACAACTCGACACCGGTCGCACGCGGTGTGCGAGCGAGCTCGAGCAGCAACCGTGCGTCGGTCCCGTCCAAACTGGTCATTCTCCGCAGTCTGCCACTCCGGCCCGACCCTCGACTGTGCTTTCTGCTCACTGTGTCGGGTATCGATTGCGCAGTCACCCCACGGGAGGATTATGTGAGGTACACCACTGCTTGATCCGGCACTGACACTCCGGTGCGGCCTACCCGGCTCGCTCGGACGACACCCACGAGGTGACCCGATGGTTGTACCCAAGACCTACCCTGTCCAGTTGATCCAGCCCGACGGGCAACGCGTCCACAATCCCGCGTACAGCGCGTCGGTCGCGGACATCGGACCCGCTCAGCTCCGCGACCTCTACCGCGACCTGGTGGTCGTCCGCCGACTCGACGCCGAGGCCACCGCGCTGCAGCGGCAGGGGGAACTCGGGCTCTGGGCGCCGATGACCGGGCAGGAGGCCGCACAGGTCGGCTCGGCCCGCGCACTCGACGCCGACGACTACGTCTTCACCAGCTATCGCGAGCACGCCGTCGCGTGGTGTCGCGGCGTCGACCCCGCCGATATGACAGCCCTGTGGCGCGGTTGCGCCCACTCCGGCTGGAACCCTGCCGACGTCAACATGACCAACCCCGCGATCGTCGTCGGTGCCCAGGGGCTGCACGCGACCGGTTACGCGATGGGAGCAAAACTCGACGGGGCCGACATCGCCACGATCGTGTATTTCGGTGACGGCGCCACCAGTGAAGGAGATATGTCGGAGGCACTGGGGTTCGCTGTCGCCTGGGGCGCCGGTGTCGTCTTCTTCTGTCAGAACAACCATTGGGCGATCAGCGCCCCCACCCAGGTGCAGAGCCCGGTGCCGCTCGCGCAGCGCGCGGCGGGGTTCGGGATGCCGGCCGTGCAGGTCGACGGCAACGACGTGCTGGCGGTCCTCGCGGTGACCCGTCAGGCGGCCCGGCACGCACGCGAGGGCTCCGGACCGTTCTTCGTCGAAGCGCTCACCTACCGGATGGGTCCGCACACCACGTCGGACGACCCGGGCAGGTACCGCGCTCCCGCCGACCTCGAGGCATGGAAGGCCCGCGATCCCGTGGATCGCCTGCGACGACTGCTCGAGCGCGAAAGCCTCGTCGACGCGGCATTCTTCGACGACGTCGACTCTGCCGCCGGGGACGCGGCGATGCGGTTGCGCCGCGGCACCCTCGAACTCCCCGATCCGCACCCGCTGACGATGTTCGACCACGTCTATGCCACCGAGCATTCGCTGATCGCGCGGGAACGCGCCGGATACGCCGGCTATCTCGCGAGTTTCACCGACACCGATGAGGAGGCCGTGCGATGACCACCACGACGATGGCGCTCGGAGCGGCACTCAACGCGGGGCTGCGCCGGGTCCTCGAACAGGACCGGAAAGTGATCGTGATGGGCGAAGACGTCGGCCGGCTCGGCGGCGTCTTCCGGGTCACCGACACCTTGCAGAAAGACTTCGGTGAAGGGCGGGTGATGGATACACCGCTCGCGGAATCGGGCATCGTGGGAACGGCATTCGGGATGGCTCTGCGCGGATACCGGCCCGTGTGTGAGATCCAGTTCGACGGCTTCGTCTACCCCGCCTTCGACCAGATCGTTTCGCAAGTCGCGAAAATCCACTATCGCACCGCGGGCGCAGTCACCGCGCCGCTCACCATCCGCATCCCCTACGGCGGCGGAATCGGTGCGGTCGAACACCATTCGGAGTCGCCCGAGGCATACTTCGCCCACACCGCCGGTCTTCGCACGGTCAGCCCTGGCAGCCCGTCGGATGCGTACTGGATGATCCAGCAAGCCGTCGCACTCGACGATCCCGTGGTGTTCCTCGAACCGAAACACCGGTACTGGGAGCGCGGCGAGGTCGACCTGGACAGCGGACCCGATCTCCCTCTCGACCGTGCCCGCATCCTTCGCGCGGGAAGCGACGCCACCGTCGTGACGTTCGGCGCCATGGTGCCGCCGGCGCTGCAAGCAGCGGATATCGCTGCCGCCGAGGGACAATCGCTCGAGGTCGTCGATCTCCGGTCGCTGTCACCCATCGACTTCGACACGATCGAGGAGTCCGTTCGCCGCACCGGCCGCCTGGTCGTCTTGCAGGAGGCACCCGTGTTCTGCGGTATCGGCGCGGAGATCGCCGCGCACATCACCGAGCGGTGCTTCTACCAACTCGAAGCGCCGGTTCTGCGTGTCGGCGGGTTCGACATTCCGTATCCGCCCGCCAAGCTCGAATCGCACCACCGGCCGGACCCCGACCGGATCCTCGCCGCAGTGGATCGCGCGCTCGCGGCATGACGGAAGGAAAGACGATGTCGCAGTCCGTCGAGTTGTCACAGTCCGTCGAGTTGTCACAGTCCGTCGAGGAGTTCCGCCTGCCGGATCTCGGGGAAGGCCTCACCGAAGGTGAGTGGGTGTCGTGGTCCGTTCAGACCGGTGACCGACTCGAGCTCAATCAGGTCATCGGCGAGGTGGAGACAGCGAAGGCGACCGTGGAGCTTCCGTCACCGTTCGCCGGCACCGTCGCCGAACTTCTCGCGGCCCCCGGTGAGACCATCCCCGTGGGCAGCCCGCTGTTGCGGATCGCGGTCGGTGCTGCGCCGCAGGGTGATACACAGACTCCCGGCCGGTCCACAGCCGAAGCGCCGTCCGAAGGGCGCCCGGCAGTGCTCGTCGGTTACGGCCCGGGGGCTGCGCCCGTCAGCCGGCGCGCGGCACGTGGCCGACCGCCCGAAACTGCGCCGGACCATGACGCGGTTCCGGTACACCGGCCGGACGCCAAGCCGGGCGCGCGGCGTGAAGCGGCACTGCGGGGAGTCGATCTGTCGGATGTCCCGGGCACCGGCCCCGGCGGTGTCATCACGACCGAGGACGTGCGGCGCGCGGCCGGGACCGACGGCAAGGAAGCCGTCGAGCACACCCTCAACGGCTCCGCCTCCACTTCGCCGACCACCCGGGTGCCGATCCGCGGCGTCCGCAAGCGCACGGCGGACGCGGTGACCCGCAGCGCATTCACCGCGCCGCACGCGACCGTGTTTCTCACCTGCGATGTGACCGGCACCGTGGACCTCGTCACGCGCTTGCGCAGCGAACCGGCATTCGACGGGCGGCATCTGACGGCGTTGACGATCGTCGCGCGGGCGTTGATACGCGCGATCGCCGACGAGCCGTCGCTCAATTCGCGCTGGGACGACGCGGCCGGGGAGATCGTCGTCCACCGCGACGTACATCTCGGGATCGCCGCCGCCACACCGGACGGATTGAAGGTTCCGGTCGTGCGCGACACCGCGCGCCTGCCGCTCCCGGACCTGGCAGGTGCGATCGCCGAGGCCGCCGATCGGGCACGGACCGGGCGGGCGTCACCGGCCGAGCTGACCGGTTCCACGGTGTCCGTCACCAACATCGGGGTTTTCGGGATCGAAGCGGGCACGCCGATCCTCAACCCGGGGGAAGCGGCGATCCTCGCGGTGGGTGCCATCGCCGATCGTCCGTGGGTGATCGACGGGGCACTCGCGGTCCGCAAGGTCGTGAGTCTGTCGCTCTCGTTCGACCATCGTCTCGTCGACGGCGAGCAGGCCGGCCGCGCGCTCGCCGGGATCGGCCGGTTCCTCGGCGACCCGGTGCCCGCGCTCCTCGGCAGCGTTTGACGGTGCGGTCCAGGGGTCAGCCGTCAGGCTCGGTCCCTTTCGCTCGTGACCGATTCTGTGCGGACGGCGTCCGTCTCGCTCGCGCGTCGTCTGTACCGACGACACCGGCGCCCACGCGGTGATCCGCGTGGGCGCCGGTGCGGGAAAGAAAGGTCAGAGAGCTTTCAGCTCTTCGGTGACCTCGGCGACCATCTTCTTCGCGTCGCCGAACAACATCGAGGTGTTGTCCGCCGTGAACAGCGGGTTGTCGATGCCCGCGTAACCGGAACTCATCGACCGCTTGAGCACGATGACGGACTTCGACTGATCCACGTTGAGGATCGGCATTCCGTAGATCGGGCTGGACGAGTCGTTGCGCGCGGCGGGGTTGGTGACGTCGTTCGCGCCGATGACGATGGTGACGTCGGTGCGGTTGAACTCCCCGTTGATGTCGTCCATCTCCTTGAGCGCGTCGTAGGACACCTCGGCCTCGGCGAGCAGGACGTTCATGTGACCCGGCATCCGTCCCGCGACAGGATGGATCGCGTACTTGACCTCGACACCGCGCTGTTCGAGGAGCGACGCCATCTCCTTGACCGCGTGCTGCGCCTGTGCGACGGCGAGGCCGTAGCCGGGCACCACGATGACCTGGTTGGCGTAGGCCATCTGGATCGCCGCGTCGGACGAGGACGTCGACTTGACGGTGCCGCCGGTCGCGTCGGTGACACCGGCCACTCCGCCGTCACCCCCGAACGAACCGAACACGATCGCGGGGATCGACCGGTTCATGGCCTTGGCCATGAGGTTGGTGAGGATCGTGCCGGATGCACCGACGATCATGCCCGCGACGATCATCGCGGTGTTGTTCAGCGCGAGGCCCGCGGCCGCGGCCGACAGACCGGTCAGAGCGTTGAGCAGCGAGATGACGACCGGCATGTCGGCGCCGCCGATGGGGAGCACGACGAACAGACCCATCAGGCCCGCGACGACGAGCAGCGCGAGGATCCAGATACCGGCGGTCGGATCATTGGCGGGATCGGCGTTGATCCCGATGTAGACGGCGATCGCGAGCGACGCCACGGCGAGCAGGACGTTGGCGATCTGGAACAGCTTCGCGCCGCCGACCAGCTTCTTCTCGACGTTCTTGTTCAGCAGTTCCTGAAGCTTGACGTAGGCGACGATCGAACCCCAGAAGGAGATGGAGCCGATGATCGCGGCGAACAGCGAACCGATGACGATGTGGACGGTGGGCTCGCCGTCGATCTGGGTGAAACCGTCGGTGTCGAGGAACTCGGCCCAGGCGATGAGGGCGACGGTGCCACCACCGACGCCGTTGAACATGGCGACCAACTGCGGCATCGCAGTCATCTTGGTGCGCAGGGCCGGCGGGACACCCAGGACGACACCGACGACCAGGCCGGCGACGATGATGATCCAGTTGCCGGTGTCGCGGATGTCGATCAGGGTCGCGACGACGGCGAGCAGCATGCCCACGGCAGCGATGTAGTTGCCGCGCACCGCGGTCTTCGGGCCGGTCAGGCCCATCAGACCGTAGATGAACATGCCGAACGCGACGATGTAGAGGATGGACACGAGGTAACTCATCGGGCGTCGGCTCCCTCGGTCGCGGCGGGCTTGCCGGAGTCTTTCTTGGGCTTGAACATTGCGAGCATGCGGTCGGTCACGACGAAGCCACCGACCACGTTGAGCGTGCCGAACACCAGCGCCACGAACAAGATGACCTTGATGCTCCACGGCGCGTCGGCCGGGAGGTGGCCGAGCACTACCAGGGCACCGAGCACGACGATGCCGTGAATGGCGTTGGTGCCCGACATCAACGGGGTGTGCAGTGTGTTGGGAACTTTGGAAATCACTGCGAAACCGACGAACCCGGACAGCACCAGGATCGCGATGTTCGCCAACAGTTCGTTGTACATCTAGGGGGTCTCCTTCGAGCGGGTCACGCACGCCTCGGCGAGAATCTCGTCCGAGAAGTCCGGGGCCGGCGTGCCGTTCTCGTCGAGCATGAGTTCGAGCAAGGCGGCGACGTTCTTCGAGTACAGCTCCGAGGCGTGCTCGGGCATCGTCGCGGGAAGGTTCAGCGGCGAGCAGATGGTCACCCCGTGCTTGACGACGGTCTTGCCGGGTTCGGTGAGCTCGCAGTTGCCGCCGGTCTCGCCGGCGAGGTCGACGATGACCGAACCGGGCCGCATTCCCTCCACGGCCGCGGCGGTCACCAGACGCGGCGCGGGGCGGCCGGGCACCAGTGCGGTGGTGATGACGACGTCGAAGCCCTTGATGGCGTTCTCGAGTGCCTGCTGCTGCTGGGCGCGCTCGTCGTCGCTGAGTTCACGGGCGTATCCGCCCTCACCGGCGGCGTCGATGCCGAGGTCGAGCCACTGGGCGCCGACCGAACGCACCTGGTCCGCGACCTCGGGACGCACGTCGTATCCGGTGGTGCGGCCGCCGAGACGCTTGGCGGTCGCGAGCGCCTGCAGACCTGCCACACCCACGCCGAGGACCAGCACCGTGGCGGGCTTGACCGTGCCGGCCGCGGTGGTGAGCATCGGGAAGAACCGGGTGGATTCGTTGGCAGCGACGAGGACGGCCTTGTAGCCGGCGACGTTGGCCTGCGACGACAGCGCGTCCATGACCTGCGCACGGGAGATACGCGGGATGGCCTCGACGGCGTATGCCTCCACACCGGCAGCGGCGAGCGCCCCGATCTGGTTGTCGGCGTTGCGCGGTGCGAGGAAACCGATCAGGCGGCGTCCCGAGCCGAGCCGGGCGATCTCCGCGTCACTGGGCGGCGCGACCTTGACGACCACGTCGGCCGACCAGGCGTCGCCGATCTGCGCGCCGGCCTCCTTGTAAGCGGCGTCGGGAATGAGCGCGCCGAGACCGGCGCCGGCTTCGACGACCACGTCGAAGCCCTTCGCGGTCAACGACGGCACGATCTTCGGCACGAGCGCGACACGCCGCTCACCGTCGTGGGTTTCGCGAACCACGCCGATGGTCGGACGACGGTGCACTCCGCTCCCCGTATTCGATCCTTCGGTACTCAATTTCTCTGACTCCTGCGTCGATGAAATGCGCGGCGCCGCGATCGGCGGCGAGATGTGCGTGGCGATGGGCCATGTGACGGCCCGCACTCGTAGTGACTCCATGCAGACCTACCGGGACGGCACCCGACCTGCAACTTGCACGAATCGTCTGAATCGAGTCCGAACAGCAAGATGATGCAAGAATGTGACACACCTCACTTCACAAGCTTGCCGCAACTACTGTGAGCGTGAAGCGGAAAGGAAACGCCATGCCACACCGCACGGTCACCGTCGAACGGGTCTACGACCACCCGGGCGACGAGGTGCCGTTCCGGGTCCTCGTCGACCGGCTCTGGCCGCGAGGCCTCCGGCGGGACGCCTTCCACTACGACGAATGGGCCCAGAATCTCGCTCCCTCGACAGATCTCCGCAAGTGGTACTCACACGACACCTCCCTGTTCACGGAGTTCCGTGATCGGTACCGCCGAGAACTCGCATCACCGGCAGCGACCGACGCCATCGCCCGTCTCGACGAGGCGGCGAACGGCCGCGCGCTCGTGCTGCTCACGGCAACTCGCGACGTCGAGCACAGCGGCGCGCGGGTACTCGCCGACTACCTGAGAGAGCACTGACTCTCCGGAGGAGCGCCGACAGTCCGAGGACTGACGGAAAGAGATACGGCCCGGCGGCCCCGGCACTCTTCTACCCTGAGCTCCATGGATGTTCCTGCCGCGGTCCTCGATCTCACGCGCACCGCGCGCCGCGTAGCGGTGCTCACCGGCGCAGGAATGTCGGCCGAGAGCGGTGTCCCCACCTTCCGCGATGCGCAGACGGGTCTGTGGGAGGACTTCGATGCAGCAGCTCTCGCGACTCCGGAGGCGTGGAGCGCCGACCCCGCGGTGGTGTGGGCCTGGTACCAGTGGCGGGTCGCACTCGCGCGGAGCGTCGCACCCAACGCGGGTCATCACGCGCTCGCCGACTGGGCACACACGGTGAAGGTGGCGATCGTGACTCAGAACGTCGACGATCTGCACGAGCGTGCCGGCAGCAAGGTTCTCGCGCACCTGCACGGAAGCCTCTTCGACCCGCGGTGCAGTAGTTGCGACCTCCCGATGGAGCTGCCCGAACCGCCTGCCGAACCGGTGAGGCGTCTCGAGCCACCGGCGTGCGGAACGTGCGGCGGCGCAGCGCGCCCGGGCGTGGTGTGGTTCGGTGAAGCGCTTCCTCGGCAACCCTGGGAGGCTGCGGTCGGCGCCCTCCGCGTCGCGGACGTGCTGCTGGTCGTGGGCACTTCCGGCATCGTGTACCCGGCGGCGGAGCTACCCGAACTGGCGGCCCGTCACGGCGTCCCCGTTATCGAGATCAATCCCCAGGACACGGAGTTGTCCCCTCATGTGGAGGCGGTGTGGCGGACGACGGCAGCAGTGGGGTTGCCGGGGCTGGTGGCGGCGTCGAGACGTTAGAGTGACCCGATGGGTTCCTGTGTGTTCTGCGACATAGTCGCCGGTACCGCACCGGCCGCGCGGGTCTACGAGGACGACGACGTCGTCGCGTTCCTCGACGCCCGCCCTGTCGCAAACGGCCACGTACTCGTCGTGCCGCGTGAGCATGTCTCGCGTCTCGAGAATCTCGATCCCGAACTCGGTGCGTCGATGTTCCGTGCCGGGCAACGCCTCGCCCGGGCACTGACCCGTTCGTCTCTCCCCACCGACGGCACCAATCTGGTTCTGAACGACGGCCGTGCCGCGTTCCAGTCCGTCTTCCATGCCCATCTGCACCTGCTTCCCCGCAGGAAGGGCGACCGGATTCGTCTCGGTGTCGGTCTCGTCCGTCGCCGGGCCCACGATCCCGACGCCACTGCTGCGGCAATTCGTGCAGGACTCGACCGTCTCGCCTCCGAGGAGAAGAATCCATGACGCCACAACCGGAAACCGCCGACGCAGTCGAATTTCCCGTCGACACCATCCGCCCGCTCCTGCTCGAAGAATTCGCGGTGATCGACTCTCTGGTCGCCGGCCTCGACGGGGACGAATGGTTCACGCCGACGAATCTTCCCGGCTGGACGGTCAAGGACATCATGGCTCACCTCATCGGGACCGAGTCGATGCTCGCCGGCATCGACGCGCCGCACGTGAACATCGACGTGCACGCACTCCCCCACGTGCGCAACGAGATCGGCGCGTTCAACGAACACTGGGTCGAGTCCCTTCGCGGAACTCCCGGCGCCGAAGTGCTCGAACACTACCGGCAGATCGTCGCTCGCCGCACCGAGCAGCTGTCGGCGATGACCCAGGAGGATTTCGCAGCGCCGGCCGACACCCCGGTGGGCCGCGCGACCTACGGCCGTTTCATGCGCATCCGCGTCTTCGATTGCTGGCTGCACGAACTCGACATCCGGGACGCCATCGGTGAGCCGGGCGACGAGGGCGGCCCACGTGCAGAACTCGGGTCCGCCGAGATATTCGGTGCCGTGCCGTTCGTGTTCGGCAAGCTCGGCAAGGCCCCCGACGGCGCGCGCATCACAGTCGAACTGACCGGCGCGCTCGCACGGACCATCCACGTCGAGGTCGACGGACGTGCCGCGGCGGTCCCCGCACTGTCCGGCCCGGCGACTACGACGATCGCCATGGACTCGGGCCTGTTCGTGCGGCTGGCCGGTGGCCGGGTGCGCGCCGTCGACCGACTCGACGAGATCACGCTCGGCGGCGACACCGCGGTCGGACGCCGTCTCGTCGAGAATCTCGCCTTCACGATCTGATCCCGTGCGGCTGTTTCTCTCGTCGTACCGGCTGGGCGCCGATCCGGACCTGTTCCTGCGGGTCGTGGGTCCGCCGGGACGCATCGCCGTGATCGCCAACGCCGCCGACGCGTGGCCGCCGACTGCCCGCCGCGCCGCGGTCACCAGCGAGTCGGCGCCGCTGCGTTCACGAGGATTCGTCCCCGAGGAGATCGATCTGCGCGATCATCTCGGCGACCCCGGCTCGCTGCGCGCGCGGCTCGCCGCGTTCGGCTCGGTGTGGGTGCGCGGCGGCAACACGTTCGTGCTGCGTGCACAGATGGCGCGCAGCGGGGCGGACGCCGTGCTCACCGACCTCGTGGGTCGCAACGAACTGGCGTACGCCGGCTACAGCGCAGGCGCATGTGTGGTGACCCCGTCACTGCGGGGGCTCGAGTTCGCCGACGATCCGGAAGAGGTGCGGACAACCTGCGGAACGGATGTGGTGTGGGAGGGTCTGGGCTGGATCGACCATGCCATCGTGCCGCACGCGGGCTCGTCCGAGCTTGCCGACGAAGGTATCGAGCGAAGCCTCCGGTACATGCGGGACAACGCGATTCCCTTCGTCGCCCTGACCGACGACGACGCGCTCGTCGTGGAGACCGACCCGCGGTGAACACGACGGTACGGTGAGAACATGACACAGAACACCGAACCCGGCAGCACCGATACCCGCATCGAACACCTGCCCGAGCAGTCGCGTTTCGCGCTCTACCTCGGCGACGCTCTCGCCGCCTACGCCGATTATTCCCAGCACGGTGACCTGCGCGATTTCGACCACACCGTCACCGACCCGAATTTCCGTGGGCGCGGACTCGCCGCCGATGTCGTGCGGTACGCGCTCGACGCGACCCGCGACGAGGGCTTGAAGATCGGGACGTCCTGCTCGTACGTGGAGAAGTTCGTCGCGGAGCACCCGGAATACCGCAACTGACCGGACAGGCGCCGCGCCCGTGCGGCGCCACCGTCAGTTGAATCCCATCACCTGACTGCCCCACGCCTGCCGAAACGCTCCGTCCGGGTCCGCGACCACGGAGTCCTGGGCGTCGAGCAGGAGCGTCAGCCGCTGCTCCGGCTCGTAGCGCGGCCAATGCGCGGATCCGTCCAGCGCTGCCGGTACACCGTGGCGCGCGAAGGCCAGCCAGCGTCGCCGCATTCGGCCCGCCACCTCGGACGCCGCCTTCCGTCCCCCCAACCAGAACGTCGGGTCGCGCCCGAGGCTTCCGAAATTGCCGAAAACATAAGGCAATTCGGTGGCGTGACCGGCGCCGATCCGTGCAGCGCGCAGGATGGGCGTGGCGTGATCGAAGCGGTACACCCACGTCGGAGAGTGCACGCTGTGCGCTTCGGCAACCCAGACCACCGGCATCCGGAAACCCGCGTCCCCCGAGAGAGCCAATGCGCCACTGGTTTTCGTCAGATCCGGGTATGCCGCGATGATCTCGGCGAGCCGGTCGGGTTCGAGGTCGGGCCGGTCGTCTGAGAGCGCCCGGAACATCGCCTGAATCGCGGTGTCGTTCACCGGCATCAACGGCGACTTCATGAATCTGAAGATCGACGGCTCGTCCTTGTTGGACCCGATGATGAGCGGGATGCGGTGCGACAGACCCTTCTGGAATGCCGCCACCGGATACTTCGGCACCAGATCACGGTCGACGACCGGCGTCATCGCCAAGGTGCCCGGCACCTTGGTCGGCACTTCACCGACCAAAACTTCCGACGCCTCGACGAGGGTGTCTACCGGCATCGCCAGCAGCTCGGAGACGCGGGATCGTGGCAGCCCGAGAATCTCGAGGAATCGTTCGGCGACGGCGGCGGCCCGTTCGCGGCCGTAGACGGACGTCGCCGGGGGCGATTGCGCGATGGCCCGATGGAAGAGCCCTTCCGCGCGGGGGACCGTCATCAAGGTGGTGACGGAACCGCCGCCGGACGATTCTCCGAACAGCGTGACGTCACCGGGGTCGCCACCGAAGTCGGCGATACAGTCCCGTACCCACTCGAGGGCAGCAATCTGGTCACGCAGGCCGACATTGCTTTCGAAGGTGGTCTCGTCCGTGGAGAACGACGACAGGTCGAGGAATCCGAGCGGACCCAGCCGGTAGTTGAGGGTGACCACCACGACGTCGCCGGTCTCGCACAGCAGGCGGCCGTCGTAGATCTTCTGTCCCGAATATCCCAGCACGTACGCGCCGCCGTGGATCCACACCATCACGGGCCGCGCGGTGCCGTCCGGTTCGGGCGCCCACACGTTGAGCGAGAGGCAGTCCTCCCCCATTGTCATCCCCGGTTCGATGCGGATGGGGCTTTGTCTGCTCTGCGGGGCGATAGGCCCGTATCTGTCGCACTCGAGCACGCCCTCCCAGGGCCGGGGCGGTTCGCACGAGCGGAACCGGCGGGCACCACCGGTGGGAGCCGCGTACGGGATGCCCTTCCACGAGAAGACCGAGCCGTCGCGGTAGCCGCGGACCTGCCCGTACTTGCAGTCGACGGTGAGCGTTGCAGTGGCCACGTGACCTCCCGGTGAACCGATCAGTCGCCAACGTACCAATCCTCAGGACGCGGGCAGACCGACTCCGGCGACACCGGACCGACGGAAGATCAGGACGCGCAGGCCTGACGGCAGGACCACCGGTGCTCGACGAGCGAGGAGATCAACTCGTCGAGAGCGCGGCGGAGTTCTCCGGTCTGTGTCTCGGAGAGCTCGGGCAGGACCGTGGCCAGTGCGATCGGGACGAGCGAGGCGGGACCGAGCAGTACGCCCATGGCGGCATCGAGCGCCACGACCTCACGATGCAGTTCGGTATAGGTGACCACTGTGGACCCTCGGGTCAGCGCGACCCCCTCCGGTTCGCACTGCACCGCGTCTGCGAGCAACCGTGGGAGTTCAGCCATTGCGGGCCAAGTGGTTTCGAGCTGGTGCACATCCCCGCCTTCGTCGAACGGTCGTTCCGGTTCCCCCCAACATACAGACAGTTTGGTCCGAATTGCGTGGAATGCCGATGAGCAGGCCGGGGGCTTCGAGCCCCCGGACGAGAGTGCTATGGTCGCGGAGACCGACACGGGGTGCTCCGCATTTGCGGGGCTGAGAACACACCCGTCGAACCTGATCAGGTAATTCTGACGAAGGGATGTTTCGGCATGACCCTGCCTGCGTGCAGTTCAATGACGACCACTCGTTTCACCGACACCTTGTGGGACCGAACCGGCACCCTCCGCGCCGCCATCGACGACTTGGAGTTCCTGCGGCGGCTCGGCGACGGCACCCTGCCACTCGACGCATTCCGCTTCTACATCGAACAGGACACGCTCTACCTCGCGGGATACGCGAAGGCCCTGGCCTTGCTGTCCGCCAAGTCGCCGAATCCCGGCGCCGGCGCGTTCTGGGCGACCAGCGCAGCCACCGCTGCCACCGAGGAAGCCGTGCTCCACCGCAATCTGCTCACCGGAGGGTTGCTGCCCCCGGCGCCCGGGCCGGTCACCCACTCCCCGGCGTGCCTGGGGTACGTGTCGTACCTGACCGCGACCGTCGCCACCGAGCCGTATCCGGTCGGCGCCGCAGCGGTGCTGCCCTGTTTCTGGATCTACGCCGAGGTCGCACGCGATCTGGCCGAACGTGCCTCGGACGTGCTCTCCGCCGATCCCGCGCACCCGTACGCGCAGTGGGTGTCCGCATACGACGACGAGGCGTTCCAGGACTCGGTCGTCGCAGCGCGTGAACTCGTCGACGCCGCGGGGGCCGCCGCCACGGACAGCGAGCGCGAGGCGATGGCCGAAGCGTTCACCATCGCCACGCGCTACGAACTGATGTTCTGGGCCGACGCGCTCGCGACGCAGCCGTGGCCCGCCTCATGAGGCTCGGGCACCGCATCGCGATTCTGCTGACCGCACTCGCCGCTGTGGTCACCGTTCCCGCGTGCTCGAACGAACCCGCCTCGGACGACACCATCCGGTTCGCCCTCGACTGGACGCCCAACACCAACCACACCGGGCTCTACGTGGCGATCCAGGAAGGGTTGTTTCAGCAAGCCGGTCTCGACGTTCAGATCCTGCCCTACAACAACACCACTCCGGACCTTCTGATCGATGCCGGCAATGCCGAGTTCGGGATCTCGACGCACTCACAGGCAACTTTCTCTCGCTCCGCCGGGTCGGACACCGTGACCGTCCTGGCGCCCCTACAGCACCGGGCCACCGCGATCGGCGTGCGGGCCGACCGCACCGACCTTCTCTCGCCCAAAGATCTCGACGGTCGCACCTACGCTGGTTTCGGTGACCCCGGCGACGAGGAGACACTGCGCCAGGTCATACGCAACGACGGCGGCACAGGCGAATTCGAATCGGTCGTGCTCGGGACGTCCGCATACGAGGCCGTGTACTCCGGCACCGCCGACTTCACCGTCTCCTACGTCGCGTGGGAAGGTCTCGAGGCCGAACACCGCGGACTTCCCATGCGATACTTCGCGCCCACGGACTACGGATTCCCCGACGCCTACTCGATCGTCGTCGACGGCAACGCGACCTGGCTCGCGGAACACCCCGACCGCGCGAAGGCATTCGTCCAGGCCCTGCAGCAGGGGTATCGGATCGCCGCCGACGATCCCCGACGCGGTGCGCAGGCTCTCATCGATGCCGAGCCGGGCACCTTCACCGACGAGGCGCTCGTGTTCGAGAGCCAGCAGATACTGTCCGGCAGTTACATGCGCGACGCGAACGGAGAGGTCGGCACACTCGACCTCGAACGGTGGTCCGGGTATTCGAGCTTCCTCTTCGAGTCGGGGCTCCTCGCCGGACCGGACGGTGCGACGCTCACCGAGGAACCGGACTGGTCGGAGTACTTCACCGATGCGTACCTCGTCGACTGAGAAAGCCCGCCGGACAACGGTATCGGGCCGTCTTCGCGCTCTGCTACCGGCCGTCGGGGTCGCATTGCTCCTCGTCGCCGTGTGGGAATGGTACGTGCGAGCCAGTGGCATCCGGCCGCAGGTGCTGCCTCCCCCGAGCCGGGTTCTGGCACAGGGTTGGGATCATCGTGCCGATCTTGCCGGCCACGCCGCCACTACTCTGCAGGTCACTCTCGCAGGATTCGCAGTGTCCCTTGTGGTCTCGTGGATACTGGCGGTCGCGGTGGACTTCTCGCCCACGCTGCGGCGCGCGTTCGTACCACTGTTCGTGGTGTCGCAGACCCTCCCGATCATCGCGATCGCGCCCCTGATGATCATTTGGTTCGGGTTCGGCCTGCTCCCCAAGATCCTCGTCATCGCCCTGGCCACGTTCTTCCCGATGACGATCGGCTTGATCGAGGGTTTCGCGGCAGCCGACCGCGACGCCAGTGCCTTACTGCGGAGCATGGGCGCCGGTCGTCGGCAGGAATTTCGGTACGTACGTCTACCGTCGGCCCTTCCCCGGTTCTTCACGTCGCTTCGCATCGGCATCACCTACGCCGTGGTCGGAGCGGTGTTCGCCGAATATGTCGGTGCCACCTCGGGTCTGGGAATCTACATGGCGACACAGAAGAATTCCTTCCGCACCGACTTGGTGCTCGCCGCGGTCGCTGTCACAGCCGCCGTCTCCCTGCTCCTGTACGTGCTCACGTATGCCGCCGAACGCGCCGTCGCGCCGTGGGCGCTGTCGCCGGAGACCCGATCATGAGCGCGGTGGCGGTGACCGGACTGCGCCGGTCCTTCGGCGGCAACACCGTTCTCGACGGCATCGACTTCGACGTAGCGGAAGGAGAATTCGTCTCGGTCATCGGGCCCAGCGGGTCGGGCAAGTCCACCCTGTTCGGCCTGATCGCCGGACTCGACACGCCCGACGCCGGAGCCGTCACCGTCGGCGGAGCACCCGCCGCACCCGGCCGTGCGGCACTGATGCCACAGAAGGATCTGCTGTTTCCGTGGCGCACAGTGCTCGACAACTGCACCCTCGGACTCGAAGTACAGGGCACACCGAGACGGCGGGCCCGCGACCGAGCGCGCCAGTTGTTTCCTGCCTTCGGGCTCGCCGGGTTCGAGCAGGCGCGACCCTCCGAGTTGTCCGGAGGAATGAGGCAACGGGCCGCACTCGCCCGGACCGTATTGCAGGGGCGCGACGTGCTGTTGCTCGACGAGCCGTTCGGCGCTCTCGACTCGCTCACCCGCACCGAGATGCAACTCTGGTTGCAGGAAGTGAGAATGCGCGACCGGTGGACGGTGCTGATGATCACGCACGACGTCCGCGAAGCCGTGCTGCTGTCGGATAGGGTGCTCGTTCTCTCCGCCCGGCCGGCAACGATTCGTCACGAGGTGCGGGTACCGCTCGACCGGCCACGGTCCCTCCGGACGCTTACCGAGCCCGCATTCGTCGCATTGGAGCGCGAATTGGTGTCGGTGCTGCACGAGGATCGCGGCTTCACCGTCACCGATCCGACGCGATCGGCACGCATCGACTCGCCGCCGACGAGCTGACCCCGGCGGCCACCGACGCGCGTCTTCGACGCTGGACGGTTCGGGACGCACTCACTCCGGGGCGAACGCCTTCTCGAGATCGGTGAGCGACTGCTCGAGGTGGGCGAGAAGTCGGGGCAAGGTCGGGAGTGTGCGGCGGCAGCCGACGATTCCGACGTCGAGCGAGCCGGCGGTGGTGGTGACCGTGATGTTCAGCGCTTGCCCGTCGAGCACGACCGACGTGGGATACACCCCTTCCAGGCGGGACCCCTGCCAGTACAGGGGTTCTCGCGGTCCCGGCACGTTCGAGATGATGAGGTTGAACGGAGGCGGTGTCAACCGTACGAATCCGGGTACGGGAGCCAGGCCGAGCGGAGCGATGTTGGCCGCCGACCACACCAGGGCCTCGACCGGCGTCAACCCGTGGAACAGGGCCTTTCCCTCACTCATCGATGCGCGGATCACCCGGAGTCGTTCGACCGGGTCGGGTGAATCGGTGCCGAGATTGCACAGCGTCACCCCCACCGAGTTCCCTCCGGCGTCGATCCGCTCGGCGGTGCGCAACGACACCGGCACCATCGCGACGAGAGGATCCTCGGGCAGCGCGTCGAGTTCGAGGAGAAAAGCGCGGAGGGCGCCGGAGCACATCGCCAGTACGACGTCGTTGAAACTCGCGTCTGCTTCGTCGCGGACCCGGGCGATGCGGTCGAGAGGCCACGATTGCGACGCAAACCGCCGCGCGCCGCCGATCGGGACGTTGAAGATCGATCGGGGCGCCTCGAACGGAAGCGCGACGCTGCGCTGCCCCAGCACCGTCCGCGCCACCCGCCACACGCCCGCGGCAGCCTCGGCGGCATCCCCGGCCAATCCGCGGGCCGCGACGAGAAGGGCCGCCGGAACGGGTGCCAGGCCGTTCGCCGGTGCGGCGGCGGTGTGTGCGGTCCGTGGGCGCGCCCGCTCCGGCAGGTTCCATGGCACCCGCGCCTCGGAATCCGGATCGGGGTCGAGCGTGCGATGCAGGAGCCGAAGAGCCGTCACGCCGTCCATGAGCGAGTGGTGCGTCTTCGTGTACACCGCGAATCGCCCGCCCTCGACCCCTTCGACGAGGTACATCTCCCACAGCGGGCGATGCCGGTCGAGGAGCGTGCCGTGCAGGCGGGAGACGAGGGCGAACAGGTCGGTGGACCGCCCGGACACCGGCAGCGCCGAGTGCCGCACGTGATATTCGAGGTCCACGTCCTCGTCGACGGACCACCACAGGTATCCGAGACTAGACACCGGATGCCCGGGCCGCTTGCGGAACACCTCGTCGACGACTTCGGTCTCGAGGAATTTCGCGTACAGGTCGGACACGTAGTCCGGTCCCGCACCCTCCGGCGGGGTGAATATCTCGAGCGATCCCACGTGCATCGGATGCTCTCTGGATTCGGCGAGCAAGAAGACCGAATCGGTCACGGGCATGATCCCCACTGCGCCCCCCATCGTCGCGCTCGGATTGTAACGAGCGTCACATTCATCGTACGTCCGGCGTACTCTCGAAATCCGGGGGTTCGCGCGTTCCGATCCGGACGCGCGGCACCCCGGCGCCGGGGCGAGAGGTATTGCCCGCAGGTGCAGCGGTACAAGAGCGGTACAAGGAGGTGCCGGTGATGTGCAGTGCTGTACCGGACCCGACGATTCCGGGCAGGTGGGTCCCGGGCGTGTCGGGCATGACGGACTCGAGCGCGGATGCGGCAGCATCACCGCCGCTGCGCCCCGCCCCGCTCGTGCAGGAATTCGCCGGTGTGAGCTTCCAGTCGCGCGCGCTGTCGATGTCCGTGCGGCGCACCATCCGGCCGTTCATCGAGGCATGGGCGGTCACCCCGTCCCTGCCGTGGCCGGCACCGCTGGTCGACCGGGCCGCCGTCACGGTCCGGCCCGTTCACGGCACCCGTCGCCACCGCGTCCGGTTGGCCGAGTGCGCAGCGGAGTTCCTCTACACCCCCGACGCGGGCGAGCACCAGGCGATCCTCTATCTGCACGGCGGCGCGTTCGTGTGCTGCGGCCTCGCAACCCACCGCAACCTCGTTTCCAGGATCTCGGCATCGACCCGGGCACCGGTGCTTGCCGTCGACTACCGCATGCTTCCCCGGCATCCCATCCGCCGGGCGGTCGAGGACGGAATCTCGGGTCTGCGCTGGTTGATGTCCCACGGATATCCGATCGAACGGATTGTCGTCGCGGGAGACTCTGCGGGAGGCTTTCTCACCTTCGCGGTTGCGCACGAGGCATTGCGCCTCGGGCTCGGGCGGGTGGCCGGCACCGTCGCGTTGTCACCGCTCACCGACCTCGACCCGCTCCCCAAGATGGAACATCCCAATTCCTACCGGTGCGCGTTGTTTCCGCGTCGGGCAGTCCCGGCTCTGCTCACCCTCGTCCGGCGCGCCGAGCGCCGCGGAGGTGACGGATACGAACCGGTGTCCTCGCCCGTCGATCTCGACCTCGCGGGCATGCCTCCCGCGCTCATCCAGACCGGATCCGAAGAGATGGTGTACACCGACGCCGTGACGATGGGCGAGCGACTCGAGGCGGCGGGGGTTCCCGCGCAGGTGCAGGTCTGGGAGAAGCAGATCCACGTGTTCCAGGCTGCCGCCGGAGCGGTCCCCGAGGGCGGCCGCGCGATCTCCGAGATCGGGCGCTTCGTTCGTTCCCTCGCCTGACGATCCTCACTCGTCCGGCGCGTTCCGTCGCCGTCCCGGTGGCGGGTCGCGCCGGTGTGAGGGATCGTGTGCTGCCGGACCCTCCGGCTCCGCTCTGCGCTTCGTCCGGTGTGCCGAGCACGGTGTCGGTGGGGGCGACTAGTGTTTTTTGGCACGGGTCGAAGCCCTGAGAAGGGACCGGAGCAAGGAAGGGGGCCGATCATGGCCGAGGCGCACAACCGGTTCGACCGCGACGTGGACCTGGCGTGGCGCGGATTCCGCGCGCGGCTGGCCGATCACGTCGCCGCAATGCAGGACGGTGACGGCCTGGTGCTCGAACCGCTCGCCGAGGAGTCGGCCGGGCCCGCCGGACCCTGCGTCCAGTTCTACGCGTGGAACGAGGACCAGGTGCGCTGCGAGGTGCCGTCCAACAGCCATCTCGCGCACGACCGCCGATTGCGCCCGGAAGACGAAGCGTTCCTGCTCGATCTCGGTCTGAACGCACCGTCACGTGGTGCGGACGACCCGGAGGACGGTGGTTCTCCCGCGTTCTGGATCGACCGCCCGCTGTCGTGGTCCGATCAGCTGGCAGAGCTCTCCGTTCGCGCGCTGCGCGAGGTCTGGGGCGTACCGCACCCGCTGTTCCTGCGGTCCGAAACCTTCGGTGCCGGGCACACACCGGTGTTCGATCCACCCGGCCCCCAGCCCGAGGCCCGTCCGGCTGCGCATCCCCAGCTCGCCGTCGAGCCCGCGAGCGAGGAGCACATCCGCGAGTTGATCGAATCCACCGTGCACGACCGCATCGGCGAGTGCCCCGCGTGGGACGAAGACGGCGATCTGGTCCTCAAGATCGACGGTGTTCTGGTCTTCGTCGGTGTCGGTCCGGGCGGCGCGACCGTCGACCTGTTCGCACCGATCGTCCACTCCATCACCGGCCGCACCCGCGCTGCGGAAGTGGTGTCCGATCTGAACCGGCGATGGCCCCACCTCAAATTCGTCCTCGTCGACGACCGCGTCGCGGTGGTGAACCACCTGCCCGCCTCACCGTTCGTGCCCGCACACCTGGTGTCGGCGCTCGACGGGCTGGCCCAGTTCCTCGAGACCGTCGACAACGGCTTCGCCTCCCACGTCGGCGGAATGCTGCTGCGCGAACAGGTACCCGACCATGAGTGCGTCCCGGAGTCGTTCGAGGATCCGCCGTGGACGCCCGAGGGGGAAGAGGATCTCCCCTTGCCGCTGTTGGCACTGCGCGACTTCCACCTCGAGGGCCGAATCGATGTGCCCGCCAAGACGGTCGCGGCAATCGGCGACTGGGAAGCCGAGCAGTTGCGGCAGTTCCTCGACCTGAGCAACGAACAGCAGGTCGGCTGGACGAGCGAAGCGCTGGCGCGCGCCGCGTCCGGCATGGACGACGGGGTGGCCGAGGCCGACGCGAAGGCGCACGAATGGGAACTCACCGGCCGATCGCTGGTGGCGGCACTCGAACTCGTCGAGCGGCGAGGCGACGATCCCAAGCAGCGTGCCGCCCGCTCGAAGCCGCTTCCGCCCGACCAGCCCGCCCTGTTCGACAACCCCGACGAACCGACCCTGTTCGACGGTTTCGGGGAGTGAACGCCGGGGCAGGTCAACGGGTCCGCGTCTGCGACGCGCCCGCTTTGCTGGCATGATTCGTCATCGTGACGTCGACGGAAAAGCTGCGCGAACTGGCCGGCCACCACGGGATCTCCACCACCTACGTCGGCTGGGACGGTAACGAGCACGACGTCTCCGAACAGACGCTGCAACGGATCCTCGCTGCTCTGGATATACCTGCCGGCACCCCGGAGGAGATCGCCGCGTCGCTCGCCGATGTGCCCGACCGGCCGTGGCGGCAGATGCTGCCGCCGTCCCTGGTGCTCACGGAGCACGAGGAACGCTCCTTTCCCGTCCACGTGCCGCACGGCGACCCTGTCTCGGTGTGGGTCGTCAGTGAGGACGGCGACGAGATCGAGGCCGAACAACTCGATATCTGGGTCGACCCGCGCGTCGTGGACGGCCGGCTCGTCGGCCGCGCCACCTTCGCAGTACCGCGGCTGCCTCTCGGCTGGCACACGCTGCATGCCCGCAGCAACGACATCGAGGGCACAGCGACTCTGGTGGTGACGCCGACTCGTCTGGCGACAGCCGACCGGATCCTGCAACGGCAACGCTGGGGTCTTGCAGCTCAGCTGTATTCGGTGCGATCGCGCCGGTCGTGGGGGATCGGGGACTTCGCAGACCTCGCCGATCTCGCGGCCGTCACTGCCGGGTACGGCGGAGATTTCGTGCTGATCAATCCGGTGCACGCCGCCGAACCGGTACCTCCGCACGAGCCGTCGCCGTACCTTCCGTCGTCACGCCGGTTCGTCGACCCGCTGTACGTGCGAGTGGAGGACGTTCCCGAATCCGCGTACCTGCCCCGCAAGCAGCGCGCCAAGCTGGACGAGAACGCAGCGCGCTTCACGAAGGTGAACAAGAAGGCGACGCAACTGGATCGGGACACCACGTATCGGGCGAAGCTGGACGTGCTCGAGCAGGTGTACCGCGTTCCCCGCGGCCCCGCCCGGCAAGCACGGTTCGACGCCTTCTGCGCCGAAAGAGGCACAGCGCTCGACGATTTCGCGCTGTGGTGTGCGCTGGCGGAGAAGTTCGGTTCACGACCGTCGCAGTGGCGCACCCACGCACCGTCGCCCGACCACCCCGGCATCGAAGAACTGCGGGAGAAACTGGCCGGCCGGATCGACTTCTATCGCTGGCTGCAGTGGGTGTGCGACGGGCAACTCACCTCGGCGCAGGAGAGCGCACACGCCGCCGGGCTCGGGATCGGGATCGTGCACGACCTGGCAGTCGGGGTACGACGAGACGGCGCCGACGCGTGGACACTCGGCGATGTCCTCGCCTCCGGTGTCACGGGAGGTGCGCCCGCAGACGACTTCAACCGCAACGGGCAGAACTGGAATCAGCCTCCGTGGCGACCCGACCGCCTCGCGGAAGTGGGTTACCGCCCGTACCGCGATGTGGTCCGGTCGGCACTGCGTCATGCGGGCGGCGTGCGGGTCGACCACATTCTCGGTCTGTTCCGCACGTGGTGGGTGCCCGAGGGGTTCTCCCCCGCCGACGGTGCCTATGTGCGGAGCAACCACGAGGCTTTGATCGGCATTCTCGCGCTCGAGGCGCAACGCGCCGACGCTGTGGTGATCGGTGAGGATCTCGGGGTGTTCGAAGAATGGGTGCAGGAGTATCTGTTCCGGCGCGGCATCGCGGGCACGTCGATCCTGTGGTTCGAGAAGGACGGCGACACTCCTCGCGCGCCGGAGACGTACCGCAGGCTGTGCCTGACCTCGGTCACCACCCACGACCTTCCGCCGACATCCGGTTACCTGGCTGCCGAACACATCACGTTGCGGTCGGCGCTCGGCCTGCTCGAGCGCGACCTCGCCACCGAACTTGCCGACGAGGCGGTCGCGCGTGATGCGGTGCTGCGCCTCGCGTCCGAGCGCGGATTCCCGGTCTCCGGAGACGAGCCCGGCGACGCCGTCACGGTGGAGTCGTTGCACCGGCTGATCGCCACGAGTCCGTCTGCACTGCTGGGACTTTCGCTCGCCGACGCGGTGGGTGAGCGACGCAGCCAGAATCAGCCCGGCACCGTCGACGAGTACCCGAACTGGCGGGTCCCGCTCGCCGACGAGCACGGCAAGGCGGTGCTGCTCGACGATCTGGCGGACAACAAGCGCTTCGCGACGCTCGCAGCGGCACTCTCACCGCCCGCCGAACAGTCGTCCTGACAACGCAGCCACCCGATCACCGGATCGGGTGGCTGCGCGGTGGCCGGACTACTACTTGCGGTACAGCATCTCGATATCGGCGGCGAACCGCTCGGTGACGACGTTGCGCTTGATCTTGAGGGTCGGCGTCAGTTCACCGGTTTCCTCGGTGAGATCCCGCTCGAGGACGACGAACTTCTTGATCGACTCCGAGTGCGACACCATCGTGTTCGCGTCGTCGACGATGGTCTGCAGGGCGTCGCGGAGCGTCGGGTCGTGACGCAGATCGGCGATCGTGGCCGTGCTCGGCTTGCCGTTCTCCGTCTTCCAGTTCTCGAAGACGTCGGGGTCGACGGTCAGCAGCGCGGTGATGAACGAGCGTCCGTCGCCGATCACGACCGCCTGCGAGATGATGGTGTGCGACCGCATCCGGTCCTCGAGAGGACCGGGCGAGACGTTCTTGCCCCCGGCGGTGATGATGAGGTCCTTCTTACGTCCGGTGATCGAGACGTAGCCGTCGTCGTCGATCGACCCGAGGTCTCCGGAACGGAACCAGCCGTCGTCGAACACCTCTGCGGTGGCCTCTTCGTTGCGCCAGTAACCGTTGAACAGAACGTTCCCGCGCAGTTCGATCTCGCCGTCCGCGGCGATGCGCGCAGCGTTGCCGCCCATCGGCCGGCCGACGGTGCCGATCTTCTGGTCCCCGGGCGTATTGACGCTGTGCGCGGCGGTGGTCTCGGTCAGACCGTAACCCTCGTAGATCGGGACGCCGACACCCCGGAAGAAGTGCCCGAGCTTGGGGCTCAGCGCACCGCCACCCGAGATGGCGTACCAGCATTCGTTACCCATCGCTGCACGCAGCTTGGAGTAGACGAGCTTGTCCGCCAGCCGGTGCTTGGCCTTGAGCAGCAGGGTCGGGCCGCCGTGGTCGAGGGACTCGCTGTACGCGACGGCGGTATTCTCGGCGAACGCGAAGATGCCGCCCTTGAGCGCTCCGCCGGCGGCAGCCTTGGCGGCGGCGCTGTCTCGGACCTTCTCGAACACGCGCGGCACGCCGAGGATGATGTTCGGCGAGTAGCGGGTGAACTGCCCCGCGACGGTCGAAAAATCCGCCCAGTGGGCCTGGGCAGCGCCCCCCTCGAACAGTGCGAGCGACACCGCGCGGGCCAGCACGTGGGCGAGCGGCAGGAAGGTCAGTCCGCGGTTCCCCGGCTTCGCGACGGCGCCGACCGTCGAGGTGAGGATCGCGCGCACCTCGGAGAGGAAGTTGGCATGGGTGAGCATGCATCCCTTCGGCCGTCCGGTGGTGCCCGACGTGTAGACGAGCGACGCGAGGTCGGCCGAGCGGATACCCGCCAGACGCGCCTTCAGTTCGGCGTCGTCGACCTCTGCGCCCTCGGCGATCAGGATGTTGATCGCGTCCGCCTCGATCTGCACGGTCCGGCGCAGGCTGTCGGGCATGTCGACGAACAACGCTTCGTGTCGCGGGGTCTCGACGATGGCCAGGCACGCCTCGGAGTCCTCGAGGATCCACCGGATCTGCTCGGTCGACGACGAGTCGTAGATCGGCACCGACACGGCACCGGCAGCCCAGATCGCGTAGTCGAACAACGACCACTCGTAGCGGGTCGCGGACAGGAGAGCCACACGATCGCCCGGCTGGACGCCGTTGGCGATAAGGCCCTTCGCGACGCCACTGACCTGCTCCCCGAACTGGCCCGCCGTCACGGCGATCCATTCGTCGCCCACCGGGCGCGAATACATCACTCGGTGCGGGGTCTTCTCCGCGTGTTCGAAGACCGTGTGGACCACGGACTCGTCCTCACCGATGGTGTACTGGGCAGGGGTCGAGTACTCACGCACTGATATCTCCATCGTTCTGGTCGGGAGTCCGGGCGGTGCCCCATTCCACGCGGCTTCGGAAGCGGCGCAAAAGGTGCACGAACCGGTCGAGATCTTCCTGTTCCCATTCGGCGAGACCCGCCCGGATCTCGCTGTGCCTGCGCACCACGGTGTCGTCGAGGATCGCCCGACCTCGCTCGGTGAGCCGTAGCGGGTTACCGGTCCTTACCGGTCCGGCTTCCGCCTCGACCCATCCCGCGTCGACGGCGTTCCGCACCTGGCGTGACACTGTCGAGCGGTTGACACCGAAGTTCACCGACACTTCGGTGGCACGGCAGCCCGGATGACGGGCTATGAATCCGAGCAGGGAGTGCTGGGCAAGGCTGAGAGCGTTGCCGTGTGCACGCTCTCCGGCTGTCAGGAAGCGGACGAGGTGCACGAACTCTTCGTAGACCTGCGCCACTTCGGTCTGGGCCGGCGTCCCGGCCTGCCACTCGTGTTGCACAGGGCAACTATAAGCGGGGGGTGTGCTGCGACACTAATCGGTAGGCCTCGTCGCCGCGATCGTCCCACGAGGAGTAGTGAAGAGAACCCCACGCGTTGTCACGCGTCTCGAGGCGGTGCCGGGCGAGCACCGGCCGGACGGTGCCCACCGCTAGCCTGTCCGTACCGTGGCGGCGCAGGTACAGGAGGGTTCGGATGGGTGATGGGGGCAGCCGAGACCTGTTCCGATATCTGGTCGCCGAAGAAGCCGACGACTACACCGCGGTGATGGACTGTTTCTCCGATCTGCTGCTCGCAGAACTCTCCGCTGCGGACATCACCTCGGTCCTCGCCTCGAAGGGCACACCGCTCCACGCCGACGTGGTCGAGGCACGCTGCCGCCGACTCGTCCACTGGGGCAATCTCGCGACCTCCGGCCGGGACCCCAGCGGAAACGCCGTCGCCGACTTCGTCCGGGCGCGTGCCCGGTACCGCACCACCGTTTCCGGGGCACGGGTACACCGCGAGGCCGCGGTGCTGGCGTCGTCGCGCGACGGAGCACGCGAGGTCGCGCGCGAATCCCTCGGCTGCATCGCGGATGCCCTCGCCCTCATCGACGACCTCGTCGGCGAGTCGGGCGCCGTGGCCGACCCCGACGCACTCGCCGGGCACGTCACCGGGCTCTTCGCGCACCACCGGAACTTCACCGACAGTGTCGCCGACTTCTATACCTACCTCGGCGGTGTCCTCGCCCGGCTGGATCTGTCCGACGACGAGTACACCGAGTTCAAGCTGCTGCTGCTCGAGTATCTCGATGTCGTCACCTCGGACGTCGCGAAGCACGCTCCGGTCGTCGCCACCCGGCTGGGCGATCTGATGCCCCGGCTCGACCTGGTCCTCGCCGCGCTGCCCGCCACCGGTCTCCCCGACACCGCGGGCGTCGTCAGGTCGCCTGGGCGCAGCCGCAGCGACTGGGACGAACTCGCCGAATGGTTCGACGAGGATTCGGGACCGCGCCGGTTGCGCGACGCGGCGGCGCACGCGCTGAGCCGTCTGCTGATCCACACCCGGCGGCTCACGTCGGCGACGCCGGGTTTTTCTCACCGCGCCGATCTCCTCCGCCTCGCCGGGTGGTTCGCCGAGTCGTCCGACGAGCAGGCCCATCGGCTGTTCGCAGCGACGTTCGGCGCGTACCCCAGCCGCCATCTGCTTCTCGGGCCCGACGAACCCGACCCGCGGGTCGGACCGGGTACCTCGTGGTGGGAAGCCGATCCCGTGCAGATCCCGGTGTCACTCCGGGAACGTGGCGACCGTTCGCCCCGGGGGCGAACCGCGCGCATCCCGGATCCGGCGCCCGATCGCTCGCGTGCCGACGCACTCGCGGCACGCGAATCGCGGGAGAGGGCCGAGGCGGTGCACGAACTCTGCACGGCGGGCGACCTGAACGGCGCGCACATCTCCGATCTCGCCCGCGATCTGCTGCTCGACGCTCTCGGTGCGCTCCTCGCGCGCTATCGATCCGTCGACGGGACCGTGCACGTCGACGATCACGATCTCGGTTTCTCGCTCACCGCCGAGCCGGGTACCGACACCGTGGTGCACTCCCCCAGCGGTGACCTCACCGTGCACTCGCTCTCGTTGCGGGCTTCGGAGTCCGGCGGTACCCGTGCGCACACCGACAGCGACTCGCAGAGAACGGGGATGCCGTGACGACCTCGACGGGCACCGTCGCCCAGGACACCACCGGCCGGCGTCACGCGGCCCGGGTGCTCCTCCAGCAGCCGATACTCACCGCCGCGCAGGACCCCGAGACCTTCGAACTCGTCCGACGGCACGCCACGTCGTTGAAGTCCATGTTCGCCGACAGACTGGGATACACGCTCGTCGTCGATACCTCGTTCGTCCGGCTGACGAAGGCACCCATCGAGGGGTCGGCGCCGAGCCGTCCACTGCGTCGAGGCAACGGGGACGAGTTCGGCGCCACCGCGTACATGTATCTGGCGCTGGTGTGTGCGGCCCTCCTAGCGCCCGGTACGGAGGATCGTGTTCTCGTCTCGAACCTCGTCGACCGGATTCGCGTCGACGCGGAGGAACACGGCATCGAACTCGGCGACACCCTGTCCGAACGCCGGCACCTGGTGTCGGCGTTGCACACACTTCAGGAGTGGGGCGTGCTCGGTGAGTCCGACGGGGACGGTGGCCACGAGGCCGACGTCCCCGGCGAGGTCACGCTGACAGTGGACCGGGCGCTGCTCCCCCACCTGTTGTCGGGTCCGTTGCACAAGGCAGCCGGACCGGCAGCGGTGCTGTCGTCACCGGTGCCGGAGCCGCCGACCCGCCGGTTGTATCGCCGCCTGGTGGAAAACCCGTTCGTGGCCCGGGCCGACCTGGACGCGGACGCTCTCGACGTGCTCGTACGCGACCGGGCCGAGCTGACACGCCTCCTCGACGAGGACTTCGGACTCGTTCTCGAAGTCCGCACCGAAGGTGCTCTGGCCTACGACCCCGACGGGGAACTCACCGACGTGCCGTTTCCCGGAGCGGGCACGCTGGAGCAGGCGGCGCTGCTGCTGGTCTCCGAACTCACCGACCGGTACGAGACCGAGCCGGGTGACGACCTCCACGTCGACACCGGCACCCTCGACGCCGTCCTCGGCGAACTCGCGGCGACACATGCACGCACGTGGCGTCGTGACTACGTCCGTGACGTCCCGCTGCTCCGACGCGACGTCACGTCGCTGCTGGCGCGGCTCGGACTCGCCCGACCCTTCGAGGACGGACTGATGCTGGCCGCCCCCGCCGCCCGTTACCGCCCCACTGCCGCCGAAAGATCTGCCACATGACCCATTCCTCCGAGGCTCTCCTTCTCGACGAAGGCGTTCCGGTAAGCCGTCCCGATCGCTGGCGCCTGTCGCGAGCGGGAATCGTCAACGTGTGGCACTACCTCGACACCGAGTTCGCGCTGTCGGGCGGCCGGATGATCCTGCGCGGCACCAACGGTTCGGGCAAGTCGCGTGCCCTCGAGATGCTCCTGCCGTTTCTTCTCGACGCCGACCGCAAGCGGATGGATGCCACCGGCGCCGCAAAGGTCGACCTCGACGAACTGATGCGCACCGGCTCCGGCGGGCAGACCAACAGGATCGGGTACCTGTGGATCGAGTTGGCGCGTCCCGCCGGCCATCTCACCATCGGCGCGCACATCCGGTACAGCGCGACCGCGCATCGCAGCGAGGTGCACTTCTTCACCAGCGACCTTCGTGTCGGGCACGACCTGCAACTCGTCGACGATCTCCGGTCCCCGCTCTCGCGCGACGATCTCGCCGGCCGGATCGGCGCGGACAGGCTCACCCGCGAACCCGAGCGGCATCGGGACACCGTCCGCGACCTGGTCTTCGGGTTGCGCGGCGAAGGTGGGCGCGATCGCTACACCGGGCTGCTGCAATTGCTCCACACGCTGCGGTCACCCGACGTCGGCAACCGGATCGACGAGGGCAGGCTGCCTCAGATCCTCTCGGACGCCCTTCCTCCGCTCGCCGACAACATGCTGCTGGAAGCGGGTAGCCAACTCGATCTGCTCGGGGAGAGCCGCCGGGCGCAAGCGCAGCTCGAGGCGTCTCTGACGCGGGTACGCCAGTTCCACGCCGTCTACCGCCGTTACGCCGCCGACCTGCTGCGGGCGAGTGCCGAAGCTGCGGTCGCCGCGGCCGACCGGGTGTCCGACACCGAACGTGAACTTGCGGCCGCCGAAGCCGACGCTGCCGATCTCGACACCCAGGCCGCCGCGGCCGAGACACGACTCCGTGAACGCCGCGATCAGCTCGCCGAACTCGAGCGCGCGATGCGCGGACTCGAGACACACGAGCTGTTCCGCACCGCAGACGATCTCGCCCAGCGTCAGCTCGCCGTCGACGCTCTGGGACTCGCCGCGGATCAGGCAATTTCCGCGGCCTCGCGGGCACGTGCCCACGAGCGCCTCGAATCCGACCGTGCCGGAGAACTTCTGGACGAGTTGTCGGCGGCGGTCGGGCAGGCCACCGAGCGGCTCGCGCTGGCGAAACGTGAACTCACCACCGCCACGGTTCCCCACGGCGCGCTTCCCGCCGACATCCGTCTCGAGATCGAGCGGGAGGCTTCGGGCCTGCACCCGATCCGTACCGACCGTGACGCGACACCCGAGTCCGCGCCGCGCCCGACGGTCGCCCGGGTCAAACTCGTCCCCGAGCACTGCGAGGATGCCCGTGCGGCAGCCGAACAGGCGGCAGCGGCAGCCAGGCGCCGGCGCGAACAGGCCACCCGCCGACTCGGCGAAGCGCGGCGGCTCGATCTCTCCGGGCGCGGCGTACGCGAGGCGGAGACAACCGCCGAGCGAGCCGCGGGGGAAGCCGAACGCGACGCCGCTGCGCGAGCCGACGCCGCGGCCAGGCTCGACGACGCCGCACTCTCGTTGCGGCACGGGTGGCGTGAGTGGCTCACCTCGGATTCGACGTCCGCGCTCCTGCCCGACCTCGACGCCGTGACGTTGATGCGCCGCTTGTCGGCGCACCTCGAGTCCGTCACCGACATCGATACCGACCCCGGCAGCCGGGCCGATCCGATCCTGTCGGAACTCGCCGCACTCCCGGCCGCCGCGGCCGATGCGGCGCCGGAAGTCCTGGGCGAGACCGCGGTCGCGCCTCCCCAGAACCTCGTGGCAGAGTCCCGGCGCCGCGCACTGACAGAAGAACAGGCAGCACTCGAAAGCGACGACGGGACGCCTGAGGGCGCGCCGTGGCAATCCGAGAGCGACGGCGTACCTCTCTGGCAGGCAGTCGAGTTCGCCGACACCCTCGGCGACGACGACCGCATCGGCATCGAAGCGGCACTGCTCGCAGCCGGTTTCCTGACCGCGACCGTCGACGGCGAAGGCCGGTTGCGCGCGCACACCGGTCAGGTACTCGTCTCTCCCCGCGGCGAACTGCCGCGGCAACCGCTGTCGACGGTGCTCGTCCCCAGCCCTGACACGGAGGTACCGCTCACCGCGATCACGGCTGTGCTGTCCGCGATCGGTTTCGAAGACGCCGCTGCGGTCGCGTCGGTGTCGCGGGACGGTCGCTGGCACAACGGGGTACTGCGTGGCCGGCACACCGCCGAGTCCACCCGGTACATCGGCGCCGCGGCCCGCGACGCCGCGACGGCGGCCCGGCGCATCCGGATCGACGAGATCACCGCGGATCTCGCCGCACTGGATCTGGCCGAGGAGGTCCGGACAGCCGGACGCGGTGACGCGACGGCACATCCGTCACGGTGGTACGCGCACACGTCGTCCGCCCCCACCACCGGCGCCCTCGACGAGGCGCTACACCGCTACCGGGAGGCCGACCGGCGTGCGCGCAGCAGCGCCGCCGCCGCGACCGAACTCAGAAAACACGCCGCGACGCTGCGGAGCCAATGGTCCACCGACCTCGACACCCACCGCGCCACCTGCCTCCACTTCGCGCTGCCGCGAGACGTGCCGGATCTCGAGGAGGTCGTCGACACCTGCGCAGTCGCCGAGAAGACCTGCCTGGAGTTGGCGCGCGACATCGGTGAGGTCCTTTCCGCGCGAGCCAGGTTCACTCTCGCCGTCGACCGTTTCGCATCAGCCTCCGGCGTGCGGGTCGAGGCGGAGGAGAACGCCGAATCGTGCTGGCACGAGTGGCACGGCAAGGCTGCGGTCGTTGCCGCACAGGCCGAGGCACTCGACGTCGATACGGCCGATCTCGCTCGGGAACTGCGCAACTCCGACACCGAACGCGCACGCACGGAAGAGCAGTGCCGACGCACCGTCACCCACCGCGAACATCTCGGCAAGGCCGTCGCCGAAGTCCTCCAACGATGCGCGACCGTGCGTGAACGTCTCCGCCGCGACCGCGACGAACTCACGGCGGCCGCGGGCCGGTTGTCGGCGCAGGTGCAGTTGCCCGAGATCAGTGCGGCCGCCGACGTTCCGGCCGAACCGCTCGCCCACCTCGACGACCCGGACCACGTCCGCACCGCCGCCCAGGCACTGCTGAACGTACTGCCGGCGAGCACCGGGACGGGCGACAACCGGATTCTCGCGGCCTTGCAACGATTCGACCGCGACATCTCCGACCGCCTCGAAGTCCGGCACACCGTCACCGAGTCCGCGCACGTGGTCGGGATCGGCGGCGTCGGCGACGACTCCACGCCCACCGGGGTGCTGGCGGAACTCACCAAGCGGGCCGAGGACGAGAGCCGCGCGCTGTCCCAGCGTGAACGCGACGTGTTCACCGGTTTCGTGCTGGGCGGCGTCGCCGACGAACTACGCCGGCGCATCACCCAGGCCGAACAACTCGTCGCTGCGATGAACACGAGCCTGGCTGGTAGTCGCACGACCCACGGGATCGGAGTGCGGATCGCGTGGCGTCCGGTGCGGGAGGACGCCGACGCGGCGCTCGTGACCCGTCTGCTGACCGGAACGCGGTCACCGGGCGACAGCGAAGAACTGCTCGAGTTGCTGCGCCGTCGGGTTGAGGCGTCGCACGCGACCGATCCGTCGGCCGGATACGCCACGCATCTGTCGGAGGCACTGGACTACCGGAAGTGGCACACCGTCGAGGTGACGATCGTCGGCCCCGAACCCGATCAAGAACGCAGGATCTCCACCCGCGCCAAGATCTCCCAGGGTGAGACCAGGTTCGTCTCGTACGTCTCGTTGTTCGCCGCCGCGGACGGTTACCTGTCCGGTCTGCCCGACACCGATCTGGCCCTGCGGCTCGTCCTGCTCGACGATGCCTTCGCGAAGATCGACGAACCGACCATCGGTGAGCTCATGGGACTGCTCGTGCGCCAGGACATCGACTTCGTGATGACCGGGCACGCACTGTGGGGCTGCGTGCCGGGTGTGCCGGCCCTCGACATCTACGAGGTGCGCCGGCTCGAGGACGGATCGGCGGTCACCACCCGGGTGCACTGGGACGGACGCAACCGCCTCGTCCGACCCGCCGAGTCGTGACACAGACCGGGGCCGGGCGATCTCGTCGCCCGGCCCCGGTCTGTGAAGCTCTCTCCTCAGTTCACACGGCGCAGCAGCGCAGCGAGCGCCTGCCCGCCACCGATGCACATCGTGACGACGCCCAGTTCGAGGTCGCGGCGAACGAGATCCTTCGCGACACGCAGAGTGAGGATCGCGCCGGTCGCGCCGACGGGGTGACCGAGGGCGATCGCACCGCCGTACGGGTTCGTCTTCTCCGGATCGAGCTTCGCGTCGCGCATCACGGCGATCGCCTGCGACGCGAAGGCCTCGTTGAGCTCGACGATGCCGATGTCGGCCGGGGAGGTACCGGTCTGCGCGAACAGCTTGCGCAGCGCGAACGTCGGCGCATAGCCCATGAGCTGCGGATCCATCGCCGCGGTGGTGACGGCTTCGAGGACCACCGAGCCGCTGAGGCCGCGCTCGCGTGCCACCGACTCGCGTGCGAGCACGAGGGCAGCGGCACCGTCGTTGATACCTGAGGCGTTACCTGCGGTCACCGTGCCGTCCTTGATGAAGGCGGACCGCAGCTTGCCGAGGGTTTCGACGGTGGTGCCGGGCTTGGGATGCTCGTCCTCGGTGACGGTGACGGGCTTGCGTCCGCCGATCTCGACCGGGGTGATCTCCTCGGCGAAGGCAGCCTTGGCGGCGTCGGTGGCGGCGCGGCGCTGCGATTCGACAGCGAAGGCGTCCTGCTCGTCGCGGGTGACGCCGTATTCGCGGGCGACGTTCTCGGCGGTGACACCCATGTGGAGGTTGCTGAACGGGTCGGTGAGCATGCCGACGGTGCCGTCGACGAGTTCGCGATTGCCCAGCTTGTAACCGTTGCGGGCGCCGAAGTCGTAGAACGGCATGCGGGACATGCTTTCGTCGCCACCGGCGACGGCGATGTCGGCGGTGCCCCAGCGAATCTCCTGAGCGGCGGACCACACGGCCTGGAGTCCGGACCCACAGAGCCGGTTGACGGTGAGCGCGGGCGTCTCGACCGGCAGTCCCGCAGCGAGGGTGACCCGGCGCGCGTTGTAGGCGTCCGCACCGACCTGGCCGATGCACCCCATGATCACTTCGTCGATGTTCTCCGGGGCGACCCCGGCACGCTCGAGAGCCGCGCGTACCGCCGTCGCGCCGAGTTCGTGGGCGGGAACGTCCTTGAACGCCCCACCGAAACTGCCGACCGGGGTACGTGCACCGTCGATGATGACGATCGGTTCCGGAGTACTCATGTTCTCGTCCTATCTGTCGAAACACCGTTGTTCCGCGACGCCGACGTTCCGAACCGCAATCCGATGTGGCTGGTCGCATAGGAAATCCGTGACGGATGTTACGACACCGGGTGTCTCGACTCGCGAGCGCTACCGGGCTCTCACTCGGGAGGGGTCAACTCACCGCGGTGGATGCGCGTCGCCGCGTGCTGGGTGCCGAGTTCGGCACGCAGATCCGGTCGTCCCACGTAGAGCTCGAGGACGCGATACAGAAGCGTGGCGTCGATGTCGAACCGCCGGGAGTCGACCACGATCCGCGGGGTGGTGGGGATCGATTCGAGCCGGAAGATCTTGCTGGTCCGGCGGCGTGCCCACGCAGCAGTCTCCGTGCCCTCCACCCACATCTCGGGGTAGCCGTGATGCACGGCGCGAAGGCCCGCCACCGACACCCACGGAAGGTAGGACTCCACAAACCACCCGCGATGCCTGATCCCGTCGGGGCCGAGCGTCAGTGCTCCCGCCCGGATTCTGCCGAATGCCACTTCGGCGAGAAAAATGACGCAGACGGCTCCGAGCACTGCCAGCGACGCGCTGACCAGGGTGAGCCCACCGTTGGTGAGGGACACCTCGACGGCGGCACCGAGCGACAGCGCTGCCGCGCAGCCGACCATGGTGACGAGCAGCGAGAAGACGGCCCTGCGCGCCTGCACCTCGGTCGTTCCGCGACCGCCTGCTTCCGTGTACCGAACCTTCGGTTCACGTCGTTCCGGCCACCAGTACACCGCCCCGAACGTTGCGGTGAGGAGCATGAGTACCGCGAGGATGAGGAAGAAGCGCGCCTCGCCCCCGGACCCCGCCGCGGCAGCGCGCGATCCTCCCCACAGCGCGGCGAAACCCACGAGGGCAGCGGCCCCCGTCGCCACGGTCGCCGGCGTGTTCCAGTTCTGTCGCGGCCATTCCGGGGGGCGTTCCGGAGTCACCCGAGTACTGTCGGTTTCTCCGTCTCTACCCCGCCGAACGTATGTTCGTCGCATCGGTCTCCCCTCCGGTCTGCCAGGAGCCCCGACGCCCCCGGCCTGTGCCGGTCGGAGCCCGACGCTACCTGAACGGTCGACCGGGACCGGCCATCGGTGATCGGGGTGGGAGAGGATGAAGGCCCGCGGGTAGGCACCCCGGTCGGCAGACGAAAATGTGACGATTACCATACTTACCGGTCAGTTGTAGTGTTACGCCAGTTCATGTGGCATTTTCAGACGGTCGGAGCGGTGGCGTAAGCGGGTTCCGGAGATTTCTCTGTGTGGATGAGTAACACCTCCGGTGAGGAACGCGACACTATCTACAACGATTCAGACGAGACCGGAGGATCTGCATGACTGTCCAGCTTGATTCGCCTGGCATCGACACTCAGGGCACTGCATCGGCGGCCGAAGCTGAACTCGGGACGCTGTTCGCACAGGTTCAGGAGCTCGACGCCCAGATTCTCGACGTGATCAAGCGACGCGCGGAACTGGCACAGCGCATCGGCGCCGTGGCGAAGGAATCCGGCGCGAGCCGCGAGGCCCAGGCCGAGGAGATGGCGGTCCTCGATCGTTTCGGCGAACTCGGGGCCGACGGCAACACGCTTGCCATGACGCTGCTGCGCCTCGGACGCACGCGCCGGGGCTGAGCGCCCGTCAGACCACACGAAGCCCCCGCCCTCGAGGTGCGGGGGCTTCGTCGTGCGTGGGGCGTCAGCGCAGGATGGTCTTGATCTCGAGGAACTCCTCGAGACCGAACACGCCGCCTTCCCTGCCGATGCCGGACTGCTTGTAGCCGCCGAACGGTGCGTCGGTGTTGAACGCTCCCCCGTTGATGTACACCTGGCCCGTCCGGATCCGCCGGGCCACGGACTCGGCGCGCTGAGCGTCGCCCGACCACACCCCTCCGGACAACCCGTACTCGCTGTTGTTGGCAATGCGTACCGCGTCGTCCTCGTCGCGGTAACCCATGATCGACAAGACGGGCCCGAAAATCTCCTCGCGCGCGATGGTCATCTCCTCGGTGACCCCGGAGAACACGGTGGGGCCGACGAAGTATCCGGTGTCGAGCCCGGTGTCGCGGCCGTCGAGTACGAGTTCCGCGCCCTCTGCTACGCCCTTGTCGATGTACGAGCGCACACGCGACTGCTGTGTGGCGCTTACGAGTGGGCCGAGTTTCGACGAGGGATCACCCGGATGCCCGACGGTGAAGTTACGTGCCGTCTGCTCCGCCAGCGCCGCGACTTCCGGCACCCGCTCGGCGGGAACGAGCATGCGGGTCAGCGCGGTACAGGTCTGCCCTGAATTGAGGAAACACTTGCTCACCCCGTCGGCGACGGCCGTCGCGAAATCGGCGTCGTCGAGGATGATGTTGGCGGACTTGCCGCCGAGTTCGAGCGCCACCTTCTTCACGGTCTCGGCCGCGACCGTCGCGACCCGCTTGCCCGCGCGAGTCGAACCGGTGAACGACACCATGTCGACGTCGGGATGTGCCGCGAGGGCTTCACCCACGACCGGTCCGTATCCGCTGACCACGTTGAAGACCCCGGCGGGCAGTCCGGCCTCGTGTGCGATGTCGACGAGCGCGTAGCTCACCAGCGGCGCGACCTCGGTCGGCTTGAGGACCACGGTGCATCCGGCCGCGAGCGCGGCGAACACCTTGAGGACGACCTGATGCAGCGGATAGTTCCACGGGGTGATGGCACCGACGACGCCGATGGGTTCGCGCACAACGAGAGCGTTGCCGATCTCCCGGTCGTCGAAGTCGTATTCGGCGGCGAGTGACGCGTAGGCCGCGATGTTCTTCAGCGGCATCCCCACCTGGACGGCGGCGGCGAGCTTCGTCGGCATCCCCATGTCCTGCGAGACGACGGCGGTCAGTTCCGCGGCCCGTTCGTTCGCCAGAGCGGACACCTTCTCGAGGTAAGCGCCGCGCGCCGCGCCGCTCAGCGACGACCACCCCGGAAACGCCTCCTTCGCCGCGGCCACCGCGCGATCGACGTCGCCGGCGGTTCCCTCGGCCACCTCGGCGATGGTCTCCTCGGTCGCCGGGTCGTGTACCTCGATGCGGCCGGGTCCTTCCGACGCCACCCACTGCCCGCCGATGTAGATCTGCGTGCGGTCCAGAATTCCGGTCATGCGCGCCTCCGTGTGTCGTGCGTCTCTTTCGGCGCAGCGTATCGAAGGAAGTCGCGCCGGGGCGTGGCATCGGCTGCTCGGCAGGAGTCGCGCCGGAGGTGTCGTCGGTGCGAGTCGCCGGCGCGGGCACCTGCGATGTGATGCACGACGCCGAACCTGCTGTTAACACGTAGGCTACAATCGGTTTCGCTGCTCGCGCGCTTCACCGTCGCATCGCTCGGCACATCCGGACAACGTCGTCTGCTTCTCATCACCGTCTCCGGCAGAGCTCTATGCGATCGCGGATCAGTGCGAATCTTCGCCTTCCCTTTCGTGTCCTCGCGGTCGGACGACGTCCGAACCCGATCCGCCGAGGAGGGCCTTCCGTTGACGAACGCCGACGACACCGGGCTGTACGACAGCACTGTCGACAAGAGCAGCTGCGGCGTAGGTTTCATCACCCGCAAGGACGGTGTGCAGACCCGCGAGATTCTCGATCGCGCCCACGAAGCTCTCTGTGTGGTTCCACATCGCGGCGGCATGTCCGCCGAGGGCGTGGGCGACGGCGCCGGCGTCAACGTGGACCTGTCGGTGGAGTTCTTCTCCGCCGTCACCGGAACCCCGTTGCAGCAAGATCATTTCGGCGTCGGCAACTTCTTTCTCCCCGCCGATGCGACGGCACATGCGGCGGCCGAGAACCTGATCACGTCGGCGCTGGAGAAGGCCGGCGTCACGGTACTCACGGTGCGCGACGTTCCGGTCGACGACGACGTGCTGCGTCCCGCGGCGATCCGATACCAGCTTCCGATCCGGCAGTGGATCTTCTCCCGTCCCGAAACCTGCACGTCGGCTGAGCATTTCGACCGCGTTCTCCACGATGTACTCCTCGACGTCGAGACACACGCCTACACCGCGGGTGCACTCGCCGGCCTGTACCCGCTCTCCCTCAGCGCCCGGACCCAAGTCCTCAAGGGCCGCTTGAATTCTCACGAGGTCATCCCGTACTTCCGGGATCTGACCGATCCGCGGCACTCGGTCCACACCCTGTTCTTCCACACGCGGTTCTCCACCAACACCGACCCGCATCCGACGATGGCGCAACCGTTCCGGCTCATGGCCCACAACGGTGAACTGAACACCGACCGCAAGAACCGCCTGTTCGAGGGCGCACTCGCACGGGCGAGGGGCCGCGACATCGTGCGTCCTCCCGGACAATCCGACAGTTGCCGCTTCGACCAGACTCTCGCCTCCCGTATCGCCTTCGACGAACTCGACCTCGTCACGGCCGTCGTGCAGATGATGCCGCCGGCCTGGGAGAACGACACGTCGTTGTCACCGCGTGTGCGCGCGATGCTCGAGTTCTTCTCCCTGTACGAGGAGAAGAACGACGGTCCGGCAGCATTGATCTTCGGCAACGGCACCGTCGTCGGCGCCCGCCTCGACAGGCTCGGCCTGCGTCCGCTGCGGACAGTCGAAACCGACGAGTACCTCGCGGTGACATCCGAGGCCGGGCAGTTCGATTTCGCGCCCGGTGCGGTGCTGCGCCGGGGACGCATCGAGGCCGGCGGAATGCTGTACTTCGACCATCGCACGCAGCGGTCGTACGGCACCGTCGAGTCTCTCGAGATGCTTGCCGGCGAACGCGATTACGCGTCGCTGGTGGATGCTGCCCGTCGCGAGATCGAGTCGCTCCCTCCCGTGCCCGCGGAAAAGGCCGGTTCTCCCCTGCGTTACAACGGCGACCTCGGACGCCACCAGCGTTACGTCTCCTATGCGCTCAATCAGGAATCGTTCCGGTTCATGCTCGACCCCATGCTCTCCTCGGGTCAGGAGCGCATCTCCGCGATGGGGTACGGCAACGCGATCAACGCCCTGTCGGATCAGGAAGGCGGTGTCGCCAAGTACTTCTCGCAGCGCTTCGCGCAGGTGACGAACCCCTCCCTCGATTCCATCCGCGAGGCCGACGGCATGACGTTACGTGTCGCGCTGGGGGCTCGGCCAGGCAGCGGCGCACCCTCGACGACCGCAACCCAGATCGTGGTGCCCACCCCGATCCTCACGCACCTCGAGATGCTCCGGATCCGTGAGCAGACCGACACCCCGGTGCAACGCTTCGAGATGCTCTACAGCCCGGTCTTCGACGACACGAAGGCCAACGCAGCCGCACTCGCCGCCGCGATCGACGGCGTCGCGGACCGCATCGCCGGCTTCGCCCGCGAGTCCGGAGGCATCGCCGTTCTCACCGACCGGCACGTCGCCACCGATCGTGCCGCGCTTCCTATGATCCTGGCGATCGCGGCGGTCAACCAGCGACTGATCGACGAGGGTCTGCGTCTGCGGGTGTCGGTGATCGTGGAGTCCGGGCAGTTGTGCTCGTCGCACCACATCGCCGCGACCTTAGGATTCGGTGCGGCCGCGGTGTACCCGCTGACCGTGCAGATGCGAGCGGAGGAGAAGTACGGCGCCGACGCCGACCTCGCCTTCCTGAAGTTCCGCAAGGCCGCCGAGAAGTCGCTGATGAAGACGATGGGCCGGGTCGGGTTGTGCACGGTCGAGTCGTACATCGGCGGGGAGTTCTTCGAGCCGAGCTATCTCGACACCGACGACGAGGTGCTGCGCCGCTGGTTCCCCAACGTGAGCACACCCGTGGGCGGCGTCGGGTTCACCACCATCGCCCAGGCCGTTGCGGACTGGCACCGCCGCGCGCTCACCGTGGAGACGGAGGCGGAAGTCCCGCTGCTCGGCCTGTTCAAGGAACGGGCCGAGGGTGCCGGGCACTCGTTCGGCACCACCGCCGTGCGCGGCTTCGTCGACATGACCGAGGAACCCGTCACTCTGCCCGCCGCGCGCGAGGCCGAGCCGGATCTGACGGATTCCCTCCGTCTGCTGCCGCTGCACCGCCTCTCCGATGCCCACGGCCTCGACGACGACGCGTATCGGTACGGCGGCTTCCGGGCGCTGACGGACGACGAAATCGACTCCTTCGAGATCACTCCCGGATACCGGGCGTTCGCCCGGACGATGGCGGAAGAGCGCTCCCGCCGGCCCGCGGCACTGCGTGACGTTCTCGCACTGCCCTCCGATGTCACCTTCGCGGTCACCGACGACGACTTCTGCAAGGAGATGGGGCGGTTCTCGCGGTACGGCAACAATTCGATGCGGGTGCGCGGCATCTCTGCGGCGCGCATCGACGAGAACGAGTTCGTTTTGCGCCTGACGGGCCCTCTCGCCGGCGACCACACCCGCCCCGCAGCGCTCGGCCGGTCGCTCGTCGCCCGGTTCGGTGACGCCATCGTCTCGCACCGCTGCTACGGCGACACCCTCACCGTGCACGCGGTGGGCGACGCTGCCGACTACCTGGCGCTGGTCCGTCAGGCTCCGCCGGCGGTGCGTCTCGACCAGGTGCAGCCCGCACACGAGATCACCCGGACCCTGGCCTCGGGCGCGATGAGCCACGGTGCACTGAACTCCAATGCGCACGAGGCGGTCGCGCACGGAACCAACATGGTCGGCGGCATGTCCAACTGCGGTGAGGGCGGGGAGCACATCTCGCGGTACGGCACGATCCGTGGTTCGCGTATCAAGCAGTTCGCGTCGGGTCGCTTCGGCGTGTGGGCCGGCTACCTCGCCGATCCGATGCTCGAAGAGATCGAGATCAAGATCGCGCAGGGCGCGAAACCCGGTGAGGGCGGCCAGCTTCCCGCGAAGAAGGTGACCGTGGAGATAGCAGCCGCACGCGGCGCGACGCCCGGTGTCGAACTGGTGTCTCCTCCCCCGCACCACGACACCTATTCCATCGAGGATCTCGCGCAGCTCATCCACGACTGCAAGGCGGCACGAGTGCGCGTCATCGTCAAACTCGTCTCCTCGGAGGGGATCGGCACCATCGCCGTGGGCGTCGCCAAGGCGGGCGCCGACGTCATCAACGTCGCAGGCAACACCGGCGGTACCGGCGCCGCCTCGGTGACGTCCCTGAAGTACGCGGGCCGGTCCGCGGAGATCGGCGTCGCCGAGGTCCACCAGGCTCTCACCGCGAACGGGTTGCGCGAGAAGGTCGTGCTGCGCTGCTCGGGCGCACACCAGACCGCGTCGGACGTCATCGTCTCCGCGATGCTGGGCGCCGACAGTTTCGAGTTCGGCACCACCGCGTTGATGATGCTCGGCTGCGTCATGGCAAAGAACTGCAACGTCAAGTGCCCGGCCGGTCTGACCACCAACCCGGAGATGTTCGACGGCGATCCGCGTGCCATGGCGCAGTATCTGCTCAACATCGCACACGAGACGCGCGAGGTGCTCGCACGACTGGGCCTGCGGTCGCTGCGGGAGGCGCGGGGTCGCGCCGATCTGCTGCATCTCCTCGACCATCCGTCGAGCATCGGTCAGCTCGACCTGCGCGCCATGCTCACGGTGCTCCCCGAGGTCCACGTCGACAACCCCGTCTACCTCGAAAAGGACTACTCGCTCGACGACGCGTGGCTGGTTCAGCTGCGGGAAGCCCTGATCGAGGCACGCGCGACCACGGTCGTTCTCGGTGACGGAGTCCGCCTGAGCAACCGGAACAAGAGCGTCGGCGCACAGTTGGCGATCGACATAGAGCGGATGCTCAACCACGAAGACCACGGTGAACTGCCGTCGGTGCTGCGCGACGAGCGCAACCGCCGCTGGTTCCGCGACGGCACCGTCACCATCACCACCACCGGGTCGGCGGGACTCTCGTTCGGCGCGTTCTGCAACGACGGTATGCGCCTCGAGCACACCGGCACCGCGAACGACGGCGTCGGCAAGGGCCAGTGCGGCGGCGAGATCGTCCTGCGTTCTCCCGGTGGAGGATCCGGCGAACGCGGCGACAACGTGCTCATCGGCAACTTCGCATTGTTCGGCGCGACCGGTGGGCGACTGTTCGTCCAGGGTGAGGCCGGCGACCGGTTCGCAGTCCGCAATTCCGGTGCGACGGCAGTGGTCGAAGGTGTCGGCGATTTCGCCTGTGAGTACATGACCAACGGGGCGGTGCTCAACCTCGGCGGGTTCGGCAAGGGCCTCGGCAACGGCATGTCGGGTGGGTTCGTCTACCAGTACGACCCGGACGGACTGCTGCCCGGCAAGGCCAGCGCCGACTCGATCCTGCTCGGGTCCGTCACCGGGGACGACCCGCAGGCGGGGATCCACAACGCTGCCGTGCTACGTCTGCTGCAGCTGCACGTCGAGGCGACGGGTTCCGCGAAAGCCCGCTTCCTGATCGACAATTGGCAGGTCGAGCAACACAACTTCACCTACGGGATGCCGCGCGCACTGCTCCAGTACCAGGACGCCGACGAAATCCTCGGTGCCGCGACGCGCAAGGAACTCGCCGCGGAGGTTGCGTCGGCGCTGGTCGCCCACCAGGTCCGCAAGTTCAAGGAGAGCTACCGCTCGGGTGCGCCCGTCGCCGGTGGACAGACCCCGTCGGGTACCGACACCGAGACCATGTACTCGCTGCTGAACAACTACACGGTGCTCGCCGCCGCGCAGGACATGGCGTTGCAGAAGGTTCCGGGCGCTACCGGCGTCTCCGATCCGGCGGTGCAGAAGGCCGCGCGCAATCTGCTGCTCACCGAGGATTTCTTTCTCGTCGCGAAGCTCGAACGGTACGCGCTCGCCGCGATCGCCGACCACACAGACGTGCAACTGGCGGTGCTGGTCGCCGACAAGCGACTCACCGACTACAAGCAGGCCCTCGCCCTGCGCAATGTCCGGTCGGTCGACGCTCCGGGAACGTACGGCTGGATTCTCCTGCAGAGCCGCAAGAATCTGGACGCGATCGGTCGCCTGCCCGGCTACGAGGAACTGTTCGCGCGCAACGCCGTGCCGAACGTTCTCGCCCCCACCACGGGAGTCTCCGCATGACAACTCCTTTCATCCCCCTCGACGCGCCGTTCACCACCGACCAGCGGTCGTGGCTCGCGGGTTTCCTCGCGGGCATGCAGACCCGCCTGATCGCCGGTGGTCCCGCCGACGATGCCGGGACGACCGGCTCGGCACCCGGACTGCACGTGCTGTACGGCTCGCAGACCGGCAATGCCGAAGCCATTGCCGAGGACGCGGCCACAGCAGCCCGTGCTCACGGGTTCGCGCCGGTCGTGTGCGCGCTCGACGACATCGATATCGACCGGTTCGCCTCGCTCGGCCACGTACTGATCGTCACGTCCACCTACGGCGAAGGCGAGATGCCCGACAACGCGGAACTGTTCTGGGACGCGCTGTCCGCGGAGTCGGCTCCGCGGCTCGAAGGCATGCACTTCGCGGTCCTCGGCCTCGGCGACACGGGTTACGACGGGTTCTGCCAGGCCGGCAAGCTCTTCGACACCCGTCTCGAGCAACTCGGCGCCCGGCGCATCGTTCCGCGCGTCGACTGCGATGTCGATTTCGAGGATGCCGCGGCCGCGTGGATCGGTGAGACGATGCCGCTCGTCGCGGCGGTCGAGGGAATCGTGGGCACGGGTTCGTCCGCCGCAGCTGCGCCGACGGCACCGGCGCGCCCCAAGTCGCAATGGACGCGGAAGAACCCGTACCCGGCGACGCTGACCACCAACCGGGTGCTCTCCGGCGCGGGTTCGGCAAAGGAGATCCGCCACTACGAGTTCGCGCTCGGCGAGTCGGGCATCGAGTACGAGGCGGGCGACGCGCTCAACGTCGTCCCGATCAACGACGGCGCCCTCGTGCGGGCACTGCTCGACAGGCTGCACCTCGACGGTTCCGTGGTGCCCTCGGGTTTCGACACCTCCCTCACGCACCTGCTCACGTACGACTACGAGATCACCGCACCGTCGGTCGATCTGCTCGAGGAAGTCGAGAAGCGCACCCGCAACGAGGAACTGACGTATGTGCTGCGGCACGGCGACAAGGCGGCACTCGACGAATGGCTCTGGGGACGCGACATTCTCGACGTCCTGATGCTCGAGCCCGCACCGGAGCTCACGGCCGAGGAGTTCCTGTCGCTGTTGCGGCCGCTGCAGCACCGCGCGTACTCCATCTCGTCGAGTCCGAACGCGTGCGACGGGTCGGTCCATCTCACGGTCGCGTCGGTGCGTTACGGCGACGACGACCGCGAGCGACGCGGGGTCTGCTCGACCTACCTCGCGGACCGCGTCGGCGACGGCACGGTGGGCATCTTCGTCACGCGGAACAAGGCGTTCCGAGTCCCGTCCGACGACACCGTGCCGATGATCATGGTCGGGCCGGGTACCGGCATCGCTCCGTTCCGCGGCTTCCTCCAGGAGCGACGTGCGCGGGGCGCAGCCGGGAAGAACTGGCTCTTCTTCGGCGATCAGCGCCGCGACTGTGACTACATCTACGAGGACGAACTCGCCGAGTTCACCGCCTCGGGGCTGCTCACCCGGCTGGACCTCGCGTTCTCCCGCGACCAGGCCGAGAAGATCTACGTGCAGACCCGCATGACAGAGCGCGGTGCCGAGTTGTTCGCGTGGCTAGAGGAAGGCGGCCACTTCTACATCTGCGGTGACGCCTCCCGCATGGCGAAAGATGTCGACGCCGCGCTCCACGCGATCGTCGCCGAGCACGGCGGGATGACCGAAGAGCAGGCTGCCGAGTACATCACGGGCCTCAAGCGTGAGAAGCGGTATGTGCGCGACGTCTATTGATGCTCGAGGACTTTCCGCGTAGAAGGGATCGCGGTGGCACGCTCGGTGGGCGTGCCCCGCACCTTCGAGTCCGATCCCACAGCCGTGAACCACACACCGCACGCCAGAAGCGACAGGCCGGCGCCGAATGCCACCCATGTCGCCGCGGAGTGTCCCCCGCCGTCGGCGAGTGAGCCACCGACCCAGTTGCCGATAGAGGTACCGGTGGTGATCCCGGCGCTGAGCAACGTCATGACGAGTCCGAGTCGCCGTGCCGGCGTGTACTCGCCCGCCACCCTGAAAATCGTCACGAGGACCGGGCCGATCGGCGCGCCGACGAACAGCAGGACGACGGCCATCTGCCACGGTGCGCCCGGCAACCACAGCAACGCCAATGCGGGAACGAGCAGCACCGCGCAGCCGGTCCACCGCACAGGCACCGTCATGCGTTCACTCCACCGCGACACGCTCAGCGCGGCGGCACCGGAAGCGAGTCCGAGTGCGGCGTAGATCGATCCGCCGCTGCCGGGATGTCCGGTCTCGTCGGCGAAAACTGTCGCGATCGTGGCGAGAGACCCGAAAATCGTTCCGATACTCACCATTCCGGCCAGAAGGATGCCGACCGGACCCCACTGCACGGTGTCATGCTCGACGGAAGGTGATTCACCGGGGGCCGGACCGTTGCCGCTCTCGGGCGATGCGAACCGCGCACTGGGGTGCAGCGCAAACCAGGGCACCACGACCGCTGTGAGCGCCATCAGGACGTAGAGCGGAACGGCGGCACCGAACAGTGCGGCGACGATTCCCACCAGTGCCGGACCGAGAACGAACCCGAGTTCGTCCATCGTGCTTTCGTAGCCCTGAGCTTCCGCCACGGCCCGGTTCGAACCGCGCGCGGACAAACCCCGAATCCACCGCACGCGGGTCATCGGGCCGCATTGGGGCACCACCAGACCGGCGATGAACGACGCGACCAGCAGGCTCGGTGACAATCCGCCGGCGCCGCCCGCCGGACTCCCGGCGGCGAGGACAGCGAGTACGGCCACGACATAGATCGGGGTGGTGAGCAGAAGCGCCGGACGCTGCCCCCAGCGGTCGGACGCGATGCCGGACAGTGGCGCACCGACTGCGACACCCACGCCGGTGACCGCCGCGGCCACGCCGGCGGCGGCGAAATCGGACGACGAGGCGACGACGTAGGTGAGCACACCCATGACCAGCATGGACAACGGCAGTCGAGCGAGCGCCGAGACGGGAAAGTAGGCGGAACCGACGAGATCGTGCATGACACGGAAATGCGACGGGGTGGAGCGGTGGGCCATCGATACCTTTTCACAACACTTTCCGCATGCGGAAAGAGACGCACGACGTCCCGGCCTCCCGTCGTGCCCGACCCTGAGCAACCGGAAGAGTATACCGCCGGAGTGTCGCGCGTGCCGGTGGCAACCTCCGCGCAGTGCCTGCGCGGGAACGATCGCACAGTCCCGATTGTCCGAAATATTCAATGCCGAAAGAGAATTCGCGTCGGACGACGCGCTCGAAAACATGTCCAGCTGTTCAGACGGGCAGGTAGGGTCGAAAGATCTTCCACGTCGGAGGGAACCCCCATGGATGTCTCCGCAATGCATATGAGCGACGGTCTGATCAACGCGCCGGTATCGGCTGTTTTCTTCGCGATCGCCGCGCTCGGGCTGGCAGCGGCACTACCGCGGGCAAGGATGGAACTGGACGAAAAGACCGCTCCCCTTGCCGGTCTCGTCGCCGCGTTCGTGTTCGCCCTCCAGATGATCAACTTTCCGGTCCTCCCCGGGGTCAGTGGCCACGTACTCGGGGGCGCGCTCGCCGCGATCCTCGTGGGGCCCGCAACAGCGGCTCTGTGCCTGACGGTGGTACTCGTCGTGCAGGCACTGCTTTTCGCCGACGGGGGCCTGACCGCCCTGGGGATGAACATCACCAACATGGCGCTGGTGGGGGTCGCCGCGGGGTACGGCACCGCAGTGGCTCTGCGCCCGCTCATCCGCCGGTTCCCGGGTCTTCCCTCCATCGGCGTCGTGGCGTTCGCCGCATCCGTGGTCGCCACCGTCCTGGCAGCGACAGGCTTCCTGATCGAATACGCCGTGGGCGGCACGGCCGGCTCACTGGGAACCATCGCCCCGTACCTGCTCGGGGTGCACGTCCTCATCGGTATCGGTGAAGGCGTGATCACGGCGATGACGGTGATAGCCGTCGCCCGGGCGAGACCGGACCTCGTCTACCTGCTTCGACCGTTGCGCGCTTTGGATCGGAGTCCGGCATGAGCAGGAAGAAAGTTCTGGTCGTTCTGGGAGTCGCGGTGCTCCTGCTGGCAGGCGTCGTGTCCTACCTCGCCGTTCCGGACCCCGACGGGCTCGAGGCCGCCACCGTTCGGGGCTGCGAAGTAGTGGAGGACGGCGGAGCCGAAGTGCTCTCCGGTGAATGCGCCGCTGCCGGCGCCACCGATCACGCGCTCGCAAACAGTCCGCTGGCCGATTACAGCGTCGGCGCGCGTGAAGGTTCCACCGGTATCGCAGGCATCGCCGGCGCCGTAGTCACGCTGGTGGTCGCGTTCGGGCTGTTCATGGTGCTCGCCCGTCGTCGCGGGACGACCCCGAGCATCGATCCACAGGCGCACGAAGCATCCACGGGGAACACCTGGCCGTGAATTCCGCGACGCTCGGCGACACCGGGACCGCCGGCACCACGCCCGTCCACCGGCTTCCGACCGAGGTGAAGATCGTCGGGGCGGTCCTGTTCACCTTCGTGGTGGTCGCGACCCCGCGCGAAGCCATGTGGGCGTTCGCGCTCTATTTCGCGATCATCGTCGCGGTGTGCGCCGCAGCGCGCATACAGGCGTCGTGGCTGATGCCCCGCATGCTGATCGAGGTGCCGTTCCTGGTTCTCGCGGTCCTGCTTCCCTTCGCGGAGTCCGGCGACCGGGTGGAGGTGATGGGCTTGTCGCTGTCCGTACCCGGCCTGTACGCAGCGTGGGGCATCGTCGTCAAGGGCACGCTGGGCGTACTGGCATCCCTCGTCCTCGCGGCAACGACATCGGTGCAGGATCTGCCCGCCGGCCTGTCCCGCCTGCACATTCCTCCGCTGATCACCACGGTTGTCCTGCTCATGCTCCGGTACGTCGGCATCCTCGCCGCCGAGGGCAGAACCATGGACATCGCCCGGCGCTCGCGAGGCGACGATCCCCGCATGTTCCACAGGGTGGGTGCGACAGCCCGCGGCGTCGGGTCGCTGTTCGTGCGGGCGTACGAACGCGGCGAGCGGGTCCACTGGGCCATGCTCTCGCGGGGGTTCACGGGTTCGGTGCCGGCGACAGGCTCGACCGCGACCCCCGCGGCATGGGTTGTCGGCCTGATTCCCGCCGTACTTGCCGGCACGGTGTGCGCCGCGGCATGGAGCGCATCGTGAACGCGACTCCCGCGATCGAACTCGAAGGGTTGCAGTACGTCTACCCCGACGGCCGCCATGCGCTGCGCGGCATCGATCTCGTGGTGGCCCCCGGCGAGCGGGTCGCCGTCCTGGGACCCAACGGTTCGGGCAAGACCACCCTCATGCTGCACCTGAACGGGGTGCTGAGCGCCACCTCCGGGACGGTGCGGGTGGGCGGAACCCCCATCACGCGGCGTACCGTCCGGGAGATCCGGAGCCGGGTCGGTCTCGTGTTCCAGAATCCCGACGACCAGCTGTTCATGCCTACGGTCGCCCAGGACGTCGCATTCGGCCCTGCCAACTTCGGAGTGGCCGAGCCCGAGCTCGGCGCACGCGTGCGGTTCGCCCTGGAGGCGGTGGGCATGGAAGAGCATTCCGCGCGCACGACGGTGCACCTTTCCGCCGGTCAGCGCCGACGGGTGGCACTCGCCACGGCGCTGTCGTGCCGACCCGAGGTTCTGGTGCTCGACGAGCCGTCCAACGATCTGGATCCGGTGTCCCGGCGAGAACTGGCCGAGGTTCTGCTCGGTCTTTCCGCCACGATGCTGATGGTCACCCACGACCTGCCCTACGCCGCGCAGATGTGCACGCGTGCGGTGATACTCAACGACGGCCGGCTGGCGGCGGACGGGCCGATCGAGACGATATTGTCCGATTCCGGGCTCCTCGCGCAGAACCGCCTCGAGCTCCCCTGGGGCTTCAGCCTCACGCCGTCCGGCACCTACCCGGTGGAGGGGTGACCCGCCCGTTCGGGCACGTCACGAATGTTCCGGGTGGTGGTGCTGACCGTGCGTATGACCAGCTTGTTCGTGCGTGGCTCCGATGGAATGGAGAAGTTCGTGCACGGTCGGGTCGGCCAGTCGGTACCTCACCAGCCGGCCTTCCCGCTCGGCGGTGACCCAGCCCCGATTGCGCAGCAGGCGCAGCGCATGGGAAACGGCGGTCCCGGTCATTTCGAGCGCCGCCGCCAGGTCGGTGACGCAGATCCCGGGCGCATGATGCAGGCACAGCAGCAACCGCAGGCGGTTGACGTCGGACAGCAGTTCGAAGCGATCCGCCCACTGCCCGATGTCGGGCGTCCGGAGAGCGGCGGCTGCCCGGCGCACATCGTCGGAGTCGAAGGCCGCGTCAACCGTCATGCACCGAGTGTACGAAGCCTCACGCGCCCGTGACCTCACATCGTCCGATAGGCCGCTCGGCCAACATGATTGACCGAAGACCATATTCGGCCGTGAGCACGGCACAACCCGCTTAGACTGTGCGCACGTCACTCGAGGAGCACGCCGATGCCCGATCGCACCGCAGCACGCAGCCGGCAAGCACCCGTCGCCGACAGTCCGGATCGAATCCGCAACGTCGTCCTGGTCGGCTGTAGCGGCACCGGGAAGACCACCCTCACCGAGTCGCTGGCGGCGGCAACCGGCGCGGTCGGCCGCGCCGGCCGCACGGCCGAGGGAACAACGGTGTCCGATTACGAAGAGATCGAACAACGCCACCAGCGATCGGTGCAGTTGACGGTGCTCGCCCTCGAGTGGAACGGAATCAAGATCAATCTGATCGACACGCCGGGCCATCCCGACTTCGACGCCGAAGTGCGGGCCGGGGTGCATGCCGCCGACGCCGCCGTGTTCGTGGTCTCGTCCACCGACCCGATCTCGGCCGCAACGCAGGCATTGTGGCGCGAATGCGAGGAAGAGAACATTCCGCGGGCGATCGTGGTCAACAAACTCGACATCGCCCGCCGGAGTTTCGACGAGGTCCTCACCGAATGCCACGACGCGTTCGGTCTCGGCCCCGACACCCTGCGCGCGCTGTGCTATCCCGTCTACGACGGTGATCGCCCGGTCGGGTCCATCGGATTGCTGACCGGGCGCCACTACGGCGAACCCGGCAGCCCGTCGCCGGTTTCACAGGAGGCACGCGAGGCGCTGGTGGAGGCGATCTCGGGTCAGGACGACACACTCATGGAGCGGTTCGTCGCGGGAGAACAACTCGACACCGCTTCGCTCGAAGAAGGGTTGACCCGCGAATTACTCTCCTGTGCATTGCATCCCGCGATTCCCGCCACCGAGTACGGAGTCGGTGCCGTCGAACTGCTCGAGCTGATCACCACAGGCTTTCCCGATCCCACCAGCCGTGCGCGCGGGGCTCCCGCGTGTGATCCGGATGCGGACCTCGTGGCCCAGGTCGTGCGCGTCGCGGGTGATTCATACGTGGGCCGGATCAGCCTCGTCCGTGTCTACTCCGGCACGCTCCGCCCCGACTCGATCGTCGGGCTCACCGGCGGTGACCGTGATTCACGCGAACGCATCCCCGCCCTGACGAGCCCGTTCGGCAAACAGCAGCGTCCGGTTGGCGAGGCGGTCGCGGGAGACTTGGTGTCGGTCGGGAAACTCGCGACCGCGCAACCCGGCGACGTGCTGCACGACCCCGACCACCCCGCGCACCTCGACATGTGGCCGGTTCCGACTCCACTGTTGCCCATTGCGATCGAAGCGCACACCCGCACCGACGACGACAAACTGTCGCAGGCGTTGTCGCGACTCGCGGCGGAAGATCCCGGAGTGCGCGTCGAGCACAATGCCGATACCAACCAGATCGTGCTGTGGTGCACCGGCGAAGCTCACGCCGAACTGGTGCTCGATCGCCTGCAAACCCGGCACGGTGTCCAGGTCGACCCTGTGGAGTACAAGGTGCCTCTCCGCGAGACGTTCGCCGGACCGGCAGCAGGTCACGGGCGGCTCGTCAAGCAATCCGGCGGGCACGGCCAGTACGCGGTGGTCGACATCGAGGTCGAGCCGCTACCCATCGGGAGCGGCGTGGTCTTCACCGAGAAGGTCGTCGGGGGTGCCGTTCCCCGTCAGTTCATCCCCTCGGTCGAGAAAGGCATCGACACCCAGGCAGCGAAAGGTGTCGCGATCGGACGTCCCCTCGTGGACGTGCAGGTCACGCTCGTCGACGGGAAAGCCCACTCGGTCGATTCCTCCGACGCGGCGTTCCAGGCCGCGGCGGGGCTCGCGTTGCGAGATGCCGCGGCGCACACCACCGTCCGCATTCTCGAACCGGTCGCCGCAGTGCGGGTCATCGTCCCGGAAGAGTTCCTCGGAGCAGTGCTGGGCGACCTCTCCTCACGCCGTGGCCGAGTCCTCGGCACCGAATCGCCCGAGCCCGGAATCGCTTTGCTGCGCGCGGAAGTACCCGAGATCGAGCTGAGCCGCTACCCCGTCGAACTGCGGGCCGTCACGCAGGGCACCGCCGAGTTCGCGCGCATGTACATCCGGCACGAGCCCATGCCGGACGCCCTCGCCGCGCGTGTGACCTCCCCACCGGAGAGTTGATCTCGTCAGGAACTCTCGCGCGCGACCTCGTTCAACCTTCCCGTGGCGACGTCGAACACGAATCCGCGGAGCGACGTCGGCTCGGTGACGAACGGGCTCACCTCGATCCGGCGCATCGACTGACGCACGTCCTCCTCCGGGTCGCGGAAGCTCTCCGGGGCCCACTGAGGCCGGATCCCGGTGTCCTCTTCGACGGCGCGGGTGAACTCGTCGTCGGCGAAGGTCAGCATGCCGCAGTCGGTGTGATGGATCAGCACGATCTCCTCGGTGCCGAGCAGCCGTCGGCTGATGGCGAGTGAACGGATCACGTCGTCCGTCACGGCGCCGCCGGCATTGCGGATCACGTGGGCCTCGCCCTCCGCGATTCCGAGGGCACGACTCACATCGAGGCGTGCATCCATGCAGGCGACGACGGCGATGTGTCTGCTCGGTGGCAGCGGCAGCGGGCCGGAGAACCCGGCGGCGTACGACTCGTTGTTCTGCAGGTATTCGTCGGTGACTGTCACGCGCTCATCTCCACGTCGTCGGGCAGGGTCGTACCATCATCCGCCGATCTCACGCGGTCTGCCAGCGCTCCGATCGCCCTGATCCGAACGCACCCCGGTGTGGGATTCGCCTCGCGCCGGTTTCGTCGACCCACACCCCGGGTATCGCAAGTGCTGTCCCGAGCACGGGCGCGGTCCCGCGCCGGGCAACTTCACGAAAGGACGGATTTCGATGGCTGAATCCGAGCGACCGGGCACCCCTGCCGACAACGACGACCTCACCGGCGAGAAGATCTCGCGACTGGTGGACGACATGGAAGAACGCGTCGAAGCCGAGCACGAGCGGGAAGGTAAGGCCGGTAGCCCGTCGGATCGTGAGGAAACCGAGCCTGTCGAGCCCGACGACCAGGCACCCGAGTAGACCTTTTCACCCTGCCGCCACGCCCGGATCTGCCGTCAGTCGTAGATCCGGGCGTACAGGTCGCGGATCTCTTCCTCGGTGGGCACGATCGGATTGTTGTTCGGCGATCCCGATGCGAGTGCCTGCTCGGCCATGAGTGGCACCAACGTGTCCCAGTCGCGTTTGTCGATGCCGTACGCACGAGGGGTCGGCACCTCGACATCGCGGCACAGTTCCGCCAGTGCGGCCACCAGGTTGTCGGCCGCGGTGGCGTCGCGGTCATCGGGTGAGGCGACGCCGAGCGCGCGGGCACAGTCCGCATAGCGGGATTCGGCCGCCCGCACCGAGAACGCGGTCACCGCGGGAAACAGCATCGCGTTCGACAACCCGTGGGCGACGTGGAAGTGCGCTCCGATCGGCCGACTCATTCCGTGGACCAGCGCGACGCTCGAGTTCGAGAACGCGACACCTGCCTGGGTGGCCGCGAACATCATCTGTTCCCGCGCGTCCTCGTCGTTGCCGTTCTCATAGACGCGGCGCAGCACCTTTCCGATCGTTTCGATCGCAGCGAGGGCCAACGTGTCGGAGAACGGATTCGCCTTCTTGCTGACGTAGGCCTCGATCGCGTGGGTGAGTGCATCCACCCCCGTGTCGGCGGTCAAGCGCGGCGGCATCGTCAGCGTCAACCGGTAGTCGACCACCGCTGCGATCGGAAGGAACGCCGCACCAGGGCAGAGCATCTTCTCGTTGGTGACACTGTCGCTGATGACAGTGAATTGCGTTGCTTCCGAACCACTTCCGGCGGTAGTCGGGACCGCGACGACGGGCAGCGCCGGGCCGTTGTTGACGCGGGGTGCCTTGTAGTCGCTCATCTGCCCACCGTGGACGGCCAGCAACCCGAGCGCCTTGGCGGTGTCCATCGGGCTGCCGCCACCGAAACCGATGACGCAATCGGCGTCGTGGGCCGCGACTGCCTCGAGTCCTGCGACGAGGGAGTCGGTGGTGGGATCGGGGACCGTATCGGCGAACACTGCCGCTGCGAGCCCGGCCGCCTCGAGGCGCGACACCATCCGCTCCACGGCGCCGGTCCCGACCAGGAACCGGTCGGTCACGACCAGTGGACGGGACAGGCCGAGTCCGGCCACCACCTCACCGATCTCGTCGACGGCGCCCCCGCCGATGCGCATCACGCGGGGAAGAGCAATGGGTACGGCCACGTGGGGTCCCTTCGTCACATTTCGGTCCCAGGGATGTCTACCCCATCCGTGCCGCCCGAGTCACCCCGCCACGAGGAACCGCGAGTAGTCGGCATCGGCGTCGCGCCGGCGGTCGTCGTCCACACTCGCCCATGCGGTGCACAATCCGAGACGCACGAGGTCCTGCGCGCGGTAGCCGGGCCAGCCGTGCAGGATCCGCTGCCAGTCGGCGGGCACCGCCGACGCGCCCCACCGCGCTCCGAGCAGACCTCCCGCGATCGCCGCAGTCGTGTCGGTGTCGTGTCCTGCACGTACCGCGAGCTCGAGCGCCTGCGGAAGGTGTGCGGGGCCGGTCTCCTCGGCGTGGCACACAGCCCACCACGCGGTCTGCAGCGCATGGACCACCCATCCGTTGTTGTCGAAGACGCGGGGGTCCGGGGCGGTGCGTGCTTCCTCGAGCAGGGTCGACCAGCGTCCTGCCGCGTCTGCCGGCAGCAGTACCAGCCCGGTGGCCACGCCGTCGAAGGTGCCGTGGAGGACGGCGTGCCGGATCGCGAACGACCACAGCATGCATGCCTCGACCGCCTGGGGATCGTCGTGTGTCAGCAGGCTGACGTCACGGGCCGCGGCCACACACCGCTCGGCGTCGTCGAGAAACCCGATCCCCACGGGCGCGGTCCGCATGAGCGATCCGTTGCCGCCTTTCCGTCCCGCAAGGGCGCGTGCCCGTTCGGTCATCGACGCCGCGTCGGGTTGCGCTGCGCTCAGCACCGCACGAGTCTGGTTCCCGATGTCTTTCGGCCGGGAGGCGAACCAGCGCGCGAACTGTGCGGCGACGGCATCGAGCCCGTCACGGGATCCGATGTCGGCGCCGGTCGCCGACACCTCGGCGATCGCGAGTGCCATGGACGTGTCGTCGGTCCATTCGCCCGGAGCGAACGGCCCGAGGCCCCCACCGATCATGCCGATCGGCGTCTCCGGCCTGGGGTAGGTGAATTCGTAACCGGCGCCGAGCGCGTCCCCTGCTGCGGTGGCGAGCAGGACCCCTGCCGCGCGGTCGTTCTGTTCTGCCGTGAGCCTCATGGCAACCCCAATTCGATCAATGTTGCGCAAAGGTTAGCGCACATTTGATTGAATGACCACGTGGACGTCTGGAGAGATCGCGGAGGCAAGGCACTCACCGACTACCCACGCCCGTCGGTGGCCGTGGACGTTGCCGTGCTCACCGTCGACGAGACACTGAAAGTTCTTGTCATCGAACGGTCCGACCGCACGGCGGCACTACCCGGCACGTTTCTTCGTCCCGGAGAACGGCTCGCCGACGCCGCACAGCGAGCCCTCCGCGACAAGGCCGCGCTCGCCGGCATCGAATTCCACCAGCTCGCCATGCTCGACGACCCCGACCGCGACGACCGGGGATGGGTGCTGTCGATGGCGCACGGCGCGGCCGTCCCCGTCTCCGAGATCCCAGGCGACGCGCGGCTCGCTCCCGTCACCGACACCGCCGGTCTCGCCTTCGACCACGCCACCATCGTCGAACTCGCCGTCGACGACCTGCGAGCGCGGTATTCGGCGGCGGTGGACCCGGCGCGGTTCCTCGGCGAGGAGTTCACCGTCCTCGATCTCCGGCGTCTGTACGAAGTGGTGTTCGGCCGTCGCTATCCGAAGGACACGTTCCGTCGGCACCTGCTCCACGGCCTGGCGCCCACCGGCGAACTCCGCCGGGAGGGCACCGGGCGCCCCGCCGAGATCTACCGGCGGCGCGACGTCGCGCTGCCACCCGCCACCACGGCGTTCCTTCTGCAGTGACCGGTACGCCTCAGCGCGCCATCGCCTTCGCGATCTCGGCGGCGAGCGCGACGTTGCCCCGGTAGGCAGCGACGTTCGTCTCGAGCGTGCGCCCGCCGGTCGCTCGGTGCATGTGTTCGAGCAGGAACGGGGTGAGGTCCTTGCCCCGCACCCGCGCGGTGGTCGCCTCACGCTCGGCTTCGTCGAGAACGCGGTCGTGTAGCTCCGGGTCCACCTGGGCGGCCGGGTCGACGGGGTTGCCCACCAGCACCGCCGACCGCAGACCGAGGTCGTCGCGGGCGCGGGCGAGCGCAGCGGCATCCTCGGGCGAGTCGATGTCGTCGACCGCGCAACCGCTGTCCCGGATGTAGAAGCCAGGGAAGCCGGTGGTGCGGAATCCGACGACGGTCACCCCTAGTGTCTCGAAACGCTCGAGTGTGGCCGCGATGTCCAGCACCGACTTGACGCCGGCACTCACCACGACAATCGGAATCGACGACAGCGCAACGATATCGGCGCTCTCGTCGAATGTCGTGGCGGCGCCGCGGTGCACTCCCCCGAGCCCGCCGGTGGCGAACACCCCGACCCCGGCGCGGTGCGCCAGCAGTGCCGTCGCCGCCACCGTGGTTCCGCCGTGCAGTCGCTTGACCGCGACCACCGGCAGGTCGCGGATACCGATCTTGACCACCGGTGTTGCGGCGTCGCCGAGGGCGCGGATCTGCGGTGCAGAGAGGCCGACGACGGGAACGCCCTCGACCACACCCACTGTTGCGGGCACCACCCCGGCGTCCCGCAACTGCTGTTCCGCGGCGAGTGCAACCTCCACGTTGCGGGGCCGGGTCAGACCGTGGGTGAAGATCGTCGATTCGAGAGCGACCACCGGGCGACGCTCGTCCAGCGCCGCTCGAACCGTCTCGGATACCACGATCGATTCGCTCATGCGCCCGACCCTAGCGTCCGGGCCGGGCGAGCACCCTCAGCTCAGACGGCGTGGGCGCGGCTGCGTCCCAGCCGTGCGAGCAGACGCGTGGCGCGATCCGCTCGGTCCGGCACCTCCACACCCGGAGCGCAGACCCCGTCCATGTAGAGCGAGTCGCCGAAGCTGTCGGCGCCCGCTTCCACCGCCGCGATTTCCGCATCGGTGAAGGTGTCGTCCAGTCCCGCGCCGGTGGCGATGTCCCACCGGTGCACGATCATGTCCCAGATGTAGAACTGCTCGAACGTGGCGCCGATGGTCGTGGGTCCGAAATACCCGTCGTACGCCGTGTCGACGACACCCTCGTCCGCGACGACGTCGGCGACCCGGGCGGTGTGCTGCCGCCACGCGCGAGCCGGATCGTCGAGCGACGGACGCTCCCCGAGGTCGATGTCGCGGCCGGCGAAGAACTCGCGCTGGGTGTCGATGATGTGGGCGAGCACGTCGCGTGTCGTCCAGCCCTCGCAGGGTGACGGGCGATCCCACGCCGCGGGGTCCACGGCGCTCACCACGGAACCGAGGGGCCGTTCTGCTTCGCTGTGTCGGTCGGCTGTTGTATTCATGGTGGCGACGCTAGTGCTCGCCCACCACGAGGTATTGATGAAATCCGACACCGGGGGTTCCGACGCGGGTGGGCCGATCGAGCGGGCACATCTCAGACACCCGAACGACACAACCCACACGATCTTCCGATATCCGGCCCCACCGGACCTGCGCGAGCTGGTGTCGCGCTACTGGATTCCGGTGTGGCGGGTACCGCAGGGAAGAGACGCGCCGCAGCACGTGCTCCGGTATCCCGTGTGCCTGATCGTGATCACCGATGAGTACGCCCGGTTCTACGGTGTCGAGTCCGGCCTGTCGACGACCGTGCTCACCGGCGACGGCTGGGCTGTCGGCGTGATGCTCACTCCCGCCGCAGGTGCCCTCCTGACCGGCGTCGAACTCGCCGCGTTCACCGACCGCGTGGTCGACGTGAGCGAAGTGCTCGGCGACGCCGGTCGCGACACCGTCGAGCAGATCCGGGAGGTGATGCGGCGGGATCCACGCTCCCCCGGCGCGCACCGAAGCGCCACGGCCGCCTACGACGACGTCCTTCGCTCCTACCTGCCGGTCGACGACGAGGGTCGTCTCGTCAACCGCGTCGTCGCGTTCGTGGAGGACAACCCGGACGTGCTGCGCGTGGAGCAGGTGCGCAACGAGTTCGGGCTTTCGGAGCGCGCCTTGCAGCGACTCGTGCACCGGCGCATCGGCCTGACTCCGAAATGGCTCATCCAGCGCCGGCGCCTCCAGGAAGCCGCCGGGCGCCTGCGCGAGAAGCCCGCTTCGCTCTCGGAGGTCGCGGCGGTCCTCGGATATGCCGATCAACCGCATTTCGTACGGGACTTCAAGAATGTCGTGGGCATGACTCCCGGCGCGTTCGCCGATCGGTACTCCCGCGAAAACCCGCGGGCGGAGTGAGACCCGTTCGGCGGCTACGCCCTATCGGCGTCCTGTGCTGTGGGTGCGATCTCCAGGTGCGCAACGCGTCCGGCGGCGTGCGCGATTTGCCGCGCGGACAGAGAGATACACGGCTAGCATTCCCGATCGACACGGTATCCAGTGATCCGACAACCAGTGAATCCGACCTAGGGATGCAGCAATGCTTCGTAAGGCTCTGGCACGAACCGTCCTCGTCCCCGCGACCGTCTTCGCACTCGGTCTCGCGACTCCGGCGCTCGTCGACGCACAACCCGCCGGACCTGTTCCGGCCGTGGGAATTGCCCAGGGGATCGGTTACTCCGTCCAGGTCGACGGCCGGTCCATCACGTACACGATCACCGATGTGCCGCGGGTACCGCTCGTCGGGTCGATCACGTTGCCGGGCTCCTGCACCACCGCCGTGGTCGACGCGCTTCGGGCCGCGCCGATCGTCGGACCGGTCTTGCTCGACTACATCCTCGGCAACCCTGATATCGACGTTCTCGCCCTGCTCCAGCAACTCGACGACGCCGACGCGATCACCGCGATACATCCGCTGCGAGGCGCCAACCGAGACAACGTGGTGTCCGGGACTTTCGAGGACATCCCGAACGGTGTCTATGCAGTAGTGAGCGTCTGCAACCTGAATCCCGATCTGCTCGGCGCGACCGGCGCCCTGGTCCTCGGTCCGCCGTTCAGCTCGGGCTCCACCGAGGACGGCGGATCGTCGCTCGGTTCCAACACCGGATCCTGAAAGCGATCTCATCGTGTGAATCCCGGCCGGGACACCGTGGGGGGCAGAGTGTCTTTCACAGGGTCTGCCCGGCGATCCGGAAGGACATCCATGGCGCGCGAACCAGAAATGCCGCTCGAAGCACTCTTCGGATTCACCGGGATCGCAGCACTGGTCACCTTGAAGCGTGACGGACGACCGCAGATCTCGAACATCGTCTATTACTACGACCCGCTCGAACGCACGTTCTCGGTGTCGATCACCGACGGTCGTGCGAAAACGCGGAACATGCGGAGGGACCCGCGGGTCAGTCTGTTCGCCGACGCCGCCGAGGGCTGGTCGTACGCGGTGGCCGAAGGCAACGCCGAATTATCAGAAGTGGCAGCCGATCCGCACGATACGACCGTCGAACAACTGGTGGCGCTCTACCGGGCGGTTCAAGGAGAGCATCCCGACTGGGAAGAGTTCCGCGCGGCGATGGTCGCCGAACGGCGATTGTTGCTGCGAGTGCGGGTCGAGCGGTTCTACGGCATCGCCCGCTGACCGCTCCCCCGCGATCTGCCCGCGCCACCGGCGTTCGCGGCACACGCCGCCTCGGCGAAAGCACGCATCGTCGGGAACTCGAGGTCGTAGCTGTACTCGCCGGCGGGCGCCGGGGTCGCGCCCCAGCCGGGACGGTCGTGGCGCCGGTTGATCCACACCGAGGACAGGCCACGTTGCCGGGCGGGAACGTGATCGTGGAACAGCGACTGCGCCACGTGCAGCAGTCGCTCTCGTGGAACACCGAGGTCGGCGAGGACTCCGTCGAGTGCGTGGAAGTGACTGTGGGCGGGCTTGTAGGCCCCGACGTCCTCGGCGGTGATGATGCTGTCGAATGCGACACCGAGGCGCGCGTTGCTTCCCGCGAACCCCTCGCGGTGCACGTTCGACACGATGATCAGCGCGTAGTTCTCCGCCAGCGAGGCGAGCGCGTCGGCAGAATCCGGGAACGCCGGCCATTCGGGAACCGACGATCCGAGCCGCCCGGCCCATTCGTCGGACACCGCCGCGCCGAGCGCACTTCCCGTCCGGCGGAACGCCTCGGCGAGAACCTCCGGGTACGGCAATGAGGGAGCGTCTCTTTCGATCCGGGCTTCGTTGTCCGCGTATGCGAGAAGCAGTTCCTCGTCGGAGAGTTCCAGTCCCGTCTCCTTCGCCCACGGAGCGAGGATCGACGCGATTCCGGTCTCCCAGTCGATGAGGGTGCCGTAGCAATCGAAACTCAGCGCGTCGAACTCGGACAGATCCACAGCGACTCTCCCTACGTGCTTTTTGCTGAAGTGTACGAGCAGACTCGCGTCTGTCATGTCGGGAGCGGCTCGACGGGTTGCCTGAGGACGGTGCGGAGTTTGTCGGGTGCGACCTTGCGTAAGTCGCTCAGATAGATCTCGTGGTGTTTGCCGACCATGAGTAGTCCGTTGCGCGGCACGAACTCGTCGTGCAGTTGCGCGAGTACATCCGTCTCCGCGTCGAACGAGCCGATGTGCAGTGTCTGCACGCACCGCCCCTCGGCAAGAGATTCGAGGCGGATGTCGTCGAGTCGTGCCGGCGCGCTGGTGGCGCCCACCTGCGCGGTGACGAGGGCAACCAGATCGCTTCCGATCCAGTCCGGAACCATGAGCATCAACGTCCAGTCCCACCGTGATTTGTCCCGCGCGGAGGTGAACGACGCCATGTCCTTCGACCACCACAGTCCTTCGAGCGGCGGGACGACGTAATCGCGGCCCATCTCGCGTTTGCTCGAGAACTTCAGTTTGTATGCGACCGGGTAGAGCGATTCGACGGCATCCCGGAATGCCGGGGACGTGTTCGGATCGCCGCTGCCGTCGACCATGAGGTACTGCATGTCCGGCACATCGACGATCCGGAACTCGCCTCGGACCGCGCGATAGGAGTCGAGTGTCTTCTTGAAGTCGATCTTGTCGGTCATGGAGCACCTGGGCCCGTTTGCAGGCCACCACCTTCCCGGACGTGCGGAAGACTCGCCTCCCGCAGTGTATTCCGTTGCTCCTTCACGCGGCGGGAACGGGCGCAGGCCTGGACCCGAAACAGACTGTCCTCAGCCCGGGGCCGCGGCGAGCCCGACCCGCTCGCGTGCACCTCCGCGCAGATCGCGACCACGCCGGACGGAATATGCGCGAAGACTTGACGAAGGGTCGCGCCGTCGAGTCGTAGGAGAACCGTTTCGCTCTCCTCGAGCAGAAGCGGTTCTCATGCCGGGCGGGGCGGGATTGTTGACGATCGGTAACCTTGACTGGATGAGTGTCGCGGATTCTCCCTCAGCGCCCACCGACGGACTGGCCGGATGGGCACTGGACCTGATGGATCGACTGGGCGGTGTGGGGGCGGGGCTCGCGATCGCACTCGAGAACTTCTTCCCTCCCCTTCCCAGCGAAGTCATTCTCCCCCTCGCCGGGTTCGCCGCCAGCCTCGGCAGCTTCACTCTTGTCGGTGCGCTGTTTTGGACGACCCTCGGTTCCGTCCTGGGCGCACTCGGGCTGTATTCGCTCGGCCGGTGGGTAGGTGAGGACCGGCTGCGCAGCGTCGTGCACAAACTTCCTCTGGTCGACGTGGAAGACCTCGACCGTACGGCGAAGTGGTTCCAGAAGCACGGCCGCAAGGCCGTGTTCTTCGGCCGCATGGTGCCTGTCTTCCGCAGCCTGATCTCGATTCCGGCCGGGGTCACCAAGATGCCGATATGGCAGTTCACCGCGTTCACCACCGCGGGCAGCCTGATCTGGAACAGCATCTTCGTCGTCGCCGGGTATCAGCTCGGAGAGAACTGGCAGAAAGTCGAGCCGTACGCCGAGGTTCTTCAGTACGTGGTTCTCGCCGCGGTGGTCGGCTTCATCGTCTACGGCCTGCAGCGCCGGATCCGATCGCGGCGCGCGAAGGCCGGTCGCACCTGATCGCCGCCCCGCGCGGACGAGGACGTCACCCCCACATCACGATGGCCGCACACGCCGCGGACACGACCACGACTGTCACCGCGTCGCCGACACCCAGTCGTGGCCGGGTGCGGACGACGGGCCGGGAACCCCGCACCGACAATGCGTCGCCGAGATCGCGCACCTGCCGCATGGACACCGACGCCACCGCGCCCACCGTGTCGATCAGTTCGGGCCACCACCGCGTGGGCCTGCGGATCCCGGGGCGTCCGCGCAGCCGCCGGGCAGCGAAGAGCATGCGCAGCTCACCGCGGATCGTCGGCAGCATCCTCAACGCCAGCGCGCACACCGTCACCCACTCGTCGACCGGTAGCCGCAACAAGCGCAGCGGCGACAGGAGGACAGGCAGGGCGTCGACGAGTTGGGACAGGCTCGTCGTCCAGCCCACCAGGGACGCCAGTACCAGCAGGCACACCCCGAGGAGTAGCGCCCGCACATAACTGGTGAGTCCGCCCCCGGCGACATTGAGCACCGCACCGACCGCCAGGAAGGCGAACACCCACCACGGAATCGAGGGCACCACCCCACGCGGGATGCGTGCTGCGAGTACGCCGGCCAGCAGCACGACCGCCATGATGCCGAGCGCGGTCCAGGACGGGATGAAGCTCACGACGACCGAGAGCGCCACCGCCGCGAGGATCTTCGTGCCCGCCCACAGCCGATGGACCGGGGTGCTCCGCGGCACGGGACGCAGCAGGATCAGAGGTCGACGTTGTTCCTTCATTCCGTCACCGCACCGATCTGTTCGACGATTCGCCCCGAGTCGAGCACCACGGTGCGTGAACACACCTCTTCCATTCCGTGCAGGTCGTGGGAGATGACCACGATCGTGACATGGTCCACTGTCCGCAGGTGAGCAAGGATCGACACCAGTTCACGCCGCCCGGGGACGTCGAGGCCCGCGAGTGGTTCGTCGAGCACCAGGACGCGCGGGGTCCGGGAAAGCTGCGCGGCGAGTGCGACCCGGCGCATCTCGCCGCCGCTGAGCCGGTCGATCGGACGATCCACGAGTTCGGGCGGCAGTCCCACCCGGTGCAGGACGGCTGCCACGTAGTGCCGGTCGGTGTGTGGAAGACCCGCGACATCCGATATCTCCTCCGCGACCGTCGGGCGCTGAAGCTGCAGCCTCGCCTGCTGGAAGACGAACCCGACGTCACCGCGCAGATCGGCGGTGGGTGTGTCCTGAAGTAGGCAGGTGCCCTTCGTCGGCCGATACAGTCCCGCCATGATCCACGCGAGGGTGGATTTGCCGGAGCCGTTCGCCCCCACGACCAGAACCCCTTCCCCGCGGCACACGGTGAGTGACACGTCTCGCAGCGCGGTGTGCGCCCACGGAGTGCGGTCCGCATACGTGTAGGTGACGTCACGAAGTTCCAGGACGGGTTGCGGAAACGAGGGTGCGGCGGCGAGCACGGCCGGACGATCCGGACTGGGCGCGGGAGCCGGCACGATCCGCCCCGCGTCGAGATGGACGACGCGGTCGGCAACGGCCGCTTCGTCGTCGAGGTGAGTGACGAGTACGACGGCGGTGCCGTCTCGTGCCACGGCAGCGAGCAGCGCGATCAACGCAGCTCGGCTGTCCGCGTCCACCATCGCCGTGATCTCGTCGGCGATGAGCAATGCCGGTCGGCGGGCCAGAGCACCGGCCAGTGCCAGTCGCTGAAGTTGCCCGCCCGAAAGATCTTCCGTCGCCCGATCGCCCATTCCGGCGAGACCGACCCGGGCGAGCAGCGACTCGACGTCGACGTCGTCGACTCCCCACCGGAGGTCTTCCTCGACGGTGCGTCCGAGCACCTGACTCTCGGGATGCTGAAATACCGTGACGGTGCCACCGGGCTGCCCCAGACCGGCGGGCCCGGGCCTGTCGACGAGCCCGGCTGTGGGTTCGAGTCCGGCCAGGATGCGCGCCAGGGTCGACTTGCCGGACCCGTTCCGGCCGACCACCGCGACGAACTCCCCCGGACCGATCGTGAGATCGATGTCGGTCAGAGCATCTGCGGAGGCATCCGGGTAGCGGTAGGTGACCATCCGCAGGGCCAGCGGCAGTGGATCCGGCTCACCGGCCCGGACGTGTGCGGGCCATTCCGCTGCTTGCGTGCTCCACGTACTCCGCGCAGCCACCAGACGAAAGATGCCGAAACACAGGAGCGCAGTGCCTACGATTCCCACGACCACGGCACTGCCGATCCACACCCACCACAACCGCACCATCAGATCGATGGTCTGCTCGAAGGTACGTACGAAGTCCTCGCCCGCTCCCGCCGCCTCGAATGCACGAGCGGTGCCCCTCATCGACGACGCGAGCGCCTCGAGCAGCAGCACCCGGGTCTGCGCGAACAACAGCAGGAGTCCGTTCACCAGCGCGGCGATCAGAAGACCGATCGGCAGCGCACCGGCGAAGACGACGAACACCGCCTCTCTTCCCCACCTCCGCTCGGCATATCCGACGAGCGCGCCGACCCCGGCGAGCACGAACACCGTCGCCACAGCGAACGGTCCTGCCGCGACGAGAGCCACGACACCCGACGCCACCGTCGCGGCGACCACCGCCCGTAACCGTCCGGCTGCCGCGAGAAATGCGATCGGCAGCGCCACCAGCACCTGCGCGATCCCGATCGGGATGAATCCCGTGATCACCGTCAGCACCGCGGTCAACGACCCGAACACAGCTGCCGCAGCAGCCTCTGGTGGCCGGAGAGGACCCCGAGTCCGGGAAGTGGTTACCGAGTGCACCGTCCCAGTGTGCCAGCGCGCGGCCGTCCCCTCGCCGATGACTTCCGGCGAGCGCGCAAGTCGATATCGGCACGACGACCGAGTCCGGACCAATCCCCGGAGAGAAGGGACGACCATGCCTGCCACCGCACACCCCCTCGTCGAAGCCGAACGGCGCGATCTTGTCGCCGTACTCGAACAACTCACCGAAGAACAGTGGAGCGCCCCTTCGTTGTGCCACGGATGGCGTGTCCGCGAGGTGGTCGCGCACACGACGATGCCCTACCGCTACGGCATGGTTCGCCTGCTCGTCGCGATGACCAAGGCGCGAGGAAACTTCGACCGCGCCGCCGACACATGCGCCCGCGCCGACGCACGGGAGATGACCGACGCCGAACTCCTCGACTGCCTGCGCAGCAACGTGGCGCATCCGTGGCAGCCGCCGCGCAGCGACTCCTCGGCGCCACTGTGGCACGAGGTGATTCACGGACTCGACATCACCGTCGCCCTCGGACTCGAGCGGCGGGTTCCGGACGAGCGGATCGCGATGCTGCTCGGCTCGGTCTCGCCGGAGAGTGTCGGCTACTTCGGAGCGAACCTCGACGGCATCCGTCTGCGGGCCGACGATCACGACTGGGAGTACGGGTCCGGAGACATCGTCAGCGGCGACGCCCAACACCTGCTGCTGGTGCTCACGGGCCGCGCGTTGCCGCCGGGATTACTGAAAGGGGCACGGGCCGAACAGTTCACGGCAACGGTCTAGTGCGGAGGGGTCATTTCGACCCGGACTCCCACCAGACGCACCTCGCGTTCGTGATCGAACCGTTCCAGCAGTGCGACGGCAGTATCCGCGATCACGGAGGTGTCGAATGTGGGTTCCACAAGAGGCGCGCTCGCCGTGTGGGTGACGAACGGCGCGTATCTGATCTTCAGCCCGACACGAACGCCCTCACGATTCTCGGCCCGGACGTCGTCGGTCGCCTGCGCGGCGAGTCGCCGCACGTGCTCGGCCAGTTCGTCCCAGTCGGCGACATTGTGCTGAAACGTCGTCTCGCGACTGTGCGACCGCGCCACCCAGGGCTCCCCGGTGACCGTGGCCGTCGCGGCCCCGCGACCGAGACCGACGAGCCACGGACCGATCTTCGGCCCGAAGCTTCTCGCCATCTCATCGACCGGTGCCAGAGCGAGTTCGCGGACGGTGTGAATGTCGTGTGCAGCCAACTTCTTCGCGGTGCGTGATCCGATACCCCACAAGGCGGCCGGGTCCCGCTCTCCCATCACCGCGAACCAGTTGTCGCGGGTGAGGCGGAAGACCCCGCGCGGCTTACCGAACCCGGTAGCGATCTTGGCGCGCAGAATGTTGTCGCCGATACCGACCGAGCAGTGCAATCCGGTCGCGTCCAGCACCGCGGCCTGCACTCGACGCGCGAACGATTCCGGGTCGTCGGTCTCCACGCCGAGAAATGCCTCGTCCCAGCCGAGCACGTCCACGACCGCGTCGAAGCTGCGCAAGGTATTCATCACCACGTCCGAGGCTTCGTTGTAGGCGTCCTTGTCGACCGGCAGAAAGATCGCGTCCGGAATCTTCTTCGCAGCGACACGCAGCGGCATCCCGGACCCGACCCCGTGATCACGCGCCTCGTACGACGCGGTGGAAACCACGCCCCGCTCGGTGGGATCTCCCCGTCCGCCCACCACAACCGGCTTTCCCGCCAATTCGGGCCGGCGCAGGACCTCGACGGCGGCGATGAACTGATCGAGGTCGACGTGCAACACCCATGCGGACGTCAGGGCTCGAGCACCGCCGGGTGTCGTCGAACCGCAGGTCACAGCACCACGGTACGTCCCCGAAACGCACCCGCAGCGCGGTTTCGGCGACGCGGCACGAGCGACTTCCCGCCTGTGCGAGAGTGGCCGCGCCGAGGCACCGGAGAAAAGACGCGTCCCCGTATACGAGTGCGCGACGCGGGTGTACGTTGTCCTTCTATAACCACCGAGGTACGCCTCACCTAACTTGGGATCAGCTCTATGTCCTTGCTCGCCGCGGGTGCCACTGCCCCGTCCGTCGCCACCCAACTGGCCGGCTCCGGTCTCATCGGACTCCGGGAAGGACTCGAAGCGGGGATCGTCGTCATGATCCTCGTGGCATTTCTGGTCAAGTCCGAACGTCGCGACGCACTCAAATGGGTGTGGCTCGGGGTGGGTACCGCCGTGGCCATGGTCGCCGCGACCTTCCTGATCATCCACTTCGGCACCAGCACCCTCGACGGAGTCGCCGCAGAAATCGCAGCAGGCATCGCCTCCCTCGTCGCCGTCGTGATCGTCACCGCCATGGTGCTGTGGATGCGGAAGGCGTCCCGGTCCATATCCGGAGATCTGAAATCCGGAATGGAGAAGGCCCTGGTCGTCGGTCCTTACGCGGTGTTGTCGCTGGCGTTCTTCGCAGTCGGGCGCGAAGGCCTCGAAACGGCGCTGCTCATGGTCGGCTACGCCGAGAACACCGCGGGCAGCCCCTGGCCGCTCATCGGACTGCTCCTCGGAATCGTCGTCGCCGCAGTCGTCACCGTCCTGATGTACCTCGGCGCCATCCGGATCAACATGGCGACCTTCTTCAAGTACACCGGCGTGGCACTCGTCGTGGTGGCAGCCGGGATCCTCGGTTACGGCGTGCGGGCACTGCAGATCGGCGGAGTCCTCCCGGGCGCGACCATGCCCGCGTTCGACGTCTCCGGCATCTACGACGCCGGTAGCTGGTACGGCACGGTCCTCGGCGGCATCCTCAATCTCCGTCCCGACCCCACGGTGCTGCAGTTCGCGGCGTGGGCGGCATACCTGGTGATCGTGCTGTTCCTGTTCTTGCGGCCCAGCGCACCCTCTCGGCGCTCTCAGCCGGTGCAGGAACCCGCTGCGACCTGACCTCGCGCCGAACGAGACCTCGCGCCGAGCAAAAACTTGCTTACCCTCCTTCCTCTCGAAAGGCACCACCCGATGCGTCGCACCGCATACGCCCTCACCGCAGTCGCCGTACTGCCGCTCGCACTCGCAGCCTGCACCGAGAAATCGGCGACCGACTCCGACGCGGTCACGGTGACGGCAACCGATTCGTCCTGTGAGGTCTCCACCACCGAGGGCGTCACCGGGCACTCGACCTTCGCGGTCACCAACAACGGCAACAAGGTCACCGAGTTCTACGTCTTCGCCGGTGGCGACCGGGCCATGGGCGAGGTCGAGAACATCGGGCCCGGTCTCACACGCCAGCTCATCGTCAACATCCCCGAACCGGGCGACTACGAACTGTCGTGCCGACCGGGCATGGTGGGCGACGGCATCCGGCAACCGTTCACCGTGACCGGTGACTCCCAGGCCGCTACCGACGCCGACGGCCGACTCACGGAAGCCGCCGACGGTTACCGTCGGTACATCCGGAGCCAGACCGAGGCGCTGGTCGCCACGACCGGCGAATTCGTCGCCGCGGTCAAGGCAGGCAACGTCGAGGAAGCCAAGCGGCTGTTCCCGCTCGCGCGCACCTACTTCGAGCGGATCGAACCGGAAGCGGAAAGCTTCGGCGACCTCGACCCTCGGCTCGATCTCCGCGAAGCCGACCTCGAGCCCGGTCAGGAGTGGACCGGCTTCCATCGGCTCGAAAAAGACTTGTGGGTGACCGGGCTCCAGCCTGACAGCGCTGCAGTCGCCGACCAGCTCACCGCAGACGTCCAGGAGCTTTCGGGACTGGTGAACGCGGAGGATTACACCATCGACCCGACGCGTATCGCGGGCGACGCCCAGGGTCTGCTCGACGAGATCTCCACCTCCAAGATCACCGGCGAGGAAGACATCTTCTCGCACACCGATCTGTACGACTTCCGGGCGAACGTCGACGGCTCGCAGGCCGCGGTCGCCGCGTTGCGGCCCGTGCTCGACGCCCAGGACCCGGCACTCGGTACCGCGATCGACGCACGGTTCGCCGAACTCGACGCCGCGCTCGACCAGTACCGCGTCGGCGAAGGATTCGTCTCGTACGACACCGTCACCGAACCGCAGCGACAAGAACTGTCCCGGTTGATCGATGCTCTGGCTGCGGAGGTCAGCAAGGTCCAAGGCGTCGTCGCGGAGGCAGCGGGGCTATGACCGATCGGCCGACGAACACACCCGGCCGAGACACGGGGTCGGGCATCTCCCGCCGTCGTCTGTTCGGCGCGGTAGGGGCCGGCGCCGTGATCGCCGGTGCGGGCGCGGTCGCCGGCCGTGCCACCGGACCCGACGACACCGGGGTGGCCGCTCACGGAGTGGTCGACTTCCGCGGCGAACACCAGGCCGGCATCGTCACTCCCGCTCAGGACCGGATGCATTTCGTCGCGTTCGACATCACCACGACCGACCGCGCCCAGGTCGTCGCGATGCTCAAGACGTGGACCGAGATGGCCGCACGCATGACAGCAGGCCTCGAGGCGACCGAGGACGGCGCCACCGGCGACGGTGCGTACCAGGCGCCGAGCGACACCGGCGAAGCCCTCGATCTCGATCCGTCCCAGCTGACACTGACCATCGGCTTCGGGCCTTCCCTGTTCGACGACCGCTTCGGGCTGGCACCGCTCAAGCCCGCAGCACTGCAGGACCTTCCCCACTTCCCCGCGGACAACCTCGACCCGACCCGCAGCGGTGGCGACATCGCCATCCAGGCGTGCGCCAACGATCCGCAGGTCGCCGTCCACGCGATCCGCAACCTCGCGCGGGTCGCGTTCGGCACCGCGTCGGTGCGCTGGTCACAGCTAGGGTTCGGCCGCACGTCCTCCACTTCGACCGCCCAGGCGACACCCCGGAACCTGTTCGGCTTCAAGGACGGCACCAACAACCTCAAAGCGGAAGATCCCGACGCCCTGTCCGAGTCGGTGTGGGTCGCCGGGGACGACGACCAGGCATGGATGGCCGGCGGCAGCTATCTGGTTGCCCGGCGGATACGGATGCTCATCGAACAGTGGGACCGTGCGGTGCTCAAGGAACAGGAAGCGGTGATCGGCCGCGACAAACGCGAAGGCGCACCACTCGGGCAGACGACGGAATTCGACGAACTCGACCTCGAGTCGAAGGGACCCGACGGTCCGTTCGTACCGGTCACCGCTCATGTGCGCCTCGCCTCCGCGCAGCACCTCGGCGGCATCCGCATTCTGCGCCGCGGCTACAACTTCACCGACGGTTCCGACGGTTTCGGGCACCTCGATGCCGGGCTCTTCTTCATCGCCTTCTGCCGCAACCCGCTCGACCAGTTCGTGCCGATGCAACTCGAACTCGCCCGCAGCGACGCGCTCAACGAGTACATCCAGCACGTCGGGTCGGCGGTGTTCGCGTGTCCGCCCGGCCTCCGCGACGGCGAATACTGGGGGCAGTCGCTGTTCGAGGCCTGATTCCTCCGGAGCCCGCCGACTTCGGCCGCACAACTCTCAGGCGAAATGTAACGAAGACCACATCTGCCACGACATCCCTACTAAAGGTATGTAGAGCACAAAGGGGTTCATCGTGGCACACGACCGGCTGCTGTTCATCGGCCATCCTGACGCCGGGGAAGTCGCGCAGTGGAGTGCGCTGCGCGATCTCGCTCCCCAGCGCGGATTGGTTCCCACCCGTAAGTTCGAGCCTGGTGAGGTGGTGTGGGCGGTGGCAGCCGGCGGTGTCCTCGACAACGCGACATCGGGTACACCTGCGCGGATGGTCGACGCGTTGCGCGCCGCAGATATTCCCTGCACCACCGCGCTCGATGCGATTCGGCACGTGTACTGAGCTGTACGTTCTTCCTGGTGACGAGGGCCTGTCCGGGAGGCCCGGTCGCCACGTTCCGGCAGACGAACGAACGGCAGATCGATCGCTCCGGCCTCGTACACCGGCAGCGTTCCGGTCTCCACGCGCACCATTACGTCCGTATCGTCCCAGCGCCCCTGCGGTCGTCGGGCCCGCGCAGGCACCTATGGTTATGCGATGGAAACGCAGTTGGTCCGCTGGACCGAGGACGGCATCGAGCATTCGGCGGTGTGGCGGTCCACCAGCGGAGCGACACCCCCGAAGAAGATCCGGGTGGCCGACGACTCCATGACGGCGGACGAGGCATATCGCCTGGCGTGCGAGGGGACGGCGCTGCTGTGGCGCGGCGACTTCCACAACGCCCGCCAGCTCGGTACCGCCGTCGCCGCCCGCGCCGACCGTAAGACCCGCAAGACGTCCACCGATCCCGCCGCCGCGTTCCACCTGCACCGGCAGACACAATCCCGGCGGGCAAGCATCCTCGGCATGCTGCTGGTGCCGTTCGACGCCGACCAGTCGATCCCGCTCCGACGTGCCCCCGACGTGCGGCAGGCTGTACATGAGGCGTACGGGCCGATCGATCAGCCCACCGTCACCACCTTGCGGGATCTGCTGGGCGCGATCGGTGCCTATGAATGGCAGAAGAAGGGCGTCGAGATCTCCGCCCTCGGCGCGCGCATCCACCCCGGATACGGCGTGTTCTCCCCGATTCGCGGCGAGTACGTCGATCTCGTCGCCGACACCCCGCTGCCCTCGCTCGCCAAGGCGTTCGACATCGGTACCGGTACCGGCGTGCTGGCCGCCGTTCTCGCCCACCGCGGCGTCCAGAAGGTCGTCGCGACGGAGGTCGACGCGAAAGCCCTCGCCTGCGCGCGGGCGAACCTCGACCGGCTCGGGTACGCCGACCGGGTGGAGGTCATGGAGACGGACCTCTTCCCAGAGGGCCGGGCACCGCTGGTCGTGTGCAATCCGCCGTGGATTCCCGCCCGGCCGACATCGCCGATCGAGTACGCGATCTACGACCCGGACAGCGCGATGCTCCGGGGATTCATCCGGGGACTGCCCGAGCACCTCGAACCCGCGGGAGAGGGCTGGCTCATCCTGTCCGACATCGCCGAGCATCTCGGACTGCGCACGCGCGAGGAACTGCTGACGATGATCGACGACGCCGGTCTGATCGTCCTCGGCCGCCGGGATGTGGCGCCGCGGCACAGCAAGGTCGACGACCGCTCGGATGCGCTGCACACCGCGCGAAAGAAGGAAGTGACGTCACTGTGGCGACTCGGCGTTCGGGACCGTCCCTAACGCATTCGACGGTTCGAGCCACCGCCCTGCGACAGTTCCTTTGCCAGCGGCGTCGGAAACCTCGGCATCACCTGCACTCCCCCGAGCCAGTCGTTCAGACGGGCGGCTTCCCGTTCCAGGAATGCCGACCCGTCCGCACCGATGTCCTCGAGCAGGTGGAGGGTGACGGCGCCGTCGTCGTCCTGCCACCACGTTCCGACGATCCGCCCGTCCCACCATGCGGTGGGTCCGGCATTCCCGTTGGAGTCGAACAGGGCTTGCTTGTACGAACCGAGATACCAGTCGCGTTCGAACCAGCCCATGGTCGTCGGGTCCAGCGACGGCAGCAACGCACCCCACGGTTCGACGGATGGCGCCTCGTCCACGTCGTCGGGCATCACGTACCCGGTGCGGCCGCCGAGATCCACCTCGACGGCGCTCAACTCGTGCAGTGCGGCGCGGACCGCCTTCAACGTCGAGCCGAGCCACCACTTGATGTCGGCTTCGGTGCCGGGTCCGAAGGCGCGTAACCACAAGTCCACCAGCCCACGTACGCCGTCGTCCTCGCTGCACGGTTCGATCTCCGCACCAAGCCACGACTCCGTGGCGGCCCAACTCGGCCGCGAAATCCGCCATGCTCCATTGTTGGAGGCGCGCACCACTTTTCCCGATGCCGACAACACCGTCAGCACGCGGGGAGCGAAGGCGATCTTCCCGGCCCACGACTTCCCGGCGCCGTAGTCCATGGCGCTGTCGATATGGGGAATCTCCTTGCGAAGCTCTGTGGACGTCGCTTCTCTGCCACCGGACAGCGCGGCGAGGACGTGCGTGCACGCCTCGTTCAGCCACTGCTCGCCGTCGGTGTGCAGACCGGCGGCCTCGACATCCTTGGCGACGCTACGGCGTTGCGCCGCTGCAACCCGGTTGCTCGCGCCGGCTTGAGCGAAAGGCAGCACGTGCCGCGGAAACACGAAGATCGTCCGACGCATAGCGAGGTGCTTGACCAGCGAACGGTCGACGTACAACGCGCGGTCGAGGTCGGGCACTTCGAAATCGTCGACGCGCGCCCAAGCTGACAGATACACCGTCGCGGGATCGGTGCCGTGCAGGCAGACGACGCTGGTCGCGGCCTCGACAGCATCCTTCGCGTGGAATTCCGGAGCCAGACAGTGTCGTGCGGCCAGTCTCGCCCGGCGTTCGTTAGCGTCGATCGGTCGCAGCGTCATGGCGCCACCATAGTGTTCACCTGCGACGAACTTTGGTTGGTTGGTGCCCGCCTGGCGGGCACCAACCAACCAAAGTTTGGTCACATCAGAACCAGCTGCGCCGCGATCAGGACATCGATCACTCCGCACCATTCGGCGAACGTCTTCGAGACCACCCGGTCCCGCCAGATATGCACGAAGTCCCACACCCCGTGCAGGAACCAGCCGGCCGCGATCACGTACACCCCGACGGTCGGATCGATGGCAAGACCGGCGAGCGCCACACCGCAGAAGAACACAACACCCACCACTTGAAGGCGCATGTTCGGCTTCGAGTCGATTTCACCGGTGAACATCACCCAGCCCAGCAGGACGAGAGAGGCACCGATGAGAAGGGTAGACGGCGCCACGATCCCCGTCACCCGAGCGATCCCGACCGACGCGACTACCAGCACGACCACCGGCCACGTGATCTTCCGGTTGCCGATCTTGGCCATGATCAGGTAGACCAGCGCGAGCATCGGCAGCGCCTCGCCGAGAAACTCGGCTGAACCGCCCTTCTCGCCGAACGCTGCCGCGACCACATCGGGTCCGACAAGGGCGAGGGCGAGCAGGGCCGGCCATCGGCGCAAAGTCCACCGCACGGGTGCGGGCAGCCCCTCGACCCAACGCACGAACCGACCTGCCTCGGGCGCGCTGTTCGACGAGACCGCGGCCGACGTGTGTTCTGTTCTGTCGAGCATGGCGAGCTCCGATCGTCCATACGCCTTGTCCGTGGCAGCCCTCGTGTGGCGCAAATAAGTCGAACAGTGATGTCCAAGTTATGACCCTGCTACCGTAACTCGTACAACCGTGTATGGGAAGAGGAAGACCTATGCCGACACAGGCGCCCCGTGTCACCAAGCGTGCCGACGCGGTGCGCAACGTAGAGCGCATCCTCGACGCCGCCATCGACTGCCTTACAGAACGACCCACGGCGTCGATGGCCGACATCGCCAAACGAGCGAGCCTCGGCAGAGTCACCTTGTACGGCCACTTCGCGTCACGCGCCGAGTTACTCGAGGCGGTCGTCACGCGGGTGCTCGAACAGGGTGAACGGGCCCTCGGTGCCGTCGACCTGTCCGGCAATCCCCGCGACGCGTTGCGGCGCCTGATCGAAAACAGTTGGGTCCTGACGAGTCAGGCAGCGTCGATCATCGCCGCCGCCGAAGAGGAATTACCACCCGGAAGAATGCAGGAACTGCACGCCGACCCGGCTGCGCGCGTCGAAGCGCTCATCGAACGCGGACGAAGCGAAGGCGTGTTCCGGACGGATATGCCCACGTCCTGGCTCGTCACCGTGATCCACCAGATCCTGCACGGCGCAGCCACCGAGATCTCGACCGCGCGCCTCGATCCCCGCGACGCATCCGAACGCATCACGACGACGATCCTCGCAGTCCTGGACAATCCGATCGAGCGATGGCCGAATCGCTCAGGGGGTCAACGCGGATCCGGTCCCTCGACGAGCGGCAGCGACTCGTCGGCCGTCCAGGCGTTGAGCGACCCGTCGTAGACCGCTGCGTCCGACCTACCCGCTACGGCGAGAGCATGCGCGACCCCCGACGCGGCGATGCCGCCACCGCAGTAGGTCACCGGTCGCACGTCCGGGTCCAGCGCACCCGCCTGATCGAAGATCTCGCGCAGTTCGGCCCGCGGCCTGAGCCTGCCCGTGGACGGATCGACGAGGTCGTCGAAGGGGATGTTGATGCTGCCCGGGATGTGCCCGCGACGCGGATACGACGGGCTTTCACCCCGGTAGGTCGCCGCGTCGAGCGCGTTGATGATGAGCATGTGGGGATCGTCGATAGCGCTGAGAACGTCCTGCGTCGACGTCAGCAGTTCCGGACGACGATGCGCGGTGAACGTCGCGGCACGCGGAATCACCTGCTCTTCCGAGACCGGGTATCCAGCGGCACGCCACGCCGGAAATCCACCGTCGAGGACTGCCGCGTCGTCGAATCCCTCGAGCCGCAACTGCCACCACAACCGAGCCGCCCAGATGCCGCTCGACTGGTCGTAGACGACCACCCGACGTCCGTCCCCGATACCCACCGCACCTGCTGCGATTGCGAACCGATCCGACGACACAGCGGTAAACGGTTGCGGCGCTTGATGATCGGAAAAGTCGGTGAACAGATCCGCGTAGACCGCCCCCGGGATATGCGCCTCGGCGTACGTATCCAGACCAGGCTCGATGTGCACTGATCCGTCCGGCGGCATGCTCAGGTGGGTCGTGGCGTCGACGATGACGAGGTCTTCGTCGTCGAGGTGCTCGTACAACCACTCGCGACCGACGGACTGGGGTGTCGGGTCGCTCATCGGAGCCCTCCTTCTGTCGTCCCTCTTCATCGTCGGCCCCGGCACGCGAGGTTCGAACCACCAAATCGTACGTGTAGGTCCCTCTGCGGTCGCACGAAACGCAAGTCACCTGGGGCGCGCAGGACCTCATTCTCGGGTCGGCCCTGACGAACTGGCTCTTGCGAATAAGCCTGGTGGAACCTGTTCAAGAGTCGAAACACTGCCCCTGCGCAAGCAGTTTCGATCAGCGCGGTGGACGTCGTCTGATCGAATGACATCGATTGGGGCACTGTAGACTCCGTAGATATCGGACGTATTCTTCACTGGTGACAACGCACCGTGTGTCGAAGTTCGGCTATCCCATCGATCAGGGCCATCCTCATGCGAGATCGGGTCGCCCACTGCGCTGATCCGGTCGACGGTCGACGGGCCAGTGCTCGGCTTCTCGTCCTGGAGCAGACCCAGCGATCCGAAAGGCCGGACCCGAAGCAGAAGGACACCGGATCTCTCGATCTGTCGCAGTCACCCACCGCGTCACCACCTGCTGCAACCCGCCCGTTCCGGTCTCTGTTCTGTCTCGCAGGCCGTTGAACGAGCCCTCCGGCACTTCCCGCCACTACCACCCGCGCCGAGTCGAGAAAGGCACGGGCGCGGAGGCATCGATCCGCAAGCACACACCCCACAAGGAGTTTGGAATCCGTGAAGAAGTTGATCAGTACCCTCGTTGCCGCCGCCACGCTTGCCGCCGGTTCGGCAGTACTCACCGCACCGGCGGCACAGGCTGTGACCATCTCGGGCAGCGGGGTCGAGTATGTGTTCTGCAGTGCGAACCAGCACAACAACGAAATCAGCTACTACGACCGGTACGGCAAGGTCGAAAAGATCGTGAGCCTGCCCACCCCTGATGGAAACGCCTTTTGCGGAGTCATCGAGGTCAGCATCGAGCCGGATTCGTATGTCTGGTCTTCGATCAGCAACTACGACTCGCACTACGTCTATACCGCGATCTACTCGGTCTCCTACCCCTTGTTCTCGGGCAGCACGGGAGCTCCTCCGCAGTACACCCTGGTCGCGAGGGACGAGAGCCATGACAGTTACGGCGGATACAACTACGCGATTGCGGGATAGCGATCAGGATCGACCACTGGTCTGAACCGCACAACCGGATCGGTACGCCCTCGGACCAGATGGGGACGAGGGCAAGCCGGACCCGGGAATAGGCATCAGTTTTGGTCCCGCAGCGGGTAGGGATTCATTCGCACCTACACCACTGCAGGACAATTGATCGGTCCCTGCCGATCTCTCCTTTGTCTATCGACCAGCCCATTCGTAGCACCAGATTCCGCGACATCGTTTTCCCGACCCCAGGAGTCGGAAGGACGAAGACGCTCAGTGGCCGATTTCGGACGACGACCGCTTCGTGTAGTCGCCCGGAAGCAGTGCACTGCCCGGCAACAAGTACTCGTCGGCGTGGAGCAACGCGTTCCAACGTTCGAGGAACCCCGGCAGCGCCGCGTCGAGTACTGCGGAGTCGCAGAGACGCCCGCCGGGTCGAACGAGCGCCGCCAGCAATGCGGCCAGCGCGACACGCACGTCTCCTCCGGGGGCGACCGCGTCGTCCGTCCGGGCCAATCCGGGCGAGACGACAAGGCCCGTCTCTCCGTCGCGGGCGGTGATTCCGAGTTCCGCGAGAATCGGAAGGGCTTCCCCCGCAATCCCGTCCGTGCAGGACAGAACGCACTCGCCGGCGGCCCGGGTGGCGACCACCGCGTACAACGGAAGCACCTCAGCGGGCACCGAGCAGCGGAACTGCGGCAGTTCACCGGCCGTCGCACGGGTTGTCGCCGTCACCCCATCGGCCGACGCCACGACGTACGCGCCGGTCGAGGCGATGGCTGCGCGCAACCCGCGTGCGGTGCCGGGATCCAAGTTCAATGGTTCACGCACCATCACCGTGCCGCCGGTGACGACCCCCGCGAGGAGCAATGCGGTTGTCGACGCGAGGGAGTCATGACGAGAGACTGTCGTGCGGCCCCGCACGGGTATGGCCGCCCAAGGCAAGTCGATAATGGTCGTCACGATTGTTCCTCCCTGATGGTGGAGAGCGCCGGAACGTTGTTGTATCGCTCTTTCACGGTGTGGAGATGAACCCAGCTGTCCACGTCGAGAACGGACCGGAGTGCCCGCACCGTATCGAGCGAGGCCACGACGTCTTCGAGGCGGGTGGCATGGACGGTACCCAGTAGATCGAATCGCCCGATCGTGCTGGCCAGGAATCTGACGCCGGGGATCTCGGCGATGGTGGACGAAAGATCCGACATACGTCCGGTTGCCCGGATGCCGAACCCGACTGCGACTCCGGACTCGTGTTGTCCCGCGCCGACGAGCGCCCCGATACGCAATACTCCGTCGTCGATCAGGCGCTTGACCCGGAGGCGGGCGGTGCCCGGCGACGTCCCTGTCGCCTCGGCGAGTTCGGTGTACGACGCTCGTCCGTCGTCCTGCAGCACTCCCAGCAACCGGACGTCCAAATGGTCGAGCCTCGTGGCCGGCACTTTGTCCGGTCGGCCGATGTCGACGATGAGGTCCGAGTACACGAGGGTATTCGTCTCACGAACCCCGTCGATGCTGCGGATGCGTTCGAGCGATGAGGCGAGCCGAGCCGCGCCGGCGGTGCGAATTTCCGCGATCAGTGGGTATCCGCCGCTGGTCAGCGACACATAGGGGACGTCGTGCAGAGCTGCGATACGGGCTGCAACCTGCCGCACCGGTTGGTCGACGGCGATGGCGACGTGCCCGAGTGCGTCCAGCCCGATTGTCGAGGGATGCACGATTCCCACGACCCGCACCCGGCCACTCTCGAGCATGGCGTTGAGCCTCTTCGACACGGTGGGACGCGAGACCTCGAGCTTGGCTGCCAGTTCGTTGCGACCGATGCGGCCGTCGAGTCGCAACTCCTCGAGGATGCGTGCATCGAGGTCTTGCACAGCGAATGTTACGGGGCTGGTCATCGGATGTTTACAAACGAGATCCGATGCACTTCGGTTTTACGTTCCATCAGTCGATACCCCACTTTTCCCTCATCTAGTGACCAACATCTAGATTTCTGTTTCCTAAAACTCATTCTGTGACCTGTACTGCACAAATTTGGTCATGGACAGAACATATCGCATTTCCTAGATTTCATTCCAACCGAACGGGTACCGACGCCGACCCGTAGGCGTTGCTTTACATCCGCGCTTCGACAGGAGATTGATCAATGAGAAAACCAGGTCTGTTGGCAGCCGGAACCGGCATCGCCCTGCTTCTCGCGGCATGCGGAGGCGAATCCGCAGGGAGTGAGGCGAACGGGGCAGCCCCCGCCGGGCTGATGCGCGGCGGTGAGGTGACGTTCTGCACCGATCCCGAATACCCCCCGATGGAGTACTTCGCCGAAGGCGACACGAGCAACCCGATCGGCTTCACCTCCGACGGGGCAAAGGCCCTCGCCGACCTCTGGGAGGTCGACGTGAAGTGGCAGATCACCGCGTTCGACGGCTTGATGCCGGCGCTGCAGGCAGGCCGGTGCGACATCCTGTGGACCGCGCTCTATATGAGTCCCGAACGCCTCGAGGTCGCCGATGGTGCCCCGTTCCTCGAAACGGGACCGGGCCTTATCGTCCGTAGCGGTGACACCTCGATCACCACCACCGATGACCTTTCCGGCAAAACCGTTGCCGTTCAGGGTGGCGGCAGCAACGAGCTGACCGTCAAGGCGTTGTCGGACGAGTTCGAGGCTGCCGGCAAGCCGGGCATCACGATCCAGGCCTACCCCAAGACCGCCGAGACGGTGGCAGCGGTCACCAACGGCAAGGCCGACGCCCTGATCGAGACCGACGTCGCGGTGGTCGACATGGTCTCCAAGTCGAATGGTGCCCTCGTCGCGGTGGATGACGTGTTCCCGGTGGACACCACGTTCGGTGTCTTCACCAAGAAGGGCTCACCCCTGAGCGGGCCGGTCGCCGAGGGTCTCCGCACGCTGGACGAGAACGGAACACTGGCGAGCATCGCCGCCGACTACGGCCTCGATCCTTCCCGCATCACTACCGGGTGACGCCATGGCCTTCGACTGGAACATCTTCTTCACAGCCCTGACCTCGTCCGAGTTCTTCCGGGGCGCCTGGCTGTCGATAGCACTCGCGGCCGTATCGATGCTCTTCGCGACGGTGATCGGGTTCGGTGTCGCACTGCTGCGCATCAGCGACAACCGGCTCGCACGCACGGTCGGTGGAGCGTATGTGTGGTTCTTCCGCGCCATCCCGACACTGCTGGTGCTGTTGATCATCTGGAACGCCGGCCCTCAGTTGTTCCCCGCTCTGCGGGAGAACTGGTTCAGCCCGTTCATCGCCGCGTTCGTCGGATTCGCGGTGGTGGAAGCCGCCTACATGGCGGAGATCCTCCGATCAGCGCTTCTGAGCGTCGACGACGGCCAGCGGGTAGCAGCCCGGGCCATCGGACTTCCCCCGCACAAGGTCCTCCTGAAAGTCGTTCTTCCCCAAGCGATCAAGGTCGCACTGCCGCCTACCGGCAACGAATTCATCGCAATGCTCAAGTACACCTCGATCGCATCGGTGATTTCGCTCCGCGAACTGCTCACGACCGCCCAGGTCGGTGTGTCGACGACCTTCCGGTATGCCGAGTACTACAGCGCCGCACTGGTCTACTACCTCGTCATCGTCAGCGCCCTCATGGGTGTGCAGACCCTGATCGAACGCCGATACCGCTGGGTGTCGGCCGGAATCGACTCCGTGGCAGCAGGAACGAGCAAGAACACCGGCAAGAAGAAGGATGTCGGGACGAAGAAAGACGCGGTATCCACATGACCAGCATCCCTCTGCTCGAGACCGTCGGGCTGCGTAAGACGTACGGCAAGAACGAAATCCTCAAGGGCGTCGATTTCGCGATCGAACCCGGCCAGGTCAAAGCGGTGCTCGGTCCGTCCGGCTCCGGAAAGTCCACCATCCTCCGCCTGATGGCATTGCTCGAACCGGTCGACAGCGGTTCGATTCTGCTCCGCGGCAGAGAAATCGGTGTGGCTACCGGGCGCGACGGACGCTCCATCCCCTTGCCGGAGCGCAAGCTCGCACGCGAGCGCACCGACATCGGGATGGTGTTCCAGAAGTTCAACCTGTTCGCACACCTCGACGTGCTCCACAACGTCATCCTCGGCCTCACCGAGGTCCACGGCGTATCGAAGGCGGAAGCCGTGGACCGTGCCGAACGCATGCTCGAACGGGTCGGAATGTCCCAGCGCATGCGGCACTACCCGTCGGAGCTCTCGGGCGGGCAGCAACAACGCGTCGCGATCGCCCGGGCCCTGGTCCTCGATCCCTCGGTGATGCTGTTCGACGAACCCACATCGGCCCTCGATCCCGAGCTGGTCAACGAGGTGCTCACCGTCATGGAAGATCTTGCCGAGCAGGGCATGACGATGATCGTGGTCACCCACGAGACCCGCTTCGCGCGCAGAGTCGCCGACGAGGTCGCTTTGTTCGACAGCGGGGTCATCGTCGAGCAGGCACCGCCCGAGCAGTTCTTCACCGCACCCGAGCACGAACGCACCCGCGCCTTCCTGTCCCACATCCACTGATCCACGCCGAACGGAGCATCATGGCATCCCCGATCGCGGTCTACACGGATCTCGACGACCTCGACCCCTCGGAGGGCATCGCCCTGCTGGAGGCCGAAGGCTTCGAGGTACGCGTACTGGAAACCCGCGACCCCGACACCATCGTGGCGGCGGCGACGGATGCGTCCGCACTCCTCGTCGGTTACGCCCCGGTCCATGCCGACCTCATCGAGCGGCTGCCCGGTCTCGGAATCATCTCGATGCTCTCGCGCGGCTACGACTCCGTCGATGTCGACGCGGCCACCGCGCACGACGTGTGGGTGGCGACCGTAGGAGACATCGCCTCCACGGAGGTAGCGACCCACACCTGGGCACTGACGCTCGCCGCGGTACGCCGGCTCGACTTCTTCACACTGCACGGCCGTCGTGACTGGCTCGACCGGCCACGGTACGCACCGCGCCGGCTGTCCGACACCACCCTCGGGCTCGTCGGACTCGGTCGGATCGGCAGCGAGGTCGCCGCGCTCGCGGCCGGCTCGGTCGGATCGGTCCTCGGCGTCGACCGCGCCGGCCGGCAGGTGCCCGAGGGAGTGACAGCGTCGTCACTCGCCGACGTCGTCGCACAGTCCGACGTCGTCTCCATCCACCTGCCGCTCGACGAGTCCACCGAGAAACTGTTCGACGCCGACTTGATCGCTGCGATGAAACCGGGCTCGTGGCTGATCAACGTCTCCCGTGGCGGCATCGTCGACTCCGATGCCCTCGCCGACGCCCTCGACTCCGGTCACCTGGCCGGTGCCGCTCTCGACGTGCTCGATACCGAGCCACCCCTTCCCGGCGACCGCCTCGCCGAGCATCCCAACGTCCTGCTGACCCCGCACGTGGCGTACCTGTCGGACCGGACCGCACGCGAGTACGTCCGCATGCAGGCGGCCAACGTCGTCGAGTGGTACCGCACCGGGTGCCCGTCCCACGCAGTCACGAAGCCCACCACCCCGAACGAGGTGATCGCATGAGTATTCGGCTCGAGATGTTCCAGTCCCTGTGGGCGATGGAGGATCTGCCGTGGCGCGGTGCACCGTGGACCCTTGCGCAGCAACTCGATCAGCTCGTGGGCGAGAACTTCGACGGGGTCGCCGTCGATCTCGGCGCCCGGGGCAAACCCGACGCCGACGTTCTCGCTTCCCTGCTCCGCGATCGCCCGCTGCAGACCGCGGTGTTCGCCTTTCTCCGCGACGATTCCGATCTCGACGCCGCGCTCCGTTACGCGGAGACCATCGGTGCGGACCGGATGGTGGTGTGCGGGTGCGTCTTCGACCCCGACGATGCGAAGGTCGTCGAGACCGTGCACCGCTGGCACCGTCGGAGCAGCGCCGCGGGTGTCGCGATGCAGCTCGAAACCCACCGGAACACTCTCACCGACGACATGCGCCGCACGACGCGTCTGCTGCAGGACCTGGACGACGACGTCAACCTCGCGATCGACTTGTCACATTACGTGGCAGGCAGCGAGATCCCGGTGACGCCGACTCCCGAGATCGAGCAGCACCTCGAAGCGCTGTTCGCCCGCGCCGAATCCGTCCAGGGACGCATCGCCACCCGGTGCCAGGTGCAGATCCCGCTCGGGTTCCCGCAGCACCGCGAGTGGGAAGAGTTGTTCACCGGCTGGTGGACACGCGCATTCACCGCTGTCCTCGAGCGTCGCGCCCGAGAGGCGAGCGACGCGCCGGTCATGTTCTGCACCGAATTGGGCACCACTCCGTACGCCATTACCGACCGCGACGGCATCGAACTGTCCGACCGGTGGGCCGACACCCTGACTCTGCGCGACCGTGCCGTCGCCGCGTTCGCAGAGGCGACGGACCACACCACCACCATCACTTCTCGAGGAGCGTCACGATGAGCACCCTTCAGTTTCCGGTACCGGAACGGACCACCACATCGACCGGCAACATCGTGATCGACGGCCCGCTGCCCGCTATGCCCACCGGTCGCGCCCTCGTCCCGGCGCGCGCCTACACGGGCGCCGAGGAGTTCGCCCTCGAACAGGACCGGATCTTTTCGTCCGGATGGGTGTGGGCCGGTTACGAGCACTGGGTGGGTGAGGTCGGCTCGGTGCATCCTGTGACCATCGGCGGGAAACCACTCCTGCTCGTACACGGCGACGACGGACAGATCCGCGTGTTCCACAACTCCTGCCGCCACCGCGGCATGGCACTGACCGAGGATCCGATCGTCGTGCAGGGCCGCATCCAGTGCGCCTACCACTGCTGGTCGTTCAAGCTCGACGGAACACTCGCTGCCGCACCGTATTACACACGTGAGCGGCGGTCGAAGCTCGATCCGGAAACCGCCGAGCGTTTGAGCCTGCTGCTCGTCGCGAGCCACACCTGGGCCGGGATGATCTTCATCGATCTGTCCGCCACCGACACCGACCCACAAGCGTGCGCGGAGAGCTTTGCCGCGCACCTCGAGCCGCTGCTGAGCCGCTGGTCGCACATCGACTTCAGCCGGCTCCACCTTGCCGGGGAGAAGAAGTTCGACGTCGACGCCAACTGGAAGCTCATCGTCGAGAACTTCCTCGACTTCTACCACCTGCCGTTCGTCCATCCTCAGGTCGGTCCGGTCACCGTCTCCCTCGATGTCGACGACATAGCGCTGCACCCGGACATCATGGGCGGCAGCTATCCGCGCGGTGCAGCGGGCAAGGCCGAGAAGACGTCGAAGTCGCTGCCGTGGCTCGGCGACGTGCCCGCCGACCGGCTCGAACGGCAGGACATCTTCTGCCTCTTCCCCAATGCCCTGGTCTTCCTCGAGGCCGACTGGTTCCAGGTCATCGGCTATCACCCCGTCGCACCGAACCGCACCGTCGAGTACATGTCGATTTTCGTCGACTCGTCCGCCGCCGGAGACGACTACAGCGAGACCCGCGCCCAGTTGTGCGAGGTGCTGTGGGAGGTCAACGAACAGGACATGCCGATGCTGCACCGTCTGCAGATCGGCCGGAACTCCCCCGGCTCGGATTCGACGAACCTGGTGTCGCACTGGGACCAGGTCACGGCAGTGTTCCAGGATCGCGTCGCAACCAAGGCAGGCTACCGATGACCGCACTTCTCGAGTCCTCGATCGAACGCACGTCGCGCACTCGTACCGTCCGCGTCACCGGAATCGCTTGGGAGGCCGAGGGAATTCTGTCGGTCACTCTTGCCGATCCCACCGGTGAACCGATGCCGGAATGGGAACCCGGCGCCCACGTCGACCTCGAACTCTCCCCCGGCCTGACTCGCCAGTACTCACTGTGCGGCGACCCCTCCGACCTGCGGACCTGGACGGTCGCGGTGCGCGCCGCGACCGACTCACGCGGTGGCTCCGCCTACGTCCACTCGACACTGCGTCCCGGCGACCTGCTGCGGGCACAGGGCCCACGTCAGCACTTCCCGCTCGAGAATGCGTCTCGCTACATCTTCGTCGCCGGAGGTATCGGCATCACACCGCTCCTGCCGATGATCGAACTGACCGCGGCGCGTGGCGCGCACGTCTCGGTGCACTACGCATACTCGGGCGACGCGCCGGTCGCATTCGTCGAACGGCTGGCCGCGACGGGCGCTCCGGTTCACCTGTATCCGAGCGGCGATGCCGATCGTCTCGATCTGCCCACCCTGTTCTCCGGCGAGATCCCCGGCACGCTCGTGTACTCGTGCGGGCCCGAGCGCATGCTGACCGAACTCACCGAGTTGCTCCCGGCCGAGGTGCTGCGGACCGAATCCTTCGATCCCGCACCGGCACAACCTGCCGCCGCTCCTTCCGGTGACACGGCGTCGACGACGTGCTCGGTCCAACTCGGCGTCGACGGCGCCGTGGTGGAGGTCGCCGCCGACGAATCGGTCCTCGACGCTCTCCAACGCGCGGGTGCCGACGTCATGTGGTCGTGCCGTGAGGGAACGTGCGGAAGCTGCGAAGTCGGTGTCCTGTCCGGGGAGATCGAACACCGGGACAACATCCTCCTCGACGAGGAACGAGCAGAAGGAAAGTGCTTCTTCCCCTGCGTGTCCCGGCCGATATCGAAGGCGGTGCTGGACCTGTGACCGTTCTCGACATCGAATCCGCCGAGGAACAGCGGCTGCGCCGCGATCTCGCCGCCGTGTACCGGCTCGTCGCACACTTCGGAATGACCGACCTGATCTTCACGCACATTTCGTTGCGGCTGCCCGGACCGGAACCGCGCTTCCTCATCAACCCGTACGGGTTGCTCTTCGAGGAGATCACGGCGTCGAACCTGGTGGTCGTCGATCCTTCCGGACAACCCATCGGGGACACCGGAGCCGTGGTCAACCCGGCCGGCTTCGTCATCCACAGCGCAGTGCACACCGCACGACCCGACGCGCACTGTGTGATGCACACCCACACCAGGGCGGGCTGCGCGGTCGCGGCGACCACCGACGGTCTGCTTCCGGTCAACCAGATGTCGATGGAGTTCTACAACCGCGTCGGATACCACGACTACGAAGGCGTCGCGCTGAGCTTCGACGAACAGGCCCGCCTCGTCGCCGATCTCGGCGACCACCCCGTCATGATCCTCCGCAACCACGGGCTTCTCACTGTAGGAAGCACTGCAGCGCAAGCATTTCTGCGCATGTTCTACCTCAACCGGGCGTGCGAGATCCAGGTCACCGCCGCTGCGGCCGGACCACTGATCCTGCCCCCACCGAACGTGTGCGAACGCAGCGCACGTCAACTCACCGGCACGAACACCGGCGACGATTTCGCCGACCCGGGCGCCGACCTCGCGTGGGCCGCGCTGCTGCGCCTGGTCGACCGCATCGCACCCGGCTACGCCGACTGACACCTTCCAGCAAAGGACCTTCCACCATGAGCCCCATCGGACCCGTCGACGCCTCACAGGTTCCCCGCTACAACGGTCCCGGCACCTTCGCGCGCCTCCCCCGCCTCGACGAGGTCACCAGCACCGACGTCGCGATCGTCGGTGTCCCCTTCGACACCGGTGTGAGCTACCGGCCCGGCGCCCGACTAGGACCGGCACACGTCCGCGCGTCCTCGAAGCTGCTGCGCCCCTACAACCCGGCGCTGGACGTCTCACCGTTCAAGGAGATGCAGGTATCCGATGCCGGCGACATTGCGTGCAACCCGTTCAACATCGACGAGGCCGTCACCGACATCGAACGTGGCGCCGACGCTCTGACGGGTGACGGCACGCGCCTGCTCACCATCGGCGGTGACCACACCATCGCCCTTCCGCTGCTCCGCTCGGTCGCGCGTCGCCACGGCCCCGTCGCCGTCGTCCACTTCGACGCGCACCTCGATACGTGGGACACCTACTTCGGCGCCTCGATCACCCACGGCACGCCGTTCCGCCGGGCGTCCGAGGAGGGCCTGATCGACCGCGAGGCCAGCATGCACATCGGCACCCGCGGGCCGCTCTACAGCGACCAGGACCTGTCCGACGACAAGATGCTCGGCTTCGCCGCCGTCACCTCACCAGAGATCGAAATCGACGGTGTCGCTGCGGCGATCGAGCGGATGCTGGCTCGCATCGGCGACCGGCCGGTGTATGTGTCCGTCGACATCGACGTGCTCGACCCCGCCCACGCCCCGGGCACCGGCACCCCCGAAGCCGGCGGCATGACGAGCCGGGAATTGCTGCGTATGCTGCGCGCGTTTGCCGGAACGAATCTCGTCGGCGCCGACATCGTCGAGGTGTCCCCGTCCTACGACCACGCCGAGATCACGGGTATCGCGGCCGCGCACGTCGGCTACGAACTGCTCTCCGCCATGGCCCTGCCGAAGGCCTGACCTCTTCCTCACTTTGCTCCACCGAAAGGCCCGTCGATGTCCGAGATCGCATACCGCATCCCCCAGCAACGTCGCCTCGTCACCGACCTGCCCGGCCCACGGTCGGTCGAGCTGACCGAGCGTCGGCGCAATGCCGTCGGCGCCGGGGTCATGTCGTCCGTCCCCGTCTACACGGCGGACGCCGACGGCGGCATCATCATCGATGTCGACGGCAACTCGCTCGTCGACCTCGGCTCCGGAATCGCCGTCACCTCCGTCGGCGCCTCGGATCCCGCTGTGGTGAAGGCGATCCAGGAGCAGGCGGCGCACTTCACTCACACCTGCTTCATGGTCACCCCGTACGAGGGCTACATCGCTGTTGCGGAAAAGCTCGCCGAGCTCACCCCGGGCGACCACGCCAAACGCACGGTGCTGTTCAACAGCGGCGCCGAGGCCGTGGAGAATGCGGTGAAGATTGCCCGCGTCGCCACCGGACGCAAGACCGTCGTCGTCTTCGACCACGGCTACCACGGGCGTACCAACCTGACGATGGCGATGACCGCGAAGAACAAGCCGTACAAGGAGGGTTTCGGCCCGTTCGCGGCCGACGTCCACAGGGTGGCGGCGTCGTACCCGTTCCGCGACGACCTCAATCACGACGGCACTCCGATCTCCGGTCCTCAGGCGGCACAGCGCGCAATCATGCAGATCGACAAGCAGATCGGAACGCACAACGTCGCGGCGATCGTGATCGAACCGATCCAGGGCGAGGGCGGATTCATCGTTCCCGCCCGGGGCTTCCTGCCCGCGCTCGCCGACTGGGCCAAAGCGCACGGCATCGTTTTCGTCGCCGACGAGGTGCAGACCGGCCTCGCCCGCACCGGCCGGTGGTTCGCATGTGACGACGAGGGCGTCGTGCCCGACCTCGTGACCATCGCCAAGGGTGTCGCGGGTGGTATGCCACTCGCTGCGGTCACGGGCCGCGCCGATCTGATCGACGCCGTGCACGGTGGCGGACTCGGCGGCACCTACGGTGGCAACCCGGTCGCGTGCGCCGCCGCGCTCGCCACCATGGAACGAATGGAAGAACTCGATCTGTGTGGCCGCGCGCGGCACATCGAGCAGATCGCCACCGAACGTCTGCGCGCCCTCGCCGACGAGGTGGATGTGATCGGCGAGGTCCGTGGTCGCGGTGCGATGCTCGCAATCGAGCTGGTCCTTCCCGGCACCCGTGAGCCGAATCCCGAAGCTGCAGCGGCGATTGCCGCTCGGGCGCTCGCCGAGGGCGTCATCCTCCTCACGTGCGGCACGTACGGCAACGTCATCCGGTTGCTGCCGCCGCTGGTGATCTCCGACGACCTGCTCCTCGACGGGCTCGAGGTTCTCGGCGACGCCGTCCGCGCTGTCGCGGGTGCGCTCGTGGGAGCCCCGCAGTGACCGCGCTCGACATTCCGAACCGGCTGTGGCTCGGCGGCACTCTCACCACCTCATCCACGGGTGCCACGTTCCCCGTCGAGGATCCCGCGACCGGTGAGACGCTCGCCGAGGTCGCCGACGCGTCCCCCGCAGACAGTGCGCGGGCTCTCGATCTTGCCGACGAAGCGCAAGCCGCGTGGGCAGCAAAACCCCCTCGTGAGCGGGGTGAAATCCTCCGCACCGCATTCGAACTCGTGAAGAAACGTGCCGACGGCTTCGCCCGCACCATCACTCTCGAAATGGGCAAAACCCTCGCCGAGGCCCACGGCGAAGTGAACTACGGTGCCGAGTTCCTGCGGTGGAACGCCGAGGAAGCCGTACGCATCGGTGGGCGCACCACCACGCCACCCTCCGGCAACGGCCGAATCCTGGTCACCAAAGAACCCGTCGGGCCTGTCCTGGCGGTGACTCCGTGGAACTTCCCGTTGGCCATGGCAACTCGCAAGATCGGCCCCGCGCTCGCTGCGGGCTGCACAATCATCGTCAAACCCGCTGCCGAGACACCCTTGACGATGCTGATGCTCGGACAGGTCTTCGCCGACGCCGGACTCCCTGAAGGGGTGCTGTCGATCCTGCCGACTTCGGACGCTGCCGCGCTGACCGAATCTCTGATCACCGATCCGCGCCTGCGGAAGATCACCTTCACCGGCTCCACCGGCGTCGGCAAACTGCTGGTTCGCCAGTCAGCCGACCGCCTGCTGCGCACCTCCATGGAACTCGGCGGCAACGCACCGTTCCTCGTGTTCGACGACGCCGACATCGACGCCGCCGTCGACGGCGCCATGGCGGCGAAAATGCGGAACGGTGGCGAAGCGTGCACCGCCGCGAACCGCTTCTATGTAGCGAAAGAGGTCTCGGAGGACTTCACCGAAAGACTGGTCGCCCGGATGTCCGCACTGCGGATGGGCCACGGTCTCGACGACGGCACCGACCTCGGCCCCCTCATCACCGCTGTGCAGCGTGGCCGGGTACACGAGCTGGTCGTCGATGCGATCGCGCAAGGCGCGCGTCTCCTGGTCGGCGGCGTTGTCCCCGGCGGCCCCGGCACCTTCTACCCACCCACCGTTCTCGACCAGGTTCCCGCCGACGCCCGTGTGGTGCGCGAGGAGATCTTCGGCCCGGTCGTCGCCATCACCACCTTCGACACCGAGGCCGAAGCGATCACCGCTGCAAACGACACCGAATACGGCCTAGCCGCATATTTCTACACCCGCGATCTCGACCGCGCGATGCGCGTCGCGTCGGCGCTGAAGGCTGGGATGGTGGGCGTGAACCGAGGAGTCGTCTCCGACGTCGCCGCCCCGTTCGGCGGGGTGAAGGAGTCGGGGTTCGGTCGTGAGGGTGGCACGGAAGGGATCGAGGAGTATCTGGAGACCAAGTACGTCGCGCTGTAGCCGAATTCTCGCTCCCCTGATCCGGTCATCCCCGACGAGCGGGACATCCGCCCAACCGACTGTCATGTATTCCGGCGAACAACGCGCCGAGGCGAATTCGACAGCGGTAGCCTTGGTGCTATTCGACATCTTCGGATGCCGCTGAACAGCATCTGAACATTCTCGCGGGTGATCCGCTCGGAGGCCGACGTGCGTGGATTCGGTATCGATCTCGGAACAGCCAATACTGTCGTCGGCACTCCCGAAGACGGCATAGTCCTGAACGAACCGTCGCTGTTGATGGTTCGGACGAGGGAACCCCACAAAGCGCTCACGATCGGCCACGAGGCGAGCGACCTCGTCGACCGTATTCCCTCCGGAATAACGGCGATTCACCCGATACGTGACGGTGTCATCGTGGATCTCGGGACGGCTCGGACGTTCGTCAGTGCCGTTCTCGAGCGGGCCGCCCCCCGCCGCCGATTCGGTACACGGCCGACGGGTGTCGTCGCGGTTCCCGCCGGCGTGACCCCGCTCGAGCGTCGCGCGATGCTCGAAGTCGCACACGAGGCGGGTCTGCGGAAGGTCGGCCTGGTACCGGAACCGGTGGCCGGCGCCCTCGGCTGCGGTCTCAATCCGCTCGAGCCGTCCACCCATCTCGTCGTCGACATCGGCGGTGGCACTTCGGAAGTCACTGCGCTCTGTTACGGCGGTGTCCTGTCGCACCGCAGTTGCCGAATTGCGGGAAACGACCTGAACAGGGCGATACTCCGCTACCTGCGTGCGGAACACGAACTCGTCGTCGGCGAATTCACCGCGGAGCGGGCCAAGGTGGGAGCACCCGAGACCGCCGAGGAACAGCCGCTCGTGGTGGAGGGCCGTGACGCCGCGACCGGCCGGGTCCGGCTGGTCACTCTCGAAACCGAGGAGATCATGGATGCGGTGCGCCCCACCATGACGAGCATCGTGCAGACGCTGTCCGCGTGCCTCGACGACTTACCGGCGCGGGCCATCGGTGACGTAATGGCAGAAGGCATGCTGGCGATCGGCGGTGGATCGATGCTGCGGGGTCTGCCGCAACTGCTCGAAGAAGCCTTCGGCCTTCCCGTGAAGACAGCCGAGCGTCCTCTCACCTGCGTTGCGGAAGGCGCGACCGCCTGCATGGACCACCCCGAGGTGGTTGCCGCCTACAGCGCCTGATTCAGGGGTGTCGTCGGTCAGCGGGTCTCCGCGAGATAGCGCTCGAGCAGAGTCTTGACCACCGGACCCGATGTCGCCGAACCGAATCCACCGCCCCGCACGAGTGCCGTCACCACGACCTCGGGTGCATCGAAGGGCACAACCGCGGAGAACCAGGCATTGAGGCCCTTTCCGGGGGCCGAGGGATCCTCGGCGGTACCGGTCTTCGCCCCGGCAGGCACCGGCAGGCTCGCGAGCTGGCCGGCGGTGCCGGCGGCGGCCGATGCCCGCATCCCGGCTCGCACAGGTCCGAGTTCGTCCGCGAAGGACAGTCGATGCGGTTCCTCGGTCGAAACAGGCACACCCTCCGCCGGCCCGTAGGACGCTGCGAGTTGGGGCGTCACCATCGCACCGGAGGCGATGCCCGACGTCCAGCGCGCCACCTGCAGCGGGGTCGAGCTGACGGTGCCCTGACCGATTCCCATCAACAGGGTCGAACCCGGATACCAGGCCCCACCGATGCTGCCGACGTTCTCCGGTGTGCCGAGGAAACCCGCGGACTCGTTAGGCAGATCGATGCCGGTCGGCGAGCCGGCACCCAGCTCACCCGCGGTCGCCGCTATGCGCTCGGGGCCGAGGAGGTCGGCGAGCTGGTAGAAGTAGACGTTGTCCGACCACTGGATGGCCCCCAGCAGACTGTTCCCGCCCATGGGCTGCCAGTTCGCAAAAGTGTGCCCTCCGTAGGCATAGGAGGCGCCGCCCGCGAGCACGGTGTCCGGCGACAACACGTGCGACGACGCATTCGCCGCGGCGGTAACGATCTTGAACGTCGAGCCCGGAGGCACGGCAGTCTGCGCAGCGTGGTTGAGCATCCGACCCGGCCCCGTGCCCTCGGTTTGCGCCGCGAGCGCAACCGGGTCGACCGGTGGTTCGAAGACGTTGTTGTCGTAGCCGGGAACACTTGCCAGTGCCAGCACCCCACCGGTGCGGGCATCCATCACGACTGCGGCACCGAGGTCGCCTCCGCTGGTGCGCATTGCCTGTGCGAGCGCATCGGTCGCGGCCTGTTGCATGCCGAGATCGAGGTGCAACCGCAGGTCGTGACCCCGTACCGGGTCCACCCTCTCCCCTGTGCCGACCGGACGCCCGGACGGATCGACGTACATGCACTGCCGGCCGTCGACGCCGCGGAGCAACGCGTCGTACTGCATCTCGAGTCCCGCCTTGCCCACCCGCGCTCCGAGCGGGAGGTTCGGCCAGTACTGCATGCCCTGCTCGTCCGCGGTCCCGACGTACCCGAGGACGGACGCCAGCGACTCCCCCTGCGGGTACTGCCTGCGTCCGGTCGGGTACACGAGCACCCAGGGCAGCTGGGCATCCACGATTCGCCGGGCCTGCTCGGCCCCGACGCGTCCGAGCACGAGCTGCATCTCCTGTTCCGCGCTCGTCAGGTCGTCCGCGAGTTCGTCAGGCGTGATGGCGAGGAGTGCGGCGAGTTCGTCGCCTATCCCGGGGTCACCGTCGGCGAACATCCGCGGAACCACCGCAACGGAGTATTCGGCGACATTGACCGCGACCGGAACACCGTTTCGGTCGAGAATGTCACCTCGTTCGGCAGGCAGGCGGAGACAGCGCAGCATCTGCGTGTCGCTGGTGGCCCGCAGATCGCCGCCGTGAGCGGTCTGGAGTTGCCAGGCGAACATCGACATCGCGACGAGCGACGCGGTCACCGCCACCGCGCTCGTCGACACTCCGCGAGGGAGCCGTCGCTTCCGGGATTCGGTGGCCCACAGCGACCGCGTCACGCCGTCGCGGCGCACCGCGAGCACCAGGCCGAGGGAGACGAATCCGACGATCGAGGCGGTGCCCCCGTAACTGAACAAGGGGATGGGCATGCCGGTGTGCGGCAGCAGCGACAGGCTCTGGGCGACCGAGACCACCGTGTGAATTCCGAACAGTCCGGCGACACCTGCCGCGACGAGTGCCGCTTCCCTCGTCCGTGCGTGTCGGGCAGCGAGGACGGCGCGCCACACGATGACCACGACGGCCAGCACGACGGCCAGTCCGGCGACCAGACCCCATCCGTACACCAAGCTCGCGAAGGCCAGGTCGTGCTCGGATTCGGGCAAGTAGGTGGCCCGGAGGCCGTAGTCCGGTTCCCGGCCGAGGCCCCACCATCCCGCGCTGCCGATCGCGATGTCCGCCTGCCAGGCAGCCCAGCCCGAACCCTGCGGATCCGCGTCGCGCGAGAGGAAGACATTGATCCGATCGAGTTGGTACGGGCGGAGGAACAGCAACGCCAGCGGTAGCGAGGCGACGCCGAGCGCGAACAGCGGGAGCAGTGACCGCATCGGCACCCGGGCCAGGATCAGCATGAGCACCACGGTGAAGACGAGGACCACGGCCGTCGACAGGTCGGGTTGCAGTGCGACCAGCGCGATCGGCACGGACGCAACCGCCAGGACCGCCAGGAACCTGCGGACCGTGTAGTCACGAGCGAGTATCGATGCGGGCACCAGAACCAGCGCGAGCTTGGCGATCTCGGAGGGCTGCAGGGTGAATACGCCGAGATTCAGCCAGCGCTGCGCGCCCATCGTCGCGATCCCGATCAGCGGCACCGCCACGAGCAGGACAACCGAGACGATGTAGAGGATCCAGCCGAAACGGCTCAGGGTAGCGATCCGCATTCTCGAGGTCGCCCACATGGCGCCGAGGCCGACGGCCGCGAGAACCGCGTGACGCACTGCCGGTGCCGTCATTCCCGTCGTCCACATGTTGAGCACGCCGAGAGCGACCAGGACGACTGCCGCAGCGACGAGCCAGGGATCGGATCGGCGCCTATCCGCCTGCACGAGAGCCTCCCGGCGGGCAGGTGACGTTCTCGGCGGGCACGTACAGCGGCTCCGACGCGGCGGCAGCGGGAGCCGTGCTGACCGCGGCGAGAGCCAGCGCAGAGCCCGGTGGCAGGTCGACGCGTCCGACGCCGTAGGCCTCCTGCGCGCCGGGCGGTACCGGCACCGTGACCTCGCCACCCGGACCGACCGCACCCGTACATCTGTCGTAGACGGTCAGATTCCAGGTCACCGCACCGACATTCGCTGCGGGATCGACACCGACGTCCACGCGCAGGTTGCACGATCGTCCCGGCTCACAGGCGCCGTTGGCAAAGCTCGCGACCATCCGGGTGATCGGTCCGGCTTCACCCGGGAGATCGACGGGGACGGGGCCCGGCTCGGTGGACCCCGGCTCGGCCGGAGGGGATGCGGCGTCGGGTGCCGGGGGCGGCGGCGAAACCGGACTGATCTGATCGTCCATCGACGACTCCCCGGGGTCGAGGAGGGTGTTCCATCCCTGCCTCAGCTCCGACCATGCTTTCGGAGCCACCCACACCATCCCGGCGAGTGCGAGGAGGGCGAGCAGCGCGAGTAGACCTCGGCGCCACGAGGGTCGCCTTCTCCTGCGATGCCAGATCTTCCCTGTGGGTGGCTGCCAGCCGGGCGAGGCAAGAGAGGATCCGGCGGCCGGGGGCGGCTGATCCGGCGCGTCCGGCCGTTCGTGCCCTCGACCTTCCGGACGGGCACGTCCCCGTCCCAGCACCGCCGAGACGAGCGCTGCAAGCTGACGCCGCGTCGCCTCCACCTCGTCCGGACCGAATTCTGTTGCGACAGTGCTACGCACGAGCTGCGCGAGGACGACCGGGTCCGACGCCTCGGCGATCGATTCGTCCAGTTGGTCCGCAAATGCGGCGCTGCGACAGTTCACCGCGATCTCTCGAAGCAGGACCGCGAGCGCATCACGGACCTCGTCCCGAGATCCCGCGTTCTCGCCGCGCTCGATCGTGAGGTGCCCGCTGCCGGACACCGTCACGGCATTTGCTCGAAAACTCGCCCGAGAACGCCCCGGCTCGTGTGCCGACCCGACCTGATCGACCACATCGGTGACGAGCACGGCCGCCTGCGCAGGGGTCAGCTTCGCGATCGCGAGCAGCCTCTCCAGGGAGACGCCGACCACGTCTGCATCGTCGTCGGTTCGTGTCGGCGGTCCAGACCGAGCCTGGTCGGGCTCGCCATCCGTCGCGTGGATCCCCACGAGTGCCTCGATCATCGCACATCCTGAAACTGCTAGTCCCCCAGCATCTTCAAGAGCCGAGAAGCGGGGCGGACGATGGATCCTGCAAGCACCTTTCCCACTTGCCTGCTATTGGTTACCGCTCCATTCTGTGCCTTTCGCCGCTCGGTTGCGGCTGCTTTCGACCGAAACCCTGCCACCCGTGCAGGGCATCCTCGAACGGATCACCTCGTCCGTTACCTTGCCTTCATGAAGATGCTCCGGACCGTCTCGATCGTCTCGGTGTTGTGCACGGTTGCGGTCCTGATCTACGTGGTGCCTCAGCTGGTCGTGTCGGGAGTGGTCGAAGTCGGCGGCCGTGGTCTCGAACTGCTGGTGGTGCTGCCGACATTGGTCGGATTGCCCTGTTCTCTCGCCGGAGCCATCGTCGGGACGGCCTGCGTTCTCCGGCGACGCAGTCGCGGGACTGCGACGGTTCTCATGACGCTCGGACAGGTGACCACGGTGGCTCTGGCGGCGGCCATGGTGGTGTGGGCTCTCGGGTTTGCCTCGAGCGGGTGGGAGCTCGTGGCGCTGCCGGCAGCGTTGATAGTGGGCCAGGTGATGGTGGCTGCGGGGCTGTTGGCGGCGACCAGATAACGATCTGGGTCTCACCGCGCCGAATCGGGGATCCTCCCGCACACTCGGCTGCGCCACCAACACACCATCAGGGCGCTCCGTCGTTCGGTCACAATATTGCAAACCACGGGCGTCACCCACGGTCTGGTGCGTCGTGTAGACGTGATCGCCAAGATCACGTATCGAGGGGTTGGCACGAAGTCCATCGGTGGGTTCGAAGCATCGGCAGCCGATATTTGCATTGGCCGGCTTCACAAGAGCGTGGGGCCTGGCAGCAGTCTTCAAACTCCTTGCGATCGCTACAGGCGTCATGTACCTGCGCGAGGACCATACCCGGTCTGCACGCTACAAATGGGTGGCGTGGGCCCTCATCCCCGGTTTCAGGTGAAACGCACGTGTGGGTCGACTTGCTCAACGAGACGTCACGTCGGTAACGACCCAAGTGGCGCCTTACGCAAGATCTTCTGCTGTACCAGTTGATCTATGTGGCCGACGAGACGTGGCGGGATGTCTCCTCCGCGCACAAGCAAGCCGGCTTCAAGGTTGTCGCTGGCAGCGCGTTTGGTGAGATTCGCGCTGGTGATCAGGGCCATGTCCTCGTCGATGACGACGACCTTCGCATGCAGGGCCGCCCCGGACGGAGGGCGCTGATCGGTCGGCCATCGCAACCGGTTGACGAACACGTCCGATAACGACTTGGCGGGAGCGCCGGAGAAGCTGGCGTTGTCGTCGGGGTCTTCAGCCAAAACGGTCACTATCACCCCTCGGGCGGTGGCTGCCGATAGCGCGGCCCTCAGGTGCTCGTGCATGTGCAAAGCGAAGGTGATGAGCAAGATCTTATGGGTGGCTTCAGCGATCAGTTGGAGCAGAACCTGCTCGGTTCGGCGGGCATGGATTGCCTTGCTCGTTGGTCCACTGACGACGAGCTCGAGATGCGGGTTACGCCGTGCATCCTGGTGGGCGTGGGCAGCGGCGGCGATCGCGGCGCCGACGGTGACACCCCGTGGTCCGGGGTGCTCAGCCCAGGCGGCGAGCAGACGTTGCACGCTATGCCCGAACGCGGGCGTCGGGATCAGACCGACAAGATGTTGCGCCTCGGTCGCCTCGGCCAACGGCGCGAGAGCGGACGCGAGCCGTTCGGCGTGGGCGGGCCGCAGCCCGCGTCCCACGCTCGCCACCGTTTCGAGGAGCTGCCGAGATGCTGGTTCGCCGTCCACGGGTCAGCCGGTCCCGACTTTGAAGTATCCGTTCAGCGCCAGTTCCGGCTCGGCCGAATCGATCGGCACGATCAGCCGGCGGTCGAGAAATCGGTTGCCCCGCTCGCACGTGGTTTCGGACGCGAAAAGGCATGCATGGCACGCGGCCCCGTGCAGGGTTTCCTCCGTGACCAGGGGGGCGTGCTCCGCGCACAGCGGATCGGACGAACAACGACGGGCGTTCGCGAACGCAGCCCGCAGAAGCCTGTCCATCTGGAGGGGGTCGGAGAGCCGGACGAGACCTCCGAGGGTTCCCTCGCTGTCACTGGCCGCGGTGTAGAGCAGAATTCCCGCCTCATCACGTTCGGTGTTGGAGTAGATCCGCTCGGTGATGCTGGCCGAGGAATACCCGCATTCGAGGGCTATCTCGCGAACCAGGAGATGAGAGAGGGTGTGCAGCAAAAGGTACCGGTCGCCCGGCCAGTGGTCTTCGGGGGGTCCTTCCAGCTGGCGATTGTTGCGCCACCGGACATGCGCCGCCCGTAACCGGTTCAGGTGGGTGCTGCGTTCCGCCGTTTCCTCCCATGCCGCAATGACATCGGGTTGGAGCACCAGGAAGATGCCTTCTCCGTGGGTTGTGGACGCTGGTACCCAGTCCAGTTCCGCCCTGCTCAGCGGCGCGCGTTGGCTGCTGTCGGGCTCGCCCCAGTCGGGGGCGTCGACGCGGGTGAAGCCGACCATAGCCTTGGTTTCCCGCAGTCGGCTCAGCCGGACCACCTTGGACACCAGGCCCGTCCATGCGGTGGGTGTGGGGACCACGTCCGCGGTGAAGTTTCGATCCCGCCGGGCCTTCGTGGGATCGGTCAGCGCCTCGTATTCCCTCGCTGTCAGATCCACCGGCTCGTCCGGCAGGTCCTCGTCGGCCTTCTGCCGTGCTTGGATCTGCGCCCAGATCGCCGCGAGGTCGTGTTCGCGCAGCGGTGAGAGTTCGGGGATGGTATCCAGGGCGTATGCCAGGATTTCGGGGCTGCGGACCTTGGACAGCGGTCCCCAGTGTTTGTCGACCAGTGCCGCCAGTTCGCTGCCCAGGGCGGGAATGTAGAGGGCTTTCGCCAGGAGGCTGAACCATTGATTGCTCGCCCCGAGAACCATCGCCCGCACTTGCGCGGTGCACCCTTTGGGGTCGAACCACCCGAGGTGGGGGTGGCGTGCCCGACACCCGGGCAGGGCGTTGCTGCCCGCCGTCCGGTGATGTTTCAGGGCGTCGCGCATGGTGCGCTTGGCCCCGCACGAGCACCGAATGGTGATCTGGGAGCCGTAGTTGCCACCGGGATCGAGCAGCGTCAGCCGGCCCTCGCGGCCTTTCGGGCAAGATCCCGCACGGTGGACGTACTCGACGTAGGGGAATTCATCGAGATGTCCACCGGTGCAGGCGGTAACGAACCGCGCCGGCACCACGGTGGGCTGCAGAGCCTTCTTCCCTCCGGGGGCGGTGGGGCGGCAGTCGTGGACGAATCGAGCCTCGTCGGGACGGTATTTGTTCTTGTTCTCGAATCGGAACGGGCCGGTGCCTTCGGCGTTGATGCCAGCCAGGGTGTTGCAACCGGTACAGCGCATCCAGCGCGGGAACGGGGTGACCGGCACGCCGACCCGGTTTGCTTCGGTGTCGTCCGGGTCGGCGTTGTCCTCTCGTTGGGGGGTGGCGCGGAGCTGGCGCACGTGCGGGCCGAGGATTTGTCGGACCCGTTGAAGTAGGCGCGGTTCGGTCAGTTCGAACTCGGTAGCCTGCCGGTAGTCCCAAAAGTCCAATCCCTGCACTACCACCGACAAGTGTGGCAGGTCGACGACGGAGCCGACACCGTCGGAGTACAGCAGGGCGTTGGGGCGTTGGCTGCCCACCCGGCGTAGGTACTTGTCGGTGCCGGCGGTCGTGGGTGTGGGGTTCATCGGTGGGGCTCTCCCTCTGCCGCCGGGACCGGTTCCGCGGTAAGCAGTCCCGCCTCGTCGGCCGGTTCCGTCTCGTCCTCGTCCTCGTCGTCGACTGCCGGACCGGATCCGTCGCCGAAGGCCCACTCGGGTCGATCGGCTACTTCGGGGGCGGCGAGGGTGATCAGCAGGTTCGTTTCCGGCTCGACCTCGCGCAGCGACCATCCGGCCGACCAGGTGCCCCACCGGCCGACGCCGGAGTCCAGGAGTGGGTCGAGGCCGTTCCGGTCGCTGGTGTAGGACAGGCTGCCGACTTCGAGGCCCTTGCGGCGTCGGTCCCAGTCGTCGAGCAGGGCGCGGCACATGGCCTCGATTTCGGCCACCTTGACGGCGTCACCGAGCACGTCGCCAGCGCGTTCGGAGATCCACTCGATCGCGGCGTCGACCTCCGGAGCGGTCACCGGGACGGCGTGGGCGCCCGGTTCGCTCTCCCAGTCGTCGCGGGCGTGGCGCAGTGCGGCGACGAGCACCGCCGCCAGCCCGCGGTCGAGGGCCCGATCGGCGAACGGGGTCACCGAGAGCGGTTCCACTCGCGCGTAGAAAGTTTCGTGGAAGTGGGTGAAGGTTTCCAGATGCCCGAGGTCGCGGGGGCGGGCCCAGTTGAACAGGGTCACCACCAAACCGGGCCGGGAGGGGTCTCGGCCGACCCGGGAGGAGGCCTGGATGTATTCGGCGCTGTTCTTCGGTTGGCCGGTCACGACCATCAGTCCGAGCCGCGAGACGTCGACGCCGACCTGCAGCATGCTGGTGGCGAGCAGCACGTCGATCGGCTTCTTATCCCACTCGTGCCGGGGCAGGGCCTCGAGTTCGACGCGGGCCGCCCGGGCGTCCGGTGTTTTTCCGCCACCGGCCCGTGATTCTTTGCGGAGTCTCGCGGCGGTGGCCTTGGCGGCGCTCGAGTCGATGTCCGTATCGAATGGGTTGGCCAGCGCACTGAGCGCTTTGCCGATGTCCTGGCTGTTGATCCGGGCGGTGAGTTCGCGAACCTCCAAGTTGCGGCGATCGCGCAGACCGCGCCGAGACTGCTGCCGCAACCGCGTCGAAATGTCGTCGTCGACCAGTCGACGCATCCCGGCGAGCTCGGTGGTGGAAGAGAAGTAGTCCACGAGCGTCATGTACGGGTCCGCGGCGCCGCCGTGTTCGTCGAACAACAACTGGCCCGCGGCGAGCAGCAGCTGTGCGACCCGGATCTGGACCTGTTTGAGGCGTTGACCGTGTGCGCACACCCCGAGGTAGCGCCGGCCGGGATGCTGTTCGTCGACGGGAATCTGGGTGGAGAAGAAGGTTTCCCCGGCGTCGAGGACCGGGGGCGGGAAGATCGCCAGGTCCCGGTTGAACAGGCCATGCACCTGCTCCTTGGCTCGGCGCACCGTCGCCGTGGACGCCACCACCTTCGGCCGGATGGTAGTGCCTTTGACCGACCATCCGCCGAGCCGGTCCACCGCGGTTTCGTAGAGTCCGACCATGGTGCCCAGTGCCCCGGAGATCAGGTGCAGCTCGTCCTGGATGATCAGATCCGGTGGCCGCAAGGGCCCGCAGTTCTGCGGTTTGGTACCTGGTCGGTTCCCGCGCCGCGGGTGTCCGCCGTCCTTGCATTCGGTTTTGCGGGTCAGATCCGGGTGGCGGTAGCCGTGGCGTTCACACCATGAGGATGTTCGGCCGAACAGCAGCCCGGTTTGTCCCCGCAGCGGCAGTTGCGCGAATTTGTCGACGGTTCCGATCACCAGGGAGGGGGCCAGCCGGAACACCTCCTCGTCGACGGTGACCACCGGCAGGCCCTCGCCCCATTTGGTGGATTGTCTGCGGGAGAACGTGCACTGCCCGTCCGGGTCGCCGCACCACACCAGCACCCGCCGGCGGGAGTCGTCGCATTCGGCGTCCTGTCCGGGTTCGATGTCCCGCCCGCACCACGGGCAGACCAGGACCTGAATCGGGTTGGTCGCCCCCGCCCCGGCATACCGGTGGCGCATCGCATCCAGGGCCGATTTGGCCTGGTCGTACCAGTTCGGGGTGACCTTGGAGCCGACCCACAACCCGATCCGGAAAGGTTCTTCCCCCCACGGGTTTCGCGGCCCACCGGCCTGTTGTGCCGCCGCCGCGGTTCGGCGCAGGTGTTCGGCAGCGCAGATCAAGGTGGCGGCGCGCTGAAACTGCTGAGCCGTCAACAACCGCAGGGTGTATCGCATAAGGACCGCTACTCCTGCCCGACCATCACGGGCGTCGGCGCCTTCCCCGATCACGCCGTGGAGTCGGCGGATGGCGAGTGTGAACGCGGTCAGGCCGAGGTAGGCCTCGGTTTTGCCGCCACCGGTGGGGAAGAACAACAGATCCGCGAGGCCGGGCCCGTTCTCGGCGCTGGCTAACGCTCGGTCCGGATGCGTGGGGTCGGCGAGGGACGGCAGGTTAAGCAGCACGAATGCGAGCTGAAACGGTCGCCACGACCGCCGACGCGGCTCGTCGACCAGATCGGCGGCGGCGGCGAGGGTGAGGTCGGGGTTTTTGGCTCGTTCTGCCGCGATTTCGGTGTGCTCCCGCTGAAGTGCCATGGCCAGGTTGGCGAACTTCCATGCCTGCCAAGCGTTCTCGTCTGTGCCTAGCAGGTCGATTCCGGCCGCGATGCGCCGTGCCGCCTCGCGTGCGTTTTCTAGGTGACTGCGGGCCGCGCCTTCGTGTCCGGTCAGGGTCGGATCGGAGGTGAGTCGGTGGTCCTGCTCCTCCAACCACTGCAGGTATCCATCGGTCAACGGACGCAGCGCCGCCATCACCTCGGCACGGGGTGAGGTCGCCAGGGTACGCATGTCGACCTCGAGTCCCGTCAGCTGCGGAACCTGGGCAGGTGCGGGGGCGACGGTCTGCTCCACCTCGTAGGCCGGCATGTTGGTGGTCGCGACCCGCCACGCACACCCGTCTCCGGTGCGCCGACCCACATCGACCCCGGCATTGCGGCCGACCGCGAATTGGCGGGCATGTCGGTAAGTCATTGCCAGGCCCTGCATCTCCATATCGGTATTGGGCGTGGTGTCGTCGGCCACGACGTGGGAGGGGTCGTTGTGCGGCAGGAAGACAGCTTTGTGTCCATCCTGGGCGGTGACCTCGATGCGAACCTGGAAAATCTTGACGGTGTCCTTGCGCTCAGGAGGCTCTGGCTGGGCGTTGACGATCGCCACATCAACGACTCGGCACTTAGCTTGGGGGCGGCACCGAGCCCGCACCACCACGCCGGGCTGCGCCGGGTCCGGTACCTCGGTCGATTCCGGTTCGGTCACATTCAGATCAACCGCTCCCCCTGCGGACTCGCGCCGCCACACCAGGCGAGGCGCCCCGGCGTCGGTGACGTCGGTGGCAGATTGGACCTGCACATATCGTCCCCACGACCCGCGAACGTGCACCGAGGAGACGTCGAGGGGAAGGCTGAAGGACAGACCCAGCGAGGCTGGGGCCATCGAACCCGCGGCCGCGGCCGCGGTCACCTCGGCTGTCCCCTCTCCCGAACCATCGTCACTGGCGGTCGCGTCGGTAACCTCCGCGTCCAGCGATACACGGGCCGGAGACAACACCCCGAGGATGTACCGCTCGGACGGGATGGTGCCAGCGGGCAGCTCCTCCGTGTCCCCTCCCCACGGACCCAGAAGATCCCGGACCAGGAACCGTTCGAGTTCCGCACGGACCTGGCGTGGCGTCCAGGCTTCCGACGTAGTCGGCGTCGGTTCCGATCCGTCGGTACTGGCCTGCCCGGTGTTTGTCGCCTGGGTTTTCATGCGTCCTCATCGGTGTCGAACAACGTGGCTTCCGCGGGCTGAGTGGATTTGCCGCGCCCCTTCCGACGGGCAGGCGAGGCGGTCGAAGACGCTTGCTCGTCGGCATACCGTTCCTGGTTTAGCAGGAGCAACCGGTCGAGTAGTTCGAGGCGCGCCGTCGGGGAGACGGTCCAGCGGACGCCCTGTCGGGTGTCGTAATGACCGTGTTCCAGGGGCAGGTCGTCCCAGCCGTAGGCAGCGCATACCGCCTCATCGATCTCCACATGCAAGACCCTCAGGTGCTTGACTTCCATATCAACGACCGCCGGATCGTGGACGAGGTTGTAGGTCTTCGTCAACCCCAACTGACGATGCAGCATGAATGTGCGCCGCTCCCGATCAAGTGCTTCACCGGCCGCTCGCATCCGGTCCGTAGCGACCGGGCGTGGCAGAGTCTCAACCACATCCGACGGCGTGTACCGAAGATCGTTCCTCATCGTCGATGCCCGCGTGATGGCCCACCAATAGTGCGGTGCGCTCGACAACAGAGCGAAGTCCGCCATGTCTTCGGTCGCGAACACTGCCGTCGCATGCGAGAAGACTTGACCACTTGGCACCCGTACCGGCATGACAACTTTGCTCACTAACGTGATCGCGAGGACGTGCGACATCCCCGCGATCGCCCTATAGAGCGCCGGACGCTTGTCCGCGTACTGCCAGTAACGCTGAGGAAGCGGCCGGCGCAAAACGTAGGCCCCCGCGTCGTTCACCCGCTGCCGTTCCGGTTTCACTTCTCTCTCCACAACCTCGAAACAGTCGGGATACTGCTGTGCGCGTTCTTCGGACCAGTCGAAGAAGTTGATGATCCAACGCCTTCCACTTGAGTCGGGCCTGCTATTGAGATCTTCCCCGTTGACGTAGGGGAACAACACCTCGGCATTACGCGGGTCGCGATCGATCAGGTCCCGCGCCACAGACTGATCCATCGTAAATCCCAGGCCGAGTACATAGGAGCCGACGAACGCGAGACCATTGCTGGCAGCAAGTCTGTGTGGGTTGCCGGTAACACGGCTGGCACGATCGAGACTAGGTGTTATCCGTTTGGAAGGAACACCATCGGCATTCGCACGCACGCCGCTGGCTCGGGTGTGACGCGACGCCCAGACGATGCTGTATTCGAGGTTCGCCCCCTTAGTGGGCCACTTCTCGCTCTTAACTCCGGCATAGATGTCAAAGCCATTGGCAGTGATCTGGTCAAGCCCGACCTCTCGCGTATCACCTTGGGCGACAGTGTTGGTAGCGATGAGGCCGAAGTTGCCATGACCGCGGTCGCAGAGTGCAGCCGCGGTGAGGAACATATACGCAATAAGGTCGGCGTGGCCACGTACGCCACGGCCAATAACTCGGACCAGGTGTTCCCGGTAGGGCGCACCATACGCGCCAGTGAGCTTCTTCCCTCCGAGGAAAGGGGGGTTCCCGATGACTGCGTCGAATCCGGTCCGTGGCGCGGTGAAGACTTCGGGGAACAGCAGCGGAAAGTGCGCTGGGTGCCGGAGCTGACCGCGTTCGTCGGTGAGGGAGAACCGGGTATCTTCACAGAATTTCGTCCATGCCGTGCCACTGCCCGATCCACTGGTAGCCAAACCGAATCCGGCCGCGACTTCCCCATAGTGGCCCGCGGTTCCACCTGCCAGGCTGGCGCCTGACAGCGCGTTGGCCAGGACGGTCAATCGATGGGTCAGCTGTTGGGACTCGGTGAGTAGTCGAGCTTTATGTTCGGCAGAGTGGCTGTCGATGAGATCGATTTCAGTTATCCGTTGGCGCAGCGCAGCAGCCTGCTTCAGCAATCCTGGCACATCTGCGGTGTAGGCGGCGATCTGCTCGTGATTGCGGGTCTTTCGTCCCTCCTTGGGGTCGAGGTGCATATCCAGGAGTTGCTCGGGGCTGGTCAGACCAAGGAGGCTATCTCCCAAGGCGAGACGGTCGTCGAGGAACCCGAAAGGACGGGTCCGATCGAGGGTGACCAACCACAGTGACAGCTTCGCCATTTCCAAGGCCATCGGATTGATGTCGACGCCGTAGATGCAGTGATCGAGAATTTCACGGCGGGCATCGATCACGGCCTGCTCGTCATCGACCTCGATACCGTCTCGGGCGGGCTCATGGACACGTCGGGCGTCGAGGAGCCGGTCGGCGAGATACCGGGTGGCGGCCACCAAGAATGCGCCGCTTCCCGCGGCGATGTCGATGACCTTCAAGCACAGGATCTCCTGAGGAGTCCGGATCCTCCATGCGGCTTCGTCCTCGGTGTCCAGCGGTCCCGGTGATTTCACCAGCGGTTCGAGGGTGCGGGCAACGACCTCTTCGGCCAGGGCTCGGGGGGTGTAGACGGCGCCGGTGTGCGCGCGTAGCTCGCTGTCGGTGAGGTACAGGCTGCCGGGAGGATAGATGACGGGCAGGTCGCGCGGGTCACGCCGCAGCAGCCCCGCGAACGGCAGGATCGACTTCGCGGTGGCCTCGTTCCCGGCGCAGGCCTCGAGCACCCCGGTCCAGGCGGTGTCGGCGGCGACACCGGTGGGCACGGTGAGGGATTTGATGATCGCGGCGGGGCTGCGGTTGCCGCCTCCTGCCTTGATCGCACCCGACAGCCATGTGGCGAAATGCTCGGCGCCCTGGTCGAGGTGCTCGATCAGGTCGGTCAGCGGAACCTCGGGGCCGTCCTTCTCGCCCTTGCTGTCCCCGGCGATACCCAGAATCCAGTCGTGGGCGCGGCGGGCGTCCTGGTCGAGCAGACCCTCGTAGACGTAGCCGATCTGTTCGACGTCCAGTACTCGGAAGGAGACGTGGCGTCGTTCGCCGGCGAACCGCAACCATTGCAGCGCTTCGAGGGCACGCAGCAGGGTGCGGTCGTCGATGGGGAGGGGATCTGCCTCGTCGAGTCCGGTCGCCGCGTCGGGGCGGCCTTCGAGCCACGGGAATCGGTCGGGGTCGAACAGGCTGCCGCCGTAGCCCGGCAAGGTGAATTGGTCATGGCGGGCACCTCGATGGACGGCGCGGAAGGTAGCGAGCATGCGGTGCCAGGCGGTGCTGGATCGCTCCAGGGTGTCCTCGCCGACGTCGCTGGCGCGTTCGCGTAGTTGCGCCGCGAGGGTGCTGACCGCGTAGGCGTCGGCGTAGGTGTCGTCGTCGACGGGCAACAGGCCACGTTCTTCGGCGTAGAGCAGGAACACCAGGCGCATCAGCACGGTGACGGCGCCCTGGTACACCTCGGCGGGTTCAACCACGGCAGGCAGCAACGACTCACCATGTTGCGCACGGTTTTCGGCATCGAGACGGCCGATGGTCGCGACCAGCATCTCGACCACCGCTTGGGACTGTTCGGACAGCCGGGTAGTGATCTCTTCCTGCCGGTCCAGGCTGGCCGCGAGCAGTGCGGGCAGGGTCTGGTTCTCAGGAACTCCGAAGAAACGGAGCCGGCCCAGCAGCGCGGCGAAGGCCTTGAGAGTGTCGGGTTCGTCGAACCAGGTGTGCCGGGTCCAGGTGGCGGTGGTGGTAGCCCCGCCAGCGGGGGCGCAGACCAGCGTCCATTCTGTGCCGTCGGTCACCATGCCAAGGGGGGCTCTGCGTGCACGCAGGGCGTGGGCGAGTCGGTCGGCGTAACTCGCCGGCCACTTCCCCGCCCCGGGGGTGTTTGGGTGGGGGCGGGCGGTCGCGCGTACCCCGGGGTCGAGGACGAGACCCAGTAGCAACGGCGGCGAGGCGGGATCGTCCGGGTCGGTCAGCAACGCGAAGTCGGGGCGGACCTCGGTGCCGTATTCGGGGACCGGCGTGGTCAGCGTGGAGGGCACATGCCCGGCACCGATCAGATTGGACTTCCAGCCCAGAAAGGTGGTCAGCACATGGCGGATGAAGGTGTCGCGGGTGCCCGGGCTGGCGTCGAGGACGCTGCTGGCCTCCCGCAGGGAGCTGACGTCGTCCTTGGTCAGGGCGGGCAGTCCGCCGGGCCAGACGTCCTTGACGACCGGGGCGGCCAGGAAAGGGCCGTCTACCGCGAGCAGTTCCAGCCATTCGGTGGTACCCGACTGTCCCCGAGGGCGGGAGCGGCTACCGGTCCGGGTCATCGGATCCTCCTGGCGGGAACGAGGTGCACGACCGCAGCGGGAAACCACAGCACCTGCACCGAGGTGTAGCGACGCGCGATCGCGGCCATGGCAGCCTCCCGCTCCCCGGGCAGCGAGTCGAGACGCTGCCGCCATGCGGAGCGATCCGCAGTGAGCTGATCGCGTTCGTCGGGTTCGAGGTCGGCGAAGGACAGCTGCTGCGCCTGGTCCTGTCCTGCAAGCGCCTCCCGCAGGGACTTCTCGAATCCGGAGATCAGTGCGGCGGTGCGGGTCTCCTCGTCCGCCTGCCGCTTGGCCAACGACTTTTCCAGGGAGGTTTCCCGTTCCTTCGCCCGCGCGGTGATCGCCGCCTCGAGGTTGCTGGACAGTTTCGGCCAGGACCGGACCAACTCTTCTTTGTCTGCCCGACCACTTTCGCGGGGGGAGGACGCCGGTCCGAGGGCGGTGTCGAGAAGAGCAGTAAGCGCAGTGACCCCCAGCCTGGAGAACGCGGCGCCGCGCACCCAACCACCGGCGGGGAAAAGTTCCTCATGGAGCCTTTTACCGTCGGCTCCGACCAGGACCAGCCGCGAGTATGCGGCCAACACCGGGTCGGTCAGGTTGGGGTCGTCGACCACCAGGCTCGCGGCTCGCTGAAGATGGCCGGCGCCCCATACCTCGGCGCGTAGCAGCCGGGTGGCCATCGCGACCAACGGATGATTCAGGTGGGCCAGAACAACGTCGTCGCGTTTCGCTGCCAGCGACGCGTCGAAGCTGATGGGGCGGGCGCCGTAGTCGCGGTCGACGAGGTCGGCTGTGGTCCGAGCCCACGAACCGGTCAGCGGCGGCACCCGCCACACGGTCTGGCCGGTCTGGGCGTCAGTGACCGGCTGCAGAGAGGACTGACGGCCCAGCTCCAGACCCATCCGGACGACGCGTTCGACGTCGCCGGGGGTGCTGTGCAGTTCCTGGACGGACTCGGCCAGGGCAGCGCGGAGCCGGTCCGCCTCGGCACGCAGGTTCCGCTCTACCTTCAGCGCATCTCGCGTGGCCGATTTCGGTTGCACCGTCTCCACTCGGAAGGCCCGGTCGGGGCGGCCTAGCATCCGTCGCTCGACCGCAGCGGCGAGCACGGGGTTGACGCTGCCCAGGTCCTCGCGCATGGTCGCGACTTTCACCGCGACCCGGGTAAGGAAATCCAGGTCGGCTTCGGCACTTTCGGGCGGTGCGCTCTTCCAGTGCGCCCCGACGAAGTGGAGGATCTGCGGGCGGTGGGTCTGCCCATAGCGGTCGATCCGACCAGCGCGTTGCTCCAACCGGTTGGGGTTGAACGGGATGTCGTAGTTGACCAGTCGGTAGCAATGGTCCTGCAGGTCGATGCCCTCGCTGGCGGTGTCGGTGGCCAATATGATCCGCACCGGATGCATGTGGGGCGGCTTCTGAAAATCGCCCTTGATGCGTTCGCGCTGCTCCTCGTCCATGCCGCCGTAGAGCAGTTCCAGGCGTCCACCCTCGCCGAGATCATATTTCTCGAGCAGATCTTTCAACCAGCGTTGCGTGTCGCGGTACTCGGTGAAAATGACGACGCGTTCGTCGTTCCACTGCCCATCGGTCCTACACACTTCGTGGAGGTAGTCGATCAGCGCCCTGGCCTTGGCGTCGCTGTCCATTCCGTGCTCATGCACCCAGGTTTCGAGCTTGTCGAGCAAGTCCTGCTCGACGGCGCCGGGGTGCCCGGCGACTATTGTGGCGGCCTCCGTCGCGGCGTCCTCGGCCTCGTCCAACGCCTCGTCCGCCGACCAGTCTCCATACACCAACTCGATTTGACGCTCGCCGAGCCAGACGATGTCCATGTCCAGTGGCTGACCGGCGCCTCGGACACTTCGCTGATGCAACGCCATGGTCCGGGTAAAGGCCGCAGGGCTCGAGAACAACCGCTTTTTCAGCAACAGCGTCACCAAATCTGCTGCTTGACCTGCGCCTCGGAACGATTCACGTGCGAGTCGTTTCCGCCGAGCGATGGTGTAGTCCCGCAGCAGCGCGTGGACTTCTCGCTCATGTTCGGGGTAGTCGACGGTGATCTCTTCCACCACCCGCTCCGGGTAGCGGGGGGTTCCGTCAGTGTTGGTCAGCTCGGACTTGAGCCGCCTGATCAGGACCTGCTTCAGAGCCGCTGGGTCCGGTGATACCCCCCGGGCGAACCGTTGCGGGTCCAACATCGCCAACAACGCCGACCACGACTCGGCATACCCGTTATGCGGTGTCGCGGTCAGGAACAGGCGGTGCTCACTGTGCGCGGACAGACGAGCAATCGCGCGCGTCTGCTGGCTGTCGACCGCGTATTTTCCCCTGCCGGGTGGCGCGCAATGATGCGCCTCGTCCACGACAAGAAGATCGATTGCCCGGGGCTGGGTCAGGCCGCCATCATCGAGAACTTCGGCAAGGAGGCGTTGACACCGGGCACCGCGTAGCCACGGCAGACTGACAATCGTGTGGGGATACACCCGAAATGGGTTGGCGTGCAGGCCTCTTTCTCGGCGGACGCGACGCACCTCGGCGGTGTCGACAATCTGGAAATCCAGACCGAAGCGGGTCGCCATCTCCTCCTGCCACTTGATCGTCAACGGTGCCGGACACACGATCATCACGCGTCGCGCGCGCTGGCGCAGCAACAGTTCCTGAATGACCAGCCCGGCCTCGATGGTCTTACCGAGACCGACATCGTCCGCGACCAACAAATTCACCCGCGGCATGGTCAGCGCGCGGGTGACGGGTTCGAGCTGATAGTCCTCGATCGCTATGCCTGCACGAAACGGCGCCTGCAGGACCGTGGTCTCGGCATTTGTGACCGCACCCCAACGCAGAGCGTCCAGGAACGCACCCAGCGTCGCCGGGTCATCGAATTGCCCGCGGGACAAGTCTGGCAGTGTGGCAGCGTCGAGGATCCTGCGGCCGGCCTCGAGCTCCCACAGCACCCGGAGCTCTTCGCCGAGTCCGTCGTCCTCCACGCTGGACAACGTGACCAGCGTTTGTCCCTCACCGACAGCACTGGATTTGATATCGAACGGGAGCGCAGTCGGGGCCACATCGGTGACCACCCAATGTCGACCGCGGACCCGCGCCAACTGTCCCAACACTGGCAACTCAGCGGAACTCAACGAGGTGCTCACGTCGGCAACCCACTTTCCGATATCTCTCGATGACGGCGACTTACTGCGGGCTGTGATGCCAGCATCGTCCTTACTATCGCTGTCGTTGGTCCGGACGCGGGAAGCGGGTCTGGTTCTCGGCAGGCCCGCGTCCGAGTTTCGGCTATCCGTGTTGCTACCTCCTTGGATTGCTCGAGAGCTTGAGCCCTTCAGAAGACCCCGCCCATTCCGGGCCGCCTGGAGCTCCTCAACAACCCGGTGCCGGGACTCTGTGGCGGTCTTGAGCCACAACTCTCTGAGGGTGGCCCATGCTTCCCGCACGAACTCCACCCTGGGGCGAGCACCGTGGACCGCCCGCAATGCAACAGCCGGATCCATGTCCTGGCATGTACCTCGACCAGTTCGTTGCACAGCTCCTGCAGGGGTTTCGAGCATTCGATGGGACCACTTGTACCTTGGCACCGCAATCCTTGAGCTTCCACGTCGCCGGGTCGGCCCTCTGCATTGCTTCGAAGACCACTATTGGACACCAGCTCTATCGCACCGGGAGCGGACCACGTTACCCTGCGTGGCAGGGATGGTCCTTTCGCTTAGGCGCCCGCTTCGGCCTCGAGCTGCGACCACACTGCCCGAAGTGATACCACGATCTCCGACGTGACCTGCCTGCGAGCATCAGCCAGGGAACAACCCTCCTGCGGTACGCAGTTCCGCCCCCTTCGTGCATGTTCTGCTGTCGCCCGGGGATGAGGGCGGTGTCCTGAACCGGATTGCAGCGCCTTGCAAAGTCGACATCTGCGATTCGGAGCGCGAAAAAAGGCCAGGGCGACCGAAAACGATCTGCTGGCAGAAGGCGACGACCTATCGACCGACATTGGCCTCGACCCTCGTGTTCGGCCGTCGGATTGACTGATGTCGGCGACTGAGAAGCTCGGGGCTGCTCGTCCTTTCAAGCGCAAACGCGGCATCAACTTAGGGAACGTCGTCGTCCAATTGGTCGGCAGACGGCGTTAACAAGGTCCCAGCGACGGTCTCAGAATGACTGCCTCGGGAGGTAGCTCTTATTAGATGTGCAGCGATGGTCTCTCCGGAGGCACGCAGATCAACAGTGGCGAATCGGATTCTGTGCGTTTGGATGACCATGTCTTCATCGAAGTGTCCGTCGACGACGGGGTGCAGCATGAGGCCTTCGGCGTGACGATGATCGTCGCTCCTCTCCTGCTGAGACATCAAGTAAGCGTAGATCTGGTATAGATGTCCGCTGTTCAGGGTTGTAGGGCGGTGATAGCCGGCCTGCGTGATGGCTGTGAACTTGGTGTCGACTACTATCCGCCGCCGAATACTTTCTCCCGGGCGCAGCGGTGCGCGGAGGGTGATGTCGGTGTACATCCCTGGCAGCACCGCCTGCATGCCCTCAGAAATCCGGTCGATACTCCACGACAGTCGGGTGCCAGGCTCCACCGACCATCCTCGGGAGCCGAGAGTGTGGTGGTAGAAGCCGTAGACGGCGCGCTCGAAGAGTCTGCGCAGGTAGCGGTCCGAATCCTCGGGGGCTACGGTGACGAACTTATCTTGGCCGGGGTCCGGTATCGACATTGTCAGCAGGAGTTCGGCGAGGGAGAGCATCCGATGGTCGCGGGCCAGCAGTCGTTGCCGGCGCAGCGACGGCACGATGTCCGGTCGCGGTGCCGGTCCCGTCACTCCGGCAACTTCCAGTTGGAGCGCCAGAGACCGGAACCGCGGATGATGCGGGAGCGATGTGGCGGCAGCTCGAAGCGCGGAGCGGACCAGGCGATTGGCCACGGTGTCGGTGACCAGGGTGTCGTATCGGCACCGGACCAGTCCCCGCTCGAGAAGTCGATGTCGCGTCGTGCCGAGTACATCGATCCTGCCTCGAACTCGGTGCAAATCCGACACCGTTCGGGTGAAACCTACAGACAAGCCCATGTGCAGCCTGGTTTCGACTTCGTCGGCCAGCATCTGCGCTACCAGCTGGGGCAGATTGTCGGCGATCCTCTCCGCACCGGCAAACTCGTGGCCGTGATGTCGGTACAGATCGGACGCGAACAACTGCAAGAGCCAGAGGTTACGGATCGGAATTTTCATCGGGTCATAGCTCTCGCAGTTTGGCAAGCGCGTCGTCGACCGTGCCGGGACGATCGAACCAGTACTCCTCGAGGAGCGGTTTGATCTCGGTCTGGACCACCCGGTCGAGCCACTGTTGCGTCGTCAGTGTTACTGCTCCCGTGGAGGGTCCGGGAGTGAAGAAACTGTGCCCGATGCGAAACTGCCGACCCAGTGTTCGGTCCTCGATGATCTGGGTGTTCAGCTCCTGCATGCGTGCCCCGAAGCGTTCGAGGGTTTCCAAGTCGTAGCCCAATCCGCTGACGTGTTCGGTCCAGGCGCTGCCAAACTGAGGTTCGAGTTCGATGAAGGCAAAGCGGCGGCGCAGCGCCATGTCCACAAGGGCAAGGGATCGGTCGGCGAGGTTCATCGTGCCGATGACATATAAGTTCGGCGGGATATGGAAACGTTCGTCCTCGTCTATGGGATATGCCAGACGCATGGCGTTATCCGGGCTGCGTTTGTCCGCTTCGAGAAGGGTCAACAGCTCGCCGAAAATCTGTGCCGGGTTCCCTCGGTTGATCTCTTCGATCACCAATACATGATTGTCGTCGCGGTGAGCATCGGCGTTTCGGCACAAATCCAGGAACGGTCCGTCCGCCAACTCAAGGCGCCCTTCGGTCGCCGGGCGCCATCCTCGCACGAAGTCTTCGTAGGACAAGGAGGGGTGGAATTGGAGGACAGTGACACGATCGCTGCGGCGCTCGTTACAAATCGTCCAGGCTAGTCGTCTTGCCAGCCAAGTCTTCCCTGTACCTGGAGGGCCTTGGAAGATCAGGTTCTTCTTCGACAGAAGTCGTTCCTGGAACGTCTCAAGTTCGGAACGCGGGACGAAACACCCGTCCTCGATGATGGAGTCAAGGGTGTATATGTCACCTTCGATTGGTTCGCTGTCGGACGCGGCCGACAGAGCTGTTTCGCTCGGTTCCGTGGAAGGCTCGTGCTTCATCTTCGTGTAGCGCCACGCTGCGGCGGACAACTCGGGTATCGAGCTGAAGGGCGTGGATTCGTCCTGGATCCAGCTCCGTATCTGCTCCGTGTTCGCCAAGAAATGTTCACCGTCGATCTTCGACCGCAACGCCAGGATCGCGGCGAACTCGGGATACTGGCCGACCAGAAAACCGGCGTTGACCTGATCGTAGGCGGCGAAGGTCTCGGGGCGAATCCAATAGATCCCCATGGACAGTTGCCGGGTGTTTCCTCTGGCAGCGGCGTCGAAGGCTGCCACTAGCCTCTCGCGGGTGTCCTCGTTGCCAACTGCAGCGTAGGCGGTGGTTGCCTCTGCCAGGTCCCATAATCGGTCGACCTCGCCGGGGCTGCGGCCGTTTTCGTAGCGGATGAACCATGAGTTCAAGTTGCTGACCACCGGTATTCCTACGAACGAGGTGGGTGCTGCGGCGGTGATCTCGAAGACGATCCGGTAGGTTTCTGCGATCCGTGCGCGGGTCGAATCCGTGATTCCCCTGTTGAACGGCCCGAACGCAGTGAACGGATCGATGTCTCGAATTGCCCCCCGTGATCCATCCTTGTGAACGTCTGTACGCAGATAGCGGAAGTAACGCTCCAGGCCCGGTGTCTCTGCGACGTTCCACAACCGATCGAGCAGTCCTTCCCGATTGTTGCGGAACGTCAGAATCACATCGGCGAGTTCTTGGTAGAACGGCACCCATAGGAAGTCGTCCTGCTCGGTCGCCGAATGGGGCTCGTCAATAAGCCTGGCGATTTCCTCTCCAGCGGTGGTGAGGGTGAACAGGGACAGCGCTGCGCTGATCTGGTTCTGGGCTGAGACCGACAGTTCGTCTCGTGGAACTCCGGTCACGAGCCATTGAATCGGACGCCAGTGCCGGTACTGCTCGACTTCCGGATGAAACTCGTACCCACCGCGGACCCGACCGATGTTGATCGTCCGGGTCGCGCGGTCCGGACATACGACGACATCTCCTACGGCGAGTGCATGCACGAATCGGTAGAGGGTGCCGGCCCAGGACGCGACCGATTCCGGCCTGTCGGGAAACGCGCCGGCTACAGCTTCTTTGAAAGCGTCCCGTGTCGGATGCAGAAGCGCGAGATCTCCGAGTTCGTCCCAGCCGAGGCGCACCGCACCATCGGCGACAGGATCGATACTCGGTTGGTCGTTGTGAGTCCCCCAGAACTTCGGCACGTTCGCACCATAGGGCACGCTCGGCCGCAGTTTCGTAAGCGCGATCGGCGTGCCTTAGAACGAGATTTCCGTGTGGGGGCTGGAGTGGATCACGCTGTCACTCGCCGAGGTGGGGCAGGATCATCAAGAAAATGGATTACTCGTAGGTCTGCCCGGTTCGGCCGGGGATATCCGTTCCTTGCAGCACATGTGGGATCACACGTGCCAGCTCGACCCACGTCGGGGGTTCGTATAGCGCGTCCTCCGCCTCCTCGGTGGGTAGGGCGCTCCCGGGGCAGCACCGGGAGTGTGCCCAACCGTCGAGCGCAAGATCTGGCCAAGTGCAGGCCACAACAAATCTCTGTCATTGCGCCAGGAGGCTGATCCGAAGGCGGGAGCGCTCGAGCCTGGAGAGATGTCCTCGTCAGAGGAGATGTCCTCTGTCCAGCTCGCGGTCCATCCCCCCTCTCAGTCGAGGGTTATCTCGTGTGCGCTCGGCCGATCGCCACCTAGGTCGACCATGAATTGAAGGTGAACTTGCCTGGTTCGATCTCGTGCGGCAGGCCGATGGTCGCCGACATCTCACCGTCTGCCTCAGCGATGGCACGCTTCAAGATCAAGGTGCGACGATCGCTCGACACCTCATGGGGGGCGTGCACGCACGTTCGGGGGCGGCAGCAGGACCCCATGCGGTCGAACTGCGCAGGAAGAGCCGACGTTGCGTTTGAGTTCGCGGCAGATCGTCGACCGGGCTCGGTTCACCTGTTCGGCGATCGTCGCAACGCTTACGCCGTCCCGACGGAGCTCGGCGATCTGGATCCGCTCGTCTTCGGACAGATAGCGGGAACCGATCCCGCGGACGGCGAGGCGGTGAAGTGGGACGACGGTCTTGATTGCTACGCCGTCCCGGTAAACCGTGTCACCGCTGGGGCGCAGGTGCTGCCCGATGTCGGACCCACGAACGTGGGTGAGCGGACCTCGTCCGCAACCCCTGACTCAACGCCTCTCGGCTACGCATACCGTCTAGGTCCGTAGATCATCAACCCGGATGGTAAAGATGTCCCAATGAGTCGACATAACCACGGGGGGATCCGCTGATGCCAAAACTCGCCATCGCCCGACAGTGTTTGAAGGAGTTCGGCCGACTCGACAAGCCTCTGCAGGACAAGATCACCGAAACCCTGTCGAAGTTCGAAGCAGCCACGCACACAGGCATCCACCTCGAAAAGATCGCGGACACACGCCATCCCCTTTATCGCTCGATCCGCATCGACCAGTTCTATCGCGGCATCGTCCTCAGCCCCGAAACTGGGGAAACGTACACGCTTTTGACGGTGCTGCCGCATGACGATGCGTACACGTGGGCCCGTAGACATCACGTCTCGGTGAATCGCGCCACAGGCGGGCTCGAAGTCCGAGACGTGATAACAATCGACGAGGCTATTCCAGAACTTGCACGAGGCGCCGAATCGGCCCCGAAACTGCTGTTCGAGGAGGTCAACGACGCTGATCTGACTCGCCTCGGTATAGACGAGGAGATCCTCAAGGTAGCTCGGACGATAACTGACACCACGCAGCTTGATGCATTGAAAGCCTTCTTGCCCGAGACCCAGTGGGATGTATTGGCGGGCCTCGCATCCGGCCTGACACCCGAACAGGTCTGGGCGGAGCTCGGTGCGAGAATCGTCGAAGAGCCTTACGACCCCGACGACCTCGACGCCGCGGTCGCTCGCAGCTCCGACAGAATCGTCCTTGTCGACGGACCGGACGATCTGATGGCGATCTTCGCGCACCCGTTCGCGTTGTGGCGCGTGTATCTTCATCCCACTCAACGAGCCGTGGTTGACGCCAACTTTCGGGGTCCTGCGCGCGTAACTGGAGGACCCGGGACAGGGAAGACCGTGGTCGCGTTGCATCGCGCTCAACGGCTGGCGTCGAAGTCCACCGGACCGGTCTTGGTCACGACGTTCACGTCGACGTTGACAGATTCGCTCAGAGCCGGCGTGAAACTCCTGGCCAACTCTCCGGACGTCCTCGAACGTATCGATGTTCAACACGTCGACAAGCTCGCTCATCAGATCTTTCGCGAGGTCCATGGCGCGCCGACGATGGTTGGCGACGACGACGAAAAACAGCTGTGGGCATCGATAGTTCAGCGTCTGGAGCTACCGTTCACCGAAGCTTTCCTCGCCGCAGAATGGCGTCAGGTAGTTCTCGCTCAGGACGTTTCCACTGCAGCCGACTACCTCTCCGCCAAGCGCATCGGCCGCGGCCGTCGGTTGGGTACGAACCAGAAAGCTCAAGTCTGGCAGGCAGTGTGGGAATTCGAGAATGCGCTTCGAGAAACATCGGTGTGGACCCACGAAACCGTCTGTCGAGAAGCGACACGCATCCTGGGCGGACGATCCGACAAACCCTACGTCCACATCATTGTGGATGAAGCCCAGGACCTCAGCCCCGAACAATGGCGACTCGTCCGCGCAGCCGTACCCGAACACCAGGACGACATTTTCATCGCCGGTGACACCCACCAGCGGATCTACGACAGTCGCGTGAGTTTGCGCGAAGTTGGAATCAAGGTCACCGGACGGTCGAGTCGACTGAATCTCAACTACCGAACTACAGCCGAAATCTTGGCGTGGAGCATGCAGCTCCTGCACGGTGCGCGCATCGACGACATGGACGGCCACCTCGACTCGATCGCAGGTTGCCGCTCCGACGTACACGGCCCTCCGCCTACGGCGAAGGGATTCACCACTCAGACAGACGAGGCGAACTACGTCGCGGAGACCGTGGAGGCATGGATCGCCAGTGGCGTCGAGCCCGGCGAGATCGGTATCGCGACGCGAGCGAAGTGGCAGCACAAGAAGATTCAGGACGCCCTCTTCACCCGCGGCATCCCGGTGCGCCTGTTGGCCAAGTCGAAAGGTGCTACCGATTCCGTACTGATCGGCACCATGCATGCGATGAAAGGATTGGAGTTCCGCTGCATGACGGTGGTGAGCGTAAGCGCGAAGCAGGTACCGGCCGCTGCAGCCGTGACGCCGGTCGGAGAAGACCCCCAGTCCCACCAGCAGGATATGCAACGTGAGCGCTGCGTTCTCTTCGTCGCGTGTACACGAGCACGTGAGGATCTTCTCGTGACATGGAACGAGACACCGAGTCCGTTTCTTGTCCCCCTCATCTGATAGACAGCCTGTGACTCGCCATTCTGTTCGGAAGGTTCGCTATGCCGAAGTTGTCCACCCTGCTCGACGAGATTGATTCTGGCACCGTCCTGCTGCCCGAATTCCAGCGCGGCTACGTGTGGAACCGAGACCAGGTGCGCGGGTTGATGCGCTCGCTCTATCGCAGTTACCCCGTGGGCGGCCTGCTGATGTGGGAGACCGCAACCAGCGACATTGCTGTGCGTGGCGAGGTCACCAGCGGTGGCGTCCGGCAGCTTCTGCTCGATGGTCAGCAACGCGTTACGCCGCTGTACGGCGTAGTTCGCGGTACCCCTCCCCCGTTCTTCGAGGGCGACCCCTCCGCATTCACGGGTTTGTATTTCAACGTCGAATCCGAGGTTTTCGAGTTCTATCGGCCGATGGCTATGGCCGAGGATCCGTGTTGGGTGAGCGTCACCCAGCTCTTCCGTGAGGGCCTGAAACCGTTCTTCATGGCATTCACGGAGCACGCCGATAAGGCAAACACCTACCTCGACCGTCTGAACACGCTGTCGCAGATCCTGCACCGTGAATTCAACGTCGAGAAGATCACCGGTTCCGACAAGACCGTCGACGAAGTAGTCGACATCTTCAACCGCGTGAACTCTGGTGGTACGAAGTTGTCGAAGGGCGACCTTGCCCTTGCGTCCCTTTGTGCGCAGTGGCCGCCCGCGCGTCAGGAGATGCGTGATCACCTTGCGGTGTGGAAGAAGGCGGGCTTCGATTTCACATTGGACTGGCTGCTTCGCAACGCGACCGCGGTGGCGAGAGGCCGCGCACTTTTCACCGCTCTCAGCACCGTAAAGGCCGATGAGTTCGAGCGCTCTCTCACGTCCTCCGTCGCCCACATCGGCACGTTCCTCGATGCAGTATTCCGGCCGGCTCGGACTCGACCACGACAGGGTTCTGATGGGCCGTTACGCGGTTCCCGTCGTTTCGCGCCTGCTCGAATTGAACGGGGGCAAGTTCACCGACGCAGCCCAGCGCGACAAGGTTCTGTACTGGTACGTCCACTCGGCACTCTGGGGCCGTTTCAGCGGATCGACAGAAAGCTACCTGCAGCAGGACTACGACGCGGTTCGCGACTCGGGCGTCGACGGCTTGATCTCCACCCTCGAACGCATCCGCGGCGGGAAGCTCGAGGTACTTCCGCACGACTTCGATGGCTCCACCAGAGGGTCGCGCTTCTACCCGCTTCTATACCTACTCACCCGAGTCAAGGGCGCACGAGATTTCGGCAGCGGTTTGGAATTGCGCGCAGAACTGTTGGGCAAACTCACCAGTCTGCAGGTGCATCACGTCTTCCCGAAGGCATACCTGCGCGACCACTACGACCGGAGTCAGGTCAACGCGATCGCGAACTTCTGCTTCCTCACCCAGGCTACGAACCTCGAGATCGGTAAACGTGCGCCCGAGGAGTACTTCGCAGAGGTTGAGGCGAAGAATCCCGGCGTGCTTGCCTCTCAGTGGATCCCGACCGACCCTGCGCTCTGGACCGTCGATCGCTACCCCGACTTCCTTGCCGCCCGACGTGAACTGCTCGCCGAGGCCGCTCAGTCATTCCTCGAAGAACTGCGGTCGGGTTCACAAAGCACCGAAGAGTCTCTACAACCGATCGCCGTCACTGAAACAGAACCCGACGATCCCAGAACCCTGCAGATTCAGGCCATGATAGCGGAGCTTCATGACCTCGGGTTCGCCGAACCGGAAGTCGATACCGAGATCACCGAGCCCGCGAGCGGGCGCTTCCTGTCCATGGCAGAAGCGTTCTGGTCCGACGGACTGCAGCACGGACTCGGTGACCCCGTCATCCTCGAACTCGATCCGGACGAAGCCGATCTCCCACGACTCGAAGAACTGGGCTACAAGGTCTTTACGTCGGTCGACGCATTGCTCGGCTTCGTCAACAACCTGAACGAGGCAGCGGCAGGAGTCTCAGAGACTACCGAAACCGAGGTTCCCCCGGCAGCGACCATCGACAACACGACGGAGCTCGAGTCCGAATTCGGGTCACGGGTCCGCGAACTGTATGACCGAGCTCGGCGCGAGGCCGGCTACAACGCCACCCAGTTCATCAGCATGGTCGCCAACATAGGTCCCTTGGCCACGGCGAAGAAGCTCCTCGCCGCGAGGACCATCTCGGACGGATTCTCCGAGTTGTGGGAACGAGGACGCATCGATCTCACCATCGAGGCCGTTGTCGTCGAGCCTGTCTTCGAACCGCTGTTCACCGACGCAGAGCTCGACGTCGCCCGGCATCGCCTCACCCAGTTCGGCTATTCGCCCAGCTCATCCACACGGACGCCGTCTCATTCCACCAACACATCGCCGAATTCACCCAACGGCAACGGCGAGAGCGCCGAATCTCCCTCGAAGAAGCCCGCCTGGAATGGACAAGACTGGTACGTCTGCCTGGACGAAGTCAACGATTCCCGCAACTGGGACGACGCGCGCAAGTACGGGTTCGTCTCGGCCGGCGGCGGCCGCTGGTACTCGGACACCCTCAAGAACCTCCACGTAGGCGACCGCGTTTTCGTCTATGTCCCGAAGGTCGGGTATGTCGGTGCCGGTACAGTTGCGGGGTCTGCCGCGCCTGCGGACCAGGCGACTCTCGAGGTCGACGGCATGCAGGTGGACTTCCGCAGCCTCGATCTCGTCGGGCCTTACACGCACGAGATCGATAACCCGGACCCCGAAGAGGACTACCAGGAGTGGATCGTCCCGGTCATCTGGGAGCGGACGGTCGACCGCGAGTCGGCTCTCCGCGAAGCGGGGTTGTTCGCGAACCAGAATTCCGCTTGCAGGCTCCGCGACGAGCACACCCTGAATCGGGTGACCGAATTCTTCGGTGTCACCACGGTTCAGGACGCACCGGAGCTAGAAGACTAACGCGTACGGGGTGTGTGCGGCCGACTAGGGTCAACCGCACACACCCCGTAGTCCCAACTCGACCCAGCGCGGCACCCGACTTACGCCAAGAGCGTCTCCGCAGCATTGATAGCTTTGCGCAATTGATCGACGGATTCGCGTAGGCCGTCCGTGATCTCCGGTTTCGAGAAATCGACGACTCGCAGCCTATGCTCCGTCTCGACCATCACCTTGTCCCACACGGTTTGGGCGATCGCTACTAGGTCTACAGCGAGCTTCTCGGCCCGTGCTTTCGCCAGTTTCTCGCTATGCAAGGCAGTTTCACGAGCAGCGCGGTAATCCTCCCACTCGTCCAGAACCACTTGCGCAAGCTTCCACACTGCAGTGGCTGCGGCGAGCACTTCGGAGGGCGACCAGTCACCCACCCCCCCACTGGAGGACTCCGAGCCGGGATTCTTCATCCGCGCGGACTTAGCCGGTCGAACTCGCGAAATATCTTGAAGCGCCGCGATCACCGCTCCCCCGACAGTCTTTACATGCTTACCTACTCGGGCAGACTCGATTGATGTCGGCTCCATCTCCTCGATTACTGTGACAATCTCCTGCAGGTTCCGCCATGACTGACGTCCGGATTGACGAGCCGATGCTCGGCCGACACTTTGCAAGAATCGGTCAACGTGCTGCTGGTACGTGTCGGACCACCCACTGATGGCACTCTCCACCCCGCTCAGAAGCAGTGATCTGTCTCCGGTCGCTGCCTCCCAGTCCGACAGTAGAACGGCGGTCAATTTCTCTCTGAGAGCACTGAGATCGGCCCGAGCTGCGAGATCGATCTCGCGTAATTCGTGCGACCAGTGCTCGTGTCGAGACTCCGCAGCCTCGGCTTCCGCAGCGAGCGGTTCTGCTTCCGCAAGTTGCGATTTCAAGCGAGAGACTTCGCGAATCAGTATTCGGCGCCAGTACCGCTCCTCCGTCGCAGCCCGCGCATGTGTGAGAGCGCTACTTCCAATATGCGCAATCGCCTGTTCGAGTTCGTTCATGCCGTCCCATGCACGGAAGTCATCCCACGTCGCAGCCTCCACCGAGAGTGACGAACCTGCGAACTGGGCGAAATCCGGTACGACCACATGAATGGGAAAATCCGCAGCGAGATCCAGCGACTCTCTCAACTCTGCGGTCTTTCGATCCCTCAATTCGAAATAGCCCTCGAGATCGTCTTCCGGATCGATTCCTGCCTCATCGAACCGAGAAACCACAAACCATAGGTCCCGAGGCGTCCAGGTTCCGTCGAGTAGGGCCCGAAGGAGTCCCCGCTCACCTGTCGCCAACTGCGGTGAAACCACGACGATGGCAATATCCGTCAGTTCGAGCGCCGCAACGGCCGCATGTGTATTCGCTACGCCACGAACATCTTCCGCCCCCACCGCCAAGCCAGGGGTGTCTCGCAGGAGACAGCCCTGACACTCGACACCATTGACCTCAAAGGTTTCGTGCCGGCCGCTGATCGTCAACCACCCCGGTACCGGCGTGCCCGCGTCAACAAGGATGCGGCGAATCAGAGAGCTTTTTCCGGTGTCGTATGAGCCGAACACAGTGACGACCGGCTTATCGAACATGTTGAAGTCGTCCCAGCGCGACTTCAGCCGGCTGGGGTTGGACTCACCTGGCATGGTTGCGAGCCATTCCATGACGCGGTTCGAGTCCAGATCGGTCACTGCGCGATCCTGTCTGCGCTGTGTACACCGGTGCCGGATTCGAGCAAACCGTCGATTTCTTCAAGTGACGCCTGTAGGTCGGCGACAGCGGCCGCCGTCGCATTCACGTCTTTCTGCATGTCTTGCATGCACTCGGTGAGCGCTGTCCGGCGCTCTTCGAGCACAGGGATCGGCCCATCCGCTTCGGTCCCACAAAGAATCTGATCCAGAATCTCCTCGGCAAGTTTGGCAATGAAGGTTTCGGCCTCCTCCCGACTCAGCTCACGGTCGCGAAGGGCTTTCTCACCCTTGAATACGCCATAAGCATCGGCTGCCACGCCCACTACTGCCAGTACCGGAGCAACCTTGGCAGCCCTACCCGCCGCCCTCACTGCTCCCCACGGCCTGAACTTCACCCCAATCATCTTTCCCACCCGGTAAATCTCATCACGTCTCCCCAGGGCCTTTGCGATACGCGCTCCGCCCTTCGCCGCACCTGCAAACACCCTCGGTCCGTCGCCGTTTGCCGCGTTCGGGCCCTCGAACCGATGGTCGATCACGATTCCTCTTTGTGCGAACTCTGCAGCGGCGATTTCACGATCGATCTGCGACGAGTGTTCCCTGAACCAATCGTCGATCTCTTGCGCTGCACGCGTTCTGAAAGACTCGATGTTCGTCTGGAATCCGATGTCGTTCCACCAGGAGTTGGCGATCTCGGCCATCTTGTGGAGTTCGTCGGAGGCGAGCGATCTCACGCGGGACTTCGCGAAGTTCGCGTGGCCGCTGACAAGGTCTCTAGCGTCCTGGCGCAACACGCCCGACAGAAGCAAAGCGTCCCGTTCGCCATTTTCCAATGCTTCCATAACCGCGCGATTTGCATCCGTTACAGCCTCCGCATTACGGATTCCGTCCTGCAAGTCGATGCGCTGTTTCATCAGATTGTTCAGCGACACATCGAGGTCGGCTTTTGCTGCCCCCGCTCGTGCGTGATCTTTCCCGACACTGTTGATCACGTCGATCACGGGTCCTACGGCATCCCAAGACCGATGCTGCCCATAGGCGGACGGGCCTATATCGATCCGTGATCCGACCTTTCCGAAGGGGTCCCCGGACATCGAATACACCTGACGGGGGTCGACCTGGATTCCATGAGATGCCAGCGCCGCGACGAGCTCGGACTCTTTGCGATCCTTCGCCGCCAGGAATTCGGCCGGTGCCGTTACCGGATCTACGCCCAGTTCATCCGCGCGGTTGACGAGGTAGAGAATGCGGTCCCTCTTTGAAACCGATGTCTCTGTTCCGTTTGCGATCGATTCGATGAACGACAGGTCCCCGATAAGGAGATTGACATGAAACACGAAGACCACGAGAGCAGCGCCGGCGGCCACTTGCAGTGCGAGCGCGTTGTGCTCGGAGTTGCTGCTCTGGAAGCCCGGCGTGTCGATCAGACACACATTGCCGACGTGATACGCATGCGCAGCGGAGGTGACGGGACCACCCCCGATAGGCATGTCGGCAGAATCGAAGTCCCCTGTTTCAATCAGGATCCGCTTGATCAAACTGGACTTGCCCGAGCTGTAGTCGCCGAGAAACACGATCTTCGGCCGTGAGCAGCCACACTGAGATGCTGGTTCTTCCTCAGCATAAACAGGTGATGACCCAGTAGAAGTCCTCGCGGTCATGGCGGCTACTCGCTCTAGGGAGCGCGGATTCCACACTCGATCGAGCAGTTCCCTGAGCTGTTGTTGGTCACTATCGGCACGAACAGCGAAAGCTGCGTGTTGAACTGGGTTTTCGATGTCAATCTCTGTTGCCGTGTCCTCGATCCAGTCCTCGCCGAGCCAAACTCGTTGCGCGAGTGGTTCCGCCGGTGCATCGAGGTCGCGATCCGGCAACCGAGACTCGGCGTAGCTGTCGAGGACCTCGGATTGCGCGCGTGCAAGGGTCGCGTCCGCGCTGGGCGATATCGGCAAGCTCGATGCCGCACGCCGCAACTGACCGACGAGACGTTCCAGCGCCGCCTGTTGCTTGCGCAAAGCGATCGCATTCAGGAGAAGCGCACGCAACTCGGGGCCGACAAGGTCCCATGTCGACTCCCGGCTCCGCATGCGTAAATCCTGTTCCATCCGGTCGAAGGTCATGTCGACCGCGTGACGAAAGGACGCTTGCGCCTCGGACCGCGCCTCAGTCTTCTCCTTTTCACCGAGATGCTCAATCTTCTTTCCCGCGTACTTCCCAGCTTCCGCCACTAATCTGAGCGCGACAGAGGCTGACGAAGCGACCCACCCCGCCGGATTCCAAATATTCGCAACGCCCGGCACAATAAGAACGCCTGCGCCGGCGCCCGCAGCCAATCCTGCCGCTTGCATAAGACGGGCGATCGAAAGCTTGACTCGACCTGCGGCGCCGTTCAACGATGCCGAATCCAGATCACTGTCCGAGAGATCAGGAGCAGCGCCGAACGCGGCGAGGCTCACATCCCGGGATAGAAACTCAGCCTTAGACGACCACACTTCTTCCACCGCGGCTTGAATTGCCTCAAGGTTGTAGACCATCTCGTTGAAGCGCGATTCGTCGAGGGTCCTTTTCTGTTCGAATGCTTCATAGAGCAGCCGATCGGACACCGCAATAGAGTCGGCGCGAGGGTCTGCAAGGTGTGACCGGAGCAAACGAGCAACGTGCCTGTCGAGGCGACCTGTAACCGGCGAGGTAAACGGCACGCCTCGCAGCGATTCGAGGGTCTTCACCGCGTCGTTCTTGTCCCCCTGAGCACCCGGAAGCGCCTGCAGGATTCGCTCGTCTGGATACCCGAGTGTGTCGAACAAACCCTCGATGATCCGTTCTGCCTCCTCGATTCGGGGTGTCATTTCCTGCACCTGACCGTCGAGGTCCATCGCATGTGAAGTGAGGATTCCGCGAACACCTTCCCTCAGTGCTCTCAAACGCAGATCACTTCCACCCGAGACAATGGAGGCAACAACGAGGTCCTCGAGTACCGAGAAGTTGGACCACTGGGCGAGAGACTCCACTCCGAAGTTTTTTCGCTCGGTCGTGAAGTTGGATTCGGACGGTCCCTTGAAGGGAGTCGTAGCTCGCGCGAACAGGGCCCGCCGGCTATGGATGGCCACCACGGGCGTGGCACCGAGGGCGATGTTGCTCAGCTCGGCCCGAATGTTCACAACGTGCTCTCGAACGGCTTGGGAGAGTGATCTGCGGGCATTGTCGCTGGGCACCTTGGCGGGGTGACGCCAACGGAGATTCCGGACGTTGACCACGGCGATTGCCGGTTTCCCGAACTCACGAACCCATTCTGCAACCTTCGCGAACTCCGATGGTTGCTGACTTTGGGTGTCGAAACACAGCATCACAACGTCTGCAACCTCGACGGCTTCGCGCGCCACCTTTTCCAGCTCGCTTCTCTTGCGCGTCCGCCCCCATCCGTTGATTCCGGGGGTGTCCCACAACCTGCATCCTGCCCATTCGACCTCTGTGACATCGGTGGTCCAGTCGCTCTCACCGGGTGACACATACCCCCCATCGAGGCGACCGAAGGCAGATAGCAGGGTGCTCTTTCCAGCACCCGTCCGACCGAAGAATGCGATGTTGAACGTGGACAGGACTTTCCGCTGTCGAGCGAGATGGGACCGGATCGAGTGCTTGAATTCGAGCGCGGATTCGCGCAGAGCGTCAGCATCAGTGCATGACCCATCACCTGCAACAGAGTCGACTACGCGGTCGAACTCCTCCGACAGAGATTCGATCGTGCGATCGAGGGAGTCGAGCTCACGTACTCCTTCTTCCACTGCACGCGAAACCGCACTCTCGAGCGCACCCTTGTCCTCGTGCACGTGATTTTGCTCCTGTCTGAATTCCCGTTACGCGGGGGACGGTGAGTTACGGCAGATCTGCAAAGTAGCCCGGTATCGTGCCCGTTTGGTCTCCGATGAGCATGGCACGATCCAGGAAGCTGTTCATCGATTCACAGCTCGTTTCGGGAAGCAGCGCACAAGCGTGGCACGCCGCGAGATTCACACTTCCCGCACCACTGGATTCCGACTCCATGCACAACGGATCGTTCGAGCACCATTCGGCACGGGCAAGAGCCGCACGCAGCGTCGAGGCCAACTTGTCAGGCTCCCCCTGCGCGACGATCCCGCCGAGACTCCCAGCCGAGTCGCTTGTAGCCGTGTAGATCAGCACGCCGGCCATCTCGGCATCCGAGTACAACCGCTCACGGAGGGCCGACGCCGGATAGCCCGCATCGAGGCTGAACTCGTTGATCAGGACATGCGCGAGCGTATGGAGCAGAAGGAACCGCGGGGTAACGTGTGATTCCACGTGCTTGCCGGTACCTGCCTTCCCCACGCCGGCACGCTCTCGGAGCAGCGCTGTGTGGTTCGCTCGGATCCTGTCTGCACGATCCCTTACCGCACCGTTCTTTTCCCACCGCGACAGCCGAGCTTCGTCCAGCTCGAGGAATACGCCCTCACCGATCACTTCCATCGCAGGCAACCAGCCCGTTTTGTCGCTCATACTAAGTCGTGCGTGGCGATTCTCGGAATCTGCTTCGGAGGGTGCCTCCCCACGAACGAAGGACGACAAGACACGCACTTCTCGCAGCCGCTTCACGAGCATGCTGCCCGCAATTCCAAATTCGCGAACCTCGGTAAGGTCTCCGTCTGGCGCCTCGCAAACGAAGGGCTGGTACTCGGCGACGTGTTCTTCTTTCCGTCCGCGAACCAACGCCTTGTACTCATCCTGACGGAGCGTGCTCGACGTCCTGGTAGGAGGAACGTCGCCGTCTTCGGGTGACACTTCACGTTCCTCGAACGCCTTGACCACTTCGATTACGTCTTCAACACTCGCATTCAGTTTATCGAGCAAACCCTGGCGGTTCTTGAAGTGGAACCGAACGATTTCTTCAGAGGCACCGATGAGCTTCTCCCGCTCGACCAGCGCGTACAGCCCCTCGCCCCACGGCGGAATCGACAGCGCACTGTTCATGATCGGATGCCATGCCGACGACGAGCCTCGCTGCATCACGCGCGGACGCTCATCGCATCGTTCAGGTAGAGAGTTCGACAGCCACGGCGTCTGACCTCCACATCGAATGCCGAGGTCCCTCAGGGCCTGTGCCCGAAACGCGCCTTCCATCGATACATCGGGTACACCGCAATCACATTTGATCACCACAGATCTCAGCGACGCGGTACTTCCATCGGTGTGGAGCGTCAGGGTCCCGCCACACTTGCCGGGCTCTCTGGCCACATCGCGGTGCGCCCACTTCCAATACGGAAAGTCGTCGATATGCCCGTAGTCGCAGGCAATGACGAACCGTGAGGGAACCAAATCCTCGCTGCATTCGTCACAGCGCGCCCGGCCTTTCTCCGAGTTGAACTTGTAAAACCTTTGCAGCACTTTACAGCCTGGGCAGGAATAGAAGTCGGGAAAACGATGCGCCACAACGCCGCCGGTCGCACGATCCGGGTCGGGAGCTGGAGGCAACTTGAAGGAGTCGACCCCGAGGATGTGGGACAACCGACGTTCATATACCGAGACAGCTTCGGAAACGTCCCACGTATCGATGCCGGCAATGATGAACGACTCGTTGTCGACCGCCACCATTGACCCGACACCGTAGGTAGTAACCAACTGTGAGCGCCGAACTGCTCCGAGCTTTCGCGGCGCAGGCTTCGGTGGCGTACCTGCTCCTCTACGGCGACGTGCGGTGTTGGGCGGTGGGGTCATCGAATAGCTCCTGATCGGTTGTTGCCCAAGAACAAAGTTGACTCAGCGTCGACATCACGCAGACTCCAGAGGGTTTCCCATCCGGTGACCTCGTCGGTTCCCGCGTCGAATCCTGCCAAGAGTGCCCTCCGCCCTGTTCCTCTCTTGGCTTCGTAACACAAGTCCGGATAGTCCTGCGCTTCCTGCATCCACCAATCGACGAAATCCGAGCAGTGCAAACGAGTTGCATCCACTTCCTTCCCGTCCACTTTCTTCCCATCCGCGCGCATGACTTCCGAGATCCCAGTGACACGCTCAACGATCGCGGGGATGATCCGCGCTTCGATCTCCTCGACGAAGTCGACGATTCGGCCCGCCGCGTCGTTGTCAGCCGCACTGGGAATCGTGAGCCTCGTCAGAGCGACGATCACCGCGTGCAGGCCACGGTCGCGCGAACGTGCCGAGAATGGTGTAACGCTGGTCGACTCGACCTGGCGGTATAGCGCCGAGTGGAAGGAGGGAAAACGTTCGTAGTGCGACCGGTCACGTGACCGAGCCGAGTTGAACATTATGGCTACCAAGCCAGGGTGCCGACGACCGACACGGCTCGTGGCCTGGATGTACTCGGCGGTGGTCTGTGGTTGGCCCATCACCGCCATCAAACCTAACCGGTCGATGTCGACGCCGACCGAGATCATGTTTGTCGCGAGAAGCACATCGAGTGCGCTCTTGTCCGGCAGGGCAACATCGAGCTTCTTCAGGTGCTGCGGAATGTCACTGGAATCGGCGCGGCTACTCAGTTCGATGATGTCGGTGGCAGAGCGTGCTTCCTCGAGACCGGCGGTGGCAGCCAATAATTCGAGTCGATCTTGCACGTCGTCCAGCACCTGGAGTTCGGCTGCAGACAAGAGACGAAGACTGTTGAAGTACCCGACCAGCGTCCAGTACGCATCGAGCACCGCAGGGTCGACACTCTCGCGCGCAACGTGAGCCGCGTTCAGAAGTGCTGCGTACGTACGGACGAGCAGGGTCGCCTGACTTCCGTTGGGGGTGAACAGTCCCACATACCTTCGAGAAGCTTTGCTTTCACGGGGTGTTTCGACGGCGAACCACGAGTCTCTCGAATCGAGCCCGGACGGGGGGAACTGCGCGACTTTCCGCTCGAACAATGCTCCGACCTGGTCGCCCGCGCGTCGGATGGTCGCGGTCGACGCGATCACCTTCGGTTTATCTGCCAGCAGATCGACTGCCGTTTCGTAGAGGCCGGTGAGCGTTCCCAACGGTCCGGAGATCAGATGCAATTCATCCTGCACCACGAGTTCGGGCGGCGGGGTATCGAGCAGGTCAAGGTTGAACAAAGTGCACGTCTCGGGACGCCACGGCATGGACGCGAACTTGTCGACGGTAGCGATGATCAGGGTTGGGTGCGCGTCGTAGACCGCCTGATCGACGAGGTGAGCTGGAATACCGTCACCTCGATTGAACTCGCACTGCAGATTTGGGCATACGATCAGCATGCGTTGCCGATCGATGTCCACTTCGTAGTTGTCTGCATCCAACGGTTCGCCGCACCAAGGGCACCGCCTCAGCTGCACCGGGTTCTTTCGCTGCAGAGGCTTGTGGGGATTCTTCCGAAGTTCCTCGAGTTGTACCTCGGCGTCCTCCAGGCTGTTCGGTGTAGCGGATTGTCCGACCCACATGCCGATCGAAATGGGCGTCGTGCCGAGCTCCACATGCTTCTCTCTGATCCGGTCCATCGCGCAGATCAGAATTGTCGCCCGCTCGAACTGCTGCAGCGTCAGGAGCCTGAGGGTGTAGCGCATGAGCACCGTGACCCCCGCACCGGTTTCCCCCTCGTTGCGAAGACGCCGCAGAAACACGGAGAAGGCAATCAGACCGAGATAAGCCTCGGTCTTGCCACCACCCGTGGGAAACCAGAGCAGATCTGCGGTCTTTCTGTCGTCGCTCGTCGGCTCGACGATTCCCTCCAAACACAGCAACACGAAAGCGATCTGGAAAGGCCGCCAACGCCCTGCGCCGGTATCCATAATTCCTGTGCGGCCGGCCTTGATCCACACACTGCGTGCACGTTGCTGTGCCATCGCTTGATTCGCGAGTTGGAACGCCAGGAGCACCTCTGGGTGTGCGCCGTCGGACAAGAGTCCGAGTCCACGCCGCATTCGCCTTAGCGCGCGAGAACATTCCTCGACCTGCTTGCGGGCAGCCTCTGCGTACTCGGTCGATCCCAGTGCCTCAGCGTCGGCCCCTCGGTCCTCGATCCAGGTTTCGTAGCCGTCGAGTAGCCCATTGAGCGAGCTGATGACATGTTCGTGGTCGCCCGTGCCGAGGCCCCACATCCCCAGAGCAGCGTCGTCGATTTCGGGGTTCGAGTCGGTCAGCAGAACATCGTGCGTGGGCATGAAATCCGTACGCAGGGACGACACGGCACATCGCTCAGGCATCGGTGTCCGGATGGCCGACGGCGACCACTCCCACGCGACCGAGCATCCATGACCGACAGCGAAGGACGGAGCATGACGATGTAGGAGCCGGCTCAGAGCCTGCTCTTCATCCACCGACCTCCCTCCGATCACACGTTCAACGAACGGTTCGGTCCCATCCGGGCCTTCCACCGCAATCTCGGATTGGAAGAAACATGACGCGTCCTGAAGGTCGTACTCGCCGGTCCGGAGGGTGTTCACAATCGTGACCGTCACCGTGCTGACGCCATGTTCGTCGGCCTTCCGAGCGAGGACACGCAATTCCAATCCCGGACTCAAGGGACGCGGAGCTTGCACACCGGGCGTACCGACGGGGATCGAAACGGGCTCGCACTCGATCGGAATGCGACGCCACCGCTCACGTTGACGCTCAGTGCTGCGTGCTTCACTACGCGTCGGTTCGATAGGAACCCCGTTCTCATCCTCGGGGACATAGCGCGCGGTTCGAACAGTCACGCAGATCGTGTCGGCTACTTCGGTGGCAACACCGAATGTCAACCCCATCGACGACGGCTTGCGCTGGTTGGTGAGGGTTACGCCGAGCTCATCATTGCCCTGTTCGACGTCATCACCCCGGACGACATCAGGGGTTCCTTCCCCACCGACCTCCTCGTCCCCAACTGTTGTCGGCACCTGCCCTACGTGCGGGAACAGGACGCCCACGAGGTACGCGGTGACAGGCGCGTCGTTGGTGAGCAACTCTTCCGGCCCATCCTGAGGGCCCAGCAGGTCGTCTCGGAGTGCGGCACGAATCTCTCGTCGCAGCTTGTAGTGCGCGAGATGTGGCTCGGATTTGCTCATACTCGAACTTCGCTTTCCTTGGAGTCGCCACGCCAGTGGAAACGCCCGAGGCCAGCGAGTCTCGGAGCGAGCCACATTTGAGTAATTAAGCCTGCACGTTCTGTCACTACATCGGAGCCGGCGACGCTCTCGACCAGATCGATGCGCAGACCGGATATGCTTTCGGGCCACGACATCACCTCGGCCCGCGGGAAGGGCTGCAGAAGGCGGTGGAGTTCCCGGCGGAAGCATTCGGAGACCTCCCCGATCTCCCGCTCTTCATGAATGATTCCGTATGGCGGCGTCTGATCCGGTGCCATCGGCAAGTCGTGCAGCCTATGTAACTCGACGGCGTCGCCTATTTGGACCACTTCTCGCAGGTGAGTCTGGATGTCCCGAACCACGGCCCCGTCGGGATATCCCGGGGGAACGGTCTTGTTCACGTCACGTTCGGACGCTTCGACTCCCCGTCGCATCCACTTTTCGCGTCCCCCCACGTACCAACGAGCGATCTTCGTGCTCTTCTGGGCGTTCCGCATCTCCCACAACCGTGGAAGACTCAACCGATATAGGTCGTCACGAGCGCGGGTCAGCCCTACATACAACAGTCTCGCTTCCGACGGTGAGTCTGCATCCTTGTCTCCGGCATCGAGCGCGTCCTGTTCGACGATGATGACCCTGTCGAATTCGAGCCCCTTGGCTCTGTGCACTGTCGACAACACGAGCGGATGTACTGGGATGGCGGTCAGCTCGTCCGGAAGCCTCTCCTCCGCAACGGCCTTCACGAGCGCGCCCACATCGAGACGATTGTTCGGACTCGATGCAACTTTGCGGAGCGACCGCCACACCCGGCCCGCCTGGTCGATAGTGTCGGGGAGTGATCCGTAGATTTCGGTGAACTGTGCCTCGGTCATGGTCGAGCTACGAGTAGCGTTCACCAATTCAGTGACCCATGCAGGCGCTGGCCGAGTTCTCGGTGACCGCTGAATGCGGTGCGCCACTTGATACTTGTTCAGCTGCTCGGATAGCCACAGAACCTGACCATTGGTCCGGCACAGAATCGCAGCGGTCCCGTCGTATTCCCGCAAAGAGCTCTGCACGAACGGGTCGTCAAGACTGCCGAAACTCGGCATTGTCCCCAGGACATGACGTAGTTCGGTGTGCAGTCGAACTCCCTCGGCCCGGGCGGCATCCCCCGCCGATGGCAACGCCTGCAGCTTGGGTCCGAGGTGAAGCGCAGCACGCGCGTCCGGTGTGCGCGCACGGAAGTTCTCGTCGAGAGAGGCCTCGAGCAGCTCGTCCCCGAAGGTCGCACGTACCCAATCGAAGAAGCGGTTTGTCTCCGCAGCTCGCTGAGTGAGGTCTGGGATCTGGAACCCGTAGATCGATTGAGCCGCGTCGCCGACAACAGTGAATCCGCAGTGCCGGCCCAGCCGATCCAGTAGCACCTCGACCATCTCCCGACGTACGCCGACGAGATCTTGGACTTCGTCGATGACAATGTGCGACGGAGGCCCATTCTCGAACGATTCGATAACTCCAGCATCGATCGCATCGATCGCCATCAGGATCCTGTCATCGAAGCTCGTTCCGCCGAGATCCCCCCGATGCGGGTCCATCTGGTACAGCAGCGACGACGCCCACCCATCAAATGTATGCGCCCTTACCCGACGAGCGCTCACGGCATGCCTGTCCACGCGATCGCGTAACTCCCTTACTGCCGCGCGCGAGAAGCTCAACACGAGAATCTCGGAAGCCTCGAGTTCTTCGACCCCGGTCAAGAATTCCAAGCGGTGAAGCAGAGTGGTCGTCTTACCCGTACCAGCTCCAGCTGTGACGAGAACCCATGCATCCCAATCCTGTTCGGCGATCTCCGCCTGCGCTTGCGTGAGAGAGAATCCCGGCTCGACTGTTCCGGTCACCGCGCTTCCTTCTTCCACAGGTACTCGAACTCTGTGAATGCCAGGTTGTTGTCGAAGTTGGTGATGTTGTCCTTGACATCCAGGATCAAGCAGGTGTCCTTACCACCGTTCTTCGGTCCGCGCAGCCCTCGCCCGACCATCTGTTGGTAGGCGTTCGCGCTGTAGACCGGCCGCGCAATGAACACAGCTCGGGTTGCGGGAGCATCGAACCCCTGCGACAGCACGCCATAGTTGGTTATGACGCGGATTTCCCCCTTCCGGAAGCCATCGATCCATCGCCGGCGGTCCGCCGGTGGCGTCGCAGAATCAATTGCGACGGAGCGTATCCCACGATTGCTGAGTTTCGCTGCCAGCAGCTTTGCGTGATCGACCGAAGTAGCAAAGACCAGGACAGGCCAATCATCCGGAAGAGACGAGATCTCGTCGACCAGCACTTTGTTTCGATCTTCATTCGCCGCGAGTCTGCGTTCCGCGCTCCGAGGGAGAAAACCGTTGAGCTTGACGACCTCTGCCAGTTCGTCTTTGTGCAGAACCATATCGGCGCCCTTGAGCTCACGGTGCTCAACCGCCGATAGAATCCGGAGGTCCTGCAGAGCCCTGATCGGTTCACTCCCGAAAACACCCTCGTCGAGCCGACGATTACCGAAGCGCTGAATGAGGCGTCGTGTCAGCTCCGTATCGTTGCGGAACGGTGTCGCCGTGAGCCCCACGAGGTGTCGGGTTGTGCGGTGGTGCGTGAGTTCGAGAGCCTCCAGAATTCTGGTGTACTCCTTGGATATCGCAACATGGGCCTCGTCGACGATCACCAGCGATGCCTTCCTCAGCCAGGCGTACGGTTCCGTGTGGAGATGTTGGGCCAGTTTCGCATCGGTCGCGACAACAAGTTGCGGACGTCCGGTCACAGGTGTCGACGAGTTTCCACTCCACAGTCGGTCGATCACGAGAGGTTGGTCTGCACCGACCTTCTCCCATACGAACTTCCATGATTGGACGGCCTGTTCGCAAAGCTCCGCTGTCTGAGCTATCCACAGGATCGGGCCCGCAGGTGTTCCCGACTCCCGAATCCACCGGATGACTCCTTCAGCAGCGACACGTGTCTTGCCGGCGCCCGTGGGAAGACTCAGCATTGCTCGTTGGGGGGTCGACTTTTGGAGCAACTCGACGAATCTCGTTGCAATTTCCTCCTGGTAGGGGTGCAGTGCCGGGAAGTCTGTGGGCCCGTGAGCAACCTCACGTTCCGGAAGAGTGGGTGTGCTGGCACCGGCGAAGGAATCGGGAAAGCCCAGATCGGTGATGAATTTCAGGGCCGCCGGACCGCCGTCGAACCGATGCGGTGTGCCAGGAATTCGGGCGCTGATTTCTTTCGCATAAACCTTCAACACCCCATCGTCGTGGGCGTTGTAAGCAAGCTCAGCCAACCGGTCCACATCCGGCGCGCAACCCGATTCATGGAACTCGCTTTCCACCAGGCCCGAAGGAAGCCCCTGGCGCAGCTGATCTTCTTCGAGCATTGCAGCCAACTTGGCCGGTATCGATCCTGCTTTCCGAACTGTGTCTGTGCGCGCCCGAACGGCTTTGTCCTCCAATTGCCGACGATGCGCCTCGATGACCTGCCGACAGCCGTGCTGACCGAGTCCGAACCCGAATACACGGTCGGCAGCATAGAGCGCTTCTTCGAAGGAACCCGTGTCGGGAACGAGCACGGTGGAGTCGTCGAGTGCGCTGGACAGCGCGCTGAGCCGAGTGCCGTTCGGTGTGCGGATCACTTCTTCGAGTTCAGCGCAACGTTGAATCATCAGTCCGTTGACCCGAGAACCGAGACGCTGACGAAGGACCGGGTACTCGTCGGCAAGCGCCGTCGCATCGCCGGACGGCACGGAACGTATCCGCTTCTCGATGACATCGGTGACGCGTCTCATACCCCAGTCGTTGATCATCACCTCGACCTGCTCCGCGTCGTCGGGGGAATCGACGAGCAGTGCGGGGTGGTTCTCACGAATGAGTTCCTCGTACTCGTCGCGGGTCACCGCGACTGCGATCGATCCGTCGGGTAATAGATCCCAAGTGTCGCCGACCCGACAACGGACGGTGTCCTCCCCGAGAAGAAGTTCGACGGCAACCCGAATAAGCAAGGCATAGGATCGCCCGACGAACTGGTCGTCCGTGCTGGACTTCACCGACTCGAGAAGGGCACGCCAGCGACCTGATGCGACATCTTCGACTCGGCAGGGAAGCCGGAGGCGCTGCGCCCTGCCCACGCTGATTTCGGCAACAGGAAGTACCTCGGAATACGCCGCCAGTTGAGGACCGACCGCGTCCTGCACCCGCACTGTTCCCAGCGAGGTCTTGACAAATCCGAACTCTTTGAAGAGCCATCGTATGGGTGAAATCACCTGTGCTCGGGTGTTCGAAGCCTTCCCGATTTGCCGCGTCCAATTCTCGACCAGACCCTCTTCAGGTACCGCGGCGAGGAACGCAGCACGGCCTTCCGGAGACAGATGCCTGAAAAGATGCAGCGGGCCCGCCGTTGCGCCACCGTCCAGGCGCATAGTCTGAGGCATTACCGGCCGAGTTGTTGCCGGGAGGGATGCGCAATACGCCTCATACATCGCATCGCGGTACGAGGCGAACCATCCGTCGCCATCCGGCTTGAATCCGGTCATCGGCCTGTCCGCGACCCCGAACTCTCGCAAGATCGAGCGGTCGTTCGCATGAAACTCCATGTCGATCACCAGTTTTGCATCCCTGGATCCATCGGGAGGTACCACCGGACCGGGAAGCATACATGCGTGAAGCGGCTCGAACTTGCCGGTAAGGGTACGGGCGTGCAATGTCGTAGACACGTCTCTGACCCTGGCTGTGATCGCCCTGGCTTGACTGGCTCCGCCTGCCTTGTGGAGAAGCTCCCAAAAGCGCGACCATGACTCGGCCGTATACCCCTCGAAGCCCTGATCGAGGACACTGTGGAATCGACCTTCGGTGTCCGCCTCGCGAATACCGAGGCGATCAAGCATCGGGAGTAGTTCGACGTCGTCGGCGATCCGCTGATCGATATAGATCAGGTCGTCGCGCAGCCCGTCTTCACTGGACCGCCGGAATACCATGCCGGGAGTGGGTGCAACGAGTTTTCCCCCATCGGTCAGGATGATCCGAGCACGGCGGGCATCCGCGGCGTCCTCAGCCGCTTTGGATCCATCCAGATCTTTGGCGAGCAAGTAGGCCAGCACTCGAATCGCAGCCTTCGAGGCATCGACGGTGCCGTCTTCGACGAGGGCTTCAAGCCACTCCCGAAACGAGGCGGGGTTATTGTGTGATGCCGCGTCGAGAATGTGAACCATCTTTCCGCGCCGCGAGCCAGGCCCCTCGACCGAATGATGCACCCAGTCAACGGGCCGTCCCTCGTACGCGCGCCAGAGCTCGAGCGCTCCGTCCGATATTTTCTCCCTGTGGATTCGCAACAATTTAGGAATCTGCAGTACACCGTTTTGATCCGGCAACGATGGGTTACTGGCGGTGAGATTCCAGATGTTCTCAGTCAGGAACTTGCACGCCCAGTTGGGCGACTCGGATTCCCTTGCGCGTCCCGGCAGCAAGGGCAGATATGCGGCCGGGTCCTCCTTCGGTGAAAGTTCTTCCAGCGAACCGACTACGAGTTTGGCCGCAACCTTCAGCAGTTCTGTATTCAGCTCGCTTCCTGCGAGGAGATTCTGCCGATCCTCGTTGGTCTTCCACGCCGCGTTGAGCGCTCCGCTGAGCTGCATCGGATACTTGGTCGGAAAGTACGACCAGAACGTGCCACGCTCAGTGGGAACTGTCAAATAGCGAGAGTCGCGTACGCGAGAGTACTCCGGCACTGCCCAAGAGACATCTATCGTGACGCGACCGTGGAGTTCCCCTGCTCCTTGACGCGACTCGTCGCTGACCACATGAGGAATGCCGAAGACTCGATATGTCTCTGCGGAGGACTTCGCTCCCCCTCGCGCCTGATGAATAGTCCGTAAGTCACCCTTCTGCACACAGGTGATTTCTCGGCGGACTTTCGGCATCACGCTGCGATCCTCGAGGATCACGGTCCCCACCTGCGGAGAAAAGAGCTGGAAAAGATGAGGAAACTCTCGGTTGGTCACGTGCCGGGCGCTGTCGTATCGAATGTCCGCAGACAGCCGTTCTGCTGCACCCGGAATGAGCGGTAACCGAACAACTGTGCTTGCCCAACCGAGCAGCGAATCGAGCACAGTGTCCCGCACTCGCTCGATGTCCACGTCCAGCGACCGCGCCATTCTCAACACCGGAGTGTCTCCGACGGAATTCAACACGCTCAGCGACTTGGACTCACGGGCAGCATTGACAGCACGCAGGATCTCTTCAGCGGACCAATCAGCGTCGAAACCGAATGATCCTGTAGTACTGAAGAATTGCGGCGCCCGAGTCACCGAAAGTACGGACTTGACCCCGACTCCGAACCGTCCGATCTGGCCCCCGCGCTTCTTGGAGACACCCATTCGCAGGATGGTGTCGGCGCCTTCGACCGTCATCGGCGATCCCTCGTTGGCGCAGTACAACATGTCCTCGGTGAGGATCACGTGGATGCGGCCACCCTTGTGCTCGTCGCGCAGTTCGTCGGCGGCATTCTGGACCAACTCGAAGACCTGCCGGTCGCCATATCCACCCTGATGGATCCTGCGTTCACCGTTGGCGTCTTCCTCGATGCGCGCGGGATTGAAAGCGTATGTGCCTAGAGCCAGTTCGGTGAGCTCGGCAACCTTCTGCAGTACTGTGCTGTCCGCAGCTTTGGTCATGTGTACATCCTTGAAAACGAAATGGGGAACCGACGAGCCGTCGGCTGTTTGTGCAGCGAGATTTGTTTTGGGAGGTGAACTCCGGACGTCCAACCGTGTGCGGCGTCCTTCTCGTTGTGCGGCCCTCCCCTGTCTCAGCTGCGTCTGTCTCCGGGTGCCCCGACACCCCCGTGCCCGACATTGTGCACGCAACCACCGACATCTTGATCACGGAGTCCCACAGCACGTGTCATCCGTTCGAACGACATGAAGTGCATCGGTTACGGCTTGGTAGAGTCAACCGTCCACGTGCCTCGATCGCCCCAGGAGTTATAACTGCGATGAGTTCGCCGCAAGAGGATTTCGGCCCATGGCTGGGGCGGCATCTCCGCACGTCGGCTTTCAACCAAGCGCAACTTGCCAAGCAGATAGGCGTAACACATGCCGCAGTCTCGGCGTGGATCAGTGGACGATCCGAGCCCCGAAACGAAATGAAACAGAAAATAGCCAGCGTCTTGGGAGTATCCCCTCTGGAAGACGACAACGGGCCGATCCATGACCGCCCCCTCGGCGACCTTCGGTGGCACCATCGCCCCGCTCATTCGGACGGTGGTCGTGAGTACGGAAACGCAGCTGCTTTCGCCTTCAACGCCGACCTCTCGGTCCTCGCAAGAGAAGCGACCCAGAACTCGCTTGATGAGCGACGGGACGCCGACAACCCCGTTAGGGTTTCCTTCACCCTTCAAGAACTCACAGGCGAAAGCCTGTCATCGTTTCTGGCGGCCATTCAGTGGGATGAGCTGTCCGCGCATTTCACGAGTGCGGCGTCCACCGATCAGAAGGTAGCGCGTAGCCTTCGAGCTGCGCTCGATGACCTTCATCAAGACCGTTCTCTCGTGCTCCTTCGAATCGACGATTTCAACGCGGCCGGATTGACCGGTCCGGAGTACGGCGACGGGCGCTTCGCAGCGGTCATCCGTCGACAGCTCGACAGCCACAAGCAGGCTGGCCGACAGGCAGGTGGCTCATACGGCCTCGGTAAAGCAACGCTATGGGCGACCAGCAAGTTCGGTCTCGTCCTTGTCAACTCCACTCTGTCGGAGTCCCATGAGGGCCGCACAGAGCGTCGAGTTATCGGTCGCCTGGATCTTCCCTGGCACCAGGTCGACGGTTCTGCGTTTGCGGGTCCTGCCTGGTTCGGTGAACCCGAGTCCGACCCCGAGCACCGTGGAGTCTCACGATCGTGGTGGGCAGACGAACCAACCGTCCGAGATCTGCGCCTCGCAAGAGATAGTACGGAACCTGGCACGTCATTCCTGATAGTGGGCGCGCATGATGCATCGGGAGATGCCGAAACCTTGGAGGAGATGCACGAGAAGCTCGTCCGCGCACTTGCAGACGGTTTTTGGGCCGCGATGGTAGGCGGGGAAACGGCAGTGCCCCTGCTCGATGCACGTGTGACCGCCCTCCGCAATGACGAAGTCGTCGTCAGGGAACAGCGGGTCGATCCCCATGACCACCATCCTGCGTTGAGTCGTGCCCTACGCGCATATTTCGACAACGAGACGGTAAGCGAGCTGACTGCGGCGGAGCAGGTCGCGCGCGTCGACGTCCCACTCGTCGTCACGCCGCGACGAGGCGAAGGACGGGGACTCGGCAAAGGTCTTCTGCACGAAGCCGTCCTGTTGGTGACCCCCGCGGCGGACACAGCTGCTGTTACCAACCGAGTGATCTGCATGCGGGGCAACCGAATGACGATCGTCGAGCACAGGCCCCGGGAGGTTCCTTTGGGCACCCCACCCTTCCAGGCTGTTCTGCTCGCCGGCCACGCGACCGGGCAGGAGGATGAATCCACGTCAGCGGCCGAAGCTTTCCTTCGTGCGTCCGAGCCTCCGGAACACGACAAGTGGGACCGCACAGAAGAACTCACTTCGTCCTATGAAAAGGGCGCGCTGACACGGCTCCGCGAGTTCCGTTCCGAGATCGACAAAGCGGTGCGTAATGTCGTCGGTCGACGAGAAGTCGAACGGAACCGGGGTCCAAAAGCGCTGCGAGATCTACTGCAGTTCGAGGGGACGACAGGAGTACGTGCACGGGGGGTTTCCGGCGCCCCGTCTGTGCGCAATGTTCAAGGCGGTGTCGACGGCTCCGGAGCGTGGAACGTCACGGTCGACATCAAGCTTCCCGACTCCGAGAATCCCTGGATTCTCACGCCTGTCGCAAAGTTTGATGTGCGCTCCGGCGGTCGCCCAACTGTTCGGTGGAGTGAGTTGACAGCGCTCGAAGGGTGCACGGTCGATGGCGCGAACCTTGCTATCGATGCTGGGGTACGACAAGCAACATTCGCCGCGGTGACCGATCCAGCCAGCCATCCGGTCCGAGGCGCCTTTGCACGTTTGGTCGTCGAGGTGCCGAAAGCACGGGGAGGTGTGTCGTGAGACCGGTCTACTCCTATCCAACCCTCCTCGGGGACGTCGATCTCAAAATCGCTGCGGTGACTGTGGACGGTCACCCGCTTCCGTACTCGATGGTGTCACCTACCGAACATGCAGTGGCGCTTCATGAATCTGGACGGGCCGTCTGGGAAACCGCGCGATTCGATCTGAAGGCCACACTGCCGGATCGAGAGATCTCTGACGGCGAATGGACTGACGTCGTGTGTCTCGCAGCATTGACCGAGAAGGCAACAAACGCACAGACCACACGCCGGCTCGTTCGTGGAAGAGACGGGACCTGGGCCGGCACGCTCGAAATGTCGCGTCGCCGCTACGCAAGGCGAGCCAGCTTGTCCCTGGTGGTGACCGCGACGATCGGTGGGGTCCCGGGGAGAGTGATAGGCGGAACCGAACGTGATTGGTTCGTCGATGTCGCCGCCTCCAACCCGATGCGCCAACGCGACGTGGACATCGTCGACGAAGACTTCCGCGATGGCCCCGAGTGGCTTCGGGAGTTCAAGGATTCTCCGTGGATCGTCGATACTTCCGGCGACATACCACGCGTGTACCTGAACACCACGGCAGTCGAAGGTCTGGTCGATATCCTCAACGGCTCTGCCGGCTCGGCCGAGGAACGGCTGGTACGAGACCTTGCCGCTAGTCAGATCGCGCAGGACGCTTGGACCGCGATGTTCCATTCCGCTGTCAGCGGGCTCGAAGTCGACGAGGACGGCACTCCTTTGATGCCGGATGGCTGGCGTGAATCGGTATTGCGAACGATGCTTCCCGATGTGATCCCGGACCGCCAGCCCGCCGACGCGTTGTATGAGATCGCACGACGACGAGCCGACGGCATCGGATGGTCTGAGATACAGACACGTATCCAGTACGCGGCTGGACGTCGCAGTCAACTAACTCGGAAGTTTATGACCGCGGTGCGCTCTGCACACCAGAAGGGCGAATGATGGCCGCCGCCCACGAAATCCCGAAGGTTCTCGGGCAACTCCCGAGCGCCGTGGTAACGAAGCACCTCAGCCGCGGAATTCAGACCGGTGACGAAGCGCCACCGACAGCGACTCTGCTGAAGTCCGCAGTACAGAAGGACGAGACCGACGCGCGCTGGCGTGTCGGGCCGGTACGCGATCTCCTTGTCGAAGCGATGGAACGTTTCGACGAGAGGCCCGCAACCGCGGACGGATGGCTCGCGCCGCGACTGCATGCCACGTTACGAATGTCGCGCAGTGAGGCTGCAGATGACGAGATGTGGAACCACCTGGCGTTTATCGTCGCGCCCGACTACGTCGTGTGGCGCCACAAGAATGCGGGCCTCGTCCAGTCCGCACGCTTTACCGGACCTCATTACACACAGGCATTTTCGAGACTGTGGTGGGCCGCGGAACTTTTCAGAAACAGCGATGATTACCGACCAGTTGAGCTGGCATGCACAGTGCAGGACGTGCTGAATACGACCATGCGTCTGGATATCATCGACCACAGACCTACTGCACAGGCTGTCCTTCGTGTGCTCCGAAACCTCATAACGGAAGATACACCTCGCCTCGGCGACCAGGTCAATGCACTTTCATCCGCCATCAACGCCGCTGGTAGCACTCTCGTGTATGACGTTCTTGCACCCGACGCGCCGATCGACGATGAAGCCACGATCGAGTGGATCACCGATTCTCAGATCATGGCTCCGGTGTTGTGGGAGATTTTGCCGGACGGCCCTTCCGATGGACGTGTTCCGGAAACCTCAATCGAGACCCTTGCCTCTATGTTCGGTCAGATGCTCGCGGATGCCCCCAAACGGAAGCGATCACGCCATTCCTCGAATGAGAACATCGATACGGTTTAGAGGCAGTCGCTCCGCGCCGCCTTATACTTCACAGCAGTCCCCGGCGACTTTCGCGCCAGGGTTTCTTCAGTGCTGTCTCGAAGAAGCCTTCGTCGACACTCAGGCCGAGAGCCGCTGCTAGAACGTGCGCCCCTAACCGTGGCGGAATCGCATTTCCGATCTGTTGGGCTATGCCGTTGCCGGCCCACGGGTAGTCCTCCGGGAACGTCTGCAGCCGGCCCGCCTCCGACTGAGTGAAACGCGGAAGCTCTCCACCATCGAGTCCGATAACCCTGTTACGGCTCACCTTTCCGGTAACAGTCGCTGCAGGCTCGTCGGAAGTTCGTCGCCCACGGGCACGCGGGTCGCCGCCCGAGCCGTAGTTGGAAACGACAACAAAATCACCGTCCCGCTCGAGGACGTCCTCCATTGTCACCCACGGAAGCAGGGTCGGATCACCTTCTGTCCGTGGCACACCCTTCCGGTACGCCCGGTGAGTCGGCGCGGGGAGCGACGGAGTGCGATGACGGTGAGCAACGAGAATTGCACGTCGCCTGGTTTGAGGCACTCCGTACTGCTCCGTACGCAGAACTCCACAGTCGATTTGATAACCGAGACCGGCAAGTGCCTCACCCATGGCCTGCCAGACCGGAAGGACCGCAGGAACCTGCTCCAAAATAACTGCGTCATAAGGGAGACCGAGTTCGGTCGCTTGGATGATCCAACGCAATGGTTCGAGGACCAGGCCCGTCCGTTCGTCGTCAAGCGCGGCGACGGCGTCCGTGACATCAACTCCCGCCGCCATCTGCTTCACAAAGTGCAGGACTCGATCGAGTGCGCGGCGTCCGGCACCCCCACCTGCGAGTGTGAACGTCTGACATGGCGGCCCACCCACGAGGACAGTTGCATCCTGAAAGTGCTCCGGACCGACGGCTCGAACATCCTCTTGATCTGTTGAGAGACCGGCAGCCTTCCGAGTTGCACACGCATCGGTGTCCCACTCGATTCCATGCACAGGTATGCCCAGCCAATGGGCAGCAACATCGAGACCACCAGGACCTGCGAACAGGTCGACGACGCTGCGATGCTTCGTCTCAAGTGAGGGCTTACCGGTGGCCATGGTCCTGGAGCTTATTACTTGGTGACGACAGCTTCGTCGTGGAGGGGCCCTGAACAGTACAGACTCACCGTGCTACCCGATCGCATCGACCAGGGCAGTTCCCAGTGCCTGCGCGAGCGGGGGCGGCATGGCGTTCGCAATCTGCCTGTACATGGCAGTCTTCCGACCCGCCACATACCACTCCTCAGGGAATCCTTGCAAAATGGCCGCCTGTGCAACAGTCAGACGCACCCTCTCCGAGCGATCGCCGGACGGGTTCCACGCGAAGTCAACACCTGGCACCGCGTCCGAGATCGTCCCTCCATCGACCCCCATCTCTTCCCAAGATCGCTTGGTACCAGTCGGGCCGAGGTCGGCGCCACCCCGGTCCCAGGACCCGCCCACCAACGTCGGGGCCGGCCTGTTCGCCAGTGCAGCCCACTCATCGGCACGGCTCCACCCACCCATACGCATGGACTCTCGCAAGACCTCACCCACCGTGCGACGCGGCACGATGCTCGGAGGGATCGCGAATTGATCAAAGGCGGATCGCTGCAGAGCAACAAGGATCCCATGCTTCCGGAGTTGCGCCACGCCATAGTCCACAGCGTTGACGACGTACCAACCGAGACGGTAGCCGAGGTGCTCTAGCTCCGCCTGTACGAACGAACGAAGTTCGGCGTATACAGCAGAAGTTACAAAGTCCGGAACATTGTCGAGCAGCACCGCACGCGGACGGACAGCGTGCGTAAGCCACACTGCGGCTTTGACCAGTTCGAAGTCTTTGTCCGGGTCCAGATCTCGGGCGGCAGCTGCGGATCCCCGCAACCTCGGAAGTCCGGCAGCCAGGAGGTCGACTTCGGGAGTCCCTTGATCCATCGGATCGAAATCCTGAAGGTCCATATGAAGTACGTTCCAGTCCGGCCGATTCGTGCGCAGGGTTTCACAGGCTTCTTTTCGATTGTCCAAGAGCAGTACCGGATCGAAACCTGCCTTCTCCAATCCCAGCGCCAAGCCCCCGGCTCCCGCGCAGACCACCATCGACGAGTAGCGCTTTGCCACCTCCATACATTCGCCTCCTCGTTTCGCCCCGCCACAATTCATCGACGAGCCTATCGAACGGGTTCCATGGAACTGCGAGCCGTCAGCGGTCCGGCGGGGCTACATTGTCTCCGGGATCGGCACAACCGATCTGGAAGCGGCACTGATCCCTGCTCGTTGCCGTCACAGTGTCCGAAGAACACACAGAGCTACGCGCATCCCTCACAAGGCTGCCATCAGCAGTTGGTTATACCTGGAATGGTGGCGCTGGCGTTACGGGCAAATGGGCACATTCACGGGACCGCGCTTTCAGCAATACCACGTCGAACACAATTTCATTCGTTCGGACGACAGCGAAGTGTCCTCTGCGGCAGACTTCCCCGTGCATCAGAGGACTGCAGCAGCGCTACCACCTGCGACGCCTGGTTAATACCCGATGGCGCGATCGCACCGTCGCGACTCGAATTCCTCTTCCTCCTGATGGCGACTCTGTAGTAGCGTTGCATCAGCCTGCCTAGTACCTGTCTCCAAGTGATTTCTCACGGCGCGACGATCTTGTTAGGAGTGTTGGTGTCCCGCAAACGCCGCTCATCCCGTCGTACTGCACCAACCCTGCCGCCCAGGCTGTCAAGCGCGCTGCGATTCCAAGAAGGACGCTTTCCAAGCCAGGGCGTGAGCGCTGATTCGGGAAGCTATCGGTTTACCGTCCGCCATACAGGAAACTCATGGTCGCTTCGGATCTATGAGTTCGAGTCGGACGTCGGCGTCAGAACACCGTCCACCTTCGCAATCCACGTACTGGAAAGGTCGACCAAAGAGGAGTGCATTGCGATCGCGTGCGCTTTTCACAATTTGGGGGACAGCTACAACGAGTTCAGCTTCGGCTATCGGAGCCGATTGGATCAAGCCGTTGCTGATGTTAGCGGAACCGCAGCCGGTCGCCGTTCCCTTTCAGCCAATCACAAAGATCCAAGCCCAAGCGTTGCGCAACCCGTACGCCCGCCCGCCACGGGATCTTCCACGTCGCCGGATCATGTGCAAACCAGATCGAACGCGTCGCCCTCCGTCCCTCCCCGAGCACGACCGAGGCCGGCGCGACCGCGCTCCAACGACCCGTCTAATACGCCGATAATTGCGACGAGATCTAAAGGAAGGTCCGCAAGTCGGGGAGGCGCGCGTGCCGAAAGAAGCGGACCCCACACCGAATCGCCCCTGTCCCAACCGGTATACGTGGAACTGCGGCCGGACCGCTTCCACACGACTCCGTACTGCAGCGAGACGTACCCCATCCGATACTGGTGTCCTGCTGAGAAAGCTCACCGAAGCCGGCTGAACGCCTGCAAGAAATGTGCAGGCAACTTGGACGGCGCGTTGCGTGCACAACTTGGGGTTATAACAAGTGGCGAGCGTTCTCGCCTTTCCCTACCCAAGCTGCACACCTTCCATCACCGAGAGTACAAGGGCGAACGACCTTCGCGTCCCCGCAGACGGGTGAAGGGCAAACAGCTCGGCAAACAAACTAAGCGAAACAGAAGGACACCGTCCGACGATGGCAACACCACCACGTTCGGGCCTCCCACTAGCGTCCAAGACGTGCGTTTCACGCATCAAAGCTCTTTGGGCTGGGGGACCGCATCGTTCGGTCAGCACCCCGAAGAGTTCCTAGGCTCCCCAACCGATGACGATCATGACTGGCGGGGCGGAAGCGCTCTGTACGAGTAGCGATTTGGCCTTTGGTCTTCGCGCCCTCGTGCCAGTTGCTAGCCGCATGAGCAACGAGTGGTTTCTCCGCCTGAGCAGGCTGGACAGCCGGTTCTACCTACAGAGGCTTGTCCTCCGCCCTCGACCTATACCGGTCAGGGGTTGCGGTAGAGGATAGAGGTGCCCGAATTTCGCGGGCGGCCGGACGAACTCATCCAGCTCGCCGAGCGGTACGTGCAGTGCGGGGATTTCCGCCGATCACTTCGCGCGGCGTACACAGACGGCTACGGCGCGATACCACGCCGCTCGAGCACGCCCCACAACTCCGCCATTGCCGCGACCGGGTCGAGGTAGTACTCCGATTCGCGTACCCGCCAGAACTTCCACCCACTCCGATACAGCTCCCGCTCCCGCTCCAGATCAGCGCGCTGCCGGTCGGGAATCGTATGCCACCGCTCGTCGTCACACGCGACCGCCAGCTTCCCCGCTGCACCGGTCACCACCAGATCGATGAAGTGGCCGTCCACCTCGACCCGCGGGTTCACGTGATATCCCCGGGCGACGATGTCGAGGAACACTTCCTGCTGGAAGAGACTGTCGAACGCCTCGTGTCGCTCGTCGCGCGTCACTCCGTCCGGCATGGGTGCGGCGGGCATCGTCGACGTCGACTGCATATGGGAGAGCAGCGAATACCGGAGGTCGGTGCGTCGCAGCGTGTCGAGCGTCCGCGAATGGAACAGCCACAGTTGGTCCTGAGCACGCGACGCGGCGACGTTGAACCGTCGCTGGTATTCGGTCCGTGTCATGGCCGCGATGTTCTGGTCGGGTGCCACGACCATCGACAGGAAGACCACACTCCGCTCGTCGCCCTGGAAGTCTGGGGGCGTGCCGACGCGCAGCCTGCGTTCCTCCCACTGGGCCGGGGTGAGACGGTCGAGCAGTTCGTTCTGGATGACGTCGACTTGCGACTGTCCCTGCAGAACGACCACGCCGAACGTCTTGCCGTCGTAGGCGGGGTCCTGGACGCACTGCACGAGGGTGTCGACGAGGGCATGGGCCTCGGCGTGGTTCGCCAACGTGGAGTTCTGTCCCGTGACGGCACCACTCTCGACGTACGTGGTGCGCAGTGGTGGTAGACGATCGGACCCGTACTGCCGCAGGGGAACCAGCGGATCGTCGGCATAGAACTGTTCGCTGGACCACGCGATGATCTCCGGCATCGACCGGAAGTGTTCCCGCAGCCGGATGATGCTGCCGAACCGTGACCGCAGCAAGGAGAACAGACTCGACCGCGGAGTGAAGCTGTCGCGCAGGTAATTCGGAATGTCGGGCAGGTACGAATCGAGACGGGTGAAGACGCCGTCGAGTGCACCCAGCGACACCGCGCTGGGTGCACACTGCTTGTCGTCGCCGACGACGATCACACGCGGCGCCAGCCACAGCAGGAACAGACTGCTGATGTCGACCTGGCTCGATTCGTCGACGATGACGACGTCGAACGAATTCTGTTCGGGTGGAACCGAAGCGAGAACCTGCTGCAAGGGCATCACCCACGCCGGCACCGCACCCTGCGCGACCTGCATGGCCTCGCGCGCCGCTGCCCGATAGCGCTCCGCGTACCGCCCGGTTCCTTTACCGATGCTCGCGACGTGGTCGCGGTACGAATGGAGTGCCTGGACCTGCTCGGCAGTCGTGCGGGCGAGACACGCACTCCACGCCTTCTCTTCGACGAGTTGCGTCGTGAGCCGCGTGATGTTCTTCTCGACTGCGTCGAGTTCACGTTCGAACTGCCCGTCGTCGCCGCGTTCGTGGAAGCGACGCACCCAGTCGTCGGCGCGTCGCCACGCCCACGCATCCTCGATGTGGGCGAGACGAACCGGCCATGCCAAGCTCAACGGGTTGTCTCCGAGCGTCTGCGCGAGTGCCGGTGCAGCGGTCGTCAAACGCGCCTGCAGCGATACGAGTTCCAGCTCCTCGCGTTGTTCACCGACCGCACGGTCCCACGCGTCGAGCGCCGCATTGATCGCGTCGAAGTCCGCTTCGTGGAAGGCTCGTGCGAGCGCGCGTCCTTCGGGCGACGCTCCGCCGGCAGTCTGGCCCCGCACATACATTCCGATGGATTCGAGCCAGTTCTTGCTTGCTTCCGCAGTGCCCGTCGCGGCGATGGCCCGTGCCGACTCCGCGATGGACCGCGCCTGCTCGACACTCGCGATCCGCGGCGCACCGGGGTGGACCTCACGCAACGCCGACTCGACGTCGCGCACCCGTGCCACGAGACCGTCGATGATGACGCGGTCTCGGTCGATGAAGGCGAGGGTGCCGACGGCACGGCTGCGCGACTCGTCGAGTTGGATGTCGATACCCAGATCGCGGAGGACGACCCCCGCCACCCGGATCGCCTCGAGCACACGGAGGTGTTCGGCGACGATGCGCACCGTGTGGGCGGTGGTAGCCGCGACGCCGTCAACGGTCGCCGGCTCACCGATCGCCTCGACGGCTGATTGTTCGTCGCTTCTCAGGAACCGAGCGAATCCACTGCGCCACGTTTCGCCCGCCTCCAGCTTGCGGGCGAGCGCGTCGTAGGCCTCGAAGGCGAGCCGTCCCACCACCGGCACCTCGACCGAACTGGCACCGACGATCCGGTCGGCCTCTTGCGCGTCCTGCACGAGGCCTGCGAGTTCGGCGGTCTTTCCCCACAGATGCTGAGCTCTGCCCGACAGCACGTCGTCGGCGACGCGGCGAATTCGAGGGTCGAGTCGATCTGCATCCTTCAGAGCGCCCTGCAACTGCTCGCACCGGTCTCGGATGTGGGCGAGTGCTTCGAGGGAAGCACCCTCGAGGATTCGCAGCAACCCCTGCATCTCATCGTTCGCAGCGCCGTTCGATGCCTGTGCGACGGCAGCACATGCGTACTGCAGTTCCCTCTGGGTGGGGAGGGACAGTTCCGGGAAGCGTTGGTGCCGGCGTCGCGCACGCTCGACACTCGACCGCTGATGGAGCGCATGGAGGGTGACGAGCTCGTCGACCGTCAGCGGCGGGGTGTCGGTGAGGAGAGGTGCGGGCAGCCACTCGTATTTGGGTTGTTGTGCGCGGACCCGTCGGACGATCGAGGCAACCGTCCCCTCGTAGCCGGCAGCGACCTCTGCATGGACCGATGCTTCCTCGGCTCGCGCCTGCCGGATCTGTTCCATCAGCGTCGCTCGACGGCCGAGTGCATCGTTGCGTTGCGTGGTGAGTTCGTCGATGCGTTCCTGCGCGCGCCGCGCGTTGAATTGCGCTTTGCGGATGGCGATTTCGCTGACGCTGCGGGTGAGTTCCACAGACCCGCCGTCGACCGGGTCGGTCACCGCCACACACAGGTCCTGGAGTTCGTCCGGGAGCTTGTCCCGCAGCACACGTAGCGCCTGTGCCTTCTCGCTGGTGACCAGTACCCGCTGGCCACGCGCCAGCAACGCGGACACGATGTTGGCGATGGTGTGGGTCTTGCCCGTACCCGGTGGGCCTTCGATCACGACGCCGCTGTCGCCGGAAAGCCGGTCGAGGATCTCGCGTTGTTCCTCGTTTGCGGGCAGTGGAAGCAGCGGATCTCCGGTGAAGAGACCCGAGGGCGTGCCGATGCGGTCGAGCCATGTGACACGGTCCGCCGGTTCGATCGCCTCCACGAGTTGCGCCAGACCGAGCGGTACCGGGTTAGCTTCGTCGGCGGCGGCCTCGGTCATGCGGTTGTAGTACTCGATGAGTGCGTGGGCACCACGCTTGCGCAGGACGAGTGCGGGTGACGGGGTGACGAATGCGTCGGGCGACGATGCTTCTTCCGCACGTTCGGCGACCTCGACGCGCAGGGTGAGCGCACGCTCGGCCCAGCTCTTCAAGAACGCCCGGGCGGCGGGATCGAGGGGCGAGGCGACCTGAGTGACAAGGGAGTCGTGCAGTTCGCGGACACTCGTCGGGTCGAACACCTCCAGCCCGGTGAGGATCTGAACGTCTTCCAACGACGGGCCGGCGCCGGGATCGAGCCGGACCACCAGGTCGCCGGAGTCGCCGTGCCGCTCGATGAGGGCGGATTGCGTGATCAGGTGCGTCCGAACCCGCGCGCCCGCAACCCGCTCGGACAGGTGCAGCAAACCCGATGCGACGACGAGTTCGAGCGATTCAGGTTGGTCTTCGAGGTCCAGCATCGTTCGCTGCAGGAACGTGTACAGATGCGATGCGGCTCGTCGTTCACGGTCGGCGGCCGCCCATGTCCGCCAGCCCGTAAGCCAGGCGTCGAAGCCTGCCACGGTGTCGGGGGCCGTCGGGTCGAGTGCGGGTTCGACGTCGGAGTCGCCGATGTCTCCGCGAACGTACGTCGCGAACTCACCGGAAGGGCGTGGCGGGTCTTCGAGTTGAGCACGACGCGCGCGCAGGAACACCTCACCCGATCCGGCGTGCGCCTTCAGACCGGCCCTGATGTTTCCCTCCTCGAGGGACATCACGGCACGGTGCTTGTCGACGATGCGGACCGGTGCGCTGCGGGCTTTGACGAGCTCTGCCATGAAGGCAAGCAGGCGTTGCACGCGGTCCCTCAGTTCGGGATCGTTGTCCCTCGACGCGACGTCCACTCCACACCCTGCTTCCACCCGCCGACGGCAACGGACCCCACCACCTTAGAAACTGCTTCCGCCGGGTCCGCGTCCGGTCCCACCTCAGCCCGCACACATCCATCGAATTCCGTCGCCATAACTCGCTCGGTCCGTGCAGAAGACCCTCAGGGCACATGGCAGTCGCGGTCTCCGGAAGCGCGACGCCGCGATCAAGACAACTCAACTCTGGCCCTCACCCCGCTGCCGATGACCAGCCACGCGCCGGACCCGAACCCGCCAGCGACGGTGCTGTGAGCGTCGCCGTCTTAATCCAGTCACAACCGCGACATGCCGGACTATAGGCGCCCCTCCAGGCTGAAGGCGACGCGTGTTCAAATTTCGACGAGCGCGGCAGCAGCCGGAACCCAGGAGTTGTGCGACGTGCTCGTCGGCCCCGGATACCCCGAGGACAAGATAGATGCGTCCCCGCCTACGACCACAGCTATTCAGCTTCTCGTGAGAGATTACCGAGCCCTAACTCGCGTGCTAGACCTTCGGCCGTTCGGGACGATCTCAGTCGTCGACATTGGGGCGGCGTAACCGCCCCAATGTCGAAGAACCCGGATCACTCCGCGGGATCGGTGTCTTCCTCGACTTCGACGCGCAATTGCTCGAGGTCCGCAACCGTCAGTCGCTGTCCCGAGTCCGCTCGGTTACCGCTAAACCGCACACCCTCTTCTGCAAGGATCTCGCGGGGCTCATCGGTGCGGTGGGGTTCCAACCAACGGAATGCCGCCGAGATCTCGCCCTGCGCATTAAGTACGCGGTGCGCGTTAGGTGCCGGAGCGTTCGCCAAGCGATTACCGATCGGCTGCGCCGCGGTGCCTAGTACCCTCGCAAGGTCACCGTAGGTGGTCCAGCGGCCAGCTGGCAGCAGGGTCAGCAATCGATTCAGTGATGCCCACAAAGGGTTGTCATCACCGGTCGTGCGCGTTGCGTCAGCGGGACCGGGCCATGCCGCGATGATGCGCTCGGAGAGGGAACGTCCTCGCTCTTCGATCTCGTTGGGACCCCAGGCTTTATAGACCGCTATCTCCTGGTTCATGCGAATACTGCTTGCCTGCAAAATTTCGCGCTTGCGCCCGAAGTCGTGGTTGCTGAGACTCTCGTTGTAGCCGGTGAGTGTGAGGTTCCCGAGCGTGTGCACGAGCTGGTCGTGGAGAGTGTCAACCTTCTCGTCACCATAAGCCGCAGCCAATTCTCGCCGCCATGAGGGCGAAAGAGTCTGCGGCATTACATGTTCAATAGTCAACGACCGTGAATCAACGTGCTCCCTTGTCGCAAAGAGGCGCTCGATCCACACCATGACTGTTTTTCGCTGGGCCGCACGACCCGTCGTATACAGCGGAGAGCTCAGGATGGCATCTACAAGCCTATCGTCTGTCGCGTAGTGCTTACGCCCCTCCGAAAGGTACCGATGGAGCGCTTCATCTACCGGGAGATCCGCATCCAATTCCTGAACCGCAGCGGGGAACACACGATTCAAACCAGTCGTAGCGCGCCCGACCAGGAACCGACGCACCAACAGCGACTCGATGTACAACAATGCTCGAGCGACCTGTTCGGACGTTGCGTCTCCGCGGTCTCGGAGCACCAGTAGATGCAATATCAACGGCGCTGGCGTGATCGAGTCCCATTCGGATAGGTGCACAAGCCGTTCCCGCACGGCGGAGTCAGCCTCCTCCAGGGGATGCAGCATCAGCCGGTAGAGACGACCGAGACCAGCGATACGCTCGATCTCCCCAACGATCTCATCCTCGGTCGCAAGCTTCTCGAGCCGACTCTGCTGGCCGGCGAACGTCTGAGTCTGTTTGACCTGGGGCTTGGTATGTAGCAGATCAAGCCAGAACAAAGTCTCGATTCGCTCGTTGTCCTCCAAGGCGTTCTGGAGCGGCAACCAGTGGGTTCGGTAAACCTCGTCGCTGCGTGTCGGGAGACGCATGAACAAGTAGTTTCGGAGCAGATCGCCCTGGGTCAGCTTGAGCCCGGTATTGTTCAGCGACTGGAAGATCCGATGGACATTGTCGCCCGGATGCGTACTGATCGACACCACCGACAATCCCGTCGTGACCGCCTGTGCGATCTGCACAGCATCGACAGGCATGTCCGGATCGATCGGCTCCGCAAGACGTGCACGAAAGAAGCGATAGGCGGCGCCGACGTTATCATCGCTACCTGCCGTGGGAAGCGAGTCGACAACGGCAGCGTAGGACTCTCGATCAGCTTGCGTCGGCAGCAGCTTGAGCCGGTACGGGTCGTCTTCGTATTGGTTGGTGAGCAGCTGATTGTGGATGCGATCGGTGTCCCGACGGGTTGCACTCCCCTGCTCCAGCAAGTGATCACGTACAGCCGCAAGCAAAAGTGTCAGAGTGGTCAGACGCTGCTGCCCGTCGACGACCAAATATCGGGTAATCGAACCTGCGACGCTACCGGGAATTGGCGCCAAAACCAGTGAGCCGATGAAGTGCGTGGCCTCGACGTCGTCAATACGATCCTCGGCGAGCTGGGTGACATCACGCCACAATTCTTTGAAGTTTTCCGGACCCCATTGGTAGGGACGCTGGTAGAGCGGGACGAGGTACTGGGAAGTACCCTCGAGAATCTTCTGAAGATTGGTTTCCTGCGCAGCAACCACGAAACGCTCCACTTCCTAAACTGGTTCGTACAGTCGTCGAAGAGCGGATCAGGCGCTACCGCGCACTCAACGATGAAGATCATCTTCGATGATGTCGAAGGGTCAATCGGGGTAAGGAGCGACCGCGTTACAGGGGTCTCGCGAATTGGCGAGCAGACCGTGTCCACCACGCCGTTCCGGCTACGACGCGCGTGTCAGCAGGGGTTCGGTTCACCGATCTTCACGACCGAGAGAACCGCATCCCCTTCACCGATCGGAACTCCGACGCCCGGCGTCTGGCCGACCACGATCCAATTCGCGTCGAGCACCTGTTTGCGCCCCTTGCCGGTGGCATCGACGCTGCGTGAATAGAACACACCGAGTTCCTGAATGAGGTTCTGCGCCGACTGCAGATCCATGCATACGACCGGCGGCATCGGAACCGACGTCACCTCGGGCGCAGCGGCCGGCACAGCCGTGGCCGGGGCGGGCTCGGCTTCGGCGGGCGGGAGCGTCTGCTCCGGAGTGCTCGAAGTCGTTGCAGGCAAAGGCTTCACAGTCGTGGTCTCCGCGACGGTGCTGGTCGTCGTCGTCGACGACGCGACCGCGCCGGAGGAGGGCAGCATCTCCGCAGGCGAGTCCGATTCGGCTCCACACGCCGACACGCTCCCCACCAGAATTACCGCCATTGCTGCACCGAAAAGAAGACGGTTCATTCTGCAGACTCCAAAGTCGTGGGAAGCGATACGACTACGTATCGGACCGGACGCCCCTTTGTTACACATCTTGTGGCGAGATCGTTTTCACATCCGAATACGACGTCAGTTATCTCACGACCGGGGACATCTTCCGGCCGACAAACGTGTTTCTCCGAAGGCTGCCCGCAGAACGCCCGCGCGCGGATATCACACCCCGCCCAGCCGTTTCAGCAACTCCCCTCCACCGACCGTCCGTAGGAATGTCGGGTCCCCACACACGATCAACTGGTCACGGGCCCGGGACAGCCCCACATACAATCGTTCCCGCGATCGCTCCTGGGGACGTGATTCGTTGACGGCAAGCACGACGGCCCGACGCTCGAGTCCTTTGAATCCCAGGACGTGACCGTAGAACACCTGGTCGCTGTCCCAGAAACTCTCCCAGTACGCCTGAGGCCCGGCTTGCTGCCGCTCGACCTGCTCCGGATGACGACTGCCGGTAGCGAGGAGTGCGACATCTTCGGGACGCCAACCGCTTTCGAGCAACATCTCGATCGCGTCGTCGGCGCGATCGAGCGCATCTTCCGGTGCGCACGGAACGAAGGTGACCTCGGGACCGTCGCCGCCGAGCAAACGCATTCGCTGGCCGACGAGCGGGGTGAACGATCCGGCGATCTGCTTGGTGTTGCGCATGTTCCGGTCGAGCACCAGCGGAACCAGGGAGACCGGGGGAACACCTTCGCGATCGAATACGCGTTGGCCTTCGTCGCTGAACACGTACAGTTCGCCGGCGTCCTCGTCTTTCAACATCGCGAGTACCGGCCGCCACCAGTCGTCGGCGAAGTCCTGGGCTTCGTCGACGACGACGGCGTCGAAACGGTGACCGTACGGAAGTTCGGCAGCGAGTTCGGCCATGCGGGCCGGGAGTACGTGCTCCCAGAAGTTCACGGTCTCCTCGGTACGCAGACTCTCCGGAGGACCTTCGGGTGCACCCCAGCGGGTGCCCAGTTCGTGGAATTCACCGACATACGCGGGGCGCTGTTTGCGGGGCAGCGCTCTCGTGACCCGTTCGAGGTAGGACGCAAGCCCGTGCGAATAGCAGATCAGCGCGACGCGCTTGCCCTCCTTGGTAAGCCTGCTCGCTTTCTCGATGGCCAGAAACGTCTTTCCGCTTCCTGCTCCCCCGCGAATCTCTACGCGTGGAAGAAGACGCACCGCGTCGAGTATCGCGGCTTGCTGCTCGGTGAGCAGGTTACCGGCGTCCTCGTTCTCGAGCGCGCGGGCGACGACGTCACGTTGCGGGAGCCCTCGTCCCGACAGCACCTCTGCCAGGTCGAGAATCGACTCGGCGTCGATACCGGTCCGCGCGACATGTTGTTCGAAGAGCACCCGCCTCAGTTTGGAAACGATGCCCTTCAGATCCTCGCGATCGACGACCTTCCAGCGTGGACACTCCGGGCGCCCGAAATCGGCAGACACGGAACTGTTGGGGAACACGACGACGTGGTCCCAGCGTGCGCGGCCGGATGCGCTGGTTCGCCTCGGATCGTTCTCCACGTAGCGACGCAACGCGTACATCGCCCCTCGCACCTGACCCACCGGATCGATAGGGGCCGGCCCATCGGGGCGACGCTGGTACCAGGTGTCGTTCTCGTGCCAGATCTCGCCGCCCTTGACCTCGAGGCAGACGACACCGTAGCCCTCGAGCGCCACGACGAAATCGATTTCGTGGTCCTTGTAGTGGTCGGTGACGCGCTGGTTCGCGACCACGAGGTCGTTCGGCCCGAGCTGGTCGATCAGCGCCCGCCACACCACTTCTTCCGTGACGTGCGCGAACCTGGGCTCCTGGGGAATGCGAATGCTCATCGCAGGTCTCTCGGAGTCAGTACCCGATCAGGCATCGACGTCGACCCCGTACCGCACCGCAAGTGCCGCAAGGCCGTCGTCGTAGCCCTGCCCCACCGCCCGCAGACGCCACTTGCCTGCCCGGCGGTAGATCTCGGTGAGCACCATCGTGCGTTCGGTGGTCCCGGCGTCGAGGACGAAGGTCGCGGCAGTGCCTTCGTCGCTGTCGACGCTGACGGAGACGGCGCCGAGGTCACCGAAGGTACGGTCGCCGTCGATGGCCGCCGCGATGGCGATGCGCTCGCACTCGGCGGGCAGCGACGCGAGGTCGACGCGGACGCACTGCTCGCTGCTGCCGTCGATGGTCAGTTCGACCACCCCGTCGTCGAACAGCGGGTTGTTGTAGAAGACGAAATCATCATCGGTGTCGACCTTTTCGTCGGAACCGAGCAGGAACGCGACGATGTCGATGTCGAACTCGTCGTCGACAGCTTCGGCTTTCCACGCGATGTTGACCGACCAGGACGTGATGTTCGCTGACAGGTCGGTCACCTCGCCGAGCGACAGCACCGGCGCCGTCATTCGGGATTCGGTCCGCATGTGCGGTGGGATCACACCCTCCTCCACCGCGGCGTTGACGTCGTCGGGGTGAGGACGGGCAGCGCGCGTTGCAGCACCCGGGGCATCCGCTTGTCGCTTTCGCCGCCGCCGAGGACCAGCGCGTCGGTGACCGCGGCCGTGAAGTTCAGGGCGGGCCTGGCACCGAGTTGCGCGATGCGTGACCGCATCATCACCGCTTCGAGATGGGTTCCGCCCAGCAACAGTACTTTTCGGCCCGACCACAGCTTGGGCTTGTGGCCCTGCAGTGCCCAGCCCTGTGCCGGCGCGTTGTCATCGGGGGCGGGGGCGGTGACGACCTGCGGAGTCTCCACCGGGATCTGTGCCTGCGGCACGACATCGATGACGGTGGCGACCTTGGGCTCGCCGGGCGCGACCCGGGCGAGAAGGTCGTCGAGGTGTCGCTCGCTGATGACGGGAATGCCTTCGGCCATTGCCTTGCGCACCTTGGCGGTCTGCACGACGGGGTCGTTGCACACCAGCACACTGGTCTGCCGGCTCACCTGGTTGAGGACGTCGAGCCCGGCTCCGGCGAGGCGCTCGGCGAGCGTCAGCCGCGGCGTGGTGGTCGACCCGCTGATCACGACCTTCATGCCCTGCACCAGACCGGCGTCCGTAAGCTTGCCCGGGTTCTTCCACTGGCAGGGCACCCGGGTCACCGATGGCGGATACACCGACTTGCTGCTCCGGCAATTCACGACCGGCAGCGGAAGTTGCAGTGTCTCCGCCATTCCGGCGCTGCGCAGGAAGATTTCGGTCAGCACACGAGCGTCGTCGTACGCATCGTGCGCCTGGAGCTGCTGGATCTGCCAGTGCTCCGCAAGCGTCGAGAGCCGATAGTTCGGAAGGTCGAGGTCGAGGCGGCGTGACAGCGCGAGCGTGCACAGCCGTTGCTGCACCGGAAGTGTCTTTCCGGCCCGCCGGAACTCGGCGTCGAGAAAGCCGTAATCGAACGACGCGTTGTGGGCGACGACGGTCCCGCCGTCGAGAATCTCCGCAAGCTCGGAGGAGATGTCCTCGAAGCGCGGTGCACCCGCCAGCCGTTCGCGCGTGAGGTTGTGAACGTGCACCGGGCCGGGGTCACCGCCGGGATCGATGAGCGACGAGAATTCGCGTTCCACCGACCCGTCCTCACGGAGCGCGAGCGCGGCGACGCTGAGGACGCGATGCGCGTTCGGACGTAACCCGGACGTCTCGACGTCCACCACTACCCAGCGATGACCGCTGGGCAGCATCGCGGCCCTGTCGGACTGCGCACGAAGATCGATCACGTCTCCCCCTCCGGATGCCCCTCCGGACCGAGCAGAAACTCGGTCCGATCGGACATTCTTACCGGAGGTTTCGACGCGTGAAAATTCGGCCCCGAATTCGGGTCGACCCTGTAACGCCGCCGCTCATTCCGTCGATATGTCTGGCTTCATCGACCGGGAATTAAGTCGAAGAATGGGCTGTGAGCAGCACCTTCAGCGCGCCCGTCTCCCCTGCTCGACTGAAGACGTCGTACGCCTCCATGAAATCGCCGAGGTTGAATCGGTGCGTAATCATCTGCGACGTATCGAGCCGGCCGCTTGCCACCAGCCCGATGAGCGTGGGCGTGGAATACGTGTCGACGAGTCCGGTGGTGATGGTGAGATCTTTGATCCAGATGTCCTCGAGATGCAGTGTCGCGGGAGATCCGTGAACGCCCAAATTCGCGATGTGCCCGCCCGGTCGAGCCAGCGCCACCGCCTGCTCGAACGTCTGGGGCACACCGACCGCTTCCATCGTGACGTCGGCTCCGAGCCCACCGGTGAGGTCCCGCACGACCGCCGCAACGTCGTCGCGTCCGCCGTTCAGAGCGATGTCCGCTCCGAAGGATTTCGCGGCTTCCAGGCGACTGTCGGCGAGGTCGACGACCACGATGTGACTCGGGCTGAACAGTTTAGCACCGAGAATGGCAGCGAGCCCGATGGGCCCGGCGCCGATGATGACCACCACGTCGGCCGGCCGCACACACCCGTTGAGCACTCCCACTTCGTACGACGTGGGCAGGATGTCGGCGAGCATAAGCATCTGCTCGTCACTGACCCCCTCGGGGATCTTGTAGGTCGAGTTGTCCGCGAACGGAACTCGCACCAGTTCGGCCTGGGTTCCGTCGATCAGATGTCCGAGAATCCAGCCGCCTCCGTTGAGACATTGGCCGTACCGCGCCTCGCGGCAGTATCGGCATCGGCCACAGGCGGAGACGCACGAGACCAGTACGCGGTCACCTGCCATGAGATTGCGAACACCGGCCCCTACTTCGACGACAGTGCCCACAGCTTCGTGCCCGAGAATTCGTCCGTCCGTCACCGCCGGAACGTCGCCGCCGAGTATGTGCAGATCGGTGCCGCAGATCGTCACCGCATCGACGCGCACGATCGCGTCGGTCGGTTCGGTGATCGTTGGGTCGGGGACGTCTTCCCACGCGCGTTGTCCCGGACCATGAAATACCAGTGCTTTCATCCTCGGCCTCCCGCCGATCGATGGCAATTCACTCTCCAGAATGACACCGGCCGGGACGTCTCCGGGGCATATCCGGACTTTCGGAGGCCGCGACCGCACGCATGCGCCGGGCACACGGAATCCCGCCCGGAGCAGCCGATATGCCGCATCCGTCCGCATCGAGACGCATCCGCCCGGTATCGGACGGGATCACTGCTCATTACCGGCGCGTACCCGTCGTGACCGGACCGGTCCGCGTCGAGCGAATCCCAGGAATGCCGCGCCGCGCCGTCCTCTCCGAACCGTGACCGGATGCGGCTGTGGGAAGCGTGGCTGTCAATTGGTATTCCATACCTTCATCTCCCGAGAATTACGTCCACTTTCTGCTAGTTTTCGTCGCACAGCAACGAATTCCGTCTCCCCGACGTGGCTCCGGCGCTAAGTCGAAACGGAATGGACGAACTTTTACAGCCCCGCCCGGCAGGACGTCCTTACGACGAAAGCGACCGCCCGTGACCACGACGACCGACACCGCTCCGGCCCCTGCCCCTCGTGAACGCGCCTCCCTTCCCGTGCGAATGCGGCATGGAATCATGAAGTGGCTCAGTCGGTTCAGCTTCCTCGGGCTCGTGGTGGGGTTGCTGTTCTATTGCTGGTCGCTCACACCCTCGCTACTTCCGCGTGCGTGGTACCTGCAGGGGGTCGCCACCGGAATCAGCATCGTGACGGGCTACGGGATCGGCGTCCTGGTGGCATGGGGGATACGCAAATGCGGATTCGACGTCCGAGTGCCACCGAAAGCCGCAAAGGTCCTCTGGATACTGCTCGCACTGGTCGCGATCGTGGTGGTGCCGACGTTCCTCGCGCTCGGGTCGCGCTGGCAGAACATCAGCCGCGAACTCGTGGGCATCGAGAGCGGAAGCAACTGGGACTATCCCGGCGTGCTGGCGGTAGCCCTGCTCCTCTCGCTGATCCTCCTTCTCATAGGGCGAGGTCTGCGTCGTGTCGCGCAATTCGTCACTCGGCAGGTCGTGCGGATTCTGCCGGTGCCCGTCGCGCGGGCAGTGAGTGTCGTGGTGGTGGGAGCCGTCGTATTTCTGGCGCTCGAGGGCCTGCTCGCGGCCGGGATCACGCGTATCGCCGACGGGTCGGCGAAGGTGGTCGACGAGGGCACCGCAGCCGGTGTCGTGCAACCGCAGTCCCCCGACCGGTCCGGATCCGACGCGTCGGAACAACCGTGGGACTCGCTCGGACGCGAAGGCCGGACGTTCGTCGCCGGTGGACCGACACCGGAGGAGATCGGTGCGGTCACCGGTAGGCCGGCCATGATGCCGATCCGGGTCTACGCGGGTTACCGCTCGATCGAGAACGCCGGAGGACAGTCCGAACCCGAAGAGATGGACACCCTGGCTTCACGTGTGGTGGCGGAACTCGACCGCACGAACGCTTTCGATCGGGAGTATCTGGCCGTCGCCACCACAACGGGACGTGGATGGGTCAATGAAGACGTCGCGTCCAGCCTCGAATACCTCGCGGACGGAAACTCGGCGATCGCCGCGATGCAGTACTCCTTTCTGGCGAGCCCGCTGGCGTTCCTCGCCGACCGGGTTTCCCCACGCAACGCCGGACGCGCACTGTTCGAAGCCGTGTACGACCGCTGGAGCGACCTGGACCCGAACACACGGCCGAAGCTTCTGGTCTTCGGTGAATCCCTGGGGTCGTACGGCGGCCAGTCGGCGTTCTCCGGGGCACAGGACATGATCACCCGCACCGACGGCGCCCTGTGGGTGGGCACCCCCAATTTCACCGAGCAGTGGCGCAGGATCACCGACTCGCGCGATCCGGGCAGTCGCGAGATCCTGCCCGTCGTCTACGGCGGTCAGAATGTGCGCTTTGCCGCCACACCTGCAGATCTCACCGACCTCCCCGGACTGCGCCAATGGGAGATCCCCCGCATCGTGTACTGGCAGCACCCGAGCGACCCGATCGTCTGGTGGTCCGCCGACCTGATCCTGAACCGCCCCGATTGGCTCCGGGAAGAGCGCGGCGCCGATGTCGACAAGAGCATGTCGTGGATCCCGTTCGTGACGTTCTGGCAGGTGACCCTGGACATGGTGTTCGCCGCTGACGTACCCAGTGGCCACGGCCATGACTACGGCACCGAAGCAGCGTATTTCTGGGCGGACATCCTGGGAATCGAGGACCAGGCATTCACTCAGCGCGTCTTCGATGCCCTCTCCACGGGAACAGGCTGAGGGCACGGACTCCGCCGAAGTTCGTTCCGCTCCGCCGAACCGGGTGTGCTAGCGTCTGGCGCCAACTACGGATCCGGGGGGCTCATGAGCAGGCGGGGTTTGGCGACGTGTTCTCTCGTGGCCGCAATGGCTGTCACGACAGGATGCGGGTCTGCACCACCCCCCGACGAACGTGCTCGGCCCGACACGGTTGTCGAGACGTCGGAAATGCGCACGCCGCGCGTTGTCGACGACTCCGGACGTCCTCCCGTCACCTTCGATCCCTGCCTCGACCTCCCCGACGAGGTGATGACGGAGGCCGGTTACGACGCGGCGCACAAAGAGTTCTCGGATCTGCCGATGGGTTGGTACACGTTCCTGGGCTGCACGTTCCGGAAGTCCGACCCGATTCCCGGTCTGCGACGGGGATACAGCCTCAGTGTCATGGCCGGCAACGTATCCCTCGATGAAGAGGTCGCCAAGAACGGGCATGTCGCTACAGCCACCACCATGAACGGCCGAAGCGCGCTGTTGGAACTCGACCCGAACATCAAGGACACTTGTACATACGTTCTGCAGAGCACGTTCGGAATCGTCGTGTTCAGCAGGATGTACCACAAGGATCATCCCGGCCCGGTTCCACAGGATGCCTGGTGCACAGACATGGAACCTCTCGTCCGAGCGATTGAGCCATTGATCGGTAATTGATCCGCCCACCCCAGAGGGAGCCATGTCAGGATTTGTCAGGCTCGACCCACCCGTCATTGCTGAGATCGTCGCCATTTGCGAGACGATGCTCGCCGAACTCGAGAGGGCAAGGGTGAGAGCAAAAAACCTCGTCTTCACCGACGGTTTCGGCGACCTCGAATCCGCCCGCCAACTCGCCGCCGGTTACAGCCGCAAGGCGGCCGGCACACCAGAATCCGCGCGCGAGCGGATCGAACAGTTCATCGACACTCTGACCCAACTGCGCGACGCGTTCGCGTCGGGAGGCGAGGACTTCCTCGACACGCAATTCGACTGGGCACGCGCACTCGACACCGCGGACAGGGACGTGTAGATCCTGATCTGCGCGTCGAACGGGGATCCGCTCACGATATTCACCGCGCAAATCTCCATTCGGCGCGCATTTCCTCCCCTACAGGGTGGTCAATGGGGAGCGGCGTCCACCAGGTCGTGGGCGACGCCGTAGTCCACGCGCATACGATCCATCGCTGCGTCCCGAACCTTGTACGCCCGCGCTGTTGTCCGAGCCTTGTCCGGGTAGCGCCGCTCCTGGATCCGGTTGACGAGGGCGAGCGCGGGGCCGGCCCGGCGCACCACGTGCTTCAGCGGACTGTCCGGGATCCCCAGCGCATCGGCCTCCGCATCACCTACGAAGACACGCTGCAGGCTGTGCATCAGCGTGAGAGCGAGAGATGTTCGCACACGGTTGTTTCCGGGTAGGAGGTTCGCGAGTTCCGGGACGAGATAATCGTCGGTGAGCGCGGCCACGAAATCCCGGTCGTCCTGGCTCGGTCCTGGAGAAGTCAACCGGTACAACTCCTCGACGAGCACGTGATCGGCTTCTTTACACAGGTTGAGTTCGTCGCTCATGCCGATCACGTGCCCGACGTAACGCCACAGGTGATAGATGTCGTCGAGTTCGGTGTCGGTGAAGCGCACACCGAGCGTCTGCATCGCTTCGACGCAGATGTGCCCGAATTCGGCGATCGTGAAAGCCATGTACGGCTGGGGGATCGGCACTCCCCACGCATCCTCGTCCCAGAGTCCACTCGCGACTATTCCGCGTCGCACGTGGGCATGGATGAGCCGCACACGAACGGTGAACGCGAATCCCGCACCCTCACGGCGCATTCCGCCGCGCGCGATGACATGTCGCAACCACTCCCCCACTTCGACGGAACGCACTGCAGGCTGACTGACGTAGCGTCCGGTCAACGCAAGCGGTTTGCCGGCTATCTCGCTGGCAGCACCACGGAGCAGCGACGCCGCGCCGAGCACCATCCCCATCACCGGGGTGTGGCGGATGAGTGCGTCGGCGGCATTGTCGAGACGGCTGTGGTCGAGCCACTCGGGTTCGTCGTCGAGGAACGCGAACAACGCCCGGAGTGATTCGGGTGCGTCCGGGAGGGCATCGATTCCGTCGACCAGCGCCTTGCGCACTTCGACTGTGGCCGACGACGCGCCGAACTCGTCGGCGACGACCGCGTCGGCCAACGGGTCGGCCTCCCACATCCCGTGGAGCCATCGAGTCCCGAGGTCGCCGTACCGGCGCACGGCGAGATCAGCGTTGACCAGAGCGCTCGGAATGCGTCGATTCATACATTCCATGCAAACACGAGAATTCCTCACTTACTATTCATTTCTTGTGACCACCGCACCCAACGGCAACCCGGCAGGTAAAGGCGTCCGGAAGTCGCCGATCCAGCGACGCAGTCGAGAAATGCGGAAGCATCTCCTCACGTCTACCTACGAGCTTCTCGAACGGCGGCCTGCCGTACGCCCGAGCACGACCGCTCTCGCAGAACATGCGCACGTCAGTATCGGTACGGTCTACCGGTACTTCCCCGACATGGACACCATCATCGACGAACTGAGAATGACGGCGGTCCACAACATCACCACGGCTCTCTCGACAGCCATCGCGCGCGCGATGGATCAAGCGCCGATCGACTCGATGGTGACGGTCGTGGAAGGTCTCACAGCCGCATTCGAGAAACACGCTGCAATCCTGCGGGTGTCCTACACCTCCGACGAGACCGAATTCGGGCTTGCCTGGGCCGAGATCGAAGGCCCTCTCCGTCCGTTGGCGCGGATCCTTCCCACCCGTCTGCGACCGGACCTCGACGACGACGCACTCGACGACCTGATCTTCATCGTCATGGGAGCCACTGCGAGTCTGTGTTCTCGGGTTGCGCTGCTGCGGCCCGCACGGGCCGACAGAGAGAAGCTGATCGCAATGGCGGCCCACATGCTGTTGGCAGCGGTCGAGGGTGCGTGACGATTCAGCCGCGCACTTCGTCCAGGAGTTTGTCGTCCAAGGACACCCGCACGAGCGCAGCCGCGAAGGGTGAGAAACCGCCTCCGTCAGCGCGCTTGCCCAATTTTTCTGGGTCGGTCGGCAATCCGAGCGCTTCGGCGCCTTGCTGTGCCCGTTTGTCGAGGAAGGGCCGCAGCCAGGTCCACACGTCCTGGACTTCGCGCAGGAAGATCCCCGCTCCCACAGGTCCGATACCGTCGAATTCCTCCAGTAGGCGGGCCGCGGCCGCAGCGTCACCGTCAGCGCGCTGTGCCAGTTTTCTCAGATCGCCCTGATATTCGGATTCGACTCGTTCGCCCATCTCACGTAACCGGGTTGCGGTGCTCTCGTCGTACCGAACGTAGTGACCACGTCCCAGCGCAGCAATTACGTCCGCACGTGGCGCCGTCGCCATCGCCTCCGGGGTGCGCCACCCTGCCTGGAAGAGTTCCTTCGCGGCAGCGACGGCGATGTCCGCCGATATCCGCGTGCTCGACAGCAGCGTGAGGACAAGAAGCTCGAACAGGGGCTTCGGGGTGTTCTTGAGTGTGATGCCCGCATCTTCCGCGTACGTTCGTCCGGCGCGAGCGAGCAATTTCGTCACGGTGTCCATCGACATCCTCCTGAGAGGGGCTGGTTCTGTCGTGGTACCCGAATTCCCGACACGCACACTCACCCTATCGACGGCATACGCTGCTGCGAAGCGCCGTCGAAGGAGCCGAATGACCGAGGAGGCGCCGAATCGCCACCCCGCCCGCAGCGTCGCCGGAGCAACCCTCGAAGCGAATGCGGGTTCGACCAGCGGACTGAACTCCTGGTTCACCAAACCGATTACACGGCTCGGCATTCCGTCGATCATGCTTACCGGCGGACCGCACGGCGTCCGCAAGCAGTACGAGGGCGGCGACCATCTCGGGGTCACCGACTCGATACCGACGACCTGCTTTCCGCCCGTCGTCGCGCTCGGATGCTCGTTCGACGCGCCTCTTCTCGAACGCATCGGCAGAGCACTCGGGTCCGAAGCCCGCGCCGAGCAGGTCGGTGTACTCCTCGGTCCGGGGATCAACATCAAGCGGTCGCCGCCCTCGCACGGGAAGCGACGGCAGCGAGCGTCGTGCTGCTGCAGAACGACCGCGTCCTGCCGTCGTCATAGCGATTGCGGCGTCGATGCCGATCGGGCGGGTTCTCAGCTTCGGTGACTTCGGGATCAGCGGAGAAGAGATTGCACATCTGCTTGGCACTGCCAACGAACAATCATCATGAGTCTGCGCGGTAAAGCGTTATTTGCCACCGTTATTGCGTGCGCAGATCACGATTGAGCGCGCAGATCGCCGCGTCACGGGGTGACGATTCCTGTGCTAGCGTCTGCTGCAATCAGCGGATCGGGGGGTCGCGTGGGTGGGTGGAATCGTGTCGTGCGAGCGTTGGTATCGCTGGCTGTCGTGGTGACAGTGTCCGGATGCGCACCCGGAGCGGCGAGGACGAGCGAGTCGGAGACTGTCGAAACCCCCACCTCGACGACTAGGACGCCGCGGGTCGTGGACGACTCGGGTCGTCCGCAGATCACATTCGACCCGTGCCTGGACATACCGGACGAAGTGCTGGTCGATGCTGGATACGACCCGCGGAGCAAAGAAATAGCCGACTATCCGATGGGCACATACTCGTTCGTTGGTTGCCGGTTCAAGGGCACGCTTCATATTCCTGGGGTACTCCGAAGGTATGGGCTCAATGTCCTGTCTGGGAACGTAACTCTCGAAGAGGAACTCGCTAAAGATCGACACATTGCCACCGAAACAACCGTCAATGGTCGTCGCGCACTCTTGGAAGTCGACAGTAACAACCAGAATTCATGCGGAATCGCTGTAGAAACTGAGTTCGGCATCGTCATCTTCAGCCGCACGTACTACCCCGATCACACACGTGGCGTGCCGACGGACCTGTGGTGCAGCGGTCTCGAAGAGCTTGTTTCATCGGTCGAACCGCTTCTCGATTAGTCTCATAGCTGACTCGGAGGGATCATCCATGGTTGAGTTCGTCCGCCTTGAGCCTGGTGTCATCGACGAGATTGTCACCATCTGCAACACGATGCTCGATGAGCTCACCATCACACGGGACATCGCCGACGGGCTAAGCGAAACCCACGGCTTCGGCGACTGCGAGTCCGCCCGACAACTCGCCGCCGGCTTCGCCCGCAAAGCCTCCGGAACCCCAGAATCCGCACGTGAGCGCATCGACCAGTTCATCGCCACCCTCACCGACCTTCGCGACGCCTTTGCTACCGGAGGGGAGGCATTTCTCGACGCCGAATTCGATTGGGCACGACAACTCCGGTCGGCGGAAATCGAGCTGTGACGATTCTCCCGCGTGTGTCGGCTCGGTGAGGCCGGACGGCCGTGGCAGGCTCGGAGAATGCATCTGTACGACGAGGGATTCGAGCCTCCGAAGGCGTGCGCGGACTGGTGTCGGGCACGGCCCTTCGACCTTCAGGTGCTCGACGACGGCGTGACGGTCGATTTGCAGTGGTGGAACGAGCATCTCGAACATGCGGGACATGCAGTTCGGCTGCGTGGTCGCAACCTCGACGGACGTATCGTCACGACCGGAGATGCGGTGGTCCAGCGCAACGATCTTCGGCTCGGCAGCGAATTGATCGACACCGACCACGACGCTCTGGGGTTGTTGTTCCTGTGCGCGGCATGGCGGAGTGCGCATCCGCGTCGACGGGCCGTGCGCCGATTCCCCGATGTCCGTGACGTCCGGGCCGCCGGCGACCGCGATCCGCTTGCCAAGATCAAAGGGGTTCTGGACTTCTGCGCCAAGACGAAGAGCCTGCCGGACACGTCGCGTCAGACTTGGTCGGGCTGGCCCGACACTCCGGGTGTCGGCGTGCCGCTGATGGCGACGTACTTGTGGGCGGTCGAGGCGCGCACGGACACCGGTCCCGCGCAGATGCTCGACCAGTTCGGAGTATCCACTCTCGTCCATGAGGGGTGGCTCGAAGACCCCTCCGTTGCCGACTTCACCGTGCGGCGCTACCACCGGTACGTCGAACTCCTCAACACGTGGGCAGGTCTCATGGCTACGCGCCCGGAACTGGTCGAGATGTGGCTCGTCGACCGGTGGCATGCGCGTGTCGTCGAAGCCCGTGACGGGGCGCACGCGACTCCACGGCTGTTCTGATCCTCCCCGTCGTTGTCCGCAGACATTCGATCTATCCACAGTTGCTCCGGCAAAGCGGCTTCGAAAACTCGAACCTGTGGCTGATCGGGCACGATCTGGCGCATGAACGAGCCGGAAGCACTGACGAGGCAGTCGCTCACAGCGAACGGCACATCGGACAACGACCTTCGGAACTCACTGCGTACGGGTGCACTCGTCATGCTTGCTCGCGGTGTCTACCTGCGGCGGGCCGATTACGACGCGCTAGACGAGGCGGGGCATCATCGCGTACGCGCGCGCTTCGCCGGTTCGCGTCTCGGACCGGATGAGGCGATCAGCCATGTGTCCGCCGCGGTTCTCCACGACCTCGACATCTGGAAGGTGCCTCTCACGCGTGTGCACGTCTCTCGTCCGAGACGAAGCGGGCGGGTCACAGCGCACCTGCACGCGCACCCCACGGCATGGGATGAGGGCGATCTCGTCACTGTCCGCGGGGTCGCAGTCACATCGGTCGCCAGGACGGTCGTCGATCTTGCCCGGACGCTTCCGCGCGATCAGGCGGTTGCAATCGGAGACTCCGCTCTACGCCTTCACCCGAATGCAGGCCCGCAGTTGGCCCGCGCTCTCGAGCGGGCACGACACCGCACCGGTACGACTGCCGCGGCGTCGGTTCTGGAGTTCCTGGACGGAAGAAGCGAAAGCGTCGGCGAATCGCTGTCGCGGATCCGTATGCGGGAATCCGGCTTACCTGCACCGGATCTGCAACGCGAGGTGGTGGTGCGCGATGGTCGGCGATACCGTCTCGACTTCTTCTGGGACGGCCACGGCATCGTCGGCGAGTTCGACGGCAACATCAAGTACCGCGACCGTCGGGACATCCTCGCCGAGAAACGACGTGAAGACGCATTGCGCGACCTGGGACTGGAAGTAGTCCGCTGGAACTGGGCAGAGCTGGATCGGTTCGAGGTGGTTGCCGGTCGGTTCGCACGCGCCGTCGCCCGGGCACGCGGGCGGAACGCCGTATCCGCGCGCTGAGTGGAGAGTTGCCCAGGTTACTCCGCGAGCCGATCCCCACTCACCGCGCAAATTCCGAGCAGGGCGGCGGTACAATTCGCCAGGAAGTTTCACCTGCCGAGAAAGGCACATCGTGTACGTCATCACCAACCGCATCGAGGTTCCCGCCGAGACGGCAGAGGCATTCGAGAAGGTCTTCGTCGACAGCATGCGTGAGACCCTCGAGGGCGTTCCTGGCCTCAACCGCACGACGCTCCTCCGCCCGGCAGCCGACGGCCTTCCCTACCTGTCGACGATGGAGTTCGACTCGAAGGACGACTTCCTCGCCTGGCTGCGCTCCGACTCGTTCAAGGCCGCGCACTCCGACGAGCAGGCACCCGGTATGCAGGCGCCGTCGGCCGTCGAGCAGCACACGCTGGTCGAGGACATCGTCTTCGAGAAGTAGGCCTCGCCACCGAACAGAAACGAGGGTGCTCACCGGAAGTGAGCACCCTCGCCTATCTGTAGGTCTACACGGCGACGGGCTGCCGTCCGGGTGCCACGACCGGCACGACCACCGGCGGCTGCGGCTGCGACGCGGGGCGGGTGAGCAGCGCCACCGTCACGTATGCGACGAGGGAGACGATCCCCCCGAGGAACGTCGTCCAGCCGTCTGCGGCGGCAGTGACGAGATCGTTCGGGATGTAGAGCAGGGTGTTGTCGACTCCGTAGATCGTGGGGGTGAGGACGAAGAACCCGACTCGCACACCGATACCGCAGATAGCCGCAGCGGCGACGGCGCGGGCGTCACCCCGCTTCCAGAACAGCCCGAGGATGAACGGGACGACGAGGGATGCCAGCAGCAGGTCGAACGTCAGGGTGAGCAGGATGCCGGTCTGCGGGACGCGCAGCGCGACGATCGCTCCGAACGCTGCCATAGGGAGCATGCACAGCCGGGTCGCCCTCATGACGTCCGACGACATCGCGGCGTGTTCTCCGCCGACGCGGAAGAGGTTGCGTACCAGCACGGTTGCGGTGGAGAGCAGGACGCCGCTGATGGTGGTGAGCGATGCCGTCACGAGGCCGGACAGGACGAGGATCGACAGCCACTTCGGTGCGTACTCGCCGAGCAGGACGTAGAGGATCGGACCGTCGACCGCACTGTCGCCGACGATGGAGACCGCGGCGAGCGCCACGAACGAGAGCGGCACACACAACAGGAGGATGCCGGTAGCCGCCGAGAAGCAGGCGCGCTGCGCGGCGTGGGGGCTCTTCGCCGAGAACACCCGCTGCATGAGGTCGATGGCGACGATGTTGCCGAGCCCGAGCGCGACCAACGTCGCCCAGTTGATTGCGGCGCCCTGCGCCGGGTCGGTGAGCTGCCCGAGTCCGCCGACACCGAGACCCTCGGGAGCCGAGAACCCCGGGCCGAACCCCACCCACGCGAGGAGCGAGACGATGCCGACCGTCATGATCGCGAACTGCACGACACCGGTGTAGACGCTTGCGAACATTCCGCCGGCCATCGTGTAGGCCAGGACGAACGGGATCAAGATGAGCACTGCCACGGTGTAGTCGAGACCGACGAAGTACTCGAGGAGATAACCCAGGGCGACGAGGTTGCCGGCGAGGAGGATGCCGAAGCTACCGACTGTCAGTACCGACGCTGTGATTTCGGTGCCACGCCCGAATCGCTTCGCGAAATATTCGGGCAAGGTGACGACGCCGGTGGCTCGCAACTTCTTGGCGAAGAACAAACCGACGAGCAGCACGCTCAGTGCAATTCCCAGCGGCATCGCCGCGCCGGCCCAGAACCCGAACCCTGCAGCGAGATCGGCGCTTCCGAGTGTCGCGTTTGAGTCGATGACCTGCGACATGAGCAGCACCGCGAGGATGGGAGCCCCGAGCGAACGTCCTGCAAGGAGGAAGTTCCCCGTATCGCCCCGGACCTTACGGGTGGAATAGAAGCCCGCGCCGAGAAGGACGACCAGGCATACGGCAACACCGGTGATGATCATGGCAACTCCAGATGAGGAGGTCAGACGGCAGGAGCGCTGCGTTGAGCTTCGCGTCCGAGCGAGTAGAGGGGTCGTGCGTTGTCGGGCAGGGTGATCTCGCCCGAGGCGAGTCGGCGCTGCAGATAGGTGAAACTCTGCGCGGTTTGTGCGAACAGGTGGTCGCCTGCCCGCACTCCGTCGTATCGCGGTCCGCCTGCGCCGACGAACTGAGTCAACGGCTCGACCCAGGTGTTGTAGTCGACGTTGAAGAACAACGGGAACGAATAACGCTCGTGCGATACCTTACGCACCCGATGTGACGTCGCCGTAAACTCTCCGTTGGTCCAGATCTCCAGCAGGTCACCGATATTCAGCACGAAAGCGTCCTCGGTGTACGGAACGTCGATCCACGTGCCCTCGGCATTGACCACCTCGAGACCGGGCGCGGTGGGGCGCAGCAGTGTGAAGACCTCGTAGTCGGTGTGGGCGCCGATGCCGGGACGGTCGGCGGCGCTCGGGTCGTGCGGGTAGTGGATCAACCGCAATTGTGCGGGCGGGGTGGTCACGTGCCGGTCGAAGAGGTCGGAGGGTTCCCCGAGCGATTCGGCGAAGGCCCGCAACAACACTCGACCGAGAGAGAACACCTCGTCGTAATACTTCGAGACGGGTTCGGCGAACCCGTCCAGATCGGGCCACTGGTTGGGGCCGAGAAGCGGATTACCGCCAAGGTAGTCCGGATCGTCGGCCGGAAGGTCGATCGACAGATCGTAGGCTTCCTTGTGGTCCGGGGTGGCGCCGGCGAAGACTTCTTCACCTGCGGGAACGTACCCCCGATGGTTCGTCGAATTGCCGATGTAGACCTTCATTTTGGCGTCGTCGGGTTGCGCGAAGAACCGCTTTGCAGCGTCTTCGAGGGCAGCGAAGGACTCGGGGTCGATTCCGTGTCCGACGATCTGCACAAAACCCACTTCTCGTGCTGCACGGCCCAATTCGTCGATGACATCGCGACGGCCGACGGGGTCTTCTGCGACGAGTGCAGTGACGTCGATGGTCGGAATACTGTTGAACGTCACGACATGCCTTTCGGTTCGTGTTCGGGGAGGTCGAGTCGGCGCCATCTCCGGGTCACTGCGCGACCGACGACGTCGATGTCGCCGGTCGACAGAATCCCGGTGGAGGCCGGATCGAGGAGTGCACCGATTCGGAACGGAAGGGTGGAATCGGCGATGCGCCAGACTCCGTTTTCGATTACCCCGACAGATATTTCACAGTCCATCAACTCTCTGGCTGCCCGGAGCGTACGGGCCCCGCGGATCTGTTCGTCGAGTGGACGCGAGCCGAGGGGCGCGACACGTCCGCGAGCGAAGGCGAACTCCTCACCGACCCGCACGATGACAGCAGGGGCACCGGTGTCGAGGTCCTCTAGCAGGGCTTCTTCGATGCGCGGGGAGGTTGCGGCGATGTGCCAGTGTTCGAGGTAGTCCTCGAAGACACCGTGTTCGATGATCGTGGTGTCGTCGAGCACGCCCAGCGTGCCGGCATCCGGATGCGGTCCTGCCGGGTGGATCGCCACGGCGCGTTCCCATTCCACATGCGTCCCGCGGTCGAGCAACCGCCCGGCGAAGCCGTCTTGCGTTGCAAGGACCAGGAGGTCGCCGATGCTCGCTGCGCCCAAGGACGGAACAGGCACCGGCGGCATGGACGCGGGCTGGCGGAGGTCGCAGTACAGCCTGTTGCCTTGCAGCCACGTCACGCGCGTCGTGGTGTCGGGAGCGGAGCCCGGGCGTGCGAGCAGCGTGCGCTCCAGACGCGTGCCCGAGACTGCGGGGGCCGTAAGGGTTGTCATGAGCCGCCGGCTTCCCAACGAGACCGTTCCTGCGCGAACGCCACGGACTGGACCGCTTGGAAGGCATCGATCGATTCGGCGTTCTCCGAGAGGAATTCGCGGTGCCGGGCGAGCGAGAACGTGCCCTCGGTGATGTCCACTCCCCCGCCTCGTCCGGCCGCGAGATCGGCCCGCAGGTCGAGCAGTTCCTCGGGATCGACGGGGTACCAGGAGATGCGGTCGAAGAACCGCAGCAGCCAGGGCGTGCCGTCTTCGAACGGTCCCGCCGGTTCCGGGTGGCGGTGGTTCCAGACCTGCGTAGTGCGGCCGACGAACTGGTAACCGCCGGGGCCTTCCATGCCGTAGATGCACAGGTACGCGCCGCCGATGCCCACCGCGTTCTCCGGAGTCCACGTCCGGGCCGGGTTGTACTTGGTGGTCACCAGACGATGGCGCGGATCGAGCGGCGTCGCGACGGGTGCGCCGAGGTAGACGTCCCCGAGGCCGAGCACCATGTAGTCGGCCGCGAAGACGGTGTCGAACACGTCGGCGACGGTGTCGAGGCCGTTCATCCGCCGAATGAACTCGATGTTCCACGGGCACCACGGTGCGTCGGCGCGCACGCCGTGCATGTAGCGCTGGATGGCTTCCCGGGTGGCGGGGTCGTCCCACGACAGCGGCAGGCGCACCTGCCGGCTCGGCACCTCGAGTTCGTCGCTGTCGCCGATGACCTCTTCGGCCTCGCCCAGCAATCCGAGCAGTTTCGGGATGGGCAGCACGTCCGGATCGACCTTGACCTGCAACGACCGGATACCCGGTGTGAGTTCGAGAAGGCCGGACGGACGCTCGGCGTCGAGTCGCTGGTGCAGGGCATGCACCCGGGCACGCAGCGCGAGATCCAGTGTCATGTCGCCGTATTCGACGAGCACGTTGTCGTCCCCACTGCGCCGGTAGGTGACGTCGGTGTTCCCGTCCCGGCGGGCGAGCACGCCGTCGTCGCCGTCACCGCCGGAGGACGAGACGAGCGAGAGGCCCGCCCGGCGTGCGACACCGAGGTCCCGGCGCGACGCCGCGTGTTCTGAACGCACAGGCACGAATCGAATGGTGTTACCGGGTGCGAGTTGTCCCAGCTTCCAGCGGTCCGCCGCCACGACCGTGACGGGGCAGACGAAGCCGCCGAGGCTCGGACCGTCCGGGCCCAGGAGGATCGGGGTGTCACCGGTGAAGTCGAGTGCGCCGATCGAGTACGCGTTGTCGTGGATGTTGGAGGGGTGCAGCCCGGCTTCTCCGCCGTCGGCGCGCGCCCACTTCGGCTTGGGTCCGATGAGCCGCACGCCGGTGCGATCGGAGTTGAAGTGCACCTCGTACTCGGTCGCGTAGAGCGCGTCGATGTCGGCGCGGGTGAAGAATTCGGGGGCTCCGTGCGGACCCTCCGTCACTGCGATCTCCCAGTGGGCGCTGAGCGCCGGCACGTGTTCGGACGGAACGGGAGTGCTGTTGCCCTCCACGGCCTCACCGACGACGAGGACATCGCCGTCGCGCAAGGTCCGGCCCTCGTGTCCTCCGAAGGTACCCAAGGTGAAGGTGGAAGCGCTGCCGAGGAATTCGGGGATGTCGAGGCCGCCGCGCACCAGAACGTAGGCACGCAGTCCGGGGCCGGTGACGGCACCGACATCGAGCAGGCCGCCGGCGGGGACGGTGACGGGACGCCACTGCGGGACGGGCACGCCGTCGACCCGGACCGTGACGGGTGCGCCGGTGACGCAGACTTCGGTCGGTTCGGTGAACCGGAGAGCAGGACCCGCCATGGTGGTCTCGAGTCCGGGCGCGCCTTCGCTGTTTCCGAGAGCGACGTTGCCGAGACGGAACGACAGGTCGTCCATCGGACCGGACGGGGGCACTCCCACCTGCCAGTACCCGGTGCGGCCGGGATAGTCCTGGACGGTGGTCAGCATTCCCGGACGTTCGATCGTGATCTTGGTGGTCATGGGCGTCTCATGCCTCCTCGGGCCGTGTGACGATCATCCGCACGGGAGTCGGATCGAAGCCGTTACAGGGATTGTTGATCTGGGGGCAGTTCGAGACGAGGACGAGTACGTCGCGTTCGGCACGGATCGCGAGACGCTTCCCGGGTGCCGAGAGACCGTCGACGATGCCGAGCGTACCGTCGGCTTCGACGGGGACGTTCATGAAGAAGTTGATGTTGGAGACCAGATCTCGTTTTCCGAGGCCCCATTTCGCGCCCTCGATGAGGAAGTTCTCGACGCATGCGTGCTGGTGCTTGGTGTGGTGCCCGTAGCGCAGCGTGTTCGATTCCTGCGAGCAGGCGCCGCCGACGGTGTCGTGAATGCCTACCTCGTCGGCGACGAGGGTCATCAGCGGCGCACCGTCGGAGTCGCGCAGTACCGATCCGGTGGTGAGGAACAGGTTTCCCTGGCCGGCGACCGTCGCCGCGGCGCTGTACCGGGAGGTGTGGTCGTGGGCATCGTAGACCAGGGTGTCGACGGCCTGGTTTCCGTGGAGGTCGACGATGGTCAGCACGTCACCCGCGGCGACGACGGTAGACCAGGGGCCGCGCACTCCGACGACTTCGTCGAGCAGAACGCGTCCGGGGACGAGAGCGAGGTCCGTGGTGTCGAGCGTGGCGGTCATGTCAGTTCTCCATTCCGGAAGTAGCTGCAGCCCAGGCATCTTCGGTATTGAGTACCGCGCGCTGATACTCGGGGTCGGCCGCGGGTAGTGAGTCGAGGTCGGCGGGTGCACGCCACGCGAGGACTTCGAGTGTCGTCGTCGGGAACTCTGCTGCGGGGTCGAGCGGATGCGCGGTGTTGGCGATCAGCGCGATCACCGGCAGGTGGAGGATCAACTCGACGCAGGTGTCGGGTCCGGCCGAGCCGGTGCTGGTCAACGTGCCGTCGTCCTCGACGCGTACGCCGTGAAAGAAGGACAGCGACGGCGGGAGGTCGCGCGGGGCGAGATCGTGCTTGGCGGCGGCGACGGTGAACAACTCACGGCCCGCGGGTGATTGCGAGTGCAGTTCCCCGCCACCGTACTTCGCGGTATTGCCTGCCAGGTGGGTGGTGCCGCACAGAGCATCGTGGCGACCGGAGGTGTCGGCGACGACGGTCGCGAGCACCCGGCCCTGATCCGACAGAAGAGGATGTCCGACACCGAGATACGCCTGCCAGGGCACCTTCAGCGTATCGGCGACATTGAGCCGTTCGTGGGGGGCGTCGGCGCGGAACAGCAGCAGGTTCGCACACGCCGCACCGTGGATGTCGCGGAGCCGCAGCCGGGTTCCCCGAGCGAGCACCTTGCTCGTGTACCGGCCTCCGGGCACGGTTTCGGCCCAGACGAGGGACGCGGCACGCCCGGAGGGGGCCGCCGGCCATGCCGACGCGGGAACGATCGGCATTCCGTCGGTGACGGTGCCCGACTGCGCCCTGGCATGGGCGCGTGCGGCGTGGGTGGTGGCCGTCGCGAGGGTCTCGGTCATGGTGCTCCGATCGTGGCGCTCGGGGAAACTGTCACTCGACAGTTTTCCGATCGCGCATATTCGGCGAATTGCCGCGGCGTAACGTCTCCGTGACGCATGTTTCAGGCGGATTTCGGAGTTCTCACGCCCGAATTCGGGCGTGTGGCGCACGCCTCGGCTGTGTCATGGTGGGTGGGTGACCCAAGCAGGACCGGGCCGACCCCGGCTACGAGAACCTCGACGCCCCGGCGCCACAGCTCGCGCCGAAATCCTCGATGCCGCAGCAGAACTCTTCACCACCAGAGGATTCGCTTCGACGTCCACCCGGCTCATCGCCGACGCCGTGGGCATCAGGCAGGCATCGCTCTACAACCACTTCGCGACGAAGAACGACATCCTCCTCGCGTTGCTGGAGGGCACCGTCGAGCCCACGATCGAGTTCGACGCGAATCTCGACGCCGACCAACCGGCGGCGGTGCGATTGTGTGCGCTGGCATGGTTCGACACGGCCCAGCTGTGCGCGCACCGATGGAATCTCGGTGCGCTGTATCTGCTGCCCGAGGTGCGCGCGGAACAGTTCGGACGTTTCCGCGCCGAGCGCGACGAACTGGCGGAACGCTACCGGGACCTGGCTACTGCGATAGTCGGTCCGCGTGACCCCAGGGCAGAACTACCGTTCCGTCTCGTCGAGTCGGCGATCGCGAGCCGCGCCGACAACGAACTCGTCGACGCGCAGCTTCCCGAGGTGCTGGCCACCGCGTCGCTCGAGGTGCTCAACGTCGGTGACATCGCCGCCGTCAAGCGTCGTGCTCGCGCCCTCGTGATCGGCGTTCCCGGTATCTGATGCCGGGAGGCCGGGTCACCGTGTCTCGTCGTCGGTCGTGTCCGACGGAGAGCGATCGGCGCCTTCGAGCACATTGACCTCGCGCTTGTTGCTGCCGGGACCGACGTGGGCCTCGGCTCGCATCTTCTCGGACATATGCGGATAGTGGAGCTCGAACGCCGGGCGCTCGGACCGGATGCGCGGCAACGAGGTGAAGTTGTGCCGCGGCGGCGGGCAGCTGGTGGCCCATTCGAGCGAGTTGCCGAAGCCCCACGGGTCGTCGACCGTGACGACCTGACCGTAGCGGTAGCTCTTGAAGACGTTCCACAGGAACGGCAGCGTCGAGGCACCCACGACGAACGCACCGACGGTCGAGATCGTGTTGAGCGTGGTGAACCCGTCCGACGGCAGGTAGTCGGCGTAGCGACGCGGCATGCCCTCGTTACCGAGCCAGTGCTGGACCAGGAACGTGGTGTGGAAGCCGACGAAGGTCAGCCAGAAGTGCCACTTGCCGAGACGCTCGTCGAGCATCCGGCCGGTCATCTTCGGGAACCAGAAGTAGATGCCGGCATACGTCGCGAACACGATGGTGCCGAAGAGCACGTAGTGGAAGTGAGCCACGACGAAGTAGGAGTCGTGCAGGTGGAAGTCGAGCGGCGGGCTCGCCAGGATGATGCCGGACAGGCCACCGAAGAGGAACGTGATGATGAAGCCGACGGCGAACAGCATCGGTGTCTCGAAGGTGATCTGCCCTTTCCACAGCGTGCCTATCCAGTTGAAGAACTTCACGCCCGTCGGGACGGCGATCAGGAACGTCATGAAGGCGAAGAACGGCAGCAGCACCGCGCCGGTCGCGTACATGTGGTGCGCCCACACCGCGATCGAGAGGGCCGCGATGGCGATCGTCGCGTACACCAGACCGCTGTAGCCGAAGATCGGCTTGCGGCTGAAGACAGGGAAGATCTCCGAGACGATGCCGAAGAACGGCAGCGCGATGACGTATACCTCCGGGTGGCCGAAGAACCAGAACAGGTGCTGCCAGAGCATCGCACCACCGGTCGCGGGATCGTAGATGTGACCTCCGAGCACCCTGTCGACGATCGCACCCATGAACGCAGCCGCGAGCAGCGGGAACACCAGCAGCACCAGGATCATCGTGATGAAGATGTTCCAGGTGAAGATCGGCATGCGGAACATCGTCATACCCGGAGCGCGCATGCAGACCACCGTGGTGATCATGTTGACGGCGCCGAGGATGGTGCCGAGACCCGTGATGACCAGTCCGAGGAACCAGAGATTCGCGCCGACGCCGGGGGCGTGCTCTTCCGAAGCCAACGGCATGTACGACGTCCAGCCGAAGTCGGCAGCACCCCCGGGTGTGATCAAGCTGTACACGACGCAGAGAGAGCCGAACAGGAAGAGCCAGTAGCTGAACGCGTTCAGCCGGGGAAAGGCGACGTCGGGCGCGCCGATCTGCAGCGGGAGGATGTAGTTCGCGAACCCGAACACCACCGGGGTCGCGTACATCAGCAGCATGATGCCGCCGTGCACGGTGAACAGCTGGTTGTACTGCTCGTTGGACAGGAACTGCAGGCCCGGACGCGCGAGCTCGGCGCGCATCAGCAGCGCCAGCAAGCCGCCGACGAGGAAGAAGACGAAGGAGGTGACGATGTACATCAATCCGAGGGTCTTCGGATCCGTCGTGGTGATCAGGTCGCGTATGACCGCGCCCTTCGGCTTGCGTCGAGGGGGATACGGCCGTGTCGCCTCGACCGGAGCAATCACCGCGTTCATCGGGCCTCCTCACGCCGCCCAAGCGACGATCTCGACGATGCAGACCGAGCCACGCGCACCCGAACGGCGCGCGTCGTCAGACTGCGGGGCAAGCAGATGGATCCCAGACTAAGGCGTGCACCTATCCCGCGGAGCGGTTCTCGGCGATTGGTTTCCGATTCTCACGCACTGCCGGGACGACCTTCTCCCCGAGCAGTCGCATGCTCTCCCACGAGGGTTCCTCCGGCATGCCCGCGCACAAGGGATGAGCAGTGATTACGGGGAGAGCGCCCTCCCCGCACCGGCGGATCAGCCCGTCGGGTGTGTCCACGAGATAGGTGCCGACGGCGCGCAGTTCCTCGGTGGTCGTGGACCGGTCGAACACGTGCGACAGGGCGGTGCCGCTCTGGTGCCAGGCCGCGTAGCCGCGCGCGTCCGCGAGCAGGTGGTGTCCGTACCGTGCCCAGAACTCGTCGGGGTCGGCGGCGCAGAAGACCGTCGCCGGACCGGGGGGCGGCATCATCACGTGCCCGGGCCGACGGCCGAGCCGCTCGCATTCGGCGCGGTAGAGGTCGCGCAGCGACTCGTCGGCGATCTGCGGTTGGAAGTTCAGTCCGAGACGTGCTGCCCGGCGCGCGGCGGTCGGCGTGCCGCCTCCGTAGTAGGCGAAGGGATGTGGGCGGGACAGCGGGGCCGGGGTCACGGCGCCGACTCGTCCTGCACGATCCACACGCTGGGTACGCAGTGCCTCGAGCACGAGTTCGAGCGCGGCTTCCGTGTCCTGCCCGCGACTGGTCCACGGCCGGCGGTAGAGCGCGTATTCCTCGGGGCGGTAGCCGAGCGCGAAGACGTACGACACGCGGCCGCCGGACAGCAGGTCGACCACGGCGATGTCCTCGGCGAGACGAACGGGGTCGTAGAGGTTGACTATGAGCGCGGAGACGGTGATCGGGATCGTGTGGGTCCGGGCGGCGAACGCCGCCGCGACCGGAAGCGGGCTGGGCAGGTATCCGTCCTCCGACCCGTGGTGTTCCGACAGCATGACGGCGTCGTGCCCGGTGGACTCCGCATACTCGACCATGTCCAGCGCGCGGGTGAACATCGCCTGCCGCTCGCGCGGTGCGGCGCCGGGCGCACGGAAGTCGAATCGGGTCGCGAACAAAGGTCGGGTCACTGCACTACTCGTTTCTCTCCGGCCCGGGCCACGACTGCGGCGTCGGAATTTCACGCTGTGGGCGAATACCTTGCCCAATCACCGGACAAGTGTCCAGACTCTGCGGGGTAGGCGTGTTCCGGTGTCGGCGGGGAGGGTCGGGTCGAATGGACGACAGGACTGCAGTGGTGATCGGCGGAGCTTCGGGGATCGGATGGGCCACGGCTCGTCTGCTCCACGATCGCGGCGCGAGTGTGGTGATAGCGGACATCGACGGGGGCGCTGCCGAGGCACGAGCCGCCGAACTCGGCAGCAGGTCGCGGGCGATGCCCGTCGATGTCACCGACGAAAACAGCGTCGAAGCACTCTTCGCAGACGTGACGGCATCCGAGGGTGCGCCCGATGTGGTCGTGGAATGTGCGGGGGTGTCGGTGCCGGGGGCCATCACCGATCTCACGGTGGAGGGCTGGCAGGCCACCCTCGATGTGTGCCTGACCGGTGCGTTCCTGGTGATGAAACATGCCGGGCGGGTGGTGCGCGACGGTGGCAGCATCGTCACGATCGCCTCGCTCAACGGGCGGCAGCCCGCACCCGGGATGGCTGCGTACTGCGCGGCGAAGGCAGGCGTCCTCATGCTCACCGAGGTCGCGGCGCTCGAACTCGGCGCGCGTGGAGTGCGCGTGAACGCCGTCTCCCCCGGGTTGGTCGATACCCCGCTCACGGCCGGGGTCGCTCTGGTCCCGGGCTTGCGGGAGGACTATCTCGAGAACACACCTCTCGGCCGTGCGGGACGTCCTGAGGAGGTCGCAGAGGTGGTGGGGTTCGTCGTCTCGGACGCCGCGTCCTGGATGACCGGTGCGACCATCGATCTCAACGGGGGTGCGCATACGCGCCGCTACCCCGATCTTCTCCCCCACCTTGCCGCGATGGCGACGCCGGAGCCCGCGACCCCGGAAGCGGCGACGTGAACGGCGCTCCCCGTCGTGAGCCCGAAGAACGGGATTCGACGAGCGTCGTGAGCCGCCTCCACGACGGCGCACTCGCCCGACACCGGTGAAGCATGGCTCTCCCTGGGAACGTGTTCTACATTGTGACCGACGTCACCAAGAAATCAGGAAGGTCACATGTCGGCACCGAGCACCGCTGTCATCGGCGCGGGAATCAGCGGATTGACCACGAGCAAGATGCTGTCCGACTACGGGGTGCCCTACACGTGCTTCGAGATGTCCGATCGTGTCGGAGGGAACTGGGCGTTCGGAAATCCCAACGGTCGCAGTAGTGCCTACCGTTCCCTCCACATCGACACCTCGAAGCATCAGCTGTCGTTCAAGGATTTTCCGATGCCCGAGTCCTATCCCGATTTCCCGCATCACACGCAGATCAAGGACTACCTCGACGGATACACCGATGCTTTCGGCCTGCGCGAGAAGATCGAGTTCGGCAACGAGGTGCGCCACGCGCGGCGCATGCCCGGTGGGGGCTGGGAACTCGACCTGGCCGACGGCGGCACACGGCGATTCGAGTTCCTCGTCGTCGCCAACGGGCACCATTGGGACCCTCGGGTACCGCAATTCCCGGGCGAGTTCACGGGAGAAGCGATGCACTCCCACCACTACATCGACCCCCGGACCCCGCTCGATTTCGCCGGCAAACGCATCCTGGTCGTGGGCATCGGCAACAGCGCTGCGGACATCGCCGTCGAACTGTCGTCGAAGACGTTGCAGACGGAGGTCACCCTCTCGACTCGGTCGAGTGCGTGGATCGTCCCCAAGTACATCGCCGGGCGTCCCGCCGACAAGTACTACCGGACCGTCCCCTACGTACCGCTGTCCTGGCAACGCAAACTCGCACAGTGGGGACAACCTCTGCTCTCCGGCAGGCCCGAGCTGTACGGTCTTCCCTCCCCGAACCACAAATTCTTCGAAGCCCACCCCACCCAATCGGTGGAGCTGCCGCTGCGGCTGGGTTCCGGCGACATCACACCCAAACCCGACGTCGCCCGGTTCGACGGTCGCACAGTGCATTTCGTCGACGGCAGCTCGACGGAAATCGATATCGCCGTGTATGCCACCGGATACAACATCACCTTCCCGTTCTTCGATCCGGATTTCCTCAGTGCACCCGACAATCACATCTCCCTCTACAAACGAATCTTCGCGCCCGGGCTCCCCGACCTCGCCTTCGCCGGATTCGCGCAGGCGACGCCCACGTTGTTTCCGTTCGTCGAATGCCAGGCCCGCGTGATCGCGGCATACGCCGTGGGCCGGTACGCGCTACCTCCGGACGACGAGATGAAACGCGTCATCGCCGCAGACCAGCAGAAGTTCACCGGTCACATGCTCGATCGTCCGCGGCACACGCAGCAACTGGACTACTTCGCCTACGAGCACGACATCCGCACACACGAACTTCCGGCCGGAACCGCCCGTGCCGGCGGAGGTACCCGATGACATTCCGGTCCCTGCATTTCCGGTCCGGCGACGCCGACATCGACGCCTGGCACTTCCCCGCGCGACCGGGTCCGTTCGACGTCGCCGGACGGACGCCCGTCGTCGTCATGGCACACGGTCTGGGCGGAACGAAGGATTCGGGCCTCGCCCCGTTCGCGGAACGGTTCGCCGACGCCGGGATGCACGTCCTCGCGTTCGACTACCGCGGTTTCGGTTCCTCGGGTGGCGACCACCGGCAACGCGTGGACATCGACGGCCAGCTCGCCGATTATCGCGCCGCAATCGACACAGCGCGCCGCCTCGACGGTGTGGATCCGGATCGGGTCGTCCTGTGGGGTGTGTCACTGTCGGGCGGCCACGTCCTGACCATCGCCGCCCAGGACCCAGGGATCGCCGCGCTGATTGCGTCGACGCCCATGGTCGACGGGCTTTCCGCGGGACTGCTGGCGGCGCGGCACACACCCGCACACATGCTGCTGCGGTCGACCGCGTCAGGGCTACGAAGCCGGGTGAGTACGCGAATCGGTCGTGGCGCCGACACCATTCCTCTGGTCGGTGACCCCGGGGAAGTCGCTGCGCTGAACCTCGACGGGCATCGTGAGGACTATCTCGCTCTCGCGGGGCCGACATGGCGCAACGAAGTCGACGCCGACATCGTGCTGTCGCTCGGCAGGTACCGGCCCGGTCGTCATGCCGCGTCCGTCCGGTGCCCCGCGCTGGTGCAGATCGCGGATTTCGATCGCAGCGCTCCACCGCACGCGGCGGCGCAGGCTGCCTTCCGCGCCCGCGCCGAAGTACGCCACTATCCGTGCGACCACTTCGACGTCTGGCCCGGCAAGGAATGGTTCGAGCCGGCCGTAGCACACCAGATCTTCTTCCTCACACGACATCTCGCCGGTTCTGCGACACCGGCACCGGACACCCCGGTGGCTTCCGACCCCGTCTCTCCCCTTCGACCCCACTGAGGACGACGACCATGGCCGACACCGTTCAGCAGGCGCTTCGCGAACTACTCGAGAACGACACCACCGCAATCGTCCACGACACCGGACGCTGGACCTGGCGTGAACATCTGGCGGAAGCGTCGGCCCAGGCCTCTGCACTGCTGCCCCTTCTCGACCGCACCCGGCCCGTGCATGTCGGCACGCTGCTCGGCAATACACCCGACATGCTGCATGCGGTGGCAGCCGCAGGACTCGGCGGATTCCCCCTGGTCGGGATCAACACCACTCGGCGTGGTGAGGGGTTGGCACGCGACATCCGGCGCGCCGATTGTCAGGTGGTGCTGACCGACCCCGCACACGCGCCACTGCTCGAAGGACTCGATCTCGGCGACGCCACGGTGCTCGACGTCGCGAGCCCGCACTGGCGCTTGCTTGTCGAGGGTGCGCAACCACTCGAGGCGTACCGCGAAGTCGAGATGATGGATCCCTTCATGCTGATCTTCACTTCCGGAACGAGCGGCGACCCCAAACCCGTTCTGCTGGCACAGATCATGGTGATCTTCGCGGGCAACAACCTGGTGTCGCGGTTCTCGATCACCCCGGACGACGTCGCCTATCTGTCGATGCCGATGTTCCATTCGAACGCGATCCTCGCCGGTTGGTGCGTGTCGCTGTGCAGTGGAGCGGCGATGGCACCGGCAACGTTCTCCGCGTCGGGTTTCCTCGACGACATCCGTCGCTACGGAGCGACATACATGAACTATGTCGGCAAGCCCCTCGCATACCTGCTCGCGACAACCGAACAGCCTGGCGACGCCGATAATCCGCTGCGGGTGGCCTTCGGCAACGAGGCGACCGACCGGGACATCGACGAGTTCGCGCGACGGTTCGGGTGCACCGTGTGGGACGGATTCGGGTCGACGGAGACGGCCGTCATCATCACCCGGGAGGAGGGCACGCCCCCGGGCTCGATCGGCAAGGGCCTCGCCGGCGTCGAGGTGTACGACCCCGTGAGCCTCACGCAGTGCGCACCTGCGGAGTTCGACGAAAACGGCGCATTGATCAACGCGGACAAGGCGATCGGTGAACTCGTCAACACGCAGGGCGGAGGTTTCTTCTCCGGCTACTACAACGATCGGGCGGCCACCGACGAACGGATGCGACACGGCATGTACTGGTCGGGCGATCTGGCGTACCAGGACGCCGACGGCTGGATCTACCTCGCGGGCCGTACGGCCGACTGGATGCGTGTGGACGGCGAGAATCTTGCGGCGGCACCGATCGAACGCATCCTTCAGCGGCTACCGCAATTGAGCCGCGTCGCCGTCTACGGTGTACCCGACGAACACGTCGGCGATCAGGTCATGGCAGCGATCGTGCTTCGGGACGATACCACTCTGAACCCCGAAGAATTCTCCGAATTCCTTGCCGCACAAGCTGATTTGTCACCGAACGCGTGGCCGCGCCACGTCCGTCTCGCCGCGGATCTCCCGGTCACGGCGACCAACAAGATCCTCAAACGCGAACTGAAGCAGCAGGGCGCGACGCCGGGCTCCGGCGCGTTGTGGGTCCGGACGGGTACAACCTATTCCGCGGCGCCGTAACCGGCGCGCCGCGAGCACTCGCTCGCGGACCCACGACCGGTCAGCTGCTGCGGGCGAGGTATTCGCCGAGGGCGAGAGCGTTCGGTCCGTCGAGCCGCCAGAAAGTGTCGCCGTCGTGCGATTCGATGTCACCGCTGAGGAATCCCGCGACAGCGTCGGCCGCCGTGGTGGGATCGGGGAAACGCCGGCGCTCCATCGGTCCACGGGTGATCTCGAGCGCGCCGGTCGCCGGGTCGAAGCGGCCTTGCACTCGGTATCCGCCGACATCGGCACACACTGCGACGCGCGGGTCGACTTCTTCCGGCTGCGCTGCCGGACGCACGGCAGGAGCTGCCGCCCGTCGCGTGCTGCGCCGTGTGGGAGTGCAGGTGCGAGTGGTGTCCTTGACGGCGTCGAGGCCCAGGAGGTCCCAGCGGTCGAGACCGTGCGCGACGCCGCTGAGCGGAATGGGGTGGCTTCCGGTAGCGGTCCGGCCGGGTCGCTCGCTGAGCCACAGCGCGACCTCTTCCTCGATGCCTGCCTCGATCTCGGCGGATTCGACCACGTAGAACGCGGGCGGGGTCTGCCCGAGGTCGACGAACACCCAGTGCGAGGATCCGGTCTCGTCGCTGCCGGCGATGCCGTCCTGCCGGCGGGCGAGCCATGGTCCGCCCGCGGTGGTGCGGACCCGGACCACACGTTCGACGCCGTCCGTACCGCAGACTTTGACGGTTCGGTGGTCGTCGAGCGGCTCCGCGCGTCCGCCTCTTTGTTGGACGTCCGTCACAAAAGCGGCAATGCCCTGACCTGCGATATCACCCATGCCTGCTGTCCTTCTCTCGTGCACGAAAACCGACGCGAAGTGGTGAGACGGTGTCGCGGCACAACTCGGGGGGTCTGATGGCCACCCTACGGGTCTCAGCCTGGTAACGACAGTTTCTGTGAAGCATCACCGAAATGCATCCCCCTTGGTCGTCAGGGCTTTTACCCGTTCGACGACGCGATCGCGCAACTTCGAGGGAGTACGCCACCGCATCGCGAGCTTGTCGTAGTCCATCGCGTGCTCGGCGATGATGTCCTTGAGCGCCTCGACGTCGAGCGTGCCGAGCTCGTCTCGAAGCCCTGCTTCACCCCCGTCGCGATAGAGCACGAACGGGTCGAACGGAGCGGGTGCTCGCCTGCTCCGCCTGGCGGGCGCCTTCCCCGGGAGCGATGCGCTCGATGACACAGCTTCTGTCTGTGACGACGGTCCTTTCTGTGATGCTGCGGCCCGGGCCGCGCCCTGGGGGCTCGACGCGCTTGCCCCCGCCGGTGCGGGTCCCGCGTCCGGAGCGAGCACGGCGGACAGTGCCCTCGCGAAGCGCGGAGTTCGGGCGGCTTCGTCGGCGACGACGCGGACGAGTGCGACGAGCGTTCCCGCAGCGCCCGGCGCGGCGTCGTCGAGTCGGAGCAGCGCAGCGGTCGCTTCGCCGATCTGCATGCGGAGGCGCGCCTCGCCGGTACCGGGTTTCGTCACAGGTACACCTGCGCGTTCATCAGGATCGTCTCGGTGAGGATGCGCAGCGCGTCGAACTGGCCGGTGTTGCCGTACTTGCGCTTGAGTGTGCCGTACGGCACGAACTCCGCGGACGCCGCGATCTGGTTCGCTTCAGGAACCCAGGCGGGGACGACATCGGCGATCCGGTCGTCGCGCTGCAACTGTTCGATGATGCTGCGGTGCAGGTTGGAGGCGCTGCGATACTTCGTGATGACGAGACCGATCTCCCGGAGGGGATGATCTGTGCGGTTCGCGAACTCCTGGATTCGCTTCTGCAACTGCGGGATTCCGTACGTGGACAGGATGTCCGGAATCGTCGGGATCAGATAACCGTCGGCCGACCTCAACCCGTTGAGGGTGAGCATGCCCAGGTTGGGCGGGCAGTCGAGGAGTATGTAGTCGTATCGGTCGGCGATCGGTTCGATCGCCGATGTGAGGATCTCGATGGGCCGGTGCGACCCAGGATCCGCGTACTGCCGATGACTGAGGCCCTCCTGGATCTCGATGAGATCGAGGGACGAGGCTAGGAGATCGACCCCGCGCACGGACCGGACCGGTGAGACGTCGTACTGAAGCGCCTTCTCGATGTCGAACGAGGCTGTATCGGATTCGATCGCACCCCGGAACAACGCCGCCAGGGTGCGATCGAGTTCGTTCAGTTCTTTCCAGCGTTCCTCACCGATCATCATCGTGGTGAGGTTCGTCTGCGGGTCGAGGTCGACGAGCAGGACTCGCTGCCCGAACTCCGCCGCCATGAACTCGCCCAACGCAGCAGTCGTCGTGGTCTTGCCGACGCCACCTTTCAGGTTGATCGTCGCGATTACCCGCGCCACCGTGCACCTCTTCGGAAGGATTCGACATTCTCTTCCCGAAGAAACGTACACCGGATCCGGACAAACGTGATGCCCGGTCTTATCTGCCCTTGGCCTCTACGCCGACCTTTTCCAACCCACCCGAGGTGTCCGGACGGACCACCGAGTCGGCGGTTGCGAACCCGCTGAGAGCGAGCGCCGGCGACCGGTCGACGACGGCGTGTACCACGCGGCCCTCGGACATGAACACCATCATTCCTTCCGCACCGACGGTAGGTAGGCCCTGCCACACGACACCCGATGTGCCGAGTATGCGGTTGACCTCGCTCATCAGCAGAGGCACGCGGAAGTAGTACATGCGGTCCCAGTCCTCGACCTGCAGGTCTGCCGCCTGCACGAGATCACCGAGAGTGCGCTCCTGCCCTTCGGCGAGCACGGCCCCGAAAGCCGATTCCAGCGTTGGATCGTCCACCACCGACACGGTGGTGTTCCCTCCGCATCCGGCGGCGAACGCCACCACGATCCCGACCATTATCCCCACCGACACCCGCCGTACAACCACCCACGCCACCCCCGTCGTCCGACCCCAGATGAACGCGAGGAAGCTACCACCGAATCGGACATTTGCACCAGTGAGCCCTCTCACATTTCAAGGACTGGGTGGCGCGCCCCTGCCCTGCCTCCAAAAGCTGTGATCGGACACAACGGACACGGTCAGTCCTTGCGGGTGAGTTCGGCGATGTCGCTCCCGAGCGCGGTGTGCAGCGAGCCCATGAGTTCCGCGGCCGACCCGAACTGGTCGCCCACGAAGTCCGTGTTCTCGGCCGAGAGTTCACGCGCGCCCGACCGGCCGATGAGATCGTCGATGCGGTCGTCGAGACTCGCGGTCCGGCGCGCGACGTCGACCATGTTCATCCGGCTTTCCGCGTTTCCGAGCAGGTCGCCGATCCTGGCAAGTGCTGCCACGCGCGCGAGAAGCTGGTCCCACACAGGACCGAGGGACGCGACCCGCTGTTCCAGCGCAGCGCGTGCGGACGCACCGCCCTCGCCGGAGACGCTGCCGAGCGCGGCACGCAGTTCCGCGAGCAGCCCGCGCAGCGCCACGGTATCGACGGCTATCTGCGTGATCTCCTCGGCGAGATCGAGTTGGGCACGCTGCACCGCGAAGTACTCGGAGCGCCACGCGGCCGACGACTCGATCCTGTCGTAGAGCGAGCCGGCGAGGAACAGAAGGGTGTCGTACCGGTCGACGAACCGGTCGTCGTCCTCCGGCATCCGGCGCGCGATCATGTCCGCTGCGCGACGGCCGGCGTCGGCGACCGGCGTGCGTTCCGACCATCGCGCTACCCGGTCCACCGCAATGGACAGAGCAGCCCCGCGCGCCTGCTCGGTGGGCGCGACCGGTAGAGGCGCCGGAGTCCGTAGAAGTGCCGCGAACAAGGCTTCGCGCTGATCGAGTTCGAAGTGGAGACCGTCGCGACGGTCCCGGCGTACCGCGCGCACACCCTGCGCGTAGTGCGACGGTGAATGCACGAAGGCGTGTTCTGCGGCGCGCAGTTTCTTACCGAGTTCGTTTGCACGGAACTCGAGAACGAGCCGCGCAGCTCCCGGTCGCTGCCCACTCATGCGGGCAATCACCTGTGTGTGCTCGTCGCACAACTGGCGTAACGCCCCGAAGCCGTCGAGGGTGGGTAGACGCCGCCCCGCACGACGCCGGTCGGCAAGCACCGTTCGCGCCGTCTCGTCGAGATGGCCGGCGGCGAGCGCCAGTGCCGCCGCGTCGGAGAGCGGGCTGTGTCTGCCGTCGATGACGCACCGGTCGCACCACCGGCGCACCTGTACCGCGATGCGCTCCCGGCGCCGGTCGGGTGTCTCGAACTCGCCGGGTACATCGGGTCGGTCGGATCCGGGCATCTGCGCCTCCTCGTAAGCCTTGCTGCCTTCCACTGTTCCAGAAAACGGCAGACGGCGATCGGCCCGGAGCGCCACGATATCTGTATCCGCCGACGCCCGGTAGCGCTTCGGTGACGGGCATTTCCCTTGAGCGCGCGCCATATTCCCAATTGGTGATCGATGTCACAGATCCGAAGCCCGGGCCGGCCCCTTCGTCCCGACGCCGACCTCCACGGAGCAGATCTCGTTGCACCACAACGCTTTACCTGACAGTACAAAGCAAGCTCGGGCCCGCTCTCCAAGTTACCCGCCGGTGTTACCGCGCGGTACGGGTGGGCAATCGCGCCTCCCCCGAACCGATTCCTCTCCGACCACGCACGAAAACCGCTGCAAAGGAGGTCTCCTGCCGCGCCCTCCGAAGCGTTTTCGCAGGTCACACCGATACCGGGAGTCAAACGTGACAAAGCCTCATGTTTCGGCCATGCTGTAAGCCGTACGGGGCGTTTCCATCCGCACGGGGGTGTGTGTCGTCGACGGCGACGACCACCGGATGAGGACCGAGGCGCGCTCGCACCGCGTTCGACGAATCGGGTCGAAAGAACTCGTGGCGTCGGCGACCGACACACGCATGACCACCACGATGTACGAGGAGTCACCGAGAGATGTTCCCGCTCGCGTTTACGGATTCGTGAGCAGGGACCGAGGACCGGATAAATTGTATTCCTCGTCGGGGTGGAGCTTCCGACGCGCGTCACTTGCGCGCACAACCATGGAGAACGGTGGCAACGAGTATGTTCAAGCGGATCGCAGTGGTCAACCGGGGTGAGGCGGCGGTCCGCCTCATCCGGGCAGTCCGGGAGCTCAACTCCGAACACGACTACGGCATCAGGACGATTGCTCTCCACACGGACGCCGAACGCCGCGCCATGTTCGTCCGTCAGGCCGACGAGGGGGTCACGCTCCACCCCTCGACCACGGCCGCGACGTCCTATCTCGACCACGCCGAACTCGAGCGGGCACTCCTCGAAGCGAAGGCCGACGCAGTCTGGGTCGGCTGGGGATTCGTAGCAGAAGATCCCGCCTTCGCGGACCTGTGTGCCCGGCTGAACATCACCTTCATCGGGCCGTCCGCAGATGCGATGCGCCTGCTCGGCGACAAGGTCGAAGCCAAGCTTCTCGCCGAAAAGGTCGGCGTGCCCGTCGCCCCGTGGTCCGGTGGGCCCGTGGACTCCCGAGCCGACGCCCGGCGTCACGCGCAGGCAATCGGCTACCCCCTCATCATCAAGGCGCGATCCGGCGGCGGTGGCCGCGGCATCCGCAAGGTCTACGCCGAAGACGAACTCGAACTGGCGCTCGAGCGCACGCAGGGTGAAGCAGAGCGATCCTTCGGCGACCCCGTCGTGTTCATCGAACGCCTCGTCACCGACGCGCGCCACGTCGAGGTGCAGGTCATCGCCGACGCACACGGCAATGTGTGGGCTCCGGGCGTGCGCGACTGCTCCATCCAGCGCAAAAACCAAAAGGTCATCGAAGAATCGGCATCCCCGCTGCTCACCGCGGAACAATCCGACCATCTCCGCAAGGTCTCCGCCGACCTCGTGCGGGCTGCCGGCTACTGCGGTGCCGGCACCGTCGAGTACCTCTACCAGCCCCACCTGAAGACCTTCACGTTCCTCGAGGTCAACACCCGCCTGCAGGTCGAGCATCCGATCACCGAGATCACCACCGGTATCGACCTCGTCAAGTTGCAGATCATGGTGGCCTCGGGTGAAGCCCTGACCGGAGAGTGCCCCCCGGAATTCGGCCACGCCGTCGAAGCCCGGCTCAACGCCGAGGACGCCGCCAACGGCTTCGCCCCGGCTCCCGGCACGGTGCAGTTGCTCAAGTTCCCCCTCGGTTCGGGGCTGCGGGTGGACACGGGCATCGCCCAGGGAGACGTGATTCCCCCCGACTACGACTCGATGGTCGCCAAGGTCATCGCGTGGGGACGGAACCGCGCCGAAGCGCTCGCCAGGCTGCGCACCGCGCTGCGTGAAACCACGGTCGTCCTCGACGGAGGCACCACCACCAAGTCGTTCCTGCTCGACCTGCTCGACCGGCCGGAGGTCGTCGACGCATCCGCCGACACCGGTTGGCTCGACCGGACCGGCGCCGGCAGCGAGACCGGACCGACGAAGGTCGCCGACATCGCGCTGGTCGCCACCGCCGTCGACGTGTACGACGCGGACGAGGCGCGCGAACGCACCGCGTTCCTCGCCTCGGCGCGGGGCGGCCGCCCGCGCGCCGGGCACGCCGTCGGCCGCAAGATCGAATTGAGTTATCAGGGACAGGCATACGAACTCGTCGTCGGGCAGGTCGGTCCTCACCGCTACCGCCTCGACACCGGAGTCTCCGAGTTCGACGTCGAAATCGAGCGTCTGGGTGACTACGAGTCGCGACTCACGCTCGACGGTCGCCGCCACCACGTCGTCTCGATCGCCGGGCCGGCGCATTTCCTCGTCGAGGTCGACGGGATCAGCCACCAGATCAGCCAGGACGAGGCCGGTGTCGTCCGTACCCCGGCGCCCGCCGTCGTCGTCGCGGTGCCCGTCGCCGTCGGTGACGAGGTGGAAGCGGGGCAGACCCTGGTGGTTCTCGAGTCGATGAAGATGGAGACGGCTGTCCGCGCGCCGTTCGCCGGCAGGGTCCGCGAGATCCTCGGCGTCGTCAACGCGCAGGTGGACGCAGGCGCCCCGCTGTTGCGCGTCGACCAGATCGTCGAAGAAGTTGTCACCGAGTCCGTCGAGCGCGTCCAATTCCCCACGCCGGTAACGGCTCTCAGCGACAACCTCGCCGCAGACGCTCTCGCACGACTCGATTCGCTCGGAGCACTGATCACCGGGTACGACGTGTCGGCCAAGCGCACCGCGACGCTGCTCGCGGAGTACGAGCGTCTCTCCGGCGGAGTGGAGTCGTGCGATCTCGTCCGCGCCGAACTGGCGCTGCTGACCACGTTCGCCGACGTGTGCGAACTCTCGCGCAACCGTCCGACGGACGAGGAACGCCACACCGAAGACCGCGTGCACAGTCCGCGTGAGTTCTTCCACGGGTATCTGCAGTCGCTCGACGTCGAGGTCGGCGGGCTGCCCGACAGCTTCCGTGCTCGTCTCTCGCGCGCACTGCACCACTACGACGTCACAGATCTCGAGCGCAACCACGATCTCGAGGACGCGGTGTACCGGTTGTTCCTCGCCCTCGAACGCATCGAGACGCACGTACCGGTAGTCACCGCGTTGCTCGACCGCTGGGTCGAGCGCGACGACATGGAATCCGGAGTCTCGCACGAGCTCAACGAAGTTCTCGACCGCTTGATCGTCGCGACCCAGGTCCGTTTCCCGGTGATCGGTGACATCGCCCGCAACCTGCGCTACCGCTACTTCGAAGAGCCTGTCATCCGCAAAGCGCGCGAGCAGGTCTACGACGGCGTCCGCGGATCGCTCGCCTACCTCGCCGAACATCCGCAGGCCGCCGACTACACGCAGCGTATCGACGCGCTCGTGGCGACTCCCGAGCCTCTCGTCGACCTTCTCGCCCAGCAGATTTCGCGGCCCGGTACGGTTCCAGGCCCGCTGCTCGAGGTGATCACCCGTCGCGCCTACAAGATCCGGACCCTCGAAGACGTGCGCTCGTGTGTCGTCGACGGCCGGCAGATCGTCACCGGCAACTTCGATCTGCGCGATACGCGTCTCTACCTGATCTCGGCGGAAACGTCCTACGCCGACCTCGAGTCGCTGCTGGATACGATCGAGGAATCGGCTTCGGACCTCCCCGACATCCAGAATCTGGTCATCGACCTCTATGTCGCGTGGGAGGACGCCCCTGCAGACGCGGACGCTCAGGCCTCCGTGCTCTCCGCTGCTCTCTCCGTCCGCGAGACGATCTCCCGAGCGCGCCGCGTGACCGTCACGGTGTGTCACACCGATATCGCCGAAGAACATGTGTTCACTTTCCGCGCATACGAATCCGGCTACGCCGAAGAAGGCAACATTCGCGACATCCACCCCTTGACCGGGCAGCGGCTGGATCTGTGGCGCCTGAAGAACTTCGACGGCACCCGCCTGCCTTCCAACCCGGACACGTACCTCTATCACATTGCGGCGAAGGACAATCCGTCCGACGAGCGGTTCATCGCTCTCACCGAAGTGCGAGACCTGACCCAGCAGCGCGACGAGAGCGGAAAGATCGTGAGCCTGCCCGCGTTCGAACGCGCGCTCGCGAGTTCGCTCGACGGGATGCGCCGCGCCCAGGCCGCACGAGGTGGGCGACGGCTCGAGACCAACCGTGTCGTCCTCTACGTCTGGCCCGTCGTCGACCTCGACGTGAGCGATCTACGCCGGATCGCCCGGAGCGCCGCACCGTTGACCGTGGGTGCCGGCCTCGAGGAGATCACCGTCATCGGCTGGTTGCGCGAGAACCAGGATCAACTTCCGCGCGAAGTCGCACTGCGCTTCTCGTACCGCTCCGGGGCCGGTGTCGTCGTGCGGGTCACCGAACCTCCGAAGGAGCCGCTCAAGCCGCTCGACGAGTACACCCAGAAGGTGCAGCGGTCTCGTGCACGCGGCACCGTCTACCCGTACGAGTTGATCCCGCTGCTCACCGGCAGCGACGGCACCTTCACCGAATACGACTTCGACGAGCAGGGACAGTTCGCGGCGGTCGACCGCCCGTACGGACGCAACACCGCGGGCCTGATCGTCGGGATCGTGGACACCCCCACGCCCCGCTACCCCGAGGGAATGACCCGGGTGGCACTGTTCGGCGATCCGACCAAGGCTCTCGGAACCGTCGCCGAAGCCGAGTGCTCCCGCCTGGTCGCCGCGATCGATCTGGCCGAGCGTCTCGGCGCACCGGTCGAGTGGTTCGCGTTGTCCTCGGGCGCCACCATCTCCATGGACTCCGGCACGGAGAACATGGACTGGGTGTCGCGAGGCCTGCGCCGCATCATCACGTTCACCCAGAACGGTGGCGAGATCAACATCGTCGTCGCGGGCATCAACGTCGGAGCCCAGCCGTACTGGAACGCCGAAGCGACGATGCTCATGCACACCAAGGGCATTCTCGTCATGACCCCGGACAGCGCGATGGTGCTGACGGGTAAGCAGTCGCTCGACTACTCCGGCGGCGTCTCGGCGGAGGACAACTTCGGTATCGGCGGATACGACCGCGTGATGGGTCCGAACGGCCAGGCACAGTACTGGGCACCGAACCTGCGCGTGGCCGTCGAAACGCTCTTCGCGCACTACGCTCACGCATATGTTGCTCCGGGAGAACGCTTCCCACGTGCAGCGGAGTCGCTCGATCCGATCGACCGCGACGTGCGCGTCTACCCGCACGTCCACCCGTCGAGCGACTTCACCACGGTCGGCGAGATCTTCTCGTCGGAGACCAATCCCGATCGCAAGAAGCCGTTCGACATCCGTACCGTGATGCGGTCGGTCGTGGACCAGGACCACTCGGTGCTCGAGCGCTGGGCCGACATGGCCGACGCCGACACCTCGGTCGTGTTCGATGCGCACCTGGGCGGGACTCCGGTCTCCGTGATCGGGATCGAGTCCCGCGCTATACCCCGTAAAGGCTGGTTCCCGACCGACGGGCCGGATCAGTGGACGTCGGGCACGTTGTTCCCGAAGTCGTCGAAGAAGACCGCCCGGGCTATCAACGCCGCCAGCGGCAACAGGCCGCTCGTGGTGCTGGCGAACCTGTCGGGATTCGACGGGTCGCCCGAGTCGCTGCGTAACCTGCAGCTCGAATACGGCGCCGAAATCGGCCGTGCCATCGTCAATTTCGACGGTCCGATCGTGTTCGTGGTGGTATCCCGCTACCACGGTGGCGCCTTCGTAGTGTTCTCTGGCGCGCTCAACGAGAACATGGAGGTTCTTGCCGTCGAAGGCTCGTTCGCCTCCGTGCTCGGCGGCGCTCCCGCTGCCGCGGTCGTCTTCACCCGCGACGTCAACAAGCGCACCGCCGGTGATGCCCGCATCGTCGAACTCGAGTCCCGGTTCGCGGCTGCAGAAGACGGCGAGAAGTCCCGCCTCGGTGTGGAACTCGCGGCGTTGCGTGTCGCAGTGCGTTCCGAGAAACTGGGTGAGGTCGCTGCCGAGTTCGAGGCGATCCACAACATCCAGCGCGCCCAGCGCGTCGGGTCGGTGCACCGGATCGTTCCCGCCGCCGAACTGCGCCCCCAGATCATCGCCGCCGTGCAGCGCGGCATGGCCAGGTCGCTCGCGTAGTCCCCGTCCGATCACGAGGCCCGCACCCATCGGTGCGGGCCTCGTTCGCTGTGGCCCGAGACACAGGATGTGATGCAGCTCAACCGATCCGAACAGAAACGCATTCCCATTCCTCAATCGTTTCTCAGGAATGTCTCATCTCCGGCTCCTACCTTCGGTAATGCGGACCAGTAAGGAAAGGGGTGCGGAACAAATGCGCATCGACAAGCGATGGCTCATCGCGGGTGTCGCGGCAGCAGCCGTGGCGGCCGGATCGGTGGGGATCGCAACCGCAGTGGCCACGGACGAGTCCACAGGTCCGGGCGAAGTGGTCGCACAGACCCAGGAAGACACCCAGCAAGCAGAGGACGGCCGGAAGACCGACGACTTCAGCGAGCGCAGGCACGACCGTCCCGGCTCGGCACCGGCTCCGGACGCTCAGCCCGACGGTGAACGCGGACCGGGCGACCGCCCGGGTGACGGCGACCGTGGACCGGGCGACCGCCCGGGTCACCGCGGAAGCGACGCCGACGAACCGCGAGGACCGCGTTCGGACAATGAGATCGACGACGGCGACGTTCCGGCCCGGCCGGAACGCGGACCCGGCGACGCGACCCGCGACGAACGAGGACCCGGCGCGCATCATCGTGACCACCACGGAGAACGTCCAGCTCCGCAGGACACCGATGTGCAGGACGCCGAGCAGAACGGAGCCGGCATCTAGTCTGCTGCCCTCCGGGCAGGGCCCTTTCCGCACCGCGGAAAGGGCCCTTCGCAGTCGAGGAGCCGTCACGACGGCTGTCTCACAACGAGATCGCCGCGTCCTGTAACGCGGAACGGGTGTGCGCCGACAACGGTAGCGAGTCCGGACATTTCGGGCGATCAGACCGACGCGAAAGGCAATTATGAAGATTCGGCGTCTCGCTGCCGCTGCACTGAGCTGCGTGGCATTGACCGTGGCAGGTCCGGCCACTGCCAGCGCTTTCACTCTCACCGATCTGCTTCCGGTGGGCATTGCAGATCTCGTCCCGAGCGGTTCGTGGAACCCATTGGCTCCTCCCGCCCCGCCTGCACCGGCGCCTGCACCCGCGCCCGCACCCCCGCAGTCGGCACCCGCGCCCGCGCCGCGTCCCGCACCCAGCGGAGGGTTCAAGAACTGCACAGAGGCATGGAACGCCGGGGCCGCACCCGTATACCGGGACGACCCGGGCTATGCTCCGCGACTCGATCGTGACAACGACGGCATCGGCTGCGAGAAGGATCCGCGCTAGTCCCCGAAACGACGCGAGGGCCCTTCCATCGGCGATGGAAGGGCCCTCGTCACGCGTTGTCAGAGCCAGCGCGGCGGAGTGAGTTCTCCTCCGTCGAGTCCGATGGCGCCGCGTCCGGCAGCCCACCGGACCACTGCGGGAAGCTGGCCGCGCACCGTGTGCGTGGCTTCGGCGTCCGGCGCGACAGCGATGCGCTCGCCACCGTCGATCTCGAGCGCGATCCCCGCACCGAGGTCCTTCTTCCGCCACATCCCGACAATGTCGTCGAGCAGCGACTCGAGAACGACCTTCGGGAAGTCCCCGAATCGTCCGCCGTTGTCGAGATCGACGGCGTGGATCCACACTTCACGCGTGCGCATCCATACGGTTTCCTCGGCCGGCACCAGGCGCCCCTGCGCGGTGCGCACCTGCGCCTGCCATGCGGACTCCGGCAGGTTGCGCCACTTCTCGTCGAGCCTGGCGACAGTGTGTGCGAACAGGTTACGAAGAGCTGCGGGACTCAGCGTCGCACCCTCGGTGATCTCCTGCGCACGCTGCTCGGTCGAGGCGTACATCGGCGTCTCCACACCGGTGGCAGCCCAATCCATCAGACGGCACAACGCAGCCGCGTTGTAGCCGATGTGGGCGGTCAGGTGCCGGCGGGTCCACCCGTCGAGGAGAGTCGGCCCGGCGAGTTCGTCGTCGGTAAGCTCCGCGAGCCGCTGTGACAGATACGCCGTGCCACGGCGCGCGATGAGCAGCCGCTCGGAGAGTTCGAGATCGTTGAATCCCACGGTCTTCGGTCTCCTACTTGACGACGGTCTTGTTCTTGACGGAACCGAGGCCCTCGATGGTGACCTCGCAGACGTTGCCGTCCTGGATGTAGCGCGCGGGCTTGCGGGCGTGGCCCACACCGCCGGTGGTGCCGGTGATGATGACGTCGCCCGGCTGGAGGGTGACGATGTGCGAGATGTAGTCCACCAGCTTGGCCGGGGTGAACACCAGATCGCTGGTGTTCGACGACTGCATGACCTCGCCTTCGAGACGGGTTTCGATCTTGGTGCCGAGCCGGTAGTCGGTGTCGAGAACCGGACCGAACCCGCTGGTCTTCTCGAACGTCTTGCCCTGATCCCACTGCAGCGTGCGGTACTGGTAGTCCCGCATCGTGTAGTCGTTGATGACCGAGTAGCCGGCGATGTACTCCTCGGCGTCGGCTTCCGACACCTGGTATGCCTGCTTGCCGATGACGACGGCGAGCTCGGCCTCCCAGTCGAGCTGCGAGGCGGCGTACGACGGGACGATCACATCGTCGTAGGGGCCCGTGAGGGCTTCCTTGAACTTCGAGAACAGCGTCGGGAACTCGGGGAGTTCGCGGCCCATCTCCTGGATGTGCGTGGCGTAGTTGAGGCCGACGCACACGATCTTGCCGGGGCTGGGAACGACCGGTGCGTAGTCGGCATCGGCGAGATCGACGGTCTTGCCGGCCGCCTTCTCGGCGACGGCCTTCCAGTCTGCGTCGTTCAGCAGTTCGGACAGATCGGCGTATCCGTCGATGACGGTCGCGGTGGAGTCGTTGTCGACGCGCACCGCAGCGGTTGCGCCGTCGAGTCGGAGGGTTGCAAGTCGCATGGTGGGTCAGGCTCCTTCGGAGATGATGGTGCGGTTGAAGTGCAGACGCTCCACGATGGGTGCGTCCGAGAACGCGAACAGGTCGATGCCCGCATCGGTTTCCAGCGACCATTCGACCCAGGACGGGACGACGATCATGTCGCCCTTGACGACATCGTGGGAAGCGCCGCCGAGATCGAAGCGGCCCTGGCCCTCGAAGACCTGGAACACGAGAGAACCCACGTCGCGACGGGGACGGGTGTGCGCGCCGGCGCGCAGACGGTGGAACTCGGCACGGATCGTCGGCATGACGTCGCCGCCGGTGGTCGGGTTGGTGTAGCGGACCGCGGCATGGCCGGGTTCCGGTGTCGCGGCGTAACCCTCGTCCTCGAGGGCAAGCTGCTCGGTGAGGGCGCGGTCGGTGTGCTCCCACCGGTAGCACGCGATGGGCGAGCTGGTCTTGCGGTCGAGTCCGACGAGCGGACGCAGGCCGGGGTGCACCCACAGACGCTCGGAACGCGAGATGTCCGGGGTGCCTTCGTCGGTGACGCCGTCCGAACCGAACTCGAAGAAGCCCGTGTCCGTGTAGTGGACGAACGGAATGTCGAGGCCGTCGATCCAGGCCATCGGCTGGTCGGTCTCGTTGTGGTGGCCGTGGAAGTTCCAGCCGGGGGTGAGCAGGAAGTCACCGCGGCGCATCGCGACGGGATCTCCGTTGACGACCGTCCACACTCCTTCGCCTTCGACGACGAAGCGGAAGGCGTTCTGCGAGTGCCGGTGCTCGGGTGCGGTCTCCTTCGGGCCCAGGTACTGGATCGCCGCCCACAGGGTGGGGGTGATGTACGGGACGCCACCGAGTCCGGGGTTCGCCAGCGCGATCGCCCGGCGCTCTCCGCCGCGGCCGACCGGAACAAGGTCGCCGGCGCGCTGCGCAAGTGGGTAGAGCGTCGACCACTTCCAGACGAACGGGATCGCCTTGGACGTCGGTGCCATCGGCATGAGATCGCCGAGCTGCGTCCAGAGCGGGTCGAGATGCTCGGCCTCGAAGTCGTCGTAGAGCTTCTGAAGTTCCGCATCGTGCGCGGGCTCGGTCATGGTTTCTCCTCGCAAAACGAAACACACGTTGGGCGTTGTTCACAACGTATGCCGTCTGATGCACCGGAGCACACAAGATTCTTTTCTGCGGAATATCAGGTCTCGATGTGAGCTACCTCAACCTCGAGGCCGCGGATTGCGGTGCGCATCTGTGCCACGAGCTGTCCGTGAAGATGCTGGCGATATCGGGTGGCGGGCACCGCCGCGGTCAGCGCGGCGATCGCCATGCCGCGACCGTTGCGCACCGCGACGCCGAACGCCGCGACACCCTGCTCGGTCTGCTCGACGTTCACGGCAAATCCCACCCGCCGGGCCGCTTCGAGTTCGTTGACGAAGATTTCGAACTCGCCCGGAGCCAGCCTCCGGTCCGACTCGGCAGCGGTCGGCCCCTGGCTGATGGTGGGTGGCCCCGCAGGACGGAGGTACAACTGCTCGAGCGTGCGCCGCGGAAGTTCGGCAAGCAGTATGCGGCCGCCCGCGGTGAGCTCCGCAGGGAGCACCTGACCCTGCCTGTCCCCCACACGCAGCATCGTTGTCGCTTCGGCGGTGTAGAGAAAGCGCGCCTGGGACCCGATACGCAGCACCAGATTGATCGTCTCACCGGTAATCATCGCGAGCGCCTCCATGTGCGGACGGGCGATATCCGCAAGCTCTCGCGTCCATCCGTGTTTCGCCGGACCGGCACCCATCGCCGGACCGGGGTGATAGCGGCGCTTCTCGTCCTGCACTGCGAAACCCCGGTAGACGAGCATCGCCAGGAGCCGGTGCGCGGTCGACGGCGCCGTGCCGAGCGCCTCCGCGGCGTCCTTCACCCGAAGCGCACCCACGTCGCGAAGCAGCTGGAGAAGGTGCAGTGCGTTGTCCACGGACTCGAGCGAGTACGACGGCTTCGTGATGCGTCTGCCCGGCTTCGGGTGATTCTGCATAACAGAACTTTATTGCACGGGCCGCTTGATCGCATCAACGTTATAGACATGCACAACTCCCTCGAGGCGGTCGGCGCCTCCGGTGCACGCCGACTGCCCATGGCTCGCGGCAGCATCGCCGCAGTCATCGTCTGCTGGTTGTTCGTCGTATTCGACGGATACGACCTCATCGTCTACGGCAACGTGATCTCCAGCCTCCAGGACGAGTGGGGAATCAGTTCCTCCACCGCAGGCACGCTCGGCAGCCTCGCCTTCCTGGGCATGATGATCGGCGCAGTCCTCGCAGGGCGCTTGTCGGACGTGGTCGGACGCAAGCAGGCCGTCATCGGGTGTGTCGTGGTGCTCTCCGTGTTCACCGCGTTGTGCGCGCTCGCCACCGGGCCGATCGTCTTCGGAATTCTGCGCCTCATCGCCGGCATCGGACTGGGGGGCCTCGTGCCCACCTCCAACGCGCTCGCAGCCGAACTCGTGCCCGACAAGTGGCGCGCCGCCGTCGCCACCATGATGATGTCCGGCGTTCCGATCGGTGGCTCGATCGCCGCTCTGGTCGGCATCCCGGTGATCCCCAACTGGGGCTGGCGGCCGATGTTCCTCTTCGCACTGATCCCCCTGGTGGTGCTCGTCCCCCTGGCGATCAAGGTTCTGCCCGCGCACGATCCCCACGGTCATCCGGGCAGCGCAGCGGGCGGGTTCAGGGAACTGCTCGGCGCCCGATTCCGCACCATCAGCATCATGTTCGCCGCCGTCACGGTGGTGACGCTGCTCGCGTGGTACGGCCTCGGTACCTGGCTGCCCAAGCTCATGCAGGGTGAGGGCACCGACCTCGGTAGCGCCTTGACGTTCGCGCTGGCGCTCAACCTGGGCGCCGTGGTCGGATCGTTCGTCACCGCGTGGGGTGGCGTCCGGTGGGGTTCCGTGCCGACGAGCATCATTGCCGCACTGCTGGCCGGTGTGGCACTTCTGACCCTGCTGCTCGATCCGCCGGTCGCTGTGGTCTATCTGATCTTCGTGCTCGCCGGTGTCGGTACCCACGGCACGCAGGCACTCATCATCGCCGCCGTGGCGTCGTACTACCCAGACCATCTCCGGGGCACAGCCCTGGGCTGGGCGCTCGGCGTCGGACGCATCGGCGCCGTCGCTGCACCACAGATCGGCGGCTGGCTGCTCGCTGCCGGACTCGGCGCCGATTCGAACTTCGTTCTCTTCGGTGTCAGCGCTCTGATCTCCGCCCTGCTGCTCTCGGTGATCTGGCGGAAGTTCCCCACCAGTCACGACGCGCCGCGCGGCCCGATCCTTGCCCACTGACCCACCCGTCTTCCCGACCCGAAGGAGTGTCATGTCCGATCTGAAGGACGCGCGAGTACTGATTGCCGGTGGCGGCATCGGTGGCGTCGCCAACGCCCTCGCTCTCGCCCTGAAAGGCGCGAACGTCACGCTCTTCGAGCGCGCCGCCGAGTTCGGTGAGGTGGGTGCCGGACTCCAGATCGGCCCGCACGGCTCGCGCATCCTGCAGTCGCTCGGCGTCTACGACGAGGTCATCGCCAAGGGCGTGCTGCCCAAGAACCTCGTCTTCCGCGATGCGGTGACCGCGGAGATCCTCACCAAGGTGAATCTCGGCCGGGAATACCAGGAGCACTACGGCGGTGTGTACTTCGTCGTGCACCGCTCGGATCTGCATTCGGTGCTCGTGGACGCGGCCCGTCGCGCGGGCGCCGACCTGCGCACCGACTCCACGGTCACGGACGTCGTCACCGAAGGCGACAGGGTCCGCGTCATCCTCGAGAACGGTGACGAGCACGTCGGCGACATCGCTCTCGGGATGGACGGACTGCACTCGCGCCTGCGCCCCAAGATCTCCGACGACAAGCCCGTCGGCTCCGGCTACGTGGCGTTCCGAGGCACGTTCCCGATGAACGAGGTCCCCCTCGAAGAGGACATCGAGGACGTGGTGGGCTACATCGGCCCGCGCTGCCACTTCATCCAGTACCCGTTGCGCCAGGGCGAGATGCTCAACCAGGTGGCCGTCTTCCAGTCGCCCGCCTTTCTGCGCGGCGAGGAGAAGTGGGGAAGCCCCGAGGAACTCGAGCACGCCTACGAGCATTGCCACGAGAGCGTCCGCTCGGCCCTGAAGTACCTGTGGACCGATCGCTGGTGGCCGATGTTCGACCGCAATCCGATCGACAACTGGGTCGACGGCCGCATGCTCCTCCTCGGTGACGCGGCGCATCCGCCGCTGCAGTACCTCGCGTCGGGTGCCGTCATGGCGCTCGAGGATGCCAAGTGTCTCGCCGACTACGCCGCCGAGGACTACAAGGGCGACAACACCAACTGGCCGAAGATCCTGCAGGACGTCAACGCCGAGCGCGCGCCACGCTGCAACCGCATCCTCACCACCGGCCGGATGTGGGGCGACCTGTGGCACCTCGACGGCGCCGCCCGCGAAGCGCGCAACGAGCTGTTCCGCATTCGTGATACCTCGAGCTACAAGTACACCGACTGGCTGTGGGCATACAGCTCCGACCGTAACCGCTGAGCCCGGAGCAACCGCCTCCACATCGGCTCGGCAAACGAATACCCCGAGGCCCGCAATCCGGTGACCGCCGGCGGAGTGCGGGCCTCGGTCCTTTGGCTCGGGCCCTACCCGGCCGGATCACCTCGAGTTGCCGATGGATGCCTGTTCGCCGGGTCGGGTCCCTAAGGTGTCGCGTATGGGCACTTTCCGCGCAGCGGTCGTCGGCGGCGGCATCATCGGGGCCGCGACTGCGCGACGCCTGGCACTGCTCGACGCGCACGTCACGCTCTTCGAGAAGGAACCCGCTCTCGCCGGGCACCAGACCGGCCACAACAGCGGCGTCGTGCATGCCGGCCTGTACTACCCGCCCGGGAGCCTCAAGGCGCGCCTGTGCCGGCGGGGCGTGGAACTGCTTACAGATTTCGTAGCCGAGAAGAACCTTCCGTACGACGAGTGCGGCAAGCTCGTCGTGGCACTCGACACCGCCGAACTCGGCCGGCTCGACGCGATCGAAGCACGCGCGACCGCAAACGGCGTGCCCGGACTCCGGCGACTGGACGCAGAGGCGATCCGCTCGATCGAGCCACACGCGGTGGGCATCGCGGCGCTCCACTCACCCCGCACCGCGATCATCGACTACACCGCCGTCACACATGCCCTCGCCGAGGACGTCGGTGCTGCGGGAGGTGTCGTGCGCACGAGTACGACGGTGACCGGCCTGCGTGCCCGGGCCGAGGCGGTGATCGTGGAGTCCGCCACCGCGGCCGGCTCTCTCGATTTGGAGTCCTTCGATCTGGTCGTGACCTGTGCTGGCCTCCAGTCCGACCGCCTGGCGCGTCGCGCCGGCGACCGTGCGGACCCCCGCATCGTCCCCTTCCTCGGCGACTATCACCTCCTGAAACCGGAACCCTCCCGGAAGGTGCGGGGGTTGATCTATCCCGTACCCGACCCGCGGTATCCCTTCCTCGGAGTGCACCTGACCCCGCGAATCGACGGCCGGATCATGGTGGGCCCCAACGCGTTCCTGTCCCCCGCGCGGGAGCTGTACACGCGGTGGGGGTGGTCCTGGCGCGACCTGCGCGAGGCCGTCGGGTTCCCCGGCTTCTGGCGGTTCGCAGCGCACAACGTCCCCGCGGCCACCCGGGAGTTGCGCACGGCGGTGAGCACGCGCCGTTTCGCCGCCGAAGCGGCGAAATATGTGCCCGGATTGACCGCCCGCGATCTTCTTCCCGGGCCGCGCGGGGTACGAGCGCAGGCGATGACCGCCGACGGCAGTCTCGAGGACGACTTCGTCATCTCCGGACACGGACGCATCGTGCACCTGCGCAACGCACCCTCACCAGGCGCCACATCGTCCCTGGCCATCGCCGAATACCTGGTCGATTCGGCCCTCGAGCGTCTCCGCTGAGCCGACCTGGGCGTAGAGACGACCGGATGTGGGCATGCTGATCGAGTACACCGCCCGCAACGCTAGGAGCATCGACATGGCACGTATCGCAGTTTTCGGCGGACACGGCAAGGTGGCGCTACACCTCGAGCGCCTGCTGTCGGAGGCCGGCCACGAGGTCTCCTCGATCATCCGCAATCCCGACCACGCCGGTGACGTGCGTGCGGCCGGTGGGATTCCGGTGATCGCCGACGTCGAGCAGCTCGATGCCCTGGAGTTCAACAAACTTTTGCAGGGACACGATGCACTGGTGTGGACTGCGGGCGCCGGGGGCGGCAGCCCGCTCCGGACGTACGCCGTCGACCGCGACGCTGCGATCGCGTCGATGGCGGCGGCGCAACAGGCAGGCGTGCCCCGATACGTGATGGTGTCGTATTACGGGTCCCGCCCGGACCACGGCGTACCGGAGGACAACAGCTTCTTCGCCTACGCCGAGGCGAAGGCCACCGCCGATACGCATCTGCGCGGCTCGGATCTGGAGTGGACGATCCTCGGCCCGAGTCGTCTCACCCTGGACCCGCCGACAGGACGCATCGAGATCGCGGGCCACGGCGCGACCGAGCCGACGGAGGTGTCGCGCGCAGACGTGGCCGCCGTCGCCGCGGCAGTACTCGAGCGACCCGAAACCGCCGGTCTCACCATCGAATTCAACAACGGGGACACGCCGATCGGCGAGGCGCTGGACGCCCTGCGAAAGCTGTAGCTACGTCGGAGGTCGTACTGCGATTACGTCGCAGGACGGACGACGGCGGGACGCCCGAAAACTAGCGTCGTCGCCATGAGACAGAACAGTCTCTTTCCCCGTACCGCGGTGACCGTGGCCTACAGCTGAATCACGATCATCGTGTTCGGCGGAATCCTCACCGAAACAGTCATCCTCTACCCCAACGTCTTTCACGATCCTCCGGCATCTACTTCTGGCCACGGAGGTCGGTGGGACTGATGGCGGCGCTCATCGCCCTGGGCGACAGCGTCCGTTCCCGGCGCGCTCTGCGAGACGAAATGGTCCGCAGGGAACAGTCGGCGCGCCTCGAACGCGAACGGGAGGCCGCGAGTCGCGTGGAGCACGAGCGACTCCAGATCGCACGCGATCTCCACGACCTGCTCGCCCACACCGTGTCGGTGATCTCGCTGCACACCGACGTCGCCTCCGAGTCGCTCGACGACGATCCGGCCCCCGCGCACCGATCGTTGTCGGCCGTCCGCGACTCGTGTTCGCGCGCAGTGTCCGAACTGCATGCCACGGTCGAGGCACTCCGCTCCCCCCGCCGGCAACACTCCCGGCAGTGGTGGATGCGACCGCGTACCGGGTGGTCCAGGAGGCCCTGAGCAACGTCCTCCGCCATTCCGATGCGACGAAAGCCGTTGTCGTACTGGATCGCCGCAACGGTGTTCTGAGAGTGTGCGTGAGCGACAACGTCCGCGGATCGCGGGCAGGTCCGTCCACGGGCTGGGGTCTGACCGGCATGCGCGAACGCGTCACCCTGCTCGGCGGGACGGTCGAAACCGGAACTCCGGACGGCGGCGGCTTCGTCGTCGATGCCCGCATTCCCGCAGGAGGATCGTCATGATCCGGGTCGTGCTCGTCGACGATCAGGCTCTCGTGCGCGAAGGCCTGCGGGCGCTGCTCGAGCGCACGGACGACATCGTCGTGGTCGGTGAGGCGGACGACGGGGACGACGGCGTGCTCATGGTCGCCGCCACTGCTCCCGACGTCGTGCTGATGGACATCAGGATGCCCGGCACCGACGGGATCGCCGCGACCCGCCGGATCATCGACGATCCGGCGCTTTCCCAGGTGCACGTGGTGGTACTCACAACATTCGACACCGACGACAACGTGCTCGACACGATCCGTGCGGGTGCGTCGGCTTCCTCGTGAAGGACACTGCTCCCGGCGATATCCGCAACGCGATCCGCACCGTGGCGGGCGGGGACGCCATGCTCTCGCCGACTGTCACCCGGCGCGGGATGCAGGCCGCCGCACGCGGGGCGGGCGCGCGCGACACCGGGCAACTCGACGGACCCACGAACCGGGAACGCGAGATCCTGGCCGAGGTCGGACTCGGTCTGTCCAACGACGACATCGGCTCGAAACTGTTCATCAGTCCCGCCACCGTTCTCACACACGTGACCCGGATCCTGGCCAAACTCGCCACGCGCGACCGAGCAAATCTCGTCGCGATAGCCTTTCGATCCGGATTGGTCGGCCCCGAAGACCGGTAACGCTCACTCGGACGGCACGGGGCCGTATTCGCAGCGCGGAGCGGCGCGAACACGGCCTCCGGCCACCCTCATGCAGGTGGGCGTCAATCCTGCGGAGCGAGTTCGCCGACGCGCAGCGGAGACGTGTCGGAGGCGGCAGCGATAGCCTCCTCGAACTGCACGTGGTCGAGTTGCGAACCCAGCAACAGCGCGAGGCGTGCGAGGAACCCTTCGCGGTCGTTCTCGTCGGCCTGATCGAGTGCGGCCGACAGGCCCAGCCACACGTTCTCGCGCCGCTGCTCGTCCACCGCGATCTGCTCTAAGGGCTGTGCGGGTAGCGCGACCCCCTCGGGAGCGACCCCACGCCGGATCGACTCGGCGACTGCCGGAAGCTCGCCGACAGCGACACGGCACAGCAGCAGCCCGTCGGGCCGGATCACGAATGCCTCACCTGCGCCCGCACCCATCGCCTCCGCCAGATCCTCGGCGACGAGAGAGACGACCCCGTCGACGGCAGTGCTGTCGACATTCAGTGCGCGCACGTTCTCGGGCGACAGCGCTTCCCCGAGTTTCCGGGTGGCAGCCGCGAGCGCCGCGCCGGCGGCCTCGTCGAGCCCGAAGCCGACGACGGCAAAACCGTTGCCGCGGACCTCGTTCAGCGAAGTATCCGCGACACCGTCGGCGGTGACGACACGAATCTTGCGGTCCTCGACCGGATCACCCGGCAGGATGCCCGCGGTTCCGGCGGCCACGGGCCACGTGAGCGGCGAGAGCCGCGCGTGCGTAGCGCTGGACTGCCGCGGGTTGATGAGATGAGCGAACTCTGGACGGCGCACGGAGAGGGCAAGAATCGCGTCGCGCGTCGTGCGGTAACCGTGGCTGCCCGGGCTCATGATGAGGGTGGACTTGCCTGCGTTGGCGACGTTTTGTTCCCACGCGTTGTGACGTTCGAACGAATACGCCGCCAGCAGCGATTCGTCGGCATTGCCGTGGACGACGGCGGCGAGCTGCCACGCAAGGGTCTCGGCGTCTTCCATGCCGGAGTTCAGGCCGCGCACGCCGAAGATCGGCACGAGATGCGCAGCGTCGCCGGCGAACAAGATCCTGTCGTGTGTGAACTCGGCGAGTGCGAGTGCACGTGCGCTGTAGAAGCCCTTCCACTCGAGCGTCCACGGCAGGTCGTTCCGCAGCCAGTCGAGATGCTTGGCGATGCGGACCCGGATGGCGTCTTCCTGCGTCTCGATCTCGGCGTCCTCGGACGGGTCGAGCTGGTAGTCGATCCGCCAGATGTCGCCGGGCTGCTTGTGCATGATGATCGTCGAGCCAGGGTTGCTCGGCGGATCGAACCACACCATGCGCTCGGCAGGAAGGTCCGACTCCCAATGGATGTCGGCAATAACGTAGCGACCCTCGTAGCTCGTTCCCTGCAAGCGCAGACCGGCGAGCTCACGCATACGGCTGCGCCCGCCGTCGGCTGCGACGACGTAGCGCGCACGGAGGTGACGCTTGCCTTCCGCTGTGTCGACCTCCAGGGTGACTTCGTCGTCACCCCGCAGGATCCCTGCGATGGGCGACTGCCAACACAGCGTGATGAGCGGATTCTTCTCGATGGTGTCGACCATGATCTGCTCGAACTCCGACTGGGAGACGTTGATCATCGGGGGCCGGACGTCGAAGTCGCGCATCGGCATCCGGAAGTGCAAGACCTGCTCGTCACGGAAGAAGCTGCGGCCACCGACCCACGGGAGGACGATCTTCTCGAGTTCGGCTCCGAACCCGAGACGCGCCGCGGCTTCGAGGCTGTGGCGAGAGATGCAGATCGCGCGAGAACCGAAGGAGACCTGGTCTGCTGCTTCGAGGATCGTGACGGGGATGCCACGCTGCGCTAGTCCGAGCGCGACTGCCATACCGACAGGTCCCGCACCCACGACGACGACGGGCAGTGCCTCGTCTGTGGGAGACATCGACTCGAACGTCGACGCCGGGTACCGGGGAGGCTGGTAGTAGGTCGACATGTGTCAGGCACCTTCCTGGACGGGGCGGACGATCCGCTGTTCGGGGCTCCCGGGAACGTACGAGGACGGCACCCGGAGGAGCAGGACGCTCGTGAGGCTGACGAGGGCGATCAACACGAAGTAGCCGGTGATCGCCATCGACGTGCCGGTGGCCGCAAAGAGCGAGGTCGCAATCATCGGCGCGAGTCCACCGCCGAGGATGGCGCCGACCTGGTAGCCGAGAGATGCACCGCTGTAGCGGATCTCGGTGGGAAACAGCTCGGCGAACAGTGCGGACTGTGGTCCGGCGCAGCAGCCGAGGGTGAATCCGAGCATGATCATCGCCAGCAACATGACCGGCAGCACGGCTGTATCCATGAGCGGGAAGAACAGGGCGGCCGCAGCGACGAGAGCAGTCGAGGATTTGAGGTAGATGTTGCGGCGTCCGACGAGGTCCGAGCGCCACGCGCTGTAGGCCATGCCCGCCATCCAGAACGGGCAGGAGACGATGAGCAGCGCCAGCATGGCGGTCTTGCTGTAGCCGAGTTCGGCTTCGCCGTACTTGAGGACGTAGACCATGTAGGCGTACGCAATGCCGTTGGTCGCGATGAAGGTACCGCCGGCCAGCAACACGGTCTTCCAGTGCCGGGTCAGCACCTCGATGATGGGCATCTTGCGGGCGGCATCGGCGGGCGCATCTTTCGCGGCCTTGAACTCGGTGCTCTCTTCCAGGCCGAGGCGGATCCACATCGCGACGAAGACGAGCACAGCCGATGCCAGGAACGGAACCCGCCAACCCCACGAGTTGAACGCCTCTTCACTGAGGAACATCGTCATCGGCAGGTAGACGAGGTTGGCGAGCAGCACACCTGCGGGCACTCCCAACTGGGGCGCGGCGCCGTACAGACCCCGTTTACCGGCCGGGGCGTTCTCCGTGGCGACGAGAACCGCTCCGCCCCACTCGCCCCCGACGCCGAGGCCCTGGATGAAGCGCAGCACCACGAGCAGGACGGGAGCCGCCACGCCGATCGCGGCGTAGTTCGGCAGCAATCCGATCGCGACGGTGGCGAATCCCATCAGCAGCAGCGACACCACCAGCATCGACTTACGGCCGATCTTGTCACCGAAGTGGCCCATGACGACCCCGCCGATGGGCCGGGCGACGAAACCGACCGCGAGCGTGGCGAACGCCGCGAGGGTGCCGGCGACGTCGGATGAACCCGGAAAGAACTGGGGCCCTAGGACGAGCGCTGCGGCGGTGCCGTAGATGAAGAAGTCGTACCACTCGATCGCGGTACCGACGAAGCTCCCGAGCGCGGCTTTGCGCGCTACGGCAGCCGACGCCCGTGGCGTCGCGTCAAGGACGGTCATGTTCGTGCCCTCCGGCGGAATGATGGGACTACGTCCGATTAACGAGCGTTCGGACTTGGCCGAGTAATCATGAGGGCCGTCACAATCTTTTGAAAAGCGCGGATTACGCGGATTGTTTCCCGGAAATTCCGTCAAAGGGGACGTTGTGCCCGGTCAGCGCTGGGACCCGGTGCCCTGTGCCCCGATGACGAAGTCGACAAAAGTCCGGGCAACACGACTCAGCAGGGCGTCGCCACGCCACGCGAGCACTACTTCCACCGATGCCGGCACCGGGTCGACCACGTCCCGAAGCGCCAGCGGGAGCCCCTCGTAGGTGGTGTCGTTCGCAGGTCTCTGCAGCAGCAGAGTCCAGCCGAGGCCACGCCCCACGAACGACCGGGCAGTCTCGAAACTCTGCACTCGGTACCCGATGATCGGCGCGAAGCCGGCGTCCGCGCACACTCGAGAGGCATGTCCGGAGCTCGGCGGTGCATCCAGGAGCACCATCGGTTCGGTCGCCAAGTCGCGGAGCCGGACCGCGGGCGCGGCGGCGAGCGGATGAGCGACCGGCAGCAACACCATCGGACGGCGGACATCCAGTTTCGCGATCTCGAGTCCGGGTTCGAGATCCAGGTCGTAGAGGAAGGCGACATCGAGTTCGTGCGCGTCGAGCAGACCCCGCAGCCGATTCTGGGTGTCCTCCCGAAAATCGACCCGCGCGCGCGGATGAAGCCGGGTGAAATCGGCCAGCAGCGAGGGGAGCAATGTGGGTCCGAGCGACGGATAACACCCGACTGCAACCGGTCCCACCACCGCGCCCGCCTCCGAACGCGCGTCGCTTTCGAGTTCCGCCGCATGGTGGAGAAGCACTCTGGCGCGTTCGAGGACTTCATGTCCGGTCGGGGTGAGGGTCACCCCCCGCGCGCGCTGCCGGACGAACAGTTTGACCTCGAGCGCCTTCTCGAGATCGGTGATGGCGGCCGAGAGCGCCGAATGGGACATGTGCAGCGCATCGGCGGCTGCGGTGATCGTGCCCCATTCCGCGACCGCTGCGAACGCCGCGAGCTGCCGGAGCGTGTATCCGGGCACGCCGTCGGTCCGGGCCATGTCCTCACCGTAGTCCGCAGAGCATCCGGGGACACCTCGCACGTCACGTCACGTCACGTCGCGGCGCGCACTCTGTTCGTACGTCAGGAAAAACGGAAGATCGGCGGGACGACGACGACCGCGACCGCGGCCCACACGCCGGAGGCGGGCAGGTACCGCGTCTGCCGGCGTTCTACGGCGTCGAAGGCGCAACGGCGGCCAGGAATCGGACTAGAGGCGGTTACGGCCGTTCGGGATCCGCGGCAGATGTCTTGTCCCCGTCGTCGCGGCTCAACGTCTCCGTCACCCGGGCGCGACCGCGCTCGAGGACGTCGCCGAGCGCTCCGCCGACCGCCTTGAGGGGACTGTCGATGGAGTCGAGCGCCTCGGCGACATCCGGATCTTCGTCCGCGAGCCAGCCGGCGTCATCGGCCCGGAAGGCCGCGCGGTAGTCGTCGAGATCGCGGCGCAGTGTCGACAATGCGCGGGTGGTGCGGCTCGAGGACAGTCGGCGGACCACCTCGAGCGGGGATCCCTCCGCGAACCGCGCCAGGGCCCTGCGCGCCCGTCGCAACAGGTCGCCGTCCCCCTCGAAGTGCCGCGCGAGCGCCGACCGGGCAGCCGCGACGACCTCCGGTGCGGAACCCTCCCGGGCGATGCGCACGCGATGCCACAGAAACAGACAGTCCTCGACCAGGACCAGTAGCTGGAGGGTCTCCCCCAGTCGCTCCTCGACCGCGATCGTGTGCAGGTATTCCAGGTGCTCCTGCACCGGTTTGTCCGCGTCGGCTCCGTCGAGAAGGGCCGACGCGTGAGCCTGCAGACGGGCGACGGTCTCGTCGAGCCGCGACCCGAGTTCTGCGAGCGGCGTCCAGTCTGCGTCGGGCAGCGTGCCACGGTGGTCGACTATCGCGGCAGCCCTGGTCAGAGCATTGTGGCGCGTGACGATGTCGCCCAGCGCGGGCGCCCCTACCGACGCCAGCACGCTTTCCGCGGTGTCCGGGGCCGCGTCTTCGCCTTCGAGCCGGACGATAGCCGCTTCCACGGACGCCACGGCCCCTCGCAGCGCATCCACGACGGAGTCGGTGGCGGTGGGTCCGGTGGATTCGGTGCTCGCGTCGGTCATTGCTCCATCGTGCTACGGACGAGAACCGATCGCATCAGGTGCCCTCGATCGTGGGCGGCAGCCGGCGGTGGCGCAGAGTCACCTTTACCCGATTTTCCTCGACCCCACGATGTCTGTGTCCGGGCCGAGTCCGGCTCGCCCGGTCCGGTGTGCCCGTGGCAAAGAGCGATACCTGCGATCCTGGAGGGGTGGCGGACCCGAGGCGGATAGAGCGCATCGGTCCCGGCGACCTGACCGAACTCGTCTCGGATGTCGGGCCGGTGCCCCTCCACGTCGGTGCCGCGATCTTCCTCTCCGGTGACGACGAGCCGGACCCGGTGGCGCTGCAGGCCGCGCTCACCGAACGACTGACCGGGATTCGGCGACTGCGGCAGCGCCTGTCCGAACCTGCGCTCGGGCTCGGCCGACCCTACTGGCTGGACGACGAGCACTTCGACGTCGATGCTCACCTGTCACAGGTGCGATGCCCGGCTCCCGGCGGCCGGGATGCCGCCATGGCCCTCGCGGTGAACGCACTCACCCGGCCGCTGCCGCGGTCGCGGCCGCTGTGGCGCGCGATTCTCGTCACCGACATCGCGGATCCGCACGGGCACACAGCACTGGTGATGGTGATGCATCACGTGTTGGCCGACGGGATCGGAGGACTGGCCGTGCTGGCGCATCTCGTCGACGGCGCAGACGTCTCGGACGAGCCGGGCCCCTCGATTCCGCCGGGCCGGCACCGGGCCTCTCCGCGGCCGCGGACGAGAGAACTGCTCGCCGACAACGTGATCGAACGGCTTCGCAGCCTGCGCCGAGTTCCACAGTCCGTCGCGGGTCTTCCTGCAGCGTGGGCGGAACTCGGACGGGGCACCGGTGGACGTGCCCCCCCGATGTTCGTTCAATGCGCCCACCGGTGTTCGACGAGTGGTCGGGACGGTCGAAGTGGATCTGGACGCGATCCGTTCGGTGGGGCGGCGATGGGGCGCGACTGTCAACGATGTGCTGCTGGTCGCCACCTCCGGTGCACTCGCCGACATCCTGCGCACGCGTGGCGAGTACCCGGCCGAGTTGGTGATCTCGGTTCCGGTCTCTGCTCGCGGTGCGAACGCGGACGGCGAGTTGGGCAATCAGGTCGGCGTCATGCCGGTTCGGGTACCACTGGCCGGAACTCCGGCGCAGCGGTCGGTTTCCGTTTCCCGCAGCACCCGCGCGCAGAAGTCGAGCGTGCGAGGGCGGTCGGCGACGTTGATCGGCCTGCTGTTCGACGTCCTGGCAGCCATCCGGATCTTCCGTTGGTTCGTCGATCGGCAGCGCCTGGTCAATTCGTTTCTGTCCAACCTGCCGGGCCCGTCGTCACCGCTGAGGTTTGCGGGAGCCAGTGTCTCCGCGATTGTGCCGCTGATCGTCAATACGGGAAACGTGGGCGTCGCCTTCGTGGCACTGTCGTACGCCGGCACCCTGACCGTGACGATCATCGTCGATCCCGAACTCGTTCCCGAGGTTCGCGAACTCACAGAAGCCCTGCACGATCAGTTCCAGGCGATCATTGCAGCCGGCGGCACGTCGGCGCGGTAGCCGCGACCGGTCGTCCGGTGAGCGTGCTCAGCTCGGCACACGCACCCAGGCATCTTCGAGGAGGGCAACCACATCGGTCTCACGGCGGGCCCGGTAGGCGGACAGAATTCGACGAGGCCGGGTTTCTGCACCCAGGTCCAGGGCGGTCGCGAACGCCTCGGCCATTCGGTCCTCGGGGACCACTTCGGGCGTGGTGTGTCCGACAAGGGCAAGCGCCTTGCGCAACGGTTCCGCGTTGTCGGCCACCGTGCGCAGCGGCAACACGTCGAACCGGCCGTCCGCGCGGAAATCGAGGAAGAGTTCTCCACCCGCATCCACCCCGATGTCCTCGAGGAACCGGCGGATCGACCCGAGTTGCGGGGCCGGTCCGGACCAGCGCAAGGTCTGTCCGCCCAAGCGCGACGGCAGGACGATCTCACTGCCCGGATCGCACCCGGCGAGCGCGGCCACCGCCGACGGCACCGCGCACTCGGCGCCGCGCACGTGGTCGCGCGTGACCGGTATGCGCAGACGCCAGCCGTCGTCGAGCCGGTAGAGCCGGCGGGTCCGTTCCGGCTTCGACGTGGGCACGTGCGCACGCCGCCGGCGCCCCACACGATCGTCGGTGACCTCGAATTCTCCTCCGGCCGCGAAGGTCCGGGCAGAATCTTCGGAAATGCCGAACCGCTCCACCAGCCCGGTCACGACGACATCGACCGGCGCGCTGCCGTCCCGATCGTCGACCAGACGGGCGATGCGGTTGCGGATCGCGGTGACCACGTCGGTCTCCCATTCCGCGAGTGACCAGCGGCCCTTCTCGACCACGAAACGCTCGTCGTCGGTGAGTTCGGCGACGAGCGTGTGGACGTCGGCGTTCACGCCCATGCGGGCGACGAGTTCGTCCGCGGTGTGCGGATCTCCCAGCACCTCGAGTACCTGGGCGGCGCGTCCGGCGAGGTCGTCCTGCTGTCCGAGGAGCCGGCCCTCGAACATCGACGTCCCGCAGTACTGCGTCCACGCGGCGAACTCGTCGGCCGGCAACGTCCAGGTGGCTTGCACAGCGGCGGGTTCGACCACCCCGTTGGCGGATTCGAACTCTGCGAGCAGCGCCCGGGTCTGCTTCTCCGCATCGGGCAGATCCGGAACGGCCACCCAGCCGTCGGCCACCTCGAAACGGTCGTCGAGGCGGTGCAGCACCTGCCACAGCGGCGCGCCCAGCGCCGGCACGGGCCGGGTGAGCACGGGAAAGTCGCGCAGGATGCGGTCGAACGCGGCCACCGGTCGCACCCGCACGCGCAGCGCGGCGAGCAGGTCACCGACCGCCGTGCCGAACGGGAACGTCGACGGAGCGGCCGGGTCGTCCTCGCCGTCGCGGACACGTCGTCGCAGTGCCTGTCGCTCCGGTTCGGGCAACGCCTGGATGTATTCGCCGAGTTCGGAAATGGGGTCGTCCGGCGCGGGAACCGGAAGATCACCCGCGGTGAGCGCACGGATACGCGCTGCCACCGTGCGGATCTCCTCGGGCGCTCCTTCGTCGAGGTCGACACGCAGCAAGGGCCGGTCGGGTTCGCCGCTGAGCATCCGCCAGCGCGCCAGGTGTGCAAGGTCTTCGACGAGCAGGTCGAGCGCCGGGACCTCCGTGACCGAGGTGGACGCCTCTGCCGGCTCGCTGCCGGGAAGGGAAGGGTCGGGATCGCGCAGTACCGTCGCGACCAGGACCGCACAGACGATTTCGTCGACCGTGTCGCGGTCGGCACCGCGCACCACGAACAGGTCGGCGGGGCTGCGGCTGAACAACTCGGCAGTGCTGGGGGCGTGCGGAAGACGCGCGATCACCGTCGCGGCCGCAGCATCCAGGTCGAGCGCGGACACCGGCATTCTCACATCGCGGAGCAACGCATCCGCGAACCGGAGATCCGGATGGTCGGTGACGAAGATCCGCGCGAGTTCGGCGCACATCTCGGGGATGCCCGCCTCTTTCGCGGTTTCGGCGGGCGACTGGACCTCCCACCACCGGGTGGTGGGAGCGAGCGCGGACAACGCGACGGTGCGAGCGGACCCGTAACGGTCGAGCCAGGGCATCAGCTCACTCCACGGCCGGTCCTCGAGTTCCTCGACCGACAAAGCACGTGACCACAGCGACACGACCCGTTGCTCCTATTCCGCGACCGAAGGGACGGCCGCGGGGCCCATTTCCGCGCCCGACGCCCTGATCAGGGCACCCGGCCGCCAGCATACATTTCCGCCCGCGACGAACCTGTCGGCGCAGCGTGCCCCCTCAGCGGACCCGGGGCACGTCAGGTCGCGGCGGCATCACGTTCCGTATCGCCCTGAGCCTCCGGTCTCAGCCGGAGCAACACCAGGCCCGCGACGGACGCGACGATCAGCGACCCCACCGCACCGTTGACGTGGAGGGCGTACACGGCCACGCCGGCCCCCACCAGTCCTGCCAACAGCGCGAACCAGAGCAGCGCTTTCCCGACGAACACACCCATTTCCCCGTACCTTCCGGCAAGTCTCCATCCGATCGGAAGGATAGTGTCACTTGTCACAGATCCCACGCCCTCCGCCCGGTGTGTCCACGAATCGTGCTCGTCCTGCCGCGCGACCATACTGGTCCCAGAAGAACGGTGCGCGCGAGGGTGGAGGCGAGAGGGTGACCGAACCGAAGAACGGGAACGATCCTGCAGGGGGTGCGATCCTCCGGGACGTGACTCTGCGGGACGGCCTGCAACTCACCGGGAAGATGCTGCCCACCGCACGCAAGGTCGAGGTGGTCCGCGCGTTGCTCACCGCCGGCGTGCCGGAACTCGAGATCGGCTCGCTCGCACGACCCGATCTGGTGCCTCCGATGGCGAACACACTGGAACTGGTGTCCGCTCTCACTCCCGAAGAACTCGACCGGTGCTGGGTGTGGGTCGCGACGCCCCGGCACGTGGAGAAGGCCGCCGCAGCGGGTGCGCGACGATTCCAGTACTGCTTCTCGGTGTCCGACGCACACAACCGCGCGAACATCGGCCGCGACACCGACGACAGTCTCGAGGCGATGCCGGCCGCCGTCGAACATGCACGAGCAGTGGGCGGCAGCATCCAGTTGTGCCTGGCCACAGCCTTCACATGTCCGTTCGACGGCCCGGTCGACCCCGACCGGGTGCTGGAGATCGCGAACGACCCCCGGGCCGACGGCGCAGAGGACATCGTCCTCGCCGACACCCTGGGTCAAGCGGTGCCAGGTCAGGTGGAGTCGCTGGTGAACCGCATTCGCACGGAGTCACCGCAACGGCGCATCGTCTACCACGGGCACGACACGTGGGGGCTCGGTGTCGCGAACAGCCTCGCTGCGGTCGCGGCCGGAGCGGGCGTGGTCGACGGTGCGCTCGCCGGACTCGGTGGGTGCCCGTTCGCACCCGGGGCGAGCGGCAACACCGCCAGCGAAGACCTGCTGTTCGCGATGCGTCCGACGTGGCTGAACCCGGCCCGGTTCGGGGCTCTCGTGGAACTCGGTGAGGACCTCGTCACCGAACTCGACGAACCGAACCGATCCCGCGCCCGCCAGGGTGCGCGGTCCGAGGCGGAGGCCTTCCAGTGGGTGCTGCGGTGACCTCACACCGCGGCGACGAGGCGGCCCGTGCCGTGCGAATTCTCATCGCGCCCGACAGCTTCAAGGGGACGTACAGCGCCGACGAGGTCGCCGACGCGATTGCCCGAGGCGCCGAGTCGGCGGGACATCGCGCCACACGCATGCCGGTTGCCGATGGTGGCGAGGGCACGTTGGCGGCTCTGACCGGACCCCTCGGGTTGGAGACGATCCGGGCCGACGCGGTGAATCCGTGGCGTGCGCCGTGCCGTGCGGTCTTCGGTCTCGGGGCGGACGGCACCGCGGTCGTCGAACTCGCCGCCGCCAGCGGTATCACCACACCGCACGACGGTCCGCGTGATGCGGTCACCGCCGATACCTACGGGACGGGAATGCTCATGGCCGAGGCGGCGCGGCGCGGGGCCCGGCACATCGTCGTCGCAGCAGGAGGTTCCGCGACCACCGACGGTGGGCTCGGTGCAATCGCCGCGATCGACGATGCGGGCGGCCTCGGGGACACCCGCGTCACCGTCCTCACCGATGTCACGACCCGGTACACCGATGCGGCTCGGGTCTTCGGGCCGCAGAAGGGCGCCGACTCCGCAACGGTCGAACTCCTCACACGCCGGCTCGAGGATGCCGCTGTGTCACTGCCCCGCGACCCCCGTCCGATCGCGGGAACCGGTGCGGCCGGCGGATTCTCGGGTGGCATGTGGGCGCGGTTCGACGCGGAACTGCGCTCCGGTGCCGACTTCGTGCTCGACTCCGTCGGTTTCGACGCGGCGGTGCGCTCCGCCGATCTGGTGGTGGTCGGGGAAGGCAGGCTCGACGGGCAGTCGCGCGCGGGCAAGATCGTCTCCGCTGTTATCGCCCGCTGTGACGGTGTGCCGGTGGTCGCCGTCGTGGGCTCGGTGGGCGACGACCTCGGGGACTATCGGTCGCGGTTCACGGACGTGGTGGTCGCGTCGGATATCGACGCGATGATCCGTGCGGGCGCGGAACTGCGCGTCTGACACGGCTCTTCGACGTCAGGGCGTGACCGGACGCCCCGGCGCGCACGGATCCGGCTCGGCGGGCACGGGCGCAGCCGGGGCGGTGCCTCGGTCTGCTGCGGCCGGGCCCGGCAGATCAGGATCGGACCCGCGGACGGGCCACGACACCGGCCGGGCTTCGCCGCACGGGTCCTGCGGCACCGCGACGGGAATCTCCGGTACGGGCACCGCCACGGACGCGGACGCCGGCGCGGGCTCGGGCGTGGGTGCAGACGAAGACACCGGCATGCTCGTGTCCGGCGCGGCATCCCTCGTGGGTACGATCCCGCCGACGGCCACCGCGAGTCCCCCACCGAGAATCGCGACGAGGGCAACGAGAACGGCGAGCAACGCCGCTCCCCGGCCCCGGCCCGCGGGCACACCGGCGACGGCCGCCGGACCGTTCCGTTGGGCGGCGACGAGCGACGCACCCGTCGCGCGATGCCAGGGCACCCCGTGGGGTGTGATGAACGGGACACCCAAGATCGTCGCGAGTTCTTTTGCCGGAGCGGCGTCGCCGGGCTCGAGGTCGAGGAAGACCAGTGCCCCCGGGGTCTGTCCTGCGCGGGCGATCGCTTCGTCCATTGCCTCCGGCAGCGATTCGGAGTAGCCGCCGAACACATTGCCCGCCGGGGTGACCGAGGCGAGCACGGCACGCGATCCGGTGTCGACGATCGACGCGGATTCGACGTTCCCGGTGCGGGTGTGGACTGCGAGCACGGGCGCCGACGCGAGTTCCGGGGCACCGGCGAGGTATGCCAGCCTGGCGTCGTCGAGTGCGACGATCTCGACAGGAGTCTCGGTGACGGCCCCGATCGCGTCCGCGATCTCCCCTGCCTCGGCGGCACCACCCGTTGTGACCGTCAGGCCGATCGACAGGATCGACAACGACGCGTTCGCGGCGCGCTCGGTCATCGCGACGACGGCTGCCGCTGCGGTGTCGGCAGGGTTTGCAGCGCGCCCCGCGACGTGGCGCTGGGAGTCGAACGGTCCGAGGGAGGGCACGTCGGCGTCGACGAGCACCGCACACACTTCACCGTCGTCCACGGCAACGCCGAGCATCGGGCGCATATGTCTCTGTCCCCTCGCCGACTCACAGCTTGGCAGCACGGAAAGCACGAGCGTAACCGACCGGACGGGCGGATCTCGGGACAACCCACCCCGCGCGTCACTCCCGGTAACAACCAGTGGTGACCGCTACCGTCGAGGCGACGTAGCTCCCGAAGGTGATGTACGAACCGTCTTCGGCGAACATGCGGAAGGCGAAACCTACGTCGGGTGGCATCACGAGTGGTTCGTGGAATCCCGCACGCGCCGCGACCTTCTCGAAGACGGCACTCGCGCGGCTCAGCGCGTCGGCGGGCACCGGCATATCCGAACCGTAGATGGGCAGGTGCACGAGCGTGCCTGCGGCGCCGTCGGGCAACGTGCACCCGGCGGAGGACCTCGCGAACCTCTGTGTGAAGCGCACGCCGGGGAACTCGGCGGACAGCGCGGTGAGGATGTCGTGCTGGACTCCGCTGTAGAACTCGACGGCGCCGCGGCTGGTCGAGGCGACCGGTTCCGGTTTCGCGACGGGTACCGGGCGTGGTCCGCAGCCGGACAGGGCGGCGAGGACGGCGAGGACGGCGATCAGGGCACTCACCCCGATTCCGGTGCGCCGCGTGCGGTCGCGGGTGGCCCGGGTCATGCTGCACTCCGTCCTGCGGCACCGGCGACCACCGCTGCGACTTGGTAGGAACTCGTCGATCCGGGCTGGAGATAGGAGCTGTGCCCGGTGATTGCCGTGAGCGGCTCACCGGTGGCCGATGTCCCCTCTCCCGACGGGAGGTGGGTCAGACCGTCGAGGAAGCTCGGGTCACCGCTGAACGTCCCGACGTCGGCGAACGCGTCGCGCCGGGCCTCGACGAGAAACGCTGCGCCTACCGGCAATCCGAGTTCGCGCACGTCGTCGGTGCCGATTCCGGGTGCTCCGAGGAATACCGCGGCATCGGCGTCGGCGCCCTGCCGGAGCGCGAGGCCCGCGACCAGGGCGCCGTAGGAATGCCCCACGACGGTGACGTCGGGGTCGCCGTCGCGGGAGGCTGCCAGTCCGTCGAGGAAACCCGAAAGACGCGGGGCAGCGATCTGCGCGGCGAGGTCGGAGACAGGGCTGCGCTCGGTGTACGCGAGTCCCCAACCCCATTGCGGCGCCTGATAATCCAGCCATGTGACAGCGGCGACCGAGCTGCCGGGACCGGAAGTGTCGCCGAGATGGCGATGCGCTTCGTCGCGCAGCGCCGAGACCTGTGTGTCGTACCCGCCGAGACCGCCCTGGAGTGTGGAACCGGCACCCGGCACGAACACCGCGACGTGTTCGGCGTGGTCGACGTTCCCGACCGCAACCGCCGCCATCGCCTCTCGGCCCGACAGGTCGAGGGAGAGGAGATACCTGTCGTCTCGCGCGAGCACCTCGTCGAGCGCATCGAGCGCCGCAAGCTTCTTGTCCGTCTGTTCGAGTCCGGCGTCCGCGGCGGTGAACAGGCCGCCGAACAGGTTGCCTTCGAGTTCGAGCCGCAATCGCGCCGCGACCTCTTCCAGTCGTCGTCGCTCGACGTCGAGCAGCGCACGGTTCGCCGCGTCGCGAGCCCCGGCCGGGATGCCGTCCAGCGCACCGATCGCGCCCGGCCGTCCCGCCAGGAGTGCGGTGCGGTCCCGCTCGTCCAGAGCGCGCCACCACTGCGCCACCGCGTCGGCCGGAGTACCCGGTTCGGGCGTCGCGGGCAGGTGGGCAGGCTTCGTTCGGGTGCCATCGGGCCACAGCCACTGCTCCTGCCCTGCGGGGTGGTGCTCGTCGAGTTCGCGCGAGAGCGTGGCCGCTGCCTCGTCGTCGAGTTCCGTGGCGCGCGCGAGCAGTGCCGCCACCCGTGCTTGGATCCCGGCCCGGTCGGCGGGTGCTGCGGAGACGCCGGACATCGGCTGGACGGTTCCGTCGTCGGTGACGACGAAACCACTCGCGGCCGCAGCCGTGCGCGTCGCGTCCAGCTCGGCATGCAGCATGCGCAGTGCCGGTGCGACCAGGATGGCGCACTCCTGCACGCGGCGGATCGAATCTCGTTGGTCTGCAATCGCCGTGGCGTACGCGACGAAAGCACTCGCGGCGGATTCGTGCGTGTCACCGCGCCAGCGGCCCCCACAGTCCGATTGCGTGGTCACTGCTTCACGCACACCTTCGACGCGAGCGGCGCACCGGCCCAGTTCGTTTTCGAAGTCGTTCAGCGCGTCGGGATTCCACCGTACGAGGTCGTGCAGGTTCATCCTCTCCACCCCCTGCCGCGCAGCTTAGGGACAGAGCAGCGGCCGGCCCGGCGGAGTTTCTCCGCCGGGCCGGCCGCTGTGGATGAAAGGGAAGACTGTGGAGTGTTCCCGATCAGAGGTCCGAGATCGCCTCCAGGGGAGGTGTCTTCGCCGCACGATTACCCGGCCACAGGGCTGCCAGCACGCCGATCACACCGGATGCGATCAGCATGCCTACGACCTGCGACCACGGCACCGAGATGATGTCGAGTCCCTGGTCGGCGAGCGTCCGTACGAACGCCCAGCCGAAGGAGAGTCCGAGAATCACCCCGACGATCGCACCGAACACCGCGATCAGCAGGGACTCGAGATAAATGGTGCGCCGTACCTGGCCTCGTTGCATCCCCACCGCACGCAGCATGCCGATCTCACGTCGCCGTTCGACCACCGACAGCGCCAGGGTGTTGACGATGCCGAGGATCGCGATGACCACAGCGAGAGCGAGCAGCCCGTACAGGATGGCGAGCACCGTATCGATCTGCTGTGCCTGCTGGCCCTTGAACTGTTCACGGTCGAGGACCTGGACGATCACGAATTCCTTGGTGGCGGCCTCGAGGCCGGACCGCACGGCACTCGGGTCCGCTCCATCCGCGGTGTTCATCAGCACGACGATCGCCGACCGGGTCGCCGGGGGTGTGAACTGCTCGTAGATCTGCTGGGACATCACCCAGGGGCCGATGATCTGGCTGTCGACGTAGACACCGGCGACGGTCGCATCCACGGTATCGCCGTCACGACTCGTGACGGGGATCGTCGAGCCGACCGTCCAGCCCTTCTCACTCGCGGTGCTCTGGTTCACGAGCATTTCGTTGCCCGTGGCCCCCGGCGCGCCGTCCACCATCTGCAAATCGATCACGTCGTCGAGCACGCCCGTCGCCGACGTGCCGAAACCGTCGTCCCCGCCGACGTTCGCCCGCACACCGTGGACCGGCACCACCTCGACGACACCTTCGACCCGTTCCGCCGCGTCGGCCGCAGGGAGCGGAACGCCGAACCCTTGGGGTCCGGTGAGCATGAAGTCGGCTTGGACACCGTTGTCGACGGCAGCGTCCACGCTGGCCTTCGCCGACGAGCCGAAGACACCGATCACGGACACGAGCATCAGGCCCAGAGTGAGAGCGAATGCGGTGGCCGCGGTGCGGCGCGGGTTGCGGGTCGCGTTGGTGCGCGCAAGTCGCCCGACGGCGCCGAACGGGCGCGCGAACACCCCACCGAGAGCACCGACGACGGGCCGCGACAGCGCCGGTGCGGCGAGCATGACCGCGACGACGAGCAGGAATGCTCCACCGCCCACGGCGGAGGCCGCACCTCCACCGGTGCCCTGTGCACCGAACACGACGAGCACGACACCGACGACGGCCGCGACCACGCCCGCGATCGTCCGCACCCGCAGGCCTTCGACGGTCCCGGTGGACTCCTCCCGCATCGCGGCGACGGGCGGCACCCGTGTCGCGCGACGTGCCGGGGCATAGGCGCTGACCGCGGTGACGACAATCCCGACGAGCAGGGCGACGACGACCGTCCGCGGCGCCAACTGCAACGGACCCGACGGCAACCCCAGATCCGCGGCGTTCAGAGCGGCACGCAGGCCGTAGGCGAGGGCGACGCCCGCCGCGATACCGATGACGCTGCCGATCAGTCCGACGACGAGCGCCTCCAGCGTGACGGAGCGGCCGACCTGCTTGCGGCTCGCCCCGATGGCTCGGAGCAGCGCAAGTTCGCGGAGTCGCTGCGCGACGATCATGGAGAAGGTGTTGTAGATGATGAACGTTCCCACCAGCAACGCGATCGCACCGAACGCGAGCAGGAAGTAGTTGAGGAAGTTCAGCGCTTCCGAGACCTGGGACTTCGTCTCCTCGGTGACTTCGGCTCCGGTCTGCACCTTCAGGTCGGGAAGAGCCGCCGCGACCTCGTCCCGCAGTGCCTCCGGGGACAGGGAGCCGTCGCCCGCGATGTTCAGGAATTCGACGTGTCGGCCGTCGGTGAACAGCGTCGACGCCTGAGATTCGGTGAACATCGCCCCGACGTACCCGCCGGTGTCGGTCTCGAGGTTGTAGATACCGCTCACCGTCACGGGAACCATGCCCTGCGCGATGGAGAGGATCGACGTCTGACCTCCGACCGTGAGGCCACCGCGCTCGGCGGCGCTGGCGTTGAGCGCGATCTGGCCGTCTTCGAGCGGCGGGGTGCCCTCGATGAACTCCCGCGGTTCGCCGACGAATTCCTCGGGCGGGAAGTAGGCGTACCCCTCCACCGGGGCGCCCCCGGTCTGGATCGCGGCACCGTCGGAGCCGAGAAGGACGAGGGTACCGCCGATGTACGGGCTGGTTCGGCCGACGGCGGGAAGCGCCTCGACCGTCGCGATGTCCTCGACAGGCACGCCGCTCGAACCGGATTCCTCCGTGCTGACGCGAACGTCGACGCCCTTTGCGACGTCGCCGAAGATCCCGTCGAACGTGCGCTGCAACGTATCGGTGAAGACGAACGAACCGGTGATGAAGGCCGTGCCCAGTACGACCGACAGCACGGTCAGCGCGAGCCGCACCTTGTGGGCGGCAAGGTTGCGCAGAGCCACCTTGCGAATGGGATTTCCACTCATGCTCGGATCGCTCCTACTTCGCCAGAGGTGACATGGCGGCGGGATCGAACTGCTTCATGCGATCCAGGACCGAGTCGGCGGTCGGGTCGCGCATCTCGTCGACGACACTGCCGTCGGAGAGGAACACGACGCGATCGGCGTATCCCGCGGCACGCGGGTCGTGCGTGACGATCACGACCGTCTGACCGAACTCGTCCACCGAGGCGCGCAGGATGGACATCACCTCGCCGGACGAACGCGAGTCCAGGTTGCCGGTCGGCTCGTCACCGAAGATGATTTCGGGACGGCCGACCAGTGCGCGCGCGCACGCGACGCGCTGCTGCTGCCCACCCGACAGCTCACCCGGCCGGTGACCGAGCCGGTCGCCGAGGCCGAGGCGCCCGACGACCGTGTCCAGCCAGTCCTTATCGACCTTCCGTCCGGCGATGTCGACGGGCAGCGTGATGTTCTCGAGCGCGGTGAGCGTGGGAACGAGATTGAACGCCTGGAAGACGAAGCCGACGCGGTCGCGCCGCAACTGCGTCATCTCCTTGTCGGACAGGCTGGTCAGATCGGTATCGCCGATGAACACCTGTCCGGAAGTCGCGCTGTCGAGACCGGCCAGGCAATGCATCAATGTCGACTTGCCCGATCCGGACGGGCCCATGATGGCGGTGAACTCGCCGGTGGCGAATTCCACCGTGACACCGTCGAGTGCGTGAACGGCGGTTTCGCCGGTTCCATAGATTTTCTTGAGATCCTGGGATCGGGCTGCGGGAGCCGAGTGCGATGGCATGTGACCATCTTCCTCGGCTCCCCCCTCTTGCACCATCGGGGAGGACCCTGATCCCCTTTTCAGGGAACCGCCGGGTGCGCAGCCACCACGACCGTGGACAGTCGGCGGGTCAGGCCCAGCGTGCCTGACCCCCGTCGAGCGGGACCGTCGCGCCGGTCAGATAGCGGGCGTCGTCGCTGACGATCCACGCGACAGCGCGACCGATGTCTTCCTCGCAGTCGCCGATGCGCCGCAGCGGGATGGTCGCGACGAACTCCGCGGCCTCCTCGGGGCGGTTCTCCGTCCACCACGCCAATCCCGGCGACATGGCGTGGGGGGCGACGGCGTTGACCCGGATACCGTCGACACCCCATTCGGATGCGGCGGCCCGGGTCAACGACCTCAATGCCTCCTTGACCGAGGCGTACCCGCCGTATCCGGACATGTCCCAGCGCACGGCCGCGGAGGTGACCATGTTGACGATCGAGCCCCCGCCGCGCGCCTTCATGATGGGGTGGACCGTCTGCATCGCATGCAGCGCCGCGATCGGCCCGCTGCGGTAGGCGTTCTCCATCAGCTTCGCGGTCAGGTCGAGGACCGGTCCGAGCGGGTTGAGACTGGCGTTGTTGACGAGGATGTCGACGCCGCCGAGCAACTCCGCCGTCCGCTCCACCGTGGCTGTGATCTGGTCGAGGTCGGCGATGTCGCACGTGAGAGGCTCTGCTGTGCCCCCGATCTCCCGGATCTGCCGGACGGTGTCGTCGAGCTTGCTCTCGGTGCGGCCGGTCACCGCGATCGCCGCTCCTTCGCGAGCCATCGCCAGCGCGACGCCCTGACCGATTCCTTGCCCGGCACCCGTGATCAGCGCAACCTTGCCGTCCAGCTTCCCCATGAGATCTCCCGTCGTCGGCGACCGGTCGGATTCGTCGAAGGCGCTGCTGCCCCTCGGCGGTCGCGGGTCGACCCGAATCAAGCAGATCCCGCGACCCGGCGCGGCATTGCGGTCCCGGTGACCGGGAAGCTCCCCTACGCTTGGTCCATGCGGATAGGCGCGCACGTCCGTCAGGACGACGACCCCATCGGGCAGGGTGAACGGCTCGGCGCCGACCTGGTGCAGCTGTTCCTCTCGGACCCGCAGAAATGGGACACCCCGGGTGAGCACCCGCGGAAGGATCAGATTCTCGCCTCCGACATCGACGTGGTGGTGCATTCGCCGTACGTGGTCAACGTGGCGAGCCTCAACAATCGGTTGCGGATGCCGTCCCGGAAGGCCGTCGCCGAACATGCCGACGCCGCGTCGAAGATCGGGGCGTTCGGTCTGGTGGTGCACGGGGGGCACGTGCGTGACGGCGAGAATGTCGCGGCGGGCGTCGAGAACTGGCGGAAGCTGTTCGAACGTCAGGAGGACAAGGGCGGGTTCGCCGTTCCGATCCTCGTCGAGAACACGGCGGGTGGCGATTTCGCGATGGCGCGGTACGTCGACGCGATCGGCCGGTTGTGGGACGCGATCGGCGACTACGGTGCGGGCTTCTGCCTCGACACGTGCCATGCCTGGGCAGCGGGCGAAGATCTCGCCGATGTCGTCGATCGGGTCAAGGCCGTCACCGGACGAATCGACCTGGTGCATCTGAACAATTCGCGGGACGAATTCGATTCGGCACGAGACCGGCACGCGAACCTCGCGGACGGCACCATCGACCCACAGGTGCTCGTCGCGATCGCCGAAGCGGCCGGTGCGCCGGTCGTCCTCGAGACGCCCGGCGCCGGTATCGCCGACGACATCGCATACCTGCGCGAGCACACCGGCTAGGAGGTCGCGGGGTCGCTGTCGCGCCGGCGATGCCGTCCACCTCCCGGTTTGGCACCGGTCTCGACGTCTCGTCGACAACGCCGGTGTCCACGCGTTCCTGCCGTCGCTTCACGCCTCGACGTCACCCCGGCTCGTCATGATCTCCAGCGGGACGGGTTCGTTCGGAATGGTCAGCCGGGCAGTTCGCCTGTGAAATAGCGCTGCAGCGTCGGAGCGATGACCTCGACAACCTGCTCCGAAGGCAGAGACGCCAGGGGTTCGAAGGCCAGCACGTACCGCACGAGCATGATGCCGGTCATCTGGGTTGCCACGAACTCCGCACGCAACCGGCCGGTTCCGGCGGGCCGGTCGATGCGGGCGACGAGCGGGTCGAGGGCGACCTCGAGCAGGAAAGTCCGGATCAGTCCGCTGTCACCGCCCGCGATCTCGGAGCGGAACATCGCGACTGCGGCATCGCGGTGCGGTGAGTCCCACACCGCGAGGAGCGCAGTGGCGAGGGCGCAGCCGAGGTCCTCGAGGGGAGCTTCGTACACGGGTGCGAGGACCTCGCGGGGATCGACCGGAAGAGCGATCGACGCGGTGAAGAGGTCGACCTTGGAACCGAAGTAGTGGTGAACGAGGGCAGGGTCGACATCGGCTCGTTTCGCAACCGCCCGAATGGTAGTTCTCTCGAATCCGTTGGCCGCGAACATCTCCCGTGCGGTGCCCAGGATCGTTTCGCGCGCACCGGAGCGTCCCGGCCGCCGGCCCGGCCGGGGGCTCACGCTGTACGGCGACGAAGTGTCGCCGCCCCGAGTGCCAACCCCACCGCGACGAAGCCGGCGACGACGATCAGGTCGCGGATCATCAACCCGGTCGTTCCCGGATGGTCGGCGACTTGTTGCAACGCTTCGACCGCGTAGCTGAGGGGAAGGACGTTGCTGGCCCAGCGGAGCCAGTCCGGGAGATCTGCCCGGGGGACGAGCAGGCCGCACAGCAGGAACTGCGGAATCACCAGCACCGGCATGAATTGCACGGCCTGGAACTCGGTGCGGGCGAAGGCACTACACAGCAACCCGAGCGAGACGCCGAGCACCGCCACCAGTATGGCGATCACCAGCACCCAGAGAACGGATCCTTCCGCACTCACCCCGAGTAGCCCGAACGCGACGACGCACGCCAGGCCGGCCTGCACGACCGCCGCCGAGGAGAAGGCGCTCCCGTATCCGGCGAGAAGGTCGATCTTCGCGAGCGGTGTGGCAAGAATCCGTTCCAAGGTTCCGGAGATCCGTTCACGTTGCATCGCAATGGAAGTGACCAGGAACATCACCACGAACGGAAGTATCCCGAGCATGACGATCGCGATGCGGTCGAACAAGGTCCGGCCGTCCGGCCCGGCCGGCGTGTTCTGGTACATGAAGTACAGCAGGATCATCAGGAGACTCGGCACCAGGGTGATCATGGCGACGGTGCGCCGATCTGCTTTCAGCTGCCGCAGAATTCGTTCGGTGGTGGCGGCATACGCAACGGGATTCATGACTGTGCCTCCGTCCGCGTACGGATCAGCCGGAGAAACGCGTCCTCGAGGAAAGCTTCTCCGGTCTGTTCCCGCAATTTCGCGGGGGTGAGTTGAGCGACGAGCCGGCCTTCGCGCAGCAACAGCAGGTCGTCACAACGATCGGCCTCGTCCATCACGTGGCTGGACATGAGCACGGTGACCCCTCGCCGTGCAAGTGAGCGAAAGTGTTCCCAGAGTTCGACTCTCAGAAGCGGATCGAGCCCCACGGTCGGCTCGTCTAGCACCAGGAGCTCGGGATCACCGACGAGCGCGCACGCAAGCGACACGCGTCCGAGTTGGCCGCCGGACAACTCGTCCGCGCGCGTCCGGGCGTGGCTGGTCAGACCCACCGCCTCGATCGTTGCACTCACAGTGGAGCGCGGCCTGCCGTACAGGGAGGCGAAGTAGGCGACGTTTGCAGTGACGGTGAGATCCGGGTACACGCTCGCCGATTGGGTGACGTATCCGACCTTGCGACGAAGTTCCGCGGTCCCTGCGGGGAGACCGAGCACGGTCACGGTGCCGGATTCGACGATCTGGCTGCCCACGATCGAGCGCATGAGGGTGGTCTTTCCGCATCCCGACGGGCCGAGCAGTCCGGTGATCGAGCCTCGTTGCGCGGTGAAGTCGACATTGTCGAGCGCGAGGTGTGGTCCGCGGCGAACCGATAGCCCGCGCACGTCGACAGCGAAGGAATTCGATGGTGAGTTCATCGGAAGCTCAATTCATCGAGTGTTGAAATGTTGGGTAGTGCCCACTGTCCGCCGTGATCGGATCGACGTCAAGGCCTCCCGAGCGCCTGCCCGATCCGCGGCGTTCGACGCCGTACCATGTGCCCCATGATTCGCACCCGCATCAGCCTCGCCGTCATCACCGCCGCGTTGGTTCTCGCGGGTTGCTCGGTCTCGGGCGGCGAGCCGGCACCCGCACCGGCCGTATCGGTGGACACACCGACGTCGCAGGCACCCGAGCCGGAATCCGCGAACGTCCCCACCGACGCGGCCGACAAGGTCTCCGCCGCAGGCGCGGGAGCGAAGCTGACGGTCACCGACATCCGGACCGGAGTGCACGAGAACTTCGACCGTGTGGTCTACGAACTCGACGGCGAGGGCACGCCGGGCTGGCGGGTCGGCTACGTGGACGAAGCTGTCCAGGACGGGAGCGGCAACGCGGTCACCGTCGCGGGCGACGCCGTCCTGCAGGTATTGATCGACGGATCGGCCTACCCGTTCGACAGCGGCGTCGAGCCGTACGACGGACCCGATCCCGTCCTCGCCGCACCCGGCGGTTCCGTCGTGGAGGTCAGCGGCTCCGGCGTATTCGAGGGCGTCACCCAGTCGTTCATCGGTGTCTCCGAAGGCGGCACTCCGTTCGCGGTCTATTCCCTCGCCGACCCCACGCGGGTGGTGATCGACGTCGCCCGCTGAGGCGACGAGCAAGAACGGTCGGTGCTCCGGACCGCCGGTACCCCCTAGGCTTGACCTCCAGCGCACTCGAGGTTCTACCGTCGGGTGCGAAACGAGGAGGCCCCGTCCATGAGCATGGAAATCACCGCGTGGAACGCGATGTACAACGCGATGCACGCGGAGAGCGATCGACGCCCGTTCTCGCGGGCAACGCTGAAACGGATCGCCGCGTTCGCGCGCCCCCACCGGCGGAACATCACGAGCTATCTCGCCTTGAGCGTCGCGATCGCCGCGCTCGGCGTCGCTACCCCGGTGCTCGCCGGGCGCGTCGTGGACGCGATCGTCGACAACGCCGCGTTGTCCGTGGTCGTGTGGCTCGCGGTGATCATCGCCGCGATCGCTCTGGTCGAGGCCGGCCTCGCGATCGCGAACAGGTGGCTGTCGGCGAGCATCGGCGAGGATCTGATCCTGGACCTGCGCACCACCGTGTTCGACCACGTCCAGCGCATGCCCGTCGCTTTCTTCACCCGTACGCGCACCGGCGCCCTCGTGTCCCGGCTGAACAACGACGTGATCGGCGCGCAACGCGCATTCAGCGACACCTTGTCCGGCGTCGTCGGCAACCTCGTGACACTCGTCATCACGCTCGTGGTGATGCTCGGAATCTCCTGGCAGATCACCCTGCTCGCGTTGCTGCTGCTGCCCATCTTCATCGTGCCCGCGCGCCATATGGGTGCCCGGCTGGCACAACTGAGCCGTGAAGCGGCAAACCACAATTCGGTGATGAACACCCAGATGACCGAGCGGTTCTCGGCGCCCGGGGCGACACTGATCAAACTCTTCGGCCGGCCGGCACAGGAGTCGACCGAGTTCGCCCTCCGCGCGCGGCGGGTGCGCAACATCGGGGTGCGCACCGCCATGTTGCAGAGCATCTTCGTCACCGCGCTGACCCTCGTGTCCGCGCTGGCACTCGCGCTCGTCTACGGGCTGGGCGGCTTCTACGCCCTGCGCGATCAACTCGATCCCGGTTCGGTGGTGGCCATGGCCATGCTGCTCACCCGCCTGTACTCGCCACTGACCGCTCTGGCCAGCGCGCGCATGGACGTGATGAGTGCGATGGTGAGCTTCGAGCGTGTTTTCGAGATCCTCGACCTCGAACCCCTCATCAAGGAAGCGCCCGACGCTCGCGCCGTGCCGAAGGGCCCGGTCTCCGTCGAACTGCGCGACGTGAGTTTTGCCTACCCGTCAGCCGACAAGGTGTCGCTCGCGTCGCTCGAGGAGGTCGCGGTGCTCGACTCCCGCGGCGGGAACACCGTCCTGCACGACGTGTCGTTCCGCGTCGAACCCGGCCAGATGGTCGCCCTGGTCGGATCCTCCGGGGCTGGTAAATCCACCGTCGCGCAACTGATTCCTAGGCTCTACGATGTCGACTCCGGAAGCGTGTCGCTGAGCGGGATCGACGTACGCGAGCTCACCGCGGACTCCATCCGCGCGACCGTCGGGCTCGTCACCCAGGACGGGCACCTGTTCCACGAAAGCGTGCGCGCGAACCTGCTGCTCGCCCGGCCCGGTGCCACCGACGAGCAACTGTACGACGCACTGCGCCGGGCACGACTGTCCGAATTGATCGCGTCGCTGCCCAACGGGCTCGACACCGTGGTGGGCGAACGCGGGTACCGGCTCTCCGGAGGGGAGAGGCAACGTCTCACGATCGCACGGCTACTGCTCGCCCATCCGCAGGTCGTCATCCTCGACGAAGCCACCGCACACCTCGACTCGACATCCGAGGCCGCTGTACAGGAGGCCCTCACCGAAGCACTTGCGGGACGAACATCGGTGGTCATCGCGCACAGGTTGTCCACGATCCGGGCCGCCGACCAGATCCTCGTGGTCGAGGACGGCCGGATCGTCGAACGCGGCACCCACGCCGAGTTGCTGGCGGCAGGTGGCCGGTACGAAGAACTCCACCGGACCCAATTCGCGAATTCAGGACCGCATTCGTCCGCATTGGTTCCGACACTGGAGTCATGACCACGAACGAAACCGAACTCATTCTCTCGCTGCTCGACAACCAGTACTCGGCGCTCCGCAATGCGGTCTCCGGCCTGACCGAAGACCAGGCACGTTCTGTGCCGAGTGCGTCGTCCCTCAGCCTCGCGTCGCTGCACAACCATCTCGTGAATGGGCACGCCACTGCCGCCGACCGGATCGCGGGCACGGTGGACCCGGACCGCGATCCCGTCGAGGACTGGCAGTCCGGGTGGCTGGTCGCCGACGCCGACAGCGCGGCCGACCGGCTCGCACGACTCGACACCGTCGCCGAACAGTTCGCCGCGGTGCTGCGTACCGAACCCGACCTCGACCGCGTCGTCGACCTGCCGGCCGAAATCGCCCGGTGGCTGATACACGACGGCCCACTCACCGTCCGGTTTCTTGCGCTGCACCAGGTCGAGGAGTGGGCTCGTCATGCCGGTCATGCCGACGTCATTCGTGAATCGATCGACGGCGAGACCGCCGGGACGCTCAGCGGCGAGACGTGGTGATCCGACGGCCCGACACGGCGTCCTGACACCGGACGGCCCGACACACAGATGCCCCGGCAGCCGAGGGCTGCCGGGGCATCTGTGTCGTTCAGCGTCGGGTCATCGACGGTCAGTCGCGACCGCGGAATCCGCCGCCGCCCTGCTCGCGACGGTCGCCGCGATCCTTGCGGTGGGTGAAGTCGCCGCTCCGGCGTTCTCCGCCCCCGCGACGGTCGCCGCCGCGGTCTCCACGGTCGTCGCGGCCACGGTAGTTGCTGCTCGGGCGGCCACCGGGGGCACCCGAATCCGGCTGAAGCTGGATGAGCACACCCGAGATCCGAGTGGCACGCAGCGCTTCGAGCGTCTGCGGCGACAGATCCTTGGGCAGTTCCACCAGGCTGTGGTCGGCGCGGATGCTGATGTGCCCGAAGTCACCGCGCCGGAGGCCACCCTCGTTGGCGATGGCTCCGACGATCGCACCCGGCTGCACACGGTGCCGCTTGCCCACGGAGATCCGGTAGGTGGTCAGCTCCTGGCCGTCGCGACCGACCTTCGGGCCTTCGTCGAATCGACGTGCCGGACGCTCGCGCTGCTCGCGCGGCTCGCGCCTCGGCTGTGCGACGGGCTCGGGCTCGACCTCCATGAGGAACGACTCGCCGTCGCGGGACATCACAGCGAGAGCTGCCGCGATGTCGGCGAGCGGCACGTCGTGCTCACGCTCGTAGTCCTCGATGAAGGTACGGAACAGCTGGAGGTTCTCGGACGCGAGCGCCTCGGTGATCGCGTCGTAGAACTTCGAGACACGCTGGGCGTTGACGTCGTCGACGCTGGGTAGCTGCATCTCGGCGACCGGCTGCCGGGTGGCCCGCTCGATCGACTTGAGCAGGTGCCGCTCACGCGGGGTCACGAACAGCAGCGCGTCGCCGGTACGGCCGGCGCGACCGGTACGGCCGATACGGTGCACGTACGACTCGGTGTCGTGCGGGATGTCGTAGTTGACCACGTGGCTGATGCGTTCGACGTCGAGGCCGCGCGCGGCGACGTCGGTCGCCACCAGGATGTCGAGCGCACCGCTCTTGAGCTGGCCGATGGTGCGCTCACGCTGCGCCTGGACGATGTCGCCGTTGATCGCGGCGGCGGAGAATCCGCGGGCACGCAGCTTCTCGGCGAGATCCTCCGTGGCCTGCTTCGTGCGGACGAAGATGATCATCGCTTCGAACGACTCGACCTCGAGGATCCGGGTCAGCGCGTCGAGCTTGCGCTGGTGGGACACCGAGACCCAGCGCTGGGTGGTGTTCGCGGAGGTCGTCGTCTTCGACTTGACGGTGATTTCCTGCGGGTTCTTCAGGTACTGCTTCGACAGGCGACGGATCGCGCCCGGCATGGTCGCCGAGAACAACGCGACCTGCTTGGTGTCAGGCGTGTCGGCGAGGATCCGCTCGACGTCCTCCTGGAAGCCCATCGTGAGCATCTCGTCGGCCTCGTCGAGGACGAGGTACTCGAGTTCCGAGATGTCGAGGGTTCCCTTGGCGAGGTGATCGATCACACGTCCGGGCGTACCGACGATGACCTGTGCGCCGCGGCGCAATCCTGCCAGCTGGACACCGTATGCCTGGCCGCCGTAGATGGGCAGCACATGGAGCCCGGGAATGTGCGTGGAGTACTTGCCGAAAGCTTCCGCGACCTGCAGCGCGAGCTCACGGGTGGGCGCAAGGATCAGCGCCTGCGGGCGCTTCTTCGTGGTGTCGATCCGGGAGAGGATCGGCACCGCGAACGCGGCCGTCTTGCCGGTGCCGGTCTGAGCGAGACCGACGACGTCCCGTCCCTCCAGCAGTGGGGGTATGGTCGCCGCCTGGATCGGCGACGGGGTCTCGTAGCCCACGTCCGAAAGGGCCTGCAGCACACGGGGGTCGATGTCGAGATCGGCAAACGTGATAGCTGCGGTCTCCTGATTTGGGGCGTCTTCGATTTCACTCATTTGACCAGCAGTTTATCGGATCGACGACCGCCACCGCGCCATACCCCTGCTATGAGAGTGCTTTCACCTCGTACCCAGGGAGTGTTCGCTCACACACCTGGGCACAATGATCACGCTTCACTCCACGACGAGAGGACCTGCTGTGCCGGACGCCCAGTCCATCCCCACCCACTGGTACAACATCGCCGGAGATCTGGACGTTGCGCCTCCGCCGCACCTGCACCCCGGCACCAGGGAGCCCGTCACGGCCGACGACCTCGCACCGCTGTTCGCCAGTGGCTTGATCGAGCAGGAGCTGTCCACCGAGACGGACATCGCGATCCCGGAGCCGGTGCGCGAGGCGTATGCGAGCTACCGCACCACTCCCCTGATTCGTGCGCGCTCGTTCGAGAAGGCACTGGGCACTCCGGCGCGCATCTACGTCAAGTACGAGGGTGTCAGCCCCGTCGGCAGCCACAAGGTCAACTCGGCCGTCGCCCAGGCGTACTACAACTCCCTCGACGGGGTGACCCGCCTGACCACCGAGACCGGTGCCGGGCAGTGGGGATCCGCGCTCGCGTTCGCGTGTGCCCGGTTCGGTATCGATCTCGAGGTGTGGCAGGTGCGGGCCTCGTACGACGCGAAACCGTACCGGCGCTTCCTGATCGAAACATACGGTGGCACAGTGCATGCGAGCCCGTCGGAACTGACCGAGGCAGGACGCGCGGTACTCGCCCGGGACCCGGGGACCCCGGGTTCGCTCGGCATCGCCGTCTCCGAGGCCGTCGAGGTCGCGGTGAAGGACCCACTGGCCCGCTACACGCTCGGCAGCGTGCTCAACCATGTGGTGTTGCACCAAACGGTGATCGGCCTGGAGGCGGTGGAGCAGCTCCGCGCAGCCGGCGAGGACAATGCCGACATCGTGTTCGGTTGCGCCGGAGGCGGTTCCAACCTAGCCGGGTTGGCCTTCCCCTTCATCCGCGAGGTTCTCCACGACCGTGCGAAGACGCGTGTCGTCGCCGCCGAACCGACGGCGTGCCCTTCGATCACGCAGGGCCGGTACCGGTACGACCACGGTGACATTGCCGGTCTGACTCCGCTGCTGAAGATGCACACCCTCGGGCAGGACTTCATTCCGGATCCGATCCATGCGGGCGGGCTCCGGTACCACGGCATGGCACCGCTGCTCAGCCACACCGTCGAACTCGGATACGTCGAAGGCAGGGCGGTCCGTCAAACCGACGCATTCGCCGCCGCGGTGGAGTTCGCCCGGAACGAGGGCATCGTGCCGGCACCCGAAGCGTCACACGCGATCGCCGCAGCCGCCGAGTACGCACGGGGACTCACCGAGCCCGAGGTGATCGTGATCGGCCTGTCCGGGCACGGACAGCTCGACCTGCCCGCTTACGACGCCTACCTCTCGGGCAAGCTCGTCTGATCGATGTGCTCCGGCGCGAGACGAACGCATGCCGCCAGGCCCATACTGGGTAGGTGCGGTACGCCTCGCGTGAGGACGCCGGGCGACGCGTCGCCCGGGCGGCGACACACCTGCGCGAAGTCCACGACCCCGTCGTGCTCGCCCTGCCGCGCGGCGGGATCCCCGTCGCGCGGGAACTCGCTCTCGCCCTCGACGCTCCCCTCGACGTGCTGGTGGTGCGCAAGCTCGGGGTGCCCTGGCATCCCGAGCTCGCGATGGGAGCCATCGCGGAGGGCGATTTCCGGGTGCTCAACGAGGACGTCGTGCGTGCGGGCCGGATCGGGGCCGATGCGATCGAGTCGGTCGAGAGGCGGGAGCGCACGGAACTCGCGCGACGCGCCCAGATGCTGCGCGCCGGGGCCGCGCGCGTCGATCTCTCGGGCCGCACGGCCGTGATCGTCGACGACGGCATGGCCACCGGGGCCACCGCCGCAGTCGCATGTACGGCCGCGCGGGCAGCCGGGGCCACAAGGGTGGTCGTGGCCGTGCCCGTCGCGTCTCCCGAGGCTGCCCGGCGGGTCGCGCCCGTGGCCGACGAGGTGCTGTGCCCGTGGATTCCGCGCGACACGAACAGCGTCGGTGCGGCGTACGACGACTTCCATCAGCTCGGGGACGACGAGGCCGTCCGGCTCCTCCACGACCCTCGGGTGTGATCTGCAACTCATTCGGTGTGTAGGATCGTAGCCATTACCCGGCAGTAGGTCGTGTAGCGCAGATCACGCTTACCGGACTGTAAATCCTTCGCAAATCGGACGGCCGGGTAATGCGAATTCAAATGAACTGTGATGCAATGCACACTGAATGTTCAAAAAGATGGAGGGGTCACAGTGAGTGAGATTGCCGTGCCGCAGTCGTTCTCGATACCGGAGAACGTCTCGATGGCCGATTCGGTGTTCCGGCACGAGAAGGAGTCCCCGGACTTCGTGGCGTTCGAGCGACCCGTCGACGGCAAGTGGGTGAAGGTCTCCGCACGAGAGTTCGCCGACCAGGTCCGCAGCGTCGCGAAGGGTCTGATTGCCTCGGGCATCGAACTCGGCGACCGTGTCGCGATCCTGTCGGGGACCCGCTACGAATGGGTCCTGCTCGACTACGCGATCTGGACCGCGGGCGGCGTCACGGTGGCAATCTACGAGACCTCCGCCGCCGACCAGTCGAAGTGGATTCTCGAGGACTCCGCCACGTCGCTTCTGGTGGTCGAGAAGGACGAGTACGCCGACGTCGTCCGCGAGGTCGCCGATGCCGCACCCGCCCTGCGCGAGATGCTCACGATCGAGCCCGGTTCCGGCGGCAAGAGCGCCGTGGACGAGCTCATCGCCCGCGGCACCGCGGTCACCGACGAGCAGGTCGAGGAACGCCGCGCGCAGGTCGTTGCGGAGTCCGGCGCCACGTTGATCTACACCTCGGGCACGACCGGACGGCCCAAGGGTGTGCTGCTCAAGCATCGTCACCTCTACGCCGAGGCGACCGCCTGCGCCATCGCCCTGCCCGAGAGCATGCAGGCGGGCCGTCGCACGCTGCTCTTCCTGCCGCTCGCCCACGTGTTCGCGCGCCTGATCTCGTTCTCGGCCTTCGACAGCCGGGTGACGGTCGCGCACACCTCGGACCTGACGACACTCCTCGACAAGTTCGCCGAATTCCAGCCCGACTTCATTCTGTCGGTGCCCCGGGTCTTCGAGAAGGTCTACAACTCGGCCAAGCAGAAGGCCTACGACGGCGGCAAGGGCAAGATCTTCGAGAAGGCCTCCGACGTCGCGATCCAGTACAGCCAGGCGCTCGAGACCGGTGGCCCGGGTCTGGGCCTGAAGATCAAGCATGCGGTCTTCGACCGCCTCGTCTACGGCAAGCTGCGTGCCGCTCTCGGCGGCAAGGCGACCATGGCGGTCGCCGGTGGTGCCGCACTCGGCGCACGTCTCGGTCACTTCTTCCGCGGAGTCGGCGTCAACGTGCTCGAGGGCTACGGGCTGACCGAGACCACGGGCGGCATCATCATGAACACCCCCGCCGCCCAGAAGATCGGCAGCGTCGGCAAGCCGTTCGACGGCTGTGCCGCGAAGATCGCCGAAGACGGCGAGCTTCTGCTCAAGGGCCCGCAGGTGTTCGAGGGTTACTGGCAGAACGACGAAGCCACCAAGGACGCGATCCGCGAGGGCTGGTTCCACACCGGCGACATCGGAGCGATCGACGAGAACGGTTTCGTGTCGATCACGGGTCGCAAGAAGGAACTCATCGTCACCGCGGGCGGCAAGAACGTCGCCCCGGCGATCCTCGAGGATTCGCTGCGCGCGCATCCGCTGATCAGCCAGGTGCTCGTCGTCGGCGACTCGAAGCCGTTCATCGGTGCGCTGATCACGATCGATCAGGACTCGCTCCCGGGCTGGCTCGAGCGCCACGACCTGCCCGCCGGCACTCCCGTCTCCGACCTGATCAAGAACGCGGACCTGATCGCCGAGATCGACTCGGCCGTCGCCGACACCAACAAGAAGGTGTCCAAGGCCGAAGCGATCAAGAAGTACCAGATCCTCGATACCGACTTCAGCATCGAGACAGGCGAATTGACGCCCACGCTCAAGCTGAAGCGGAACATCATCCACGCGAAGCACGAATCGGAGATCGCCTCGATCTACAACTGATCGGCCCCTCCGCGTAGTCCCGCGCACTGTGCCCCTCGCCGAGTCGGCGAGGGGCACAGTCGTTTCTACCTCCGCCGGCTTCCGGAGACCTCGAGGACGAACTCGGCGACGTCGTCCGTCACCCGGCGGTGGACCGGCTCGTGAAGCAGGTCGTGCCCGGCGTCCGCATACTCGCGCCACCGCATCGCGGGCACCGACCCGGCCCACGCCCGCACCGGTGCGACGGGTGCCAGCCGGTCGTCGACGCCGTGCACGGCGAGCACGGTCGACCCACCGGCGGTAAGCAGGTGCGCGGTCTCCGGAAGGGCAGCGCCCTGCGGCGTTCCGCACAACACGACCCCGCGGAACCGGACGTGATCGGACCGCAGCAACGTGAGCGACGCCGCCGCGCCGAGGGAATGCCCCATGAGCACCAGCGGCACTCCCCTCGTCTCGGCGATGCCCGTGAGTGTCGCGAGGTCCGCAGCGTGGTCGGCGGTCTTCCCGGGCTGCCCCGCAGGCCCCTCCGACAACCCGTGCCCGGCGAGGTCGATTCCCCACATCGCCACTCCGTGCGCCGCCAATCCTCGGGCGAACCGGTGGTAATGGCCGGTGTGCTGGCCCATCCCGTGGGCGAAGACCACGCCCGCGTGCGGCTCGTCGACCGGCCAGTGTCGCCAGTGGATTCGTCCGGCGATTCCCGGGAAGAACGGCATGTCGCGCATTCTCCCATCCGGGTCACCAGCAATGACCCTCGCCGCGGTAAGTGGGGACCTCCACGCGGGTGTCGCCGTCCACGACATACAACCGGTCGAATCGTTCACACAGTTCACCGGCCTTCGCATGCCGGAACCAGACCCTGCCGCCGATCGGGATGCCGCCGGCGGCGCGGCCCGCGACCGGCGTCTGTACTTCCCCCGTACCCTCGTTGCGCAGCAACTTCAGTCCGGCAGGCCGCACCGGACGAGGAACCCGTGACGCCGACGCCGGTCCCGACGCGATGTAGCCGCCGCCGAACAGGGTCGTGATCGTCGCCGAGGGCTTCCGTACTGCGGGCAGCGCAAAGAAGATCGACGGGTGAGCGGTGAAAGCACGGTAACCGTCGAACAGCGTGGGCATGTAGAGACCGGATCCGGCGGTGACCTCGGTGACGACCGGATCGGCGGAACTCACTTCCAGAGAACCGGTTCCGCCGCTGTTGACGATCTCCAGACCACCGGTCACCGATCGCACCGCGTCGACCACCTCGCCCCGCCGGGTCGCGAGTTCGGCCGCGGACACCCGCTTGACCCAGCGCACCGGCGCGGACGAATCGGGGAGACCGGCGATCTGGGCTTCGTAGAACATCACGCCGACCACGGCGAAGCCGGCGGACTCGGCGCTGCGTGCCAGCGTGGCCACCTGATCCGGGGTGCGCAACGGTGAACGTCGCACACCCAGATGTACCCTCCCGACACGCAGGGAGGCGTCCACATCCAGGCACACCCGGATCCGAATGTTCCCGGATCCCACCGCATTTCGTATCAGACTCAGGTGGTCGGCGGAATCCACCATCAAGGTGACGGATTCGAGCGCGGTGGGGCGGGCCCCCAACTCGGCGAGTGCACCGCGGTCGACCGTGGGGTAGCCGAGCAGCACGTCGCGTGCGCCTTGCTCGACCAGCCACAGGGCCTCGCGCAAGGAATACGCCATGATCCCGCGGAATCCGTCGCGGGCGGTCAGTGTCGACCCGAGAACCTCTTCGAGGATCGTGCGGCACCGCACCGACTTGCTCGCGACGCGGACGGGTGTGCCGCCCGCGCGCCGGAGAAGATCCTGCGCGTTCCCGCGCAGGGTCTGCAGATCGACTGCGGCGAACGGCGGATCGAGTTCGGCGGTGGCGGCGGCGAGTCGGTCGAGAGCAGCGTTGAGCAAGGCACATCCCATCCGGTTGGCGATCGGGAACGTAGGTGGGTCGGTCAGGGCCGTTCTGCGGCGCGCGAGGCGATGATCCCCGCCAGATTGTCGAGTTCGATCACCACCGCGTCGTTGTCCTGGTCGACGAGCCATCGCAGCACGAGTCCGTCGAGCAGCGCCAGCGCCAGTCTCGCGAGACTCGAGACAGGTTCGATCCACTCCGTGGCGGAGCGTTCGGCACACGCCACCAGGAAACCGCTCGCGTGCTCGTCCATCCGCTGATATTGGAGCGTTGCGATGTCGCCGCTCGCGACCTGACCGTCCACGCCGTTCGACGCGGAGGCCGCGCCGCGGTGCCGCAACGAGTACGCGGTGATCTCGTAGGTGAGCAACTGGCGTCCCGCCGTGAACTCGAGAGCAGGCCACATCGCGGTGAGACCCGCATGGAGCAGTTGCCGGAGCCCGATCAGGCCCTGCGTGTCGGGCCCGTCGTCGGGAAGGTCGAAGGCGGCGTTCATGGCCTCGCCGAGCTGGTCGATGAGCGTTTCCGCCATGGCCACGACGAGCGCTTCCTTGCTGTCGAAGCAGTAGTGCACGACGCCGAGCGAAACGCCCGCGTGCTCGGCGACGGCACGAACGGTCACCGCACCGACTCCTCCGCGCTCGGCCAGCGCGAGCGCGGACTCGACGAGTTGCGCCCGCCGTTCGTCCGCGGGCAACCGATTCAGCATGATTCGATCGTAGAACGCGGCGCCCGTCCGGTGGCGCTATTGACCTGGACGGTCGTCCAGGATCATGATGGTTCTCATGTCGACATGGCACAACTGGGCGCGAACCGAAGCGGCCTCACCTCGCCGCTTCGACACCCCGAGCACCGTCGACGACCTCGTCGCCGTCGTTGCCGGTGCCGCGCGGCGCGGTGACCGCGTCAAGGCGGTGGGCGCGGGCCATTCGTTCACAGGTGTCGCCGTCACCGACGGCACGATGATCTCGCTCGACGAGATGTCCGGGATCCTCTCGGCGGAGCCGACACCCACCGGCGCTCTCGTGACCGTCTACGCGGGCACCCGCCTGCGCGAGTTGAGCGCTCTACTGTGGGCGATGGGCCTGGCACTGCCCAACCTCGGCGACATCGACGTCCAGTCGATCGCAGGTGCCGTCTCGACCGGAACACACGGCACGGGAACACAATTCACCGGACTCGCGGCGTCCGTCCGGGCGTTGACGATGGTGCTCGCCGACGGAAGCGTCGCCGAATGCTCACCCGAGCACGACCCGGCACTGTTCGAAGCTGCCCGGCTCGGCCTCGGCGCACTGGGTGTCCTCGCCACCCTCACCCTCGAGTGCGTACCGGCGTTCCGTCTGCGCGCGCACGAAGCGCCGGCGTCGTTGAGCGAAACCCTCGCCGACGTCGAATCGGTGCGCACCGGCGTCGACCACTTCGAGTTCTACTGGTTCCCCCACACCGACGGAGTGCTGACCAAGCACAACACCAGGCTCGACGGGCCCGCACCGGTCCAGCCGGTGGGACGGATCAGAGGCCTGGTCGACGACGAACTCCTCTCCAACGGCCTGTTCTCGGCCTTTCAGCAGGTCGGCACCCGCGCCCCCGCCGCGATCCCCCCTCTCAACCGGGTGGCGTCACGCGCCCTGTCGGCCCGCACGTTCGTCGATCGCAGTTACCGGGTGTTCGCATCCAATCGCCGGGTCCGGTTCCGTGAAATGGAATATGCCGTTCCCGCCGAAACCCTGCCGGCAGTGATCCGCGAGATCGAGACCTGGCTCCGGGAAAGCGACACTCGGATCGGCTTTCCCGTCGAGGTCCGCTTCGCAGCACCGGACGACGTCTGGATGTCCACCGCGTACGGACGGGAAACGGCCTACGTCGCCGTGCACCAATATCACCGGCGCGAGCATCGCGCGTACTTCGAGGCGGTCGAGCAGATCATGCGTGCCGTCGACGGCCGCCCGCATTGGGGAAAACTGCACGAACGCACCGCCGACGACCTGCGGCCGACGTACCCTCGGTTCGACGATTTCCTGGCCGTGCGCGATCGGGTGGACCCGGGACGGATGTTCGCCAATCCGTATCTCGATCGGGTACTCGGCGTATGAACCGTCCTGCCCTCAGGTGAACGCTGCTCGAATCGAGTTGCGCGCCAGGGTGTTGCGCTCATCGACGGTCAGTCCCAGCTGGTCGTGCAGGGCGGCGAACACGTCGTCGACGTAGCCACCGAAGTAGGCCGGGTCGTCGGAGTTCACGCACACCGCCAGGCCCGCATCGAGCATTCGGCGCAACGGGTGGACGGCAAGCGAATCGACTACGCGCAGGCGCACATTCGACAACGGGCACGCGGTGAGGGGGATCTGCTCGTCGACGAGTCGCGCGACGAGGGCAGGATCTTCCAGCGACCGGATACCGTGATCGATGCGTTCGGCACCGAGGAGATCGAGGGCCTGCCACACGTATTCCGGAGGCCCTTCCTCGCCGGCATGCGCCGTGATGCGCAGACCTTCGGCGCGGGCACGCGCGAAAACGTCCTCGAAGAGCGACGGTGGGTACCCCACTTCCGCCGAATCGAGGCCGAGCCCGATGATCGGCGCCTGCAGGCGCAGCAGTTCGCCGAGAATCTCGTGGGCGTCCGGCACCGGATGGTCGCGGACGATCGATGCGATCATCGCCGCGTCCACACCGAACTCGCGGTGTGCGGCGGCGACCGCATCGGAAAGCCCCTCCACCACTTCCGTGAGCGGAACCCCACGCACCACATGTGCCTGCGGATCGAAGAAGAACTCGGCGCGGGTGACCCCGGCGCGGGCGGCGCGCGCGAGATAGGCGCGAGCGAGGTCGGAGAAGTCCTCCGCGGTGCGCAGCACGTCCATGTTCGCGTAGTACAGGTCGAGAAACGACTGCAGTTCGGTGAACTCGTACCTGGCGCGGAGTTCGTCGAGATCGCTGTGGGGGAAATCGATGTTGTTGCGTTCGGCCAGTTCGAGAATCAGTTCCGGCTCGAGTGTGCCCTCGATGTGCACATGCAACTCCGCCAAGCCGTGTTCCGGCGAGGCGGAGGCTCCCACCTCGCCGGAATCACCGCGTGGTGTCATGTTCCTCGCCTCCTAACGGCCCTGCCATACGGGTGCTCGCTTCTCCGCGAACGCGGTCGCACCCTCGCGCGCGTCCTCGGACACGAACACCGGTCCGGCCAGTTCCATCTGCTTCGCGAATGCCTCGTCCGACGACCAGTCCACCGACTTCGAGATGATCTCCTTGGTCACCGCCACTGCGAGCGGACCGTTCGCAGTGATGCGTTCGGCGAGTGCCAGCGCGCTCTCGAGCGCTTCGCCGGGCTCGGTCAGCGTGTTGACGAAGCCGAATCCGTGGGCTTCCTCCGCGGTGAAGGAGTCGCCGGTCAGTGCCAGTTCCATCGCCTTCTGGTACGGAATACGGGACGGCAGGCGCAGAAGTCCGCCACCCGCAGCGACCAGACCCCGCTTGACCTCGGGAATACCGAATTTGGCGTTCTTGGCCGCGACCACCAGGTCGGCCGAGAGGACCAGTTCGGTGCCGCCGGCAAGCGCGAAGCCTTCGACGGCGGCAATGAGCGGCTTGCGGGGCGGAGCCTCGGTGAAGCCGAGTCCCTTGCCGGGGATCGCGACGTTCTCGCCCGCGACGAAGGCTTTGAGGTCCATTCCCGCGCAGAAGTTCCCGCCGGCACCGGTCAGCACACCGACCGACAATCCGGCGTCCTCGTCGAGGGTGTCGACCGCGTCGGCGAGCCCCCGGCTGACCCCCGCGTTGACAGCGTTGCGCGCGTCGGGCCGGTTGATGGTGATGACGAGGACTCGGCCACGACGCTCGAGCAGAACTTCGTCGGACATGAACACATCCTTGCTGTTGTGGGGTTTCCGGGTCGTTGCCGCTCTCCGGCCGGAGAATTCGGCTACCGGGTGTATACCCGACCTCCGCTCGTGTGGCAGTTCCTTCGTCCCGGTCAGCCCACTCGCACTGCCACCGGGTACACGAACCCGTCGTCGTCGATGTAGACCTGGTCGCCGGTGCGGAACCAGCCCGCATCGGAGAACGTGTCGGCCGTTGCCACCGGATCGTTCCAGTAGCGCCTCGCGACACTGGGGCCTCTGCACAGCAACTCACCGACGCCGGTTTCCGCACCCGGCCCCAGCAGCGCGACCTCGATTCCACCGAACGGGACCCCCACGCTGCGCGGATGCTGTTTCCGGCACTCCGACGGCAACAACAGTCCGATTCCGCCGGTCTCGGCCACACCCCATCCGCGGACGCAATGCGCGGACGGGAAGGACGCGCGCGGATGCCGCCACGGCACCCTGATACCGCGCGATCCCGACGCGACGACCGTGCCGCCGAACGCCAGGGTGGGCAGCAACTGCACACTGCATCCCACCGCCGTCGACAGTGGCGCGGTGATGACCGTGCGAGCGCTCTCGCCCGCCAGGTTCATCGCGTGCGCGACGGCTTCGATGGTCGAGAGCACGTTGGTGTTGGTCAGTTCGACGCCGTGCATGCCGCCACCCCACCTGCGCACGTAGTACAGCAGGGCGAGTTCGTCGGGCGATGCTCCGCCGTCGAGGAATGCGAGGCCGTCGGGCAGGGTGTCCTGCAGGCAGAGCACGGCACCGCTGTCGGAGACGATCCAGTCCAGTTCGGTATCGCTGCACGTCGGATCGGGCAGAACGGGAACGGCACCGGCCAGGACGACGCCGAGAAAGCCTCTCAGCCACTCGAAACCGTTGCAGTAGTGCACGACGACACGATCGGCCGGTCCGACACCTTGGTCGAGCAGTCCTCCCGCCACCCGCGCCGCGGCCGCCCACAACTCGCGATAGGTCACGGTGCGGCCCGAACGATCAATGGCTGCAACATTGTTCGAGAATCGAAGCGCACTGCGATCGAGAAGTTCTGCCAGGCACGGCTCCAGTCCTTCGTACTGCAGGATGCCGCCGGACCGGCGCGTGACACGCTCGTCCCTCAACCACCCGGCCCCAGCGGGAATCTCCACCACCGCCAATGACATGCCACCTCCCACGGCTGTGCGTGGTTGAAACTATATGGCGTGCGTCACACTCGGGGGGCGTGAACGACAAAGCAGCGAAGAACGCCTCCGCGGGTCAGAGTGCAGCGCTTTCCGAGGCCCTCGCGCGGGCGGCCTCGCGGCTTCTGATCTGGCTTCGCGGACGTTCGAACGCCAGCGACGCAACAAGGCCGACCAGCAGAACCGACATCGGCAGCCACATGGACTGCGACATCGCGGTGGCGAATTGTTCGCGCAGGAAAATCGGTAGTTCGACGGCATCCGTTCCGGAGGATCCACCGCTGCCCAGCCCGTTCGCCGACAATCGTGCGGCCATCAGCGATCCCAGTGCCGCGCTCCCGAGTACCGCACCGATCTGCCGCGTCGTGTTGTAGACGCCCGATCCCGCACCGGCGAGGTCCCGTGACAGGTGGTTGGTGGCCGTCGCGGACAGCGGCGACCAGATCGCCGCGCTCGCGATGCCCATCAGACCGATGGGTAGCAGCAACTGCAGGCTTGAAGCCTCCGGAGTCATGACCAGCGCCAGCCACGCGAAAGCGATAGCCAGGAGGAAGAACCCGGCGGACGCGATGACCCTGGGATGCACCCGGTCCACGAGGCGACCCACCCCCGGTGCGAGGACACCGCTGAGCACCGCCATCGGAATCATGAGCACCGCGGCGCCGGTCGGGCTCAGTCCCCGGACCGCTTGCGCGTAGAACATGAACGGCAGCATCACCGACGTGATCGCGAATCCGATCGACGCGATCCCCACGTTCGCCAGACAGAAGTTCCGGTCGCGGAACAGGACCAGGGGTACGAGTGGCTCACCCCGGGTGACCGCTTGATACCTCACGAACGCGACCAGCAACACGACACCCGCGCCGATGAGCAACCACACCCGCGTGGACCAGTGGTACGAGTTGGCTTCCTGGATGCCGAACACCAGGCAGAACAGGCCCAGCCCGCTGAGAACCACACCGGTGATATCGAGCCGGTGAGCGTGGGTGGGAAGAACGGGGACATACCGGACTGCCAGAAGGAAGGCCACGACGCCGACGGGCACGTTCACGAAGAAGATCCATTCCCAGCCGAGGGTGTCGACCAGGACACCACCGGCGAGCGGACCGGCCAGCGTCGCGATCCCCGCGACCGCACCCCACAGCCCCATCGCGCTGCCCCGCCGATCCGGGGGGAAGATCCGCGTTATCACGGTCATCGTCTGCGGCGACATCATCGCCGCGCCGAATCCCTGGAAGACCCGCGCCACGATGAGCATCTCGACCGTCGACGACATGCCGCACCACAACGACGCACCGGTGAAGACGACCAGGCCGATCAAGTACATCCGTCTGGGCCCGACCCGATCGCCCATGCGACCGCTGACCAGCAAGGGCACCGCGTAGGCGAGCAGATAGGCGCTCGTCACCCAGACGACGCTGTCTATGTCGGTGTCGAACGCGTGCATGATCGCCGGGTTCGCGACCGCAACGATGGTGCTGTCGACAAGGATCATGAAGAACCCCAGGCACAACGCGGCCAACGCTGCCCACTGGCCGCCGGTCGCCTCCTCCGGTGGCGCTGCGGACCCCTCGGTAACACCGCTCACGAAAACCCCTCCGCTCCTCGAAGGTCTACGGTAGCCCGGTGGACCCGCACCTCTCGAGCATCGCGACACTGGCATGGTGCCGTGCGCTCGGACTTGCCGACGACGCACTCACCACCCCGGGCCTGGTGTGGCGCGTGGACGCGACGACCCGGACCCTTCGCATCCTGCGTGTGGGGGACGCCGTGGCGGTTGTGGGGCCCGAAATGGCGGTGTCGGCGATCGCCGGCCTCCCACCCGAGCACATCGACGAATCGTCGATAGGCAGCGTGACCGGCGGGCACGCGGTCCGCATCGAGAAGCTGGGGTTGTGTGCCGACTGGGTCGACGCGACTCGCGTACGCGATCCGCTGATCTCCCACGAGACCGAGGACCTCGCCGAGTTGTTGCGGCACTGCCCGCCCGACGACGTCACAGAAACCGACCTGTCCCTCGCACAGCCGGCACGCTCGTTCGTCCTGCTCGGACCCGATCGCCACCCGCTGGCCGGAGCCGGTTACCGCGAGTTGCATTCGCTGCTCGCGGATGTGCGAGTGATCTCCACACCCGAGCATCGGCGGCTGGGTCTCGCCGCCACGGTGACGACACTTGCGACGCACGACGCGCTCGACGCGGGGCTGATTCCCATGTCGCGCGTGCGCCGCGACAATCTCGCCGCTCGCGGGCTCGCCGCGGTGTCGGGGTACACCGAATGGGGAACCCAGATGACCGTGCGACTCCCCGCCGGCCCGTGACCCGGTGCCGGCCCGAAACAGAAGCGAAGGTGCACCCGTGACCGACCACCCCGGATCAGAGAACAAGACCGGCGGCACCTACGTCGAGCCCGGTTCGGGCTTCACCCGTGACACCCGGTACATCGACACCCGCATCACCGCCGACGGCCGCGACGGTTACCCCGTCGAGGCAGGGCGCTACCGGCTCGTGGCGGCGCGGGCCTGCCCGTGGGCGAACCGCACCATGATCGTGCGGCGGCTTCTGGGGCTCGAAGACGCATTGTCGCTCGGGTTGTGCGGGCCCACCCACGACGAGCGGAGCTGGACCTTCGATCTCGACCCGGGCGGCGTCGACCCTGTCCTCCAGATCCCGCGGCTGCAGGACGCGTTTTTTGCCCGGTATCCCGGATACGACCGGGGCATCACCGTTCCCGCGATCGTCGACATCCCGACCGGCGCGGTCGTCACCAACGACTACGCGCAGATGACGCTGGACTTCTCCACCGAGTGGACGGATTACCACCGCCCGGGAGCACCCGACCTGTATCCGGAGAAGCTGCGCGGCGAAATCGACGAAGTGGCCGAAGCGGTGTACCGAGATGTGAACAACGGCGTGTACCGATGCGGGTTCGCAGGCTCGCAGGCGTCGTACGACCAGTCGTTCGACCGGTTGTTCGCGCGTCTCGATCAGCTCGAGGAACGGTTGGGTACCCGCCGTTATCTCGTGGGGGACTCGATCACCGAGGCCGACGTCCGGCTGTTCACCACGCTCGTTCGCTTCGACCCGGTCTACCACGGCCATTTCAAGTGCAACCGGAATCCGCTCACGGCGTTCCCGGCGCTGTGGGGTTACGCCCGGGACCTGTTCCAGACGCCCGGTTTCGGCGACACCGTCGACTTCGTGCAGATCAAGCAGCACTACTACCTGGTGCACACCGACGTGAATCCCAGCCGGATCGTGCCGAAGGGCCCCGACCTGTCGAACTGGCTGAGCCCGCACGGCAGGGAAATGCTGGGCGGGCGGCCCTTCGGCGACGGCACGCCACCGCCGCCGCCGCGTGCGGCCGAGATCGTGCCTCCCGGCCACACGCCGCTCCGTCAGCCGGCGTAACCGTGACCGCGGTAGGTGCCGATGCTGAAGAACACCCCGTGCGGATCGCGGCAGGTGAACCCGTGAGACCCGTAATCCTCGTCGCGTAGTTCGACGGTGATGGTCGCCCCGGCGTCGACGACCTTGCGGTACAGGTCGTCGGCGACGGAGTCCTCGGGCACCACGAGATACACCGAGCCGTCGTCGGCTTGCTTCTGTCGCAGCGGGCTGTCCGGTTTGGAGGACCCGAGCATGAGTCCGCCGCCGTACGGCCAGGCCAGTTCCGCATGATCGACCCGTTCACCTTCCCCGTACACGGCACTCTCGGAGAATCCGAGGGTGTCGACGAGGAAGCGGATCGCCGCGCGGGCGTCGCTGTAGATCAGGCACGGCCACACGCCTGGGGCCTGTCCGAGGGAGTCGCTTCCGGTGGTTGTCCGAGTTGCTGTGGTTTCCGATGTGTTTGTCATGGAGCAAAGTCTCCGCGTGCGCGCACTCAATCGTCTTGGACGATTGGGAACACTTCTTCGGCCAGCCAGCGCGACGGCGGTACACCCGCGAGGTCGCGCCAGTCCCGGGCCATATGCGCCTGGTCGTAGTACCCGCACAAGGCCGCGACGTCGGCGAGGCGGTGCGGGCCCGCCGTACGCAACAGGGTTCGTGAGCGGTGGAAACGCGCGACCCGCGCGACCTCTTTCGGCGCGAGTCCGAATTCCGCCACGAACCGTCCGGTGAGATGCCTTCGGCTCCAGCCGAGTTCGTCGGCCACGGCCCGCACCGGATGCCCGGGTTCGGACACCAGCATCCGCCACGCGTGAGAGAGCCTGCTTTCGATTTCCACGTCCCCGCTCATGACGAGGCGCCTTGCCAGAACACGGTCGAGGATGGCGAATCGCTCCGGCCAGGTCGGCGCGGCATCGAGACCGTCGCTCAGTTCCCGGTAATCCACGCCGAGCACGTCCTCGAGATCGACAGCCCACGAGCCCAGGGCGGATGCGGGTACGCCGAGCAGCGCCCGTGCACCCGAGGGCGTGAGCGACAACTGGATTCCGTGCTGAAATCCGGTGTGCGCGATGATCACGGGTTCGGACGACAAACCGCTGGCGAGCGCGTCGAATCTGTCCGGCGGACGCCCCTCGGTGTGGATCAGGGCGACCGGCTCACCGAAAGTGATGATTACTGTGACATCGGGTGACGGCATTCCGCGATGGATCCCGGGAGGGAAGCCGGCGAGCCGATATCCTTCGTAACGACGCACGAACGGTCTCAGCAGCGGCTCCGGCCACTGCCGAGCGCCTTCGGAAACCCCGACTGCACCAAGCGAGCTGGTCACGCACTCAAGCGTAGACAGCTCCCGCAGAAAAGAGGACAGAAGCCGAATGAAGGACACGACGGGGCCGGCCGAGAAGTTGCTCGTCAGAGTGCTCGACAACGGCAGCAGGCTGCAGGGACCCGCGGTGGCGAAGTACGTCGATCTCCTGCGTCGCGCGCATCCGGACGAATCCCCCGCGCAGATCGTCACGCGTCTGGAGAAGCAGTTCCTTCTCGGAGTCACGGGCAGCGGCTCCGCCGTGGGTGCGACCGCCGCGTTCCCCGGCGTGGGAACCGTCGCGGCGATCGGCGCGGTGGGCGCGGAAGCAATCTTCTTCCTGGAAGCGTCGGCGCTCCTGACCCTCGCGATCGCTGCGGTTCACGGCATCGAACCCCACGACCACCAACAACGCCGCGCACTGGTGCTGGCCGTCGCACTCGGCGACGCCGGCAAGGAGATCGTCGCCGCAGCCACCGGCACCTCGCTGAAGAACTGGCCGAAGGCCCTCACCGGCCAGATCGACAACAAGCAGCTCAAGCTGGTGAACAACTCGCTCGTGAAGCGATTCGTTCGTAAGTACTTCGCCAAGCGGAGTGCACTGGTCCTGGGCAAGCTCGTCCCCGCGGGAATCGGTGCGGCGATCGGCGGCGCGGGCAATCGTGCGATCGGAAAACGAACCATCGCAAACGCACGGGACGCCTTCGGCCCGCCGCCCACGACATGGTCCGAACTCCGGACGGTACCCCCGGCGGCCTGACAGTGGAGACTCCCTCGTTGTACGTCCGCGAAATCGGCTCGGGGCCGCGCACCGTGGTGCTGTTGCACGGGTTCTCCGATCACGGGGGGACCTGGTGCAAGGTCGAACCTGCGCTCGCCGAGCAACACCGCATCCTGGTGGTGGATCTTCCGGGGTTCGGGCGCAGCTCGCACCACTGGACGGCACCGGTGCTCGATCACTACGTGGACGTACTCGACGACCTCCTCGCCGATATCCCCGAACCGGTGTCGTTCGTCGGCAATTCCCTCGGCGCCGTCACGTCGCTGTTGTTCGCGTCGACCCATCCGTCGCGCGTGGATCGGGTGGTGCTCGCGGACATGCCCGGCATGACGGGAATCCCCCGGCTGTGGACGCGGGGAGCCCAGGTGCCGACCGCGATCTCTCGCGCACTGGCTCTCCCCGTTCCGGCGCCGGTGATGCAGCGCGCGATCGGCGCCCTCTACGCCAGGGCCGCGATGCACCGCCCGGAGCGCATGGACAGTGCGGTGCGGGCGGCCTTCAGCGCCAATTTCGCGACGCGGAAGCAGATCGACACCATGCTTGCCGTGGGCCGCAGGGCCATCGGAGAACTGGGCCGCCTGCCGATTCCCGCAATGGTGCACGCTCTGGACATGCCGGCGTTGCTGATCTGGGGCGCGCACGATCGGCTCACTCCGGCTCACGCCGCGCGCCGTGTCGCGGTCGGCAGCAAGCGACGCGTCGTGGTGATCCCCGATGCGGGGCACTGTCCCCAACTCGATGCGCCGAGTGAGTTCCTCGCCGCGGTCCTGCCGTTTCTCGAGTGAAACCGAGACACTGATCCGCCGCGGTCCTGCACGTAAGCTCACGAAGGCTCGTGGCGCGGTGCCGCGGGACCGAGACGAAGGGGGTCGCCGCCGGTGACAACACCGTCAGCGCACACGCCGTACGGCGGTGCCGGATTCGGTGGGCAGCAGCCCGCAGGGATCGTCGTGCAGGGACTGACCAAGACGTTCGGGACCCACACCGCGGTGACCGACCTGAGTTTCACGGTTCCGCCCGGTTCGATCACCGCTTTCCTCGGCCCCAACGGTTCCGGCAAGACGACCACACTGGGCATGGTCCTCGGTCTCATCCGCCCGACCTCCGGCGTCTCCTACGTCGACGGTGTGCGGTTCACCGACCTGGAACACCCGGCACAAGTCGTGGGTGCGGTGCTCGACGCACGCAGCGCGCACCCGAAACACACGGCGACGACGCATCTTCGCGTGTACTGCGCAGCGATCGGGGTTCCGGATACCCGCGCTGCCCAGATGCTCGACCTCGTCGGACTGACGCCGGCCGCGAAGCGCCGCATCGGCGAGTTCTCCCTGGGTATGAGGCAGCGTCTCGCGCTCGCGACAGCCCTGCTGGGCCAGCCCCGTTATCTGGTGCTCGACGAACCTGCCAACGGTCTCGACCCCGAAGGCATGGCGTGGCTACGCGACTTCCTCGTCGCCTACGCCCGCAACGGCGGGACCGTCCTGATCTCGAGCCACATCCTGCGCGAGGTCGAGCAGATGGCCGATCACCTGGTAATCATCAGCGACGGAAGACTGGTCGCCGCGAACAGCATGGAAGAGCTGCGTGCGGCGTACCGGCCACGGGTGCTGGTGGCAGCGTCGGATCCGGCCCGGCTCGCCACGGCCCTCGCCGCGGCAGGACACACCGATGCGCAGGTGCAGGCCGACGGTCGCCTGGCCGTCGTGGGCGTGGACGCGGAGGGGATCAGCGCGGTAGCGGCGGACAGTGGCGTCACACTCTTCGGCACGACCGTCGAAAGCGTCGACCTCGAGCAGGTGTACCTGTCGATGACCGCGGGTCGCTACGCGGCCGCACCGCCCGGGCCCGGTGGTCCTTGGAGCGGTCCTGGCTGGGGTCCGGGCGGGCAGCCGCCCGGGCAGTATCCGCCCCAGCCGCACTACGCGGGAGCCCAGCCGTATCCCGGCCCCCAGCAGTACCCGGGACCCCAGCCGTACCCGGGACCCCAGCCGTACCCAGGAACCCAGCAGTACCCAGGAACCCAGCAGTACCCAGGAACCCAGCAGTACCCAGGACCCCAGCAGTACCCAGGGCCCCAGCAGCAACAGGCGGGACCCCGGCAATACACCGGGCCGCAACAGCAGCAGTACCCCCCGCAGCCGTACTACGGCCCGCCGCAGCAACAGTCGACCGGATCCGAAGGGCCCTCAGCATGACCGCGCTCCTGACCGCCGAGTTCCGCAAGGTGCTGAGCTTGCGTTACTGGTGGATTCTCGGCATCGCTCCGCTGCTCGTCGGCCTGTTCTGCGGAGCCTTGACCTTGCCGGTGATGCGGCAACTCGAGGACGTCCTCGGGGAGGACTTCGCAGAAGCGGCCGCAGCCGCGGTCGGAATCTCGCTGGCCCTGGCCCTGGTGTTCCTGTTCTCCGCGTTGTTCGGAGTCGTCAACACCGGCAGCGAATTCCAGTACCGCACCGTTATCGCAACGTTCCTCACCACCCGGGGACGCGACCGGGTCCTGGCGACGAAACTGGTGGTCGCCACGATCTTCGGCTTGGCGTACTGCCTCGTCGCGGAGGTCGTCTCCGCTCTGACCATCCTGATGTTCGGTGGCGGCTTCAGCGGTGCCGACTTCGGAACCGTGGGTGCGGTCCTCGCCACCGGTCTGCTCTGCGCCGCCCTGTGGGCCCTGATCGGCGCCGGTCTGGGACTACTGACCGGGTCGATGACGGGAAGTGTCCTCGCGATCTGCGCCTGGATCCCGTTCGGAGAACTCGTCGTGTCGCTGGTCCTGCACGGGGTCGGGCTCGGCACGGTCGCGCAGTACCTGCCCGGGCAGGTCACCTGGTACACGCTGTTCTCGGTGGTGGAGATGCCCGACGACGTCGAACTGGCCGTGCGGTGGCCGCTCGCGCCGCTCGTCCTCATCTTCTGGACCGTGCTGATCTGCGGGCTCGGCTGGTGGCGGACCCGTTCGCGAGACTTCGTCTGACCCCCTGCGCGATCACCGGTGTCACCGGACGGCGATAGTGTCGATCGAATGGCACATGTCACCGCATCGGAGTCGCCGGCGGCGGGCTGGATCCGCCGGCTCGGCGGCGAGGCCCTGCGTCATCGCAACGAAGCATTCGGTGCTCTCGCGGTCACCGTCGTCGCGGCACTGATCGATATCGCCTTTCCGCTGCTGACGAAGATCGCGCTCGACACCGCCACCGGACAGGGCGACGTCGCCCCGGACGACACCCGTCTGATCGGATTGGCCGCGGGCGCGATCGCCGTCGGTGCATTCGTCCGGTTCGCATGTCAATACGGCCGGCGCATGCTGGCCGGGAAGCTGTCGCTCAACGTCCAGCACGACCTGCGGCTGCGTCTGCTCGGATCGTTGCAGCGGCTCGACGGTCACGGCCAGGACCGGATCCGCACCGGCCAGGTGGTGTCGCGGTCGATCACAGACCTGCAACTCGTCCAGGGTCTCCTCGCGCTCGTGCCGATGTCTGCGGGTGCGTTGCTGCAGTTCGCCCTCACGATCGTCATCATGATCGCGCTGTCGCCCGTCCTGACGCTCGTCGCGGTGGTGACGGTGCCGCTCATCGTGGTGGTGGTCCGCATCGTGCGTCCGAAGCTGTTCGCTGCCACGTGGTCGGCGCAGCAACGCGCCGCCGATCTCGCCCAGCATGTCGAGGAAACCGTCACCGGGGTCCGCGTGGTCAAGGGGTTCGGGCAGGAAAGCCGCGCGGTGGACCAGCTCGAGAGCCACGGCCGCCGGTTGTACGCCGAGCGGTTGCGGGCGGCCCGCGTGAACTCTCGATTCGCCGCACCGATGGGTGCCATCCCCCAGCTCGGACTGGTGGCGACCATCGCGCTGGGTGGATGGCTGGCGCTCGAGGGCACCGTCACCGTGGGCACGTTCGTGGCGTTCACCGCCTATGTGGCCACGATGACCGCGACGACGCGCACCCTCGCGCAGGTGCTGATCATGGCGCAACTCTCCCGCGCCGCGGTCGAGCGCGTCTACGAGGTGATCGACACCGAACCCGATGTCGCGGATCCTCCGCATCCGGTGTCGCTGCCCGACGGTCCTCTGGGGCTCGCCTTCCGCGACGTCACCTTCGGATTCGAACCGGGTCGCGACATCCTCCGCGGCGTGGACCTCGAACTCTCGCCCGGTGAAACCGTCGCGATCGTCGGCCCCGCCGGATCCGGGAAGACAGCCATGTCGCTGCTCGTGCCGCGGTTCTACTCGCCCCACACCGGCTCGGTGTGCCTGACTTCCGGAGGCGTCGACTTCGACGTCGCATCCCTGCGCGCCGAGCAGTTGCGCGCGGCGGTGAGCCCGGTCTTCGACGAACCGTTCCTGTTCTCCGACACGGTCGCGTCGAACATCGCGCTCGGCCGCCCGGACGCCACCGACGATGAGATCCGCGCGGCCGCGGCCGCGGCCCGGGCAGACGAGTTCATCGAGGCTCTTCCCGACGGCTACGACACCGTCGTCGGCGAACGGGGACTGACGCTGTCGGGCGGACAACGCCAGCGAGTCGCGCTCGCGCGTGCCCTGCTCGTCGACCCGCGTGTGCTGATCCTCGACGACGCGACCTCGGCGGTGGACGCCGAAACAGAAGGCGCGATCTACGCGGCGCTCCGGGCACAACCGCTGCGCACCACGCTCGTGCTCGCCCACCGCCGATCCACGCTGGCGCTGGCCGACCGTGTCGCCGTTCTCGACGGCGGACGGATCGTGGACGTCGGTACCGCCGAAGAACTCGACGCGCGCAGTCCCGTCTTCCGCCGGCTGCTGTCGGGCAACGACATGCTCGACGAAGACCGGCCCGACGAGTCGAACACGCTCGACACCGGCGACCTGTGGCCCGAAGGGTTCGAAGCCGCCGGGGCGACGAGTGCCGGACCCCACCCCCCTGCTCCACGTGGCCCGGGTGGCCCGGGTGGTCCCGGTGGCGGCGGGCCTGCGGGCGGGGCGCTCGGCGCGATCGCGCCGACACCGGAGTTGCAGGCAGCGGTCGCCGCACTTCCACCGGCCACCGAGACGCCGGGTGACGCACCGGCGTTGCAGTCCGCCGCGCTGCGCCGGCCCGACCCAAAGTTCCGCTTGTGGACCACCCTCCAGCCGGTGCGACTGTTGCTCGCCGCTGTGGCGCTGTGCCTGACGGTCGAATCGCTCGCCGGGATCGCGTTCCCGTCGATCGTCCGGTTCGCCATCGATCGCGGCGTGACCCCCGGCAACACCCGGGCACTGTGGGAGGCCACGTTCGCGGGTGTCGTCCTCGCGCTCGTCGGCTGGGCGGCGGTGGCGATCCTGACGGTTCTGACCGCCCGTGCCGGTGAACGGGTCCTGTTCGGGCTGCGGGTACGCAGTTACGCGCACCTGCAGCGACTCGGCCTCGACTACTACGAGCGTGAACTGTCGGGCCGGATCATGACGCGGATGACGACGGACGTCGATGCGCTGTCGCAGTTCATCCAGACCGGCCTGTCGACTGCGGTGGTCAGCGTGCTGACGCTGACGGGCATCTCGGTCGCCTTGATCGTCACCGACGGGTCGCTGGCACTGGTGGTCCTGGCGGCCATCCCGATCCTGGTTGCAGTGACGTTCTGGTTCAGGTCGGTGTCGCGCGATGCGTACGCCCAATCCCGCGAACGCATCTCGCAGGTCAACGCGATGTTCCAGGAGAACGTGACGGGCTTGCGGGCCGCTCAGGCGTATCGCCGCGAGGAAAACGCCGCACGGTTGTTCGCCGAACGTGCCGACTCCTACCGGCGCAGCCGCATGCGATCGCAACGCGCGATCTCGCTGTACTTCCCGTTCATCTCCCTGCTGTCCGACCTCGCGCTGGCGGCAGTCGTGTTCGTGGGCGCGCGGGAAGTCGCGTCGGGTTCGGCCACCCCGGGCGTGCTCGTCGCCTTCGTCCTCTATCTGAATCTGCTGTTCGCCCCGATCCAGCAGTTGTCCCAGGTGTTCGACGGCTATCAGCAGGCGCGCGTCGGCCTCCGCCGGATCGGTGATCTGCTCCGCACCGAGAGTTCCCTCGAATCCGGCCCGACGGGTGACCTGCCCATCCCGGGCCGACTGCGCGGGGACGTCGGACTCCGCGAGGTGGGCTTCCGCTACAGCGGTGCCGACTCCGACGCACTCGCCGACGTGGATCTCGACATTCCCGCGGGCGCCACCGTGGCTCTCGTCGGCCGGACGGGCGCCGGGAAATCGACGATCGTCAAATTGCTGGCACGCTTCTACGACCCCACGTCGGGGTCGGTGCGGGTGGACGGCACCGACCTGCGGCAGTACCGCCTCCCGGACTATCGCGCGCGGCTGGGTGTCGTGCCCCAGGAGGCGCACCTGTTCACGGGGACGGTCGCGAGCAACATCGCGTACGGGCGACCCGAGTCGAGCCGGTCGCGTATCGAGGATGCGGCACGGGTGGTGGGTGCCCTGGACATGATCGCCGGGCTCAGCGGCGGTATGCACCACCCCGTCGGCGAGCGAGGCCAGGGACTGTCCGCGGGTCAGCGACAGCTCATCGCGCTCGCACGCGCCGAACTCGTCGATCCCGACTTGTTGCTGCTCGACGAGGCGACCGCGACGCTCGATCCCGCCACCGAGCGCGCGGTGCTCGACGCCGGCGCGACAGTCACCCGATCGAGAACCGCGGTCATCGTCGCGCATCGACTGGCAACAGCGGCTCGCGCCGACCTGATCGTGGTCGTCGACGGCGGGCGGATCGTGGAAACCGGACGCCACGAGACGTTGCGACAGTCCGGCGGTCTGTACAGCACATTGTGGCAACTTGCCTCCGGCGCGCTCGTCCCCGAGACCGCGGACGACGCGGCCGTGTCACCTGCCACCGCGAGGATCACACGTGAGTCCTCGCATTTGTAACGGGGCCCGTGCTGCGGCGATGCACGATTGAGGGAATAATCGGCGGTCGAGAACCGTCGTCGATGGTGACCCCGTCGACTCAGATTGTGAGGTGGCTCTCGGGCATGGATGATCAGTTCGGATCGTCACACACCCACCAGCTAGCCTCATATGCATAGGCGCTCCGATCGGGTACCGAAGAAAGAAACGAGGCGAACAACTGCCGTGAGCAGCAGCTCTACATCACAGTTCGGACAGAATCAGTGGTTGGTTGACGAGATGTACCAGCGTTTCCAGGACGATCCGTCGTCCGTGGATGCGAGCTGGCACGAGTTCCTCACCGACTATTCTCCCGAGGCAGCCGCGGCCGGAGGCTCGAACGGCGCCGAGGTGAAGACCACTGAGAAGTCCTCCCAGCCCACCGCGACCAAGACGTCCACGGCTGCTGCGAACGCCGCACCGAAGGCTTCCGCCTCGTCCACGACTCCGGCGAAGCCGGCTGCTGCACCCCAGCCGACCACCTCCTCCAAGACCGCCACCGCGCCGAAGCCGGCTGCCTCCAAGCCCGCTGCTGCATCCAAGCCCGCACCGAAGCCCGCGAGCGGCTCGGCGGACAAGAACGGTGCCGAGGAGACCAAGGTTCTGCGGGGCGCAGCTGCTGCCGTCGCGAAGAACATGAACGCCTCGCTGTCGATCCCGACGGCCACCAGCGTCCGCGCGGTTCCCGCGAAGTTGATGTTCGACAACCGCATCGTCATCAACAACCACCTCGCCCGCACCCGGGGCGGCAAGGTCTCGTTCACGCATCTGCTCGGTTACGCGATCGTCCAGGCGGTCAAGGCGTACCCGAACATGAACAACCACTACGCCGAGATCGACGGGAAGCCGAACCTCGTCACTCCCGCGCACGTCAACCTCGGTCTCGCGATCGACCTGCCCGGCAAGAACGGTTCCCGTTCACTCGTCGTCGCCGCGATCCGCAACTGCGAGACGATGAACTTCGCCCAGTTCTACTCGGCATACGAGGACATCGTCCGCCGCGCGCGCGACGGCAAGCTCACCGGTGAGGACTTCTCCGGTGTCACGATCTCGCTGACCAACCCGGGTGGCATCGGCACCGTGCATTCGGTGCCGCGTCTCATGGGCGGCCAGGGCGCGATCATCGGCGCCGGCGCCATGGAATACCCGGCCGAGTTCCAGGGTGCATCCGACGCCCGGATCGCCGAGATGGGTATCGGCAAGCTGCTGACGCTGACCTCGACCTACGACCACCGCGTCATCCAGGGTGCCGAGTCGGGCGAGTTCCTCAAGACGATCCACCAGCTGCTGATCTCCGACGGGTTCTACGACGAGATCTTCCACACCCTGCACATCCCGTACGAGCCGGTCCGCTGGCGCCAGGACGTGCCCGAGGGTCTGGTCGACAAGAGCACCCGCGTGCTCGAGCTCATCGCCGCCTACCGCAGCCGCGGCCACCTCATGGCCGATACCGATCCGCTGCAGTTCGTGCGCGACAAGTTCCGGTCGCACCCCGATCTCGACGTGACCACCCACGATCTGACGCTGTGGGATCTCGACCGCGAGTTCAACGTCGGCGGCTTCCACGGCAAGCAGAAGATGAAGCTGCGCGACGTGCTGTCGGTGCTCCGCGACGCCTACTGCCGCCACGTCGGCGTCGAGTACACGCACATCCTCGAGCCCGATCAGCAGCGCTGGATCCAGGAACGCGTCGAGGCGCACCACGTCAAGCCGACGGTCGCCCAGCAGAAGTACATCCTGAGCCGCCTCAACGCGGCCGAGGCGTTCGAGACGTTCCTGCAGACCAAGTACGTCGGTCAGAAGCGCTTCTCGCTCGAGGGTTCCGAGTCGGTCATCCCGATGATGGACGCCATCATCGATCAGGCCGCCGAGCACCAGCTCGACGAGGTCGCGATCGCGATGCCGCACCGTGGTCGCCTCAACGTCCTCGCCAACATCGTGGGCAAGCCGTACTCGCAGATCTTCACCGAGTTCGAGGGCAACCTGAACCCGGCCGCGGCGCACGGCTCCGGTGACGTGAAGTACCACCTCGGCGCCGAGGGCACCTACATCCAGATGTTCGGCGAGAACGACATCAAGGTGTCGCTCACCGCGAACCCGTCGCATCTCGAAGCCGTCAACCCGGTGCTCGAGGGCCTCGTCCGCGCCAAGCAGGACATCCTCGACAAGGGTGAGGGCGGCTTCACGGTTCTGCCGCTGCTGCTCCACGGCGACGCCGCGTTCGCCGGTCAGGGTGTCGTGGCCGAGACGCTCAACCTTGCGCTGCTGCGCGGCTACCGCACCGGCGGCACCGTGCACATCGTCGTCAACAACCAGGTCGGCTTCACCACCGCGCCGGAACACTCGCGGTCGTCGGAGTACTGCACCGACGTCGCGAAGATGATCGGCGCGCCGATCTTCCACGTCAACGGCGACGACCCCGAGGCCTGTGTGTGGGTTGCGCAGCTCGCCGTGGACTTCCGCGAGAAGTTCCACAAGGACGTCGTGATCGACATGATCTGCTACCGCCGCCGCGGCCACAACGAGGGCGACGACCCGTCGATGACGCAGCCGGCGATGTACGACGTCATCGACACCAAGCGCAGTGTCCGCAAGAGCTACACCGAGGCCCTGATCGGCCGCGGGGACATCTCGCTCAAGGAAGCCGAAGACGCCCTGCGCGACTACCAGGGTCAGCTCGAACGGGTCTTCAACGAGGTGCGCGAACTCGAGAAGTACCAGCCCGAGCCGTCCGAATCGGTCGAGCTGGACCAGACCCCGCCGACGCGTCTGAAGACCGCCGTCGACAAGGCGGTGCTCGAACGGATCGGCGACGCCTTCGTCAACGTTCCGGAGGGCTTCAGCGTGCACCCGCGCGTCAAGCCCGTCGTCGAGAAGCGCCGCACGATGTCCCACGAGGGTCAGATCGACTGGGCCTACGCGGAACTCCTCGCCTTCGGTTCGCTCGTCGAGCAGGGCGCACTCGTGCGCCTCGCCGGGCAGGACTCGCGGCGCGGCACGTTCACGCAGCGGCACTCGGTGCTGATCGACCGCAAGACGGGCGAGGATTACAGCCCGCTCGCGGCGGTGGCAGCGGAGGCCGGCAACGGTGGCCGTTTCATGGTGTACGACTCGGCGCTGACCGAGTTCGCGGGCCTGGGCTTCGAGTACGGCTACTCGGTGGGCAACCCCGACGCGCTCGTCCTGTGGGAAGCGCAGTTCGGTGACTTCGTCAACGGCGCGCAGTCCATCATCGACGAGTTCATTTCGTCGGGTGAGGCCAAGTGGGGTCAGCTCTCCGACGTCGTGCTGCTGCTGCCGCACGGCCACGAAGGCCAGGGCCCCGACCACACGTCGGGCCGTATCGAGCGCTGGCTGCAGCTGTGCGCCGAGGGTTCGATGACCGTCGCCATGCCGTCGACGCCGGCGAGCTACTTCCACCTGCTGCGGCGTCACCACCTCGACGGCATCCGTCGTCCGCTCGTGGTGTTCACGCCGAAGTCGATGCTGCGCAACAAGGCAGCGGTCAGCAACATCGAGGACTTCACCGAGGGCAAGTTCCGGTCGGTTCTCGAAGAGATCCCGTACGAGGACAACTCGGCGGACCGCTCGAAGGTGGAGCGCGTCCTGCTGACCTCCGGCAAGATCTACTGGGAACTGCTCGCGAAGAAGCAGAAGGAAGGCCGCGACGACATCGCGATCCTGCGGGTCGAGCAGCTGTACCCGGTGCCGCGTCGCCGGATCGCCGAGACACTCGACATGTACCCGAACGCGTCCGAGTTCTTCTGGGTCCAGGAGGAGCCGGCGAACCAGGGTGCCTGGCCGTTCCTGGGTCTGGCCCTGCCCGAGATGCTCCCGGAGAAGCTGGCCGGGATCAAGCGGATCTCGCGTCGTGCGATGTCTGCGCCGTCCTCGGGTTCGAGCAAGGTCCATGCTGTCGAGCAGCAGGAGATCCTCGAGAAGGCCTTCACACGGTAGAAGCCCCGTTCCGGTCCCTCACGGGGGCCTGACGGTTCTCATGCGAGCCGGGTCGGTTCGTCCCACGGGACGACCGGCCCGGCTCGCGGCATTCCGGGCCGAGCACGGCTGGGCCGGATCTAGCCGCTCGACGCGAACTGCGCGGACGCCACCACCGCCGGGAGCGCGGCGACGGCGAGGTCGACGAACTGCTCGCGCGTGAGCGCGGAGCCACCCTCCGGATCATCCGGTCCCGGAGACGTCGATATCCCCTGCTGTTGCAGCCAGGCGATGGTGATGTCCTCGACGAACGCCACCCAGCCGCGGACCGCGAGCCGGACCGTGGCGTCGGGATCGATGCCGATGCTCGGCAGATGGGTGACGGTGCGCTCAACCATCGCGCGCCGGGTGGCCTCGAAGACCGATCGCATGTCCGGATCTGCGCTGACCGAACCCCGCAACATCGACACATAGGTGCCGGGACGCTCGGTGACGTAGTCGACGTACGCGACGACGGTGCCGCGCAGCATCTCCATCGGGTCCAGGTTCTCGTCGGGCGCGGTGCGTTCGAGCATGTCGCTGCTGATGTGCTGCACAACGGCGACGTGGAAGTCGTGCTTGGACGCGAAGTAGTGGAACAGCAGCCCGCGCGACACCCCGGCCCGGTCGGCGATGTCTTCGACGGAGATCTGCTCGAGGGGGCGACTCGCGAGGAGTTCCACCCCCAGCTCGATCAATTGCGCACGACGTCGCTGCGGGCTCAGACGGGTCCGTCGTCCACTTTTCCCGGAACTGTTGCCGCTCACGGTTCCCATGCAAGCATCCTTATTGAATAATCGTCAACAAAGTGTTGACCGCGCCACTTCGACGCCCTAATCTCAGATACATGAGTCTTCCGGTTACAGACACCTCCGCCGGTGATACCACGCGCCGGATCGATACGCTGATCATCGGCAGCGGGTTCGCCGGACTCGGCGCCGCCATCAAACTGTCCCGAGCAGGGAAAGAATTCCTGGTCCTCGAACGCGCGGACGAGGTGGGCGGCACCTGGCGCGACAACACCTATCCCGGCGCCGCATGCGACGTGCCGTCGAACCTGTACTCCTACTCGTTCGCCCTCAACCCCGGCTGGACCCGGTCGTTCTCTCCCCAGCCCGAGATCCAGGCGTACATCACCTCCGTCGCCGACAAGTACGACGTCCGCCGACGGACGATCTTCGGGTGCGACGTCCAGGACGCGCGCTGGAACGAGAACACGCACCGCTGGGACGTCCGCAGCACCCACGGCGACTTCAGCGCCAAGAACCTCGTGTCGGCCGTGGGCGCCCTGTGCGAGCCGGCGCTGCCCGATATCGCCGGCATCGAGCGCTTCGGCGGCGAAATCTTCCACTCGGCCCGCTGGAACCACGACGCCGACCTCGCCGGCAAGCGAGTCGCGGTGATCGGCACAGGCGCGTCGGCAATCCAGATCGTGCCCGCCATCGCCGGCCGGGTCGCGCACCTCGATGTGTATCAGCGCACCGCGCCGTGGGTGCTCCCCCGCGCCGATCGTGAGTACACGAAGGCGGAGAAGTTCGCCTTCCGCCGCATCCCCGGATTCCAGCGGTTGTCGCGCACCCTCCAGTACCTCATGAGAGAGACGCAGGTCGTCGGGCTCACCAAGGCACCGGTGTTCATGAAGCCGCTCGAACTCGCGGCGCGCATCCAGATCCGCCGGGGCATCTCCGATCGCGCCTTGCGGCGCAAGGTGACACCGAACTTCGCCATCGGGTGCAAGCGCATGCTCATCTCGAACAACTACTACCCCGCCCTCGACCGCCCGAACGTCGACCTGGTCACCGACGGGATCGCCGAGGTCACCGCGGACGGCATCGTGACGAAGGACGGCACCACCCGCGAGGTCGATGCGATCGTCGTCGCCACCGGCTTCCACGTCACCGACTCGCCGATGTTCGCCGGGATCTTCGGCAAGGACGGCCGGTCTCTCGCAGACGTCTTCGACGAGTCGGGCATGCAGGGCTACAAGGGCACCACGATCGCGGGGTTCCCGAACCTCTTCTTCCTCGTCGGCCCGAACACCGGACTTGGCCACACGTCGATGGTGTACATGATCGAATCGCAGCTCAACTACCTCGTCGACGCGATCGACACCATCGATCGGCACCGTATCGGCACGGTCGAAGTGCGCCGGGAAATCCAGGACGACTACAACCGCGACCTCCAGCACGCGATGAAGAACAGCGTGTGGAACAACGGGGGGTGCGCCAGCTGGTATCTCGACAAGCACGGCAACAACACGACGTTGTGGCCCGGGTTCACCTTCGAATTCCGGCGCATCACCAAGCAATTCGATCTGGAGGCGTACCGCACCGTCGCCGAGGCCGACCTCACCTCCCTCCCGGCCGGTCCCTCCGCCGGCACCCCCACCGAGCGCACCGAGCGCGCATCCCGGAAGGCTGCAATCCAGTGAGCGAATTCGAAGGCAGGGTCGTCGTCATCACGGGAGCGGGGTCCGGTATCGGGCGGGCGCTCGCCGTCGATCTCGCCGGTCGCGGTGCCAAGCTCGCACTGTCCGACGTCGACGCCGTCGGCCTTGCGGAAACTGTCCGTCTGGCAACCGATCTCGGCGCGGAAGTAAAGTCCGACCATCTCGACGTCACGCAGCGCGAAGCTGTCTTCGCGTATGCCGAAGCCGTCGTCGCGCACTTCGGCAAGGTCAACCAGGTCTACAACAACGCCGGAATCGCCTACCACGGCGAATTCGAGCGATCCGAGTTCAAGGACATCGAACGGATCGTCGACGTCGACTTCTGGGGCGTCGTCAACGGCACCAAAGCCTTTCTCCCGCATCTGATCGCTTCCGGCGACGGCCACCTGATCAACGTGTCGAGCCTGTTCGGTCTGCTCGGCATCCCCGGCCAGACGGCATACAACGCCGCAAAGTTCGCCGTACGCGGGTTCACCGAGTCGCTGCGTCAGGAAATGCTCATCGCCAAGCATCCGGTGCAGGTGACGTGCGTGCATCCCGGTGGCATCAAGACGGCCATCGCCCGGAACGCCGCCGTACCCGACGGCGACGACCAGGCCGGCTTCGCGCAGTTCTTCGACAGCAAGCTCGCACGGACCACCGCGGAGCAGGCGGCGAAGACGATCCTTCGGGGCGTCCGGAAGAATCAGGCACGGGTGCTTATCGGTGCCGACGCCAAGTTCCTCGACGGCTGGGTTCGGCTCGTGGGGCCGTCCTACCAGCGTGTCGTCGCGACCATTGCCGGTCGCGTCCTACCCAAGAACTAGGCTGCGCCGATGCCACAGCTTCCTCTGCGCCTCGTCCGGGCAACGTTGCGTCCCCTCTACCGGCTCACCCTCAATGCCCGGTTGCCGTACTCGGTGCAACGTCGGCTGCTCGAGGCCGCAGCACCGATCCAGCCGTTACCCAAGGGCACCGTCGTCCGCAAGATCGAACTCGGCGGGAGACCCGCGGAGCGGGTCACCGTCGGGGCTACCGAACGTCCGACGGCGGTGCTGTATCTGCACGGCGGCGCATACACCTGCGCCTCCCCCGCCACCCACCGGTCGCTGGTCGCACATCTCGCCGCCGCGACCGGGTCGGCCGTGTACGCACTGGACTACCGCCTCGCCCCGGAACATCCCTACCCCGCCGCACTCGACGACGCGGTCGCGGCATACATCGACCTGATCACCGAGCACGGGGTCGAGGCGGCGAAGACACCGATCGCCGGCGACTCCGCGGGCGGAGGCCTCTCGGTCGCCACTGCCCGCCGGCTCATCGACCGGCACGGCGTCACGCCGGCCGCGCTCGGCCTGCTCTCCCCCTGGGTCGATCCGGGTTCGCGCACCGTGCCGTTCGATCGGGATGTCGTCATCAACACCGCGTGGGTGTTCGCGTCCGCCGACGCCTATCTCGGCAGCGGAGACGCGACCGATCCCGGTTACGCGCCGCTGCACGGGGACCTCGCCGGGTTACCGCCCACACTGATCCAGGTGGGCACGAGTGAGGTGCTGTACCCGCAGATCCGCGAGTTCGCGAAGAGGCTGCGTGCGGCAGACGTCGACCTCGAATTCACCGAGCAGCCCGAACTATGGCATGTCGCGCACCTTCAGGCGGGACTCGTGCGGGAAGCCGCCGAGGCGGTGAACGAAGTCGGAGCATTTCTCCGGACGCACATGGCAGGCGAAGCACCCGAGGGCGCGCACGACTGACGGTCGCGGGGCGGCGCAGGAGATTCTATAGTTGGGTCCGACAATTCGACCGGACGGCGGATCTGATGACGGACGACTCACGCTCCGAAGACATCCTGCTCAGCGACGACGAGCGTCTGCACGCGCTCAACGTTCTCGGCGAGCATTACGCCGCCGGACGACTCGACTCGTCGGAGTTCTACGACCGGTCGGGCTGGGTCGCGCAGGCGCGTACCCTGCCCGATGCCCGACCGGCCTTCGCCGGACTTCCGGGCGGCGTGCCGCTCGAGATCACCGACGGGCACGTCCATGTCGTGGATACGCCCGCCTCCGTCCCGGCCGTGCGGCGGAGCGACGTGCCCGCGCCGGCGGACCCGGATACCGAACTCGCCTCCTTGCGGCAGCGCGGCAGAACCGTCGAGTCCCTCGACTGGATCATCATCGGCATCACGTTGATGACGTTCCTCGTGCTGCAGATGATCGTCGACTGGGACTACGCGTGGGTGGTGTGGCCGTCACTGATCGTCACGCTCAGCGTGCCGCGCATGATCCTGGGTTTCAGCGACGAGGACGAAGAGATCTACGACGAACTCAAGGAGTCGGAGGCCGACGAGCGGAAGGCGCGTCTCCGGGAAGCCGCAGACCGGATCCGGCAGCTCGAGAGCGGCGACGACACCCGCGGAAAATGACGCCGCCGCCACGGATTCCGGGTCGGCGACCCGGAATCCGGGCTCAGCGCGCGGAGAGCCACTCGTTCGCGGCGTGCTCGGGCGCGACGTCACCGCGGCTCACCGCGTCCCCCATCTCGGTCAGTTCGTCCGTGGTCAGCTCACCGGCTACCACGTTGAGCGCTTCGACCTGTCGCGGCGTCAGCGCACCACCGCGTATCAGCGGCACGACGTTCGCCGCTGCCGCTTCGCTACCGGCCTCGCCGGCATCTCCGGACCCGGGTTGCTCGGCCACCGCATAGTCCGAGACCGAGAGGCCCTGAGGCAGAGACCTGTTCAGTTCCTCGAACACCTCGTCCGGTTCGATCGCCTCGGCGCCGGGCTGAAGGCGCAGGAGCAGCCCACCCATGTATTCCGGCACCAGATCGACCGAGCCGTCATCCAGTGCGGCGAGTTCTTCGCCGTCGTCGAGTCCGAGGCGGGTGTCGACGGAGGCACCGGTGCCGCGCAGCACCGCGGCATAGATCTCGGCGAGGACCCGGCTGTCGGGTGACTGTCCGGAGCCGACGGTGATCACGCCGGAATCCGTGTCGGTGGCCAGGACCTGACCGGTCGAGCATCCGACGAGCGTCCCCGCCGCGGTCATCAGCGCCGCGACACCGAGCATCCGAATCTTCACCGATCGCCACACTCCTCGAACTCATCGACTTCCGGGCCGCGCGTCCCATCGTCCCATCCACCCCCACGACGCCGAACGCCCGGCCGGGCATCCCCGGACGGGCGTTCGGTCGCTGACAGGCGCAGTCGCCTACAGGGTCGTTTCGCTCAGGCGACGCCCTCGGCCCTGGCCGCCGCCGCAACGGCTTCCGCGACGGCCGGCTCGACCCGCGGATCCAGCGGGCTCGGCACGATCTTGTCGACGGAGAGTTCGTCGGCGACGACAGAGAGAATCGCGTCGGCTGCTGCGAGTTTCATGCCCTCGGTGATTCGACGGGCGCCCGCGTCCAGCGCGCCGCGGAACACACCCGGGAACGCGAGCACGTTGTTGATCTGGTTGGGGAAGTCACTGCGCCCGGTTGCGACGATGGCCGCGTACTTGCGCGCGATGTCGGGGTGAATCTCCGGGTCCGGGTTGGACATGGCGAAGATGATGGCGTTGTCGGCCATCGTCGCGATGATCTCTTCCGGAACGGTGCCCGCCGACACGCCGAGGAACACGTCCGCGCCGTCGAGCGCCTCGATCAGTCCGCCGCGGCGGTCCGCCGGATTCGTGCGGGAGGCGAGATCTGCCTTGATCGGGTGCAGATCGGGGCGATCCGACGAGACGATGCCCTTCGAATCGAGCACCACGACGTCTTCGATCCCCGCTGCGAGGAGGATGTTCGCGCAGGCGACGCCCGCCGCTCCCGCACCGGAGATGACCACACGCAGCGAGGTGATGTCGCGGTTCTGCACCTTGACGGCACCCTTGAGCGCCGCCAGCGCCACGATTGCCGTGCCGTGCTGGTCGTCGTGCATGACGGGACAGTCGAGCGCCTCGATGACGCGCTTCTCGATCTCGAAGCACCGCGGGGCCGAGATGTCCTCGAGATTGACGGCGCCGAAGCTCGGGCGCAGCCGCACGAGGGTTTCGACGATCGCGTCGGGGTCCTTCGTGTCGAGCACGAGCGGAATGGAATTGAGCCCGGCGAACTTCTTGAACAGTGCGGACTTGCCCTCCATGACGGGCAACGAGGCACGGGGGCCGATGTCGCCGAGGCCGAGGACGGCGGTGCCGTCCGACACCACGACGACGAGGCGGCTGGTCCAGGTGTAGCGCGCGGCGAGCGTCTCGTCGGCAGCGATCGCACGGCTGACCTGGGCTACGCCCGGGGTGTACGCGATGGAGAGGTCGCGCTGCGTCTCGAGGGGCGCGGCGAGTTCGACCGACAGCTTTCCGTCCACATGGCTGCCGAAGATCTCTTCGTCGGTCAGCTCGAGCTTCTCGGGGGTATGTGCATCAGACACAATTGACACGATGACACTCCTGCGTGTTCCGGGGCCAGTGTTGGCCTCGGTTACTGCGAGAACTCTGCATTCCGATGCGTGACACACCGAGATACAGGGCTCCGCCAAGGACATATTCGATGAAGCATCCGGGCGCGATCATGGTTACGGCTTTGGAACGCTGTACGTCTTCCGGAGCGTGATGGCGCCGCGGCGGGTGGCCTCGGCGACAAGCCCTCGAGCGGCTCTGCCATCCTTCTTCCGATACCGGAATGGTGATTCCGGCCTCGGTCGTGGTGGCGAGTTTGCCACCTTTACAGACCAACAATCAAATCGGCATCGATTGCAAAGGTTTCACCTTTTTGTGGTCTCACCTGTGAGTTTGCGGTAACGCAAGGTACCGCGCAACCCCGTTCCTGCGGATTCTCCGGAGCTACCGGCCGGTAGCTCCGAATGACGGGTGACTCAACCCCACCATTGCGTCGCCAGCAGAATCGATGCAGTGACGATGACCACACCGGACGCCGCGATGGATACCAAGCCCTTTTTCCGGTCGGCAACGATCTGCGCGAGTACCACCGCGACGGCCGCGGCCACATGCGCCGCCACCGACACGGAACCCGGGCCGGGAAAGCCTCGCTCGCCGCTGAGGTACTGCGCTCCGAGCACCACCGTCGCCATCACCAGCACCGCACCGGCAACCACGCCGGAGACGACACGACCCGTGCGTACCGGCAGCGACGCCGTTCGCGCGTGCGCGGACGGCGCACCATTGTCGTACGCCCGATCGTAGTACTGCCCACGGTCGTACGCCCGATCGTAGTACTGCCCACGGTCGTACGTCCTGCCGTAGTACGCACGGTCGTCGTAATGGCGTTGCGCCGCGACGAATTCGTCGTCCGGTCCGGAACCCGGACGCGGTGTGCCCGGCACTCTCATCCCGCGACCACCTCGACTCCCTTCGCCCTGTCGAGCAGAGCCTCGTAGGCACCGGGATCGGTCGTGAACCGTCCGAGCGCGACGTCCTTGTTCCGCCCGTGATAGTCCGACGATCCCGTGACGAACAAACCCAGACGCTCGCCGAGATCCCTCATCGACTGCGCGTCGGCGGCGCTGTGGTCGGGGTGGTCGGCTTCGACCCCGCCCAGACCGATCTCCGCGAGTTCCTCGATCTGATCGAGGGCCAGCAGGCGTCCGCGAGCGCGCGCCCGGGCGTGGGCGATCACGGTGACACCGCCCGCCGCGTTCACCATCTGCACCGCGTCGGTGAGCGGAGTGTCGACCTTCGAGACGTAGTAGCGACCGCGCGGCGACAACAGGTCGGTGAACGCTTCCCCGACGGTGTCCACCACCCCGGCGTCGACGAGCGCCCGCGCCAGGTGAGGGCGACCCGCCGCCGGCCCGGCCTGCGCGAGTACGGCGTCGGCGTCGATGGGCAGGCCGTCCGCGGCCATTCGTTCCGCCATCGCCCGGATCCGCGACACGCGTTCACCGCGCAGACGGTCGAGTTCGACGATGAACGCCGGGTCCTCCGGATCGAACAGGTAGGCCAGCAGATGCACCGCGACCGGCAACCCGTCCTCGCCACGCCCGGTGCACGACATTTCCATCCCGCGCACGAGATGCAGTCCGGAAGGTATGGCCGCGACCGCCTCGTCCCACCCTGCCGTGGTGTCGTGATCGGTCAGTGCCAGTACGTCCAACCCTGCCTCGGATGCCCGGCGGACGATTTCGGACGGACTGTCCGTGCCGTCGGACGCCGTGGAATGGGAGTGAAGATCGATACGCACTCCCCCAGTCTGTCAGGTGTGGCGACTAACATGACGGCGCGACATCTCGTGCCGCTCGACCACAACGGAGAAAGGGAGATCATGGCGCACCTGCCCTCCCGATCGGAACGGCACGTACCGGTGCCCGCCACCGAAGCCGGAGTCCCGGCGCAACCCGAGCCCGGCGAACGGGCCGTTGTGGACTGCGCGGTCTACATCGACGGCCGTCGCGAACCGGGCACATTCAGCTACTCCGCCGCTCTCGCAGAGGTACGAAGCCGTGGCGCCGGATTCGTATGGCTCGGTCTGCACGAACCGGACGAGCAGCAGATGACGAGTGTCGCCCGAACGTTCGGTCTGCACGAACTGATGGCAGAGGACGCGGTGCACGCGCACCAGCGCCCCAAACTCGAGCGCTACGACGATCTGCTGTTCCTCGTGTTGCGAACGGTGAGCTACGTCGAGCACGAAAGCGTGACCACCACCAAGGACATCGTCGAAACCGGCGAGATCATGCTCTTCACCGGTCCGGACTTCGTCATCAGCGTCCGGCACGGCGACCATTCCGAACTGTCGCGGGTCCGCAGGAGTCTCGAGAAGAATCCGTCCCGCCTCGCACTCGGGCCCGCTGCGGTGCTCCACGCGATCGCCGATCACGTCGTCGACTCCTATCTCGCGGTCACCACCGCAGTGCAACCCGACGTCGACGACCTGGAAGAAGTCGTCTTCACCCCGAGCACCACCATCGCGGTCGAGCAGATCTACCTCCTCAAACGCGAAATCGTGCAGCTACGCCGCGCCGTCGTCCCCCTTGCCGAACCGCTCCAGCAACTCATCCGGTCGCCCGGCAACCCCGTGCCGAAGGACGTCCGGCGATACTTCCGCGACGTCGCCGACCATCACACGACCGTCTCCGACCGCATCGCCGCATTCGACGAAACCCTCGGCACTCTGCTCGACGCGGCGATCGCGAAGGTCACGGTGCAGCAGAACACGGACATGCGCCGCATCTCGGCGTGGGTCGCGATCGCCGCCGTCCCGACGATGATCGCCGGCATCTACGGGATGAACTTCGACAAGATGCCCGAGTTGCACTGGGATTACGGCTACTACCTCGTTTGGGCTGTCATCGTCGCCATCACCGTGGGTCTGTTCGTCACATTCCGACGCAACAAGTGGCTGTGACGACCACCCTTTCCGACCGTGAGCCCGAAAACCTTCGGGCACAAGACCGTGGCCGGGTTGTCCTGGTCGTCGCCCTGGTACTGGTCGCGGCGCAGGTGACCATCCGGGCGGTGCTCGCGGGAGCCGGCGAGTTCTATTGGGACGACCTGATTCTCATCGGGCGGGCCGGAACCGAGCCACTGCTGTCCGAATCCTTCCTACGGTACGACCACGACGGGCATCTCATGCCCGGTGCTTTCCTCGTCGCAGGACTGGCCACCGCGCTCGCGCCGCTGCAGTGGTGGCCCGCCGCGACGACCCTGGTGCTCGGGCAGGCGATCGCCTCGCTCGCGGTGCTGCGGGTGCTGTGGCTGCTGCTCGGAGCGCGGCGCGTCCTGTGGGCACCTCTGCTCTTCTATCTGCTCACCCCCCTGACCCTGCCCGCGTTCGCGTGGTGGGCTGCCGCACTCAATTCGCTGCCTCTGCAGGCCGCTCTCGCCTGGGTCACCGGCGATGCCCTGCAATACGCCCGCACCGGCCGACGCCGGCACCTCGTGAGCGGAGTGATCGTCACCGCCCTCTCGCTGTTCTTCTTCGAGAAGGCGATCCTCGTGCCGTTCGTCGCGTTCGCAGCGCTGGCGCTGACCTACCGCGTCGACGGCCGGAGCCGCCCGATCCGGACCGCGGCGCGGCGCGCGGCGCCGCTGTGGCTCGCGTCGGCGTTGATTCTCGCGATCTGGCTCGGCTTCTATGTATCGACCGTCGAGTCCCGCTTCGGGACGCCCACCGCCGAGATGGCACGCGGCCTGAGTATCCACGGCCTGTCTTACGGGCTGCTCCCCGCTCTGGTGGGCGGGCCCTTGCAGTGGGCCCGGTGGAACCCCGGGCCGCCGTGGGCGGATCCACCGGCCGCACTGGTGTTCGTCGCGTGGGCCGTGTTGCTGGGGACACTCGCCTGGAGCCTGCGACGGCGACAGCGCACCGGGTTCGTGTGGGCCGCGACCGCGGCATACGTCGCGGCGTCGATGGTTGCCATGATAAGCACCCGGTTCGGCCCCGGCACCACGTACGAACTCGCCCAGACGCTCCGATACTTCGCCGATTCCGCCGTCGTGGTCGCGATCGCTGCCGCGCTGGTGCTGCGAGCACCGCGCCGGCCGAGCGCGACGACGATCCCGGTACCGGTCCGGCGGACGGCCGCCGCCGGGCTCGCGGCGCTCTTCACCGTGAGTTCCCTGTGGTCCACGGTGACGTTCACCCGCAGTTGGACGGACAATCCGACCGGCGAATACCTCGCGCACGCTCGCGACGGCCTGACCTCTCGCCCCGACGTGGCTGTCCTCGACCACCCGGTGTCGGTATGGGTCCTGCTTCCCGTGACGTTCCCGCACAACCTGGTGTCCTCGGTGTTCGCCGCCCTCCCGGACCGCTCCGACATCGCCGGCAGCACCACCGAACTTCGAGTGCTCGACGAGGTGGGCGCGCTCGTCCCCGCGGATCTGCTGGCCGTGCGCTGGGTCGATTCCGGACCCGAACCGGGCTGCGGACGGCGCGTGGAACCCGGCATCACCACGATGCTGCCCACCGGCCCGATGCTCGAGGCCACGTGGACCGTACAGCTGAACTATCTCGCGTCTTCCGACGGGGAGATCGAGGTGGGTTTCCCGTCGCGCGAGCCCGCTCGGGTCGCGGTCACGGCGGGGCCGAGCACGGTGTACGTGCGGGTGCCCGGCGGCGGCGAGGGCGTGCAGGTCCGCACCGCCACCCCCGGCCTGAGTGTGTGCATCGGTGCGGGACCGGTGGGGGTCGTCGTACCGCGTTGACGCACCGGCTCAGAGACGAGCCTGTGCTCTCTGTGGATCTCGGAGATCGATACCCGCCTCGGTCCACGCCTCGCGCAGCGCGTCGGCGCCGCGCAACCGTTTCCAGGCCGCTTCCGTGCCGGTGAGGGGGATCGCGTCGAAGAATCGGACCGGATCGGCCGGCTCGGGCAGTTCCAGATCCGGCACGTCACCGGCCTCGAGCAGCACAGCGGTGAACGGAGCCCCATCCCAGAGCGGCTCACCGAGGTCGAGCAGCGCATCGTCGGTGAGCACGACCCCTTCCACCGCGGGAAGAGCCGCGAGAAGCGCCAGCGTGCGATGAACACCGGAGGTGATGCCTTCCGCGTGGCGCAGACTCAGGATCAGCTCGGCGCGGGGGCCGCGCGTGGGGTCGGCGACCATGGCCGTCGGGTCGCCCATGGGGTGGCGCGAACAACCCAGTGTCGCGAACCGCACCAACCCGGTCTCGGGGCTGACGAACCGCAGCACATCGATGGGTTCGAGCCCCAGGAACGTCACCGACGCGGATTCGGGTTCCGCGCCGCCGGGCCCGGACAGGTGGGCGGCGAGATGGGTGCGGACTGCGTTGAGCACGGCATCGGTCACCCCTGCAATCTAGTCCGCTCCCCCGTCTGCGGCGCGGGGCCGTCTCGTCGTGTCACATTTCCGCCTCCGGCAGGATCCGCACCTCGTGGTCTTGCGCGCCGGGCGCCGAGAACTTCAGCAAACGCATGCCTTCCGCCTCGATCGCGGACCGGTTCGCGGTGCTGAGCCGGCGCCACGGAGTGACCTCGAGTGTCGCCGACTGTCGAGTCGTGGTGCGGCGGACCGATGCCGACACCGTGCCGCCGACGAGGGCGGTCGCGTGCACGATGCCGTTCTTCGTCACGAGCCGGCGACGATCGGCGTCCGAGATCAGTCGGCTGCGGTCGGCGTGGGAGAGCACCACGTTGTCGTACTGAGCGAGTATGCGGACCGGTGCCGGTGTGGACGCGTCGGGGCGGGGAGCGTCCGGCAGGTCGAACAGTTCGCCGCCCTTCTCGTCACGGAACACCACGAGTTCGGGTCGCAGTGCGTCGAAGATCTCGCCGAGCCGCGGAAGTCCCGACCATGCCTGCGCATCGCGCACGCTCGCGGGGCCGAACGCGGCCAGGTAACGACGCACGAGGGTCTCCGCTTCCGTGGCGCCCGGCGGCAACGATCCGCTGTCGCGTCCGATCCAATGCTCGAGCAGCGTGAGTCGGGGTCGACCGGACCTTCCCCACAAGCCACGTGGAGGGATCTGCACCAGCGGAAGCAATCCGCGGACCGCGAAGGCGAGTGCGCGCGGGTCGTGGCCGGGGAAATGCTCGGTGAGCAGCACCCCCAGTTCCTGCACGGTACGCGGCGCGTGGCGGACCAGGTCTCCGGCGAGCGTGGCCAGCGCCGTGTGGTCGATGCCCGCGAGGCCTGCCGCGTACTGCACGTCGGTGTGCAGGGCGCGGGTCAGCAGCGGCTGCACCCACGGCCGCAAAGCCAGGGCATCGGAGGACGTGACCGCAAAGACGGTGCCGCGCATCAACGCGATGCGGACGACCCGGCGGGACTCGAGCAGGTCCGACAACCGGCCGGGGGTGAATCCGCGCATCCGCGTCCACAACGCGTAGTACGGGGGCTCCGGCGCCTGCGCCTGGAGTCCGATCAGATGCTCCAGCATCTCCGTGACGGACAGGTCGCTACGCCTCAGCAGATGTTGACGGGCAAGCGTGGCGCGACCGAGTTCACGAACGGTGAGGATCCGGGTCGTCACGGACTCGACTGTCGCACGGACCACCGACACGAAGGACACCCCGAGGCGACTCGGCACCCGGTACCGTCGAGGAATGGCGCGCGACACCGGGTTTCCGGTCTCCGATGCCGGGGACGATTTCGCCCGGCAGCGTCGCCGCGCCGAGTACGCCCGGCTGATCGCCAGACTGCGACGCGAACCCGACGACGTCAACACCGTCCTGCCGTTCGACGAGGTGGTTCGTGCGCTCGGCAGAGTCGGCGAGCGCTCCCTCGGCCTCCAGGTCATCGAAGTCTCGTCGATCGTCGGCAGCGTGGATCGCACCGACGATTTCGACCGGCGTTTCCGTCCCACCTCGGCCCGGCTGCGTCAGCGCTGGGAGCGGATCGCCGTGGCCCGCAGGCGAGGCGAGGCGATGCCGCCCATCTCTGTGTATCGGGTCGGTTCGATGCATTTCGTGCAGGACGGGCACCACCGCGTGTCCATCGCATACTCCCGGAACGACCCCACCATCGACGCCTACGTCACCGAGGTCGTCACCCGGATCTCCGGCGACGGCATCACCGTCCAGTCGGATCTCGTCCACAAGGACCACTACCGGATGTTCTGCACCCGCGTCCCGCTGCCTGCCGGGGCCGCCGATTCCGTGCGGGTCACCGATCCGTGGGACTACGCCGAACTCTCCGAAGCGGTCGAGGCGTGGGGTTTTCGGCTGATGCAGGACCTCGGGGAGTTCCTCACCCGCGAGGAGGTCGCGCAACGCTGGTACGACGACGAGTTCGTGCCCGTGGTCGCGTTGGCGCGTGCCGCCGATATCCTGCCGAACCGGACGGAGGCAGAGACATACCTGTGGATCGCGCGCGAACGCTATCGCCTCGTGCGCCGCCACGTCTGGAACGACGAAATCGTGGAACGACTGCGACGACAGAATCCCCGATGATCGGTGGAGCACGCGGGGCTGCGCGTCACGGTCGAAGGGTGACGTTCGTGCCGGTCTCCTGATCGAACAGGGCGACCTTGGCGGGGTCGAACCACAGATCCACCGGCTTGTCCTTGGCCACTTGCGATTCGACGGGCAGGCGTGCCACCAGCGAGCCTCCGGCCAGATCGACCGACGCTGTCGCCGCGGCGAGTTCGTCGAGTTCCTTCGACCGCACGCCGGGGCCTTCCACCTTGAAGTACGCGAACTTGTCCGACCCCATCGATTCGAGGACGTCGACGTCCGCCGTGAACGTCACACCCTTCTCCCGTTGCGTGGAGTCGAGGAGCGCCGCGTCCTCGAAGTGCTCCGGACGGATCCCGAGCACCACGTCACGGGAGGGATTGTGCTGCCGCACCATCTCCCACCGATCCTCCGGGAGCGCGAAATCTCCGAAAGCGGAACGTACCTTCCCTGATTCCAGTTGTCCCGAGGTGAAGTTCATCGCGGGTGAGCCGATGAACCCGGCCACGAACAGGTTCCGGGGATGGTCGTAGAGGTCCTGGGGCGCGCCCACCTGCTGGACGATCCCGCCGCGCATGACCACCACCCGATCGCCGAGTGTCATCGCCTCGGTCTGGTCGTGGGTGACGTACACGGTGGTCGTCCCGAGCCGCTTCTGCAACCGGGCTATCTCGGTCCGCATCTGGACCCGGAGTTTCGCATCCAGGTTGGACAGCGGCTCGTCCATGAGGAAAGCCTTGGGGTTACGCACAATGGCGCGCCCCATGGCAACTCGCTGCCTCTGTCCACCGGAGAGGTTGGCGGGTTTCCGGTCGAGGTGCTGGGTGAGGTCGAGGATTCGGGCGGCCTCGTCGACCTTCTCCGCGATCTCCTTCTTCGGAAGCTTCGCCAAAGTCAGTGGGAATTCGATGTTCTCGCGCACCGTCATGTGCGGGTACAGGGCATACGATTGGAACACCATCGCGATGTCGCGGTCCTTCGGCGCCTTCTCGTTGACGCGCTCGCCCGCGATCCGAAGTTCACCGCTGGAGATATCCTCCAGGCCCGCGATCATGTTCAGCGTCGTCGACTTCCCGCAACCCGAGGGACCGACGAGGATGATGAATTCGCCGTCCGCGATCGTCAGATCGACATTGCTGACAGCCTTGGAACCGTCGGGGTATTCCTTCGTCACCTTGTCGAGCACGATCTCGGCCATGACGCTCACCCCTTCACAGCGCCGGAGGTCAATCCGGCGACGATACGACGTTGGAAGATCAGTACGAACACGATGATCGGGATGGTGATGACCATCGCGGCTGCGGCAATGGAACCGGTCGGCTCTTCGAACTGGGAAGCACCGGTGAAGTTCGCGATTGCGGCCGGCGCCGTGATCGAGCGTTCCGTCGAGGTCAGCGAGATCGCGAACAGCAGGTCGTTCCAGCAGAAGATGAACACGAGGATCGCCGCGGTGATGATTCCCGGTGCCGCAAGCGGGGCGATGACCTTCCGGAAGGCCTGGGCCGGGGTCGCACCGTCCATCTTGGCGGCCTTCTCCAGTTCCCACGGGATCTCCCTGAAGAACGCCGAGAGCGTGTAGATCGCCAGCGGAAGCGAGAAGGTGATGTACGGGATGATCAGCGCGGCCCAGGTATCGAACAGTCCGATGCTGCGCATGATCTCGAACAGCGGGCTGACCAGGGAGATCTGCGGGAACATCGCGATGAGCAGCGCGACGCCGACCAGCACCTTCTTGCCCGGGAAGTCGAGGCGCGCGACGGCGTACGCGGCCATCGTCCCGAGGATCACGGCGATGAACGTCGCGATCAGGCCGATCCCGATCGAGTTGATGAGCGCGCTCGTGAAGGCGTTGGTCTTGAAGATGCCGCGATAGTTGTCGAGGGTCCACTGCTCCGGGATGAAGTTGCCGTCCTTGATGGTGCCGGGCGGCTTGAACGACAGGCTGGCGATCCACAGCACCGGCACGAGTGCGTAGATGAGTACGAGCACATTCACCGCGGACCACGACACGGTCTTGTTGCGGTTGTCCGCCATCGTCATCGATTCCCTTCGTCCGACCCGGGCGCCGACGCACCGAACAGCTTGATGAACACGAACGCGATGATTGCGACACACACGAAGATCAGGACGCTGATCGCAGAGCCGATACCCAGGTTGAATGCCTTGAAGAGGTTGTCGTAGCCGAGAATCGACAGTGACCCGGTGTTGTTGGAACCCCGGGTCAGGACGTAGATGTTGTCGAAGATCCGGAACGCGTCGAGCGTGCGGAACAACAGTGCGACGAGAATCGCCGGCTTCATCAAGGGCACGATGATGCGGATCAGCCTGGTCCACGCCCCCGCACCGTCCACCTGCGCGGCCTTGAGCAGGTCGTCGGGAACCAGCGCAAGACCGGCGAGCAGCAGCAATGCCATGAACGGCGTCGTCTTCCAGACCTCCGCGAGCACGATGATCGCCAGCGACGGCAACTGCTCTGTGAGCGGAGCACTGCCGTCCGGCAACAGGTTCGCCAGGTATCCGGTGCCGGGCGTCCACGCGTAGTACCAGCTGTAAGCGGCTGCGACGGTGACGATCCCGTAGGGAATGAGCACCACCGTACGGACAAGCCCCTTGCCGAGGATGGTCCGCTGCATGACGAGAGCCAGCGCCAGGCCCAGCACGAACTCGATGGCGACCGAGACGACGGTGATGCCGAGGGTGACGAAGAATGCCTGCCACCAGAACGCGTCGGTGAGCACATCCCCGTAGTTCGACAGGCCGACGAAACTCCGGTCGTCCGGAAAACGGAGGTCGTAACGCTGCAGGCTCAGCCACACGGCATACGCGACGGGATAGGCGGTCACCAGAACCATGACCAGAGCCGCCGGTGCGACAAGCCAGAGGCCGAGACGCCGCTCGGCCTTCTTCCCCTCGGACAGAGCCGCTTTCGCCGGACGAGTGTTGTCGTCCTGTTCGTTGCGTTTCTGCGATTCGACTGCGGTCACGGAACCAGCCCTTCCGAGTTGACCGCCTTGCGGACCTGTTCGGCGAGTTCGTCGACGGTCTTCGGCGGGTCGATCTTGTCCACCGGGTTGAGGACGGAGGTCACCAAGGTCGAAATACTCTGGTATGCGGGCGAAGCGGGGCGTACAGCCGCGTTCTCGAGACTCGCGCGCACCTCCCGCCACGCGGGGTATGCCTCCTGGAATACCGGGTCGTCGTAGAGCACTTCGAGGGTCGGGGGTACGCCGCCCGCGACCGCATTGTTGCGCTGATTCTCTTCGTTGCGCAGGCAGGTCATCGCCTCGAACGCGAGGTCGGGATGAGTACTCGTCTGGGCGACCGCGATGTTGAACCCACCGATCGTGACTTTCGCCGGCTCACCAGGAATCACCGAGGGGTACGGCGCCGGAAGGAAGTTCTGTTCACCGTCCACGATGAGGACCGTGTTGCCGGTGTCCACCGCGGTGACATTGCCGTTCTCGTCGATGAACGGCAGGTCGGCGGCATTCTCCAGGATCCCCGGCAGCACGAACGGCCAGTTCACTTCGAACGCCGTGCGACCGCTCTCCATCCCCAGTCGCACCGCCGCTTCGTCGGCCTGGTTCAGCGACGGGTCGGCTCCGGGTGCGGTCGCCACCCGTTTCATGATGTCGAGGGCGGTCTCCGCCGCGTCGCCGTCCGCGAGGGTCACGGTGACACCGTCGTCGGCGACGACAGACCCGCCGGCGCTTGCGAGGAGGGTGTTGAACCACACCATGAGACCTTCGTATTGACGTCCGGTGACCCCGATCCAGCTCGGCAGCCCCTCGGAAGCGAGATCACTTGCTATGTCGATCATCTCGTCCCAGGTCCGCGGCGGCTGCCCGTCCGGCATCAAATCCTTGCGGTACCAAAGCAACTGCGTGTTGGTGTTGAGTGGTGCGGCGTAGAGGACGTCCTGCCAGGTAGCGGATTCGAGGGGCCCTCGGAGGGTCCCTTCCGTCACGTCGGCCGCGATCTCGGGGGGCAGGGGTACAGCCCATCCGGCTTCGGCGAATTCGGCGGTCCAGACCACGTCGAGCGTCATCAGATCGAGACTGGCGTCCCCACCGGTGAGACGCCGCGCCAACTGCAGTCGCTGATCGTCGGCGTTCTTCGGGAGCGTTCTCTGCTCCACCGAGTAACGCCCCTGTGCCTGCTCGGTGCAGACGGCCGCTGCCTGCGCGTACTGCTCGGCGCCGTCCGCCGCCGTATAGAAGCTGAGAACGGTCCCGTTGCTCTCGCTTCCACAGGCTGTCAGGCCCGCCGCGGCGAGAACCGTGACAGCGCCGGCCGTGACGTGCCTTGCCCACTTCCGTCGCATACCGCCCCCGCCCGCACCGCCGAGACAGTGACTTGTGTCACCGAAACTGACAATATCGCTTGGTGTCGTACGACCGGAGCAAAACGGGCTTTGCCCCCACGAGGAGGACTCCGAGAGCGGTTGCGCTCAGAAAGACGTTCCCGCGAACGGCGCCGTCGGCCAATCGAAAAGGCCGTCTGCCGTAGGTACGGCGTCCGCGTGACGGACCTCGACCCGGCCCGCTGCCGCGAGCTCACGCCAGGTGACGCCTCCCAGCAGGACCGATCCGACCTCCGCCACGCCGGCCCGCAGATCTGCCGGGTCGCCGGAGCGCGCGACCCCACCGGAGGAGATCGCGTAGGTGCCCTCGTTCTCCGGGAACAGCGGGTCGACCACGCCGATCGTCACCGTGCCCGTGCCCTCGTAGGTGCGGCACGCCAGTGCCCGTTCCACGTCGAGAATCCGAAGCCACGTCTCGTCGCTCACCGACCGCACCCGGACCGCCCGGTGGTCGCGCAGCAGCCACGGCATCGGATCGTCGGTGGGCAGTTCCGCGAACCTGATGCGGTCGACGAGGTCGAGTCGCAGCAGGAAGCGCAGAAGACCCGCGTGGGCCTCGGGCGAGGGCGCGAAGAAGTCGTCGACGAGGACGGCAGGGCTGTCGCTCGAGAACCACTGATGGGGATCTGCGGGGACCGGCCGGTATCGCACGAACCCGTTCTCATGTCCCGCCTCGCCGTGCACGGCTACGTACTGCGGGCCCGGATTCGACTCCGCCCGCAGTTCCTGCGAAGCCCACCAGCGACTCCACCTGTCCAGGGTTCCGGGACGGGTAGGCAGATTGCGGGCGTAGGTGTCTCGCAGCACGCTCCAGTGGCCGGGAGCGGACACCAGCCGAACGGCTCCGCCCTCCGGCGCTCCGGGTCGCAGGCTCGCACGGCGCACGTCTATCTCCGTTTCCGCAGACCACGAGGCGATACCGAATCCGAATCGGCCGTAGATCGTCGCTTCGGAAGCACGAAGGGTCGCGATCACCTCACCGCCGGCGCGGGCGTCGCGAAGTTGCCGGTGCACGAGAGCGGTGAGCACTCCCCGGCGGGTGTGGGTGGGAAGCACGCCGATGTGCGTGACTGCGGCATGCCCGACCCGTGCGCCGCCCGGAAGCGCGATCTCACCAGAGAAGGCATCGACGGTGCCGGCGAGCACCCCGTCGACGAATGCTCCGTAGGTCCGGCCGGGTTCGAGGTAGTCGTCGATCCTTCCCGCCGGGTAGTTCACGGACGGCAAGCCCACCATCGCCGTCCGGAACAGAGCCATCGCCTGGAGACGTTCGGTCTCGGATTCGAGGACGCGCACTTCCGGTTCGACGTTTCGACTCATGCAAGGACCCTATCCGACCTGGCACCTCCGCAAGAGGCAAGTTTCGGTGTAGGTACGTATGTGTCTGCCGAGCACAAGTTTTCGCGTGTCATCGAGTCGAGTTCTGCAGGCGCACAAGCTTCGCCTCGGCGGCCGAGGCCGCTCGTTCCGCAGAGGTGATCTCCTTCTTCGCACGGGCTACGGCGCGGCGCGCGAATTGTCGCTGCTGCTCTGCGTGTTCGAGTTTGCGGCGCAGATCGGCGACCTCCCGCTCGAACCGTTCGAGTTCCGCATCGGCATCACCGGATGCGGAACGTTCCTGCTCGACGGCCGCGCGCGCTGCTTCGACCTCGGCTGTGACCGCATCGATCTCCGCCTGCCGCGCCTCACGTTCCGCCTTGCTGCGCTCGGCCTGGTTGCGCTCGGCCTTGCTTGCTTTGCCCGACTTCTCCCGCTCGGTATCGCGGTCGGGTTTGTCTTCGGAACTTCGTCTCACCCGAGTTTTCGACCGCTCGGGCGCCTTGCGCTCGGCGTCGCCGTCGGCCGAATCCGGTACGAGCGTCAACGGCACAGACGACAGGTCGCCGAACCCACTGTGCTCCACGATGGAGGCGAGCCGTCCCGCGCGAACCTCGTCGGCCACGCCAGGGTCCGCGAGCGCGGCATTGAGTGTCTGGCCGACTTCCCTCAGCGCACTCTCGGTGGCGTGCCGCCCGCGTTCGTCGGCAAGGTCGGCAGCCGCCCGCTCGAGCGCCGTCACGACCCGGCGTCGTTGCGCCGACAGTGCCCGGATGTCGCTGCCGGACAGTCGTCGCTGCGCGGCGCGCAGAGAATCACCGAGATCCAGCAGTGCAGCGAGTTCGTCGGCACGCTCGCGCGCGAGGAGGTTGACCATCCACGCCGCGACGGTCGGCTTCCGCAACCGGCCGATCGCGGCGGTGAGTTCACGGTTGCCCGCCCGACGGGCCTCCGCTGCGCATTCGCTGCGGGCGGACACGAAGTCACCGGGGTCCAGACCGTAGAGCTTGTCGGCCACCGAGTCGAGATCGCGCATAGGACCGACACTAGGGCGGCGACGAGCCCGGTGCAGCCCCGCACCGAGACCCGGCGACCCGGAATCTCGGCAACAGGAGGCTGCCCGACCCCGCGCGCCGCTGAATTACAGGGCGAGTTTGGCCAGCAGGTCGCGGGCCTGCTCCGCCGTGCGCGGCTTGCACAGCACGTCGTACCGCCCCGCCACGAGTTGCATCGTCGAGGAGAAGTCGCGCTGTCCGCGGGTCGCGGCGTAGGGGATCGACGCCGAGATCAGGCCGAAGATGATGCCGCCGACGAGACCGACCAGGAGCGGACCCAGGAAGTCGGTGGAGAAGATTCCCAGCAGCAGACCGAAGAACACACCGAGCCACGCGCCGGAGACGATTCCGCCGCCGATCACCTTCGGCCAGGTCAGCCGACCGGTCACCCGCTCGACCTGCATGAGGTCGACGCCGACGATGGTGACGTCCTCGACGGAGAAGTTCTGATCGGAGAGGTGGTCGACAGCGCGCTGCGCCTCGGCATAGGTCGTATACGAACCGACCGGCCACCCGCTCGGCGGTTCTGGGAGGCCCGGCACCTGACGGCCGCCAGGTCCGATGGGATTCGTCATGAGTATTCGGCTCCTTCTCGATGGCCGCGCGCCGTCTTCACCGACACGCCCGGTGCCCATTCTGCCCGGTCCCGGTCGGTGAACACGACTGCTACGAACGTGGAGGCTCGAACGTTTCGGTGCGCGTCATCCCCGCCGCCCGCCCCTTGGCCGAGATCACGAGTGCCATCTTGCGGCTCGCCTCGTCGATCATCTCGTCGCCGAGCATCGCCGCGCCGCGCGCTCCGCCGTCCGCGGAGGTGTGCCACTCGTAGGCGTCGAGGATCATCTCGGCCTTGTCGTAATCCTGCTGTCGCGGGCTGAACACCTCGTTGGCGGCGTCGATCTGGCTGGGATGCAGCACCCACTTGCCGTCGAAGCCGAGGGCGGCGCTGCGCTGGGCCGACCGGCGGAACGCGTCCACGTCCCGAATCTGGAGGTAGGGGCCGTCGATCGCCTGAAGACCGTGGGCGCGTGCGGCTATGAGGATCGTCATGAGGATGTGGTGGTACGCGTCGCCCCGGTCGTAACCGTCGGGCTGCTCCCCCACCACGAGCGTGCGCATGTTGATGCTCGCCATGAAATCTGCCGGACCGAATACGAGAGTTTGCACGCGCGGACTCGCGGTCGCGATCGCGTCGATGTTGGTGAGGCCGAGAGCATTCTCGATCTGGGGTTCGATTCCGATCCGGCCGACTTCGAGGCCGTTGGCCTTTTCTACCTGCGTGAGAAGGAGATCGAGAGCTTGGACATGACTCGCGTCCGGAACCTTCGGCAGCAGAATCGCATCGAGGTTCGCACCGGCGCCGCCGACGACGGTCGCGACATCGAGGTAGGTGGCGTCGGTCGTCCAGTCGTTCACTCGGACCACCTTCAGCTGGTCACCCCATCCGTCTTCGGCGAGCGCCTCGACGACGGTCGTCCGGGCCTCCTCCTTGGCGAGGGGCGACACCGCATCCTCGAGATCGAGGAAGATCTCGTCCGCGGGGAGCCCTTTGGCCTTGTCGATCATCTTTCGGCTGCTGCCGGGAACGGCCAGCACCGACCGCCGGGGCCTGTAGGAAAACGACATGACCGGACCGACCTCCACGTTCGGGAAACACACGAGCCGCGGGCGGCGAGCCCGTGGTGTCGATCATGCTAGCGCTCGGTGATTCCGGCGGTCGGTTGTCAGCGGGCCGGCTTCGGGGTCGACCCGCTGACAGTGCTCGCCTGCTAGACCGCGCGTCGGCGCGGTACCAGCAGCACCCCGAGGGCGATCATCGCGACCGCCAGTACGAAGTGCAGCCAATCGTCCGCGTTGTTGAGCGGAACGAAGTTCGCCGCGCTGTCCTTGTCGATCAGCAGGCCGTAGATCCACAGGACGGCGTAGATCCCGCCGCCGCCGATGAGAAATGCCCTGGCCCCGGCAATAGTCGACTGCGGCAAACCCGGCGATCGGAGGCGGATTCACCGATCCCGTCCGAGCGCAGTGGGAGCAGTGCGCTCGGTGCGTACGATGACTACGGTTCATGCGGCTCGCGGCGGATGTTCTTTTCGCGACGGGCCGAGGCCCTGGACGGTGTGTCCACACCGCTCGGGGCCGCTTTTATGCTGGGCTCCGTACGGCACACCGAAACGGTTGGGAGTGACCTCTTGGCAGCAGTGAGCAAGGTATTCGTCGCCAGGCTCACGGGTCTGGTGGTCCTCGGGCCCGACGGCGAATCGATAGGTCGCGTGCGCGACGTCGTACTCACCATCCGGATCGGTCGCCAACCGCCACGGGTACTGGGGCTCGTCGTGGAGCTGCCCACGCGAAAGCGGATCTTCGTCCCGATGCTGCGGGTGACGGCGATCGAACCGGGGTCGGTGACGTTGGTGACCGGCAACGTGAGTCTGCGGCGTTTCACGCAACGTCCGTCCGAGGTGCTCGCGCTGGCGCAGGTGGTCGATTCGAAGGTGCGTGTCGAGGATCCGGAACTGCCGGATCTGATGGGTGTGGACACCGTCGTGGTGGACCTCGGCATCGAACTGACGCGCACCCGGGACTGGGTGGTGGCGCGGGTCGCGGTGCGCCGGCAGCGTGGTCGGCTCGCCCGGCGGGCACCGATCCACGTCGTCGAATGGCCCCACGTGCACGGACTCACACAGCAGGCGCTGTCCATGCCCGGCCAGGGTGTCGCGCAATTGCTCATGCAGTTCGAGGACATGCGGCCCGCCGACGTCGCCAATTCCTTGCGCGACCTGCCGGCGAAGCGGCGCACCGAAGTCGCCGTCGCACTCGACGACGAGCGGCTTGCCGACATCGTCCAGGAACTCCCGTCCGACGACCAGACCGAACTGCTCACCGAACTGGGTGTCGACCGTGCGGTTTCGGTGCTCGAGGCGATGGATCCCGACGACGCCGCCGACCTGCTCGGCGAGTTGCCGGAGACGGACGCGGAGTCGTTCCTGCAGCGAATGGATCCGGAGGACTCCGAGCCCGTGCGGCGACTGCTCGAGCACTCCCCCGACACCGCCGGCGGTCTGATGACCCCCGAGCCGGTCGTGCTCAGTCCGGCAACAACCGTCGCCGAGGCTCTCGCGCGGGCACGGCACCCGGATCTGACGCCGGCGCTGGCGTCGATGATATTCGTGGTGCGGCCCCCCACCGCGACCCCGACGGGCAAATACCTCGGCTGCGTCCACCTGCAACGATTGCTGCGCGAACCACCCGCGACTCTGATCGGCGGCATCATCGACAACGATCTGCCGCGTCTGGATCCCGGCGACGCGCTGACGACCGTCACCCGATACTTCGCGACCTACAACCTGGTGTGCGGGCCGGTGGTCGACGACGAGCAGCACCTCCTCGGTGCGGTGAGTGTCGACGACGTGCTCGACCATCTGCTGCCCGAGGACTGGCGTGACGAGGAGACCGAGGATGAGTGACCGACTCACACAGGGCCGCTCGCGCCTCGAGACACCGCAGTCCTCCCGGTTCCGCTGGAACTTCGATGTGGAAGCAGTCGGACGGGTCAGCGAACGCGTCGCACGTTTCCTCGGCACCGGGCGGTATCTGGCGATCCAGACCATTTTCGTGGTGGTGTGGATCGCCCTGAACATGACCGCGCTCGTCGGGCGATGGGACCCCTACCCGTTCATCCTGCTCAATCTCGCGTTCTCGACCCAGGCTGCGTATGCCGCGCCGCTGATCCTCCTGGCTCAGAACCGTCAGGAGAACCGCGACCGGGTGTCGCTCGAGGAAGACCGGGCCCGGGCCGAGCAGACGAAGGCGGACACCGAGTTCCTCGCACGCGAACTCGCTGCTCTGCGCCTCGCCGTAGGCGAAGTGGCGACCCGCGACTACCTGCGACGCGAACTCGACGATCTCAGATCGTTGCTGGTCGACGAAGACGAGGACGAGTCGGGGTCCGGATCGGGCAAGGGCCGCGCCCCTCGCCGCTGATACCGGGAATTACCCAAGAGCCGACCCGGTTCTGTAACGTTCGTCACAACAAGAAGCGATGTGGCACACGAACACACAAGGGGGCGGTCGGGTGCGATGGACAGCGGCATTGGCGGTCCCGATGGTCGTGGCGGCCGGGCTGGTCGCGACGGCCTCGTCGGCGATACCGAGCGTCGCCGAGGAGATCCCGGACAGTACGTCCGCGTCGCTGGAAGTTCCGCCGACTCTCGTGGGCGTGCTGCCCGCCGATCCTGCTTCGCCGGCCAGTTTCCGGAGTCCGGCCGAGCCGTCCGACCCGGTGCTGCAACATCCACCCGCCCCGGCGGGCGCGGGCGCAACGTCGATCTTCGGTGAGGGGCCCGCTGCGATACCGGAACTCGTCTACTACGCGTACCGGGCCGCCGAGATGCAGATGGCCGTGGACAGTCCGGAATGCGGTTTGCCGTGGCACCTGCTCGCCGCCGTCGGCCGCCTGGCGTCGGAGCATGCCGACGGGGGCCGCACCGACATCCTCGGGACGCTGACCACCCCCAAGGTCGCGCCCGGCGGAGCGCTCGGCCCCATGCTGCTGCCCGCCGCCGCGTGGGAGACGCATCGCGCCGACGGAAACGCGGACGGAACCACGGACGCCCAGAACGTCTTCGACGCGACCCTGGCGGCGAGCGCGTGGATGTGCGCGGACGGCGCGCGTTTGCGGGAACCCGACGGCGAGGCACGCGCGGTCGCACTGTTCGACGCTTCGCCGGAGTATCTGGCGAATGTGCGGGAGTGGTCGGCCACCTACGCGAAGGGCGCCGAGGTCGCGGAGGCCGCGATGGCGCCGCCGCCCGCGCGGCCCGTACCGGCAGCGTCCGACATCGCCGCGCCGGCACCTGCCCTGGCCGTTCCCGGCTCTCCCCAAGCAGACCCGGCCACACCCGGGGACACGTCGAGTGGAACCGGCGAAGACGGTGCCGAAGGCGGCATTCCGGCCCTGCCGCCGGTGCCTCTGCCGGTGCTGCCCGAGTTGCCGGCGGTCCCCTGCTTGGTTCCTGCGTTCTGCAACTGATCAGTGTTCTGCAACTGATCAGTGCGTCAGGAGTTCGGTGGGTCAGGAGTCGCTTTCCGGTACCCGCACGCCCCTCGTCCGACACGCCGCACGTCACGTGACTCGAGTCACATTCACGTAACGGCAAAATGCTCTTATCGGGGCAGATATTGATCTTCCGGCCTCACCCCACGCGTTACATCACGTTTAAATAACAGAATGGCTACGAGCCGTGTACTGTCAGCCCCGGTAAGTAACGGAGGCATCTCGGGTTCGAGATTCGCCCGAGGGAGGTACGAGTGGGCCGGCACGCACGACCGACGGATTCCAAGATCCGCCGCAATTCGGTTATCGCAATGACAGGTCTGGTACCGGTGGGCCTCGTCGCCGCCGCCGCCTCCACCGCCGGTGCTTCACCGCGAGCCCTGCTCGGAATCCATCAGGACGCCCAGGCCACGACCCTCGGCAACGCAGTTCCCGAGACGCTCCCGTCGGTTCCCGAAGCCGTCGCGGTGGCGCAGTCGATCATGCTCGAGCCCGCGCCGGCACCGGTGCTCGCACCGAAGTCCGCGATGCAGGCCGAAGCTCCGACCGAGGCGAAGGTCCTATCCGAGGGACCTCTCGGCATCCCCGGCATCAACTTCGACGCCTACCGCAATGCCGAACGCATCATGGCCGAGGAGAATCCCGGCTGCGGTATGTACTGGACGCTGCTCGCCGGTATCGGCCGCGTCGAATCCGGTCACGCGAACGGCGGTAAGGCCGATGCGAAGGGTGACCTCTTCAAACCCGTGATCGGATTGCCGCTCAACGGCAGTCTGCCCGGTCAGGCAACCATTACCGACACCGACGGCGGAGCACTCGACGGCGACGCCGTCTACGACCGCGCCGTGGGCCCCATGCAGTTCATCCCCACCACGTGGAACCAGTACGCCGGCGACGGCAACGGCGACGGGGTCTCCGACCCCCAGAACCTCTACGACTCGACGCTGACGACCGCGCGGTACCTGTGCGACGGCGGGCTCGACATGCGCAACCTGGGGCACGCGAGCAAGGCGATCCACCGGTACAACAATTCGATGGCCTACGTTGCGAACGTGTTCGCGTGGTCGGCGGCCTACTCGACCGGCGTCACACCGAGTCCGGCCGACCTGCCGCGCATCCACTGACAGGTCCCCACCTACCATGGGCGTCATGGCAGTCAGTGAGTCCGACGTCCGCAGTGCACTCGCCCGGGTACAGGATCCCGAGATCCGGAAACCCATCACCGATCTCGGCATGGTCAAGAGCATCGAGATCCGCGATGACAGCAGCGTCGATATCGAGGTGTACCTGACCACCTCGGGATGCCCGATGCGCACCGAGATCTCCGACCGCGTCACCAAGGCCGTCGCCGACGTCGCAGGAGTCGGTCCGGTCCGCGTCACCCTCGACGTGATGAGCGACGAACAGCGCACCGAGCTGCGCAAATCCCTCCGCGGCGATTCCGCCGAGCCCGTGATCCCGTTCGCCCAGCCCGGATCCCTGACGCGTGTCTACGCGGTCGCCTCCGGCAAGGGTGGTGTCGGCAAGTCGTCGGTCACCGTCAACCTCGCGGCGGCCCTGGCCGCACGCGGCCTGTCGGTCGGTGTCCTCGACGCCGACATCTACGGCCACTCGATCCCGCGAATGCTCGGCACGTCCGCCAAGCCGACGCAGGTCGAGCGCATGATCATGCCGCCGATCGCGCACGACGTGAAGATGATCTCCATCGCCCAGTTCACCGAGGGCAACACCCCCGTCGTGTGGCGCGGCCCGATGCTGCACCGCGCTCTCCAGCAGTTCCTCGCCGACGTCTTCTGGGGCGACCTCGACGTGCTCCTGCTCGACCTGCCCCCGGGCACCGGCGACGTCGCCATCTCCGTGGCACAGCTGATTCCGAGCGCCGAGATCCTGGTCGTGACGACGCCCCAGCAAGCCGCGGCCGAGGTCGCCGAACGCGCCGGTTCCATCGCGTTGCAGACCCGTCAGCGCATCGCCGGCGTCGTGGAGAACATGTCGTGGCTCGAGCTTCCGGACGGCACGCGGATGGACGTGTTCGGGACCGGCGGTGGGCAGGCCGTCGCGGAGCGTCTCTCCCGAGCAGTGGGCGCGCCGGTGCCGCTGCTCGGTCAGATCCCGCTCGATCCCGCAATCCGTGAATCCGGTGACGCCGGCACACCGATCGTGCTCTCGGCACCCGAATCGGCGCCCGCAACAGCGCTGTCCGAGATCGCGGACAAACTGGCGGTACGCAAGCGCGGACTGGCCGGCATGTCACTCGGTATCGACACCACCCGGCACCTCTGAGCCGGACCGAACCTCCGAACCGAACGAAACACGGTCGCCGCAACTGATGTTGCGGCGACCGTGTGCGTTCGGCGACGGGTGACGAACTCGTCCGGCTAGGTGGCGTCGGGATCGATCGGGGGTTTTTCGTCGCGCGCGAGTGGCTTCGACAGATTCGGAGTCGAGGGCGACGACCCGTTGGACGGCGCGCCCGGCGACTTCCCCATGTCGTTGAACAGGGAGCTGTCCCCGTCCAGAAGATGCTTGGTGATGACCGCCTTCGGCGTCATGCCCCGCAGTTGGTTCAGCTCTGCGAGCGGCTGGCGGAAGTCGTCGAACTCCGGGCCCAGCTCTTCCTTCAACTGATCCCGCGCTCCCGACGCGTAGTCACGCACCTGTCGCAGCGACCTGGTCACCCAGGAGACAGCACCTGGCAGCCTCTCGGGACCGAGCACCACGAGGGCCGCCACGAGGAGGACTACGAATTCACCCCAACCGATATTGCCGAACACGGGGTCAAGACTACGTGTTTCCTGCCGGAATTCAGCGCGAGCGGACCCAACTCACACCTGATGCACAACGGAACAGGGACGGTCAGTCCGATTCCGGAGTCACCTGGATGTCGACGAGCCGTCCGCTCCGGACGATCTGCACGGTGACGGGCTGATCGATCTCCTGGGCGTGCACCGCGACGACCAACTCGTCCGCCGTGGTGACCTCGCGGTCGCCGACCCGCACGATCACGTCGCCTTCGACGATTCCCGCCCGCTGAGCAGGGCTGTCGTTTTGTACGTTCGCGACCTCCGCCCCGCTCGCGACATCGTTGACGACCGAGCGCGCGTTGACGCCGATCTCGGGATGGCGCATCTCGCCGTTGCGGATGAGTTCGCCCACCACTTCGGTCACGTCGTCGATCGGAATCGCGAACCCGAGCCCGACGGAACCGCCCGTCTCGGATTTGATCGCGGAGTTGATGCCGATGACGCGCCCTTCGATGTCGACGAGCGGCCCACCGGAGTTGCCCGGGTTGATCGAGGCGTCGGTCTGCACCGCGTCGATCACCGCGTCGGTGTCGGTGCCCTGTCCACTCAGTCGCATGGGACGGTTCAGCGCGCTGACGATGCCCCGGGTTACGGTCTTGCTCAGTCCGAGAGGCGAACCCACAGCCACCACGTCCTCGCCGACCTGCACGTCCTCCGAACGCCCGAGTTCGGCGACGACCAGGTTGTCGACGTCCTTCACGGCGAGGACGGCCAGATCCGTCTTGATGTCGCGTCCGACCACAGACGCCGGGACCTTCGTCCCGTCGTCGAACGTCACCTGGACCTTGGCGTCGGGATTCGTCGCTGCCATGGAGACGACGTGATTGTTGGTGACGATGTATCCGGCACCGTCGATGACGACACCGGAGCCGGTTCCGGACTGATCGCCCATGGTCACCTGAATCGACACCACCGACGGGAGCACCGCGTCGGCGACGCGCGCCACTGTCCCGGCGGGCACGTCCTCGTCGGCTGCGACCTGTGAGAGGGATACGCCGCGACTGGTGAGTGATCCGGTGTCGGAAGTGACCACCGCGACCGCAAGCCCGCCCACCACACCGATCACGAGTGCGAGCGCGGCCAGCGAGGCGAGGGCGCGCGGCTGGACGCGGCGATCGAACAACACTTCCCGCAGAGTCAATTTCGGTGCCGGCGGCAGATCTTCGCCGTCCTCCGATTCGAGGGGCGCACCGAGCCGGACGGCGGAGTCGGGATCACGCCACGGATCGGAGGGACCCGGGTCGTCGCCGGGGTCGTCCTCGGACACCGAGGGTGGGCGCTGAAGTGTCTCGTCCGCGTCGCCCGGCCGCCCGTATGCCTCGGCGAGGATCGCGTCCGTCGGCGGCGCGTGCCGGATCTCGGGTTCGGACGCCCGCGCGCGAGGGGTCGCGCCGAAGGCACCGTCGGTTCCTTCGGGCCGGCCGAAGACTCGCTCTGCAGCCGGGTCGACCCGGGGCCGGTACACCGGTCGCGGATCGAGACGCGGCGCGTCGGCGGGACGCGCGATCGCGCCGTTCGCGTCGTCCGGCCGCCCGTCCGAGGCGTCCGGCAGCCCGGTGCCGTCGTTCCTGCGTCGGCCGTTGTGCTCCACAGAATCCGCGGTCACGCGTACCCGTCTCCCCCGTGTAGGTCCGTCACACAGCCCAGTATCACCGATGGTGTCGGCTGCACTGTGATCGCCCGGTCGTCGAGCGGCCGGGCTGAGACGGCGTGCGGGTCGATCACCGCCTGCGACGGATCGCCCACCGCCGCGCCGCGAACCACGCCTCGGACCGTGCCGCGTCGACATCGTGCGCGTTCGCGGTACCCGGGGTCCGATCCGCGCCGGGGATATCGAACAGGTGGGTGGGAATGCTGCAGAGCGCGCCCCGCAGCGAACTCGACATTTCGGGGGCGTTCTCGGCGGCAGCACGGAGGGCTCGGCGGGCCTGCTGCTGCGCTTCGACTTCGGCAGCGCACTCGGGGCATTCGGAGAGGTGCTGCGCCGCGCGGAGGTACGGCGCCATGCGGAGTTCACCGTCGACGTAGGCGGCAACCGCCTCGCTCGCCAAGTGCTCCGTGGAACCGAACCTGCGAGGTGGCTGCACCATCGTCATCAAAACCTCCCGGCGGCTACCCCGCATCGACGCGAACGACTTCGGCCTTTCCATTCTCGCGCAGGTACTGGCGGAGTGCCTGGCGACCTCGGTGGATGCGACTTCGCACCGTCCCGAGTTTGACCCCCAGTGTGGCACCGATTTCTTCGTAGGACAGACCTTCGATGTCACAGAGCACCACCGCGGCGCGATACTCCGGACCGAGCGAATCCAGGGCGGACTGCAGGTCGGCGCCGAGTCGCGCGTCGTGGTAGATCTCCTCGGGGTTCGGCCCGTGGGCCGGTACCCGATCGTAGTCCTCCGGAAGTGCTTCCATCCGGATCCGGTTCCGGCGACGCACCATGTCGAGGAAGAGGTTGGTCGTGATGCGGTGCAGCCAGCCCTCGAAGGTGCCGGGCTGGTAGTCCTGCAACGAGCGGAACACGCGGATGAACGTGTCCTGGGTGAGGTCTTCGGCGTCCTGCGCGTTACCCGAGAGCCGGTACGCGAGGCGGTAGACGCGGTCGCCGTGCTCGCGGACGAGTTCGTCCCAGGACGGCATGGAGGCACGATCCCCGGTCGCGTCGAACACCGCGGTGCCACTCAGGTCTTCCATGGGGGCTTCGTCGAACGGGACGGCGTCGGGCTGGAGATCGTTGCGGGGTTCGGGCATGTGGATCGCTGGATCCTCCTTTTGGGACCGCTGCGCGGGACATCGGTGGAAAGTTCAACATTCGGACTCCGGGGTTTGTTCCCCTGTCGCCGGGTGTTGCAGGCTTCCACCGAAGCACCGAGTCCTGCCGGCCCTTCGACTTCGTTGCCCAAGTCTTTCCTATCGGTATGTGCTCGCCGTGTGAGTTACCTGAAACGAAGCTGAGAAAACATCACCGCATCGGTGCTCACATCTGCGAGCCTGCCCGCACAAACATCGCGGCGCGGATAGCCTCGGTCTCGTGCAGACCAATGCAGATCGCATTTTGAACCACGCCGAGGACGTCGTCGTCGAGGACGAGCCGCTCGCCTTGGCGCGGGAACGCGCCGAGGACCTCGGCGCCGAGCCCGTCTCCCCGTCGGTGGGCGCTGCTCTCGCGATGTTCGCCCGCATGCTGGACGCGAAGACCGTGGTGGAAATCGGCACGGGCGCCGGAGTGAGCGGTCTGTGGCTGTTGCACGGCCTGCGCGAGGACGGCGTCCTCACGACCATCGACAGTGAACCCGAACATCAGCGCGCTGCCAAGCTCGCCTTCCGGGATGCGGGTGTCGTCGCTTCCCGCACCCGTCTCATCAACGGCCGCGCGCTCGACGTGCTGCCGCGACTGGCCGACTCCGGTTACGACATGGTGTTCGTCGATGCGACCCCGTCCGACCACCCGCACTACGTGCGCGAAGGCGTGCGGCTGCTGCGCCCGGGCGGCGTGATCGTGCTGCACAACGCGTTGCTCGGCGGCCGGGTCGCCGACCCGTCGGCGCGCGACTCGACCGTGCTGGCGGTACGAGAGGCCGCGCGGGCCGTCTCCGACGACGAGCGTCTCGCCCCCGTGGTGCTCCCGCTCGGGGACGGACTGCTCTGCGCGGTGCGGCTCAGCTGAGCCTCGTCAGATCCAGACGCCCTTGCCGATGGCGACGACGCCGCCGCCACTGACCGCGAACCGTTTCCGGTCGCGTTCGAGGTCGACGCCGATGATTTCGCCGTCGCCCACCACGACGTTCTTGTCGAGGATCGCGCGGCGCACCACCGCACCCTTGCCGATCCGGACACCCGGCATCAGCACGCTGCCCTCGACGGTGGCGCCGTCCTCGACCATGACGTTCGAGCTGAGCACCGAGTTGCGCACGGTGGCAGCCGACAGGATGCTGCCCGCGCCCACGATCGACTCCTGGGCGAGACCACCCTGCACGAACTTCGCGGGCGGTAGGTTCTCCGCGGCCCCGCGGATGGGCCAGCGTCTGTTGTAGAGGTTGAAGATCGGGTGGACCGACACCAGGTCCATGTGCGCGTCGTAGAACGCGTCGAGGGTCCCGACGTCGCGCCAGTAGGCCCGGTCGCGTTCGGTCGCACCGGGAACGACGTTGTCGTTGAAGTCGTAGACGTGCGCGACGCCGTCGGCGACGAGGGCGGGAATGATGTCGCCGCCCATGTCGTGGTCGGAGTCCGGGTTCTCGGAGTCGGCGCGCAGCGCCTCGACCAGAACCTTCGTGGAGAACACGTAGTTGCCCATGGAGGCGAAGGTGACGTTGGGGTCGTCGGGCGTGCCGGGCGGATGCGCGGGCTTCTCGAGGAACTGTGTGATGCGGCCCTGCTCGTCGCTGTCGATGCACCCGAAGGCGAAGGCTTCGCTGCGGGGGACCCGGATGCCCGCGACCGTCACACCGGCACCCGACTCGATGTGTTGACGCACCATCTGCTCGGGGTCCATCCGGTACACGTGGTCCGCGCCGAACACCACGATGTACTCGGGGTCCTCGTCGTAGACGAGGTTGAGCGACTGCAGGATCGCGTCGGCACTCCCGGTGTACCAGCGCGGGCCGAGGCGCTGCTGCGCCGGCACCGGGGTGATGTACTCCCCGGTGAACCCCGACAGTCTCCACGTCTGGGAAATGTGGCGGTCGAGTGAATGCGACTTGTACTGCGTGAGTACGCAGATGCGCAGGTAACCGGCGTTGACCAGGTTGCTGAGCACGAAGTCGATCAGGCGATATGCGCCCCCGAAGGGCACTGCCGGCTTCGCGCGGTCTGCGGTCAGAGGGTAAAGACGCTTACCCTCGCCGCCGGCAAGCACGATTCCAAGCACATGTGGCTGGCTCCTCACACGCCCAACCTATCCGCCGCCCCACACTGCCGCCAGCGAAGCGTGATCTCCGTCCCGTCTCGCCCACGATTCCGGACCCCGCCACATCCCGTCCGACCAGGCTGGATACCCCACTGGGGTATAGGATCGGTGTTATGAACGACTCACTTCTCCCGGTGACCGAGACCACCGACGATTCCGGTAGTTGCCACACCCACGGGTACCTCGGCGACAAGAAGAAGTACCTCGCGCGCGTCAAGCGGATCGAGGGCCAGGCACGTGGAATCCACCGCATGGTCGACGAAGAGCAGTACTGCATCGACATCCTCACCCAGATCGCCGCGTTGACGAGCGCGCTCGAGGGACTCGCGCTCGGGTTGCTCGACGATCACCTTCGTCATTGCGTGGTCGACGCTGCGAAAAGCGGAGGCGAGGAAGGCGAAGCGAAGCTGGCCGAAGCATCGGCCGCGATCGCGCGTCTCGTCCGGTCCTGAGACCCCTTCGCGCCCGGGGCCGGACCGGATTGGCTGTAACTCCGGCGGCCCGATAGTTTGAGGCGATGCGGGTGGCGATGATGACGCGGGAATATCCGCCGGAAGTGTACGGCGGGGCCGGTGTTCACGTCACCGAACTCGTGGCGCAACTCCGGAGACTGTGCACGGTGGACGTGCACTGCATGGGCGCACCGCGCGACACCGCGACGGTGCACGTTCCCGACCCCGCGCTGGCCGGTGCCAACGCGGCTCTCACGACGCTGTCGGCGGAACTGCGCATGGCCCACGCGGCCGCGGGAGTCGACGTCGTCCACTCCCACACGTGGTACTCCGGTCTCGCCGGACATCTGGCCGCGGAACTCTACGACGTGCCTCACGTACTCACCGCGCACTCCCTCGAGCCGCGCCGGCCTTGGAAGGCAGAGCAACTCGGCGGCGGGTACCGGATCTCGTCTTGGTCGGAACGCAACGCCGTGCAATATGCCGACGCCGTCATCGCGGTGAGCGAAGGCATGCGACTCGACGTCCTCGATGCCTATCCCTTCGTCGACCCCGCCCGAGTGCACGTCGTGCGCAACGGCATCGATACGACGACGTGGCATCCCGGGCCCGCCGAGGACGGCGCCGAGTCGGCACTCGAACGCATCGGTGTCGATCCCGAGCGCCCGATCGTCGCCTTCGTCGGACGCATCACCCGGCAGAAGGGCGTGGGGCATCTGATCGCCGCCGCACATCACCTCGACCCGGAGATCCAGCTCGTGCTGTGCGCGGGCGCCCCCGACACCCCGGAGATCGCGGCGGAGACCGCACGCGCCGTCGCCGAACTGCAGGCGACCCGCGACGGCGTGTACTGGGTTCAGGAAATGCTCCCCGTGGAGTCCATCCGGGAAGTTCTCTCCGCCGCCCGCGTGTTCGTGTGCCCGTCCGTCTACGAGCCGCTCGGCATCGTCAATCTCGAGGCCATGGCCTGTGAAACGGCCGTGGTCGCTTCCGACGTCGGCGGGATCCCCGAGGTCGTCCAGGACGGCGTGACGGGCGTGCTGGTGCACTACGATTCGTACGAGCCGCAGGAGTACGAGCGGGCGCTCGCAGCGGCTCTCAACGACGTTGCCGGCGATGCCGCGCGTGCCGCCGAGTACGGCCGTGCCGGCCGCGATCGTGCAATCGCCGAGTTCTCCTGGGCGCAGATCGCCCGGCAGACCCTCACGGTCTATCAGGACGTGGTCAACCGCCGCTGACGGTGGAGTGCGCGTCGGGCACAGGAGGAGTCACGTCGTCCCGCCGCGTCCACGTCGAGACCACGACGGACACGGTGACGTCGAAGGGGTCCGGGAGCGCCGCGAGCAACGCGGTGCGTTCCGCAGAGGTCAGATGATGTGCGGACGGGCCCATCCCCGCCAGGTGCGCGAGCGCCGGTCGTGGCAGCGCCACGGAGAACTGCACGGGGGTGCGCGCGGTCCGCTCGAACAGGCCCGACAGCGCCGCCGACAACCGTTCGGTCTTGCGGTCGTCGACGCTCACCATGCCTGGCAGGGCGACGAGTTCGCGCAGGTGTTCCGTCGTGGGCGACGCCACGACGAGGGCGCCGCCGGGCACGAGAACACGATGGCTCTCGGCAGCGTTTCGCGGCGCGAACACCGACAGCACGTGAGTGAGCGATCCCGACCGCACCGGTAGCTGCCGCCAGACGTCGGCGAGCACCGAACCCGCGCGCGGGTGGGCACGCGCGATGCGCCGGACCGCGGGCTTGGACACGTCCAGGCCGATTCCTCGGGCGCCGGGCAGGGCGTCGAGCACGGTCTGGAGGTACTGGCCGGTTCCGGCACCGACTTCGAGGATGCGGGGGTCCTCCTCCGACGCACTGCTGCACGCGGACGCCACCGCCTCGCGGACGGCGTCGTAGTACCCCGCGCCGAGGAAGTCGGCACGCGCCGCGATCATGTCGGCGGTGTCGCCGGTGAAGGGGGTTGCGGTGCCGGTGAGAAGGGAGACGTAGCCCTGGCGCGCCACGTCGAAGCTGTGCCCGAGTTCGCACAGCACGGTGGAATCGTCCAGATCCATCGCACTGTGGCAGTGCGGGCACGCGAGGAGGTCGATCACGGTGTCGAGCACGGCAGCTCCTCAACGGGTCCCGGTACGGACAGCTCCGGGCCCCGCACGCCGAGGAGCGCGGGGCCCGGGTTGCCCGAAGAGGGGCCGATCAGCTGGTGACACTCTTGAGTTCGTCGCCTAGGGCCGCAGCCTCTTCCGGCGTGAGCTCGACGACCAGACGTCCGCCGCCCTCGAGTGGAACCCTCATGACGATTCCTCGTCCCTCTTTGGTTGCTTCGAGGGGACCGTCCCCGGTCCGGGGCTTCATGGCCGCCATCCTCTGCTCCCTCCAAATCTGCACCCGACCGCCGGGCGCGTGGGTTACCGTGTGGTTGCACCGCCGACATCGATGGTGCGCGCCATCCCATTCTTCCCTATTGCGGATTGCGCCGGGTAGCTGACTCCGCCGTACGGCCCGGTCATCCCCCGTCCAACGCCTTCGCCACCCAGCACCCGGCGAGGTGATCATCGACCATTCCGGTGGCCTGCATCAACGCATATGCCGTGGTGGGGCCCACAAAACGCAGTCCGAGACGCTTCAGCTCCCGAGCCATCGCGGACGACTCCTCGGTCACCGCCGGAACGAATTGGACACTTTTCGGACGTCGCGCGCGCCGCGCCGGTGCGAACGACCACAGCAGTGTGTCGAGGTCGGTCGGCAGCTCCAGAATCGCCTGCGCGTTGGCGATCGTGGCCTCGATCTTGCGGCGGTTCCGGATGATGTTCGCGTCGCCGAGCAACCGTTGAACGTCGGCCTCGGTGAACCGCGCGACGGCGTCGACATCGAACCCCGCGAACGCGTCCCGGAACGCCGGACGCTTGCGCAGAACGGTCAGCCACGACAGGCCCGACTGGAACGCCTCGAGCGCAATCCGTTCGAAGAGCGCGTCGCGGCCGTGCAACTCGCGTCCCCACTCGGCGTCGTGATAGTCGCGGTAGATCGTGCTGCCGGGAGCGTCCACCGCCCACGGGCACCGTACGAGGCCGTCGGCGGTCATTGCTCTTCCGGCCGTTCGACAGCCGACTTTTCGACATCAGGTCTTTCGGCAGCCGGCTTTTCGGCAGCAGGTCTATCGGCTGCCCGGCGCTCGGCAGCGGCCCGTTCGACGATGCGCACTTCCTCCGTGGGCTCCTCGGCCTCGAAGTCCTTCTCGGCAACGGACTCGAAGTCGTTCTCTGACTCGGCTTCGAAGTCGTTCTCGATACCGGAGTCGTCGGGGCCGGCCACCGGGCCGGGCGCAGTTTCGGTCTCCTGGCCGGTTCGCGCGAGTTCGGCGCGCAACTCGTCGATCTCACGCGCGAGCCGGTCGAGTGCCCAGTCGACCTCGCTCATCTTGTAACCCCGCCACGTCTGCTGGAAGCGGAGGTCGCGGACATCCGTACCTGTGACGTCGGTGGCCGGGAGCACGGTCGTGGTGGTGCCCGGCGGGATGGGTGCGAGAACCTCGCTCCGGCCGAACACCGACGACGCGATGAAGAACAGCACGGCGCCGACGACCACCATGACGACCACGTACAGAAGAACCGTCACCATGCACCGATCTTGGCACGGCCCGCCGACGTCATCGACGTCGACGGGCCGGGACGGAAGATCAGCGGGTGATGGTGCTCATCGGCGGGCGGTCCTCGAGGTTCACCTCGGTGTCGAACGACACGAACGACTCGCCCTCCACCAGGAACTGGGTCAGCGGTGCCCCCGAATCGGGGATACCGCACCTTCCGAGCATGGTTCCGACGATCTGGCGGCTCATCGCCCCCAGCTCGGACAGCGGCCGGTTGCGGTGTTTCCGCACCCCCAGATTGACCTGGGCGATCGCATTCAGCCCGAGGCGGTCGTAGGTGTCGAGCAGCAGACCGATCTCGACCCCGTAGCCCGGTGCGAACGGCACCGCTTCGAGAAGCTCCCGGGTTCCGGCGTACTCGCCGCCGAGCGGCTGGAGCACACAGGTCAGCTCAGGTCGCAGAGCCGCGAGGAGCGGCCGGGCCACCAGCTCGGTGACGCGTCCTCCCCCGTTCGAATCCTCCCCGCCGCGAACCTGCAGGGGGCGACGGTAGTAGCCCTTCACCAGATGGATTCCGTCGCCGAGCAGCAGCGGTCCGAGCAGCTTCGGCACGAACGCCGGATCGGGGTTGATCAGGTCCGAATCGACGAAGGCGATGATGTCACCGGACGTGCCCGCGAGCGACCGCCACAGCACTTCACCTTTCCCCGGTGCCGGAGCCAGTCCGGGCACCGCTTCTTCGCGCGAAACCACGCGCGCTCCCGCGGCACGCGCCCGCACCGCGGTCTCGTCGGTCGATCCGGAATCGAGCACCACGAGTTCGTCCACGAGCCCGCCGAGAAGCGGATAGATGGTGTCGACCACGCCCGCGACGGTTTCCTGCTCGTCGAGCGCGGGCAGCACCACGGTCACGGTGCGGCCGGCCTTCGCCCGTTCGAGTTCGCCGACGGTCCAGGTCGGCTGGTCCCAGCTGTTCGCCTCGGTCCAGATGCGAGTCGGTGCGCTCATGCCAGCCCCCTCACTGTGCGGGCAGGCAGACGTGTGCCCGCGATCGCCGCCACCATGTCGACCACCCGGCGGGTGGCCGCGACCTCGTGTACCCGGAACATTCTTGCTCCTGCTGCTGCGGCCAATGCTGTCGCTGCCAAGGTGCCCTCCAACCGGTCTTCGAGTTCGACACCCAGAGTCTCGCCTATGAAGTCCTTGTTGCTCAGTGCCATAAGCACAGGCCACCCGCTGTTTACAAGAACTTCCACGCCCCGCAACAGAGCGAGTCCGTGATAGGTGTTTTTCCCGAAATCGTGGGTGGGATCGATGAGGATCGAATCGGTCGCTACGCCCGTCCGAGCCGCGTTCTCCGCGGCTGCGACGACTTCCTCGGCCACCTGCTCGACGATGTCCCGGTAGCGGACTCGGTGGGGCCGGGTCCGCGGGATCGCGCCTCCGGTGTGCGAACACACGATGCCCGCGCCGAGTTCGGCCGCGACCTCGACGAGCTGCGGGTCCGCGCCCGCCCACGTGTCGTTGACGAGGTCGGCGCCTTCCGCCACCGCACGACGCGCGACCTCACTGCGCCACGTGTCGATGCTGATGAGGACCTCCGGGTACCGCTCCCGGATCGCTGCCACGAACGGAACCACGCGGCGGAGCTCTTCGGCCGTGTCGACGACCTCACCCGGCCCGGCCTTCACTCCGCCGATATCGACGATGTCTGCCCCCTCGGAGACGGCCCTGTCGACGGCGGCGAGCGCCGCGTCGTCGCTGAAGGTCGCTCCGCGGTCGTAGAAGGAGTCCGGGGTGCGGTTGACGATCGCCATGACGAGCGCGCGGTCGGTCGCCACCGGACGCCCGCACAGGGTCGGCGATACGGGCCCGGGAGGGGCCGCGACGTCGTGGCCGGGTGTGACGGGCGGATGCTCGGAACTGTCGATAGCGGAGCCGCTCATGCCTTCATCCTGACACGGGCACCGAATCCGGCCGGTCGGCGTCCGCCCGGTTCAGGGCTTCGGCAGGTCTCCCCGTGCCACACCGTCGACGTATCCCTCGAAGATCGGGGCGAAGCCTTCGCTCTTGCTCACCAGGACGTACAGCTCGTCCGATCCGATGTCGTCGTAGCCCTGCTCACGGAGGTCGACCTTGCGGCTCTTGAACGTCGTCGTGTACTCGAGTTCCTCGACGACGCGGACGAACAACGGCACCGCGTAACCCGGCAAGGTGCGGTGCAGGATGTCTGCCAGTGCTCCGCCGTCGAAGTCCACACCCTCCTCCAGCGTCACCGCAGCCATTCCCGCACGTCCGTCCGCACCCGGCACCTCTACCCCGTACACGACCACGCCGGAAATCGATGCGTGCGCGGAGATCGCACCCTCGACCTGGGTGGTGGCGACGTTCTCGCCCTTCCAGCGGAAGGTGTCGCCGAGCCGGTCGACGAAGGCGACGTGCATCCAGCCCTGGCTGCGGACGAGGTCGCCGGTGTCGAACCAGGTGTCCCCGTCGCGGAATGCGTCCCGGACGAGCTTGGATTCGGTGGCGTCGGGGTCGGTGTACCCGTCGAACGGTGAGCGGTCGGTGATCTTCGCGAGGAGCAGCCCGACCTCACCGCGTGAGACGCGCACCAGCCTGCCGTCCTCCCCCCGGCGCGCAGAGCCCGTCTCCGGGTCGAACTCGACCACCGCGTACGGCAGCGGGCACACCCCCGCGGTGCGCCGCTGGTTGAGCGCGTTGATGAAGGCGATGTTGCATTCGCTCGCGCCGTAGAACTCGGCAACGCGGTCGATGCCGAAACGCTCGGTGAATTCGTCCCAGATCTCGGCGCGGAGACCGTTGCCGACCATCAGCCGGATGCCGTGGTCACGGTCGTCCGGGCGTTCGGGCCGGCCGAGGAGATACCGGCAGATCTCACCGATGTAGATGAACGCCGTCGCCCCGTTGCGTTCGGCGTCCTCCCAGAACTTCGACGCCGAGAACTTCTTGCCCAGCGCGAGGGTCGCACCCGAGCCGAGCACCGACGACAACGCGACCGTCAGTGCGTTGTTGTGATAGAGCGGCAGGCAGCAGTAGAGGGTGTCGTTACGGCGCAGACGCACGCCGAGGCTGCCCAGTCCGGACATGGACTTGAGCCACCGGAAGTGGGACATCCGGCTGGCCTTGGGCAGACCGGTGGTTCCGGAAGTGAAGATGTAATACGCAATTTCGGACGCCGAAAGTGTTTCCGTCACCGCGGGATTCGACGAGTCCGCGTCTGCTGCGCGCGCGTCGAGTTCGGCGATGCCCAGCACCGTCCCGGCCTGGGGTTCGCCGTCGATCGTCTCGAGTGCCTCCGCACATTCCTCGTCGACCACCAGGACCTTGCTGTCGAGCAGGGAAAGGCTGTGCTCGAGCACGTCTCCGCGCTGGTTGTTGTTGAGCATGCCCGCGGCGGCGCCCAGTTTGACGGTCGCCAGGGCGAGAAGAAGCGCCTCCGGCTTGTTCTCCATGAGGATCGCCACGACGTCTCCGGTCCGGACGCCCTCGGCCGTCAGAACGGAGGCGTAACGGTTGACCTTTGCGTTGGCGTCGCCGTAGGTCAGGGTGTCGCCTTCGAACCGCAGGAACGGATGGTCGGGACGGCGCTCGGCCAGTTTCTGGAACACCGACCCGATGGTCTCCCGGGCACTCGGCTTGCGGGTCATTCCCACCGCACCGCGCAACAGACTCGGCAGGTCGGGCAGCATCGAGGGCAACTGGGCGACCAGGCTGGGGAGGGAGACGGTCGATTCACGCTCGGGGGCGGCGTTTTTCACGGGCGGATCCTCACTGCGACGTCGGGTCGGGTCGGACGAACGGCGGCAACGCCCTCCGAACTTACCGGAGAGTAGGGAACGAGTGCGTGAATCGGTCCCTCAGTCCTCCCGGCGTGATCCCGCGCATCGATCCAGAGCGTCCTCGAGATCGGCGGTGACGTACAGCCCGTCGAGCGCGCGTCGCGCCACGAAGCCCGTGTCCACCATCGACTCGAGCCACGTGAGCAACCCGTCGAAATGCCCGAACGGGTCGAGCATGACGACCGGCTTCTCGTGCATACCCAGATATCCGGCGGTCCATGTCTCGAACAGTTCCTCGAGCGTGCCGATGCCGCCGGGGAGCGTCACGAACGCATCCGCACGGTCCTCCATGATGCGTTTCCGCTCCCGCATCGTGTCGGTGACGATCAATTCGTCCGCATCGACATCCGCCACCTCGCGGTGAACGAGCGCCTTGGGGATCACCCCGACGGTGTGGGCGCCCGCTTCACGAGCCGCCTCGGCGACCGCCCCCATCATCGAGACGTTGCCGCCACCGGAGACCAGCTGCCACCCTCGTCGTCCGATCGCCGTGCCCAGATCCGACGCGAACTCCAGATACTTGCGGTCCACAGGCCCCGACGCGCAATACACACACACCGAGACCGACCCTGAGTCACTCACCACGACGTCTCCTCCCCGTACAGAATGCCTTCCTCATCACCCCGGTGGGCCTCGCGGATGATCTGCACAGCCTCCTCGACGCTGTCGGTCACCGACAGCAGATCCAGGTCCGGCTCGAAGATCTTGCCCTCACGGACCATCGTGGCCCGGATCCACTCGATCAGACCCGACCAGTAGCCGGAGCCGAACAACACGATCGGGAAGCGGGTGATCTTGCCGGTCTGGACGAGGGTGAGTGCCTCGAACAGCTCGTCCATGGTGCCGAAACCACCGGGCAGGCACACGAACGCCTGTGAGTACTTGACGAACATCGTCTTGCGGGCGAAGAAGTACCGGAAGTTCAGGCCGAGGTCGACCCACTCGTTGAGACGCTGCTCGAAGGGAAGCTCGATGCCGAGACCGATCGAGAACCCGCCCGCTTCGCACGCACCTCGGTTCGCCGCCTCCATCGCCCCGGGGCCACCACCGGTGACCACCGCGTATCCCGCCTCGACGAGTGCCGCACCGAGCCTGCGGCCGATCTCGTAGTCGGGATGGTCGACGGGTGTGCGCGCCGAACCGAATACCGCCACCGCGCGCGGCACCTCCGCGAGAGCATCGAAACCTTCGATGAACTCGCTCTGGATGCGCAGCACACGCCACGGATCGGTATGGACCCAGTCGGACGGGCCCCTGCGGTCCAGCAACCGCTGGTCGCGGGTCGTCGTGTCGCGGGCACGATCCCCGCGGAGCTGGACGGGCCCCCGCTGGACGACGTCGTCGCGGGAGCCGAATCGATCATCGGAGGCGGAAGAGGTATCGCCGGGCATGACCCAACGCTATCGCGTCAGATAGCTGCGGAGGACGGCGGTGACATCGGTGATGCGCTGCACCTCGACGTGCTCGTCCCGCTTGTGGGCGAGGTTGGGGTCGCCGGGGCCGTAGTTCACCGCGGGGATACCGAGCGCCGCGAAGCGCGACACGTCCGTCCATCCGTACTTCGCCCGGAACCGGCCACCGGCCGCCTCCACGAGCGCCGCGGCCGCCGGATGCGACAACCCCGGAAGCGCGCCCGGTGACATGTCGGTCGTTTCCATCGTGATCGGCAGGCCGGCGAAGACCTCGTGGACGTGCGCGAGAGCCTCGTCGGGACTCCGGTCGGGCGCGAACCGGAAGTTCACGTCGAGTTCGGCCGCATCGGGTACGACGTTGCCCGCGACCCCGCCGCCGATCCGCACGGCCGACAAGCCCTCCCGGTACACACAACCGTCGATGTCGACCGAGCGCGCCTCGTAACGCGACAGCCGGTCGAGCACGGGCGCCAGCTTGTGGATCGCGTTGTCTCCGAGCCACGACCGCGCCGAGTGCGACCGGACACCGTCGGTCGTGATCCGCACCCGCAGGGTGCCCTGGCAGCCGGCTTCGATCTCCCCGCCTGTGGGTTCACCGAGAATCGCAACGTCGGCGTCCAGCCAGTCGCGCAGTTCACGCTCGATCCTGCCCAGACCGTTGTACTTCGCCGCGATCTCCTCGCAGTCGTACATGACGAGAGTCAGGTCGTGTGCCGGGTCGGTGATCGTCGCCGCGAGATGCAGGAAGACCGCGTCGCCGGCTTTCATGTCCGACGTACCGCAGCCCCACAGCACGTCGCCGTCGAGGCGGGACGGCACGTTGTCGGCGATCGGCACGGTGTCGAGGTGCCCGGCGAGCATCACGCGGCTTCCCAGGCCGCGGTCGGTACGGGCCAGCACGCAATTGCCGCTGCGCACGACCTCGAATCCGTCCGTCTGCTCGCGGAGCGCCTTCTCCACCGCATCGGCGATCAGCGTCTCGTCCTGCGACACGCTCGGAATATCGACGAGGGCGGCGGTCAGCCGGATGGGGTCGGCATGCAGGTCCAGGTGCGGTACGGCCATACGTGAACGATACGGAGGACGGTGCCCGCTGCTGGGACCGAGTGCGGTTTCTCCCAGGGCCTGATCGTCCCGATTCGAGGCTCAAGTACGATTCTCGACCGTGAGTGCACACGGAGCATCAGCAGTAGGCATCGCAAACATCGCGGCTGACGGGACCGTTCTCGACACCTGGTACCCGGCCCCCACGCTGGGCGAATACACAGAAACCGGAACGACCCGGCTCGAGGGCACCGACATTCCGTCGGACCTGGCTCTGGTTGCCGGAACCGACGAAGCCCGGGATGTGAACCAGGTCGTCGTGCGGACCACGATCGCCGATCTGTCCGCGGCTCCGGTCGACGCCCACGACGCATACCTGCGCCTGCACCTGCTCTCCCACCGCCTGGTCAAGCCGCACGGGCAGAACATGGACGGCATCTTCGGGTTGCTCGCCAATGTCGTGTGGACCAACTACGGCCCGTGCGCGGTAGAGAACTTCGAGACCGTCCGGTCGCGTCTGCGGATCCGCGGACCGGTCACCGTGTACGGCGTCGACAAGTTCCCGCGCATGGTCGACTACGTCGTGCCGTCGGGTGTCCGCATCGCCGACGCCGACCGCGTGCGCCTCGGCGCGCACCTCGCGTCCGGCACCACCGTGATGCACGAGGGCTTCGTGAACTTCAACGCCGGCACTCTCGGCAACTCGATGGTGGAAGGCCGCATCTCCGCAGGCGTCGTCGTCGACGACGGCTCCGACATCGGCGGCGGCGCCTCGATCATGGGCACCCTTTCCGGTGGCGGCAAGGAAGTCATCTCGGTCGGCAAGCGCTGCCTCCTGGGCGCGAATGCCGGTGTCGGCATCTCGCTCGGCGACGACTGCATCGTCGAAGCCGGCCTGTACGTCACCGCGGGTACCAAGGTCACCGGCCCGGACGGCACCGTCGTCAAGGCCAAGGAACTCAGCGGGGCGTCGAACCTGCTGCTCCGCCGCAACTCTGTGAGCGGCGCCGTCGAGGTCGTGTCCAACAAGGGCAGCGGCGTCGAACTGAATGCCGCTCTGCACGCGAACGACTGAGGAAGACCGTGAGTCAAGCCCCACAGACGGACACGCCGGAGGATCTCGGGAGCGGGCTCAAAGTCCGGCATCTGACGATGATGGGGCTCGGCTCGGCGATCGGCGCCGGACTGTTCCTCGGGTCCGGTGTCGGCATCCAGGCCGCCGGCCCGGCCGTGCTCGTCTCCTACATCCTCGCCGGCATCATGGTCATCTTCGTGATGCGGATGCTCGGCGAGATGGGTGCTGCGCTGCCCATCAGCGGGTCGTTCTCCCACTACGCCCGCATCGGCATCGGCCGCTGGGCCGGGTTCTCCATGGGCTGGCTCTACTGGTTCATGTTGATCATGGTGCTCGGCGTGGAGATCACCGGCGCGTCGGCCATCGTGCAGTCGTGGCTGCCGGGGGTCCCGCAATGGGTGGTCGCGCTGGTGTTCGTGACCTTCTTCGCGGTCGTCAACCTCGCCCAGGTAGCCAATTTCGGTGAGTTCGAGTTCTGGTTCGCGGCTCTCAAGGTCGGGGTCATCATCGGATTCCTGGTCATCGGCGTTCTGCTGGTCTTCGGGTTGCTCCCGGGCACCGAGCCGGTGGGGACGACGCACCTGCTCGGCGACGGGGACGGTTTCGCGCCCAACGGCATGGCGGGTATCGCAGCCGGGTTGCTCGCGGTCGCTTTCGCATTCGGTGGCATCGAAATCGTGACCATCGCCGCGGCCGAATCCAAGGACCCGGAACGGTCCATCGCGGTGGCGGTGCGCACGGTGGTCTGGCGCATCACGCTGTTCTACCTCGGCGCGATCTCGATCATGGTGCTCGTGTTGCCGTGGACCACAACGAGCGGCGAAACCTCGCCGTTCATCGCGGTGCTGAACGAGGCGGGCCTCCCGTACGCCTCCGGGTTCATGGAACTCGTCGTGGTGATCGCCCTGCTGTCGGCCTTCAACGCCAACGTGTACGGAACCTCGCGGATGGCATACTCGCTCGCCCGCGGCGGCGACGGGCCGGCCATCCTCGGCAAGCTCACGCACCGCGGCGTTCCCCGCAACGCCGTGCTGCTGTCGGTGTTCTTCGGCTTCGTGAGCGTCCTGCTCAACTGGCTGCTCCCCGACACGATTCTGGGGATCCTGCTCAACGCCGTCGGGTCGGCGCTGCTCGCCATCTGGATCTTCATCGTCGTCGCGCACCTGCGGTTGCGGCGCCGGTTCGAGGAGGAGGGAACGCTGCGCCTGCGTATGTGGTTCTTCCCCTACCTGAGCTGGTTCACCCTCGCGATGCTGGTCGGGTTCATCGCCCTGATGCTCTCCGACAGCAGCGCCCGCGCCCAGCTCGCGGCGACCTTCGTGCTGTTCCTGTTCATCACGGCTCTCGGATTCCTGTGGCATCGCCGGCAGGACGCGCGGGTCAACGACGGCTCCGGTCTGCCAGAGCACTGACGAGAATCTGGGCCAGCTCGGGGATGTCGGACGCGAGATAGCTCGAGCCACCGGTGGCCGCCGAGATCTCGGCGAGAGCGTCGCCGTCGGCGTCGTCCGTCACCCCGACCGTCACGACGGGTACGGGCCTGGCCGGGTCGTGCAGCTCGCCGAGGGTCGCGAGCAGTTCGTCCTTGCCGATCCCCCGTGGGTTCTCGTTCGCTCCGTCCGTCACCACGATCACGCTGTTGACGGCTCTCGGGTCGTACCCGGCCTGTGCTGTGCGGTACGCCTCCAGAACGGTGTCGTAGAGCGCGGTACCGGAGCCGGTGGAGTCCGGGACCCGCTCCTCGAGCGAGGTGACGATCTCACGCTGGGTCTCACCCCCGGCGACCGTGTCGAAGCGGCGGATCGGCGCGATCTCCACGTAGTCGCGCCCTCGGACGCCGATGTCGCTGGCGAACATCCACAGACCCGCGGACACGCTGTCCGGGAACACGTCGGCGGCGGCCTTCGCGGCCTGCGCGACCAGCCCGAGCGGGGTCGTGCCGTCGACCGGCCGTCGCATCGACTCCGACACGTCCACCGCGATCAGGGTGCGCACCGGCAATGCGAACAGACTCCAGGTACGCAGCGCCTCCTCGACGACGGAGTCATCCTGCGACTCCAGCACCGGGACCGTTCCCAAGCCACGAACATCGGGCAGGGCGTGTCCCACGCCGTCCCGGAAGCCCTCGCGGGAAAGAATCGCCCGCGCGTCCGCGGAGTTCAGGGCATCGGCCAGGGCTGCCCCGGTCCGCGACGCACGTGCGTTACGGTCCGGATCGGGCGCGGTGACCACGACCGGGTAGTCGACCATCACGGTGCCGTTCGCCGGGATCCACACCTCGAGATCCCGCTCCCGGGTCCGGCGGTACAACTGGGCCTGCTGCTCGGTGGTCACGGTGACGTCGTCGCCCGTGGTCTCGTCGAGCGCCACCTGTCCTGTCGGCGACTCTGCCTTACGAGCCCCCTCGCGCTGGGCGAGGACCGCGAGCACCGAACGCACCGTTCCGACGGCGACGGTGTCGCCGTCGGTTTCCGCGAACGCGGCCCGGATCGCCGCCGACGCCGTACCCGCACGCAGTGGGTTGCCCAGGTTCAGGTCGGAGACCGCGAGAGCCGACCGCCAATTGGGTGCGACCGGCACCGCACCGGGGGCACCCGCGAGCACCAGCGGCGATGTAGCCACCGGAAACGAGAGCGTGCGTACCGACCCGGCAGCGTCGTCCTGGGCACGCTGTGCCCACCATCCGCCCTCGGGGATCCACAGGTCGGGCGCGCCTGCGCCGGTGCCCAGCCTCGACGCGACCTCGCCTGGTTCCTCCGCGGTGACTCCGAAGACCGCGCATCCGGTGTCGGCGCGAGCGAGCGCCTCCCTGACCGCGGGAGCCAGGGCGGGCGCCACGGCGAGCGTGTACTCGTCGGTCGTGGAGCAGCCCAGGCCCCACTGCCCGGACACGAACGCCAACGCCGCGACGGCCAGTGCGATCACCACGAGGCCCACCAGAACCGATCGAGCGCGATCGGATCCCCGCCGCGGCGCCGACGCGCCGGATTCGTCCCCCACGTGTTCCCCTCCCGCCACGATCATCCATCAGCCCCGACACGTGTGAACTTGGCCACATGGTATCGGGTGAACTTCGGATGCGTGACGAGACGGCGAGGTCGGCTCGCCTCAGGATTCAGCTCGCCTCGGGATACAGCCCTTCGAGTCGGCGGGCGATCAGCGCGGCCTGGAGCTGCCTCAGCCCGGACGGCCGGGTCGGATCGAAACCGGTGAGCTGCGCGACCCGCTTGAGGCGGTAGTCGACGGTGTTGGCATGCACGTGCAACGTGCGCGCCGTGAGCTGTCGGCTCAGGTCGTGCGCGATGTGGGTCTCGAGGGTCTCGACGAGTTCGGCGGCGTCGTCGAGCGGTTCGAGCACGCGGGCAAGATGTTTGCGTGCCGGGCCGGGCCGGGTGAGCTGGTACTCGAGGGCGAGGTCGGCGATGCTGTAGGCACCTGCCGGCCGGCCCAGGCGACGCACCAGGTCCAGAAGTTCGTGTGCCTGCTTGGCAGCCGAGGGGATCTCCGGCACCTCCGCGTGGACGAGAGCGACGGTCACCTCCACCCCGGCGACGGTGCCGATCCGCTCACGGAACTCGTCGACGAGCGCGGTCGCGGACGATCCGGGCAGCAGAACAGTGCCGCCCTCCGGTCCGAGCAGTGCAAGATGCTTACCCTCACACAGCGTTTCGAGTTCGATCTCGACGCGACGCAGCGTGCGGCGGGCGACGACCTCGGGCCGGACATGGGGATTGCGCTCGTCGGGGTGCCGCGCGAGCGACACCGCGAGAACTGTGTACCCGTCGGCGAGTTCGAGACCGGAACGCTGCGCCACCGAGGCGGCGTCCTGCCCGCTGAGCAGCGCGGTGACCAGTTCCTGCGCGGCGACATCACGCTCGCGGCGGATGGCGTCGAGTTCGGCGACGAACCCGGTGGTCGCGGCGACGGTCACCTTCTCGAGCAGGGCCATCCACAGCCGTGACGCATCGGCGACCGACGCGACGTCGCCTTCGCGTGCCCGTTCGGTGACCAGTTCCCAGCCCAGGCGGATGCCTTCGTGGTAGATCCGCAGCATGTATTCGAGACGGAACCCCGCGCGCGCCCACTGTGCGGCGCTGCTGCGAAGGTCCGCGAGGTCGGAGTCGGACGGCAGTTCTCCGGCGTCGAGCAGATGGATCGCGATGCGCAGGCAGCGGACCGTCACCTCGGTGACGTCACCGCGCAGCGATTCACCGGGCCGAAGGGAGCACGGTGCGACATTGTCGGCGAAATGTGCGACAAGCTTGCGTGCGACGGCGGGCAGATCACGCAGCGGCACCGACGCCGGCTTCCCGTCCACCACGAACTTCGGCGTCTCGCCGACACGGCCGCCACCCCGGCCGTGCTCGGCTACACGGATCTGATCCGTTACAGACATCCCTCGAACCCCCATCGAAGTAACAAACCTATATACCGTGGAGTAGAGAATCCGCCTAGCACCACGGCATGCGCAACCCCTGGGACGTGTTTTTCTCTAGTCCGGGGTGACACGAAGATGTGGACGGACCGTCGTCACCGCCCGTCCGTCCCGAGTTTCCCCTTCTGCACCTTTCCCATCGCGTTGCGGGGCAGCGCACTCGTCACCCGCACCTCACGCGGCCGCTTGTGAACCGAAAGTTGTTCTGCAACATAGCTTATCAACTCGTCCTCGTCCACCTCCGGTCCTGAGGAGGCGGGAACGACGAATGCCGTGATGCGCTGACCCAGGTCCGGATCGGGCAGGCCCACCACCGCGACCTCCCCCACCGACGGATGACCGAGCAGCACCGTCTCGATTTCTCCCGCTCCCACCCGGAAACCGCCGGATTTGATCAGATCGGTCGACTCCCGGCCCACGATCCGGTGGAAACCGCCCTCGTCGACGACGGCGACGTCACCGGTGACGAACCACCCGTCCTCCGTCCACGACGCGGCGGTCGCGTCGGGCCGGTTCAGGTAACCGTCGAAGAGCATCGGACCGCGCACCTGGAGTACCCCGATGCTCTCTCCGTCGTGGGGGACGTCGGCGCCGTGCTCGTCGCGCAGGCGTGTCTCCACTCCCGCAACGGGTGTCCCGACCCAGCCTGGACGACGTTCCCCGTCCGCACGGGTGCTCAGGGTGAGCATGGTTTCGCTCATCCCGTACCGCTCGATCGGGGTCAGACCCGTCAGCTCCCGCAGCTTCTCGAACACCGGCACCGGCAGGGGTGCGCTCCCGGAGACGAGCAGCCGGGCCCCGCTCAGCGCGCGCGCCGACTCCTCGTCCTCCACGATGCGCGACCACACCGTCGGAACGCCGAAGTAGAGGGTGCCGCGCGCCTGCGCGTACGCCCGGGGTGTCGGGCTGCCCGTGTGGATCAGCCGGCTGCCCACCCGCAGTGGGCCGATCAGCCCGAGGACGAGACCGTGGACGTGGAACAACGGAAGTCCGTGGACGAGGGTGTCGCGCTCCGTCCAGTCCCAGGCTTCGGCGAGCGCATCGATCCCGGCGGCGATCGCCGCGCGGCTGAGCAGTACGCCCTTCGGCGGTCCGGTGGTACCGGAGGTGTAGAGCACGAATGCGGTGCGGGCGGGGGACGGTTCGGGCACGTGATGCCAGTCGCGGGCGTGGAGTCGTACCGGCAACACCGGCAGCTGCGGCACGTCCGGGTGCTCGTTGTCCGGGGCAGCGCCGACCCAGGCCTGGGCGCCGGAATCGGTCAGGATGTGCGCCAGTTCCGCGGGACCCGAATCCGGCGGTACCGGCACGACCGTGACACCGGCGAGCAGGCACCCGACGACCGCGACGACGGTTGTCGCCGTGGGATTTGCGAGAACCGCGACCCGTTCTGCCCGCGCGACTCTCGCCGCGAGTGCGGTCGCGGCACCGAGGACGTCGCTCCGGGAGAGCGTGTGGCCGTCGATGCGGACGGCATCGGGGACGTCGTCGCCGCGGGCGACGGCCAGGGGATTCAGCGAACGGAGAAGTGCAGACACACGCGACAGGATTCCACACGCCGCGGTGACGCCCGCACACTCGTCACCCGGCGACGCCGCCGAGCGCCCCCGAACTGGTCACCGTGGGACGCGGAGGGGGCAGCACGGTTCCGAGGACCGCGCCGAGGAGCATGCCGATCAATACCGCCACACCGTGCGCGTCGTCGAGCGCCACGAGGACCACCCCGAGAAGGAAGGTCGCCGCCGACGCGAGCAGCAATCGCCTCCGCGCCCCCACCACCGGCCACAGCCCGGCGATCGATGCGGCCAGGGCGAGAGTGGCGCCGGAGGTTCCGGCACCCACCGACGGCGATACGAATGTCGTGAACAGACCCCACAGGACCTGCCCGACGACGAAGAGCGCCACCGCGCGGTACCAGCCCCAGATCCGCACGGCGGCGATCGCGACCACGGCGAGCAGCGCGAGATTCGCGAACGTCACGGCAACACCGCCGTCCTCGACCAGCCCGGCGGTCAGCACCCGCCACCACTGTCCCCCGTCGCGGGTTCGCACCGGTTCGCGGCGGAACAACTCGACCAGCGACGGCACGATCAGTCTCGTCACCGACGCGACCGCGACGACGCCCCACAGCACGACAGCGGCCACCGGCGGTGGCCACCACCACGACCGCGACGCTGCACGGACGGCGCTGCGGGACGAGCGGAGATTCGGCATCGCGGCCAACGCGGTGAGCGCTACGACGGCGGCGTAGAGCGTCCACAGCCATGGATCGTCGCCGGATGCACTCACGCGCCCAATCTACCGGCCTCGGCCTGGCCGCACGGCGATGCCACGAGACGAGTCGAGCTCAACGCAGTCGGCGCGCTGCCGCTTCGATCGCGTCGTCCGTCGCGGTAAGCGCAATTCGCACGTGCTGGACGCCACCGGGTCCGTAGAACTCGCCGGGGGCGACGAGAATGCCCCGCTCCGCGAACCACGCGACGGTGGCGCGGCACTCTTCGCCGCGGGTCGCCCAGAGGTACAGTCCCGCCTCCGAGTGGTCCACGGTGAAGCCAGCATCGCGGACGGCGGCGAGCAGGATCTCGCGACGCGCCCGGTACTTCTCGCGCTGGATCTTTTCGTGCTCGTCGTCGTTCAACGCCGCCGTCATGGCCGCCTGGATCGGCAACGGCAGCATCATGCCCGCGTGCTTGCGCACCTCGAGCAGATCGGCGACGAGATCCGCATCGCCGGTGACGAACCCGGCGCGATAGCTCGCCAGGTTCGACGTCTTCGACAGCGAATGCACCGCGAGCAGGTTCGTGTGGTCACCGTCGCACACGCTCGGATGCAGGATCGACAGGGCTTCGCCCTCCCAGGTCAGGCCGAGATAGCACTCGTCGGAGACGACGATCGCGTCCCGGCTGCGCGCCCAGTCGACGACCTTGCGCAGGTGGTCGCGGCCGAGCACCTTGCCGGTGGGGTTCGACGGAGAGTTCACGAACACCAGCGCGGCACCCTCGGGTCCGAGCCGGTTGAGTCCGTCGGCGCGAATCAGCCGCACCCCGGCGAGCAACCCGCTCACCTCGTAGGTGGGGTACGCCAGTTCCGGGATGACCACCAGGTCGTCGGCACCGAGTCCGAGCAGCGTGGGAAGCCACGCGATCATTTCCTTGGTGCCGATGGCCGGGAGCACCGCCGCCGGATCGAGTGGGGTGATGCCGTAGCGGCGTGCGAGCGCAGCCACCGCCGCGACACGCAGTTCCTCGGTCCCGTGATTGGTGGGATAACCCGGTTCCGCGGCGACCGACGCCAAGGCGTCACGGACGACCGACGGAACCGGGTCCACAGGCGTGCCCACGGACAGGTTCACGAGACCCTCGGGATGCGCCGCCGCCGTGGCCTTGGCCTCGGACAGCGAATCCCACGGGAAGTCGGGAAGTTTGCTCGCTACCGACCGGCGCACGCGTGGCTTCACCGAAGCACCGCCCGTCTGCATATCGATCGACACCTACTCCTCGCCCATGGGAGGGAGGTTCTTGATGAACGGCGGGTCGTAGGCGACCTTGCCGAGCTTCGCGGCTCCACCGGGCGAACCGAGGTCGTCGAAGAAGTCGACGTTGGCCTTCACGTAGTCGGACCACTCGTCGGGTACGTCGTCCTCGTAGAAGATCGCCTCGACGGGACAGACCGGCTCGCAGGCTCCACAGTCCACACACTCGTCGGGGTGGATGTACAACATGCGTCCACCCTCGTAGATGCAGTCGACGGGGCATTCCTCGATACATGCCTTGTCCAACACATCCACACACGGTTCCGCAATCGTGTACGTCACTGCTGTTTCCCTGCCTCTCTGTCTGCCCGCCGATCCACCGCACCGGCCGTCCACCGGTCAGTGCGGTCCATCGTTCGTGGCCTGCTCACCACTGCGGTCCAGTATCCCCCGTTGCGCGGGCACGCCTGTGCATCAGGGTCCCCTGACCCTCGACGCCGTCGTCGTCGTGCCGGACGCCGCCAGGCTACCGAACGGTGACGTCGGCCTCGCGGGGTGCGTAGGCGGTCGTGCGCTGGCGCGCCGGGCGCCCGATGCCTTCCGCGATCGCGACGAGTTCTGCGACGGTCTTCTCGGAGCCGTGCTGCGAGCCCGCCATCCGGGAGATCGTTTCCTCCATCAGCGTGCCGCCCAGATCGTTGGCTCCGCCTTCGAGCATCGCCCGCGTTCCGGCGACACCCAGCTTGACCCAGCTGGTCTGGATGTTGTCGATCCGACCGTGCAACATGACGCGGGCCAGGGCGTGCGCGGCCCGGTTGTCGCGCATCGTCGGTCCGGGACGCGACGCGCCGGCCAGATACAGCGGTGACGACTGGTGGACGAAGGGCAGCAACACGAATTCGGTGAATCCGCCGGTGCGGTCCTGGATGCCGCGCAGCACGTTCAGATGCCCCACCCAGTGGTGCGGCTGGTCGACGTGCCCGTACATCATCGTCGAACTCGAGCGCAGGCCGACTTCGTGCGCGGTGGTGACCACTTCCACCCACTCGGCGGCAGGCAATTTGCCCTTCGTCAGCACCCAGCGCACCTCGTCGTCGAGGATCTCCGCGGCCGTGCCGGGGATGGTGTCCAGTCCGGCCTCGCGCAGGTCGATCAGCCAGTCGCGGATCGAGGTGCCACTGCGTGCCACACCGTTGACGATCTCCATCGGCGAGAACGCGTGCACATGCATGGACGGAACGCGTGCCTTCACCGCGCGTACCAGGTCGGCGTACCCGGTCACCGGCAGCTCGGGGTCGATACCGCCCTGCATGCAGACCTCGGTGGCGCCGGCGACGTGAGCCTCCCAGGCGCGGTCCGCGACCTCCTGCGCCGAGAGCGTGAACGCGTCCGCGTCGCCCTTGCGCTGCGCGAACGCGCAGAACCGGCATCCCGTGTAACAGATGTTGGTGAAGTTGATGTTGCGGTTGACCACGTAGGTCACGTCGTCGCCGACGGTGTCGCGGCGCAGTTGGTCGGCGAGCGCGACGAGCGCCTCGAGACCGGCTCCGTCCGCATTGGCGAGCGCGACGTACTCGTCGTCCGAACATCCCGCGGGATCGCGCTCGGCCGAGCGCAACGCTGCCAGCACGTCGCTGTCGAGGCGGACGGGCGCCGATTCGCCAAGTGCGAGCACCTGTTCGCGCACGGTTTCCCAGTCGCCGAACGCACTCCCGAGGTCGGAGCGGTACTCGGTGTTGCGTCCGCTCACGTCGATCTCGGAGTTCAGGTCGACGCGCCCGGACGAGTCCCAGTCGATGTCGGGTTCCTGCCACGGCAGTCCCGTCGGGAGCACGTCTCGGGCGAGTCCCGTGTCGGGATCCGCGAGTGCGCGCACGTGTGTGGTGATGCGGGGGTCGATCCACGGCTGCCCTGCCAGTACGTATTGCGGCTGGGCGGCGATCCGCTCGGTGAGGGTGTAGCCGGCGTCGGCGCTCACCTCGGCGAGCGTGTCGAGGTTCGGCCACGGCCGTTCGGGGTTGACGTGGTCCGGGGTGAGCGGCGAGACCCCGCCCCAGTCGTCGACACCGGCGCCGAGAAGCGCGCGGCACTCGTCGAGCGAGACCAGGTTCGGCGGCGCCTGGATACGCATCCCGGGGCCGAGGACGAGCCGCGAAACTGCAACCGCCGCAAGGAACTCCTCCAGGCCCGCATCGTCGACGTCGCGCATCGCGGTGTCGTCCTTGGCCCGGAAATTCTGGACGATCACTTCCTGGATATGCCCGAATGCCTTGTGCGACTTGCGGATCGCATGAATGGAGTCGGCGCGCTCGGCAACGGTCTCCCCGATGCCCACGAGAATCCCGGTGGTGAACGGCACGGACAACCGGCCCGCGTCGGTGAGTACCCGCAGCCGCACCGCCGGGTCCTTGTCGGGGCTACCGTAGTGGCACTCGCCCTTCTCGGTGAACAGCCGCTCCGAAGTGGTTTCGAGCATCATGCCCATCGAGGGCGCGACCGGCTTGAGCCGGGACATCTCGGCCCAGCTCATCACACCCGGATTGAGGTGCGGCAGCAGTCCGGTTTCCTCGAGCACCCGGATCGACATCGCGCGCACATAGTCGAGCGTCGAGTCGTAACCACGTTCTTCGAGCCACTGGGCTGCCTCCGGCCACCGCTCCTCCGGCCGGTCACCGAGGGTGAACAGCGCTTCCTTGCAGCCCAGTTCGGCGCCTCGGCGCGCGATCTCGAGGATTTCGTCGGGCTCGAGGAACATCCCCCGCCCCTCGGCCCGGAGCTTGCCAGGCACCGTCACGAAGGTGCAGTAATGGCAGCGATCGCGGCACAGCCGGGTGATCGGGACGAACACCTTGCGCGAATACGTGACGGTGCCGGGCCGCCCGGCCGCGAGCAGTCCCGCATCGCGAACCCGGGCTGCCGACGCGCACAGATCCTCGAGATCGGATCCGCGCGCCTGCAACAGGACCGCGGACTCGTCGACGTTGAGCGTCACGCCGTCGCGCGCCCGGCGCAACGCCCGGCGTATCGCGGAAGGTGCCGGCGGCGGTACCGCCCCGGGACGCACGGACGGCGTCGGAAGCATCGCAGACTGCGCGGTGTCGTTCGCGGAATCGGTCATCGGCCGATCATCCGCCTCACGGGGGCGGCATGCCACCTCGGGGTCTATTCGCGCGGGTAGTCGTCGTCGACGGGCACTTCGAGTTGCTGCTCGTACGTGTCGACGGGATCCGCTTCGAGAGGCACGTCGGACGGCGGAACGCCCTCGGGCTCTTCATCCACCGGAATGGCCTGGTCGATGCGGTCGGCCTCGGAGTCGTCACCCTGCTGGATGTCGAAGTCCAGTGCATCCGACGATTCGGTCATGACGATCCTCCTGGTGCGGTTCCTGCCCGACGGGTCGGGCTCGTGTTCCGGCATCAGCCTAGCCTGGATGCCGACAACGATGTCGGGCCGCCGCGGGGCCCCGGCGAGCATTGGAGGGTCATGGTGGACAGCGACGCCGACGTGGGTTCGGCGCCTCCGGAGGAGCGGAACCCGCTACCGGCTGCGGTTCCCGCACCGCAGGTGAGGATGGCCGACCCGGCGTGGCGTCCCAGCGAGCGAGCGCGGACCCTGTGGGCGATCAACGCCGCACTCCTGTGGGTGCCGGTGGTCGTCGCACAGGTCGTGTGGACGGCGATCGATCCTCGCCTCACCGTCTGGCATGTCGCCGCTGCCGTGGCGACCGCGGTCCTCGCGGCGCTGCACATCATCCTGGTGCCTCAGTGGCGCTACCGCGTCCACCGCTGGGAGATCAGCGACACGGCGGTCTACACGCGGTCCGGATGGTTCATCCAGGAACGGCGCATCGCGCCGATCTCGCGAATCCAGACCGTGGACACCGAGCGCGGCCCGATCGACCGCTGGCTCGGCCTGGCGACCGTCACCGTCACCACCGCTTCGTCGGCCGGCGCCGTCGAGATCACCGCCCTCGACGCAGCCGTCGCAGACGAAACCGTCGCGCGCCTGACGGAGATCGCAGGTCGCGACGGAGTCGACGCGACATGAACCCCGACCCGGATCCCTGTCGCGACCCCGACGACGGTGCCACCGCTCTGTCCTCCGGCGACGACCCGGACGCATCGGCGCCGTGGTCCCGACTCGACCCCCGGATGTTGCTCGTCCACCCCGTCGAAGAAGTGCTGCGCCTGCTTCCCGTCCTGATCGGCACCGTGGTGCTCGGGAGCAGCAGCGGCAACCCGTACTGGGGGCTCGCGGCCACCGCGGTGCTCGTCGCGGTCGGTGTGTCCCGATGGTTCACGACGACGTACCGGGTGGGGCCCGTGCACGTCGAGTTGCGTCGCGGTCTGCTCCAGCGGCAGGAACTGTCGATCCCGCGCAGCCGGATCCGGTCGGTGGACGTCGAGCAGCGGGTGCTGCATCGCCTGCTCGGCCTGGCCGTGGTGAAGATCGGAACCGGGCAGGCCGCAGGCGCCGGTGACCGCAACCGGTTCGAACTCAACGGGCTCGCTGCAGACTCCGTGCCCGCGTTGCGGTCCGCACTGCTGGCCGACCTGCCCGGCACCGACCCAGGCAGCGCAGACACCCGGACCGCCGGAGCCTCCGCGACCTCGTCCCCCGAGGTCGAACTCGCACGCTTCGACCCGCGCTGGGTGCGTTACGCACCGTTCTCCACGACCGGCCTGCTCGGCATCGCGGCCGTGGTCGGCCTGGCTTTCCAGTACGGGCTCGGCGAGCGCATCGCCGAGTCGGGAAGTTTCGAACGTGGAGTCGCGGCATTCGCAGCTGCCGGCGTGGTGGTCTCCATCGCGGTCGTGGCCTTCGTCGTGCTGCTGGTTGCGAGTATTGCCGCGTGCGCGCGCTACGTGCTGCTCTACGGGAACCTGCGGGTGACGGACGACGGACGCATGCTGCGCATCGGCCACGGCCTCGTCAAGGTTCGCCATTCCACCCTCGACCGTGGACGCCTGCGCGGGGTGAATCTCCGCGAACCGCTCGCTCTCCGGCTCGCCGGCGGCGCGCGCCTCGACGCCATCATGACGGGGGTCGCGGCCGAGAGCGGCGAATCGTCGCTGGTGCTGCCCTCCGCACCCGAACGCGAGGTGCAGCGTGTGGCGGCGGACGTGCTCACCGACCCGCTCCCGGTGCATGTACCACTGATCTCGCACGGTCCCGCGGCCCGTCGCCGCCGCTACACACGCGCTCTCGGGCCTGCGGTCGCGGTTGCTGCCGTCGTGATCGGTGCATTCGCGGTGGCCGGGCAGGCCCTACCGCTCTCCGCGACGATCGTCGCGGCGGTCGCTGCCGTCGCCACGGGGTGCGCATTGGGGTGGGACCGTTACCGCGGCCTGGGCCACGCGGTCGTGCCCGGTCGTCTCGTCACACGCAACGGGTCGGTCGATCGTCAGCGGGTGAGCCTGGACGCCGATGGCATCATCGGCTGGACGGTACGACAATCCTTCTTCCAGCGCCGGGCGGGTCTCGCAACAGTCGTCGCTGCGACACCGGCGGGGGCCGGACACTACGAGGTGATCGACATTCCCCAGGATCAGGCCTGGTCGCTGATCGACGCGGTCACTCCCGGATGCGGCGACCCCTGGACACGACGATGACGGACCCGCGTCCCCGTCCGGACCCCGGCACACTCGAGGAGATGGACGCCGAGCTGGTGCAGTGCCGTGCCTGCCCGCGTCTGGTGGCGTGGCGCGAGCAGGTCGCGCGGGAGAAACGAGCCTCGTACCGCGGCGAGGAGTACTGGGGTCGCCCGGTCCCCGGCTTCGGGCCGGACGACGCGTCGCTGCTGATCGTCGGGCTCGCCCCGGCCGCACACGGAGGCAACCGAACCGGCCGCATGTTCACCGGCGACCGGTCCGGCGACGTGCTGTACGAGGCGATGTACGAGGCGGGGCTGGCCTCGCAGCCGGTCGCGACGCACCGGGGCGACGGCCTCGAACTGTTCGGCACGCGGATCACCGCGCCCGTGCACTGCGCGCCGCCGGCGAACAAGCCGACGGTGGTCGAACGGGACACGTGCCGGCATTGGCTCGAGCAGGAACTCGATCTGCTCGCACCGACGTTGCGGGCAGTCGTCGTGCTCGGTGGTTTCGGGTGGCAGTCGTTGCTGCCTGTGTTGTCCGCGTCAGGATGGACGGTGCCCACTCCGCGACCGAAGTTCGGGCACGGCGCGCACGCGGTCCTGCAACCGGCAGCGCCGTCACGGCGTCCGCTGCACCTGTTCGGCTGCTACCACGTCAGTCAGCAGAACACCTTCACCGGCCGGTTGACGCGGGAGATGGTGACCGACGTGCTCAGGGACGCTGCTCGGGCGGCCGGACTGCCCGTGTGATCTCTTTGAGGCGAGCCGAGAACAGGTAGAACCCGGCCGGCGCCAGCGCCGCGACCGGCAGCAACAGCAGACGCCAGTCGGCGACGACCACCTGGTCGCCACCCGGACCGCCGGCCAGACAGAGCAGGAACACCACAGCCCAGGCGACGAGCGGAAGCGCCGCGCGGCCCAACGAGCCCGTCTCGGTGCGCATCGCCGCCACCAGGAGAAGGTTCATCACCGCCGCGAGCAAGATCACGACGGGAAACGGCACCCCGCCGATGTAGAGGCCGAGGTAGAACACCGACAGCACTGCGCACAGGCCACCGCTGATCACCAGCAGTGCGACCGCACCCCGGCGCGGTTCGGGCACGGATACGGGACCACCGGACTGCTTGGTTGCGGGATCGACCGTCATGACACGATAGTGCGCCACGGACCGAGGGACCGCGTAACCGGGTCCTGTGCGCTCACGGGACCGGAGGGTAACCGAGCATCGTCAGCAGGGCACTCTGCTGATCGGCGAAGTGGTAGAGCGCGTCGAAGTACTCCGCGCGGATCTGATCGGCGTAAGGCCGCAGCGAGTCCACGAACGCGACGATCTGATTCTGTACGGACCAGTTGTACATCGTGCCCCCAGCCGTGTGGCCGCCCCTGCGCGGCAGTCTCTATGACCCAGGTCACACTAACCGATGCCGGCGAACAGGTCATCCTCTCGACCGGAGTCGTCGACGCGGCCGAGCTCGCCGCGGGCGAGCACGAAGTGCTCCTCGGCGAACACCGGTTGGGCCACCATGTTGGACAGGGCGAACTGGCCGCCACCCGGAGCGAGCACCACCTGCGTCGCATGCGCAGCCATCGCGGTGCGCTTGGCGTCGAGCACAGCCGACACGTCGACGGCGGTGGTCACCCGGTCGTCGGCGACGCTCGGAAGCTCCCCCGGTTCGGGACGGCGCCAGCCGTCGGGCAGGTCGCCGATGGCGGCGATTCCCGCGTCCAGCGCCGACTGCTCGGTCACCGTCCAGTAGACCTTCGCCGGGGTCCAGGGCGCGCCCGCCTCCGGGTAATCCTCGGTCCCGGACAGCTCGACGGCGGCGGTGACACGGTCGTGGACCGCGATGTGGTCGGGGTGCCCGTACCCACCGCGCGGATCGTAGGTCACGACGACGTGCGGGCGAATCTCGCGGATGACCGCGACCAGCGCTTCCAGCGCCTCTTCTTCGTCGGCGTTCACCCATGCCCGCGGGTTCCCGGCAGCAGGTGTCCCGGCCATACCGGAGTCCCGCCAATGGCCTGCGCCACCGAGGAAGCGGGGGCCGTCCACACCCAGTGCCGCCAGCGCGCGGCTGAGTTCGAGCACCCGGTAACCACCGAGCTGGTCGGCCCGGTCGGCAGCGAGCTGCGCCCAGCGCTCGCCGATGACCTCTCCCTCTTCACCGAGCGTGCAGGTCACGACGGTGACCTCAACATCTTCCCCGACGTAACGGGCGATGACACCGCCCGTGGTGAGGGATTCGTCGTCGGGGTGGGCGTGGACCAGCAGGAGCCGGCGATCCGCGACGTTCGGCCGCTGGACGAAATCTGTTGTCACGGTTTACTCCTCCACCACAAGTGTGCGTCGCCGACGATGCCGGCCGGGACCGAACCGGTCAGTGACACGTTGTCGATGTCCGGGCCGGCCGCAACCACGGTGCGATCCTGCAGGATCGGGAGGTTCACGGCCAGTGCCCACAGGGCGGGCTGCGCGGCGGCGATGACCTCTCGCGGGTCGGCAGTTCCGCGTACCGCGGCGAGCAGATCTTCCTCGAGTCCGGGGTCGCACGCGCCGGAAAGGTTGCTCGGTGCTTCGAGCGTCGCGCGAATCTCGTCCTCCCGTTCGTCTGCGTCCTCGTCCGGCGACGTGGGCGCGGCGGGCGTGGTGGTGTCCTCGCCTCCGGCGTCCGGAGACTCGTCGGGTTGTGCATCCGCCGTCGGATCCGTGGAGCGCGCCGCGCCCTCGACGGTCGGCAGCACGGGCGGGCAGCCGAAGCGGGACAGGGCTGCGGTCGCCGGATCGTCTCCGGCACGCATCCAGCCGAGGATCGCGTGGACGTCACCGTCGACGAGCGACTCGCCGTACAGCTCGTCGGGCGGCAACTCCACGACAGTCGCGGCGATACCGGCGTCCCGCAGAACGTCGGCCGCGGTACGTGCGACCGAGAGCGAGATCTCCGCGTCCTCGGGCACCCCGACCACGAAGTTCAGGGGCTCGCCGTTGCGGAGAAGGAGGTCGTCGTCTGCCTCCGGCGGAGCTGCGGGAGGGGTGCTCGGAGCCCGCGAGGTCGTCGTGGCGGATTCTCCGGTGGGGGCGGGAGGTTCTTCGGGCGCCGGTTCGGGAGCGACGGGGACGTATCCCGCTTCGGCGAGCAGACCGAGTGCTTCTTCCCTGCTCGGGCGCGGCGGCATCGTCGGCGCGTAACCCGGATCGGACGGCGCGAGGACCTGCGCGCGTGCCGGGACCACGCCGGTCTGGGTTCCAGCGCCGACCAGAGCGAGGAGTTCCGGATCGAGCAGCGCGAGAATCCCGCGGCGCACGCGCGGATCCGCGAGTTCGCGAGCACGGGTGTTGAGGGTCAGGTCGAGGGTGCGGGGCTGCAGTTGGATGCCGGTCCGGACGCCGGGCACCGCGTCGAGCTGAGCGAGCAGCGCGGTCCCGCCACGGGCCTCAGCCACCTGGGCGTCGCCGCTGCGCAGCGATTCGGTGAGCTGCGAGTCACTGCCACCGCGGCGCATCAGGATTTCGTCGGGAACAGCGGGAGTGCCCCAGAAGCGGTCGTTGCGTTCGAGCAGCACCTCGCCGCGGCCACGGTCGACGGTCTCGACGTGGAATCTGCCGCCGGAGACCGGGATCGTCTCGGAGAGCCCGCTCAGGAACCCGCCGGGGGTGTCCTTGACGAGATGGGCGGGCAGCAGATGGGTGAAAAGTTCGCGCCAGGCCGGATACGGTTCGCGCAGCGTGACGGTGACCGTCTTGCCACCGCCCGACGACCGCACGTCGTCGACGAGCCGGTATCCGGCAGGATCGACGACCCCGGGCTGCGTGATCATCTGCTGCCACAGGTACCGGAAATCCTCGGCGGCGATCGGGGCGCTGTCGGACCACTGGGCTTCGTCGCGCACCTGGTACGTGATGGTGAAGGGTGCCTGCTCGGTGACCTCGGCGGAGATCAGCACCGTTTCGTCGGGAACCCACAGGCTCCCGGCCGGGTTCTCCGGATCGGGCACGGCCCGGAATGCGCTGGGCAGCACCAAGCCCGCGACCGCGTTGGCGACAGGCGACTGGTCGGCCAGCAGATGCGGGTTGAAGCCGGTGTCGACCCTGTCGATCGCGACGACGACAGTGCTCCGGGGCCGCGTCGGAGCAGGCGGGGTCGTCGGCTCCGCCTGTTCGATGGGCGGAGGCGGATCGGCGGTGCACGCCGTCAGCGCCAGGACCGCCGACACGAGGAGGGCCGGAATTCCGACACACCACCGGCGACGGACACGCGTACGCAACACTCCGGCTTCCTTCCCGTCGAACAGGTGGTACGGGACGGTCCCGGCTCGCATGTGCTCGCCGGGACCGCCACTTACTTGCTACTTGTTACGGGCCTTCTCGCGCGACCGCGCGCGCTGCCGATCGGTCGCCGAGAGGTCCACCTTGCGCACGCGCACGATCTCGGGGGTGACCTCGACGCACTCGTCGCCGGCACAGAATTCCATAGCTGCCTCGAGCGTGAGCTCGATGGGCTTGGCCAGCGTCTCCATCACGTCGGCAGAGGACTGACGCATGTTGGTCAGCTTCTTCTCACGCGTGACGTTGATGTCGAGGTCTTCCTGGCGCGGGTTGATGCCCACGACCATGCCTTCGTAGGTGTCCGCACCGGGCTCGACGAAGAACGTGCCGCGGTCGGCCAGCTGGATCATCGCGAACGGCGTCACGGTGCCCGTCCGGTCGGACACGAGCGAACCGGTGTGGCGCGCACGGATCTCGCCGGCCCACGGGGCGTAACCGTGGAAGACGGCGTTGGCGATGCCGGTTCCGCGGGTTTCGGTGAGGAAGTCGGTACGGAAACCGATCAGACCGCGCGACGGGACGAGGAACTCCATCCGCACCCAGCCGGCACCGTGGTTCGTCATCTGAACCATCTTGCCCTTGCGGTTGGCGAGCAACTGCGTGATGGCGCCGAGGTACTCCTCGGGCGTGTCGATGGTCAGCTCTTCGAACGGCTCGTGCAGCTTGCCGTCGACCTGCTTGGTGACAACCTGCGGCTTGCCGACGGTCAGCTCGAAACCTTCGCGGCGCATCTGCTCCACGAGGATCGCCAGCGCCAGCTCACCACGGCCCTGCACCTCCCAGGCGTCCGGGCGGCCGATGTCGAGCACCTTCAGCGACACGTTGCCGACGAGTTCCGCGTCGAGGCGGGACTTGACCATGCGGGCGGTGAGCTTGTGGCCCTTCACGCGGCCGACCAGCGGCGACGTGTTGGTGCCGATGGTCACCGAGATGGCGGGCTGGTCGACGGTGATCCGGGGCAGCGCCACCGGGTTCTCCAGGTCGGCGAGGGTGTCGCCGATCATGATGTCGGGGAAGCCCGCGACGGCGACGATGTCACCGGCGACGGCGGACTCGGCGGGGTGCCGCTCGACACCGACGGTCGCGAGCAGTTCGGTGATCTTCGCGCGGGTGACGACGGGCTCGCCGTCGACTTCGCGCATCCAGCTCACGGTCTGGCCCTTGCGGAGCTCACCGTTGTGGATACGCACCAGCGCGAGACGACCGAGGAACGCGGAGGCGTCGAGGTTGGTGACGTGCGCCTGCAGCGGTGCCGCGGCGTCGCCCTTGGGCGCCGGCACGTACTCCATGAGGACGTCGAAGAGATCGTCGAGGTTCTCCGCGTCGGGCGCTTGGCCGTTCTCGGGCTGCTTGCGCGACGCCTTGCCCTCGCGACCCGATGCGTAGAGCACCGGGAGGCCGAGTGCGAGTTCGGCCGCCTGGGCAGCCTCGTCGTCGAGATCGGAGGCGAGGTCGAGCAGAAGGGTCTGGCTCTCCTCGACGACCTCGGCGATGCGAGCGTCGGGACGGTCGGTCTTGTTGACCACGAGGATCACCGGCAGCGACGCGGCGAGTGCCTTGCGCAGCACGAAGCGGGTCTGCGGCAGCGGTCCCTCGGAGGAATCGACGAGCAGCACGACGCCGTCGACCATGGACAGGCCGCGCTCGACCTCTCCACCGAAGTCGGCGTGGCCGGGGGTGTCGATGACGTTGATGACTGTGACGCTGCCGTCGGGGTGGTGACGGTGCACCGCGGTGTTCTTCGCGAGAATGGTGATGCCCTTCTCACGCTCGAGGTCACCGGAGTCCATGACCCGGTCCACGAGTTCCGCACGTTCGGCGAACGCGCCCGACTGGCGCAGCATGGCGTCGACGAGGGTGGTCTTTCCATGGTCGACGTGCGCCACGATGGCGACGTTCCGAAAATCAGCGGTGCTCACGCGATGGCTCTCCTGGCTGTTGTCCGCGGCCACACGGCACTGGACCCGGTCGGCACCTCGCCCGTACGGCGCATATTGTTCGAAGCCGCTACGCGATTGCGATACGCCCGCTACCGGCCTGAGACGGCCCGAGCAGGCACTGCGGCCACGAACATCCTACCGCCCTTCCGGGGTCGCCTGCTCCGAGCCCTCCCTGTAATGCCAGGTCACGACGCCGGAACGTGACATTCGACACGCGAATACGCCGTTATACGAGCGTTACGGTCGGTCGGTGAGGTTCCGAAACCGCCTCTTGCGTTCCCGTAAGGGCACGCTAACCTGACACGCGGATATTGCGACGAGGGCGGGATTGTTCATGGGCAAGAAGATCAAGCCGGGCAAGGTCGCCGGCCTGAAGCCGAAGAAGAAGTGCTGCCGTAAGAAGACCCGTTGCCTGAAGTGCCCGGTCGTCGTGATGCGGATGAAGAAGGTCGCCGGCGACGACCTGAGCAAGAAGGAACTTCGCAAGTACCTCGAGAAGGCCCGCGCCGCGTGACCCGGCCGTACTCGTGAATTCAGCCGGCCAGCATGTCGCGCAGCGCGGGTAGCCACGCCCGGTCCGCCTCGACGAGGTCCATCTGCTCGAGTTCTTTCGCATCCACCCACCGCAGCGCGGCGTGATCGAGAGGGCGCGGTTCGCCCGAGACCAGGTCCACGCGGTACGCGCACATCACCAGGTCGCTGCCGAGTTGCACGGGGGGCCCGAACCGGTCGGCGCCGCGCACCTCGATCCCTAGTTCCTCCCGCAGTTCCCTGGCGAGAGCCTGCTCCGCGCTTTCTCCCGGTTCGATCTTCCCCCCGGGCAACTCCCACCGGCCGGCGAGTTCGGGCGGCCGGGTCCGCTGCGCGAGCAGAACCCGTCCGTCGCGAAAGACGGCACCCGCGACCACGTGTCCCATCGGTGCCGGTGTCGTTGCGGTCATGAGGTGCATCGTCCCAGAATGGGTCATGGCCCAGTTACTGACCGACGGTGAGATCGACTCCGCGCTGTCCGAACTCCCCGGATGGAGACGGGCAGGTGCTTCCCTGGTCCGCACCATCGAAGCACCGACGTTCGTCGACGCGATCGCTCTCGTCGACAAGGTCGCGGAGGCCGCCGAGGAGGCGGATCATCATCCCGATATCGACATCCGATGGCGGAAGGTGACCTACTCGCTGTGCACGCACTCCGCGGGAGGCATCACCGAATCGGATCCGGAGATGGCACGTCGGATCGACCGGCTGGCTCAATCGCAGGGCCTCTGACCCCACCGGGACCGGCGTCCGGAGCGCGAACTCTCCGTGCCCCCACGATCATCCACACGTAGACGACGAGCGCCCCGACGATGTAGACCGCACCGAGCCACGCCAGCGGAGCAGGACGTTCGATGGTCCAGATCGAGTCCTGGGCGCTGCTCAGGATCCAGGGCACGCCGACGAGTGCCACCGCGCCCCAGACCACAGCCACGACGCGGCTTCCGGCCAGGTGCGCGAGCGGGCCGTACACGAGCCAGATCAGCATGGGGATCACCCACACCCAGTGATGGGCCCACGAGATGGGTGAGACCAGCAGACCGAGGAGCTGGACGACCAGCAGCGTTCCGAGCAGGTCGTCTTTGCCGAGCGAGCGCCATGCCGCGAAGGCGAGCGCGGCGCACACCGCCACTGCCACGACCCAGACGAGCCCCGTCCCGACGTCCTCGCCCGCGATGCGGCTCAGTGCGCCTCGCAACGACTGGTTCCACACCGACCCCACCGGACCGATGCGGTCGGCATCGCCGAACAAGGTGGTGAAGTACATCCGGCCTTGCTCTCCCAGGACGAGCACGCTGATCAGCACCGTCGCCCCGAAGGCGACAGCCGAGAAGATCGCTTCCCGCCACCGTCGTCGCGCGAGGAAGTACAGGCCGGTGATCGCGGGGGTGAGCTTGATGCCGGCGAGAATGCCGACCAGCGCCCCGGACCACCACCATCGGGTGCTGCGCACCGCGACCATGACGCCGAGCACCAGGAATACGTTGATCTGCCCGTAGTCGAGTGTGGTGCGGAGGGGTTCGGTCCAGATGCCGACGGCCGTCCACACCAACGCTCGTGCGGTCCACGGGCGAGTGCGCGCGTCGGGCCCCACCACCAGTTCGAAGGCGATGCGCACGACGAAGAACAACGCCGCGACCGTGAGCAGTTGCCACACCACGCCGAGCACCTCGAACGGCAGCACGTGCAGTGGGAGGAACACCAGCGCCGCGAAGGGTGGATAGGTGAACGGCAGCGGAAAGTCCGGGGTGTAGCGGCTGAAGGTGAAGTTGTAGAGATCGCCTTGAAGCAGCGCGGCCGAACCGTCGACGTAGACGTGCAGATCGACGAGGTTCATGCCGTTGGGTGTGAACAGCGTCCAGGCCAGTCGTGCCGCGACGGAAATAACCAGCAGCGCTGCGCACCACAACATCGGATGCGAAGGAACTCGTCGTGGCACCGCGGTGCAGCCTCCCGTCGTTCCCGGACCGGATGCCCGGACCCCGGCAGTAGAGACTACCGGCGAACCCCCGGCGGCCCGAAACCTCGTTTCACGCGAGTAACAATCTCATCTCTACTCACAACAGTCACAGCAGAAACACGTTACCGTCACCGGGTACAACCATTCGGAACACGCTGTGGCTACACTCCCCCGAAGGCAACAGCCAGCCGGCTTCGGCACGGTGGGTTGTCCTGCGAGGGGGGACTCCATAGAGTGTCGCCTCGAGCCGTCAGCACCGGCGGGTCTTCCAGGCCTTCCAGGTGCTTCAACGACAAGGATGGGGAACAGTGCTTCGTACTCGAGGAATGCGGCGGGCGCTCACAGCGTGCGCACTTGCCGCCACTGCGGGACTGGCGGTGCCGTCGCACGCCCTCGCGCAACCGGCGCCCCCGGCGCTACCCGACCTGACCCAGTTCGTCGAACTGCCCCAGTTCGAGGTCCCCGCCGATCTGTCCATCGAGTCGTTGACGCGCCTGATCCCCGAGATCCAGGCGAACCCCGAGCAGGTAGAAGCACTCGCGTCCCTCGCTCCCGCGATCGTCGGCGCTGCAGCCGGCCCGTCGGACGTCGCAGACGTCGCCGAGGGCGGCAACGACCTGCTTGCACAGGCCAAGGAACTGCTCGCGAACTCCGAGCTTCCGGAGTCGCTCAAGGGCACCCTCGAGCGGGTCATCACCTTCCTCGACGGAAGCGGCGGCGGGGGCCCCGATATTCCGGCCCCGGGCACCGTCGTGATCTCGCAGTTCCTGTACCCGACGCTCGGCCAGGATTGCATCGGTGACGGGCAGGACTCCGTGGGCAGCGCGCTCGCGGTTGCCGGTCCGGCTCAGCTGCCTCCCCCCGGCCCGGCCGCCGGACAGGTGGGATTCGTATTCACCGCACTCGGCACCGCTCCTACCTCCGGCGAACAGGATCTCACCCTGAGCTGGATCAATGTGTCCAACGGCCGCAGCGGCACCCAGCCGCTCACCAACGAGGCACGGATCAACCCGGACGGCCCGGCGACTCTGAGCGCTATCGCCGACACCGGCTCGGGCCAGGTCGTCGCAGTGGTGTCGGGTGGAATCACCACTCAGAAGGAAGGCGCGGATCCGCGTTCGTGCAGCTTCCTGCCCACCCTGGGGCTGGTCTCGGTGCCCTGACCGAAAACCCCCACGACACACGCGAAGACCGCCGGGATCCGTCCCGGCGGTCTTCGTTCGTTTCGATGCCTTACCGGTTTTCGTCCACCCACCCGTGGTAGACCGGATCATGGCTTCCTTCCGGCATCGTGCCCGCCCGTCACCTCGTCGGCATCCCCGCGGGCGCCTGCTGCCCCGCTCTCCCCTGTCGAACCGATCGCTCCTGTCCCACCGATCGATCCTGTCGATCGCATCGGAGCGCTCGATCCTCTCGATCGGGTCCGCCGATTCGATCCTGTCGGTTGGCAGCGTGGGATCCATCCTCTCCGTCGGGTCGGCGGGATCGGTATGTTCCGCGCTGTCGGTCGGGTCGCTGGGCAGTCTCGGGTCCGCGCTCTCCGGGCTTTCGCGCTGGTCGGCGCTGTCGTGGCGCGGCGTCCACAGTGCTCCCGGTGAGCGTCCCCCGCTCGTCGTCACCGTCGGCGAACACGACCCCGACGAGCACTGCCAGACCTGACCCGGACGGCCGGACGACGGTGCCGATCGTGTGAAAGCGGTTGTGCATCGGCACTACTCCCGTGCTAGACACGTTAGGCCAGTCCGTTCGTACGGCGCACGAAAGTTTTCGGCCGCGATCTCCGCCGGCCCCGATCGAGGAGTCGCATGGCCGTCGAAACTCCGGTCCCGACGCGGGAAAGACCCGCACCGTCCGGGATCGTCGCAGTCTTGGCGATGTGCGGTATCGGCGTCGCCCTCATGCAGACACTGATCGTGCCGATCCTGCCGCGACTGCCGATCCTCGTGAACGCGACCCCCGAGAACACGTCATGGGCGGTGACCGCCACGCTGCTGGCCGGCGCGGTCGTCACCCCGATCAGTGGGCGCCTGGGCGACATGTTCGGCAAACGGCGGATGCTGCTCGCCAGCCTCGGCATGATGGTGCTCGGTTCCGCGGTGTGCGCGCTGTCGAACACGCTCGTGCCGTTGGTGATCGGGCGAACCCTTCAAGGTGCCGCTGTGGGCGCCATCCCGCTCGGCATCGCGATTCTGCGCGACGAACTGCCCCCCAAGCGCGTTCCCGGCGCGATGGCGACGATCAGCGCGACCATGGGCGTCGGTGGAGCCATCGGGCTTCCGCTCGCCGCACTGGTGGCGCAATTGACAGACTGGCACATGTTGTTCGTGGCCTCGCTCGTGCTGGGCGCCGTCGGTATCGCCGCGGTGCTGAAGTTCGTTCCGGAGTCGCCGCGACGCAACCCCGGCCGGTTCGACTTCCTGGGCGCGGCTCTGCTGTCGGTCGCCCTCGTCCTGCTTCTCCTTCCGGTCACCAAGGGAAATTCCTGGGGCTGGACGGACCCGGTCACCCTCGGGATGCTCGGCGGATCGCTGGTCGTGTTCCTCGGCTGGGGTTGGTACGAACTGCGATTGGACCGGCCCCTCGTCGATCTCAGGCTTTCCGCCCGCCGCCCGGTGTTGATGACGAACCTGGCGTCGATCGCGCTCGGCTTCGCGATGTACGCGAATGTCCTCGCCTTTCCCCAATTGCTCATGGCACCACCGGAAACCGGCTACGGCCTGGGCCAGTCGATGGTCGCCGCGGGCATGGCACTCGCCCCGAGCGGTCTCGTCATGATGGCGTTGTCACCGGTATCGGCCAGGATCACCACTACCTTCGGACCGCGGGTGACCCTCGCGTGCGGCGTGATCTTCGTGGGGATCGGCTATTTCACCGCCTACCTGCTGCACCGGGAACTGTGGCACATCGTGGTGGCGTCGATGGTCATCGGTGCGGGCGTCGGCCTGGCCTACGCCGCCATGCCCGCACTCATCATGAGCGCCGTACCGCTGCACGAATCCGCGGCGGCGAACAGCCTGAACACCCTGATGAGATCGATCGGCACCTCGACCGCCGCTGCGGTGATCGGTGTGGTGCTCGCCGCGATGACCGTCCAGATCGGTGACGCGGTGGTGCCCGCGCTCAGCGGTTTCCGCACCACCTTCCTCGTCGCGACCATCGCCTCGGCGGTCGCGTTGGTGCTCACCGCGCTCATCCCTCCCCCGCCGCCGCGGCTGCGAAAGGCCGGCACCGCTACAGACGTGTGAGCGACCACTGCCCGTAGTCGGCGGTGAAGACACGGTTGACGTCGATGCCGACTCCGTCGATGGTTCCGCCGCCCTTCTGGTGCAGGTTCGCGCGCGGGTGCACGTAGCCCGCAGGCGTACCCCAGTCGTGCTGCCAGTAGAAGGCACCGAGGCCCACCGCGGAGGCCCACTCGATGGTCGGCGAGTTCGCGTACACCCCGGTGTTCGCCGGCCCGACCACTTCCTGCCACGCCAGGAGGTAGGGCACGATCCGCGTGGTGAACTGCTCGAAGTTCGGGTTGTCATCGATCGATGCGTAGATGGGGCGGTCGTCGGGTCCCCCTGCCGCACGATGCAGTTCCAGGCCCCGCTGCGCGTGCCTGCGCCCTGCCTCGTAGCCGCCGAGCCAGTCGGCGGTCTCCGCCTTCCCGAACTGGTAGCACGACACCACTTCCAGACCGCTGTCGAGCAGGGCGTCCGCTTCCCGGGCGGTCAGCGGCTTCCCGAGCATCCACTCCGCGCCCGGCCGACGATCGGAGACGTATCGGATCGCTCCGATGTGCCCGGCAGACCGGATCGACGCCGGCGACGGGACACCGGCCGAGTAGTCGACGATGGTGCCGAGAACTTCCCGGCCCTGCGCGACCCCGGGGGTCACCACCGCGGACGCCACCACAGCGCCCGAACCGATCGCCGCGTACCGCAACATGTCTCGACGAGAAAACGCCATGACGCCTCGTTTCGGAATGTGTGAAGGGTGCCCCCGGATTGCACCACATTCACACGCGCCCCAGGGGGCACATCGGTAAAGGTCCTGGTCGGACCCTGCCGTCAGCGACCCGACAACTCCGCGAAGAACGCCGGCACCAGCGCGACGTCCTCGACCGTTCGCACCGTGGTGCGCACCCCGAGTCCGTGTTCCTTGAGCAGGTCGCACAGGCCTTCTCCGTCGACGAGATCGATCGGCGGAGCGCCGTGCCGATGCGCCTCCGCGCGCGCGTCGTCGGTGAAGGATCCGGTCGAGACCAGAAGACCCTTCTCGCCGCGACCGACCATGGCCGCGCGGAACTCCCGCACGACGTCGGCTCCCGCGTGCTCCTGGCCCCGCACGAACCGGAAGAACACCGAGAAACTCAGCAGCGACACGCGCAGGATCCCCGTGCCCTCCACCTGAGTGTCGGCGTCGACGCGTCCTCCGGGAGCCGGGACGGTCAAGGTGGTGAAGCCCGCCGACCGCAACACCGCGGTGACGAGACGCTCGAAGCCTTCCGCGGGCAGGTCGGCGACGGCACCGAGCACCGGCTCGCGCCACAGTTCGGGATCCTCCGGCGCCGCGGCGAGCGGGACGACCTGCGCACCCTGAGACGAGTTCCTCACGAGACGCCTGCGGCGCTTCTCCGCGGTGTATGCGACCTGCATGGGCTTGATCTCGGACTCGCGGACCGCGCGACCGCTGTCGGTCACACTCCAGACGCCGCGCCGAGTGTTCGACAGCAGGCCCATGCCCTTGAGGTAAGTCCGCGACCAGGCGATCCGGTATTCGATCTCGGTGCCGGGACCGTCACCGTGCAGTACGGCCTGAGCTTCCTCGGACAGACCCACCCGGGCGATCACCGCGGCGTCGATCTCCTCGATCACCCCGGATCCGCCGATCTCGATCACCGCCTGCAGGGTCGGCCACAGGAGATCCGTGTACGGCGGCAACGCGGATTCGTCGCTGCCGGTGTTCCGGACGGAGTTTCCGATCGCGTTCCGGCGCTGCACACCTTCCCCTAACGTTGCGGCCACGCGGCCGCGCTTCGGTCCTGGACGTCGGAAAATACCCTAGCCGATGCTGCACAGGCCCCGGTGGCCGCGCTCTCCACCGGCCCAGACAGCAGGGGGCCGGCAAAGCGGCCGCCCCGCGCGTGCCATCGACCTACCATGCGAGACGGGGACACCGTCCGTTCGCACCGGCCCACCCCGCGTGAGGTGATCTCATGAACCGTCCCGCCCCGGTGGACATGGCCCACCACTCACACCTGTGCGGCATGTTCGCGCCCCAGCGGGAGGAGGTGGATGTTCGGGGGCTCGACGTCGTGGGGGAACTGCCCGACGGTCTGGAAGGCAGCTACCTTCGCAACGGACCGAACCCTCGGTTCGATCCCATCGGGCACTACGTCTACCCGATCGACGGCGACGGGATGGTGCATCGGATCGAACTGTCCGCGGGTACAGCGCGCTATACGAACCGTTTCGTGCGTACCCCGCAGGTCGTGGCCGAAGAGAAGGCGGGGCGGGCCCTGTGGGCCGGTATCACCGATCCGTATTTCCCGGCCGCCGACGAGGTCGGACCCGATCTCGCGAACACCATGCGCGAACTTCCCGACATCAACATCGTCCGCCACGGCGGCCGGACGCTCGCGCTGGCCGAAGCGGCACCGCCGTACGCCCTCGGCACGGACCTCGAGACCCTCGGGCGGGAGACGTTCGGCGGCACGTTGCCGGTCGGTCTGACCGCTCACCCCAAGATCGACCCGCGCACCGGCGAAATGGTCGCGTTCTGCTACATGCTCGATCCGCCGTACCTGACGTGGTCGGTGTTCGGCCCGGACGGCGCGGTCACCCGCGCGGCCACGCCCGTCGAGGGTGCGGATCGCCCTCTGATGGTGCACGACATGGCGCTGACCGGAACGTACATCGTGCTGGTCCTGGCCCCGATGGTGTTCGATCTCGGGAAGATCTTCGACGGCGGATCACCACTGGAGTGGCGACCCGAACTCGGCGTGCAGATCGCGCTCGTCCCCCGCGACGGTGGTGCCGTGCGATGGTTCACCACCGACGCCTTCTGGATGTGGCACACCGCCAATGCCTTCGACCTGCCCGGCGGGGACGTGGCCCTGGACTACGTCGAATGGCGGTATCCCGGCGCGTTGACCGCGCACGCCGGCCCCAACCCGTCGCTGTTGCGGCGCGCGACCATCGGGTCCCGCGGCGTCACCCGCACGACACTCCACGAACGCGACATCGAGTTCCCCCGCATCGACGACCGCCGGTCGACCGGGCGGCATCGTGTCGTCGCCACACTGGGCCGCAGCGGGTCGCGGCGACTCCCGTCGGGCTCGGCCGACGCCCTCTTCTGGTTCGACGTGGAAACCGGCGCCGACACGGTGTGGTGCGACGGCACTCTGTCGCCCGGCGAACCGGCCTACCTCACGAGCACGTCCGGCGCAGGGTACTGGGGCTCGATCGCAACCGACTTCACCGATCTCACGAGTTGGTTCCTGGTGTTCCCCGAAGTCGACCCGGGGGCCGGACCGGTTGCGCGGGTACGGTTACCGATCCGGGTCCCGGCGGGTCTGCACGGGGCGTGGCTGCCGTCGGCGTGAGTACACCCGTTGCATAGTGTGAGTGGATGGGCTTCACACGCGCCGAACTCGAATCATTCCGTGACGCCGTTGTTCCCGACCTCGTCGGACCCGGGTGCCGCTTACTGTTCGTCGGTATCAATCCCGGTCTCTGGACCGCGGCGACGGGAGCGCACTTCGCCCGACCCGGAAATCGCTTCTACCCCGCGCTGTTTCGTGCCGGGATCATCACGCACCCGATCGCTCCGTCGGACGGAATGAGCGAGGCCGATCGCGCCCATCTCGTCGAAAGAGGTGTGGGCATCACCAACCTCGCGCCCCGTGCCACCGCCCGGGCCGACGAACTCACCCCGGAAGAACTGCGCGCGGGTTCCGAACGGCTGGCGTCGGTGGTGGCGGAGTTTCGGCCGCTGGTCGTCGCGGTCGCCGGGATCACGGCGTACCGCGCGGCGTTCGGGAAACGAAAGGCGCGTCCGGGTCTTCAGGACGAGACACTCGACGGGACTCCCCTCTGGGTGGTGCCCAACCCGAGCGGTCTCAACGCCCACGAGACCGTGGAGTCGCTGGCCGCGGCCTACGCGGAACCTGCTCGGGCGGCGGGGATTCTCACTGCTCCGACTTCACCCGCCCGGTGACCTTGTGGAGGTAGTCCAAGGCCCGATACCCGGGCGGAGTTCCCTCGACGAGAATCGCTGAACCGTCCGAGTTCTCGGTCCTGAGCGGCAGGATCGCCCGGTACGCCGGCGAGTCGTACCACGCCCGTGCCTCCTCGAGGTCGGGAAATTCGATGAGCACGAGATGGCCGGGCCATTCGCCCTCGAGCACCTGCGGATCGGTTCCGTGGACGAGGAACCGCCCGCCGTATGCGCGGAGGGTGTCGTCGATCTTCGTCAGGTATTCGGCGATGGCGTCTCCGAACTCGACGCTGTGGAGGTGGGCTACGGCGTATGCGGTCATGCCTCGAGCTTGCCGCGAGAAATGGAATAGAGCGATTACCCGCGAGGTAATGGCTGTCGTTCCCGCGGGCCTTATCGTCGAATGCATGACGGTCGTGGAGTCGATCCGGCCCGGTACGTTGTTGCGCACCTGGCGGGAGCGCCGAGGGCTGAGTCAGCTCGCTCTCGCCCATCGAGCAGGTATCTCGTCCCGGCACATCAGCTTCGTCGAGACGGGACGGTCGCAGCCGTCCCGAGATGTCGTGCTGAGGCTGAGCGAACACCTGGAGATCCCCCTGCGAGAACGCAATTCGATCTTGCTCGCCGCGGGCCTCGCGCCGGCGTATCCGGAGCACCGGCTCGGCGAGGTGCCGCTGGCGGCCGTATCCGATGCGATCGCCCGGATCCTGGAACTGCACCAGCCGTTTCCCGCCCTGGTCGTCGACCGTCACTGGACGATGATCGACGCGAACGACGCCATCGTGTCGATGGTTGCGGATTGTGATCCGGATCTGCTCGAACCACCCGTCAACGTACTGCGCCTGACCCTCCACCCGCGGGGGCTCGCACCGCGCATCCTCAATCTCGGACAGTGGCGCGCGCACCTGCTGGAGCGGTTACGTCACCAGATCGGGGCGACCGGCGACCCGGTGCTGTCGCGCCTGCACGACGAACTCGAGCAGTATCCGTGCGACGACCCCGTGACGACGACGGCACCGCATTCGCTGGTCGTGCCACTCCGCTTGCGCCTCGGGGACGACGAGTTGTCGTTCCTGAGCACGACCACGCTGTTCGGGACTCCGCTCGATGTCACGGTCTCGGAATTGGCGATCGAAGCTTTCTACCCTGCGGATGCCTCCACGGCCGCGGCGCTGCATGGGTCGTGACCCGTCTCGAACGCCTCGAAGCGGTGTTGTCCGGGTGTCGTCCGCGCTACGGTTGGCACGGAAACTGTGTTCGAGCAGATCCGAAAGGCTGTAGTCATGAGCGCTTCGAAATGGTGGGTCGTCGACGGACGCGACGACGGTTTCGCTCTCGAGCAGCGTGCCACCGGGGACATCGTGATCATGAACAACGCGACTTCGGAAGAGCATGTCCTGCCGGGATACGTATGGAAGCACTCTCCGAATTTCGGCCTTCAGATCCAGAGCGACGGGCCTCCGCCCTACGGCTCCTGGATCGAGAACCCGGAAGACTGAGCTAGCCGGGGCGGTCGCACAAATCCGGACTTCGGAGCCGAACAGGCCGGCCTGCCGGAGCGAATCCGTCTGTCAGCCGAGGGAGATCTGCCAGACGAGGGCGGCGGCAAGAGCCCCTGCGCCGTTGAGCGACCAGTGCAGCGCGATCGGCGCGAGAATACTTCCGCTGCGCAAGCGGAGCCAGGTGAACACGAGGCCCGCAGCGGCGGTCGCGACCACCGCGCCGACGACACCGGCGACCTGTCCCCAGAGTCCGGTACCGAAAACGGCGGCCAGACCGGCGTTACCCGAGGTGAGGCCGAGGGACGATGCGACATGCCACAGGCCGAACAGCAGCGACCCCGCTGCAAAGACCCCGCGCGCACCCCACGCACGTTCGAGAGTGCCGTGAAGGACGCCGCGGAAAGCGAGTTCTTCGGGGATCACGGTTTGCAGGGGGATGATGATCATCGAAGCGACGAGCGCGCCCGAGATGGTTGCGTAGCGTTCGGAGAGAAAGAACTGACGGGTGAACGGAAGCGCGATGCCGATCGCGACAACGGTGAGAACCAGGCCGACCGCGGCGAGCGAATAGAGCGTGCCTCGTTTCCAGTGCCGCGGCGACAGACCGAGTTCGGACCAGCGCATTCCCCGGCGACGCATCAGGACGACGAGGATCGCGGCGGAAATGGGAACTGTGGCGATCGATGCCCATACGGTCGTAAAGTGCGCCACCAGGTTCGTAGCGACCAGGACGGTTACGACAACTGCGACGTCCACCCACGCGCGAAATCGGGACAACCAGGCCAAAAAGGGCAATTGAAGGGCTTGGACGCTCACGCAGTCTTCTTTCCGATTTTTCCGTGCATCCATACCATTGTAAGGAATTTGCGCGCCCGACTGCATGATGCGCATCACCCTCGGGTGCCCGACCAACCACGGCGTGGTTTCCATCTCGAGACGTCCTCCCGCGCCGGAGACGTGGGTCACACCCTTCACGAAGGACTCCTTCGTCACACGCCCCGTCGTCGGGGGGCCGATTCTGCACGACTAATCTGTCTTCGGAACACCACCCCCTCTTCCAGGAGAAACAATGGCCGACTTCCTCTACGAGGACCTGCTGCCGATCGGGGACGACCCCACCGAATATCGGCTGCTGACCAGCGAGGGGGTGTCCACCGTCGAAGGCCCTGACGGCCGCACCTTTCTGAAGGTCGAGCCCGAGGCCCTGCGCCTGCTGACCGAGACCGCGCTGCACGACATTTCGCACTATCTGCGCTCGGACCATCTGAAGCAGCTCGCGAGCATCCTCGACGATCCCGAAGCGTCGGACAACGACAAGTTCGTGGCTCTCGACCTGCTGAAGAACGCGAACATCGCTGCGGCAGGGGTGTTGCCGATGTGCCAGGACACCGGGACCGCCATCGTCATGGGAAAGCGCGGCCAGCAGGTGCTCACCCCCGGTGACGACGAGGAGTCGATCGCGCGCGGCGTGTACGACGCGTACACCCGGCTGAACCTGCGGTACTCGCAGAACGCTCCCCTGACCATGTGGGACGAGAAGAACACCGGCAACAACCTGCCGGCCCAGATCGAGCTCTACGCGGACACCGCGAAGGGCCACGAGAACTCCTACAAGTTCCTGTTCATGGCGAAAGGTGGCGGGTCGGCCAACAAGTCGTACCTGTACCAGGAGACCAAAGCGATCCTGAACCCTGACTCGATGATGCAGTTCCTCGAGGCCAAGATCCGTTCGCTCGGCACCGCGGCGTGCCCGCCGTACCACCTCGCGATCGTCGTCGGCGGTACGTCGGCCGAGTTCGCGCTCAAGACCGCGAAATACGCGTCCGCGCACTACCTCGACGAGCTGCCGACGGAAGGTGCGATGACCGGTCGCGGATTCCGCGATCACGAGCTGGAGAAGAAGGTCTTCGAGCTCACCCAGAAGATCGGGATCGGCGCGCAGTTCGGCGGCAAGTACTTCTGCCACGACGTGCGTGTGGTTCGTCTGCCGCGCCACGGTGCGTCGCTGCCGGTCGCCATCGCGGTGTCGTGCTCTGCCGACCGCCAGGCGAAGGCGAAGATCACTCCGGAGGGCGTGTTCCTCGAGCAGCTCGAGTTCGACCCCGGCCGCTTCCTGCCGGAGGTCACCGACAGCCAGCTCGACGCGGAGACGTCCGGTGTCTCCGGGACGGGCAAGGGCGCGGCCGTGAAGATCGATCTCACCCGCCCGATGCCCGAAATCCTCGCCGAACTGTCGAAGCATCCCGTCAAGACGCGCCTGTCGCTCACGGGCCCTCTCGTGGTGGCCCGCGACATCGCGCACGCGAAGATCAAGGAACGTCTCGACGCGGGCGAGGAGATGCCGCAGTACCTCAAGGACCACCCCGTGTACTACGCCGGCCCGGCGAAGACTCCGGAAGGTCTCGCGTCCGGGTCCTTCGGCCCGACCACAGCCGGTCGCATGGACTCGTACGTCGAGCAGTTCCAGGCCGCCGGCGGCTCGATGATCATGCTCGCCAAGGGAAACCGGTCCAAGCAGGTGACCGAGGCGTGCCACAGGCACGGCGGTTTCTACCTCGGCTCGATCGGCGGTCCCGCGGCACGCCTGGCACTGGATTGCATCAAGAACGTCGAGATCGTCGAATACGAAGAACTCGGCATGGAGGCGGTCTGGAAGATCGACGTGGAGGACTTCCCGGCGTTCATCGTCGTCGACGACAAGGGCAACGACTTCTTCGCCCACACCGGCGAGGTCACGCTCACCGTCGGTAAGCGCCCGGGTCTGTAACCCGCAGGCACACAGCATGGTTCGGCCCCGATGGAATTTGTCCATCGGGGCCGAACTCGTCTGTACGATTCTCAGGCCGCGCAGGCGTGTGTGCGCGAGAGCACTGCGGGCGCCCGGGCGACGATTCTGCGAAGAAAGCCGACGACGATCTCGGACGACGGTTCGTCGCCCGGGGCGGCAATGTCGCACAGGGCTCGATACGTCTCGGCCGTCATGGCCGGTACGACGCGGAAGTGCGTCGACATCGTGAAGGTGATGTCGAGGTCGCGGTCCGGGACACTCAACTTCAGCTCCGGGCCGTGCGCACCCACGATCACACAAGCATTCACCGCCGCGCCTGCGGCGAGGTATTCGAACGACGCGGAATGCACATGGTTGTGTGCCATCTGCCGATAGAGCGGTCGCAGCCCACCGAGAACCAGCGGCGGAAGCGCGACCGTGCGGGATCGCTCGGCGCTGAACATGCGAATCTCTCCTTCGGTACTTACGGCCGCAAACCAGCCGGTACTATCTGTAACGACACCAATACTGGAACTATCCCAGAAAAGCGGGACCGGTGCAACAGGCGAGCGGTGACAGGCGCCGGTCGATACCGTGGAAACGCAGGTCCTGCCCCGATCCCCCGCGACCTACGCCGACGCCCCACAGAGGACCACCATGAAAACGTTGGTCGGATACGCCACCGCGAAAGGATCCACCCGCGGGATCGCCGAACGGATCGCTGCCTCGCTCACCACAAGCGGGGTCGAGGTCGATCTACTGGTGTTGAGCGAGGTGGACTCGGTACAGGAGTACGACACCCTCGTGCTCGGCAGCGCCGTTCACAACGGCCAGTGGCTCCCCGGAGCCGTCGACGCGATCACCCGGCTCGGGACCACCCCGAGCGGCCGGGCGACCTGGGCATACTCGGTGTGTTCGGTAGGCGCAACCAGTTCGATCCTCTCGCCGCGGGTGGCGCGATATCTGCGCCGCGCGATGCCCGAACCGGATGCGATACAGAAGTTGCGGACGCTCGCCGAGGTTCGTGATCACCGCTTCTTCGCCGGCTCGATCGCCCCCGGCGACTGGCCCGGATTCGGACGGGTCGTCTTTCGCCTGATGGGAGGCAGATACGGCGATGCCAGGGATTGGCGCGACATCGACGCCTGGGCCGAAGGCATCGGTCGCGACATCACCCAGAGTCGCCGCTGACGTCGGCGCGCCCGGTCCTTTCACCTCCGTCAGCCCTGCAACAGGTGGCTGCCGACCCGAATCAATCCGTCGAGTTCGACGACGCCCGAACCGTCGCAGGAGGACACTTCGAGCAGAGCCCTGTTCCGAATTGCACAACCGCCCATGGCAATGCGACGGTGCGGCGCCGCAGGGATGAGACCACATGAGCGAGACAGCGAGCGGCGAAACCGATCACGCTGCGCCCGTCGATCCACTCGAAGCACTCGACCGATTGCTACGCGATCTGAGATCGGCCCGAACCGGTCTGTCCACTCGCGACGCACAACGGCGCCTCGGCCTGTCCGGCCCCAACGAACTGGTTCGCCGCTCCAGCGAAGGATGGTGGCGTGCCCTGAGCCGGCAACTCCTTCATCCGCTCGCACTGCTGCTGTGGGTCGCTGCCGCGCTTGCGGCACTGTCGGGTTCGGTGCCGCTGGCAATCGCGATCGTCGTGGTCATCGGACTCAACGCCGCGTTCGCGTTCGTACAGGAACGCCACGCCGAACAGGCCGTCGAAGCACTTGCCGCCTACCTTCCCCAACGTGCCCGGGTAATCCGCGACGAGAACGAAACAGAAGTCGACGCGCGGGAACTCGTGCCCGGCGACGTCATCGTCGTCTCCGAGGGTGATCGCGTTTCCGCCGACGCTCGTCTGCTCGACGGGTCCGCACAGATCGACGCCTCCGCACTGACCGGGGAATCGACTCCGGTACCGGTGAGCACCGACAGCGGAGACAGTCACGTGCCGTTGATCCTTGCGCGCGATCTCGTATTCAGCGGCACCACCTGCGTCACCGGGGAAGTCACCGCGGTGGTGTACGCCACCGGAATGAGCACCGAACTCGGCCGGATCGCGGCGTTGTCCCAACGAGGTGGGCATGAGGAGAGCCCGCTCGAGAAGCAGGTGAGGAGGGTCGCCCGCCTCATCGCCATCGTGGCAGTGGGGCTGGGTCTCGCGTTCATACCCCTCGGCACCCTGCTGGCCGGATTGTCGCTTGCCGATTCGCTGAACTTCGCGATCGGGCTCATCGTCGCCAACGTTCCCGAGGGCCTGCTCCCGACCATCACTCTCGCGCTCGCTGTAGGCGTCCGGCTCCTCGCCCGGCAGGGCGCCCTCGTCAAACGGATCTCTGCGGTCGAGACGCTCGGCTCGACGAGCGTCATCTGCACCGACAAGACCGGGACACTCACGCGCAACCGGATGACCGTCACCCAGGCATGGACACACGAGGGCGTGCTGGACTTCCAGGATCTCTCGATGCCTCCCGCGGCAACCTCGGCGCCGGGACAACTGATGACGGCGGCGGTGTGGTGCAGTAACGCCGAACTCGCGCAACCTCCCGGCGCGAAACCCCCCGACGGTACGAAACCGGAAGACGGTACGAAACCGGAGGACACCGGGATCGGCGATCCGACCGAACTCGCTCTGCTACGGGCGGCGGCGAAACTCGGTATCGACCCCCACCGCAGCAAGAAGGACAGACTCGCCCAGTTCCACTTCGCTCCCGACCTTCGGCGGATGTCGACGGTCGACCGCGTCGGCAACACAGTCGTCGTACACACCAAAGGCGCACCCGAAGAGGTCTTTCCCCGCTGCACACACATCGCCGACGGGACCACACCCAGACCGTTGACGGACGAGGATCGCGCCACCATCGAAGCCGTCGTCGACGACTGGGCGGCTCGGGGTCGACGGCTGCTGGCGTTGGCCGAACGCCCCCTGGCACCCTCCGAGGCAACGGAGAACCTCACCCGTGGGCAGGCAGAACAGGGCTCGACGTTGCTCGGCATCATCGCGATGATCGATCCGCCCCGCCCCGAGGTCCCCGACGCCGTGGACCGATGCCATTCAGCCGGGATCCGGCTGATCGTCGTCACCGGAGATCATGCGCTCACCGCCCGAGGAATCGCCGAAAGCGTGCACATCGGAAAAAACGGCCTGCGCGTGATCGGTGGAGACAAAGCAGACGCGATGTCAGACCGCGAACTCGACGCTGCGCTCGCCGGTGACGACGAGATCGTGTTCGCCCGCAGCTCACCGGAGACGAAGCTACGCATCGCCGACGCGCTCGAGCAATCGGGTCGGATCGTCGCGATGACCGGCGACGGCGCCAACGACGCACCGGCCCTGCGCCAAGCCGATATCGGCGTGGCAATGGGTCGATCGGGCACGGACGTCGCACGCGAGGCGGCGGTGATGGTCCTCGTCGACGACAACTTCGCCACGATCGTCGGCGCCATCGAAGCGGGCCGACGGGTCTACGACAACGTCCGCAAGTTCATCGTCTACATCTTCGCGCATGCGACCCCCGAGGTCGTGCCCTTCCTTGCCTACGCACTCACCAGCGGCGGGATTCCCCTACCGCTGACCATCATGCAGATCCTCGCCATCGATCTCGGCACCGAAACCGTCCCGGCGCTGGCGCTCGGACGTGAGAAGGCCGAACCGGACCTGATGCGACGCCGGCCCCGGCCGCGTTCGCAGTCGGTGATCGAGGGAGTCATGCTGGCTCGTGCCTGGGGCGTGCTCGGTGGTGTCTCAGCCGTCCTGGTGATGGGGCTGTTCCTGCTCACCCTCGTGGATGGTGGCTGGACCTTCGGCGCCGACGTCGGTAGCGGAGAGTTGCACGACACCTGGCGGCAGGCCACGACCATGACATTTCTCGGAATCGTCGCCTGCCAGATCGGTACCGCCATGGCCGCTCGCGCCAGTCGCACCTCCCTTGCACGGATCGGATTCACGACGAATCGAATGCTGTTGTGGGGAATCGCCTTCGAGATCCTTTTCGCCGCAGTGGTCGTGACCATCCCACCGTTTCAGGCCGTCTTCGGCACCGAGGTTCCGGATCTTTGGTTGCTGACTTTGCTCATCCCGCTGCCGTTCATCGTGTGGGGTTGCGACGAGATCTTCCGCTGGTGGTTACGGACCCACGACTGAAGGACCGTTCGCCGACGTACCGGATGGACCACCCTCCGGCCGATCCGGTGGTACCCGGAGGGACGAGTCCACCGCGACGCGGGAGCCTCCGTTTCCCAGAGGATCGGCGGGCGCGATATCGACTTGAACGACAGATCCCGGCTCGCTCCCGTTCCGGACCCATCCCAGTTCTCCGAGGACCTGCAGCATCGTGGTGTTCACCGACAACACGTACGCCGACAGACGCCGAATTCCGCGTGCTCGTGCAATATCGACCAGGCGTTGCAGCAAGGCGGTTCCGATGCCGTGATGCTGCATGGGGTGGCTCACGGCGACCGCGCATTCCGCCGATGCGACGTCGTCATCGAGGACGGTGTAGTTCGCTACTGCGACCACCGCGGCATCGTCGAACGCCCCCAAGCTCACATGTCTGTCGTCCTGGCGGCACAGCATTTCCGCAAGCTCGTCCACGCGCCGTGGGGCCACAGTGAAGAATCTCAGGTACGTGTCGCGCTGGGTGAGATGCTCGTGCAAGGCCCGGACCGAGTCCTCGTCCTGCGGACCCAGCGGGCGGATCACCAGGTCGGGGCTGACCGCGCGCTGTTCTGCGGACACCGGCTCATACGTCCTTCCACGGAATCGGGACACCGCATGGGCCGCCGCGTCATTCTTCGTTCCGGCGGGCCCTGCCGAGCACGATTCGCTGTTCCGCTTGTGCGACCGTTCGTCTGGTGCGTGCTGCGGCATCGGGAGTGACGGAAACCGACGTGATGCCGCGGCGCACAAGGTGCTCGGCGAGGGCGGGGCTCGTCGACACGGCCTGACCACAGAGCGACGTCGTCAGTCCGGCTGCGGATGCACGGTCGATGATGTGGTCGATCGCGTCGAGTACTGCCGGGTCCAAGGTGTCGAACAGGTCCTTGCAGACCTCGGAATCCCGGTCCACCCCCAACATCAACTGGGTCAGGTCGTTGCTGCCGATCGACACACCGTCGATACCGAGTGCGGCGTATTCGGGCAACCAGTAGACGACGGACGGCACCTCGGCCATGATCCAGCGCCACATCCGACGATCTGCGCCGAGCGGATGTGCGTCGAGCTGTGCAAGGCACTCCTTCAATTCCCACCGTGTACGCACGAAGGGAATCATCAAGTGCACGTTCGGATACGCGCTCCGCACGCGGTGTATCACGTCGAGGTCCAGGGAGAACAACTCCGGATCACGGACGTACCGGAAACAACCCCGATAGCCGATCATCGGATTCGCCTCGTCGGGTTCGATCTCACCACCTTCCAGGTCGGCGAATTCGTTACTGCGCAGGTCGATCGCCCGGTAGACCACCGGCCGGGGCGCGAATGCCGCGGCGATCCGCGAGACACCGGCCGCCATCTTCTCGACATACTCGTCGCGGCGGCCCTCCGCGATCATGTGCGCCGGATGCTCCCCTGCCAGCGCCTCGGTGATCATGAATTCCGCCCGCAGCAGGCCGACACCGTCGACGTCGGTCGCGGCGACGGCCTCGGCTGCGTCCGGCGTGGCAAGGTTGACGTACACCGAGGTCGCGGTGACCGTCGGAGCGCTACCCACGGCCGCCGTACCGGCCTCGTCTGCCCTTGCCCGACTGCCGGCGGTGGTCACTGCCCCCTCGAACACCACGCCCGCGTCGCCGTCGACCGTGATCACCTGTCCGTCCCTCAGCGTGGTCGTTGCCGAGCGCGCACCGACGACCACCGGCTTCCCGAGTTCGCGACCGACGATCGCGGCGTGACAGGTGATTCCACCGCCGTCGGTGACGATCCCGCCGGCTCTCCGCAGAATGGGCAGCCAGTCCGGCCGGGTCATCGGTGCCACGATGATCTCACCGTCGGTGAGTCTCTTCCCGTCCGCGAGGTCGCGCAGTACACGCACCCGCCCGGTCGCCGAACCGGGGCCCGCGCCCAGTCCGATCAGCAAAGGTGCCGTGTCCCCGTCACCGGACGGACCCGCTGTCGATCCATTCGGTCTCCCCGTGCCCTGCCCGTTCAGCGTTGTGATCGGCCTCGCCTGCACGATCCACAGGTCGCCTTCGGCGAAGGCGAACTCGAGATCCTGTGGGCTGCCGTAGTGCTGTTCCACGCCGACGGCCAGTCGTGCAACCCTGTCGATCTGGTCGTCGTCGAGGACCTGGACACCGCGGGCCGGATCGACCGCCACACGGCTGTCGCCCTGCTCGGTCGAGGCGATTTCGAACTCCTGATGCCCGAGGTGCACGTCGAGCACCTGCAAGCCGTCCTTGGCGACGACGTAGGTATCCGGCTCGACCTGCCCGCCGACGACGACTTCCCCGAGCCCGAGCGCTGCCTCGATCACGATGCGGTCCAACTCGCCCGTGCGTGGATCGGCGGTGAACGCCACACCGGACGACTCCGACCTGACCATCACCTGCACGACGACCGCGATGGACGGTTCCTCCGAGATCCCTCGGATCCCCCGATAGGTGCGGGCACGCTCGGACCACAACGACGCCCAGCAGGCCTGCACCGCACGAACCACCGCCTCGGCACCGACGATGTTGGTGTAGGACTCGTGAATTCCCGCGAACGAGGTGTCCGCCGCGTCTTCCGCCGGCGCCGACGACCGAACTGCCACCGCAACACGCGCCCCGAGAGCCTCGTACGCCGCGACGATGTCCGCCCGCATCTCGTCCGGAACAGACGCGTTCGTCACCGATTCGGCAAGTTCGGCCGAGGTGCGGATGAGTGTTGCTTCGTCGATATCGGGAGCCGGCACCGCCTCGGCAGCCAGTCGGGCACGAAGCCCCGCCGCCTGCATCGCGTCGATGTACGCGTCCGCGGTGACAGCGAACGCGGGTGGAACCGGAAAACCCGCCCGCGTGAGCTCACCGAGATTGGCGGACTTGCCACCCACCATCGGTGCGTCCTCGGCACCCACCGTCTCGATGGGACGTATCCACAAATGATGCTCGGCCATTAATGACTCCCCGGATCGTGGCGTTCCCTAGCGAAGACCGCCTTGTGTCGCGCTCGGCGGAATGTGTCTCACGGTAGGTGGCGCGGACGCTTTTCGGGCGAAATCGGACGTTCGGAGCACTTCGAACCTGCCCCGTGGGCCGCCCACACACGATCGGGCAGCACCGGGAAACCTCACGACGCTTTCGTCTTGAGGTAATCGTGCGTCGCATCGAACCGCGACAACATGTATTCACCGGCGGTGACGGGCGGATAGATCGGTTCCGTCCCGGGTTCCACGCACGTCGGGATCGCCTCGATAACCGCATGAAAATCCGGAGCGACGAAGTACGGAAGCGAATAGCGGTGCTGCCCCACCGGATTCAGCACACGGTGCCGTGTGGACACGTAACGGTGGTTGGTCCAGCGGGCGATCATGTCGCCGAGGTTGACGATGAGCGCATCCGGTGGGGTGACGACATCGATCCAACCTCCGCCGCGCGCCGCGACCTGGAGCCCTCCGACGTCGTCCTGTGCGAGCAGCGTCAGGGAGCCGTAGTCGGTGTGCGCACCTGCACCCGGCGCGACTTCTCCCGGGCCGGCCGGTGCGTAGTGCAGCATCCGCAGCGAGGCGATCGGATCGGTGAACATCGGCTCGAATGCCCCGGGCGCCAAACCGAGCGCCAGTGCGATACCGCGCATCAGATGTGTGTTGATCTCGAGGCAGGCGTGGGCGTACTCGTCGGCCACACTCTTGAATGCCGGCATGAGTGCGGACGGCCACTGTGCCGGCCCGTGCAGTGGCGTCCCGGCGATGACCTCCGGATGATCGGTGCCCCGGTCGTAGGTGATGTCGAGCGCTTCCTTGGCGTCGGCGCCGAGCGCGTCGTCGAGGGTTTCGGCCTTGGACGGCACATATCCGCTGTGGCACGACGACTTCGCGATCGAAATCGCCATCTTCTCCTCGAACGGCAGCGCGAAGAATCGGCGCGCCTGTTCCATGGTCTCGGTACGAAGTTCGGGGTCGAGTCCGTGGCCGGTGACGACGAAGAAGCCGAGGTCGGTGCAGGCGGCGTCGAGCGCGTCGGCGACACCGCGGGGATCGCTCCCGTCGCGCAACGGCCGCAGGTCGATGACGGGGAGGGTGTCCATGTGGTTCTCCTGAAGGCAGGTTGCGAGATGATCGCTATCAGTTAATTCCCGCGATGCTGCCGTTTCGTCTCACGCCGGTGAGGACCGTGTTACGGGGCGCGCTCCCGGCATCGCCACACACAGCACCACCCGCACGTCTTCCACTCCCCGGTGTTCCCAACGCATCTCGGTGCCGGCAACAGCGAACAGGCAGTCGCCCACGTCGAGAAGGACCGGAGCACGGCCACGCACCTGCACCTCGAGACAGCCGCTCACCACTACGAGGACGAGGTCGTCCGCGCGGCGAAACCAGCCTTCGACGTCGTCGCCGGGCCGTATGACGTACTGGTACACCTCGGCTATCGCTCCGTTTCCCTGCGCCACCCACACGTTCGGTGTACTGGGAGCACTGGTCACCGACCGGGCACTTCGCCGATCCGCCCGCACCACCAGCACCTCCCCGTCCGACGGCGCGTCGAGGAAATACGACGGTGAGCAATCCAGCGCGTCGGCGATCTTGTACAGGGACGCAAGCGACGGCACGTTGAGACCGCGCTCGACCTGGCTCAGGAACGCCTGGCTGATCCCGGCGCGCGCCGCCAGCGTACGAGCACTGAGTCCTGCCTGTCTGCGAGCGACACGAACAGCTCGTCCGACCCGGGCAACCCGATCGTGTTCTTCCGGTGTCACATCTCCCCCTCCACGTCGCATGTTTCGTACAAACGAAACCGTTTTCCGAACCCTGAAACACAAACGTCACGGATCGGACATGGTCTCTCAACCCGGACCCTGGATCGTCTCGCCTTAACAAATAGCGAATTACTCGGAAGGTCACACCGAATGGTGACACCAGCTTCTACATCCCGCATCACCATCGCACCGGCGACCGAACTCCCCGGCGCCGACGACGGCGTCGTGATGCAGGGCATCGCGCGGTCGTTCGGAGACAACATCGTCCTCCGAGACGTCTCGCTCCACATTCGGCCCGGCGAGGTATACGCACTCCTCGGCGAGAACGGTGCCGGAAAGTCCACGCTGATGCGGATTCTCACCGGACTGCTACCTCCGGATGCGGGCACCGTCACCGTCGACGATCGGTCGCTCGACGCCGGGGGCCGCGACCGCATCGCGATGGTGCACCAGCATTTCATGCTCGTACCGTCGATGACGGTCGCCGAGAACTTCCTGCTCGGGCGCTCGCGGGGAGTCGTCGGCCGGGGACGGCTGCGCCGCACGTGCGACGAAATCTCCACGCTGGCAGCCGAAACCGGCCTGGCCTGCAACCCCGCGGCACGCGTCGACACGCTGTCGGTGGGCGAGCAACAGCGCGTCGAGATCCTTCGTGCCCTCCACCTCGGAGCCCGCTATCTGCTCCTCGACGAACCGACCGCGAATCTCGCTCCAGCGGAGGTGCATTCACTGCTCGCGCAGATTCGGGATCTGGCGGTCGAGCGGGGTGTCGGAATCGTGCTCATCACGCATCACCTCGAAGAAGTACTCGAAGCGGCCGACCGGGTCGGCGTCCTCCGCGGAGGAAGGCTCGTGGCCGAGAAGCCGGTCGCCGAGGTCACCACCGCCGAACTCGCCCGCGACATGGTGGGCCGCGACGTCGGACTCGGCATCCGGCGGGCCGCTTCCGAACCGTCCGGAGGACGCATGCTCGAACTCGTCGGGGTCTCGGTACCCGGAAAGCTGGACGAGGTGACCCTGCGGGTGGGGGCCGGCCAACTGGTCGCGGTGGCCGGCGTCGAGGGCAACGGACAGTCCGCGCTCGAGGACGTGCTCTCCGGTCTTGCCGCCGATCCGTCCGGTGCGGTGCGCATCGCCGACAAGGAGGTCGACATCTCCAGTCCGCGCTCGCTCCGCGACGCCGGGGTCGGCATCGTTCCGTCCGACCGCTATACCCGCGGCCTGGTGAAATCACTCGGCATCGACACGAATCTCGCAGTCGACAGCTACACCACCCCTCCCCTCGCCCGCCGCGGGGGACGATTGTCCCGCAACGCCATCCGAGACCGAGCCGAACGCATCATCGCGGCGCTCTCGGTGAAGGCCTCGAGCCCACGTACGCTCGCGGGCACGCTGTCCGGCGGTCACGCCCAGCGTGTGGTGCTCGGCCGGGTTCTCGACGGTGCTCCGGACGTACTGGTCGTCGCCCAGCCCACCCGAGGTCTCGACGTCGGGGCCACCGAGTTCGTGTGGGACACCCTCGTCGAACACCGGGCACGGGGTGCCGCGATCCTGCTGATCTCCTCGGACCTCGACGAGATCTGCAGTCTCGCAGACCGCGTCGTCGTCCTGTATCGCGGCCGCATCGTCGCGGAATTCGACAAGGGCCCGTTCGACCGGGAGGCTCTCGGTTCCGCGATGGGCGGATTCCAGGAAGTGGCGGCATGAGCACTGACGTGCTGAGTCCGCCGACGGCGGCACCGACACCGGACCCGGCGACGAGCTCGCGCCTGCGCGGCCTCCTGACCACCGTCGGGATCCCGTTCCTCGCCGTGGTCGTGGGTCTCGCTGTCGGCGCGGTACTGATCGTCCTCGCCGGTGGCAACCCCGGACAGGCCTACGCGACGATGCTGAACGCCGCACTCGGCGGCGACACCCAGCTCGGACGTCTGCTCACCGGCATGACACCGCTGGTGCTCATGGGCCTGGGCTACGCGATCGCCTACCGCACAGGCTTCATCACGATCGGCGCACAGGGTCATTACGACGTGGGAGCCATCACCGCTGCGGCCGTGGTCCTGAGCATTCCGCTCGGTACCTCCTGGGTGGCGATTCCCGTCGTGGCCGTCACCGCCGCCGCTGCCGGCGCCTGCATCGGCGGTATCGCCGGCGTCCTGAAATCGCGACTGGGCGTGAACGAGATCATCTCCTCGCTCATGCTCAACTACCTCGTCTTCTACGCCCTGGCCTGGGCCGTCCGCAAACCTCTCGCCAACCCCAACGGCTTCACTCCCGAATCCGAACGCATCCCCGACTGGGCGGCCCTGGCTACCATTCCGGGCACACGCATCCACATCGGCGTGTTCGTGGCTGTCGCAGCGGTCCCGCTGGTCTGGTGGCTGATGCGCTCCACCCGGTTCGGGTTCTCGTCCCAGATCGTCGGTGAGAGCCCCAGTGTGGCTGCGGCAAACGGTATCTCGGTCGCCCGCACCATCGTCACCTCGGCACTCGTCAGCGGCGCGCTCGGTGGCATCGCCGGAGCGATCATGTTGCTCGGCAGCGAGTTCCGCCTGTCGCTCGCCGTCTCCTCGGGCATCGGTTTCACCGCGATCGTGGTAGCCCTGCTCGGACGGCGGAATCCGTTCGGCATCGTCCTTGCGGCGGCCCTCGTCTCGGGTCTGACGCTCGGTAGCCAGGCCGTTCAGCGCACCCAGGAGATCCCGGCCTCGATCGGCACCGTCGTGCAGGCCGTGATGATCCTGACGGTGTTGCTCGCCAATCGAATCGTGGAGCGTGCCCGATGAACTGGTCCGACGTCCTGGGCGCCGGAGCGCTCGTCCCCCTGCTCACAGCGGCGCTGCGCCTCGCGGTGCCCATCATCCTCGCGGCTGCGGGAGCCTGCCTGGCCGAACGTTCCGGCCTCATGAACCTGGGTATCGAAGGCCAGATGATGGTCGGCGCCATCACGGCGTTCGTCACCGTCTACTACACCGGAAACCCCCTGTTCGGAGCTGTCACCGGCGCCCTCGCCGGCCTCCTGACCGCTGCGGTCGTCGGATATCTGACGATCACCATGGCAGTCGACCAGATCATCACGGGTATCTCGGTGGTCATCCTCGGGACCGGGCTCGCGTCGTTCCTCTACCTCCAGGTCTTCGGGATCACGGGCACACCCCCGCGCATCCAGGGCAGCACACCCGTCGACTTGCCCGTGCTCTCGGACATTCCGGCGATCGGCCAGATCGTCTTCTCACAGTCGCCCCTGGTCTACGCCGCACTGCTGCTGGTGGTGGCACTGTGGTGGGTGCTCTCGCGCACCGCGTTCGGACTCTCCGTGCGCGCGGCGGGGGAAAGCCCCGATGCTGCCGATTCGGTCGGCGTGTCGGTTCCCCGCACCCGCTGGATCACCCTGCTGATCTCCGGCGCGACAGCGGGTATGGCCGGCGCCCTCGTGATCGACGGCCTCGGCTTCTTCCAGGACGGCATCACCGGTGGCCGGGGCTGGATCGCCCTCGGTGTGGTGATCCTGGCGAGGTGGAACCCCCTCGGCGCCATCGCCGGCGGTTTCATGTTCGGCCTCGTCGACGCATTCCAGTTGCGGGTGCAGGCGGCGTCGGGCGGTCAGGCCACCTCGGTGCCGTACGAACTGTTCCAGGCGATGCCTTACGCGGTCACTCTCGTCGCCGTCGTCGTGACCACCGTGGGTTTCGCCCGCAACAACGCCCCCAAGTCGCTCGGCGTTCCCTTCGTCCCAGCCAGATAACTCCCCCTCCCCCGAGTCAAGGGCTCGTACCGACGAGCCTTCCTTCCCTTAGGAGAAACACGTGAAGAAACTGGGTACCGCTGTTGCGGTGATCGCCGCGGCCGGAGTCGCCGTCTCCGGATGTTCGAGTTCGGAATCCGAAGCGTCGTCGTCCGACGGCGTCGTCAAGGCCGCCATCATCACCTCCGGCCCGGTCAACGACCTCGGGTGGAACCAGGGCATGGTGGAAGGTGCCGAGAAGCTCGAAGCCGAGGGACTCATCGATCTCACCGTGGTGCAGCAGGATTCGGGTGCCACCTCCGAACAGATCGCGCAGATCGTGACCGACCTCGCCGAGGACGGCCACAACCTCATCGTCGGACACTCGTTCAACTACGGCGAGCCGATCAAAGGCGTCATTGCGGACTATCCGGACGTGATGTTCGCCTACGCCGGGGGGTTCGGTGACATCACCGCCAACCTCGCCGACTACAGCCAGCCCTTCTACGAGGCGTCCTTCCTGTCCGGCATCCTCGCCGGCGATCTGACCGAGTCCGGAATTCTCGCCGGCACCGCCGGTTTCGAGATCCCGGTGTGCAAGGCGCAGATCGAATCGTTCGCCGACGGCGCGCGGCTGAGCTACAAGGGACCGGGCGAGATCCAGCTCCGGCCGTCCTACATCGGCGGGTGGTCCGATGCTGCGGCCCAGACCCTCGAGGCCGTGAACGCGCTCGTCGACCAGGGTGCCGATCAGTTCACCACATGCGGCGTCGACGCGGCCACGATCGAGGGCGCCAAGCAGCGGGGTGTGGGAGTCGCCGGTTACGCGATGGACCAGACGCCGCTCGCCCCCGAGAACGTCGTGTCCTCGATCGTGTGGAACCTCGACGAGGTGCTCCGCGCCATGGTGGCCGACGTCGAGGCGGGCAACGTCGACCCCGCCAAGTACTACGACGTGGACTTCGCGGAGGGCGGTGTCGATGTCGCGGTGAACCCCGCGTTCGCCGACAAGGTCTCCCCCGAGACGATGGCTCTCTTCGAGGAATACCGCGAGAAGATCAAGTCCGGTGAGTTCGAGGTCGAATACAAGGGCGGAGCGTAACCCGATGACGGTGACCCTCGAGGCAGTGCGGGCGCTGCCCAAGATCGAACTGCACCGCCACCTCGAGGGCACCGTCCGCCCCGGCACGGTGCATGCACTCGCCGCGGCCAACGACACGCCACTGCCCGTGGACGACGTGCGCACGCTCTACACGTACCGCGACCTGCGGCACTTCCTCGACGTGTACGACACGGTGTGCAGCACGATCGTCTCCCCTGCGGACTTCCACCGGGTCGCGTACGAATCGGTGCTCGACGCAGCCGCAACGGGAATCGTCTACACGGAGATGTTCTTCACCCCGCATGTCCATCTCTCCCGGGGTGTGCCCGCCGCGCACCTGTGGGACGGGATCACCGCGGGGCTGCGAGACGGAATTGCGGAGACCGGCATCGGTGTCCGAATGATCATGGACTGCACCAAGTTTCTCGGTCCCCATCTCGCTCTGCTGGAACTCGATCTCCTGACGTCACTGCCCGATCCCGACGGTTTCCTCGTCGGGATCGGGGGTGACGGCATCGAAGCCGGCGTCGACGACGCCGCACTGGCTCCTGTGTTCGCGGAGGCCGCACGGCGCGGCCTCCGCCGGACGTACCACGCCGGAGAGTTCGGCGTACAGAGTGTCGCCGACGCGATCCGCGTGCTCGGCTGCGAACGCATCGACCACGGACCGCTCGTCGTCGAGGATCCCTCGCTGGCCGCCGAAGCGGCGGACCGCGGCATCGTGTTCACCCTGTGCCCCAGCTCGGACGTCCTGATTTCCCAGGTCTATCCGTCGGTTCGCGACCATTCCCTGCCGCGCATGCTCGAGGCCGGGCTGCACGTCACCGTCAACAGCGACGACCCGGCGATGCTCGGACGCGATATCAGCGACGAGTACGTCACGGTCGTCGAAGAAGGTCTGGTGACGCCGGAACAGTTGCGCGACATCGCGATCGGCTCCGTCGACGCCTGCTGGCTACCGGACGACGACAAGGCTGCGCTCCGCGCACGACTCGCTGCGGCCTGGGGCGGCGCCTTCTAGCGACCGGCGTCGGTGCGTGGCCGTGCGCCGTTCAGGAACAACTCCGTGATCCGTCGTGCTTCGGCAGATTCTCCCGAATCCACCGCACGCGCGAGATGAAGGAAGGCGTTCATCAGGAACTCGGGTTTTCCGGTGAGTTCGTTCCTGTCGACGGCCTCGGCGAACAGAGCGACCACCGGTTCGAGGACTCTGCGTACGTAGAGCCCGGAAATCTCGTCGCGCGTCGCGTCACCCACCTGGTCGAGGGCATCGTAGATGCGTTGCTCGAATGTGATCGTGGACCGGTGGTACTCGGAAGAGGCGACCGCGAGCGCGGTCAGACGATCGTCGAGCGGTCCGTCGATTCCGATCGCCTCCAGGATGCGCAGGTGGAGACCTTCGATGAAGTCCTGGGCCACTGCCCGGTAGAGATCTTCCTTCCCACCGGGAAAGTGGTGGTAGATCGACGGTTTGCGGATTCCGACATCGCCCGCCACACCCACGAGGGAGATACCGGCGTAACCGGTGGCGGCAAGTTGGTCGGCGAACGCCTTCATGATCTGCGTTCGTGTATCGGTTCCGGCGATCATCGGGTCCTCCGAGCATGGTTCGACGACAGGACACAGGCAAGTGCACCTGCCACGAGAAGCGTAACGAGCACGACGGCGGCGATGGGCGCCACCTCGAGCGTGACCCCGCTTTCGAGATCGCGCGCGGTCTCGACGAGATAGGTGATCGGGTTGATCGTGGCGAGTGCACGCATCCACCAGGAAAGCTGTTCGACCGGAGCGAAGAACCCCGTGAAGAACGACAGGCCGAACACGACGAGGGTGACCAGGTTGATGCTCGACGCCGAGGCACCGCGCACGGCGAGCGCCACGGCGAACAGCGCTACCGCGAGGCCGAGAACGATCATGAGACCGAGCATGGCGACCATTCCGGACAGCGTCCCCGGGCGGTAACCGACCAGCATGGCGCCTGCGACGGTCACGACCTGCTGGAATGCGACGACGACGAGGGTGGCGACGAGTGTCCCGGCGATAAACGGCGCGGACGTCCCGTGAGCCATGCGGAGCCGGTCGAGATATCCGCTCGATACGTCCTGATGGATTAGGGTCCCTGCCGCTCCTGCACCGGTCGCGACTCCGGTGACGAGGATCAGTGGCAGGAGAAATGCGATGAAGCTTCCCCCGGGCAGATAGCTCTCTCCGACGGTCCTCAGCTGACCGGTGTACACGAGCAGAAAGAACAGTGATTGGGCAAGCGGGCTGATGAGCAGCGCCGGGGAACGCAGAAGCGTGCGGAGCGAGCGAATCGTTGCTGCCGCGACAACCGTGATCGGGATGGCGGCGGGTGTGCGAACGGGAAGTGCTGCAGTGGAGATCATTCGTGTCCTTCGAGCGGAGAAGCCGACGTGTCAGCGAGATGCGAGTGCAACGAACACGTCGTCGAGAGAGGGTTCCGACAGCCTGATTTCACGCACCGCTCCTGCCATGGCACCGATGTCCTCCAGGGCGGTCTCGAGCACGTTCGAGTCCTGCGGTAGGGCGAGCCGAACGAGGTCTTCTGCTCGCGCTTCCGCCTGAAAGGCCGTACGGGACTTCGTGATCAGGTGTTGTGCGGAAGCCGGATCCGCCATTGCGAGGGTGAGCGTGCGCTCACCGACCCGCCCTTTGAGCGTGTCGGGCGCATCGTGCGCGACGACCCGGCCGTCTCGTAGAACCACGATGTCCGTCGCCAGGACTTCCGCTTCGTGCAGGTCCTGGGTGGAAACCAGCAGAGTCCGGTCCGGGTCGGTATCGTTCAGTCGCGTCAACTCGTTCCAGAAATCCAGACGGGCGAGGGGGTCCAGTCCTGTCGTCGGTTCGTCGAGGACGATGACGGGCGGTTCGCCTACCAGTGCGACCGCCAGATCGACCTTGCGCCGGGTGCCGCCCGACAACTGCGCGATCCGTTTGCGGCAGTGATCTCCGAGCCCGAACAGTTCGACGAGTTCGCGGGCGCGCACGCGCGCCGCTCGCCGGCCCATTCCGAGCGCGGAGGCCTGGAACTCGAAGATCTCCGTCGGGGTGGCAAGCGGATCGAGCGCGTTCGACTGGGGCGTGAGTCCGATCGAACGTCGTGCATCCCGCAGGTGTTCGCGGGAATCGTGGCCCTCGATGCGAACAGTTCCCGAGGTCGGGGTGCGGATGGTCGCGATGATCTCCAGCAGGGTGGATTTTCCTGCGCCGTTGGGACCGAGGACGATCGTGCGACTTCCGCGGGCGACATCGACCGATACGTCGTCGAGGACGACTCGGTCACCGTAGGACTTGGTCAGGGCGTGAATTTCGATCGCGGATGAAGTGGGCACGACGCCAGCCTACCTTCCGGAAGGTAGGGAGCAAACCTGCGGCTCGCCGGCACCCGGCGCCGGTATCGCCGCCCTACCGCAACCCCACGCCCACGGCTGGGGCACGCCGCACTGTCGAGCACCACTCGACGAGCGCCTCCGCAAGTTCGGCGCTTGCCGACAACTGAGGAGCATGGTCGGCGTCCAGGCTCACGACCGTCGCTCCCGGAACGAGCCGCTGCATCTCCCTCTGCGCGACGAGCGGGACCGAACGGTCACGTATCGCCTCGATGTACAGCCTCGGCAGCGATCCGAATCGATCCGCCGTCCAGGTGGGCGCCATGAGCCGCGCAGTCTCGAGTTGCGGACGCAGTCTGCGCGCCGCCTCGATCGCGTCGACGGCATCGGCCTCGTGGAAGAAGACCGCCGCAGCGGCTTCGGGTGGCACCACGGTTCCGCGACCGTCGGCAGTGGCCTGCAACCACTTCGAGATCCCCACCGGCGGTTCGAGTCCCAGACCGTCACACAATTGCCCGAAATCGACGCCGGAAGGCAGCATCATTCCCGCCACGTACGCGACTCCGCCGACGCGGTCGGGCATCATCTCCGCGACCTGCGTCGCCACGATGCCGCCGCCGGAGTGCCCGACGACGACCACGGTGCCCTCGAGTCCGTCGACATACTCGGCGACGTGCCCGGCAACGTCGTCGAGCGTGACGTCGCCGTCACTCCATCGGCCCACGCCGGGCAGCGACAGCGCGTGCGGTGTATGCCCTGCCGCGAGCAGTGGTCCCGTCACCGTGTCCCAGACCCAGCTGCCCGCCCATGCCCCGTGGACGAGGACGACATGGCTCACGACCGGGTCTCTCCCGCCGCGGCGAGCACCCGCGCGGCTTCCCGTTCAGCCGCGGTGTTCTTCTTGCCGTGCCGGGAGCCGGCGAGCTTCGCCTTGATGTGATCGCGTACGAGGACCGGCTCGTACGGATTCGGCCCCGCGTATTCCGGCAGGGTGGACACGACCGCGTCGACGTTGCCGTCGTGGAAGTACGCCACCGACCGACGACGTCGGATGCGTCCGTCGACGACGGGCGGCTTGACCCGATGCAGCGTGGACATCCAGTGGTCGTCGGTGATGCGGGCGGTGAGATCGCCGAGATTGACGAGCAGCGCTCCCGGCAGCGGGGACACGTCGTGCCAGATCCCGTCCCGGCCGAGCACCTGCAGACCTTCCACCCGATCCGCCCACAGCACGGTGAGGATTCCGAAGTCGGTGTGCTCACCCATGCCGGTGAGATCACCGTCGAGGTCCACGGTGCCTTCGGGAAGGGCGTAGTTGTTCATCCGCAACACGTCGATCGAATGGTCGGTGAGGCCGGCGAAGAACTCCGACGGTTGCCCGAGCGCGTCGGCGAAGATGCGCGTGAGCGTGCGGGCGACGCGGCCGGCCTCGGCGTAGTACGCCTGCACGCGATCCTCGAATCCCGGCACGTCGGGCCAGAGGTTGAGCCCGTAGTCGTCTTCGGACAGGTCCAGATCCGGGAACGAACGCGCTTCGGTTCCGACGTTGTATGCCTCGAAGAAGTCGTTCATGCGGGTCGCCGACTCGACACCGAGGCTCAGGCTGAGCGACTCGCTCTTCGGCGGGCTGTAACCGCGATTCGCTCCCACGACGCGATATTCGCGCTTGACCTCCATCGGCAGACCGAAGAAGTCGTCGACGGCCGCGGTGAGTCCGTCGATCACCGTATCCGGGATTCCGTGGCCGAGGATCTGGATGAAGCCGACCCGTGAGCACGCGTCGTCGATCGCACGAGCCACCTTGGCACGGTCGTCGGCGCCGCCACCTTGCACGTAGGGGGTGATGTCGACGGTGGGGACTTCGAACGACTCAGACGGTTGCGGGCTCACGTACAACTCCTACGGGGGAAGGAAGCTCGGCCGAGGTATCGGGGGCCGCCGCGCCGGGCCGGGACGAGGCGCGCGCCACTTTCCCGAGCCGAGTGTGGTTGAAGAGCAGGTTCAGCGAGAATGCGGTGATGGCGGCCAACGTGATTCCGCTGCCGAGGAGGATCTGCGCCGACGACGGGAACCTGGCGAACAGTCCTTCGGAAAGTTCGGGCAGCAGACCCACACCGACTGCGACGGCCGCGATGGTGGAGTTGATCCGGTCCGACAGGTCCACCGACCGCAACGTGTTGATGCCGACCAGCGCGACCGTCGCGAACAGGATCATGCCCACACCGCCGACCACGGGCTTCGGCAGTCCGGCGACCACGGAACTCACCTTCGGCAGAGCGCCGAGCACCACCAGGATCGCACCCGATGTCGCGGTGACGTAACGGCTGTACACCCGGGTGGTGGCGACGGCCCCGACATTCTGGGTGAAGACAGTGTCGACGAACGCGTTGAAGATGCCACCCAGCACGGCCGATGCACCATCGCCGGCGAGACCGCGGGCGATGTCACCCTTCGACACCCGTTTTCCGGTGATCTCGCTGACCGCGAGCATGCTCGCGGTGGACTCGGCGAAGACGACCGCCATGACGATGCTCATGGCGACGACGGCGGTGATCGGGAACTCCGGAGCCCCGAAGTGGAACGGAGACGGCAGACCCACCCAGGACGAACCGGCGACACCGCTGAGGTCGATCATGCCCAGCGGGGCAGCGGCAACAGTACCGACGACGAGTGCGATCAGCACACCGAGTTGCGCCCAGATGCCCCGGCCGAGGCAGAGGAATCCGATGGCAACGGCGATGACGAGGACAGCGAGCAGGATGCCGGCGGGTGAGCCGTAGGTCGGCGAGGAGGGGTCGCTGCCGACGATCAGACCGCCGGCGACACCGATCAGCGAGATACCGACGACGGTGAGCACCGCACCGGTGACGAGAGGGGGGAAGAACCGGATGATCGTGGCGAACGGCCACGCCAGCGCGAGGCCGATGATGCCACCGACGAGCATGGAACCGTAGACCGCTTGGAGTCCGTACTCCTTCGCGATCAGGATCATCGGGGTCAGTCCCGCGAAGGTGGCGCCGCACACGATCGGCAGCCGCACACCGGCGAGTTTCCCGACACCCAAGCTCTGCACGATGGTGATCAGGCCTGCGATGAGCAGGTCGGCGCTGATGAGCATCGCGATGGTGTCTTGGTCGAGGCCGACCGCAGCGCCGAACACGAGTGGGACGGTGATACATCCGGTGTACATGATGAGGACGTGCTGGAGTCCGAACGCGAATTGCCGGAAGACCGGCAGTCTCGTGTCGACGGGGTGCGGTGAGACCATGTGTTCGCTCCCAAGTTCGTACGCGGGGCTGTATACGCTGCCGGATACATCGTGGGGTGCGAAGTTTTCGGGCTCGAGTCCCCATGTTTCGCGCAGGTAAGCACAATCTCACCGTCGGAAACGGCTTCCCCGCCGCGACGTCACGCGCGTGTTCGTCGTCAGCTGAACCGGCGCGCACCACGGTTCGGGGCGGCACAATGACGCCATGGACCCGAAGCAGGATTCCGTCGTCGATCTGGCCGCCGCTCGCGCCGCGCGTGTCTACCGGCAACCGGAGCCGCGCGCCGCGGAGCCGCAGCCGCGACTGCTCCGGCAGATCTACGGCGAAATCCTGCGCGACGAGCGCCGCGACCAGGACCGCAGCCTCGACGATGTCGCCCGCGCCGTCGGGATGTCGAAGCAATACCTGTCGGAGGTGGAGCGGGGACGCAAGGAAGCGTCGTCGGAGATGATGCGGTCGGTGTGCGACGCACTGGACCTGCCGATGGAGCAACTGCTCAGCAGAGGGATCCGCCGGATTACCGCGCACCGCACGCTCCGGGTGTCCCGGAGCGGCGGCGTCGAACTGTGTGCGGCGTGAGTCAATAACCGTTCCGGTTGAGAAGGACGTGGTCGGCCAGCCCGTACGCGACGGCGTCCTGGGGCGAGAAGATGCGGTCGCGGTCGGTGTCTCGACGTAGCTGTTCCACGTCACGGCCCGTGTGAGCGGAGAGGATTTCCTCGGTTTGCGCCCGCACGCGCATCACCTCCGCGGCTTGCAGCGCGAGGTCGGAGATGGTGCCCTGGCCTTGCGCCGACGGCTGGTGCAGCAACACTCGCGAGTGGGCCAGCACGTGCCGTCGTCCCGGCGCTCCGGCCGCCAGAAGCACAGCAGACGCCGACGCAGCCTGGCCCATGCAGTACGTGGCAACACCCGCCCGAACGAACTGCATGGTGTCGTAGATCGCGAGCATTGCGGTCGACGATCCGCCCGGCGAATTGATGTACAGGCCGATTTCGAGGTCGGGCGTCTCGGCTTCGAGGTGCAGCATCTGCGCCATCACGACGTTCGCGACACCGTCGTCGATCTCGGTTCCCAGGAAGATGATTCGCTCGTCGAGGAGCCGGCTGAAGACGTCGAACGACCGTTCCCCCGCGGGGGTACGTTCGATGACGTTGGGAATCGTGTAGGTGCTCATGACAATCCGATCGGTCGGCCCGCACCGAACGGTGCGAGTTCGGAGAACGACCCGGCGACCTCGTCGATGATCCCGTAGTCGCGCGCCTCGTCCGGGGTGAACCATCGGTCGCGGTCGCTGTCGCGCGCGATCTCTTCCATCGACCGGCCGGTGGCCTCGGCGAGAATCTCTTGCGACTGGCGCTTCATGTACTCGAGGTTCTCTGCCTGGATAGCGATATCGACGGCAGTGCCCGCAAATCCTGCCGACGGCTGGTGCATCATGATGCGGCTGTGTGCCAACGCGATCCGCTTGCCCTTGGCTCCCGACGCCAGCAGAATCTGTCCCATGCTCGCGGCGAATCCCACAGCGACGGTGACCACGTCGTTGGGCACCAGCACCATCGTGTCGTAGATCGCGAGTCCGGCGAGCACGGACCCTCCGGGTGAGTTGATGTGCAGAACGATGTCACGGCGGTCGTCGGCGGACGCGAGAAGCACCAGTTCCGAACAGACACGCTCGGCGGTCTCGTCGTTCACCTCGCCGGTGATCTGCAGGATTCGTTGCCGAAAGAGCCTGTCGGCCAGTTGATCGCGATAGGCCATCTGGGATGCCGAATATGTGGTCATGGCTCCAGCCTCACCGGGAGGAGCAACGGTGCATCCGCCTGTCCGCTCACGGCAGACGGACCGGGTATGCGCCGCCCAGCGGCTTCATTCGAGGACGGTTCCGGCCTTCTCGGGAAGCGTGACCGCCGCGCATGCCGCGACCACGAACGACGCCGCGAACACACCGAACACCAAGGCATTGCCCCCGGAGTCGAGGAGGAACGGCACGAGCAGCGGTGCGACGATCGACGCGAGCCGCCCGAAGGACGCCGCAGCACCGGTGCCCGATCCGCGGAGCGCAGTCGGGTACATCTCGGGACCGATCGCATACAGCGCACCCCACGCGCCCAGATTGAAGAACGACAGCGCCATCCCGGCGGCAACGATCGTCCCGGGTGTCTCCGCGAGACCGAAGAGTCCCGCCGCCACCGCCGAGCCGGCGAGAAAGACCGAGAGGGTCGCGCGCCGCCCCCACACTTCGATCAGCCACGCGGCCACGGCGTACCCGGGCAATTGGGCAAGCGTGATGATCAATGTGTAGCCGAACGACGTCACCAGGTCGAAGCCCTGTACGACGAGCAGGCTCGGCAGCCAGATGAACGCACCGTAGTACGACAGGTTGATCCCGAACCAGACGATCCACAGTGCGGCGGTCCGGGCGCGCAGTGCCGGCGCCCAGATCGAGACCCGCGGGCCGGGTTCCTGCGCAGCGGCGGGAGCGGCAGGCTCGTCGCCGTCCGGCACTTCTGCCTCCGGTGCCTCCGCAACCTGCGGGTGCGGGCCGGGTCCACGACGGGCGGCCGACAACTCGTATTCGCGGACGACCGCCTCGGCCTCGGCGTAGCGGCCTTTGCTCTCGAGGAAGCGCACCGATTCCGGCATCCCGAATCGGACCACGAGTGCATAGGCAGCCGGCACGAGACCGACGGCGAGTGCCCAGCGCCATCCGTCGTCGGTCAGCGGCACCACGAAATAGCCGATGAGCGCCGCAAGAATCCAGCCGACGGCCCAGAACGCTTCGAGCGCCACCACCACCCGGCCGCGGATCTTGCGAGGAGCGAACTCGCTGACGAGTGTGGACGCGACGGGTAACTCGGCGCCGAGCCCCAGCCCCACCACGAACCGCAGGGCGATGAGCATCGCCACCGAGGTCGACAGGGCAGCGGCCCCGGTGGCGAGCCCGTACACGAGCAGGGTCGTCGCGAAGACCTGACGCCGACCGATCCGGTCGGCGAGCAGTCCCCCCACCGACGCACCGATGGCCATCCCGGCGAAGCCGATCGATCCGATCCACGACAACTGCGTGGACGAAAGGTCCCACTGCACCGCGAGCGCGGCCATGACGAAGGAGATCAGTCCCACGTCCATCGCATCGAGTGCCCAGCCCGCGCCGGACCCCGCGAGGAGACGGCCGTGCTTACCGGTGAACGGCAATTCGTCGAGGCGCTGCGTACGAGTGGGCATAACCGCGAAAAGTACAGGGAACCCGGCCCGTCAGGCACCATCGGCACGCGTCGAGGACTTCACCCCCCGGGCGGCGGCCTCGAGCGTCTCCACGTCGAGCTTCCGCATCGTCATCATCGAGTCGACGACTCGCTGTGCGGCAGTGGGGTCGGACGAGGCGAACAGTTCGTCCAGTTGCTGTGGGACCACCTGCCAGGACAATCCGTACTTGTCCCGGAGCCAACCGCACTGGGATTCCTCCCCACCGTCTGCGGTCAGCGCGTTCCAGTAGTAATCCACTTCCACCTGGGAAGTGCAGTCGATCCGGAACGACACCGCTTCGGTGAAGGGGAACTGCGGGCCACCGTTGAGCCCGTAGAAAACCTGACCGTCGAGGAAGAACTCCACCGACATCACCGTTCCCTCCGGAACCGGTGCCCCCGCCTGGTAGTACGTGATCTCCCCGATTCGAGAGTTGGGGAACACGTTCGTATAGAACCTCACGGCGTCCTCGGCGTTCATGTCGAACCACAACCACGGTGTGATCTTCGGCATGGCCTCTCCTTTCGGCACGGCCCCCTCCTCCGCGGTATCCGGACGATCCGCTGGTGGCCCTCATGTATTCGGACTCGCGAGCCTCACCGAAGTCATCACAGTTTCCCGAGTTTCTCTTCGTGATCATCCGGAGGTGGATTCATGCACCCGGCTGGGTATGACTCCGGGGTGCAGACGTATATGAATACCCCCCGAACAGCCGGCTTCGCGTTGTACATACGGCGGAGACCGCGTATGTATACGGCCGAATTGCGGCTACCCGTCATCCCGATGGGTGTGCTGTGCTGACCGACAGCGACGGCTCAGCGTCGTTCACATCGGGGGGAATCTTCTTCCGGGGTGTGCGCGCCGACGCCGCTTTCATCTCGGATCTCCGTCGTGCCGTACGGGTGTGGCTCGAACAACTCGACGTCGACGACGACCGGAAACACGACGTGGTGCTCGCGAGTTACGAGGCCCTGGCCAACGCCGTGGAACACGCCTACGACATCGACGACGACTCCGCCTCCCTCGATTTCGAGGCCACGTATCTACCGCAGGATCAGATTCTCGAAGTCCGGGTCGCCGACCACGGCTGCTGGCACGACGCCGATTCCACCCCGACTTCACGCGGCCACGGACTTGCCCTGATTCGTGGGCTCGCGACCGACGTGGTCGTCGACCCCACCCCGCAGGGAACCCACGTCACCATCCACTGGTCGCTGTAGAACCGAACGTCGCACGCGTCCGACTCCTCACGACATCCGCAGGTCCGACAACGACAGCGGCATCATGAAGTCTGCGACGGGTTCGCGCACCCACCAGGCACCCGTGGCCCGGTGCTCCGATCGCGTCGCATAGCGGTACCGGAAGACCCGAGCACGGATGCGGGCCGGGGGAGCCTCAGGGAACGGGTTGTGACGCAGAAGCTTCAGTGTCTTCCTGTCGTTCTCGAGCAACTTGTATACGAAGCGAGGAAACCACGAGGCGGCGTAGTCCCGCGAGATCGCCGCGAACCACATCAGCCAATCGAGCCGCAGATGGTAGGGCGCGTACTGGCGGGGACGACGTCGCACATCTCCCGGTTTGCCTTTGAACTCGTATTCCCGCCATTCGGTGGCGGGCGTCTCCACTCGATCCGCCGTACCCTCCACGATCACCTCGTGCCGCGTACGGGTGATACTGCCGAAGGCACCGTACGCATTGACGAAATGCCACTGGTTGAACGACGCATTCATCGCCTGCCTCCTCGAGGCGAGGTTGCGCACCGGCCGGTAGCTGAGTGCCGCGGTCAAGACGGTCAGCGCCACCACCGCCACGGTGAACGGAAGCGGTGTCGGCGCGTAGTCCGCATTCACCGTCACGATTCGGCCGTAGAACTCGTCCGGCACGACCGACAAGGCCAGGACGATGGTGATCCAGTTGAGCCACGCGAAGTTTCCGCTCGCCACCAGCCACAGTTGGGTCAGGATCATGACGGCCGCCGCCAGTCCCGCGGCGGGCTGCGGGAGGAACAATCCGAACGGCACCACGAGTTGCGTGACGTGGTTTCCGGCCACCTCCACTCTGTGGAGAGGTCGCGGCAGGAGATGGAAGAAGCGGCTCAGCGGTCCGGGCATCGGCTGGGTCTCGTGGTGGTAGTACAGGCACGTGAGATCGCGCCAGCAGGGATCTCCCCGCATTTTGATCAACCCGGCGCCGAACTCCACCCTGAACAGCACCCAGCGTATAAGGATCAGCACGAGGAACGGCGGAGCGACATCGGCGTTGCCGAGAAAGATCGCGAGGACCCCCGCTTCGAGCAGCAGCGACTCCCAGCCGAACGAATACCAGACCTGACCGACGTTGACGATCGACAGATACAGAGCCCACATCCCGAACCAGACGGCCATGCACGCCGGCAGCGGCAACCGCTCGGTGACGCCCACGAGCGTGAATCCGGCCAGCAGCACGCCGACCACAGCGAGTGCTGCGAAGAGCCGATCGGAATAGCGGAAGTGGAACACGCTGGGAGAACTCTTGAAGGAGCGTGCCGCAACGAAGTCCGGCACGGGAAGCAGTCCGCGCGTACCGATGAGAGCGCGGAACTGCAGAAGGGCTGCGAGGAACGCGACCAGGTAGAGCGCGGCGAGGCCACGGGTGACCAGGAGCCGCCCGATCGTGTAGCCGTCAGCCGCCGCCCACTCCGTCACGTCGGCCCGTACCCGCTTCCGCTACAGGTGTCGCCGTACACCTGTACGAGCATGGCACCGCCGCCACCGAACGGGACGACTACGCCGGGATTTCCCTGCGCAATCCGCTTGCTCGCAACACCTGCCGTGCCACTCCGGCCCGCACCGACTCCTCGGTACCGACGATCCTCACGTGCTTGCGGGCCCTGGTGATCGCGGTATAGAGCAGTTCCCGGGTGAGCAGCGCCGATTTCGCCTCGGGCAGCACCACCGACACCGTGCCGTACTGACTTCCCTGACTGCGGTGGATAGTCATCGCATAAACCGTGTTCACCGCCGACAACTGACTGGGATGCAGCAGGTACGGCTCCTCACCCCGGGCGAAGGCGGCGACGAGTTCGTCGCCGCGCCGAACGACTACCCCGGTGTCGCCGTTGTATATGCGCATGTCGTGGTCGTTTGCGGTCACCAGCAGTGGCTGCCCGGGATACCAGCGCTCCGGATCCAGGTAACGGCCGGTCGCAGCACCGATCCACTCCGTCGCCTGTCGCGCCCACCGCTTCACACCCGAAGGCCCGTCGCGGTGCGCACACAGCAACCGATGACTCTCGAATCGATCGAGTGCAGCAGCGACGTCGCCGGCCTCCGCTGCCGCCGTGACCCCCTCGGCCGACCGAACGACGTCCGCGCGGAGAGCGGCCAGATCGGACGGGCCCACGAACGACACCTCGGGACCGCCGCTCTCGAGGATCGCCATGACGTCGTCGTCGCGGCCTTGCCGGACCGCGAGCGCCAAGTCGGCTATCGCGCCGCCGAAGCGTCTTCCCCTGCTCAGACGCACAATGCCGCCTCGCAACCGGTTGTGCTCGGCATCGCTGAGCCCCCGCTCCGCGAAGTCGCCCGGCGCGGTGAGGTCGCGCGGAACGGCGAGGTCGTGCGGCACCGCGCGCTCGAACACCGGGTTGAGCGTGCCCGTGATGGGCCGGCCGACCAGGTCGGCGAGCACCGCACCGGCGTCGACGGATGCGAGCTGGTCGGGATCCCCCACCAGTACCAGACGCGTATCCGGGCGTACGGCTTCGAGCAGGCGGCACATCATGGTCAGCGACACCATCGACGTTTCGTCCACCACGATCACGTCGTACGGCAGGTGATTGCCGGCGTGGTAGCGGAAGCGGGTGCGTCCGCGCTGCCATCCCAGCATCCGGTGCAGCGTCATGGCGGTGAGGTCGGGCGGCAGTTTCAGCTCGGATTCCTGTGCACGCACGGATTCCTGCAACCGGGCGGCAGCCTTCCCGGTGGGCGCCGCGAGCCCGATGCGCAGGTCGCGTCCGTGCAATGCGGTGAGCAGCGCGAGGATGCGCGCGACCGTGTGCGTCTTTCCCGTACCCGGACCACCCGCGATGACCGCGGTCAGGTGAGTGGCCGCGAGCGCGGCAGCGACCCGCTGCCGGTCGGGCGCCGGAGCGGGACGCGCCGGGTCCGTCTGGTCTCGGAAGAGTTCGGTGAGCGCGGAGACGAGTCGCTGTTCGTCGACTTCCGGGAAACGGCCTTCCCGTTCGGCGAGTACCCGCCGGATCGTCTGCTCCTGCCGGAAGTACCGGTCCAGGTACAGCAGCGGACCGTCCGCAGTGTCGATCAGACGCAGTGGCCGCAGTCCGCCGGGTCCGCCACCCACGACGAGCGGGCTGCGGCGCAGCGCGGCGAGGACATCCTCGTCACGGGGCCACGGGAGGTCTTCGGGAGCGACCAACGGGGTTCCGTTTTCGTCCTCCTCCACGGTGACATCGCGCAGACGGTTCAGGTCGAGGCACACCGAACCGGCGCGCACCGCCCGGACGGCGAGTGCCGTGGCGAGGTGCACGTCGGCGTCCGACTCTCCGGCGAGGGTCGCGAGGCGCACTGCGACGTGCACATCGGCGGCGGCGAGGGCACCCGCCTCGTTGAAGGTGCGGAGCGCGCCTTTACCGCGCTGAGCTATCTGCGCATCCGTCACGGCAGGGCCTTTCCGGCGAGGAGGTCCGACAGGTCGGTGACGAGAGCGGCAGGCGGATGCCAGTCGAAGACACCGCTACCGGGCGGGCTCTGCGGGCCGGCCATCCCCCGGACGAACAGGTACTGCACCCCGCCGAGATGAGTCTCGGCGTCGTACCCCGGTAGTCGCCAGCGCAGATAACGGTGCAGCGCCACCGCATACAACAGTGCCTGCATCGGGTAGTGCGCACGAATCATCTCCGCGGCCATCGCCTCACGGGTGTAGTGCGCGGTGGTCAGTTCGTCGACGCGTGCAAGCCGGTTGGTCTTGTAGTCGACGATGACGAACCGGCGCTCGGGTGTGCGCAGCACTGCGTCGATGCTGCCGGTGAGGAAGCCGCGCAGGGGTACCGGCTCGAGGTGGCGCACCGCGTCGGCATAGGGCAGCATCGGATCGCCGGCCGCGAGATGGCGTCGCATCAGCGTCGCCACCCCCTCGAGGGTGACGGTGATCGGCACCGGGTTGTCGCCACCGGTGAGGGGCAATTCGAAATCGAGTTCTGCGAGTCGGTCCGCAGGGGCGAAGTCGGCGAGGGTCCGGCCGAGCGGGCCGAGCGGGGTGCGCAGGACGGGGAGCAGCGCGTCGGCGAGTTCGGTGGGGTCGACCTGCGAGAGTTGGTGCGCGACGACCTCTCTGCAACGTGCGCGGAGTTCGGTGTCGAGATCGGGCGCCGACGTGTCGACGACTTCGAGCACCGCGTGTACGAGTGTGCCGAAGACCGCGCCACCGGGAAGATGGTTCATCGGCGATGCAATGCCCTCCGCGGCGGGTTCCGTTTCGAGGAGCGGAGCCTCCTCCGGTTCGTCGTTCTTCTCGGCTTGTTCCACTTCGCTGCCCACACCCGGTTCGTCGTGGGCGGCGGCGGTGAGCGCGGAATACGAAGTACGGCGCCAGTTTTCGTCGATCACTCGATCGAACGTCGCTGCGGCGAGCGGCCCGAAATCCTCCCGGGGTGCCGACCAGGTGAGCTGCGGAATCTTGAACTGCCCTACTGGTTCGACGGCAATCAGTCCGCCCGCCGGGGCGGCCCACCGCTCGAACTTCTCCGCCATCGCTTCGTCGTGTGGGAGCGGCCCCTCCGCGGCGATGTCCGGTGAACCGGGTTCGCGGGCGAAGAGCAACCGGTGCAGCGGCGATCTGGACGTGGGCGTCGACGGTGCCCACGAGAGGGTGAGCTGGCACTTGGCCCGGGTGATTGCGACGTACAGCAGTCGCAATTCCTCACCGGCTTCTTCCTCGTCGTGCCGGCGCTTGCGTTCCGAATAGCCGGGACTGCCTTTGCCTCCCACGTCGAGGACGCGCCGCCCGTTCTCGTGGAGCAGCAACCTGTCGGGCTCGGGGTTCTTGGCGGCGTCCCAGCCGTACGGGACGTACACGATCGGGAACTCGAGACCCTTGCTGCCGTGCACGGTGAGGATCTGGACGGCAGCGGCGTCGCTGTCGAGGCGGCGGATGCGGTCTGCCGACCCGCCGTCGGGATCGTTGATCCGCTCTTCCAGCCACCGGGTCAGTGCCGCGAGGCCGAGCGATTGTCCGGCGGAAGCCTGTTCGAGCAACTGCGCGACGTGCCGCAGGTCGGTCAGCCGGCGCTCGCCCGACGGCGCGTCGAGGAGCCGTGCCTCGAGATCGCCGTATGCCGCGATCCGTTCGAACACCGCGGAGAATCCCGCGCGGATGTACACCGCGGACAACTCCCGCAACATGCTGCCGATTTCGGCGACGAGCTCGTCTCCGCGTTCGTCGACGTCGGACGCGGTGCGGCCGAGCAGCGGAGTCAGCGCCGCGAGCCGCACCCGATCGGCGCGATGTGGCTGCTCGAGTGCGTAGAGCACCCACAACCATTCGGTGGCCGCAGACGTGGAGAACACACTCGTTCCCCCGGCGAGAACACACGGCACACCGGCCGCCACGAGCGCGTCGTGGACGAGAGCGACCTGCTTGTGCTTGCGGAGCAGCACCGCGATGTGTCCCGGTTCCACCCGTGCCGCACCATCGCCCAGGTCGATGGTGACCTCGTCGTTGCCGAGGATCTTGACGATGTCGGTGGCGACGTCGCGGGCGACCCGAGCGCGCAGACCGTCGAGGTTTCTGGGGAACCCCCAGTCGTTGAGGGGCCCCGCTCCGGCGCGCGGCAGGTGCCTCAGGCGTATCGGGGCGAGACCTCTCAGCCGGGAGTTCGGCTGTGCGGCATCGACCCGGTTCGCGACGATGCGCGTATCCCCCAGTGCCGCACCGCCGTACACGTATTCGCACGCGTTCACCAGGTCGGCGTCGCTGCGCCAGTTGGTGGTCAGCTCGCAGTGCGCGTCGGACGAGGAGACGGCGTCGAGATAACTGAGCACCTCCGCGCCCCGGAACGCATAGATCGCCTGCTTGGGGTCGCCGACCAGCACCAGCCGGGAGTACCCATGGAAGGCTCTCCGCAGGATCTCCCACTGCTTGGGATCGGTGTCCTGGAATTCGTCGATGAGCACGACGCCGAACCGGTTGCGCACCCGGCGGCACGCAGCCTCCCCGTGCTCGGGGTCGAGCAGGACGCGGTGCAGCAACGCCAGCTGGTCGTCGAAGTCGCGCAATCCCATGCGCCGTTTCCGGTCTTCGACCTCGCGACGCACCTCCCGCGCGAAATCCACGCGTTCACCCGCGGGGGTGCCCTCTGCACCCTCGGGGGCCAGGTCGGCCTGTGGATCGAAGATCGCAGCGCGCGCGGCGGTCTTGGCCTCCGCGTACCGGATCGGTGCCTCGCCGCGCCCGTATCGCCGCAGGTACAGATCGGTGACCACCTCGGTGGTGAGGTCGTCGACGTTCTCGACCACGGTGACGTCGGGATCGCGTTCCCCCGCGATACCGAGTTCACCGAGCATCCGCTGACAGAACCCGTGAGTGGTCGAGATCGTCCCCGAGTCGAAGTCCGACAGCGCCTGCCGCAAGCGCGCGCGGCGGGCGTGGACATCGTCGGCGGCGAGGTGGCGGATCAGCGGATCGCCGCTCTCCCGCGCGACATCGGGGTCGGCGAGGGCCCTCACCACCTCCGCGAACCGGTTTCGGGTGCGTTCCCGCAATTCCTGGGTGGCGGCGCGACTGAACGTCACGAGCAGCAGTTGCGACAGGTCGACGACGCCCTCGGCGACGAATCGGGTCGCGAGTCCGACGATCGCGTAGGTCTTGCCCGTGCCGGCACTGGCTTCGAGGACGGTGGTGCCCTCGGGCAGGGGCGCGAGCAGATCGAAGCCGGCCGTGGACGCCCTCGGGGTCGCCGGCGATAAGGTCACGAAGTTTCCTTCCGTCACGGCCTGGCCTGATTCTCCGACGTCAGCAAGGGCTCCCACAGCCTGCGTGCGAGAACCCCGAAACGACTGGGGTCGTCGAACCAGGGACGTTCGTCGTCTCGAGGTCCGGCGTCCGTGAGGGCATCCAGACCGACACCGGATCCGTGCAGGTAGGTCACATGCCTATCCTGCCCGTCGCCGAATGCCCCGCCGAACGCACGACTTGCTGCGGTGATCGCCATCTCGACCGAGTCTCCCCGATGCCGTCGTTCGGCGTATTCGGCGGAGGCACCCGTGACGATCGGCAACGGCGACTGGAGTCCCCGGTCCCGCAGGTCCACCAGACGCGCCAGTTGTTCGGCGGCGTCGGCGGGAGCGAGCAGGGTGGACCGCCACGCCGGAAGCCGCGAACGACTGCGCCCGGTAGTGATCGCCTTCCACTGCCCCGGACGGCCCGACGCAGCGACAGCGAGCAACTGCACCCAGGCGGTGAGGCGGTGTTTGGGACCGAGTTTGGAATACGTGCTCCGGGCGATCACCGTGCCGTGCACCCCGCTCACCGTGCCGGTGAGCCTGCGTCCGCCGTCGAGGTCGAGCACGATGTCGACGGTGTGCGCGCGGCCCGCGTGGACCGGTGCACAGGCGGCGACGAGGCCTTCTACCTCGTTCGTCACGTCGCCGAGCACCCGCTCGCCGAGCGCATACGGCGGCAGCGTGCCGCGGCGCCACTCCGCCGCACGGAAGTCGGCGGCCGACACTCCGGCCAGTCTCGCTTCGAGCATCCTGTCGCCCAGGTTCCACTTGGCCAGCGGATCGAGTTCGACGTCGAGGGCGTCGACGATCCCCTCGTCGAGTTCCGGGATGCGCACTCCGAGGCGCTGCCGCAGGAAACCCTGGCTGGGATGAACCAGGAACGCCACGAGATCGTCGAGATCTACGTCCGTGCGAGCCGGAGCGGCAAGCGTGTCCACCGCCAGACCGGACGGAACAACCGGCTCACGGGAATGACGCTGGGTTGCACGGGCACCCGCCAGTTCGGCGGTACCGAAACCGAACGGTGCGGCGGCCTTGAAGTTGCGCGGGTCGAATGGCTGCAACGGATGACGGCGCACGATCCGCTCGTCGTCGACCGCCGTGCCCGCCATGGTGGTGACCACGTCGCGAATCTCCGTGAGCGGAATGGCCGGTGGCCGGGCGGCACCGGTCACGGCGTCGGCGCCGGTGTAGAACAGCAGGACTCGCTCGCTCGCGGACATGACGGCGTCGAGCAGCAACTGACGATCTTCGCTCCGTGAGTCGCGTTCTCCGACACAGGGATTCTGAGCAAGAACATCGTCGCCGTCGATATGGGCGTTGCGGGGGAACACATCGTCGTCGAGTCCGAGGAGGACGACCACGCGGTGGGGTACCGACCGCATCGGCACCATCGTGCACACCGTCAGTTCGCCTGTGCGGAAATTCGATCGGCTGGGGCGACCAGCCAGGCGGCTCGCGAACATCGCGCGTATGTCGGCCAGCCTCAGGTCTGCCGCACCCGCGTGCTCGATCGCGAGCCCGATCTCCCGGTGAGCCTGAGCAAGCTGCCATGCGTCCGTGGGGGCGACGTCGGTGAGCAGGTCGAGCGCCTGGACGAACGCCGCCGACCACTTCTCTGCGGGCTGCGGACCCCTGAGCCCCAGCAGGGAGACCGTGAGCCGGTCGATGTATTCGGCAAACCTCCCGGCGAGGTCGATGTCGTTGCTGTCGACATCGTCGAGTGGCAATGCCAGAGAAAGCCATTCACCTCCGGACTCGTCGGCGGCGACGCCGAGAAGGATCCGGTCGAGAGCCGTCCCGAAAGTGTTCTGCGGGAAGTCCCCGAGACCGAACGGTCGTCGTTGCCATGGGCCGAGGCCCCAACGCGCTCCGGTCTCGGCTGCCCACTCCTGCAAACGCTCGAGATCGTCGTCGTCGAAACCGAACCGGCGCCGCACGGGTGCCGAGGTGGCGAGATCGAGAACCTCACTCGCTGTGACGCGGGCGTCGGCGAGGCCGAGAAGGTCGTCGAGCACCGACAGAACGGGGTTGGTCCGGCGCAGCCCACGGTCGGCGAGCCGCACCCGCAGCGTGTGGCCGGGGTGTTCACCGACCCCTCGTCCGAACGCGGCGTGGACGAGGGGTGCGTAGGTCTCGACATCCGGGCACATGACGACGACGTCGCGCGGTTCGAGAGTCGGGTCGTCCTGAAAGAGATGCAGCAGACATTCGCGCAGCACCTCGACCTGGCGCGTCGGCCCGTGGCACGCGTGGATCGCGACGGTGCCGTCGGCGCGTGCCGACCCCGGTTCCGGCGTGTGGTCGGCCCGGATGTCGGACTGCAACCGGCCGAGCAACGTCGCGGGCGGTTCGGGTGCGGTGTGGGCGACCTCGGTCGCCTCGAGCGCCGACAACCGCATTTCGAACTCGCGCACGTCGCGTCCGAGCGCCGCCAGCAACGGATGACGGACCCGCAGAGCGCTGTCGTCCTCGGCTCGGCACCGGGGAGTATTGCCGCCGGACAGTGCCGACCACATGGCCGGACTCGGGTGCGGAACCCAGAGGTGTACGTCGCGATGGGCGGCGAGCGCCGAGACGACCGCAAGTTGCACCGCGTCGAGCCGGGTGGGGCCGAACAGCGATACACGTTCGGGCAGGTCCACGATGCCCGGTTCGGCCCGCAGCCGCGAGCACAGGTTACCGAGTTGCTGGGAGGGGCTGTCGGTGCCGATGCGGTCGCGCAGGCGTCGCCAGAGTTCTGCCTGCCAGCGCAGATGGTCGGCGAGAGGGGCGCCCGTGCCGTCGGTGTCGTGGCCCACCGCCCAGTCGGCGATCATGTCCGGGCGCTGCAGTCCGTAGCTGCGGAGCAGATCGGCGAGATGCGCAGCGGTCGCGTACCGGCGACCGGCGCGGTGATCGTCCTGGCCGTGGCCGAGATGCCGGGTCAGCGCCGCGCACCAAGGCTCTCCGACAGAACTGTCCATGACGTCGAGCACCGTCCAGAGCATCCGCGAGTGAAGCCAGGGATCCTCGTCGGCAGTGGTGCCCGATGCCGCGGCGAGGACCTCGTCCACCAGCCGGGACGGTGAGGGAAAGTCGATGTTGGCCGCGACACCGTCACTGTCGGTCGCACCCAGCACTCTCGACAGGCGCTGAGTGAGCCACCGCTCGATGCCACGCGCAGGCACAGCCACGACTTCGCGCGCGAACGGGTCGTCGAGCGGCGCCGCCAGCAACTCGCCGAGCGCGTCGGCAAGGATGTCGGTGCGTTCGGCACGGTGCAGCGTCAGCACGCGTGGGCCCCCTCATGGTCGACTCTGTCGTCGCTACGGGCTTACCACACACAACGGACAGCGCAACGACCACGCAGGTCAGACCGCCGGGGACCGAATCGTCGGGTGCTGTGACCGGGCGCGACGGCGGGACGACGCGCGACCGGGGTCACTCGGGGACGTCGAAGAGCGGAATCTGGTCGCGCATCACGATCCGATCGGTCTCGGCCCGGTATCGCTCCCCCAGTTCCTGCGCGACGTGCGGGGGGCAGCCCAGGTCGCTACCGATCTGTTCCCAGCTCTGGCCGGCCTCGCGGCGCTCCCACGCGAAGCCGCCGTCCTCGTCCCAGGGCGCCGACATGAACCGATCTTGCGCCTCGGAACTGTGACCCGCAACACTATGCGGGGCGTGTCGTGAGACGACTCGAACAACCGGCCGAACGGACTACCCGAGTCGCGCTAGGACGGGACGGAAGCGTTCGAACTAGAGGCAGGCGACGAGGATCGCGGCGAGTCCCCCGATCACCGCGGCGAACGCCATGCCCGCGCCGAGCGAACCCATGAGGACGCCACCGGCGATTCCCCCGAGAAGCATCAGGCAGATGAACAGACACGGACCGACCCACGAATGCTCGACCACCGCGGTGTCGGAGACGTCGACGGGCGGATGCTCGGTGGGCGAAACACGCGTGGGCGCCCATGAATTCGGACTATCAAGATTTTTCGGGCTCGTCAGAAGGCTAGGGGGTACTACGGTCGTCATTCGCGTGTCTCCAACTTTCGTCTCACTCGAGTGCCGAACAGACACGAGGGCCTCGCGGCCTGATCTCGTGAATTCTCTGGCTCACCGACGTGCTGGGAGCTATGCCCCGGACGTCGCGCCCTTAAACGCGCCGACGCCCCAGGCCCGGATACCGGGCCGCATGAAAGGAAAAGTGTTGCTGTGTAGAGGGTACTCGATTGTGTCCTGCGTCACGCGATGTTAGGGATCGATCTCCTCGGGTAGCCGTTTGATGTGACATCGCTGAGCCCATCGACCATTCAAGTCCGAAGGAGCTACGCACGATGACCGAGACCAACACCGCGGCACTGCTCACGCAGCTCCGCACCTTGCATCAACTGACCCATGCCGAAACACAAGTGGCCGAGACCCGTATCGCGCAGGCCCGAACCGAGGCCGTGCGAAAGGAATTGACCCGGAACGCCGAGAATTGCCGTGTACGTGCGGTCGCCATCGAGGAGGCGATCCGCGAGCTCGGTGGACTTCCCGACGTGGTGGGTCCGGTTCTCGGCCGCGCGACCACCGCCGTCAAGTCGCTTGCGGAACAGGCACAGCCGTTCGACGAGGCTCTGCTCGGCGATCTCGCGCTCGAACACCAACTGCTCGACCGCGCCCGTTACGTCAAGGCGCTCGCAACAGCCGACGGCAACTCGTCGATCGTGTCGCTCGCCGACAAGCTCATCAAGGCCCACAGCGCGACGGTCGAATGGCTGACCACGGTGATCGCCGAAGAGGCACTCGGGGGACCCGCAGCGTTGCGGCGCACTCCCCTGCAGGCCGCGGCCGGCGTTGCGGTGCGCTTGGTGAACACACCGGTCACGTGGTCCTCTCGCGGTCTCGACCGCGCCATCGATGTGGCCCGATCGACCCGTCCGCGCATCGAGTCGATTCTGACGCGAGGCGCTCATGCCGGTGACGTCGCGGCAAAGACCTTGGGCGCGACCCGGGATTCCGCTCTCGAGACCGCCGAACGTGTCAGCCGCCGCGAAGGTGCCGACAGCACTGCGGAGGCCCTGCACCGGGTGCGCACCGCATCGGGTGTGCTCACCGCCGACGAACTGCCGATCGAGGACTACGACACGCTCAACGTGGGCAGCGCGGTCGCTGCGGTGAAGGAACTCACCGAAGCTTCCGACATCCGCGCGGTCGTCGCCTACGAGGAAGCGCACAAGAATCGTCACGGCGTCGTATCCGCGGCTCAGACACGCCTCGCCGCGATCGCCCAGGAAGTGCTCAGCTAGTCGCGACAGGGCGCTGAAACCCCAGCGAGTGCCGGGTCCGGATCTCCGGGCCCGGCACTTCCTCGTTCGCACAGCAGTAACCCGTGTCCGCACGCCCCGGAGTGGGTATGCGGCAGGACGGGGAACAACCCGAGAGGATCAACATGACCAAACTGCTTTTCGCCGTCTCTGCCGCCGACCACTGGACGCTGAGCGACGGTACCGAACATCCCACCGGGTTCTGGGCCGAAGAGCTCGTCGAGCCGTACAACGTGTTCGACCAGGCCGGTTACACGATCACCTTCGCCACCCCGGGTGGCGGCACACCCGTGGTCGACCAGGCCAGCCTCGAGCCCGACGCTGCCGGAGGCGAGGACAGGTCCGCCGAACTGAAGAAGAAGCTGGAGGAGCTTCAGCCCAAGCTTTCGAATGCAGCCGTCCTCGAGGACCTGAACGCCGACGACTTCGATCTGCTGTTCGTCCCGGGCGGCCACGGGCCGATGCAAGACCTCGCGGTCGACGAGCGGTTCGGGGAGCTCGTGCGGCACTTCGTCGAGTCGGGCAAGGTCGTCGCGATGGTGTGCCACGCGCCCGCTGCGCTTCTGCCGGCCTTCGCCTCGGGTGGTCGCTGGTTGTTCGAGGGCTACAAGCTGACCGGTTTCACGAACATCGAAGAAGTTCAGGCCGGCCTGGCGAGCAAGGCTCCGTGGCTGCTGCAGGACCGCCTCCAGGAAGCAGGTGCCCTCTTCTCCTCGGGAGAGGCGTGGCAGCCCCACTTGGTCGTGGACCGGAATCTGTACACTGGGCAGAATCCGGCGTCGTCCCGCCCACTCGCCGAGCGAGTCGTGAGCGATCTGGCGGCGAAGTAACGCCTCAGGTGGATCGGCAGTCCGGCGAGGGCGGACGCGCGCGTGAGCGGCGTCCGCCCTCGCCGGTCTCTCGGTCCGGTTCCGCCCTGCTCGGTGCTGCCGCCGGGCGTAAGCCGTGTCGGTGGAAGAGCCTGTCGAGGAATGCGTCCAGATTCTCGCGTACACGCGCAGTCTTCTCTTCGGGCCCGAGATCTTCGCGATACCGGCTTCCGAGCGCGGGCTTCTTTCTTTCCTCGCGCGTAGAGCGAACAGGCGAGGTCGATGCACATGTAGGTGCCGAGGGTGTTGCCCGCCCGTCCGGAGTCGCCGACTTTGGCCGCGGTCATCAACGCGACTCCGCCGCGCGAGTGGGTGGTCAGACACACCGTGCACATCTGCGACTTACCGGAACCGTTCGGTTCGAAGCGCATGGCGATCCCGACGGGTCCGTCTTCACGAGGGACGACAAGGTAGCCGCGACCCGGGAACGACGGGTCGGTCCAACCCAGGAAGTCCAGATCCTCCCAGGGCCGCTCGGCGAGGTCGCGCGGTGCCGGCAGCCGTTTGGCCTCACCTTTGGAGCAGTTGACGAACGACGCCCTGATGTCTCGTTCGGTGATCGCTTCCATGCCGGCGGAACTCCTTTTTCGTTTGGTCGGCTAACCGAATAGACGCTACGCGCGGCCGGAAAACCGAGCAAAGTGTTTCGAGTCAGGTCGCCGGGACCGGAGCGGCGGTCTTCGGCGTGCCCAGGCCGGCGCGGCGCATACCGACGGCATACAACGCGAGTCCGACGACGATCCACACGGCGAGCGTGCACGCCGCCACGAGTCCACCCGCTCCCTGGAAGTAGGCCGCGGAGCGGACCAGCGTCCCGGCCGCGCCCGGGGGAAGGATCTGACCGAAGGCCCCGAGCCCGGTCGGTAGCCACGCGGACGTCGTCGAGATCCCGGCAAGCGGGTTACCGAGGAACATCATCGCCATGGCTCCGATGGTGAAACCCTTGGCCCCGAACAGTTTTTGGAGTCCTGCCAGCGGGAACGCCAGTGCTGCGATGCCCATGGCGACAGACGCTGCGACTGCCCAGAATCCTGTATCCACGCTGCCGAAGGCGTAGGTGAGAACGGCCGCGACGATGGTCCCGCCGACGACGGCGAAAGTGAACAATCCCGCCAGGTACCAGCCGTTGCTGCGCGGCAGAATCTTACGGAAAGCGACGACCGGGACGATACCGCCGAATACGAGAGGGAAGGCCAGTCCGCCGATTCCGACTCCCGTGGGATCCGACGGCGGGAGCGGGACCACGTCCTCCACGGTGACCGCCGAATCCGTCACTTGGCCGATAGCGTTGGCCGTGCCGGCGAGAGTGCCCGAGATGGTGGCCGATCCGGCGCTGGTGACCAGCGCGTGCACTCCGGAGTCTTCGACGACGAACCCTCCGACGATCTCGCGGTCGAGGATCGCGTCGCGCAGATCCTGTTCCGAGTCGTACCGCTGAGGCGCATACGCGTCGGGAGCGGCAGTCACGAGGGCCTGCTCGAAGTCGTCGACGACCGCGGGCGTCCCGGCCAGACCGACACTCAGGTCGTGAGCCCCGCTCTTGAGCAACGGCATGATGAAGACCATCAGCAGCAGAACCAGAATCACGCCGAGACCAGCGGTCATACCCAGCAGCATGAACGCCGAGTGAGGCTTGCGCTTGCTCCCGGCCGCGGACGGATCCGTGTCGTGAGCGGGCGTATCGGTGCTGGGGTGTGACATCTGCTCTTCTCTCACAGGGGACCGGCGGCTAACCGGATGCTATTCCTCCGATTGTAGCGGATGCTTTTCCTCCGGTTATCTCCGTGGTGTCCAATGGAACAGCCGCACTACCTCCGTGCAGTCACCACCGGCACCACAGAAAGAGGAACCATGCGCTCCGATGCTGCGAGACGTCGCCAGGCCATCGTCCGGGAAGCACGTCGGTTGTTCGCAGCCGAGGGCAGCGACGTCGCGCTCGAAACCATCGCGGAGGCGGCGGGGGTAGGGATCGCCACCCTCTACCGGAACTTCGACTCGAGGACCGCACTGGCAGACGAGGTGGCACTGTCCATCCTCGACGACATGCAGCACGCAGCCGACCAGGCGCTCGGAACCATCGCCACCTCTCCGGAAACCGCCTGGGCCGAGTACGTGCATCGACTCGTCGGCCTGGATCTCGGCGCACTGGCCGCAGCACTGGCCGAGTTCGTGGCGGACGAAATCTCCGGGGCGGTCAGGGATTCGCAGATCCGGACGCTCGACGGTGTCGAGCGCCTGCTCGCCGCCGCGCGTGCGGAAGGCCTCGTCCGATCGGACCTCGGCGCATTGGAACTCGTCCTCGCAATCGGGATGATCACTCGCCCGCAACCCGAAGTCATTCGCGCCGCGACGCCGAACCTTGTGCCACAACTGGTTTCGATCTTCCTGGCGGGTATGCGCCCCTGACGCCGAACAGGTGAGGGATCTCACCCGCCGGAAGGCTCCGAACCGGTGTGACAATAGAAGTGTCGGCTCGCGGGCTCCGGCACGTCCATCCGTATGGGTGCGGCGCCCCGTGTCTGCGCCACTACACCTCTCCTCAGGTGGCACGGCAATCGTCTCGGTGTCGAGAAATCACCCACCGGACGGTCGATTCCGACACCCGCGTGCACAAGAAAGCAGTCTCCATGCAGTTCTCGACCGGTCAGATCGTCGTCCACCCCCACCACGGCCCGGCAACAATCCTCGAGATTTTCGACCGGACGATCAGGAACACCGAAGTGTCCTATCTCCGGCTTGCAGTACACCGGTCCGACCTCACAATCGACGTGCCGGTCGGCAAAGCCGACGAATTGGGGCTCAGGGAGATCTGCCACACCACAGAACTGAAGGAACTTTTCGACGTCCTGCACGCCCCCACGCCCGTCGAAGACAACGGATGGTCGCGTCGATTCAAGGATCACCAGGACAAGTTGCGGCTCGGTGATCTGCTCGTCACAGCCGGCGTCGTCCGGGATCTGACTCGCCGCGAGCACCGGTGCGGCCTCTCTCTCGGCGAAAAGAAGATGCTCCGATCCGCGCGCGGCCCCGTTCTCACCGAACTCTGCCTGGCCCTGTCGATTCCGGACGACCAGGCAGAGACTCTCCTCGACTCGGCGATTCTGGAACCCGCACCGGCTCTCGAACAACAGGTCCTCGCAGAAGCCGGTTGAGCCGACCAGTCTTCACGCCCGGCTCTCCGACGGTGCCTCGTCGGTGTCTCCGGAGCGCGCCAGTCCCGGCATCATCCACTGAAGCGGCGCCTCCCAGCGATCTACACGATCGGGGAAACAGATTTTCAAGACCTCGACCATGAGGGACGGTGCAACGGACGCACCCGGTGATGCACCCAGCAGACCCGCAATGGATCCGTCTGCACCGGTGACGATTTCGGTTCCGAACGTCAGCACGCCGACCTTGCGCCGATCCGGTTTGATCAACTGTGCACGCTGACCGGCCTCGATCGGGTACCAATCAGCAGCCTCGGCGGCAGGATGGACGCCCCGACACCGTCCAGCGACCGTCCTGATCGCGACGCAGTCTGTCACCTTCCCACGGCGCGGGCCACGCATCAGCGGGATCGGGCATGTAATTCAATTCGCAGAACCCCGCGTGGCCGGCTCCGGCGTCGTTCCACGAGGAACTGCTTTCGGGTGGCCGCTGGAACCCAGGATCGATCGGAACACGTCGCGTCGCGCACGGGCGTAACGACCCCGCGCAGGCACCGATACCCAGGAAAGGAGATCACCCCACCGAAGGAATCCGGATGTCGACGCAACCTCCCCCAGACGGGTACGGATACGGACCTCCCCCGTTCGATCAGCCGGCCCAGCGTCCGCCCGGGCGCCCGAAGTGGCCCTGGGTTGTGGGTGGAGTCATCGTCGCCGCGATCATCGCGGCACTGGCCGGTCTCGCCGTCGTGCTCGTGCGCAACTCGGACTCCGCGCCGGAGGAGGCCGCCGCCCCCGCTTCACCTGCACAGACGGTCACCGTCACCGCAGACTCTCCCACCCCGTCTGCGTCGGCGACGGCGACCGAGCCCACCGCATCCCCACCAGAGGGTCTCCCCACCGACGGGATCTTGAAGGTCGGTGTGGACATCGCGCCCGGCGAATACGCAGTGAGCCCCACCCGCCCGTACGGCGGTTACTGGGAGCGCCTGTCCTGCCTGACGGGCGATTTCTCCTGCTTGCTCGCCAACGACAACGTGCAGGGCAACAGTTACCTGACCGTCCTGCCCGGCGATGTCGCGCTGCGCGTCGAGGGACTCGAGCTGACTCCGACCGGCAATCCCGCTCCCGGCACGGCATCAGCCCCGGCGCAATCTCCCTCGTCCGCTCCCACACTCGCCGACACCGACGCCCAGGGCTTCGTCGGCGTCCCCCAGGCGCGCTGCAACCACACCAACCCCGCGATCGCCGCCGGCCGGACCGCCGAGTCACTCGTCGTCGTGTGCGAAACGGGGGTGGGACGCCTGTACTACAAGGGGATGCGTGTCGCGGACGGGACGTCGATCGAAATCGACGACCCCGTCGCCTCCGGAAACGGTTTCACCGTATCCAACGGTGCTGTGCAGTACAGCATTTCGCCTGAATCTCTTGTCATCACCGAAGGCTCCGCACTCCTCGGTGAGGAGCCGATGGTCCAGTACTGGTCGCGCTAGATTTCCCGGCCACCTCCCGTTGCCCTACCCGGTAACGTAGATTTCACCTATGGCGAAGAACGAAATCCCGCACGAAGATCTCAACCTTTCCCACATCGGCAAGTACGTGCGCGTCGACCTGAAGAACACGGTCACGGACCACGAGACCCTCGCGGCCGGTGTTCTCACGCGCATCACTCACCACCTCGATATCGGCGACGACTCCGCGCCCGTCACGCGGATCTCCGTCGAACTCGCAGGTACCGATGTGGACTTCGTGTTGCGCGACGACTGCCCTGTCCGGATCGCGGACACTCTGAAAGAGTTGTTCGGCAACACCTGAGCCCGGCCGAGCGCACGGTCCCCGGAAGGTCCATGAACAGCCGACCCGGGGCCGTGCCGCCACCGGAACCGGACACCGTGAGCCCGATGGTTCGTCGCCGCTACCGCGTTCTCTCCGAAGCCTCCAGACGCCGCTAGGACCCAGCGCGAAACGGAAGCCGGGACGCCACCGCGGCCGTCCACCGACCGACGACGACCGCGCCTGTGATCGCTCGCCGCATCAGATTCGCCGCCCCACGCTGGGGCAACCCGGCGATGTGATGCTCCATCGTCGCCGGAGACTCGGACCTGTTGTCCGCCAGCATCTTCGTCACATACACCGCCGCGAGCTGGTGGGAATCCATGGCACTGTGACCCATGATGGGTATCGACACCAGCACCGCGCCGGGTACCAAATCTACGATCTTTTCTGCGATCGGAGGTGGCGTCCGCAGGTCGCGGCCACCGGAGATCACCGCGGTCGGCCACGAGAATGCCGGGATCTGCGAGGGAAGGTCGAAAGGCTCCCCCACGAAGTCCGGGTGCCGCGTCGCCGCGGCCGCGAAAATCTCTTGCGGGTCGAGCAGTTCACCGTCGGGCGGTAGCCCGTATCCGAGCTCCCGGAAGGCAATCCGCGAAACAAGATCGGGTTCGAAGAAGAACGGTGCTCCCCCGCCGTCTATCTCGGCCGAGCCGGCGTTTGCCACCCGATTCCAGATGCGCCGCAATCGTCCGTTGCTCCGCTGGACGAGAAATTCCCGGAGAAGGTCCGGACCTCCGTACTCGTATGCGATCTGCACGACCACGTTGATCTCCGGCTCCGGCACCCCACACGCGAGCGCGGTACGCAAGGCTTCGACCACCGGCGCCAGATCCGGGTCGGTCGTTTCGAGAAACAGTCCGCGCCGATACGAGCGTGCACCCTCGATGTCATCCGCAACCGACAGCATCGGCGAATCGAGGATCATTCCCGCGACCCGATCCGGATACCGGACCCCGAAGCCCTGTGCAAGGTACGTGCCGTAGGACGAGCCGTAGACGATCACACGCTCGACCCCCGCATCGTCGAGGACCGCGGCGAGATCCTCGACCACGTGGTCGACCGTGACCGCTTCGCTCGGCAGCTCGTTGCCGTGCACATCGCGGCGCGACAATCCGATGCCGCGATGCTCCATCATCAGGACGTCGAGTCCTGCATGCTCTGCTCGACGGCGCAAACTGCGATAGGGCAGGACGGAAGCAAGTCCCGGTCCGCCGGGCACCATGAGCACAGGAACTTTCCCGCGGGGCCCGGTCCGGACGTAGGTCAGCGGAAACTGTGTCTCGGTGCCGTCTCCGACCGGTCGCATCACTTCGTGCCCGTGGCTACCGGCGATCTTGTGGGCCGCCCTCTTCAGCACGGTCGCCTGGAGTGAAGCCATGTGCCCACTCAACCACGACGGACTGCCGCGCGAACAGAAGTGCTCCGAATCAACACTCGACATGCCCGTTGTGCGACCCATACAGTGACGCCGTGAAGCTGCGCCTGAGCCTTCCTCCATGCGAGTGGCGCTCAGCGCGCCCGGACCTACCAGCCGGGATCCCCAGGGACGAAGTATTCGCGCGAATCGAGACGGGACCCCGCCGATGACCGAATCCGTGCACTGGTGCCTGGAACACGGCCCACGAAACGGGGAAACCATCGTCATGCTCCACGGCAACAATGCCGGGGGCTGGATGTGGGGTCCGCAGATCGAACGCCTCCCCGAGCGTCATCTGCTGACGCCGGACCTGCCGGCGCTCGGCGAGCGCTATGGGCTGCGGTGGCCGGGGATGCGCGCTGCCGCCGACGACATCGCCGAGATCATCCGCGAACATGCAATCGGCGGAACCGCGCACGTCGTCGGGCTGTCACTCGGCGGGTTCGTCGCCGTTCATCTCGTGCATCGTCACCCCCAGCTCGTTCGCAGTTGCATGATCACAGGCGTTGCGCTCACCGGGCTGACGTCACTCGAACGCTTCCTCATCCCGCCCCAGATCCCGTTGTGGCGCAAACGTTGGTACTGGCGAGCACAGGCCGCGGCGTTCGGCGTTCCGGCCGACGGGAGGGACCTTTACGTCGAATCAGCAGTCCGCGTCTCCCCCGACACCAACCGGACCATATTCCGCGAGCTCGCCGAAAGCACCGTCCCCGCGGAGCCTTTCGCGTACTCCGGCCCGATATTGGCCGTCGCGGGCGAGAAGGAACAGCGCTCCGTGCGCGACGCCTTCCCTGCCCTCGGGCAAGCGCTCCCGCAACTGCAGACGTGGGTGGCGCCGGGGATGCACCATCCGTGGAACATCGAGGATCCGGACTTGTTCACCGAGGTCCTCCGCACATTCGCCGACACCGGGGAAAGGGAAGCTTCAGGCGAGGCCACCCGCCCGAATCCCTGACGGCGGGTCTCGACCCGCATCGCCGTGAACATGGACGACGGTGGGATGATTATCAGGTGCCGATGCCCTCACCGCTTCCCGTCAGAGACGGCGTGGGACCGACGCGGCTGCAAGTACCGACTTCAGGGCCGTGGAAAACGATCGCCGAGTACACCCTCGCGAGATTCGATCACCTCGACCCCGACGAGATGCACCGACGGTTCGACGCCGGTGAAATCGTGGACCGCGACGGCCAACCGATCAGCCGTCACACGGCGCTGGGTGCGCATCCTTTCGTCTGGTACTACCGCGACCTGCCGGCCGAGGAGCCGATTCCCTTTCGCGAGGAGATCCTGCACATAGACGACGACCTCGTCGTGATCGACAAGCCGCACTTTCTTCCGACCACCCCGGGTGGCCGGTACCTGCGTGAGTCCGCACTCGTCCGGCTACGCCTCCGCCTCGACATCCCGGACCTGACGCCCATCCATCGTCTCGACCGCGCTACCGCCGGTGTGGTGATGTTCTCCGCGCGACCCGAAACGCGCGGTGCGTACCAAACGTTGTTCGAGAAGCGGCAAGTCACGAAGGTCTACGAAGCGGTCTCGGCCCAGCCACCGGAATGGGAACCCGGCGCACCGGCTCTCGGAGGTCGCTCGCTTCCCGTCCTCTACCGCAACCACATCGCGGTTCATCGTGGAGAGCTTCGAGCCGTCGTCGACGACGTTCGTGAGCCTAACGCCGAGACGCTGATCGATGTGTGCGGGACCGGCGTAAGTGCCTCGGGACATGCTGTGCTGCACACGATTCTGCGTCCACTCACAGGGCGGATGCACCAGTTACGAGTGCACCTCGCGGCGCTCGGGGCAGGAATTCTGGGCGATCGCTGGTATCCCGAGCTGTTGCCCGAATCGCCCGACGACTATTCGCAGCCGCTCCAATTGCTCGCACGGGAAGTGGAATTCGCAGATCCCCTGACCGGTGTACCGCGTCGATTCGTCACGCGACGTACCTTGGATGAAGCACCGATTTCGTAGGCACTCCGACGGGATCGATTGGAAACAATGCCGTTGGTCGTTACCTCCTCGGGTCGGACCCGAGCGTGGCACCTTTCTCCTCGCACTGGTGCGATCGCGCGGGATACTCATTGTGTCCGGGCAGACATAACACGATGGCCACTCAGGCCGAGATCCTTCCCCGCGACATACGGCTTTGGCTCGACAGCACCTCCTCACGTGTCAAACGAGGGCGCCGCACGCAAGGCCGCCGGCGAACCATTGCAGTGATACCCACTGTGGGTACAAAACTGTGGGTATAACAATGGACGGAAGGGGCAATGACAGTCCGCGATACCGGGTGACCGAAATGACCTGCAGACATTGCGATACACCGGTTCGCGAAGAGGTCGCCGACACGGACGTTCTCGCCGCCCTCGAGGAAGCCCGCTAAACACCAGGGAGGCACCGATGAAGACGGAATCCAAGCTCGCGCTCTGTGCGGTCGGACTGGTAGTTGTCGTCGGTGGGGCAGTCGGTCTTGCAGGCGTCACCGGTAGCGACAGTGCCGTGGAGTCTCGGACGGGGAGTTCACACCACGATAACTCGCACGAGTCGGGTGGCACTGCCGGCCACCACCACGCATCCGACGGTGGCGCACTGCCGGAGGGCCTCCGGGTCGCGACCGACCCGACGTATCCGGTGGGCACGACGGTGGTGCTGACCGCCGACCACATGCCCGGCATGGACGGCGCGCTGGCCACGATATCCGGAGCGTTCGACACCACCACCTACTCGGTCAGCTACACCCCCACAACCGGCGGCAGTCCCGTGGTCGACCACCGGTGGGTGGTCCAGGAAGAACTCGAGAACCCCGGGCCGGCGCCGCTGGCAGACGGAACCCAGGTGGTGCTGCGGGCCGATCACATGCCCGGCATGGACGGCGCCCGGGCGACGATCGACAGTTCCACCGACGAAACCGTCTACATGGTCGATCTTCAAGCCGACGGCATCGAGATGAGAGACCACAAGTGGGTCGTCGAAAGCGAGATCACCCCTGTACGCTGATGGGCCGTCAGTGTCCGAAGAGCTTCTCCAGCGCCCCGAGACTCACTGCCCCGGGGCGCCTTCCGCCCGCCGGTGGAGCCTGCTCGCGCCTCCGGACAACGGACCTGTGCCCGACCGAAAGCGTCCGGTGGCGTGCCCGCAAAACGCCCGACAGAACGTCGACGTAGACCAGTCGGCGTACGAGTGCCGGCCGTGCAGAACCCAAGTCCCCTCGCCGGCTAGTGGGCTAACTACCATCTGCACGAGGCAGCTCTCGATCTACCTGCAACCGCAGCTGAATATCGGCCCGTAGCGGAAACCTCACCGCATCTCGAATCCCGAACAGCGTGTGAAGCCATGCCAACCAGCAACATTCGGTTTGGAAGCAGACTTCACACCCTGGCTCACTCGACCACCGAACGAACGATCTCGGCGATGCGTTTCTCGGTGTCCTCGTCGACGGTCTCGAAATACCACGCGGCGGGCATCAGCGCCCCGTCCACCCCGCCTGCAGGTCGGAACGCAGCCTTCTCCGTGATCGCGAGGTTCAAGCGTTCGTCGTTGCGCAGCGTCACGAGCGCGGGGGTGCCTGCCGTTTTCGCGTAGGCAGGCATTCCGTACCAGATCCGCGGCTTCAAGGTCGGGGCCGTGGCCACGATGATGTCGTGCACACGCTGCACGACCGCCCGCCGCGGCTCTTCCATCTTCGAGATCTTGTCGAGCACCTGCGTCAGGTTTTTCTCGTCCTTCGACAACATGTCACGTCCTCTCGTCAGCCGATGCCGGGCATCGGCGAAATGAAGGTGGCGTATCGATACGCCGCACTCCATCCGGACATGTCCTGACTGCTCAGGCCTCTCCGCGATGATTCACGTGGTCGTCACGTGGAAGCGCAGTCGGTGGCGCGTGCCACCGGAATCAGGATACCGATCATGCTGCCGAATACCCCCGATACGACGGATTCCGTCACACGCACGGAGCATGGCACCACTGCGTAGCAGTACGCACATCACTTCACCACGCCGCTTTTCGCCCAGTAGCGAATCCGATTCCTTAGGTGTCGGATTCAGAAGGTCACAGCACTGATTCCAGAAGCTGCTCGACGACGATTCGCTGGTGTCACGCCCGTTCGAAGCCGTTCAGCCCCAGTGTCATAACGCATCGCTTGCTCTCCGAGGCTCCTCCGCTCTGTTCGCGCACCTAGGCTGGGGTTATGGAGCGTACCGGCATGGAGAAGCAGGCCCGCAGAATCGTGGGCCGACAAGGCGGCACGATCTCGAGGCCACTCCATCCAGAAAGCTCAGAACGCTTCAATCTGGCGTATGTCCGCACCGGTCCGCGTACGCAGTTGCCGACTCTTGTCCTGCCGGGTGGTCCCGGTCTTGCCTCAGTCGTGCCGTACCGGTCCTTCCGGAAACTCGCCGCCCGCCGAAACCTCGATCTGCTCATGGTCGAGCACCGCGGTGTCGGCTTGTCCGGTCGCACCCAAGACGGCGCCGCCCTTCCGCGCGAATCGGTCACCATCGAATCAGCGGCGGACGATGTTGTCGCAGTTCTCGATGACGTGGGAGCAAAGAAAGCCGTCATCGTCGGATCCTCCTATGGTTCCTATCTGGCCCAGGCCGTAGCGGTACGCCATCCGGACCGAGTGGAATCTCTCGTTCTGGATTCCCCGATGCTCTCCGTGACGGGAGACCTGGCGGCAGTGCGCGCACATCGACGCAGTGTCCTTTGGGAGGGCGACTCGCCCGCACACGGCCGCGTCGCCGAACTCGTGCGACACCTGGCCGACGCAGGTGAGCCGATGCGCGCTCTTGGTCAAGTCGTGCAGGTGGTATACGAGTTCGCCGGTCCTGAAATCCTCGAACGGCTTCTCCGAGCGCGACTGCGTGGCCGACTGGGACGGCTCTGGAGCAGTCTCACCCACCTGAGCACCGGCGAGTTGGAGGGCGCGGGCACCCCGTTCTATATGGAACCGGCCCCCGTCGCAGGGATCGCTTACGGCCAGCTCGGCTACGGGCTACCCCCGGACGGCGGACCTCTCGACCCGCAACTGACGTTTGCCGAAGCAGCGGTCCGACAGCCTGACTACACCGGGGAACCACTCGACCTGCCCGCAGAGCTGCCCAACTATCGGTGGCCCACTGTCGTGGTCTCGGGCGATCGGGACCTCCGTACGCCTCGACCGGTCGCCGAACGGATCGTCGAGTTGGCACCGCAGGGTGTGCTGGTTCCTCTCGCGAACTCCGGGCACAGTGCGCTCGACACTCATCAGCTCGCCTTGCTGGACGTCATCCACGCGACACTTCGCGGGGGGGTCGACTCGGCTGCCCATGATGGCGAACCGAATTGCAGCGTTGCCTCGCAAGGGGGCCTCGAGGCTCGTCGGGACAGTGCTGACCGTTGCTGTCCGGGCGACGACGAGACCGTCGCGCTGACGTCCCGTTGCCGCAGAAGTCACCTCGCTCGTGCGTCCTTCAACAGCTTCTTCCGTCTGGCCTCGACTCGCCCGTGGGTGATACGCGGCGGTACAGCGTCTGACGCGTATTGCCGAGTTCTTCGGCAGCCCTGCGGCGTTGGTCTCTGGTCGACCAGCAGCCGGACCCAGATGCGCTGCTTCATCGACCTGGGCGGCGCTGCGTCGGCCCGCGAGCTGAGAACGATCCCCCCGGGGCGGGTACCACCGCGTACCCGCCGCGTCGGCACAACAGGGCTTGGGCAAACAGGTCTCCGCAATCAGGGATCCTCGCGAGAGCTGCTGCCTATACTCCCGACATGCTGATCATCGGGATTATCCTGTTCGGATTGATCGTCGGCGCCGTCGCCCAGCTCGTCATGGGCAAATCGAAGTCCGGAATCGACTGGACCCTGGCTTTCGTCGCCGGAGTCGGCGGCTCGTTCGTCGGCGGCCTGCTGATCAGCCTGCTCGCCGGGGACGGCCTCGACCTTCGCCCCAGCGGCATCATCGGCTCGTTGGCCGGCGCGATCATCGTGACCGCCGTCTGGTTGTGGTGGAAGAGGCGCGCCGACTCGTCCGTCGGGTGAGTCCCGACCGAATCCGGGACGCACACCGATCGGCGGCGAAATAGGCTCACTCCCACGACGAAGTTCCTCGACGGATACCTCGCATCACCATTGCCCGGTATCGCGCCGTGGATTCTCATGTCGGTGCTGTCGTCACCGGGCCGATTCGAGGAAGCTGTCTGTTTCGCGCTCGGTCTGACCCTGTTGACCCTGCGGCTGGGCACGCGGCGAGGAATCGCAATCCACGCTGGATCCCGACGTTCGTTCTGGTCGCCAGAATCTTCGGCTGAGTCACCGACTCTGCCGGACTCCGTCGGCATCGCCATGATTGCGGTCGGCGTCGTCGGAAACGTGATGATCGCCAAGGTCTTCCCGGCAACCGAAAAGACCGCAACCTGAGTGCGCCTTCACCGTCTTTACAGACTCGGTCGATCACTTCTCGCACGCAGACGACCTCACGGACCTCTACGACGAAGCGGTGGCGGTTCGGCTGAGCAGACACCGCATTATCTAGACGTTGAAGCGGAACTCCACGACATCGCCGTCGGCCATGACGTAGTCCTTGCCTTCCATCCGGACTTTGCCCCGGGCTTTGGCTTCGGCCATGGAACCGGCGGCGTCGAGGTCGTCGAACGAGACGATCTCGGCCTTGATGAATCCGCGCTCGAAGTCGGAGTGGATGACACCGGCGGCCTGCGGCGCGGTGTCGCCCTGGTGGATGGTCCACGCACGCGCTTCCTTCGGACCTGCCGTGAGGTAGGTCTGGAGGCCGAGGGTGTGGAAGCCGACCCGCGCGAGGGATGCGAGGCCCGGCTCGTCCTGACCGATCGAGTCGAGCAGTTCCTGAGCTTCTTCCGGCTCGAGTTCGATCAACTCGGACTCGACCTTGGCGTCGAGGAACACGCAGTCGGCGGGCGCGACCGCCTCGCGCAGTTCCTGCTTCTTCGCGTCGTCGGTGAGCACCGTCTCGTCGGCATTGAAGACGTACAGGAATGGCTTGGTGGTCATGAGGTTGAGCTCACGCAGCAGCGTGTAGTCGAGGGTGTCCTTCTTCGAGAACAGCGTCGCGCCCTCGTTGAGGACGGCCTGCGCCTTGACGGCTTCCTCGTACTGCGGCTTGAGATCCTTGTTCTTCTTCGCCTCCTTCTCGAGACGCGGGAGCGCCTTTTCGAGAGTCTGGATGTCGGCGAGGATCAGTTCGGTCTCGATGATCTCGATGTCGGCGAGCGGGTCGACGCGGCCGTCGACGTGGATCACGTCGTCGTCGGCGAACACGCGGACGACCTGGCAGATGGCGTCGGCCTCACGGATGTTGGCGAGGAACTTGTTGCCCAGGCCTGCGCCCTCGGAAGCACCCTTGACGATGCCGGCGATGTCGACGAAGGACACGGTCGCGGGCAGGATCCGCTGAGATCCGAAGATCTCTGCCAGGCGGTGGAGTCGCGGATCGGGCAGTTCGACCACACCGACATTCGGCTCGATGGTGGCGAACGGATAGTTCGCGGCCAGCACGTCGTTCTTGGTCAGCGCGTTGAAAAGCGTCGACTTGCCGACGTTGGGAAGACCGACGATTCCGAGGGTAAGGCTCACGGGTTCAATATTCTACGCAGACCCCGCGCGGGCCCCTCATCCGCACGCTATCCGCACCAGTTGCGCGATCCGTGCGGCCTGCTCGTCGTCGGGAACGGACGACCCGTTCGCCGCGAGTTCGCCGACCTTCTCGTTGATTTCCTGGTCGCTCGCATCTCCGTCGATCAAGGGGCACGTCTCGGTGACGATGGTCTCGATCGACGAGGTCTCCCGATCTTCGGCAAGCTGCGGATACCCGGCGCGGAAGGCTCCCACGAACGCACTCATCTTGGCGTCGTCGAACACTTCACCCGCTTTGCCGGCGGCGTCGGACGCGGCGTCCCGTACGGACGACGCGACGCCACCAGCCTGGTCCTGCACGTTCGTCGCCGCTTCGCTCACGGACGAGCGCACCCCGTCTTCCGTCGGTGCGTCCTCCGCGCTGCACGCGGTGAGGACGCCGGCACCCACGGCGACCAGCATTATCGCGACCCGCGTTCTCCGGGACATGCCCGTTCCATACGTCACGTTTCGAGCGTGCCACGAAAGGGGACTCCGGGACGGGCAAATCCGACAACCCGTTCATCCTCCGCTTCCGGGCATGGTCGCCGTAGATTACGGACGTCGGGCACGTCGACTCGTACTGACATGTCGGAAGGACCAGCGTTGACCGAATCGAAATCCAGCCCTTGGGGGACGAACCCCTCCCCGGCGTCGTCGAAGAAACCCGACCGCGGCACGCTCATCGGTGTCGGCGGAATGTGGCTCGCAAAGTGGTCCGCAATCCTGGTCGTGATAGCCGCGGGCGCCCTTGTGCTGGGCTGGATCATCCAGAAGATGTGGGTGATCGTTCTGCCGGTCGCCTTGGCGATCGTCGTCTCGACCATCCTCTGGCCGCCGACCCGGGCGATGACGAAACGTGGGCTTCCACCCGCACCCGCCGCGTCGATCACCCTCGTTCTGTTCTTCGCGATCGTGGGCGGGATCATCGCCGGCATCGTGCCCTCGGTCGTCAACCAGGTGCCCGACCTCGCCAACAAGGCCACCGAAGGCATCAACACGGTTCAGGACTGGGTCAAGGGTCCGCCGATCAACCTGCAGGACGAGCAGCTCGACAACGCGGTGGACGCTGTCGTCGAACGCGTGCAGGGCAGTGCCGCATCCATCGCGGGCGGTGTGTTCTCCGGTGTGACGACCGCCGGGTCGCTTCTCGTGACACTCGGACTCGTGCTCGTGCTCTCGTTCTTCTTCATCAAGGACGGACCGCGTTTCCTTCCCTGGCTGCATCGGGTGAGCGGCACCAACGCCGGCGCGCACCTCGAAGAGGTGTTCACACGGATGTGGGTCACCCTCGGAGGATTCATTCGCACGCAGGCTGTTGTGAGCCTCATAGACGCGGTCTTCATCGGCATCGGCCTGGTGATCCTCGGAGTACCGCTCGCGCCGGTGCTGGCGATCCTCACCTTCATCGGCGGATTCGTCCCCATCGTCGGCGCGTTCGTCGCCGGCGCGCTTGCGGTGCTGGTTGCGCTCGTCGCCAACGGGTTCACCACTGCCCTCATCGTGCTGGCGCTGATCATCGCCGTGCAGCAGATAGAGGGCAACGTCCTGCAGCCCGTGCTCCAGTCGCGGAGCATGAACCTGCACGCGGCTGTGGTGCTGCTCGCGGTCACCGCCGGATCGTCGCTGTTCGGCATCGTCGGAGCGTTCCTGGCGGTGCCGGTGGCTGCCGTCTCGGCCGTCGTGATCCGCTACATCGGCGAACAGATCGACAAGCGGGCAGTCGACGGGGAGCAGGACGACGTGACGATGGCGCTGCCGGCCCCCGGCGACACGGCGTTCCCCGATCCGAATGCATCCACCGACAAGACGCCCGACCCGGACCAGGACTGAAACCCGCGGAACTCGTGGGGGTCAGCTAGCGACCTGAACAGTGGATCCCGACCGGCCACGGATGACGTGGAGCCGGCTCGGGATCCGCTGCCGCATCTCGTCCACGTGGCTGACCACCCCGACCACACGGCCGCCTGCGCGCAACTCGTCGAGCACTCCCATCACCGCGTCGAGAGAGTCCGCGTCGAGGGTGCCGAAACCCTCGTCGATGAACATCGTGTCGAGCACCAGGCCCCCGGCTTCCGCCGCCACGACGTCGGCCAGGCCCAACGCCAGCGCCAGTGATGCTTGGAAGGACTCGCCCCCGGAGAGGGTCTTCGTCGAACGAACGACGCCGGTGTATTCGTCGTGGATGTCGAGTCCCAGGCCACCCCGCCGGCCCCGGGTCTCCGCCGCGTCGGAGTGCACGAACTCGTATCGGCCACCGGACATCCGGCGCAGCCGCTCGGACGCCGCTTCGGCGACCTCCTCGAGCCGGGCGGCGAGAACATACGACCGCAGCGACATCTTCTTGGCGTTGGACCCGCCGCCCGCGACGACATCCGCGAGGTCGGCGAGTTCGGCCTGCTCGTCGCGCAGAGGGACGAGCTTCGCGTACGCCTGCTCGAGCCGGGACGTGAACGCGTCGATGTCGAGCGCCCGCCGCGCCGACTCGGTCGCGGCCGCGTGTGCCTGGTCGAGCGCGGCAGCGCCCGCGGCAACCGTCGCCCTGGCGCCGGGCACGTCGGGCTGTTCGTCTCCGGTGAGCACGGCTATCGCAGGTTCGGCGAGAGTGGCCGTCGCGACTGCGCGTTCGTTGTCGGCGGCGCGGAGGACACGATCGATCTCGTCGAGCCGCTCGGCCGAACGGAGCGCAGCGCGCGCAGCCACCAGATCGGCGAAGCCGGCACCTTCCGCGGCGGCAACGGTCTCGGCGGATCGTTGCTCGGCGACGGTCCGGGCATGGGCAGCCGCCGAACGCGCGTCGAGCAGCGCGGTCGCCGCTGCGGCGAGCCCCGCGACACGGCGCCGTCGCGGTGCAAGGGACTCGGCGTCGCCGGCGGCCTCGGTGATACGGGTCCGGATCTCGGCGGCCTCGGCCGACAGCACTGCGTGGCGGCGATCCAGGTCGGCGAGTTCCGATTCCACCCGCTGAATCCGTTCGTCGAGATCGGTGGCGTGACGGTGCAGTTCGTCGACTTCGGCGCGTCGTCGAGCAAGTCGTGCGGCTTCGTTCTTCGCCTCGTCGTGGGCGCGCACCGCCTCTGCGTGGCGCAGGGCGAGTTCGTCGACGGGGATATCGCCGCAGCGCTGGCGCAGCATCGCGACGGCACCGGTCGTCTCGGTGGCGACGGTACGTGCCTCGGCGAGGGCTGTCTCCGCCCGCTGTTCCGCGGACTGTGCGGCGCTCTCGTCGTCCTTGGTGACGGTGTCCGGAGCCGGGACGGCGGGAGCGGGATGTTCGGTGGCGCCGCAGACTTCGCAGGGTTCGCCGGCGGTGAGCCGAGCGGCCAGTTCGGCCGCCATCCCCTCGATACGGCGACGGCGGATGTCGAGATGGGTGTCGCGGGCGTCGTTGAAGGCCGAGTGCAGTTCCAGAACCTGCTGCTGCGCCCGTTCGAGTTCGGCGCTGCGCGAAGCGAGTTCGGTCGCGGCCCCCAAAGAATCCGCAGCGAGATCGCGCGCGGCGACGAGCCCCGGGAGGGCCGCGGCGGCCTGCTCCGACGCACTCACCGACGCCACCGCGGCAGTCAGCCGGTCGGGTAGGGCCGTTCGCTCGGTAACCAGACGCCCACGCTCTTCGCCGAGGGTGCCACGACGTCCGGCTACCCGCGCCAGGTCTTCCTCGACGGTCGTCAGGCGCCGGTGTTGTTGCAGCAGGTCGTCGAGTCGGGCAGCCTCTGCCGACCACTGCTCGGACCGGGAACGGATCAGCGCGCGGTCGGTGTCGGCGGGGACGTCGCCGATCTCGGCCAGCAGCCTGCGGCCTTCGTCGTCTGCCCGTAGGGGTTCCGCGGCGACTTCCGCGGCACGGGCCGCCTTCTCTGCGTCCGTGCCGGCCCTCCCCGCGTCACGATCGAGGATCGACACCGATGTCGCGCGCTGTGCCGCGTCACGTTCGCTGCGCAACTCCTGCCGGACGGGTTCGGTCGCGTCGAGCGATTCGAGTGCTGCCAGAGCGTCGGTGCGACGACGCAGGCTCTGTTCCAGCGCCACGGCGGTGTCGAGCGCCTGCCGGTTCGTACGGTCGACCTCGCGGGCGCGTTCGAGGACCGAGGCGGCGGCATCGCGGGTGTCCGCGGCGTCGGCCGACAATCGGTGTGCCCATTCCACCGGGTCAGCGTCGGCACCCGCCTCGATGCCGGCGGCCGCGGCCACCTTGGCCGCGAGCAGGTCGACGGTTTTCTGTTGCTCGGCAAGGAGTTTGCCGCCGGTACCGCGGCGTTCGCGGAACCACTGCTCCACGTCTCCGAAGCGGGTGGTGTCGAACAGACGCTCGAGCAACTTGCCGCGTTCGTCGCTGCCTGCGCGCAGGAACTTCGCGAAATCGCCCTGGGGCAGAAGCACCACCTGGAAGAACTGTTCGGCGCTCATGCCGAGCAGCCCTTTGACGGCGTCGCCGATGTCGGGGATCCGGGACAGGTCGACCCCGTCCCCGTCGAGCCAGGTCAGTGTGGCTTTGGCCTGCTGTTTGACGGTGCCGGTGCCCCGCATCTTGGGGCGCTCGTATTCGGGGCTGCGTTCGAGGAGAATTCGCCGGCCGGAGATGGTGGCTTCGAGCCGGACTCGGGGAGCCAGGCCCGCCGGAGCGTGGTCGGAGAGCAGGCGGCGGCCGTCGGCCCGCGCGCCGGGCACCGTGCCGTACAAGGCGAAGGCCACCGCGTCGAGGATCGACGTCTTGCCCGCCCCCGTCTGTCCGTGGAGCAGGAACAACCCGTCGGCGCCGAGTTCGTCGAAGTCGATCTCGACGGTGTTCGCGAACGGGCCGAACGCGGTGACCTCGAGGGTGTGCAGCCTCATGCGGGCACATCCGTGCATGCGTGCAAGGCGGAGGGAAGCGCCTCGCCGACGCCCTGCTTGCGGTCGGCGTCGCGCAGAGCCTCGCCGATCCACCCGAGTTCGCGAGGCGACGGCGCGGACCGTACGTCGGCGAGGAAGGCCTCGGCGATCTGTACGTCGCTGCGTCCACGCACCTTGTCTCGGTAGCTGCCTTCGGAGGCGGTAGCGGGTCGCTGCCACTCGACGTGGACGGCGTACGGGAAGCGTTCCTGGAGCCTGCGCATCGCGTCGAGCGGACGAACCGGGTCGGTGAGCGTGGCGGATACATAGTGGTCGGCCGCCTCGGCGTGGGCGGGATCACCGAGCAGGGTGTCGAGCGTGCCGGTGAGCTGGGTCAGCGGCCGGACCACCGGAAGATCGATCCGGTCGACGGAACGGAGACCGGCTTCGCCCAGATCGACGACCCACACCGCTTTGCCGTGGGTGCGCTCGCCGAATGAATACGGCAGCGGCGATCCGGAGTACCGCACGTGTTCGGCGACCGTCTGCGGCGAATGCAGATGCCCGAGTGCCACATAGTCGGCACCGGCGAAGGAAGCCGCCGAGACCGTTTCGACGCCACCGACGGAGATGGATCGTTCCGACCCGGTGGGCTCGGCACCGACGACGAACGCGTGCGCGAGCACGACAGTGCGGACCGCTCTCTGCGCGGCGTCTTCCCGCACCCGATGCATCGCGGCATCCAGGATCTCCTGGTGTGAACGTGCCTTCGGAACACCGAGTTCGGCGCGGGTGATTTCGGGCTCGAGGTACGGAATGCCGTAGAACGCGACGGGCCCGTGCTCGTCGTGCAGGACGACGGGGTGCTCGATCTGCGATACCCGGGTGATCAGATGCAGACCGCCGTGTGCGGCGAACGCTGCTCCGGCTCCGAGTCGAACGGGCGAATCGTGGTTGCCCGAGGTCGCGACGATGACCGCGCCCGCCGCGCGGATCGCCTCGAAGCCCGCATTGCACACTGCGACGGCGTCGGAACTCGGAATGGACCTGTCGTAGACGTCGCCGGGAACGACGACCACGTCGATGTCCTGCGCGGCGACAAGCCCGGCGATCTCGTCGAGTGCACGACGCTGGTCGGCGAGAAGGTCGACACCGTGGAAGGTGCGCCCGATGTGCCAGTCGGAGGTGTGCAGGATCCGCATGGACACCGACGGTAGAGGAGCGTTCCGACACGGCCGGGTTGCGGGCGGGTGTCGGACGAGTCGGGCATCATGCGCCACATGACTGCACTCACGGCGCTCGGACTGCTCGTCGCCCTCGTTCTCGGTGCGGTCGTCGGGTGGCTCGCCCGCGCGTCGCGCGACGGTGACCGTGCGGCCCGGGCCGAGGCCGAACTGGCCGCGTTGCGCGGCAACGAAGCGCAGCTGCGGCAGTCGCTCGCAGCGGTGAGCGAGGACGCTGCCCGCCGCCAGTCGGGTGCGATCGGCGATCAGGTCTCGCGGTTGGTCGATCCGCTGCAGGACGCGGTCGGTGCCCTGGCCAGGCAGGTCGAGCAGGTCGAGCGCAGCCGGGTGCACGCGTATGCGGGACTCAGCGAACAGGTGGAAGGGATGCACCGGGTGTCGCAGTTGCTCTCCACCCGGACGCAGCAGCTCGTCACGGCACTGCGTGCACCGCAGGTCCGCGGACGGTGGGGTGAGATCCAGCTCGAGCGCGTCGTGGAGCTCGCCGGAATGGTCCGGCACTGCGACTTCGACACCCAGGTCGGCAAGGACGGGGTCCGCCCCGACCTCGTCGTCTACCTGGCGGGCGGCAAGCAGATCGTCGTCGACGCGAAGGTGCCGTTCGCCGCCTACCTCGATGCCGCCGAAGCCGATGATCCTGCCGAGCGCACCGGATATCTGACCCGTCACGCACGGCAGCTACGCACCCACATCGACCAGCTGTCCGCCAAGGCGTACTGGGAGTCGTTCGACCCGACCCCGGAGTTCGTGGTGCTGTTCGTCCCCGGCGACCCGTTCCTCGACGCCGCGCTGGGCGCAGACGCGGATCTGCTCGAGTACGCCTTCGCGAGGAATGTCATCCTCGCGACCCCCACGACGCTCGTGGCGCTCCTGCGCACCATCGCGCACACCTGGAGGCAGGAAGCGCTCTCCCGCGACGCTGCGACGATCCACCGGCTCGGCCGCGAGCTGTATCAGCGGCTCGGCGCGGTCGGTTCGCATCTCGACCGCCTCGGCTCGCAGCTGGGTAAGGCGGTCGAGACGTTCAACGTCACCGTGTCGTCGATGGAGACGAGGGTGGGCGTGACGGCCCGCAAACTGCACGACCTGGAGCTTTTCGACGGCGAGGTCCCCGAGGTGCGACGCGTCGAGGCATGGCCTCGGCGGAGCACGCAACCGGGCAGAACGGAATCCGACGGTCCTGTCGACGAAGCAAGCTGACGCCTGCGCGCTAGTGTTTAGCTCGTGTCTCCAACCCAACGTGCTCGCTCGGCGGTGCCGCTCGACACGCGGTCGTTGATTTCGACGGTTCCGGGTGTGCCGTGGTGGGGTGCGCTCGCCATCGCAGCCGGAGCCACCGCCGTCGGAATTCTGATCGACGCCGCGCGCGGCAACGAACTCACGGCCGCGTTCACCGCCTTCTACGTGCTCGGCTGCATCGCGGCTGTCGTCGCGGTTCGGCACACGGGGCTCTTCACCGCGATGGCGCAACCGCCGTTGCTCCTCATGGTGGCCGTGCCTCTGGGCCAGGAGGTCATTTCCACGGGTAGCTCGTCCGGTCTGAGGGACCTCGTGCTCAATGTGGCGTATCCGCTGGTCAATCGCTTTCCCGCGATGTTGCTTGCGACCGTCGGGGTGCTCCTGATCGGCGGTTTCCGGATCTACGCCGCGAAGCAGAGCGCGGGAGCACGTTCGCGTTCACCGCGTACGCGCGCGGCGTCGCGGACCCGGTCGGCACGTCCACGGTCCGCGGAGCGGGACACCGAGCCGAGGCGGGCACGGGCCGCCCGGGCGAATCCCCGGTCGGCACCGTCGTCGTCCGCCGCCGGAAAGGTGCCCGTCCGCAAGCCTGTGCCGCCGACAGCATCGGTGCGCGATGTTTCCGATACCCGCACCGGTGCCACCCCCCGTCGCCGTGCTGCGCCCGCAAGCGAGGTGGCGCGCACCGTCGATCCGGCATCGCGCGTGGAACGCACAGCACGGCGTCCCCGCGTGCCTCGCACCGATTTCGTGCCGCCGGTCGAAGAACGCGCCCCGCGCCGGCGTCCGCCGGCCTCCGAGGCGGTCCGTCCCGCGCAGCGGCCGGTCACGGCACCGCACCCGGCGCCGACCCATCAGCCGCCGCAGGTGCGGTACCGCGACCGCTACGAGGACTGACCCGCGGTCAGTTCCGCGCCGCGCGCAGTTCGCGGGGCAGTGCGAATACCAGGGTCTCGTTGGCCGTGGTCACCGACCGCACGTCGTGGAAGCCGTGCTCGTCGAGGAGATCGACCACACCCTGTACGAGGATCTCGGGGACCGAGGCACCCGAGGTGATACCGACGGTTTCGACTCCCTCGAGCCAGGCCGGGTCCACCTCGCGGGCGTAGTCCACCAGGTATGCGGCACGCGCACCGGCGTTGAGCGCGACCTCGACGAGCCGAACCGAGTTCGACGAGTTGCGCGATCCGACGACGATGACGAGGTCGCATTCGGGTGCCATCGCCTTGACCGCGACCTGCCGGTTCTGGGTGGCGTAGCAGATGTCGTCGCTCGGCGGGTCCTGCAACTGCGGGAACTTCTCGCGGAGACGCTGCACCGTCTGCATCGTCTCGTCGACGCTGAGCGTGGTCTGGGAGAGCCAGATGACCTTCTCGGGGTCGCGGATGGTGACCGCGTCGACCGCATCGGGACCGTCGACGAGTTGGACGTGCTCGGGTGCCTCTCCGGCGGTGCCCTCGACCTCTTCGTGGCCCTCATGACCGATCAGCAGGATGTCGTAGTCGTCCCGGGCGAAACGCTTGGCTTCCTGGTGAACCTTGGTGACCAGCGGGCAGGTGGCGTCGATGGTGCGAAGCTCACGCTCGGCGGCAGCCTCGTGCACGGCCGGCGACACGCCGTGTGCCGAAAAAACCAGCACCGATCCGGCGGGAACTTCGTCGGTCTCCTCGACGAAGACGACTCCTCGCTCGGCGAGGGTCTCGACGACGTGCCGATTGTGCACGATCTCCTTGCGGACGTAGAGGGGCGCACCGTACTTGTCGAGAGCCTTCTCGACCGTTTCGACAGCCCTGTCGACACCTGCGCAGTAACCGCGAGGTTCGGCAAGCAGCACTCGTTTACCCGAGGTGGCGCTACGGGCCGACCGAGTGATCCCGACTTCGAGTGGAACAGACGCAGACATACCACCAGAGTACGGGCCGCATCGCGCCCGGGCCCGGCTCGGCTACCAATCATGCGGTTCATCGGGCACGCTTGAGGCATGATCCGTCCACCGTTCATGGCACGGGTGGCCGCCGGCATGGCCGTCACCGCCTACGAAGAGACCCTCAAGCTCCCGAGTACCGCTGTGTCGCTACCGATGACGACGGTCAGCCAGATCCTCCAGACGACGATGCGGTTCCAACAGGTACTGACGTCGCTGGCCATCAAGGGCGATCATCTTTTCGAGTCCCTCGGCGCGCAGCCCGAGGAGAACCCGGAGTGGGCCGTGTTCGACGAGGCTGTTCCGTCGACCACCGGGAAAGGCACCGGCACGAACGGTGAGAAGCCGGCTACGCCCGGGCGCTTCGCGCTGTATTCGACGCCCCCGCCAGTGGCGGCCGACGAGACGGATCGCGGCACGGAAGACTCCCCCCGACCGGATGTCCCCGAACTCGATACCCCCGAACCCGGCGTCACGACCTCGAATCCCGCCGAGAAGGCTTCTCCCGCGAAGAAGCGGCCCGCCAAGAAGGCCGCCGCGAAAGCCGGAGCTGCGAAATCTGCGGCTGCGAAATCGGGGTCCACGAAGACCGCCGACGTCCCGGAGATCGTCGAGTACCTCGACTACGACGCGCTCACCCTCGCGCAGTTGCGTGCGCGTCTTCGCACGCTCTCGATCGAGGACCTGACGGCCCTGCTCGACTACGAAACCGCACATGCGGCTCGCGCCCCGTTCCTGACGATGTTGTCGAACCGGGTCACGAGCGTGCGTAACAAGTGACGGCGGCACAGCCCGCGGCGCGGCCGAACTCCCCGGAGAATCCGTGGCCCGTCCGCACCGTCTCGCAGAAGGTCGCCGGGTGGATCGACCGCCTCGGCACCATCTGGGTGGAAGGTCAGGTCACGCAGATCAACGCGCGCCCGGGCACCCGGACGGCGTTCCTGACCCTGCGCGACGCGTCCGTGGACATGTCGTTGCCGGTGACATGCTCGCCGCAGTTGCTGCAGAACTCGCCGGTCCCGATCACCGAGGGCAGCCGCGTCATCATGTTCGGCAAGCTCACCTACTGGGCGGGACGCGGCACGCTGTCACTGCGCGTGACGGAGATCCGGGCCGTCGGCATCGGTGAGTTGCTCGCCCGTATCGAACGGTTGCGGAGTCTGCTCGCGGCCGAGGGCCTGTTCGATCCGCGGCTCAAGCGGCCCTTGCCGTTCCTTCCCCGTCGCATCGGCCTGATCACCGGCCGCGCCAGCGCAGCCGAACGGGACGTGGTGTCGGTCGCTCAGCGGCGGTGGCCCGCCGTGCAGATCGATGTGCGGCACGCGACCGTGCAGGGCCCGACCGCGGTGCCGCAGATTTTGGACGCGCTCGAAGCGCTCGACGCCGACCCGGCAGTGGACGTGATCATCCTCGCCCGCGGCGGCGGCAGCGTCGAAGATCTGCTGCCCTTCTCCGACGAGGCGCTGTGCCGGGCCATCGTCGCATGCACCACACCCGTGGTCAGCGCCATCGGACACGAGCCCGACAGCCCGTTGTCCGATCATGTCGCCGACCTCAGAGCGGCGACCCCCACCGACGCTGCCAAGCGCGTCGTCCCGGATGCGGTCGCCGAGCAGTACCTGGTCGACGAACTGCGTGCCCGGTCCGCCTCGGCTCTGCGGAGCTGGGTGCGTCGGGAGGAACACGTGATCGCGCAGCTACGCGACCGGCCGGTGCTCGCCGACCCGTTCCGTGCGCTGGACCGCAGACACGAGGAGATCGACAGGCTGCGGACGGCGGGTCGCCGCGACATCGCACGGACGATCGCGATGGCGTCGTCGACGCTCGAGCACATGTGCGCGCGGCTGAGCACGCTCGGACCCGCAGCGACCCTGGCGCGCGGCTACGCCGTAGTCCAGCGGGTCGTCCCGGGTGGCAACCCGGAGGTGATCCGGTCGCTGGGCGAAATGCCCATCGGCACCCAGCTCCGGGTACGGGTGGCCGACGGCGCGGCACGGGCAGCAGTGATGGGACACGAGAAATGACGAACACGAGAACCGAGGCGACAACTGTGGACGAGGCCAACGCCGACGTGCGGGAATTCGGCTACGAGCGGGCACGCGACGAACTGGTCAACGTCGTGAAGATGCTCGAACAGGGCGGACTCGACCTGGACGAGTCGCTCGAACTGTGGGAGCGCGGCGAAGCACTCGCCAAGCGCTGCGAGGAACACCTCGCGGGTGCCCGCGAGCGGGTCGAGAGCGCACTCGCCCACGCGGACGACCTCGACACCGACGAAGACGAGGACACCGAGTACGACGACGAATGACGCCGCCGGTCAGGTCAGGGTTCGAGCGGCTCGGCCTGACCCGCGGCGGTCGCCAAGGTGGTGAACTCGGCCTCGTCGCCGGATCCGCCGATCAGGATCCGGACGTCACCGAAGTCGGACACCCAGAGCGGTTCGACGCCCTCGCCGCCGTAGACCACCCATTCGCGTCCGTCGATCTCGCGGAAATCGGTGACGGCACGCGAGCCGCCCGCGACGAAGGAGACGAGTTCGGTCGGGCCGGCGTCGGACTGGGTGAACCGGACGTACCGGCCCGCCTCCGTGATGTAGCCGACGGTGCTCGAGTCGCCACCCTGGGCACCGGCGATGATGCTGCGGCTACCCGAGTTGGCCTGCCACTCGTCGGGCACCTCGGGCTGACGGATCGGGAAGCCGAGTTCTCGCGCGTCGTACTGCAGACCTGCATCGACGTCGAACGACGGCACCGGACCGGCGGTCGGCCCTCCCGGGCTGAACGAGCACTGACTTGCGATCGCCGCGATCAGGAGACACAGCGCGACCAACGGAATCAGCGACCAGGCCATGTCGCGGGAGTCGTTGAGGATGCGGGGTTTGTCGGATGCCACGCATCCAGTCTGACAGCCCGATCTCGCGTGCGCCGAGGCCGCCCGGGTCCGGCACGCTGCGCTAGTGGCGATGGTGACACAATCAGGACGCGATACACGTATCGGATCGTGCGGGCGTCGAACGGCGGCCGCCCACGTGCCGGCGCTCCGCGTCGACCGAAAATCTTCAGGAGGCAGTAGCCCATGACGGCCAGCACCCCATCTCGTCGCGAAGCTCCGGACCGCAACCTCGCACTCGAGCTGGTGCGTGTGACAGAAGCCGCGGCGATGGCTGCGGGTCGCTGGGTGGGACGTGGCGACAAGGAAGGCGGCGACGGAGCCGCCGTCGACGCGATGCGTCACATGGTGAGCTCGGTGTCCATGCAGGGCGTCGTCGTGATCGGCGAGGGCGAGAAGGACGAAGCGCCCATGCTCTACAACGGCGAAGAGGTCGGCAACGGCGACGGCCCGGATTGCGATGTCGCGGTCGACCCGATCGACGGCACCACGCTGATGGCGAAGGGCGCGCCGGGGTCGATCGCGGTGCTCGCGGTCGCCGAGCGCGGCTCGATGTTCGATCCGTCCGCGGTGTTCTACATGAACAAGATCGCCGTGGGTCCCGAGGCTGCCGACGTGATCGACCTGTCCGCAGGTGTCGCCGAGAACATCCGCCGAGTCGCGAAGGCGAAGAACCGCGCGGTCTCCGACACCACCGTCATCATCCTCGACCGCCCGCGGCACGCCGAGATCATCCGCCAGATCCGTGAAACCGGTGCCCGCATCCGCCTCATCTCCGACGGTGACGTCGCCGGCGCGATCGCGACGGCACGCCCGGACTCCGGCGTCGACATGCTGCTCGGTATCGGCGGTACCCCCGAAGGCATCATCGCCGCGGCAGCGCTCCGCTGCATGGGCGGCGAACTGCACGGGCAGCTCGCTCCGACCGACGACGACGAGCGCCAGAAGGCCCTCGACGCCGGCCACGATCTCGACCGCATCCTCACGACCCGCGAGCTCGTCACGGGCGAGAACATCTTCTTCTGCGCGACCGGCGTGACCGACGGCGACCTGCTCAAGGGCGTGCGCTACTACGGCGGCGGCGCGACCACACAGTCGATCGTCATGCGAAGCAAGTCCGGCACGGTCCGGATGGTCGAGGCGTACCACCGTCTCGAAAAGCTCGGGGAATTCTCGTCCATCGACTTCCAGGGAGTCGAGGGCGCTGCGCCTCCGATGCCCTGATCTCGTCTGTGGCGCGGGGCGGTTCGACGGATTGTGTCGTCGTGCCGCCCCGCATCGCGACTGTGCCGGGCATACGGTGGATTCATGACCGACACATCCGAACAGTCTTCCCAGCAGTTCCGCATCGAGCACGACACGATGGGTGAAGTCCGGGTTCCGGTAGATGCCCTGTGGCGAGCCCAGACACAACGTGCCGTGGAGAACTTCCCCATTTCGGGTCGCCCGCTCGAGCCGGCGCAGATCCACGCCCTCGGCCTGCTCAAAGGCGCATGCGCACAGGTCAACAAGGACCTCGGATTGCTCGACGCCGCGAAGGCCGACGCGATCATCGCGGCGGCGAACGAGATCGCCGCGGGCAAGCACAACGACCAGTTCCCGATCGACGTCTTCCAGACGGGATCCGGCACCAGTTCGAACATGAACGCCAACGAGGTCATCGCCTCCCTCGCGAGCCGGTCGGGCGTCGAGGTCCACGCCAACGACGACGTCAACATGTCGCAGTCCTCGAACGACACCTTCCCCACCGCGACGCATGTCGCGGCGACGGAAGCGGTCGTGAAGGACCTGATCCCGGCGCTCGAACACCTCCGCGCGACACTTGCTGCGAAGTCCGAGGAATGGCGAACCGTCGTCAAGTCGGGCCGTACACATCTGATGGACGCCGTCCCGGTGACGCTGGGACAGGAGTTCGGGGGTTACGCCCGGCAGATCGAAGCGGGCATCGAGCGACTCGGCGCGACGTTGCCGAGGCTCGGAGAACTCCCCATCGGCGGGACCGCGGTCGGCACCGGCCTCAATGCGCCCGACGACTTCGGTGTCCGCGTGGTCGCGGAACTCGTGAAGGCGACGGGCGTCGAACACCTCCGTCCCGCGCTCGACAGCTTCGAGGCGCAGGCTGCACGTGACGGGCTGGTGGAGGCGTCCGGCGCGCTCCGGACCGTCGCGGTGTCGCTCACCAAGATCGCCAACGACGTGCGGTGGATGGGCTCGGGTCCGCTCACCGGTCTCGCGGAGATCCGTCTCCCGGACCTCCAGCCGGGCAGCTCGATCATGCCAGGAAAGGTGAACCCCGTTCTCCCCGAAGCGGTTACGCAGGTCGCAGCGCAGGTGGTCGGCAACGACGCCGCCATCGCGTGGGGTGGCGCGGGCGGAGCGTTCGAACTCAACGTCTACATCCCGATGATGGCCCGCAACCTGCTCGAGTCGATCCGGTTGCTCGCCAACGTCTCCCGCCTGTTCGCCGATCGCTGCATCGAAGGACTCACCGCCGACGTCGAGCGTCTGCGCACCCTCGCGGAATCCTCGCCGTCGATCGTCACGCCGCTCAACTCTGCGATCGGCTACGAGGAAGCGGCGGCCGTAGCGAAAGAGGCGCTGAGGGAAGGCAAGACCATCCGGCAGACCGTGCTGGACCGCGGACTGATCGGCGAGAGTCTCAGCGAGGAAGAACTCGACCGCCGGCTCGACGTGCTCGCGATGACGCGCGTCGACCGCGACAGCTGACCCGGCCGGCGCGGGCGCGCGTCACTCCTGGACGACCTCGGTGGCACCGTCGATGTAGGTGATGTAACCCGACTGGAAGTTGCTCCGGAACCCTCCGGGAACCACTTCCTCGTCGCTGATGGGGAAACCGAGTTCGCCGCCCGCGCCGCCGTCCGCCTCCCACGCGACCCGGATCTCGCCCCACACGATGTGGGCATCGGTGTCCGGGCTCCAGGCGATGACACCGCCCTGGAACTCGGCGACGTAGCCGTCACCGACCTCTTCCTGGTTGCCGGTCGCATTGCCGAGCGGACTCTCCGCGCCGCCGGACTCCATGTACTTGGCGAGGATCGGCCCGCTGAGTTCGACCTCCTCGCCGTTCGGTCCGGGCACGGCGCTCGACTGGTCGGCGGCCGGCTCGGACGGTTCGCCGGAAGCGGTGCTGTCGGCATCCTCGCCGGCGGTGATCGACTCGACCGCGCTCTGCGCCTGCGACCCGACGCTCTCGGCTGCGGATCCGACGGCACTCGTCGCGCTCCCCACCACGTCCGATGCGGAGTTGTCGTCCCCGCAACCGACAGCTACCAGTCCTACGGCGGCGACGGCCGCAGCGATGGACGCACTTCGTCGTGAAACTCTCATGGCGTCGCTCCTCGATGGCTTGCAGCCCCGTCGCGCGGCGCTGCCGGACGTTCGGACTCACACCGATTTCCAGGGTGCCCGATCTCGACACCGAATTCGGCGTTTCCGCGGTATCCGCGCGCGGTCGCTGATCGGGCGGCACAGTGCCTCTGCTGCCGTTAGGATTCGACGCAGCGAAAGAGGCCGACATGCGACTTTTACGCCGTCACCGTTCGACCATGGCCGTCACCGTCGTGGCACTCGTCGCCGCGGGATGCGCATCCACGAGCACCGAGAACACCGGAAGCAGCGGATCACCGTCACCGAACACGGCGACCGCGGAGCCCTCGGAAACCGTTGGTGCCCTGTCGCCACCCCAGGTGGCCGGGGTCGCGATCCCCGACGGGCAGATCGACGACGCGGTTGCCCAGGTCGGAGATCTCGCCCGAGGGCTGATGGACAGTTCCGGCATTCCGGGTATGGCCGTCGCGGTGGTGCACGGCGGTGAGACCGTCTTCGCCGAGGGTTTCGGGGTGCGCCGCGAAGGAAGCGACGAACCGATCGACCCGCAAACGGTCTTCCAGCTCGCGTCGATGTCCAAGCCCATCGGATCGACGGTCGTGGCCCACCAGGTCGACGAGGGCGTGGTCTCGTGGGACACGCCCGTCGTCGAGCATCTCCCGTCGTTCACCCTCGCCGACCCGTACGTCGGTTCCCATGTCACCGTCGGGGACCTGTATTCGCACCGCTCCGGCCTTCCCGAGCACGCGGGTGACGACCTCGAAGACATCGGCTACGACCGCGCCGAAGTGATCGAACGTCTTCGCTATCTTCCGCTGGGGCCGTATCGAATCACCTACGACTACACCAACTTCGGTCTCACCGCCGCTGCCGAATCCGTCGCGGTGGCCTCCGGGGAGGACTGGGCCGATCTGTCGGAGCAAGTTCTCTACGAACCGCTCGGCATGACGTCGACGAGTTCCCGGTTCGCCGACTTCGCGGCGCAGGAGAATCGCGCCCCCGGGCACATCCTCGTCGACGGGGAATATGTGGCACGCGACGTGCGGATGCCCGACGAGCAGTCCCCCGCCGGCGGAATCAGCTCGTCGGTCGAGGACGTCGCGAAGTGGCTGACCATGCTTCTCGCGGACGGCGAGTACGAGGGCGGACGCATCGCATCGTCCGCGGCGCTGCAAGCAGCGTTCACACCCCAGTCGACGTCGTCGCCGCCCGAGACGCCGGACAGCCGGGCAGGCTCCTACGGTTACGGATTCAATGTCGGCACGAGTCCCGCCGGTCGCGTGACGCTGAGCCATTCGGGAGCATTCGCGTCCGGTGCCGCGACCGCGTTCACCGCGATTCCGTCCGCCGACGTCGCGATCGTCGTCCTGACCAACGCCGCACCCATCGGGGTGCCGGAGACTCTCGCGGCGGAGTTCGCGGACCTGGTGCAGTTCGGGGAGGTCCGCGAGGACTGGTCCGACCTGTACACCGGCGCGTTTTCGTCCTTCGCGGATCCGGTCGGGTCACTCGTCGGTCAGTCACCACCGGCCGATCCGGAGCCGCCCAAGCCCCTCGCCGACTACACCGGCGTCTACGACAACGAGTACTTCGGCCCGGCCCGGATCGAGGAAGACGACGGCGAGCTGGCCTTGGTGATCGGCCCCGACGACCGGACGTACCCGCTGACGCACTGGGACGGCGACGTGTTCACTTTCCCGCTCAGCAACGAGAACGCTCCCGACGGCACGATTTCGAAAGCTGTGTTCACACCGGACGACGTCACATTCGAGTACTGGGACACCAACGGCCTGGGCACATTCCGCAAAGGAGACGCATGAGCGAGGACAGCACCACCATCCCGGCCTCGGGTAGCTCCATCGTCACGGTTCAGAGTTTCCTCGACGCACTGACGTCGGGGGAACTCGACGCCGCGACGGATCTGCTCACCGACGACATCGCATGGCACAACACGTCCCTCCCGACCGTGCGCGGCCGCAGCCGGGTACGCGGCATGCTCCACGGAATGGCACGTCCGTGGGTCGGGTTCGAGGTCGTGACCCACCACATCGCGACGGACGGGGACGTCGTCCTCACCGAACGGACCGACATCTTCCGATTGGGGCCGGTCGAGATCGGCTTCTGGGTGTGCGGCACCTTCCATCTGCGCGACGGGCGGATCGCCGTATGGGACGACCACTTCTCCCCCGGCAACATGGCGCTGGGAGCACTCCGCGGGCTCCTGCACGCTGTGACCGGGCGCCGGGCGGTCGCGGCATAGAATTCTGCGGTCATCGAAACGGTCGGTGACAGGCCGACAAGGAGCAGTGGCATGACCGACGCCGAGCACAGCCCGGGGTTCGCAGCGGGACTCGAGATCCGGCGCGAAGTCATGGGGGACGACTTCGTCGAGCGTGCCTTCGAACGCGCCCGCGGCACCGATTCGGAACAGATGCAGGAGTTCGTCACCGAACACGCCTGGGGTGCGGTGTGGTCGCGACCCGGCCTGGATCGACGCAGCCGCAGCCTGCTCAACCTCGGCATGCTCATCGCACTGCGGGCCGAGAACGAACTTCGCGGGCACGTCCGCGGGGCACTCCGCAACGGTGTGACCCGCACCGAGATCGTCGAATCGGTCATCCACTGCAGCGCGTACTGCGGCGCACCGGCCGGGCTGGCTGCGATGCGCGTGGTGCAGGAAGTCCTCGAGGCCGAGCTCGGTCCGCTGACCGGCACCGAATAGCGGTCTGCCCCGTCCGGTCTTCGAAGACCGGACGGGGCAGACGAAGTGCGCAGTGCCCCCGGCAGCGCCGCCCGGCGATCACACCTCCGGCGCGAATTCCTCGAGCATGTCCGTCACCAGTGCCGCGATCGGCGACCGTTCGCTGCGCGTCAAGGTGACGTGCGCGAAAAGCGGGTGTCCCTTGAGCTTCTCGATGACCGCTGCCACCCCGTCGTGCCGTCCCACGCGCAGGTTGTCGCGCTGTGCGACATCGTGGGTGAGTACCACCCGCGACCCCGCGCCGAGCCGCGACAGCACGGTGAGCAGAACATTGCGTTCGAGGGACTGGGCCTCGTCGACGATGACGAACGAATCGTGCAGCGACCTGCCCCGGATGTGGGTCAGGGGAAGCACTTCCAGCATGCCGCGGCTGATGACCTCGTCCATCACCGCAGGGCTCGCGAGACCCTCGAGGGTGTCGAACACTGCCTGGCCCCACGGATTCATCTTCTCGGCTTCGGTGCCCGGCAGGTATCCGAGTTCCTGACCGCCCACCGCATACAGGGGCCGGAACACCACGACCTTGCGATGCGACCGGCGTTCGAGCACCGCGTCGAGGCCTGCCGTCAGCGCGAGCGCGGATTTGCCGGTGCCCGCCTTGCCTCCGAGCGAGACGATACCGATCGACTCGTCGAGGAGCAGTTCGAGTGCGATGCGCTGTTCGGCGGAACGTCCGTGCAACCCGAACGCCTCCCGGTCACCGCGCACCAACTGGACCCGCTTGTCCGGGGTGATCCTGCCCAGAGCGCTCGACGACCCACCGAGGAGCCGAATACCTGTGTGGCACGGTATGTCCCGAGCTTCGTCGAGATCGACGACACCGTCGGCGAACAACTCGTCGATCACCGTCCGGTCGACATCGAGTTCGGTCATTCCCGTCCACCCGGACGTGACGACGTCCTGCGCCCGGTACTCGTCCGCGGTCAGCCCCACCGCACCCGCCTTGACGCGCAGGGGGATGTCCTTGCTGACGAGGGTCACCTCGCGCCCGTCGCCCGCGAGGTTGAGCGCACACGCCAGGATCCGCGCATCGTTGGTGTCGGTGCGGAAACCCGCGGGCAGGACCGCCTGGTCGGTGTGGTTGAGCTCCACGTGCAGGGTGCCACCGGCGTCCCCGATGGGGATGGGCTGATCGAGGCGGCCGTACCGCTGACGCAGGTCGTCGAGCAGTCGGAGCGCTTCGCGGGCGAACCATCCCAGTTCGTGATGGTGACGTTTGCCCTCGAGTTCGCCGATCACCACGAGCGGCAGTACCACTTCGTGTTCGGCGAATCGCGCCACCGCCCACGGATCGGAGAGCAACACCGAGGTGTCGAGAACGTAGGTACGCACGAGGGGTTCGTTCGCTGCGGACACACTCGGGCGCGCGGAACGGGGGGAGACGGACCGTGTTGCGTTCACGTGAGGCTCCTCGGTCTGCGCGGCACCGCACAGACGTCGTTCGGTGGGCCGGTAGTCCCTGGTGTCGTCACGACCACGAGAGCCTGGTGCCGGCCCCCTCGCTCGGAATGTGCAAGCCACACGATTCAGGGACCTCCCGCGTACCCGGCACCTGCGCCGACTACACCCCCGACGCTAAACCCGACACGCCCCCTCCGCCGGGTAGCGGAGGGGGCGTGTCGATGAAATCTGCGTAAACGCAGTTACCGATCAGACGATCTTCCAGTCCTCGAGGCCCTCGTACAGCGGCAGTTCCTGCGCGAGCGCGCTCACGCGCCTGCGGAGAGCGTCCTTGTCGGCGCCGCCGACGAGCGTCTGCGCGATGATGTCGGCGACCTCGGTGAACTGCGTATCACCGAATCCGCGCGTCGCGAGGGCAGGAGTGCCGATGCGCAAGCCGGACGTCACCATCGGGGGCCGCGGGTCGAACGGCACAGCGTTCCGGTTGACGGTGATGCCGACCTCGTGCAGCAGGTCTTCGCCCTGCTGACCGTCGATCTGGGAGTTCCGCAGGTCCACGAGCACCAGGTGCACATCGGTGCCGCCGGTGAGCACGGAGATGCCCTTGTCCGCGACGTCGGGCTGCGAGAGGCGGTCGGCGAGGATCCGGGCGCCGGACAGGGTGCGCTGCTGGCGGTCCTTGAACTCGTCGCTCGCGGCGATCTTCAGCGACACGGCCTTCGCGGCGATCGCGTGCATGAGCGGCCCGCCCTGCTGACCGGGGAAGACTGCGGAGTTGAGCTTCTTGGCCCATTCCTTCTTGGCCAGGATCAGACCCGAGCGCGGACCGCCGAGGGTCTTGTGAACGGTCGTGGACACGACATCCGCGTACGGCACGGGCGACGGGTGCAGTCCCGCCGCGACCAGGCCCGCGAAGTGCGCCATGTCGACCCACAGGTAGGCACCGACCTCGTCGGCGATGGCGCGGAACGCGGCGAAGTCCTCGTGCCGCGGGTAGGCGGACCAGCCGGCGACGATGACCTTCGGCTTCTCGCGGACCGCGATCTCCCGCACTTCGTCCATGTCGATGCGGTGGTCTTCCTTGCTGACCCCGTAGGACGCGACGTCGTACAGCTTGCCGGAGAAGTTGAGCTTCATGCCGTGCGTCAGGTGCCCGCCGTGCGCGAGGTCGAGTCCGAGAAGCTTCTCGCCCGGCGTCATCAGCGCCATGAGCACCGCGGCGTTGGCCTGGGCACCGGAGTGGGGCTGCACGTTGGCGAATTCCGCACCGAAGAGTTCCTTCGCGCGGTTACGGGCGAGATCTTCGATGATGTCGACGTTCTCGCAGCCGCCGTAGTAGCGGCGGCCCGGGTAGCCCTCGGCGTACTTGTTGGTCAGGACGCTGCCCTGAGCCTGCAGTACGGCGCGCGGCACGAAGTTCTCCGACGCGATCATCTCGAGGGTGTCGCGCTGACGCGACAACTCCCCTGCCATGGCCTCGGCGACCTCGGGGTCGAGGTCGGCGAGTGCGGCGGTGTTCATGTCGTTGCCGGGCACAGCGGTCATCGAGAATTCTCCAAGCGAAGGGCGGCAGGATACGTACTCCAGTCTACGAACCCCGTCGACCGCGCCGGACGGCGGACCCCGGTCGAGACGCAGGTCACCGCAGGCTGCTGGGCACGAGAGGTTCGTCGAGGAGCCGCCGGAACCGCTCGGCACGGTCCGCTCCGTCAGGTGCCCGGTCGAGCCACCCGCCGAGCAAGCGGTATCCCTCGACATAGGTGCTGATGTACGCACGCCACAGCGGAGAGGACAGGAATCGCAGGGCCTGCCGGGCACGCTCCGGACTGGACAGCGACCAGCGCTCGAGGAACCCGGCGACCTCGTCGGCGTCGCGGCCACGGTCGTGCAGGAGAAGCGCCGCGTCCTGCCGCACCGACAGCAGACCGGCCGACGCTTCGCTCAGTTGTTCCGCGAGTTCCCCGTCGAACCGCAGTCCGAGATCGGCGTAGATGTCCTGCGCCCACTTGCCCCAGCCCGGTCCGACGATGGCGTCGAGCGCGAGGTCGGCGAGGCCTTCCGCCATCAGGCACTGAGGCGTGTTGACAAGGAAGAGCGTCTGCTCGGCCTGGCCGGCTGCGACGAGTCCGGCCTCCTTGCGGCAGTGCTCGGTGTGGTGCCCCGGGTACGACTCGTGGGCGATCAAGTGCGGCAGGTGCGCCATGTGCTGCTCGAGGTCGGAGTTGATCGCAACTCTCGACCGGTAGTCGCCGAGGTAGTAGTTGAATCCCGACCACGGCTTGTCGCCCACGACCTCGTACTCGACTCGTTCGGTGTCCGGAAGCGGATATACCGCGCGCACCTTCTCGCGCAGCGCGCCCGAGAATGCCTCGACACACTCTGCGAGCCGGTCTGCCGGGATCACTTCGGACTTGCGGTGCGCCTGCATTCGTTCGGCCAGCGGCCCCGCCCCGGGCAGCAGCGCGTCGAGACGCCGGTGCGCGTCGAGATAGTCGTCCTCGCTTCCGGGCGCGATGCGCACGTCGAAGTAGGCCTCGACTTCGTCGACGAATCCGATCTCCTCACCTGCGAACTTGCGCGCGGAGCACTCCATCGCGCGCAGATGCACGTCGAGGAAGCGCGTGCGTTCGTCGGACAACGACGCCGACGGAAGTTCCTCCCGCAGACGACGTGCCGTGTGCGATAGGTCACGGGGTTCAGGTCTGGGTGCGTTCTCGATCCGCCGGCGCAATTCCGGATCTCCGGTGTACGCATCGACGAAGCCCTCCTCGAGGCGGTCGAAAGACAACCCGAGAAGCAGGTATTCGGTGACGAAGTCGTCCGCTCGCATAACGTGCCACCTTAGCCCTTCGCCGCGCCCCTGGGTCCGCCCTGCACCGCACCACGGGGACCCCGACGAGGCATCGCGCTGTGTCTGCGAGCACAATTCGTTCCATGGACATGCATCGCCGCCCCCTCACCGTGGGATGTGCTGACGAATCGCCCGGGGTCGAGGGACAGTGCCGATGGCTCGTCTGAGCGAACCCAGCCCCTACATCGAGTTCGACCGGAAGCAGTGGCGCACCCTGCGGAAGTCGACGCCGCTCGTCCTCACCGAGGACGAACTGATCGGTCTCCGGGGGCTCGGCGAGCAGATCGACCTCGCCGAGGTCGCAGAGGTGTATCTGCCGCTTGCGCGACTGATCCACCTGCAGGTCGCCGCGCGGCAGCGACTGTTCGCCGCGACCGCCACGTTCCTCGGGGAGAAGCACCCGGACCAGCAGGTGCCGTTCGTGATCGGTGTCGCAGGATCGGTCGCGGTCGGCAAGTCCACCACGGCTCGTGTGCTGCAGGCCCTCCTCGCGCGGTGGGAACACCATCCGCGGGTGGATCTGGTGACCACCGACGGGTTCCTGTACCCGTCGAGGGAACTCATGCGACGAAACATCATGCATCGCAAGGGGTTCCCCGAAAGTTACGACAGACGGAAGCTCCTCCGCTTCGTCACAGAGGTCAAATCGGGCGCCGAAGAAGTCACGGCGCCGATCTATTCACACACCTCGTACGACATCATCCCGGGCCGATACCACATCGTGCGGCAACCGGACATCCTCATCATCGAGGGCCTCAACGTGCTGCAGACCGGTCCGCGACTGATGGTTTCGGACCTCTTCGATTTCTCGATCTACGTCGACGCCCGTATCGAGGACATCGAACAGTGGTACGTGGAGCGCTTTCTCGCGCTCCGGAAGACGTCGTTCGCCGATCCGAAAGCGCACTTCCACCACTACTCGAACTTCAACGACCGCGACGCGATCAGCGCCGCGAAGGAGATCTGGCACTCGATCAACCTGCCGAATCTGGTGGAGAACATTCTGCCCACCCGCCCGCGCGCGACCCTCGTGCTGCGCAAGGACTCCGATCACTCGATCAACCGGCTTCGACTCCGGAAGCTGTGAGCCTCTGCTCGCGCAGACTCAGATCCCGAAGCGCCGGTGCCGTGCCGCGTAGTCACGCAGCGCACGGAGGAAGTCGACGCGCCGGAACTCCGGCCAGTACGCCTCGGTGAACCAGATCTCGGAGTACGCGCTCTGCCACAAGAGGAAGCCCGACAACCTCTGCTCCCCCGAGGTCCGGATGACGAGATCGGGATCGGGCTGCCCGGAGGTATAGAGGTGATCGTCGACGGCATCGACGGTCACCGATTCGATGAGGTCGGTACCGGTGAGGCCCTCGGCGTTCTTGTCGCGGAGCAAGGACTGGACCGCGTCGACGATCTCCTGCCGGCCGCCGTACCCGACGGCCACGTTGACGTGCGTCCCGGTGCGTCCGGCGGTGCTCGCGGCCGCGTCGCGCAACCGCTTCGCATGATCCTCGGGCAGCAGATCGGGTGCGCCGACGATCTTCACGCTCCAGTTCTGGCCCGGCGCCGAGATCTCCTCGACGACGTCGGCGATGATCTCGAGCAGGACGTCGAGTTCCTCCGGGTCGCGGCGCAGATTCTCGGTCGAGAGCAGGTAGATCGTCGCGGTGTCGATCCCGGCGGCGTCGCACCAGCCGAGCAGTTCGGCGATCTTCTTCGCGCCCTCGCGGTGCCCGTGACTGACGTCGGTGAACCCGTTCTCCCGGGCCCAGCGACGGTTGCCGTCGCACATCACCGCGACATGGCACGGACGCTGGGCGCCTTCGAGTTGCCTGAGCAACCGGCGCTCGTAGAGTCGGTACAACACGCCTCGAGCGCTCACCCCGTCATCACCACGTGGGTCACATTACGCCCACCCACAGGGCAGCTCGCGGCGGTGGTCACACTGCCGTTCCATGGACGCCCGGCCGGGGTATCGTGTCGTCGAAACTCGACCTACGGGTCCGTAGGTTACCAACGAGTACAGAAGGTGGGGCGTGTTCATGACGGCTTTCGGGATCGAGGAACTGCCGGTCAAACCCCGTATGCGCGGGTGGATCCACCTCTGGGCGTTCGGCGTCTCCGCCGTCGCGGGCGTAGCGCTTGTGCTCGGAGCTGTGTTCTTCGCCGATCGTCCCGGCGCAGGCCTACCCACCGCGATCTACAGCCTGACGGTCTGCGGCGTCTTCGGGGTGAGCGCGCTCTACCACCGGGTTCACTGGAGGAATCCCCACGCCCGCATGTGGATGAAGCGCGCCGACCACTCCATGATCTTCGTCTTCATCGCAGGGAGCTACACACCCTTCGCCATGCTGGCACTTCCGCCCGCCACCGGCAGAACACTCCTCATCGTGGTGTGGGCAGGGGCCGTCGCGGGAGTGGCACTGAAGATGCTCTGGCCGACCGCGCCCCGATGGGTCGGCGTTCCCCTCTACCTACTTCTCGGATGGGCCATCGTGCCCGTCGCGGGCGATCTCGTCGCCGAAGCGGGCATGGCACCGATGCTGCTCCTGCTGGCGGGTGGGCTGCTCTACAGCGCCGGTGCCATCCTGTATGCCACCAAGTGGCCGGACCCATGGCCCTCGACGTTCGGTTATCACGAGTTCTTCCATGCCGCCACAGTGCTCGCCGCGCTGTGCCATGCGGTCGCGGTCTGGCTCGTCGTGTTCGGCTGAGCCCCCCGAAACGCTCGAGTGTCACATCTCACACCATCTGCCCCACTGGTCACAGATTTGTACACTCGCCAACGATGTCTATGTCGAATCTGCCGACCCAGAACCTGGCCTTCGAACTGACCGAGACCAACCGTGAGTGGCTCATCGAGCGTCCACTTGCGATCGCCGGCTACATCCTCGCGGCGATCGTGCTGCGGTTCGTGCTGCACCGCCTCATAGACCGGATGACCAAGCCCCGCGATCCTTCCAAGGGACCCCGGCGCTCCATCCTCAAGCCGCTTCAGCAACGGGCCGGCAAGCCCCCCGGCGACCCGACCGCACGCGAACGTCGCGCGCAGCGCGCACAGACGATCGGATCGGTCTTCAAATCGGGCGTGTCGATCATCGTGCTGGTCTGGGCCGTGTTGCAGACCCTCGACAGCCTGGGATTCAATGTCGCGCCGTTCATCGCGTCGGCCGGGATCGCCGGTGTAGCGCTCGGTTTCGGCGCCCAGAATCTCGTCCGCGACTTCATCTCGGGAATGTTCATGCTTCTCGAAGACCAGTACGGCGTGGGTGACGTGGTGGACGTCGGCGACGCCGTGGGCACGGTCGAATCGGTGGGACTTCGGGTGACGACCATCCGCGACATCGACGGGACCCTGTGGTTCTGCCGCAACGGCGAAATCCTCAGGGTCGGCAACATGAGCCAGGGGCACGCGGTCGCCGTCGTCGACATTCCGATCGCTCCGACCGCCAACGTGCACCGAGCCTGCCAGGTGGCGTTGCGTGCGGTGCTCGACCGCGTGGAAGGCGACGACATCGCACCCGACGTGCTCGACAAGCCCGAGTTGCTCGGCGTCAATTCCGTGATCGCCGGCGCAGTGACCCTGCGTCTGACGGTGCGCGTGCGGGCCGGCAAGCAGTGGGGTGTGCGTCGCTCGCTCACCCGTGCCGTACTCGAGGCGTTCGAGCAGGACGAAATCGGTTCGCCGACAGTGTTACTGGCCCCCGCAACCCCCTGACCGGCGACGCGCGGGTGCGCATCGCCGGCCGGGTGGAAGAACCGGTGTTCAGGCCTCGACAGCCTGCTTCCGGGCTGCCGACCGCGCCCGCACGGCGTCGATCACGACGACGCACGCGAGCGAAGCCGCCCCCCAGATCGCGAAGGTCACGAGGTGGCTTCCGACCGCGTCGCCGCCGAAGTAGAGAATCGACCGGACGGACTCCACGGCGGCCGGCATCGGCAGTACGGCGTGCAGCGTCGTGAAGATCTCCGGAGTCATGTACACCGACAGCGCACCGTTGGACGCGGGGACACCCAGGAACATGAGGATGGCTACCGCCGGGAGCACCGCCAGCAACCCGAACAGTCGCGCCGGAACGGCGGTGAACAGCGCAGTCGAGAAGATCGCGACGATTCCCGTGCCGAACAGCGGCCAGAAGTGGCCGTCGACGGCCCCCACGATCGGATCGGCGATGACCCAGATGACAGCCGACATGAATACCGACCATCCGGCGGCGATGGGCAGGAACCGACGCAGCCGCATCGCGGCGGGCTGTGCGCTGCCCGCAACCACGACGAGCATGAACCCGGACATGATCCAGCCCATCGCGACGTAGAGCGTGACCGTTCCCATGGAGTCGGCGCCCGGCAGCGGCGTGAGGTTCTCGACGGTGAGCGGCATCTGCGAACCGGCAGCCACCTGACCGAAGACCGTCGACACGACCTGCTGCTGGCTCACACCCGCGGCTTCGTTGGTGACGAGGGTCGCGGTGGGTGACGTCGCGGACGGCAGGACGTACGCGGCGACAGCCGTCCGGTCCTGGACGGCGGCGCGTGCCTCGTCCAGGGAGTCGGATGCCTCCAGGGCGAAGAGACCGGTCATGTTCTCTTCCAGCCCGGCGATCACCTGCTCCGCCTGCTCGGTGGTCGCGGCCACCACGGTGACGGGCATGTCGCGCGGAGCCGGCTGATACATCGCACCGAGCATGAACGAGAGCATCATCACGACCATGCCCAGCGGGAAGAACGCCAGCGTCACGTACCGGACGCGGTTGCTCGCGGGACGCGGTCCCGCCGTCAGCGACGGCAACGTGATCTCGGGGTCACCGGCGTCGGGATTGCGGCGACGCTTCAGGGCGTCGACACCCACGGTCGCGGCAAGCGCGAGCACCGCTCCGACCGCGAGTACCAGCAAGTGACCGCCGAGGCCGTCGCCGCCGAAGTACAGGACCGAACGCAGCGCTTCACCGGTGGCCGCGGTCGGCAGGAAACCGTGCAGAGTCGCATACAGCCCCGGCAGCGCATGTACGGACATACCCATGTTGGACGCCGGAACGCCGAGGACCATCAGGAACAACATGCCGACGATCACCGCCATCGGCCCGAGGATTCGGGTGAGGAACAACTGCACCGCGCCGACCGCGAAGACCGACAGCCAGGAAATGCCCAGGACCGCGGCAGTGTGGCCCTCGACCGCACCGAGAACCGGGCCGGCCACGAGCCACACCAGGAAGGCGATGAGGGCGGACCATCCCGCCAGTAACGGGACCACACGCCGGATCCGCAGGAGTTCCGGAGAGTTCGACAGCATGACGCTGAGCGGCATGTAGCCCGCGAGCATCAGTGCGGTGGCCATGAACATCGCCGCCAGTCCGGCGGTGTCGTGTGCAGGCAGCGGAGCGAGATCCTCGACCACCAGATCGAGGCCCTGTCCCAGCACCGGTGGTGCGAGCAGACCGCCGACCATGGACGACTGCGAGGCACCGGCTGCGCCTGCCGTGTACACGGTCGCCGTGCCGTCGGCTCCCAGCGACACCGCACCGGAGACCTCGCGGGCGAGCACGAGGTCACGCGCAGCGGCGTCGTCCGAGACGACCCGGACGTCCACGGCGTCGGGATCGGCCGCCTCGAGAGCCCGGGCGAACTCCCCGGCCTGTTGCGACGCTCCGGCCACCGCGATCGGCATGTTGTTGGGGGCCGGTGAGTGCATGGCCGCGAGGTAACCCGTGATCATCATGGCGACCATCACGAAGGGCAGCAGGATCATCGCGACGTAGCGCCCGATGTGTTCCTTGCGGGCGCGCGCGAGGTCGGCCTCGGCGGCGTCACTTCCCGGTGAGCTGCTCGTGTCGGACGCGATTGTGTCGGTCAAGTGGAATCTCCTCGGTATCCGGCTCGGCGAGATTCCCGAAACCAGAAATACGCCGACTGACTCAATAAGTTACGCTGCATGTCTTAAAGTCATCAAACCGAGCGGTGGTGATATTCGTCCCCTCGGCGACGGTCACACCGGGTGACCCGAGACAGAGAGGCGGCAGACCCGACCGTGGGCACATACGGCGACCAGGCAAGACGAGCACTGCTCGATTCGGCCGAAGAACTCTTCGCCACGTTCGGCGTGGACGCGGTGTCGAACCGGCGGATCGCCGAGCACGCCGGCAACGCCAACCATTCCGCCGTCAACTATCACTTCGGCAGCCGCGACGCCCTCGTACGCGCGACAATGATGCGCTATTCCGACGACGCGCACCGCCGCCGCCGGGAGTTGATCGAGATGCTCGGGCCCGAGCCGGATCTACGAGACCTGCTGAGCTGCCTCGTCGTTCCCCTCACCGACCAGTTGGCGTCGCTGCCCGTCCCGAGCTGGCGCGCACGTTTTCTGCGCCAGCTGCGCACGGTGCCCTCGATGATCGAGACCGTCGCCGCGAGCACCACCACGGACCGTGACATTGCCGAGCTCATCGAGCGGGCACGCGCCAGCGTGGCGGATCTCCCCGAAACGGTCATCAGCGGCCGGTCGTGGCTGCTGGGACACATGGTGATCGACGCGTGCGCCGAATACGAAGAACGCGTCGACCGCGAGCACGTCGAACCGGACTGGACGGGCTTCGCCTATTTCCTCGTCGACGCGTGCGCGGGCATGCTCGCGGCACCCGTCACCAGCGCGGGCGACTTCCTCAGCTCGCGCGCCGAGTCGACCTGGGCGTGACGTACCCCGTTCACGACCCCGCCAGCACCTCGAGCAGATCGGGCACCGAGGTGACCGGACGATCGCACACGAAACCACGGCACACGTAGGCGGTCGGTATTCCGTCGACGAGCGGCCGGTCCACCAGCAGCGGCGACGATCCGGGGTCGCCACCCACGACGATCGATCCGCCGGGAGCGATATGGCGCGCGGCCCGCAGAAGGTCACCGCCACCGGCGACCGCAATCTGAACCGGACCCCGAACGGCGGCCTCGGCCACGGCCAGCCAGTGGCCGGCCGACCGCGGCGCCCGCTCCAGCAGGATCGACGCGGCAGCGAGAGACGCATGCGCCGCAGTGGCATACCGCCCGTCACCCTCGTCGAGCGCCGCGAGCGACAGCAGAGCCTCCGCAATCAGCGAGGCACCCGACGGCGTGGCGCCGTCCAACGGATCACGCGGTCGTGCAACGAGTTTCGTCGCGTCGTCCGCGGTGTCGAACCAGCTTCCGGGGCTGTCGGGGTCGGCGAACGCGCCGAGCGCAGTGTCGGCGAGGCGGACCGCCGGGGCGAGCCAGGCCGCGTCGCCGGTCGCCTGGTGCACAGCCACCAGGGCGGTGACCAATGCTCCGTAGTCCTCGAGCACTCCCGCCGGTTCACCCACCACCCCGCCGAGCGAAGCCCGTCGCAGACGGTCGCCCACGAGGTGCCGGTCGAGCAACGCCCGGGCGCACGTCGCGGCGACGTCGATCCACTCGGGGACGTCGAACGCCACCCCTGCCTCCGCTAGCGCAGTGACGGCGAAGCCGTTCCACGCGGTGACCACCTTGTCGTCCCGGTCGGGTTGCGGCCGACTCTGCCTCGACAGGAACAGTCGTTCTCGCACGCGCGCGAATCGCTCGGGGTCGTCGGGATCTTCCCGCAGTTGCAGCACGGACGTACCGGATTCGAAGGTTCCTTCGCCGGTCATGGAAAAGACCCGCGCAGCCCACGCCCCGTCGTCGGGACCGAGGATCTCCGTCAGCTGCGCGGGTGCCCACGCGTAGGTAAGACCCTCCACGCCATCGGTATCGGCGTCGAGTGCCGACGCGAAGCATCCCTCCGCAGTCCGCAGGTCGCGCAGGAGGAAGCCGGCGGTCTCTTCCGCCACGCGCCGGAAGAACGGTGTACCGGTGATCCGCGCGAGATGGGCGTATGCCCGCAGCAGCAAGGCATTGTCGTAGAGCATCTTCTCGAAATGCGGAATCACCCAGCCCGCATCGACGCTGTAGCGGGCGAAACCGCCGCCGAGCTGGTCGTAGATTCCGCCGCGTGCCATCGCTTCCGCGGTGCGGGATACGAGACCCAGCACGTCCTCCCGGCGGATGCGCTCGTATCCGCGCAGGAGGCCTTCGAGCAGATTCGACGGCGGAAACTTCGGTGCCCCGCCGAATCCCCCGTGTTCACGGTCTTCGTCACGGGCGACGGCCGTCACGGCCGCGTCGAGCAACGCGGCGTCGACCTTGTTCGTACCGGCAGGAAGGCCACCGCTGCTGCGCTGCAGTTCTGCGACGATGGCGGCCGCGGCCTCGCCCACGTCGTCGCGACGGCGGTCCCAGGTCTCGGCGATCGCGTGAAGCAACTGCTGGAACGACGGCACCCCGCCGCGCGGCGTGTTCGGGTAGTAGGTGCCGCAGTAGAACGGCGCACCGTCGGGAGTGAGAAAGCACGTCATCGGCCACCCGCCCTGACCGGTCGTCGCGACGGTCGCGTTCATGTAGATCGCGTCGAGATCGGGACGTTCCTCCCGATCGACCTTGATGCACACGAAATTCTCGTTCATGACGGCCGCGGTGGCATCGTCCTCGAACGACTCGTGCGCCATGACGTGACACCAGTGGCACGCGGCATAGCCGATGGACAGCAGTATCGGCACATCACGCTCGCGCGCTTCAGCCAGCGCCGCGTCGCCCCACTCGTGCCAGTGGACCGGATTGCCGGCGTGCTGCCGGAGGTAGGGGCTCAGTGAATCCGCAAGGAGATTCGCCATTCCCCCACGTTACGTCGAAGCGCGGGCCGCGACGTCAGTTCGACGTGGCTGGCGGCGTGCGCTCCGGGTCCGCCGGCGACTCTGCCGCACCGGGCTTCACGGTGTCGGCGCCCGTCGTGGATGCCCCGGTTGCGGTCGCCGCGGGCGACCCGTCGCCGTCGCTTGCGGGCACCACCACGCCCGGCAGCGTTCCGTCGTCCGCCAACTGGTCCGGCTCTGGATGTTCCGGTTCGAAGGTCTCGGGCAGATTGCCCAGACGCTTGTTCATGTTCCAGATCAGCAGAGCCGTCGCAACCAGCAGCACGATCACCAGAGCGAGACCGAACGGCGACGCCTTACCGAACTCGGGTCCGGTGGGGTCCTGTGCAAGGACCTCGACCGCCAGCGTGCCTACCGTCATTTCACCTGTCCGTCCTCGATGCCCGCGAACAGATCCGTCTCGGGAATCTGCGTGGATACGCGGGTCTTGGCCAATTCGAACTCCTCCGTCGGCCACACCTTCTGCTGAATATCCAACGGCACCGCGAAGAACGATCCATTGGGATCGATCTGCGTGGCGTGCGCCCGCAGCGCATCGTCACGCTGCGGGAAGTAGTCACCACAGGTTATCTGGGTGGTCACCCGGGCCATCAGGTCGCCCTGCTCGGTCCTCCACCGGTTCAGCCACTCGTCCATCGGGAACTTCTCGCCCCGGCGTACGTACTCGTCGCGGAACAACTCGATGCGCTTACGGATGAAGCCGTGCGAGTAGTACAGCTTGGACACTTCCCACGGCGCGCCGAGTTCGGGGTGGAACTCCGGGTCGGCTGCCGCGTCGAATGCGGCCACCGACACTTCGTGGCACCGGATGTGATCCGGATGGGGGTAACCACCGTTCTCGTCGTAGGTGGTCATGACGTGGGGCCGGAACTCCCGGATCACCCGGACGAGCCTGCGCACCGGCTCGTCGAGCGGGATGGCAGCGAAGCTCCCTTCGGGTACGGGCGGCTTGGGATCGCCCTCCGGCAACCCGGAGTCGACGAAACCGAGCCAGAGTTGCTTCACCCCGAGAATGCGGGCCGCCTCGGCCATTTCCTCGCGCCGCACCTCGCTCATGCGGTCGCGGACGCCTGCCACGTCCATCGCCGGGTTGAGGATGTCGCCGCGTTCGCCGCCTGTGAGCGTGACGACGAGGACCTCGTTCCCTTCGGCCGCGTAACGCGCCATCGTGGCCGCACCCTTGCTCGACTCGTCATCGGGATGGGCATGCACGGCCATGAGCCGTAGTCCGCTCACGTATTTTCCTCCACCTCACGTTCGTGTGCATGGTCGTGACCTCATCGGTGCCCGCCTCGCGGGCCGTTCGGGTCCTTCCCCTATAGTTCCACCTGATAATCCCTCCGTCAGCCGTGACCCCGCGGCACCGCCCGCCCGCCTGCACGGGCTCGAAGGCAAAGTGATGAGCAACACCACCACGACCGACCGCTACCCCTCCGATCGTTACCCCTCGAAGAAGGGGTCGATGCGCGGCAGACGCTGGGGGTACACCGCGGCCGGTCTCGTAGCCGGCCTGTTCCTCGCGTTCGTGTTGTTCCAGAACAACACGCCGCCGATCGAGTCGGAGATCGTGGCATTCGATGTCGTCGACGACCACACGATCGAGGTTCAGCTCAAAGTCACCCGCGAGGATCCTGCGCAGGACGCGGTCTGTGTGATCCGCGCCCGCTCGAAGGACGGCAGCGAAACCGGCCGGCGCGAGGTGCTGATCCCCGCGTCCGATTCGGCCTCCGTAGTCCTCACGTCGCGGATCACCACCACACAGCGACCGGGAATGGCCGACGAATACGGGTGCAGCACGGACGCTCCGGACTATCTCCGCGCGCCCTGAGTTTCATACTCTAAGCAGCGGTTTTCCCGGCACCCGAGCGCGATGGTGCTAGAATAGCCGGATACACGGTTCCACCCATTGGGGCCGTGTATTGCTGCATAGAAGCACAGTGCGGCCCTGCTCACCTGCATACCAGGGGGGATTGCGGGGGTCGTGCTCGTAGTCGTTGCACGTGCACGACTTGTCCACGGAGCCGGGGGCTCCAACCTGAAGGAAGTGATCGAGATGACCGAGACCCAGGTGACCTGGCTGACCCAGGAGTCGTACGACCGACTCAAGGCCGAACTTGACCAGCTCATCGCCAATCGTCCCGTCATCGCGGCCGAGATCAACGAGCGTCGCGAAGAAGGTGACCTCAAGGAGAACGGCGGGTACCACGCGGCGCGCGAAGAGCAAGGCCAGCAAGAGGCCCGCATTCGTCAGCTCCAGGAGTTGCTCAGCGCCGCCAAGGTGGGGGTGGCACCGACCCAGTCCGGTGTCGCACTCCCCGGTTCGGTCGTCACCGTCTACTACGACGGTGACGAGACCGACACGGAAACGTTCCTGATCGCGACGCGTGAAGAAGGCGCCCGCAACGGCGACCTCGAGACCTACTCCCCCGGCTCGCCCATCGGTGGCGCACTGATCTCGGCGAAGGTCGGCGAGACCCGCGAGTACACGCTGCCCAACGGCAACACCATGAAGGTGACGCTCGTCAGCGCGGAGCCGTACCAGGGCTGATCTCCGAATCGCAGAAAGAAGGGCCACGCCGGACATCCGGCGTGGCCCTTCTTCTCGTTCGGGCGGACTATCAGATGATGCGACGTGCCTTCATGTCGGGGAACACCGCTCCGACCCGGACGACGTCACCTGTCGTGGGGGCGTGCACCATCTGTCCTCCGCCGATGTAGATCGCGACGTGCCCCGGTCCGCCGGCCTGCCAGTTCCCGAACAGCAGGTCGCCCGGCCGTGCGAGCTGGAGCGGAATCTCGGTGCCGACCCGCCACTGGGTCTCGGAGGTGCGTGGGAGCGTGATGCCCGTCGCCGCGAACACCGCATGTGAGGTCAGACCCGAGCAGTCGAATCCGCCGCCGGAGGGGCCGTTGATGTTGCCGCCGCCCCACACGTACGGAAGGCCGAGGAACTTGAAGGCGAGGTCGACGATGCGATTACCGACATCGCCGGCGCCGCCGAGCCCGAGCCCCAGGAACGGCGAGAGCATGCGCGCGAACACCGGTTCGGACGCGCGGATCTTGGCGACGTACGGCTTGGTCTGATTCTCGTAATCAGGGTGGCCGGAAGGCATTCCGCCGGATCGGCGCACGGCTCCGACGCCCGCGTTGTACGCGGCGAGGGTGAGATCGAGGGTGTCGCCTTCGACGAGGCCGCGGCGTTTCCAGTCGTCGATGAGCTTGTAGTTGTCGCAGAGCAGGTTGCCCGACGCCATCACGGGATCGGCGATGCCGAGAACGTCGGCCCTGCCGTCGCCGTCGACGTCCTTGCCGTACTCGTCCCAGGTGCCGGGCATGAACTGACCTGGCCCTTTGGCGCCGACCGGCGAGACGGGCGCGGTGGGCCCGTAACGGAAGCCGTTCTCGGCCGAGTACAGGGCGGCGAGCACGGGTGCGGTCACGCCGTCGCAGAGCGCTCCGGCCTTCTTCAGCCACGGTGCGAACACTGCGATCGCCCCGATCGGAGCAAGGGTCGTGCCGGGGAGGATTGCGGGCATCGGCGGCAGCGCGACCCCTCCGCCTCCACCTGTGCCGCCGGGGACAGCGGACCCCGTGCCCGGACCCGGTGCAGGTGTCGGTGCGACGGGCGGTACCGGCGGAACGATTCCGAAAGGTGTCGGGCGCGCGGCCGGCGGTTGCGGCGCGAGTTCCGGCGGTGCGGGTTCGAGTAACGCGGCGGCCTCGGCCGGGATATGCGGCTCGATCATCTCCGCGACCGACTGCGTGGCGTCGGCGACGGCTTGTTCCGCGCTTTGCTGCATGGACTCGGGCAGAGCTGCCACGAGGTCCTGCACACCCGTATCGGTCGCCGGGGCCGTCGCCTGGAAGGACTCGATCACCTGGGTGGCCTGGTCCTTTACCTCCACCGGCACGTCGGCTCCCTGGACGATGGCGCTCGCTGCCGTGGCCACCGCCACGATGACCGCAGACGGGTCGACTGACATCCACAACCCCCACATCCCGATGACCGAACACATTCACCGTACTTGTGACCCCGGTCACCGGTACGAATACTGCTACTTCATATCACATATATTCGAGAACAGGTTTCAGTTTTGGGGCTGGTGAGATGGCTGTGACCTATGGGGAGACAGCTACTCGTCGATCGAAGCGAAGAAGTCGGCGGCATCAGCACTCGTGAGGGCCTCCACGAGATCCACCGGGTCGACTTGTTCGCCGCCGAGCAACTCGAGCAGCACCTCTCGTTGTTCTGCCGTGACGACCTCCGCGCCACCCGGCATCAGGTTGAGATCTCCCGCGGGCAGCACGCGCGCACACAGCAACGTTCCGACCGGAAGGTCGCCGGTGATCGTCGGCGAACCGACGTCGGACACGGTGTCGCTCCGGACATCTCGCAGCGTCAGGCCCTCCCCCGCCCGGACGTCCCGCACCTCGAACACCGACCTGGCGACACCACTCCACAGTCGCGCCAGCTCCGCCTCGTCCTCGGGTAGGAGCACGCCCCTCCGCTCGAGAAAATCGGCGAAAGCACCCGCCTCGTGCAGCAGCACGTCGTCGACCAACGGGTCGTTCACAGCGTCGGCCACCGCGTCGTCGTCGCCGTAACCGGAACGCGCCTCCGCCAGCGCGACCCGCTCGTCGGCCCACGCCGGGTCGAGCGCGTGCATCGTCGCCTTGAGGTACAGCCACTCCGCGCGTTCTTCGATCGGGTGGTCTGCCTTACCGAGGTGGCACACCTTGTACTTTCGGCCCGACCCGCACCAGCAGCGATCGTTTCGCCCCAGACCCGGCCGCTCGACGGGCTGAAAGCGCTGCAACACGTCGTAGAGCGGGTGCTCGTCCCCACCCGGGATCCGGCCGAGCAGCGACATCCCGCGGACCGCGTCGCCGCGATCGGAGGCGTAGCGCGCCAGGTCGAACAGCGCGAGGTCGAACGCTCCGCCCTCGTCCGCGGACCTCTCGTAGAGTCGCTCCGCCTCCTCGATGCGCCCGTCCGCCTCGGCCCCGCGCGCCGCGAACCAGTACGCCGCTGCAACTGTCCGCCGGGGCGCGTGGTCGAGCAACCACAGCGCCGCTTCCTCGATGGACGTGGGCGCGAAATCCTCGCCGATCAGCTCGTCCAGGACGATCTCGGCGATCTCCGGGTCGGAGAGAACGGCGAACAATCCCGATTTGCCTTGCGCGAAGCGCTCTTCGAGGTCTTCGTCGTCGCCGGAGTCGATCGCATCGACCAACGAGGCGAACAGCGCGACACCTGGAACCGCGTCGACGGGGATACCGAGTTGGTCGGCGTAATCGTCGAACATGGTCCTGCTGATGTACCCCTCGAAGTCGAACCCCTCGGGAGCGACGAGATCGCCCGATCGCTCGAGTCCGGCGGCCGCGATCGCCTCGGTCAGCGGCGGAGCGGGTTCGGTGAAAGCCGACGGGGTGTCGGCCAGCAGTTGGAGAAGTTCGTCGTCGAGACTCGCGGCGTCGCCCTCGGCGCTGCGGCGTCCGAGCACGTCGAGCAAGAGCGGGACGGGCGTCGGGTCGTCGTCGACCCTGACGAGCGAGAGCCTTCCGCTTCCGGCGGTGAGCGCCACCAGGTCGCCCGGGGTCCGGCCGGCGAACGTGCCGCGGGGAAACAGCAGCACTTCCGGCGGCAGCGGATCGTCGTCGGTCACGCCGCGCTCGGCGAGACGGTCGTGTTGTTCGTCGACCGCCACCAGTTCGAAGTCGTCCTCGTCGGAGATGAGCAGCAAGAGTGGTTCGACGTCGTCGACGGCGATCAGGTCACGGGCGATCTCGTCGGCGGAAAGCCGGTGAGTGAAGATCCGGCCCTCGAAGAGAGCGTCGAGTGCCGCGAACCGGCCGTCCGGCAACGACAGCACCAGTGGGTGCGGAGGCAGGTCCTCGAGATCCCGGACGAGGGTGTCGGCCGAGCCCAGGCCCTCCTCTTCCAAGTGGTCGGCGAGCTCCTCGGTGGCTAGGGGACCGTTCATCCTCAGTACCTCGAGAGCGGCTTCCATCAGGGCGTCTTCGGGGGCTGCGCTGTCGGTCACGTTCGTGATCGTACGGGGTTCCCGAGCAGCTCGGCACCACCTCGTCACCGACGACGAAAGGCGCCCCGAGGGACGCCTTTCGTGGTGGTGACTACCCGTGGGCGATGGTCAGCCCAGGGCTTGTTCGACGTCGGCGAGCAGGTCTGCGGCGTCTTCGATACCGACCGACAGGCGGACCAGATCGTCGGGGACCTCGAGCGCCGAACCGGCGGTCGACGCGTGCGTCATCGCGCCCGGATGCTCGATGAGCGACTCCACACCACCGAGGGACTCGGCGAGCGTGAAGATCTCGGTGCGCTTGCAGAAGTCGAGCGCTGCCTCGCGGCCGCCGGCGAGGCGTACGGAGATCATGCCGCCGAACCGGCGCATCTGCTTCGCCGCGTACTCGTGGCCCGGGTGGTCGTCCAGACCCGGGTAGAGCACCTTGGTGACGGCCTTGTGTCCCGACAGCAGTTCGACGATCTTCTCGGCGTTGTCGCAGTGCCGCTCCATGCGGACCGCGAGCGTCTTGATGCCCCGCAACGTAAGGAAGGCGTCGAAGGGGCCCGGCACCGCGCCCGCACCGTTCTGCAGGAATGCGAAGGCGGCGTCGAGTTCCTCGTCGTCGGTGACCAGTGCGCCGCCGACCACATCCGAGTGACCACCGATGTACTTGGTCGTCGAGTGCAGCACCACGTCGGCGCCGAGCGTGAGCGGCTGCTGCAGATACGGCGACGCGAACGTGTTGTCGACGACGAGCTTGGCGCCGCCTTCGTGCGCGACGTCGGCCAGCGCCGCGATGTCACCGATGTTGAGCAGCGGGTTGGTCGGGGTCTCGAGCCACACGAGCTTGGTCTCGGGCCGCAGCGCCGCACGGACGCCGTCGGCGTCGTTGACCGAGACCGGGGTGTATTCGATGCCCCACTGCGTGAACACCTTGTCGATCAGACGGAACGTGCCGCCGTATGCGTCGTTCGGGATCACGAGATGGTCGCCGGGGCGCAGCACCGAACGGAGGAGGCAGTCGGTGGCCGCCATACCCGAACCGAAAGCCCGGCCGTACGTACCACTTTCGAGCGCCGCAAGATTCGCTTCGAGAGGGCGGCGGGTGGGGTTGCCGGTGCGCGCGTACTCGAAACCGCTGCGCATCTCGCCGACGCCGTCCTGCGCGAACGTGGACGACGCGTAGATCGGGACGTTGACGGCACCGGTCTGCGGGTCGGGTTCGAAACCGGCGTGGATGGCGCGGGTGGCGAAACCGTGCTGATTCTGATCGGTCATGAAGTATCTGTGTCCTATCGGCCTTGGGAGATGAATCCGAGGAGGTCGTGCCGCGTGATCACGCCGACGGGCTTACCGTCGTCGATGACCATGAGCGCGTCGGTGTCGCCGAACGCCTTCGTCGCGTCCGCAACGGACTCACCGACGCCGATGTTGGGCAGCGGGGCGCTCATGTGCTTCTCGACCGGATCGGCAAGGTTCGCGCGACCTTCGAAGACGGCGCTGAGCAGTTCCCGCTCGCTGACCGACCCGGCGACCTCACCGGCGGTGACGGGCGGCTCCGCACCGACGACCGGCATCTGGGAGACGCCGTACTCGCGGAGGATCTCGATCGCGTCGCGCACCGTCTCGGACGGGTGGGTGTGCACGAGGTCGGGCAGGTCACCGGACTTGCCCCGCAACACGTCGCCGACGGTGGAGTCGTCGGGCTTGCCGTCGAGCGGCGCGCGCAGGAATCCGTAGCTGGCCATCCACTTGTCGTTGAAGACCTTCGCCAGGTAGCCGCGGCCGCCGTCGGGCAGCAGCACGACCACTACGGCGTCGGGGCCTTCACGCTCTGCGACCTGCAGCGCGGCCACCATCGCCATGCCGCACGAACCGCCGACGAGCAGCCCCTCTTCCCGGGCGAGCCGACGGGTCATCTCGAACGCGTCGGCGTCGGAGACGGCAATGATCTCGTCGGGGATGGATGCGTCGTACGCGCTGGGCCAGAAGTCCTCGCCCACGCCTTCGACGAGGTAGGGGCGCCCGGTTCCACCCGAGTACACCGAACCCTCGGGGTCGACACCGACGACCTTGACCTTGCCGCCGGAGACCTCTTTGAGGTAGCGCCCGGTACCGGAAATGGTGCCGCCGGTGCCGACGCCTGCGACGAAGTGCGTGATCTTTCCGTCGGTGTCGGCCCAGATCTCGGGGCCGGTGCTCTCGTAGTGGCTTTCGGGGCCGGCGGGGTTGGAGTACTGATTGGGCTTCCAGCCTCCGGGAAGTTCGGCAGCGAGCCGATCGGAGACGTTGTAGTAGCTGTCGGGGTGCTCCGGCGGTACGGCGGTCGGGCACACGACAACTTCGGCGCCGTAGGCACGGAGCACGTTGCGCTTCTCTTCACCGACCTTGTCGGGGCACACGAACACGCACTTGTATCCGCGCTGCTGGGCGACGAGTGCAAGACCGATACCGGTGTTACCGGAGGTGGGTTCGACGATGGTGCCGCCGGGCTTCAACTCGCCGGAGGCTTCGGCAGCGTCGATCATCTTCACCGCGATGCGGTCCTTGGAGCTACCGCCCGGGTTGAGGTACTCGACTTTCGCAGCCACCAGTCCGGACCCCGGTTTCACCACGGAGTTGATTTTGACGAGTGGGGTGTTTCCGATGAGGTCGACGACCGAATCCGCAATGCGCATACACCCATGGTCCCACGTGCCGGTCCGGTACCGCGGAGACGGTCGGGATGCCCTGGCGACGACGAAGGCCCCAGGCGGATTCGCCCGGGGCCTTCGTGCGTGGTTACACCTAGTCGTTCTGGAAGTAGCTCAGCAGACGCAGGATCTCGACGTAGAGCCAGACCAGGGTGACGGTGAGGCCGAGGGCGACTCCCCACGCGGCCTTCTCCGGCGCCTGGGCGCGGATCAACTGGTCGGCGGAGTCGAAGTCCAGCAGGAAGCTGAACGCGGCGATGCCGATGCACACGAGGCTGAAGATGATGGCGAGCGGGCCACCGTCGCGCAGGCCGAGGCCACCGTCGATGAAGAAGCCGGCGATGATATTGCCGAGCGCGAGGATCAGCACACCGACGAGCGCACCGACGATCATCCTGGTCAGCCGCGGGGTGACGCGGATCGCACCGGTGCGGTAGACGACGAGCATGCCGAAGAAGACACCGAAGGTGCCGAGGACGGCCTGCGCGATCAGTGTCGAACCGCCGGTACCGCCGAAGGTGATATCGGTGAACATGAACGACAGCGCACCGAGGAAGAAGCCCTCCGCGATCGCGTACCCGAGCACGATCGCCGGGTTGTCCATCTTGCGACCGAAGGTGGCCACGAGAACCAGGACGAGCCCGATGAGACCGCCGCCGATGACGAAGGGAGCGGCCAGGCCGGTGTTCATGGTGACCAGGACGTAGGAGATCAGCGCCGACACGGCGAGCACGCCGAGCGTGATGCCGGTCTTCGTGACGACGTCGTCGATGGTCATCGACCGCTCGGTGGTGGGGCGTGCCCACGGATCCGTAGGTGAGTACTGCGGCTGGCCGAATTGCTGGGTGGCTTGCGTGGCACCTGCCGTCGCAGAGCCGAAACTGGCGTATCCGCCGCCCTCTTGCTTGGGCAGGTTGCGGAACACCGGGTTACTGGTGGTGCGCACCGGGCACTCCCTTCTGGTGGTCGCTTCTGTCCGCTCAACGCGTCGGCCGGGGCGAAAGTTCCCACCTCCGGATGACCGTCGGGGTCTGCTCGGAGCGGGCCCCGGACAAAGTGGACTCTACCGGTTTCGTACGGACCGAGTCACCGTGAACTTCGGGTTGCGACCCTCGACGGTCGTGGCGCCGACCACGCGATTCAAGATCGGACGGTAGCGGAGATGCGAGTTGTAGACCGTCCACATCTCTCCTCCGGGACGGAGGATGCGGCCGGCGGACGCGAACATCTTCTCGGCGGCACCCGTATGGACGGCCGCGCCGATGTGGAACGGCGGATTGCACACGACGAGATCGACGGAGGCATCGGGCAGCGACCCGGCGACGTCGTCGCGCAGCACCTCGACGCGATCGGCGAGACCGTTCGCGGAGGCTGTCGCCGCGGCCGACGCCACCGCGGCGGACGACTGGTCGGTGGCGATCACTTGCAGTCCGGGATGCTTACGGGCGAGCATTGCCGAGAGGATTCCGGTGCCGCATCCGAGGTCCACGGCGACCGACGCGGCAGGTGCGACCCGCGGCAGGAACTCGAGCAGGAAGCGGGTGCCGATGTCGAGCTTGGGGCCTGCGAACGCGGCGCCGTGCGCGACGACGACGAGATCCAGTTCGGCGAGCGTTTCCCGGACCGGATAGGTGCTCGGGCCCGGTTTCGGGTCGCGTGCGATCACCACGCGCGACTTCTGTCTCCCCCGCGATGCCCGGACGTCGGCGAAAGACCGCGCCAGCACGTCGTTCATGGCCACGGTGATGTGCTTGTCCCTGCCGCCGGCGAAGACTGCGACGTCGGGATCGGCGTGGGCGGCGATAGTCTCGGTGATCTCGGTGAGGGCGCTGAGCGAGCGTGGCAGTCGCAGGAGCACGACGCGAGCACCTCGGAGCAACCGGTCGTCGAGCGCGTGCGTGGTGAATCTGTCCGCGAGGTTCTCGCGGGAGGCGTTGGCGGCGAGTGCGCGCTCGGCCACGATCGAGTCCTGGTGGACACGCAGGCCTGAGGCGTCGTATCGAACCGCCGTGCCGAGGGTCAACGCACCGTACTGGTCGTCGATGACGACGACGGTGCCACGCGGAGCCGTCTCGAGGGCGGTGTGGGCCTCGTCGAGGATCAGCCGGTCCGCGGCATCGACAGCGAACAGATTGGGCGCTTCCACATCCGGGAAGCGCCGCAACCTGTCGAACAGCGGGTCTGTCAGCACTCGCCCTTGCCGGCGTTCTCGATGGCGCGGAGCGTGTCTGCCTGCTGCCCTGCGTCCAGTTCCTGCCACTGCGGAAGCTGCTGCTGTGCATCCGCGACAGCCTGCGCAGCCTGCACGCGGTCCTGGCCCCATCCTTCGAGCTCGTCCAGGTACGGCAGGAGAGCCTCGCAGTTGTCCTCGTAGCTGTTGCCGAGCTGGACCCCTGCCCCGCCCTGTGCGGAAGACGACGCACTCGTGGTGGTCGTGGTCGTGGTGGTCTCGTCGGCCGAGGCGGTTCCATCCGAGGATCCGCACGCCCCCGCGAACAGGACCACACCAGCGCCGAACAGCGCCGCGACAGTCTTCTTCATGTATGTCCCACTTCTGATAGCAGTGTCGTTGAGCCGGGCCGTTGGCGCCGTTGCCAGCGTCCGGTCGGATCACGGTAGACGAGGGCTCGCAGACGATCCGCGCCGGGACTGCACATTCCGGGACTACCCTGAGAAAACGGCCGTGCGAGGTGATCGAAACGATGCACGAGAACGAAGCGATCTCGACCCAGCGCGCTCCGGCGCCGAGGGTCGACGACGCAGCTGTCGTGCAGGCTCTTGCCGAGGCAGGATTCACCGACGCCCGGGAGATCGGCCGGGGCGGTTTCGGGATCGTGTACCGCTGCCGTCAGGAATCACTGGACCGGACGGTCGCGGTGAAGGTCCTGCGTACGACCCTCGATCCCGACAACCTCGAGCGATTCCTGCGGGAGCAGCGCGCGATGGGACGGCTTTCGGGGCATCCCAACATCGTCAACGTGTTGCAGGCCGGAACGATCGACGAGAGTCAGCCGTACCTGGTGATGCACTATCACCCCCACGATTCGCTGGAGACGCGGATCCGTCGACACGGTGCTCTGCCGTGGCCGGAGGCGATACGGATCGGCGTCAAGGTCGCCGGGGCACTCGAGACGGCACATCGTGCCGACGTCCTGCACCGCGACATCAAGCCGGGCAACATTCTCGTCACCGAGTACGGCGAACCGCAGCTCACCGATTTCGGAATCGCACGTGTCGGCGACGGCTTCTGCACGTCGTCCGGCATGATCACCGGATCGCCTGCATTCACCGCACCGGAGATCCTGCGTGGGGAGCAGCCGACACCTGCCTCCGATGTGTACGGGCTCGCCGCCACTTTGTTCTGCGCGATCACCGGGCACGCAGCGTTCGAGCGCAAGGAGGGCGAGCGGGTTGTCGCACAGTTCGTGCGCATCACGTCCGAGCCCGTCCCGGACCTGCGCGGCTCCGGGATTCCCGACGACGTCTGCACCGCCCTCGAACTGGGCATGGCACCGGATCCCGGGGATCGGCCGGCGACGGCGGCGGACTTCGGGGAGATGCTCCGCCGGATCGAGTGGAGCCACGGCTTGAAAGTGGCCGACATGGCGCTTCCCGGGGCGCCACCTCCCGAACCCACCGATACGCCGGGCACGGATTCACGGAAGCCGACCCCCTCCGCTACGGGTGTGACGTCACCGTCCGCTGCCCCGACAACCCGCTTCCGTCCTCCGGCGGCCACCCGACCGCTGGTCGCTCGCACCCGCTTGCTCCGTCTGCTGCGCACAGGACAGCGGCGGCGGCTCACCGCAATCCACGCCCCCACCGGTTTCGGGAAGTCGACCCTCGCGGCCCAGTGGCGGGATGTACTCACCGCCGAGGGCATTCCGGTTGCCTGGCTGACGGTGGACAGTGACGACAACAAGGTCCTGTGGTTTCTGGCGCACCTCATCGAAGCGGTCAAGCAGGTCCGCCCGGCGCTCGCCCGCGACCTCGAGCAGATTCTGCAGTCGCACGGTGACGACGCGACCCGTTACGTCCTGAGCAGCCTGATCGACGAGATATACCGGACCGGTGAGCCGATGACGCTCGTGGTGGACGACTGGCATCGGGTCACCTCGCGGGAAACTGCTGCTGCTCTGGACTTCCTGCTCGAGCAGGGACCACAAAACCTCCAGGTGGTCGTCACCAGCCGGCGCCGGTCGGGCCTACCGCTAAGCCGTTTGCGGGTGCGCGACGAACTTCTCGAAATAGATTCGGCAGCACTGCGTTTCGATGAGGAGGAATCAGAGAAATTTCTCCGCGACGTGGGAGGGTTGAACCTCACCGCAGACGATGTGCGGGAATTGAACAACACCACCGAGGGCTGGGCCGCCGCCCTCCAACTCGCGTCGTTGTCGTTGCGGGACAGCGACGATCCTTCGGCTCTCATCGAGAATCTGACCGGTCGCCACCACGCGATCGGGGAATACCTCGCGGACAACGTCCTCTCCACCCTCGAGCCGGAGATGTACGAGTTCCTCACCGCGATCTCCGTCGCGCAATCCGTTTGCGCCGGTCTCGCAACCGCGCTGACCGGCGAGCCACGGAGCCAGGCGATGCTCGAGGAGGCCGAGCAGCGCGACCTGTTCCTGCGGCACGTGGACGACGAACGCATCTGGTTCCGATTCCACCACATGTTCCGCGAGTTCTTGCACCGTCGCCTCGAACGCGACGACCCCGAACGCATCCCCGAACTGCACCGCGCCGCTGCACGATGGTGTGCGCGACACCATATGTTCCGCGAATCCGTCGATCACGCTCTCGCAGCAGGTGACACCGCATTCGCAGTGGATCTCGTGGCGACGGACGGCATGGTTCTCATGGAGCACGGACACATGGGCACTCTCCTGGCCCTGATCGGCAGACTCCCACCTCGCGCGGTCGCCGACGACCCCCGTCTGCTGCTGAGCCGGGCGTGGGCCTGCGGTGCGTTGCAACGGTTCTCCGAGGCGCGGTCTGCCCTCGCTGCCATCCCGGCCGTCTGTGCTCGGAGCACCCTGCCCCGGGACGACCTCGACACGCTCCTCGTCGAAACCCGCGTCGCCGAGGCAGCCCTGCTGATGAACACCGATCACGTCGAGGGCATCGAAGAATTGGTGGAACCCGTGCTCACGGCACCCGACGAAGTCCGCCCGGGGGTGGTGGGCGCCGCGACGGTCTTCGCCTGCTATGCGGATCTCCTCCGCTTCGAGTTCGACAATGTGCGGCGGCGGCAGGAGTGGGCGCGGCCGTACCACGAGCGCACACGCGGGCAGTTCGCCTCGATCTACGGGTTGTGTCTGTGCGGCATCGCCGCGAACGAGCAACTCGACGTCGCGGCGGCCGAGGAGTACTTCCGCCGTGCGTTGCGCGCGGCCCGTCAGAGCGGCGGCATCCATACCCATGTGGGCCGGTTGTCGGCCGCGATGCTGGGCGAGCTCATGTACGAGCAAGGCCGCATCGCCGAGGCAGAGACATTGCTGGACGAAAGCAAGCTACTCGGAATCGAGGGCGGCATAGCGGATTTCATGATCGCCCGGTTCGCGACCGGCGCCCGGTTGAAGATGCTGCGGGGAGACAGGCCGGCTGCTGTCGCGCTGCTCGACGAGGGACTGCACGCGGCGTTCACGCACGATCTGCCGCGACTGCGTGCGCGCATCGAGAACGAACGGATGCGGTTGGGAGTCGAACCTGAGATCGCTCCGCGACGAACGATGCCGGATTCGGACACCCGACCCTCGGTCGGGCCCGAGGAGGTCACCGCGCAGTACGAGGCCGCCACCGCCATCCGAATGCTCTACCGCAGCGGCGAACCTGCCGCAGTGGCCGAGGCCGTCGAATGGGCACGGTGGTGGCAGCGCCGGACCGCCGGCCGGCGACCTCGTACACACATGAGTTACACCCGCCTGGTCGTCGCATGCCTGCATGCCGCGGGCCGGCAGGAGGAAGCTGAGCGAACCGTCGCACCGCTGGTCGCTTTGTGCGGGGAACGGGGCATGGTCCGGCACCTCATCGATGGGGGGCCGCGTGTGGTTGCGGTCCTCGAATCGTTGCAGGACAGGGTGCGGAGCGGAAACACGCCCAAGGGCTGGCCCATCGTCGACGAAGCATTCCTCGCCGAAATGGTGCGACTGGCCGAAGCCGAAGGCGTCGGTACGCGGTTGTGACTGCCGTCGACGGCAGCACACGGGACACGCCGGTCCGGCACTCGAGCGGACACATTGGGGCAGACTTCCAGCATGACCACGATCCACAACGGAGAGGTCCGCACCAGGGTGTGGCGACATGGGAAGCTCGAGGCCGAAGATTTCCCGTTTGCGGACGTGTCGGAGCACCTGAAGGATCCGGACTCCCTGGTGTGGGTAGATCTGCTCGATCCGAAACCCGAGCGCCTGCTCGATCTCGCGGAGGAGCTGGGCTTCGACGCCTTCGCGGTGGAAGACGCGCTCGCACGTAGCGAGCGCACCAAGGCGACGCGCTACCCGACGCACACCTTCCTCACGGTCTACGCCACGCATCTCCTGACCACGCCCGACCCCGCCCTCGAGACGTATGAATCCCGTCTCGCCACGACACGAGTCTCGGCGTTCATGATTCCCGGGTGCCTGGTGACCGTCCGTCGCGGCGGTCCGTTCGATATGCAGGATGTGGTCAACCGCTGGGACGCCAACCCCGACCTCGTCAAATACGGCACCGCCGCGCTCTTGCACGGGTTGCTGGACGTGATCGTCGACGGCCAGTTCGACACCATCCGCGACCTCGACGATGCGATCGAGGACATCGAGGACGGGCTCTTCGCCGACGAAGCGCACACGAAAACAATCCAGAGGGGCGTCTACCGGCTCCGGAAAGAACTCGTCCAGCTGCGAAGGGTGGTGCTGCCGATGCGGGAGATCGTCAACGCGGTCATGCACTTTCGCGCCGAACACGGAATCTCGGCCGAACTGGACAGTTGGTACACCGATCTTTACGACCATGTCCTGCGGGCCGCGGAATGGACCGAATCCTTGCGCGACATGGTGACCACCATCTTCGAGACGAACCTGTCGCTTCAGGACGCCCGGCTCAACACCGTCATGAAGAAGCTGACGGGATGGGCGGCGATCATCGCGGTGCCGACCGCCGTGACCGGTTGGTACGGAATGAATGTGCCCTACCCCGGCGTCGGTGAACGTACGGGACTCGTCACGGTGGCGATCGTCATCGCTCTCTCCGCCACCGTGCTGTATCTGCTGTTCAAACGTCGTGACTGGCTCTGAGCCCTAGAGAAAGACCACGATCAACACGATCACCAACGCCACCACCACGAGCGACGTGACCACCCGCCATACCCCTGCAGCGCCCCCACCGGATCGATTGCGGGTCAGTTCGGGATCGGCATCCGGGGTGTCACCGATAGCGTCGTCGTTGGGGTCTGACATTGCTCCTCCTCGTGTCGCTCCAGGCAGTCTTACACGGTTGCGGAGTTTCGGGACACGTTGTCGACGTGCTGTTTCACTTCACGCGAGCCGGGTATTCGAAGTGAGAACCGTCCGACAAACAAGGAGGACCGACCGATGGCCGATTTCATCGACAAGGCAAAGCACAAGGCCGAAGAACTGGCCGGCAAGGCCAAGGAGAAGGGTGGCAAGGCCACCAATGATCGTGACCTCGAAGCCGAAGGCCGGGGTGATAAGGCGAAGGGTGGAGTGAAGCAGGCAGGCGACAAGGTCTCCGACGCCGCAGACGACATCAAGAGGACTTTCAAGCAGGACTGATACCTGCCCGACATGCCGGGGGCCGCGCATCGTGCGCGGCCCCCGGGCGTGTCGTAGGACGACTCAGGACGTTCCCTCCGTGTCGTCGAAGAAGTGCCAGGTACCGTCCTCGTCGTTCTGGGCTTCCATTCGCCAGCCGAGTTCGCTGTTGTCGGCTCGCTTGTCGACGAACCATGCGTGCGCGGCGTCGGCGCTGGCGATTTCCTTGGTCTCGACTACGTCACCCTTGGGGTCGATCACTCTGTAAGTTGCCATGCCCGAGTACTTCCCGGCGCATGCCCTGCGCTAAACCTTCGCTTTCGCCGACGCGCGGTGACCCCCCGGGCCGTGTCACACGTCCGTTGTGCGAACCGGGGTGTAGGGTGGAGAAATCGTACGGTTCGCATCCTCCGAGCTATTCTCTTCGGACGAGCCTCGATGATCTTCTTCGATCTGCACCCGAGTATCCGCGCACACACTGCGCGACCTCGCCGTTTGCACCTCGTCGCACCCCTTCGGCCGGAGCTGTCCGCGCCGAACCCGAAAGGACCTCCATCATGAGTAGCTACACCGAAGCCAACAACCCGTTGTTCCTGCAGCCGGTCAACCCGAACGAGCCGGAGCAGGCCGAGCCGGTCGCGCAGGCCGCCCAGGTCGGCCCCTACGACTACAACTCGATCTTCTCCGGTCGCCCCTGAGCGGATTACGGTGTCGCGAACTCCGCAAGAGCTTGCGACACCGCTTCACCGCGCCCGTCGTTCTGATCGGCGGCGGCGGTGAGAACGTCGATGTGGTTGTACCCGGGAAGGGTGATCGACACAGCGTTCGGATGAGTCGTCGACGGGAGCGTTATCCCGCCACTCGCCTGCACCGTGAGCACCGGGTTCCTCGCAACTCCGTCCCGGTACAGGTGATGTGCCGCGAACGACGGTGCCGAACTCTGGGCGAGATCCGACGGTAGGCGCATCGGGAAGTACCACTCGGTGAAGTCCAGCGGAGGCTCGGAGAGGTTCCGCGCGATTTCGTCGATCGAGGTCACTTCCCCGGCGCGCGAGGTATACCGACTCTCCTCCGGCAGCGACGCTTCGGTTCCGACCTCGTCGTAATCGAGCCAGCGGTAGACCACCTGCGGATCGCCGTACACGGCCGGAGATGCCTTCGGGGCGTCTCCGAAGGACCCCGACTCGAGTGTCGCAGGAGTGGAAGGTAGCGGGAATACTTTGTCCTGCACCGGCCCTCCGGTCAGGAAACCCACGCTCGTCTGCAAGAACCCCAGCGGTTGCGAGTTGTCGTCCAGGATGGCCCCCAGCACGGCTTCGTTTGTCGCGTTCAAGGACCGCACATCGGGTGACCCGGTCGCGAACATCGCCGGATCCTTCGCCAGCAAGGTACGCAAGGTCCAGTTCACATTCGTGTTGTCCGGCATGCGCGACACGATGTCGTTGACCCCGTCCGGGTCCAGTCGGGCTGCAAGTCCGGTCAGCGCAAGCATATTCGTGGTTTCAGGGTTGATCACGGCCGGCAGCGCCAATACCGGGCTCGCCGTGGAGATCGCCCCGGTGAATGCCTCGAGGGGCGCAGCCAGTTCTTCCGGCAGGTCCGACGGCACGCCGGAACTCGGGAACGGTGCCCCGGCACGGATAACGGTGTCGAGCGCGAAGTAGCCCGAGCACTGGTTGTAGCCCGCGTCGTCGGTGGTCGCCGGGTCCCCGTCGAAATCCCATTCGGCGAAGTAACCGGTGATGAAGCCGCCCATCGAATGCCCGCCACAGACAACCTTCTCCTTGCGGACCTTCTGATCCGGAAACTCATGGCGCAGAAGGTCGTACTGGTCGCGCAGAGTCTGTTCCAGCCCGACCTGCGCGAGCCACGCGATGTCGGACCCTGCTGCGTATCCCTCGAAACGCCTTCCGTCGATCTCCTTGCCGTGGAAGTAGTAGTCGGTCGCGGTGTCGAGATCACCCGTCACAAGAGCGGCACTCGTCCCGGCATGGTCTTCGAGACAGTTGGAGCGCCGGTCGAGCGCCCAGAACTCGACGTGCATACCGCGTTCCGCAGCCGCGACCACGGTGTTGCGGGCTACGCTCTCGAATGCCCCTGCGCCCTCGAAGATTCCGGGCTGCGCCACGAAGATCCGGTCGGCTTCCGAGGATTCCGCCGGGCCGTCGACCGACCGCCACCGGAGATACGACAATCGATCGCACTCCGGCGGGTGCGGCGCCACCTCCGGTGGCAGTGGTACCGCGACCGACACAACCGAGCCGGCAACCTGCGCGGCGAGCGGAGCGGTGGAGATGTAGGGGACCTCCGTGCGGTCACCGGGCTGTCCTCCGGCGACCCCCGGAAGAACCACCATTGCGGCGACGGCTGTGACCGTCACCAGTACCGCCGTCGAAATCCGCGCAACTGCGTGCACGATGTCCATGCATCCCCCCACCGATTGCCACCGATCGAACCGCACTGGAGGGTGTACGGCAAGCCCGCAGTCCGGATTCCATGGATTTCACCACGGCGAGGTGGGCAAAGGGCCGGATATCTACTTTCCGAGGCGCCGCAATCGGCCAGGCGCATCTGCGGGCGCGGGGGTGCCGAACGTCCTTATCTGTAGGGACATTCGGCCCCATTGTTCACGCCTTCGGACCTTCGGGCGGTCACCTCGCTGCCGGCGGTGACCCGTTCTGCGGAACGGGTCACCGGGCGCTCTGCAGCTTCCGACATCACTCGGCGCCGCCGGAATGACCTCGATCACTTGCGGCGATTACGCCGCCTCCGGAGGAAGTTCGACACTCCGGACAGCAGTTTCGACGTCTTCGTGGGACGCCCTTTCTTGCGCTGCAACGCGTCGGCGACGAGAGACAAACCCCCCGCGACCAGCGGAACTGCGAGCGACAGCAGCAACCATCGGCGGAGAGGCTTACTCAGCAGAGCCCACATGTGATGTCCTTTCACCCCATACGGCCGTCACCCCGGTCGAGGCGACGGTAATTCGATCCACGGGATGACAGACGCCTTCCCCTCCTATCTATGCCCCGGCGACCCGCCACCTATTCCTTCCTGCGCCGATGAAGATCATCTGGCACAACATGATCGGGCCGCCCACCTCACCCGTCTCGTCACCGGCCGAAAGGCCCTCGCCAGGGCCGCAGGGAAGCGGGCGACGTCGTGGCGCTCGGGTACGATCCATCGGGGTTAAAGAGAAGCCCTTGATCGTCTATCGTGTCCGCGGTATCGAGTACGTGTTTTCGAGCCGGCGGGATCGGGTCTGTTTCAGGAGAAACCCTTCAATGAGAGTTGTTTCCGCGTCGATTACTCGACCGGTCCCCCCACCCCACAGTCTCGGGGGAATCGAGACTCCGGATCGCAGTTCCTCGCGTGACCGGTCGTACTCGTCGAGTGGATCCCGCGGAGTATCGTCTTCGGTTGAACCGGAACCCTTCCCGACTTCTCACAGCGGCTCGCACAGAGTTCTCTGCCGGCCGGTGGTCTGCGCATGACAGAGAACGACCAGGACGGATCCACCACGGTCACCCCCGCGTCGAACGGAGCCGATCCGGCGACGGTTTTCACGGCCCTGGCCGAGATCCTGTACGGCGGTGCCGATGCTTCGGAGGTGTATTCGGCGATCTGTGTAGCCGCAACCCTGCTTGTACCCGGGTGTGACCACGCGAGCATCATGCTGCGCCGTAACGGGGAGTTCGTGCTCGTAGCGGCGAGCGATGACGTCGCTGCTGCGATCGACGCCCACGAGCGGCACCTGGGGCAAGGCCCTTGCCTGGACGCGATCGAGGAAGAGGTTCCACAGATCGAAGCGGATTTGCGGACGGGTTCGTCGTGGCCCGCGCTGGCCCGTGCGGTGGTCGAATCCACTCCGGTGCGAGGAGCGATGGGATTCCGCTTACTGATCGACCACCGCAAGGTGGGAGCACTGAATCTGTTCTCGGATACTCCCGGTGCCTTCACCTCTGCGGCGGCCGAACACGCCAGCATGCTGGCAGCGTTCGCTTCGGTCACCGCCACCGCGATCGGGCGGGGTGAGGACATCGATTCGCTCAGGAGCGGTCTGGTGAGCAACCGGGAGATCGGGAAAGCCGTCGGACTCGTGATGGCGGCGCAGAACCTGTCGGCAGACGAGGCGTTCGACCTGCTGAGGCGCACATCCCAGCAGGTCAATCTCAAGGTCGCCGACCTTGCCCGCACCGTCGTCGAGAATCACTCCGTGCGCCAGGACCCCTGACACTTGTAAGCCCCGCCCCGGCGGCGGCGTGAGCTACCGCTCTGAACTCACGCCGCCTGAGTCCGACAACCCGCCCGGGCAGATGCCAAACCTCACCATGCGTTACCCCGCGTCGGACGCCCGGAAACCCCGCGAAGATCACCGGTTCTCCGGAATCTCCCCGGGCCCACAGGGCCACTCGGCCACACCTGACCGGGCCCCTCGGCTCAGGCCGTTCGACCCACCCCCGACTACCCCGAAGTGTTCAGCGCGCGGTCGTCGATCTGGAGGCTCTGCTCCGACTGGGGTTTGGCGCCGACCAGGGTGAAGCAGACTCGGGCACCCTCGCCGACAGTGGTATCGATCCAGATGCTGCCGCCGTGGTAGTCCACGATCTTCCTGCACACAGCCAGACCGATGCCCGTGCCTGTGTAGACGTCACGAGCGTGCAGACGCTGGAAGATGACGAACACCTTCTCCGCGAACTCGGCGGGGATACCGATGCCGTTGTCGCTGACGGAGAACTGCCAACCTGCGGCGCCGTCCTCCCCTTCGGCCCTTTCGCACGTTATTCGCACGACCGGGGGCCGGTCGGGATGACGGAACTTGATCGCGTTGGCCAGCAGGTTCTGCCACAGCATCGTCAGGAGCGTCGGATCGCCGGTCAGCTCGGGCAAGTCGTCCGGACGTTCGATCCGGGCCTGCGATTCGTCGATCATGATGGCAAGGTTCGATTGCGCCTTGTCCAGCGTTCTGCCGAGATCGACGCGCAGCCGGGCGTCGTTGACACGTCCCACACGAGAGAACGCCAGCAGGTCGTTGATGAGCACCTGCATACGTTTCGCGCCGTCCACCGCGAACGCGATGTACTGGGTTCCCCGGTCGTCGAGCTTGTCTCCGTACCGCTTCTCGAGAAGCTGACAGAAGGAGGCGACCTTGCGCAGGGGCTCCTGCAGGTCGTGGGACGCGACGTAGGCGAACTGTTCGAGTTCGGTGTTGGAGCGGCGAAGCTCGTCCGCCTGGGCATCGAGATCGGCGGTCTGCCGGGCGAGCTTGTCCTGCTGCCGGCGCGCCTCCGTCAACGCCTGGGCGATGTGCTCGCGCATCGCCTCGACATCGTTCGCCAGGTGCCGGATGTCCTTCGGGCCCTGAGGGTAGATGTGCTGATCGAAGTTCCCGTCGCCGGCGACGCGTCGCGTCGCCGCCCGCAGTCGGACGAGCGGCGTGGCGACGAGGTTGTGCACGAGAACCACCATGAGGGCGCCGGTGAGCAGAAAACCCGCGACCATCGCTGCCAGCACCGAGTTGCGTACCGTGCGGGCGTGGACGAGTCCGTCGTAACCATCTTCTTGAGCCTGGACGAGGATCGAATTCTGGTCCGCGAACTGGGTACGCAGCAGATCGAAGGCGGCACGGCCGCGTTCGATCTCCGCGATATCGGGTGGCTCCGCCCCGCTCGGCGGAGCATCCACGAGCGGCTCTGCGTACTCGGCGCGCCACGCCGCCGCATTCGACGTAATCGCGTCGAGGTTGGCGAGCACATCGCTGTGACCGGCCATCAGGGTGCGCAGCCGCTCCACGGATTTCTGCTCGTCCTGGAGCCCGGTGAGGTACGGCTCGCGAAAGCCCGGGTCTCCGGTGAGGGCATACCCACGCGCTCCGGTCTCCTGATTGAGCAGAGCAGATTGCAGTCGGTACGCCTCGACCTGTGCCGGCTGGATGTCCACGACCAACTGGTCGGTGATCCGCGCGGTCCGGTCGATGAAGTAGGTACCGATAACGGTGCCCACCAGAAGGAACACCGCCAAGGCTGCGAACGCAACCTGGAACCAGCCCTGGACGGTCATCCGGGAGCGGATCTGTTCACTCCTGGGTTCGGGTAACGAAGGATCTCTCATGCTCGCTTAGGTCCTCTTCTTGTTACTTCGCACGGCACACCGCTTCCGATGCCCGCGTACGTTCCGGTCCGAGCGTGACGGCACGACCCTGTCGGCAGGGCACCCGATCGAGAACACCGCCGTAGCGTACTGGGAGGAATCGGACAGGGGTAATCACGCAACTTCCGCCGGTGCGCTCCGGGCGTGCTTTCCATCCGGAGAAGGATTCAGATCGTTGACACGGCTGGTACCTGCGCGTTCACTGAGTACTACCAAGTATCGCGGAGGCCGCCATGATCATTTTCATCGGACTAGTTCTCCTCATTGCCGCCGTAGTCGTCGGCGTTGTGGGCGTATTGACCAACAGCGGCGACGAACACGCGATCACCGACGGGTTCTCCGTGTTCGGTTACGACGTCACGGGGTCGACCGGAACTCTGTTCCTCTACGGCATCGTCGTGGGTGCAGTCGGCCTGCTCGGATTGGCGCTGCTCTTCTCCGGCGCCCGCCGGTCCTCCCGGAAGGCCAAGAACGCCCGTCGTGAGGCGAAGGACGCCCGCAGGCAGGCAACAGAAGCGCAGCACGATCGCGACCGCATCGCAGAACAGAACAGCGCGCTCGCTGCCGACTCGAATGCCGGCGCTCCTGCACCCCGGAACACACCTGCGCCCCACGACGCGTCGGGTTCCAGCAGCGGTGCAACGTCGTACGGAGCCCACGAACGCGGTGCGAGGCCCCCACGGGACGAACAACTCTGAAGCTCCCGGCCGGTGTGGTCCGTTCGAAGTGCGCCTTCGTGGATCTTGTTCGAACCCTGCAGGCGCACCCCGGCCGGAGGCCGGCAGAGCCACAGTGCCCCCAGTCGGACTCGAACCGACACTTGGCGGATTTTAAGTCCGCTGCCTCTGCCAATTGGGCTATAGGGGCCGTCCGGATCACCCTAACGCGTGACGGACCGCGCGATCCCGTCCAGGATGTCGTGTTCGCTCACCACGAGTTCGGTGATACCCGCGCGACGTTCGAGTTCGTCGGCCAGAACACTGGTGACGATGGCTCCGCCGCCGATGACGTCCACCCGGCCGGGGTGCATCGGGCCGAGCGCAGCGCGCTCCTCGCGCGTCGCGGCGAGCAGTCCGTCGCACACCTGCCGCAGACGATCGAACCCGACGGTCGACAGATGAACCCTCGCAGGGTCGTAGGTGTCGAGATCGTTGCCGAGCGCAGAAAGCGTGGTCATCGTGCCCGCGACTCCGATCCACGTGCGGGCCCGTTCGACTGGCACGTGTGCGAGAGCCTCGGCAATCTTCTCCCCCGCGACCTTTCGGGCCGCGGCGATCTGGGCTTCGGTCGGCGGATCGTCGTGCAGGCACCGTTCGGTGAGGCGCACACACCCGATATCCGTGGAATACGCTGCGTGAACGCCGTTTTCGTCGCCGAGCACGACTTCGGTGGAGCCGCCGCCGAGATCGACGACGACGAAGGGCCCACGGGCGGCGTCGAGTTCGCCGACGGCACCGGCGAAGGACAGCCGCGCTTCTTCGTCACCGGTTATGACTTCGGCCTCCGCGCCGGGGATCACGGCTCCGAGCACTTCCCGGGTCATGGAGAAGAAGTCTTCCCGATTCTGCGCGTCGCGAGTCGCCGAGGTGGCGACCATGCGCACCCCGGTCGCACCTGCATCCCGAATGATCCCGGCGTACTCGGTGAGCGCGACGCGGGTGCGCTCGATCGCTTCGGGGGCGAGGCGACCGGTCGCGTCGACACCCTGCCCGAGCCGCACGACCCGCATCAGGCGGGTGACATCGGTGAGGGTGCCGTCGTCGGCGATATCCGCGACCAGCAGGCGAATGGAGTTGGTACCGCAGTCGATGCCCGCCACCCGGGCGACGCTCACTGCTGTTCTCCGCGCAGTTCGGCGTAGGTGGGCCAGTCCGCGGGGACGGCGGTGCCGCGGAGTCCCGCATCTGCGGCGAGTGCGACGGATTCGTCGCCGAGCCGGTTGAGGCCCGGGCCTTTTGCGAGGGAATGGGCGATCAGCACGTGCAGGCATTTGACCCGGTCGGGCATACCCCCACCGCTGAAGTCGGTACCCAGCGACTCGATGGCGTCACGCTCGGCGAGGTACGACTCGTGGGCACGCCGGTACGACGCCGCGAGTTCGGCGTCGGCGCCGAGCCGTTCGGTCATCTCCCGCATGACGCCCGCGGACTCCTGGCGGCTCGCCTCCGCGGTGAGCCGCGGGTCGGTGAGGTAGTACAACGTCGGGAACGGTGTGCCGTCGGGCAGTTTCGGGGCGGTCTTGACCACTCCGGGCGCGCCGTCGGGGCAACGGTAGGCGATGGCCAGGACGCCGCGGGGTTCGCGCCCGAGCTGTGCTGCGACGGCGTCGAGGTCTTCCTGCGTCACTGAATCGGTCACCCGGGGATATCTCCTGGTTCTGGGGGTGCCACAGGCATCGGCTGCGGCAGTGGATCGGTCTCGGGCTCGGGCGGCGCTTCGGCCACCGAGAGCCACAGGTCGCTGTACCAGGCGCCGGTGGTCGGCGACTCCGGTTCTTCTTCTTCGTATTCGGGCGGCACGTCGCCGGGCAACTGGACCATGTAGGGGATGTCGCCGGGCATCACGAAGCGCAACCGCTCCCGCGCCTGCGCCCGGATCCAGGCAGGGTCCTGAATACGGGCTTTCTGTTCTTCGAGCGCGGCGATCTCCGTCTCGAGCTGTTCTCGTTCGCGTGCAAGTTGTTCGGCTTCGGAACGCTGGCTCACATAGGTACGCAGCGGCACCGCGAGGGTCAACGCGAGTCCACACACGACCAGGGCGAGGATGACCGCGCGTCCCGTGGACAAACCCAGGAAGGTGCGTTCTTCGCGGGTCCGGCGTACACCTTCGGTGGCACCGACCCGGGTGGGCCGGGCGCGACCGGACGCGCCGGAACGCCCCCGGCCGGGCGACGAATGAACGGGATCGTCGCGTCCGGCCGGACGGGCGCCTGCGCTGTCTGTGCCGCTCTCGACCGGAGCGGTAGATCCCGTGGGTCTTGCCCGGCCGGGCCGACGCGTACTTGCCGCACCTTCGGTGCGGGTTCGGCGGGCGCCGGGCCGGGATCTACCGCGCTGGCTCATACCGGAGTTCAGCCCTCGAGGTTGAACCGCGGGAAGGCGACCTCACCCGCGTAGCGGGCGGCATCGCCGAGGGACTCCTCGATACGCAGCAGCTGGTTGTACTTCGCCACGCGCTCGGACCGTGCCGGTGCGCCGGTCTTGATCTGACCGCTGCCGACGGCAACCGCGAGGTCGGCGATGGTGGTGTCCTCGGTCTCGCCGGAGCGGTGGCTCATCATCGTCTTGTAGCCGTTGCGGTGCGCGAGGTCGACCGCGTCCAGCGTCTCGGTGAGGGTGCCGATCTGGTTGACCTTCACGAGAAGCGCGTTCGCCGCGCCCTTGACGATGCCCTCTTCGAGACGCTCGGGGTTGGTGACGAAGAGGTCGTCACCGACGAGCTGCAGCTTTCCGCCCAGCTTGTCGGTGAGTGCGACCCAGCCCTCCCAGTCGTCCTCGCTGAGCGGATCCTCGACGGAGACGAGCGGGTATGCGGCCAGCAGTTCCGCGTAGAAATCCGCCATCTCATCTGCGGTGCGGTTCTTGCCCTCGAACGCGTAGCCGGTGCCCTCGGTGTAGAACTCGGTGGCCGCGACGTCCAGTGCCAGAGCGACATCGGTGCCGAGCTTCAGGCCGGTCTTGCCCACGGCCTCGCTGATGAGGTCGAGAGCTTCCTTGGTGCCTGCGACATCCGGCGCGAAACCGCCCTCGTCGCCGAGCCCGGTGGCCAGTCCCCTGCTCTTGAGCACGGACTTGAGCGAGTGGTACACCTCCGCACCCCATCGCAGCGACTCCTTGAAAGTGGGAGCGCCGATCGGAGCGACCATGAATTCCTGCACGTCGACACCGGTGTCGGCATGGGCGCCACCGTTGAGGATGTTCATCATGGGCACGGGCAGGATGTGCGCGTTCGGTCCGCCCAGGTACCGGAACAACTCGAGACCGGCGGACTCGGCGCCGGCCTTGGCGACGGCGAGTGACGCACCGAGAAGCGCGTTCGCGCCGAGACGGCCCTTGTCGGGCGTGCCGTCTGCGTCGAGCAGCGCCTGGTCGACGGTGCGCTGTTCGGTCGCGTCGAGGCCGATGATGGCCGGGGCGATCTCTTCGAGCACCGCTTCGACGGCCTTCTCGACACCCTTGCCGGCGTAACGGTCGCCGCCGTCACGCAGTTCGACGGCTTCGTGCTCACCCGTGGAGGCGCCGGAGGGCACCGCAGCGCGGGCGAAACTTCCGTCCTCGAGCAGCACCTCGACCTCGACCGTCGGGTTGCCCCGGGAGTCGAGGATCTCGCGGGCTCCTACCTGCTCAATGATGGCCACTGGCTGATTCTCCTTCGATGGACTTCACGCTGCGGTGTCTGCACGCTGGGGACAGCCTAACCCGGCTCGACCAGGGTGTGAGGCACAGGCGCGCGTCTGGGACCGGCCACCGCCCGCGAGGACCGTACACCCGGTGCCGGCTACGGACGTACGCCAACACCGTACGCGGCTGCGCGGTCGCGGACGAGTCTCATGTACTTGCCCGACAGGTTGTAGGCCAGGAGTGCTCGCGTCCACCCTTCCGCACCGTTCAGGTCGCCGCCTCTGTCGCACAGGTAGCGCCCGGCACTGAGCGCGGCGTCGTCGATGTTGTCCGGATCCGCGACGCCGTCTCCGTTGGCATCCACGCCCCACGCCTTCCAGGTTTCGGGAATGAACTGCATCGGACCCATGGCTCGGTCCAGCAGCGGGTCTCCGTCGAGTTCGCCGCCGTCGGTGTCGCGGATCTCGGCGAGTCCGGGTCCGCCGTCGAGCGGCACGCCCCGGATCTCGGGTGTCGCCTTGCCGTCGGGCGCAAGGCTGGCGCCGCCGTGCTGTCCGTGCCCGCTCTCGACACTGCCGATGCCGGCGAGCGACGTCCAGGCGAGGCCGCACTCGGGTTGGGTCGACGCCAGCACGGCGGCGGCGTGCCCGTAGGCCTCGAGCGCCACCACGGGAATGTCCAGTGCATCTGCCTGGGGTTCTGCCCACTCCCGGAGCAACCCGGCCGTCCGCCCCGGACCAGAGAAGTCGATCGGAGGCACCTCCGTGCCGCGCGGGGGTGGCACGCCGTCCGGAATCTCGACCCGGGGCGCCTGCGGCGTGGTGAGGTTGACGCCCACCGCGAGAAGAATGACGACCCCGAAGATGCCGAACAGGACGATCGGCCAGGGTGAGCGACGACGGCGTGGTGCTTGGTACACCCCTCCATAGTCCACATATCGCCCGGGAGCATCCCCGTGCGGCGCGTCAGTAGGCGCCTTCCCGGCGCAGGACCGCGCCGACGGTGCGGCGGAGGATCGACAGATCCATCGCGAAACTCCAGTTCTCGACGTAGCGAAGATCGGCGCGTACGGATTCCTCCCGGGACAGGTCGCTTCGGCCGCAGACCTGCCGGTACAGCACCGGCCGGGACCGCCGAGACTCACGGCATGCGCGATCGCGAGGGAAACGGGTGCGGGCAGCACAACCATCGCGAGCCGTCCGCCACGCCGCTGTTCGCCACTAGGACGTTCGACGAGAGACCCCGAACACCCTCCCCCGCCCGGTCGTCCACGGCAGATCGACGTATCCCCTCGCCACCGATTCCTCGATCTCGCCCGGTGGCTTCGGTCTTCCCAGCAGGAATCCCTGGCCCCGGCGGCATCCCAGTTCCAGAAGGTAGGGCACCGCCCCTTCTACCTCGATCCCCTCGGCCACGAGGTCCAGCCCGAACGAGTTGGCCAGCCCGGCAATAGAATTGACGATTACCCGGTCGCCCTCGCTGCGGTGGAGATTCTGTACGAATCCTTTGTCGATCTTGAGCGTGTCCACCGGCAACGACTTGAGATGGCCGAGCGAGCTGTATCCGGTCCCGAAATCGTCGATCGCGATCCGTACCCCCAGCCGTTCGAGTCGCGACAGTGTCGCGCGCGTTCGTCGCAGATCACCGACCACGACGTTCTCGGTGATTTCCAGGCAGACTTCGGCACCCCGCAACCCGTAGCGCCGCAACACCGAGGCGACCGACTCGTCGAACCCGGCAGCCACCAGCTGGACCGGTGAGACGTTGATTCCCATCGTCAGGTCGAGACCGGGGATCCTCTCCTTCCACGCGGCGAGCCGGGCACACGCGGTAGAAATCACCCAGGTGCCCAATTCCCCGGCGAGATTGGTGGATTCCGCGACGTCGATGAACTCTGCGGGCTGGAGCGTACCGAGAACCGGGTGGTTCCAGCGCACGAGCGCTTCCACTCCGAGGATCGCTCCCGAACGCAGATCGACCTCCGGTTGATACTCGAGGACCAAATGGTCGTCGTCGATCGAGGTCCGCAGGTTCAATTCGATGAGGGTCCGCCGCTCCCCCTCCTGGGTCATGTCGTCGGTGAACACGCCGACGCTGTTGCCGCCCTGCACCTTTACGACCATCATCGCCTGGTCCGCCCGGCCGATCAATTCGACAGGTGAGATCTCCCCCGGCTCGCCGAGGGCGATACCGACACTCACACCCCGGCCCACGAGCTGCCCGCCCAGCGACACGGATTCTCCGACGACGCGCTGGATCTCCTCCGCTCGCTCCACGGCATCGGCGACCGTCGCCGGTCCGGCCAGCACGACGACGAATTCGTCGCCACCGAGCCGGGAGACGAGGTCGACCGGACGGTTGACCTGCATCAGCCTCTCACCGATCCGGCACAGGTACGTGTCGGCGGCACGGTGCCCGAGGAAATCGTTGAGCGCCTTGAGCCGGTCCAGGTCGAGGAACAGCACCCCGACGGGCCCCGGATTCCCACGGCCGAGCCTCGCGTCGAGATGCTCGAGCAGCGCCCGCCGGCTGGCCAGGCCGGTCAACGAGTCGTGGTAGGCGGCATACCGCAGGTCACCCTCTGCCCGGATTCGCGCCTGCACCTGTGCGAGCAGGGCGGCGATGAGACGAAGGGAATCGAGTTCGTCGTCTGTCCAGACCCGGTCACCCGGGGCCACCAGCCCGAGAGTCCCCGTAGTGACTTCACCCCACAGCAGTGGTATCGAAGTGATCGACTCCGCGGGTTCACGAATTACCCTAGGTTCCTTGGAGTACTCGGACTCGGCGATGGCCGGATCCGCATCGCGAAAATGCAGCACACCCGGAGTGTCCGGCTCGGCACCGTGCGCCTGCGGCGGCCATTCGGCGACGAGCACGGCCGCCGCGAGGTCGTGGTCGTGATACCGCAGATAGCAGCCTTCGACCCCGAAATACTCGTAGAGAAGCTGCAGAACCTGGTAGAACGCATCCCGGTGCGACGCGACATCGGCCGGCATGAGACGTGCCGCCACCCTGGTGACCAGGTTTTCGAGCGTCGGCGACGAACGGGCCACGGCTTATCCCTTCGACAGCGGTCGAGGGCTGTTCACTCCAGCGAAACGAACAGTTCCATCTCACCACTCGCGGGAAGGAACGCGACCTCCTCGCGGTACGCCCGGGCGATCTCGCCGTCCTTCTCTGCGATCTCGACCTGCGTCCACACGTCTTCCCACGGATCCGTTCTCGATCCGTCGGGGGTGAAACGTGCGGCGTACTTGTCGGTTATGCGGATCATCGAGTCACCCACGGCGAGACTCGCGACGTCGTCACAGCGGTAGCCCGCCAGCGCCGTCCAGCCCACCTCGGGATTGGACACGTACACGACTGTCACGTCGCCCACTCCGCGCGCGCGGAGGCGTTCGAGGGTGAAGTCCAGCAGATCGTCGCCGAGGCGCCCGGATCCCGGCTCGATGCCGGGCACGACCAGGCCGCCGACCGAATACCCGCGCACCTTGACGATGGTGAAGCTCATTGGGCCACAACGTATTCAGAAGTCTTGATCGAGATGTACAACTCGATGCAGTAGGCGTGCGGGTAACACTCGAAATCACCCGTGAACGCCCGCACGATCTCACCCCGGCTCTCGGCCGCCCAGATCTGCCGCCACAGTTCGCTGAACACGTCGGGGAAATGACTCCCCACCGCGGAGAACTTCGCGTACGTCCCGGACGGGAGACGGGAGACGACATAGCCGGGGTGGACCTCGTCGAGCGTCCGGCAGCAATACCCGACAGTCTGGGTGTAATACGATCCGATCTCCTCGGCGTGATCGGTATAGGTCGACGCAAGAGGACCGTCGGCGTCCCGCTTCAGTACCGCGGACCACGCCCTCTCGAGGTGGGGGTCCCTCAACTTGCCCAACGCCCGGCGCGGACTACGCACAGGCAGGCCGGCCACCAGAGTTTCTTCACGCTCGACAATGCAGAACGCCATCGGGCAATCCCCCTCCAAGCCGTTTGTATAGGCACCCATTCCGCGCTTGCCCGACCCGCACGCGTAATAGGAATTGCATCGAGAGTAAGGGCAACACCCACACCTTTCAAACGAAAGGCAAAACAATATTCGGGTATGTTTAACCGCCGTTTTAAGTCTATGAGTATTCTTGACTCCGAGAAACGGATGTGCAGTCGAAGTCAGGCGCTTTCAGGCGACGCTCGTCATGCGACTGGCCAGGTCCACCGAGGAGGAAGAAGACGCCATGATGATCGGCCTTCGGACACGCGGGCTCCATCTTGCGCTCAAAGATCTGCGTGGGTCGCAGTGCGGCAACCCGTTCGCCGAAACCTTCCTCGCCGAGAAGGTCGTCCTACCGGACGGGAGCGCGCAGCCGGCGGCCGTCAGGATCCGCCGGACCGGACTCCCGCGGTGACAGCATGCCGATCCTGCGGCCACCCACATCTCGATCCGGCGCTCGACCTCGGCCCTGTTCCGGGAAGCGAGCGATTTCCTTTTCGCGGAACTTCGGTCCGCCCCGACGAGATGCGCAACCGTCTGTCGATGATGCTGTGCCGCGAGTGCGGATTGGCACAACTCGGGGGTGACGCCGGCGCGCACGTGCACCTCGATCGAACCCGGATGACATACCAGGACATCGGGCAGACGATCGGGATCGCACGCGGCGCCGGCCTACTCGACGGCGGGACGCTGTCCGAGTTCGCAGTCCGGACGGGAGACCGCTGGCTCCATCGTCTGCAGCACTGCGGATTTCGAGCGGCCGGCCGCGGCGAGCGGGCGTCCGTCGTGGTGGATTCCTTCGTCCTCGAACAAGAACCCGACCAGCACCGGGCACTGCGGGCACGGGCGGCCGCACTCGCCCCCGACGGAGTGCTCCTGCTGGAGGTGCACGCGTTGTCGGAGATCGTCGCCCAGCGCCGCTGGGACGCCGTGCGGTACGGGCGCTTCGCGTACTACAGCATCACCACGCTGCGTCGTGCCCTCGAAGACGTCGGCCTCCTCCTCTGGAACGCATGGCCGGTCGGATCCACATCCGACGCGGTACTCGTTGCCGCCCTGCGCGACAGCGCCCTGTTTCCCGAACCGTTCGTGCGTCGCCGCCTCGCGTCCGAGCGTGCGGAAGGTATCACCGACGTCCGGACGGTACGAATACTCCAGACCGTCGCGGACCGGCAAGCGGCCGCACTCGACACCTGGCTCCAGCTCATGGCCCACCGGAACCGGACCGTGATCGCCTACGGTGCAACGCCTTCCAGCGTTACCTTGTTCGCGCGCGCCCGGGTGAGCAGCTCACTGATCGCGGCAGTAGCCGATCCTTCTCCGGACCGGTTCGGACGGAGGATGCCCGGCACCGACGTGCCCATCGTGTCACCGGAAGCCATGGTGGCGACGGCACCCGACCACATCCTCGTCATGGCACCGCACGATCCGGCCGAACTGCACCGCCGCTACCCGGGACTCCACGGCAGATGGGTGATGCCGCCGCGCAGCACCGACGACTTCTACCGTGGGGATTGACAATTCACAGGCACGCCGATCAGAGGGCCCAGTGAAGTTTCCAGGTTCCGGGATCGAGCGGCGTGGTGCCCGCCGACCGCTCGGCTGCCCGGATCGCGTCCACGAACCGCAACACAGCACTGCGTAGCGTCGCCTCGGTATCGCCCGACCCGTCGACCCGGACCGTTCGCAGGTCGTCGGGCACCAATTCGTCGGGGAACCCGGCACGACGCGCACGTTCGAGGACCTTGTCGACCAGCGCCAGGCTCGGCTGAGCCATGGCGATGCCGTCGAGGCACGACGCGCGTGCCTTCTCCGCTTTCTTCGCGACCTCCCACGCAGCTTCCTGCTCCGCGACGTCCATCGGCCCGGTATGACCGTTGCTCAGGTGGGGGCTGCGCGCCGCGAGCTTGGCGACGAGCGTCGCAGCGACATCGTCGACCGTGAACGCTCCCGACGCCTGCGCGATTCTGGAGTGGAAAAGGACCTGCAGCAACAGGTCACCGAGTTCCTCCCGCAAGGCATCCGGATCTCCGGAATCGATGGCGTCGAGCACTTCGTACGTCTCTTCGACGAGATACCGGCGCAACGACTCGTGCGTCTGGGTGACCTCCCAGCCCCCGAACGACCACAGCCGGTCCATCACCTCCACTGCCTTGCGCAGACTCTCGCCGGATCCTGCCGCTTCGTCGCTCACGCGGTCACCGACACCGGAGCACTGATGTTCACCGACCCCTGAGGCTTTCCGTCCATCGCGAGCAGGAAGTCGGCGATGAACTGGAGCAGTTCGACATCGCGGACACGATCCGAACCTATGCCGCCCGTACGCGGCAGCGGCAGTTGTACGGTGCCGCTCGTCGGGCGGTACTGCGCCGCGGGATACAGCCGCTTGAGCCGCATCTGCTTCGAATCCGGCAGTTCCATGGACGCGATCTTGACCTGCGAACCGACGACGGTGACCTCGTCGAGTCCGTACTCCCGGCACAGCAGGCGCAACTTCGCGACGGAGACGAGTCGGCGAACCTCTTCGGGCAGCGGACCGTACCGGTCGACGAGTTCGTCGATGACCGTGTCGATGGCGGCGTCGTCGTTCGCGGCGGCGAGTTTGCGGTACGCCTCGAGACGGAGCCTGTCGGACGTGACGTAGTCGGCCGGGATGTGCGCGTCGACAGGCAGGTCGATGCGTACTTCCTTCGGTGCTTCGTCGGTGGAGATCGGACGACCGTCGGCCGCCGCGCGGTAGGCCTCCACGGCCTCGCCCACCAGACGCACGTAGAGGTCGAAACCGACCCCGGCGACGTGACCCGACTGTTCTGCGCCGAGTACGTTGCCGGCACCGCGGATTTCGAGGTCCTTCATCGCCACGGCCATACCGGCGCCCAGATCGGAGTTCTGGGAGATCGTCGCCAGCCTGTCGTACGCGGTTTCCGTCAACGGCTTCTCCTCGGGGTACAAGAAGTAGGCGTAACCGCGCTCACGGGACCGGCCGACGCGACCGCGCAGCTGGTGCAGCTGCGACAACCCGAGCGAATCGGCGCGTTCGACGATGAGGGTGTTCGCGTTCGGGATGTCGAGGCCCGTTTCGACGATCGTCGTACACACCAGCACGTCGAACTCGCGTTCCCAGAACCCCTGGACTGTCTTTTCCAGGGTGTCCTCGTTCATCTGCCCGTGCGCGACGGCCACTCGCGCCTCCGGCACGAGATCGCGAATCTTCTTGGCTGCCTTGTCGATCGAACTGACGCGATTGTGTACGTAGAACACCTGCCCGTCGCGCAGCAATTCGCGACGGATCGCGGCGGCGACCTGCTTGTCGTTGTAGCCACCGACATAGGTCAGGATCGGGTGCCGCTCTTCCGGCGGGGTGAGGATCGTCGACATCTCACGGATACCGGCCATGCTCATCTCCAGCGTGCGCGGAATCGGCGTGGCGGACATCGTCAGAACGTCGACGTGGGTACGCAGCGCTTTGATGTGCTCTTTGTGCTCGACACCGAACCGCTGCTCCTCGTCGACGATGACGAGGCCGAGATCCTTCCAGCGAATGCCGGTCTGCAGCAGGCGATGCGTGCCCACGACGATGTCGACCGTACCGTCTTCCATTCCCTGGAGAGTTTCACGGGACTGCGCTGCATCGGTGAACCGGCTCAGCCCCTTGACGACGACCGGGAACGCCGCCGTCCGCTCGGTGAAGGTCTGCAGATGCTGCTGGGCGAGCAGGGTGGTCGGCACCAGCACCGCTACCTGCTTGCCGTCCTGCACGGCCTTGAACGCCGCACGCACGGCGATTTCGGTCTTGCCGTATCCGACATCGCCGATGATCACCCGGTCCATCGGGACCGGCTTCTCCATGTCCCCCTTGACTTCGGAGATGACGGTGAGCTGGTCCTGGGTCTCGGTGAAGGGGAAGGCGTCCTCCATCTCCTTCTGCCACGGGGTGTCCGGGCCGAAGGCGTGCCCCGGCGACGCCTGACGCGCCGCGTACAACCGCACCAGTTCGCCGGCGATCTCCCGAACCGCCTTGCGCGCCTTACGTTTTGTATTCGCCCAGTCCGATCCGCCGAGCTTGCTGATCGACGGAAGCTCGCCACCCACGTAGCGCGAGAGCTGATCGAGCGACTCCATCGGCACGAACAGGCGGTCGCCGGGCTGGCCGCGCTTGCTCGGCGCGTACTCGATCACCAGGTACTCGCGACGGGCACCCCCGATCGTGCGCTCGACCATCTCCACGAACCGGCCGATGCCGTGCTGGTCGTGGACGACGTAATCCCCCGCGGTGAGTGCGAGCGGGTCGACCTGGTTGCGGCGCTTGACCGGTGTCTTTCGCGCCTCGGTCACCACCCGGTTTCCGGTGAGATCCGCTTCGGTGACGAGCACCAGTCCGGGCACCGTGTTGTCGCCGTTGCCGGTGAGCACCAGACCCTCGTGCAACGATCCGCGGAGCACACCGACCTGCCCCCGCACCGGTTCCGCGCCGGGTTCGAGTTCCGCGGCGGGGACCTCGTTCTCCATCAGTCTCTCGAGCACACGCTGGCCGGTTCCGGTGCCCGCAACCACGATCACGGCGCGCCCACCGGTGGTGACATGGGCGCGCAGGTTCGCGAACAGCATCGACAGCAGTTCCTCGGAACCGCGGATCTCCGGAGCGGACTGGACGGCCAGAACGGTCTCGGTGTCCGCGCCCGACTCGAGCTGGCTCAGCGACCACCACGGTGTGCCGTCGGCCTGCGCTGCCTCCCGCACCTGTCGCAGCGACCGGTATGCCGACGCCGCGAGGTCGAGTTTGCGCCCGTCGACGCCGTTGATGTTCGCCGTGTCCAGCGGCGCCGCCCCGCCGATCGACGCCGCGGTCCACGACGCCTCGAGAAACTCCTGGCCGGTGCGCACCAGATCGGTCGCGCGGGTGCGGACCTTCTCCGGATCGCACAACAGGACGTGCGTACCGCGCGGGACGACATCGGTGAGCAGTTGAAGTTCGCCCGGTTGCAGCACCGGCAGCAGCGCTTCCATGCCCTCGACCGGGATTCCGCCGGCCATCTTCTCGAGCATCTCGGCGAGCGCCGCGTCGGCAGGGTTGTCCTGGGCGAGCTGCGCGGCGCGCTCCTTCACCGCGTCGGTGAGCAGGAGCTCACGGCACGGCGGCGCGATCAGCGTCGTGATCTCGAGTTCGGGAATGGAACGCTGGTCCGCAACGGAGAACGGCCGCAGCTCCGTGACCTCGTCGCCCCAGAACTCGATGCGCACGGGATGGTCCGCTGTGGGTGGGAACAGGTCGAGGATGCCGCCCCGGACCGCGAACTCTCCGCGCTTGCCCACCATGTCGACTCGTGTGTACGCCAGCTCGGTGAGGCGCGCGACCAGCTCGTCGAAGTCTTGCTCGGAACCGAGACGCAGCGTGATCGGCTCGATCTCCCCGAGTCCGGGGGCCATGGGCTGCACCAGCGACCGCACGGTGGCGACGACGATGCGCAGTTCCGGACCGAGCTCCCGGTCGTCGGGACGCGCGAGCCGGCGCAGCACCTGGAGTCGTCTGCCCACGGTGTCGGCGCTCGGCGACAGCCGCTCGTGCGGCAACGTCTCCCACGACGGGAACTGGGCGACACTGCCGCCCACCATCTGGGTGAGTTCGGCCGTCAGATCGTCGGCTTCGCGACCGGTCGCGGTGACCACGAGAACCGGGGTCTTCTCCGCAAGGGCTGCGGCAACGAACGGACGGACCGCGGACGGCGCGACCAGCGACTGTTCGGAGGTACCGACCAGTTCGCCGATCCTCTGGAACTGGGAGTCCAACAGCGCGATCCGCGCCAATCCGGACAGGGGGGTGGTGACCGGGGGCACAGCAGACAAGGAAAGCGCTCCTGAGTTTGAGACGAGAACCTTATCGAGTCTATGCCCCGCGCACGACACGCGTCAGGAGCGAGCGAACAAGATGCGTCACCCCGCCCGGTCCGGTCGGATCGCCGCCGCGTAGTCGCGGAGCAGATCGGCACTGTTGCAGCCCAGGGCCGAACCCGCCCAGGTGGCGAGTCGCCGGAGCAGATCGGCGTCGGCCGGGTCGGCCTCGTCCCCGGCCGAGACCCCGGAGGGGAGCCACCGTCGTCGCACCATCCGCAGCAGCGACCGTTGCGCCCGGGCCGGATCGGCGTCGAGTGCGAAGGTGACGAACGCGTCGCGGGTCCAGGCTTCGACGCCGGACCGTTCCAGCGCCAGCGCGATCACGGGGTCGGCGGTGACCACGGCGTCCGCATGACACAGCAAGGCCACCGAGGTGACGTGTGTTTCTCTCGGGTCGACGACGTAGGGCACCTCCCGCAGCACCACGGTGGGCCAGGTCACCCGGGCATCCGGGAACGCGCGGTCGAGTTCGGCGAACAGGTAGTCGCGGGTGGCGCGGACCAGATGCCCGGGTAGCCGCCGATCGACCTCCGCGATGATCCCGTCGCTCCAATACGGCTGATACAAGCCGTCTTCCGCGAACGCAAGGGCGACGTCCCGAACCCGCGCGTTCGCCAGGACCGTCGCGTCGAGGACCACTCTGATCGGCACCGCTCGCCCTTCCGTTAGTGGTCAGAACTCTTCGTACATGTTTTCGCGGCGGGCGAGATCGGCGAGGTTGTCGAGCACCTCCGCGCGAATCCGGGTGCGGCGTTCGGCGAGCGCGAGAACCTCGCTCCGCGGCACCCGGCGATGCAAGCCGTGGAATTCTGCCGCCAGCTCCCCGGTATCCACCAATCGGGCCGCGTAACCCCGCGAGCATCCGAGGACGTCGGCGACCTGCGCGATGGTCAGCAACGCGGGAACCACACCGATCGTGACGGCGGCGTCCGGACCGAGGTCGTCGAGCAACCGCGCCAGTTCCCCCGGCGCCTGCCTCGCGTCATACGGTCCGAACGTCACGGCGCGATGCTGTCAGGACCAGGGAGCGATTGCAACGACACAGCGCCGGACGACGTCGCGGCAGCGGCGAGCAGCCGCGGCGCTCAGGATTGCAGCCGCAGCCTTCGGGCCGCGAACTGCCGGAAGTATTCGAGCTTGCTCGGCGGGACCACAGACGGCAGCAGCAGGCTCCACATGGCCTCGATCCGCTCGGTCAGGTGCTTGGTTCCACTCATCGCCGCGCCGACAGTGCGGGCACCGATGCCGGCCTCCATCAGCAGCAACGCGAACGCGTCGGTGTCGACGTGCTCGGCAAGGTCGCCCTCGTCGCCTGCGCGCCTGGTGAGTTCCTTCAACTCCTCGAGCCACACGTCGAACGGTCGCTCCTCGGCACCGCGGTAGTCGCCGATCTCGACGAGCAGGCGGAACATCGCGCGCACGACCGGTTCCGTCTCGGCGAGGTCGACGTTGAGCACCGACAGTTCGATGGCCGCTTCGAGTGCGGGTGCGCGACGATCCGTCTTTCCGGCGGTTTCGGCTGCCAGCCTGACGTATCCCGCGTCGATCACGCCGCGCGCGAGTTCTTCCTTGGATCCGAAGTGGAAGTACAGGGCACCTTTGGTCACGCCCGCTTCTTCGATGATCTCGTTGAGGCTCGCGTTGGCGTAACCCTCCCGCACGAAGACGTCGGCCGCTCCTCGCAGCACCGCCTCGCGCGTCACCTCAGCGCGTACCTGCCGTCCCACAGAGACCCCGATTCTTCGCTCGCCGATGGGCGTCGGTCGTGCATCCTGCGTTGTTCACCGTAACACCGATTATCCTGGTTCCGGTATGTTCGCGGCCCGTAAACAGGGCACTTACGGGTTCAGATGGTCGTTCCCGAGCGTCGGGTCCGCTTCCAGGCGCGTGAGCCCGTTCCAGCACAGGTTCACGAGGTGTGCAGCCACCACCTCTTTCGACGGCGTCCGTTCGTCGAGCCACCAGGTCGCCGTCGTGGCGACCATGCCCACCAACGCCTGGGCGTACAGAGGCGCGAGTTCCGGATTGAGGCCCCGCCGCGAGAAGTCGCCGGCGAGCAATTGCCCGACCTGCCGCATCGCCTCGTTGAGGAGACTCGAGTAGGTGCCCTCCTCCGCCGCGACCGGCGAGTCACGCACCAGAATGCGGAAGCCCTCCGTGCGTTCCTCGATATAGGTGAGCAGCGCGAGCGCAGCGCGCTCGACCCGTACCCGCGACCGGTTCCGGGTGAGGCTTTCCGTCACCATCGACATCAGGATCGTCATCTCGCGGTCCACCACCACCGCGTAGAGCCCTTCCTTGCCGCCGAAGTGTTCGTACACCACCGGCTTGGACACCTGCGCCCGCTGAGCGATCTCTTCGATCGACGCGCCTTCGTAACCACGCTCGGCGAACAACGCGCGCCCGATCTCGATGAGCTGTTCGCGCCGCTGCGTTCCGGTCATCCGGATGCGCGGGGAACGCTCGGTCCTGGTCTGCGCCGTCCGCTCGGAACGGTCCTGCGACGATCGTGGCAAGGGTTCGTCCTTTCCGGCGTGGCACGCCGGGCATCACTCGGTTGGTCGAGCCCAGACTATCGACACCGGGCCGATCGCCCCCCACGTTCGACGCCGGACGCCTCCCGTGCGAGGATCAGGGGCGCACGCCCGGGGTGCCCGCGCGCCGGGGGTGTGGCAGTCCGCCGTGGTGTAATCGGCAGCACCTCTGATTTTGGTTCAGATAGTTCAGGTTCGAGTCCTGGCGGCGGAGCGGGGACCGTTTTCGGGGAGCCGTCGCGCTCCCGTGCGCACGAGGGAATTCCGTGCGTATGCAGACATTGTCGAGGGAGCTACATGCAGGTGCAGACCGCGATCATTGTGCTGGCAGCCGGGGCAGGAACCCGGATGCGGTCGAAGACCCCGAAGGTTCTGCACAGTCTCGGCGGGCGCTCGATGCTCGCCCACTCACTTGCCGCAGCCACGGCGCTCGAGCCCACGCATCTCGTCACCGTGATCGGACACGAACGGGAACGTGTCGGTGCCGCCGTCTCCGCGTTCGCCGCCGAATCGGGGCGTGACGTACGCGTCGCCGTGCAGGAGGAACAACGCGGCACCGGTCACGCCGTCGCGTGCGGGCTCGCCGAGTTGCCGGACGACTTCACCGGCACGGTGCTCGTCACCGCCGCCGACGTGCCCCTGCTCTCCCCCGACACGCTCCACGAACTGCTCGAGACGCACACCGAGCCTGATACCGCAGCAGTCACCGTCCTCACGACCACGGTGCCCGACCCCACCGGATACGGGCGCATCGTCCGGACCACAGACGGTGATGTCGCCGCGATCGTGGAAGAAAAGGACGCCACCCTTCGCCAGCGCGCGATCGTCGAGGTCAACACCGGCGTGTACGCGTTCGACGCGGCCGGACTCCGGTCGGCGCTCGGCAGGCTCGACACCGACAACGCCCAGGGCGAGCTCTACCTCACCGACGTCGTCGAGATCGCCCACGGTGAGGATCTCGCAGTGCGCGGCATGCACATCGAGGATTCAGTACAGGTCGCGGGAGTGAACGACCGTGTCCAGCTCGCGGCGCTGACGACCGAACTCAACCGCCGGGTGCTCACCCGCTGGATGCGCGACGGGGTGACCGTCCTCGATCCCACGTCGACGTGGGTCGACATCGACGTGGTGCTCGGCACGGATGTCACCCTTCATCCCGGCGTCCAGCTGCACGGCCGGACGGTGATCGCGGAGGACGCCGTGATCGGACCGGACACCACCCTCACCGACGTCCAGGTCGGTGCCGGAGCGTCGGTCGTGCGGACCCACGGCACCGGCTCCGTGATCGGGGCGGGAGCGACCGTCGGCCCCTTCACCTACCTGCGTCCGGGAACCGAACTCGGCGCGAACGGCAAGCTCGGCGCATTCGTCGAGACGAAGAACGCACAGATCGGCGCCCACTCGAAGGTGCCGCACCTGACGTACGTCGGTGATGCGGAGATCGGCGAGCATTCCAACATCGGCGCGTCGAGCGTCTTCGTCAACTACGACGGTGTCGAGAAGTACCGCACCGTGGTCGGATCCCACGTGCGGACCGGCTCGGACACCATGTTCGTAGCGCCGGTGACAGTCGGCGACGGTGCCTACACCGGAGCCGGAACCGTACTCCGTCGCGACGTCCCACCGGGGGCGCTGGCGGTGTCGGGCGCGCCACAGCGCAATATTGAGGGGTGGGTCCAGCGAAACCGCGCCGGAACCGCGGCTGCCGAGGCAGCATCGAGAGCACAGCAGCAGCACGACCACGATCGGCAAAAGGACGGCCAGGACCAGTGACCAATTGGATCGACAACCAGAAGAACTTGATGCTCTTCGCCGGCCGGGCGCATCCCGAGCTGGCCGAGCAGGTCGCCAAGGAACTGGGTGTACCCCTCACCCCGCAGACGGCACGTGACTTCGCCAACGGCGAGATCTTCGTTCGCTTCGACGAGTCGGTGCGAGGCTCCGATGCGTTCGTGCTCCAGAGCCACCCGTTCCCGCTCAACCAGTGGGTCATGGAACAGCTCATCATGATCGACGCCCTCAAGCGCGGCTCCGCGAAGCGCATCACCGCGATCCTGCCGTTCTACCCGTACGCGCGTCAGGACAAGAAGCACCGCGGTCGCGAGCCCATCTCGGCCCGCCTCATCGCGGACCTGCTCAAGACCGCTGGTGCGGACCGCATCATCACGGTCGACCTGCACACCGACCAGATCCAGGGCTTCTTCGACGGCCCCGTCGATCACATGCACGCGCAGGGCCAGCTGGCCGAGTACATCCGCGGCAAGTACGGCGTCGACAACATCGCCGTCGTCTCCCCCGACTCCGGACGCGTCCGCGTCGCCGAGAAGTGGGCCGACACGCTCGGTGGCGCACCGCTGGCGTTCATCCACAAGACCCGCGACCCTCTCGTGCCGAACCAGGTCAAGTCGAACCGGGTGGTCGGTGAGGTCGAGGGCCGCACCTGCATCCTCATCGACGACATGATCGACACCGGTGGCACGATCGCCGGTGCGGTTCGCGTCCTGAAGGAAGCCGGTGCCGGCGACGTCATCATCGCTGCCACCCACGGTGTGCTGTCCGATCCCGCCGCCGAGCGCCTCGCGGCGTGCGGTGCGAAGGAAGTGATCGTCACCAACACGCTGCCGATCCCGGCGGAGAAGCAGTTCGACACGCTGACCGTGCTGACGATCGCACCTCTGCTGGCGCAGACCATCCGTGAGGTCTTCGAGAACGGTTCGGTGACTTCGCTGTTCAACGGCGTCGCCTAGACACTGCGCCACGAGGTGGTGCACTTCCGGGCCACACGGACCGAAAGGCATTCTCCTCGATGTTCACCGGTTTCCCTACCGCGGCTCTCGACTTCTACGAAGACCTCGAGGCCTACAACAGCAAACCGTTCTGGGCCGCGCACAAAGCCGTCTACGACGACTGCGTGCGCGGCCCGATGCTTGCCCTGCTTACCGCCCTCGAAGACGAATTCGGGCAGGGTAAGGCTTTCCGGCCGTATCGGGACGTCCGATTCAGCCACGACAAGACCCCGTACAAGACCCATCAGGGCGGTTTCGTCCAGACCGCACCGGGCGTCGGCTACTACGTCCAGATCGACGCCGCAGGACTGACCATCGCCGGTGGGTTCTATTCGGGGTCGCCCGCGCAGGTTGCGGCATACCGCAAAGCCGTCGACGACGAACGGCGCGGAACCGAACTCGGCAAGATCGTGCGACGACTTCGACAGTCCGGGTACGAAATCGGGGGCGAGACCCTGAAGACGAAGCCGCGCGGCGTCGATCCCGACCATCCGCGTCTGGATCTGTTGCGTCACCGGTCGCTGACCGCCGGTCGCACCGAAGTTTCGCCGCCCTGGATCGACAGCACACGCACCCTCGACGAGGTCCGCGACTCGTGGCGCGCATTCCGTCCTCTCGTCTCGTGGCTCACCGCCGCGACCGCAAATCGACCTTCAGACCAACCGGTATGAAAACGTGTGCGCCGCAATGCTTTGCCTCTAAACCTGACTCGTGATGATCTTCGTCACTTCCGGTGGGCTCCGGTGCAGGTCACGTTCGGCGGGGGTCCCGCAACGGCCGGGTTCTGACCTAAGGTTGCTCCTCGTGATCGACGCGCAGACTCTCGAGGCCCCCACGGAAAACCCGACAATCCGGACCTCGCGACGGTGGTCTCCCGGAGCATGCGTCTGGTGCGGTGGCACCGAATCCGTCGAGGAGTACCGCAACGAACCCCGCTGCGCGACTTGCCGTCACCACGAATCCGTGATCGAAGAGGCCCGCCGGTTCATGGGCATGTACGGCCTGCGCCCCATCGGAGGCACCCTCCAGTCGGACGACGACGAAGAGTACGAGCACCGACTCGGCGCCCGAGATTCCCGGCGTGTGCTCAACGAGATCCGCCTCGAACACCAGCCCGACCCCGAGCTCGTCCGGAAGGCACTGCGTCCGCGTGCCGCCGCTGTCGTCGCGGAGGGGAAGCCGGCCGCCAAGCGGCCCTCGACTGCCTCTTCCGCCACCGGCAGCTCCCGCACCGCGTCGGCATCGGCTAAGACCGCGGCTCCCGTCAAGACGGGGACAGTCGACATCGACGAGATCCAGACCCGCGCCCTCGCTCTGCTCGACCAGCTCACAGCGATCGACGCACAGCTTTCCCTCGTCGCCGACCAGAGCGGTCTCGCCGCCCGAGCTCGCCGCAGCGATCTCGAGAAGCAGAAGGCCACCGTGCTGCGCACGCTCGCAGCGCTGGAAAAGGCCCGTCTGAGCGCCGCATCGAAGTAGTTCCCCAGGGCCGGGAAGTCACGAACCGGCCTGCGCGATAGGCTTCCTCAGATGAATTCTGTCCTCGGTCTCGTCGCCGGCCTGGTAATTCTGGTCGTCGGGGCAGAGGTTCTGGTGCGCGGCGGTTCCCGGCTCGCCGCCCGGCTCGGCATCACTCCGATCGTTATCGGAGTGACGGTCGTAGCGCTCGGCACGAGCGCGCCCGAACTCGCGGTGGGCATCGAATCCGCCGCCACCGGGAACTCGGGCCTCGCACTCGGCGCCATCGTCGGTACCAACATCGTCAATCTGCTGCTGATCCTCGGGCTGAGTGCGCTCATCCGGACTCTTCACCTCGGGACGCAGACGCTCCGCATCGATCTTCCGGCCATCACCCTGGCTGCGGTCCTGCTCTGGGTGACGTCGGCGGACGGGCGGATCACAGCGGCCGAAGGCGTCGGTCTCATCGCGTTCGGTCTGCTCTACACGGTTCTCGTCATCCGCGCCGGGCGCGCCGAAGCCGCCGCCGTCCGTTTGGAGTACGCCGACGAGTTCTCCCCGGACCCGGTCCCCTGGCGTCTCGGTGCGACGCTCACCGAGGTCGCGATGCTGCTCGGCGGGATCGCCATCGTCGTGCTCGGCGCGGACGTTCTCGTCGACGCCGCCGTCGCGTCCGCGCAGGCGCTGGGTGTGTCCGACACCGTGATCGGTCTGACCGTCGTAGCGATCGGTACCTCCGCACCCGAACTCGTGACCACGATCGTGTCCACGATCCGCGACGAGCGCGACATAGCCATCGGCAACCTGCTCGGTTCGAGCGTCTACAACATCGTCTTCATCCTCGGCGCGACCGTGCTCGTGACCCCCGGCGGTATGGCAGTACCCGACGAGATCGTCCGGGTCGACCTGCCGCTGATGGCGGCTGTCGCGTTTCTGTGCATTCCTGCGTTTCTCACCGGTCGCCGCTTGTCGCGGGCCGAGGGAGCACTGTTCATCGGGATGTACGGCGTCTATCTGTCGTTCTTGTTGATGACCCGTACGTGAGCGGTCAGGTCAGCGCCAGGTCTGCGAGTTCCGCAGCAGACGCCGGCAGACCTACGCAGTTGCCGTCGACGCCGGGTACGCCCATCTCGTGTTCATGAACGCCGGGCCCGACCCCGACAGGTTCGTCTCCGTCTTCCGGAGTGAGCTCCTCGAACCTCGCCGCGCCAGATCTTCCTCGACCTGAGCGGGATTTACCAGGCACAGCGGACATCCGACCAGGTAGTCTCTCATCGATCAGGCCGGTCGAGGGTCTCGTTCACGCCTCGGCACGACCAGCCAGGCGATCCTCGAAGGAGCTTGCGTGAGTGTCTCCGCCGGTCGTGTCGGCGTACCCCAGTGGCGCGCTCTCGCATCGGCTCTCCCCCGGCCCCGGTTGTTCTCCGCCCTCGACCGGGGGTCGCCTCTGACCGTGCTCGACGCACCCCCCGGATTCGGCAAACGCACACTCGTCGCGTCCTGGTTACTCAGTGGCGGCAGCGATGGGCGGACGGTGGTGTGGGTACCGTCGAACCGATCGGCTTCCGGCCACCACGCGACGTGGCAGGCCGTCCTCGCCGCACTGCGGCAGCACGACGCCGAGGAGTTCCCCCGCACCGAGAGTCCGGATGCACCCGGCGCTGACCCGTTCGCCCACGTGGTGCACGCGTTCCGGACGTCTTCGGGGCCGGCCCTGCTGGTACTCGCCGGCGTCCACGATCCCGCGACCACGCTGCCCTGCGTCTACGAACTGCTCGATCGCTGCCCGTCCGTCGATGTGATCGTGTGTCTGCCCGGGACGACGGACTCCGATCTGTCGGGAGCCGCCACACAAGGAATCGACTGCAACTACATTCCGGCCGAACAGATGGCGTTCACGCTCGGCGAGACCGCCGAGTTGTTCCGCGCCTCGGGGTTTGCGCGCACCGAAGCCGAATGTCACGCCCTCCATCGCACCCTGGGCGGTGCCCCGGTGCATCTCGCCGCATGCGTGCGACTCCTCCGCTCGGGACCCGGCCGGCTCGTCGACTCCTTCGGAGCACCGAACGAGCATCTGGCGCACGTCGTCAAGCGCTACACCGAAACGCGTCTCGACGAACTGGACGACGAGTCACGTTCCTTCGCGCTCTCGATCGCCGCAGTGCACAGCACCGACGCGCTCGGTGCCGCCGAGCTGACCCGGCATCCGGACCCTGCGAAGATGCTGAACCTCATGACGACGTGCGGGCTGCTCGTCGTCTCCCGGCCCAGCCGGATGTGGCGCTGGAACGATGTCGTGCGTTCCGCCGCCCTCGAGGTTTCGCGGACCACCCGGCCGGGACACGTCGATGCACTTCTCGGCGAGCTGGCCAGGCGGCACCGGAGCGACGGGAACCTTGTCGAGGCCGCCTTGTACGCCGTCGAAGCCGGAGACTGGGGCATGGCCCGAGAGATCGTCTGCGATTCCTGGGTCTCCATGGTGGACAAGCACTTCGGTTCGTTCGTGAAGATCCTGCGTGGGCTTCCCGAAGAGGCGCTCGCCGAGCATCCGTCGATTCTCGCCGGACGTGCGCTGTTCACGCAGATGCTCGACGAGCACGCCATCCTGCACACCTCGCTTCCGTCCGCCCCCGCCGATCTCCGTGAACTCGGCAAGACGAAAGATGCTTGCCAGGCGTTGATCGTGGGGACGATTCAGACACTGGCGTTGCGGGTCGGGGGCGCGGTGGCCGAGGCCGCCCGGCGGACGCTGTGCCTCGAACCGCTGGTCGATTCGATCCTCGAACACCAACCGGACGCCATCGCACCCCAGTTGCCGGTGCTTCGCTTGCAATGGGCCATCACTCTCCAGCTCGCGGGGTCGCTGGACCGGTCGACCGCCGCGTTCCGTCGCGCCTATCGGGGTGCCTACGCGTCGGGAATCACCTTCGCGATCCAGAACGCGGCCGGCAGTTCCGCATTGAACTGGGCGGTGCGGGGAGACAACCCGCGTGCGCTCGAATGGCTGGACCACGAGCAGAGGGCTGAACCCACCGCGGGGCACTGGGGTCCCGTGGTGCGGGTGAGCGGCCGGGCGGCGACGACCCTGCTCCAGCTCGACGCCCTCGAGTTCGACGCCGCACACCACACCCTCGAGCTACTCGGCGTCCCGGGTGAGTCGGAGGAGCTGTGGGCGTTCGTCGCCTATTGCCGGGCGTACCACGCCCTCGCGACGGGCGAGGCGTACGACGGATTGACCTGTATTCACCAACTGATCGCCTCGCACCGCGACCGCCACACGCCCGGCTCCCTCTCCCAGGTGCTCCTCGGTGCCGCGGAAGTGGATCTACAGCTGGCGCTGGGCAACGGCAACCTCGCTCTCGCCCGCACCGGCGAAGGCCCCGACGACCATCCCCTTCTGATCGTGACCGCCGCGCGCGTGGAATTGATGACCGGGCACCCCGATGCCGCGCTGACGAGGCTCCGACATGTGCCGTGGCCGGAATGCGGTTTTCCGCGTGCGCATCTCGAGGCGCTCCTCGTCGCTGCGGCTTCCCGCCTCGATATTGAGGATCGGAACGAAGCCGTCCGCGACTGGCAGCGGGCCTGCACCCTCGCGCAGGCTCTCGGAAACCGGCGCGCCTTCACCCTGCTGCCGGCGCGAGCCGCGGAACGACTGCGGGAGATGAGCGGTACAGCAACACCTGGTGGCCCGGTACCGAGCGTCTTCGCCGAACGGGTGACGCGCGTCGAGTTGTCACCTCGCGAGACCGACGTGCTGGCCCTGCTCTGCGAGGGTTCGACGCACGCCGAGATCGCCAAGGCTCTGTTCGTCTCCACGAACACGGTGAAGACCCAGTTGCGCAGCGCCTACCGCAAGCTGGGGGTGCACTCGCGATCCGAAGCCGTCGGCCGAGCACGCGAACTGCGGCTGCTTCCCGTCACCGAGGAGTCGTGACCGCAGGCTCCGATTCTGTCCGGACTGCCTTCGCGGCGACCCGAGTGTCCACCGCCCACACCGCGGCGGTCAGCAGTGCGAGACCGACACCGAGCGTGCACACCGCCGCCCATCCACCGAATGTCCACGCGGCGGCCCCGAGCGCCGAGCCCGAAGCCGCGCCCACGAAATAAGTCGTCATGTACACCGAGTTGATCCGCGAGCGGGCCTCCGGATCGAGTGCGTAGACGATGTTCTGGTTGGTGATGTGGACCATGCTCACCGCGAGATCTATCACGACCATCCCGACCACGAACCACACGAGAGAGACCGATCCGGCCCCCAGTGCCGCCCACGAGACGACGAGGGCAGCGATCCCCCCGCCGGTCGTCAACCAGGCGAGGCCCCGGTCGACGAGTCGCCCCACCACGGATGCGGCGACGGCGCCGACGACCCCGGCCAGACCGACGAGACCGATCTGCAGTTCCCGGAGCCCGTGCTCGGGACCGGACAGCAGGAACGCCATCGTGGAGAACATCGCGCTGATCGAGGCGAAACTGAGTCCACCCATCAGTGCCCGTGTCCGCAGCCGGGGGTACTCGAACACGAGTGTGCCGAGCGAGCGCAGTGTCGCGCCGTAACCCTGGCGTGCCGTCGGAGTCGTCGCCGGCAGGACTCGCCACAGCGCGAGCGCGACCACTGCTGTGAGGACCGCGCCGATGCGATACACCGTCGACCAGCCACCGACTTCCGCAAGCATCCCGGCGACACTCCGGGCAAGGAGGATGCCCACCAGCAGGCCGCTCATCACGGTGCCGACCGCTGCGCCCCGCCGCTCCGGAGTGGCGAGGGTGGCCGCGAACGGCACCAGCACCTGTGCGGCAACCGAGAACAGGCCCGCGATCGCCGTGCCCAGCATGAGCACCCCGATGCCGGGAGCGAAGCCGCTGATCGCCTGGCCGGCTGCCGCGGCAAGCATGAGTGTCACGGCCAGGCGCCGCTGCGGAAACACGTCGCCCAAGGGCACCAGAAAGATCAGGCCGGCGGCGTAGGCCACCTGGGCCACGGTGACGGTCGCCGCTGCTGCCGAGTGCGACGTCCCCAGCGCGGTCGCGATCGACTCGAGCAGAGGCTGGTTGAAGTAGTTTCCGCCCACACACAATCCCGTGGCCACTGCCATGAGCAGCAGCACCGGCGTGGTCAGAACGGGGCGGGGCGGGGCTTCCATACCCACCACCTTCTCTCCGAGCGAGCCCGAGTGTCCAACCGGTCGGGCCCGCCCGCGGACTCGTCGGGCCCGCCCGCGGACTCGGTGGTCCGAAGTGGATATGCCCGCAGCACCGGGCTCCGACGCCGAGCTGTCTCAGCGACGAGCGGCGCCGAGCACGGTGAACCGGCCGTCGGGGTCGATCCACTCGCGGCGGACGACGAACCCGGCGCGGTCCAGTTCGGCCCCCAGGCGATCGAGCCGGAACTTGGCGGAGATTTCGGTGCGGATCTGCTCGCCCTTCTCGAACGACACTTCGAGGTCGAGTCCGGGCACGGACACCGTCATCGGTTCGGTCGCCTCGAGGCGCATCTCGATCCACTCGTTCTCTGCGTCCCACACCGCACGGTGGACGAAACGGTCGGCGTCGAAATCTGCGCCGAGACGGTTGTTGAGCACCCGCAACACGTTCCGGTCGAACTCCGCCGTCACGCCCGCGGCGTCGTCGTACGCGGGGACGAGGATCTCGGGATCGACGACGAGCCCCGCCCCGAGCAGGAGCCACTCGTCGCGCTCGAGGATCGACGCAAGTCCGGAGAGGAACTGGTCGCGCTCTTCCGGGACGAGGTTGCCGATCGTGCCGCCCAGGAAGGCCACCATCCGGCGACCCCCCGACGGCAAACGGTCGAGCGAGTCGGTGAAGTCGCCCACCACCCCGTGCACCGTCAACTTCGGATATTCGGCCGACAGTTGTGACACGGCGGTTCGCAGAGCGGGTTCCGAGACGTCCTGGGGCACGTAGGTGTGGGTGTACGGTTCGAGCGCATCGAGGAGCACCCGCGTCTTCTCCGAGGACCCCGACCCGAGTTCGACGAGGACCTCCGGTTGCGCCGAATCGGCGATCTCACCCGCGAATCGGCGCAGCAACCCGAATTCGGTGCGGGTCGGGTAGTACTCGGGAAGCCGGGTGATCTCCTCGAAGAGTTCACTGCCCCGCGCGTCGTACAGCCAGGTCGGCGAAAGATACTTCGGTGTCGACGTCAATCCTCGATATGCGTCGGCGCGCAGTTTCTCGTCGAGTTCTCCGGGTTCGAGATAGACGTCTACTTTCATGGAGCGTTGACCTCCAGTGGTGTGACGATGAGCTTTCCGGGCGTTGCATAGACGAGGTGACGGTCCGGTACCGGTTGCCAGCGCGGGTCGTCGTCGTACGGTTCCGAGGCCACGATCGCGAGATCCTCGTCGGCCAGGGTCCACAGGGAGTGGTACCAGGCAGTCGCCCACATTTCGGAACCGTTGCACAACAACATGTTCAGCCGGGATTCGGGTGCGACGTCGATGATCTCGCGTACCAGGGCCATCAGGGCGATGTCGGGGGTCGAGGAGCGCAGGCGCGAACGCAGCAGCAACCACAGAGTCGCGGCGTCGGTCGGAGCCTCGAGGCGCAACAGTTCTGTCACGTCCAGCGTGGACGCGAGTGCGGCGAGCGACCCGGGCCAGCCTCGAACGACGCCGTTGAGGCTGAACCCCCAGCGCGCATCCCCGAACGGCGCCGACGCCGATCGCTCGACCGGCATTCCTTCCGTCGCCGAGCGCAGGGCAACCATGAGCGCGCCCCCGCGTATACTCGACATCCCCTCGGTGACAAAGGGATCCGCCCAGACCGGCGTGGACGACCGGTATCGGCCGAACGCCCCGTCGCCGGCCCACCAGCCCACCCCGAAACCGTCGGCATTGATCGTCCCGCCACCTCGCATGTCGCGGGGCGCGAACGATTGGCGGACGAGCGAATTGGATCCGCGGTGAAGAAGGTCGCCGGCGCCGGTAGCGGGACCGAGATAGCCCAGGTGCCTACACATCCGACTCCCCGGTGCCGGCGGGCGTGTACGCGACGCGGAAACCGGCGAAGATCTGGCGGCGGATCGGGAGGTCCCAATTGCGGAACGTGCCGCGGCACGCGACCGAGTCGGTGCCGAAGGAACCTCCGCGCAGCACGCGATAGTCGTTGCCGAAGAACACTTCCGAATACTCCGGATACGGGAATGCCCGGAAACCCGGATACGGTTCGAAGGGCGAGGACGTCCACTCCCACACGTCGCCGATGAGCTGGTGGACCCCGAGCGGCGACGCCCCTGCCGGATACGCGCCCACCACGGCAGGACCGAGGTGACGCTGCCCGAGGTTCGCGTGCTCGGGGCCAGGCTCCTCGTCCCCCCACGGATACGCCCGGCTACGACCGGTCTCGGGATCCCACCGCGCGGCCTTCTCCCACTCGAACTCGGTGGGCAGGCGCCCACCCGCCCAGCGCGCGAACGCCTCGGCCTCGTAGAAGCAGACGTGGACGACCGGCTCGTCCGGGTGCAGCTCGACGAGACGACCGAAACTCTGCCGGGCGCGTCTGCCCGACGCATCGTGGGTCCAGAAGCGGGGTGCTTCCAGCCCGGTATCGCAGCGATGCTTCCAGCCCGGCCCGCTCCAGAGTGCGTGGCGCTCGTATCCACCGTCTTCGACGAATTCGAGGTAACGCCGGTTGGACACCGGCACGGTGTCGATCCGGAACTCGGGCACGTGGACCCGGTGCGCGGGTTTCTCGTTGTCGAGCGCCCAGGGGTCGCTCGACGTCCCGATCTCGACCTCGCCGGCAGGCACGAGAACCTGCGACCGATCGGGCGGGTTCCCCTCCCGCGGCGCTTCGGGCGCGTCGAGCAACGGCGCCCCTTCACGCAACTGATGGGTGGCGAGCATCGTCTCACCGTGTTGCTGCTCGTGCTGCGCGACCATGGCGAAAACGAAGCCGTCGCGGTTGAGTTCGGAGTCGAAGCTGCCGTTCTCGAGGGCCTCCCACGTCGCGGCCCGCACCTCGTCGACGTACCGGCGCGCTTCGTCTGGTCCGAGCAGCGGCAACTCCGGACGGGTCGCGCGAGGGTGCAGGAAGGCGTCGTACAAGTCGTCGATGTCGTTCCGCAGGGGCTGCCGGCCGCCCACGCCGCGCACGAGCCACCGCTCTTCCTGGTTGGCGATGTGCACGAGATCCCATACCAGCGGACTCATCAGCGGCGAATGTTGCGCGGTGAGTTCGGAATCCGAGATATCGGTCAGGGACCGCGTCCGGTCGCGCGCACGCTCCAGATGCCTGCGCAGCCGGGTACGCGCGGAGTTCACCGGCCGATCACCTCCGGGCCCCGCCCCCGCAGGCATCGCGCGGCGGCGGCGTCGAGAGCGGCCGTGAAGCGCATGTCACGCGAGGACTCCGCTGCAAGCGACAGCAAACCCGCTGCGGCGGCACGCAATTCGACCGACCCGAGGCCGACCTGAGCCGCTTCGGTCCACAACTCCCGGACGGGAGCGGCGACGGCGGTCGCCTCTTCCGTGACGGCCGGTGTGCTGAGGAGCGCCTCGACGGCAGCTACAGGGACCTGCCACATGTCGCCTGGCTGAGCGTCGATGTACCGCACCTCCAGGTGCCCTCGTGGCCGCACCGGGGGGAACAGGGTGGTCATGTGGTAGTCGAGATCCCCGATGGTCGGGCGGCGCCCGATCTCCTCGTCGAGACCTCCGTCGAGCCAGTCCGCGAACGAGGCGCCCGCGGGTACATGCCACTCCGGCTCCCCCGTCCGCACGCACGTCAACGGCGCGTCGACCACCCACGCCGGATAACCGGCGGGGTCGGGCACCTCGGTGAGTTCGGGGTCGAGTGCCAGCCACGCGCGCATCCGCTGCGACGCCCAATCCCCTTCGGGAGCACCTCGCATGAGGGGCGAGCACGCGAACGCCGCGATCATCGCCGGTCCCATCGCGTGCAGCAGTTTCCAGCGCCGGTCGATCTCGTCGTCGTCCGTCCCCGCATCGACGCTGACCTGTACAGCGGCGGTGTTGTTCATCATCAGCCGGCCCATCGGCCCGGACCGGTCGTACCGCATCTCCATCGCCCCGTACCGGGCTGTCCGCAACAGTCGCTGCGGCGGCCTGACGCCGTCTGCGGCACCATCGAGCATCGCCACCGAACGGCGCGCGAGAAGCGCCCGGAGCATCCTGGCGTCCGCGGTGAGCCGGTCGCACACCTGGCGCGCGGAGGTGCACGGAGCGCTGGAAAGTTCCACCTGCCCGCCGGGCTCCACGCTGACGACACTTCCCGACGGCAGCGGTCGCTCCGAGGACGACGGCATCACCGTACGGGGCGCGTGGGAGCCGAGTGCGTCGACGAGCGAGGTCAACTCGGGGCGTGCTGCCGTGACGTCGGCACGCGCAGTCAGCCACTCGAGTTCCACGCCGATCAGCCGCGGCGGCCCTGCCCGGAAGCTCACGTTCCGGACATGCTTTTCGGCCGCCGCGCGTGTGCCGAGTCCTGCCCGAGCGTGCGACACCGGAAAGTTGATCGCCATCACCACTCGATTCACCCCCCTCGGCTGCCTGACAAGGTCTGCGAACGAGACTAACGCGCGTCGAGGCGCATCGCGGGGAGATCGCACCCGCACGCCCCGCGACCGGTTAGATTCCGTGCGACGGAAGTAGGCCGAGGGGATGCGCCGATGTTGAATGTGGAGCAGGCACGCCGGGATACTCCGGGCTGCTTCGAACGGGTGTTCCTCGACAGCGCCGGATCGTCGTTGCCGCCCACACAGGTCGTCGACACGGTGGTCGCGCACCTGCGCCGCGAGGCCGAAGTGGGCGGATACGCGGCGGCGAACGAACGTCGCACCGATCTCGGCGCAGTGAAGACGTCCCTGGGCCGTCTCCTCGGTGCCCATGCCGAATCCGTTGCGCTCTCCGACAGCGCGTCGCGCGCCTGGACGTCCTTCTTCTATGCGGTCCCTCTGCGGCGCGGCGACCGCATCCTCCTCTCGCAAGCCGAGTACGCGGCCAACGCCGTGGCGGCACTTCAGCGCGCGCGAACCACCGGTGCGCAGGTCGAGGTGGTGCCGTCCGATCCGTCCGGGCGTATCGACCTCGACGCGCTGACCGGGATGCTCGACGAACGCGTCCGGCTGGTGTCGGTGGTGCATGCCCCCACCAACGGAGGGCTCGTCAACCCCGTACGCGAAGTGGCCGATGCCGCTCATGCGGTGGGTGCGCTGGTATTGCTCGACGCGTGCCAGTCGGTGGGCCAGTTGCCGGTCGATGCCGGCGAACTGGATGTCGATGCGCTCTCGGGCACCGGTCGCAAGTGGCTTCGCGGACCGCGCGGCACGGGCTTTCTGTACGTCCGGCCCCGGCTGATCCGCGAACTCGAGCCCGCCATGATCGATCTGCACAGCGCCGTTTGGACTGCCCCCGGCGAGTACGAATACGCCCCGGACGCCAACCGCTTCGAGATGTGGGAGGCCGACGTCGCGGCCAGGCTCGGGCTGGGCGCAGCAGTCGACTACCTGCTCGGTCTCGGGATCGACGAGGTGGCCGAGGCGGTCGGTTACCGCGCCGAGCACCTACGCGACGGCCTCGACCGCATACCGGGGGTGACGGTGCGAGATCTCGGCGACCGGCGCAGCGGGATCGTCTCCTTCACGGTGGGCGGCTGGGACCCGGGCGCGTTGCGGGATGCGCTCGCAGAGCAGTCGGTGACCGTGACGGTCAGCCATCGCAGTTCCACCCTGCTCGACATGTCCGCACGGCATCTCGAAGCGGTGGTCCGGGCCTCCCCTCACTACTTCGTCTCTCCCGCCGACGTGGACCGGTTCCTGGCCGCCGTCCGTACGCTCGCCGCGAGGTGAAACCGTCTCCACCTGCGCGGGTTCGCGTCGATCTGCGCAATCCGGTAGAGTGGATCAAGTTGTCTCGGCGAGGGTGAACCGCAGATGTTTCGGATCACCGTGATCGACGCGGCCGCGGCTTGATGAGCACTTGCTCCCGTCGCGCGTGCCGGCCCACTCGCCGAGAACACCCGACCACGAAGTGCCATCAGCGTAGGAGCCTTTTCATCATGTCCGACGAGAACAATCTCGTAGCCAGCGTCCGCACCGAGTTCGGCAAGGGCGCCGCGCGCCGCGCCCGTCGCGACGGTCAGGTCCCCGCCGTTCTGTACGGCCACAACACCGACCCGCAGCACCTCGCGCTCCCCTCGCGTGAGTTCGCCGCCGTCCTCCGTGCCCACGGCACCAACGCCATCCTGACCCTGGACATCGACGGCACCGAGCAGCTCGCGCTGACCAAGTCCGTCGTCGTCCACCCGATCCGCCGCTACATCGAGCATGCCGACCTGCTCGTCGTCAAGCGTGGCGAGAAGGTCACCGTCGAGGTACCCGTCGTTCTCGAGGGCGAGGCTGCAAGCGGCACGCTGGTCGTCAACGAGGTCAGCACCATCAAGATCGAGGCCGACGCGATGAACCTCCCCGAGGAGATCAAGATCTCCATCGAGGGCGTCGAGGCCGGTACCCAGATCCTCGCCGGTGGCGTCGAACTGCCTTCGGGCTCGGTGCTCCAGGACGATGCCGAGTTGCTGCTCGTGAACATCGTCGAGGCTCCGTCCGCCGACGACCTCGAGGGCGAAGAGGGCGCAGAAGAGGCCCCCGCCGCAGAAGAAGCAGCAGCAGCAGAAGAGGCCTGAGCCTTCACCGGTTCACCTCGAAATCACTCGTGCGGCGCGTCATCCTCCGGGGTGGCGCGCCGCACGTGGTTGTAGATACACGGAAGGACATGCACGTGAGCGAGGACACCGCGCTCGTCGTCGGGCTGGGGAACCCCGGACCGAAGTACGAGAACACCCGTCACAACATCGGCTTCATGGTGGCCGACGTGCTGGCGGGGCGGGTCGGCGGCAAGTTCGGCGCTCACAAGCGCAGCAATGCCGACATCGTCCAGGCACGCCTCGACGGTCGCCAGGTGATCATCGCCAAGCCCCGCACGTACATGAATCTTTCCGGTGGCCCGGTCGCGGCCCTTGCCAAATTCTTCTCGGTCGATCCGGCGAACATCGTGGTGATCCACGACGAACTCGACCTGGATTTCGAGACGATCAGGCTCAAGCAGGGCGGCGGTGAGAACGGGCACAACGGGCTGCGGTCGACGTCGTCGGCTCTCGGCACCAAGGACTACCTGCGGGTGCGCTTGGGCATCGGCCGTCCCCCCGGCCGGCAGGACCCCGCCGATTACGTACTCAAGCCCTTCTCCGCGGCGGAGCGCAAGGAACTCGCGGTGTGGTGCGAGGAAGGCGCCGACGCCGTGGAACTGTTGCTGCGCCTAGGGCTCGAAGGTGCCCAGAATCGCATCCACTGAGCAAGACCTCGGGCGGAGGCAAACGAATCCGGCCGAGAAGACCGTACGACTCGCCGAGTAAACTTGACGAGTTGCCGGCGACAGCCGCACCAGTCCCGCTTCGAGAGGTTTTCCGCGTTGAGCACCCCGCCCGCTTCGGCCGTCAGCGAATCCACCGGAGTCCCGAAGCCCAGATCAGGTAAGGAAGTGCGTGCCGAGGCGCAGCGTCGCCGCACGTTCGCAGTCATCTCGCACCCCGACGCCGGTAAGTCCACGCTCACCGAGGCTCTCGCGCTGCACGCGAAGGTCATCTCGGAGGCGGGTGCCGTGCACGGCAAGGCCGGGCGCAAGTCCACCGTCTCCGACTGGATGGAGATGGAGAAAGCGCGCGGTATTTCCGTCAGCTCCACCGCGCTGCAGTTCAACTACACCTCTTCCGAGTCGCCTGCCGGTAATGACGGGTCCGAGACGGTCAACGTCATCAACCTCGTCGACACACCCGGCCACTCCGACTTCTCGGAGGACACCTACCGCGTCCTGACCGCCGTCGACGCGGCCGTGATGCTCATCGACGCCGCAAAGGGTCTCGAGCCCCAGACGCTCAAGCTGTTCCAGGTATGCCGTCACCGCGGCATTCCGGTCATCACCGTCATCAACAAGTGGGACCGGCCCGGCCGCGCGCCGCTCGAACTGCTCGACGAGATCGACGAACGTATCGGCCTGACCCCGACGCCGCTGTTCTGGCCGGTCGGTATCGCCGGCGACTTCCGCGGTCTGCTGCGTCGCGGTGAGGACGGCATCGCCACCGAGTACGTCAAGTTCACCCGCACCGCCGGTGGTGCGAAGATCGCCCCCGAGGAACACCTGACCGCGGACGAGGCGTCCGACCGGGAAGGTGAGGTCTGGACCGAAGCCGCCGAGGAGTCCGAACTCCTCTCGGCGAGCGGCCAGGACCACGACCAGGAGATGTTCCTCGCCGGGCAGACCTCCCCGGTGATCTTCGCGTCCGCGATGCTCAACTTCGGTGTGCGCCAGATTCTCGACACCCTCGTCTCGCTGGCACCGCCGCCGCGCGCCCGGCTCGACATCGAGGGCAACCCGCGCAACGTCGACGACCCGTTCAGTGCCGTCGTGTTCAAGGTGCAGGCCGGTATGGACACCGCGCACCGGGACCGGCTTGCCTTCATGCGCGTCGTGTCGGGTGTGTTCGAACGCGGCATGGTGGTCACGCATGCCCAGACCGGAAAACCGTTCGCCACCAAGTACGCGCTCACCGTGTTCGGCCGCGAACGCACGACGGTGGAGAACGCCTACCCGGGTGACGTGGTGGGTCTGGTCAACGCGACCGCACTTGCGCCGGGCCACACCCTGTACGTCGACAAAAAGGTGGAGTTCCCGCCGATTCCGTCGTTCGCACCCGAGCACTTCGCGATCCTGCGCGCCGAAAGCGCCTCGAAATACAAGCAGTTCCGTAAGGCAGTCGATCAGCTCGACTCCGAGGGTGTCGTGCAGATTCTGCGCAACGACATCCGTGGTGACGCGTCGCCGGTCATGGCGGCAGTCGGTCCGATGCAGTTCGAGGTCGTCGCGGCGCGGATGAAGGCCGAGTACAACGTCGAGCCGAAGATCGAGCCGCTGGGCTACGCGCTCGCGCGTCGCACCGATGCCGACTCGGTCGACGAACTCAACCGGCAGCGCGGGGTCGAGGTGTTCATGCGATCCGACGGCGTGCTGCTCGCGCTCGTCAGCGACAAGTGGCGTCTGCAGTACATCCAGAAGGAACTTCCCGAGCTCACGCTCGAACCACTCGTCGCCGCCACGGACTGACCTCGTTACCGCCTGGTGCACCCGCTGGGTGCACCAGGCGGACTTTACTGATACTTTCCCTTCCGTCGATCCGACGTATCGGGCGGAATCAGGAGCAATCGATGAGCGACGACGCACCGGCCTCGGCCGGGGACGGCCTGCCCTCCGGCAAGCCGGGTGACGCACCCGCACGGTCCGGAGGACCGAAACGGTCGGGTACCTTCGTCTATCCGTTGCCGAGTACTCCGTTGCCGAGCAGCACGCCGCTCACCGGCCCGACTCGTCCCGGTTCTGCCGGTTCGGTCCGGCCGGATTCTTCCGACGAGTCCCCTCTCGGCGCCGGCGGTGCGAGCACCGAAAGCGAGCGCGTGATCGACCGCGCCCCGGCCGGCGGGGTCGACGCCGGCATCTTCGACGAAGGGACCACCCCGGTGAGCAGCACCAGCACGAACGGCACAGTCAACGGTGCGGGAACCGCATCGGACGATGCCCGCACAGCCGTCACCACCGCACCGACCCCCTCGCGGCGCAAAGCGATGGGTGTGGCCTCGGTCCGGATAGCGGCCCGTCTCGCACAGACCGAGTTGGGAAACACGGGCGGCAACGCCGACCCGACGTCCGACAACGACGAACTGCTCACGCTTCTGGGCGAGTACCTCCTCGCCGGCGGGCTCGAGAAGCCCGAACTCCACGCGACCCTCGGTGGTCAGCCCATCGTGGTGGACCTGCAGACACCGCAGCGCCACGCCCGCTGACCTCGTTCCCGGCGACGCGACCTGCGTGCGTGCCGCCGGAAGAACCCGTCAGGCGTCGAGCAGTGCCGTGATCGCCGTCTGATCGACCGCCTCCAGCGACGACGGCGACCACTTCGGGTGGCGGTCCTTGTCGACGAGCACGGAGCGCACTCCCTCGGCGAAGTCGGGGGTGAGCGCGATCCGCACCGCCACCCCGAGTTCGCGGGCGAAGCACTCCTCCAAAGTGCTTTCGGCGCCGCGTCGCAGCAGTTCGGCGGTGACCCAGACGCTCGTCGGCGACAGTGCGGTCAAGGCGTCGCGGGTCTTCTGCGCCCACGCGGAGTCGATGCCCGGATCGTCGGTGAGCCGGGCGAGCATGTCCAGCACGGTTCCGTCGCCGAAGACAGCCTCGATGTCGGTGAAGCGCCGCGCCAGATCCGACTCCGGTGCCGGTTCGACGTACGCGTCGAGTGCGTCCTGCCAGTGTCCGGCTCGGATCCGGTCTGCGAGTTCACCGATCCGCACGCTCGGCACGTAATGCGTCGCCAGGCCCACCGCGAGCGCGTCACCGGCATCGATCCGGGCGCCGGTGACGCCCAGGTACATGCCGACCGCGTCGCAGCGGGCGGTGGTGCCGCGCAGCCGCGGAAGGAAATGGCTCGACCCGACATCGGGGATGAAGCCGATCGCGGTTTCGGGCATTGCGAAGGTCGACTTCTCGGTGGCGATGCGCACGGCTCCGTGTACGGAGATGCCGAGTCCCCCGCCCATGGTGACGCCGTCGAGCAATGCGAGGTACGGCTTGGGGTAGGTAGCGACGAGGCGGTCGAGCCGGTACTCGTCGGAGAAGTATCCTCGGACGGCGTCGGCGTCTCCCTGCACGGCTGCCTCGCGTACCGGCTTGATGTCACCGCCCGCGCAGAACGCGCGATCGGACAGGCTGGTCACCAATACGGCCGTGATGTCGGGGTCGTCGCGCCAGGCCTCGAGCGGCGCATACATGTCGTGGATCATCGACCGGTCGAGCGCGTTGAGCGCGACGGATCGGTCGAGTTGCACTTCGCCGACACCATTGGCGACGCGTGTGCGGATGTAGGAGTCGTTCACGGGCCGGAGCCTACCGCCACGGGGCGGTATGTCGGTATGCGCGCACCACCTCCGGGGCTACGGAAACAGCTGTTCGCGCGTCCATCCCGAATCGTCGCGGCGATACCGCAGTCGCCGGTGCCGCCGACCGGGATCTGCCTGCCAGAACTCGACGGTCACGGGCTCTACGCACCAGGCTGTCCAGTGGGGCGAAACCCAGCCCGGGTCCGCCTCCAGCGTGTCGAGCCTGTCCTGCACCAGCCGGTCGTAGTCGCCCGGGTCGTCGAGGACCGCGCTCTGCCTGCCGGTCGACGCAACGGCACGGGCGAGCGTGGATCGTTCGACGAAGTCGCGGGCACAGACCTCCCGGTCGCCGGAGTGGACTGCACCCCGCAGCCTGACCTGACGGCCGTGCTCGCGCCAGTAGAACGTCAGGGCCGCCGCAGGCGTCGTCCCGAGGTGACGACCTTTCGGGGACCGGTCGTCGCCGGAGAACCACCAGCCCTCCGCGGTCACATCCTTGAGCAGCAGCACCCGGGCGTCGGGCCACCCGTCCTCGTCGACCGTGGACAGCGTCGCTGCGTGCGGCTCCCCGAGACCGGCGTCGACGGCGTCGGTCAGCCAGCGCAGGAACAGATCCTGTGGTCGCGGGGTAGCCTCGGGCCCCGGGGGAGGCGCAGTGGTCGAGACAGGAATCGCCCTGACCCAGGCGCGAACGTCGGGGAACTGCTCGAGGTGCGGGATCTCGGCCACAGCGGAAGGGTAACGACCCGCCTCGCCCGGTGACGTCGCCGGTCTCAGTCCTCACCCGTGGCGGAATCGCCGGTGAGCGGCCCCACGAGCATCCACCGGTGACCGAACGGGTCGAGCAGGGTCGCGTTGCGATGCCCGTGGCTTTCGTTGATCCATCGTTCCACCGCACCACCGGCGGTGCGGGCACGGGCGAGAACGGCGTCGGCGTCGGCGACCGGAAGCATCAGACTCACCGACGATGCACCGGCCTGCGGCGCCGTGAGTCCCATCTCGGGAAACTCCTCCGCGAGGTACACCATGCCGGTGGGAAAGCTCAGCTCGGCGTGGCCGATCCGTCCGTCCTCCATCACCACCGGGTCAGCGACGAGTGCGGCGCCGAAAACGCCGGTGTACCAATCGATTGCCTCCCACGCCTTGGAGACGGTGAGGTACGGCAGGGCGCCGGCGGCCGGGAAGCCGTCGTCGGAGCTGGTCGACATCTGCGAAGGATCTCCGTTCGATTACGAGGCGCGAGGCTGGTTCGACAGCATCGCCCACCGGTTGGTGGTCAACCGGAAGTTCGGCAGGTCTGTCAAGAAAGTCACCGTCTCCCAGTTACGTTCGTAGCCGGTGTGGGCGATGCGCCATTTGCCGTCGTCGCCCAGGACGTACCGGTCGAAGTAATGCGCCGACCCGCGCAGCACCATTCCGTCCTCGGGCACCATGATCGTGTCGGCCAGCAGCCACACCCCGGTGGCGCTGGTGCCGTCGGCCGAGATCTCGATCTCGGGGTGACTGCACTGGTGCTCGGTGACCATCCGGTTGCCGAGCGTGTTCTCGAGGAAACCGAGAAAGGCGTCGCGCGACTCGAAACTGAGATGTTCGCCGTACACGGCCGTGGCGTCGGGCATGAGGGTGTCGGACAGTTCGATCCACGATTTCGTATCCAGCGAGCGCAAGTAGCGGTACTTCAGCCGCTCGACCTCCGCCACCGCCGCCAGATCCATCGCCGGGCCTCCCGTCACGAGGTACCTGCAGGTACCCGTCTCAGGCTAGTCCGGAATTGTCTCCGCGGGCGCGCAATTCGGAGACTCACGGCGGGCATCGATTGCGTTTCGGTCACAGCACGAAAGCCGGATCACGGCGCAGGGCGAAGTCCCCGGACCGTGGTCTCCACGACGAGTTCGGCGTACGCGTCGTCTTCGGCCGGCTCGGGGGTCGTCAGGGCGAACAGCGCGTGACTCAGGACCGCGCCGGTCACCAATTCCAGCAGCAGCGTCGCCGAAGTGTCCGGCGGCAGATCGCCGCGCTCGACCGCCCTGTGCACGATCGTGCGTGCGGCGAGCAGACGGCTCTTGTTCAGCGTGTGGGTCAGCCGCGCCAGCAACTCCGGATTGACCCGGGCGTCGAGCGCGACCCGGAGACTGACCAGTCCCGGTGTCGTGCGATAGCCCTGCAACAACTGGCGCGCGAGTTCGACGAGGTCGGATCGGAGATCTCCGGTGTCGATCGGCACCGGCAGGGGACTGCGCGCCTCGAGCGCCTGGACGAGCAGATCGTCCTTGCTCGCCCATCGGCGGTAGAGGGCGGCTCGGCCCACCCGTGCGCGCCGGCCGACCGCATCGAGGGTGAATCCCCGCCAGCTCGTCTCGGAGTACACCTCCAGTACCGCGTCGAAGACTCGATCCTCGAGGTCCGCGTCGCGCGGCCGGCCACGGCGTCGAGGGGGTGCTACATCGGTCACCACCCGAGTGTGCCAGACCTCCTCCATATTTACAGACTGAAATTGTCCGTATTAGGCTGTGGGCGTCCCCGTCCCTCCCCGACGAAGTATTCGAAGGAACGCCATGACAGACCCCACCCGGGTGCCGGTCGTGATCGGCGTCGGCGACCTGCGCTCCGGCCGCGCCGGCTCGCCCGCCGACCCACGCGAACCGCTCGACCTCATCCACGAGGCCACCGCGGCCGCCCTTACCGACACCGGTGTCGCACGCGACGACCTCGTCTCGCGCATCGACACCATCCGGGCGGTCAAGACTGCAAGCTGGTCCTACGACGATCTGCCGGGCCTCCTCGGCGAACGACTCGGGGCCGCACCCGTCCACACGTCCACCACGCCCATCGGCGGACACTGGCCGGCAGCACTGCTCGATCGCATCGCCCACGACATCGCCGACGGCACGAGCACCGTCGCGCTGCTCGTCGGCGGCGAAGCACAGGCCTCGGTGACCAACGCGTTCAAGGCGGGCACCGACCCGGCGTCCCTCGGCTGGACGACCGCTCCCGGCGGCCCGCCCGCATTCGACCCGGACGACCTGGGCAGCCCGGCCATGCAGCGCGCGGGACTGATCGCACCGACCCGCGTCTACCCCCTCTTCGAGAACCGGCTCAGCCACGACCTCGGGCACACGCGTGAGGAGTCGATCGACTGGTCCGCCCAGCTCTACGCTGCCTTCTCCGAGATCGCCGGCAACAACCCGGCCGCCTGGAACCCCACCCTGCGGACCGCCGACGACATCCGGAACCCCGGGCCCGGCAACCGCATGGTCACCGACCCGTATCCGCTGCTGTGCAACGCGATGCCGTTCGTCGACCAGGCCGCCGCCGTTGTCGTCACCTCTCTCGCGACGGCACGGGAACTCGGCGTCGCCGACGACCACGTGCTCTACGTCTGGGGTGGCGCCGGAGCCACGGATACGCCGGACGTCCTCGCCCGCGGCGATCTCGGCCGGTCCGCCGCCCTGGCGGATTCCCTGCGCCGCGCCCTCGCCGCCACCGATCTCAAACCCGAAGACTTCGACATCGTCGACGCGTACAGCTGTTTCCCGGTGGTCCCCAAACTGCTCGTCGAGCACCTGGGCCTGCCGCGCGACACGGTGCCGTCCGTCACCGGCGGGCACTCGTTCTTCGGCGGACCGCTCAACAGCTACACGCTGCACTCGATCGTCGCGGTCGCACAGCGACTCCGCCGGGACGGTGAACTCGCCCTCGTGCACGGCAACGGCGGATACCTGACGTACCAGCACGTCGTCGTCCTCGGATGTGCCCCGCACACCGACGGGTACGTGGGAGACCCCGAACCGGTCCAGCTGCCCCCGACCGCACCCGAATCGGCCCAGGACTACACCGGCGACGTCGAGATCGTCACCGCCACCGCCGAATACGGACGTGACGGCAACCCGTCCGTCGGATTCCTCGTCGGCACCACACCCGACGGCAGGCGGGTGTCGGGCCACACCGACGCGGCGGGTGCCGCGATCCTCTCGGCCGGCGCGGACCTCATCGGCACCGTCGTGCACGTGACCGACAACGGCGGGCAACTCACCGTTGCCCGCATCGAGACCACTTCCTCCGAGGAGCACACGCAGTGACCGAACCGATCGTTCTCGTCGAACAGCGCGACCACACGCTGATCGTCACCATCAACCGCCCCAAGGCCGCCAACAGCATCAACGCCGACGTGCACCGCGCGCTCGGAGAGGCATGGGAACGCGCAGCCGACGACCGCACCGTGCGCGCCGTGGTCCTCACCGGCGCCGGCGACGCCGTGTTCTGCGGCGGAGCCGACCTGAAGGCACTCGGCACGGCCGGCCCGGACGGTGTCACTCCCCCCGACACGGCGCACTGGGGATTCGCGGGCGTCGTCAAGCATCACATCGCGAAGCCGATCATCGCCGCGGTGAACGGCACCGCACTCGGCGGCGGCACCGAACTGGCCCTCGCAAGCGATCTCGTGGTCGCCTCCGAGACAGCGGAATTCGGCCTCCCCGAAGTTCATCGGGGGCTGATCGCCGGAGCGGGCGGCGTGTTCCGCATCGGGCAGGCGATTCCTCGGGCGATCGCGATGGAACTCGTCCTCACCGGTAAGCCGATGCCGGCGGCCGAGGCGCTGCGCTGGGGCCTCGTCAATCGCGTCGTGCCGCAGGCCGACGTGCTGACCACCGCACTCGATCTTGCCGCGCAGATCGCCACCGGAGCGCCCCTGGCCGTGCAGGCGAGCAAGACCGTTGCCCGCGGCATCGTCGACGGGCATGTTTCGTCGGAAGACCAGTCGTGGGAACTGACCGAGAAAGCCCTCGCGCGGCTGACGACCAGCGCCGACACCCTCGAAGGCGTCATGGCCTTCATGCAGAAGCGCGAACCCGTCTGGAAGGGCGAATGACGATGACCACCACCGAAGTCCTGCGCTGGGACACCGACGAACAGAAGGCGCTGCGGCAGCTCGCCGCCGACTTCACTCGCAAGGAGATCGTTCCCCATCTCGACACATGGGAGCGTGAGGGTGCGATTCCGCGCGAACTCCATCGCAAGGCGGCCGAAGCCGGACTGCTCGGCGCATCCGTCGCCGAGGAGCACGGCGGTTCCGGCGGCAACGCCCTCGACATGCTCACCATCCTCGAGCAGATCATCCTGTCGGGTGGATCGTCGGGCCTGATTTCGGCACTGTTCAGCCACGGCATCGCGACCCCGCACATCATCGCGTCCGGCAACACCGACCTCATCGATCGATACGCGCGTCCCGCACTCGAGGGCACGAAGATCGGTGCGCTCGCGATCACCGAGCCCAGTGGAGGTTCGGACGTCGCGAACATCCGCACCACCGCGCGTCGCGACGGTGACGACTACGTCATCAACGGTGCCAAGCTCTATATCACCTCCGGCACCCGCGCGGACTTCGTCACCACCGCCGTCAGGACCGGCGACGCCGGAGCCGGCGGCATCTCGCTGATCGTCGTCCCTACCGACACACCGGGTTTCACGGTCTCGCGCAAGCTCGACAAGATGGGCTGGCTGTGCTCGGACACCGCCGAACTGTTCTACGACGACGTGCGGGTCCCGGCGTCGAATCTCATCGGTGCGGAGAACTCGGCCTTCGGCCAGATCGCTCAGCAGTTCCAGGGTGAGCGACTGTCGCTGGCCTTCCAGGCCGTGGCCACCGCACAGCGCTGCTTCGACCTGACCGTCGAGTGGGTCAAGTCCCGGGAGACCATGGGTCGTCCGCTGTCCAAGCGTCAGGTCGTGCGGCATCGTCTCGCCGATCTTGCCACCGAAATCACTGCCGCACAGACGTTCTGCCGTTCGGTTGCAGAACGCTGGGTCAACGGTGAGGGCATGCTCCTCGAGACCTCGATGGCCAAGAACAACGCGGTGAAGGTCTGCGACACCGCCGTCATGGAAGCGGTTCAGCTCGCCGGCGGCATCGGACTCATGCGCGAAAGCGAGGTCGAGCGTCACTTCCGCGACGCCCGTGTCCTCGGAATCGGCGGTGGCACCACCGAAATCATGAACGAGATCATCAGCAAGCTGCTGGGTCTGTAACCCCCCCCCCCCCCGATATGCCGACGGCCGAGGATTCCGGCCGTCGGCAGGTCGGTCTCAGCGCTCGCCCTCCCGGCTCCCGGGATCGCTTCTGCGTCGCAGAACTTCGAGCCCCGCTACTGCGGCAATCGCGATCACCACGTGCATCGCCGCCAGCGCAACGGTGCTCGCGCCGTCGAAATCGGCCGCGGCCGTTCCCTGGATCGTAGCGAGCGGCAGCACCACACCGACGACCTGCGCGACACGCAGGAAGCCCCGCCACCACAGGCCGAGCAGGGTGGCAACAGTGAGACCTGCTGCCAGCGGGACCACCGTCATCAGCACGACACCAGCGGGTGCCGCAGCGGACACCGTACCGGCGTCGGTGTACTCGAACGAACCACCGGCGACGAGTCCGGCGAGCCACAACACGAGATTGACCACCAGCGCAGCCAGCACGGTCGCCGCCACTGTCACCGGCGCACCCATACTGCGTAAACCCGTTGGAACAGAATATGATCGAGACGATTCGGTCGAGGTCATGGATTCTCCTTCACAGGTGCTGTCATCGACGACACCCATGTTCCGACCTCGAGCCGACTCGAGGTCAAGACCCCGAGCCGTCGAATCCCTGTCGGCTCAGCCCACGTCGTCGGCGAGTTCCATCCACTGCTCCTCGGCGGCTTCCTTCTCCGCCACCACTTCACGCAGTTCGGCGTCGAGCTTCTGCAGCTTGTCCGGGTCGGTGGCCGCCTCGGCCAAGCGCACGTGCAACTTCGCCTCACGCTCGTCGAGTTTGGCGATCGCACGCTCGAGGCGTGAGAGTTCCTTGCGGGCCGCCCGGTCCGCGGCGCCGTCGCGCTTCGCCGGCGCCGCTCCCCCGTCACCCGGCTTGGACACCGTCGACGCGACCGACACCACGCCTTCGTCGCCCATCGCCGCGCGCCGGCGGAGGTATTCCTCGATACCGCCGGGAAGGTTGGTGAGCTTGCCGTCGCCGAACAACGCCCACGTCGAATCACAGAGGCGTTCGATCAGGAAGCGGTCGTGACTGATGACGACGAGGGTTCCGGCCCAGCCGTCGAGCAGGTCCTCGAGCTGCTGCAACGTATCGATGTCGAGATCGTTGGTGGGCTCGTCGAGCAGGAGAACGTTAGGCTCGGCCATGAGCACCCGCGTGAGCTGCAGTCGTCGCCGCTCGCCTCCGGACAGGTCCCCGACGGGCGTGCGCTGGCGTGCGGGAGTGAAACCCAGCCGCTCGGCGAGCTGCCCGGCCGAGACTTCCTTGTCGCCCAGCATGATCCGCTCGGCCACGTCCTTGACGGCGTCGAGAACGCGCATGTCGGTGGGAAGGTCGTCGAGTTCCTGCCGCAGCCAGCCGATTTCGACGGTCTGACCCTGGATGCGCCGCCCCGACGCCGGTTCGAGTTCGCCGGCGAGAGTACGCAACAGGGTCGTCTTGCCCGACCCGTTGACGCCGACCAGGCCGATCCGCTCTCCGGGCCCGAGCCGCCACGTCAGGTCGTGTACGAGTTCACGGCCGTCCGGGGTGGTCAGGGTCGCGTTCTCGAGTTCGATGACGACGCGGCCGAGCCGTCGTTTCGCGAACGAGGCCAGTGCCACCGAATCGCGCGGTGGTGGCACGTTCGCGATCAGCGCTTCCGCGGACTCGATGCGGTAGCGGGGCTTGGACGTGCGGGCCGGAGCGCCGCGCCGCAACCACGCCAGTTCCTTGCGAGCGAGATTCTGGCGCCGTTCCTCCATGGCATCGGCCTGCCGCGACCGTTCGGCCCGCGCGAAGATCCAGTCGTTGTAGCCACCCTCGTAGCTTTCGACCTTGCCGCCGACGACCTCCCAGGTCCGGGTGGCGACCGTGTCGAGGAACCAGCGATCGTGCGTCACGACGACGAGGGCGCTGCGCCGCGAGATGAGGTGCTCGGCGAGCCACTGGACTCCCTCGACGTCGAGGTGGTTGGTGGGCTCGTCGAGGACCAGCAGATCGAGATCCTGAACGAGAGCGGCCGCGAGTGCGACGCGGCGGCGCTCACCGCCCGACAGTCCGTCCACCACCGCATCGAGACCGAGTTTGTCGATGCCGATGCCGGTCAGCACCGACCGGATCCGGGAGTCGCCGGCCCATTCGTGGTCTGCGACGCCGAGGGGACCGAGAACCACGTCTGCGACCGAGGACCCGGGGGGCAGCACTCCGCGCTGGGTCACCACCGCCATCCGAAGACCGCCGACCCGGCTCACGCGGCCGGAGTCGGGTTCTTCGATGCCGGCGAGGACCTCGAGCATCGTGGTCTTGCCACCGCCGTTGAGACCGACCACACCGATGCGTTCGCCCTCCTCCACGCCGAGAGACACCGATTCGAGCAACGGCTTGACGCCGAAGGACTTCGAGACCTGTTCGAGATTGATCAGATTCGCCACGTGGAGCAATGCCTTCCGGAGTGTTCAGTGATGTGCGGTGTCGGTGTCGGCCACGACGCGGGCGCCCGGAACCGGGCCGGACGCGACGCGGACGGTGCGGCACACCCCGGCCCCGGCCAGTTCGGCGCTGACGGTGACGGCCGCGTGATGGTCGGCGACGAGGAATGCGCAGGTCGGTCCGGAGCCGGACACCAGGCCAGCGAGGGCTCCCGCGTCGATGCCCGCTCGGAGCGTGCGACGAAGTTTGGGATCGAGCGACAGCGCTGCGGCCTGCAGATCGTTGCCGAGCAGCGGTGCGAGTTCGTGCGGGTCGCCGGAAGCGAGTGCCGACAGCACGTCGTCGGAGTCGCCGACGCGGTGAGGATCGCCGCTCTCGCGCAGTCTGTCGAGCTCGCGGAAGACCACAGGTGTGGACAACCCGCCCTTGGCCAGCGCCAGGACCCAGTGGAAGGTTCCGCGGGTGAGCACGGGCACGAGTCGTTCGCCGCGACCGGTGCCGAGTGCAGTTCCGCCGTGCAAGCAGAACGGCACATCGCTGCCGAGTTGCGCCGCGAACCCGTCGAGTTCGTCGCGCGAGGCCCCCAGTCCCCACAGAGCGTCGAGGGCGACGAGGGTCGCGGCCGCATCAGCACTGCCGCCTGCCATCCCCCCTGCGACGGGAATGCCCTTGGCGATGGTGATCGCCACCTCGGGCGCACGGCCGGCGCGTTCGGCGAGCAGTTCTGCGGCGCGCCACGCGAGGTTGGTCGAATCGGTGGGCACCGCGCCGGCGTCGGCACCGGAGACGTGCACGCTGAGCTTGTCCGCGCCCACCACCGAAACCTCGTCGTAGAGCGACAATGCCTGGAATACGGTGTGCAGATCGTGGTAACCGTCGGGGCGCAGATCGCCGACCGCCAGATGCAGGTTGACCTTGGACGGGGCTCGCACGATGACGGGAGCCGGGACGACGGAAAGCACGAGTACACAGCTTACCCGCGCGGCGACGAGGACCCGGACCGCCGCTCGGTGAGCGGGTGGATCGGGGTGGCGGCCTCAGATCCCGAGGACCACCGTCCTATCGAAGGAGGCACTTCGCGCTCATGAGGACAGGATCGGTCCGCAATTCGTGCGATGGTCGGACCATGCGCGAAACCTCGGCCCGATTGCTGCGACTGCTGTCGCTTCTGCAGATGCGGCGGGAGTGGTCCGGCACCGAACTTGCCGACCGCCTCCGGATCACCCCGAGAACCGTCCGTCGCGACGTCGAGAAGCTACGGGACCTCGGCTATCCGGTGGACTCGACGGTCGGAGTAGGTGGTGGTTACCGGCTCGGCACGGGCGCCGAGATGCCTCCCCTGCTGCTGGACGACGACGAGGTCGTCGCCGTCGCGTTGGCGCTGCGATCGGGTGCCACACACTCGGTCAGCGGGATCGGCGACGCCGAAACCCGCGCGCTCGCGAAACTGCGGCAGGTCATGCCGTCGCGCATCCGCTCCCGGCTCGAGGCGCTACAGGTGGACGTCGTCGACCGCGGCCCCGCCGAGTCGGCGGTGGATGCGGGCTTGCTGACCACCGTCGCGGCCGTGTGTCACGCACACGAGCGGTTGCGCTTCGACTACCGCACCCACGACGGGGCGTCGTCTCGGCGCGAGGTCGAGCCGCACCGGGTGGTGCGCTCCGGAGTGCGCTGGTACCTCGTGGCGTGGGATCTCCAGCGGGACGGGTGGCGTTCGTTCCGCCTGGATCGGATGGACCCCAAAACTCCCACCGGTCCCCGCTTCACCCCTCGGGAACTGCCACCCGGCGGGGCTGCGGAGTTCGTCGCGCGAGGAATCATGAGGGGAACCTCGTCCGTCACCGCCAGGGTGCTCCTGCATGCGCCGTTCGACACGGTCGCGCCGCGAGTGGACGGCTGGTGGGGCACGATCGAGCCGGTGGACGACGAGCACTGCGCGCTCGGGCTGGGAGGGAGTTCCCTCGAGTCGATTGCCGACTGGCTCGCAGCATTCGAGGTGGACTTCACCGTCCTCGATCCCCCGGAACTGCGCGACGCCTGTGGTCTGGCCGCCCGTCGTCACACCGTGATCGCGGAGCGGTATCTGCGGGCGTGACCTCTGCCAGGAGTCGTCGGGCCCCTGAGAAATACAGCTGGGGCCGGCACCCGAAGCGGGTGCCGGCCCCAGCCGGAGAAAGTTGGTGTCAGCCGATAACGGTGACGCCGGTGGCCTGCGGGCCCTTCTGGCCCTGGCCGATCTCGAAGCTCACGCGCTGGTTCTCCTCGAGGGTGCGGAAGCCG
>NZ_BDAM01000004.1 GCF_001895045.1 Rhodococcus coprophilus NBRC 100603 | reverse complement strand
TGGTGTCAGCCGATAACGGTGACGCCGGTGGCCTGCGGGCCCTTCTGGCCCTGGCCGATCTCGAAGCTCACGCGCTGGTTCTCCTCGAGGGTGCGGAAGCCGCCACCCTGGATCTCGGAGAAGTGCACGAAGACGTCAGCGGATCCATCGGCCGGAGCAATGAAGCCGAAGCCCTTTTCGCCGTTGAACCACTTCACGGTACCTTCAGTCATTCTGTTTCCTTAAGCAGGCAGGACGCGCAAAGACTGTCCTGTCTCGTCGGGAGACTGTGTGCCTCCCGGGTCTGTCACTAAAACGATTGAAACGATTCCGTGGGGGCTATCGCATCCGCTCGCAACCAGAAATGTGCGAGGGGCTAACCACAAACACAATATCCAACGACCGAGATCAGTAGATCACACGACGACCTCGCCGCACCAGTGCTGGTGACCCGGATCACATTCTTACTCGACGGACGCGAGTCGTACGAATGCGGCCGCATCGAGCTTCTCGCCGCGAGCGGACGGGTCGATTCCGGCGGCGACCAGACGACGCTCCGCCTCCGCGGGAGACCCCGCCCAGGTACTGAGCGCGGCACGTAAAGTCTTGCGGCGCTGGGCAAATGCGGCATCGATCGCAGCGAACACCTTCTTGCGCGACGCAGCGTCGGTGGGCCACGGCGGCTCGGCGTACCGATCGACGCGGACCAGCCCGGACTCGACCTTCGGTACCGGCCAGAAGACCGCACGCCCAACGGCGCCCGCGCGTCGGACATCACCGAAGAAGCGCGCTTTCACACTCGGCACCCCGTAGATCCGCCCGCCCGGCTCGGCCGCGAGCCGATCGGCGACCTCGGACTGAACCATGACCAATGCTGTACGCAGCGAAGGGAATTCAGAGAACAAGTGAAGGAGAACCGGCACCGCGACGTTGTAGGGCAGGTTCGCCACCAACGCGGTCGGCATCGCCGGGAGGTCACCCGGCAGAACCTTCATCGCATCCATGTGGACGACGTCGAGACGATCTGCCAGCTCGGGCGCGCGCTCGGCGACCGTGCCGGGAAGACGCTCGGCGAGCCGCGGATCGAGCTCGACGGCCACCACACGATCGACGACGTCGAGCAGGGCGAGGGTGAGAGAACCGAGGCCGGGCCCCACCTCGAGCACCACATCGTCGCGGCCGACGCCGGCGACATTCACGATGCGACGCACCGTGTTGGCGTCGTGGACGAAGTTCTGACCGAGTTGTTTGGTCGGACGCACCCCGAACTCCTCCGCAAGCGCGCGGACCTCTGCGGGTCCGAGCAATGCGGCGAGGCCGCGGGGAGAAGCCGGGGTGGCGTCTGGAGAATCTGCTGGCACGAGGCGAACCTAGCGCACAGGCGGGGGCGTCATGCGCACCGCGAGGTCATCGGGAGCACTCAGCGCAGCCCGAGCTTGCTGGTGCACGAAGGCCACGCACCCCAGCCCTGACCGGCCTGAACCTTCTCGGCAACCGCGATCTGCTGCTCGCGGGTCGCGAGATCGGCTCGCGGAGCGTACTGGGTTCCGCCGAATGCGGCCCAGGTCTGCTGCGTGAACTGGAGACCGCCGTAGAAGCCGTTTCCGGTGTTGGCGGCCCAGTTGCCGGTCGCCTCGCACTGAGCCAGGGAATCCCAGGTCGAGCCACGACCCGATGCGGGAACGGCAGGCGGAGCGGGCTTGGGCTTGGTGCCCACGCGCACCACGGCGGGAGCAGGCTCGGTCACGACGCCGGAAGCGGTTTCCGTGCGGCCGACCTCGACACCGTTGACGATGTGCACGTCGAAAGTGACCTCACGCTCGCCGGGCACGCCCGGGTGATCGTGTGCGACTTCGCCTTCGAACATGCCGGCGTCGTCGATCCGATTCTCGGGCTGGGCGATCGGCTGTCGTTCGGTGCGGGACTCGACGCGGTCGCGGGTCACCACGATCTCCATGCCCTCGTCCAGCCGGGTGTCGAGCGGAGGATTCACCGAGTCGGCCTGCTCGAGCTTCAGGTTCCGGCTCTCGAGGAGGTCACCCACGGTGGGCGCTGCAACTCGCAGCTCGGCGGCGGGGGCGCCGTTGTCGGCCAGCCGCACGTTCTTGGGGTTGACGACTTCGAGGTCTTGGCCTTCGAGCGGAAGACGATGCGAACGTGATGCCGACACGTAGACGTCGTCGCCCAGCCGGAACTGGTCGAGCGCCTCGTCGACCGTGAGTGCCGTCGTCCACACCGAGCGGCTCTCGCCGTCCACGGTGAGCTGAACCTCCCGGGCCCGGCGCAGCACGAGCGTGTCGCCGTCGGAGACCTTCGCATCGACAGCGGGCGCGACGACATCGTGCTCGCCGACGGCGTAGCCGGCGTCCTCGAGAACGTCGCCGACGGTCGAGCTCATGGTCCCGAAGGCCCTGGTCTCTCCGTCGATGTCGAGCGTCAAGTCTTTGTGCTTGACGACCGCTGTTATCCCACCCGCCACAAGAGTCACAAGCAGTGCGGCGATCACGGCGAATAACACCGGGGATTTCGTAGAGTTGATCTTAGTGAGAGGTGACACAACAATTCCAGTCAGAAGACGACGGTGATTACAGCACGGTAACGAACCGATATTGTTATGGCAACCTGATGCCCTCTACCTGCACTTACTCCGAGAATACCGAGGTTACTATTCGTGATTGAGGGCCGACGAATAAGTAGCGTCCGAGAGCGGTTCGAATGTCCGATATCAGAGGCTTTGTGACACGCCTTACAGCCATCGGATAGGCGGTTGCATTTCACGGATCATTCGACGACAAATACGCCGAATCTGCAGAAACCGGACAAAAAAGGAAAGAGGCTGCGGGCGATACACCCGCAGCCTCTCGTCGCACTCGCGGTTACGCGGCGCGGAGAAGCGGAATCTTCGGCGCCAGGAAGCGGTCGATACTGAATGCACCCGCCCCGACGACGGCGAGCAACAACGCCCCGAGCCCGAGCGCGGTGACGAGCTCGAACCCGCCGTCGGCGGCGTACACGCCGTTGTCCACGTGCGCAACGAAGAAGGCACCTGCCATGACGAGGAACAGCAGGACCCCGAACACCGGGACGAAGACGCCGAGGATCAGGGCGAGACCGCCGAGCACCTCCACCCACGTGGCCACGAACGCGGTGACGGCGGGGACCGGTGCACCCATACCCTCGAAGCCGGCCTTGGTGCCCTCGTATCCCCAGACATTGAGCTTCTGGAGGCCGTGGACCAAGAAGATGATGCCGATGCCGAGACGGGCGACCAGGATGCCGATGTCGCGAGCGAGCGTGCTGTTCACAGAGGACCTTTCGATGGGCGAGGCCGACGGCCTCAGCGCTTGACGCGACAAATGGTTGACGCGACAACCAAGCTAGCAAAGGTAGTTGTAGGTTCAACCATGCGGGGGTGCCTCACTCAGGCCTGGTGCCCGCGAGGGCCTCCCCCAGCAGACGCCGCACACCCACACGGGTCACCTCCCGCGGATTGGGGTACGTCTTCTCCGTCACCAGGCGCGCAGCCTCGTCGAGGTCCGCTTCGGCCATACCCAGCTCGGCCAGGGTCGTCGGACCTCCTGCCGCCGCGATCAGGTCGTACACCCCGGCAGGTGCCGTCGCAGTGATCAGCGCGTCGGCGATCCTGTCCATCACGCGCGGCACCGACGCCGCGTTGTACGCCATGACGTGCGGCAACACCACCGTGTGTACAGGAGCGTGAGGCAATCCGAACGACCCGCCGAGCACGTGGCAGATCTTGTGGTGCAGGCCCATCCCGACCGACGCGAGACATGTCCCCGCCAGCCACGCTGCCAGCAACAGGTCGGATCTGCCCTCCGGGTCGGCGAGATCTGCCCCCAGCAAGGGGATGCCGCGCCCGATCGCCGTGATCGCCTCGAGTGCCAGCGCATCGACGATCGGGTTCGCATTCTCGGCATACATAGCTTCGACCGCGTGGGCCAGGGCGTTGATCGCGCTGGTCACAGCCAAGGGAATCGGCATACCGGCGGTGAAGTCGACGTCGTAGATCACCGTCTCCGGCTGGATGTGCGGCGACGACCGCGTCACCTTCGTTCCCCCGCTGGTCTCCCCGAGCACCGGGGTGACCTCCGAACCGGCGAAGGTGGTCGGCAGGATCACCTGGTCGACCCCACTACGAAATGCGAGAGCTTTCGCAAGACCGGTCGTCGAGCCGCCACCCACCGCGACGATCGCGTCGATATCGTGCTCGGCCATCCGCACGAGCACGCGTTCGGTCACCGCGACCGGCGTATGCATCACCGCACCGTCGAAACGGTCGACCAGCAGCGAACCGAGCGACTCCTCGATCTGGGCGGCTTGGGTGGTCACGTGCCGGCCTGCGAGCAGCAGCACCCGGGAAGCGCGCAATCGACGCACCTCGTCGGCGATACCCGCCGCGCGACCCGCGCCGAAGATCACCCGGGACGGATGAGAGGTGTAGACGAAACTGCGCATGACCTACGGTCTCACGCGGACGCCGCCCCGGTGAGCCACGTTCACGAAAGTCGGTACACCCGTTCGGCGTTCGCTGTCGTAGCCGCCGCGAGATCCTCGGCGCTCTCGCCGCGGACCTCCGCGAGCGCACGCACCGTGTAGGGCAGGCAGTACGACTCGTTGGGCGCACCGCGGAACGGGTGCGGTGTCAGGAACGGTGCGTCGGTCTCGACCAGGACGAGTTCCGGGGGCACGAGGGTTGCAGCCTCGCGCAGTGCCTTCGCGTTCTTGAAACTGACTGTGCCCGAGAAACTGAGCACGTACCCGGCGTCGACGCATTTACGTGCCATGTCCGCGTCCGACGAGAAGCAGTGGAAGATCACTGTCTCCGGTGCACCTTCGGCGTGGAGGACACGCAGCAGGTCCGCGTCGGCCTCACGATTGTGGATCATGAGCGGCTTGCCCAGGCGCTTCGCGAGGTCGATGTGCCACCGGAAGGCTTCTTCCTGTTCTGCCGGCTCGGCGCAGCCGTCGAGCTTGCCGGGCCAGTACAGATCCAGACCGGTCTCCCCCACCGATACACACCGTGGGTCGGCCGCGAGCGATTCGATCTCGGCCCGGGTCGACTCGTCGAGGCTGTTCGCGCGGGTCGGATGGATCGCGACGGCGGCGAACACGCGCTCGTCCCAGTGCGCGGCGCGAACCGCGAACCTGGCGGCCTCGAGGTCGTCGGCCACGGTGACGACGCGCCCGACCCCCACGGCCGCGGCCCGATCCACGATCGCTGCGGTAGCCGCGGCATCACTCGCGCCGCACGCATCGAGATGTGTGTGGGCGTCGACGAGCGGCGACAGGGGCTGCGGAGGTTCGGGCGCGGGACGGGCTTTGCTCACGCCCTATAAACTAGCGCCACCATGACTGCGCCTGATTCCTCCCGCCCGCCGTTCTACGTCACCACCGCGATCGCGTATCCGAACGGCGTCCCGCACATCGGGCACGCCTACGAGTACATCTCGACCGACGCGATCGCCCGGTTCAAGCGTCTCGACGGCTTCGACGTCCGCTTCCTCACCGGCACCGACGAGCACGGCTTGAAGATGCAGCAGACGGCGACCAAAGAGGGAATCCCCGTCACCGAACTCGCATCGCGAAACTCGGACGTCTTCGAGGCGATGGACAAGGCACTGAAGATCTCGTACGACCGCTTCATCCGGACGACGGACGCGGACCATCTCGAGGCGAGCGCAGCGATCTGGCAGCGGATGGTCGATGCGGGCGATATCTACCTCGACACCTACGCGGGCTGGTACTCCGTCCGCGACGAGGCCTTCTACACCGACGCCGAGACGACGTTGCTGGAAGACGGGTCGCGCATCTCCACCGATACCGGCACCCCGGTCGAATGGACCGAGGAATCGACGTACTTCTTCCGGCTGTCGGCGTATCAGGACCGGTTGCAGAAGCTGTACGAGGAACAGCCCGACTTCATCGCCCCCGCGACGCGGCGCAACGAGATCGTCAGCTTCGTCGCCGGCGGCCTGAAGGATCTGTCGATCTCGCGCACCACCTTCGACTGGGGCGTTCCCGTCCCCGGCAACCCCGAGCACGTGATGTACGTGTGGGTCGACGCTCTCACCAACTACCTGACCGGTGCCGGGTTCCCCGATACCGAATCCGAGTCGTACCGCCGGTACTGGCCCGCGGACCTGCACATCATCGGCAAGGACATCACACGGTTCCACACCGTGTACTGGCCGGCGTTCCTCATGTCCGCCGGGCTCGAACTCCCCAAGCGGGTCTTCGTGCACGGCTTCCTGTTCAACAAGGGCGAGAAGATGTCCAAGTCGGTCGGCAATGTCGTCGATCCGCTGGACATGGTCGAGCGCTTCGGTCTCGACCAGTTGCGGTTCTTCCTGCTGCGGGAGATCTCCTACGGCCAGGACGGCAGCTACAGCCACGACGCCATCGCGGCCCGCATCAACGCCGACCTCGCGAACGACCTCGGCAATCTCGCCCAGCGCTCGCTCACCATGGTCGCGAAGAATCTCGACGGGAAGGCTCCGAACCCAGGCGCCTACACCGCGGAGGACGAAGCGATGCTCGCGCAGGCGGACGCGCTGCTCGACGAGGTGCGTGCCGAGTTCGACGTGCAGGCCCTGCACCTCGGGCTCGAGGCGATCTGGCGGGTACTCGGCGAAACCAACCGGTACTTCTCCGCGCAGCAGCCGTGGGTCCTCCGTAAGACCGATCCGGAGCGGATGGCGACGGTTCTCTACGTCACGCTCGAGGTCGTGCGCATCGTCGGCATTCTCGTCCAGCCAGTGATGCCCGACGCCGGCGCGAAGATCCTCGATCTGCTCGGTCAGGATCCCGGCGCCCGGCAGTTCGCGGACATCGACACGCGTCTCACACCCGGCACCGCGCTCCCCGCGCCGAGCCCGGTTTTCCCGCGCTACGTCGACGAGGACTGAGCCCTCACCAGGAGCTTCACAGCACTCCACCGATTCTGTCGGTGGGGTGCGCCACACTCCGCTCATGCGGAGCGATAGAACATACATTCGAACGGACGAGTTGCACGCCGAGGCGCTCCTCGCCGAACTCGGCGATGTCTACGAGCGTGGCTGGCAACCCGCGGACATAGTGCATCTGACGGCGAGGTCGGGCGACGAGACGGATGTCTCCCTCGCTGCCCTCACGGTGCTGTTCGACGCGCGCCGCACGCGCGCTGCCGAACGCGCCCCCGACGACTGGCTGCGGCAGGTTCGCGCGATCGCCGACCGGCATCCGGGCCTGGCCCGGATCGCGGCTCTCACCCCGGACCTCGGCACCGGTTTGCGGCGCGCGTACCCCGAGGCTTCCCGGTACCAGGTCGACGGGTTGGCGTTCACCTGGAAATACCTGCCGGCGTTCACCCGGCTCGACGCGCCACCGTCGCAGTGGCCGCCGCTGCGTGCACCCGGCGCCGACTCCGCCGCACCCGACCCGCGCGTGCTCGAACGTATCCGCGGCCTGCTGTCGAAGGCGGAATCCACCGACTTCCCCGACGAGGCCGAGGCCCTGACGGCGAAGGCCCAGGAACTCGTGACGAGATACGCGCTCGGCTCCGCGCTGCTCACCGGTACCACCCGCCTCGCCGATCCCGTACGAGGCCGCCGTCTCCATCTCGACGGCCCGTACATCAAGGAAAAGGTGCTGCTGCTCACCGCGATCGGCGACGCCAATCGAGTCCGCACCGTGTGGTTCACCCGGGTGCAGATCGCGACGGTCGTCGGCACCGTGTCCGACCTCGTCCAAGTCGAACTCCTCTTCACGTCGCTACTCGTGCAGGCGACCCGCGCGCTGGGTGCCGCCGGAACTGCTGGGCGCCGCGGCGGATCGGCAACCGCGTTCCGGCGCGCGTTCCTCACCGGCTATGCCAAGCGGGTGGGCGAGAGACTGCGCGAGGCCGACGCCCGTGCCACCGCGAGCGCCGCGTCCGACGCGCACGTCCCGGTCACGTCGCTCGCGCCGATCCTGGCGCGTCGCTCGGAGGCGGTCGACACCGAGTTTCGTCGGCTCTTCCCCACCACCCGGGCGTCCCGCAGTCGCGGCATCGACGCCGACGGCTTCCACGCGGGTCGCGACGCCGCCGAGTCCGCGTCCCTGGCGACCCGGCAGCCTCGCATCGAGCGGTGACACCCGGAAGATCCTCTTCGCAGAGTCCCCTGAGGCTTCTCAGGACGAATGCTGCACGGCGATGTCACACATGCGGCTCCCCCGGTGTCTCATCGGTGACACATCCGAACGACACGCACATCCGGATCAGTGGAGGCGATCAAGATGACAACGCAGTTCGACGTGGTGGTGGTCGGGGCCGGATACGCGGGCCTCATGGCAGCGAATCGGCTGGCACGTCATCCCGAGGTGGCCGTCACCGTGGTGAATCCCCGGCCGGTATTCGTCGAGAGGACCCGGCTGCACCAGGTGGCGGCGGGTTCGGGTTCCGCGACCCACGAATTGGCCGACCTGCTGCATCCGCGTGCTCGCCTGCGGGTCGGTACGGCGGAACGGATCGGATCGAACGCCGTATCCCTCACCGACGGCACAGTTCTCGGGTGCGATGCGGTCGTGTACGCCGTCGGTAGCGGACCCGCGACCGGCGCGGTGCCCGGCCTCGACCGAGCGTTCTCGGTGTCCGACCTCGAATCGGCGTCGGCGCTGAACGCCGCGCTCGCGGAACTCCCCGCGCACGCGCCGGTCGTGGTGGTGGGTGGTGGTTTCACGGGCATCGAGTCGATCGCCGAACTCGCATCCGAACATCGCGGTCCCACCTACACCCTGGTCGGTGATCCCGGTGCGGGCTTTCCGGACGGCACCCGCGAATACGTGAACCGCACCTTGGACCGGTTCGGTGTCGACGTGCGTCGGGGTGTCCACGTAGCGCGTCTCACCGAAGGCGGGGTGCTGCTCGACGACGGCACCGCGATCCCCGCAGCGCTCGTCGTCTGGACCGGCGGATTCTCCGTTCCCGACCTTGCCCGCCGCAGTGACCTTCCGGTGGACGAGTCCGGCCGGCTCCGCGTCGGCGCCACCCTGCAGTCCGCGGACGGCACCACCGTGGTGGGTGTCGGCGACGCCGTGACCGTAGCGGGGCAGGATCATATTCGGATGAGCTGCCAGGCCGCCATGCCGCTCGGAGCGCACGGTGCCGACACCGTGTGGAACATCTTGCAAGGCCGCCGGCCGGAACCGTTGTCGATGCGGTTCGTCGCCCAGTGCCTGTCGCTGGGACGCGGCCGCGGCGCTCTGCAGCCGACGACGCGCGAAGATGTCCCCAACGCGTTCGCGCTGCGCGGCCGGATCGCCGCACCGGTGAAGGAATCGATACTTCGTGCGACGATCACGGCGATGCGGCGACAGGCTCGGGGACGCGACCTCCGGCGGTCGGCGGCGCCGAGCGCTTCCCTCCGACTCGCGAGGAGCAACCGGTGACGGCAGAAGATGTTTTCAGCGAACATCGTCGCCTGCTGTTCTCGATCGCCTACGAGATCACCGGCAGCGTAGCCGACGCCGAGGACGTGCTTCAGGACAGCTTCGTGCGCTGGGCAGGCACCGATCGCGCCACCGTCGACAATCCGCGTGCGTACGTCGCGCAGATCGTGACCCGGCAGGCATTGAACAGCCTGCGATCGGCGCGCCGCCGCCGAGAGGAGTACGTGGGTCCGTGGCTCCCCGAACCCGTTCTCACCTCACCGGATGCATCCAGTGAGGTGGAACTCGCCGAGTCCGTGTCGCTCGCGATGCTGCTGGTCCTGGAAACGCTGAGCCCGGTGGAGCGGGCCGTGTTCGTGATGCGGGAGGTATTCGGTTTCGATCATGCCCGAATTGCCGAGACCGTCGACCGGCGCGAGGACGCCGTGCGGCAGATCGCTCACCGGGCGCGCGAACACGTCCGCGCGCGCCGCCGCCGATTCACCCCCGCGGGTGACGAAACGGACCGCGTCGTCGCCGAGTTCATGGTCGCGGCAACATCCGGCGACCTCGACGCCCTGCTGCGACTGCTCGCGCCGGACGTCGTGTACATCGCGGACGGCGGGGGCAAGGTCTCCGCTGCCCGGGTTCCGGTGACCGGTGCAACGCGGGTGGCACGACTGTTCGCCGGGCTCGTGCGTCGCCCGCTGCCGGATATGTCCGTGGAGACCGCGCCGGTCGGCAACATGCCGGGACTCCTCGTGTATTCGGGAGGAAAGATCGATCTCGTCCTCCAGCTCGAGATCGACGACGGCCTGATCACGGGCGTGTACGTGGTGCGCAACCCCGACAAGCTCGCACATTTCGGGGCTCACCCAGGCCCTGGCGAAGCGATCTGACAAGCTCGAGCCATGCGGATGGAACGGCTCGGCCGCGGTGGCACCCCCGATCAGGTTCTCGGCTCCCTCGCGGAACGCGCCCGCCGCCTCGGGGTGCCGCCTCCGGCAGCGGTGACCGGCGAATGGTTCGGTTCGGCCGCACTGATCGCACCCTCCCTGGCGACCGGCGCGGTCGATCCGTCGGAAGCCTTTGCGTGCCCGGATCTCCGGGAGGAACGTACCCCCGGCAGGCCGTTGGTCGGAGGCGGCTGGATCGGATTCCTCGCCTACCCGGACGGACCTCCCGCGGCCGCGTCGGCCGAGCATTCCGGGCTTCCTGCCGCGGCCGGCGGCTGGACCGACACCGTGCTCAGGCTCGATGCCGACGGGTGCTGGTGGTACGAGACTCTCGGCGACGCCCCCTGCGGGACCGATCTGTCGGAGGCCGTCACCGGACCACCCGTGCCGCCAGGCCGGTGGCAGATCGACTGGACGTCGCCTCGTCGCGCCGACCATCGCCGTGGCGTCGAGCAGTGCCTCGCCGCCATCCGCGACGGCGAGGTCTACCAGGCGTGTGTGTGCACCCGGTTCACCGGCACATGGAGCGGTGATCCACTCGCGTTCTTCACCACGGCGATCGCCCGGACCTCACCGTCACGTGCCGCCTATGTGGAAGGACCGTGGGGCGCGGTCGCATCGCTGTCGCCCGAACTGTTCGTCTCCCGCCACGGCGACGCGCTGAGGTCCAGCCCCATCAAGGGGACACTCCCGTTGTCCGCCGACCCTGCACTGCTGCGCGCATCGGTCAAGGACGTGGCGGAGAACATCATGATCGTGGACCTCGTGCGCAACGACCTGGGCCGAGTCGCCGAGGTCGGCACCGTCACCGTGGACGAACTGCTCACCGTCCGTCCGGCGCCCGGGGTGTGGCATCTGGTCTCGACGGTCGCGGCGCGCGCACGGCACGGCATCACTACCGCAGATCTGCTCGACGCCGCGTTCCCGCCCGCGTCCGTCACCGGCTGCCCCAAGATCCGGGCGCGAGACCTGCTGCAACAGTGGGAGCCGCACCCCCGTGGTGTGTACTGCGGCACGGTCGGAATGGCCAGTCCGCTCGCGGGCACCGAACTGAACGTCGCGATCCGCACCGTCGAGTTCGGGTCCGGAACCTGCGTGCTGGGAGTCGGCGGTGGTATCACCATCGACTCCGATCCCGACGCCGAATGGCAGGAGTGCCTGGACAAGGCGTCCAGCATCCTCGCCCTCAGCACACCTCGCGACCGGGCACGGGCAGATCGAACTGCGGCAGGATGTCGCTGATCCGCCCGGACGTGGAGTGACAGATCCGCTCGGCGACGACGTCCGCCTCGAGATTCCACATGCGGAGCACCCCGTCGCCTCCTGCGGCGACGACGGAACCGTTCGGGCGGAACACCACCTGCCAGCGTCCTACCCCCGTGTCGGTGATGGGTCCGCCGACCTCGCGCATGCTCTCCGCGTCGGAGACATCCCACAACCGGATCGTGCCGTCGTCGCTACCGCTGACCGCCTTGGTTCCGTCCCGCGTGATCGACACCGAATACACAGTGCCGCTGTGGCCGCGAAGAGCGGTGGGCCGCGCGGTGAAGTTCCCGGCGGCGTCCCTGTCCCACATCAGTACACGATGGTCGTCGCTGCCGGTGACAAGTACGTCCCCGTCTCGGCCGAATGCTGCCGTATTGACCCCGGCGTCGTGCCCGCCGAAGATCTCGGTGCGAATCGCCGCGCGCGGATCGGCGATGTCCCACGCATAGATCCTGCTGTCCGCACTGGTCACCACGAGGCTCCGGCCGTCAGGGCTGATCGTGGTGCTGCGCACCAGATTCTCCGGTCCGGTGAGTGGCGCTCCCCAGGGCACGGGCCGGGCGGGGTCGGCGATGTCCCACAGTTGCACGGAGAAGTCGTCCGCACCGGTCACCAGCGTCGCACCGTCCGGCGAGAACGCGAGAGCGGACGTGAATCGCGTACCCAGGGGCACCGGATCGGCGAGCGGTTCGGGGTCGGCGGGATCACGAACGTCCCAGAGTTGGACACTGCCGCCCGACGTGGGTGCGGTCGCGAGAATCGTGCCGGAAGGCGACAACGCACACACGTAGGCGCCGCCGAGTGGCCGGGGCTGGGTGACGCTCCCGGCGCGGGACCACTCGCCCGCCTCGTCCACCCGCCACAGCGACACCGTCGGGCCGTAACTGCCGGTCGCGACGAGAGTTCCCGATCGGCTGACGGACGGCTTGGTCAGAGCGGCGTCGACGACGGAGATCCGCGTGTGCGGCATCGTCCAGACGCGCAGGTTCGCGTCCTGCCCGCCGGTGATCACCGTGTTGCCGTCCGGGGTGACCGCCAGGGTCGCGACGCCACCACCGTGCCCGGTCAGGGCGGGGCTGATCTCGTCGAGGTACCGCTCCTCGGGGTCGATGTCCCACAACTTCGCGGTGCCGTCCCACGACGCACTGGCCAGAGTCCTCCCGTCCGGAAGAAACGCGATGCTCCACACGCCGCCGGTGTGCGCGCGGACGGGAACACCGACCGGGTACGCCTTCCTCGGATCGCCGGTGTCGAACAGGCGCAGTACACCGTCGTCGCTGCTGGCGGCCAGGGTTTTCCCGTCGCCGCTGAAACTCACCGAGTGTGCGACGTCCTCGAATCCCCTCAGCGGCTCACCGAGCGGGACGGGCCCCGCGCGGTCGGTGATGTCCCAGATCCGCACGGTGCGATCGTCACTGGACGTCGCCATCACGTCCCCGTCCGGCCGGAACGCCACGGTGCGGACGGCTCCCTCGTGTCCCCGCACGGACACCACGGGGAAACTGCCCGACGTGGGGTCGGATGTGTCGACGAGGACGACGGTGCCGTCGTCGTAGGGCACGGCGAGCAACCGGCCCGAGGGGGCGTACCGCACGTTGTGGACGGCGCCGGTCGCGAACACCTTCCGGTCGAGCACCCGTCGCGGGGCAGTGTGATCGGAGACGTCGAAGATCCACACCGCGCCGTCACCGCCACCGGCCGCGAGGTACCTGCCGTCGGGACTGAACGACACCGATGCCATGTACTTCGACGACAACTCGAGCGGATCGCCGAGTCGCGTGGGTCCGGACTCCTCTCCCAGCGACCAGATGCGGACGGTGCCGTCGTCACTTGCCGAGGCGAGCATCGACCCGTCCGCCGACACCGCGGTGCTGTACACCGGTCCGGTGTGCCCGCGGAGCGTGTTGGCGAGCGGAACGCCCTGGGTTGCGATGAGGCGGGAATAGGCAACGTCGCTGTCGGGGCGCATGTGAGCGGCCGCCAGCGCGAGGTGGGACGACGTCGTCGGATCCTCGTCGCGCATCGAATCGGACAGGGCGATGATCTGCTGGAACTGGGCGGTGCTGCGCTCGGCCTCCGCGCGTCCTTTCGCAACCCACGCGACCCCGCTCATGACCAACGCTGTCAGCGCCGCGAGCGCCAGACCCGCGATGATCGCGCGCCGTCGGCGTCCGTGCCAGGTGATCTGTCTTCTAGACGCCTCGAGGAACTCCACGGCGTTCGGGCTGAGGGCGACCACGTCGTCCGCATGGCGCGCCGACACGAGATCGCCGAGCCTGGGATTCTGTTCGGCCACGACGTCCATGCGCCCACGCTGATAGAGCAACCCCCGATTGCGTCCGCTCTCGATCCAGGTCAGGGCGTCGGCTTCGATCCGCTGGCGTAGCGCGGCGTCGGCCCGGTCGTCCTGGATCCAGGATTTCAGGCGGGGCCAGGCGTCGATCACGGCGTCGTGGATGAGTTCGACGCTACCGGCGTCCGCGACCAGCACGCGCGCCGAGACGAAATGGTCGACGACCTGCGCTGCGGCATCCCGGTCGCCGCCGGCGACCGCGAGCAGCTCGGGTAGCGGGCGGGCGATCTTCACGTCGGTGCCCGTCGCCGTGACGTACACCAGGTGCACGAGCATGGCCCGTGCCCGCACCCGGTCTGTCTCGTCGAGTTTCTCCCATGCACGTTCGGCGCTCGCCGCGATGGACCCGCGGACACCCCCTGTCGCACGATAGGCCGCGACGGTGAGCGCCCCGCCGGAGCGCTTGTCCCACAGGGTGTCGAGGAGGTGTGAGAGCAACGGCAATTCCTTGCCGCTGATCTCGCCGTCCGCGAGGCCTCCCAGATCGTGGAGGATCAGGTCCACCAGGCCCGCCTCGAGCCGCCCCCCACCATCCGCGCAGGCACCGTGATGACCTCGACGAGATCGGAACGTTCGAGAGGCTGGACGGTCTTGGTGCGACGTTCGAGCGCACGCGCGAGCACCGGAGAGGTCACGGCTTTGTCGTAGAAATCGGAGCGCATGGTCGCGACGACGATGGCGGGTGCGTCACCGACGTACCCGGTGGCGGCGATCTCGAGCAACCGCAGGAATTCGATGCGCTCGGCGGAGTCGGAGCACTGGGTGAACAGTTCCTCGATCTGGTCGACGACGATGAGCAGCGTGGTCGCGGAGTGCCGTTCGAGTTCGGCACGCAACGCCGTCTGCACGGCGGCCAGGTCGGTTCGATCTTCGACGTCGGAGAGTCCGGGGATCAGTTCGATCAGGCGGGCGACCGGGTGGGTACCGGGAGTGAGGACGAGCGGCCGGAAGTCGGACCCACCGCCGCACAGCAAGGGGATCAGGCCGGCGCGCACGATCGAGGACTTTCCGACGCCGGACGCGCCCGTGACGATGACGGGACCCTGTCCGTGGGCCGCGGTCACCACGTCGGCGAGCGCCCGCACACTTTGGGTCCGGCCGAAGAACAACCGGGCGTCGTCCTCCTGATACGACGCGAGGCCCTTGTAGGGGCGGACGCCTTGCGGTACCAACGGCGGGGTTTTCTCGGTGCGCGGTGTGCCGGTCTGCCCTCGGGCATTCTTCCACCAGGATTCCCACTGCTTGAGCGAGTAGAGACCCGTGACGGGCGGCTCGGAGTTGAGTTCGCGGGCGGATCGGATGAGGACGACGAGCACCGGGTGGACCGATTCGAAACTCGCCGGTAACCGGGTGCCGCTCCGCCAGTCGCTCACCCGCTGGACGGATACCGCCCGGTCGGATCCCATCGCTCGTGCGACCGCGGCAGCCTCCGACACGACCTTTTTCAGGGCGGGCCGACCTGCGGCGGCGAACAGCATGCGGAGTTGGTCGGCGAAGAACTGCCGCTGCGCGGCGCCGGGCTTCCGGCTGGTCTCCGACATCTGTTCCGCGCCCTTTCACCTCCCGTTTCCTCGCGAACCGGGTCTCATCTGTCCGCTGCGGAATAATTCCTCACCACAGTTGAGCTGGGATGATACCCGTTCCGCGCGCCATCGTCTTTGTACGACCCGCCGCGGACGAGGCAAAGTGGGTTCCACGCAAGGGTGACCTTGCCGGGTGGGGTGGGGCCTCCGCGCTGATAGGGGCTGATGAGGGGTAGTCCCGGTCCGCGCGGAGGAAGCCCGCTCGCCTTACACGCTGTCGGGCTCGTCTGCCGGCTTGTCGAGACTCCGGTTCTCGCCGAGCAGATACGGATCCCGGTCGAGGTAGGCCTTCGTCTCCCGCGCGATCATTCCGGACAGCACCAGCAGGCCGATCAGGTTCGGCAACGCCATCAGGCCGTTCATCACGTCGGAGATATTCCACACGACCTCGAGTTCGGTGGTGGCACCGATGAACACGACCACGACGAAGACCGCGCGGTACGGCCCAGCTTCCTGAACTGCAGGCCGCGCAGGCGGCGGGTCAACACCAGGCCGGTGCCCAGCAGAAGCGGAATCAGCAGGAACGGACCCAGACCACCTCCGCTGTCTTGACGAAAAAGTCGTTCGGCGCGTGCGTGTACTCCCCTGGGTCGTCGATTTCGACCCGGAAAGTCTGGGCGCCCCGGGTGGGGCGTCTCGTGTCAGGTGCGTCGTGCCTCGAGCACGGCGTCGTACAATTCGCGCTTCGACACCTTGGTTCCCGCCACCTCCGCGCACGCGTCCTTCAGTCGCATACCCTCGGCGACCAGGCGTTCCACTCCGTCGACCAGATCCTCCGGGTCGGTGTGCACGGCCGCGGCCCCTTCGAGGACGACTGTGATCTCACCGCGCGCACCGTCGACCGCCCATTCGGCGAGTTCCGCGAGGGTGCCGCGCCGGACTTCCTCGTACGTCTTCGTCAGCTCCCGGCAGACCGCCGCGCGCCGGTCCCCGCCGAGCACGGCGACCGCGTCGGCCAGGCAGGCAGCGAGCCGATGCGGCGCCTCGAAGAACACCACCGCGCGGGCTTCGGTCGCGAGCGACTCCAGCCAGGCGCGTCGCTGTCCTTGCTTACGGGGCGGGAAACCGTCGAAGCAGAAACGCTCGACCGGCAGTCCCGACAGGGCGAGCGCGGTGGTCACTGCCGACGGTCCGGGCAGGCAGGTCACGGGCAGGCCGGCTTCCACGCACGCCGCCACCAGCCGGTACCCGGGATCACTGACGGACGGCATACCGGCGTCGGTGACCAGAAGAACTGTCAGACCCGACTCGACATCCGCGACCAGCCCCGGCAACCGGGATACTTCGACCTGGTCGTAGAAGCTGACGACCCTGCCGGTGATGGTGACGCCCAGCGCCGCGGCAAGCTGGCGGGTGCGCCTGGTGTCTTCCGCTGCGATGACGTCGGCGGTACCGAGGGCATCGCACAGTCGTTTCGATGCGTCCCCGATCTGGCCCATCGGTGTCGCGGCCAGTACGAGTCGTCCCTGTCCCGGGGTCTGCGCCTGCGCCGGATTTACTGCCTGCATGGGGTTCAGCCTACGATCGGGACGTGACCGTGACGGACCACCGCCCTTTTCCGGCCCCGGACCGTCGCCTCCTCAGCCCCGGGCCGCTCGTCCCGCCACCCGACCCCGGTCTCACCGACAGGGCACGCGGATGGATCGTGACGGCGTTCGTCACCGCGCTCGCGGCGATCACACGGTTCACGATGCTCAACTACCCGACCGACGCGAAGACTCCCGTCTTCGACGAGAAGCACTACGCGCCACAGGGGTGGCAGGTGCTCACCGGCGGGTGGATCGAGGACAACCCGGGGTACGGGCTGGTCGTGCATCCCCCGGTGGGCAAACAGCTGATCGCGGTCGGTGAGGCGCTGTTCGGTTACAACGGATGGGGCTGGCGGTTCTCGTCCGCGGTCGCGGGGGTGGTGCTCGTCCTGCTGGTCGTGCGCATCGTCCGCCGCATGACCCGTTCGACGATGCTCGGCGGCGTCGCCGGACTCCTTCTGGTCGTCGACGGCGTGACGTTCGTGTCGTCGCGGCTGGGGATGCTCGACATCTTCCAGGCAGTTTTCGTCGTCGCCGCATTCGGTTGCCTGATCGTCGACCGTGACGACATCCGGGCGCGAATCGCGCGGGTGCGGGCGGAGGGCCGGATCGGCGACAGCCCGTGGGGCCCCCGGTTCGGTGTGCGCTGGTGGCGCTTCGGCGCCGGCTTGCTGCTGGGTCTCGCGATAGGCACCAAATGGTCGGGCCTGTACTTCATCGCATTCTTCGGACTGATGTCCGTGGCGTTCGACCTCGCCGCACGGCGCGCCTACGGGGTGCGGCGTCCCTGGATCGGGACGGCACTGCGCGACATTCCCCCTGCCCTGTACGCGCTGGTTGTCGTTCCCTTGCTCGTCTATCTGGCGACCTACTGGTCCTGGTTCGCGAGCGAGACGGGGGTCGATCGGCATGCCGTCGGCAACAAGATCGGCCACGACACCGCCTTCTGGTTCGTGCCCGACGCGGTGCGGTCGCTGTGGTACTACAGCGCCAACGTGCTCGAGTTCCACTCCGGTCTGACGAATTCGGCCGGTAACCAGCATCCGTGGGAGTCGAAACCTTGGACGTGGCCGATGGGCCTGCGTCCGATGCTGTACTACTTCGCCGACGGCGAGAACATCTCCGGGTGTGGCGCCGAGCAGTGCGTCAAGGCAGTGATGCTCATCGGCACACCCGCGTTGTGGTGGGTCTCCCTGCCCGTGCTCGCATGGGGACTGTGGCAGATGCTCGTGCGCCGCGATTGGCGTTGGGCCGCGATCCTCACCGGATACGGGGCGGGGCTGCTGCCGTGGTTCGCATCGCTCGACCGCCAGATGTACTACTTCTACGCCGTCCCGATGGCGCCCTTCCTCGCAATGGCCGTGGCCATGGCCCTCGGCGACATCCTGGGAGGACGGCACGCGTCGCCGCGACGTCGCACCGTCGGCCTGGTCGCGGTGTGTCTCTACCTCGGTCTGGTCGTGGCGAATTTCGTCTGGTTGTGGCCGATTCTCACCGCGGTACCCATCTCGCTCGAGCAGTGGAACAACCAACTGTGGTTGCCCAGCTGGCGATGATCCGGGATTACGACGGTGGTTCGTCGAGGAGCGTCTCCTCGATATCCGGGTCGATGACGTCCGGATCGATCTCACCGCTGTAGCGCGTCCCGTCGAACCGTCGCGCGAACCGTGCGTCCACGGTGCCGAGGAAGATCTCGAGCATCTCGAGAAGGTCGTTGAGGTGGCGGGGGACGAACGGGTCCCCGAGCATGTCGACGGTCGCGACGAGCCGGTCCTCGACGAGCACCACCTTGATGTGGGGCCAGTCGCGGTTGAGGTCGACGAGGGCGTCGGCCGCCCGCGCCCGCTCGGCGATGCTGTGGAGCAGCGGAGCCCACAACTGGACCCGGTGTGCGGGGCGATCGACGATGACGAACACCGCGTGTGAGTCGAGTACGAGAACGAAGTCACCGTCCGCGTCGACGGGAGCCGGCCGGCCGAGACGGCGGGAGAGCGTGTCCGCCACCCGGTCCCGGAGAACTCCCTCGGCGAGCGCGTCGTCGGTGTGCAGAAAGATCGGGTGCACGACATTGCGATGCGCCCGCAGTACGGAAACGACGTGACGTGCGAGTTCGTCGGCGTGTGCGACGGATCGAGTGACGGTGTCCGCACCGGCGACCGCGACTTCGACATGACCTTCGGGCTTGGGACGGATCCGCACGTACGTCGCAGGTCCGTGCGCCGTGTCCATGCTGATGCCGATCGACTCGGTCCCGGCAAGAGCGACGATGCGGTCGGCCAGGGTCTCGCCGAACCGGTCCCAGTCCCGGTCCAGGACTTCGTCGAAATGGTCCTTCTCGGTCACGCGCACTCCTCTCGAAGAGCAAAGGCGGGCAGCGGACACGGTACTGCGGGCCGCGGATATGTCCGGGCAGGCGCGCGGATGATCTTGCGACTCGTTACTCCGGGGTCAGCGACGCGCGCCGGTAGGCAGATGGACACCACTGCCGCAGCCGACGAGGCCGCGCGCACTCATTTCACCTGGTACAACGTCCGCCGCGGGCGACGGGTCCCGGTGATGAGCGGATCGGTCGACAGGTCGCGATACAAGCACACGCACAGACCGATCATGACCACCACGAACGGCACCGCCGCGATGATCGTCATCGTCTGGAGCGCATTGAGCGCGTCGGAACCTCCGGTCCAGAGCAGCAGCGCGGCGACACCACCGGTGAGCGCGCCCCAGAACACCACGATCCAGGGACTCGGCCGCAGCGTCCCGCGTTGGGTGAGACTGCCCATGACCATCGACGCCGCATCCGCACCGGAGACGAAGAAGATCGATACGAGCAGCATGACGACGACGGTGGACACTCCGACAAGAGGAAGATTGCCGAGCATGCCGAAGAGTTGGCCCTCCACATTTTCTGCGCCCGCAAGGTCGAAGCCGTCCTCCTGTTGCCTGATCGCCGCGCCCCCGAAGATGGCGAACCACAGGAGACTGACGAGGCTCGGGACGAGCATCACGCCGACCACGAACTGCCGGATGGTGCGGCCGCGACTGATACGGGCGAGGAACATCCCGACGAACGGTGCCCACGACACCCACCACGCCCAGTAGAAGATCGTCCAGCTCGAGAGCCACTCTCCGGCCGGACCGTTGGATGCGGCGGTGCGGGCCGACATCTGGGCGAAGTCCGAGGCATAGGCGCCGAGGGTGGTCGGGATCAGATTGAGGATGAACACCGTCGGGCCGAACACGAATACGAAGAGCGCGAGAATCACCGCGAGAACCATGTTGATGTTCGACAACCACTGGATGCCCTTGGCGACTCCCGACACTGCCGACCCGATGAACGCGAGCGTCAGGATCGCAACGATCCCGACGAGGAGAGCAACGCCGGCCGTCTCGAGCCAACCGTTGATCTCGAATCCCGACCCGATCTGCAGCGCGCCGAGGCCGAGCGACGCCGCAGTGCCGAAGAGCGTGGCGAACAGGGCGAGAATATCGATGAACTTTCCGATCGGCCCTTCCGCGCGACGACCGAGTAGAGGAATGAAAGCGGCGCTGATGAGTTGTCTGCGCCCTCGCCGGAATGTTCCGTAGGCGATGGCGAGTCCGACCACCGCGTAGATGGCCCACGGATGCAGGCCCCAATGGAACATCGCGGTCGCCATCGCGACACCCGTTCCGCCGACGGTGCCCGGAGGCTCGTCGACGTAGTGGCTCAGTGGTTCGCCGACGCCGAAGAACATCAGGCCGATACCCATGCCCGCACTGAACATCATCGCGATCCAGCTGACGGTTCGGAACTCTGGCTTTTCTCCGTCCTGCCCGAGTGGGATCCGCCCGTACTTGCTCAGTGCGAGCCACAGGACGAAGAACACGAATGCGCTTGCCGCCAGGACGTACAGCCAGCCGAGCTCGACGACGATCCAGTCCAGAACGTCCGCCGTGATCCTGTCGAAACTCCCGGTGTCCAGCAGGCCCCACAGCACGATCGCGAGGACCAGTCCGGCGGCTACGCCGAAGACGACGCGGTCGGTACGGGGCGGACGCGAGACGGCATCCGGCGAAGAGACGAGGCTCGATTCCGGAGACGCTCCGGGCACGAGCCGATCAGGAGGCACGCTCATTGGTCAAACTTTGCAAGGTCCGCCAGGTTGCGAGGTGCTTTCGAAGAACTGTTCGGTCACCGCAATATCCGAGATCGCCTGACCTGCACCTTTTATCCGTTCTACCTTTGCGCGTCACGGATGAACCGTCAGCCGGCGCGGAGAGCGGCCCCGACCAGCGCCAGGACTTCCTCGTCGGTGATACCGAGTGCACGAACCGTGGCGACGTACTCGCTCGTCGCGCGCTGGGCGCCGATTCGTGTCGGATCGCCGTTCGCCGCGACGAAGGTACCTCCCCTGCCCTTCGTCTCCAGTACGCCCGACTGCTCGAGTTCCCGGTACGTCTTGGCGACGGTGTTGGGTGCGATGCCGAGGGTCTCCGCGAACCCGCGGACCGTGGGCAGTTTCGTGCCGGAGATGAGGTCACCGCGGCGCACGAGTTCGACGATCTGTCGGCGAAGTTGCTCGAAGGGCGGGACCGCCGAGTCGTGGTCGATGACGATATCGAGCATCTTCGCAGGCTAGCAGCGCTTCCCTGCCGTCACGGCCACAACGGAGAGCTAACCGGCGTTCACCCTCGTAGCACCACTCGGCGATGCGTTGTCGTCCCGCGACGGCGAATCGTCCTGCTCGAGCGAATTGTCCTTTCCCTGCCTGTACGTCCCTGTCTCGAGCAGGTCGCGGATCTGGATCAGCAGATCGGTCTCGCTCAGGGGTTCGTCCGCGGGTTCCTTGTCCGGCGCGAAGCGTGCCTTGGCAAGGTTGACCGGAAGAATCAGGACGAAGTACACGACGGCGGCGATGATGAAGAAATTGATTCCCGCCGCGATCACCGCTCCGATGTCGATGAAGGTGGCGTCGTTCGACGGGATGACCCGGAATCCGAAACCCATCTCGTTGTCGCCACCCACCGCCGCGATGAGCGGGTTGATGATGTTCGAGGTGAATGCGGTCACGATCGCGGTGAACGCGGCGCCCACCACCACGGCGACGGCCAGTTCGATGACGTTTCCGCGCAGCAGGAAGTCCTTGAAGCCTTTGAGCATGTGTCCCGCACGCCTTTCCGATGATCCTGTGTGCACGGTTGTGACCGCGGAATCGTAGAGCGCCACGGCGACCGCACCCAAACCGGCAGTTCCTGCGGACGATAGGCAGTGCAGAATCGAGCCATGGCAACCCACGCGACGATCTATCACAATCCCCGGTGCAGCACGTCCCGGAACACCTTGAAGCTGTTGCAGGAATCGGGCATCGAGCCCACTGTCGTCAAGTATCTCGATACTCCGCCCTCGCGGGAGGAACTGACGGCACTGCTCGCCGACGCCGGGCTGAAGCCCAGCGAAGCTGTCCGCTCGAAGGAGGCGCTGTACAAGGAACTCGGTCTCGCCGACGCCTCGGAGGAGGATCTGCTCACCGCAATGGTGGAGAATCCGATCCTCATCGAGCGGCCGCTGGTGGTCACCGACAAGGGCACCGTCCTTGCGCGCCCGATCGACCGGGTACGCGAGATCCTCTGACGAGCCGCCGACGGCCCCGGGGACTACACGGGCGCTCGTGACAGCGGGCACGACATGCATCGCGGGCCGCCGCGGCCGGAGCCCAGCTCCGACCCGGCGATCCGCAGCACTTCGATACCGGAATCCTCGAGGCGCGTGTTGGTTTCGACGTTGCGTTCGTACGCGACGACGACCCCGGGAGCCACGGCCAGCGTGTTGTTGCCGTCGTCCCACTGCTCCCGCTCGGCCACCACGGAATCGAGGCCGGTGTCGATCACCCGTATCTTCTCGATGCCCATGGCGTCGGCTGCGGCCTCGAGGAAGGGCCGCGGCCCGGATATCCGGACCCCACCGGCGCCGTTCTTACGAATAGTAAAGGCCTGCAAGGTTTCCCGAACGGCCGGATACATGACGACCGCGTCGACGTCGACCATCGTGCACACCGTGTCGAGATGCATCGACGCGCGCTGCTGAGCGATCGGCACCGCAAGGACCGTGTGCGCGATTCCGTCTTCGAAGGCACTGCGCGCGAGAGCTTCCGCTCCCGCAGGACTCGTACGCTCCCCGACTCCCACGGCGATGACGCCGGGGGCCGGCAACAACACGTCGCCACCCTCCACCGGAGCGGTGTGCGATTCGTAGGCACGTCGCACACCGAGAAACTTGGGATGGAACGCGTAGATGAGGTCGGTGAGGTTGGTTTCCCGGCGCCGGGCCGGCAGGGCGAGCGACGGAATCGCGACCCGCGGGCCGATCCAGAACGACGAGTCGCGGGTGAAGAGCAGATTCGGAAGCGGCTCGATCGCGAAATCCCCCCCGTAGTGCATCAGCCGCACCAGCGACGGCGCGACGTCCAGCCCTTCCGCGGGGAGTTCGTCGAACGTCATGCCGGCAATGAGTATGCGGGCGAGGTCGGGGGCGGGCACCGCGCGTAGGTGCGCTGCGAGTTCTTCCGCCAGCGGGTGCCCGAGACGACGCGGATCGACGGCACTGGAAATACTCTGGACCCGCGCCGCCCCACTCACCTCGAGCGTCTCGGTCAGCAGATCGGCCAGCAGGAGCACCTCGACACCGCGGCCACGCAGCACTTCGGCGAACGCGTCGTGCTCTTCTTGGGCGCGCGCCACCCAGGGCAGTGCGTCGAACAGCAGTTGGTCGTTGTTCCGCGGGGTGAGTCGCTCGAGTTCCGCACCCGGCCGGTGCAACATCACCGCCCGGAGTGCACCGACTTCGGAATCGACACCCAACGGAGCATTCATGCTCCGAATCTAGCGAGTGCGGACAGGTTCGGCGCGGCCGGTGGGAGGATCACACGAACGTATCCGTCGTGAGCAGGAGGCCACCCGTGTCACAAACCGCGTCCCAGGACTCTCCCGATCCGCTGGGCGAACTGGCACCGTTCGCCGGTCGCTGGACCGGAGAAGGAGAAGGTCACTATCCCACCATCGACGACTTCGCCTACACCGAGACGATCGAACTGATGCCGTTGCCCGGCAAGCCATTCCTCATGTACGTCAGCCGCACGAAACATCGCGACGAGGGGCGTCCGTTGCACACCGAGAACGGCTACCTGCGCCGGACCGGCAATGATGTCGAATTCCTCATCTCACAGCCCACCGGTTTCGTCGAAATCCAGCGCTCTCAGCTGTCGCAGGGCGTGCTCGACTTCACACCCGCGGTGTTCGAACGGTCGCCGGACGCGAAGCCCGTCCATGAGCTGAAACGACGATTCGTCCTCGACGGCGACACGCTCCGCTACGACCTCTGGATGGCGCACGCCGACACTCCCCTCACCCACCATCTGCGCGCCGAGCTGAGGCGCGAGGGGTGACGACGCGACGGAAGTAGTCGTTGGCGGCCTGCATGACCAGGTTGTAGGGAGGCGCGAACTTGCGCGCCCACCAATAACCGAACCGCGTGTCGAAGGACGTGTAGACCAGGAACCGATTCTTCTTGATGCCCGCGACGATGCACCGGGCCACCTTCTCGGGTGAGGCCGCGTGCGCGACGAAGCGTTCGGTGATCTCCCGGACCTCAGGACGATCGCGGTCGACGCCCACGATCTGGACGCTGTCGACCAGCGGTGTCCGTACCGCACCCGGCACCACGAGCGACACGCCGATCCCGTCGCGCTTCAGATCGAACCGAAGCACCTCCGACACTCCGCGCAGCCCGAACTTGCTCGCGCTGTACGCCGAATGCCACGGCAGTGCCAACAGTCCCGCGGCAGACGAGACGTTGACGAGATGCCCACCTCGTCCCGCTTTCATCATCGGCGGCACGAAGCTTTCGATCACATGGATGGGACCCATGAGGTTGACGTCGACCATCTGCCGCCAGTGCTTGTGCTCGAGGCGATCGACGGTTCCCCAGACCGACACCCCCGCGACATTGGCCACGATGTCGAGCGATCCGCACCGTGCGTGGACGTCGGAGGCGAACGAGGCAACTGCGTCGTAGTCGGCGATGTCGAGGGCAGCGGAGTGCAGCACCGCGCCGCCACCGTCCTCGACCTGCCGCACCACCTCCGCGAGGCCGTCGGCCGAGAGGTCTGTGAGGACGAGTTCTGCGCCCTCACCGGCGGCCTGTAGTGCCAGGGCGCGCCCGATACCGCTCGCGGCGCCGGTCACGAGAAACTTGGTGCCGCGCAGATCAGTGATCGCCATGGCGACACACTAACGGCCACGGCACGATTCGGTGCCGAGTCGACGTGCTGAAACCCCGGCACCCGGATATGTCGCATTCAGTGGCGCCAACGCTCAGAGACGCTGGGCCATTTCCTCCTGGTAGTGCTGGATGGTCTTCTCGATGGTCGCGTTGTCTTCGGTGCGACCTTCGCTGCGCGCGAGGTCTGCGCGTTCGCGCAGCACCCGGATGGCGCGGCGAAGTTCGTCATCACTCATCCTCTGGTCCATGGATCCAGTCTGAACGTTTCAAGTGGGCCTCGCTACCCACTGGAGCGGGTCGAATCCTGCCCACCGGAAACGACGAATGCGGCCTTCCGAAGGGAAGACCGCATTCGTCGAACTCGTGGTGGAGCTGAGGGGAATCGAACCCCTGACCTCTTCGATGCGAACGAAGCGCGCTACCAACTGCGCCACAGCCCCGTAGGTTCCTGACGGAACCGACTCGGAAACCTTAGCAAACCTCCCGGCGCAAAACGAAATCGCTACATCGATGCAGGTTGGAGATGTTTTCGGACCGTAGCGAAAGGGCCCGCACCGTAGTGGTGCGAGCCCTTGCCTGCTGTCGGATCGCTGCGCGTGACGGCGGAATCACTGTCCCGCCGCGCGGGGAACCATGTAGTCGCGAGGCGGTTCGTCCCTGCCCCGCTCGTCATAAGCCCGGTCGTCATACGCGCGGTCCTCATAACTGCGGTCGTCGTAGTCCCGTGCGCCGTACCGGGGCTCTTCGTATCCCGGGTCGATGTAGCCCGACTCGTCGACGTAGTAGCCCAGGTGGTCGAAATCGGGATCCTCGTCGTCGATCTCGAGCACCACGGCGCCGCGTCTGCGCAGGCGCTCGGGAACGAGTCGCAGCTCTTCGTCGGTGCGCGACTCGACGCCGAGGCGAGAGCGCTGGAGTCGTGCGAGCCGGCGCCAGCGGATCTCCTGCTCGAGTTGCACCTGACGGCGGAGATAGAAGAGGTAGCCGACGAGCGCGGCGGTCGCCGCGCCACATATCCACCACATCACCGACGACACGATGAGAGCGAGGGCTGCGGTGAGGATTGCGGCGATCAGCAGGGCGAGCACCGTGCGTTGACGGGCGTCGTACCGCTGGGCGCTGGCTACGGCATCGGCGTGCGGGTCGAATCCACCCCGGCCCCTGCGCTGCGGCACGAATTCTCGTGCGGTCGCTCGCTGAGGACGGTGGTCGTGTGCAAGTTCGTGGTCTGAGTCGAAGTCGTCGTGTGAGTCGAGATCGGGCCTGTCCTCGAGGTCTGTGTCCATGCGGTCCTCCGCTGGGTGTCCTTGCGTGCGATCACGACTCGGACGCCAGTGCGGGTCGCTGCGATGCCCGGCCGCGGGCCCCCTCGGGGCGATCGGCTCGTCGTCACCGCGGTGCAGAACCCGTGTCGCGAGCGCGGCGTCGGTCGTCTGCCGGATCCGTGGACGCTTGGTGACCAGCATGGGCACCAGAACGAACAGCCACACGGCAACAAGACCGATCCACAGGAGTGAATTCGGCATCCGGCGGCCCTCCTCCCAGTCGTCACCTGCCAGTCTGTCGGCGCCACCGACCTATCCCAGGCTAGCGGCAACCACACCATTACCCGTAGAGAAACGCCGACTCAGGTGGCTACTGCAGCCACTCGAGTCACTCTTCCCCACGTGACACATTGTTCACTCTAGTCACAGAATTCACGGGAAGCCTGAGGATTGTCACTCAGGTTCGGAGTTACATTTGTTACACCGATCCGACGTTTCAGGACCACGTTGCGCGGCCACTCCGTACGAGGCGCTCGGAGACCGAACCGGGAACCTCTTCGACAGTCATCGCCACCAGCAGATGGTCACGGAAGCGCCCGTGCACGTCGAGATAGCGCTGGAGCAGGCCTTCTTCACGGAATCCGACATTCTGGAGGACGGCTCGGCTCGCCAGATTCTCCGGTCGCACGGTCGCCTCGACCCGGTGCAGACCCACGGGGCCGAAGCAGTGGTCCAGGCCCAGCGCGACCGCCGCAGTGGCCACACCCAGGCCGTTGACGTCCTTCTCCACCCAATAGCCGATCCACGCCGACCGCAGCGCGCCACGCACGATGTTCCCCACCGTGATCTGCCCGCAGAATCGGCCGTCGAGTTCGATGGCCATCGGGATCATGTGCCCCTTGCGTGCCTCGGCACGCAGACTGCGATAGAGGCCGGGCCACACCGAGATGTGATGCCGCATGTCCCACGGCGACTCACCCGTTGGTTCCCACGGTTCGAGGTGCGCGCGATCGCGAAGGCGCAGGCGACTCCAGGCGGCCGCATCCCGCAGCTTGAGCGAGCGCACGGTGACGAGCCCACCCGCCACCCGCAGCGGCCCCAGCCGCGCCGGCCATCCGGGGTGTCCGGACATCAACCGCGCTGCCCGAGAAACGCCACGTCGACCCGTTCACCGGCGCGCACCTCGGAGATTTCCGGTTCCACGATCACGAGGCAGTTGGCTTCGGCGAGCGTCGCGAGCAGGTGCGACGACGCGCCCGCAGCACCCCCGAGCGCCTGCACGAGATACTCGCCGGTCGCTTCGTCACGCAGCAACTGCCCGCGGAGGTATCCCTTGCGGCCGGGGATCGAGGTGACGGGTGCGACCGTGCGCGCAGCAACGATGCGGCGCATCGGCTGCCGACGGCCGAGAGCGATGCGGATCAGCGGCCGAACCATGACCTCGAAGACGACGAGCGCGCTCACAGGATTTGCCGGCAGCAGAAACGTCGGGACCTCGTCCCGGCCGAGTCTGCCGAAGCCCTGGACGGACCCCGGGTGCATCGCGACCCGTTCCACCTCGAGATCGCCGAGATCCGCGAGCGCTTCCCGGACGTCCTCGAGGGCCCCGCCGCCCACCGCACCGGCGATCACCACGATCTCGGCGCGGATGAGCTGGCCCTCCACGACCTCACGTAGTCGCTTCGGGTCGGTGCTGGCGATGCCGACCCGATTCACGTCCGCGCCGGCGTCGCGTGCGGCCGCCGCCAGCGCGTAGGAATTCACGTCGTACACCTGGCCGGGACCGGGGGTGCGCTCGACGTCGACGAGTTCGCCGCCGACGGAGATCACCGACAGTCGCGGCCTGGGATGGACGAGCACCTTGTCGCGGCCCACTGCGGCGAGAAGGCCCACCTGCGCCGCACCGATGATGGTGCCGGCTCGCACCGCGACATCGCCCGGCTGGACGTCGTCGCCCGTGCGACGGACATAGTCGCCCGTGCGGACCGGCTGCAGCACCTTGATGCGGGCGGCTCCTTGGTCGGTGTAGGCAAGCGGCAGGACCGCGTCGGCAAGCGTCGGCAGCGGTGCGCCGGTGTCGACGCGCACCGCCTGGCGAGGCTGCAACCGGATGGGCTGCCGCGATCCGGCGCGAACTTCGCCGACGACAGGGAGAACGATGTCCTCGCTGTCCTGGTCGTCGGTGTCCGACGACCGGCGCCCTTCCGGGGACCGCACGTCGACGCTGCGAACGGCATAGCCGTCGATCGCGGCCTGGTCGAAGCCCGGCAGCGGACGCTCGGTGACCACCTCCTCAGCGCACAGCAAACCCTGCGCTTCGGAGATGGCTACCCGGACCGGCCGGGGTGCGACTGCTGCCGCCGTGACCCTCGCCTGCTGATCCTCAACCGACCGCATACCGCTTCTCGACCTCCAGCCAGGTGCCGCCTGTCACTGTTCCAGGCGCTCGATCAGCCACTCGCGAAGCGAGGGACCGTACTCGTCCGTGTTCAACGCAGAGTCAACCGCAGCGCGAAGGTACCCGCCGGGATTTCCGAGGTCGTGTCGGGTGCCGCGGTGCACCACCACGTGCACGGGGTGACCCTCGGCAATCAACAGCGCGATGGCGTCGGTGAGCTGGAGTTCTCCGCCCGTGCCCGGCTCGATGCGACGCAGTGCGTCGAAGATCGCCCGGTCGAGGAGGTACCGACCGGCAGCGGCGAATGTGGAGGGAGCATCTGCGACGTCCGGCTTCTCGACCATGCCGAGAACCTTGAGCACGTCGGGGTTGACGGCGTCGGGCACGATCTCGACGTCGAACACGCCGTACGCGCTCACCTGTTCCTTGGGCACGTCGATCGCGCACAGCACCGACCCGCCGCGCTTGGCGCGCACCCGCTGCATGATCTCGAGGACGCCGACGGGCAGCACGAGGTCGTCGGGCAGCAACACGGCGATGGCTTCCTCGTCATCGTCGAGAGCAGCCTCCGCGCACGCAACCGCGTGACCCAGCCCGAGCGGCTTCTCCTGGATGACCGACTCGACCTCGAGAAGTCCCTGCGCCTTGCGAACCTTGGCGAGAAGTTCGTACTTGCCCTTCTCTTCGAGCTTCGACTCGAGAACGAGGTCTTCGACGAAGTGCGCGACGACACCGTCTTTACCGGGCGCGGTCACGATCAGCAGTCGCTCCGCACCCGAATCGGCCGCTTCACCCGCGACGAGCTCGATACCCGGGGTGTCGACCACCGGGAGAAGCTCCTTGGGGACCGTCTTCGTTGCGGGGAGGAACCGCGTACCCATGCCCGCCGCCGGGACAACCGCGGTCTTGAAGCGCCACGCCGCGCCGTCCGTTTTGTTCGTCATAGACTCCCACCCTAACTTCGGCCCACCGATCGGTGGCCACGTGATCTTAAGGCGACCCGCATGGCCCGCAATTCCAAAGCAATCTGGCGTACCCGAATTCTCTCCGCTCGACGCGGGCTGGAGAGCGATCTTCGACACGTCGAGGACGAGGCTCTCAGTCGGGCGGCTGCCTCGCTGGCACCGGCGGGGTCGACGGTCTGCGCTTACGTCCCCGTTGGTTCGGAACCGGGCTCGACCTCCCTTCTCGACGCGCTCGTCTCCGCGGGGACCACCGTCCTCGTGCCGGTGACGCGAGAGGGGTCCGCGCTTTCGTGGGCACAGTACCGCGGCGAGTCCTCGCTGGTCGCGGCGGGTTTCGGACTCCGGGAACCGACGGGAGAAGTACTGCCACCGGAGACGGTCGGCCGAGCGCACACCGTCCTCGTGCCGGCGCTCGCGGTCGACCGCCGCGGAGTGCGATTGGGCCGGGGCGCGGGGTTCTACGACCGCACTCTCCATCTGGCCTCACCCGCCGCGAGGATCGTCGCCGTCGTGCGTGACGCCGAACTGGTCACCGAGCTACCCGAGGATCCTCACGACATTCGGATGGGGTGGGCGCTGACCCCGGGGAAGGGGCTGGTCCGCCTCGGGACGCCGAACCGTGCGGAACAACACACCCGCTAGCGTTGTTGGCACTGTCGGCGATAGAGTGCCAAAGCTGCGGGATGACGAATACCGCGGTACGACGAACTGGCGGAGGATCAACCGGTGCCCACCTACTCATATGCCTGCACGGCGTGCGACAACAAATTCGACATTGTGCAGTCGTTCAGCGACGCTTCCCTGACCGAATGCCCGGAGTGCAGCGGCAAGCTGCGCAAGCTGTTCAACTCGGTCGGCATCGTCTTCAAGGGCAGCGGCTTCTACCGCACCGACTCCCGTAGCGGCAGCACCGCGAGCGAGAGCGCGAAGACCGAATCCAAGTCGAGCAGCTCCGATAGCGCAGGATCCTCGTCGAGCACCTCCTCGTCGAGCAGTTCCTCTTCGAGCACCTCTTCGTCGAGCACGTCCTCGGCCCCCGCTGCCGCAGCGAGCTGACCGGACCTCTCCACAGGCGGCTTGCGAATCCCCAGGCCGACCCCGACGACCTTCCGCGAGACCGGCGGGCTGACCCGAACGCATAGCGTAGGTTCATGCCCGTCGGTCCGTTTTCGTTTCCGCCCCGGTCCGCTCCCTCCGGGCGGCCTCGCGCGCCCGGGCTCGGCTCGTTGCAGCCCACCCTGCCCGACCGGATCGCCGAACGATTGCGGCCGGGCTGGGCACGCGCCGGTAACGCACGACGCGCAGGCGCGGCACTTCTCACCGTTCTCGCGATAGTCCTTGCGCTGCGCGGCAATCCGGACTCGGAACGCGTGTCCGTCGTCGTCGCTGCGCGGGATCTGAATCCGGGCCGCATTCTCACCGCCGACGACCTCACCGTCACCGACCGCGATGCTTCGAACCTTGTCGCCGGTTCCCTCACCGACCCCGCGGATGCTGTGGGCCACACGCTCGCCGGTCCGGTCCCGAACGGTGAAATCCTGGTGGACGCACGATTGGTGGGACCACGCCTCGCGTCGGCGGCAACCGGCAACGACGACGCCCGGGTGGTGCCGATCAGGCTCGCGGATGCCGGGGTGGGTGAACTGCTGCGCGAAGGCGATCTCGTCGACGTCGTGACGGTGGCCGGCGGAACGGATGTCGCGGTTCCCGACGCGCACGTCCTGGCGCGCGGAGCGATCGTCGTACTCGCGCAACGTGCGGACTCCGCCCGCGACCGGCACGAGCAGGTGATCCTGGTTGCCCTCGAACCGGGCCAGGCCACAGCGGTAGCAGCGGCGTCCCTCGTCAGTGCGCTCACTGTGACCCTGCACTGACGGTGGCACCGAGGTGGTGCCGGGCGCCTCACGCCGAAGTGCGCGAGTACGCCGTACCGAACGCCCGGCCGGGTTTATCGTCAGTCTGTGGATGTGATCCACAGCACGTGCCCACGCTCGTTGCCGGAACGTCCCGCACGAAGGAGAGCACCATGCTCAAAGGCTTCAAGGACTTTCTCCTCCGAGGTAACGTCCTCGATCTTGCTGTCGCTGTGGTGGTCGGCACCGCGTTCACGGCGATCGTCACCGCGTTCACCACGTATGTGATCGAACCGCTGATCGCCGCGCTCGGCGGCGACAACGACTTGGGCTGGGGCTTCCAGATCGTCGCCGACAATCCGGCAACCTTCATCAATGTGGGTGCGGTGATCACGGCCGCGATCAACTTCATCATCATCGCCGCGGTCGTGTACTTCGTGCTCATCCTTCCCGCCAACGCGGCGAAGAAGAAGTTCGTCAGCGAGGAAGCGGACAAGGAGGCGAGTGCCGAAGATCTGCTCATCCAGATCCGCGACATCCTCGAGGCACAGGCCGGCCAACCGGGCCAGGGCGGCGCGCGCCCCCGGCCCACCCCTCGCCCTTAGCTCTCGAACACGAAAAAAGCTGGGCCCACTCGGATTCCGAGTGGGCCCAGCTTTGTGGTGCGATTCGGCAGTTGCCGGACGTCTACTTAGACGGTCCAGACCTCACCGTAGGTGGTGACGTTGTCGCCGTTTGCGGTGATCGCGCGGACGAACGGACGCACCTGGACAGCGCCGAGGACGCCGGAGGCGGTGCCGTGGACGTTGGCGAACTGAACGGACTTGAAGTCACCGTCGAACTCGCCCTCGGCGACGACGAGCTCCTCGATGCCCGGAGCCGGGGTCAGCTCGAGCTCGGCGTATGCCTGCGGGAGGATGTCGGTGACCGTAGCGGACGCATCGGGGAGTTCGACCTCGAGGCCGGGGGTGGAGTAGGTGACGCCGATGGCGCCGTCGATGCTGCCGGCCCATGCGAACTGGTAACCGAACTGGAAGGTGGTGCCCTCCGCGTCGGCTGCACCCTCACCGAGGATGTTGGCGGTGCCGCGGCCGTTGTGGAAGAACTCGCGGTTGAACGGGCTGCCACCGAGGGCCGGAACGCCCTGGATGGAGGTGTCTTCCTGCGTCACCACGACCTCGAGGCCGTCGGAGACGATGCGGTTCTGATCGTTGACCTCGGCCGAAGCGGCACCCGAGGCACCGAGGACCAGACCGAGAACGGCGGCACCGGCCACAGTGGCGTTACGGGCGGCCTTGAAGCCACGCGACTTGATTCCCATGATTACTCCGTTTTTGGTGGTGTGTACTACTGGTGGGATGGGCAGTGCAGGACTCAGAGGGTCCAGACCTGGCCGTAGGTCGTGACGTTGTCGCCGTTGGAAGTGATGGCGCGTACGAAGGGGCGAACCGAAACCTGGCCGATGACGCCGGTGGCCGCACCGTGGACGTTGGCGATCTGAACTTCCTTGAAGTCGCCGTCGAACTCGCCTTCGGCAACCACAACTTCTGCGATTCCGGGCGCCTGCGACAATTCGACGCCGGCCGACAGCTGAGGGAGAATGCCGCCCATCTTGGCGGTCATGGTATCGGTGTCGGTGACGGTCTCCTTGAAGAGCTTGTTGCCCTCCGAATCCGTAGCTTGAATCGGCTTGCCATCCGCATCGAGCTTCGCGGCGCCTTCGCCATCGACCTCGTAGACCGGCTCGACCTTGGTGGTTTCAGTAGACTTCGCCGTAAGAGTCGGGTCAGGACTCGCCCAGTTGAAGCCGATCGCACCGTCAACCGATGCCGACCATGCGACCTGGTAGCCGAACTGGAAGGTCGTGCCCTCGAAGTCCGCGGCGTCGGGGCCGACGATGTTGGCGAGGCCACGGCCGTTGTGGAACCACTCACGGCTCAGGGGGCTGCCGCCGATGGGGGGAACACCCTGGATGAAGGTGTCCTCCTGCGTGACGATCACTTCGTTACCGTCGGAGACGATCCGGTTCTGATCGTTGACCTCTGCGCTCGCGGCGCCGGTCGATCCGAGAACCAGACCGGCCACGGCGGCCGCCGCCACCGTGGCGTTGCGGGCGGCTCTGAAACCGCGTCGCGTCTGAATCTTCATGAATGCCTCATCCGTTCTCTGCGTGCCGGGTGGCGCACCCGCGTCCGGCACTGCTGGTCGCCCTCGTCGCCCGCGAAGGCGTTCTTCAACAGCGAGCACACCGCCGGAGCGCCGGCCGGTGTGCTCGTTGAATCGATCGTCCACACGGTATTGCGTTACCGATTCGAGATCGAGGAGCCGATGTGTGAGACCTCTCCGCGATCTGATCGAACCTGAGAGGGAGATTAGACCGTGACCTTTGCCGGGGCAACGGCTAGAAAGTTACGGACGAAGTGCGGCCGACGATGTGCGTTCGTCGCGTGACGGGTCCGGCTGTATCGGAGACCACACGGCCCGGATGCGACATGTCACCCACCGCCGCACAAGGTCCGAATCGCGACGTCTGGGCGTTTGTCCAGGTGACAGAGGGCATTCCCCACCCGGAGGGCGAAGAAACCTTCCGAGATTGTGTCCGCGGGCACATGATCCTCGTCCTCGCGAAGCTGGCCGCGGACTGAACGGAATGTTTCGAGAACGTTTCCTTACGGCCGATAACGGCTTTGTCTCAGGCGTAGGTAAGGCTCACCAAAGTGTTGTAGATCACACTCCTCCGTGGTGTGGGGGCACTTGCCGACGCAGCCATTCGTCGGAATCCCCCCTGCCTTCACCCCCCGAGTCCCGTTCGTCCCGGGTGGTCTCGGGAAGCACGTCACCGAAGATGCGCGCAAGCCGCGCCCGGTCGATCCGGGCGCGGCTCGGGGACGGTGACGCGGGCTGTTCGGCCGCGTTGTCGGCGGAAGTTCCGCTCGACTCGTCGTCGGAAATTGTCCTACTCCTCCACTCGCGAGAATTCCTGGATCACATGGGCTGCCAGCGGCAGCAATGTCGCCATGCCGTCGCGGATCGCGGCGCGCGACGACGCCAGATTGGCGACGAGCGTCGACCCGGACACGCCCACCAGTCCGCGCGACAGACCGGCTTCCACATTGCCGGAGGCGAGACCTGAGGCACGCAGCGCCTCCGTGATGCCGCGGATCTCGTGATCGAGAACGTCCGCCGTTGCATCGGGCGTCACGTCTCGCGGCATGACACCGGTTCCACCGACCGAGATGACGAGGTCGACCCCGCCGATAACCGCGGTGTTGAGTGCGTTGCGGATCTCCACCTCGTCGGCCGAGACCGAGACCACCCCGTCCACGGCATACCCGGCTTCCACCAGTAACTCCGTGACGAGCGGACCGGCCGCGTCGGGGCTGTCCCCGTGGGAGACCCGGTCGTCGACGATGACGACCAGCGCGCGGCCGATTCTCAGGTCTTCCATTTCCATGACGTCCACGGTAGTTCGCGGCTGCTGTAGACGCGCCGGATGAGCGGAATTGTGAGCTATGTCCATTTTCGGCTCCTCGCCGCTCTACCCCGACGTCGTTTCGACGTCGACGGTCTTCTGGTTTCCGTTCGCATCCTGATAGGTGATCTTCACCGTTTCGCCGGGTGCGCGCGAACGGATCGCCGCGATCAGGGCGTCACCGTCGGTGATGACCCGATCGTCGACCTTGACGATGAGTGCGCCGCTGGGAATTCCCGCACGGTCGGCGGGACCACCCGCCACGACCTCGGCGACACGAGCGCCGTCCTCGTTGTTCTGCGACGGCACCTGGACGCCGATGACGGCGTGCTGAGCCTTCCCCGTATCGATCAGCTCGTCGGCGATGCGCCGGGCCTGGTTGACGGGAATCGCAAATCCCAGGCCGATCGATCCCGATTGGGACCCGGCCGTGGCGATCGCGGTGTTGATCCCGACGAGTCGCCCGTCCATGTCGACGAGCGCACCGCCCGAGTTCCCGGGGTTGATCGCGGCATCGGTCTGGATCGCGTCGATCACCGAACTCTGATTCCCGGTCTGACCACTGGTCGACACCGGGCGCTGGAGCGCAGAGACGATGCCGGAGGTCACCGTGCTCTCCAGGCCGAGCGGTGACCCGACCGCGACGACTTCCTGCCCTACCTGGATGTTGTCGGAATTGCCGAGCTCGATTGGGGTGAGGTCCTTGCGTCCCTCGGCACGGATCACGGCGATATCGGAGACGGCATCCGTCCCTTCGATGCTCGCAGGAGTCGAGGTGCCGTCGGAGAAGTACACCTTCAACTGCGCCCCGCTCCCCGCGCCCTCGACCACGTGGTTGTTGGTGAGGATCAGCCCGTCCGACGACAGAACGACGCCCGAACCTTCCCCACTGCCGGTGCGGCCGAGCACCTCGATGCGCACAACGCTCGGCACCACTTTCTGTGCGACCGCCTGGACGCTTCCTTCGGGCGCCTGCGCCACGGGCGCGTTGTCGTTCACGGGGGCATCCAGAGAATTCACCACCGGGGCATTTCCACCGGAATCCTTGACCGACCACGCACCGACTGCCCCACCGATACCCCCGCTGACCAGGGCGAGCGCGATCGCGCCGACCGCCAATGCCGACCGTCCGGGCATACGCCCGGGAGTCCGGGTCTGCTGCGGGGCCGTACCCTGCGGGTAACCTCCGGCCGGCTCGCCTGGACCGTAAGGTCCCGGAATCTGGCCGGGGCCGCCCACCGGCTGCGTCGGTCCGTACGGGCCGGTCGGCTGCCCTTGCCCGTAGGGATGGGCTTGCGACTGCCCGTAGGGGTGGGGTTGCGGCGAGCCTGCACCGCGGGTCGGGTCATCGTTCATGTCATCGCCTTCGTCCGATATCCAGCACGAGGAAGAGCGTCCGGTCGCACGAGGCGCGATGGCACCTCGTCGTCCGCCACTCAAGAATGGACCGCGCGTCTGAGAATCGGCTTAAGATTCGCCCCCGAGAATCCTGTCGGTCCGATGTGTCCACCTGGTCCGCTACGTGCGGTCCGCGACGGTGTCGTCGCCGAGGTCAGGGGTCCCCGGGAGCACGATGCGGATGAGTGCGCCGCCGCGCTCGGATCGATCGACGGCGATCGTGCCACCGTGTTTCATGACGATCTGCCGGACGATGGCCAGGCCCAGTCCTGAGCCCGGCATCGACCGGGCGCTGGTAGCGCGGTAGAACCGCTCGAATACGAGTTCGCGTTCCTCCTCGGGGATGCCCGGGCCCGCGTCGTCGACCGTGATTTCCATCAGGCCGGGACCGATCTGCCGCATCCGTACGAAGACCTCTGCTCCCGCAGGACTCCATTTCGCAGCGTTGTCGAGGACGTTGACCATTGCTCGGGTGAGCGCCGCGTGATCGCTGAAGACGTACCAGGGCTCGGTGGTCGCGGTGAAGACGACGTCGGTCCGCCGTCGTCGTGCCCGCTCGAGACTGCGGTCGACGACTTCCGCGATGTCGACGGCCTCGAACACCGCCTCGGGCGCGTCCTCGCGCGCAAGGTCCACCAGGTCGCCGACCAGCGTGGAGAGTTCTTCGATCTGTCCGACGACATCTTCCCGGAGCTCGGCCATGTCCTCGGCGGGCAGGCTGGGCGCGCCGGGTCTGCTGGCCGCGATGAGCAGTTCCATGTTGGTCCGCAACGAGGTCAGCGGGGTTTTGAGTTCGTGGCCGGCGTCCGCGACGAGCCTGCTCTGCCGTTCTCGCGACTCGGCGAGGGCGCGCAGCATCATGTTGAAACTCTCGGTGAGTCTGGCCAGCTCGTCGTGGCCGCTCACCCGGATCGGTCGCAGGTCGTCGGTGCGGGCGACCCGCTCGGCGGCGGCAGTCAGCCGCGCGACAGGTCTCAGTCCCGTCCGCCCGACGGTTGCCCCCACCGCCGCGGCCAGTACGACCCCGCACCCGCCGACGACGAACAGCACGCTCGCCATCCGGTTGAGCACTTCCACGGTCGGCCGTAATCGCTGTGCGATGACGATCGTGCTTCCGTCGGGCATGCGCTGGGCGAGCACGCGTTGCTGGTCGATCGTCCGCAGCGACGAAGCGCGCTCACCCTCCGCGACGGCCACCTCCGGCTCACCGATGGGAACCGACGACCCGGGCGGCACGTACCGGCTGAGGTCGCTGTAGATCAGGGCGACGCTGATGTCGGAGCTGTAGAGCTGGGCGCCACCGATGTATCGGGGGTCGTAGGTGATGAGCGTGCTGGACTCGACCAGCGCCTCCGCGCGGGCACGAAGTTGCTGATCGACGTCGGAGTACAGCGCGCGGGCCACGACGGCATACGCGGCGATCGAGGTGACCGCCACGGCGAGGGCGACGGCACCGGCCGCGAGCAGGGTGACTCGGGTGCGCAGTGGAACCGACCGCGTCAGCAGCATGGGCGGCCGCATCTTCGAGCTCACGGTGCCGTCTCGCGCAGCACGTACCCCACGCCGCGCACGGTGTGGATGAGGCGGGACTCACCCCCGGCCTCGGTCTTGCGCCGGAGGTACCCGACGTACACCTCGAGGGCGTTTCCCGAGGTGGGGAAGTCGTATCCCCACACTTCCTCGAGAATCCGGCTGCGGGACAGCACTCGCCGCGGGTTCGCCATCAGCATTTCCATGAGTGCGAACTCCGTGCGAGTCAGACTGATCCGGCGGTCACCCCGGGTGACTTCCCGCGTGGCCGGGTTGAGAGTGAGGTCCTCGAACCTGAGCGTCTCCTCCGCCGACGCATCGGGGTCCGGGGTGGCGCGGCGCAGCAGTGCCCGCAGACGTGCCAGCAGTTCCTCGAGTGCGAACGGTTTGGGAAGGTAGTCGTCAGCTCCGGCGTCGAGACCGGCGACACGTTCGGATACCGAGTCACGGGCGGTCAGCACGAGGATCGGCAGGTCGTCGCCGGTACTGCGCAGACGACGGCAGACCTCCAGGCCGTCGACGCGGGGCATCATGACGTCGAGCACCATGGCGTCGGGCCTGGACGCCACGACGTGCTCGAGGGCTTCCTGCCCGTCGGACGCGAGGTCGACGGTGTATCCGTTGAAGCTGAGGGAGCGGCGCAGCGATTCCCGCACTGCCCGGTCGTCGTCGACCACCAAGATGCGCATGGTTCTCAGTGTGGCCCGACCCGCTGAGAATTGACTGAGGGCGTGCCGTACCGCCTCGGTCGTCCTGCGGTCCGAGCTGTGCCGGCCGTCCGGTAAGATTGCTCAATCGAGACGCTGCGGACGGCCGCCCGCGCGGCCACTGCGGAAGTTCGGGCTCTCACGAGGGTGTACGTGAAGTCGCCCACCGCGGGGAAATATCCGGCGTCCACAAAGTCGAGCTGGTGAGGAGCGAGATATGGCAGTCAAGCGAGGACCGTCCAAGAAGTCGCGTGCCGTAGAGGGACGCAAGCCCAAGAAGAATCCCCTCTTCGCGGCAAAGATCGATTACGTCGACTACAAGGATGTGAACCTGCTCCGCACGTTCATCTCCGACCGTGGCAAGATCCGCAGCCGTCGCGTCACCGGGCTGACCCCGCAGCAGCAGCGTCAGGTCGCCATCGCGGTGAAGAACGCGCGCGAGATGGCTCTCCTGCCCTACATCAGCAGCAAGTAGGCCCAGCGCCGAAGATCGAAGGCTGCCGCCCCTTCCGCATCCGCGGAAGGGGCGGCAGCCGTCTGTGCCCCTCTGCGCGTCGGCCATTTCCGCCCGGCGCAAAATCGGGCAAACTGGGCATAATCATCGCCGGCTGGTCAACGCGCTGCCAAAAACCCCAAAATTGGGCACTTTCGGTTGGCATTCATTCCGATTTCCGGATAGGTTTTTGTTCGCTGAAACGAATTGCACTGCCGGGGAGGACAGGGAATTCGTTTCGGCGGAATGCCCCTGCACAGCGTGACGGCTCACAAGTCCCCACCGACCACCGAGCCCTCCCGCGTGATCACGGGGGCATTCACCCCGCCTGCTGTCCTTCGGGACAGGCTGTCGGGGACGCCCCGCCGGCGGCGGGATCGCACCCGCCGCCGGCGGCGAAGCGTGAACGATTCTCCGGGTTCCCTTGCCGTTTCCGCACGGGTCCGAGGCCAATCCGTTACCGGTGGTAACCTTTTTCGCCGGGCGTGAAACGGCCCGGTGGAGCTTCGTACGAGTGGGTGAATTCGGTGTCGGGCGTGGTCGCGGGGTTCACCGTCATCTTCGTGATCATCGCGATCGGATTCGTGCTGGGACGCCGCGGGACTCTCGGCAGCGAGGCACAAACCGTGCTCAGCCGTCTGGTGTTCTTCGTCGCCACACCGGCACTGCTGTTCGACGCGCTCGCCACCTCCGATCTCGCGGTCATATTCTCGCCGAACCTCTATGTCGCCGCCGCCACCGCATTCGCCGTCGCGATCGCATATTTCGTCATAGCAGCGTTGTGGCTGAAACGTTCCGTTCCCGAACTGACCATCGGCGCACTGTCTGCCGGGTACGTCAATTCCGCGAACCTCGGAATCCCGATCGCGGTGTTCGTTCTCGGCGACGCCTCGTTCGTCGCGCCGCTCCTGCTGTTCCAGATCGTGGTGCTTTCCCCTATCGCCCTGACGATGCTCGACCTGTCGACCATGCGCGCGGGCGCATCCCGGCTCGACACCCTCACGGCACCGTTCAAGAACCCGATCGTGCTCGCGGGCGCCGCCGGGCTCGCGGTCGCGGTAAGCGGATGGACGGTACCCCCGGCGATCCTCCAACCGTTTCACCTGCTCGGCGGAGCCTCCGTGCCCGGGGCGCTGCTCGCGTTCGGGCTGTCGCTACAGGGCGTGCGAGTGCTCGAGAAAGGCACGAGCCCCCGGCGGGACGTCGCCCTGGCCTCGGTGCTGAAAATCGTCGTGCAACCACTTCTCGCCTACGCGATGGGCCGATACCTGCTCGGCCTCGACGGGCACGCGTTGTTCGCCGTCGTCGTCGTTGCTGCCCTGCCTACCGCCCAGAACGTCTTCGTCTACGCGAGTGCGTACGGACGCGGCATGGTTCTCTCGCGGGACTCCGCCCTCGTCACCACCCTCGCCTCGATCCCCGCCATCGGCATCATCGCCACCCTGCTGACGTGAGAGCCGCCGAACCTCTCGTGCCGGGTGCGGGCCTAAGGTGACCGCATGCGCCTGATCGTCCTGCTCGTTTGCAGCGTTCTCGCCGCCGCATGCGGCTCGAACAGCCATGACATCGACCCACTTCCGGAAACGCCTGCGCCGCAAGGAGCAACGGAATTCGGTGCGCGGACCGACCTCGTCGACGCACATCCCATCGAGATCCAGGGGTGGTCGCGAGCCGGCGACAACCGGATTGCGCTGCACTTCGAGACGGGAACGCCGGAATGCTTCGGCGTCGACGCCGTCGTCACCGAGACCGCCGACGCCGTGGGTGTCACGGTGCTCGGGGGCACGCTGCCCGAGGCGCAGGACAAAATGTGCATCATGATCGCGGTGACCGGAACACTCGAGGTTCCGCTGCAGCAACCGCTCGGCGAGCGGATCGTCACGGCGGGTGAGCCGCACTGACCACCCCGTCCGGCGGCGACGCGTCGTTCCCCGCACCGCAGACCGGTGTGCCGCGGCACTGGTTGCTGTACCTGTGCACCGCCACAGCCCTGCTGCACGCCGCGTTCCAGTCCGTGCGCGTGCTGGTCTCCTATCGAATCCTCGCGCTCGGAGGCGACGCCGCGACCATCGGCCTCGTCACCGCCCTGTACGCGATCGTGCCGCTGGTCGCGGCAGTCCGGATGGGCCGATCCGTGGATCGCGGTCACGCCGCGATGATCCTGCGCAGCGGCGTCGTGGTGTCCACGCTCGGTGTGGGGCTCATCGCGGCGAGTTCGGGTCTGGTGGTCCTCGCCGCCGGCAACGTCGTGCTCGGTCTGGGGCAACTGCTGGTCACGGTGTCCGGTCAGGCATTCGTCTCGATCCTCTCGCCGCCCGACCGCCTGGACCGAGGATTTGCCGGCATCACACTCGGAGTGTCGGTCGGTCAGGCCGTGGGCGTACCCATAGCCGGGATCATCGCCGCCAACCACAGCGCGGACGACGGCAACGTCGAGACCACGGGCGCGCTGCTCGCGATGACGGTGATCTCGGCGGTCGCATTGCCGTTCGTGCTGGGACTTCGGGAGCCGCCCGGTTCGGGACGCACCGCCGACGACGGGGCGCCCCAATCGGTGCGATCGATGCTGGCCACCCGGGGCATGAAACCGGCGATGCTGTCGAGCCTGATCGTGCTGGCGTCCGTCGACCTCGTCGTGGTGTACCTCCCCCTGCTGGGAGAGCAGTTCGGGTTCGGTGTGCTCCTCGTATCGGCGCTGCTGACGGCGAGGACGCTCACCTCGATCCTGTCCCGCGCACTGCTGCCGTGGGCGCTGCGGCACGTCGGCAGGCGCCGCCTGCTCATCTCCGCTACCGCCGGCACCATCGTGCCGGTCGCGCTCATCCCGTTCCTGCCGAATCCCTGGCTCATCGCAGCGCTGCTCGCCGTGTGCGGCGCGTTCTGGGGTGTCGGGCAGCCGCTGACGATGACGTGGGTCGTCGAACTGGTGGCCCCGTCCGACCGGGCGTCGGCGCTGGCGGTCCGCCTCACCGGAAATCGCCTCGGCCAGGTGCTGATCCCCGTCGCGGCGGGAGGAGTCGCCGGAGTTGCGGGAGTCGCGTCGGTGTTCTGGGTGACCGCCGTACTGCTGTCCGCCGCGGCCACCTCGACGTGGCGGGCGCTGCGCACCTGACTCGCCGAGCCCGTCAGCGGCGGCGCATCCGCACGTAGTCGCCGACGACCGCGGCACCGAGACCGTCGAGGTCGGGTGCGACGACCCTCCCACCCACCCGGCGTGCCATGCGGTCGACGATCCGGGCGAGTCCCGGATCGTCACCGAGCCGGAAGATCGTCACCTGGGCACCGATCTTGGCGAGGTGATCGAGTTCGCGCACCGTCAGGCCGAGCGTGCGCGCACTCGGCGGATAGTCGAACGCCGCATACCCTTCGGGTTCGAGGTGAGCGGTGGGCTCGCCGTCGGTCACCACCAGGACGACGGGTTGTGCGTTCGGATGACGACGCAGATGGCGGCCGGCGAGCATGAACGCGTGGTGCAGGTTGGTGCCCTGCTCGTACACGCCGTCGAGGCCTGCCAGCTCCGGGGCCGTGACCACCCGCGCGTGCCGGCCGAATGCGATCAGTTGCAGAGCGTCGCCCCGGAAGCGCGTCGACACGAGATGATTCAGTGCGAGCGCGGTGCGCTTCATCGGTACCCAGCGGCCGTCCATGACCATCGAGAAGGACGTGTCGACGAGCAACGCGACCACGGCCTGCGCCCGCTGCTCGGTGTCGACCACCTCGACGTCGCTCACCGACATCCGGACCGGCACGCCAGGACTGCGGAGAGTCGCGTTGGTGAGGGTGCGCACGACATCCCACGGCTCGGTGTCGCCGAACTCCCACGCCTTCGTCGCACCGGTGGGCTCACCCATCGCACCGGCCCGCCGCGATTCGCGTTGCCCGGTGCGGGAGGAGATCCGGTCCATCACGTCCCGCAGCGCTGTCTGCCCGAGCTGACGCATCGCCTTGGGCGAGAGCCGCCATTGTCCGTCCGCTCCACGATCGAAGAATCCCTGTCGCTGGAGTTCCTTCTCCAGCGCGGCGAGCGTGTGGGCGTCGGCGACAGCCTGCGGGCCGAGATGCCGTTCGAGTTCGTCGAGATCGATGTCGTCGAGCGACGCCCCCGCGTACTGCTGCGACAACTGCTCGGCCAGCTGATCCAGTTCCGCGACCTCCTGGAGCGCGGAGGTGGCGTCGCCCAGTCCCATGGGTTCGTCGCCCCGGGCGCGGGCGGACCCGTTCCAGTCCTCACCCGGACGCGCGGCGCGCAGATGCCCGTCGAGCCGATCGAGTTGGTCGGTCAGGGCGGGTGAACCGAACGCCTGCTGCGCGAGCGCGTCGAGTTCTTCGCGTTGTTCCGGAGTGAGCGAGTTGCGCAGTCGCTGCGCCGCCGCCGCGCGTTGCGCCAGTGAGTCGAGCAACTCTTCGACGTCCTGCGGGTCGTCGGGGAAGAACTCTCCGTGCTCGGCCATGAACTGTTCGAAATCCTCGGGGGTGTCCTCCCCTCGGGCGTGCTTGTCGAGCAGGTCGTTGAGATCTTCGAGCATCTCTGAGATGCGCTGCCGGTCTTCTTCCGTGGCGCCTTCGAGTGCCTGCTTCATGCCGGCGAACCGCTGGTCGAGCATTTCCCGCCCGAGCAGATCGCGGATCTTCTCGTAGTTCTCCCGTGCCTGCTCGCTCCGCCAGTCGTAATCGGCGAGTTCCTGGACGGCCTGCGCCGGCGATGCCGGGAGTTCTTCCATGCGCATCTCGGCGAACCGCGCGTCGTCGTCGAGGGCCCGCGCGAGTTCCTTGCGTTCCTCGAGCACCGCCTTGTCGAGCAGTTCGCGCACCTGCCTCAGCGTGCCGTCGAGATTGGTGCGGTCGAGAAGTTCCTTCCTGCGCCGATTGGCCTCTGCCGCGAGTTCGTCCAGCCCGCGCATGCCGTCGCTGCCACGACGCAGCAGTTCGCGCAGCGCTCGTTGCGGCGACGACCCGGCCAGGACGTCGTCGCCGATGGTCGCGAGCGCGTCGCGCAGATCCACGGGAGGTGCGAGTGGGTCGCCCCCGTGATACGGGCCGTAACGCGCGGAACGGTCCATCAGGAGTACACCGCTGCGCCACGCGGGCCGGCGTCCTTGGCGATGCGCCGTGCCAGATAGAGCCCCTCCAGCGCGAGTTCCACTGCCGCGGCGCGGGTTCCGCTGTCGGACGCACCGAGGCGCTCGGCGACCGTGTCGAGGACCGGCAGTTCGGGCAGCGCATCGAGCAGCGCCTTCGCGGTCACCCGTTCACCGGTGATCACCGGCTCGCCCTGCTCGACGGCGGCGACGAGAGGTGCGAGATCGATCCCGGCCAGTCGCGTGCGCGCGGTCTCTGCTGTGGCGCGGCGAAGCAGATGGTCGAGGACCTCGAACTCCCGCCCTTCTTCTCCCGACTCGAACTCGACCTTCCCGCGCAGCACCTCGACGACGGTGCCGAGGTCGATCGGACGCGCCACGGGGTCGTCCTCCCCCAGCACCGCACCTCGGTGCACGGCGGCCGCTGCGACGGTCTCGGCACCCGCAACGGCGAACCGCGCGGAGACACCGGAACGTTGGTCGACGGACGTCGACTCCCGCAGCAACCGGGTGAAGCGAGCGAGAATCTCGACGAGGAAATCGGGCACCCGGGCCTGCAGGTCGGCTTCCTGCTCGATCACCGCGACCTCGTCGTCGAGTTCCGTCGGGTAATGGGTGCGGATCTCCGCGCCGAACCGGTCCTTGAGCGGGGTGATGATGCGCCCACGGTTGGTGTAGTCCTCGGGGTTCGCACTCGCAACGAGAAGTACATCGAGCGGGAGCCTCAGGGTGTAGCCGCGAACCTGGATGTCGCGTTCCTCCATGACGTTGAGCAACGACACCTGGATGCGCTCGGCGAGATCGGGAAGCTCGTTGATCGCGACGATGCCTCGGTGGGCTCGAGGGACCAGCCCGAAGTGGATGGTCTCGGGATCGCCGAGGCTGCGTCCCTCCGCGACCTTCACGGGGTCCACGTCCCCGACGAGGTCGGCGACCGACGTGTCGGGAGTCGCCAGTTTCTCGGCGTAGCGCTCGCTGCGGTGGCGCCACGCCACCGGCAGATCGTCGCCGAGTTCGGCCGCGCGGCGAATCGACGCAGGTGTGATGGGTTCGTAGGGGTGCTCGCCGAGTTCGGATCCCGCGATCACGGGCGTCCACTCGTCGAGAAGCAGGGAGAGTGTGCGCAGCAGGCGTGTCTTGCCCTGGCCGCGTTCTCCGAGCAGCACCACATCGTGGCCGGCGAGCAATGCCCGCTCGAGTTGCGGAACGACGGTCTCGTCGAAACCGACGATGCCGGGCCAGGGGTCGACACCGTCGCGCAGGGCAGCGACGAGGTTCTGCCGGATCTCGTCCTTGACGGGACGATGCACGTGGCCGGAGGCGCGGAGCTCTCCGAGGGTGGACGGGCGCTGTGTGGGGGACGTCACCCCATCAAAGGTACGACCGTACGGCGGTTTCGGCACCTGCGACACGAGGAACCCCGCCCCGCGCTCCTCCGGAGCGTCCCAGATCCTGCCGTGCTGTCCGATGCACACGTCGGACGTGCGGGTTCGGGGACTCCTGAGTACGTGCGGTTCGACCCGCTTCTGATAGACACGGTGTATGTCGGACACCGAGATCACCTTTTCAAGCGGCGACGTGACCCTGCACGGCAGCGTGCGGGTACCCGTGTCGATCAGGGGTGCGGTGCCCGGCGTGCTGCTGCTCGCGGGCAGCGGACCCACCGACCGCAACGGTGACAGCGCCCTGCTGCCCGGCTCGATCGGTACGTTGCGCCACCTTGCCGACGTCCTCGAAAAGCGCGGCTTCGCGAGTCTGCGATACGACAAGCTCGGCAGCGGTGTGACAGGGCTCGGACCCTACGACGTCGAAGACGTCGCCGATCTGGGATTCTCCACGTTCATCGACGCGGCCTCCGCGGCACTCGACTTCCTCGGCAGTCAGCGCGGTGTCGACGCCGACCGTCTCTACGTCGTCGGGCACAGCGAAGGTGCGCTCATCGCCCTGTCGCTCGCGCAGGACAATCCCCGGATCAGGGGTATCGGCCTGCTCGAGCCCCTCGCGGTGCGCCTCCTCGATCTGCTGACCGCCCAGATCGACGCCCAACTCGATGCTGTGGTCATCGCCCAGAAACTGCCTGTACAGATCGCCGACGAACTGCGGCTCGCGCTGACCGGAGCCGTCGAATCACTGCGCGCGGACGGCACTCTCAGCGACAACCTGCCCGAGCCGCTCCGCAACGCCGGTCTCGTACCCGCGAACGCCAAAGCTCTCGCCGAGGAAGACGCACTCGACCCGCGGATGCTCGCCGCCCAGATCGACGGCGACCTGCCGGTGCTGTCGAGCGCGTCGACGAAGGACATCCAGATCCGCATCGAGGATGTCGATGCGCTCGACGACGCTCTCGTGCACACCCGGCTCACCAAGCTGCGGATGACGCACACCAACCATGTCCTCAAGGACATCGGCACCCAGCAGTCGACGGGCGCCGACTACGTCGCCGACCTTCCGTTCTCGGAAGAATTCACGGCCGGCTTCGAGGCGTGGCTGAAGAGCCTGTGAGTACTCCCGCGAAATAACAAATGTCACTTTCGCGTTATTGGTGTATGGTTTCCCGTTAACCCGCTGGTGCGCCCGAGAAAGGTACGGTTCGATGCGATTCAAGCACATGCATGTCATCGGCTGCCCCGTACCGTTTATGCATTTCCACGCGCCCTTCGCCGCGAGGCAACCCCGAGAATAGAAGTCACACGACGACTCCCTCTCGGGCACCCGGGCACATCGCCCCGGGTGCCCTTTCTTATCCCCACAGCTTTCATTCCCTGACAGGAGATACATCATGAAACTCCGCATCGACCCTGGCGGATCCCTCCCCGAGGACCTCCCCGGCGATCTGACCGGTCACGCGATCACCATCGATCTCAGCCGCGTCGCCGGCACCGAAAACGGTGCTGCCGCAGCAGATCTGATCCGCGAACTCCTCGACCGAGGTGCTGCACGCCTCGTCATCTCCGAGGGTCGCGGATCCCGGGGAAGCGACTCCACGTACGACGGCGCCGCCCACTCGCACGCTGCCTGACCTGCAGGCACGTGCGCCAGGGGCGGCGCCGTCCGAGAGTTCCGTCAGTGAGCGAAGTGGCGAGCACCCGTCAGATACAGGGTCACTCCGGCTTCGCGTGCTGCCTCGATGACCTCGTTGTCGCGCACGGACCCGCCGGGCTGAACGACGGCCTTCACACCGGCTTCGGTGAGCACCTGCAGACCGTCCGCGAACGGGAAGAACGCGTCCGACGCGGCGACAGAACCCACCACGCGGTCTCCTGCACGCGTCACAGCGAGACGCGACGAATCGACGCGGTTGACCTGACCCATGCCGACTCCGACGGTGGCGCCATCCTTGACCAGCAGAATCGCGTTGGACTTGACGGCGCGCACCGTGCGCCACGCGAACTCGAGATCGCGCAGGGTCGCCTCGTCCGCGGCCTCACCGCACGCGAGCTGCCAGTTGGCGGGTGAATCCCCCTCGGCGTCGAGCGCGTCGCGTTCCTGGAGCAGGAGTCCGCCGGAAATCTGACGCATCTCGATCTGCGACGACTTCGGCGAGTCGGCCCGCAGAATCCGGATGTTCTTCTTGCGGGAGAGCACCTCCACCGCGCCGTCCGCGTACGACGGCGCAATGATGACCTCCGTGAAGATCTCGGCGACCTGCTCCGCCATCTTCACGCTCACCTCACGGTTCGCGGCGATCACGCCACCGAATGCCGACACCGGGTCGCATTCGTGGGCGTTGCGGTGAGCGGTCGCGATGTCGTCGGCGATCGCGATGCCACAGGGGTTCGCATGCTTGATGATCGCGACACACGGCTCGTTGTGATCGTGCGCGGCACGCCACGCTGCGTCGGCGTCCTGATAGTTGTTGTACGACATTTCTTTGCCGTGGAACTGCTCGGCCTGCGCGAGTCCCGGCTCACCCGACTCGTCCACGTACAGCGCGGCAGCCTGGTGCGGATTCTCCCCGTAGCGCAGCACATTCGCGCGCGTCCACGTGGCGCCGGCCCAGGCCGGGAACTTGGAATCCTCGTCCGCGACCGCATAGCCGCTGTTCATCCAGCTCGCGACAGCCACGTCGTAGGCCGCCGTGTGCTGAAACGCCTGCGCAGCGAGGCGCTTGCGCTGCTCGAGGGTGAAGCCGCCACCCTCGACCGCTTCGAGGACATCGCCGTACACGGCGGGATCCACGACCACGGCCACCGACGGATGGTTCTTCGCAGCGGCGCGAACCATGGACGGCCCACCGATGTCGATCTGCTCGACGCACTCGTCGGGGCTCGCACCCGAAGCGACCGTCTCCGTGAACGGGTAGAGGTTCACCACGACCAATTCGAACGCCTCGATGCCGAGGTCGGCGATCTGGTCGAGGTGGTCCTGCTTGCGGGTGTCGGCGAGGATGCCGGCGTGGACACGCGGGTGCAGCGTCTTCACGCGACCCTCGAGGCACTCCGGGAAACCGGTGAGCTCCTCCACTTTCGTCACGGGCACGCCCGCTCCGGCGATCGTCGCCGCGGTGGAGCCGGTCGAGACCAACTCGACTCCCGCCTTGTGGAGCCCTGTCGCCAGTTCCACGAGTCCGCTCTTGTCGTACACGCTGACCAGCGCGCGGCGCACAGTCTTACGTTCGGTCACCGGGGATCACGGCCTTTCGTCCATCGGAAACAACTCCACGGGTGGCGACGGCGGCGACCACTTCTGCCAGCAGCCGTCGCTCCACAACCTTGATTCGTTCGTGCAAGCTCGCTTCGTCGTCGCCCTCGAGCACGGGCACCGGTTCCTGCGCGAGCACCGGGCCGGTATCGACTCCCCCGTCGACGAGGTGCACGGTCGAGCCTGTGACCTTCACGCCGTACGCGAGCGCATCGGGCACCGCATGCGCTCCGGGGAACGACGGCAGCAGTGCCGGATGCGTATTGATGATGCGACCGCCGAATCGGTCGAGGAACGCCGAACCCAGGATCTTCATGAATCCTGCGGTCACCACGAGATCGGGCTCGAACTCCGCGACTGCCTCGGTGAGTGCGCGATCCCAGGCGGCCCGGTCCGCATAGTCACGCAACGCGACCCGGAAGACGGGGACACCGGCTGCCGCGGCATGCTCCTCGGCACGGCATTCGCGGTCCACACCGACGGCGACCACGTGCGCGGGGTAGCCGGCGTCGCGGGCCGCGTCGAGCAACGACGCGAGCAAGCTCCCCGTTCCGGAAGCGAGAACGACGAGCCGCGCCGGCGCGGTGGGCGGCAGCTGGTCACGCGAGGCAGTCAGGGCACTACTCCTGGAACTCGAGGGGTCGGCCGACAAACCGGCCGAGTGAAAGCCTAGTCGGCGGTCTTCCCGCGCTTGCCCTCGACCTCCGGCTTCGCCGCGGTGCCCTTCTCCGGCTCCGCCGCGGTGCCCTTCTCCGGCTCCGCCGCGGTGCCCTTCTCCTGCTCCGCCGCGCTCCCCTTCTCCGACTCTGCCTCGGTGCCCTTCGTCGGGACGGCGTCGTCGGCTGCTTCGGCACCGGCGCCGTCGGCGGCCTCCACCTCGTGAGCCGAGTCGGGTTCCTCTTCGTCCTCCTGGCGGTCGTCTTCGAGCGGGTCGAGTTCGGCGTCGACGTCTTCCTGACCGTCGGTATCGAGATCCGGGTCGGTGTCGGCGTCCCAGTCCTCGTCGTCCTCGTAGTCCATCGTCTCGTGACCGATGTCGAGCGAGGCGGCGGCCAGCCGGCCCTCCCGCCACATGAGCAGTTGCGCGACGATGAGCCCGAGAAGCCCCGCCCACGCGAACACGAGCACGCCGGCGAGCCACCAGTTGGCGCCGACGACGCCGAATATCCCGAGCGGCCCACCCGCCGCCCAGGTGATCGCGGCGGTGACCAGCCCGGCAGCCCCGGCAGCCGCCAGAACAGTCCGCGCCGCGTCGAGGCTTCCCACGGGTGCCCCGTCCGCCTGCGCCTGGAGCGTTCGTTGCGCGGCGAATCGGCCGAGCAGAGCGCCGACCGTCGCGGGGACCGCGAGCAGTACCGGCCACAACGCGTGCGCCGGCCCGGCAGGGATCGCCGCGAGGATCGGAAGAGCAGGAAGATCACCGCCGGAGGCTTCGAAGAGACTCAGACGAACCTGCCCGAACTGGACGGTGCTTCCCGCCAGCAGAGCGGACGCACCGATCACCAGATTCGGGAGGTACAGGATCGACAGGACGGTGAGCCCGAGAACACCCGTCCAGCTTTCACCGCGAGCCAGCAGATCGCCGACCGTGGTCCACGACCATACGAGCCCCGCCACGACCAGGACACCGCCCACCGCGAACATGCCGAGCACTGCCCGCGCCGCGGGACGCACCGACAGCACGAGCCATTCCGGCACCCCGTACCGGCTGACCGCGGGTCGCCATGTGCGCGAGCCGATACCCAGCAACGCCGCGAGGAGGTACAGGCCCGTCACCCACGCCAGAGCTGCCGCGGGGTTCGGGGAGGCGACGGGAAGCACGGCCGAGGCATCCTGCATCACGACGAGCGCGATCACCGTGACGATGAGCGGACCGGCCAGGGTCGCCGCGGTGATGCGCGCGATATCGCGACCTTCGAGTCGATAGCCGGTGTACGCAACCACGGCGTCTGCCGCGGAGCCGGCCCCGCGGGCCGAGAGCCACACCAGAAGGCCCGTGGGGAGCAGGGGAAGCACACCCAGTGACGTGCCGTCGATCGTGAGTGTCACCTGGTGCAGCGCCAGCCAGGCCCCCGCAACCGCGGCGTAGACCCCGGTCAGGTCACTGTTCGCGACCACCAGGGTGGTGACCATGACGGTGGCGACCACCGCCACCGTCACCGCCGGAAGACGGGCTGCGGTACCGACCAGGATGCGGAACCGCTCCGGATCGAGGTGGTCGTCCTCGGAGGGAGCGTGCCGGGTCGACCGGCCGAGCGTCGAAGTCATCGAGTCGAGGGTGTCACCGACGTGTCTCCGATGGTGTCAGGCGCGCCGATCACCTTGGTCGCCCGGGGCACGGAACACCTCGGTCGGCGCGGGCTCGCCGGTCGTCGAACTCTCGGACTCACCTGTGTGCTCGGCATCGCTGGTGGAGTGCGACGAGGAGGACGCGTCGTGCTGCTGCGGAGCGCCTTCCGGCCGGTGGGTCTCCGCACGTTCCGCTTCGGGCTGCTCGTTCTCGGACGACGTACCCGCATCGGAAGGCGACTGTGCGTACCGGTCGGGCTGCTGCCCGTACTGGGCTGCCGTGAACCGCTGCGTGCGTTCCTGGTCACCGGTGTGCTGTTCACCGGTGCTCTGCTGACCGAACTGGCCACCGTGCTGCTGCGCACCGGCGAACGGCTGATCGCCGGTCTGCCGGCCCGCGGGATACTGCTGGGCGCCGGACTGACTCGGGTACTGCTGGCCGCCCTGCTGACCGCCGCCCTGCTCACCGCCGCCCTGCTCACCACTGCCCTGCTGAGCGGGGTACTGCTGACCGCCGTACTGCTGACCGCCGTACTGCTGGCCGCTGTACTGCTGACCCGGGAACTGCTGTTGGCTGCCGTACTGCTGACCCGGGTACTGGGCACCGTACTGCTGGCCGCTGTACTGCTGACCCGGGAACTGCTGTTGGCTGCCGTACTGCTGACCCGGGTACTGGGCACCGTACTGCTGACCGCTGTACTGCTGACCCGGGAACTGCTGGGCACCGAATTGCTGGGCGCTCTGCTGACCCGGCCCTTGCTGCTGCGCACCTTGCTGCTGGTAGCCCTGTGCGCCACCGGTCTGTCGAGTCGAGCGTCCGGGAACCAGGATGCCGAGACCGAACAGCAGAGTGACCACGGCCAGCGCGGACTGCACGAAACCGAAGACGAGAATCGTCACCCCGCCCCAGGCGATCCCTGTGTCCTCCGGCAGGTGGAACAACTGGAAGAGCGACGTCACGAACCCCACTCCCGACGCGACCACCGCGACGGCCCGGAGATCCTGCCCCGGCAGCAACGAGAGCGCGGCGCTCACACCACCGAGCAGCAGGAAGGCCAGAGGTACGACGGCAAACCCGAAATCGAACGACGACAGCGCGACGCGGGAGCCGAAGGTGATGCTCACGTACGGCGCGAGACCGAGGAGAAAGTTCACGACGCCGAGCGCGGCGACCACAAGGGGCAGCAGCAGCGGGACCACCTTGCTCGGGGTGGATTGCCCTGCGGGGAAATTCATCGGTCCTCCTGCTGTCGATTCGGCGGTCGTCCCTCTCCTGCGTACCAGCCTAGGCACGACCCGCGAGAATGGGGCCATGCCGCACACTTTTGCCCCCGGTCGGGATGTCGTCGTCGAAACCGAGGTCAAACGCTCACGATTCCTCGCAGCACTCCGTCGCGTGGAGTCCACGGAGGCAGCCCTGGCCTTCGTGGAGGACCAACGGCGGCTGTATCCCGATGCGCGCCACCACTGCTGGGCGTTCGTCGTCGGGGACGAGCAGACGACGCGGGCAGAGCGGTCCAGCGACGACGGCGAACCGGGCGGAACCGCAGGGATACCGATGTTGCAGGTGCTGCACCACCGCGACCTGGTGAACGTGGCCGTGGTGGTGACCCGATGGTTCGGCGGCATCAAACTGGGGGCGGGCGGACTCGTGCGCGCGTATTCGGGGGCGGTCACCGCCGCACTCGATTCGGTGCGTCCGGTCGCGCGCGTCCGGCGGGAGATGTTCGAACTGGAGGTCGATCACGCCGACGCCGGCCGTGTGGAAGCCGAACTACGGCAGCGTGGGGTGAGTGTGCTCGGCGTGTCCTACGGCGATCGTGCGGTGCTGACCGTCGCGACCGCGGACGTCGAGAGTCTCACCGCGACGGTCGCGTCGATCACGTCGGGGTCGGGTGACCTGACGCCGACCGGTCACCAATGGGTCGACGCGTAGGTACCGAAATTCATGCTGCCCGTAAATGCACACTGCCCGTGCGCATCCCGGGTAGCAGAACTACCGGGGACGCACACGGGCAGAGGCCACGCAGTGCGGAAATTTACAGCGACTGCAGGATTTCGCGCGCGAGAGCGGCGGTCTCGGACGGCGTCTTGCCGACCTTCACACCGGCTGCCTCGAGGGCGTCCTTCTTGGCCTGAGCGGTGCCCGAGGAGCCGGAGACGATGGCGCCGGCGTGGCCCATGGTCTTGCCCTCCGGGGCGGTGAAGCCTGCGACGTAGCCGACGACCGGCTTGGTCACATTGGCCTTGATGTAATCGGCTGCGCGCTCTTCGGCGTCGCCACCGATCTCACCGATCATCACGATGACCTTGGTCTCGGGATCCTTCTCGAACGCAGCGATCGCGTCGATGTGGGTGGTGCCGATGACCGGGTCGCCGCCGATGCCGATGGCGGTCGAGAAACCGTACTCACGGAGTTCGAACATCATCTGGTAGGTCAGGGTGCCCGACTTCGACACGAGACCGACCGGGCCCTTGCCGGCGATGTTCGCCGGGGTGATGCCGACCAGCGCCTCACCCGGGGTGATGATGCCGGGGCAGTTGGGGCCGATGATGCGGGTCTTCTCGCCCTTGTCGACGTTGTAGGCCCACGCGTAGGCGGAGTCCTGCACCGGGATGCCCTCGGTGATGACGACGAGGAGCGGGATCTCGGCGTCGATCGCCTCGACGATGGCGTCCTTGGCGAAGGCCGGGGGAACGAACGCGATCGAGACGTCCGCGCCAGTCTCCTTCATGGCCTCGGCGACGGTCCCGAAGACCGGCAGCTCGACGGAGTTGCCGTCCTTGTCGGTGTGCGAGACGGTGGTGCCGGCCTTGCGGGCGTTGACGCCGCCGACAACCTGGGTGCCGGCCTTGAGCATGAGGGCGGTGTGCTTGGTGCCCTCGCCGCCGGTGATGCCCTGGACGATGACCTTGGAATCCTTGGTAAGGAAGATTGCCATTGTTCTGTGTGTCCCTTTACTTCGCTGCGAAGGCGAGTTCGGCAGCCTTGTCGGCAGCCTCGTCCATGGTGGCGACGACCGTGACCAGCGGGTGGTTGGCCTCGGAGAGGATGCGGCGACCCTCCTCGACGTTGTTGCCGTCGAGACGGACGACCAGCGGCTTGTTGGCCTCGTCGCCCAGCGTCTCCAGTGCGCCGACGATGCCGTTGGCAACGGCGTCACACGCGGTGATGCCACCGAAGACGTTCACGAACACGCTCTTGACCTGCGCGTCGTTCAGGATGACGTCCAGGCCGGCAGCCATGACGGCAGCCGAGGCTCCGCCACCGATGTCGAGGAAGTTGGCGGGCTTGACGCCGCCGTGCTTCTCACCTGCGTAGGCGACGACGTCCAGGGTCGACATGACCAGGCCGGCGCCGTTACCGATGATGCCGACCTCGCCGTCGAGCTTGACGTAGTTGAGGTCGTTCTCCTTGGCCTTGAGCTCGAGCGGATCGGTGGCGTCCCGATCCTCGAAAGCCTCGTGGCCGGGCTGACGGAAGGCAGCGTTCTCGTCGAGCGTCACCTTGCCGTCGAGTGCCAGGATCTGATCGTCCGGGGTACGGACGAGGGGGTTCACCTCGACGAGGAGCGCGTCCTCCTTGATGAACACCTCCCACAGCTTCTGGATGGTGTTGGCCGCGGCGTCGAGCACCTCGGCGGGCAGCTTGCCGGCCTCGGCGATCTCGCGCGCGAAGGCGAGGTCGACACCCTTGACCGCGTCCACCGGGATCTTCGCGAGGGCGTCCGGGTTCTCCTCGGCGGTGACCTCGATCTCGACGCCACCCTCGACCGAGCACATCGCCAGGTAGGTGCGGTTGGTGCGGTCGAGCAGGAAGGAGATGTAGTACTCCTCGGCGATGTCACTCGCCTCTGCGACCAGCAGCTTCTTCACGACATGGCCCTTGATGTCGAGGCCCAGGATGGCCTCGGCGTTGGCCACGGCGGCGTCGACGTCGGCGGAGTACTTCACGCCTCCGGCCTTGCCGCGGCCGCCGACCTTGACCTGTGCCTTGACCATCACGGGCTTGCCGACTTCCTCGGCGATCTCGCGGGCTCCGGCGACCGTGTCTGTAACACGCCCGGCCGACGTCGGCACGTCATGCTTGGCGAAGAGTTCCTTCGCCTGGTATTCGAAGAGATCCATCTGCTCACCGTCTCGTCTGCGTTCACGCCCGCTCGGGGGTATTGAGCGGGCCGGTTCGGACTCTAGTTACATGGACGCCCCACGAAACGTCCGCTCTCCGGCCATGTGGCCCATGTCACGGAGTTGCGTACGCCGGGGGTCAGCTCACGGGTTTCCTCCGGGAATGTGAGAACGCCGCAACCAAGAGGAGCACCGTCCCCAGAATGACAGGCGTCGCCGTCGGCGCCGCGACCGGTCCCCTCGAGACCCGCCGAGGGTCTGCGGCACTCCTTCGCATTGCAAAATGCATTGGGTGTTTCGATACGTGACCTTCGGGCCAATTCCCACTTTCCCCAGCACATAACTGTGATGCCGCTCACATAAGGCGTCAGTATTGCGTTATAGGTTGCCCTGCTTGCGATCGTTTCGTTACCGTCCCTCTGGTCAAGTAACGATGAGGTCACGAAACGGAGGATGGCGATGCGCCCAGGCAGCCCGATTGCCGAAAGCCACGCCCGCCGGCCCGAAACGGCACCGGACGACTGGAACGCTTGGACCACAGCGACCATCGATTTCCGCACGACCGGCCTGACCTCCGAGCCGACCTACTACGCCGAGACTCCCGACGTCACGGATTCGGCAGATACCACCGCCCCCGCTCGTCGCGGTGGAGCGCACCGGGTGCCCACTCCCCCGGCCGCCCTCAAGGGCCGCGCCGCAGTCTTCGCCGTCGCCGCCGGCGCTGTGGTCGCCGCAGGCCAAGCAGCCACCAACGGTTCGCCCGGCCAGAACGCCGACCACGCCCAGGTTGCCCTCGCCGCGGACAGCAGCGATTCCTCGGTCATCACGGCCACCGCGGTCCCGCAGGCCGCACAGTTCGCTTCCGAGAGCACGGGCTCGGCGCCCTCTCAGGCACCTCAGGTGCTCAACATCGCCGACCCCAACGACCTGTCGCAGTTCTCGAACCTCCTCGCCAAGGGTGAGCGTTTCAGCGAGGAACGGGCAGCGCGCGAAGCCGCCGCCCGCCGGCCGCTGTTCGCCCTTCCCGCAATCGGTGCGTTCACCTCCAACTACGGCGCCCGTTGGGGCACCCTCCACGCCGGCATCGATATCGCAGGCCCGATCGGGACTCCGATCCTCGCGGTCGCCGACGGCGAGGTCATCGATTCAGGTCCGGCATCCGGTTTCGGCATGTGGATCCGGTTGCTGCACGCCGACGGCACGGTCACCGTCTACGGACACATCGACCAGTCGCTGGTCAGCGTGGGGCAGCAGGTCCTGGCCGGCGATCAGATCGCCACGATGGGCAACCGCGGCTTCTCCACCGGCCCCCACCTGCACTTCGAGGTCCATCTCAACGGCGTCGACAAGATCGACCCGGTGCCGTGGCTCGCTACCCGGGGCATCGCGCCCGGCAGCAACCGCCACTGATCGCACGCCCCACCGCGTTCGACCGCCCCACCGCGTTCGACCGCCCCACCGCGTTCGCTGACACGCGCCGACGCGCCCTCCTTCTCCAGGCTGCTCAGAGCCTGGCCGACGCGAACCTCGGTCGGCTCAGAGCATTGGCAAGCTAGAGCACGGGCAGGCTCAGAGGCCTGGCGGGCTAAAGCTTGATCATCGGGACTCCGCCCACCAGCATCAGCCGAACCTTTCCGGCACTTCCGAAATCGATGACCACCGTGGCGGTGGGACCGGAACCATTCTTCTCCAGAACCGTCCCCAGCCCGTACTTGTCGTGGCTCACCCGGTCACCGACATCGAGAACGAGATGATTGTTGCGTCCGCGCGGCGCCCCGAAGCTCGGCGACGACGACCTCTGCTCGCCCGCACCGAACCTCGACCCGGTACCGGAACCGATGGCGTGCCCACGCCCGGGCCCCGGATCGGTGCGCTTCCACTCAATCAGGTGCTGCGGAATCTCTTGCAGGAAACGGGATTCCGGGTTGGTGACGGGCTGTCCCCACGACGAGCGCAGCACGGCCCGGCTGACGTAGAGACGACGACGCGCACGCGTGATGCCGACGTACGCCAGCCGTCGCTCTTCCGACAGCTCGGCCGGATCACCGAGCGCACGCATGTGCGGGAACTGCCCGTCTTCCCATCCGGTCACGAACACCACCGGGAACTCGAGCCCCTTCGCGGTGTGGAGGGTCATCAAAGTGACCACACCGTCCTGGTTTTCGGGAATCTGATCGGCGTCGGCGACCAGCGAGACCTTCTCCAGGAAGGCCGCGAGCGATCCGGGATCCGGGTCGCCTTCCTCACGGCCGACATCCTCGATACCCGCCGCATTGCGCACATCGGAACTGAATTCCCTTGCCACGCTGACGAGTTCGTTGAGATTGTCGAGCCGGGCTCCGTCCTGCGGATCGTCGCTGGCTGCGAGTTCGGAACTGTAGCCGGTGCGTTCGAGGATCGCCTCGACCACGTCGCCGATGTCGACGGCGTCGTTACCGTCCGCATCGGAGACCACGAGCATCGCCCGCAGGTCGTCGAGAAGCTCCACGAAGCCGGCGATCGCCTTCTGCGCGCGGGTGTTCAACAGGGCGACCTTGCCCTCGGCGGCATCACGCAGCGCCTCCCCGAACCCGATGCCGAGACGCTCCGCGTGCACGGCCACGCAGGCCTCGGCACGGTCGCCGATGCCACGTCGAGGCGTGTTGAGAACGCGGCGCAGGCTCACGGTGTCGTCGGGATTGTCGAGAACCTTGAGGTACGCCACGATGTCGCGCACCTCCTTGCGCTCGTAGAACCGCACGCCACCGACGACCTTGTACGGCACACCGTGGCGGATGAACACGTCCTCGAAGGCCCGGGATGCGTTGTTGGTGCGATAGAACACCGCGATGTCGGAGAACTTGATGCCCTCGTCGACGAGGCGGTCGATCTCGGCCGCGACGAACCGCGCCTCGTCGTGCTCGTTGTCGGCGACATATCCGACCACGAGATCGCCCTCGCCGGAGTCGGTCCACAGACGCTTGTCGCGGCGACCCGTGTTGCGGGAGATGACCGCGTTCGCGGCGGAGAGGATGTTCTGCGTCGACCGGTAGTTCTGCTCGAGCAGGATCGTGCGAGCCTGCGGATAGTCGCGCTCGAACTCCTCGATGTTGCGGATGGTCGCGCCGCGGAACGCATAGATCGACTGGTCGGCGTCGCCGACGACACACAGTTCGCTGGGCTCGACGGCGGCGTCTTCGTCCGGGTCGCCCACCAGCGTGCGGACCAGCACGTACTGCGCATGGTTCGTGTCCTGGTACTCGTCGACCAGCACGTGCCGGAAGCGTCGGCGGTAGTACTCGGCGATGTCCGGGTGGGCCTGCAGCAGCGCCACGGTCTCGCCGATCAGGTCGTCGAAGTCGAAGGCGTTCGCGGCGCGGAGGCGCTGCTGGTAGATGGCGTAGACCCGCGCCACGATCCGCTCCAGTTCGGACGCGTCGGCGCCGACACCCGCCGCTGCTTCCTCCGGGCCGATCAACTCGTTCTTGAGGTTGGAGATCTGCGTGGAGAGCAGTCGCGGTGAGTACTTCTTGGTGTCGAGTTCGAGGTCTTTCGCGATCATCGTCAGCAGGCGACGGGAATCGTCGGCGTCGTAGATCGTGAAGTTGGAGTTCATACCGGGCAGCAGGCTCGCCTGCGCGCGCAGAATCCGGACACAGCTCGAGTGGAAGGTCGAGACCCACATCGACAGGGCACGGGGCCCGACCAGAGCAGCGACACGCTCCCGCATTTCCGCCGCGGCCTTGTTGGTGAAGGTGATGGCGAGCACCTGACCCGGTGCGACACCCCGCTCGGCCAGCAGATAGGCGATCCGCCGCGTGAGCACTGCCGTCTTACCCGAGCCCGCGCCGGCAACGATGAGCAACGGCCCACCCTCGTGTGTTACCGCTTCCCGTTGTTGTGGATTGAGTCCCTCGAGGAGAGCGTCCGAGTCGGGGGCCGTATGGGCGGGAGCAACGGGAGTGTTCATCGTTCTACCAAACTACCGGACCCGTCCGACAGCGAATCCCCGACTTGGCCGCGGATTGACACGGTGGCAAACTGGACGTTATGTCATGCGCCCTTCACCGGTCGGACGGCCAGCGCTGACGCGAGGAGATGACATTGAACGCCAACACCGACGCTGCTCTTTCCGGCGACACCGCCGACGCAGTGCCCACCACCGAGGCCGAGATCGATGAACTCCGCAAGGAGATCGACCGCCTCGACGCCGAGATCCTGGCCGCGGTCAAGCGGCGCACCGAGGTCTCTCGCATCATCGGCCGCACCCGGATGGCGTCCGGCGGCACCCGCCTCGTTCACAGCCGTGAGATGAGGGTGCTCGAGCGCTTCAGCGAGTTGGGTCAGGAAGGCCACACCCTCGCGATGCTCCTGCTGCGCCTCGGCCGCGGGCGCCTCGGCCACTAGCTCACGGCCTTCCACCGTCCGAACGGGTCGTCGTCGGCGATGTCCGGCCCGTGAGCGTAGCGACCGAGGGACGTTTCGTTACCGCAGCGCGATGTATTTGGTCTCGAGGTATTCCTCGATACCTTCGGTTCCGCCCTCACGGCCGACGCCCGAGGACTTGATCCCGCCGAACGGTGCGGCTACATCCGACACCACTCCCCGATTGACGCCGACGATGCCCGACTCCAGGGCATCCGACACCCGGAGCGCACGATCCAGGTCGCGGGTGAAGATGTATGCCGCGAGCCCGTACTCGGTGTCGTTGGCGGCCGCGATCGCTTCGTCCTCGGTGTCGAAGCCGGTCACGGCGGCCACCGGCCCGAAGACCTCCTCACGGAGGATGCGTGCGCTGCGCGGCACGTCGTCGAGCACGGTCGCCGGGTAGAACCATCCCGGGCCCTCCGGGGTCTCGCCACCGAGCCGTACCCTCGCGCCCCCGGCCACCGCGTCTTCGACCAGTTCGATCACCGTCTTCTTCTGGTTCTCGTTGATCAGCGGCCCGAGCGTGGTGTCGGGATCGGTACCCGGCCCGAGGCGGTACGACGCCATGCGCTCGGTGAGCTTGGTGACGAACTCTTCGCGCACGGAATTTGCGACGTGGAACCGGTTCGCAGCGGTGCATGCCTCACCACCGTTGCGCAGTTTCGCCGCGACCGCGCCCTCGACCGCCGCGTCGAGATCGGCGTCGTCGAACACGACGAACGGCGCGTTCCCACCGAGTTCGAGGGAGGTCCGCAACAGCGAACGGCCCGCCTTCTCCGCGAGCGCCCGGCCCACCGCCGTCGAACCGGTGAAGGTGAGCTTGCGCAGTCGCGGATCCTCGAGGAGCGGCCCGGTCACATCACCGGCGCGGGAAGTCGGGAGCACCGACAAAACACCCGCGGGGAGACCGGCCTCGGCGAAGATCTGCGCGAGCAGCAGCAGGGTCAGCGGCGTTTCCGAAGCGGGTTTGACGAGCATCGTGCATCCCGCGGCGAGCGCGGGTGCGATCTTGCGGGTGCCCATCGCGAGCGGGAAGTTCCAGGGCGTGATCGCCAGGCACGGGCCGACCGGTTGTTTGGTGACGAGAATCCGGCCGTTGCCTGCGGGGGCCGGGGTGTAGCGGCCGGCGATGCGTACCGCTTCCTCGGAGAACCACCGGAGGAATTCCGTGCCGTAGGCGACTTCGGAGCGACTCTCGGGCAACGCCTTACCCATTTCGAGCGTCATGAGCAGCGCGAAGTCGTCGGCGCGTTCGCTGATCTTCGACCAGACCGTCCGGAGGAGTTCTGCTCGCTCACGCGGTGGTGTCGCGGCCCAGTCGCGGCCCGCTGCTACCGCAGCGTCCAGGGCGCGCATGGCGTCTTCCGGAGCAGCGTCGGCCACTTCGGCCAGAACGTCGCCCGTTGCGGGGTCGTGGACGGGAAATGTCGCTCGATTTCCGGACGGCACCCATTCGCCACCGAGAAAGAGGTCGGTGGGCACGGACCGGATCAATTCTGATGTGTCCATGGACCCCATAATGCGCGTCCCGCGCCGCGCAAGACGCAAACCCGGCGGCACAAGGGGGTGGACACTACTGTCGATTCCATGAGCGACGTGACCGGATCGACCCCGTGGCAGCAGTTGTCCGACCACTCGGCGGAGATCGGGGGAATGCATCTGCGGGAGTTGTTCGCCGCTGATCCCGGTCGTGCCGACACGATGACCGCCGTCGCCGGGGACCTGGTGGTCGACTACAGCAAACACCTCGTCACCGCCCGCACGATGGAGTTGCTGCTGGATCTGGCGCGGGCGGTCGGGATCGAA
>NZ_BDAM01000003.1 GCF_001895045.1 Rhodococcus coprophilus NBRC 100603 | reverse complement strand
CGTTGGTGGTGCTCGACGAGTTGCCGCTCAACAGCAGTGGGAAGCTCGATCGGAAAGCGTTGCCTTCCCCTGTCTTCGAAGCTCGGGAGTTCCGGGCGCCGCAGACAGCTGTCGAGCAGGTTGTGGCGTCGGTGTTTTCCGAGGTGCTCGGGGTCGAGCATGTCGGTCTCGACGACAACTTCTTCGAGCTCGGTGGTAACTCCCTGATCGCGACGCAGGTCGCCAGCCGGTTGCAGAAGGGGACTGGCGTCGACGTTCGGGTCCAGTGGCTGTTCACCGACTCCTCGGTGGCTGCACTCGCGCACCGCATCGAAACCGATGCCGGGAGCGAGGAGGACTTCGATCCGCTCACGGACGGCGCCGTACAGGTTCTGCTGCCGTTCCGTACCCACGGTTCCGGAAACCCGTTGTTCTGCATCCATTCGATGTACGGCCTCGCCTGGACCTATTCGGGTCTGACCAGATTCGTGGACGATCGGCCCCTGTATGGGATACAGACGCGCGCACTCTCGGACGACGGCTACCTTCCTGGGACCATCGCGGGGATGGCGGACGACTATCTCCGGGAGATCAGGACGGCGCAGCCCGAGGGACCGTACAACCTGATGGGATGGTCGCTCGGAGGGGTGGTGGCACACGAAGTCGCCGTGAAGTTGCAGAAGCAGGGCGAGTCTGTGGAGAGCCTCGTGATGCTGGACAGTCACTGGGATCTCGAGGCAGCGGAGTTCCGCCGCGCCATTCGCGACAACCTCGCACAGATCGGTGTGATGCTCGAGGACCCGGACGATGTGGCGGCCCTGTCCGACGAACACATCCAAAGACTCTGGGACGCGATGGCGCAGGACGTGACTGCGCTCAGCACGCTCACCCTCGGGCGTTTCCGCAACCTGTACCGAAGTGCCGTCCGATCGGGACAACTGATCGCATCGCATCTCCCGGGAACGTTCGACGGTGACATCCTGTATTTCAGTGCAGCCGACCATCCGCCCGCCCGGCACGGAGCGGCGAAGCGGTGGGCTCACCTCGTGACCGGACAGGTCACCGATGTACCGATCGACTGCAGCCACGACGACATGACCTCGACCGAGGCGCTCGCGGAGATCGGCCCCGTGCTCGACCACTACCTCAAACGGAATGTGGTGTAAGAAGTTGCCGCTGGAATGCGACGCATGTAACTGTACGTAGGCTGCGATCGGGTACGTTCCGTTCGTACTCGCCTCGGCTGAGGCGCCGTTGATGTCGACCACGCTGTCCAACCCGAAAAAGGTGAAAGAACCGTATGAAGCATCCGAGACGAGGATCCGGACGACTTCGCGTCCTGACTGCAGGCGCAGCATGCGCGTTGTTCTCTTCCGCTCTGCTGGTCTCCCCGGCAGCGGCTGATCCGGTCGCGGACACCCTGCAGCCGCTCGAGTCGGTGACGAGCGAGAACGGATCGCACATCAGCCGCATCGAAAAGTACGACGAGCATCAGTTGCTGGTCTACGTTTACTCGGCCTCGATGGACAAGGAAATCCTGCTCGACGTATGGCGTCCGGCAGACGTCAGCGAACCGCGCCCCACGCTGTACCTGCTCAACGGTGCCGGTGGCGGAGAAGACAGCGCGACGTGGCGTTACCGCACCGACGCCATCGACTTCTTCAAGGACAAGAATCTCAACGTCGTCTCGCCGGTCGGCGGTAAGTGGAGCTACTACACCGACTGGAAGAACGAAGACCCCGTCCTCGGCGTGCACAAGTGGGAAACCTTCCTCACCAAGGAGATCCCTCCGCTGATCGACGCGGCACTCGGAACCAACGGCGTCAACGCGATCGCAGGCCTGTCCTCCTCAGGTACGTCGGTACTCCAGCTGGCGATCGAAGGCGGAGATCTGTACAAGGGCGTGGCCGCATACAGCGGATGCGCGCAGACCTCCGATCCGATCGGCCAGGAGTTCGTCAAGCTCACCACCGAGGTGTGGGGCGGCGGCGACACCCGCAACATGTGGGGCGAGCCCGACGACCCGACCTGGGTCGAGAAGGACCCGTACGTCAACGCCGAGAAACTTCGGGGTCTCGAGCTCTACATCTCCAACGGCAACGGACTGCCCGGCCAGTACGACACCCTCAACGGCCCGGAGATCGACGGCAAGGCGGAGATTCTCGCTAATCAGGTGGTCGTGGGCGGTGTCATCGAAGCCGCGACGAACTACTGCACCCACAATCTTCGCGACCGGCTCGACGAGCTGGACATCCCCGCGACCTACAACTTCCGTGACTCCGGCACTCATTCGTGGAAGTACTGGCAGGACGACCTGAAGGATTCGTGGCCTGTGCTGCAGAAGGCCCTCGGCCTCTGACAACGACTGTGAACGCGTGAAGCCTCTCCCATCCGTGGGAGAGGCTTCACTGCTTTCTGCCGCCGGGACTACCCGGTTCCGTGCACGCTCTGCTCGGGACCCTGGCGACGTCAGCCGTCCTGCGCCGCGCGCCGGTACCCCCGGATCGCCGGCACGAGGAAGACCGCCACGGTCCCGAACGACCACGCGAGTGTTTTGACGAACGGTTCGGCCACAGGACCGCCGATCGCCAGCGCGCGCATCGTGTCGATCGCGCACGACATGGGCTGGTTCGCCACGATCGGCTGCAGCCACGTCGGGTATGCCATCACCGGCACGAATCCCGAGTTGAAGAACATCAGCATCGTGCAGATGATCGATACCAGTTCCACCAGGGGGATCCGGCCCGGAACCGTTGCCAGCACGGTCACCATCATCGCGAAGCCCAGCCCGAAGACGAGCGGAACCACGAAGATCAGCAGGGATGCGCCGATACCCTGCGTGAAGCGGAAGCCCATTGCCACGCCCGCGGCAAAGATCACCAGCGACGTGACGAAAACACGTGTCGTCTCGGCCATCATCCGGCCGACGAGACCCGCCGAACGGTGGATCGGCAGGGTGTAGAAGCGTCCCAGCAACCCGGAGTCACGCTCACCACGAAGCCCCACCGCGCTCACCACCGACCCGAACATCGCGCCGACGAGCACGATCATGGGAACGGTACCGAAGATCGACGACTGGCCGGTCACGGCGGTGATGCTGTCGCCGAGCACGATTCGGAACATCACCAGTGTCAGAGCGGGATAGATCAACGCCTGGATCAACGTCGCAGGGTCGCGTGCCCACCGCAGCAGCAGGCGCCCACATTGCAGCCGGCTGTGCTCCCACAACGCGGAAAGTGACTTCTCGTCGCGCACGCGGTTCGGTACCGGAGACAGAAAGGTGTCGTGGTCGCGCGATTCGACGGTATCGCTCATGCACTCACCCCCTCCTCGTCGTGGCCCAGAGGGCAGCCGGAACACAGACCGCAGCGAGTCCCAGCATCCAGAACAGGCTCGGCCGGAACACCTCCCACGTCACCCCGTCCTGCGCCATGTCCCGCATCGCGAAGGAGAACTGCGAGATCGGCTGGTTGCGGACGAACGGTCTGATCCATTCGGGAAAGCCGCTCTCGGGCACGAACCCGCACGAGAGCATCCCGAGGATCAGCTGCGGCAGGGTCAGCGCCTGAGACGTCGCCTCCGGACTCTTGGAGAGGCTCCCGATCGCATCGGCGCCCAGACACAACACCACACTGATGGCGAGCGCCGTCGCGCAGAACAGTGCCGCCTGGCCGAAACCCGCCGAGAATCTGAACCCGATCGCGTAGCCGAACCCGATCGCCGCGATCAGCGAGATCACCGACCGGACGGTCCCGGCCGCCAATCTGGCGAGCAACGGTATTCCGGCGACCACGGGCATGGTCTGCATACGCGCCATGAGCCCGGTGGACGCCTCCGAGGCCGCGAGCTGAGCTGCCGAGATCGCCGTGAAAGCCATGGACTGCAGCACGATGATGGGCATCAGGAACTGGGCGTAGTCGATGCCCTGTAGCTGCATCACGAACTTGAGGGGCAGATAGAACCCGAGTCCGAAGACGACCGGCGCGATCACCGCGACCACCAGTTCGCCCGTGCGTGCCATCGAGTGCAACGAACGGGTGGTCAGCACCCACCACTGGGTCGGCGCGGCCGGCGCGGCCCGTCGATGTTCTGCTCCGCGTGCATCGCCCGGTGCAGGACGGGGTGAACCGTCGGGGACTGCGGAATCGGTGCGCGTGGTCACGGTCGTTCCCCGGCTACCGCCGCCTCGGGCCGCTCCCCGGACGGGGCGTCCGGCGGTGCCCCGGTCGGCGCGGGCGTCGCGGTGTGTCCGGTGAGGCGAAGGAATACATCGTCGAGCGAGGGCCGGCGCAGCCCGATGTCCGCCAGTTCGACGTCGAGAGGTTCGAGGCGCCGGAGGGCTTCGGTGAGCGTCGTGGCCCCTCCGGGTGCCGGAATCGAGATTCGGTCCGCTTCGGCCTCTCCGCCGGGAGCGAATGTGGTGCGCATCGTCGGCGGCACCATGTCGCCGAGAGCCTGCGCGATCGCCGGGAGCGTGCGTGGCTCCACGGGCACGATCTCGCAGAAGCTTCCTCCCGCCGATGCCTTGAGTTGGTTCGCGGTGCCCTCGGCGATGACGGTGCCCCGGTCGATCACGATGATGTTGTCGCTCAGTACATCCGCTTCTTCGAGGTACTGGGTGGTCAGGAGCACCGTGATGCCCTGGTTCTTCAGGGCCGAGACCAGAGCCCACACGCCTTGCCGACTGCGCGGATCGAGTCCCGTGGTCGGTTCGTCGAGGAAGACCACCTGCGGGCGGACCACCAGTCCGCACGCGATGTCGACGCGTCGCCGCATGCCCCCCGAGTAGCCCTTCACCGGACGGCGACCGGCGTCGACGAGATCGAACTCGCGGAGCAGGTCGTCGGCGCGTTGTTTCGCCGACGCGTTGTCGAGTCCCATCAGCCGGCCGAAGAGCACCAGGTTCTCCCGGCCCGTCAGAGTGTCGTCGAGCGCTGCGAACTGCCCGGTCATCATGATCGAACGCCGCACCGCGGCAGCCTCCGCGACGACGTCGTGCCCCGCCACGACCGCACGTCCGGAGGTGGGACGCAACAACGTCGACAGAACCTTGACCATCGTGGTCTTCCCGGCTCCGTTGGGACCGAGGATCGCGAGAACCCGTCCCGCGGCAGCGGAGAAACTGATCCCTTCGAGGGCATGTACGTCGCCGAACGACTTGTGAACGTCCTCCACGACGACTGCCTGATCACGGTTGCTCAGCATCACACCCCACCGTCGAGCTCGGTCCCGTCCTGCTCCGGGACTTCGTCCCCTGCCTGCGGCGGTGCCGCCGACCTGTCGACGGTCGCGGCCGTCGAACCGTGATGTTACCGGCGTCACTGTCTCGAAGCGGGGGCAAACGAACGCATCCGCGCACCACGGAGAGAACGAACGGTAGACATTCCGGGAGAGATCACAGTCGGGCCCGTGCACCGAGCGGGCTCGTGATTCAGTGTGCACGTGGCAACCCCGGTGACGCGTCGGCAACTGATCGGGGGAGCGGCGGGCGGACTGTTCGCATGGGGGTCCGCCGCGGGCGCCGCGCGTGGTGCGCCGTCGCACCGGCTTCCCGAACCGGAGACGGTGAAGACCACCGATCCCGCGTCGATGAGTGCGGTGGAGGCCGCCGCGCTCCTGCGCGCCGGTCGGCTGCATCCTCGCGAACTGCTCGACTCGTGCCTCGCGCGCACCCGCGCATTCGACGGCGACATCGGCTCCTGGGTCCGGCTCTACCCGGAATTCGCGTACGAGGCCGCAGATGCGGCAGGAGCGCGGCTGGCCCGCGCGCGACGGGAGGACACCGACCTCTCACCCCTGTGCGGGTTACCGGTGGGTCTCAAGGACATCTTCGCGGTGTCCGGTCTGCCGTTGACCGCGTCCAGCCGGGTGCTCGAAGGCAATATCGCAGCAGGTCATTCGGGGGTGTGGCGTCGACTCGAGCAGGCCGGCGCGGTGCTCGTGGGACACACCCACACCGACGAGTTCGCGATCGGGCTCACCACCCCTCAGGTCGGTAATCCGTGGAACACCGACTTCTCGCCGGGAGGGTCGTCCGGAGGCAGCGCGGCGGCTCTCGCCGCCCGCTTCGTGCCGTTGGCGGTGGGTAGCGACACCGGGGGGTCGGTGCGAATGCCCGCCAGCGCGTGTGGGGTGTCGTCGATCAAACCCACGTACGGGCGCATCACCTCGCACGGGATGATTCCGCTCACCTGGACCCGCGACCATGTCGGTCCGATGGCACGAAGCCTGGCCGACGCGGCGCTCCTCATGTCGGTCCTCGCCGGAGCGGACGCGGACGATCCGATCACCTCGCTCGGACCCCGGGTTCCGGAGGGTGGATATCCCGTCGCCGCTCGGGGCGGGGCGTCACCGCTCGCCGGGATCCGCGTCGGAGTTTCCACGAACCCCGCTCCCGTTCCCGCGGCGGCCGTGCAGCGCGTCGTCGATATGTTTCTTGATCTCCTGCGGTCGCTCGGGGCGGTTACCGTGCCCGTGACGATGCCGGCGATGCCGTCGTCGCTCGCGACGGGCGACCGGGTGGAGATGGGCTCCTACCACCAGCAGTTCGGGGATCGTCTCGGGTTGTACCGGCCCGAGAACGGTGGGCTGGCTGCGGCGGCCGTGGCGTCGCTGGCTGTGCCGGCCGGCGACTACTTCATGCTCGAACGCGACCGCATCCGGTTCCAGTCGGAGTACAACCGGATGTTCGCGGAACACGCCCTCGATGCCGTCGCGGCGCCGGGCTGTGCCGTCGACGGTGTACGACGCGGCGAACTCCTCGGTGTCGCTGTCACGTCGGGTGCGGTGGCCGACGTGCGGTGGGCCAACTATGCGGGGGCGCCCGTGGTGACGATTCCGGCGGGGCGGTCGGCAGACACCGGGATGCCGGTGGGAGTCCAGCTCGGCGCACGCCCCTGGCAGGATGCCGAGCTCATCGCCATTGGGCTCGAAGTGCAAGCAGCACTACCCGTTTGGCGTGACGAGCCGGTACTCGCGGAGTCGATCGCCCGCGCTCCGGAGGTGCCGCGGGGGACTCCGGGGGCCGGACCGGACCCCACCAACACCAGTGGCGCCGCGGCGCCGGTGCGCACACCTCCGATGAATCCGGTGGGATAATGACGTCCGGGTAGCGCGGTGAGCAGGACCACGCACGGGGCCGAGTTGAACTCTCGTGGGGACTCCTGCATACTGGTCGGGTTGCCTTGACCGGGCCATGGGTTGTTCCGCGGCTCGGATCGGGAAATCGTGACAGTCGCTGCTCGACCCGAGGGTTGGTTGCGGCCACAATGCAAGACGGAAGCAGTACCAGTGTGCGCTCGCATGAGTGCATTCGGTCCCGTTCCTTGCGGTGTCGAAGCGTAGAGCCTTGACACCGGGGAATGAGCGACAGGGCGACACGCCCGACCGCGTGGGCCGGAGAACAATGACAGATGAACAGCGGCAGCGGATCGGGTGAGCCCGGCTCGCAATGTGTATTCCAGTGCTGTTCTCTGTCGCCGTTTCCTCTGGGGAACTGTGCAGACGAGGTGGTTCCCGGCCTGTTCGGGTGCTACGAAACGCGGCAAGAAAAGGACACAAAGCGTGGCGGGACAGAAGATCCGCATCAGGCTCAAGGCCTATGACCACGAGGCGATCGACGCATCTGCGCGCAAGATCGTCGAGACGGTCACCCGTACGGGTGCCCGCGTGGTCGGCCCGGTGCCGTTGCCTACAGAAAAGAACGTGTACTGCGTCATTCGTTCGCCGCACAAGTACAAGGACTCGCGCGAGCACTTCGAGATGCGTACCCACAAGCGGCTGATCGACATCCTCGACCCGACGCCGAAGACAGTCGACGCGCTCATGCGCATCGACCTTCCGGCGAGCGTCGACGTCAACATTCAGTGAGCTTCGGAAGACGCAGCGGAGATAACACATGACTAACCAGATCAAGGGAATCCTGGGCACCAAGCTCGGCATGACCCAGGTCTTCGACGAGAACAACCGGGTTGTTCCGGTGACCGTCGTCAAGGCCGGACCGAACGTGGTCACGCAGGTTCGTACCGAGGAGCGCGACGGCTACAACGCCGTGCAGCTCGCTTTCGGTGCCATCGCGCCCCGCAAGGTCAACAAGCCCGTCCGTGGCCAGTTCGACAAGGCAGGCGTGACCCCGCGCCGCCACCTCGTCGAGCTTCGCGTCGAGGACACCTCGGACTACGAGGTCGGCCAGGAACTCACCGCAGAGGTTTTCGAGGACGGCGCATTCGTCGACGTCACCGGCACCTCCAAGGGCAAGGGCTTCGCCGGCACCATGAAGCGTCACGGCTTCGCGGGCCAGGGTGCCTCGCACGGTGCGCAGGCTGTGCACCGTCGTCCGGGTTCCATCGGCGGCTGCGCCACCCCGGGCCGCGTGTTCAAGGGCACGCGCATGTCCGGCCGGATGGGCTCCGACCGCGTCACGACGCAGAACCTCTCGGTCCACAAGGTGGACGCCGAGAACGGTCTGCTGCTGATCAAGGGCGCGATCCCCGGCCGTAAGGGCGGCCTCGTGATCGTCAAGACTGCAGTGAAGGGTGGTGCACGGGCATGAGCACCGAGACCGCAACCAAGCTGACGCTGGACGTCAAGGCGCCCGGTGGCCAGTCCAACGGCACCGTCGATCTCCCCTCGGAGATCTTCGACGCTCCCGCGAACATCGCGTTGCTGCACCAGGTCGTCGTCGCACAGCTTGCGGCGGCTCGCCAGGGCACGCACTCCACGAAGACTCGTGGCGAGGTCCGCGGCGGCGGCAAGAAGCCGTACCGCCAGAAGGGCACCGGCCGCGCCCGCCAGGGTTCGACCCGCGCACCGCAGTTCGTCGGCGGCGGCGTCGTCCACGGCCCGCAGCCGCGTGACTACACGCAGCGCACCCCCAAGAAGATGAAGGCTGCCGCCCTCCGCGGTGCCCTCTCCGACCGGGCGCGCAACGAGCGCATCCACGTGATCACCGAACTCGTCGCGGGCCAGACCCCGTCGACGAAGAGTGCTCGCGCGTTCCTCGGCGAAATCAGCGACCGCAAGAAGGTCCTGCTCGTCGTCGGCCGTGAAGACGTGGCGGCGTGGAAGTCGGTTCAGAACCTTCCGAACGTCCACGCGCTCGCGCCGGATCAGCTGAACACCTACGACGTGCTCTACAGCGACGACGTCGTGTTCAGCGTCGAAGCGCTGAACGCGTTCATCCACGGCCCGGCAGAGTCCGGCCAGGAATTCAAGGAGGAGACCAAGTGAGCACGATCGCCGATCCGCGCGACATCCTGCTGGCTCCCGTCATCTCCGAGAAGTCCTATGGACTGATGGAAGACGGTACCTACACCTTCCTGGTCCACCCGGACTCGAACAAGACGCAGATCAAGATTGCCGTCGAGAAGGTCTTCGGCGTCAAGGTGACCAGCGTCAACACCGCGAACCGTCAGGGCAAGCGCAAGCGGACCCGCACCGGTTACGGCAAGCGCAAGGACACCAAGCGCGCGCTCGTGACCCTGGCCGCCGACAGCAAGCCCATCGAGATCTTCGGAGGCCCGGTCGCGTAGCGATCGGAACTCTCGAGAGATAGAGGACGAGAAGACTCATGGCAATCCGTAAGTACAAGCCGACTACGCCGGGCCGTCGTGGCGCCAGCGTGTCGGACTTCGCCGAGATCACTCGGTCGACGCCCGAAAAGTCGCTGGTTCGCCCGCTGCACGGTCGTGGTGGACGTAATGCGCACGGTCGCATCACCACCCGGCACAAGGGTGGCGGCCACAAGCGCGCCTACCGCCTGATCGATTTCCGTCGCAACGACAAGGACGGAATCCCGGCGAAGGTCGCTCACATCGAGTACGACCCCAACCGCACCGCTCGCATCGCGCTGCTCCACTACGTGGACGGCGAGAAGCGCTACATCATCGCCCCCAAGGGCCTGGTGCAGGGTGCTCCGGTGGAGTCCGGCCCCACGGCCGACATCAAGCCGGGTAACAACCTGCCGCTGCGCAACATCCCGACCGGTACCACCATCCACGCAGTCGAGCTGCGTCCGGGTGGCGGCGCCAAGATGGCACGTTCCGCCGGCGCGAGCATCCAGCTCCTCGGTAAGGAAGGCACCTACGCCACGCTGCGTATGCCGTCCGGTGAAATCCGTCGCGTCGACGTGCGCTGCCGCGCAACGGTCGGCGAGGTCGGCAACGCCGAGCAGTCGAACATCAACTGGGGTAAGGCCGGCCGTATGCGGTGGAAGGGCAAGCGCCCGACCGTCCGTGGTGTCGTCATGAACCCGGTCGACCACCCGCATGGTGGTGGCGAGGGCAAGACCTCGGGTGGTCGCCACCCGGTCAGCCCCTGGGGTAAGCCGGAAGGCCGTACCCGCAAGAACAAGGCGTCCGACAAGCTCATCGTCCGTCGCCGCCGTACCGGTAAAAAGCGCTAGTCAAGGAGGGAGTTAGAGAATGCCACGCAGCCTCAAGAAGGGCCCGTTCGTCGACGACCACCTCCTGGCGAAGGTCGACGTCCAGAACGAGAAGGGCACCAAGCAGGTCATCAAGACCTGGTCGCGCCGTTCCACGATTCTGCCGGACTTCATCGGTCACACGTTTGCCGTCCATGACGGACGCAAGCACGTGCCGGTGTTCATCTCGGATTCGATGGTCGGCCACAAGCTCGGTGAATTCGCACCGACCCGTACGTTCAAGGGCCACATCAAGGACGACCGGAAGAGCAAGCGTCGATGAGCACTGAAACCACAACCAACAGCGCTAGGGCTGTTGCGCGCCACGTGCGCGTGACCCCGATGAAGGCGCGCCGCGTCGTCGACATCGTTCGCGGTAAGTCCGTCGAGGAAGCCCTCGCAATCCTCAAGTTCGCGCCGCAGTCCGCGGCCGAGCCGGTCGCCAAGGTGATCGCCTCTGCCGCTGCGAACGCGCAGAACAATTACAACCTCGACCCCAGCACGCTCGTCGTCGCGACGGCGTACGTGGACGAGGGTACGACCCTGAAGCGGTTCCAGCCGCGTGCCCAGGGCCGTGCGTTCCGAATCCGCAAGCGGTCGAGCCACATCACCGTGATCGTGGAAAGCGTCGCATCTCGGTCGGGTTCGACTCGCAACCGCCGGAAGGGAGCTCAGTAGTGGGCCAGAAGATCAACCCGCACGGCTTCCGTCTGGGCATTACCACCGACTGGAAGTCGCGTTGGTACGCAGACAAGCAGTACGCGGAATACGTCAAGGAAGACGTCGCGATCCGTAAGTTCCTGGCCTCGGGCCTCGAGCGCGCCGGCATCGCGAAGGTCGAAATCGAGCGCACCCGTGACCGTGTGCGTGTGGACATCCACACCGCACGCCCGGGCATCGTCATCGGTCGCCGCGGCGCCGAGGCCGATCGCATCCGCGCCGAGCTCGAGAAGCTGACCGGTAAGCAGGTCCAGCTGAACATCCTCGAGGTCAAGAACTCGGAGTCCGAGGCTCAGCTGGTGGCGCAGGGCGTCGCCGAGCAGCTCTCGAACCGTGTTGCCTTCCGTCGGGCGATGCGCAAGGCCATCCAGTCGGCCATGCGTCAGCCGAACGTCAAGGGCATCCGCGTGCAGTGCTCGGGCCGCCTCGGTGGCGCCGAGATGTCGCGCTCGGAGTTCTACCGTGAGGGTCGCGTTCCGCTGCATACGCTGCGTGCGGACATCGACTACGGCCTGTACGAGGCGAAGACCACCTTCGGTCGTATCGGCGTGAAGGTCTGGATCTACAAGGGCGACATCGTCGGTGGCCGTCGTGAGCTCGCTGCTGCTGCAGCTGCTCCCGCCGACCGCCCGCGTCGTGAGCGTCCCAGCCGCCCGCGTCGTTCCGGCGCGTCGGGCACCACGGCGACGAGCACCGACGCCGGCCGCGCAGCTTCGGCCGACGCCCCCGCTTCGACTGAGAACAAGGAGGGCTGACGCATGTTGATCCCACGGCGGGTCAAACACCGCAAGCAGCACCATCCGAGCCGTACGGGTGCCGCCAAGGGCGGAACCCAGGTGACCTTCGGTGAATGGGGCATCCAGGCTCTCGAGCCGGCCTACATCACCAACCGGCAGATCGAGTCCGCTCGTATCGCCATGACCCGGCACATCAAGCGTGGCGGCAAGATCTGGATCAACATCTTCCCGGATCGCCCCCTCACCAAGAAGCCGGCCGAAACCCGCATGGGTTCCGGTAAGGGTTCGCCCGAGTGGTGGGTCGCGAACGTCAAGCCCGGTCGGGTGCTGTTCGAGATGAGCTACCCGAACGAGGAGATTGCTCGCGAGGCCCTGCGTCGCGCGATGCACAAGCTCCCCTGCAAGTGCCGCATCGTGACGAGGGAGGAGCAGTTCTGATGGCTACCGGTACCCCCGCCGCGGAACTCCGCGAGCTGAGCGACGCAGAGCTGGCCGACAAGGTCCGTGAGTTCAAGGAAGAGCTGTTCAACCTGCGCTTCCAGATGGCCACCGGACAGTTGGACAACAACCGTCGGCTGCGTGTCGTTCGTAACGAGATCGCACGTATCTACACGGTGCTGCGCGAGCGTGAGCTCGGACTGGCCACCGGCCCCAACACGGGTGATGTGGCATGAGTGAGGAAAAGACAGTGACCCAGAACGAAGAGCGCGCGAGCCGCAAGGTTCGTATCGGCTATGTCGTCTCGGACAAGATGGAAAAGACCATCGTGGTCGAGCTCGAAGACCGTGTGAAGCACCCGCTGTACGGCAAGATCATCCGCCGTACCACCCGGGTGAAGGCGCACGACGAGAACAGCGTCGCCGGCGTCGGCGATCGCGTGCAGCTGATGGAGACCCGTCCGCTGTCCGCGTCGAAGCGGTGGCGTCTCGTCGAGGTGCTCGAGAAGGCCAAGTAGGCCTTACCGGCATCGTCGGTGAATTACGTCGACAGCACCCCCGCCACCCGATCGCTCGGGCGGTGGGGGTGCTGTTCTTCGTCCCGCCGAAGATTTCGACGGGGTACGGAACGCGGTGGTACACCCCAGTTCGGGGCAGGCGACCGAGGGCACAGTTCGCTAATTTGCCCTGGGTACGGTATATGGCCTACTCTGGACGGGTTGCTCACGGGACCCGTGCGCCCAGCGCATGTGCGCCGTGAGCAAACGACGACCGCGTACGTCCAGGTCGGAAATCTGACGTGCATACCAATCCAGGTCAAGGAGAAGTAAGTGATCCAGCAGGAGTCGCGACTGCGCGTCGCCGACAACACGGGTGCCAAGGAGATTCTCTGCATCCGCGTTCTCGGTGGCTCGTCCCGTCGCTACGCCGGAATCGGTGACATCATCGTCGGCACCGTCAAGGAGGCGATCCCCGGCGGCAACGTCAAGCGTGGTGAGGTCGTCAAGGCCGTTATCGTGCGCACCACCAAGGAGCGCCGTCGGCCGGACGGCTCGTACATCAAGTTCGACGAGAACGCTGCCGTCCTCATCAAGGGCGACAACGATCCTCGCGGAACCCGCATCTTCGGACCCGTCGGTCGCGAGCTTCGCGACAAGCGCTTCATGAAGATCGTCTCGCTGGCTCCGGAGGTGCTGTGATGAAGGTGCACAAGGGCGACACCGTGCTCGTCATCTCGGGTAAGGACAAGGGCGCCAAGGGCAAGGTCATCGAGGCCTACCCGAAGCAGAACCGTGTCCTCGTCGAGGGCGTGAACCGCATCAAGAAGCACACCGCAGTCTCGGCCAACGAGCGTGGTGCCTCCACCGGCGGCATCGTCACGCAAGAGGCCCCGATCCACGTTTCCAACGTTGCGGTCATCGACTCGGACGGCAACGCCACGCGCGTGGGCTACCGCGTCGACGAGGAGACCGGCAAGCGCGTTCGGATTTCCCGGAAGAACGGGAAGGACATCTGACATGACCACCACTGAGACCAAGACCCAGCCGCGCCTGAAGGTGCGGTACCGCGAGGAGATTCGCGACGCGCTGCAGTCGGAGTACGGCTACGCGAACGTCATGCAGATCCCCGGCGTCGTGAAGGTCGTCGTCAACATGGGTGTCGGCGACGCCGCCCGTGACGCGAAGCTGATCAACGGCGCCGTCAACGACCTCGAGCTCATCACCGGCCAGAAGCCGGAGATCCGTAAGGCTCGTAAGTCCATCGCACAGTTCAAGCTGCGCGAAGGCATGCCGATCGGTGCACGCGTCACCCTCCGCGGCGACCGCATGTGGGAGTTCCTGGACCGCCTCGTGTCCATCGCGCTTCCCCGTATCCGGGACTTCCGCGGCCTCAACGGCAACCAGTTCGACGGAAACGGCAACTACACGTTCGGCCTGAACGAGCAGTCGATGTTCCACGAGATCGACGTGGACAAGATCGATCGCCCGCGCGGCATGGACATCACCGTCGTCACGACCGCCACCAACAACGAAGAAGGCCGTGCCCTGCTCAAGCACCTCGGCTTCCCGTTCAAGGAGAACTGAGCCCATGGCTAAGAAGGCACTGGTCAACAAGGCCAACAGCAAGCCGAAGTTCGCGGTGCGCGCCTACACCCGCTGCCAGCGCTGCGGCCGCCCGCATTCGGTCTTCCGCAAGTTCGGACTCTGCCGCATCTGCCTTCGCGAGATGGCACACCGCGGTGAGCTTCCGGGAGTTCACAAGAGCTCCTGGTGACGTGAACGGTGGGCGGAGCGCCGACGGCCTCCGCCCACCGCCACGCTGTCATGGGTTCGCGGCATCAACGCCGCGAGCCCGCATCGAAACCGAGTTCGATGTAGGCCCACGGCCGGGATATCCCGGTGTTGCATGGGAACCGCACCGAGAAAGGTGTACAGGTCAGCCATGACCATGACCGACCCCATCGCAGACTTCTTGACGCGTCTGCGTAACGCCAATACGGCGTACCACGACGAGGTCAAGCTCCCGTCTTCGAAGATCAAGGTGAACATCGCCGAGATCCTCAAGCGCGAGGGCTACATCTCCGACTACCGCACCGAGGACGCCGAGGTGGGCACCACCCTCGTCGTCGACCTCAAGTACGGGCCTTCCCGTGAGCGCAGCCTTGCAGGCGTGCGCCGCGTGTCGAAGCCCGGTCTGCGCGTGTACGCGAAATCCACCAACCTGCCCAAGGTCCTGGGCGGCCTCGGCGTGGCGATCATCTCCACGTCTTCCGGCCTGCTCACCGATCGCCAGGCGGCCAAGCAGAAGGTGGGCGGGGAAGTCCTCGCCTACGTCTGGTAAGGGAGGCCACCACAATGTCGCGAATCGGAAAACTCCCCGTAGTCGTCCCCTCCGGTGTCGAGGTGAACATCGATGGCCAGGCCGTCGCAGTGAAGGGCCCCAAGGGCAACCTTTCGCTGACGATCGCCGAGCCGATCGCCGTCGCCAAGGGTGAAGACGGAGCAATCAACGTCACGCGTCCGAACGACGAGCGTCGCAGCCGTGCGCTGCACGGTCTGTCCCGGACTCTGGTGCAGAACCTCATCGTCGGTGTGACCGAGGGCTACACCACGAAGATGGAAATCTTCGGTGTCGGCTACCGCGTGGCTCTCAAGGGCAAGGACCTCGAGTTCTCCCTGGGCTACAGCCACCCCGTGCTGATCGAAGCACCCGAGGGCATCACGTTTGCCGTCGAAACCCCCACGAAGTTCTCCATCTCGGGGATCGACAAGCAGAAGGTCGGCCAGATCGCTGCCAACATCCGCCGGCTGCGCAAGTCCGACCCGTACAAGGGCAAGGGCATCCGCTACGAGGGTGAACAGGTCCGTCGCAAGGTCGGAAAGACGGGTAAGTGATCATGAGCCAGACCGAGAACCAGAAGGCAAAGCGCATTCCGCGCGGCAAGGACGTGTCCACCACGCGTCGCCTCTCGAAGACGCGTCGTCACTTCCGCCTCCGCAAGAAGATCTCCGGTACCGCCGAGCGTCCGCGCCTCGTCGTCAACCGGTCGTCGCGCCACATGCATGTGCAGTTGGTCGACGACCTGACGGGCACGACCCTCGCCGCAGCTTCGACCATCGAACCCGACGTGCGTGCTGTCGAGGGCGACAAGAAGGCTCGTGGTGCGAAGGTCGGTCAGCTGATCGCGGAGCGCGCGAAGGCTGCCGGCGTGGAGGCCGTGGTCTTCGACCGCGGTGGACACACCTACAGCGGCCGTATCGCGGCCCTCGCGGACGCGGCTCGCGAAAGCGGGTTGAAGTTCTGATGATGACTTTTTCGAACGGAAGGAACGCCTGATGCCGGGACGTCAGCGGCGTGACGGCGGCAGCGGCCCTGCCGGCCAGAACCCCAACAGCAGCGGTGACAACCGCGGCGGTCGTGACCGCCGTGACCGCGACTCGCGTGGCGGCAACGCTGCCGAGAAGTCGAACTACATCGAGCGTGTCGTCTCGATCAACCGTGTGTCGAAGGTCGTCAAGGGCGGCCGTCGCTTCAGCTTCACCGCTCTGGTGATCGTGGGCGACGGTAACGGCTTGGTCGGCGTCGGCTACGGCAAGGCCAAGGAAGTTCCCGCGGCAATCCAGAAGGGTGTCGAGGAGGCTCGCAAGGGCTTCTTCCGCGTCCCGATGATCGCCAGCACCATCACTCACCCCGTCCAGGGTGAGGCCGCAGCAGGCATCGTCATGCTGCGTCCGGCTTCGCCCGGTACCGGCGTCATCGCCGGTGGCGCGGTGCGTGCCGTGCTGGAGTGCGCGGGAATCGCGGACATCCTGTCGAAGTCCCTGGGCTCCGACAACGCCATCAATGTGGTGCACGCGACGGTTGCTGCTCTCAAGATGCTGCAGCGTCCGGAAGAGGTTGCGGCTCGTCGTGGCCTCACCCTCGAGGAAGTTGCCCCTGCGGGCATGCTCCACGCCCGTGCACAGGCTGCTGGGAGCGTGAAGTAATGGCAGAGCTGAAGATCACCCAGATCAAGAGCACCATCGGCGCCAAGTCGAATCAGCGGGACAGCCTGCGCACCCTCGGTCTGCGGAAGATCCGTCAGTCCGTCGTCCGCGAGGACAATGCGCAGAACCGTGGCTTGATCAACGTGGTGCGTCACCTCGTGACCGTTGAGGAGGTCTGAAAATGACCATCAAGCTGCATCACCTGCGCCCGGCTCCGGGTGCGAAGACCGAAAAGACCCGCGTCGGACGTGGCGAGGGCTCGAAGGGCAAGACCGCTGGTCGCGGTACGAAGGGCACCAAGGCACGTAAGAACGTGTCGGCGGCCTTCGAGGGTGGCCAGATGCCCATCCACATGCGTCTCCCGAAGCTCAAGGGCTTCAAGAACGCATTCCGCACCGAGTACCAGATCGTCAATGTCGGCGATATCGCCCGGGTTTTCCCCGAGGGTGGCGAAATCGGCATCGACGAGCTCGTTTCGAACGGCCTGGTTCGCAAGAACCAGCTCGTGAAGGTGCTCGGCGAGGGCGAGCTGTCGGTGGCCGTGCAGGTCACCGCCAACAAGTTCTCGGGCTCCGCCAAGGAAAAGATCGCCGCTGCGGGCGGCACCACGACCGAACTGGTCTGACCTGTTCGTTCATGTGAGCCACGGCTCGCGAACGGCCGCGTTGCAGAACCCTGCATCGCGGCCGTTCGTGCTTTCACGGAGTTGAAGTACGCTACCGGCGTACGCCTCTGCTGATGGCGCACTGTTAGAGTTTTAGAGTTGTCTACCTTCCGACGGGTCCGAAGTCGACCCGTCGTCCCCGATCGGCCTGCCAGGAGGATCTTTGCTTTCCGCCTTCGTTTCGGCCCTCAGGACACCGGACCTGAGGCGGAAGATTCTCATCGCCCTCGGTCTCGTGGCGCTGTATCGCCTCGGTGCGACCGTGCCGTCCCCGGGCGTCGACTACGGCAACGTCCAGGCCTGTGTGGATCAGCTCGCCGGCGGCGACCAAGCCGGCATCTATTCGTTGATCAATCTTTTCTCCGGTGGTGCGCTACTACAGCTGTCGGTGTTCGCGATCGGCATCATGCCGTTCATTACCGCGAGCATCATCGTCCAGCTGCTCACTGTCGTCATTCCACGCTTCGAGGAGTTGCGCAAAGAAGGCCAGGCCGGCCAGGCCAAGATGACGCAGTACACGCGTTATCTGGCTGTCGCTCTCGCCGTTCTGCAAGCCACCGGCATCGTGGCCCTCGCGGCCCGCGGCCAGCTGTTGCAGGGCTGTTCCGAGCCGATCCTCGCCGACGACAGCATCTTTGCGATGGTCGTCATCGTGCTCGTCATGACCGCCGGTGCCGCCGTCGTCATGTGGTTCGGTGAACTCATCACCGAGCGCGGTGTCGGCAACGGTATGTCGCTGCTGATCTTCTCGGGTATCGCCGCGGCGCTCCCCACCGAAGGCCGGACTATCCTCGAATCCCGCGGCGGCCTCGTCTTCGCGATCGTGTGTGTGGTGGCCCTGGTCATCATCACCGGCGTCGTGTTCGTCGAGCAGGGTCAGCGCCGGATCCCGGTCCAGTACGCCAAGCGCATGGTCGGCCGGCGGATGTACGGCGGTTCCTCGACGTACCTGCCGCTCAAGGTCAACCAGGCCGGCATCATCCCGGTCATCTTCGCGTCGTCGCTGCTGTATCTGCCCAATCTCATCGGACAGCTCACCGGGGCAACCAGCGCGGTCGAGCCGAACTGGTGGCAGCGCATCGTCAACACGTATCTGATCGATCCGAGCAACCCGGTCTACATCTCGATCTACTTCGCGTTGATCGTCTTCTTCGTGTTCTTCTACGTCGCGATCACCTTCAATCCGGAGGAACGCGCCGACGAGATGAAGAAGTACGGCGGTTTCATCCCGGGCATCCGTCCGGGTCGGCCCACCGCCGAGTACCTAAGCTTCGTGCTCAACCGCATCACGGTTCCGGGCTCGATCTACCTCGGTCTCATCGCAACTCTGCCGAACTTCTTCTTGTCCGGGGGCCAGACCGCCTCGAGCATTTTCGGTGGCGCCGCGGTGCTCATTCTTGTCAGTGTCGCGCTGGACACCGTCAAGCAGATCGAAAGTCAATTGATGCAGCGTAACTACGAAGGGTTCCTCAAGTGAGACTTGTACTCCTCGGTCCTCCCGGTGCCGGCAAGGGCACGCAGGCCGCGATCCTGTCCGAGAAGCTCGGTGTCCCGGCGATCTCGACCGGCGATCTGTTCCGCGCCAACATCGGCCAGGGAACCCCGCTCGGTATCGAGGCCAAGAAGTACATCGATGCGGGCGACCTCGTGCCCGCGGAGATCACGAACAACATGGTTCGCGAACGTCTCGCCGAGCCCGACGCGGCGAACGGTTTCCTTCTCGACGGCTTCCCGCGCAGCGTCGAGCAGGCCAAGGAACTCGAGAACATCCTGCAGGATCTCGGAGTGGCACTCGACGGCGTGCTGTCGTTCGTCATCGACGAGGACGTGGTCGTCGGGCGCATGCTCGCTCGCGGTCGCGCCGACGACACCGAGGACGTCATCCGCAATCGCCTCCGGGTCTACCGTGAGGAGACAGCTCCGCTGCTCGACTACTACCGCGACGCGATCATCACGGTCGACGCCATCGGTGAGGTCGAGGAGATCAACGCCCGCGCGCTCTCGGCGCTCGGCAAGTAGGACGTAGGAATTTCGACATGGGTTTCGGGCGCAAGCGCAAGGTGGTTCCGTTCCGCACTTCCGGTGAACTCGACGCGATGGCGGCTGCGGGCGCCATCGTCGGTGCCGCACTCGTTGCGGTGCGGGACGCGGCGAAGCCGGGCGTGAGCACTCTGGAACTCGACAGGGTGGCGGAAGCGGTGATCCGCGACGCGGGCGCCGTTCCCTCCTTCCTGGGCTACAACGGTTTCACCGGCTCGATCTGCTCGTCCGTCAACGATCGCGTGGTGCACGGCATCCCGTCGGCGGACGACATCCTCGCCGAGGGCGATCTGGTGTCCATCGACTGCGGTGCGATCCTCGACGGATGGCACGGCGACTCCGCCTGGACGTTTGGGGTGGGGGAGCTCGCCCAGGAAGACACTGAGCTGAGCGAAGCCACGCGCCTGTCGATGGAGGCCGGAATCGCCGCGATGCTTCCGGGTAACCGTCTCACCGACGTCTCGCACGCGATCGAGACCGGCACCCACGACGCGGAGAAACTGTTCGGCCGCCCCTTCGGCATCGTGGACGGCTACGGCGGACACGGCATCGGTCGCGAGATGCACATGGAACCGTTCCTGGCGAACGAAGGCGCCCCCGGTAAGGGGCCGCAACTTGTCGTCGGTTCGGTGCTCGCGATCGAGCCGATGCTCACGCTCGGCACCTACGAGACCGAGGTGCTCGACGACGACTGGACCGTGGTCACCACCGACGGCAGTCGCGCCGCGCACTGGGAGCACACCGTCGCTGTCACCGAGTCGGGTCCGCGGATCCTCACCCTGCGTCCCGAATAACGACTGTGTCCCGAATAACGACTGCTTGCCGAAACAACGACCGCGCCCGAGCAGCGATATCGGTCACACCTCGACGAGCAGGGTCACCGGTCCGTCGTTGACGAGGCTCACTTCCATGTGAGCGCCGAAAACTCCCGTTTCGACGTGCGCACCGAGCCCGCGCAGGGCCTGTGCGAATTCCTCGACGAGTGGTTCTGCCACCGCTCGCGGTGCCGCGGCCGACCACGACGGTCGCCGGCTCTTCCGCGTGTCGGCCATGAGGGTGAACTGGCTGACGACCAGCAGCGGAGCGCCGACGTCGGATGCCGATTTCTCGTCCTCGAGGATCCGCATCGTCCACACCTTGCGGGCGAGCGTCGCCGCTTTCGCCGCGTCGTCGTCGTGCGTGACCCCCACAAGGGCCAGAAGTCCGTGTCCGCCCGCCGGCGGAGTGATCCGGGCGACCTCGTCGCCGTCGACCGCAACTGCCGCGGTCTTCACCCGCTGGATCAGTGCCCGCACGTGCGTCCTCCTCGTTCGTCTCCATTTGGCCTGGTGGGAAAACTCCCGTAGCATTGACCGGTGGTGCGCGCTGCGCTCCGGGAAGGTTCGCGTCGAATCTCGAATTCGTGCGACATCCGGAGGCTGGGCGTCACGGTATCGGATGCCGATGCAACCACACATCGAACGACGGATCGCGGAGGATATGGCTAAGAAAGACGGGGCAATCGAGGTCGAGGGCCGGGTTGTCGAACCACTGCCCAATGCGATGTTCCGCATCGAGCTGGAGAACGGTCATAAAGTTCTGGCCCACATCAGCGGCAAGATGCGCCAGCACTACATTCGTATTCTTCCCGAGGACCGCGTGGTCGTGGAGCTTTCGCCCTACGACCTGACGCGTGGACGCATCGTCTACCGGTACAAGTAAGAGCTTCCCCGGCTATACGGTCGGGGAGAACCCTGTCTTCGGTCGCGGTCAGCCGTGTCCGGGGGCGCACATACAGGAGATCGGACGCACGTGAAGGTTCAGCCTAGCGTCAAGAAGATCTGCGAGAAGTGCAAGGTGATCCGTCGTAACGGACGGGTCATGGTGATCTGCGAGAACCTGCGTCACAAGCAGCGTCAGGGCTAGATCGGACCTTCGTCTCGAAGATCTGCTTGGCAACAAGCAAAGAAGACCTTCCAGCACCAGTCGCGTGGTTACGATCCTCGATCAGTCGAGGAGCTGCGCGATCAACCCCCGGTTCGGAGGCCGGGGCCCCACTGTGTTTATCGACTTACACAGTTTTTCGACGCAGGGGACGGGCTGGGAGCAGACCTCCGCACACCGAATAGGAATGCCACATGGCACGTCTCGCAGGTGTCGATCTACCCCGTGAAAAGCGGATGGAGATCGCACTCACTTACATCTACGGCATCGGCCGTACGCGCTCCCAGGAAATCCTTGCGGCGACCGGCGTGAACCCGGATCTGCGCAGCAAGGATCTGTCCGACGAGGATCTCGCCAAGCTCCGCGAGCACATCGAGGAGAGCTACAAGGTCGAGGGTGACCTCCGCCGCGAGGTCCAGGCGGACATCCGCCGCAAGATCGAGATCGGCTGCTACCAGGGCCTGCGGCATCGTCGTGGTCTGCCCGTGCGTGGACAGCGCACCAAGACCAACGCCCGTACCCGTAAGGGTCCGAAGCGCACCGTCGCAGGAAAGAAGAAGTAATGCCTCCCAAGTCACGCACCGCCGGTCCGAAGAAGACCCAGAAGGCACGGCGCAGGGACAAGAAGAACGTCCCGCACGGCGCCGCTCACATCAAGAGCACCTTCAACAACACCATCGTGTCCATCACCGATCCTCAGGGCAACGTGATCTCCTGGGCGTCGTCGGGCCACGTCGGCTTCAAGGGTTCGCGCAAGTCGACCCCGTTCGCCGCCCAGCTCGCCGCCGAGAGCGCTGCCCGCAAGGCGCAGGAGCACGGTGTCAAGAAGGTCGACGTTTTCGTCAAGGGCCCCGGCTCGGGCCGCGAAACCGCGATCCGTTCCCTCCAGGCCGCTGGCCTCGAGGTCGGCACCATCTCCGACGTCACGCCCCAGCCGCACAATGGTTGCCGTCCGCCCAAGCGGCGTCGCGTCTAATACGGGAAAGGAAAAGGTTCTAAGTCATGGCACGTTATACCGGTCCCGTTACACGTAAGTCGCGTCGTCTCCGCGTCGACCTGGTCGGAGGCGATCAGGCCTTCGAGCGTCGCCCCTACCCGCCCGGCCAGCACGGCCGCGCGCGGATCAAGGAGAGCGAGTACCTGCTCCAGCTGCAGGAGAAGCAGAAGGCTCGCTTCTCCTACGGCATCATGGAGAAGCAGTTCCGTCGTTACTACGAGGAAGCCGCAAGCCGTCCCGGTAAGACCGGTGAGGTTCTGCTGACCATCCTCGAGTCGCGTCTGGACAACGTCGTCTACCGTGCCGGCCTCGCCCGCACGCGTCGTCAGGCTCGTCAGCTCGTGAGCCACGGCCACTTCCTGGTCAACGGCAAGAAGGTCGACGTCCCGAGCTACCGCGTCTCGCAGTACGACATCATCGATGTCCGCGAGAAGTCGCTGAGCACGCTTCCGTTCCAGGTGGCGCGGGAGACCCAGGGCGATCGCCCGATCCCGGGTTGGCTGCAGGTCGTCGGTTCGCGTCTGCGGGTGCTGGTCCACCAGCTTCCCGAGCGCGCGCAGATCGACATCCCGCTGCAGGAACAGCTCATCGTCGAGTACTACTCGAAGTAAGGCACATCGTGCCGTGTGTTCTCCGGTCCTTTCGGACCGGAGAACACGCACCCATCCACCAGGGCGTCAAATAGCGGACGCCCACAAGGAGGCAACAGATGCTCATCTCGCAGCGACCCACACTGACCGAAGAGGTCATCGCTGACAACCGTTCGAAGTTCGTCATCGAACCCCTCGAGCCTGGCTTCGGGTACACACTCGGCAACTCGCTTCGTCGCACCCTGCTCTCCTCGATCCCGGGCGCAGCCGTCACCAGCATTCGCATCGACGGCGTGCTCCACGAGTTCACCACGGTTCCGGGGGTGAAGGAGGATGTCACCGACATCATCCTGAACCTCAAGGGCCTCGTGGTCGGCTCGGAAGAGGACGAGCCGGTCACCATGTACGTCCGCAAGCAGGGTCCCGGCACCGTTACGGCCGGCGACATCGTCCCCCCGGCCGGTGTCACCATCCATAACCCGGACCTGCACATCGCCACCCTGAACGACAAGGGAAAGCTGGAGATCGAGCTCGTCGTCGAGCGCGGTCGCGGCTACGTCCCCGCCGTCCAGAACAAGGCGTCCGGCGCCGAGATCGGCCGTATCCCGGTCGACTCGATCTACTCGCCGGTGCTCAAGGTGACGTACAAGGTGGAAGCGACCCGCGTCGAGCAGCGCACCGACTTCGATCGGCTGATTCTCGACGTGGAGACCAAGAACTCCATCACGGCGCGGGACGCGCTCGCTTCGGCGGGTAAGACCCTCGTGGAGCTCTTCGGTCTGGCTCGTGAGCTGAATGTCGAAGCAGAAGGTATCGAGATCGGTCCCTCGCCCGCCGAGGCCGACCACATCGCCTCCTTCGGACTTCCGATCGAGGACCTCGACCTCACGGTCCGGTCCTACAACTGCCTCAAGCGCGAAGGCGTTCACACCGTCGGTGAGCTCGTGGCACGCACGGAGTCCGATCTGCTCGACATCCGCAACTTCGGTCAGAAGTCCATCGATGAGGTCAAGGTCAAGCTGCACTCGCTCGGCCTGTCGCTCAAGGACAGCCCCGCTTCGTTCGACCCCAGCACCGTCGCCGGTTACGACGCCGCGACCGGTACCTGGAGCGACACCGAGCCCGGCTCCTTCAGCGAGACCGACGGCAACGAGGACTACGCCGAGACCGAGCAGCTGTAGCAGCTCACGGTCCGTTACTAGGAGAAAATCATGCCCAAGCCCAAGAAGGGCGCCCGCTTCGGCGGGTCGGCCTCGCACCAGAAGGCGATCTTCGCCAACCTGGCCACCGCGCTCTTCGAGCACGGCCGCATCACCACCACCGAGTCCAAGGCCAAGGCCCTGCGCCCGTACGCCGAGAAGCTCGTCACGCACGCAAAGGCCAACACGCTGGCTTCGCGTCGTGAGGTGCTGAAGGTCCTCCGCAACAAGGACGTCGTCCACACGCTGTTCGCGGAGATCGGTCCTTCCTTCGAGGATCGCAACGGTGGCTACACCCGCATCATCAAGACGATGCCGCGCAAGGGCGACAACGCCCCCATGGCGGTCATCGAGCTCGTCCGTGAGAAGACGGTCAGCAACGAGGCGGATCGCGCTCGCCGCGTCGCCGCGTCGCAGTCCGCTCCTGCTGCCGAGGACAACGTGGTGGAGGCCGTCGAGGCCGACGCCACCGATGCCCAGGTCGAGAACGCGGATGCCGTCATCGAGTCGATCGAAGACGACAACGCCACGGCCGCCGATGCCGACGAGGCCAAGAAGGACTAGTTCCCTTGGTTTCGGCATCTGCTGAAGCACACGAGCCCGCCGACCCTTCCGAGGGCGGCGGGCTCGCTGCTTCCGACGACCCTGCTTCCCACGACTCCGGCGTCGTGGGAGGGCCCGAGCTCACCCGGCTCCGGCTCGATATCGCGTACGACGGCACCGACTTCTCCGGATGGGCACGACAACCCGGCCGCCGCACGGTGTGCGGTGAGATCGAGGAGAAACTCGGCGCGATCGTGCGTACCCCCGTGCTGCTCACCGTCGCAGGCCGGACCGACGCCGGTGTGCATGCGTCCGGCCAGGTCGCGCACGTCGACGTGCCCACGGCGGCACTGCCCGACGACCCTTCACGATGGATCCGGCGACTGGCACGGTTCCTTCCCCGCGATATCCGGGTGACCGGAATCTCTTTGGCGCCGGCGGACTTCGACGCGCGGTTCTCCGCGATCCGCCGCCACTACGAATACCGATTGACGACGGCGCCGTACGGTGCGGAGCCGCTGCGTGCGCGCGACACCGTGGCGTGGCCGAAGTCCGTCGACCTCGAGGCGATGCAACGTGCATCCCGGTCGCTTCTCGGATTGCACGATTTCGCCGCGTTCTGCAAACGCCGCGACGGTGCTACGACGGTCCGCGAACTCCAGCGTTACGACTGGTCGCGTGACGGTGACATTCTCACCGCCTATGTCAGTGCCGACGCGTTCTGCTGGTCGATGGTGCGAAGTCTCGTCGGTGCTGCCCTCGCCGTCGGTGAGGGCCGGCGCAGCGTCGAGTGGATGACCGCGTTGCTGGACGAGCGCGAACGCGCCGCATCGGTCGCCGTCGCGCCCGCGCACGGACTCTCGCTCGTGCGCGTCGACTATCCGGCCGACGACGAACTCGCCGCACGCAATGTCGCGACCCGTGAAGTCCGCGGGCCCATCGTGCCGGGCTGCTGCTGAGGGTCTCGCCTCCCGGTCGTGGGTACGCGGCGAATTTGCAGCTCACCTGATTTGCAGCTCACCTGATCGGCATCGTGAGCCACCTCGAACGCATGCTGGGATCTCCGGGTTACTCCGTCGACAACTGGGTCGATAACGACTTTTTCGGGAGAGGTTTGGTCTGCTGCGAAGCAGCGGTTCATCCGGAAGTGCGATTCAACGGCGGGGTCTCTGCTGGATCGATGGATGTTCGATCGGAGTTTGCCGAGCTGTCCTTGGCGATGATGGCGTACGCAATGAAGGCGAGGACCACGGGGACGGTGCCTGCGAGGAGGAAGAGGAGCCTGACGATTCCGTGGTCGATGAACAGCCCTGTCACCACTGTGGAGATGGGCATTAGAGAGATGCTGCCGAACCAGTCGACACTGGTCACTCTTCCCCGCAGGTCGTCGGGGACGCCTTGTTGCATCAGGGTTTGCCAGAGGACGTTTCCGTAGGCGTTAAAGAGACCGACGAGGGCCATCGCGACCGCCGCCACTGCGACTGTCGGATGAAACGCGATGGCGATGAGGGGAAGGGACCCAAGGCTCCACGCGGCGAAAAGGGTTCCGAATCGGTTGTTGGGGCGGATCGCGAACGATGAGACGAGTGACCCTACGGCGCTGGCGATTCCGTAGCCGACCATGATCAGGGCGTATGCCCCTGCTGATCCCTCACCGAATACGACGGGTAGTGCGACGGATCGTGGGCCCGCCTGCAGAAGGAGCGCTAGTGCGGACCACAGCACTGCCGTCCATATCCATTTTGTCTTGGCCACGTACCGGAAGCCGTCGCCGATGTCCTGAAACACCGATGCCCAGCCGGCCGACTGGTCGGGTGGGGGCGGTTCGTAGGCCGGCACGATTTGCCGAGAGAACGCCGCCGTGACCAGGAACAAGACGCCCACGACTGCGAGAGCAGGGGCGGGGCCGGCCAGAGCGATTGTCGCGCCTCCGATCGCTGGTCCGAAGGCTTTCAGCAGCAGGGACTCCACCAAGGCTTGGAGGCTGTTGCCGACGTGGAGGTGCTCCTTTTCGACGATTTCGGGCAGCAGGGATTCGTTTGCCGGCCCGTATACGCCGTCGCAGGCGCCGACGATCGCCGCTGTTGCGGCCAAGGCGTACCACGGGATGGTGGCGGTCTCTGCCCATAGGCAGACGGCCAGGAGCACGATCCCGGGGATGAAGGCTGACCAGGCGAGAATCGTCCGTTTGGGGTACCTGTCGAGAAGGGCGCCTCCGAAGAGCAAGCTCGACAGAGTGCCGATGAGTCCGCAGCCGACGACGATGCCGACGGTAGTCGGGCCGTATCCGAGGTGGAGTGTAAATAGGGGTAACGCGATGACCCACACGCCCGCTGCTAGCAGCGAGGATGAGAGCGCTAGCCAGAGGTATCGGAAGTCTCGATTACGGAGTGGGCTGGTCATGCCTTCCGGAGTGCCCTTTCCTTCGTGTCCACGCCTGCGTTGGTCGGGGGGTGCGCTCCGGCCGCCACCTTCTTGCGAACTGCGATCTTGACCGGCTGGCCGTCGGGACCATCGATCATGAGGACTGCTGGAGTTCCGGTTGCGGGCGGTCGACTGACGAGTTCCTGCTGCAGCGCTGCGCGTTGCTGGTAGAACGTCTCTGATGCGGGCACCGTGAGGGGCGTCAGTACGGGGAAAGGACGCTGATCGAGCGGCCAGTCGAGGACATCATTGCCGTTGATAGTGTCTATGCCATCATTCTCAGCTTTGACGTAGGACTGAGGCTTGTTGACTGTGAAGACACGCTCTAGCCCGTCGAACGCGTGGGCTACGCCAGCGGGGATCGCAAGGTAGCGCCCCGCGGAGGGAGTGAAGTCCACGGAGACTGTTGCGTGCAGTGTCGGTGAGCCCTCGCGTAAGTCCACGAAGTGTGCGCGCACTGTGTGATCAGGAGGTCCGAGGAACGTCAGCCGATCTTCTTGGGTCAGGTGAATCCCGTAGGCGTCGTGCGTGTAGCGGTCGGTGCCGTGGTCGATGAAGTACATGGGGGCCGCATCGGTCAGCGGTACGAAACCTGAGTTTGGGCCGCTCCACAGGATGGGGTGTGCCCGCCACTGGAGTCCGTCAATGCCGACGATCGGCTCGATGTCAGGATGCGGGTTTCGCTTCTTCGCGTTGACCTTCCGCAGCTTGATTCTGCGGGACTGCCCGTCGTCGAAGGAGACGTCCATCGTCAGGGGGTACTCCTCCGAGTTCGCGCTGATCGCGTTGTACTGCTGCTTCGCGAGCAACCGGTACCACCGCTCGGATGCAGCCTTGCTGTTCGGCTGGAAGAGCGCAACCTCTAGGGGGTCTGCGTCGATCGGGACGTTGATTACGTCGGAATCGGGGTTCCACGAGGTCTTGTCGATTTGGTCTTCCGCAGGAAGGTAGCAATCGTAGGTGTTCAGAGTATGGATCCGTTCGAGCCCGTCGAAGGCGTGTGCTATGCCGGGTGGGATCCGCAGATGACGACCAGACGAGGGTGACCACGTGTGGTGCTCGATCGTGTTCCGGGTGGGCGAATCGATTCGGCAATCGATGAAATGCCCAGTAATGACTTGGCTTTCATCGCCTAGGAAGGTCAGCACGTCCGCCTGGCCGAGGTGGATCCCGTAGTGCCCGTATGTGAATTCCTCTTCGCCGTGGAAAACGATCGTCGAAGGCCTCAGGGTGGGGAAAGGAACCACGTACGACTGGCCGCCGTTAGGCATCCGCCAGTTCTCGATCCAGGAGAGTCCGTCAATCGCGAAGGACATCGGCATGACCTTTCATCAGTCGAGATGGAGCCCAGGGAGCGTGGATGGATGACGATGCCGTGCCGCGAAGCAGCTACTCCGCGGCACGGCGACGCATCAGCTGAGAACTTCGATCTCGTAACCGGCCGCTTCCGCGGCCTCACTGAGCGCCTCGACCGAGGTCGTCGGGAACTCCGTGATGATCTCGTGAACCAGGAACTGCTTGATGCCCGCGAGCGCGTTCGACAGACGTCGAGCCTGCTCGCCGTCAGTCGCGTTGTTCATCACGAACTGCGCGAGGATCGCCTGAAGCGCATCGTCACCGCTCTCGCGCTCGGTGCGGATGCTGTCCGCCGCGGAACTATTGAGAACAGTCAGGTCGGCGTCGGTAGACGGCTTCTCGTCGGCGTACAGGCTCCGGAGGGTTGCAGTGAGGTCGCTCATCGTTCTTCCCAATCTGTCGGAGGATCACCGGAAGAATTCCCAGTGCTCCGAAGCTAGGTCAACGAGTGCGTACGCAAAGTAATTTTGAACTTACTGAATGTAACAAGTTTTTTTACCTTCATGTAACGAGTTGTTTTACCTTCGCCGCGCTCGATCGTTGCGCGATACTGCAGCTCGGCCCGACTCGCTCACTCCTGCTCGGCCCGCCTGTTCTTTCACTTTCACATGGAGCGAGCGACCGGCTCGAGGACGCGGAGTGCAACCCCTGGGACGAAAAGTGTCGGAGGAGCGAAGCGGGGAGAGAGTTTTTGCCGCGCCGGTCGGCGCGGCGGCGGTCCGGCTGTCTTCGCAACTGCACCGTTACCGAATACCCGTTGACAGCGTTCACTTTGCGTTGCAAAGCGAACGGCATGAATTCTTCCTCGCACGGCGCACGCGATGCCGACCACGCGCGGGATCTCATCACCGACATCGACCAGTGGTCGCGACAGGGCAGAAGGCTGTCGTCGCCCGCGTGGTTCCCGCTTCTCGTCGTATCCGTCGCGGTGTTCGCGGCACTGCCGTTCGCACTTCTGCTCGGCGGAAACGCGGCCGGTTACTGGGCTGTCGTGGCTCCGCTCTCCGCGGTGGTCACGGGGTGGTACTTCGCCACCCGTCGTGTGCAACTGCCGTTCGTGCGCGGCACGATCGTGTTGGTAACCGGCGTCGTGATGCTCCTCGTCGTGGCGGCCTTTCTGCTGTGGTTCGCCGGAGACAGCGCGGACTTCCTGCCGTGGATCGTGATCGCCTGCGGTTTCGGGATATTCGCTCTGGTGTGGCGATCGGTGCCGACCGCGTTCTTCGCCGCATCGACCGCGGTCGCGATCGTGGTCGTCGCGCTCGGAGGGTGGGGGAACGTAGGAGTGATCATGACGCTCGTCGTCGGGGTCGGTGCGGTCGCGGCGGCCATGGTCGAACTCGCGCAGGCGGATCCGGGACGTGCGCATGCCTGACACGTCTTCCCCGGACGAGCATCCGACGCTCGGCCTCGACGACGTCGTGCACCAGCGCACCCGCCTCGGAATTCTTTCGCTCCTCCGAGACGGTGCGTCGATGCAATTCGGGGTGCTGCGCGAAACGCTGCGGCTGACGGACGGGAACCTGAACCGTCATCTCAAAGTGCTCGTCGATGCGGGACTGCTGGAGAGCACCCGCGAAGAACGCAAAGGGCGCGCACGTACATGGGTCACGATCACCCCGGCCGGGCGCGCCGCACTCGACGCCGAGATCGCCGCGCTCCGTACGCTGATCGGCGCGCACGACTAGACGGAGACCCGCCCGGTCCGGGGACCGCCGGTCCGGCTCAGCCGGCCAGGGACCGCGCGATCACCAGACGCTGAATCTGGTTGGTGCCCTCGAAGATCTGCGTGATCTTGGCATCGCGCATGAACCGTTCGACGGGGAAGTCCCGCGTGTACCCGTAACCGCCGAGCACCTGCACGGCATCGGTGGTGACCTTCATGGCGGCGTCCGTCGCAACGAGTTTCGCGACCGAGGCCTGGCGCGAGTAGGAGAGCCCCGCGTCCTTGCGGCGCGCGGCGTCGAGATAGGTGGCGCGGGCGGAGTCGACTGCGGCCGCCATGTCGGCAAGGACGAATCCGAGACCCTGGTGGTCGATGATGCGCTTGCCGAACGCCTTGCGTTCCTTGGCGTAGGCGGTGGCCTCGTCGAGTGCTGCCTGCGCGATACCGGTGGCAACGGCGGCGATACCGAGGCGGCCCGAATCCAGCGCGCTGAACGCGATGGGCAACCCTTGGCCTTCGGCGCCGATGCGGCGGTCGGCCGGAACGAACGCGTCGTCGTAATGCGCTGCGGTGGTGGGGATCGCGTGCAGGCCCATCTTCTCCTCGGGCTTGCCGAAGCTCAGGCCCTCAGTTCCGTCCGGCACGAGGAAGCACGAGATGCCCTTCGAGCCGGTGTCGGCGGTACGCGCGAACAGCGTGTAGAAATCGGCTTTACCGCCGTTGGTGATCCACGCCTTCGATCCGGTGATGCGGTACCCGCCGTCGACGGCGGTCGCCCGGCACGCGAGCGCGGCCGCATCCGATCCGGCCTGCGGCTCGGACAGGCTGTACGCGCCGATGGTGTTGCCGCCGAGCATGTCCGGAAGCCACGCGTTCTTCTGCTCGTCGGTGCCGTGGGTGGCCAGGGCGAAACAGGAGAGGCCGTGCACGCTCACCGCGACCGCGACTGCAGCCCACCGGGCTCCGAGCTCTTCGAGGACCTGCAGGTAGACCTCGTAGGGCTGGTCGCCGCCGCCGAACTCCTCGGGATACGGCAGGCTCAGCAGGCCGGCCGCGCCGAGCGCCGGGAACACACCCTCCGGGAACGTCTCGGTGCGCTCGTGCTCGTCGACGCGCGGGGCCAGGACCTTGTCGGCGACGTCGCGGGTCAGCTCGATCAGGTCGTAGGCCTCTTGGGTGGGCAGAAGACGCTCGACAGCCACAGGGTTCCTCCCTCAGAAAACAGTACTGAGAACGATACTGCAGTACTGTCCTACGTATGACAAGAGCGGAGACGCGCCGGACGACTGCGCGCCGGGCCCAACTGTTCGACCAGCTTGTCGAGCTGTTTCTGGCCGAGGGCTTCGCGCACCTCACCCTCGACGACGTCGCCGCCCGCCTCCATTGCTCGAAGTCCACGCTCTACGCGCTCGCGGAGAACAAGGACCGCCTCGTCTACGCCGTCACCGTGCACTTCTTCCGGGGTGCGACCGAGCGCGTCGAAGCAGAACTCGCACGCGGCGAGGGAGCGGAAGCGCGGATCCGCACCTACCTCGAGGCGGTCGGCCGGCAACTCGAACCGGCGTCGGCGCGGTTCATGGAGGACATCGCCCGGACTCCCGTCGCGCGCGAGGTGTACGAGCGCAATACCCGGATGGCCGCCGACCGGGTGCGGATGCTGATCTCCGAAGGCGTCGAATCGGGCGACCTCCGCGACGTGCACGCCGCCTTCGCCGCCGACGTCGTGGCGTCCGTCATGGTGCGGATCCAGCAGCGGCAGGTCGCGGAGGCGACGGGATTGGCCGACGCTCAGGCCTACCGTGAGCTGGCCGCGCTCTTGACTCGCGGTCTGACCGCCTGACCGAGCCTAGGATCGCAGGCATGGACCCACAGATCGGAACCGAGCCGGTCCGCCTCGAGATCATCGTCGCCAGCGTGCGTGCCGGACGCATCGCGCCGGTGGTCGCCGACTGGTTCACCGAAACAGTCCGCCGCCGAGAAGAATTCGACGTCGGCGTCATCGACCTCGCGGAGACACCTCTGCCGCAGGACTTGTCCGGAGGGCCGGAAGCCGACGCGTTCACCCGCCGCGTCGGGGCGGCAGAGGCGTTCGCCGTGGTGACCTCGGAGTACAACCACGGATACCCGGCGGCACTCAAGACCGCGATCGACACGGTGAAACACGAGTGGCGTACCAAGCCGATCGGATTCGTCTCCTACGGTGGGCTGTCCGGGGGCCTGCGCGCGGTCGAACAGTTGCGGCAGGTCGTCGTCGAAGTCCACATGGTCCCGGTCCGCGAATCGGTGAGCTTCCACCGCGTCAAACACGCCTTCGGGCAGGACGGCACCACCAACGACGGTGCCGCGATCGATGCGGCGGAGCGGATGCTGAACCAGCTCGACTGGTGGTCGCGCACCGTGCGCGCGGGGCAGATACGCAGCGTGTATCCGGGCTGAGCGCCGGTCAAGACGCCGGTACGGGTTCCTGAATCCGGGGCCGGCCGATGTGGGTGGTCTCGGCCGCGATCGTCACCAGTGTGAGATCGACGCGGACCGTACCGGCGGTCAGGAGAATCCGATCACCCGACGCTTCCGGCTGGAGAACCGACACGGTCGGGCGTTCTGCAGGCAAGCCGTCCGGTTGCATGTGGATGTGAATCGCGCTGACGTGCGGGGGAACCGTCGTCGGCCGGACACCGTCGTACACCACGGTGTCGAACGAACCGTCGTCGGTGTAGTCACCCGCGACACGTAGCCGATCCGGTCCTGCCGCGCTGTCGAGCAGCGAACGCCACGCACCGACCCTGTCGGTGTAAAGGAGAACCCGTGCTCCGACAGCCACCGCCCTGAACACGATCTGCTTCGCCAGATACAACTCTCCCGCCACGTGCACCGACCGCACCCCGGGCCCGAAGAGGCGCACGGTGACGGCACGACCGGCATCGTCCGAGCCGACGAGCTGACCACAGCCCCCGGACGGCAGTGCCAGATCCTCGAACTCACCGGGTCGGGTGTCTCGCAGCGGCACCACATGTTCGAGCCGGGGGACCGCCACCGGCAGGGCAGCGGTCAGCGCTTGGCGGTCGGCTCCGTACGGGCAGCGGAGTCCGTCGAGCGCCGGAACGGACGCTGAGCGCACGGTGAACCGCGCCGATCCCCCGACACGGACAGCACCACGATCGCCGGGCCGCAGCCGGACCACGAGGGTCGACGCCAGGGCGGGGTACGTCCATACGGAGGTGGCCGCTGCGCGATCGAATCTACGGGCGTCGAAATGCCCGCCGACGTTGAACCCCATCGGGACCGGGACATGATGCGGATGCCGTCGGAACTCGGCCGGCGAGACACCGTGCGCGACCCGACCGGAGGCGAACTCGATCTCGGAAGCCGTGAGAAGTCTTCCGGCACAACCTGCGTCGACAAGCACTCGTACGACCCGCCGAGCCGCGGCACCGACGGTGTGCGCCGCACCTTCCGTTCCGCCGCCGCGCCGGGCGATTGCCTCACGACATGTGGCCGTATTCAGGCGCACTGCCAACCAGACGGTGCGCTCTGCCGCGACGGGAAGCGGACCGAGCAGGTGAGCATAGACCTGGCCCGCCGGAGTCGCATCGCGTACGCGCCACCCGTGCACGACCACGTCGATCCCGTCGAGCACCACGTCGTGCCGGCGCAGGCACGACGCGATCGCGTCGAGCGGCAAGCCGACGTCGGTGTCCACGACCTCGCGCCCCGCCCGCGTGACCTGTCCCGGCGGCGGCACCACTTCGATCACCGCTGTCACGTACGGCGCGTCCCAGCTCAGCCCGATCGGCTGCCCGGACGGTTGCGGGAAGTCCCGCACGACCGCTGCGGACGCGGGTCGTCCGAACCGGTAGCGAATCAGTGCGCCGGCGAGACCGACCGCATCGACTCCGCGGACCGGAACCGACACGGTCAGCGCGACGAGCACCGCCGCTGTCAACGGCACCCACGCCGAAGTCGTCACACCCTGAACACCGGCCCAGACGATCGCGGCGGACACCTGCGCCACCACCAACCGGATGACGCCCCGGGAACGCCCCCGCCTTGCAGCCACATCCATGTCTCCCCCGATCCTGTCCGGCTGCGCCCCCTGCAGCAACGCCGGACATCCCCGCGGAACTGTACTGTGTTGCGGCAGAGAGCGTGCCGTACCGGGGGGAGATACATGGCAGCGCAACCGACCACGCGATGGCAGGTCAGCGGATACAGATTTCTCATGCGCCGGATGGAACACGCGTTGGTGCGACGCGACGTACGGATGATCAGCGATCCCATGCGTTCCCAATCGCGCGCGATGGTCGTGGGAACGGTGGTGGCGTGCCTCGGTCTCGCCGGTTGCGCGGCGCTGGCACTGTTCCGTCCCCAGGACAGGATCGGGGATGCGTCCGTGGTGGTCGGACGTGACTCCGGCGCCCTGTACGTCGCGATCGACGGCACGTTCCATCCGGTCCTCAATCTCGCCTCCGCGCGGCTTGTGCTCGGCTCGCCCGTCGAGCCGGTGGTCGTGGCGGACGAGCAACTCGCGGAGCGTCCCCGTGGCGCCCTCGTGGGGATCCCGGGTGCACCGTCGTCGTTGACACACACGTCGGACGATCTGCCGTGGACCGCCTGCGACACCGTCGAATTCGACGGCACGAACGCTGTGACCACGACCGTGGTCGTAGGCACCCCCGACCGGCGCCGAAATGCGGCACTTCACGACGGCCAGGCGTTGCTCATCTCGTTCGACGGCCGTTTCTACCTGGTGTACAACGGTGTTCGCGCGGAGATCGACCCGGAAGATCGTGCTCTGACCCGGGTACTGGGAATCGAGACGACCCGTGCCCGTCCGGTGAGTCCGGGCCTGCTGGCGTCGATTCCGGAAGTGCCCGCATTGACCGCACCTCCCGTGCCCGGGGCGGGCAGCGCACCGAACGTGCCGGTGCGCGGGTTGCCGGTCGGATCCGTTGTGGCGCTGACCGAACCCGACGGGCAGAGTTTCCACCTTGTGTTGCGCGACGGCGTCCAGGAGGTTTCGCGTGCGACCGCCCAGATACTCCATGCGTCGGATTCACACGGCGCGGCGGAGATTCCGGTGGTGCCCCCGGATGTCCTCAAGGATGTGCCCGCCGTGAACGAGCTTGCGGTGAGCACCTTCCCCGCCGTGGTTCCCGAGATCGTGGAGTCGATCGACTCGCCCGTGGCGTGCCTGACCTGGGACCCGGTATCCGATGCCGACCGGGACCGCTCGGCGCTCCAGTTGTCGGCGGGCACCGCACTTCCACTCGCCGACGATGCCGTTCCCGTGGTGCCCGCGCAGGCGGACGGCGCAGGGCCGAACGCCGATGCCGTCTACATTCCGCCGGGTCGGGGAATCCTCACCACGACGACGGCTGTCACGGCCGGCAGCGACCGGACCGGCGCACTGTTCTACGTCGCCGACACGGGTGTCCGCTACGGCATCGTCGACCGCGAATCCGCTGCATCTCTTGGGTTTTCCGCGGAGCCGGTGCGTGCTCCCTGGCAAATGGTCCAGTTGCTCGCTCCCGGACCGGCACTCGGCAGAGCCGAGGCACTGCTCGCACACGACGGTGTGACCGCCGATACCGGGGCCGTGCCGGTCCGGGCGGGAGGCTGATCGCTCAAGATCGTCCCTCGGGGCGACGGCGCGGCACGGACAGCAGCACGACGGCGGCCAGCGCGATGCATACGGCGGCGGCGATCAGTGCGATGTCGCGCGGGCGGTCGTCCGGCGAAGGGGTGGGCGCGGGTGCGGCGAGTGGGCGAGGCTCGACAGGAGTTCGATCGTCCGGGCGTAGGTGACCGGGTGACAGGGGAGCGGTGACAGCAGCGTGCGGATCCACCACCCCGTGCCCGACCCGAGGGTTCCAGCCCTCGGCGGGAGAGTGGGCGGTTGCCTCGATCCGGGCCATCACCTCCCGTGCGGTCAGGTGGGGATGCCGGGCACGCACGAGCGCCGCGGTCGCGGCGACCAGCGGCGCCGCGAAGCTCGTACCGGAAATCGGCTGGGGCCCAGTCGGTCCGGGAATGTGATCCACGAGGCCTGCGGAACCGGGATTGAGCGACACCAGCCCGCTGCCGGGTGCCGCGACGTCCACCCAGGGACCCGGCAGGCTGTACTCGGAGGGAGTGCCGTCCGGTTCGACCGCACCGACGGTCAATACGTAGTCGTCGTACCAGGCAGGTGAAGCCAGAGTGATCACCGAATCCCACGGATCGGCGCCGGGAGCTGCGGGATCCGACGAGCCGGGGTTCCCGGCACGGCACGCATCCGAGTTGCCCGCAGCCACGACCACGACAACGTCCTCGACGTCGGTGGCGTATTGGACCGCGGCGCCCAACGGCCCGTCGAACAGACCCTCGGATACCGTCCGGCACGCCACTTCCGAGATGTTCACAACCGTCGCTCCCAGGTCCACGGCCCGCCGGAGAGCGAATGCGAGGGTACGGACGTCGCCGTAACCGGTGCCGTTACGAGCGGCATCGTCTTCTGTGTGTGCCCGATCCGAGTAGCGACCGCTCGACTGGCGAATGGTGATCAGTTCTACGTCGGGTGCACCACCGGCGAAACCGGACCCGGCCACCGGGCGGGCAGCGATCAGGCCCGCGACGAGTGTGCCGTGTCCGTCGCAGTCTTCGGTACCGTCGCCCGTCGACACGTAATCACCGCCCGCTTTCAGGGCGGGCAGTCGGGGATGCGGATGGACACCGGTGTCGATGACTGCGACGGTTTGTCCCGCACCGCGCGTGAGCGGCCAGACGGACGCGAAGTCGAGGATCCGTTGGACAGCGGGAATCTGGGGGCCGTCGGGAGCGTCGTTCGGAGCGGAGCACACGATCCGTTGCTCCGTCGTGTCCGGCGGCGCCGCCACGCCTCCCGGTGGCAGGAGTGCGGGATCGGGCACCGGAGGTGCTGCGGCGGCGGGGGTTCCGGCACCGGCAATCAGTGCTGCGATGACGACGACTGCCGCCTGCGCGGGTGGTCGCATCCTGTCAGAGACCTCGCGCCGCGGAGTACAGGCCCGCCACCCAGCACGCGAGTGGAACGACTGTGGCGATCAGGGTGTATTCCGTCAGCTCGGCAATCCTGCGCTGCACAGGGGTGAACTGACGACGTGGCGTCACCGCTCCGAACACGATCGTCCCCGCGAACAGGGCGAGTGCCGCACCGGCGACGAGCCAGGGCGTGCCCGCCGTGAGCACTACCGCACCGGCGATCAGGATCATCAGGGTTGCTACGCCACCGACGATCAGCGGTACGGCTTCACTGGACGATGTGTACGACCGCCCCCTGAACATCAGCACCAGAGCGGTGACGACGGCCAGCGTCACACCGGGCCACGGCAGGACTCCGGCCATCGGAAACGCCGCGCACCACGCGCCGGCGGCGGCGATGACGGCCACGGCGTAGACCAGCCCGGTCAGGTGCGCGCGGGCGCGCGCGATCCGGTCGTCGAGTTCCTCGAAGGCGGGGAGGGGAGCGGCGCTGTCCGGATCGGGCGCGATCGGGTCGAGCGAGGTTCCGGGGACCGGCACCGGAGGTACAGGCAACCTGGCCAGTACCGCTGCGAGCCGTGGGGCGGTGGCGGCGAGGAGCAAGGCGATCATCACAGAGACAGCGCCGAGCGCATGCAGACCGACACCGGTTGTCGTGGCGAGGACGAGTACCACGGTCGCCCCGGCTGCAGATGCGGCAACGCCCGTGAAGGTTGCGGCGCCGACTCCGGTCGCTCGCAATGCGGCGACTGCGACCGCGCCGACCGCCACTGCACCGAGAAGTAGGTGAGGCGGCCCGAGTTCGCCCGGCACGAGCAGCGACCCGGCGGTAAAGGTCGCCGGAACCGCGCAGAGGGCCGGCAACAGAGCCGTCCTCGGGTCGCGTCGACTGCGAGAGACGATCGTTGCCGCAAGCAGGAGAACAACACTCACCACCGCCGCGGCCGCGCCGGCCGCGATTCGGCTCGGGCCCTCCGGCAGGTGAAACAGGGAAAAACAGCCCACGGCGAGTGAGACCGGCGCGAGAACCGTGGCGAGCACCCCTGCGGGAGCCGCACCCCATCGCCGGAATCTGTCCTTGCCCGCCACCGCGACGGCGTACATGACATCGTCGAACAGTGGGGGTGGGGCGGGGGCGCCGGCATCGGCCAGGACGAGCAGTTCCCCGTCGCGCACTGTGTGCTCGTCGAGGCTCAGCGCGCCGGAAAGCGGTGCATGGCCGATCCGGGCGAGTGTCCACGTTCCAGGGTCCACCCGCTCGGGCGTGACATCGAACCGATTCTCGCTCCGATGCGATGCCACGAGGTCCACGATTCCGGGAAGCAGCAGCGCCACAGGAACTCCCAGTGGGAGCGCGAGATCGACCTCGGTGTGTTGCGCCAGCACCGTGATCCGGCACAGATCCGGCGCTTCGAGAGCGCCGTGATGTCCGGACCCCGTGTGCGCGGACGTCATAGCAGATGTACCCCCGTTTGTTTCGGGTCGCCGGAGGCTGCGTGCGGCTACCCCCTGGATGTGCCGCGCCGACCGGGACGACGCAGACCATACGACATGGCGGGCCCGGTGTCTCGCGTGCAGCCGTCTTCGGGCCGGCGCACGGAGACACGCGAATGTCCGGCCGGTGCGCTACCCTTCCCCGGACCGTGGGGGTCGGCCGTCGGGGGGGGCGGTTGGGATGTGTTGTCCGGGGGTGGCGAACGTTGAGTACCGAGCGATTCGTGCGCAGAACGCGCCAGGAGGCCCCACGCACACCCAGCGGCGAGCTGAGTCTGCAAGCGCCGCCGGATATTCCGAGGAACACTCCGGGAAATCTCCTGGTGCGATTGCTGCCCCTCGTGATGGTCGCGGCCATGGTCGGAATGATGGCGCTGATGTTCACTTCGGGAGCTGCCCGGAGTCCGCTCGCGATGATCTTCCCGCTCATGATGGTCGTGTCGATGGTCGGGATGCTCGCGAACGGCGGACGCGGTGGAGCGAAGACCTCCGAAGTGGACGAAGATCGCAAGGACTACCTCCGGTACCTCGATCAGGTGCGGCGGGAAGTGACCGAAACAAGCGGGGAGCAACGAGCGTCCCTGGAATGGGTGCACCCCGATCCCGCGTTGCTGTGGACCCTCGCCGGTACCGCCCGGATGTGGGAGCGGCGCACCGGGGACGCCGACTTCTGTCACGTGCGGGTCGGCCGCGGCGAGCAGCGTCTTGCCACCCGTCTGATCGCGCCGGACACCGGCCCGCTCGAGGACCTCGAGCCGGTCGCGGCGGTGTCGCTGCGGCGGTTCGTGCGCGCCCATTCGGCGGTGCCCTCGTTACCCACCGCCGTCGCGCTGCGGGGCTTCGCGACCGTCGTCCTCGACGGTGACCGCGAATCCGCCCGGTGTCTGGCCCGCGCGATGCTAACCCAGTTGTGCACGTTCCACGGGCCGGACGTTCTCCGGGTGGCCGTCGTGTGCGGACCGGACACAGCAGCGGAATGGGAATGGATCAAGTGGCTCCCGCATGCGCAGCACCCCGAGGCGCGCGATGGGGCGGGCAGTGCGCGAATGGTGTTCGGCTCGATCCTCGAACTGGAATCCGATCTCGCACCGCTTCTTTCGGGAAGAGGGCATTTCACCCGCAACGCGCTCGCGGTCGAAGGGGTTCCCCAGCTCGTCGTCGTCGTCGACGGTGGTGTCTCGGGGTCCGGGTCCGGCCTGCTCGACGACGGCCTGGATTCGCTCACGATCCTCGATCTGTCGGGTTTCGCGCCGCGTCTCGCCGCTGCACGCGGGCTCCAGCTCGTGGTGGAAGACGGTCGTGTCGGCGCGCGATCGGGCGTGAACGTCGAGTCGTTCGCCGACGCCGACGCCGTCAGCGCACCCCGGGCCCAGATGGTCGCGCGACGTCTGGCGCCGTTCCGCGTGGTGGCTCGGAGTTCTGTCGGCGACAACTCCGACGAAACGCCGGCGACGTGGCAGGACCTGCTGGGCGTCGGCGACGTCGCACGCTTCGACCCCGCTCGCGCGTGGGTCCCGCGACGCGGACGTGACCGGTTGCGGGTCCCCATCGGTGTCGGTTCCGACGGCGCCCCGGTGGTGATCGACCTGAAGGAAGCCGCGGAGAACGGTATGGGTCCGCACGGTCTGTGCATCGGAGCCACGGGATCAGGAAAATCCGAATTGCTCCGTACACTCGTCCTGGGCCTGGTCGCCACGCACTCACCCGACGACCTCAATCTCGTCCTCGTCGATTTCAAGGGCGGCGCAACATTTCTGGGACTGGAAGGTCTGCCGCACGTCGCGGCGATCATCACCAATCTCGCCGACGAACTCGCGATGGTCGACCGCATGAAGGACGCGCTCGAGGGCGAAATGAACCGCAGGCAGGAGTTGCTCCGCGCATCCGGGAACTTCGCGAATGTCGGCGACTACGAGAAGGCACGCGTGGCGGGAGCACCCCTGGGACCGTTGCCGGCCCTGTTCATCGTCGTCGACGAGTTCTCGGAACTGCTCTCGCAGCAACCGGAGTTCGCCGACCTTTTCGCCGCGATCGGACGACTCGGACGGTCGTTGCACATGCATCTTCTGCTGGCCAGTCAGCGGCTCGACGAAGGCCGTCTCCGTGGCCTGGACAGCCACCTGTCCTACCGCATCGGCCTGAAGACGTTCTCGGCGAACGAATCACGCAGTGTCCTCGGTGTCCCGGATGCGTATCACCTGCCCGCCGCCCCCGGTGCGGGCTACCTCAAGTCGGATTCGGCCGAGATCGTGCGCTTCGCAGCCGCATACGTGTCGGGACCTTACGTGTCGGGTGGCTCGTCCCGGCGGCCCACCGTGCACGGTCCCGGCGCGGCGCCCCGCCCTCGCGTGTTCACGGCCCGGGGTGTTCCGGCCGACGATCCCGCTCGGCGCACGCCTTCGCTGCCGGTCGTTCCGGACGACGCGCCCACCACGGATGGACGCACTCTTCTCGCGCTCCTCGTCGATCGGATTCGCGGGCACGGCAGGCCCGCGCACGAAGTATGGTTGCCTCCGCTCGACCGGTCACCGACGCTCGACGTGCTGGTCCCCCGTTCGGTGCTCACGGGGGAGGAACCTCGGGCGGCCTCGCTACGGGTTGCCGTCGGAATCGTCGACCGCCCGTTCGATCAACGTCGTGATCCCCTGGTCGTGGACTTGGCGGGTGCGGCCGGCAACGTGGTTGTCGTGGGCGGTCCGCAGTCGGGGAAATCGACGCTGTTGCGCACACTCGTGTTGTCGACGGCGCTCACGCACACCGCCGAACAGGTGCAGTTCTACTGCCTCGACTTCGGAGGCGGGGCGCTCGCGGGTGTGGCGGCTCTGCCGCACGTGGGATCGGTGGCAACCCGGCTCGATGCCGACCGGGTACGGCGCACTGTCGCGGAACTCGTGTCGTTGTTGCGGAGCCGCGAACGACTGTTCGGTGAACTCGGTATCGAGTCCATGGCCGAATTGCGCCGGCGTCGGGCGGACGGCACGTTCGACGCATCCATCGACCCGTTCGGCGACGTGTTCCTCGTGATCGACGGGTGGCCCAGCATCCGCAACGATTTCGAGGCTCTCGAACAGATCGTGAGTGTCCTGGCTTCCCAGGGGCTTTCGTACGGAATACATGTGGTGCTGAGTGCTCCTCGGTGGGGGGACGTCCGACCGGCGATGCGCGACCAGTTCGGTACCCGACTCGAACTGCGCCTCGGTGACCCGTCCGATTCGGAGTACGGGCGGAAGAAGGCGGCGACGGTGCCCGAGGGGCGTCCGGGTCGCGGAATCGACCGCGACGGGCTCCATATCCTGGTGGCGCTGCCGCGAGTGGACGGGCTCTCGGACACTACCGACCTCGGTGCCGGTGTGGCGGGAGCCGTCGCGGCGATCGCGGGGGCCACCAGAGGTGCTGCGCCGCGGGTCAGGATGCTGCCGGAAATCGTCGACCGCGCCGATGTGCTCGCGGCGCTTCCACGGCCGAGCACCACGGATGCGCCTGCCGCGGTGCGTCTCACGATTCCGATCGGCATCGACGAAGCCGAACTCGCCCCGGCCGCCGTGGACTTCACCGACAGTCCGCACCTCCTGGTGTTCGGCGATTCCGGCTGCGGCAAGACGGCACTGCTGCGGGGGATCTGCCGCGGGTTGACGGAATCGAACACCGCAGACCAGGTACGCATCATCGTCGGCGACTACCGCCGCGCCCTGCTCGGCGTGGTCGAGGGAGACCACCTCGGTGGTTACGCGCCGGCCGCGAGCGTCCTGGCCGCGATGGCGCAGGAACTCGCCGGCATCTTCGAGCGTCGCCTCCCGGGACCGGATACCACCCAGCAGCAGTTGCGCGACCGCTCGTGGTGGACCGGGCCGGAGGTCTTCGTGATCGTCGACGACTACGACATGGTCGCGACCAGCGGACAGAACCCACTGACCCCGCTGCTCGACTATCTGCCACAGGCCAAGGACATCGGGTTGCATCTCGTGGTCGCACGCCGAGCCGGGGGAGCCGGCCGGGCACTGTTCGAGCCGGTCCTCGCCCGCTTGCGCGAGCTTTCCAGCCCCGGTCTGGTGATGAGCGGCAACCGCGAAGAAGGTGCTCTCGTAGGAGCGGTGCGTCCTGCGCCGATGCCGCCGGGGCGGGGAATGCTGGTGCGGCGCAACGGTGTGGCACTCGTACAGACCGCATGGTCGCCGCTGCCGTGACTTCGCCGTCCGACACGCTGGTCCTGGCCGTGCTGCCGGGTCGAATCCAAGCGCGGTGGGGAGAGACGTCCAAGTCGATACCGGCGGACGCTGCCCGGCTCGGCGTCGGATGGTTGTTCGGCGACGCTGCCCGCGACTCCCCGGACCCGGTCGACGTCGTCGAGACCGTCGACCACCTCGGTGGGACGGCCTCGTCGCCGGCGGAGGTGCCCGATCCCGGCGTCCTCCTGACCGGCCTCGTGCGGTACGCAGCCGCGGCGGTCGGTGCGCCGCCCACGGTGGACACCGCGGTCGTCGTGCATCCGACGTGGTGGAACGAGCGTCGTCGCCGACTGTTGCACAGCGCCGCTCGCCAGATCGCGCAGAACGCGGTGCTGGTTCCGGTGGCGATCGCGGCGTGCCGTGCCTCACCGCACGAGGGCGCCGAGGGGTACGTCGTACTCGAGATCGGCGAGCGTGGTGTCACCGCCACATCGGTGGTGCCGGGACCGGTACACGACAGCCCGGAGATCGGCCGCGTCGCTCGCGCCCCGGACATCACTGTGGCGGATCTCGCCGCTGTCCCAGACCTCGCGGCAGAACAGACTGTCGCGTCGTTGATCACGGCGGTGACAGCCGATCAGGACGGCACCTTCGTTCTGATCGTCGCGGGTGGTGGACCCGCGCCCGTATCCGCGTGGGACCGGAGCGGCGACGGGATCGGGACCCCGCCGGTGGTTTCGGTCGACGCCGCCGAAATGACGAGATCGATGGCGAGCCCACTCCCTGAGAACCCCTCCCGCGCAGAGGTGTCCTCACCGGTGCCGTGGTTGCAGGAGGTCCGGCCGTCGGGGCCCGCACCGGACGCTCGGACCAGGCGGATCGGCACAGTGCTGGTCGGAGTGGCGACCGCGGGTGTACTCGCGGCGCTGTTCTTGTGGGTCGGCGCACCCGAATCTCGCCGGCCGGAGAGACCGGGCGCAACGGCCACCGACCTCGACACCGAGATCGCCGTCGGCCGGAGTCCGGAGGGAGACGGGCCACCCGGCACCGAACACGGCGAGCGTGGCGCGACGCGCTTCGACGTCGGCCCGGTGCAACTCGATCTACCGAGTTCCTGGCGACTGCGCAATCCGGAGACCGCCGAGTCGGGACGCGCCGAGTTGGTCCCCTCGTCGGGTAGTGATCGACGGATCGTCATCGTCTACAGCGTCCTGGCGAGCGGAATGGACGAGGGGGCGGTAGCGGCTGTCCTCGGCGCGCGAGCGGCCGAGCGCGGCCAGGTGATACGAAACTTGGACTCGGACACCACATTTGCAGACAGAAGTGTGATCGCTTACACCGAAGTACCCGACGAGTTCTCGGAGGTGCGATGGTCGGTGGTGGTCTTTCCCGGCTTGCAGGCGGCGGTGGGGTGCCAATATCTCGGCGGCGAATGGGCGGGGATCCGGAGCGAATGCGAACAGGCGGTGCACACGATCCGGACCGGTTGAAAACAATTCGCGACCGATTCCGCACGGAATGGAACCGTCCGGCCGGTCGCGGCGTCCAACCTTCTGTAAACGCATCCGGCTCAGACCGACTGGGGGGCTGAGACAGCCGGTGCGCGGAACAATCGAAGGAGCACTCGTGACCGCACCGTCGGCCGGAGCAGGGTCCGGCAACAATGGCTTGAGCACAGATGTCGCGACCATGGAGGTGGTCGCGGGGCAACTTCAGGATTCTCGTAACGAACTCGTGGGAATTCTTCGAGTGCTCGGCGACGTCGTGCAGTCCGCGCCGTCGGTCTGGCGGGGCGTGTCCGCGACCAGGTTCGCAGGAATCATGGAGCGCTGGAACGTCAACAACACCAACCTGACCGCCGCGCTCGACGAACTGGCGGAAGCGGTCCGGACCAGCGGTCGCTCGTACTACGCGACCGAACAGGAGAACGCGCGGGCGCTCGGTGCCGTCGATCCCGGTGCCGGTTCCCTTCTCCACGGTTCGTTCTGACCCCGGGTCCGTCCCGCACCCTGAATCCAGCAAAGGAGCACGAACAGTGGCAGTCGATGGTGGAACCGAGATCTTCCAGAACTTTGCGGGCGTCGCAGATCTGCATTCGCGTCTCGTCTCGGGCGAGAAAGCGATCAGGGACACCCTCGATCGAATCGAAGCGCAGGTAGCGCCGCTGGTGTCGACGTGGAGTGGTGACGCTCAGGCCGACTACGTCGCGACGCAGCAGCGGTGGAACCGGGCCGAAGCCGGCCTCATCCAGGTGCTGCAGGACATCGGCCGGATCGTGTCGAGCGGAAACGACGACATGATGGCGACCGAACGACGGAATCAGGCTCGCTTTCCGGGGTGACACCCGGTGCGTCCGGTGGGTGAAGGGGAGGGCCCACGGGCACAGCGTCCCGGTGGTGGAGAGGCCGCCGGGACGTTGTGCTGTCCGGGTGTGTTTTGACCTACCGGGCGCGGCACCGGTATCGTTGATCCTCGGCGTGTCGTCCGTCGTCGTTGCCTTGTGCACGGCGAACATCTCATCCCGGGTCTCAACTGGCCGCCGGGTGGGACCATCGGTGGCATGCGGGCCAGCAGCGAAACGATAGACGAGGAAATTCTGTGTCTACGTACACACCGAAGGCCAGCGAGCTGACCCACGAGTGGCACGTCATCGACGCCACCGACGTGGTCCTCGGCCGCCTCGCGGTCCAGGCAGCAGGCCTGCTCCGCGGCAAGCACAAGCCCACTTTTGCTCCGCACATGGACGGCGGTGATTTCGTCGTCATCATCAACGCCGACAAGGTCGCCATCTCCGGCAACAAGCGGACCGACAAGTTCCTCTACCACCACTCCGGCTACCCGGGTGGTCTGCGGGGTCGTTCGGTCGGCGAGGTTCTCGACAAGAACCCCGATCGTCTCGTGGAGAAGGCCGTCACCGGCATGCTCCCGAAGAACAAGCTCGGCCGCGCCATCGCCAAGAAGCTGAAGGTCTACGCGGGCCCGAACCATCCCCACGCCGCGCAGCAGCCGGTGCCGTTCGAGATCAAGCAGGTGGCACAGTGACGACGCCCGAGGAACAGAACGAGAACGTGACGAACGTCGAAGAGTTCGCCGACAACGTCGAGGTCGCTGCAGACGAGTACGTGGCCGAAGAGGTCGTGGCGGAGCCTGTTGCTCCGATCGTGCTCGACCGTCCGATCCAGACCGTCGGTCGCCGTAAGGAGGCCGTGGTCCGTGTGCGTCTCGTGCCCGGTTCCGGCAACTTCGTCCTCAACGGTCGCACCATCGAGGATTACTTCCCGAACAAGGTGCACCAGCAGCTCGTGAAGTCGCCGCTGGTGACCGTCGAGCGCGCCGAGGGCTTCGACATCCACGCTCGCCTGCATGGTGGCGGCCCGTCCGGCCAGGCCGGCGCGCTGCGTCTCGCCATCGCACGTGCACTCATCGAGGTCACTCCCGAGGATCGCCCCGCGCTCAAGCGCGCCGGCTTCCTCACGCGTGACCCGCGTGCCGTCGAGCGTAAGAAGTACGGCCTGAAGAAGGCCCGTAAGGCATCTCAGTACTCCAAGCGCTGATGTGTCGCCGATGCTGACCTCGTCAGCCTCGGCACTTGTTCGACCACGAGAGCAGGCGTCGGTAGAGATTCGCTACCGGTGCCTGCTTTCGTGCATTCTGTCCTCCGTCAGATTCCGGGGCCGGGTACACCGTGCTGCGGAACCGGGGAGATGTGCGCGGTTGTGACCGCACTGAAAATTTGAGGGGCGTGTCTATGGGTCGGTTGTTCGGCACCGACGGTGTTCGAGGCTTGGCGAATGCCGAGTTGACGGTCGAGTTGGCACTGCGTCTGGCCGGGGGCGCCGCCGCCGTGCTGGCGCCGGCAAATTCCGGGCAGCGGCCGGTGGCTGTGGTCGGACGGGACCCACGTGCGAGCGGTGAGATGCTCGAGGCCGCCGTCACCGCCGGGCTCACCGCAGCCGGCGTCGATGTGCTGTCGGTGGGTGTGCAGCCCACTCCCGCAGTCGCCTACCTCACCGCCGCCTACGGCGCCGACCTCGGAGTGATGATCTCCGCGTCGCACAATCCCATGCCGGACAACGGCATCAAGATCTTCGCGGCGGGTGGGCACAAGCTCGAGGACTCGGTCGAGGACCGCATCGAAGCGGTACTCCAAGGCGAGAACGGATCACCGGCACGCCCCACCGGAGCAGGGATCGGACGCGTCCGCGTCGCCGAAGACGCCGTCGACCGTTATCTTGCCCACCTCGTGTCGACCATGCATCATCCCCTCACGGGTCTGACGGTCGTCGTCGACTGTGCGCACGGCGCGGCGTCGCGCGTCGGTCCCGAAGCCTATGAGGCCGCCGGCGCGACGGTGATCGCGATCGGTGCGGAGCCCGACGGACTCAACATCAATCTCGATTGTGGCTCGACACATCTCGAAGGCTTGCAGAAGGCCGTGCTCGAACACGGTGCGGATCTGGGTCTCGCTCACGACGGAGATGCCGACCGTTGCCTCGCGGTGGACGCGTCCGGTGCGGTCGTCGACGGCGACGCCATCATGGCGATCCTGGCGCTGAGCATGAGCGAAGCAGGCGAACTGCACGACAACACACTCGTCACGACCGTGATGAGCAACCTCGGACTTCATCTCGCCATGCGGGAGGCGAGCATCGAGGTGCGCACGGTCGGGGTCGGGGACCGCTATGTGCTCGAGGAACTGAGACGCGGTGGCTTCAGCCTCGGTGGTGAGCAGTCCGGGCACATCGTGCTGCCCGCTCACGGCACCACCGGCGACGGGGTGCTCACCGGACTGCGGCTGATGGAACGGATGTCGTCGACCGGTCGTTCCCTCGCCGAACTGGCAGCGGTGATGACGACTCTCCCGCAGGTTCTCGTCAACGTCCGGGTGAGCGACAAGGCCGCGGTGGCGAGCGATCCCACCGTCGCAAATGCGGTCGCCGACGCCGAACGCGAACTCGGTGAGACAGGACGCGTGCTGCTGCGGCCTTCCGGCACGGAGCAATTGGTCCGCGTCATGGTCGAAGCCGCCGACGACAACCATGCCCGTAGACTCGCCGACCGCCTGGCCGATGTCGTAGCAGCCGTCTGACAGCAGCGGCTTGCTGCCGATCCCTGTCGGGACCGCGTGCGATCCACCGACGCCCCCTTTCCCACCTCTTCTCGACAAGAGGGAACCGGAGGGGGCGTCGCTGCGTCCAATACAACCGAGACGCAAACCTGGGGCGGAACGGAGCGGGCATGGCAGCACAGGATCGCGTGCGGTTCGACGAACAGGGCGTCGCGGCGATCGCCGGCCGGTTGGAGAGATCGGCGGACGACGCAGATCACGAATGCCGTCGCATTCTCGGGAACCTGGAGTTCGGTCCTCGTGCGGCCGGCGCGCGCTACCGGACGGGCGGTGCCGTGGTCGAGGAAGGATATCGACGCATACGCACCGCATTCGGCGAGTGGGTGACGGTCGTGAACGCGCAGGCGGACGACTTGCGGTCGGTGTCGGACCGGTACACCGAGCGCGACGCGGGCGTCGCGCAGAACCTGAACCGGCTTTCCGGCAACGACGCCCTCACACACCTCGACCGCCGGCCGCAATGACCCCGGCGCCCGATCCGGGACGCATTCTCGACGCGGGTGTCGGTGGACTGACGTTTTTCGCCGAGTACCTGCCCTGCGCGCATCGATGGGGTGCCGCCACCTCCACGACCGTCGAATCACTGCGGGAGAGATACGACGAACAACGCGACCTCGACCTCGCGACGCTCGTCGCCGACGCCTCCGACCTCACCCGGCTCGCAACTGTTCTCGCCGGTCCCATCCTCGAACAGGACGGGCAAGTTCGGTTCCTGCCCCGAGCCTGGGAAGGGGATGCCGCCGACACCGCCCGGTCCCGCCTCGACACCGTCGTCGCCCGGGGACGGGCGTTGCAGAGTGGTGTGCAGGAGCTGTCGCATGCTCTCACCGTCGCGGCGGCGAACGTCGGCGCTGCAGTGACCGAGAAGGCGCGGATCGTAGGACTTTTCGAAGGGAAGCTTGTCGACGGACGTACTTCCGACGAGGTCGCGATGATTCTCGCCGGGGCCGCCGGCGAACCGGGAGGCCCCACCCCCGGGCAAATCTCCCGGTGGTTTCACTCCGCCGGCGGCGACGACCCGGTGAGCACAGCGGAGCCTTGCGCGCGGTGGCTCAGCGAGAGATTCGCACCGGCACTCGGCACTGCGGTCGACACCTTTCTACGGGCATGTGACGACACCGACTGGGTAGTGATGAACGAATTCGACTCTCTTGCAAGACTGTTCGACCTCATCGAACGATCCGGTGAAGCGGGGGTGCCCTCGGGGTACGGCCGGTTGCCGACATCCGGTGCTCCGCTCGGTTCCGGACGGAACGGGTCATCGTCCGGCCCCGGCACTGACGCCGTACAGGCGGGAGCAGACCTCCTCGGTGCAGCCGCCGGACTCGCCGGTGCCGTCCTCGACCTCGCAACCTCGGGCGTGAAGGCCGCGACGGCGCTGCTCGACGCCGCCGTCGAGACACTGCCCGAACCGACGACACCCGACGCAGTTCTGCCCGAAGCCGGTCCGGAAGCACCGCCGGTCACCCGGGAGGAGGGCGGAGTGACGCCCACCGGCCCGGAGGACCGACACCCGGTGAACGCACCGGCGTCCGGCACTCCATCCGCCCCACCGCCCGTCGACATCCCGGCCGGCCCGCCACCCGAAGCCGGACCGGACGCCGGCATCAGCGATCCGGGCGATGCGGCGGCGACGCGGGCCGAGCCGACGGGTGAGGAAAACGACGCGCCGGGGACGAAGGAGAACGGTGTCACCCCGGCGACGGTCCCACCTGGCTCAATCCGGCGCGAAAAGACGAACTCGCGCGAGACACCCGTGGCAGCGGGCTCGGATCAGGCCGGCGAACCGGCTGAGCCCGCCGAAGGAAGGGCGGCCACCGATGGCGGGGCCGTACTCGCGGAGGCCGGACCGCTCTGACTACACCCGGCGCCGAGGTGCCGGTGACACACCTCGACCGCGTGAGATCAGCGTCCGAGGAGCTGATTGATCTGGCTGCCGAGTTCCCGGTCGATCGAACCGGGATCGGTGAGCGACGTGGTGCCGGGAAGCTCACTGGTGGGATCGGAAAAGGCCGCATAGGTCTTGTCGCCGGTCAGACGGTGGAGCAGGAAGCCGGTGAGGAGATACCGGGTGCGCTGCTGCGTGTGCCGCTCGTTCCCGCCGATACCGAGTGCAGCCATCATGCGCCGGCCTTGTGCGAGACCGTTGTCGTCGGCCTTGTCCACGACACGCAGCTGCACGTCGCCGCCCCACGATTCGGCCACAGCTGCCGCATCGCTGGTCATCGAACCGACGCTCTTGTCGCCGACGAGGACGAGGCCGGGAGCGGTGACATGCGCCGCAGCGTCGGACGCGCGCGGCGAGGTGGGTGCCGGATACAGCGAGGCCACGGCAGCGACCTCACGGCGCGCGGCGGCCAGCACGGCGGCACCGGCACCGAAACCGTGCCCGACGAGTGCCAGACGGTCCGGGTGGACACTGATTCGTCCCGTGCCCAGTCGCACGCCGAGGCAGATGTCGAGTGTGGTGAGCAGATCGGTGGACAATCCGACCGCGGACGGGACGGGCCCGCGTTCGGTGCTGGGCGCCCCGACGACGAAGCCCCACGACGCGAGATGCTCGAACAACGCTGTGTACTTGCCTACACCGGTGAGCCAGCCGTGCCCGAACGCCACCGCCGGCAGATTGAACCCCTCGGCGGGGGTATAGACCACGCCGGGTTGTCCCGCGAGCGACAGGTCGCCGCGCAGCACCGAGTGCGGACCGCGCTTGGACAGTTCCTTAGCCAGGGATTTCGGGTTCGCCGCCACGGCGAGAACGTTAGCGGATACGTGGCGGAGGCGGGCCCGCTGTGCCCCGGACGTGCGTGTCGTCCGGAGTCCGCGCGCGCTGCGTCCAAGGCGTTGCCGGGGTTCCACCGAGTTGCAGATGAGTTGCAGTCGTTCCGGCCGCGACCAGTACCCTGCTAACCATGTGCGGAATCGTGGGGTATGTCGGGCACCGTCGTGCTCTCGACGTCGTAGTCGAAGCGCTGCGGCGGATGGAGTACCGGGGTTACGACTCGGCCGGAATCGCCATTCTCGACGGGCGAGGCGGGCTGGCTGTCGAGCGGAAGGCCGGACGCCTGGCCAACCTGGAGGCCGAACTCGCCGAGATCGGTGAGGAACACTTCGACGGCACCGCCGGGATGGGCCACACCCGGTGGGCGACCCACGGCCGTCCGACCGACCGCAACGCGCACCCCCACCGTGACGTGACCGGCAAGGTCGCGGTCGTGCACAACGGCATCATCGAGAACTTCGCGCCGCTGCGCGAGGAACTCGAGAAGGACGGCGTGGAACTGGCCAGCGACACCGACACCGAAGTCGCGGTGCACCTGGTGTCGCGCGCCTACGCCGAAGGGCCGACGGCGGGGAACTTCGTCGAAAGCGCCCGCAGCGTGCTGCGCCGCCTCGAAGGCGCGTTCACCCTCGTGTTCACCCATGCGGACCATCCCGGCACGATCGTCGCCGCCCGGCGCTCGACCCCGCTGGTCGTCGGCGTGGGCGACGGCGAGATGTTCGTCGCGTCCGACGTCGCCGCATTCATCGAGTTCACGCGGGACGCCGTCGAACTGGGCCAGGATCAGGTCGTCGTCATCACCGCCGATTCGTACGAGGTCACCGACTTCGACGGCAACACGAATGTGCGCACCCAGCCGTTCGTCATCGACTGGGATCTCGCCGCCGCAGAGAAGGGCGGCCACGACTACTTCATGCTCAAGGAGATCGAGGAGCAGCCCGACGCGGTGGCCGACACCTTGCGCGGCCACTTCGTCGACAACCGCATCGTGCTCGACGAGCAGCGACTGTCCGATCAGGAACTGCGCGACATCGACAAGGTCTTCGTCGTCGCGTGCGGTAGCTCGTACCACTCCGGTCTGGTCGCCAAGTATGCGATCGAACACTGGACCCGGCTCCCGGTAGAGGTGGAACTCGCCTCCGAGTTCCGTTATCGCGATCCGGTCCTGGACCGGTCGACACTGGTCGTAGCGGTGTCCCAGTCGGGTGAGACCGCCGACACCCTCGAAGCGGTGCGGCACGCCAAGGACCAGAAGGCGCGCGTCCTGGCGGTCTGCAACACCAACGGTGCCCAGATCCCCCGCGAGGCGGACGCGGTCTTGTACACCCGTACCGGTCCCGAGATCGGTGTGGCGTCGACGAAGGCGTTCCTCGCACAGATGGCCGCCAACTACCTCGTCGGCTTGGCGCTGGCGCAGGCCCGCGGCACGAAGTACCCCGATGAAGTGGCACGCGAGTACGAAGACCTCGCCGCGATGCCCGACAAGATCGCTCAGCTCCTCGAGGGCATGGATGCTGTCCGGCAGCTCGCGCGGGATCTGTCGGACTCGCCGGCGGTGCTGTTCCTGGGCCGCCATGTCGGATACCCGGTCGCGCTCGAGGGTGCTCTCAAGCTCAAGGAACTGGCGTACATGCACGCCGAGGGATTTGCGGCCGGTGAGCTCAAGCACGGCCCGATCGCGCTGATCGAGGACGGCCTTCCGGTCATCGTGGTCATGCCGTCGCCGAAGGGCCGCGCGGTGCTGCACAGCAAGTTGCTCAGCAACATCCGCGAAATCCAGGCGCGCGGCGCCCTGACCGTGGTGATCGCGGAGGAGGGCGACGAGACCGTGCGCCCGTTCGCCGATCATCTCGTCGAGATCCCGTCGGCGCCGTCGCTGTTGCAGCCGTTGTTGTCGACGGTGCCGTTGCAGGTGTTCGCGGCAGAAGTCGCGCAGGCGCGCGGGTACGACGTCGACAAGCCCCGCAACCTCGCGAAATCCGTGACCGTCGAGTAAACCGACCGCGTGGCGGACCGGCACGAGGTTCCCAGGAGGGGCGATGCGCAGCTACTACCCGTGTGAGATCGTGCGGGCCGCGGAGGCACCGCTGCTCGCCTCGCTGCCCGACGGCACGCTGATGCGCCGCGCGGCGCACGGGCTGGCCACCGTCGTAGCCGGGGAGTTGCGTGCCCTCACCGGGGGTGTCGTGGGCCGGCGGGTGGTTCTGCTCGTGGGATCCGGCGACAACGGTGGGGACGCCCTGTGGGCGGGCACCTTCCTGCGCCGCCGCGGATGCGCGGTCACGGCGTTGCTGCTCGATCCGGAACGCGCGCACCCAGCGGGTCTCGCCGCATTGAAGTCGGCCGGGGGCCGTGCCGTGCCCGCCCGGCCCGAGCATCTCGGTGACCCCGACCTGGTGATCGACGGGATCGTCGGAATCTCCGGTCGCGGCCCGCTGCGTCCCGCCGCCGCCGACATCGTCGACGCGATCACCGCGCCGATCGTCGCGGTGGACACCCCGAGCGGCGTCGACCCCGACACCGGCGCCGTGGACGGTCCCGCGGTGACCGCAGCCGTCACCGTCGCATTCGGAGCCCTCAAACCGGTCCACGCCCTCGCATCGCCCCGTTGCGGCCGTGTCGAGTTCGTCGACATCGGTCTCGAACTGCCCGAATCCGATCTCGTCGCGGCGGAGCCCGCCGAGGTGGGGGCGATCTGGCCGGTGCCGGGCCCGGACGACGACAAATACAGCCAGGGCGTGGTGGGTGTCTCCGCGGGGAGCGCGAGGTATCCCGGGGCTGCGGTCCTGTGCGCGGGAGCAGCGGTCGCCGCGACCTCCGGCATGGTCCGCTACGCGGGATCCGCGTCGGCCGAGGTGCTTGCCCACCGGCCGGAGGTCGTCGCCGCGACCTCGATCGCGGACGCCGGTCGCGTCCAGGCGTGGGTGGTCGGCCCGGGCGGCGGCACCGGCGACGATGCCGCCGAGACGCTGCGCGCGGTTCTGGCGACCGATCTGCCGGTTCTCGTCGACGCCGACGGGCTCACGGTGCTCGCGCGAAACCCGGACCTGGTTCGGGGACGCGCGGCGCCGACCCTGCTCACTCCTCACGCGGGAGAGTTCGCTCGGCTCACCGGATCTCGGCCCGAACCGGACCGGGTCGCGGCGGTGCGCACCCTCGCCGCCGAGTGGGGTGTCCACGTACTGCTCAAAGGACACGCGACGCTGATCGCACGACCCGACGGCCATGTCTTCGTCAACGACGCGGGAGGGTCCTGGGCGTCGACGGCAGGAGCAGGCGACGTGCTGTCGGGCACGATCGGGGCGCTGCTGTCGTCCGGGATGCCCGTCGACCTCGCGGCCGCCGCCGGTGCTCGCGCACACGCGCTGGCCGCGAACCTCGCCGCGCGCAGCGGTACGTCCGGTGAGGCTCTTCCGGAGGCTTCTGCGGCGCCGGTATCGGCGAGCGCCATCTTGGCCGCACTGCGCGACGCAGTGCGGTTGCTTCGTACCTATATGCCCGAATCGTGACGCGACGCGCAGGACCACGGCGTCGACGGAGAATCGGGCAGTGGCAGGATCGAGAGACGTGACCACGACCCAGCACACTGTGCCTTCAGCCCGGAATGCCCGCCCGCAAGCGGAGGCGCTCATCGATCTGGATGCGGTCACCTACAACGTCCGGCGCCTGCGGGAGTTCGCCGGCGACGCCGCGATCATGGCGGTGGTCAAGGCCGACGCGTACAACCACGGGGCCGTGCCGGTCGCGCGCACAGCCTTGGCCGCCGGAGCGCGCGAACTCGGGGTGACCACGCTCGACGAAGCCCTCGAACTGCGCCGCGCCGGGATCGAAGCGCCCGTGCTGTCGTGGCTGCACGCCTCGGACGCGGATTTCGCGCCGGCGATCGCGGCGAACGTCGAACTCGGTGTCTCCTCCCCGCGACACCTCGAGTCGATCGTCGCGGCGGCGCAGGCCGCCGCGATGACGGCGACGATCACGGTGAAGGTCGACACCGGATTGAACCGCAACGGCGTCGCCCGCGACGAATGGGACGTGTTCGTCGACGATCTTGCGCGTGCCCAGGCCGAGGGCTCGGTGCGCTTGCGCGGCGTGTTCTCCCATCTCGCGCACGGGGACGAACCCGAGCATCGCGTCAACGGTGAGCAGCGTGATCGTCTGAGTGAGGCGGTCGCGGATCTGCGGCGCCGGTCGTTGGCACCCGAGGTGGTGCACCTGGCGAACTCCGCTGCCACGCTCACCCGCCCTGACCTGCGATTCGATATGGTTCGGCCCGGAATTGCGATGTACGGTCTGACACCGATTCCGGAACGCGGCGACTTCGGGTTCCGGCCGGTGATGACGGTACGGACGAAGGTGATTCTCGTGAAGAAGGTCGAGGCAGGGTCGGGTGTGTCGTACGGGCACAGCTGGATCGCTCCGCGCGACACCACGCTGGCACTTCTGCCGATGGGCTATGCGGACGGCATCCGTCGCAATCTCAGCGGACGGATCGAGGTGCAGATCGGCGGTCGGCGGCACCCGCAGATCGGCCGGATCTGCATGGATCAGGTCGTCGTCGACCTCGGGCCGGACGGCGCCGGAGTAAACGAAGGTGACGAGGCGTTGTTCTTCGGAGACGGCCGGCACGGCGAGCCGGGTGCCCAGGATTGGGCCGACAAGCTCGACACGATCAATTACGAGATCGTTACCGGTATCGGCGGTCGCACCGTCCGTACCTACGTCGGAGGCGAAGGGAGCGTGAAGCCATGACGGTCCTGGGCCGGATGGGCATGCTCGGATCGAGCCTGGCCACACTCGCGTCGTCGGCAGGGCTCTACGCGGTACGCACCGCGGGAATGCCCGCTCACGAGTTGTACGGGGACGAGGACTTCGACGCGATCCTGCGGTTGCCGAAGAAGGTGATCACCGCCGAGGACGACGTTCCGCTGGTCGTCCGGGAGTCCGGGTCGCCGTTCGCGCCGCTCACCGTCGTCTTTGTGCACGGTTACTGCCTGCGAATGCAATCGTGGCACATGCAGTACCGGCACATTGCCGAGCGCTGGGGCCGCGACGTGCGGATGGTGTTCTTCGACCAGCGGGGTCACGGTGAATCTGGTGCCTCGGGGTCGAAATCGTGCACCATCGCGCAGCTCGGCCGCGATCTCGGACGGGTCATCGACGTGACGGCCCCGACCGGCCCGGTCGTGGTGGTGGGGCATTCGATGGGTGGCATGACCGCCATCGCCCTGGCCGCGCAGCGACCGGAACTGTTCGAGTCGCGGGTGGTCGGTGTGGGTCTGCTCGCCACCACCGCTGCCGGTCTCAGCAAGACCGGGATCGGGCGGAACCTCGACAACCCGGTCATCGACGCGTTCCGGTACGCGGCGCGCACGGCGCCGGGCTTCGTGCAGCAGGCACGCGGTATGGCCCGTGCAATCGTGTCGCCGATCCTGCGTGCCGCGTCGTACGGGACGGTGGTCAGCCCACGTCTGGTCCGGTTGTCCGATCGGATGCTGGACGAGACGCCGGTGCTCACCATCGTGAACTTCCTGCGCACGCTCGAACTGCACGACGAGTCGGCGGCTCTCCCTGTACTGGGCACCGTCCCGGCCTTGGTGCTCTCCGGGGATGCGGACATGGTGATCCCGTATGCAAGTTCCGAGGATCTCGCCGCCGCGTTGCCCGATGTCGAGCTCAAGCGGGTGCGCGGGGCAGGGCACCTCGTGCAACTCGAATTCCCCGAAGTCGTCAACCGGGCAGTGGACCGGCTCATCCAGCGCGGATTCGCGCACGACGTATCGACCAGGCGGACCGCAATTGTCTGACGACCAGGCCCGGGACACCGGGTCGAACAGCATCGAACTGCACACCGTGGAGGACACCGAAGCGTTCGGGAGGCGGCTCGCCGCCGACCTTCGCGCGGGGGACCTCGTGGTTCTCGACGGCCCGCTCGGAGCGGGCAAGACCGCGCTGACCCGCGGGATCGCAGCCGGACTCGGGGTCCAGGGACGTGTGACGTCGCCGACCTTCGTCATCGCCCGCGAACATCGCCCGGGCGCCGCCGACGGCCGGTCGCCGGTCGGTCTCGTGCACGTCGACGCGTACCGTCTCGGCAACGGACCAGGTGCCCTCGACGAACTCGATGCGCTCGATCTCGACACCGATCTGGCAGACGCCGTGGTGGTCGTGGAGTGGGGCGAGGGTCTCGTCGAGAAGCTCACGGACCGGCACCTGCGTGTGCGTCTGCGGCGAGATCCCGACAGTGACGTCCGCCGCGCGGAGTGGACCTGGGTGGGATGACCGGCCCGCACGGCGGGTACGCTGGTACATCGTGCTCGTGCTCGCCGTCGATACCGCCACCCCCGCCGTGACCTCCGGACTCGTCCGTCTCGGCGGCGACGGAGCGTGGCCGGAAACCCTCGCTGCGCGTGTCACCGACAATCCCCGCGCACACGCGGAAGTGCTCACTCCCCAGATTCTCGAATGCCTCGCCGAAGCTGGGCATACGCCGGCGGAACTCGATGCGATCGTCGTCGGTGTCGGGCCCGGTCCGTTCACCGGCCTGCGCGTGGGCATGGTGACGGCCGCAGCCTTCGGCGACGCACTCGGTGTTCCCGTGTACGGGGTGTGCACCCTCGACGCGATCGCCGCCGATGTGCGCCGACTCGACGGCAGTGACGGTCGCGATGCCGACGGCGGCGACCTGCTCGTCGTCACCGATGCACGTCGTCGGGAGATCTACTGGGCGCGGTACAAGCAGGATCAGCGCGTCGAGGGGCCGGAAGTTCGCAAACCCGCCGAGATCACCGCGGCACCGTCGGTGCGGGTCGCCGGTTCGGCGCCGCATGCGGCGATGTTCGAGGTGCCGGTGGTGGATGTGCAGTCTCCGTCGCCCGCCGGTCTGGTCGCGGTGGCGGCCGAGGCCGTCCGCGCCGGAGCGACCCCCGAACCGCTCGTACCGCTGTACCTGCGCCGACCTGATGCGGTGGAGACAGCGGACCGGCGAGCATGACCCGCACGACGATCGACGCACTGACGCCGGAGGACGCCGAGCGTTGTGCAGAACTCGAAAAGATCTTGTTTCCGGGTGACGATCCGTGGAGTGCGGACGCGTTCCGGTCCGCGATGGCGTCGCCGTACAACCATTACGTCGCGGCGCGGGACGGGGACGGCCACCTGGTGGGTTATGCCGGACTCGCGCGACTGGGTACCGCCGTCTTTCCCGAATCCGAGGTGCACACGATCGGTGTGGATCCCTCTGTTCGCAGGCAAGGGGTCGGCGGGGCACTGCTCGCGGACCTGCTCGCGGTCGCCGACCGATGGGGTGGCCCGGTTTTCCTCGAAGTGCGCACCGACAACGACGCCGCGATCGCGCTGTACCGGCGCGAGGGGTTCGAGATCGTGGGCACCAGAAAGCATTACTACCAGCCGAGCGGCGCGGACGCGTACACGATGAAGCGTCCGGATCCGCGAGAGGAGCGACAACCGTGACCACGGGAAGCGCACTGCCGAAGAACCCCATCGTGATGGGTATCGAGAGTTCGTGCGACGAGACCGGTGTGGGCATCGTGCGGTGGACCGGTGACGGCACCCTCGAACTTCTCGCCGACGAAGTCGCCTCGAGCGTCGACGAGCACGCCCGCTTCGGTGGCGTCGTGCCGGAGATCGCGTCGAGAGCCCACCTCGAAGCAATGGTGCCGACCATGCGACGCGCTCTCGCCGCCGCCGGGATCGACAAGCCCGACGCGGTGTGCGTGACCATCGGGCCGGGCCTCGCCGGTGCCCTGCTCGTCGGCGTTGCCGCCGCCAAGGCGTACGCGGCGGCGTGGGACGTGCCCTTCTACGCGATCAACCATCTGGGCGGGCACGTCGCGGTGGACACCCTCGAACACGGTCCGATGCCGCCGTGCGTGGCGCTGCTCGTCTCCGGTGGGCACACGCACCTGCTGCACGTCGAGGACATCGGCAAGCCCATCGTGGAACTGGGTACCACCGTCGACGACGCCGCGGGAGAAGCGTTCGACAAGGTCGCCCGGTTGCTCGGTCTCGGTTATCCCGGTGGACCCGAGGTCGATCGTCTTGCGCGGGAAGGGGATCGCACCGCGGTGGTGTTCCCGCGTGGCATGACGGGCTCTCGCGACGCCCGCCACGATTTCTCGTTCTCCGGACTCAAGACGGCCGTGGCCCGTTTCGTCGAGGCGAAACAGCGGGCGGGCGAACCCGTTCCGGTCGCCGATGTCGCCGCCGGGTTCCAGGAGGCTGTCGCCGACGTGCTCACCATGAAGGCGGTCCGGGCGGCGAAGGACCTCGGCGTCGATACCCTCGTGCTCGGTGGCGGCGCGACAGCGAACAGCAGGCTGCGTGAACTCGCAGAAGAGCGGTGTGCGGCAGCGGGTATGACGCTGCGGGTACCCCGCCCGAAATTGTGCACGGACAACGGCGTCATGATCGCGGCGCTCGGCGCGCATCTGATCGCCGGCGGTGCGGCACCGTCGGAACTGGGCGCGGCGACCGATCCCGGCCTTCCCGTGTCCGTGTCGCAGGTGTCCGTCTGACCGCTGCGGCGATCTGTCGGTCGCCCGCCTGCTGAGATCAGCCGGTTGTGTCGGCGCTTCCCTCCGGGACGGAGGAATCGGGCGTGTCGAGTGCCGGCGCAACGCCACTTTCCCCCGAGGCCGGTGGCGCGGGCGCTTCGGACTCGAACGGTGTGCCGTCCGGGACAGCCGGAGAGGTAGGCGACGGAGCGACCTCGACCGGTGCCGGTTCGGACTCCGGAGGTGTGCTCGGGTCCGGCGACACCGGCTGCGGGCTCGACTCGACGGGAGGCGTCGTGTCGTCCGTGCCGGGCAGATCGGAGGGGTTCGGCGTCGTGGTGCTCGGCGGCGCCGTGGTGGTGTCGCGATCCGGGAAGGTCTCGGGCGACACCTCGGGCGTGGGCACCTGATCGATCGGCGTGGGAGTCACCGTGGTCGAACCCGTCCAGGAATCGGTGGTGCTCCGCTGGGGCTCGGGTATCACCGGAGGAAGAAGGCCCGTGGCCGGCCTCGACGGAACCTGCTGATCGGACGTGAGCGTCGAGATCGGCAGCGAGTCCGGATCCTGCGCGGGAATCGCGGTATCGGACGACGCAGGTGGTGCGTCGTCGTCCGGCGAGGGCACGGCCCCGCTCGTCATCAGCGGTGAGACCGCTCCGTCGGTGGTATCGCGAGCCGTGAAGTGTTCGGTGGCGAACCCGGCGAGGATCGCGCTCAGCACGAGTACCCCGGCGACCGCGCCCGAGAGTCGTCCGCCCGACCTGGCTCGACCGTGTCTCGATGATCCGACGGTCGGGTATGCCCGTGCGGCGGGGGAGTCGCCGATCAGCGCAGCGCCTTGAGCCGCGGCAGAGGCCGGTTCGGCCACGCGCACGGTCTCGCCGCCGAACGCCGCGGCGATCGCGTCGGCGAGAGCGGGAACGCCGGCCGCGCCGCCGACGAGCGCAAGGATTTGCGGTTGCGGTGCAGATCCCGCGCATATCCGCCGGGTGAAGGCGGCCGCAGTGTCGGCGAGGTCGGCGCTCAGTACGCGCAGGTCTTCGCGGGTCAGGGTGACGGATGCCTCCGGCCCCGCTTCCGCGATGTCGATGCGGGCGACTTCGGCCGTGGTCAGGACTTCCTGCGCGCCCTGGCACCGGGCGGCGAGCAGTCCGGGGTCGATCTGGCGGCGTGAACGCATCGTGCTGGTGGACCGGAGTACCCGGTCGTAGATCCGGGCGCCGAGTGCGTTGCCGCTGACTTCTTCGGTACGGGCGGAGCGCAGGACGGTGCCGGTCGCCTGGTCGAGGACGGACACGGTGGTGCCTGTCGCGCCGAGGTCGGCGATCGCGACGGTGCCCGCCTCGGAGCGGACACCTCCTGCGGTACGGAGGAATGCGAGGATCGCGGCGGTTTCGGGGACGAGCCGGACGTGTCGTCCCGCGCGTTCCGCGGCGGAACGAATGCTCTCGGCTTGTTCGTCGGTGCGATGCGCGACGGTGACGACGGGACGCTCCACCAGATGTGCGCATCGCAGGGAGACGGCGTCGAACACAAGATCACCGAGTTCGCGACTTCGGTCGGAATCCGCGGCCAGTCGGCGGTACTCGGTGGCGGGTCCGGTCGGAGTGTCGACCCGAAGGGCCGAACCGACGCCTGACGCTCCCACGGAGATGCCTAGCGACGTGGGCATAAGTTCACCTCTCGTGCGCGACCGATCTTCGGACAGGGTTCTGTTCCCTCACCCCGGCGACCGTATAGTCGCGCTCTCGATTTCGTTATGCAACCGTAACATAATTCTGTATGTCATGACTTGGAGCGGCGTCGGTGCCTACCCCTCGGGGTGTCGGCACTGTCCCCTCTTGAGCGCTGGCACTCTCATGTATAGAGTGCTAGTGACACCGAGCGTTGACCCGGCACCCGCGACGACGGGTCTGCGTGCGGCGTCACCCGTGGTGACTGAACAACCCCGCGTCCGAGGACATCCAGAGCCTCGGACCCAAAAACCCCTGAAAGTGGAGGGCTCATCGTGGCGAGCGTGAACATCAAGCCGCTCGAGGACAAGATCCTCGTCCAGGCCAACGAGGCCGAGACGACGACTGCCTCCGGCCTCGTCATCCCGGATACGGCGAAGGAGAAGCCCCAGGAGGGCACCGTCGTCGCTGTAGGCCCCGGCCGCTGGGACGAAGATGGCGACAAGCGCATCCCGCTCGACGTCAAGGAAGGCGACGTCGTCATCTACAGCAAGTACGGCGGAACCGAGATCAAGTACGCCGGCGAGGAGTACCTGATCCTGTCTGCGCGCGACGTCCTGGCTGTCGTCGCCAAGTAGGCCGCACACATTCCGCCCCGGAGTTCCGTCATGGACCCGGGGCGGAATCTGTTGCGGATCATCCGATTCCAGGAGTAGCCGGAGAACATGTCCAAACAAATCGAGTTCAACGAGACCGCGCGCCGGGCACTCGAACGCGGTGTCGACCAGCTCGCCGACGCCGTCAAGGTCACCCTCGGCCCGCGTGGGCGGCACGTCGTGCTCGCCAAGGCCTTCGGTGGCCCCACCGTCACCAACGACGGTGTGAGCATCGCCCGGGAGATCGAACTGGAAGATCCGTTCGAGAACCTCGGCGCACAGCTCGTCAAGAGCGTCGCCACGAAGACCAACGACGTCGCGGGTGACGGCACCACCACCGCCACCGTTCTCGCGCAGGCGCTCGTCAAGGCCGGATTGCGCAACATCGCTGCGGGAGCGAACCCGATCGCCATGGGTTCGGGCATCTCCAAGGCCGCCGACCGCGTCTGCGAAGCCTTGCTTGCCGCTGCCACCCCGGTCGAGGGCAAGAAGGCCATCGCGCAGGTCGCCACGGTGTCGTGCCGTGACGCGGAAATCGGCGAGATGGTCGGCGAGGCCCTCACTCGCGTCGGCGAAAACGGTGTCGTCACGATCGAGGAATCCTCGACCATGCACACCGAACTCGTCGTCACCGAAGGTGTGCAGTTCGACAAGGGCTTCCTGTCCCCGTACTTCATCACCGACGTAGACACCCAGGAAGCCGTCCTCGAGGACGCGCTCGTCCTGCTGTACCGCGAGAAGATCACCGCGCTGCCCGACTTCTTGCCGCTGCTCGAGAAGATCGCCGAGTCCGGCAAGCCGGTCCTGATCATCGCCGAGGACATCGAGGGCGAGCCGCTGTCCACCCTGGTGGTCAACGCGATCCGCAAGACCCTCAAGGCTGTCGCGGTCAAGGCTCCGTACTTCGGTGATCGTCGCAAGGCGTTCCTCGACGACCTCGCGGTCGTCACCGCCGGCACGGTCATCAACTCCGACCTGGGCCTGTCCCTCAAGGAGGCCGGACTCGACCTGCTCGGCAAGGCACGTCGCGTCGTGGTCACCAAGGACAGCACCACGATCGTCGACGGTGCAGGCACGGCCGAGGAGATCGAGGCCCGCGCGGCGCAGTTGCGGCGTGAGATCGAGGCGACCGACTCCGACTGGGATCGGGAGAAGCTCGAGGAGCGTCTCGCGAAGCTCGCCGGTGGCGTCGCGGTCATCAAGGTCGGTGCGGCTACCGAAACCGATCTCAAGGAACGCAAGTTCCGGGTCGAGGACGCGGTGAACGCGGCCAAGGCTGCGGTCGAGGAGGGCATCGTCCCCGGCGGCGGCTCGGCGCTGGTCCAGGCGGGACTGTCGCTGCGCGAACTCGAAGACTCGCTCGCGGGCGACGAGGCACTCGGTGTGGCGGTCCTGCGCACGGCGCTGACCGCTCCGCTGTACTGGATCGCGTCCAACGCCGGTCTCGACGGCGCTGTCGTGGTGAGCAAGGTGGCCGAGGCGGACAAGGGCCACGGCTTCAACGCCGCGACCCTCACCTACGGTGACCTGCTCGCGGACGGTGTCGTGGACCCGGTGAAGGTGACGCGATCGGCGGTTGTCAACGCGGCTTCTGTCGCGCGGATGATCCTCACCACCGAGAGCGCGATCGTCGAGAAGCCGGAAGAATCGGCGAACGACGGCCACGGTCACGGGCACGCTCACTAGCGAGAAACCCGAAAGACGAAGCCCCGCGCGGAGTTCCCTGCGCGGGGCTTCGTCGTGTCTCGGGTTCGTGTCTCGGGACGGTCGGGAACCGTTCGAGTGGTAGCGCTGCCGAGTGCGATCTTCGAACGTACGGTGCACCGGGCGGGAAAACCCACTGGGCGCGGCCGCGCCGTCACACGGCGACTTTGCGCCGGCGATGGCGCGCGTACATCTCCCGTTCGGTCTCCGACATCCCACCCCAGATGCCGTACGGCTCGGCGACCGTGAGCGCGTGCTCGCGGCACTGCTCGAGGACAGGGCAGCTGCGGCACAGATCCTTCGCACGGCTCTCACGCTGCGCTCGTGCGCGTCCACGTTCACCGTCGGGGTGGAAGAACATCGAGGAGTCCACTCCGCGACACTTGCCGTCCATCTGCCAATCCCACAGATCCGCGTTGGGTCCGGGCAAGTGATTCGGTGCAGGCATGTGGCACTCCTTCGCAGCGTTGCTCGCATCAGGGGCGAGCGGACCGTAGTTCGGTAGGAGGGATACCCCCCGTAGGACCGAGCCAATCTTTCTTTCGAGCGAACTCACCGTAAAAGCGTTATCGATTCACCGTCAAGGCTTCGGATCAGTGGCGAACTCCATAACGAAAACGACAAGAATTAACCCCTGAAATATTTACATTGCGACCGGGGCATGATGCAACACGGACACGAGGAGACCTTCGTAAATCGGGACCGTGGCCGATGTGCGCTCGTGCCGGCTTCGCGACCAGTGCGAACGCGTCGGCAAGGTGTTTCGGGAGAGTCGTTGCAGCACCGCGGGGTGTTCCCGCCGCCGTAAACGGGCGACATACATATTGTATGTTCTTAACGACCCGTTAAACGAAATGTTCGAATTCGGTTGGTTGGACGTTTGTCCTATTCCACTCTGCAAGACTATTTGCGCGCTCGGTGCGTATTTATTTCGAATCATTCGGCCGGCATCTGCCCGGTTCGGCGGGCAGTGCGATGATTGTCCGATGTTTGCCACCCGCCACACGAAGGATGACACCGAATCGGCACGGCCGCAGCGCATGCCGGGACCGAACATCTCCGATCCGGCGGCCGCGACGGCCGATGCGGCATTCGGCAGTGCTCCGGGGCTGTACCCGATTCCGGCAGCACACGACGTGGAACAGAGATGGCATCGCGCCGTGGCGCTGGGTGGTCAGGGCCGTTACGCCGCCGCGCGATCCGAACTCTCACTTCTCCGGCGGCAGACCGGGCCTACGGGTTCGTGGGCGTCGCTCGTCGCAAGCACCGAGGGGTCGCTGCTCCGGCAGCTCGGGGACCACTGTACGGCGGCCGCATCGGACGGTGCTGCCCTCGCGGCGATAGGAACGGGGAATGCGCCCCAGGAGGATCCGGAGACCCGCATCAGAGCTGTCCGTGCGCGGTGCGACGCCCTGACGGGCCTCGCTGCCGATTCGCTCGGAACTGCCGGGCCCGTGCTCGCCCGCGATCTCCTGAATCGATGTGCTGCAGTACTCGACGAGGCGGAGGACGCCGAGGGCGAGACACCGTTCCTCCGTCAGCAGATCCGTCTCGCGTGGGTGAGCGCGGAGTCCGCGCTCGCTTTCGCGGATTTCGAAAGAGCCCGCGCGTTCGCGGATCGTGCGGTTGCTGTCGCAGCCCGGTACGGCTCGGTGAGGCATGCGGTGAAGTCCGATCTGATCCGGGCAGCGTCCCTGACCGGCGACACCGACCGTGACCCGGCGCGCAATCTCGCGAGAGAGGTCTTCGAGCGCACGGGGGAACACGGGCTGATCCCACTCCGCTGGGCGGCCGCAATGCTGCTCGACGGGATCGGGGGTGGCGCCGACGCGGCCGCGGCGGGGAAGGCATGCGCCACAACGATCATCCGCCGCGGTGGGCGATTTGCACCGATCGGGCGATAGTCGGTACGGCCGTACACGATCTGTCGGAGACTATCGCTACGCTGTGAGAGTTCCACGTCTCCGTGGAAGCACGCCCGGGTGGGGGATCGTGTCGCTGTAACGCCAGGACTTGCGCAATCGATGACTGTTATGGGTGAGGAGTGGGACGCCGCCGTTGTTGCGGCTGCGCAGGGTGATCGTGCTGCTCTTTCCCAAGTTCTCGAAACTGTTCGACCCCTCGTCGTGCGGTACTGCCGCGCACGGGTCGGCTCTGCAGAGCGCGGCCAGCTCTCTGCGGACGACGTAGCGCAGGAGGTGTGCCTGGCTGTGATGACTGCGTTGCCGAGATATCAGGACCAGGGACGTCCCTTCATGGCGTTCGTCTACGGCATTGCGGCCCACAAGGTCGCCGATGCACACCGCAGCGCGGCGCGTAATCGCGCCGAGCCCGTTGCGGATGTGCCGGAAGTGATGTCGGTCGACGGCAGCCCGGAGGACTTTGCGCTCAATTCCGAATCGAGCCGGGAGATGAAGAGGCTGTTGCAGGTTCTCCCGGAGAAACAGCGTGAGATCTTGATCTTGCGTCTGGTGATGGGGTTGTCCGCCGAGGAAACGGCCGCCGCGGTCGGAAGCACAGCGGGAGCGATACGAGTGGCTCAGCACCGAGCCATCGCCAGACTCAAGAAGGAAGTCACGAGAGCAGGTGAAAGGAATGGGTAGGAGGCGCGATTCGGGCGAGAGCTTCTCCGAGGACCTCCCCGACGGTGACGCCACCGTGGACATCTCCGCAGTTCGGCGCGATGATGCCCTCATCGATGCGATCTCGGGCAACGGCCTCGTCGAGACCGAATCGACCGAGGAATACGAACTTGCGACTCTGCTCGCCGGATGGCGCGCCGAGATCCTGTCCGACCCCGTGCCTGCAGGACCGGACCTCGACCAAGTCGTCGCCGCGGTCCACCGGGAGCTCGGCGCCCGCGACACACTCGCGTCACGGCGTGAGCGATCGAGTCGTCAGCTTCGCGTGATCCGCCCGATCGCCGGTGCCGCCGCGCTCGTCGCTGTTGCCCTCGGTGGCGCGGCTGCGGTCTCCTACAGCGCAGAACCCGGCGACCCTCTGTGGGGCGTCAAACAGGTCGTGTTCAGCGAGCGGGCTCATTCGACGGAAGCCCGAATCGACACCACCACAACTCTCGAGCGGGCCGAGCAACTGATCGCCGACGGTAAGGCGAACGAAGCCCAGCAGTTGCTGGCGTCGGCTGAGGCGCGGTCGTCGGCCGTCACCGATTCGGCCGACCGCGACGCCCTCGGCGAATGGTTGCAGCGGTTGTCGGCAGAAATCGAGAAGCTGGCTCCACCCGTGCCGCCCCCACCTCCGCAGCCTGGTCCCGCAGAGGTTCCCGCACCGGATGCCGGGCAGCTGCCGCCGGTGCTTCCGCCACCGGTCGTACCGGCACCACTGCCGGGGACGACCCAGCCCGTGGAGCCGTCGCCGGCACCTGCGCCGCCGTCGCCCTCACCGATAGATCCCACGATCCTCGATGCGCCGCCTGCGTCCGATACCGTGTCGCCGACTCCGACTCCGACTTCGACTCCTCCGGCGAGCCAGCCCGGTACCGGTTCCGGCAGTACGGAGCCTCCCAGTGGGACGCCCGGCGACGCGTCGTCGCAGCAGCCCACGACTCCTGCGTCGGCTTCGATTTCGCAGACCACGGCGAACTCCGAGACCGAGTAGTACTCACGGCGGCTCGGCCGCCCCGAAGACGAGGGCCCGGCAGCAATGCTGCCGGGCCCTCGTCTTCGTTTTGTGGTTCGGATCAGGGTTCGCGCCCGTATGGATCCACCGGCAGGGCCTCGTTCATCGAGGCGTCGGCGTACCCACGGCAGTAGTCCCAGGTCACGTACGCGTCGGGCGCGGGATCGAACGCCGGCTCGTGAGGACGTACGGTGCCGTCGACGAGCAACTGGAGAAGGTTCGCGCGGAGCATGTCCCAGTCGTGGTAGTGGTCCTGGTGGCAGTCCTCACAGCAGACGACGAGACCGCGGACCCCACGTGGGGCCAGCAATGCCTCGTAAACCGCGAGGTCGGCGAGGTCTTCTTCCACCGCGAGGCGCTCGGCAGGGTCGAGTGGCTGTCCCGGTTCGATCGCGTCCAGAGCGGCGGACGGATCGTCGGGATCTCCTGCGAACGGGTCCGGGGGAAGCCCGGGGGGCAACTGATCACGCACGACTCCACGGTACGCAGCCCGAGGGGTTCTGCGCCAGCGGTACGGCCCGGACACGCCGGAACCCGACGTATCCCGCATCGAATCCGCACTGGAAAGGCCGCGGTGCCAGGGTTGGGGGAGGGCGGCTGCAGCCAACAGATACCATGGACAAGTGCGTGCACCACCCTCTCCGGCAGTGCCGGAAGGGGACGCCGCGGCGGCGGTCCTGCAGGTAGGCACCGCTGCACACCACAATTTCCCGTTGCCGGACGGTTTGTCGTCCGCACCCATCGATCGTCACGGAGGGTCCGAACCGCATGAGTAGTACCGGAGGGCATGTGCACACCGGCGGTGACGACCCCGACAAGGTCGCCATGTTGGGACTGACCTTCGACGACGTGCTGCTGCTGCCGGCGGCATCGGACGTCGTCCCGAGCAAGGTCGACACCTCGAGCCAGCTGACTCGCGACATCCGTCTGCGGACACCGTTGGTGAGCTCCGCGATGGACACCGTCACCGAGTCGCGGATGGCCATCGCGATGGCCCGCGTGGGCGGCATGGGCGTGTTGCACCGCAACATGCCCGCCGATATCCAGGCAGCGCAGGTCGAGACGGTGAAGCGATCCGAGGCCGGCATGGTCACCGATCCGGTGACGTGCAAGCCCACCGATACGCTCGCCGAGGTCGACGCGAAATGCGCGCGCTTCCGCATCTCGGGTCTCCCCGTCACCGACGACGACGGTCAGCTCGTCGGCATCATCACCAACCGCGACATGCGGTTCGAGGTCGACCAGAACCGTCCCGTCTTCGAGGTGATGACCAAGTCGCCGCTCGTCACCGCACGCGAAGGCGTCACCGCGGAGGCAGCACTCGGGCTGCTGCGTCGCCACAAGATCGAGAAGCTGCCGATCGTCGACGGACAGGGCAAGCTCACCGGCTTGATCACCGTCAAGGATTTCGTCAAGACCGAGCAGCATCCCAACGCCACCAAGGACCGCGACGGCCGTCTGCTCGTCGGTGCAGCGGTGGGTGTCGGTGACGACGCGTGGACCCGGGCCATGACGCTGGCGGACGCGGGCGTCGACGTGTTCGTCGTCGACAGCGCGCACGGCCACTCGTCGAACGTCCTGTCGATGATCTCGAAGCTCAAGGCCGAGGTCGGCGACCGCGTACAGATCATCGGCGGCAACGTCGCGACCCGGCAGGGCACCGCAGCGCTCATCGAGGCCGGAGTCGACGCCGTGAAGGTCGGCATCGGCCCCGGTTCCATCTGCACGACGCGTGTCGTCGCGGGTGTGGGTGCGCCGCAGATCACCGCGATCCTCGAGGCCTCGACGGTCGCGCGGGCCCACGGTGTGCCGGTCATCGCCGACGGTGGCATGCAGTTCTCCGGTGACGTGGCCAAGGCCCTCGCAGCCGGTGCGTCGACCGCGATGCTCGGCTCGCTCCTCGCCGGCACCACCGAGTCGCCCGGACAGTTGATCCTGGTCAACGGCAAGCAGTTCAAGAGCTACCGCGGAATGGGTTCGCTCGGCGCGATGCAGAGCCGTGGCGAGGCGAAGTCGTACTCGAAGGACCGCTACTTCCAGGACGACGTGCTGTCCGAGGACAAGCTCGTCCCGGAAGGGATCGAGGGCCGCGTTCCGTTCCGCGGACCGCTGCAGCAGGTCACCCACCAGCTCATCGGCGGTCTCCGGGCCGCCATGGGCTACACGGGGGCGTCGACGATCGAGGAACTGCAGAAAGCTCAGTTCGTCCAGATCACCGCGGCGGGTCTGAAAGAGAGCCACCCGCACGACATCACGATCACCGCGGAGGCACCGAACTACGCTGCCCGGTAGGGCATCGAGTCCGCAGCAGGTCCCGTCTCAGGTGTGACGGGAACACCGTCAATTCAGGAGAAAGGGGCGCGTGTGCGCGACCTCGTTGAAATCGGCATGGGCCGCACGGCTCGACGCACCTACGAGCTGGACGACATCGACATCGTTCCGTCCCGGCGGACGCGTTCGTCCAAGGAGGTGTCGACCGCCTGGCAGCTCGATGCGTACCGGTTCGACATCCCCGTGCTCGCGCATCCCACCGACGCCCTCGTCTCGCCGTCGTTCGCGGTGGCACTGGGCAAGGCCGGCGGCCTCGGAGTCATCAACGGCGAAGGTCTGTGGGGCCGGCACGCCGACGTCGACGCGGTGATCACCCGGCTCACCGAAATCGCTGACTCCGATCCGGATCCGAGTGCCGCGATCCGGTACCTGCAGGAGCTGCATGCCGCCCCGCTCAAGCCCGACCTGCTGGCCGCCGCCGTCGCACAGGTGCGTGACGAGGGCGTCACCACTGCGGTGCGCGTGAGCCCGCAGAACGCGCGCACGCTCACCCCCGCGCTCGTGAAGGCCGGCATCGACCTGCTCGTCGTGCAGGGCACCATCATCTCCGCCGAGCACGTCGCGCACGGCGAGGACGAGCCGCTCAATTTGAAGACGTTCATCTCCGAACTCGACGTGCCGGTGGTTGCCGGCGGCGTGAGCGACCATCGGACAGCCCTGCACCTGATGCGCACGGGTGCCGCGGGCGTCATCGTCGGTTTCGGATCGACGGCGGAAGCGACCACCACGAGTCCTTCGCTCGGGATCGGAATCCCGATGGCGACAGCGATCGCGGATGCGGCCGCGGCGCGCCGCGACTACCTCGACGAGACCGGTGGCCGGTACGTCCACGTGATCGCGGACGGGGATATCGAAACCGCCGGCGACCTGGCGAAGGCGATTGCCTGCGGTGCCGACGCCGCGGTGCTCGGCGCCCCGCTCGCGGTGGCGGCAGAAGCTGCCGGACACGGCTGGTACTGGCCGTCGGTGGCGGCGCACCCGTCGATGCCGCGCGGTGCGGTACTTCAGGTCGCGTACGACGAGCGTCCGAGTCTCGATCGGGTTCTGTCGGGTCCGTCCGACGATCCGTTCGGTTCGCTCAATCTCGTGGGCGGCCTGCGACGCTCGATGGCCAAGGCCGGATATTCCGACCTGAAGGAATTCCAGAAGGTCGGCCTTTCGGTGCGTGCCTGACCTTCGCTTTCCCGTTCGGCTTCGCTGTGGCCGGAGGACACCTGCGCTGCGATGCGTTGGGCCTCCGGCCACAGCCGTTTCCGGACCGGCGGGCCTTGGTGCAACTCCCGGTAACGGTTAGGGTGGCCTTGTGCCGTTAGTCACACGGCCAGGGTGCATACTGGCCGGTAACAAATGCCGTTCGGTGGAGGTCGCCATGAGTCAGCAACGGGTTACGGACTACGACGTTCTGATCGTCGGATCCGGGTTCGGTGGAAGCGTCACCGCGCTTCGACTGGTGGAGAAGGGATACAAGGTCGGAATCGTCGAAGCGGGCCGCCGATTCGCCGACGCCGACTTCGCGAAGACCAGCTGGGACCTTCGGCGGTTCCTGTGGGCGCCTAAACTCGGCTGCTTCGGCATCCAGCGCGTGCACCTGCTGCGCGACTGCCTGATCCTCGCCGGCGCGGGTGTCGGCGGCGGCTCGCTCAACTACGCCAACACGCTGTACAAGCCGCCCGCCGCGTTCTTCGAGGACCGTCAATGGGCCGGCATCACCGACTGGCACGACGAACTGAGCCCCTTCTACGACCAGGCACGCCGGATGCTCGGCGTCGTGCAGTACAACCGGATGACCGCGGCGGACAAGGTCATCAAATCCGTCGCGGACGACATGGGCGTGGGCGACACCTTCATCCAGACCCCCGTGGGGGTCTACTTCGGTGAACCCGGCCGCACCGTGCCCGACCCCTACTTCGGTGGCGTCGGCCCGGACCGCGCCGGCTGCCTCGAGTGCGGCGAGTGCATGACCGGTTGCCGCCACGGAGCGAAGAACACCTTGGTCAAGAACTACCTCGGACTTGCGGAAAGCGCAGGGGCCGAGATCATTCCGCTGACGACCGTCACCGATCTGCGTGAGGCGCGCGACGGTACGTGGGACGTGATCACCGAACGCACCGGCTCGTGGGTGCGCAAGGGCCGCCGGACCTACACGGCGTCCCACGTCGTGCTCGCTGCCGGCACATGGGGCACCCAACATCTGCTGCACCACCTCAAGGACACCGGTGCGCTGCCCGCACTCTCCGATCGTGTCGGCGAACTGACCCGCACCAACTCCGAATCGATCGTCGGAGCGGGCATGTACGAGCTAGATCCCGATCTCGACATCACGCAGGGCGTCGCGATCACCTCGTCGTTCCATCCGACTCCCGACACCCACATCGAACCCGTGCGGTACGGCAAGGGCTCGAATGCGATGGGTCTGCTGCAGACCCTGATGACCGACGGCGACGGCCCGACACCGCGCTGGGTCAAGTTCCTCGGCCAGGTGGCGAAGAATCCGCGCAAGATGCTGCGCATGCTGTCGGTGCGGAACTGGAGCGAACGCACGATCATCGCGCTCGTCATGCAGAACCTGGACAACTCCATCACGACGTACACGAAGAAGAGTCCCTTCGGCCGACGGAAGGTCACGAGCAAGCAGGGCCACGGTCAGCCCAACCCCACCTGGATTCCCGCCGGAAACGAAGCGACCCGGCGCATCGCGGAGAAGATCGACGGCGTGGCCGGCGGCACGTGGGGTGAGATCTTCAACATTCCGCTCACCGCTCACTTCCTCGGCGGGGCCGTCATCGGGACGGATGCCGAGCACGGTGTGATCGATCCGTACCAGCGAGTCCACGGTTACCCGACTCTCAGCATCGCGGACGGCGCCGCGGTCTCGGCGAACCTCGGAGTGAACCCGTCGCTTACCATCGCAGCGCAGGCGGAACGCGCGGCATCGCTCTGGCCTAACAAGGGTGAGCAGGATCAGCGTCCCGCCCAGGGCGAGCCGTACCGCAGACTGCAGCCGATCGCGCCGAAGAATCCGGTGGTCCCCCATGGCGCTCCCGGAGCGCTGCACCTGCCCATCGTCGAGATCACCGGCTCGACCGGGGCCGCCTGATCTTCGTGCCGGTCCGGCCGCGTCGGGAGCACCCGGCGCGGCCGCTTAGACTGTTCGGGTGTCGCAAACCCAGCAGTCCAGACCGGTCCTCGTCGTCGACTTCGGAGCCCAGTACGCGCAGCTGATCGCGCGGCGCGTCCGCGAGGCGAACGTGTACTCGGAGGTCGTGCCCCACACGACTGCCGTCGAAGAGATCGCCGCGAAGAATCCGCTCGCGGTGGTGCTCTCCGGTGGTCCGTCCAGCGTCTACGAAGACGGCGCACCCCGACTCGATCCGAAGCTGTTCGATCTCGATGTTCCGGTGTTCGGGATCTGCTACGGCTTCCAGGCGATGGCGCAGGCACTCGGCGGCACCGTCGGCCACACCGGCGCCCGTGAATACGGCCGTACCGATCTGCAGGTCTCAGGCGGCGTCCTGCACGACGGGTTGCCTGCGACACAGCCGGTCTGGATGAGCCACGGCGACGGCGTGACCGCGGCCCCGGAGGGCTTCGAGGTCACCGCGACGAGCGCGGGCGCCCCGGTCGCAGCATTCGAGGACCGCGCACGGCGTCTCGCCGGTGTCCAGTACCACCCGGAGGTGCTGCACTCGCCGTACGGACAGCAGGTCCTCAGCCGCTTCCTGCACGACATCGCGGGTATTCCCGGCAGCTGGACGGCAGCCAATATCGCCGAGTCGCTCATCGAGCAGGTTCGCGCCCAGGTCGGTGACGGACGCGCGATCTGCGGACTGTCCGGCGGCGTCGACTCCGCGGTCGCGGCCGCACTCGTGCAGCGCGCGATCGGCGACCGGCTGACCTGTGTGTTCGTCGACCACGGGCTGATGCGTGAAGGCGAGCGCCAGCAGGTCGAGAAGGACTTCGTCGCCGCCACGGGCGCGCGGCTCGTCACGGTGGATGCCTCCGAGACCTTCCTCCGGGAACTGTCCGGCGTCACCGACCCCGAGACCAAGCGCAAGATCATCGGCCGCGAGTTCATCCGCAGCTTCGAGGGCGCAGTGGCCGAGGTGCTCGGCGAGGGCGCCGAGAAGGGCGAAACCGTCGAGTTCCTCGTCCAGGGCACGCTGTACCCGGACGTGGTCGAGTCGGGCGGCGGGTCCGGTACCGCCAACATCAAGAGCCACCACAACGTCGGTGGTCTGCCCGAGGACCTCCAGTTCTCCCTCGTCGAGCCGCTGCGCCTGCTGTTCAAGGACGAAGTGCGCGCCGTCGGCCGTCAGCTCGGCCTGCCCGAAGAGATCGTCGGCCGGCAGCCGTTCCCCGGCCCGGGTCTCGGTATCCGCATCATCGGCGAGGTCACCCGCGAGCGACTCGAGATCCTGCGTCGTGCGGACTCCATCGCGCGCGAGGAACTCACCTCCGCCGGGCTCGACGGCCAGATCTGGCAGTGCCCGGTCGTGCTGCTCGCCGACGTGCGCAGCGTGGGCGTGCAGGGCGACGGCCGCACCTACGGCCACCCGATCGTGCTGCGTCCCGTCTCCAGCGAGGATGCGATGACCGCCGACTGGACGCGACTTCCCTACGAAACACTCGAGCGAATCTCTACGCGCATCACGAACGAAGTCGCCGAGGTCAACCGGGTCGTGCTCGACGTGACGAGCAAGCCGCCGGGAACCATCGAGTGGGAGTGATCTCCCCCACGCCGTAATGCACGAGAGCAGGTCGACGATGCTCGACCTGCTCCGTGACGCCGCCTCCTCTGCCTAGACTGAAACGTCCCCGGCGAGGAGCGCGGAACATTGGACCACGACCCGGGATCTGAGTCCCGCCGCATTCACCGCAGGTCCACGGCATGACGGGCGGCACGCTCGTCAACGTGGGGGCGGTGCTGCTGTTCGTTCTCGTGGGCGGGGTGTTCGCCGCCACCGAGATGGCGTTGGTGTCGTTGCGGGAGAGTCAGCTTCTGGAGTTGGCCCGGCGCGGCGGGCGTGGTCGCCGCACCGCCGCCCTCGCGCGTGACCCCAACCGGTTCCTGTCCGCCGTGCAGATCGGCGTCACCGTCGCCGGGTTCTTTTCCGCCGCCTTCGGCGCATCCACTCTCGCCCCCGATGTGGCACCGACACTGCGCGGCTGGGGTCTCGGGCCCGCGGTCGCCGATGCACTCGCTCTCGTCGGCACCACATTGGTCATCGCCTACCTGTCACTGGTGCTCGGTGAGTTGGTGCCAAAGCGCATCGCGTTGCAGCGGTCGACCGGGACGGCGCTGGCGACGGCTCCGGCTCTGGACCGCTTCGCGAGCATCATGCGCCCGGTCATCTGGCTGCTCTCGGTCTCCACGGATGCGCTCGTGCGGCTCCTCGGATCCGATCCGTCGCTCAAGAACGAGCAGATCACCCACGAAGAACTGCGCGACATGCTCGTCAGTCACGAGGCGCTGCCGGAAGACGAACGCAGCGTGCTCACCGAGGTTTTCGACGTCGGATCCCGGCACTTGTCCGAGGTGATGCGGCCACGCACCGAAGTGGACTTCCTGCGCGGCGATACGTCGATTCCCGATGCCCGCTCGCTCGCGCTCCGTCTCGGCCATACGCGATATCCCGTCATCGCCGAAAGCGCGGATCACGTCATCGGATTCGTGCATCTACGCGATCTGCTGCTCGCCGAGCGACCGCGGGGGACCGTCGCCGATCTCTGCCGGTCCATCGTCTCCCTGCCGGGGTCCAAGGCCGCCCTCGCCGCTCTGACCGTGATGCGGAGTGGCAATGCGCAGATAGCGCTCGTCGTCGACGAGTACGGAGGCACCGCGGGCATCGTCACGGTGGAGGACATCGTCGAGGAAATCGTCGGTGAGATCGGAGACGAGTTCGACCCGGTCGACGGTGCGTCCGGCACTCCGGGAGCGGGAAGCCCGCCGGCGCTGTACGACGACGTCGACGGACTGCTCCACGTCGAGGATTTCGCCCGGCAGACCGGCATCGCCGTGCCCGAAGGTCCGTACGAGACGATCGCCGGCTACGTCCTGTACCGGCTCGACCATCTGCCGCAGGTGGGGGAAGGCGTCGTTCTCGACGGCAACCGGCTGACCGTCACCGAACTCGACGGTCGCCGCATCGCTCGACTGCGGCTGACCCGGCGACGCCGCTCCGGCCCGGACGAGGCGGCCCGCACTCCGGGCTGACTACGCCGGTGGGGTCGTTCTCGTCCGGCTACTTGCTGCGCCTGCTCGGCAGGAACACCAGCACGGCACCGATCACGACCGCTGCGCCGACGAGAATCCAGCCCCCGTCGAAGGTGGCGAGGAAATCGAGCGAGAACGGTCCGAGCAACGCCCATCCGCTCACCACGAGCGCGGCGAGGCCGGACAGCAGGAGCAGGAGCGAGGGACCTCGGCGGCAGGGCCGAGCCTGGTCTTCCTCCGAGGATCCGGCATCGAATCCGGTGTTGTACTCAGCCACGACGCACCTCCAGGTTGCCGAAGTCGACGGCCGCGTCCAACGTCAGGACCGGCCCTTTCTCGCCGTCCCTGCCGACATCGAGGCCGGGCTCGGGGCATTGTGTGATCTGGCCGGCGTCGACCGAACACGTCGTGCGGACATCGAGGTTTTCCGGCAGCAGCACCTCGACGTTGCCGAAGCTACCGTCGACCGCGACGGTGTGGTCCTCGCTGAGCTCGAGATTCCGCAGGTCCAGACTCATCTGACCGAACTTCGAGGTGTAGACGGGCTGCAGTTCTGCCGCCGAGGTCGGTGCCCAGTCACGGTCACCCCAGTTCGAGCGGTCCATCGGGCCGACGATCGAGGCCAGCACCACGAAACCGAGCAGCGGACCGGTGACGACCAGCAGTCCGTGACCGCGATGCAGGAACGCACCCACGATCATGCCTGCGCCGATGACCGCGAGTGCGATCGCACCGACTCGAGCCGGGGTCATCCATGTGACGTCACCCGATACGGCCACCGCTCCCGCAGCTGCGGCGGCGAGCACCGCGAGTCCGAGCACTGTGGTGGTCAGCCGCGACCGCCGCTTCCGGGTGGGGACGAGATCACGGACTGGTGCGGGTTCGGGGAGATCCCACGCGAACGGCGCGACGCCCAGCGGATCCCACGCCGGTGGCCCGGCGGCGACTCCGGAGTTGTCCTTCGTCGAAGGTCCGGACTCGGCCGGTTCCTTGCGCAAGTTGGGCCCGGATCCGGGAGCCGTGTCCGGCTGCGCAGTCCCGGCCGCGGCGTCCGGCGTGCCGGTCTGCAGGTAATCCGGGTCGCCGGGCGCCGGCCCGCTGGGGGGCGGGTTCGACGCGGTCGCTTGCGTGTACATGCTCCGTATGAACGCGTTGTGCATGAACATCCCGTGCGAGAAGATGCCGTTCTGGAAGGGCGGCTGCGGATACGCGGACGGATCGGACGTGAATCCACCGTCCGGCATCGGCAGTGCAGGAGCTTCCGGCCGGCGCTGGTAGAGCAACCACCATCCAGCGAGCATCAGGAATGCACCGATGAAGCCGGATCCGCCGAAGCCCGCTCCGACCGGTCCGATCGCGCTCGCCGAGATGGCCAGCGCCACGAGGATCACGATCACCTTGGTGGACGAATCCGAGCTGGTCCCGCGTCCCATCAGAGACTCGAGCGGCGACGCCTGGTCGCCGTGGCGGGTGAACAATACCCACGCCGCCAGGTACAGCACGATCCCGGAGCCGCCGAATATCGCCGAGACGACGAAGGCGACGCGAACGAGTACCGGGTCGACGCCGTAGCGCATCCCGATACCCGCGCACACCCCGGCGACATGCCCCTGATCGGGCAGGCGCACCGGGCGAGTGCGCCACATATCCGACAGCTGCTCGGGAAAGTTCCTCGTGGTCATGGGACCATCCTGTCTCCTGGGAGCGTTCGGCACATCGGGGACGGACCCTGATATCCGGCGACCCGGAAAGACCCCGACATCAGGGTTCGTCCCCGATGACGGACGGGCAGCAACCGTGTCAGTATCGAAGGGTGCAGCCTGTCGCCGGATCGCCCACCACCGTCCCTCGTCTCGAACGACGGGTGGGCGGTCGTGTTGTGGGCGGTGTCGCCGGCGGACTGGCCGACCATCTCGGCGTCGACGTCACGAAGGTCCGGGTCGCGTTCACAGTACTGGCCGCGCTCGGCGGGGTCGGCATCGTCGCGTACGGAATGTTGTGGATGTTCGTCCCGCCCGGATCGGACGACGTCCGTCCCGAACCGGGGGAGCGCCGCCGGGCCGTGGGCCTCGCCGTCATGGGCCTCGCCCTCGCGATAGGCCTGTCGTGGCTCTTCAGCGGCGGCGCGGCGTCGGTGATCACGCCGGTGCTCGTGGTTGCGGTGGGCGCGGCCCTCGTGTGGCGGGAATTCGATGCGGAAGGACCCAGGTCGGTCTTCGGCCTCCCGGCCAAACCGACGGTGCTGGCGTGGGCCCGCGTCCTCGGTGGTCTCACCCTCGTGGTGACCGGACTGGGGGTGATCGTCCTCGCTCAGGTGGACGTGGCGGCGTTGCGATCGTCGCTTCTCGCCGTGGTGGTGACACTGATCGGCGCGGCGCTGCTGTCCGTGCCCATCTGGATCCGGATGTGGCGGGCGCTCGAATCCGAACGGGCCGCGCGGGTCCGGAACGAGGAGCGCGACGAGATCGCGTCGCATCTGCACGACTCGGTGCTGCAAACCCTCGCCCTCATCCAGAAGCAGGCGGCGGACCAGCAGGAAGTGCTCCGGCTCGCACGTAGTCAGGAACGGGAACTGCGGCGCTGGCTGTTCGGCGGGGACGAGTCGCCGCGGACTTCGCTCGCGGAAGCACTGCGGACCATCGCGGGTGAGGTCGAGGACCAGTACGGGGTGTCGGTCGTGCCCGTCATCGTCGGCGACGTGGCACCGGAAGACGACGACCTCTCCGCCGAAGCGGTCACCGCCGTGCTGGGCGCGACGCGCGAGGCGCTCGTCAATGCCGCCAAGCACGCGCAGGTGGATAACGTCGATCTGTTCGCCGAGGTCGAACCCGACCAGGTCAGCGTGTTCGTCCGCGATCGCGGCGTGGGATTCGATCCTGAGACGGTGCCTGCGGACCGGCAGGGACTCGCCCGTTCGATCCGGACCCGGATCGAACGGCGCGGCGGACGGACGGTGGTGAAGTCGAATCCGGGCAAAGGCACCGAAATTCGCATCCATATGCCGCGCGCCGGACGTGAGCAGAGTGACGACACGACCTTAGAGTGGGAGGTGACCGACCCCCACCCCGAGGAGCAGACGCAGTGATATCGACCCAGGTGACAGCGTCCGAGGTTTCCGAACGCTCCGGCCGCTTCCGCGTGTTCCTGGTCGACGACCACGCGGTGTTCCGTTCGGGTGTCCGCACCGAGTTGGGGCGCGAACACGACATGGACATCGTGGGGGAGGCCGGTGGGGTGGGCGAGGCCGTCGCCGGTATCGAGGCTGCCCGGCCCGACGTGGTCCTGCTCGACGTGCACATGCCCGACGGTGGCGGCGTCGCCGTACTCAACCGCATCACGGACGGCCCGGTGTGCTTGGCGCTCAGTGTGTCCGACGCGGCCGAAGACGTCATCGCCGTCATCCGCGCGGGTGCGCGCGGGTACGTGACCAAGACCATCTCCGGGCCCGATCTGGCCGATGCGGTACGCCGGGTTGCCGGAGGGGACGCGGTGTTCAGCCCGCGACTCGCGGGTTTCGTGCTCGATTCGTTCACCGGCAGATCGTCGGCGCCGGAACCCCCACTCGATCCGGAACTGGATTCGCTGACCCCGCGTGAACTCGAGGTTCTGCGGTTGCTCGCCCGCGGTTACACCTACCGGGAGATCGCCGAGGAACTGGTGATCTCGGTGAAGACGGTCGAAACCCACGCGTCGAACGTGCTTCGTAAGACGCAGCAGTCCAACCGCAACGCACTGACCCGGTGGGCGCACCGGCGGCGTATCGACTGATCGTTCAGTGGGTCGCGAGGCGTTCGGTGCTTCGCGTGGCGATCGCCGCGGCCACATTGTCGATTCCCCCGAGCACGCCTGCTCCGTAACCGTCGGCCGTGAGCGCATCGCTGTAGCTTCGTGCAGCCGTGAGATGTCCGGCAGCGGAATCGAAGTCGCCGAGTCGGCGGTAGTCGTCGGCGAGATTGAGGTGCAGCGACGGGTAGAAGCCGCGAATGTGGAGGGAAGCGTGGTGCTCCTGGACGCGCTGGTCGTCCAATTCATCGGCAGCCGCCAGCGCTCTGAGGTCCCACTCGAGTGAAGCTTCCGCGCTGTCGTACAGATCGGCCAGATAGTGAGCGAGGGTGCAGCGATGGAGCGGATCTCCTCCGGGGCCCACCTCGCCCCACAACTCTTCGAGCGAAGCACGAGCGTCGGAGGTGCGTCCCGCACGAGCCAGGGTTACGGCGTCGGTAATAGCTGTCATCGTCGGATCTGCTGGTGGAGTGCTCATGGTCTGCTCCCTCTAGCTGTTCGGTGGGAGCAGGATCGTCACATGCACATCCGACACACTCGGCCGAATTCGGACCGCAGACGCGGCCCATGCGGATCGGGAGGTGTCAGGTCACGAGAAAGTTGATGACGAGGGCGGCCACGAGCGCTGCGACCAGCAGCGCGACCATGGCGGCCATCGCGAGCGGTGCGTAGGCGACGACCTTGTCCTGCAGGGTGCTCGGTGCCGGTCCGTTGGGGAGCAGACGGTCGAGCAGATCGGACGGATGGAAGCTCTTCTTCGGCGATCCCTGCTGTTTGTGTCCCGGGGGAATCTCGCCCAGCGGCCGGTCGACGAACGACCCGCGGAGCCGGAGGGGCTCGGCGAGAGGGGTGGCGCGCTGCGCCCAGGATGGAACGGTCCCGTCCTCCGACAGGATGGGACGTCCGCGGAGTTGTGCGGCCGTGCCTCCGGGGCCGAGCGTCACCGCGGCGAGCAGGTCGCGGGCCTGGGCCATGGTCGGCCGGCGGGAAGGGTCCGGCTCGAGCATCGACAGGAGGATGTCGGTGAGCGGTCCGGTGCTCGTGGGCATGATGATCTCGGCACGCGCGACGCGGTGCAGCAAGGCGATCGAATCGGGCTCGAAACCGAACGGCGGCTGTCCCTCGATGGCGGTGTAGAGAGTCGCGCCGAGCGAGAAGACGTCGCTGGCCTCGGTCGGGTCGTTGCCGCGCGCGACCTCCGGTGCGAAATATGCGGGCGTTCCGATGATCACACCGGCCGGGTCGTTGTCGCCCTTGACCCGGGCGATGCCGAAGTCGCTGATCTTCACGACACCGGAGATGTCGCCGCGCTCGGCGATGAGGATGTTGCCGGGCTTGACGTCGCGGTGGACGATGCCGGCGGCGTGTGCGGCGGTGAGGGCGTCGGCGACGTTCGCCCCGATCTGGGCCACGACGTACGGCGGCAGCGTGTCGACGGCGTTCATCACCTGCGCCAGACTCCGGGACGGCAGGTGTTCCATGACGAGCCAGGGCTCACCGTAGTGCAGCGCTACGTCGTACATGGAGATGGCGTGTTCGTGGGTGAGCTGGGCTGCGACCCGGCCTTCGCGCAGTGCGCGGCGACGGATCTCCTCGGCTTCGGCGTGGTCGAGGTCGGCGGTGGAGATCACTTGCTTGACAGCCACATTGCGGCCGAGCCTGGTGTCGCGGGCGAGCCAGACGGCACCCATCCCGCCGCCACCGAGCTTGGAATCGAGTCGATACCGCCCGGCCACGAGGTGGTCCGGGCCGACGACTCGTCCTGCTCTGTCCTGATCGACCACCTTGCCAAGAGTAATGGATGGGCGCGGAGGCACCGGTGCCGAGACTGCGAAGGTGTGGCCGGTCGCTCACTTGACGGCGAGTGACGGCATCGGGTCTACTGGAAATGTTCGAATGGATGTTCGAATACGAATTCGAGCTGGGCCACGCCTTCCCCGTGGTCGGCCGGTCGTGTGCAACGCGGCAGGCGGATGACAGGGGTGCATGTTGGGTGAGGTAGCCGAATTTCCGGTCGGTGGCGGAGCGAGCCAGGAGCGGACGCGGCAGATAGAGGCGCTACGACGACGGATCGCCGCCGTTCCCTCACGCGGCGAGGTCTCCCGGCCGACGCCGGTGTCGGAACCCGTGGAGGTCGCGTCCCAGGGTGTGCTCCCGGTACCCGCACCACTCGCCGACCTGCTGCCGCACGGCGGTCTCGTCCGCGGCAGCGTCGTCTCGGTGTCAGGTGCCGCGTCCCTGTTGCTGGGGGTGCTCGCCTCGGTGACCTCGTCGGGCGGCAATGCCGCGGTGATCGGCCAGCGGCGGCTGGGATTGCTCGCTGCCGCGGAAATGGGTGCCCGGCTGCAACGACTTGCGGTGATCCCGGATCCCGGACCGGATCCCGTCGAGGTCGCAGCCGTCCTTCTCGACGGGATGGATCTCGTCGTTCTGGGGTTGGGTGGCAACTCTGTCCCGCCGTCCCGAGCACGTGCTGTCGCGGCCAGGGCGCGGAGCAAAGGGGCTGTCCTGATCGTCACCGACGGGCAGTGGGAAGGGGCACAGATCCGGCTCGAAGCGCAGGTCAGCGGTTACGAAGGGGTGGACGGTCCCGGACTCGGGAGGCTGTGCGGGACGCGGCTGTCGGTCCGGGCGCACGGCCGGGCGTTTCCTCTGCGCACCACCCAGGTCGATGTATGCGCCGAACGCAGCAAAGTGCTGTGGGAGTCCGGTAACCCCCGTCGCATCGGTGGCGATGCCGGACGAGGACAGGTGGCGCAGTGAGATGGGCGGCGCAGTGAGTACCTCCGGGCAGGCTCCCGGCAGGGTGGTCGCCGTGTGGTGTCCGGACTGGCCGGCGGTGGCGGCAGCGGCGGTCGCTGATCTGCCCGCGACCACCCCGATCGCGGTGGTCGCCGCCAATCGGGTGATCGCGTGTTCTGCCACCGCGCGCGCCGCAGGGGTGCGACGTGGCCTGCGCCGTCGGGAAGCGCAAGCGAGATGCCCGGAACTGCATGTGGCACAGTCCGATACCGACCGTGATGCAATCCGGTTCGAATCGGTGGTATCCGCGATCGACGAGGTTGCTCCGGGGGTGGAAGTGTTGCGTCCCGGTCTGGTGGTGCTGGCAGCCCGCGGTGTCGTCCGATGGTTCGGCACGGAGGAGGCGGCGGCGGAAAGGCTGGTCGACGCGGTCGCTGCGGTCGGAGTCGAGTGCCAGGTCGGCATCGCCGACGAGTTGTCCACCGCGGTGCTCGCAGCGCGGCGCGCCACCCTGGTTCCAGTCGGTGCCGGCGCCGGATTCCTGGCGCCGCTGCCGATTTCGGAACTGGCGGTGGAACCTGCCCTGGCAGCCCCCGAACGCGGTGAAACGGTGGATCTGTTGCGTCGGCTGGGGATACGCGCGATCGGAACGTTCGCCGCCTTGACCCCGGCCGAGGTCGCCTCCCGGTTCGGTTCCGATGCGGTCGCCGCGCACCGGAGTGCCCGGGCCCTGCCCGAACGCCCGCCGTCGGGACGGTCGATCCCTCCCGACCTGGTGGTGGAGTACCCGTGCGATCCTCCGATCGAACGGGTGGACGCGGCCGCGTTCGTCGGCCGCACGCTGGCCGGACTCCTGCACGTACGCCTTGCCGCGGCGGGCGTGGCGTGCACGCGGTTGCTCGTCGCCGCTCGCACCGGAAACGGCGAGGAGCACACCCGCACGTGGCGCTGTGCCGAGCCGTTGACCCCGGAAGGGACAGCCGACCGGGTGCGATGGCAACTCGACGGATGGCTCACCGGCCGCAGTGGCTCCCGTCCCACCGCGGGAATCGTGCTGTTGCGTCTGGAACCGGTCGAAGTGGTGGCCTCCGGTGCGTTGCAATTGGGCCTGTGGGGTGGGGTGGGAGACGAGGACGAACGGGCCAGGCGAGCCCTGGTGCGCGTCCAAGGGCTTCTCGGCGGCGACGCGGTGCAGGTGGGGGTGCTCAGCGGTGGCCGCGGTCCGGGTGAACGCGTCGTACTCGTGCCCGTGGGCGAGGAGGCCGTCCCGACGTCGGATCCCAGCGCGCCCTGGCCCGGTCGGCTTCCTCCACCCGCCCCCGCCATGGTCCTGCAGGAACCGCCCCTCATCACACTGGCCGACGAATCCGGCACGCCGGTGACGGTCACGGAGCGCGGGGTGCTCGACGGACGACCGGCCCGATTGCGATGGGGAAGTCGCAATTGGACGGTGATCGGATGGGCGGGACCCTGGCCGGTGGACGAGTACTGGTGGGATCCGGCGTCGGCGCGGAATGTCGCCCGGCTCCAGGTGCTCCTCGACGGCTCCCGCGCACTGCTCGTCGTCTACGGCGCCGACGGCTGGCGGGTGGAAGGGGTCTACGACTGAGTAGGCTCGGCGGACGTGGACAGCCTCCTGCGTACAGCCGAACCGAACGGTGTCGTGGTTTCGTATCGCGAGACCGTGCCGTCCGGCCGCGCGCATCCTGTTCCGGTCGTGCTGGTGCACGGACTCGGCGGTGACAGTCGCACCTGGACCCGTTTCGCCCGGGTGCTGGCGAGGGCAGGGCGGCGCGTGGTCGCCGTCGACCTGCGGGGTCACGGCCGTAGCGGCCGCGCCGCGTCGTACCGGTTCCACGACTTCGCCGACGACGTCGCGGGGTTGTGCGCCCACCTCCGATTCGACCTGATCGATCTCGTCGGCCATTCGCTCGGAGGGCACACCGGCTCACTGATGGCGCAAAAGCACCCGGGGCTCATCCGGCGTCTCGTGCTCGAGGAGGCACCGTTGCCGTTGCGAGCGGGCGATCCGGTTCCGCGCATTCCCGTCGCCCGTCCCACGCCCGCCGAATTGTGGCACGCGACCAGCAGCATGATCCTCAATCCCCGCGCCGTTCTCGCCTTCGACCGGTCGATGACCGAGACGGTGGTCGGCCAGTTCCACACTCCGAATCCTCAGTGGTGGCAACAGCTTCCACATGTCCGGTCTTCGACCATGTTGCTGCGCGGTGTGCGCCGCGGCAGTCTGGTCGACCCGAGGTTGCTGGCCGCGGCGCTGTCGTCGCTTCCGGACGGAACGGTGCGGGAGATCGGGTGCGGCCACAGCATCCACCGTGACCGCGCCGAAGACTTCGCGGCCGCGGTCGTGCCGTTTCTCATGGACTGAACCCGGTCCCTACACTGGTTCTCCGTGCGTATCGCGACCTTCAATATCAACGGTATTCGTGCGGCGCAGCGACGCGGATTCGAAGATTGGCTCCGTGAGCGCCAGCCCGACGTGGTTGCACTGCAAGAAGTGCGCGCTCCTGCCGCTGCTGTTCCGCCGGGAGTATTCGGCAAATATCACTTCACCTACGAAGAGGGTGTCATTCCGGGCCGCAACGGCGTCGCGGTCCTGACGATGGACCCTCCCGCCGCGGTACGGACGTGGAGCGGGACGGCACTGGTGCGGGCTCCCGGTGAAGATCACAGCGACACGATCACCCTCGAGCGCGGACCGCTGGCCCGTGGACTGAGGGAATTCGCAGACGAAGGCCGCTATATCGAGGTCGATCTCGCGGATGCGCCGATAACCGTCGCGTCGCTGTATCTGCCGAAAGGTGGCATCCCGGCACACCTGCAGAAACCTGGCCGCATGAGGGACGAACCGGACGGCGGGATCCGGTATGCGCGCAAGATGCGTTTTCTGGACGCGTTCGCTCGACAACTGACGCGATCCCGCCGTGAGGCGCGCGCACGGGGCAGAGAACTGCTGTTGATGGGTGACCTCAACATCGCCCACACCCGGTACGACGTCCGGAACTGGCGGCGCAGCAATCAGGCCGAGGGATTCCTTCCGGAAGAGCGGGAATGGTTCGACTCGCTGCTCTCGCCGCGCACCCTCGTCGACGTCGTCCGCACGCAGTACCCGGGTGTGGACGGCCCGTATTCGTGGTGGTCGTGGATCCCCGGATCGTTCACACGCGATGTCGGGTGGCGGATCGACTACCACCTTGCGACACCGGGATTGGCCCGAACCGCTGTCGCTGCGGGCACCGACCGGGAACCCGCAGAGGATCGCCGGATGAGCGACCACGCACCGGTCGTCGTGGACTACGACATCTGATCCAGCAATTCGGGTCAGGGACCCTCGACGCGCTGTGGCCATCCGGGAACGGAAGGTTGGGCAACGGGAGGAGTCTCGAGAGGCTGGTCGCGGGCGAAACCCCCGTTGCTGGGCGGATGGTCCAGGATGCAGTAGTCATTCAGTGCTCGATCCTCGGGTTTGCTGAGAGCGAAGAAGTCATTCCCCACGCTCGTTCCGAGACGTATCTCCCAGCCCTCGAAGACATTCCAGGACGGGTGGGACGTACGGACCGCCGTATTCACCTGAGGAGCCGGCACATTCCAACCGGTGCGGGTGATGGCGAGAACGCGGGGATGGCTGAGTGCGTAGCTGCTCGTTTTCCACGCGTCACCTGTGGGTACGGCTGTCTCGGATTCGTCGGTGCAATAGGCGACGAGATATGACGGGCGTCCGAATCTATCGGGGAGTGGACGCACCTCGAAGACGTGATTGTTCACCGTCCCGATGCGAGGGTAAGTGCGTCCGCCGTTGTCGAGAAGATATGGCACTGTCTCTGCGAATCCTTCATAGGTCGATTCGAGCCGGCCGGTGATTTCGTAGAACAGTTCGGATTCTCCGAACGCCCGTGCAAGGAGAACTTCGGGTGCGTCCAGGTCGATGCCCGGAACTGCGGTCCAGCGGACTGAAACGTCGTCGATAGCGACCCACTCGTGGGGTTGTGGTTCGGCAACACGCGTGTTGTCAGTGTGTTCTGTCGGCGTGCCGCACCCCGCCGAGAGTGTCAGGAAGGCAGCGGCGAGTATCGCTGTTGTCTGGTGCATCGTCTCAGTTCGAAGTGAAGTGAACGGTGGGAGCGACGTCGTGGTAACTCCGCCGGTATTCTTCCGTGTAACGATTGAGATAGTCAGATCCGAACCCGTTCTCCACGCCATCCTCGATGAGTGTGTGCACCCTCTGAGAGCTTCGCGTCGAGAGCGGATCAGGATTAGTCGAGAGCCTGCCGTCGTCCGCCAATATGCCTGCGTCGGTCAGAGCGCTGATCGCTCTTGGGCTCTCGGGTTCCCAGTTGGTACCGACCAGCAACCGTGCGATCCGGACATCGTTTTCCGCAGTCAGCTGCGCCTCGTTCACGGTGAACGCGAAATCTTCCGCCGGCGTTTCCGGAATCGTGAAGGTGTCGCGAACACCCGGGTTGAGCATGTCCATAGTCATGCCGACCGTGAAGTTGGCGGGAACGAACGACGCGACCGCGTTGCGCATCATCGTGTAGCCGGTGTCGTAAGCCTGGCTGCGGCGTTCGGCAACCGTGTTCGCGATGTTCTCCTGGTCCCGAGACTGTTCGACGGCGGCGGCGTAGATGCCGGTGTCGACGAGTGCCTGGATGTGGGCCGCGTTTCCGGCGGCCGCGGTATCGGGGGATATCTCACCCCACTTGTCGGGCTCGATGAGGCTGCGAACGAACGCGCGATCGTAGGTTTCGTGGAACGCAAGGGCGCCGCCCATGAAGGTGGTGTTCGCGTCGGTTCCCGTCGACATGAGGGCGAACACACGCTGAGCATGGGCAAAACGCTTGTCGCCGGCGTCACTGGATTCTGCTGCACGGTGACCCCACTCGCGGCTGTCGGTGTCGATGCCGGCGAGGTGGGGGATGTACCCGACGAGGCCCTGACTCGTCGCGTGCAGCAGCGCAGGATTCACCTCGCCGAGGTTCGCGGTGTCGGGCCCGCTCATGTCCATGAAGCGTGAGTAGTTTTCACCGTCCGAAAGGTATTGCGCCAGTCCGAGAGCCGCACGGTCCGCGCGGTCGCGGCGTTCCGTGTCGAGCGAGCCGGTCTCGCCGTGCCCGGCGAGGCTCTCCTCCGTCATCCACGATGTCAGCCGGCCGAGCGAGGCGCCGTCGTCGTTCCACTCGTGGACGAACAACGGCGTGAGGATGGCGTCGCGTCGAGTCTCGGGACTGCCGTCGCCGTCGAGGTCGCCGGTGAGGATACGAGCGTTGGTCTCGTTGTTCCGGGTGCCGACGTCGAGCATGGCTTCGCCGAGTCCGATCGGGAATGCGTACGACGCGGAGGCGATTGCCGAACGGCCATCGGAGTCGGAGAGGCCCACTTGTATCGCTGCGGATTCGACGAGTTCTACTCCGAGCCGAGTGCCGGGGATACCTTCGGCGCCGGCTACTCGTCCCCAGAACTCGTTTTGGACGCCGAGGCGCTGGGCGTAGTGGTTTCCCGGATCGCGCAGCATCTCGGCGTGTGCGCGGGCGGCCGCGCCCGGATCGGCTTCCAGCCGGGATCGCTCGAACGGCGAAAGCGAGCGCAGGTAGTCGTCGAGAGTCGCCGGTGCGGAGTCGGCCGGATTCAACTGCACGAGGGCGCGAACGTCCGGCGGAAGTCTGTCCCAGCCACCGCTGTGTCCGTCGCCGTCGACGATGTTCTCGTTCGACAGAGTGAGGATTCCGGCGCTGAGTGCCCGCCCCGCCGCCACGGCCTGCGGGCTGCCGTCCTCGTCGAGTGCGTTCTGCAAGAGAAGGAATTGTTCGGCTCCACCCCGGTGATACAACTCTTCGAGGTATCGGATCGCCCCGGTGGGCAGGTGTGTGACCTCTCTGCCCGTCGCGAGATCGGCGAGGGAGTCGGTGTCGAGGCCGGCAGCGGTCAGGTTGGCCAGCAATCGCCCGACCTCGTCGCCGTCGAGTTTTCCGTCGTCGAAGATGGCCCGGTCGCGGACTGCCTCCTCGGGGGAGAGCGGCGCAGGTTTGGGAGTGCTCGCGATGAGATCCGCAACGATCTCCCGGAGGATTTCTGCATAGTGATCGTCCAGTTCGCCGAGGGTGACCAGCGCGCGCCGGATCGCCTCGGCGTGCTCAGTGGCGGCGTCCTGGGTTGCAGCGGCCGAGTCGTCCGTGTGGCGGTCGGCTTTCACGCCGCTGTCGTCGACAGTGAAACCCGCCCGCTCGGCGTTCGCGATCGCATTGCGCACCGCCAGAACCGACCAGGTGAGCGCGGTATCGGCGCGGCGGAGTTGGTCGGCGACGTGCCGCAGATGCTCGACGACGGCCACGACGGAGCGACGTTCCGTGTACAGGTGTTTCTCCGCCGCGTCTGCTGCACGTCCTTGCCAGGACTGCCACAGCGTGCCTGCGGTGTCCGTCAGAGCGCCGCGTTCGTTGTCGAGGTGTGCAGCAACCGTGTCGACGGCTTTTGCTCTGTCGTGGAGGACGGCGGGCGTCCAGTTGCGGACACCGGTGATCGTGGGGATCACTCGGGAACTGCCTGCGCCAATCCGGCGGCGAAGTACTCGTCGGTGTTCTCGTAGTCCGCGGCGACCCGGTCGATGGTGTCGGACGTCGACCAGGCGCGGTCGGCGAGGAGTGACACTGCGCGTTGCGACGCGGACTCGACTGCTGCGAGTGCCTCGACGACCGCGGCACCGCCCGGGAAGCCCTCGGCTGCTCCCACCGAGATCGAACGGGTGTCGATACGGCCGATACGGCCTGCAATTCCCTGGAAATCCTTTGACAACGACAATAATTCGTCGATGTCTGCCCTGATCGTATCCGCCATCGTCCCCCCAGACGTTCGGTAGCGCGGACACCATAACGCACAAATCCGACACCGGGGGTGTGAGCGCTACCATCATGGGCATGGCACTGACCGAATCGGATCGCCGGCTCATCGGATCGTCGCTGTTGTTCCTGGCGTCCCAGGCAAACATGGGCCGCGTCCTCGGCCCCACCGCACTCACCGTCGGCACGATTCAGGCCACTTTCTCGGCGGACAAGTACCGGAAGATCCTCGACAACCTGGGTCCGGACGAGATCAGCCGGTACCGGCGGCACTACTACTGGGACATGGTGCATCCGTTGACGTTTGCCATCGCGCTCCGGGACGGTGCCCGTGCCCTCGATCATCACCGTCCGCTGGCACCCCGCACACGCAGGCTCCTCGCCGCCGCACCCGTGATCGCTGCGGCCGGGGATTACGCAGAGAACATCACCGGGCTGTACCTGCTCGACCATCGCAACCGCATCGACGATACGACCGTGCGCGCCGCGACGACGATCAGCCTGACCAAATGGGTGCTGGCCCTCGGCTGCTTGGGCTACCTCACGCAAGGTTTTCTGCGGGTGTGGGGGAGAGCAGGACTGCGGCGGGTGCGAGGAAACAGACGCTGATCGGGGAAACGCGCCAGGGCGCCGGTTCCATGAGCGAGCCGAGTGGCGACAATGAACCGGTGACGATCGCTGCGACAACCTGCTCCGCGCTGTCTGCCATCGACGAGCCGTTGCCCGGCACTGCCGCAACTGCGCCCGGGTACGTGTGCCTGGAAGTTCCGTCCGGGTGGGGACGGGACGTTCTCGACGGTTCGGCGCTCGGCGCGGAACTCGCTGCCGAGATCTCCGCCCGCGCGGATGCGGCGGGTGTGCGGTTCATGTTCATCCGCCGACCGGGACGCGACATCGTGCGTCCGACCCGGACGGTGCTGCTTGCCCGCACCGAGCCCGGCAACACGTGGTGTGAGCGCCTCGAAATCGCGAACCCCGACGACCTGCTCGACCTCGTGCCGCGCGTGGTGGCCGGGCCTCCTCCCGGTCTCGGCACTGCGGTCGGCGAACCGGTCGTGCTCGTCTGCGCCCACGGCAAGCGGGACCGATGCTGCGCTGTGCTGGGCCGCCCGGTTGCGGCAGCGCTCGCCGACGAATTCGGTGACGCGGTGTGGGAGTGCTCGCACACCGGGGGACACCGCTTCGCACCATCGATGATCCTGCTGCCCACCGGCTACACCTACGGTCGCCTCGACTCCGTACAGAGCGCAGAGGCGGTGCGTGCCGCGACAACCGGCCGGGTATACCTCCCGGGCCTCCGTGGGCGCAGCACGTGGGACGCGGCGGGGCAGGTGGCAGAGATCGCGGTCCGCGCGCTCACCGGCACCGACCAGCTCGACGAGTTCACAGTCGACGACAGCGCTGTGCCGGTCGTGCATCACCGTGACGGCCGGGCGTGGCGGGTGGACATCGAGAAACGTGATCTGCCGCCGCGGCCTGCGAGTTGTGGGGCTGCACCCAAGCCGGTGCGTCCGGTGGTGGCGACCCGGGCGACGCTTATCGGGGTATTCGACCGCGGGTGACCGCGTACGCAGCCGTGGGCGCCGAACACGGTTGTCCGGAACGACTACCAGTGCACGCCCGGAACGAGTCGTCCGATGCGGCGCAGGGTTGTGCCGCCGGTCAGCGCCGGAAGCGCGCCGAAAAGAGCGGGTGGAGTCGGTTTCCGTTCTTCGGTCTCACCTCGTGCTGCCCCGGAATCCGATGACGTGTGGTGGAGCCGGGACCGGACGCGATTGGCGGTCGACGGGGCGAAGAGGCTCCCGAACTCGGCGAGGGTCGAGACCGGGACGTCGATGCGCGTGGGTCTTTCGATCAGGGCGCGCACGACCATCGCCGCTGCTGCTTCGGGACTCGCGGCGGGTGCCTCGGTGTACTCGTCGGTCGGTGCGATCATCGGAGTGCGCACGAGCGGCATCCGCACGGTGGTGAAAGTGATCCCGTCGCTCAGTGTTTCACCGGCCGCGACTTCGGCAAATGCTTCCAGCGCGGCTTTCGAGGCTATGTAAGCCGCGAACCGCGGCGTGCGGGCGGGGACGCCTGCGGTGGTGATGTTCACGATGTGCCCGAAACGTCGTCGGCGCATGTGGGGAAGCAATGCCAGCACCAGACGGACGGCACCGAAGTAGTTGACGGCCATCGTCCGTTCGAAGTCGTGCATCCGGTCTGTCGAGTGGTACAGCGACCGCCGAATCGATCTGCCGGCATTGTTGACGAGCATGTCGACGTGCCCGTGGTCGGCCAGGAGCGACGACACGGTCCGTTCGACCGATGCGGCGTCGGTGATGTCGCAGGGATAGGCGTACGCGCATCCGTCCCCAGCGCGGATCTGCGCGACCACGGCGTCGAGTTCTTCTTTGCGGCGAGCCAGGAGGAATACCCGCGCACCGCGCTCCGCGACGGCGAGCGCGGTCGCCCGGCCGATACCGGAGGAGGCGCCGGTGACGATCACATGCCGGTCGACCAGTGGGCCGCGAGGGTCGTCCCGTCGTGAGCGGTCGGGATCGAGGTGCTCGCTCCAGTACCGCCACAGCGCCGGTGCATAATCGGCCAGGTCCGGAACTTCGATACCGCTGTCGTACAACACTTCCCGGGTTAGCGTGTCGTCGAACACGGTCGGGAGTGTGAGATGGTCGAGCATCACCGGCGGGATGCCGAGGCGGTCGAGCACCAACCGCCGTGCGGTGTCGAGACCGGGCACAACGGTCGACGACAGGAGTTGCCGAACGAGACCACCGGGCACGGTGGCGACGGGAACGGGTGCTCCCGCTGCGGAAGCGAACGCCGCGAACACTTCCCGCAGCGGCTGTGGACGGGGTGACACGAGGTGGAAGGCGCGACCGTCGAGCCCGGGCCGGTGCACGAGTTCGACGATCGCAGCGGCGACGTAGTCCACGGGCACCAGGTTGGTGTCGCCCAGATCGGGTACGACGAGGGGCAACCCGGAGGGCAGTGCTCCGAGTCGCGCCAGCGCGGGGAAGAAGAAGTACGGGCCGTCGATCTTGTCGATGGCACCGGTGACGGAATCGCCGACGATCGCGGACGGGCGGTACGTGCGCCAGCGGATGTCGCTCTTGCGCACTGTCTGCTCGGCCTCGAACTTGGTGCGATGGTAGGGCGTCGGGAACCGCTGTCCGAGGTCGAAATCGTTCTCGGTGAAGGTGCCGCGATGGTCACCGGCGACGGCGATCGACGAGACGTGATGCAGTGTCGCGTCGAGTCGCCGCGCCAGCGCGACGACCTTCTCGGTGCCGTCGACGTTGGTGGCGGCCTGCTCGTCCCCGGCGGTCAGGTCGTAGATCGCGCCGAGGTGGATGATGTGATCGGCCTCGGGAATCGCCTCGGGTTCGACCCCGAGGTCGCTCGCCGTCAGGTCGCCGACCAAGGCATGCAGGCGCGCTCCGCTGGGCATCGACCCGGCGAGCGCCTCGAACTTGGGAACGGATTCGCGGCGAACCAGGACGTGCACTTCGGCGTCCGGCCTGGTGGCGAGCAGTCGTGCGAGGACGTGCCGGCCGAGAAATCCTGTTCCGCCCGTGACCAGGTAAGTTGCCATGCCCGAGAACCTACTCTGAAGTAAGTAGCGTGGCCGGAAATCCGGGTCGCGATCTAGTGGCCCAGCCCCACCTTTTCATGAATTCGCTTCATCCACGCCGGCGCCCACCAGTTCGCCTCACCCATGAGCTTCACCAGAGACGGCACCAGAAGCATCCGGATGATCGTCGCGTCGATGATCAGCGCGATGATCATGCCGATGCCCAGGAACCGCATGATCGACAGACCGGAGATCGTGAAGGCGCCGGTCACCACGATCAGCAGCAGGGCGGCCGCGGTGACGACCCGGCCGGTCCGCGCGGTGCCGTATTCCACGGCTTCGACGGTGGTTGCACCCGCCGCGCGGGCCTCGACCATCCGGGACATGAGGAACACCTCGTAGTCCGTGGAGAGGCCGAACACGACCGCCAGGATCAGGACCACGAATGTCGGCTCGAGCGCACTCGGCACCACCCCGATCCACGAGGCGCCGTGTCCGAGCTGAAACACCCAGGTCAGTACGCCGAACGTGGCAGCCAGGCTCAACCCGGCCATCAGCACAGCCTTGACGGGCAACACCACCGAGCCGAATGCGAGGAACAACAGCACCAGGGTGGACGCCACCATGATCGCGATCATCCACGGCAGAGCGTCGGCGATCGCGGCGTTCGCGTCGTCCACGAGCGCGCGGCCACCGCCGACCAGCAGGTCGGTCCCGTCGGGTGTGGGAACGGCACGCAGTTCGTCGGTGATGGCACTCGCCCGGGGGGTTCCGTCGACTCCCTGCGCGTAGAGCGCCTGGAGCACCGCCACGTCGCCCTCCGAGCCCACGGTGACGGTCTGTTCGATGCCGTCGACGGACGTCGCCGCGCGGGATACCGCTCGAACCTCCTCGGGCGACGGGGTTTGTCCGTCGTCGCTACGAAGTACGAGGGTCGCGCCGTTCCCGCTGCTGGAGAAGTCATCGAGGAGTTTCTGGGTGGCGGCGCGCGCGGGACTGTTTTCCGGCAGCGCGGTGTATTCGATCTCGCCGAATCCGGCTTTCAGAACCGGGGTCGCGATCACCAGCAAGCCGCCGGTGATGACGACCGCGATGATGGCGGGCCGTCGCATCACCTTCCGCACGACACCGCCCCAGAAACGCACGGCTCGGGCCTCGCTACGTACCGAGGCTTCCCTGTCCCAGGTCCAGGCATTGATGCGGTGACCGAGCAGTGCGAGCACGGCCGGCACGGCAGTGAGCGACAGGACCGCGGCGCTGAACACCGACGCCATGGCGCCCAGTCCGAGCGAGCGCAGCACCGCCTGCGGGAACACGAGCATGCCCGCGAACGCGCAGATGAGCAGCGCTGCGGAGAACATGACAGTGCGTCCGGCGGTGAACATCGTGCGCTTGGTGGCGGCGACGACCTCGGCGCCGGCGTTGAGCTCTTCACGGAATCTGCTGACGATGAACAGGCCGTAGTCGATCGCGAGGCCCAGCCCGATCAACGAGGTGATGTTCAGCGCGTACGAGGACACGTCGGTGAACATCGTGAGCAACCGCAGGGTCGCGAGCGAGGAGAAGATCGCGAGGACACCGACGAACACGGGCACCGCTGCGGCAACGACCCCGCCGAAGATGAACACCAGCAACAACAGCGTCACCGGAATCGCGATCGCCTCCGAGACGATCAGATCGTGTTCGAGGGTCGAGGTGAATTCGACGCCGACTACGGCTCCGCCTGCGAATTGCGAGTCCACCCCGGGGACCTCGAGCATCTCGAGGACGGTCGGAAAGTTCGCGTTCGTGACCCCTGAGTTCTCGCCCAGAATGATCGATGCCGCGACACTGCGTCCATCGGTGGAGACCAGGAGCTGGTCCATCGGGGGAGGTGCCGTCCAATGGGTGGTGATGGACGTGACCGGAACATCCTCGGCGAAGGAACCGAGCGTCTGCTCGACGTCGTCTCGGATGTCGTCGATGGTCTCGCCCTCGGGAGCGGTGTACATCGCGATGATGTCTGCGGTCTGCGGCCCGAAGGTGTCGTAGATGATCTTCTGGGCCTGCATGGATTCACTGTCCGCCACGTAGTAGCCGGTCCCGGAGAGTTTTCCGAACACCCCCACTCCCCAGATTCCGGCAGCGAGGACAATCAACAAAACCGCGGCGAGAACCCACCGACTTCGGGTCACCACGATGTCGGCCCAGCGGTTCATGCACACTCCCGTTTCGGTTGCCTCGGTTACCGAACGGCAACTGTACTGGCGGGAGAATCTGGGTCCGCAGCTGTACCACTCACGAGGTACCGGAGGGCCGCTCGCGGGAGAGAGAAGAAGGCGGACCGACGCGCCCGATGCCTCACGGCGTCTCGCGCAACGTGGCTCCAGCCGGACGGTATTCCACGAAGGCCATTCATACTGGCTCCGGGGCGTACTGACGCGCCGATCCATGCGATTCCAACACAGCGGGTTCGGGAAGTATTCCCCGGTTCGTTTGGGCAGGTCAGCTGCCGTGTCGACGAACTGGGCCATCACTCCGTCGTCCTCGTGCCGCAACAGGTGGCAGTGGCATATGTACGGCATGTCAGGGTCTCGGTCGAGCCTGCCGACCCGCGGCGCACGACTATCTCGGCGCGCTCACCGGGAGAAAGCTGAACGCTGCTCACGGGCGTGGGATGTTCGAGCAGGCCACCGTCGCTGCCGACAAGGTCGAAGGGCATGCCGGACGCCCACGAGAAATTGAACACTCGCGCCGTCGACGCGTTGACCAGAACCGGACTCGTCCGACGGTGTCGACATTCGCACTCATCTATGTGTAGGCCACGGCGGAGGCATTGGCCACAGCCGCCACCAGTGCGACGGCGAAGGCCGCAACGAGGTCCCGGAGCAGACGTTTCATACATCCATGGTTGCCCTCGGCGCGATACGGCACCTCCGGTTCGGAACCGGATCTTGCCCGGGAGGACAACCCCGAAGATCAACCTCGCCGCAGTGGCAGCTTCCGGACGCAGCCTGTGCTCAACGTGGGCGCTCCGCCGCCTTCTTGACTGCGGCGAGCCGCCGGTCCCATCCCGACCCCACGGCTTCGAGCGTCCTGCCCACCGCACTCAACCGGGAGCCTGCTGCGGAGAAACGGACTTCGCGGCCGACGCGCTCCGATGTCACCAGGCCGCAGTCCTCGAGGATCGACAGGTGCTTGGCGATGGCCTGGCGTGAGACGGTGAATTCACCTGCCAGCCCGGACGCGGACGCGGGGGAGAGGCCGAGTCGCTGCAGCAGACGCCACCTCGTGTCGTCGGAGAGTGCTGCGAATACGCGGGTCGGATCGGCCGCCCGGATCGTGCCGGAGTCGTTGCGTTCGTCGGACGATTCCGAGTCACTGTGCGGCAACGGATTTTCCGCTCTCGAGGTACTGGCGTGCCAGATCCAGTTCCACGGTCCACCCTTCGACATTTCCTTCGTATCGGGTGCGGCGTTCGGCGGAGTCGCCGGGAAGCGACTCGAATCCGGTTTCCGTCACCTGCAGAACGGTCGAGGACTCCGAGACGGCATCGATCCGGAACTCGACGAGTGTGGACGGACTGTCGGGGTTCGAAGCGTCGGACAGCCAGCGGAACGCCGCGTAGTGCGGTTCCTTCAGCGTCTCGGTCCGAAATGCGAAGGCGCCGTGGACCGGATCGTGGACGACAGTGAGGTCGCCGTCGCGTTCGAGTCGATGTTCGGTGATCGCGTGGTCGTTGATGTACCAGCCGGGCTCCGCAATCAGTTCCCATACGCGTGCGGCCGGGGCTTCGATAGTGATCTTCCGTTCGATGCGGTCGAGTTCGTCGGTCATGACTGCTCCTCGTTCGATGCGGCCGGAGGTGATTCGATAAGACCGGAGTGCAACTCAATGGTTGCACTCCGGTCGACTCTCGGCAACCCTTCGGTTGCAGGTAGCGAGAAAATGTCAGGTCATGACCGTGAGATGACGTCGATGGTGCCCTGGCAGACGGCGTTCTGCGGGTTGACGAACCACCACCCCGCGCCGGTTTGCAGCGTGACGGTGAAGTCGATGGTTCCCGCACCGGTCAGGGTGCGGTTGACCGGAATGCTGGGCTTCTGTTTCCAGGCTTCCTGATCGCTCACGCTGCGACCGGACTGTCCGGTAGTGGTGTTGCGCCAGTCGACGAGGACCTGTGTGCCGTACCAGTTCGGTCCGATGCTGGGGATCAGACCGCCGGGGGGAGTGGGCAGTTCATTGCCGCCGCTGAGCAGAATGGAAGGTATGAACTCTCCCACGCCGCCGGGGCGGGACTCTCCTGACGAGGCAGTGACGGTCCAGGTGAACGGCGGTGCCCAGAAGAGGGGGTTGGCGCTCGCGCACGTCATGGTGGTGGAGGTGGGGGCGGCCTGCGCTGCACCTCCGCTGCCCACGATCATCGCAAGTCCCATCCCCGCCGCCGTGAGTACAGATGCACTCACGCGACGAAATGTTCGTTCGGCCATGTAAATACTCCAATCGAGTCGAAGGCGAGAGAACTCCCCGTTCATACCGGATTAGTGAGCGCGCCGGTGTGCATTCGTCGAACTACGGTCTGTTCGACGAATCGTGGTCCAGGGAAATCCGCAGCAGGAGAGACAATTCCGTGGTCGCCGCGAATCGGGTGAAACTCACCGGCCGACAGGAGAACTCGTGACGACCCGATTCGGGTTCTCGCCTCGGCTCGGCCCTTCAGGTCGGCGGCCGAGGGCGGGTTGTGTGATCGGTTCGGGTGCGTTGCAGGTAACGCCTTTCGGCGTAAGCGAGGTCGTCGCGCCACAGACGTCTGGCCGCACCGCGAAGCATCGGAGTCAGGGCGCGCTCCACACGGCGTGCAGTGGTGAATCCGTCACGGGGGGAGTAGGCGATGACGGCCTCGATCACAGCGGTGCGGGGGCGACCGTCCGGGCCTGGCCCCAGAGGTGTTGCGTGCGTTTCGATGACACTGCCGGTGCCTTCACCGTCGATGATGCGCATGACGACAGTGCGGGGTTCTGGGCTGGTGAACTCGGCGAGGACCGGGACGCCGATCCGGCCGGCGACGCGGAAGGTCACGGCGACGACGAAACGGTCGTCCTCGTCACCGGTTCGGTCCCGCGTGGGCGCCTCGACGACCTCGAGATGAGCGAAGGAATAGGGGTGGAACCACGCACCGTGCCACGGGTCGAGACGATTGGCGACGATGTCGGCCGGTTCGCAGACTCCGGTGAGGGTTGCTACCGCCGTCAGGTGGGCGTCGGCAGGTGGCCTCGCCGGGACGACAGGTGTATCCAGCGGCGATTCTCCGCCGATCCGGTCGAGGCGGACCCACGTGAGGACCCCGTCGTCGTGACTGGGATAGAGCGGCCACCCGCGTTCGCCGTCAGGCCCCAGACGTAGACCGTGCCATCGGCATACCAGTGCGCCGCAGTCGAGAACTGCCGACGCCAGGGGCGCGCCGAGGTGGGGGCAGGCGCCGGGACCGACGCGAAGTTGCCGCCCCGAGTCGCGCCAGGCGACGAGTTCGACGCCGGCGACGGTGGCGGCAGTGGGGCGATCGGTGCGAATGTCGCTGCTGGCCGCGAAGACGTACCAGTTGCCGGAGGGCTGCTGCTGCGTTCGATCGAGGATCGTCCGGATCAGGCGAGGGTCGGCGGCTCGATAGGTCGGCTCCTGTTTCGTCCAGGTGCTCGGCGCAACGGGTTGCAGCGGCCAGCTGTGCGGCCACCGCCGGTACAACGGTTCCAGAATGCTCATCACGGTCAGCTTTCTTGAGTCGCCAGTCGCCGGAGCAGTGCCGACCGGCCTCGGGTGGGCACGGTGTACAGATCGTGGCCGCGAATACCCCATTGGCCGAGCAGGTGATTGGCGGCCGACCAGCCGGTGGTGGCGGCCCGCTCCATCAACGCCACCGGCAGGTCGATTCGGATTCCGTCCCCGGCCAGCGCCAATCCGCGGTGCGGAGTAGCCACGGTGGGCCGCTCGGCGAAGTCTCCGGGACCGAGGCGGGGGCAGTCCCGCCGATACAACAGCCGTTCGCCGAGGACGCGGGCCTGGGCGGTTTCGGGATACAGGGCGTGCAGTCGCGCGACGATCTGCTGTTGCAGTGCATCCCGGTCCGGGTCGGAGGCCGGGGGCTCGGGCAACGCGTAAGCGTGGAGTTCGACCACCGAGCCTCCGTGCCGTTGCGCCCATTCGCGGGCCTGGCGTTCGTAGCGGTCGACGATGCTGATGTTGTCGAGTGGGTGGAGACTGCCGGTGCCGAGAAACGCCGGGCGGTCGTCGTCGACGGGCCGGTCGAGCCAGAGCCGATGTACGAGGAATTCGGGTGCAGCGTCCAGCTTCCCGATCCTGGTCTGCCAGGCGGTGTCGCCGAGGGTGGGTGAGGCCGCCACGATCCGACGGAGTGCAGTGGCGTCGGTGGCCAGAACCACTCCGTCGGCATCCATGCTCGCACCTGTGGTGTCGAAGAGCCGAAACGGGGGACCGGCGGTGGTGTCGACGGTCGAGATGGCGACACCGGTGTGAAAGCGCACGGTGCCCGTGCGGGACGGGGTCGGCTCGGCCGTCAGGTATTCGCGCAGCGGCAACCACAGTTCGTCGAAATTGGTGTCGGCCACGTCGAAGAGCAGGCCCTCGCTCGAGCCGAGGAAGTAGATGTGGAACATCGTGGCCAGCTCCGCAGCCGACATCTTGCCCGGTTCGGTGAAGAAACTGCGTGAGAACACCTCGAACGCGAGGTGCCTGGCGGCGGGTGGGAAGTTGATCTGCTCGAGAAACGTTTCGGCGTCGAGGTGGTCGAGCCGATGGTAGATCTCGGGAACCGAGACGGCGGCCAGCGGCGCGGCGGCTCGCGGATCGACGCGAATCAGGTCGAGCAAGCTGAAGGTGGGGCTGCGCAGTGCGAAGCCGAGTGCGTTCCACGGCGGTGTGCGGGGAAGACCGCGGAAGCTGTCTCGTCGACCGGATGCATCGATCAGTGGGTAGTCGTCGAGCGCGGTCAGGACCCGGAGTCCGGGGTCGCCGCGGCGCAGCAGTGCCCGCAGGTTGTAGTACTGCCGGAAGAAGGCGTGGAATCCACGGTTGACCGCGACCGGGGTGCCGTCGGCGAGGTGATCGGTCCAGCCTCCGACCCGCCCGCCGATGTGGTCTTCACGTTCGACGACGTCCACATCCACGCCGCGTTCGGCCAGGCCGGTGGCCGCTGCGAGCCCGGCGATACCGGCACCGACGACGACTACGTGTGGGCGCGCCGGGAGCAGTGCGGCGTCGTCGAGACCAGGGGGTGCGCAATGCCGCACGCGCCGCGGATCGACGTGGGGGCGGGTCGTCATCGGGGTCCGGTGTCGCCGAGGGCAGGAAGGCCTGGGCCCGGAGCATCCTCGGGGGAGCAGTGACGGTCGGGGATCAGCACCGGGCACCGGGGGCGATGGGTGTTCTGGGAGTCGAGGACGTCCGACCCGGGGATGATCCGGTCGGCTACTTCGTACCGGGGGCGGGTCCTGGAAGTCGTGGTCATCGGGCGGTCTCCCTCCGGGTGATCTCCGTCGCCGGTGCCGCGCACACCCGCGAACACAGCCAATCACGACATCGGGTCGGCCATGCCCGAACCGCGGAGACAAGCACTCGGTGGAAGGTCCGAAGAATGCGAATCTGTGCCAGGATGGCCCAGCCGACCACGCCACAACCTGCACGGGGGTTCCACGCATGCCGACCATCGAGGATCGATTGGCGCGACTCGAAGCCCTCGAAGAGATCCGGATGCTCAAGCACCGTTATTTTCGCGCCTGCGACGCGAAGGACCCCACCGGTATGCGTGCGTGCTTCGTGGCAGAAGGCGCCGACATCTACTACGGCCCGGCGCTCGGCAGCTTCGACGACGCAGACGGCCTGGTGGCCGTGTACTCCCGGATCGCGCTTCAGCGCGTCGACGATCGATTCGTCGTCCTCGATATGCATCACGGGATGCATCCCAGTATTCGCCTCACGAGTCCGGAGACCGCGACCGGTGAATGGACGTTGCGGTTTCGCCAGGTGGATATGAGCGCTCGGACCGAACGGGTCACCGCACTCGACTACGACGACGACTACGTGGTCGAGGACGGCGAGTGGAAGATCTCGAAGTGTCATGTGCGCGTCCTGTGGTCCATCGAACGCGCTCTGACCGACGACGTGAAAGTGGTGCAGTGACATGACGGAAGCCGACATGACGGGAGCCGACATGACGGAAGCCGACATGACGGGAGCCGACATGACGGGAGCCGACATGACGGGAGCCGAAGCAGTTCGGAAGGTGGCTCTCGTCACCGGCGCCAGCCGAAGTGTCGGCAAGGGCATCGCCTGCGCGCTCGGATCCGCCGGCTGGACGGTCTACGTCACGGGCCGCGGACCCGTCGGTGTGGACGGGCCGTTGGATCGCACCGCAGAGATCGTCACCGAGCGTGGTGGTCACGGCATCGCGGTGCAGTGCGATCATCGCGACGATTCCCAGATCCGCGATCTCTTCGCTGCCATCGCCCGCGAGCAGAACGGGCGGCTCGATGTGCTCGTGAACAACGTGTGGGCCGCCCCGAAAGGTTTCGCCGGTTTCACCGAGCCGTTCTGGCAGCGCCCCGTCGAGGACTGGGACAGCCTCGTCGGTGTCGGCCTCCGCGCTCACTACGTGGCCTCGGTGGAGGCGGCCCGGATGATGGTGCCGCGAAGCACCGGAATGATCGTCAACATCTCGTCTTTCGGTACGCGCGGTCACCTGCACTCGGTGCTGTACGGAATGTCGAAGGCGGGCCTCGACAAGATGGCTGCCGATATGGCGGTGGAATTGCGTGGCACCGGCGTCACCACGCTGTCGCTCTGGCCGGGGCTGGTAAAGAACGAGGCCATGCTGGCTCGCGGACTCGACAACTTCCAGGGTTTTCCGCTGGCCGACGCCGAGACTCCCGAGTTCGTCGGTCGCGTCGTCGTCGCGCTGGCGTCGGATCCTGAGGTGAACCGCCGAAGCGGCTCGACACTCATCACGGCGGAGACGGGACCGGAGTACGGAGTTGTGGATGTCGATGGGAATCAGCCGATTTCGCATCGAGCTTTTTTCGGTGGCGGTCCGGTGTTCGGAGGCTGAGGGCACATCAGCGACATAGGCACCACCGACCGACGCTGCGCTTCTACCAAGTATCGAACATACGTGCGATAATCTGGGTGGATACATGCAGCTGGAGGTATTCCATGGGATGGGGAAACGGCCCACCGACCTGGTCGGAGATGGAACGTGTCCTGTCCGGCCGCCCCGCACCCGGCACCTCCCGGCGCGATCCCGTCCACCCCGGAGACGGCAACGACAGCCCGGCATGGAGTCGCACTCGAGGTGAGTACGAAGGCAGCGCTCGGCCCCCCGACGGCCCGTTGGTGCCCTATGCGGAACTGCATACACACTCGGCGTTCAGCTTCCTCGACGGCGCTTCGACCCCCGAAGAACTCGTCGAAGAATCGGTGCGCCTCGGTCTCGAGGCTCTGGCGATCACCGACCACAACGGCCTGTACGGGGCAGTGCGCTTCGCCGAAGCCGCGCGGGAACTCGACATGCGGACGGTGTTCGGGGCGGAACTGTCGCTCGACGACGCCCATCTGCTGGTGCTCGCCCGCGGCCAGGAGGGATATCGCCGGTTGTCACGGCAGATCGCCGATGCGCACCTGGTCGGTGGGGAGAAGAACGAACCCCGCTACGACTACGACGCGCTCACCGAGGCTGCGGGCGGTCACTGGCAGATCCTCACCGGGTGCCGTCGAGGGCATGTACGCGGTGCTCTCGACCGCGGTGGTGCGGGAGCAGCCGAAGCCGCTCTGCTCGACCTCGTCGACCGGTTCGGGCCCGACCGCGTCACCGTCGAACTCACCTGGCACGGAGATCCTGCCGACTACGAATGCAACGCCACACTCTTCGAACTCGCGAAGCGGCACGGGATTTCGTCCATAGCCAGTACGGCGGCACATTTCGCGCAACCCGGTCGCCGGCGCCTCGCCATGGCGATGGCCGCCATTTCCGACCGGCAGAGCCTCGACGACGCAGCGAGTCGCCTCCCGCCGACCGGAGGCGGACATCTCCGATCCGGAGCCGAGATGGCCAGGCTGTTCGCGGCCTTCCCCGGTGTCGTGCACACCGCGGCGGAACTCGGCCGGGAATGCGCCTTCGACCTGCGCCTCATCGCCCCGAAACTGCCCCCGTTCGACGTGCCCGAGGGACACACCGAATTCACCTGGCTGCGTGCCCTCACCTATGCCGGCGCGCGTCGCCGGTACGGTCCTGCCGAGCGGAACCCGGCGGCCTACCGGCAGATCGAACACGAACTCGGCATCATCGGCAGTCTCGGTTTTCCCGGCTACTTCCTGGTCGTCCACGACATCGTCGAGTTCTGCCGGGCCAACGACATCCTCTGTCAGGGAAGAGGTTCGGCCGCCAACTCCGCGGTCTGCTACGCCATCGGCATCACCAACGTCGATCCCGTGCGCAACAGCCTGCTGTTCGAGCGGTTCCTGTCGCCCGAACGCGACGGTCCACCCGATATCGATCTCGATATCGAATCCGACCGGCGCGAAGAGGCCATCCAGCACGTCTATGCGAAATACGGCCGCACCCACGCCGCGCAGGTCGCCAACGTCATCACCTACCGAGGCAGATCCGCAGTGCGGGACATGGCGCGAGCCCTCGGTTACTCGCAGGGACAGCAGGATGCGTGGAGCAAGCAGATCAGCAGATGGGGAGGGGTGAGCGTCGAAACCGACGTGGACATTCCTGCCCCTGTGCTCGATCTCGCGGAACAGATCGAAGGGTTGCCACGGCATCTCGGGATCCATTCGGGCGGCATGGTGATCTGCGACCGGCCCGTCTCCGATGTCTGTCCTGTCGAATGGGCGCGGATGCCGGGACGCACCGTCCTGCAATGGGACAAGGACGATTGCGCGGCCGCGGGACTTGTGAAGTTCGACCTTCTCGGATTGGGCATGCTCTCCGCGTTGCACTACATGATCGACCTCGTCGCCGAACACGAAGGCGTCCGGGTCGACCTCGCACAACTAGACCTGGCCGAGGACGGCGTCTACGAGATGCTGCGCCGCGCCGATTCGGTCGGCGTGTTCCAGGTCGAGTCGCGCGCGCAGATGGCCACCCTGCCGCGCCTGAAACCGAGGCACTTCTACGACCTCGTCATCGAAGTGGCGCTCATCCGGCCCGGGCCCATCCAGGGCGGGTCCGTGCATCCGTACATCCGTCGGCGCAATGGCCTCGAACCCGTCACCTACGATCACCCCTGCCTCGAACGGTCGCTCGAACGCACCCTCGGCGTCCCGTTGTTCCAGGAACAGTTGATGCAGATGGCGGTCGACGCTGCCGGGTTCACCGCGGCCGAGGCAGACCAGTTGCGGAGGGCGATGGGATCGAAGCGGTCGCCCGAGAAGATGGAGCGTCTCCGCGGCCGTCTCTACGAGGGGATGCGCGAGTTGCACGGCATCACCGGTGCCGTCGCCGACGGCATCTACGAGAAATTGCACGCGTTCGCGAATTTCGGTTTCCCCGAAAGTCATTCACAGAGTTTCGCGTCGCTCGTCTTCTATTCCGCCTGGTTCAAACTGCATCATCCCGCCGCCTTCTGCGCGGGTCTGCTCCGGGCGCAGCCGATGGGCTTCTACTCGCCGCAGTCGCTCGTCGCCGACGCGCGTCGGCACGGAGTGATCGTGCACGGTCCCGACGTGGGAGTGAGCCTCGCACATGCCACGGTGGAGAACGCGGGGAAGGAAGTGCGGCTGGGTCTGGCGTCGGTGCGCCACATCGGCGACGACCTGGCCGAGCGCATCGTGACCGAGCGGCAGGAGAACGGCCCCTACACCTCGTTCCTGGACCTCACCGCCCGGATCGAGTTCACCACTGCGCAGGCCGAGGCGCTCGCGACGGCGGGAGCGCTCGGCAGGTACGACGTGACACGGCGGGAGGCGCTGTGGGCCGCTGCTCCCGCGGCCACACAGCGCCCGGGCCGTCTGCCCGGCGTCGGAGCGACCGCCGTGGCGCCGTCGTTACCGGGCATGAGTGCGCTCGAACTCGCTGCTGCCGACGTCTGGGCCACCGGGGTGTCCCCGGACAGCTACCCGACACAGTTCCTGCGCGAACGGCTCGACGCGCTCGGCGTGGTTCCGGCGTCGCGACTGCTCGACGTTCCCGACGGAACGAGGGTGCTCGTCGGTGGGGCGGTGACACACCGGCAGCGACCCGCGACCGCCGCCGGGGTCACGTTCATCAACCTGGAAGACGAAACGGGCATGGTGAACGTGGTGTGTTCGGTCGGTCTGTGGGCGCGTTACCGAACGCTTGCGCACACGGCGTCGGCCCTACTCGTTCGTGGACGGCTCCAGAATGCCGACTGGGTGGTGACGCTCATCGCAGATCACCTCGAGCCCATGGACCTGAGGATGCCGGGAAAGTCGCGCGACTTCCGCTGACCTCCACCCGCCGACGGCACATACCGGGTGCCTCGGCCGTCGGTGGCTGGGTCGCGCTACCGTGATGGCGTTCCTGATCGTGTGCGTGGAATCGGCTTCTGCGGTGCTCATCCGGAACACCCGACGAAAATCCCTACCGAGAGGACCCGCACCGATGCGTGAGGTCGACCTGGCTACCTTCGAGTCCGCACGCGCCGACGGAGCACCCGTCATCGATGTGCGCGAGCGCGACGAATACGCCCAGGTGCGCGTGCCCGGGGTCACCAACATCCCGCTCAGCGAGTTCGTCGCCCGAATCGACGAGATTCCCGCGACCGGGACCGTGTACGTGATCTGCGCAGTCGGTGGACGCAGCCTCCAGGCTGCCGACTACCTCGCGGGACGGGGAATCGACGCGGTCTCCGTCGCCGGCGGCACCGACGGGTGGGCGCGTTCCGGCCGGCCCACCGAGAGCGGCGCATAGCCACATCGCGGAGACGGTCCGACAGGACGGCGGTGGCCGGGCATCCCGGAGATGCCCGGCCACCGCCGTTTCGAGATGTGCGGACGGGTCAGACGCCGCCCTCGAAGCCGTTCTGGCGCCAGGCTTCGTAACTGACCACCGCGGCCGCGTTCGACAGATTCAGCGACCGCCGCCCCGGCAGCATCGGGATACGGACCTGTGATGTGACGTGCGGGTCGGACAGGACGTCGGCCGAAAGCCCCGTCGGCTCCGGTCCGAAGAGCAGTACGTCGCCCGGCCGGTATTCGATCTCTGCATAACCGGTGGTGCCGTGAGCGGTGAAGGCAAACACCCGCTCAGGCTTCAACGCGTCCCATGCCGCAGCAAGATCAGCGTGGACAGTGACCGACGCGAGGTCGTGGTAGTCGAGACCGGCGCGCCGCAGTTTCGGCTCCGAGAGATCGAACCCGAGTGGCTCCACGAGGTGCAGTTCGGCGCCCGTCGCGGCAACCATCCGAATGGCGTTGCCGGTGTTGGGCGGAATGCGTGGTTCGTGGAACATCACTCTGAACATAACCAAGGAAAGATAGCATCACGACGGCAAACGTTCGGGGTTCGGGGAGGTCGCGCCTCGATGGTGGCAGGGGCGCGACCGCCGCCGATTCGCCCGCAGAAGACGGATGTTGCCGGACGGCGGTGTGATGCGCTGCCGACTAGAAGGATCCCCCCAGCAGGAGGTGGATCACCGCAAACGGCATCCCGAGGAAAGCAATAGCGGTGAAGAGCGCGGACTGTATCGGCTCTCCTGCGACATACCCGTCGCCGATCCATTGCAGGATTTCGACCGAGCCCATGGTGTTCCTCCTGTTTTCGGTTGTGTGTCAACGGGATTGTCGCACCTACACGACAATCCGTTACGGATCGTGTATCGGTTCCGGTCTGTGGTTTCGCTGATGGGGTGCGGTGCGGAGGTGGTCGGATGACCTCGTCCGTCGGCTTGAGGGTTGGAATATGCTTGCTACCAAGTGTTTTGGGTTCGGATTCTCTCGAAAGATCTCGGATTCGGTGTCGGCGCGAACGGGGTGCGTGCGTCCTCGCGGGCGGCCTTTCGCATCGAATGTTGTTGTGCGAAAGCAATTTGATAGGCGAACAAGGCGAACGCGATGCGTTCGGTGGATGGCCTGTGAAAACTCCGCAGGTGCTTCCCGCTGGGTGATCCGTTGGGATCCGCACTCGTCACCGACTGTGCCGTCCCGGCGAGGCCGCTGGGTCGTCGCCGGGTTCCGCCGGGGCTGCGCTGCCGCATGACCGCGAGCGCCGGTCGCCGACGCCGAGCCGGCGGACGACGACGGACGGTCGTGGGCGGGTGCGGGCACGGCGGGGAGCGGCAGGGGAGACCGCGCTCACCGGGCCACCCGCCCGCGTCATCACGAGAACCGGCGATCCGTCGGAGGCGGTGACCCGTGCACGCGGGCTGACGATCCGCGATGTGCGGTCGCCTGGAACAATGGACACGTGACTGCGACGATCCTGGACGGCAAAGCGACCCGCGACGAGATTTTCGAGGACCTGAAGGCCCGCGTGGCCGCGCTGAAGGAACAGGGCATCACGCCCGGCCTCGGCACCATCCTCGTCGGTGACGATCCGGGATCGGCAGCGTACGTGCGCGGCAAGCACAGCGACTGCGCCAAGGTCGGCATCACCTCGATCCGCAAGGATCTGCCCGCCGACATCACCCAGGAACAGCTCGAACAGGCCATCGACGAGCTCAACGCCGATCCGGCCTGTACCGGATACATCGTCCAGTTGCCGTTGCCCGCGCACCTCGACGAGAACGCTGCCCTCGAACGGATCGACGCGGACAAGGACGCCGACGGTCTGCATCCAATCAACCTCGGTCGCCTGGTTCTCGGCAAGGAAGCGGCACTCCCGTGCACGCCGCGCGGCATCCTTCACCTTCTGCGCCGCTACGACGTGCCGATCGCCGGTTCGCACGTGACGGTCGTCGGCCGCGGCGTCACCGTCGGCCGCCCGATCGGCCTGCTCTTCACGCGCCGCAGCGAGAACGCGACCGTCACCTTGTGTCATACCGGGACCAAGGACCTCGCCGCCGAGGTGCGCCGCGCCGACATCGTGATCGCCGCGGCGGGCGTACCGGGCCTCGTCACCGCCGACATGGTCAAGCCCGGTGCGGCGGTTCTGGATGTGGGGGTCTCCCGCACCGCCGACGGACTTCGCGGCGACGTCGCCGAGGACGTGCGCGAGGTTGCGGGTTTCGTCTCCCCGAACCCCGGCGGTGTCGGACCCCTCACCCGCGCTTTCCTGCTCACCAACGTGGTGGAGCGGGCAGAGCAACTCGCGGCGCGCTGAGCGGGCCGGGCACACCGTCATGGGCCGCGCCTTACGATTCGCACGTCTGAACCTGCCGCTCATCGCTGTCGCTCTGGTGATCGCACTAGCGGTGGCTCTCGTTCTCGCAGACCGGTGGCGACGCGGCGCGTTCGTTTTCGGTGGCGCCACGATTCTCGCGGGTTTGCTGCGGTGGGTTCTCGACGAGAGCCGGGTCGGTGTGCTTGCGGTGCGCAGCAAGGGTTTCGACGTCGGTGCGCTGCTCGTCGTCGGCGGCGTGATCGTGGCGCTGGCCGCGTCCATCGACCCGCTCGGCACCGGATAGAGCGAACCGGAGAGACGGCCCGGACAGAAGTTTCGGGAAAGACGACCGCCGGCGTCTGCGAATTCGCAGACGCCGGCGGTCGTCGGAGTTCGGGTCAGAGGCGGAGATCCTGCTTACGGATCAGTGCGGTCGCCACCACGCTGACGGCGGCCGTGCCGACCAGATAGGCGCAGGCGATCCAGGGAGATCCCCCGCCGGCAGCGATCAGGGCCGTGAGAATCATCGGCGTGATGCCGGACGCGTAGATGCCGGAGAACTGGTAGACCACCGACAGTCCCGTGTACCGAATCTCCGCCGGATACAGGCTCGCGTACAGCGTGCCCTGTGCCCCGTAGAACAGCGCGTGCACGATGCCGAAGACCACGACCATGGCGACCGCGAACCACATCAGGTCGTTCGTCCCGAAGAGCCCGAATGCGGGGAAGACTGCGAGGCCGTAGGCCGAGATACCGATGATGTAGATGCGTTTCGCACCGTACCGGTCCACCAGCACGCCCGACAACGGCAGCAGTCCAGCCATCACGAGGGCGGCGACGGTGACCACCAGCAGCACCGGCACCTTCTCGAAGTCCAGGTCCTTCGTGGCGTAGGCGATGGCGAACACTCCCCACGTGTTGAACGCCGCGCCTTCACCCCAGCGCGACAGCAAACCCAGAACCGTGCTGCGACGCACTCCCGGACGGAAGACGTCCACAAGCGGTGCCGCCGACTTCTTGGCGAGTTCCTGCACCTCGCGGAAGGCAGGAGTCTCGTCGACCTTCAGCCGGACGACGAAACCGACACCCACGAGAACGAGGCTGAGCAGGAAGGCGATACGCCAGCCGTACGACAAGAACTGCTCCTCGTCGAATATCACTTGGAGAGCGGCGAAGACTCCGGTGCCCAACGCGAGTCCGAGGGCGAGGCCCACCTGCGGGATGCTCCCGAACAGGCCGCGCTTCTTCTCGGGGCTGTGCTCGACGGCGAGAAGGACCGCGCCCGCCCATTCGCCGCCCAGGGCGAAGCCCTGCAGAATCCGCAGCAGCAGCAACAGAATCGGTGCCACGATGCCGACCTGCTCGTGGGTGGGCAGGACGCCCATCAGGGCCGTGGCGATGCCCATGATGAACATGGTGAGCGCGAGCGTCTTCTTGCGGCCGATGCGGTCGCCGATGTGTCCGAAGACAACACCACCGATCGGGCGGACCACGAAGCCGACGGCGAACGTCGCGAATGCGAGCATCGTCCCGACGAACGAACTCTGGTCGGGGAAGAACAGCTGGTTGAACACCAGGCTGGCGGCCGTGGCATAGAGAAAGAAGTCGTACCACTCCACGGTGGTGCCGAGCAGACTCGCCGCGACGACAGTGCGTAGTCGCTTACGGCGCTCCGGGTCCGATTCGGTCTCGGGAGCGGAACTGGGCTGGGACAGCGTGGTCATGGGCTCGATCCGTCGGTGAGGGGTGTGCAACTCGGCGACGCTAACCATCGCTGCGGCTGCCACACACGTATTCCGCTCACGCTGATTTCAACTGTCGCCTCGTGCCGCCGTGCCTTGGTCTACTGACCCCCGGTTCCATGTCTGTCGTCGACCCGAGGATGTCGCGTGTCTTTGCATCTGCACTGGTTTCTCCCCACCTACGGGGACTCCCGGAATCTGATGGCGGGAGGTCACGGCAGTTCGATGTCGGGAGACCGGGCTGCCACGTTGCGCTACCTCAACCAGATCGGGGCGGCCGCCGAGTCCAGCGGATTCGAGTCGGTGCTCACTCCGACCGGAGCCTGGTGCGAAGACGCGTGGCTGACGACGGCCATGATGATCGACACCACCGAAACCCTGAAGTTCCTCGTGGCACTGCGTCCCGGGCTCATCGCCCCGACCCTCGCCGCGCAGATGGCGGCGACCTTCCAGTGGCAGTCGCAGGGCCGCTTGCTCCTCAACGTGGTGACCGGCGGCGAAGATCACGAGCAGCGCACCTTCGGTGACTTCCTCGACAAGAACCAGCGCTATGCCCGGTGCGGCGAGTATCTGGACGTCCTCCGTCGGCTGTGGGCGGGCAACGGACCGGTCGATTTCGACGGCGACTACATCAAGGTCGAGAACGCCCGACTCCAGCGCATCCCCGAACCGGCGCCGCCGTTGTTCTTCGGCGGGTCTTCGCCCGCTGCGGGAACCGTGGCTTCCCGGTACTGCGACACCTACCTCACGTGGGGTGAGCCGCCGAACGCCGTCGCGGACAAGATCGCCTGGATCCGCGGTCTGGCCGACATTCAGGGCCGCACCCTCGACTACGGCATCCGCCTGCACGTCATCAGCCGGGACACCTCCGAACAAGCCTGGGCGGAGGCCGACCGGCTGCTCTCGGGCCTCGATCCCGCGACCGTCGAGAAGGCCCAGCAGAGCCTGGCGCGGTCGGGGTCGGAAGGGCAGCGGAGGATGGTGGAACTGCACGGCGGTGGCAGCAGCTACGCCGCAGGTGGTGATTCGCGCAGCCTCGAGGTGTCGCCGAACCTGTGGGCGGGCGTCGGCTTGGTCCGCGGCGGCGCGGGCACCGCGCTCGTCGGCTCGCACGAGGAGGTCGCCGATCGCATCGCCGAGTATGCGTCGATCGGGCTCGACCATTTCGTGCTCTCGGGCTATCCCCACCTCGAAGAGGCGTACCGCTTCGGTGAGGGAGTGCGGCCGATCCTCGAGCGCCGCGGTCTCCTCGGGCCAGTGGTGGATCGGCCAGGTGATCTGTCGGGCGCGGCAGCGTTCCTGCCGTCCGGCCGCTAGGGACTCCACTGGCTGTACCGACCGGAGACGCCGATCGAGTACGTCAGTCGCCTTGGTCGTTCACCGGTCTGGCTGTCGTCGGGGGGATTCCGATTTCGCCGATGTCATGGCCGCTGCAAGCAATCTTGGTGGCGCTGGCGTGCTCGATACGGGACACGAGGAACCACCGCATGGCATTGCGTAGCCTGCACCAGCCGATCAGGTACCACTGGCCGTTCCTGGAGGCGAACATCACCGGCTCGACATCGCGGGTGGTCGTGTTGCCGTCACGCGAGGTGTAGCCGATACGCACCACCCGTTGCTCGGACATCGCTTCCTCCAGCGCCGATTTGATCGTGCGCGGAGTACGAGGAGCGTCGACCCAGACGCGACCGGCCAGCTCGTCGGCCTTGGTCCGGGTCTGTGGATCGAGTACGTCCATGATCTTCCGAACGCCCGCCAAGGCGAGATCGGCGTACGGAGCATCGGGTGCGGCAGAGACCGCGGCAAGTAGTGCCACCGCCTGCGTTGGGGTCAGCGTGACCGGTGGCAGGGTTCCTCGGGCGACCAGCCCGTAGCCACCGCCCGGACCCGGGCGCGACCAGATCGGCGCGCCGCTGTTCTCGAGCGCGGTGAGGTCTCTCTTGACCGTCCGCACGGACACGCCGAACTCTCGTGCCAGTCGCTCGGCAGTGCATCCACGCGGTCCGCTGCGTCGCAGCATCTCGGACAGCGCGTGGAGCCGCTCCGCCCTCTTCATGTCCCACCCCGGTTCGTTTCCAGCCCCGGACGAAAAATCATGTCAGAAATGGTGACATACCGTTGTCCTGGAGGCGCGAGAGCATCGTGGTGTGACGAACAACGCGAGCAGCCCGACCATCATCCTGATCGCCGGCCATTGGCTGGGGGCATGGGCATGGGACGAAGTGCTGGAACACCTGACCGCCGACGGCCGGCGAGCCATCCCGATGACGCTTCCCGGCCTCGACGAACGGGACCCCGATCGGGCCTCCCGGACGCTCGACGACCAGGTGACGGCGATCGAACAGACCATGACCCAGGTGGAGGCCTCGGAGGCCGAGCCGGTCGTCCTTGTAGCGCACAGCGGAGCCAACGCGCCGGTAAGCCTCGTACTCGATCGGCATCCTGAACGTGTCCGCCGAGTGGTGTGGGTCGACAGTGGGCCCGTCGCGTCCGGCAGTGTCTTCGCGCCGGATGCGCCCGAGGATCTGGACGAGTTTCCGCTGCCGCCCTTCGACGCGCTGGGGGAGCAGGCCAGCCTCGAGGGACTGAGCGCCGAAGCTCTCGAGCACTTCCGGGCCAGGGCCGTCCCGGAACCGGGTCCCGTCCTCCGCGGGCGAGTCGAGCTCACGAACGATGCGCGTCGGGCGGTCCCGACCACGCTGGTGTGCTGCTCGATCCCGAGCACCCAGATCATGGAGCTGGCCGACGCGGGGCATCCCATGTTCGCCGAAGTGTCGAACCTGGAGCGGGTCGACCTCGTCGACCTGCCGACAGGGCATTGGCCGATGTGGAGCCGCCCCGGCGACCTCGCCCGCGTCGTCACCGCGGCAGCGACTTCCTCGGCCGACTGAACCGCAGACAGACGTGAAGAGGGCCGCCGAAACGGCCGGCCCTCTTCCCTCGTCCGATCGATTTCCCCGCAGTACGGCTACCGCTGCGCGAGCACCATCAGTTCGTCGAGCAGCTTCGCGACGGCTTCAGCCTCGGTGAGGAACCCGTCGTGGCCGTTGCGGGAGGTCAGGACGCGCAGCCGGTCGGCTCCGGGCAGCCCGTCGGCGATCTCCTGTTGCAACCGCAGCGGATAGAGGCGGTCCGAGTCGACACCGGCGACGATGGTCTTCACCGGCGTGGAACCGAGTGCGGCTTCGACGCCGCCGCGGCCGCGGCCCACGTCGTGACGGTTCATCACTTCGGACAGCACGACGTAGGTGCCCGGATCGAACCGTGCCACGAGCTTGTCTGCCTGGTGCTCGAGGTAACCCTCCACCGAGTACCGCCCACCACGCCACGGGTCCTCGCCGTCCTGGGGGTGGTTCGCGAACCGGGCATCGAGTTCGAATTCGGTGCGGTACGTCAGATGGGCGATCCGGCGGGCGATGCCGAGACCGGTCGCGGGGATGCGTCCGGTGCCGTAGTAGTCACCGCCCTGCCAGTCGGGATCGGCGGTGATCGCTGCGATCTGCGTGCTCTGCATCCCGATCTGGTCGGCGGTCGCGCGTGCGCCGGTCGCGAGAACCAGCGAGGAACGTACCCGGTCGGGGTGGGTGACGATCCACTCGAGCGTGCGCATGCCGCCCATCGAGCCGCCGGTCACTGCGGCGAGTGTGTCGATGCCGAGTGCGTCGAGCAGTGCTGCCTCGGCAGCGACCTGGTCGCGCACGGTGATCTGCGGGAAGCGCGAGCCCCAGGCCTTACCGTCGGGCGCGAGGCTTCCCGGGCCGGTGGTGCCACGGCAGCCGCCGAGCACGTTGGTGGAGATCACGCACCAGCGATCGGTGTCGAGCGGGGCTCCGGGACCGACCATTCCCGACCACCAGCCCGGCGACGGATGGTCCGGACCGGCCTGGCCGGTCACGTGCGAATCACCTGTCAGGGCGTGCTCGATGAGGACGACGTTGTCGCGGGAAGGAGAGAGTGCACCCCACCGCTGAACCGCGATCGTGACGTCGGGCAGCGACTCGCCGCTCTCGAGCATCAGGGTGCCGATGCCGATCTTCCCGAGGCGACCGTCGGCGGGCGGCAGTTCGACGGACACAGGCTCCGTATCCGTGGTCATGGGTTGACCGCCTCGGCGCGGAGCGAGAGGGTGGTGAAGCAGACGCCCGGGAGCGACTCGGCGGCCCTGCTGCTCGCTGGGAGGGTGTTCTGGGTGTCGCTCATCGTGTCCTTAACCACGGGGGAGGGCTGGAGTGGAAGCTGTTCGTGACAGCTCGTCATCTCACCCTCCCGGAACCGGCTTGCCGTCGGTGTTCCGACGACCGTGTCCTCACCCGGAGCACCCCACCCTGGCTGGAGGGTTGCCGGCCAGCAAGCCGGGGCTTCACGCTGGCACTCATGACCTCGCGGAAAGTCTAGCGACTCTCGCGTGACGAGGGGCACGGGGTCTCGTAGTGGCTGTGACCAGCGGCAAGGTTACCGGTCGGTAGTTGTCGTATGGCGGTATTGCCGCTTTGCGGACGCGTCGAATAGCAGTACGCTTGTCATGTTTGGTCGCTGTCAGTACGTGGGACAGGGCCATGCTCGCTCGTACCGAGCCGAGGCGATTGCGCTCACAAAGTGCGGTCGATTGGGGACCAAGTAAACGTCCTAGGAGGACAAGAAGCGCACATGTCCAAGATCAAAGTTGAAGGTAAGGTCGTCGAACTCGACGGCGACGAGATGACCCGCATCATCTGGCAGTTCATCAAAGACAAGCTGATCCATCCGTACCTGGATGTGGATCTCGAATACTACGACCTCGGTGTGGAGCACCGCGATGCCACCGACGATCAGGTGACCATCGACGCGGCCAACGCGATCAAGAAGCACAACGTCGGCGTCAAGTGCGCGACGATCACGCCGGACGAGGCCCGGGTCGAGGAATTCGGCCTGAAGAAGATGTGGCGGTCGCCCAACGGCACCATCCGTAACATCCTCGGCGGCACCATCTTCCGCGCGCCGATCATCATCTCCAACGTGCCGCGTCTGGTGCCGGGCTGGACCAAGCCCGTCATCGTCGGTCGCCACGCGTTCGGTGATCAGTACCGCGCCACAGACTTCAAGGTCGATCGTCCGGGCACCGTGACGATCACCTTCACCCCGGAGGACGGCAGCGAGCCGATCCAGCACGAGGTGTGCCAGATCCCCGACGACGGCGGCGTCGTCATGGGTATGTACAACTACAAGAAGTCCATCCAGGACTTCGCGCGCGCATCGCTCTCGTACGGTCTGCAGCGCAACTACCCCGTGTACCTGTCGACGAAGAACACGATCCTCAAGGCCTACGACGGCATGTTCAAGGACGAGTTCCAGCGGATCTACGAGGAAGAGTTCAAGGCCGAGTTCGACGCCGCGGGCCTGACCTACGAGCACCGCCTCATCGACGACATGGTCGCCTCCTCGCTCAAGTGGGAGGGTGGCTACGTCTGGGCATGCAAGAACTACGACGGCGACGTGCAGTCCGACACCGTCGCGCAGGGCTACGGTTCGCTCGGCCTGATGACCTCGGTCCTGATGACGCCGGACGGCAAGACCGTCGAGGCAGAGGCTGCTCACGGAACCGTGACTCGCCACTACCGTCAGCACCAGCAGGGCAAGCCGACGTCGACGAACCCCATCGCGTCGATCTTCGCCTGGACCCGTGGTCTCGAGCACCGCGGCAAGCTCGACAACACCCCCGAGGTGATCGAGTTCGCACAGCAGCTCGAGGACGTCGTCATCAAGACCGTCGAATCCGGTCAGATGACCAAGGACCTCGCACTGCTCGTCGGCCCCGAGCAGGCCTGGCTCACCACCGAGGAGTTCCTCGGCGCGCTCGACGAGAACCTGCAGAAGGCTCGCGCCTGACCCGGTTCTCTTCACACCGGCACGAACACGGGACGCCCTTCGGGGCGTCCCGTTGTGTTTCCGGGACCGGTGCACGGGCGCGCCCGCATCCGGGGTGGTGCACGCCACGAACGGGTACGCCGCGCGCCGGAACAGTCCGATACGTCGGATACGGTGACCCGCGTGTCGCTCATCATCACCACCGTGAACGTCAACGGCGTGCGCGCCGCCGCCGGCAAGGGTCTGCTTGCCTGGCTGGCCGGGTCGGCGGCCGACATCGTCTGCCTCCAGGAAGTTCGCGCGACCGAGCAGCAGTTCCACGCCGCGATCGCACCCGCGCTGGAAGCCGGCTGGCATTGCGTCGGAGCCGAGTCGTCGGCGAAGGGACGAGCGGGCGTGGCGATCCTGTCGCGCACTCCCGCCGACGCGGTGCGCGTGGGATTCGACGCGGAGGAATTCGCTGCCGCGGGCCGGTACATCGAGGCGGACTTCGGCGGCGTGACGGTCGCAAGCCTGTACCTGCCCACCGGCGAGGCGCAGACGCCCAAGCAGGACGACAAGGAGCGCTTCATGAAGGGCTTCGGGGCGTACCTCGCGGAACGATCGGCGGCGGTGACCGCCCAGGGCAGGGACATGGTCGTCTGCGGCGACTGGAACATCGCCCACACTGAGCGGGACATCAAGAACTGGAAGGGCAACGTCAAGAAGTCGGGGTTCCTTCCGGGCGAACGAGCCTGGGTGGCGGACCTGCTCGCCGCCGGATGGCGGGATGTGGTCCGCGACGTCCACGGCGACGTGGCCGGCCCGTACTCGTGGTGGTCGTACCGCGGCAAAGCATTCGACACCGACGCCGGGTGGCGGATCGACTACCACCTCGTGACCCCGGCGCTCGCCGCGCGGGTGACCGATGCCCGTGTGGAGCGGGCGGCGAGCTATGACCAACGGTGGTCGGACCACGCGCCGGTGACGGTTACCTTCGACTGAGCGCCGGCGCGCCGGGCGCACAGGCGGACCTCGGTGGCATCACCCGAATCGATTCGTGAAATTATCGAACGCATGTCGAGCACTGCAGTTCCGAACACCACGAAGCCCAAGGCGCGCCCGCGTGTGCTGTCCGGCATCCAGCCCACCTCGGATTCCTTCCATCTCGGGAACTTCCTCGGTGCGCTGGCGCAGTGGGTTCCCGCGCAGGACGAGAACGACGCTTTCTACTTCATCCCCGACCTGCACGCGATCACGGTTCCGCACGAACCCAAACTCCTCCGCAAGCGTGTGCTCGTCTCCGCCGCGCAGTTGCTCGCCATCGGCATCGACCCGGAGAAGTCGGTGCTCTTCGTGCAGAGCCAGGTGCCCGAACATGCCGAACTGGCGTGGGTTCTGAGCTGTATCACCGGATTCGGTGAAGCATCGCGAATGACGCAGTTCAAGGACAAGGCCGCGAAGCAGGGCACCGACCACGCGGGAGTCGGGCTGTTCACGTACCCGATCCTCATGGCCGCCGACATCCTGCTCTACCGCGCCAGCCACGTTCCCGTGGGCGAGGATCAGCGCCAGCACCTCGAACTCACCCGCGATCTCGCTCAGCGGTTCAACTCCCGTTTCGGGAAGACCTTCGTCGTACCGGAGCCGATGATCGTCAAGGAAACCGCCAAGATCTACGACCTGCAGGACCCGACCGCGAAGATGAGCAAGTCCGCGGCGACCGACGCGGGCCTGATCAATCTCCTCGACGACCCGAAGGTGTCGGCGAAGAAGATCCGCTCGGCGGTGACCGACAACGAGCGCGAGATCCGGTTCGATCGCGAGACCAAGCCCGGCGTCTCGAATCTCCTCACGATCCAGTCGGCCCTGTCCGGACGGAGCATCGACGACCTCGTCGCGGGCTACGAGGGCAAGGGCTACGGCGATCTGAAGGCCGACACGGCAGAGGTGCTCACCGAGTTCGTCACACCGATCCGCGCGCGCGTCGACGAGTACCTGAGCGACGAGGCGGAACTGCTCCGGATACTCGAGCACGGCGCGGATCGGGCCCGTGAGGTTGCGTCCCGCACGCTGGCGCAGGTCTATGACAGGGTTGGATTCCTGCCCCGAAAGTAGACGAAGGAGTTCCCCTGATGGCCGGCGAGCCTGATGGCGACAAGAAGCCGAGTTTTCTCGAGCGTCAGCGCGCCGCACATCCTTCGTTCGACCGTCTGATGCGGGCTGTGGACCGCTATCAGAGCCAGAAGGGGGACTATTACGCCGCCGGGCTGACCTACTTCACGGTTCTCGCGATCGTGCCCATCATCATGGTCGGTTTCGCGCTCGTCGGTTTCGTGCTCGCCGGGCGGCCCGAGTTGCTCGACGAGGTGCGCGACGCGATCGCTCAGAACATTCCCGGGAAACTCGGCGGCACGGTCCAGAACCTGATCGACTCCGCGATCAACGCGCGTAGCACGGTGGGTCTCATCGGCTCGCTTGCCGCGGTGTACGCCGGGCTCGCGTGGATGTCGAACCTCCGGGACGCCCTGACAGCGATGTGGGACTACGCCCGGGACAAGCCGAACTTCGTGATCGTCAAGCTCAAGGACGGTGCGGCACTGCTCGGCCTCGCACTGGCCATGGCGGTCTCGCTCGGTCTGTCCGCCGTCAGCAGCGGACCGATCATGCGCCGGGTGGTCGAATTCTTCAATCTCGAGAACATCGTCGGTATCGGAGTGGCCCTCCGCATCGCAGCGCTGCTCTTCTCCATCGCCGCGACCACGGCTGTGTTCACCTGGGTGATCGCGCGGTTGCCGCGCGAACCCGTCGCGTTCCACAGCGCGATCGTCGCCGGAATGCTCGCCGGAATCGGATTCGAGATTCTCAAGCAGGCCGGCTCGCTCTACCTCGAAAGGGTGCTGGTCGGGCCTGCCGGTGTCGCGTTCGGTCCGATCCTCGGTCTGCTCGTGTTCGCCAATCTCACCGCGCGCCTGATTCTGTTCTGTACCGCGCTGGCGGCATCGTCGCGCGCGAATCTGGCTCTGGCACACCGTCCCGCGCCGGACACCGTCGTGATCACTCCGCGCCTCGAGATCCGCGACGGACTCGATGCGCGACGGGGGATCGCCTTGTTCGGAGCGGGCGTTCTCGGCGGTGTCCTCGCGGCGGTGCGCCTACGTCGCCGGTGACTGCGTGCGTCCGTGCGGAGCGGGTACGCCGAGACCCACCGCGCGAACGAAAGCGCGGGCCCGGCTCCCCGAGGGGAGCCGGGCCCGCGCTTTCGTCGGTCCGGTGTCAGCGAGCGAACATCAGTGCGCGCTTGACTTCCTGGATGGCCTTCGTCACCTGGATGCCGCGAGGGCATGCGTCGGTGCAGTTGAAGGTGGTGCGGCAGCGCCACACGCCTTCCTTGTCGTTGAGGATGTCCAGACGCTCGGCAGCACCTTCGTCACGCGAATCGAAGATGAAGCGGTGAGCGTTGACGATGGCAGCGGGACCGAAGTAGCTGCCGTCGCTCCAGTACACCGGGCACGACGTGGTGCAGCAGGCGCAGAGGATGCACTTGGTGGTGTCGTCGAACCGCGCGCGGTCGGCCTGCGACTGGATGCGCTCGCGAGTCGGCTCGTTGCCCGTCGTGATGAGGAACGGCTTCACGGCGCGGAACGCGTCGAAGAAGGGTTCCATGTCGACGATCAGGTCCTTCTCGACCGGCAGGCCACGGATGGGCTCGACGGTGATCGTGACCGGCTTGCCGTCCTTGGGGAGCATGTCCTTCATCAGGATCTTGCACGCCAGACGATTGACGCCGTTGATCCGCATCGCGTCGGAGCCGCAGACGCCGTGGGCGCAGCTACGACGGAAGGTGAGGGTGCCGTCGAGGTAGCCCTTCACGTACAGCAGCAGGTTGAGCATGCGGTCCGTGGGAAGTGCCGGCACCTGGAACGAATCCCAGTGCTGACCCTTGTCGTCCTCCGGGTTGAACCGTGCGATCTTGAGCGTGACCATCACGGCGCCCTCGGGAACAGGAGGCAGATCCGCGGCGGCGGTGTCGTTTGTTCGTTCGACTGTTGTCATCAGTACTTCCGCTCCATCGGCTCGTACCGGGTCTGGACCACCGGCTTGTAATCCAGGCGGATGTCGGAGATCAGGTCCTCACCTACTTTGTACGCCATCGTGTGCTGCATGTAATTGGCGTCGTCGCGGTCCGGGTAGTCCTCGCGCGCGTGGCCGCCGCGGGACTCCTTGCGGTTGAGCGCGCCGACCACGGTGACCTCGGCCATCTCGAGGAGGAAGCCGAGTTCCACGGCCTCGAGCAGGTCGCTGTTGTAGCGCTTGCCCTTGTCGTGGACGGTGATCTCCTTGTAACGCTTCTTCAGTTCATGGATGTCGTCGAGCGCCCGCGTGAGGGTTTCCTCGGTGCGGAAGACCGACGCGTTGTTGTCCATCGTCTGCTGCAGATCGCTGCGGATGTCGGTGACGCGTTCCTTGCCACCGGCGTGCAGGATCCGGTCGAGCCACTCGTCGACGTACTTCGTCGGCTCCTCGGGGAGGTCGGCGAACTCGTGACCGTTCGCGTACTCGGCAGCCGCGATGCCGGCGCGACGGCCGAACACGTTGATGTCGAGGAGCGAGTTGGTGCCGAGACGGTTGGCGCCGTGCACGGACACGCAGGCGCACTCGCCTGCGGCGTAGAGACCCTTGACGACCTCGGTGTTGTTCCGCAGAACTTCACCGTCGACGTTGGTGGGGATACCGCCCATCACGTAGTGGCAGGTCGGGTACACGGGGACGAGCTCGGTGACCGGGTCGACGCCGAGGTAGGTGCGCGCGAACTCGGTGATGTCGGGCAGCTTCTCCTCGAGGACGTCCTCGCCGAGGTGGGTCACGTCGATGTAGACGTAGTCCTTGTTCGGTCCGGCACCGCGACCCTCGAGCACCTCGAGCACCATGGACCGGGCGACGATGTCGCGAGGCGCGAGGTCCTTGATGGTGGGCGCGTACCGCTCCATGAAGCGCTCGCCGTCGGCGTTGCGGAGGATGCCGCCCTCGCCTCGGACGGCTTCCGAGATGAGGATGCCCAGACCCGCGAGACCTGTCGGATGGAACTGGTGGAATTCCATGTCCTCGAGCGGCAGGCCCTTGCGGAAGATGATGCCCATGCCGTCACCGGTGAGGGTGTGCGCGTTGGACGTCGTCTTGTACATACGGCCCGAGCCGCCGGTGGCGAACACGATCGACTTCGCGTGGAAGACGTGGATCTCGCCGGTGGACATTTCGTACGCGATCACACCGGTCGCGACGGGGCCGTCCGGCGTCTCGGTCAGCGCGATGTCGAGCGCGTAGAACTCGTTGAAGAACTCGACGTCGTGCTTGACGCAGTTCTGGTAGAGCGTCTGGAGGATCATGTGGCCGGTGCGGTCGGCGGCGTAGCAGGCGCGACGCACCGGTGCCTTGCCGTGATCGCGGGTGTGGCCACCGAACCGGCGCTGGTCGATCTTGCCTTCGGGCGTGCGGTTGAAGGGAAGACCCATCTTCTCCAGGTCGAGCACCGCGTCGATGGCTTCCTTCGCCATGATCTCGACGGCGTCCTGGTCGGCGAGGTAGTCGCCGCCCTTGACGGTGTCGAAGGTGTGCCATTCCCAGTTGTCTTCCTCGACGTTCGCGAGGGCCGCGCACATGCCGCCCTGCGCCGCGCCGGTGTGGCTGCGCGTCGGGTAGAGCTTGGTGAGCACCGCGGTGCGGGCGCGGGGGCCGGCTTCGATGGCCGCGCGCATGCCGGCGCCGCCGGCACCGACGATGACTACGTCGTAACGATGTTCCTGCATGGAGTACTGGCTCCCCTAGCTCGCGGTGATGTTGGGGTCGAAGGTGAAGATCACGTAGGTGCCCAGACCCATGATCAGGATCATCGACACGACCAGGATCGTGTTGAGCCAGAACCGGGTGGAGTCCTTGCGTGCGTAGTCCGCGATGACGGTGCGCAGGCCGTTACCGCCGTGCAACTGCGCAAGCCAGAGCATCGAGAGATCCCAGACCTGCCAGAACGGGCTGGACCAGCGACCCGCGACGAAGGCGAAGTTGATGCGGTGCACACCGTCGTCGAGCATCAGCATGATGAACAGGTGACCGAGCACCAGGATGATGAGGGCGAGGCCGGACAGGCGCATGAACAGCCACGCGTAGAGCTCGAAGTTGTTGTTCGAGACACGGCGCGGGGAGCGCGGGTTGTCCAGGCTCGCGGGGCGGTCGTACGACGTGCCCAGGGTCTTTGCTTCGCTCATGTCAGTGCCCCGCAAACATGTTGTAGAAGATGCGTCCGGCCGCGGGGATCATCACCACGACCCAGATCGCGAGAATGGTCCAGAGCATCACTCGCTGGTATTTCGGGCCCTTGGACCAGAAATCGATGAGCATGACTCGCAGACCGTTCAGCGCGTGGTAGAGCACCATCGCGACGAGACCGATCTCCATGAGACCGACGATCGGGTTCTTGTAGGTCTCGATGACACTGTCGTAGGTCTCGGGATTGACCCGGACGAGTGCGGTGTCCAAGACGTGGACGAATAGGAAGAAGAAGGTCGCCACGCCGGTGATCCGGTGTAGAACCCAGGACCACATGCCGGGGTCCCCCCGGTAAAGCGACCGTGTGCGCCCCGCCTGTGCGGGGGCGGCTTCAGTCGTGCTGCTCATCGAGTGCTGTGCCTCCAACGTCAATGGTGGACGCGTCGAGCCGTTCATTACTGTCGGGGAATACCGCAGCACGGGCTCGACGAACCGGAACCGACTTGGATCGACTCTAAACCCAACGCAAACCTTGGAACTAATCTCGTAGCCGATTCGTACTGCCCCCAAAAGGCAAGTTAGGTTTGCCTTTCCAACTGTGACGGCGGCCCGAGGGGGCACCTGAACGTTGCCTGTGCCACCGTGACAGGATGATCAACTATGCCGGACATTGACTGGAAAATGTTGCGCGCCAAAGCACATGACGTTATGACACGTGCCTACGCGCCGTATTCGAACTTTCCCGTCGGGGCCGCGGCCCTCACGGTCGATGGTCGCATAGTGACCGGGTGCAATGTGGAAAATGTCTCACACGGGCTGGGACTTTGTGCCGAAACTGTACTCGTCGGTAACTTGTTTTCCGAGGGTGGCGGGCGTCTTGTCGCCGTGACGGTGTGTGACGCGCGAGGCGAAATTCTGATGCCGTGCGGACGCTGCCGCCAGCTTCTCCTCGAGCACGGAGGGCCCGAGCTCGTCGTCGACTGGGATCCCCGCCCGCGGACCATGTCCGAGTTGCTGCCCGATGCCTTCGGTCCCGACCAACTCGCCGCCGTGCAGGCCGAGCGGGGGCGAAATGCCTGACATCATCGGCATCATCCATCGCAAACGTGACGGACATGAACTTTCCGGCGCCGAGATCGACTGGGTGATCGAAGCGTTCACCCACGGCGTCGTCGACGACGCACAGATGTCCGCCCTCGCGATGGCCATCTGGTTCCGGGGCATGAGCCGCGCGGAAATCGCACGGTGGACCACCGCGATGACCGATTCCGGACGCCGGCTCGACTTCACCGGACTCGGTTTGCGCACCGTGGACAAGCACTCCACAGGCGGGGTGGGCGACAAGATCACCCTGCCTCTCGCGCCGCTCGTCGCAGCGTGTGGTGCCGCGGTCCCGCAGCTGTCCGGCCGGGGACTCGGACACACCGGCGGCACCCTCGACAAACTCGAGTCGATTCCCGGGTGGCGAGCCGACCTGACCACCACGGAGATGGCCGAGATCCTGACCGACCCCGACGTCGGGGCGGTCGTGTGTGCAGCGGGCGCCGATCTCGCCCCCGCCGATCGCAAGCTCTACGCGCTTCGCGACGTCACCGGGACGGTCGAATCGATCCCGCTCATCGCCAGTTCGATCATGAGCAAGAAGATCGCGGAAGGTGCCGGCGCCCTCGTGCTCGACGTCAAGGTCGGCACCGGGGCCTTCATGACCGAGCTCGGCGAGGCACGAGAACTCGCCCGCATCATGGTCGAACTCGGTACCGACGCCGACCTGCCCACCACCGCGTTGATCACCCGCATGGATACTCCGCTCGGGCGTACGGCAGGCAACGCGCTCGAGGTTCGCGAGGCCGTCGAGGTGCTCGCCGGTGGCGGACCCGCCGATGTCGTGGAGCTCACCCTCGCCCTGGCCCGGGAGATGCTCGCTGCTGCGGGAATCGACGATGTGGACCCGGCCGAGCGCCTGCGCGACGGCAGCGCCATGGACCGGTGGCGGTCGATGATCGCGGCGCAGGGCGGAGACCCGGACGCAGTCCTGCCCGTCGCGTCGCACACCGAAACGGTCTGTGCCGACGCAGACGGTGTGCTGGCCGAACTCGATGCTCTCGCGGTCGGGAAGGCGGCGTGGCGGCTCGGAGCCGGACGTGAACACCAGGGCCAGGTCGTCCAGCCGGGCGCGGGGGTCGAATTGCACGCCGTCGTCGGCGACACCGTCCGTCAAGGGCAACCCGTTGCGACGCTCCACACCGACACGCCCGGGCGCTTTCACGCTGCCGCGGCGGCACTGCGTGGCGGGATCCGTATAGCCGACACGGCGCCGGCGCCGCGCCCGCTGATCGTCGAGCGGATCACGCCCTAGCGGACTACCGTCCCGACACATGAGCGACAAGTCGTTGGTTCCCGGATTGTTCGACGGTTCGGCCGAGTCGGTGAAGCTCGCGCCGAAAGTTCTCCTCCACGATCATCTGGACGGTGGGCTACGGCCGGGCACCGTCCTCGAACTCGCCGACGCGTGCGGCTGGTCGCTTCCGGCGGATACCGAGGAGGACCTCGCGCGCTGGTTCCGCGAGTCGGCCGACAGCGGGACCCTCGTCCGGTATCTCGAGACGTTCGAGCACACGGTGGCGGTGATGCAGACCCCCGAGGGCCTCGAGAGGGTGGCGCGTGAGTGTGTGGCGGATCTGGCCGACGACGGGGTGGTCTACGCCGAAGTCAGATTCGCGCCCGAGCAGCACCTCGAGCGGGGGCTGACACTCGACGAGGTGGTCGAGCACGTGCTCGAAGGTTTCCGGGCCGGTGAATCGGAGGCCCGGGCCGCCGGGCGCGACATCCGGATCGGGTGCCTGCTCACGGCGATGCGGCATGCCGCGAGATCGCGGGAGATCGCCGAACTCGCGGTGCGGTTCCGCGATCGCGGTGTCGTGGGCTTCGACATCGCCGGCGCAGAAGCAGGCAACCCGCCCAGTCGCCACCTCGACGCGTTCGAGTACACCCGGGCTGCCAACGCGCACTTCACAATCCACGCCGGAGAAGCGTTCGGTCTGCCGTCCATCCATGAGGCTGTCGCGTTCTGCGGCGCCGACCGGCTCGGTCACGGCGTCCGCATCCTCGACGACATCGTGCTGGGCGAGAACGGTGAGCCACGGCTCGGGCTGCTGGCGAGCTACGTCCGCGACAAGCGCATCCCGCTCGAGCTGTGCCCGAGTTCCAACGTGCAGACCGGGGCCGTGCTGACACTCGCGGAACATCCGTTCGACCTGCTCGCGCGGTTGCGCTTCCGCGTCACCGTCAACACCGACAATCGGTTGATGAGCGACACCACCATGACAAAGGAGATGGTGCAACTCGCCGACATGTTCGGCTACGGCTGGGCCGACCTCGAACGCTTCACGATCAACGCGATGAAGTCGGCGTTCCTGCCGTTCGACCAGCGCCTCGAACTGATCGACGATGTCATCAAACCGGGCTACGCCGTACTGATCGGCTGACAAGGAAGAGCCGGGCGGCTGACGCGGCAGGCGATCAGTACTTGTTCAGCCGTGCTTCGAACTCGCGCTCGAGTTCCCGCCACGCGAGCGCTTCGGCGTCGAACGGTGCGCTCGGAGCGAGGCGCCTCGTGTCGGGCTCGAGCACGTAGTTGACGAACCAGCCCAGCTCCGTCGAGCCTGCGAGCGCAGCGTCCGTGGAGTTGTCGTTCGCGTAACCGGCAGCGTCGGTGAACAATTCGACAGCGAGCTCGAGTTGTTCCGGATCGACCGCCGCGACGCCCTCGGTGATGTCGTCGGCGATGCCGGTGAGCACGTAGACGTTGTCGTCGATGACCGAGACCTCGAGCGAACCGTCCACAGCCGCGATGCGAACCTCTTCGTAGGTTTCCAGCGGGGCCAGGTCATGGTCGTGGTTGTCCGCCAGATACCGCGCCAGGTTGCGCTCGGAGGGGAAGACGAAGATCCTGCCCTCGCGGCCCAGGAACAACGCGTCGTCCTCCAGGTAGCACCGCAGCGTGAACCAGGTGCCTTCCGAAGTGATGATCTTGATGGGGTCGATGCCGACCGAGGCCCAGAAGTCGTCCTCGTCGTCGTCTTCGTCCAGGAACTCGTATTCGTCGTTGTCGACCTCGTCCTGGACGGTGTCGTCCGCTTCCAGTTCGTTCTCGTCGGAGGCCACGAGTTCCGACTCGATCTCGGCCACGACCGCTTCGTCCACTACCGGCGTCTTGACCACGGCGTCGAGCGCGTCGATCACCGCGTCCCAGTCGTCGGCGATCGCTGTGCCGACGCTGTTCCACAGCTCGCGGCCCTCACGCCCCGCCACCGCCGAAGCGCCGTCGCGGATCAGGGTGTCGATCTCGGCGCGCTCGAAGAACTTGGTGACCACGTCGAGTTCGCACACATCGCCCAGGATGCTCACGATGTCGAACGTGTCCTGCAGTTCGGAGATCGATTCGGCGTCGGGGTCGGCAGCCGCCAGTTCCGGTACGCCGATCAGGTCGTACGAATGGGCGGCGTCGGGTTCGAACTCGACGGCGGCGAGCTTGGAGACCACGGGCCACGCCGGATGCTCCACAAGGTCGTTGTCGCCGCCGGAACGGACGAACGCCACGAGCGCGGCAACCGTCGGGAATCCGTAGAGGTCGTCCCCGTGGCCGAGAAACGCCTCCCATTCGTCGTCGCCCTCACGCCAGCGCGGTGCCCACAGGGTCACGAGGTCGCCGTCGGTGAGACCGAGCTCTATCGGGACGATGTCTCCAGCCATGGCGGGAAGCCTAGCGATGTCGACGCCGAGAATATAGGCGGGGTGGCACCGAGCACCTCAACGGAGCGCGCTCCGGAGGTCGTCCATCAGCGCGACCCGCTGCATCGCGGCTGCTTCCGCCGCTGCACGGGCCGTCGTGAGAATCGATGCCGCGAGTTCGCGTGCATCCATCCGGCATGCCGCCTCCTCGAGCCGGAGGTTCGCGAGTGCGCCGGTCCCGTCCACGCGTGCGACGATCCGCCCGTCCGGGCTGTGCGCTGCGGCGCGGATGCCGTGCAGTCCCTCGAGTGTGGTCTCGAGGGCATCGAGTCTTCCGCGGACGCTATCGACGATCGCCGACACCTGCTGTTCGCTCATCGGCCTTCCTCCTCGAGTCGTGTCCGGCCCGGCGGGACGTACGGCGGCGCCGTCGCGTCGCCGCACGACAGCCGGCGCATCCGGTCGACGACCTCGCTCGGGACGCCCTGTTCGCGAAGGTCCCGATGACGGATCGCCGCCGCCTCCTGTGCGGCACGGCGATTGAGTGCCAGGATCTCGTCGGCGAGTGCGGCGGCGCCGTAACGTAGTTCGCGCGGATCGATCCGGAGTTCGACCGGAAGACCGTCGTCGGTGGTCCGCACCGAGATCGTGCCCGCACGGTTGTGGACGATCGCGGTGACCGGGGAGGCCGCCGGAATGTCGGTCGTGAAGTCCATAGCCGGTTGGACGCACGCGGCGCCCCCGTGGTTCCCGTCCCGCGCTTCTCCTTTCGCGGCCGGTGTCGCGGCTCAGACACTCGTCGGCCGATAGAAGCCCTGGAATGCCATCCCGGCGTTGCCCGTGCGGATCGGGGTGACCGCGACAGGGTCACCCGCTTCCACCATCAGTCCGTTGCCGACCACCATCGCGACGTGCCCGTCCCACACCGCGAGGTCTCCGGGCAGCACCGACCCGGCATCGACTCGTTGCCCGACGTCCTGTTCCTGTGCCAGACGCGGGATCTCGACACCGGCTTCGCCGTACGCGTATTGCGTCAGAGCACTGCAGTCCAGTCCCTGTCCCGGCGTCGTGCCACCCCAGACGTACGGGGTGCCCTGCTGGTCGAGCGCGCGACGAACCGCCGTCGCCGCGGCGGCGTTGGGGGCGACGCTCACACTGCCGTCGGGCAGCACCACTTCGGTTCCGGTGCCCCCGGCGCGGCTACCGGTCAGCGCCTGGATTCCGGGATCGGTGGGGGAGTGCGCAGTCTGACCGCCGGGATCGGGCATCAGCGCGGTCAACCGGTCGGTGAGGTCGGCGAGTGACGAGACCACCCGGGTGAGCACGTGCAGGCCGTCCGCGATGTGCTCGACCGCGACGGTGAGAAGCATCAGCTGACCGTGCGGCAGACCCGCCACGGGCGCTGCCTGCTGTGCGAAAGCGTGGAAGGAGTCGACGAGTTGTTGCAGTTCGGCGGCGCCTGTGACCACGGTGACGGTGGCCTCGAGTGCGACGGCCGCGATGTCGAGTCCGCGATCGGCGGCGGTCAGGACGTCGGACACCACGCGTTCGGCGCTCGTGAGCGCGTTCTCCGCGGCGGGCCCAGCCCACGCCCACGCAAGCTCCGCCACGGCATCCCGGCCGGCGGCGTGGACCTCCTCCGCGAGTCGCGCTCCCTCGCGGACGTGAGCGCCCGGGTCTCCTCCCGGCGGTGACGCGGATCCGAAGGCGACGAGCAACTCCTGTAGAGGCGCGGTCAGCAGGTCGGCGCCCGCGGACGTGATCACGACTCGTCCTGCGTGGCCGTCAGGCGACGCGCGACGGCCTGAACCGAACGCTCGTATGCCGCCGCCGACGCCGCGGCTGCCGAGCCCATGCCGGCCAGCGCGTCGCCGAGTCGCTCGAGGTCGCGTCCGTGGGCGTCGTGGGTCGCGACGAGCGCGGCGACGAACGCCGCCCCCACCGCTCCGAATGCGGGCCCGAGCGGAGTGGGATCACCGTCGCGCGTGTGCAGTGCCGCACTGCGCAGTTGCTCTGCCAGCACGGTCGCTTCCTGCCCGAACCCTGCAATCGAGGTCGTGTCGGCGTCGACCGCCGCGTTCCCTGCTGCGTGCCGTGGGCCCTCGAACTCCCCGATCACGCCGAGTTCTTCCGGCACCCGTCCCCCCGTGGTCGATGCGGTGTCCGTGGTCACATCGCGTGCCGCGACGCGCGGACATTCGTCATCAGGGTTCGACGCACCGCACGCCCGTCCGGTTCCCTCGTTCCGGCCCGGCCCCCGCGCGCTCTATCCTTTTCTGCATGGACATGCTCGTTGTCGACCATCCGCTCGCTGCTTCTCTTCTGGCCACCCTCCGCGACGAACGCAGCGACAATGCTGCCTTCCGGCACGCGCTGAGCCAGCTCACCCAGATGCTCGTCTACGAAGCGGTCCGCGATGCGCCGATCGAGAAGTTCGAGGTCAAGTCGCCGGTCGCGGTCACCGAGGGCGTCCGGCTGAAGCAGCCGCCGTTGCTCGTCCCCGTGCTGCGGGCCGGACTCGGAATGGTCGACCAGGCACACGCTCTGATCCCTCAGGCGCGGGTGGGATTCGTGGGCCTGGCCCGCGACGAGAAGACCTTCGAGCCCGTGCCGTATCTCGAGTCGCTGCCCGAAGACCTGTCCGGCTTGCCGGTGTTCGTGCTCGATCCGATGCTCGCGACAGGCGGTTCGATGGTGCACACCCTCGATCTGCTCGTGGCGCGCGGCGCGACCGACATCACCGCGGTGTGCGTCGTCGCGGCCCCGCAGGGTGTGGACGCGCTGGCCGCCTCCGGGCATCCGGTCCGGCTGGTCACCGCGTCGGTCGACGAGGGGCTCAACGACAACAAGTACATCGTGCCCGGCCTCGGTGACGCGGGAGACCGCCAGTTCGGTCCCCGCTGATCCCGAGCGGGATCAGCTCACGGCGTCGCCGACGGTGACAGCCCACGTACGCAGGGCTCCGAGTTTCGCCTCCGCGGCGGAGCGGTCACCGTGGGCGACGACCTCGAGATAGAACTTGAGTTTCGGTTCGGTTCCGGACGGTCGCACCACCACCCGAACGGCCGGGCCCTCGAACACGATTGCGTCGGTGTTCGACGGGCCCTCGACCGTCGCCAGGTCGGTGACGGTGACAGGTTCATCCGCGAGGGTCTGCGGTGGAGCCGACCTCACGTTCGCCATGATCGCGTCGATGCGTTGCAGATCGTCCACCCGCAGCGAGACCTGCCCGCCCAGATGGATCCCGAACTCGCGATACAGGTCGTCGAGGGCATCGAGGAGTGTGCGGCCCGACGCCTTCAGCTCCGCGACGTAGTCCGCGACCACGACGGCGGTGGCGACGCCGTCCTTGTCGCGTACCGCGTCGGGGTCGACACAGTGGCCGATCGCTTCCTCGTACGCGTAGACCAGTCCGTCTCCGGCGCGGGCGAGCCACTTGAAGCCGGTGAGGGTCCGGGCGAACCGGGCGCCGCGTGCCGCGGCGACCTTACCGAGAAGCGTCGACGACACGATGGTCGTGGCGACGAGCGAACCGTGTGGTGCCGAGTCGAGGATGCGGTCCCCGAGCAGCACTCCGGTCTCGTCCCCGCGCAGCATCCGCCATCCGTCCGCGGTCGGGACCCCGACGGCGCACCGGTCGGCGTCGGGATCCAAGGCCAGTGCGACGTCCGCGTCGACGGACGCGGCGAGATCGAGCAGCGCGTCGGCCGCACCGGGTTCTTCCGGGTTGGGAAACGCGACAGTGGGGAAGGCCGGGTCCGGCGCGAATTGCGAGGGCACGACGTGTACGTCGTCGAATCCTGCGGCGCGCAGCGCAGCGACGGCCGTCTCCCCGCCGACCCCGTGGAGTGGGGTCAGGGCGATCCGCACGTCGCGATGTCGTGACCGCGGCAACGTCGCCACCCGCGCGAGATACCGGTCGACGATCTCCTCCCCGGAGGTGACCACCGTGACGCGCGGAATCTGCGCAGCGTCCGGCGCCGCGTCGATGGCCGCTTCGATCTCACGGTCCGCAGGTGAAATCAACTGTGCGCCGCCGGAGAGATACACCTTGTAACCGTTGTCGGCGGCGGGGTTGTGCGACGCCGTGATCTGCACTCCCGCAACGGCTCCGAGTTCCCGTACCGCGAACGCGGTGACGGGTGTCGGGAGCGGGCGAGGTAGCGCCACCACGTCGAACCCGGCTGCGGCGAGTACCTCGGCGGCGGCGGCGAAGAAATCGGCCGAGCCGGTCCGCGCGTCGCGTCCGACGACGACCGTCCCGCCGCCGTGCCCGTGGTCGGTAAGCCAGCGTGCGAGTCCCGCGGTGGCACGCGTGACCACGGGAACGTTCATCCGGTCGGGTCCGTCGCCCACCGGGCCGCGCAACCCAGCGGTGCCGAAACGCAACGTCACAGCCGGGTCGCCAGGTCGCGGAGGAGGTCGCCCATGCGGGTGGCGGCATCACGCCCTGCCGCGAGTACTTCTGCGTGGTCGAGGTGCTCACCGGTGATGCCTGCGGCCGCATTCGTGACGAGGGAGACGCCGAGCACACGCGCTCCAGCGGCACGCGCGGCGATCGTCTCGTGGACGGTGGACATCCCTACGAGATCGGCGCCGAGCGTGCGCAGCATGCGGATCTCCGCGGGCGTCTCGTAGTGGGGGCCGGGCAGTCCCGCGTAGACACCTTCGGCGAGCGTGGGATCGATCTCGCGGGCGAGCGCACGCAGGTCGGCGGAGTACGCGTCGACGAGGTCGACGAACTGTGCTCCCCGCAGCGGTGATCGACCGGTGAGATTGAGGTGGTCGGAAATCAGAACGGGTTGTCCCACGGAGAATTCGGGATCGATGCCGCCGGCCGCGTTGGTGAGGATCACCGTGTGCGCACCCGCCGCGATCGCCGTGCGGACGGGATGCACGACACGGGTGAGGTCGTGCCCTTCGTACGCGTGGGTACGGCCGGCGAGTACGAGGACCGCGTTGTCGCCCGCCCGCACCGAGTGCACGGTGCCAGGATGCCCGGCGGCGGTGGGCGGCGCGAAGCCGGGGAGTTCGCTCATCGGAACGGTGGCGACGGGGGTTCCGAAACGCTCGACGGCCGCGCGCCACCCCGACCCGAGTACGACGGCGATCCCGTGTGCGGGAACGGCCGACCGCTCGGCGATGACGGCGGCGGCCGCGATCGCTTCGGCGGCAGGGTCGAGGATGACGTCCGGGTGTCCCATGACACGGACCCTAATGCCACAGCGCTCATTACTCGCGGGTAACCACAGACGTTATCCTGGCTGGCATGCCCTACCTCGAACGTGACGGAGACGTCTTCGTACTGCACCTCGGCGACCGTGATGCGGACGCGACCGACAACCGATTCCATCCGGATCGGCTCGCCGCGATCAGCGCGTTGCTCGACGAGGTCGAGGCCCACGACGGCCCCGCCGCCCTGGTGACGGCGGCGACGGGGAAGTTCTGGAGCAACGGCCTCGACACCGACTGGGTGTTCGCGAACCTCACCGAACTGCCCGGATACCTCGATTCCGTGCACGACCTCTACGTGCGGATGCTGACCTTCCCGGCCGCTACCGTCGCCGCCGTGCAGGGACACGCGTTCGGCGCCGGAGCCATGCTCGCGCTGACGCACGATTTCCGCGTCATGCGCGCGGACCGCGGATTCTGGTGCCTGCCCGAGGTACAGCTGAACATGCCGTTCACGGTGGGCATGTCCGCGCTGGTGCGGTCCCGGCTGCCGATCCAGACCGCCGTCGAGGCCATCACGACCGGCCGCCGATTCGGCGGGTCCGACGCGGTCGCGGCGGGGATCGTCGAACACGCGGTCGACGGAGACACGGTGCTCGCCGCAGCCGTCGAACGCGCGGCTGCGCTCACCGGAACCCGGGGGAAGAATCTCTCGACGATCAAGCGGGGTCTGCATGCCCCGCTGATCGCCGCGCTCGAAATACGGACGGACGCGTCGAACTTCACGCTCGGCTGACGCTGCCGCCGGATCCGTCGGGGAGGTCCGGCATGACAGACTGGATGGCGTGACGATTAATGCCGACAGCGCGATCGAGGCTGCTACCGACACCTTGATCTCGCTGTCGCATTCGATCCACGCCGAGCCCGAGCTCGCGTTCGAGGAACACCGCAGCGCCGCGAAGATCGTCGACGTGCTGCGCGGCAGCGGTTTCGAGGTGCGCACCGGCATCGCAGACCTGCCGACCGCCTTCGACGCCCGGTTCGGTAGCGGTGACCTGGTGCTCGCGTTCTGCGCCGAGTACGACGCGCTCCCCGGCATCGGACATGCGTGCGGGCACAACATCATCGCTGCGTCCGCAGTCGGCGCGGGGATCGGTCTGGCCGCTCTAGCCGACGACCTCGGCGTCACCGTCCGGGTGATCGGAACGCCCGCCGAGGAAACCGGTGGCGGCAAGGTACTCATGCTCGAACGGGGAGCGTTCGACGACGTCGGCGCCGCGATGATGGTTCATCCCGGGCCGATCGACATTACGGGTGCGACCTCGCTCGCACTCTCCGACATCGCTGTGGACTACCTGGGCCGGGAGGCCCACGCGTCGGCGGCTCCCGAATACGGACGGAACGCGGCCGACGCCGCGACCGTCGCGCAGGTCGCGGTCGGTCTGCTGCGTCAGCACCTGCATCCGGGGCAGCAGATCCATGGCATCGTCGGCTACGGGGGCGCCGCCCCCAACATCGTGCCGAGCCACACGGAGCTTCTGTATTACCTGCGAGCGACCTCGGCCGATCTGCTCGAGGACCTCGAGAGGCGAGCGGAGGGTTGTTTCGCCGCCGGGGCTCTCGCAACCGGCTGTACGCACCGAATTCGGACGGTCTCGCCGCAATACACGGAACTCACCCCCGACCCCTGGCTCGTGCAGGCATATCGTGAGGAGATCATCGGGCTCGGGCGCACGCCGTTGCCCGCCGAAGAGGAAGGATCGCGCCCGCTGGGCAGTACCGACATGGGAAACGTGACGAACGTGATGCCAGGAATCCACCCGGTCATCGGATTGGACTCCGGTGGGGCCGTGACGCATCAGGAAGCGTTCGCTGCGGCATGCGTCACCGAGTCGGCCGACCGGGCCGTCGTGGACGGCGCGCGCGCTCTCGCCGCTACCGCTGCACGCGCCGCCGCCGATCCGTTCCAGCGCGGCCGCCTGCTCGAAGGGGTCGAGCGCCGATGAATCCGTATGTGGAGAAGTGGCTCGGTGCGCACACCGAGGATCTGGTGGCGTGGCGTCGGCACCTGCACGCCAATCCGGAGCTCGCGCGGCACGAGTACGCCACCACGGAGTTCGTCGCGGCACACCTGACGGCCGCCGGCCTCGTCCCGAAGGTCCTGCCCCGCGGGACCGGCCTGATCTGCGACCTCGGCCCGGCGGACGGGCCGCGTATCGCGTTGCGCGCCGACATGGACGCTCTGCCGCTCCAGGAGATGACCGGCCTGCCGTTCGCGTCGACCGTGCCGGGTGTCTCCCACGCGTGTGGTCACGACGCGCACACCACGGTCCTTCTCGGCGCCGGGCTCGCGCTCGCGTCGTTGCCCGAACTGCCGATCGGTGTACGACTGGTGTTCCAGCCCGCCGAGGAAGTGATGCCCGGCGGCGCCCTCGACGTCGTCGCCGCCGGGGGCCTGGACGGGGTCTCGCGCATCTTCGCGCTGCACTGCGACCCGCGCCTCGAAGCGGGCAAGGTCGGGATGCGCGTCGGCGCGATCACCTCCGCCGCCGACACCGTCGAACTCGTCCTGGACTCGCCGGGCGGCCACACCTCGCGCCCGCATCTCACCAGCGACCTCGTCTACGGCCTGGGTGCTGTGATCACCGGGCTGCCGGGATTGCTCAGTCGTCGCATCGACCCGCGCACCGGCACCGTCATGGTGTGGGGCACCGTCAGTGCCGGCAAGGCGCCCAACGCTATTCCTCGCACCGGCATGCTCGCCGGCACCGTACGCACCGGCGACCACGCGACCTGGCAACTGCTCGAACCGATGGTGCGGGAAATCGTGCACGGGCTTCTCGCTCCGACCGGGGTCCGCTACCAGCTGAACTATCTGCGCGGTGTACCGCCCGTCGTCAACGACGACGTCTCGGCGCGCATGTTCGAGGATGCGATCCGCCCGGTCGGGCCCGACGCCCTGTCCGATACTCCGCAATCCGGTGGCGGGGAAGACTTCTCGTGGTATCTCGAGCATGTGCCCGGCGCGATGGGCCGTCTCGGCGTGTGGTCGGGCACCGGACCTCAGCTCGACATCCACCAGCCGGGCTTCGATCTCGACGAGCGAGCCCTGCCCGTGGGTGTCCGGGTGATGACGAATCTGGTGCTGGGCGTCGGATAGACCGCCCGGTCGAGTCTAGAAGCTGTCCGGGCGCCCGGGGCCGACGTTGCGGCTGTTGCGGGTGCGCAGATCCCGCACGTAGTCGGCGGGCGCTCCGGCGATCTCGGCGGCGTCGGCCATCACGCCCAGATAGCGCGCGGACGGGAGGCCGCCCTCGTAGCCGTCGACGACATACAGCCACGCGAGGACCGGTCCGTCACCCGTGTCGACGCGCACCCGGATCTTTCGGTGGAATCCGAGCTCCGCGCCTTCCCAGCTGTCGAGGCTGCGTTCGTCGTCCTCGGTGACGTCGTACAGGACGATGAAAACCTTCGACGCCGGATCTTCGACCACCGTCGCGAGGGCACCCTCCCAGCCGATGTCGGCGCCCGCGAACGTCAGCCGCCAGCCGTGCAGCCAACCCGTCCCGGCCATCGGGGAGTGCGGGCAGCGCTTCAGCATCTGCTCGGGATGCATGTTGGACCCGTAGGCGGCGTAGATCGGCACGAGCATAAGGCTAACGGGTCACCGCCCGACGCAAGATCAGGGGCACTCGTCGCCTGCATTACCAGGTCCGTATGCGAGTCGACGTGGTCGTGGCATAGCGTTGTCGGGGACGCCTGCACACCCCAGCGTGCGTTTTGCGTGACCCCCGACAACCCTTCGGAATCGATACAGAGGAGAACCATGACCCGGATCGTCATCATCGGCGGCGGCCCCGCGGGATACGAGGCCGCGCTGGTCGCATCGCAATACGGCGCATCGGTGTCACTGATCGATTCGGACGGAATCGGCGGCGCATGCGTTCTGTTCGACTGCGTCCCCTCCAAGACCTTCATCGCCTCGACCGGCATCCGCACCGACATGCGCCGCGCCGAGGACCTCGGCATCGAACTCGAAGGCGCCAGCGTCGCGCTGCCGCAGGTACACGAACGTGTCAAGAGTCTCGCCCGTGCGCAGTCGTCCGACATCCGCACCAAGCTCGAGGCCGCCGGGGTGAATCTGTACTCGGGACGCGGCGAACTCATCGACAGCCGGCCGGGCATGGCCGCGCACAAGGTCCGTGCGAACCTCCACACCGGCGAAGAGAAGGTGTTCGACGCCGACGTGGTGCTGATCGCGACCGGCGCGAGCCCGCGAATCCTGCCGGGAGCCGAACCGGACGGCGAGCGCATCCTCACCTGGCGTCAGTTGTACGACCTCGACACGCTGCCCGAAGAACTGGTGGTCGTGGGGTCGGGCGTCACCGGTGCCGAGTTCGTCTCCGCGTACACCGAGGCCGGAGTGCACGTCACACTCGTCTCGAGCCGCGACCGCGTGTTGCCGCACGAAGACGAGGACGCGGCGCTCGTGCTCGAGGACGTCCTGGCAGAACGGGGAGTCACCCTCGTCAAGCACGCCCGCGCCGACGCCGTCGAGCGCACCGAGAAGGGCGTCCGGGTACTGCTCGCCGACGGCAGGATCGTCGAGGGCAGCCACGCGCTGATGACCGTCGGTTCCGTCCCCAACACACAGGGTCTCGGACTCGACAAGGTCGGCCTCGAACTGGACCGCGGGGGCTTCCTTCCCGTCGACCGCGTGTCGCGCACCGCGGTTCCCGGGATCTACGCCGCCGGTGACTGCTCGGGTCTGCTGCCGCTGGCCTCGGTCGCCGCGATGCAGGGCCGCATCGCGATGTACCACGCGCTCGGTGAGGGCGTCAGCCCGATCAAGCTCAAGACCGTTGCGGCAGCGGTCTTCACCCGTCCCGAGATCGCAGCCGTGGGCGTGAGCCAGGCCACGATCGACGCCGGGGAAGTACCCGCTCGTACGGTCATGCTCCCGCTCAACACCAACCCGCGAGCCAAGATGTCGGGTGTGCGCCGCGGTTTCGTGAAGATCTTCTGCCGGCCCGCGACAGGCGTCGTGATCGGTGGCGTCGTCGTTGCTCCGACCGCATCCGAGCTGATCCTGCCGATCGCGCTCGCGGTGCAGAACAATCTCAGCGTGTCGGATCTCGCGCAGACGTTCGCGGTGTACCCGTCGTTGAGCGGTTCGGTGACGGAAGCGGCGCGCCAGCTCATGCGCCACGACGACCTGGACTGATCCCCGCGCGGCGTCACGTCCGTGCGCGGGGCTTGACTCCCCCCTCGGGGGAGGAAAGAGGGTGGGTGCATGACAACGAACAGCATCTTTCCCGTTATCCCTGCCCGCGACGTGGCGCGCAGCCGCGACTTCTACTCCGGACTGCTCGAACTCACGGTCGTCTTCGACAGCGGTTGGTACGTGCAACTGCAGGCGCCCGGCAACGACGTCGTGCAGCTGGGGATCCTGGAACAGGGGCACCACACCGTGCCCGTGGGGTTCCGCACGACGCCGGCGGGCGTACTCGTCTCGGTCGAGGTCGACGACGTCGATCGGCTCTACGCCGGGGCGGTCGAGGCGGGACTGCCCGTCGTGTCACCGCTGCGGGACGAGGTCTTCGGCCAGCGGCACTTCATGACGACCGACCCCGATGGGCTGCTGGTGGACGTGATCACTGTCATCCCGTACGCGGCGGAGATCACCGAGAGCGCTGCGGTCACCGGCGGGGCTCGATGACCGAACCGGTGCGCTGGATGAGCATCGGCGAATTCGCGCGCGCCGCACGGCTGACGATCAAGGCGCTGCGCTACTACGACCGCGAAGGTCTGCTGGTGCCTGCCCGGGTCGATCCGGGCACCGGCTACCGGTTCTACACACCCGCGCAGTTGGCCACGGCACTGCGGATCGGGCTGCTGCGCCGCGCCGACGTCTCGATCGCTGCGATCCGGGTGATCCTGCACGATCCGACGCGGGGGAGCGAAGTACTCGCTGCCGAACGCGCCCGCATCGAACGTGAGGCCGCTCGGGCGGCACGTTCGTTCGCGCTCGTCGACACCCTCGGAGCTACGGTGGCGACGGATCTGCCCGTCGCCGTGCACCGCATTCCCGACCGGAGGGTGTTGTGGCGGGAGGCCACCGCGGCAGCCGAGGCGCTCGAGCACGCTGCGGCGGAGGCCATCGAGGCGGTGCTCGCCCGGGCGCGCCGACTCGGGCTGGACACGACCGCTCCCGTCGTGGGTCGTTACCCCGCCGCGCTCGACGGCGAGGTGTCCTTCGGGGTCGGCGTGGAGATCGCACCCGGCGCGCCGGTCGATACGGGTACCGGGTCCGAGGTCGTGACTCTGCCCGGGGGAGTCTTCGCGGGAGTGGACTTCACCGGTGCGCCGGCACTGTTGCCGGTCGCCTACCACGCCCTGTTCGCGCGCCTCGCCGACGACGGTGTGCCTGTGGAAGGTGCTGTGCGGGAGTACTATCTCGCCGACCCTGCGGAGGTCGGGGAAGACGAGATGCTCACACGCGTCGTGCATCTCGTGCCCGACGACTATCGACCCGGGTGGGTTCGGTCGTAGGTGCGTTCGGCCGCCTCGGTCCGAGACGCGATCGGTCCGTCGGTATCGTCGAACGTCCGGTCGATCTCCTGGGTGATGAGGCGGTTCGCGACGTCGGCATCCATCGCGCCGATGAGCACCGATTGCGTGGCGCCGTTGCTGAGAGCGACCAACCGCATCGCCCCGGCGCGCGCGTGTTGTGCCGAGAACCCGGCGCAACCGAGAAGCCGCTCCGCCTCACGGACCGTTCCCCGTGAGGCGTCCGTCATGAAGCCCCGGATCCACGGATCGCTCACGGCGCGGGCCAGATACGCGTACCAGACCGAGGCGCCGATGAGGGACGGGACGGTCGTCGGAACAGGTTGCGTCAGGAGAGTATCGAGCGCTGCACGAGGGTCGGTGTGCGAGTCGCCCTCGCGGTAGGACTGCTCGGCGCCGGCCACGATTTCCTCCGCACCGCACCGGATCAAGTGTTCTTTCGACTCGAAGTAGTGCTGAATTCGGCCGATCGAGACGCCCGCCTCGGCTGCGACCGTCCGAAAGGTCACGCCGTCGATGCCTCGTTCGTGGATGACGGCCCACAGAGCCCACACGATTTCCCTGCGACGTCGCGCGTGATCGACAACCTTCGGCATACCGGGAACTTTACAATATGCGTATACTGTAAAAACTCGAATCGTCGTCCTCGGGATACCTCATGAGCGAACGCACGAACAGCGCGGACGTCCGGCCGGATGTTCCACGACGCGGCCGCAGCCCTCACCGATGGCTGCGCCGCACCGGGGTGGCGCTGGTTGTCGTGCTGTCCGCCGTGGGTGTGGTGGGGATCTGGCAGTTCTTCATCGGTGCTCCGGGCGTCGGCCACTTTCGAGACGCCGAGGGACGCGAAATCTATGTCGAGGCCTACGACCGGGCGATGTCTGCTCTTCCCCCGCCGACCGCGACCCGCGACATCGCGACTCGATTCGGATCGGTACGCGTGTACGAATGGTTCTCGGTCGGGGCGGATAGTGCAGTTCCGGTCGTCCTGATCCCCGGCATGTCTTCGGGTGTTCCGATGTGGGCGGAGAACCTCGGGACGTTCCTGCCTCACCGCCGTGTGCTCGCGTTCGACGCGCTCGGCGATGCCGGTTTGTCGATCCAGAATGTTCCGCTGTCCTCGACCGAGCAGCAGGCACTGTGGATTTCCGAGGTGCTCGACGAACTCGCACCCGAGGGCGCTCACGTTGTCGGTCATTCGTTCGGCGGCGCGAGCGCGGCGGCCTACGCCCACCGGTTCCCCGAGCGCGTCCGCTCGTTGACGCTTCTCGAGCCCGTGTTCACCTTTGCGTACCCGCCGGTGCGAATGCTCGCCTGGACGATGGTCTCGACCATCCCGTTCCTGCCCGAGAGCTGGCACAACACCGCACTCGGAAAGGTGGGAGGCGCCGAGTTCGACCCGAACGACGATATGGCAAAGATGATCGCCGCCGCTTCGGAACACTTCTCGGCGCAGCTCCCGACCCCGTCACCGTTGAACGACGTCGCGCTGAGTTCGCTGGTGATGCCCACGTACGTCGCTATTGCAGAACGAGATTCGCTTGCCGGAGGTGCGTCTGCCGCCGAGCGGGCCCGCCGTCTCCCGAAGGCGACGGTCGATATCGTGCCGGACACCACGCATTCGCTTCCTATGCAAGCGAAAGACTTTCTGGCCGTCAGACTTCCCGAATTCTGGCGTGACGCCGAGCGGGAGTGACCGACCGAGAGGACGCGGTGTGGTCAAGCCCAGTCGTAGGTGCGTTCGACCGCCTTCTTCCACTCCGAGAACAGACGCTCGCGGTCGTCGTGTTCCATCGTCGGCTCCCAGGTCTTCTGGGCTTCCCAGTTGCGTCGGATGTCGTCCTCGCCGCTCCAGTACCCCACGGCGAGGCCGGCTGCGTATGCCGCCCCGAGCGCGGTGGTTTCGGCGACCACCGGTCGCACGACCGGCACGCCGAGGATGTCTGCCTGGAACTGCATGAGCAACTCGTTCACGACCATGCCCCCGTCCACCTTCAACGTGTGCAGTTCGACACCGGAATCGGCGTACATCGCATCGATGACCTCACGGGTCTGATAGGCGGTCGCCTCGAGGGCTGCTCGTGCCAGGTGTCCCTTCTCGACGAACCGCGTCAGGCCCGCGATCACACCGCGCGCGTCGGGCCGCCAGCGCGGCGCGAACAGGCCCGAGAACGCCGGCACGATGTAGGCCCCGCCGTTGTCGGGAACGGACGCGGCGAGATCCTCGATCTCGGCGGCCGTCCTCAGCATTCCGAGGTTGTCGCGCAGCCACTGGACGAGCGAACCCGTGACCGCCACCGACCCTTCCAGCGCGTAGACCGCCGGCCGGTCCCCGATGCGGTAACACACGGTCGTCAGCAGTCCGTGTTCGCTGCGGACCGGCGTCGAACCGGTGTTCAGGAGAAGGAAGTTTCCTGTGCCGTAGGTGTTCTTGGCCTCCCCGGGGGAAAGGCACGCCTGGCCGAAGGTTGCTGCTTGCTGGTCGCCGAGGATGCCGGCGATGGGGACGCCGGCGAACGGGCCGCGTTCGCGAGCGTGTCCGTAGACCTCGGACGAACTCCGGATCTCGGGGAGCATGGAGGCGGGAATGCCGAACTCCGAGCAGATTTCCGGATCCCATTGCAACGTCTCGAGGTTCATCAGCATCGTCCGCGACGCGTTGGTGACATCGGTGATGTGGACTCCCGGTCCGTGTCCGTCCTCACCGGCCCCGCCCGTCAATTTCCACACGAGCCAGCTGTCGATGGTGCCGAAGAGAAGTTTCCCGGCGGCGGCCTTCTCCCGGGCGCCTTCGACGTTGTCGAGGATCCATCGCACCTTCGGACCCGCGAAATAGGTCGACAACGGAAGACCCGTCACCTCGCGGTACCGGTCCACACCTGCGTCGCCCGCGAGTTCCTCGACGAGCCGGTCGGTCCGCGTGTCCTGCCAGACGATCGCGTTGTACACCGCCTTGCCGGTCTCGCGGTCCCACACGACGGTCGTCTCACGTTGATTCGTGATGCCGATCGCCGCGATGTCCTGCCGTCGCACATCAGCCTTGGCGAGAGCCGCCGCACCCACCTCGCGAGTGTTGAGCCACAGTTCCTCGGGATCGTGCTCCACCCAGCCGGCCTGCGGGAAGAACTGCCGGTGCTCCTTCTGCGCGACGGCGACGATGTGTCCGTCGTGGTCGAAGATGATGCACCGGCTCGACGTGGTGCCCTGGTCGAACGCGGCGATGTACTGGTTCACGGATGTTCCTCGATAGGTGCGGACAGGGTGCTTCCGAGCAGTAACTACTCAGCGCTGCGCGGTCGAAACTACTAGCCTTGTCGGAGATACGTCGGCGACTCACGGGAGCGGTGCGGTGAATCAACCAGGTGTGCAACCCCTCGGACCGCAACAGCGCGCCGACGCATGGCGGCAACTAGCCACCGAGCAGTTCGACGTCGTCGTCATCGGCGGCGGGGTCGTGGGTGCCGGCGCAGCGCTCGACGCAGCGACACGTGGACTGCGGGTCGCCCTCGTCGAAGCCCGCGACTACGCGTCCGGGACGTCGAGCAGATCCTCGAAGATGTTCCACGGCGGTCTGCGTTACCTCGAACAACTCGAGTTCGGGCTGGTGCGAGAAGCGCTGCACGAACGCGAACTTGCGCTCACCACCCTCGCGCCGCATCTCGTCAAACCGCTGAAGTTCCTGTTCCCCCTCACCCATCGGCTGTGGGAGCGTCCGTACGTCGGCGCCGGAATCTTCCTGTACGACCGGATGGGTGGCGCGAAATCGGTGCCGGCGCAGAAGCACCTGACGCGCGCGGGAGCATTGCGAATGGTTCCCGGCCTCAAACGCTCGGCGCTGACCGGCGGAATCTCCTACTACGACACCGTCGTCGACGACGCGCGTCACACGATGACCGTCGCGCGGACCGCCGCGCACTACGGGGCGGTGGTGCGAACGTCGACGCAGGTCGTGGGTTTCCTACGGGAGGCGGACGGCGTGGCGGGGGTGCGCGTGCGCGACTCGGAGGACGGCTCGGTCATCGAGGTGCGCGGTCGCGCGGTCATCAACGCCACCGGGGTATGGACCGACGAGATCCAGGCGCTCTCACGCCAGCGGGGCCGATTCCGGGTGCGGGCGTCGAAAGGTGTCCACATCGTCGTTCCGCGCGACCGCATCGTGAGCGATTCGGCGATCATCCTGCGCACCGAGAAGTCGGTGCTCTTCGTCATTCCGTGGGGCAACCACTGGATCATCGGGACCACCGACACCGACTGGAACCTCGACCTCGCCCACCCCGCTGCGACGAAGGCCGACATCGACTACCTCCTCGGGCACGTCAACAGCGTGCTCGTAGTGCCCCTCACCCACGACGACATCGACGGCGTGTACGCCGGTCTCCGTCCCCTCCTGGCGGGGGAGAGCGACGAAACCTCGAAGCTGTCGCGAGAACACGCGGTCGCGAGGGTGGCGCCCGGACTGGTCGCCATCGCCGGTGGCAAGTACACGACCTACCGCGTGATGGCGGAGGATGCAGTCGATCTCGCGGCCGAGGACATTCCGACTCGCATCGCCCCGTCGATCACGCACAAAGTGCCCCTCGTCGGAGCCGACGGGTACTTCGCCCTCGTCAATCAGACGATGCCCCTCGCCGAGGAGTGCGGTCTGCACCCCTATCGGGTCAAGCACCTGCTCGACCGGTACGGCTCGATGATCGACCAGGTCCTCGAGTATGCAAAGGAGAGGCCGGAGCTGCTCGAGCCGCTGACCGACGCTCCGCGTTATCTCCAGGTGGAGGCGGTATATGCGGTTGCTGCGGAGGGAGCCTTGCATCTCGAGGACATTCTGGCGCGGCGCACCCGGATCGCAATCGAGTACTCCCACCGCGGGGTGCATTGCGCCGAGCAGGTGGCACGCCTCGTCGCACCCCTCCTGGGATGGGACGACGCGTCGGTCGACCGCGAGGTCGAGATCTACCGGGCGCGCGTGGAGGCGGAGATCAGGTCGCAGACCCAGCCGGACGACGAGTCGGCGGATGCGCTGCGGGTAGCGGCGCCCGAAGCGCGCCGGGAGATCCTGGAACCGGTTCCCCTCACCAGCTGACCGAGGTCAGTGCGTCAGGACGAGCTTCACCGCTACGACGACGCCCGCGAGCAAAGCGATCCCCACCGCGGCGAACACCGTCGACGTTCCGGGCGGGCGACCCTGCAAACCCTGGACGACGAAGACCGTCGAGCCGATGCGGATCAGTATGACCAGCTCGGCGAGGAGTTGCGCCGTACGTGGTTCGAGCCATCCGACCCACGCGGTGAGAAGGATCAGGCATGGGAACGAGGCCGACGACAGGATCGGGACGGAGTTGCGGAGTTCCTCCCAGCGCTCGTTGCCGGTTAGGGTCCGGGCCGAGCGCACACTCTGTGAAACCGATTCGGCGAACACGTGCGCCAGAAACGTGGAGAACGCGGTGCCCAGAACGATCGCGATACCGATGTACTGCCGACTGGTGGTGAGGGGAACCAGCGCCGCAAGGACGAGCACGTTGCCGTAGACGTAGGCACTGATCCGGCTTGCCGCCGCATCGCGCGAGAGCGGAGCGCGACGGGCCGGAACCAGCCGGCGCGCTACCGTGCGAGCCGAAGTCGGGGACACGCCATCAGCGTGTCACACCGGGCCGGTGCTGTGAGGTCACTTTCGGGCTGTAGTGGACGGGCGAATCGCGGCGGTCCACCGGCGGCAGGTTGCGGGCCGGGGTGTGAATCACTGCGGCGTCCGGTGAGATTCGGCCGGCGGCGCGGTCCCAGCCGGCGCGGGCGCGAGGGTGGTAGCGGAAACGCCGCGGTACGAGCGCACCCCCGAGGCCGATCGCACGACCGACGAGTTTGTGGAGCTTTTCGTCCCGCGCAGTCCAGCGGTAGCCGAGCAGGTCGCGTACCGGCTGGTCGTACAGGCCGACAGTGAGCCAGAGGAAAACCCCCACGCCGTGCGGACGCGTGAGCTTCCACAGCGGCTCGGGAAACCATCGCAGGAACGGGGGACGATCGAGGTTCGACAGGTCGAGTACGTCACGCGTTGCCTTGTTGTCTTCGAGAACGTTGCGGCACATGTGATCCCAGTACTCGAGGAACGCCTCCCACGACTCGGGTACCGAATGCATCGGCATGCCGTAGAGGCGGTACCACTGCACGTGCTCGTCGAAGAGTTTGTGCTTCTGTTCGAGGGTGAGAGGCCCGTCGAACCACTCGATCGAGATCATCAGGCTGTAGAAGAACGTCGCGTGCGCCCAGTAGAAGGTGCCGGGGTCGAGGGCGTTGTACTTACGGCCCTTCTTGTCGACGCCCTTGATGGTGTTGTGATACCCGCGTACCTGCGCAGCGGTCTCCGGCGCGTGCGGGCCGTCGAAGACGACTCCGTAGATCGGGTACAGCGACCGGTACAGGCGTTCCCAGCGCTCGTCGAAGAACTCCGAGTGCTCCTCGACGCCTGCGCCGAGTCCCGGATGCATGTTCTGCATGGACCCGGCCCACGGCCCGAACAGCATGCCGCGCCATCCGCCGAAGTACTTCCACGTCAGCGAATCGGGACCGAGAGGTTCGGGAGCAGAGACCGGGCGCGTCGACTCCTCGGTGCGGGCGGACGGATCGTCGACGCTCGGCCGCTGGAGGCCGGGCCCGCCGGAGTGCTGACTACGCATGTTGTCAGAGTAGGATCTGTCCGGCACGTAGTCAACGACGGGAATCGAGATTTGGGCACCACGCGCCGCAGTTGGGCCGGGGTCGGCATCGAAGAACGCCGGCGGGTACGCCGGGAACGGCTCCTCGCCGCCGGAACCGACCTGATCGGAACCCCTGACGGATCGACCGCGAACGTGCGTGCCGTGTGCCGTGCCGCCGAACTCACCGAGCGGTACTTCTACGAGAGCTTCGCCGATCGGGACAGCTTCGTGCGCGAGGTGTACGCCCACGTCGCGGAACAAGCGCGCCAGGCGCTGGCGGCGGCGGTCGCCTCGGCACCGCCCACCGGCATCGCCGAGGCGGCGGTGCGTGCCTTCGTCGAACTCGTGGTCGACGACCCCGCCAAGGGGCGCGTGCTGCTGCTCGCTCCGTTGCGGGAGCCCGCTCTCAACCGGCGCGGTGTCGAACTGGCGCCGGCATTCGTCGCGCTGGTGGAGGGTCAACTGGGCGGCGTCGAGGACGCTGCGCATCGGCATCTCGCCGCGGTGGGGCTGATCGGTGCCTTCACCAGCATGTTCATGGCATACCTCGAGGGCGACGTCACCGTGTCGCGGGAAACGCTGGTCGCGCATTGTGTGTCCCTGATCGAACACGCCGCCGAGGCCTACACTTCCGACCCTCGCGGCTGACAGCGCGGACACCGGTAGACCACCCGTTCCGGGTCGGCGGCCGTGCCCAGGTCCCAGGATTCGACGCGAGTCCCGCAGCGGCGGCACGGGTCGCCTCGCCTTCCGTACACCCACAGGTTCCGTCCACGGCGACGATCACCGGTGGTGATCCGCACCGCCCGGTCCCGGTTCGCGGTGAGGATGCGGTGGGCGAGGTCGACCCACCCGCGGGGATCACCCGCCGAACCGACCGGCTCCCGGGGGTCGACGCCGCGCAGGAAGCACAACTCGGACCGGTACACGTTCCCGACACCTGCCATGACCCGCTGGTCGAGCAGCGCGGTCCCGATCGGGCGGGAGGGGTCGCGGGAGAGGTTCTCCGCAGCGCGCACCGCGTCCCAATCGGCGCCGAGCAGATCGGGCCCGAGATGTCCCACCGCTTGCTCCTCGCGGTCGCGGGGGAGAATCTCGAGGATGCCCAGTTCGAATCCGACGGCCTGGATATCTTCGGTGCCCAGGACCACGCGAGCCTTGAGGCCGGGCTTACGCCACCGCGCGCCTCGCTCGTAGACGTGCCACTCACCTTCCATCTTCAGATGCGAATGGATCGTGTACTCGGGCAACCGGATCAAGATGTGCTTGCCTCGCGACACCACCTCTTCGACGACACAACCCGTGAAATCTGCTGTGGCGAAACGGGGTACGCGAAAATCTGTCTCGGTGAGCGTTCTCCCGGCCAGAGAGGCGTTCAGCCGCGCCGCCGCCCGGTACACGGTATCTCCCTCGGGCATCGTCAGAACCTGATCCGGTATCCGCGCGGCGTCGCCGAGAATCCCTCTTCGGCCAGCAGTTCGGCGAAGGTGTGACCGTGAATGGATGCGCCGTCGACCTTTTCGACGACGATCTTGTCCACCCCGCCGCGCTTGACGGTCGCGGCCAGTGACGCGCACGCACTGCGCAACCGTCCCGGGTCGTCGTCGAATGTGAGCATGGTGCGGCCCCCGCGTTCGATGAACAGCACGAGATCTCCGTCCACGAGGACCACCAGGCCCCCGGCTTTACGGCCCGGCCGGTGACGAGGTGCGTCGTCGGGAGCCGCGGACTTCGGCCACGGGAGCGCTGCGCCGTACGGGTTGGCCGGGTCGCACGCCGCCAGCGTGATCGCCGCGGTCTCGTCGTGGCGCCCCTCGATCGAGTCGGCGAACGAACGCAAACGGTCGACGACAGCCGGTGTCGAGAACTGCGCCCCGCCCAGCGAGTCGACGAAATACCCGCGCCGACAGCGACCCCGCTCCTCGAACCGGCTGAGCACCTTGTACATCGTGGCGAAACCGCCGGGTACGCCCTCGCTCACCACGACACCGCGGGTGACCACTCCGTACCGCTCCAACAGCAGTTCGGCTGTGCTGTGCGCACGGACCGTCGCGTCGGTCTCACGTTCGGGGAGCAGTGACCACCTGCCGCTCACGGTGGGAGGACCTGTGCGTGACGGCATCGCCGGGCGCGCCCGGTACATCCGCGCCCGGGGCGCGCGCCGCGGGGTCCGGTGGGCGGGTGTTGCGCGGGAGGTATCGCCGATCAACGCGCGCAACGGCGCGAGGGTGTCGCCCGAGAGATATCCGCCCCACACCAGTTCCCACAATGCTGCGGCGACATTCGAGTCGGTGGCGGTCGAATCGCGGGCGGAGACCGCATCGGTGAGCTGGCGGAAGAAGTACGCGCCCCCGCCGGCGAGAGAGTCGAGGATCGCTCGATGGACGGGTGAGAGGCCGATGTCCTCGGCGGGCGCGAGCGTCACCGGCGCGAGGTCGGCGGGATGCAGCAACACCCAGCCGTCCTTGCCGGAGATCGAGCCGGCGCCCGACCACACGACCTCGCCTGTCGACGTCAATTCGTCGAGCATCGTGGGTGCATAGTCGCGGACCCGGGGAGCGAGGACGAGCGGTTCGAGGGCGCTCGCGGGGATCGGGACCCCGGCGAGTTGTTCCACCACGGTGAGAACGCCGTCGAGGCCGTAGAGGGCGCTGCCCCCGGCGCCCCGGCCGAGATGGTGCCAGTCGGGAAGAAAGCGACCGAGCGTGGCGGTGCTGACCGGTTCGACGTCCTGGCGAGCCGCCGCAAGCGACCGTCGCCGTAACCGCCGCAGCACCTCGGAATCGCACCACTCGGAACCGGTCGAGCCCGGACGGAACTCGCCCGACGTGACGCGCCTGTCGGCGGCCAGTCGCCGCAACACCGCGTCGACGACCGCCGTGCCGAGGCCGAACCGGGCGGCGACCTCGCCTGCGGTGAACGGACCGTGGGTGCGCGCATAGCGGCCGACGAGATCGCCGAGCGGGTCGGCGACGGGCTCGACGAACGCGGTGGGCACCCCGATCGGCAGCGGCACTCCGAGCGCGTCGCGTAACCGGGACGCGTCTTCGATGGCGGCCCACCATTGTTCACCCGCGTACGACACGCGGAGCGCACGCCGCTGGCGGGCGAGGTCGGCGATCCACTCGGTGGGGTCGTCGGTGGTGCGGTCGCGCAACTCGGCGTCGGTCAGCGGACCGACCAGCCGTAGCAGGTCGGCGGCACCTTCGGCGTCGCGCGCGCGCCGGTCCGGTGTCAGCCGCTGCAGTTCGCGCTCGGCGTCGGTGATGACGTCCGCGTCGAGCAGTTCGCGCAATTCGACCCGGCCGAGCAGCTCGGCGAGCAACGTCGAATCGAGGGACAACGCGGCCGCCCGGCGCTCGGCGAGCGGGCTGTCTCCCTCGTAGAGGAATTCGCCGACGTAGCTGAACAACAGCGACGACGCGAAGGGGGAGGCCGTGGGCGTTTCCACCTCGACGAGCCGGATCTGCCGCCGGGCGATGCGGCCGAGCAGGTCGTGGAAAGCGGGCAGGTCGTAGACGTCCTGCAGGCATTCCCGGACGGTCTCGAGGAGGATCGGGAAGGTCGGGTAGCGCTGGGCGACATCGAGCAACTGCGCCGAGCGTTGCCGTTGCTGCCACAGGGGTGCCCGCTTGCCGGGGTTGCGGCGGGGCAAGAGCAGCGCGCGTGCCGCACACTCCCGGAACCTCGACGCGAACAGCGCCGAACCGCCCACCTGCTCGGTGACGATCTCGTCGATCTCGTCGGGATCGAAGACGAAGATTTCCGACCCCGGAGGCGCATCGTCGGTGTCGGGAAGCCGCACGATGATGCCGTCGTCGGAAGCGGTCGGGTGGGACTCGACGCCGTGACGCTCGAGCAGCCGTGCTCCCACCGCAAGCGCCCACGGTGCGTGTACCCGCAGCCCGAACGGCGAGTGCAGCACCAGCCGCCAGTCGCCGAGTTCGTCGCGGAACCGCTCGACAACCAGAGTGCGGTCGGTGGGGAGCTGTCCGGTGGCGGTGCGTTGCTCGGCGAGCAGGGCGATCAGGTTGACCGTCGCGTTGTCGTCGAGCCCGCTTTTGCGGCAGCGTGATTCGGCCTCGTCGGGGTCGGCGTGCCCGAGCTCGCGGATGAAGGCGCCCAGCGCGGCCCCGAGTTCTGCGGGGCGGCCCTGGCTGTCGCCGTGCCAGAACGGCAACCGGCCGGGACGACCGTACGCGGGGGAGACCAGCACCCGGTCGAACGTGATCTCCTCGATCCTCCAACTCGTGGCACCGAGCGCGAACACGTCGCCTACCCTCGACTCGTAGACCATCTCCTCGTCGAGTTCGCCGACCCGGGTGTTCTTCTCGCCCACCATGTATACGGTGAACAATCCGCGGTCGGGGATGGTGCCGCCCGAGGTCACGGCGAGTCGCTGCGCGCCCGGGCGACCGGTGAGCGTGCCGTCGGTGCGGTCCCACACCACCCGCGGACGGAGTTCGGAAAACTCGTCGGACGGATAGCGTCCGGCGATCAGGTCGAGCACCGATTCGAACACCGGCCGCGACAGGGACGCGAACGATCCGCTGCGCCGCACGGTGTCGAACCAGTCGTCCACGTCGAGAGGTTCGAGAGCCGTGGCAGCCACCGTCTGCTGGGCCAGCACGTCGAGCGGGTTCGAGGGCACCTGAAGGGCTTCGATCTGTCCGGCGACCATGCGCTCCACGGTGACCGCGCAGTGGATGAGATCGGTGCGGTGCTTGGGGAAGAGCACGCCTCGCGAGGTCTCGCCCACCTGGTGCCCCGCGCGGCCCACCCGTTGCAGGCCGCTCGCGACCGACGGAGGCGCCTCCACCTGGATCACGAGGTCGACCTCGCCCATGTCGATGCCGAGTTCGAGGCTCGACGTCGCGACCACGCAGCGCAGGCGGCCTGTTTTGAGGTCATCCTCGATGAGTGCGCGCTGATCCTTGCTGACGGAGCCGTGGTGTGCGCGGGCGAGCAACGGTTCGGCGCCGTAGGTGACTTCGGTGGGCGCCCCGATCTGCGCCGGGGGTTTGCCCGCTCGCTCGACCTCCGCGCCCGTGCGTTCGGTGTAGATCTCGTTGAGGCGGGCGGTGAGCCGCTCGGCCAGGCGACGCGAATTCGCGAACACGATGGTCGATCTGTGTGCGGTGATGAGGTCGACGATCTGTTCCTCGACGTGCGGCCAGATCGACCCGGCCTGCGGGGTCGGGGACGCGGAATCCTCGTCGGGTTCGGCGACGCCCAGTTCGGTCATGTCCTCCACGGGCACCCGAACTGTCAGGTCCCAGGTCTTTGCGGCCGGAGGCGCGACGATCCGGATCGGCGCGCCGCCGACGAGGAATCTGCCGACCTCCTCGTGCGGCCGCACCGTCGCCGACAATCCGATGCGCTGGGCAGGCGCGCGCAGCAACAGGTCGAGCCGTTCGAGGGACAGCGCGAGATGACTGCCGCGTTTGGTACCGGCGACCGCGTGTACCTCGTCGACGATGACCGTTTCGACGCCGGTGAGGTTCTCCCGCGCCGACGAGGTGAGCATGAGGAACAGTGATTCGGGCGTGGTGATCAGGATGTCGGGCGGTGTGCGCGCGAGTTTGCGCCGGTCGGCTTGCGAGGTGTCGCCGGAGCGGACCCCCACGGAGATGTCCGGTGGGGTGAGGCCGAGCCGTTTGGCGGTCTGGGTGATCCCGACGAGCGGCGAGCGGAGGTTGCGCTCGACGTCGACGGCGAGCGCTTTGAGGGGCGAGATGTAGAGCACCCGCGTGCGTTGTTCACGTGCGACGGTCTCTTCGGCGGGGGTGGAGGCCAATCGGTCGAGAGACCACAGAAATGCCGACAGCGTCTTGCCGGAACCGGTCGGTGCCACCACCAGGGTGTGGGCGCCGGACGAGATCGCGTCCCATGCACCGAGCTGTGCGGGGGTCGGGGCATCGAAAGCTCCGCCGAACCATTCGCGGGTCGGCGCGGAGAAACGGTCGAGGACAGAGCTCACCTGTCCATCGTGCACCCGGCCCCCGACAGTCTCAGTCCTCGAACGCGAATTGGGCGATCTGAGGCGAATGCAGGTCCGCCCAGCGGTTGCGTCCCATCCGGACGAGTTCGGTGACGAGGGCACGCGCCGGAGCCCGCCACGGCAGCGCGTCGAACTGCGCCCTGCTCTCCGGCGTCTCCGTCCATTCGATCGTGGCCGTGGCGCCGCTTTCCGTGATGCGCAGGGCCGGAGACGCCGCAGCGACCTGGCTGAGAGGAGCCCCGCATGCTTCTTCGAGATCCGTACGGGTCACCGTGATCCACCCCTGGACGTTCCGGAGACCCGGCCCCGGGGTGTCGAGGCGCAGACCCGCCACTTCGAGGTCTCCGGCGTAGATGGTGACCAGTCGGTGACCCTTCGGAGACACGGAGGCGTCGGGAAGACAGGAGACCGACCAGTACTCCCGCTCGCTCATCCGCGCGTTCGGCACACTCGAGCGGACGTAGTCGCGTAACCATGCTGTGACGACGCCGAATTCGGGGTAACGCGCGAGCTCCCGGTACTTGGTGTCGCGCAGGGGAAGCTCGGATACGGAGTCGGGCGCAGGCGTGTTCACGCGACGATTATGGCTGTTCACGGGTCGCCGCGGGTGCGGGGTCGCACTCGGCGCTGCCGCACGCCCGGCGCGCAGCGGTGCCGTCACAGCACCACTCCCGGGTTGAGGATCGACCGAGGGTCCAGCGCGTCCTTGATTTGCCTGGTCAGAGCCATGACATCGGGGCCGACCTGGTCGGGAAGCCACGCCTTCTTCAAGCGGCCCACCCCGTGCTCACCGGTGATCGTGCCGCCCAGTTCGATGGCGAGATCCATGATCTTTCCGAACACGACTGCCGCCCGCGCCGTCATCTCGTCGTCGGCGGGGTCGTAGACGATCAAGGGGTGGGTGTTGCCGTCCCCGGCGTGAGCGATCACCGCGACCGTCACATCGTGCTCCGCTGCGAGCGCGGCGATCCCCTCCACGAGCGCGGGAAGCGCCGGCAGCGGCACCCCGACATCCTCGAGCAGCAGGCTCCCGGTCCGCTCCACCGCGGGGATCGCCATCCGGCGGGCGGCCGCGAACGCTTCCCCCTCGTCGGGGTCGTCGGTGGTGAACACCTCGCCGGCACCCGAGTCACGGCAGGCCTGCGCCATCGTCGCGATCTCCTCGGCGGCGGCCGCACCCGGCGCATCGGAACGCGCGATGAGCATCCCCTCGGTCGACCGGTCGAGGCCCATCCGGAGCATGTCCTCCACCGCTCCGATCGTGGTCCGATCCATGAACTCGAGCATCGCGGGGCGCAGAGTGCCCGTGATCGCGACGACCGCGTCGGCGGCGGCCTGCACCGAACCGAAGGTGGCGACCATCGTCGACGCCGGCGGTTGCGGCGGGAGGAGGCGCAGGGTCACCTCCGTGATGACACCGAGCGTGCCTTCGCTGCCGACGAACAGTTTCGTCAGGGACAAACCCGCGACGTCCTTGAGCCTCGGGCCGCCCAACCGCACCGCCGTCCCGTCGGCCAGCACCACTTCGAGGCCCAGAACGTAGTCGGAGGTGACGCCGTACTTCACACAACACAGACCGCCGGCGTTGGTCGCGGCGTTGCCGCCGATCGTGCAGATCTCGAACGACGACGGGTCCGGCGGGTACCACAGCCCGTGTTCGGCGGCGGCCCGCTTCACCTCGGAATTGAACAGCCCCGGCTGCGCGACGGCCGTCCGGGTGGCGGTGTCCACCGTGATCGCGCGCATCTTCTCGGTGCTCAGGACGATGCAGCCCGCGATGCCTCCCGACCCGCCCGACAGGCTCGTTCCGGCACCGCGTGGGACCACCGGAACGCGGTGAGAATTCGCCCACCGCAGGGTGGCCTGCACGTCCGCGGTCGATGTGGCGCGCACCAGGGCGGCGGGCACGGCTGCATCCGGGTCCTGCGCACGGTCGTGGCGGTATCCGGCGAGGATGTCCGGGTCGGTGACAAGTACGCCCTCCGGCAACTCGACGTCCAGATCGGCGAACGAGATCACAGCCGGCTCGGTTCCGTCGTGGGTGGACATGATCAGCCCACCGCCGGAACGTAGCGAGCACGCAACTTGTGTTTGACCAGCTTGCCGGTCGGTGTGCGTGGGAGGTCGTCGGAGAAGTCGATGCTGCGCGGTGCCTTGAAATGCGACACCCGATCGCGGACGTAGTCGAGCAGTTCTTGCTCGAGTTCGGGACTCGGGACGATCCCGTCGGCGAGTTGCACGACGGCCTTTACCTGTTCACCCATCTCCGGGTCGGGCACACCGATCACCGCGACGTCGTAGACCTTCGGGTGCAGGGTGAGAACGTTCTCCGACTCCTGGGGATAGATGTTCACGCCCCCGGAAATGATCATGAAGGCGGCGCGGTCGGTCAGATAGAGGAAGCGCTCGTCGTCGAGATATCCGATGTCCCCGCTGGTCGTCCACGTCGGATGCGCGGGATGCGTTGCCTTCGCGGTCTTCTCGGGGTCGTTGTGATACCGGAACGGATGTTCCTCACGCTCCCACCACACCGTCCCGATCGAACCCGTGGGGAGTTCGTTCCCGTCGTCGTCGCAGATATGGACGATGCCCATGACGCCGTCACGGCCCACGGATCCCGGATGAGAGAGCGCCTGCTCGGAGTCGATGAACGTCGCGCCGGCACCTTCGGTGGAGGCGTAGTACTCGTGGATCACCGGACCCCACCACTCGATCATCGCCTGTTTGATCTCGGGCGGGCACGGCGCCGCGGCGTGGATCGCGACCTTCATGCTCGACACGTCGTACTTCGCCCGCGTCTGCTCGGGCAGTTTCAGCATCCGGACGAACATCGTCGGTACCCATTGGGAGGCGGTGACCGAGTATTTTTCGATCAAGGCGAGCGCTTCCTCGGCGTCGAAGCGGTCCATGAGGACCACGGTTCCGCCCACGGACTGGATCGTGCCGCAGAACCGCAGTGGGGCAGCGTGATACAGCGGTGCGGGACACAGGTAGACGGTGGTGTCGTCGAACCCGTACATCGGCGCGAAGACCGCGGTGTACGGGTCGGGAACGTCCTGTACCTGTCCCACGGCCAGCGCAGGTTTGATCCCCTTCGGCCGGCCCGTGGTGCCGGACGAGTACAGCATGTCCCGGCCACGTGGCTGATCCCCGAGCGGAGAGGCGTCATGTCGCGCGAGGGCCTCCTCGTAGTCGTCGAAGCCCGGCACCTGCCCGCCGAACGCAAGACGGTGGGTCACACCCGGGTAGGCATCGGGTGAGGTATCGACGGCGGACGCGGCCCCGGCCGAAACGATCAGCGCCTCCGCATCGCAGTCGGAGACGATGTACGCGGCCTCTTCGGGGGTGAGATGCCGGTTGACGACGGTGATGTAGAGACCGGAACGCAGGGCGGCCCAGTAGACCTCCATGACCCGCAGATCGTTGTCGGCTATCAGCGCGAGATGGTCGCCGGGTTGCAGTCCGGCGGTGCGCAGGTGCTTCGCCAACCGGATCGAGCGTTCGTCGAGTTCCCTGTAGGTGAGCGACTCACCGGTCGCGGGCCGGATGATGGCCGGCTTGTCGGGAGTGGTGGCGACGAAGTTCCCTGGGTACATGGTCCCCGGTCTACCACAGGGTGTGGCGCAGGACACATCTCTCGGTGGACTTGCCGGGAGCGCCGCCGGATGCGGCGGGCGGTTTCGTGCCGCCGGACGTGTCGGTGTGTCGCCGGGCGGGTACACCACCACACACCCCGAGAGACGAGAGCGCGATGCCGAACTCGATCAAGAACGAAAAGATGTACCAGGAACTGCGAGACGACGGCGCGTCGAAGGAGAAGGCCGCCCGGATCTCCAACGCTGCCGCTGCCGAGGGGAAGTCGAAGGTCGGAAAGCGCGGCGGAGAATCCGGGTCGTACGACGATTGGACCGTCGACGACCTGAAGAAGCGAGCGAAAGAACTCGGTTTGAGCGGTTACTCGAGTATGCGCAAGAGCGAACTCGTGGACGCGCTGCGCAACCACTGACCGGCGGGCAACCTGATTCTCGCGTTTCGACTCCGGCACGCGGGGAAGGTGAGGCATGGCACTGAGCATCGACGTCGACACGCTGTACTTCGAGTTTCCCGACGTCCACGTGGACGCCGAACTGAAGGTGTCGTTCCACCGCACCGTCCGGGTTCCCGACGACGGGAACGAATACCCGCTGCCGCCGAGTCTCGGCCGGTTTCCCCTGCGTGTCGTCGACGATCGACCCGTGCTGCCGGTGTGGCAGTCCGAAGCCTGCTGGATCAAGTTCGACACCCGATATCCGTTCCTCGTCAAAGTCGGAGCGGGCGATATCGACGCGGTGACCGGCGGGCCGTGGACTCCCGGCCCGGATTTCGAGGCCGAGGACTATCTCGAAGTTCCTGCGCAGCCGTGGATCGACGGATTCGGCGCGGACGGTGATGCGGTTCGCCAGTTCGTGGCGATGCCGCTCGGCGCGGGTTACACGGTCGAAGAACAACTCGCTCGTGGCCCGGCCTCCGGCGGAATCCGGATCGCGGTGTCGCCGATGCGGGCCGAGGTCTACGACCGGCGGCGGGACATCGCCGACAGCCGACCGCCCGTCATGACCTTCGCCTCGCCGGTGCCGGACGGGATGGGGGTCGGGGCGGGTGGCTCGATCTCGCAACGGATCGCGTCGCCTGTGGAGGAACGACGGGTGTGGGATCTCGACCACCGGACGGCAGTGCACGTCGCCTTGATCAACAGCGAGCAGTGGGAATCGCTCACCGGGGCGGCCCCGCCGACCGAGCCGATCACCGCCCGCGAGTACACCGAACGCGGTTACCCGTGGTTCGAGTTGTACGACGAGTCCGTCGCGCGTCGCGCGTCGGCGACGCTGCCGGGCGTCGACAGCGTCGACAGCGTCGCCGAGGTGCTGGCGCGGCGAGGGGAGGGGCCGCTGCCCAGCAACGAGTCCGTGGAAGTCCCGGAACCGATTCGGATCCGTCCGCGAGGTCGCCGGCGCCGCGGATGACGTGGATGCGGGTTACTCGTTCCTGCAGTGGCTCAACCGAATTCGACACCCTGTGCGAGTGGGAGCTCGGTCGAGTAGTTCACGGTATTGGTCGCGCGTCGCATGTACGCCTTCCACGAATCCGAACCGGACTCGCGACCCCCACCGGTTTCCTTCTCACCACCGAATGCGCCGCCGATCTCCGCGCCTGACGTGCCGATGTTGACGTTCGCGATTCCGCAGTCGGACCGTGAGAGGAACTGTTCGGCCTCCCGCTGGTCGAGCGTGAAGATCGACGACGACAAGCCTTGCGGCACGGCGTTGTGCAGAGCTATCGCCTCGTCGAGGTCGTCGTAGGTGAGGACGTACAGGATCGGCGCGAACGTCTCCTCCTGTACGACCTCGGTCTGGCCCGGCATGCGGACGAGAGCGGGGGAGACGTAGACGCCGTTCCCGGATACGTCGACACGTTCGCCGCCCGCGACGACGACCCCGCCGTCGGCTGCGGCACGGTCGAGGGCAGAGCGCATCGCCTCGTACGACTTCTCCGAGACCAGCGGCCCGACGAGAACCCCTTCGTCGAACGGGTTCCCGACCCGCAACCCGGAATAGGCCTTGCCGATCCGCTCGACGACCGTGTCGACGATCGATCGGTGCACGATGAGGCGGCGGAGCGTGGTGCACCGCTGCCCCGCAGTACCTGCCGCCGAGAAGACCACGCCTCGCACGGTGAGGTCGAGGTCTGCCGACGGGGTGACGATCGCCGCGTTGTTGCCGCCGAGTTCGAGCAGGCACCGGCCGAACCTCGCGGCCACACGCGGAGCGACGAGGCGTCCCATCCGTACCGAGCCGGTGGCACTCACCAGTGCGATCCGTGGGTCGTCCACAAGTGATTCTCCGACGGTGGCGTCCCCGAGTACGACGTGGTGAAGGCCGTCGGGCGCGCCCACGTCGTCGGCGGCGCGGCGTAGGAGCGCGTCGCATGCGAGCGCGGTGAGCGGCGTGGTCTCGGACGGTTTCCACACCACCGGATCACCGCACACCAGAGCGATCGCGGTGTTCCACGACCACACCGCGACCGGGAAGTTGAAGGCCGAGATCACCCCGACCACACCCAGCGGATGCCACGTCTCCATGAGGCGATGGCCGGGACGCTCGGACGGCATCGTTCGCCCGTAGAGCTGACGCGACAACCCGACTGCGAAGTCGCAGACGTCGATCATCTCCTGGACCTCGCCGGCGGCCTCGGACGGAATCTTGCCGACTTCGAGGGTGACGAGTTCTGCCAGGTCGCTCTTGTGCTCGACGAGGAGTTCACCGAGTCGGCGGACGAGGCGGCCGCGAACCGGAGCGGGCACGTCACGCCACTGCTCGAATGCGCGCGCGGCATGCCCGATCGCGACATCGACATCTTCGGCCGAATGGAGTGGCAGTCGGGCGAGTTCGGTGCCGTCGACGGGGCTGGTGACGGCCAGTGCACCCCCGTCGGGGAGGTCGACCCCGCACCGGCCCAGTGCGGCGGCGGCGCGTGTGCGGAGATCGGAGGTGGCATTCATCGATGTCGTCCTTTCGTGCTCGGATAATCTGCGCGAGTGCCGGAATCCACTAAAGACGGGCTGGACGACATCGATCGGTTGCTGCTGCGCGAACTGGGAGTCGACGGCCGGGCAACCTTGGCGGCGCTGGCCGACAGGGCGGGCTTGTCCGTGTCCGCCGTCCAATCCCGGGTGCGCAGGCTCGAAGCACGCAATGTGATCCGGGGGTACAGCGCACGGATCGATCCGGAAGCGCTCGGTCTCGCGCTTTCGGCGTTCGTCGCCATCACCCCTCTCGATCCGTCTCAGCCGGACGACGCCCCGGCGCGATTGCGCCACATCGACGCCATCGAATCCTGTCACTCCGTGGCCGGGGACGAAAGTTACATCCTTCTCGTGCGGGTCGCCTCCCCGCGAGAGCTCGAGAGGCTCCTTCGGGAAATCCGGGCGACCGCGAACGTAGCGACCCGCAGCACCGTCATTCTCCAAACCTTTTACGAACGGTAGGCGATCGATCGGACAAAATTCCGGCAACAAGGGTCAACAGCCGGAAAATGCACGTATCGTGGGCGCATGAGTACGGCATTCCGGCACTCGGGCAGTGCCGAATCCCTCTTGCCCGGCCGGGTGCACGACGTCCTGCGACGACACCTGCTCGCCGACGGAGCAGACCTCGTCCTCGACCTCGAGCGCTCACGCGGTCTGCGGCTCGTCGATCAGCGCGACGGCACCACCTACCTCGACATGTTCGGGTTCTTCGCGTCGTCGGCGCTGGGCATGAACCATCCCGCTCTCGCCGACGATCCCGGCGCCGCAGAGGAATTCGCCAGGGTCGCGCCGAACAAGCCGAGCAACTCCGATATCTACACCGTGCCGATGGCCCGGTTCGTCGACACCTTCGCCCGGGTCCTCGGAGACCCGGCCCTGCCGCACCTGTTCTTCGTCGACGGCGGAGGACTCGCCGTCGAGAACGCCCTCAAGGCGGCGTTCGACTGGAAGAGCCGTCTCAACGAGGCCCGAGGACTCGACCCCGCGCTCGGAAGTGCGGTGCTGCACTTGAGCGAGGCCTTCCACGGTCGCACCGGGTACACGATGTCGCTCACCAATACCGACCCGGTCAAGACCGATCGCTTTCCGAAGTTCGACTGGCCACGAATCGACGCGCCCTATCTGTGCGACGGACGCGACATCGCCGAGGCGGAGGCGCGTGCGCTCGACCAGGCACGCGCCGCATTCGCCGAGCGTCCCGACGACATCGCGTGCTTCATCGCCGAACCCGTCCAAGGGGAGGGCGGAGACCACCATTTCCGTGGGGAGTTCTTCCGGGCGATGGCGGATCTGTGCCGCGCGAACGACGCCTTGTTCGTGTTCGACGAGGTGCAGACGGGTGTCGGACTCACCGGCAGCACGTGGGCGTATCAACAGTTCGGCGTGGCTCCCGACATCGTGGCCTTCGGCAAGAAGACCCAGGTGTGCGGGATCATGGCGGGCGGACGTATCGACGAAATACCCGACAACGTGTTCGCGGTGAGTTCGCGACTCAACTCGACCTGGGGCGGCAACCTCACCGACATGGTCCGTGCGCGCCGCATCCTCGAGGTCGTGGAACGCGATGGTCTGGTGGAGCACGCCCGTCGGTGCGGAACCCATCTGCTGACCGGTTTGCAGCAACTTGCCGCACGCCACCCCGCGGTCACCGAACCACGCGGTCGCGGGTTGATGTGTGCGATCACCCTCCCGTCGCCTGCGGTGCGCGACGAGGTGCTCGCCGTGCTGTACGGCGACGAGCACGTCCTTATGATCGGCACCGGTGCGCGAGGAATCCGTTTCCGGCCACCGCTGACGGTGACGACCGACGAACTCGACGAGGTACTCGTCGCGCTGGACCGGGTGCTGGCGCGCCACGACGGAACCGTGCAGGAGTGTTCGGATCCGATGACGACGCCGTAGGTTGTCGGGTATGACCGAAGCACTCGGCAACGATCAGGCCGCAGACACCACGACCTTCGCGATCCCGTCGCTGGCCAATCTCCGCGACATCGGCGGGCACCCGAGTTCCTTCGGCGGTGTGGTCCGTACCGGAGTGGTGTACCGGTCGACCGATCTGAGCCGGATCACCGAGACCGATCTGGATACGCTCGCGGCGCTGCGCATCGCGACCGTGTTCGACCTTCGGACGACGGCCGAACAAGAACTCCGCCCGGACAAACTTCCGGCGCGGGCGCGTCACGTCGCGTTGGACGTGCTTGCGGACAGGCACAAGGGTTCCATCGCCGCGGCGCTGCCCGACATCGTCGCCGATCCGGCACTGGCCGCCCAGGCGTTCGGTGACGGCCGCGCCGCGGAGTACCTGCGCGGAAGCTACCGCGACTTCGTGACGTTGCCGAGTGCCGCCGCGTCGTACCGGGTTCTGGCGGAAAACCTTGCGCGCGGCGATGTTCCGGCTCTCGTCCACTGCACCGCCGGGAAGGACCGGACGGGGTGGGCGGCAGCATCGCTGCTCATGTTCGCGGGCGCCGACCAGGACACGGTGTTCGACGACTACCTGCGTACCAACGACATGCTGCTTCCGACCTTCGAGACGATGTTCGCCCGTTTCGCCGAGCAAGGGGGCGATCCGGAGATCCTGATTCCCATCCTCGGTGTGCGACGCGAGTATCTCGAAACTGCCATCGACGAGGCCCTGACGCGGTACGGCACCATCGACGGCTATTTCGCGTCCGGTCTCGGCCTGAACGACGAGCAATTGCAGGCACTGCGCGACCGCCTCGTCGCACCGGCCGGTTCGGCGAACTGAGCGCACCCCGAGCCGAAGTGCCTTCCGAGCCGAGCTCAGTTCGCGCGCGCCGCGCGGGTGCGGCGGCGGAGCACCTCGAAGACGGCCAGGCCGACGAGGATGCCGGCGAGATCGGCGCACCAGTCCCAGAGCGATCCGGATCGTCGCACCGCGACCGTCGCCTGCAACACCTCGGTGAGGACTCCGTACGCCGCGAGACCCGCCAGCGTGATCGCGGGCGAGAATCGGGCATACCGCGAGCAGAACGCGAGTACCGCGAACATCAGCGCGTGGGTCACCTTGTCGGCGTGCGGAGGCCCCGAAGGAGTGGTGTCTCCGGGAAGGAGGAGCATCACCGTGATCACGACGACGGCAACCACGAGGGGCAGCAGTCGCCGCCAGGTGAAACGGGGCATGGGGAAACATTAGTCGGCTCCGGAACCCGGACGACGAACCCCTTCAGTCGCGCGCTCGCCACTCGGTGAGCAGCCGATAGGCCCGGCGCCCGAGCATCCACAGTGCGACGAGAGCCAGGACGATCGCGATCGGATGCCGGATCGCCAGCAGGAGCAGCAACGCGACGAGCACGAGCGGCACCAGCATCACGAGGTTGAGGTAGATGTTCTCGCGGGGCTCAGGCGGCGCCAGTGCGGGCGGCGCCGACGGCAGGTCGCGGAACAATGGAACGAGGTCGCCGCGGGTACGGGCTTGCGTCGCGCGGGTCACCCGCTCGTCGAATTCGTCGAGAGTCAGCCGACCGGCGGCGAAGTGCTCGCCGAGCAGATGCACGGCTTCCTCGCGTTCGGCCGTTCCGATACGGACCTCGGGACGCTCGCCCATGTGTCCAGCCTAGTGGAGATCGGGCGCGTGGGAAGCCCACGATGAATCCCGGAAACCTCAGCGACCTCACGGTCGTCCCGCTGGGCTGAGGGGCCGCCGGCGAGATGTGCACCGCGACCTGGCCATGCCGGTGTAGCGCTCGAAGAGCCAAAACTTCCCATCGAGAAGTGGGGAGTTCGTGCGTATGCGTCCCCTGCGAAGGATGTCGGCAGGCCCCGGTGAAGTAGGGACCAAGTTCCGAACCCGGACGTGATACCGATCACGTCCCCGCATGCGGCGAAGGCCCCCGCACCGGCGACGCGGTGCAGGGGCCTTCCAAACCTGTTGGTGCTACTTGAGTTCGGCGAGAACCGTACCCTGGGTGATCGCAGAACCCGGCTGGACCGTGAGGCCGGTGACGACGCCGGACTTGTGCGCGGTGACGGGGTTCTCCATCTTCATCGCCTCGAGGACCGCGATGAGATCGCCCTCGGCGACTTCCTGTCCCTCGGTGACCGCGACCTTGACCACGGTGCCCTGCATCGGCGCGGTGACCGCGTCGCCCGATGCCTTGCCGCCCTGTCCGCCCCCGCGCTTGCGCGGCTTCGGCTTCTTGCGCACGACACCGACTGCGCCGCCGCCGCCGCCGAGCGAGAACTGGCCGGGCAGCGACACCTCGACGCGACGTCCACCGACCTCGACGACGACGTTCTGGCGGGGGAGACCCTCGTCCTCGTCCTCGACCGCACCACCCGGGGTGAACGGCTCGATGGAGTTCTCCCAATCGGTCTCGATCCACTTGGTGTAGACGTCGAACTTCTCGCCGTCGCCGACGAAGGCCGGGTTCTCGACGATGTGGCGGTGGAACGGGATGACGGTGGCGAGGCCGTCGACCTCGAACTCGGCGAGGGCGCGCGCCGCACGCTGGAGTGCCTGCTCGCGGGTCTCGCCGGTGACGATCAGCTTGGCGAGCATCGAGTCGAACTGGCCGCCGATGACGTCGCCCTGGACGACACCGGAGTCGACGCGCACGCCGGGGCCCGTGGGCTCGCGGTAGACGGTGATGGGGCCGGGAGCGGGCATGAAGCCGCGGCCGGCGTCCTCACCGTTGATGCGGAACTCGAAGGAGTGGCCGCGCGGTGTCGGATCTTCCTTGATCTCGAGTTCTTCGCCGTTGGCGATGCGGAACTGCTGGCGGACGAGGTCGATGCCGGAGGTTTCCTCGGTGACCGGGTGCTCGACCTGCAGGCGGGTGTTGACCTCGAGGAAGGAAACGGTGTCGCCCTGCACCAGGTACTCGACCGTGCCGGCGCCGTAGTAACCGGCTTCCTTGCAGATCGCCTTCGCCGACGCGTGGATGCGTGCGCGCTGCTCGTCGGTCAGGAACGGCGCGGGGGCCTCCTCGACGAGCTTCTGGAAGCGGCGCTGCAGCGAGCAGTCGCGGGTGCCGGCGACGATGACGTTGCCGTGCTGGTCGGCGAGGACCTGAGCTTCGACGTGGCGGGCCTTGTCGAGGTACTGCTCGACGAAGCACTCACCCCGGCCGAATGCAGCGATGGCCTCGCGGGTCGCGGACTCGAAGAGCTCGGGGATCTCCTCGATGGTCTGCGCGACCTTCATGCCACGACCGCCGCCACCGAAGGCAGCCTTGATCGCAACCGGAACGCCGTACTGCTTCGCGAACTCGACGACCTCGTCCGCGTTCTTGACGGGATCCTTGGTGCCGGCTGCCATCGGAGCGTTTGCGCGCTCGGCGATGTGCCGGGCCGTGACCTTGTCGCCGAGGTCACGGATGGACTGAGGGGAGGGGCCGATCCAGATCAGGCCCGCATCGATGACGGCCTGAGCGAAGTCTGCGTTCTCCGAGAGGAAGCCGTAACCGGGGTGGATCGCGTCGGCGCCGGACTTGGCCGCGGCGTCGAGGATCTTGTCGAACACCAGGTAGGACTCGGCGGAGGTGTTGCCGCCCAGTGCGAACGCCTCGTCTGCGAGCTTCACGAACTGTGCGTCGGCGTCGGGCTCAGCGTAGACAGCGACACTGCCGTACCCCGCATCCTTCGCCGCGCGGATGACCCGCACAGCGATTTCGCCGCGGTTCGCGACGAGCACCTTCGTGATCTGCGCGCTGGCATGACTGGGCACGGAGCCTCCTGCTATCGATCGTTAGGTTATTTCCGTCAAGCGGCAGTCTAAGCACCAATCCGCTAGACGATGTAACCGGATGGCTTCTACACATTACGGTGCCCATCTGAGCGTGCAACGCTACTCGCCGGTAGGTGGGACCTCCCGACCAGGGGCTCCGGGGACCCGCGCGGAGGAAGTCACCACGTCGCACATCAGTTCGCGAGTCCGGTGGAGGAAGCGGAGGACGTTCGCCGCGGCGACGGGATTGTCGGGGAAGCGGGCGGACATGTTGACACCCTCGGGTGTGCGGTTGATCCAGATGTAGACGTCGTGGGCGAAGCTGCGGCTGCGCAGCGCCCGGGCGTTCCATTCCGGCCACTGCGCAGCCATCGGAACGAACCGAACATCCATGTAGGACACGACGAACTTCGGTCTGATGGGCACGCCGAGCAACTCGCCGACCCGGTCGAACGGCACGACCGCGGCGGCTCGAGTACGACGCAGCTCACGAGCCGCACGGGCAGCAAGGACGGCGAAATCCGTTGTCCCCGTAAGGTCGAGGTCCACCGGCCGCACACCGACGAACCAACCGAGGGCACCCGCCCACATAGGCCCCGTCCGGGTGTGGGAGGGCGCGACCACACGGAAATTGTCGACACCGGTCAGTTCGCGGGTCGCCGCGCCGAAGCACGCGAGGACACCCGCGAAGAACCCGGCGCCCGCATCGCGGCATCGCGCCGCGAACACCGACGCCTGAGCCTCGTCGAACCACCGTTCGGAGGCTCGATGCTGCGGGATCGGGTGCGCGGGACGGGGACCGATGGGCAGCGGGAACGACGGTGCATTGCCGCCGCACACTTTCAGCGTGTGCTTCCAGATGCGCACGGCTTCGTGGCCCTCGTCGAGCTGATCGGACTCGTCGCGTTCGGCGGCACCGAAGTCGATGTAGCTGCCGACGGGGAACAGTTCGGCGCGACGGCCGGTTCGTTCCTCCTCGTACAGAGCGGTGATCTCGTGGGCGACGAGCACGATCGAGTAGCCGTCGATGATGGAGTGATCCGCTCCGAAGAAGACCGTGAAATACGGTGCGGCATCCGGCCGGTCGCCCGGGGTCTGCTCCAGCGTCGCGAATACGTAGGCGGGCCACCGGTGCGGAGTCGTGTAATCGTCGAACAATCCGTGCAGGTGATCGCGGATGGTTTCCGGGTCGCTCGGATCGTGACGGATACGGCGGACGGTGACTTTGCCCGGTGGCACCGTGCGACGGATGAGGGGGCTCGCCGCACGATCGGCGACCGACAGGCTCGTGTGGCTGCGCAGAGTTTCGTGCCGGTCGATCCACCGCTGCAGGGCGCGGCGGAACTTCTCGGGGTCGATCTCGCCGTCGATCTCGAAGGCGGTGCCCAGCCACGACTCCCGGCCACCTCCGTAACGGGCATCACTGCACCGCCGCAGGTGGGCTTCGTGGATATAGGAGGCCGGCCGGCTGTCCTGCTTCCATTCGGCTGCCGGGGCGTACGGAAGCCATTCCGTGAGGACTCCCGCCGAGATCGGAAAGTCGGCCAACTCGGTGAACTGCATCGGACTCGTACTACCGCGGGTTCAGGCGCGAAGGTGTCGCTTGATGCGCGCCAGCATCGCGCTCATCCCGCGCAACCGTAGCGGGCTGACGACAGCGGCCAAACCGAGCGCGGAGTAGAAATCGTCCGGGACACCGAGGATCTCCTCGGCGCTGAGTCCGTCGAGCCCCTGGTGGAGGATCGATGCGAATCCGCGCGTGGTGGGCGCCTCGGCGGGTGCACTGAAATGCAGTGTCACACTGCCGGGGTCGGCCGCGTCGACCGACAGGAACAGCGGCGACTGACACTCGGGCACAGGTTCCATGGCCGCTTCCTCCAGTTCGGGAGGCAACGGCGGAAGTTCCCGGCTGAACTCGAGGAGAAGCTGGAGTTTGTCCTGACCGTCGACGGCAGCGAAGTCGTCGACGATCTCTGCGAGGGGTGCGGGAATGCTCATGCGACCGGCACGGCTCCCGGCTCGTCGCCCCGGACGATCGGCACGCGTACCGCGTTGCCCCATTCCGTCCACGAACCGTCGTAGTTGCGGACGTGCGGGTATCCGAGCAGGTGCGTCAGAACGAACCAGGTGTGGCTCGACCGCTCACCGATCCGGCAGTACGCGATGACGTCGGAGTCCTTGTCCACACCGGAGTAGATCTCGTCGAGTTCGGCGCGGGAGCGGAAACGTCCGTCGGGTGCCGCGGCCTTCGCCCACGGAATGGAGATCGCGGTGGGGATGTGACCGCCGCGCAGGGCGCCTTCCTCGGGGTAGTCCGGCATGTGGGTGCGTTCACCTGTGTATTCCTGCGGCGAACGGACGTCCACGAGCGGCACTTCTCCGAGATGCGCGAGGACATCGTCCTTGAAGGCGCGGATGGGCGCGTCGTTGCGTTCGACGACGGGATAACCGGTCGTCGTCGTAAAGGGGATCTCGAGGGTGGTGTCGCGGTTCTCCGAGATCCACGCGTCGCGCCCGCCGTCGAGGAGTCGCACGTCCTCGTGCCCGAAGAGGGTGAACACCCACAGCGCGTACGCAGCCCACCAGTTCGACTTGTCGCCGTAGATCACCACTGTGTCGGTGCGGCGGATGCCTTTGCGGTCCATCAGTGCCGCGAACTGTTCGCCGTCGATGTAGTCGCGGGTCACCGGGTCGTTGAGGTCGAGATGCCAGTCGATCTTCACTGCGCCCGGAATGTGCCCGACGTCGTAGAGCAGCACGTCCTCGTCGGATTCGACGACCTTCATCTCGGGATGCCCGAGGTGGGCCGAGAGCCACTCGGTCGATACGAGTCGAGCGGGATCCGCGTAGGCGGCGAACGACGAGTTGCTATCGGGTGCGACGGGCACTGAGAGCTCCTGGGGCAGTGGTGGCAGGTGCGCAGTCGATTCTAGGCGGTAGCGTTCGAGGACGTGACCTGCCGTCGATCCCACCTCCCGGATCTCAGCTGTCGCGCCGACATCGACGTCCTGGTACGACGGTTCTACGAGCGGGCACTAGCCGATGCGGTACTCGCGCCGGTGTTCGACGTGCTCGCGGTCGTCGGGCTCGACGAACACCTCGTCGTCGTCGCCGACTTCTGGGAACAGATCCTGTTCCGCACTACGCGCTACGACGGAGCGTTCATCCCCGTTCACCGGGCGCTGCACGGCCACCACGGCCTGACGTCCGCGCGTTTCGAGCGCTGGCTCACGTTGTGGACCGAGAACGTCGACGCGCTTTTCGCGGGGGCGAATGCCGACCGCGCCAAGATCAAAGCCGATGCGATGGCACGGTCGCTCGCCCGGTCGCTGGGCGTCGGCATGTCGTAGTATCCGCGCCGATGCCGTGACGAGCACACGCGGTAGTGATCGACAGGCGAACCGATCCGGGGCGCCCGGGGGCGACGACATACAGGGGTGGGCGGGAATGCCGTATTTCGGGTTGATCGTGATGATCGTGTGGGTGGCGTGCCTGGTCGACGTGATCCGTGCCGACGAGCACGAGGTGCGGAACCTGCCCAAGCCGCTGTGGCTGATGGTCGTGATCCTGCTGCCGCTGGTCGGATCGGTGCTGTGGTTGCTCGTCGGACGGCCGGACGGGGTCGGCTGGTCGCGGACGCAGACGTCGGCGTCTGCGTACCCGGAGTACGACCGGCCCGGGCGGCAGGCCGGGCAGCAGCCCGAAACCGACGAGGAGTTCCTGCGGCGCTGCCGCGAACGCGCAGAACAGCAACGTCGCGTGGCCAGGGAGCAGGAGAAGCGCCGGCTGGAACGCGAGGGCGGCACAGGGGCGTGATGGCGGCACAGGGGCGTGAGCCCGTTCAGCCGGAGACGGGGGCCTTCAGTTGCATCCACGCGAGCACATCGAGTACCCGCAGCGCCGGCACGGCGTCCGGCAATCCCGCCCGCTCCCGCAGTCCGACGAGGCGTTCCTGTAGCTCGCCGTCGTTGTGCCGCAACGCTTTCCGGATCGGCTCGAAATGCGCCTGCTTGGTGCCGAGCACCTCGCCGACGACGCGATCGTAGATCGGGTAGAGCCGGGGCCGCTTCCGGGCGATCAGCTTCGACGCGACCGTGCGTCCGATGCTCGGCACCGTCCGCAGAGCCGTCTCCAGTTGCCACGCGGGGGATCGGGACGTCATCTCGTCTGCTCCGTCGGCAAGATCGCGGTCCGGGCCGATCGCCGCGAGCAACTCGGCGAACTCGTCGTGGCGTTCCCGGAGCACGATGTCGGCGCCGTCGGGTGACACCTCCACCGAGAGAAACGTGACGGCGACGAGGTCGTCGGAGGTGAACACGTCGACGTCGCGTCCCCTGGTGCCGGAAGGATCCCACCCGTCCCACAGTGCGCCGCTGCGGAGCCGCCCGGTCTTCGTCAGCGGCACACGGTAATAACGGTCGAGAACGTGGAGGGCGGCCGAGTCGTCCGTGGATGCCAGCACCTTCGGGAGCCGGATCGTCACGTCAACCCTCGGTGACGACGTCGAGGATGTGCTGCGCGAACCACCGGTTGTGATACTCCTCATACGGTCCTGCGCCCCCGCCGGCGAGACGCTCGGCCAGGGGGCCGATGGTGGTCTCGTCGAGCGGCAGCGCGAAGAACTGCTCGTCGGCGCCCTCGTCGCTGAGAAACCAGTCGATCACCACCGCGTCGCCGCCGGTGGCCACGTTGTCGCAGGGGTTGAACTTCAGCAGCGGAAAGCGCATCGACAGCTCGTCGAGTGACGAGCCGGTCTGCTGGACCAGCGCGGACGTCGACGTCGTGAGCACCGTGCGGTAATCGACGGTTCGGCCTTCCTCCGTGTAGCGCTCGATGTAGAGCACCTCCACAGGCCCGAGGGCCAAGGTGAACAGCCGCTGCTGCTCTGCGCTCCGACCGGTCGCCGGCAGGCAGGTCAGCGTCCACCCGGACACCTCGCAGTCCGCCGGATCCACGAAGGCCGACGCGAGATACCCGGCCACCAGGTCGACGACCACGTCGAAGAAAGGGTCCTGGCTCAGCAACACGAAGCTTTCCCGCGTCGCGGACCCCGCGATGTCATTCATGCCAGTCCTCGGATTCGGTGGTGGGGATGCTCCGGGAACCCGGTCAGTTTTCTAGAGCTTCGATAGGGATGGCCGCGTTCTCCGCCCACAACTGCGCCACCGAGATGTCGACCTCGGCGAGCAGCCGGCGGACCAGAGGCAAACCGATGCCCACGACGGACGAGGGATCACCCTCGATGCTGTCGACGAACCAGCCGCCGAGGCCGTCGAGCGTGAAAGCGCCCGCGACCTCCAGCGGTTCGCCGCTCTCGAGGTAGGTCTCGAGTTCCTCGTCGGTCGGGGTACCGAAATGCACGACGGTGCCGCTGTGAGCGGACGCCTCGGCTACCGGTTCGCCGTCGGCGACCCGAAGCACGCTGTGCCCGGTGAGCAGTTCGGCGCTTCGTCCGGCCATCGTCCGCCAGCGTTCGCGTGCAACCTCGGTCGTACCGGGCTTGCCCTGCAGTGCCCCGTCGACGAAGAGCATCGAGTCGCACCCGATGACGATCGCGTCCTTCAGGCCGCTCTCGTCGAGAGCCGGAAGGACGGCCGCGGCCTTCTCCCGGGCGAGTGCCGTGACGACGGCACCCGGCGGGGTCCCGGGTTCGAGTGCCGCGACGACGGCATCCTCGTCGACGCCGGACACCTGAACGAGCGGCTTGACTCCTGCCGCGTGCAGTACCGACAGGCGCGCGGGAGAGGCCGAGGCCAATACGAGCCGGGGCATCTCAGCCTCGGTTCGGATACGAATACGGCGAGAACGGAGCCCACTGACGGTGCATCCGTGTCGGCTCGCCCCACGTCTCGGGCGGCTTGACGTCGCCCTCGGGGGCAGTGGATCCCGCCGCCACGGCGAGCACGGACACCAGGGCCGCGATCTCCTCGTCGGAGGGGTTGCCCTTGACGATGCGCAGTGCGACGGCGACCTCGTCGGCCGCATTCGGCGCGGGAGCCGGGGGCTCCTGCTCGGCCGACGCGGGGGTGAGGCCGTCGTCGGTCTCCGACACGGCGCCGGTCGGCTCGATCTCCGTGTCGGTGATGATCTTGTCCTCTGCGGTCGCGGTCACAGCGCGCCACCCGTGTGCGACGTCGCGAACTGGGTCGCTGTCATGTGTATCCCTCTCGTTGAGGTCACAGGGGTCGTTGAGGTCACAGGGGAATGTTTCCATGCTTCTTCGGCGGAAGCGAAACCATCTTCCGCTCGAGCAGCCGCAGCGCGGAGACGATCTGACCGCGGGTGTGCGACGGCGGGATGACCGCGTCGACATACCCACGCTCGGCCGCGATATACGGATTCACGAGGGTGTCCTCGTATTCGTTCTGCAACTGCAGACGCAACGCGTCGACGTCCTGGCCCTCGGCGGCCGCGTCCTTGAGCTGCTTGCGGTAGACGAAGCCCACGGCGCCGGAAGCACCCATGACGGCGATCTGCGCGGTCGGCCACGCGAGATTGACGTCGGCACCCATGTGCTTGGAACCCATGACGTCGTAGGCGCCGCCGTACGCCTTGCGGGTGATGACGGTGATCTTTCCGACCGTCGCCTCGCCGTACGCGTACAGCAGTTTCGCGCCGCGACGGATGATGCCGTTGAACTCCTGCTCGGTACCGGGCAGGAAGCCGGGCACGTCGACGAGGGTCACGATGGGGACGTTGAACGCGTCGCAGGTCCGCACGAAGCGGGCGGCCTTCTCGGAGGCGTCGATGTCGAGGCAGCCGGCGAACTGCGTCGGCTGATTCGCGACGATGCCGACGCTGCGGCCGTCGATGCGGCCGAAGCCGATGATGATGTTCCGGGCGCGCTCCGCCTGGACCTCGAGGAACTCGTCGTCGTCGAGGAGACGGCGAATGACCTCGTGCATGTCGTAGGGCTGGTTCGCGGAATCCGGAATGATCGTGTCGAGCTCGAGGTCTTCGTCGGTGAGCGAATCCTCGATGGCACCGTCGATCGGGTCGGTCGGGGCGGTGCGCGGCGCAGCAGCCTGATTGTTGCTGGGCAGGTAGGACAGCAGGTCGCGGACGTAGTCGAGCGCGTCCTGCTCACCGTCTGCGACGTAGTGCGCGACACCGGACTTGACCATGTGCGTGTGCGCGCCGCCGAGGTCCTCCATCGTCACGTCTTCGCCCGTGACCGTCTTGATGACGTCGGGGCCGGTGACGAACATCTGGCTGGTCTGGTCGACCATGACGACGAAGTCCGTGAGTGCGGGGGAGTAGACGTGACCACCGGCTGCGGGACCCATGATCAGCGAGATCTGGGGGATGACGCCGGACGCCTGCACGTTGCGGTGGAAGATCTCGCCGTAGAGACCGAGCGAGACGACGCCTTCCTGGATGCGCGCGCCGGCACCTTCGTTGATGCCCACCAGCGGACGCCCGGTGCGCACCGCGAGATCCATGACCTTGACGATCTTCTCGCCGTAGACCTCGCCGAGGCTTCCGCCGAACACCGTGGCGTCCTGCGAGAAGACGCAGACGTCGCGACCGTCGATCGTGCCGTACCCGGTGACGACACCGTCTCCGACGGGACGGTTCTCGGCCAGGCCGAAGTTGGTGCTGCGGTGGCGGGCGAGAGCATCGAGCTCCACGAACGAGCCTTCGTCGAGCAACGCGTGGATGCGCTCACGGGCAGTCAGCTTGCCCTTGGCGTGCACCTTCTCGATGGCGGCTTCACCGACGGGTGCCTGAGCCTTGGCCTGACGATTGCGCAGGTCGGCCAGCTTGCCGGCGGTGGTGTGAATATCGGGCGTACTCGCCGCCTCGGACGCGGAGGGCTCCTGGACAGTGGTCATGGCCAGTCAGCTTAGCGAGCGTCATATACCCGTGCCGCGCCGGTCCCGGTTGTGTTGAATTATTGAACTGAAGCTACCGGCGGGTAGGACGGATCACCCCAGCCTAGTCTGATCTCATGGCTGGATTTCGCGAGCCGACAGATGTCGCCGCCCTGCGCACACCCCTCGACGCCGCTCGTCTGCAGAGCGCGCTCTGCTCGCGCGAAGACGCGGCGTTCTATACGCACGTCGACGTCGTGGAGGAGACCGGCTCGACCAACGCAGACCTGCTCGCGGTCGCTCCCACCGGCGCCGACCGCCGGGTGCTGCTGGCCGAGTTCCAGAGCGGGGGACGCGGACGGCACTCACGGACCTGGAACGGTGTGCCGTCCGCGCAGGTCATCGCGTCGGTGCTGCTGCGCCTGCCCGGTTGCCCGCTGAGCGACCTGGGGTGGCTGCCGTTGATCGCCGGGATCGCCACCGTCGACACCGTGCGATCCGTCGGAGGAGTCCCGGCTCAGCTGAAATGGCCGAACGACGTGCTGGTGGACGGCCGCAAACTCGCCGGGATCCTGGTGGAGGTCGCGTCGACCTCGCCGGAGCCCACCGCCGTCGTCGGCATCGGGCTCAACGTGACTCTCACGGCCGGCGAACTCCCCGTTCCCACCGCGACGTCGTTGTTCCTCGAGAACGCGTCCGGCCTCGACCGGACGGTGCTCGCGGAAACGTTGCTGACCGAGTTCGCCGACCGCATCCGTGCTTGGGCGCGCGCGGGATGGAATACCGCGGGACCTGCCGTCGCGTACCGCGAGCGGTGCGGCACGATCGGGCAGAACGTCCGCGCGGTGCTGCCCGGCGACACCGAACTGCACGGGGTCGCCGTGGACGTCGACGACCAGGGCCGGCTCGTGATCCGGCCCGACGCCGGCGGGGAACCGGTCGCCGTCGCGGCGGGGGACATCACACACCTGCGTCCCGCCTGACGGTGACGGGCGGAAGCCCCGTCACGGGCATGTGCCATCGTGGGCGCCATGGGATATCCCGACGACGCGTTGGCACCAGGGGAAGAGCTGCTGCTCCATCGTCATCCGCACTGGAAGGCGTTGATCGTTCCGGCAGCGATCCTGCTCGTAGCGACGCCGCTCGCAGGCTTCCTGCTGGGAGTCGTCGCGGCTCGGCTCGACGGTGTTGCCGCGACGGTACTGAGTGTGCTGACCCTGCTGGTGTGGGCAGCAGTCGTGGTGTGGCGCTGCCTCGTCCCGCTCGTCGGCTGGCTCACCACCCACTTCATCGTCACCGACCGCCGGGTGCTGGTGCGCACGGGTGTCCTCACCCATACCGGCATCGACATTCCGATGGGCCGGATCAGCAATGTGCAGTTCCGGCACGGTCTGATCGACCGGATGCTGCGCACCGGAACGCTGGTGGTGGTCTCGGCCGCCGACGACCCGCTCGAGTTCGACGACATTCCCGACGTGCGGCAAGTCCATGCCCTGCTCTACCAGCAGGCGTTCGACGCGCACGACCGCACCGCCGGGGATCCACACCACGCCCGGCGGCACCCACACGAAGAGGACACCCGGCGCAAAGCGTGGTAATCCCGACAACCGGGCCACCGGTCCGTACCCTGAGGTCGTGACTGCCGTTCTACTCGCCGAAGACGACGAAGCCATCGCGGCCCCGCTGTCGCGCGCCCTCGGACGCGAGGGATACGAGGTAACGGTCGAACACAGCGGCCCGGTCGCGCTCGAGCGCGCGCTGTCCGGCGACTACGACCTCCTCATCCTCGATCTGGGCCTGCCCGGGATGGACGGACTGGAGGTGTGCCGTCAGATCCGCGCGGACCGCTCCGAACTCGCCGTGCTCATGCTCACCGCCCGGACCGACGAAGTCGACTTCGTCGTCGGACTCGATGCCGGTGCCGACGACTACGTGGGTAAACCGTTCCGCCTCGCCGAACTGATGGCGCGGGTCCGCGCGCTGTTACGCCGCCGAGGTTCCGGCGAACAGGACGACGTCGTCGACGTGTCGGGGATCCGGCTCGAACGGGCGGCCAGGCGCGTCCTGGTCGAAGGTTCCGAGGTGACGCTCGCCAACAAGGAATACGAACTGTTGCGGGTGTTGCTCGAACACGCGGGGCAAGTGGTCTCGCGCGACGTGATCCTCGAAGAGGTGTGGGGCGACACCGACCTCCGGGGATCCAAGACGCTCGACATGCACATGTCGTGGCTGCGACGGAAGATCGGCGACGAGGGCCCCGCGGGTGAACGACGCATCGCGACTGTGCGCGGTGTCGGATTTCGTCTGAACACCGACTAGTGGCACGCGCACGTGCGTAGTCGCATCCTCAACGCGGTGATGGCCACCGTACTGCTCGTCGCGTTGCTCCTCGGTGTCCCGCTCGCGTACACCGCCTACCTCTTCGTCGAGGACACCGCGCGTCGCGACCTGCAGGATCGGCTCGGGCGGATGGCCGACGAGATCATCGCCCAGGAGGGCACCGACGGCCTGGTGGTCGGCGGACTCGACACGAGTTCCCTGCGTCTGCTGGTGCCCGCGGACGGCCGGGTGGTGGTGGTCTACCCCACCCCGGAGAACATCGCGGCGCGACTCGACATCGGCGAGCCGGTCGTGGAGTCCCCGATCGTGGAATCACTGTCGATGGGTACGTCGGGGTCGTTGCGGATCGAGGTGCCGTCGGAGAGCCTGCGCACGCTCCAGCAGCAGGTGCTCGCGGCGGTCACCCTGCTGGTGCTGCTCTCGGTCGCCGTCGGTGCCCTGGTCGCAGTCGCGACAGCACGACGGCTCGCGGACCCGCTTCGGGATGTTGCGCGTCGCGCCGCACGCTTGGGCGAAGGTGACTTCCGGCCCGAGCCGCGCCGGCACGGCATTCCCGAACTCGATCGCGTCTCCGAGGTGCTCGACGCCACGGCCGTCGAGATCTCCAACCGGCTCCAGCGCGAACACGGCCTGGTCGGCGACGTCTCCCACCAGTTGCGGTCGCGCATGACGGCGATCCGCCTGCGCCTCGACGAACTGTCCACCCACGACGATCCGGCCGTGGTGGAGGAAGCCGAGGCCGCGATGGCTCAGGTGGACCGGCTGACCAGCGCGATCACCGATCTGGTCCGGCAATCGCGCAACAGTGCGGCAGAGCTTCGGACGGAGGTATCGGTGGTGGGTGATCTGACCGGCGTGATCGCCGACTGGCGTGGCCCGTTCCAGGAGGCAGGGCGCGAACTGGTGCTGAGCGGCGACCCCGCACTCCGCTCACCGGTGACCGGATCCCGCTTGCGCGAGGCCGTCGCTGTCCTCGTCGACAATGCGCTGGTCCACGGAGGCGGAACCTGCACGGTGTCGGTGCGATATGTGGCCACGCGCGGTGATGCGACGGTGTGTGTGGAGGTCAGCGACGAGGGTGAGGGGGTGTCGGACGACCTGGCGCCGCACATCTTCGAGCGCGGATTCTCCGGCGGCGGGTCGACCGGACTGGGCCTTGCGCTCGCGCGCGCCCTCGTCGAAGCGGACGGCGGGCGGCTCGAACTCCAGCGTCGCAGACCCGCGCTGTTCGCGCTGTTCCTCGGGGCGAGCAAGGACCGCGGAGCGCCGGAGCGGCGCACCCGGGAACCGAGATGAGCCGGGCGGCGTGTCGCCGCCGCGAATCTCAGGTGCGCGGGTCGTCGGTGAGCTCACCGGGCACGTCGTCGGGGGTCATCTCGTCGGGGAAGACGAACCGTCGGAAGCAGTAGAAGCGGAAGATCATCTGCAGCAGATTGCCGATGATGTATGCGCTGAAGAAGTCGGCGATGTTCTCGACAGTGAGGCTGACCGCCGGAACCCGCAGGTTGAACACGTAACTCGAGATGTACAGCGGGATGAACGACAGGATCACCCCGATGCCGCTGACGAAGAAGAACAGGAACGCTTCGTGGGTGCGCTCACGTCCGCCGCGGTTCTTGAACGACCACTCCCGGTTGAGGATGTAGGAGCAGATCACCGCGACCACACCCGCGATGATCTTGGCGGTGACGGGCTTTTCCGACAGGACGGTGAGCTTGAGGGTGTAGAAGATCGTGGAGTCGATGACGAACGTGGTCCCGCCGACGATCGCGAACTTGACCAGCTCGCGGTGACGAACCAACAAGTCCCGAAGGGGCTGCGGAACTCTGTTCAGGGTTTCATCAACGAATGACACTCGGAGAAGTCTACGAAACGTTTGCGTGAATCCACGAACCTTGCGAGAAACTATCAGCGATGCCACAGGTTCGCGGGGTCCACTCGGGACTTGGCACCATCCTGTGTCGCGGGAGTTTCCGCGCACAGCCCGCGACGTGCTGTGACACCGCTGCGAGATGCCCCCGACGTGCTGTGACAACATGGATAGCCGTGACCGGCAGACCCGATTCGTCCCCTCGCTCCGACGCTCCTCGTGCGCTCACCGGCGGCATGCCGGTCGTCGCCATGATCGGTGGGGGCCAGCTCGCCCGCATGACCCATCAGGCCGCGATCGCCCTCGGCCAGACCCTGCGCGTTCTCTCGGGTACCGCGGACGAGCCGGCGGCCCAGGTCAGCCCGGATGTCGTCCTGGGGAGCCACAACGATCTCGACGCGCTCCGCCGCGCCGCCACCGGCGCCCACGCACTGACCTTCGATCACGAGGGTGTACCCACCGAGCACCTCGAGGTGCTGCAACGTGAAGGCGTCAACGTGCTGCCGCCGCCGCAGGCACTGATCTTCGCCCAGGACAAGATCGCGATGCGCAAGCGGCTCGGCGCGTTCGGCGCACCGATGCCGAAGTTCACCGAGATCACGTCCGTCGACGACGCCATCGCCGCGACCGAGGCCCTGGGCCACCCGTACGTACTCAAGGCCGCGCGCGGCGGATACGACGGTCGCGGCGTGTGGATCCTCGACGACCGCGCCGAACTCGAGCGTGTCGTCGCCGAACAGCTCGCTGCCGGTGTGCCGCTCCTCGCGGAAGAGAAGATCGAGTGGAAGCGCGAGCTGTCCGCGATGGTCGCCCGCTCTCCGTTCGGACAGGGCGCATCGTGGCCCGTGGTCGAGACCGTCCAGCGTGACGGGCAGTGCTCAGTCGTCATCGCTCCGGCACCCGACCTCCCCGCCGAGGTCGCGGCCGCCGCCGAACAGCTCGCCCTGCGCATCGCCGGTGAGCTGGGCGTGGTGGGCGTCATGGCGGTCGAGCTGTTCGAGACCACGTCCGGCGAGCTGATCGTCAACGAACTCGCGATGCGCCCACACAACTCCGGCCACTGGGGCATGGACGGCGCACGCACCGGTCAGTTCGAACAGCACCTGCGCGCGGTGCTCGACTATCCGCTCGGCGACACGACCCCGCTCGCCCCGGTGACGGTGATGGCCAATGTCCTCGGAGCTGCCGAAGCACCCGAGATGAGCATGGACGAGCGCCTGCACCACCTGTTCGCCCGGATGCCCGACGCGCGGGTGCACCTGTACGGCAAGGGTGAGCGCAAGGACCGGAAGATCGGCCACGTCAATCTGCTCGGCGATCCGAACGGGTCGATCGACGACCCGGCGTACGTCGCTGCGGTGCGCGAGCGCGCCGAACGTGCGGCGCACTGGCTCTCGCACGCGGTCTGGACCGATGGTTGGAACGAACACACGGGAGACAACGGTGAGTGATGTGTCGCAGGGTGCGCAGGTCGGCCTGATCATGGGCAGCGACTCGGACTGGCCGACGATGGAGGCGGCCGCCGAGGCGCTCGCCGAGTTCGGCATCCGTTTCGAGGTGGGCGTGATCTCGGCGCACCGCACACCGCAGCGGATGCTCGACTATGCCGCGAACGCGGCCGGTCGTGGCATCAAGGTGATCATCGCCGGCGCGGGTGGCGCCGCGCACCTGCCGGGCATGGTCGCGTCGGCGACGCCGTTGCCGGTGATCGGTGTGCCGGTTCCGCTCAAGTACCTCGACGGCATGGACTCGCTGCTCTCCATCGTGCAGATGCCCGCGGGAGTGCCCGTGGCGACCGTGTCCATCGGGGGCGCGCGCAACGCGGGTCTGCTGGCGGCACGCATCCTCGGCGCTTCCGATCCGGCGCTGCGCGAGCAGATGGAGCGGTTCCAAGCGGGTCTCGAGAAAATGGTGCTCGAAAAGGACGACGCGCTGCGCCGCACGCTCCTCGGCTGACAGACCCAACCGTCCAGACGACGTCGCTGGTGGATCCGCAGAACCGGCGGTCGCGGGCCGCATGTCGGGACGTCGACGCCGCTAGGCTCAGGACCGTGCGTGACGAACGCGGGACCCCGAGCCGAGCGGTGCGAGCATCGCGCGGTGTGCCGTCCATGCGCATCGCCACGGCGGCGGCACTGCGCTGGGCGAAACTGTGGGGCGGCACGGTGACGTTCGACGACGAGTTCGGCATCTACGTCTGCACCGGGATGCGCGGCGGCTTCGCCCGCTCGGGCACCACGGTCGGCGGGGTGTTCCTCACCCGTGCGCGACCGTCCCGCAACTTGGTGAGACACGAAGCCGTACACGCCGACCAGTGGGCGCGCCACGGCCTCGGGTTCGCGCTGCGGTACTGGTGGGAGGAAGCACGTAACCCCGGTTCCCGCAACAGGTTCGAAATCGAGGCCGGACTTGCGGACGGCGGCTACCGGACCGACCGCGGGCGGCGCGCCGACCCGCCCCGAGAGTAACCGGTACTCACCCGCCGAGACGCACGGTGATCTTCTCGCTCGCGACTCGCCGTTCCTCGGCCGCAGGGTCGGGGTGCGAGACCTGTACCAGCGACGCGCCCACGGCGAACACGGCGAGCAGGGTGTCGATCAGGTCGCCGGGGGTCTCCCACGACCGCGACGAAAGCACCCGGTCTCCGCCGCCGATCCCGGAGTCCGCCGCGGCGGCGCGCGCCGCCGCGAGAACGTCCGCGGCCGAACGGCCGTCGAGCGCGACACCGCCGTCGCCCGCCGAGCGGAACTGGTCTCCGTGCACCCGGACATTCGTCGCGTAGTCGGTGACGCCGGGCGGCAGATCCTTCACCGGCGCGCCGAACGCGTCCAGCGACAGCGCCGCGACCTCCGCGACGTGGTCGACGTCGGCGAGACGGCCGGCAGTCACGAGCGCGACCTCCGCATCGTCGACGGGTTCGAGGACGACCTCGGCGCCCGCCCACCACGTGCCGAGAAGCACCGCCGCGGTCTGCCAGTGCGCGGGCAGCAGCATCGCCACGCGCGCGCCGGGCAGCACTCCGAACTCGTCACGCAACAGGTTCGCGGTCTTCGCAGCCCAGTTCGCCAGCGTGATCGCCGACAGTTCGATCCGCCCGCCTGTGGCGTCGTCGTACCAGGTGATCCGGGGTCCGGCCGGGTCGGCCGCGAGGATCGGGTCGAGCAGAGCGTCGGTCAGGGTGGTCACTTCTACCTCGTTCTTCGTACGGTCGGGATACTTGCCGTGCAGTTGGGTTGCGGCGCCGTCAGTTGACGCACCGTGGCCCGTCCGACCCGGCGTCGATCGGAGGGGACGCCGGAGCGGGCGTGGCGGTACCGTCCGCGGGGGTCAGGCCGGCCGTGTTCGACGTGGTCGTCGATCCGGAACCCGAACCCGAACCCGCGAGCGACGACGTGCCGGGGCCGGCGTAGTCGTCGGCAAGCACCACACGCACCGTGCCCGGGTCGAGCGTCGAGTCCGATGCGGTATCGAGTCCCCCGAGCGCAGCGGCCACGGCACGGGTCTCGTCGGAATCGGCGTCGGCGCCGTACACGACCGACGACCGGACCGACGTGCCCGTGTAGTTGCCGACCTCGCCCTCGCGGTAACCCTCGGACGACAGTTCCGCCGAGACCACCGAGGCCAGACCGGCTACGTCGCCCGCGTTCGTGACCTCGACGGTGACCGTCGACGGGTCGATCTCCGGTGCGGGCTTCGACGATGTGGTGGCGTCGTCGTCGGAGCGGCGATCGTCGGGAGCGGCCCCGATGAGACCGGCCACGAAGTCACGCACCTCGTCGGGGTCGACCTGCACGACGGATTCGCCGTAGTCGGTCATCGCGTTGATGTCCTCGACCGGGATCGTCGAGAACGTCACGTCGCCTCCGGCCAGGCCCTGCATCTGGGTCGCGAGGTCCATGATGTCCCAATCCGAGTCCAGCACGACCGACCGCTGCACCGCCGCCGTCAACTGGTTCAGCTTCGACGGGTTGCTCAGGGTCTGCGCACTGAGGACCTTCTGGGCGAGGGAGGCCATGAACACCTGCTGGCGAACGATCCGATCGAGGTCGCCGCGCGGCAGACCGTGTCGTTGCCGCACGAAGCTCAGCGCATCCGGACCCTCGAGGGTCTGGGTACCGGCGTCGAATTGTGCGCCGGAGAGGGGTTCGTCGACCGCTTCGTTGAGACACACCTCGACGCCGCCCACGGCGTCGGTCAGCAGCACGAAGCCGAGCAGGCCGACCTCCGCGTAGTGATCGACCGTCACGCCCGTCAGATCGGCCACGGACTCGATGAGCGCTTCCCGACCTGCTTTCGTCGAGTCGGCCTCCGCCTCCGCTTCGTCGGCACCCGATTCGACCAGTTCGAGGCGGGTCGTCTCCTTGGTGGCGCCGTAGGCGGCATTGATCTTGGACATGCCGATATCGGGAACCTCGACGTACGTGTCGCGCGGGATCGACAACGCGGTCGCGGACCGCCCGTCGTTCGGGACCCGGATCAAGATGATGGTGTCGGTGTTGTTGGCGACCTCTTCGCCCGCGCGCAACGCGTCGAGTTCGCGCTGGGAGAGCGGATTGCCGTGGGCGTCGGTGCGGCTGTCCGTGCCCACCAGGAGGATGTCGACGGCACCGTCCTCGCCGCTGCCGAGACCGAGACCGCCGATGGAGGCGAGGGACGAGCGCAGCGAGTCGATCCGCTGCCAAGCGACGCCCGTGACGACCAGAGCCAGGGCTGCGGCGACCGCCACGAGCATCTGCAGCGGCCTGCCGGTGAAGACGCGTGGGGCGGCAACGGCCACGACCACGTCGCGATCCGGGCTTCTGCGAGCCCTGCGGACGCGGCGGCCGGTGCCCGTCGGCGGTTCGGACCCGGCTGCGGGCTGAGGGCTTCCCGCGCGGGTGCGGCGACCGGCCGTGGGACGTCGCCCGCCGGTCCGGCGGCGGGGCGGCTCTGGCGGCACCTGGTTCTCCTGTCGATGGATCGCTGTCGGGTGGGCTGATGTCGGTGTCCGGACTCTCTTGAAGGCTACTGGGGCGGGCGCTCCCCGGGCAGGCACCACTCCGCCGTGCCAGACTTCACAGCGTGCCCTCCCTTCTCGTCACCGGATCCCACGGACAGTTGGGCAGCGCTCTCGTCGCCCGTGCCGCTGCGGCCGGAGTACCCATTCGAGGCGTCGGTTCCACAGACCTCGACATCACCGACCCTGCTGCCGCCGCGGCGGCGATCGAGCCCGGTGCGGTGGTGATCAACTGCGCCGCCTACACCGCCGTCGACGCTGCGGAAACGGACGAAGACCGCGCCGCGGTGGTAAACGGAACGGGGCCCGGAGTGCTCGCCGCCGCCTGCGCAGACAAGGACGCGCGCCTGATCCACATCTCCACCGACTACGTGTTCGCCGGTGACGCATCCCAGCCGTACGGTGTGGACGCCGCCACCGGGCCGCGCACCGCGTACGGACGCACCAAGCTCGCCGGCGAACAGGCCGTCCTGAGCGCGCTGCCCTCGGCGCATGTGGTGCGCACCGCATGGGTGTACACGGGTGAGGGCACGGACTTCGTCGCCACCATGCGCCGGCTCGAGCGCGAACGCGACACGCTGCGCGTCGTCGACGACCAGCGCGGATCCCCGACCTATGCGTACGACCTCGCCGATGCCCTGCTCGAACTCGCCGGGCGCACGGATCTCCCGGGTGGGGTGTTGCATGCGACCAACGCGGGCGACGCCACCTGGTTCGACCTCGCGCGGGCTGTGTTCGAGGAGGTCGGCGCCGATCCGGCGCGGGTGCAGCCGTGCGGAAGCGACGAGTTCGTACGCCCCGCCCCCCGTCCGGCGTATTCGGTTCTCGCCGGCGACGCGTGGGTGTCCGCCGGTCTGACACCCCTGCGGCCGTGGCGGGAGGCCCTGCACGCTGCTGTCGAAGCGCTGGCCACGCGCGGATGACATGCGAGTGCGCAGCCTGTGTTTCGCCCCACACCGATCGAGTCGCTATGGTTGCCCGCGTGGATTCGACGCTGGCCGTGGTGACGGTGACGTACTCGCCCGGCGAGCACCTCGAGAACTTTCTGACTTCGCTCTCCGGAGCGACCGAACGCCCGACGCGGGTGATCATGGCCGACAACGGGTCGACCGACGGCACGCCGGAGGCGGCGGCGGTCGCGCATCCGAACGTCGAGCTTCTGCGCACCGGGGGAAACATCGGTTACGGCGGTGCGGTCAACCGGGCTGTCGCGGAGATCGATTCGTCGGTCGAGTTCGTGGTGGTCGCCAACCCTGACGTGCGATGGGAACCGGGTTCCCTCGACGCGCTGATCGAGGCGGCCGGCCGGTGGCCGCGTGCAGGGTCGCTCGGGCCGCTGATCCACGAACCCGACGGCAGCATCTACCCGTCCGCCCGTACCGTCCCGACGCTGGTGTCGGGCGCCGGGCACGCGCTTCTCGGTACGGTGTGGCCCGCGAACCCGTGGACGCAGCGGTACAGGCAGGAGAACGAGGAGATCAGCGAGCGGCCCGTGGGCTGGCTGTCCGGATCGTGCCTGCTGCTGCGTCGCTCCGCGTTCGACGCGGTGGGCGGATTCGACTCGCGCTACTTCATGTACATGGAAGACGTGGATCTCGGCGACCGGCTGGGCCGCTCCGGGTGGCTCAACGTCTTCGTGCCGTCGGCGCACGTCACGCACGCGAAGGGGCATGCCGCCGGGAGACATCCCGAGCTCATGCTGCCCGCGCATCACGAGAGCGCGTACCGCTTCCAGGCCGACCGGCATCCGCACCGGTGGCAGGCGCCGTTGAGGTGGGCTCTTCGAGGCGGACTGTTCGTGCGCTCGAAGCTCGCGGTCGCGGCCGCGGTTCGTGAGCGCAGCAAGACGAGCGCCGAACCCGGCGCGGCGCCCGGCAACGACACGAAACAGGGGAAACGATGACCAGTGCTGCAGCACCGCAGACCGATGCGGTGATTCTGGTGGGCGGCAAGGGAACACGCCTGCGTCCGTTGACGCTGTCCGCGCCGAAGCCCATGTTGCCGACAGCCGGTGTGCCGTTTCTGGTTCATCTGCTCGCCCGGATCCGCGAGGCCGGGATCAAGCACGTGGTGCTGGGCACCTCGTTCAAGGCCGAGGTGTTCGAGGAACACTTCGCCGACGGTTCGGACTTCGGGCTCGAGATCGAGTACGTGACCGAATCCGAGCCTCTGGGTACCGGCGGCGGTATCCGCAACGTGCTGCCCAAGTTGCGCGGTGACAACATTATGGTGTTCAACGGCGACGTGCTCGGCGGCACCGACCTCGGCGCCGTGCTCGACACGCACGTGCGCAACGAGGCGGACGTGACGATGCATCTGGTGCGGGTCGGCGATCCGCGCGCCTTCGGATGTGTGCCGACCGACGCCGACGGGCGCGTGACGGCGTTCCTCGAGAAGACTCAGGATCCGCCGACGGACCAGATCAACGCGGGTTGCTACGTGTTCCGGCGGGAGATCATCGAGCAGATCCCGGCGGGACGGCCGGTGTCGGTCGAGCGGGAGGTCTTTCCGGCGCTGCTCACCGAAGGCAAACGCGTCTTCGGGCACGTCGACGCCGCCTACTGGCGCGACATGGGAACGCCGGAGGACTTCGTGCGCGGATCCGCCGACCTGGTGCGCGGAATCGCCCCCTCGCCGGCGCTGGAAGGCGCTCGCGGTGAGTCGCTGGTGCATCCGAGCGCCTCGATCGGTCCGGGGGCACTGCTCATCGGCGGCACGGTCGTGGGCCGGGGAGCGGAGATCGGTGCGGGCGCACGACTGGACGGCGCGGTCGTCTTCGACGGCGCCCGGATCGAGGCCGGTGCGGTGATCGAACGGACCATCATCGGGTTCGGCGTGCGCGTCGGCCCGCGGGCGTTGATCCGGGACGGTGTGATCGGTGACGGTGCCGACGTCGGTGCTCGATGCGAATTGCTGCGCGGTGCGCGGGTGTGGCCGGGGGTGAAGCTCCCGGACGGGGGCATCCGGTTCAGCACGGATGTGTGAGAGGTTTCAAGTGGCATTCGAACGTTATGTGGCACTGGGTGATTCGTTCACCGAGGGTGTCGGGGATGCGGATCCGTCCCGCCCCAACGGTTTGCGCGGCTGGGCCGATCTCGTGGCCGGGCAGCTTGCCCTCGCGAGCGAGGACTTCGGCTACGCGAATCTCGCGATCCGGGGACGGCTGCTGCGCCCGATCATCGACGAACAGGTCGGCACGGCCGTGGCGATGCGACCCGATCTCGTCACCATCTACGCCGGTGGCAACAACCTGATGCGACCGAAGGTCCACTTCGACGAGCTAGCCGCCGACTACGACGAGGCGATCGGCCGGCTCGCCGCCACCGGCGCCCGGATACTGATGTGGACGGCGTACGACGGAAGCTGGGCTCCGGTCTTCGGGGCGCTGCGTGGCCGCTGGGCCGTCTACAACGAACTGATCCGCGAGATCGCCGACCGGCACGGCGCGACCATCGTCGACTTCTGGCGGTTCTCGGAATACCGCGATCTGCGGATGTGGGACGACGACCGGTTGCACCTGTCGCCGGCCGGACACCACAACATGGCGCTCAGGGTCCTCGACGTGCTCGACGTCCCGCACACGCTCCCACTCGTGCAGCTCGACGAGCCCGTGCCCCTCACGCCCGCTGCGCAGCGCGCCGACGACCGGCGCTGGATGCGCGAATTCCTCATCCCGTGGGTGGGACGCCGCGTGCGCGGACTCTCGTCCGGCGACGGCATCACGCCCAAATACCCGGCGCTCACCCCGATCGGGGTATAGCCCGGAGGCTGCGCGACATCAGCGTCGCGCAGCCGCGAGCCGGACCAGGTGGTCGATCGTCTCGTGCTCGGCACCTGGCGGGAGGTCGTCGACCGGCCACCAGCGCAGGTCGGTCGACTCGTCGCTGCGCACCGGTTCCGCACCGGCGGGCGCCGTCACCAGGAACCGCAGGTCGAGGTGACGGGTCGGCACACCCAGTGAGCACGTGATCGGATGCGTGTGCGCGGACAGCAGTTCGGCGTCGATTCGCAGACCGCCGATTCCCGACTCCTCGGTGGCTTCGCGGAGCGCCGCGTCGACCACCGTCTCGTCGGACTCCTCGCAGTGCCCGCCGAGCTGGATCCAGCGGCCCACCCTGGGGTGCAACGTGAGGAGCACGTTGCGGTGGTCGGCGTCGAGGACGAGCGACGACGCGGTGATATGGCCCGGGACGTGTGCGCGCATGCACCCGTCCGGTGCGGAGTCGAGGAATGCGAGCATGGTGTGCCGCAACGAGTCCGCGTCGGCGGAGTCGGGACTCCACGCGGTGAGCACCTCGACCGCCGATCGGTGCAGGGAACGTGACGACATCGCTACAGCTCCACGAGTGCGTGTCCGGGATCGGCGGGGTCCCGCGGCGTCGGGTCGTCGAGGGGATATCCCACCGCGACAGCGCCGAGCGGTGACCAGTCGGCCGGCAGTCCAAGTTCGTCGCGGACCACCTGGGGTGCGAAGATCGTCGAACCGATCCAGCAGCTGCCGAGCCCGCGGGTGGCGAGCGCGACGAGCAAGCCCTGGACTGCGGCTCCCGCCGCGACCGTGAACATCGTTGCCTCGGCGGCGGTTCGTCCCGCGTCGGGGTAGTGGTGTGCGCCGTCCGGCACCCAGAACGGGACGACGATCTCCGGGGCGTCGTAGAGAATCGCGCCGCGCGAGAGTCGTCGCTCGATCGCCACCGCATCGAGTCCGTCACGTTCGAGGTCCGCGGCCCACTGCTCGCGCATGGCGTCGAGCAGCCGTCGCCGGACCTGCTCGGTGCGGACCCACACGAATCGCACCGGACGGGTGTGGTGCGGTGCCGGGGCGGTGAGCGCATCCGCGACCGCCTCGCGAAGATCCTCGGGATCGACGGGCTCGGAAGCGAATTCGCGAATCGAGCGTCGCAACAGCAACGCCTCACGGCGTCCCCGGTCGAGAGCTTCGGCAGTGCCGAGCCAGAAGAGGTCCTCGTCGCCGCTGCGGATGAGCGCGCGGGCATCGGATCCGTCGTCGGGGAGGTCGAGCCCGCGCACGACCGCCACGGGCACGCCGCCGAGCTTTCCTTTCACGAGATCGCCCGCGGCGGCGATCTCGTCGGCGAGGGCGACCGCCGTGACGAGAAGTTCGTTGCCCTGGCTGTCGCGCGAGCCGGCGTATTCGTGCAGCACCGGCAGCCCGGCGGAACCGATGGCGGCGTCGGTCTGGCCGTTCCGCCAGGCACGGCCCATCGTGTCGGTCACTACGACCGCGACGGTGACGCCGAGCAGCGCCGAAAGCCGGTCGCGAAGCGCCGCCGCGCTCGCGTCGGGATTCTCGGGGAGGAGCGCGAGTTCGGCGTTGTCGACGTTGGAACCGTCGATCCCCGACGCGGCCTGCACGATGCCGAGGCGGTTCTCGGTGATGAGGGTGCGGCCCTTGCGGGCGAGCACGCGCACCGCTTCCTGGTCGACGAGGCGGCGTCGCAGTGCGTCGCGCGCGTCGGGATCGGTGGGCGCCGGGACGATCCGTCCTTCGACCTTGGAGATCACCTTGCTCGTGACGACGAGGACGTCGCCGTCGGCCAGCCACGGCGCGGCGCCGGCGACTGCGCCGGCGAGATCGTCCCCGGGGCGGAACTCCGGAAGCCCGGCCACCGGCAGGATTTCGACGGGGCCGCCGGGAGCGTGGTCACGCACGGACGTGTGCGGAGCGGCGTCGGGGGACATCACAGGGTCACTCCAGCGAGTTCCAGAGCGGCGCGCGCCATGTCGGCGGTCGCGTCGGGGTCGGTCATGAGGAGGGGAACGGATCGCACCTGGACGCCGGGGACGTCGGCGCTGTCGGTGCTGTGCACCAGCCACCCGTCGAGGATGCCCGTTCCGCTGCGACTGCCGTAGTGACGGCCGACGGCTTCCGCGGTGGTGTCGACGCCGATCACGTCGAGGCATGCATCGGCCATGCCGCGCAGCGGTTTGCCGCCGATGACGGGGGACAGGCCGACGACCTTCGCCTTCGTCGTCCGCAGCGCGCCGCGCACGCCGGGAACGGCAAGGATCGCGCCGACACTCACGACGGGGTTGGACGGCGCCAGCACCACCGCGTCCGCGTTCTCGATCGCTTCGAGCACTCCGGGTGCGGGCTTCGCCTCGTCAGCGCCGATGTGCGCGAAACTGTGCGTGGGAACCTGCGCCCGGTAGCGGACCCACCACTCTTCGAAGTGGATCGCACGTTGCATGCCGTCCGCGGGATCGGTGATCACCACGTGTGTTTCGCTGCGGTCGTCGGTCACGGGCAGAAGGGTCACGCCGGGCTTCCAGCGCGTGCACAGGGCTTCGGTCACCGCGGAGAGCGGATATCCGGTGCGCAGCATCTGGGTACGGATCAGGTGGGTGGCGATGTCGCGGTCGCCGAGGCCGAACCAGTCGGGAACCGCGCCGTACGCGGCGAGTTCCTCCTTGGCATTCCACGTTTCGTCGACGCGTCCCCATCCACGGTCGGTGTCGATTCCGCCGCCGAGGGTGTACATGCAGGTGTCGAGGTCGGGGCAGATCCTCAGCCCGTGCATCCAGACGTCGTCACCCACGTTGACGATCGCGGTGATCCGGTGGGGTGCGTCCGGATTCGTGTCGGAGCCGGGGGAAATGCCGAGAAGTTGGCGCAGACCTGTGAGAAAACGGGCCCCACCGACACCTCCGACCAATACAGTCACATTCACGGGGCAAGCCTAGGCGGTGCGGCCCGTACCCGGTTCAGTGACGTCCTAAACCGGAAGTGGCAAAGTCGTCGATGGTAAGCGACAGATGCCGCACAGCTTGACCGCGACACGCCCGACGTGTCTAATCACATACGTGTCATTCCGAGTTTTCGGATCGAGATCGACTGCGGGGACCCGCATTCGAACGAAGGTTCGACGGGTGGCCGGCGGGGGAGATCCCCGGTCCGAAGATCGGCGCTGCAGTTGAGGAGGCGACCTATGGCCGACGAGCGCGAGGGATTCGAGATCGTTCGAATCGGAACTGCAGTCGAGGGTGTCTGTGACGAGCCGGACAGTGGGGCACCGATCCTGAATCTCGTTTCGGGATTCGGCGACCTCATGGAAGGCGACGAGCAGTGGCAGGAGCGTGCGCTCTGCGCGCAGACCGACCCGGAGGCATTCTTCCCCGAGAAGGGTGGTTCCACGCGGGAGGCCAAGCGCATCTGCCTGGGGTGTGAAGTTCGGGGCGAATGCCTCGAATACGCCCTCGCCAACGACGAACGGTTCGGAATTTGGGGCGGACTGTCGGAAAGGGAACGGCGGCGTCTCAAGCGCGGCATCATCTGACGGGGGCAGGGTCCGGTACGGGGAGTTCGGGCCCGAGTCCGGTAATCCCGTAAAGCCGTGCGACGAAGGCCGGGTTGTCCGACGGGGGTCGGGGCAACCCGGCCTTTCGTATATCCGGTGTTCTCGAATCGGGCACTTCGGAATCGAGGAGCGGTCGACGTTCGGGCTCCGCTCATTCCTCGTCGTCGAGTCCTCCGAGTTCGGGGTCGACGACTTCCGGTTCGATGCCGAGATAGGTGGCGACCTGGTGCACCAGGACGTCGTGCACGAGGTCCGCGAGATCCTCGGGATCTTTCGCGCGCAGCTCGAGGGGACGCCGGAACAGCACGATGCGGGCCCGCGTCGCGGCACCGCGACGGTCGATGCCCGCCGGCACGAGACGCGACAGCGGCACCGGTCCGTCGGCGACGACCTCGTCCGGCCAGTTGACCGTGTCGGGATCACGCGCGCGGATCTTGGGCACCTCGTCCACCGCGATATCGAGTTTGGTGAGCCTCTTGTGCCACCGCGCGTCGATCGGCGCGAATGCGGTCAGTACGAGAAGGTCGAATTTCTCCGCCCTCGATTTCCACACCGGCAGCTCGTGCGGGAACACCGGTCCGCGAATTCCCCGGCCACGCCTCGTCACGGAGCGGGACGAGAGCGGGCGGGAACGACGTGCACGGGCCATGTAGTGGACAGTACGACACGAAAATTCCGTCGGCTCGAAACGGTGTGTCCGAATAGTCGCCGGGACCGCGGCGCGCTACGCTCCCTACCGTGAGAACACTGCGTCGATGCTGCCGGCCTGGGTGCAAGAACCCAGCTGTTGCGACGCTGACCTACGTGTACTCGGATTCCACCGCTGTCGTCGGGCCGCTGGCCACCGTTGCCGAACCTCATTCGTGGGACCTGTGCGATACGCACGGTTCGCGAATCACCGCTCCGAAGGGCTGGGAGCTGGTGCGATACGAAGGCGCCTTCTCGTCGGGTACGCCGGACGAGGACGACCTCACAGCGCTGGCCGAGGCCGTGCGGGAAGCCGGACTCGGTGAGCGTGCCCGTGGCGAAACCGACGCCGAGCAATCCGAAAGCTCCCACCGCGTCGCCGTCGCGCCCACCGGCCGTACAGGACGCCGCGGTCACCTGCGAGTCCTTCCCGACCCGACATCCTGACGGCGTCCCACTAGGCTGACCACGGGCCGTGTCACGCAGGATGGCGCGGCTCGAAGTCGAGTAGCAGGAGCGGAACAAGTGGCGAGATCTGCCGAGTCGGTGTCAGCCGTGATCAAGGCGTACGACGTCCGAGGTGTTGTGGGGGAGCAGATCGACGAGGACTTCGTCCGTGAGGTCGGCGCGTCGTTCGCGCGGCTGATCCGGAGCGAGCAGACCTCCGATCGGGTGGTTGTCGGGCACGACATGCGGGAGTCGTCACCGAAGTTGTCGCAGGCATTCGCCGACGGGGTCACCGCACAGGGTCTCGATGTCGTCCTGATCGGGCTGGCGTCCACCGACCAGCTGTACTTCGCGTCGGGCCTGCTCGACGCGCCCGGTGCGATGTTCACCGCGAGCCACAATCCGGCGGCCTACAACGGCATCAAGCTGTGCCGCGCGGGTGCGAAGCCGGTCGGGCAGGAGACGGGTCTGGCGATCATCTCCGCCGAACTCGTCGACGGTGTCCCCCAGTTCCAGGGTGACCCCGGCACCGTGACCACTCGCGACGTGCTCGACGACTACGCCTCGTTCCTCCGCGGCCTCGTGGACCTGTCGCAGATGCGGCCCCTCAAGGTCGCGGTCGACGCCGGGAACGGAATGGGCGGGCACACCGTGCCCGCGGTGTTCGGTCCGCTGCCCATCGAACTCGTGCCGCTGTACTTCGAACTCGACGGCACCTTCCCCAACCACGAGGCGAACCCCCTCGACCCCGCCAACCTCGTCGACCTGCAGCGGCTGGTCGTGGAGTCGGGTGCCGATGTGGGCCTGGCGTTCGACGGCGACGCCGACCGGTGTTTCGTCGTCGACGAGCGGGGCGAGCCTGTCACTCCGTCGGCGGTCACCGCACTCGTCGCGAGTCGTGAACTGGCCAAGGAGCCGGGTTCGACGATCATCCACAACCTCATCACGTCCCGGATCGTGCCCGAACTCGTCCTCGAGCAGGGCGGCGTCCCGCTGCGCACCCGTGTGGGGCATTCGTTCATCAAGCAGCAGATGGCCGAGACCGGCGCCGTCTTCGGCGGTGAACACTCCGCGCACTACTACTTCCGTGATTTCTGGGGTGCCGATTCGGGCATGCTCGCGGCGCTGCACGTGCTCGCCGCGCTCGCCGGGCACGACGGCACACTTTCCGACCTGATGGCGTCCTACGACCGGTACGCGGCGTCGGGCGAGATCAACTCCACCGTGAGCGATGCGGCGGAGCGGACCGAGGCGGTCATCGCCGCGTTCTCCGACCGCGCCGTATCCGTCGACCGCCTCGACGGCGTGACCGTGGACCTGCCGGACCATGCATGGTTCAATCTCCGCGCCTCGAACACCGAGCCGCTGCTGCGGCTCAACGTGGAGGCCCGCAGCGGGGACGAGGTCGATGCGCTGGTGAAGGAGATCCTTGCTGTTGTGCGTGCGTGACGTAGGTCGTCGCGCGGGGAATAATCGAGGTGCTCGGCATCGGGGTGGGGCCGGGCCGGCGGAAGGAAGGTGACGCGGTCGTGACGGCTCCCTCGCCGCTGTTCGACTTCGACGATGTCGACGAAGTGATCGCAGCAGACATCGACGGCGTCCTGCGCAGCGCCGCTCTCGGCGGAGCGCAGATCCGGGCGGTGGCCACCGCCGTCGACGAACAGGCGCTCGACCGCCTCGTCGACGTGCGGCCACGCAGCGTCGTGTTCGTCGGCACCGACTCGCGGTCGAGTCGCGCCGCCGATCTCGTGCTGTCGCTGTTCGCCGAGCACTCGTCGGCCCCGTTGGTGCACGCTGCCGAAACACCTCCGTGGGTGGGGGCACTCGACGTCGTGGTGGTGGCGGGGAACGACGCAGGCGATCCGGCCCTGGCCGGATCGATCGACGCGGCCCTGCGGCGCAGCGCCGAAGTGATCGTCGATGCGCCGGACGAAGGTCCGGTGCGCGCCGTCACCGCCGGCCGGGCGGTGCTGCTCCCGCCCCGGGTGCAGGTACCGACGCGATATGCGCTGGCCCGGCACGTCGCCGTGTTCTACGCGGTCCTGGCGGTCATGCGCGACGTACTGCGCCGAGACGCCGCCGGGGTGGACCTTGCCCGGCTCGCGGACGCGGTCGACCAGGAGGCGCTGCGCGATCATCCGTCGAACGAGGTGTTCCACAACCCCGCGAAATCCCTCGCCGTACGGATGCAGTCGCGACGGGTGATCCTGGCCGGAGACCGGCCGGCCACGGTCGCGTTGGCACGGCACGCGTCGGAGTCGTTGCTGCAGAGCGCAGGCGTCGTCGCGTCGGCGGCGTCGCTGTCCGACGTGCTGGTCGCCCGTGATCGGTTGCTCGAGGCGTTGACGGTCAGTGGTGAACGCTACGATCCGCTGTTCCACGACGAGGAGCTGGACGGTCCCGCTCCGCTGCCGCCGGCGCGCGTCTTCGTGTTCAGCACGGACTCCGATCGGTTCGCGGCGCAACGTCGTATCGCTGCGCTACCCGACGCCGAACTGGTATCGGTGGTAGGCGAATTCGACTCCGACACGGTGCCCCCCGTGCTCGAACAGATTGCGGTATCGATGGTGCGAATCGAAATGGCAGCGGCCTACCTCAGACTGGCCGGGGGCCGATAGTGCATTCACTCGAGGGGGCGGTGCGTTCGTATGCGTGGGGGTCGCGCACCGCGATCGCCGCGCTCTGCGGCAGGAAGGTGCCGTCGGACCATCCCGAGGCCGAACTCTGGCTCGGAGCCCATCCCGCGGACCCCGCACGGGTGGTGCTCCCCACCGACGACACGGTCTCGCTGCTCGAGGTACTCGACTCCGATCCCCACGGGCATCTGGGAACCCCCACCGTGGAGCGGTTCGGCGCCCGGCTGCCGTTCCTGCTCAAGCTGCTCGCAGCCGAGGAACCGCTGTCGTTGCAAGCGCACCCGAGTGCCCGCCAGGCGGCCGAAGGTTTTGCCCGCGAAGATTCCCTGGGTTTGGCGATCGACTCGCCGATCCGCAATTACAAGGACGCGAGCCACAAGCCCGAACTGGTGGTCGCGCTGACGCGGTTCGAGGCACTCGCCGGCTTTCGTGAAGCGCACCGCACCGTAGCTCTGCTCGAGGCGTTGCACGTGCCCGAACTCGAGCCGTATCTCGGTTTGCTTGCCGGACAACCCGATTCCGGCGGCTTGCGGGCCTTGTTCACCACCTGGATCACCTTGCCCCCGACGGCGCTGCTCGCGCTTCTGCCGCGAGTGCTCGACGGGTGTGTGGCCTACCTGACCGGACCGGAGAACGGTCGCGAGTTCGTGGAAGAGATCCGGACCACGCTCCAGCTCGCCGAGTTCTACCCCGGTGACGCCGGGGTGCTGGCGTCGCTGCTGCTCAACCGGATCACCCTCGAGCCCGGTGACGGCCTCTACCTCGCGGCCGGGAACCTGCACGCCTACCTGCACGGTATGGGTGTCGAGATCATGGCGAACTCGGACAACGTGCTGCGCGGCGGCTTGACGCCCAAACACGTCGACGTGCCGGAGTTGCTGCGCGTCCTCGATTTCGGCGCGGCCTCCGTCCCGATTCTCGCGGCCGAATCGGTCGGACCGTTCGAGTGGCGGTACCGGACCCCGGCTCCGGAGTTCGCGTTGTCGCGCGTGGAACTCGGCCCGGGCGACGAGGCCGTGCTCGCCCCCGGCGGCCCGCAGATCCTCCTGTGCACGAACGGGGCGGTGAGCGTCGAGTGCGACGGCGGGACCGTCGACCTGGACTCGGGCGATTCGGTGTGGCTGTCGCATTCCGACCCGGAGTCGGTCGTGCGGGGCCGCAGCGACGGCGCGCAGGTGTTCCGTGCACGCCTGGGCGAATTGGGCGACGACTCCGTCGGCTGAGGTGTTCGTCCGGTCCCGTCGGGCACGTCCCCGCGTCGGGACGATCTTTCTTTTCGGTGGTGAGTCCTCTGCCGTACCGCTCTGCGCCAGGATTCTTTACAAATTGGGACGAATGTCTAGACCTCTGACGCGAAGGGTCCTATAGTCCAATTTGTAGTGATGTGCATCACCCATGGGGTGGGGTGGTCGCAACGACCACCGAGCGACGAGGGGATTCGGCATGAGTACGGACTCGGAGGCGGGGGCGCGGGATATCCCGGACCTGCAGTGGCGTGACCGCAAGAAGAAGCTGTGGCTGCTCGGGCTCGTTCCGCCCACCGCGCTCTTTGTTGCCACCGCTCTCGTCTGGGCGGGAAACGCCCTGGGCTGGCAGGCGGTGACCCCGGCGCTGTGGTGGATCGGCCCGCTGCTGGTCTACGTGCTGGTTCCGACCCTCGACGTCTTCGTCGGACCCGACGGTGAGAACCCTCCGGAAGAGCTCGTCGAAGCACTCGAAAACGACCGCTACTACAGGTACTGCACCTACATCTACCTGCCGTTCCAGTTCGCCACCCTCGTCTTCGCCTGCTACCTCTGGTCGGCGGACAACCTGTCGTGGCTCGGCATCGACGGTGGCCTCGGCATCGTCTCCAAGATCGGTCTCGCGCTCTCCGTGGGTGTCGTCGCCGGTATCGGTATCAACACCGCGCACGAAATGGGCCACAAGAAGGTCCAGTTGGAGCGACGCCTTTCGAGGATCGCGCTCGCGCAGTCGTTCTACGGCCACTTCTACATCGAGCACAACCGGGGACACCACGTCCGCGTCGCGACGCCGGAGGATCCGGCGTCCGCCCGATTCGGGGAGAGCTTCTGGGCCTTCCTTCCGCGCACGGTCGTCGGCAGCGTCCGCTCGGCGTGGCAGCTCGAACGGGCCCGCCTCGAGCGTCTCGGCAAGCCCGTCTGGAGCCTGCGCAACGACGTGCTCAGCGCATGGGCGCTGTCGGCGGTGCTCTTCGCCGGCCTCATCGCGGTGTTCGGCTTCGGGATCGCGCCCTATCTGGTGATCCAGGCGGTCTTCGGCTTCGCGCTGCTCGAAGCCGTCAACTACCTCGAGCACTACGGGCTGCTCCGTCAGCGCACCGCCAACGGCAGGTACGAACGGTGCAGTCCCGCACACAGCTGGAACAGCGATCATCTCGTGACCAATATTTTCCTCTACCACCTGCAGCGGCACAGCGACCATCACGCCAACCCCACCCGCCGCTACCAGACGCTGCGGAGCATGGAGTCGTCGCCGAATCTGCCCGCCGGGTACGCGACGATGATCGGCCTCGCCTACATCCCCCCGCTGTGGCGCAAGGTGATGGACCACCGGGTTCTCGACCACTACGACGGCGACATCACACGGGTCAACATCCAGCCGAGCAAGCGCGAGAAGATCCTCGCCCGTTACGGCGCTGCTGCCCCGGAAGGGAACTGAACAACCATGGCTGCGTACCGCTGCCCGGTGTGCGACTTCGTATACGACGAGGCGCTCGGCGTCCCGCGAGAGGGATTTCCCGCAGGCACTCCCTGGGATGCCCTTCCCGACGACTGGTGCTGCCCCGACTGCGGGGTCCGCGAGAAGGTCGATTTCGAGGAGCATGCGCGATGAGTACCGAGTTCCTGCTGTTCCGCTGCTTGGTGTGCGGATTCGAGTACGACGAGAAGCTTGGCTGGCCCGACGAGGGCATCGAGCCGGGCACCCGCTGGGAGGACATCGACGAGGACTGGTCGTGCCCCGACTGCGGTGCCGCAAAGGCCGACTTCGAAATGATCGAGATCGTCCGGCGATGAACCGCCGTCACCGGGACGCGTCGCTCTGCTTTGACGCGCACGTGGAGCCGTGAGAGCGTCACCGCCATGGTGAGTGCGCAACCCGGGGGCGGGTCCGACGGGTCGACCGGGTTACCGGGCGCCGCGGGCGTTGCCGCACCGCAGGGCCCCGGCACGGCAGCGCGACCGGGCGACACACCGGCCTCGGCCTCCGTGCGTGTGCTGTTCCACGAGGCGAGTCGTGTCCTTCTACGCTCGACGATTCTGGATGCGATGCGGGACCTGCTCCTCGAGCGGGACTGGTCCGCCGTCACGATGAGCGACGTCGCGCGAGCCGCGGGAATCAGCAGGCAGACGCTGTACAAGGAGTTCTCGTCGCGCCAAGGGCTGGCCCAGGGGTACGCGCTGCGCCTGGTGGACGAGTTCACCGACGCCGTCGCCGACTCGGTGTATGCGCACGTCGGAGACGCGCGTGCGGCACTCGTCGACGGATTCACGTTGTTCTTCACCGCGTCGGCCGCCGACCCGCTGGTGCGATCACTCCTCGACGGCGAGGCCAAGCCCGACCTGTTGCGCCTGATCACCACCGATGTCGCGCCGATCCTCGAACGCGGTTCGGTCCGGCTGGCGGACACCTTCGAGCACAGCTGGGTGTCGGCGTCCGCCACGGACGCGGGGATCCTGGCGCGCGCGATCGTGCGTGTCGCCCTCAGCTTCATCTCCATGCCGCCGGTGTCGGGCAACGACGTCGCCGCAGATCTCGCCGACCTGCTCGTGCCGTTCGTGGAAAAGGCCGCGCTCACCGGCTGACCGCTCAGCGGAGCGCTCGTACCGGGCGTACCGTAGCGCCGCAGGTTGTATAGCCTGGTTGCAACTGATTTGTTCGAAGAATTGTCTGCCGACAGGAAGAGGCATCTGCACGTGTCTGACACCACGCTCGTCGCCGACCGGATCAACGGTCTCGATTTCAAGGTCGCCGATCTTTCCCTCGCCGAGTTCGGGCGCAAGGAGATCCGGCTGGCGGAACACGAGATGCCGGGGCTGATGTCGTTGCGTCGCGAATACGCCGAAGTGCAGCCGCTGAAGGGCGCACGGATTTCGGGCTCGCTCCACATGACGGTGCAGACCGCCGTGCTGATCGAGACGCTCGTGTCGCTCGGCGCCGAGGTCCGATGGGCCTCGTGCAACATCTTCTCCACCCAGGACCACGCCGCGGCCGCCATCGTCGTGGGCCCGCACGGCACCCCCGAAGAGCCCAAGGGCGTACCGGTGTTCGCGTGGAAGGGTGAGTCCCTCGAGGAGTACTGGTGGGCTGCCGAGCAGATGCTCACCTGGCCCGGCGAACCCGCCAACATGATCCTCGACGACGGTGGCGACGCCACCATGCTCGTGCTCAAGGGCGCGCAGTTCGAGAAGGCCGGCGTGGTGCCGCCCGTCGACGAGGAGCACGACTCCGCCGAGTACCAGGTGTTCCTGCAGTTGCTGCGCAACTCGCTCGACGCCGACGCCGGCAAGTGGTCCGCGATCGCCGCGTCCGTACGGGGCGTCACCGAGGAGACCACCACGGGTGTGCTGCGGCTGTACCAGCTCGCCGCAGGCGGTGAACTGGCGTTCCCGGCCATCAACGTCAACGACTCCGTCACCAAGAGCAAGTTCGACAACAAGTACGGCACCCGGCACTCGCTGCTCGACGGGATCAACCGCGGCACCGACGTGCTCATCGGCGGCAAGGCCGCTCTGGTCTGCGGCTACGGCGACGTGGGTAAGGGCTGCGCCGAGGCACTCCGCGGCCAGGGCGCCCGCGTGTCGGTCACCGAGATCGACCCGATCAACGCGCTTCAGGCGCTGATGGACGGCTACGACGTCGTCACCGTCGAGGACTTCATCGGCCAGGCCGACATCGTCATCACCTCGACGGGCAACAAGGACATCATCACCTTCGATCACATGAAGGCGATGAAGCACCAGGCGATCCTGGGCAACATCGGTCACTTCGACAACGAGATCGACATGGCCGGCCTCGAGCGGTCCGCCGACGTCACGCGGATCAACATCAAGCCGCAGGTCGACGAGTTCACCTTCGCCGACGGGCATTCGATCATCGTGCTGTCCGAAGGCCGTCTGCTCAACCTCGGCAACGCGACCGGCCACCCGTCGTTCGTGATGAGCAACTCCTTCGCCAACCAGGTGATCGCACAGATCGAGTTGTGGACCAAGCCGGACGAGTACGACAACGAGGTCTACCGCCTGCCCAAGCATCTCGACGAGAAGGTCGCGAAGATCCACGTCGAGGCGCTCGGCGGCAAGCTCACGAAGCTGACCAAGGAGCAGGCCGAGTACATCGGTGTCGACGTCGAGGGGCCGTACAAGTCCGAGCACTACCGCTACTGAGAGCGGGATCGGCGGCGAGAAGCGCAGCACTATGGGTGGTCTGATTGTCGTCGAGGGTCTCGACGGGGCCGGGAAACGGACGTTGTCCGCCGGTCTCGTCGAGGCGTGGCGTGCCGAGGGAGCGCGGGTGGCGACGCTCGCGTTTCCCCGGTACGGCGAGTCGATCCACGCCGATCTCGGCGCCGAGGCGTTGCGCGGGCAGCACGGCGACACCGCGTCGAGCATCGAGGCGATGGCGCTCTTGTGGGCGCTCGATCGACGCGACGCCGCCGACGGCCTGAGGAACATGCTCGCGGCCAACGACATCGTGCTTCTCGATCGCTACGTCGCCTCCAACGCGGCGTACACGGCCGCCCGGCACCACGAAGATGCCGCAGGGCCGTCGGTCGACTGGATACAGCACCTCGAATACGAAAGGTTCGGGTTGCCCGTACCCGATCTTCAGGTTCTGCTTCGCGTTCCCGTTGCATTGGCGGCGGAGCGCGCAAGAAATCGCGCGCAGACCGACGCCGGCCGGGAGCGCGACGCCTACGAACGCGACGGCGACCTCCAGCACCGGACCGGCGAGGTATACGACGGCCTGGCGCAGCGGCACTGGATGTCACAGTGGACGGTGGCGGACGCCGAGACCGATACGCAACAACTCGCCGTTCGCATCTCAAATCTGCTTCGCGAAGGTGAAGGGGTGACACGATAGAGGTTATGAAGCCGAGGATTCTGGTAGTCGACGACGATGCAGCACTCGCCGAAATGCTCACAATCGTGCTGCGCGGCGAAGGATTCGAGCCGTTCGTAGTGGGCGACGGCACTCAGGCGCTCGGTGCCGTGCGCGAGATCCGCCCCGACCTCGTGCTGCTCGATCTCATGCTTCCGGGCATGAACGGCATCGATGTATGCCGCGTGCTCCGCGCCGACTCCGGCGTACCCATCGTGATGCTCACTGCCAAGTCCGACACCGTCGACGTGGTTCTCGGCCTCGAGTCGGGTGCCGACGACTACATGGTCAAGCCGTTCAAGCCGAAGGAACTGGTGGCGCGTGTGCGCGCCCGGCTGCGGCGCACCGAGCAGGAACCTGCCGAAGTCCTGTCGATCGGCGACATCACGATCGACGTTCCGGCACACAAGGTCACCCGCGGCGACGAACTGATCTCGCTCACCCCGCTCGAATTCGATCTGCTGGTGGCACTCGCGCGTAAGCCGCGCCAGGTGTTCACCCGCGAGGTCCTCCTCGAACAGGTCTGGGGCTACCGCCACGCAGCCGACACCCGTCTGGTGAACGTTCACGTCCAGCGCCTGCGGGCGAAGGTCGAGAAGGATCCCGAGAATCCCGAAGCGGTGCTCACGGTGCGGGGGGTCGGCTACAAGGCCGGACCGCCGTGACCCGTGGCTTCCGGCTGCGGCGGCGAATCGCACGAAGGACGCTGCCGCTCGTAAGGTGGTCGCGGTCGGTCAGCAGCAGACTCGCGCACACCTGGCGACGATCGCTCCAATTGCGGGTGGTCGTCTCGACACTCACCCTGTCGCTGATCGTGATGCTCGTGCTCGGCGTGGTCCTCATCAGCCAGATCACCGACAGGCTGCTGGAAGCAAAGATCGACGCCGCGACCGAAGAGATGGACCGTTCCCGCGCGCTGGTCGAGGGGCAACTCGCCGGCGCCGACGACTCCGGGTCGCTGGCGGTCCGGCTCGACGGCGCGGCGGCCACTCTCACCAGCCGCGCTGGCGACAGCGGCCAGGACACCGGCGTCGCCGGCACGTTCGACCCGGTGCTCATCGTCCCCGGAGACGGACCCCGCGCCCCGACCGCGAGCGGACCCGCCGAGCAGATCCCGCAGAACCTGCGCGCGTTCGTGCAGAACGGTCAGGTCGCCTACCAGTTCGCGACGGTCTCGAACCCGAACGGATACACCGGGCCGGTGCTGATCATCGGCAGCCCGACCGAGTCGGCCATCTCGACACTCGAGCTCTACCTGGTGTTCCCTCTGGGCGGTGAAGAACGCACGCTCGCGCTCGTGCGGGGCACGCTGCTCGTCGGCGCGGGTGTACTGCTCGTGCTGCTCGCAGCTATTTCGATGATCGTCGCGCGTCAGGTGGTGCTGCCGATCCGGTCTGCGTCCCGGATCGCGGTGCGGTTCGCCGACGGCCGCCTCAAGGAGCGCATGCCGGTCCGGGGCGAGGACGACATGGCGCGTCTGGCAATGTCCTTCAACGAGATGGCCGAAAGCCTGTCGCGCCAGATCACCCAGCTCGAGGAGTACGGAAACCTGCAGAAACGGTTCACCTCCGACGTCAGTCACGAGCTTCGCACCCCCTTGACCACGGTGCGGATGGCGGCGGATCTGATCCACGACGGCAGCGACGAACTGGACCCGTCCCTCAAACGTGCGTCCGAACTGCTCGTCGCCGAACTCGACCGGTTCGAGGGTCTGCTGGGCGACCTTCTCGAAATCAGCCGCCACGACGCGGGCGTCGCCGAACTCGCCTCCGAACGACTCGACGTCCGCATGTGCGCGCGAGCGGCCGTGTCCACGGTCCGGCACCTCGCGCGCGAGACTGCCACCGAGCTGATCGTCGACCTGCCCGACGAACCCGTCGAGGCCGAGGTCGACCCCCGGCGGGTGGAGCGGATCCTGCGAAATCTGCTCGCCAACGCGATCGACCACGGCGAGGGGAAGCCGATCCTGCTGCGCCTGCGGGCCGACGAGAACGCGGTGGCGTTCGTCGTCCGCGACCAGGGCATAGGGCTGCGCCCGGGTGAGGAGAAACTGGTGTTCAACCGTTTCTGGCGCTCCGATCCGTCGCGGGTACGCCGTTCCGGCGGCACCGGGCTGGGCCTTGCGATCAGCGTGGAGGACGCGAATCTGCACAACGGGAAACTCGAGGCGTGGGGCGAACCCGGCCGGGGCGCGAGCTTCCGGTTGACGCTGCCGCGAGAGCGGGGCCGGAAGGTCGGGCGCAGCCCCGTCCCGCTCGTGCCGGGTGCCGCACACGCGATCCAGGGAAAGCCGCCGCATTCGCCGGTCGAACCGGCGGAGAGCGATGCGGCTCCCGCATCGCCGTCCGGAGGTCCGGACGAGCGGCAGGGCCCGGCGGACAACGCTGCGCCCTCGTCTTCGGAAGGAGCGCCGACATGAATCCCACCGCACGGATCCGGGCCGCGCTCACCGTCGTGATGTGCGTGGTGGCGCTGGTCGTCTCGGGGTGTGCGACCCTGCCCGATTCGTCGTCTCCGCAGGCCATCGGCACCATCGATCCCACCCCCGCGACCACCGAGGTCGCGACGCCCGTCCCCGGGCGCGAACCGGATCTGTTGCTCCGTGATTTCCTGCAGGCCAGCACCGAACCGACGAACAGGCACGTCGCGGCCCGGCAGTTCCTGACTCCCGAGATGTCGGCGCGCTGGGACGACGCGGCGAGCGCGACGATCGTCGACAAGGTCGACGTCCTCGCCGAGAGCCGCAACAGCGATCGCGCGACGTACGTCGTCCGGGCGAACATCGTCGGCTACCTCGAACAGGGCGGCGTCTACCGGGCTGCCGACGGCGACTTCGAAGCGAAATTCACGCTGGTGCGGAACGGCGGTGAATGGCGGATCGAGGCGATGCCCAACGGGGTCATCATGGACCGTCCGCGCTTCCTCAACAGCTACGAACGGCGATCGCTGTACTTCGTCGAACCGTCCGGCGAGACAGTCGTTCCGGATCCGCGATGGATCACCGGAAATCCCGAGCAGACGGCTGCCCAGCTGATCGGGCTGCTCGTGGAGGGGCCGAAGGCATCCCTGGCATCAGCGGTTCGCAACCTCCTCGAGGACGTCACCGTGGTCGGTGCCGTCACCAAGGCGGACGGCCGGACCGGTCAGGTGGGCGTCGGCCTCGGCGGTATCCGCGTCGACTTCCAGGGCGTCGGATCGATGAGCAAAGGAGACCGGGAGCTTCTCGCCGCCCAGGTCGTATGGACGCTTGCCAACGCCGACATCTCGGGGCCGTACGTGCTGCTGGCAGATCACCAGCCTCTCGACGAACGATTCCCGAACGGCTGGACGACCGCCGACGTGGCATCGATGAACCCGCTTGCTACCTCCAGTGCCACCATCGGCCTGCACGCGCTGTTGCGTGGCGGACTCGTGGGCGTCGCGGAGACGGGCGTGACCCCTGTACCCGGATTCTTCGGGGCCGCCGACAACCTCCAGTCGATCGCCCTGTCACGCGACGGTGAACTCGTGGCAGCGGTCGCCGAGACCGGGGGAGTCGCGCCCGAGCCGGCCGCCCAGCTGATCGTCGGCGCGTACGGCGCCGATGTGGCCGAGCCCGCCGTCGACGGACAATCGATCACCCGCCCCACGTGGTCTCCCGACAACACCTCGGTCTGGGCTGTGGTGAACGGCATGGCCGTGGTCAGAGCCGTTCGCGAACCGGGAACCGGCCGCGTGACCGTCGTGGGCGTCGAAGCCGGCGCTCTCCGCGTGGTAGGCGGGCGCATCACCGAACTACGGTTGTCGCGGGACGGAGTGCGCGCCGCCCTCATCATCGACGGACGGGTATACGTCGCGACCGTCGTGCAGACGCCCAACGGCGAGTTCTCCCTCACCAGCCCCCGCGAGATCGGCTTCGGCCTCGGTGGACCGGCGCTTTCGCTCGACTGGAGCAGCCCCGACACCGTGGTGGTGTCGCGGGCGGCGTCGGACATGCCGGTCGTGCAGATCGCGGTGGACGGCTCCCGGATGGACGCCCTGCCCAGTCGCAACCTGACACCGCCCGTGATCGCCGTCGAGGCGTCGACGACCGCCGAGTTCGTCGCCGACTCGCGCGCGGTGTTCCAGCTCAACAACCGCGACCCCGCCGACGACCGCTACTGGCGTGAGGTGCCGGGACTGGCCGGGCTGACCGCGATTCCGGTGTTGCCGGGCTGACCTCGGGGTGCCGGTGGTGTCGGTGCGGCACGTCACACTGCACGGGTGCTGTCGTCGCTCCTCGATCTCGTGCTGCCCCTCGCCTGTGGGGGGTGCGGCGCGCCCGCGACGGCGTGGTGCCGCGCGTGCGCGCGGGCTCTCAACGATCCGCCCGCGACCGTTCGGCTGCGAGGCGACCCCGGGGTACCGGTGTGGAGTCTGGGCACGTACGCGGGCCCTCGGAGACGTGCGGTGATCGCCGCGAAGGAACGAGGCCGCCGCGATCTGGCCGTGCCGCTCGGACTCGCGTGGGCGGTGGCGGTGTCCCGGCTGCGGCGCTGGGGCGAACTGGCCCCCGGCCCGACGACCGTCGTGCCCGCACCCACCCGTCCGCGGGTCGCGCGGTCGCGCGGCGGCGATCCGGTGACCCGCGCGGCCCACGTCGGCGCCGGGCACGACCCGAGCCTGGCCGTGCATCGGCTCCTCGTCCACACCCGGGGTGTGCGCGACTCGGTGGGCCTGTCCGCGGCGGAGCGGCACCGCAATCTGGCCGGCAGGATCCGGGTACGGGAGGCGGGTGTCCCGCGCACGCGGCAGGTGCTGTTGGTCGATGACATCGTCACGACCGGGGCTACCGCCGCGGAGTCGATTCGGGTGCTCCGGGCGGCGGGTTTCGACCCTGTCGGCGTGCTCGTGTTAGCACACGCATGAGACCCCCGGGGGTACGCGGGGTGTCGAAAAAGTGAATTGGACCGCAAGGGTGGCATGCGTCCGAGATACCGACTACCGTCGCCATCAGACCCGGAAACAACAAGGTAGAAGGGTGTAACTGCTCATTCTTCCGCTTCCGGGCGGGCGCTCTTTGCGCTCATCGACATGCCCGGCGTGCAGGCTGCGCCGGCCGTATTCGGGAGGTACTTGTGACGACCCCTTCGAAGACCCAGGTTTCCGTCGGCGAGGCAGATGCCACCACGGAAGGCCCCCAGGCCGAGATCGTCGTGAAAGGCCGCAACGTAGAGGTTCCGGACCACTTCCGGATCTACGTATCCGAGAAGATTGCTCGAATCGAACGGTTCGATCCGACGATTTTCCACTTCGACGTGGAGTTGCAGCACGAGCGCAACCGCCGTCAGAAGAAGAGCTGTCAGCGGGTCGAGATCACGGCACGAGGCAAGGGACCGGTCGCGCGGGCGGAAGCTTCCGCGGACAGCTTCTACGCGGCATTCGAGTCGGTCATCGCCAAGCTCGAAGCCCGTCTGAGGCGGACGAAGGAACGTCGGAAGGTCTCGTACGGCGACAAGACCCCGGTCTCCGTTGCAGAAGCCACCGCCAAGCTCGCTCAGGACGACGACCTGGCGATTTCGCCGGACCTCCCGTTCGACGGACATGACCAGGAGCCCGAGGGTCCCGGCAGGATCGTCCGCGTCAAGGAACACAAGGCCGAGCCCATGACCGTGGACGACGCTCTCTACGAGATGGAACTGGTCGGGCACGACTTCTATCTGTTCCACGACAAGGAGACCGACAAGCCGTCCGTGGTGTATCGGCGCCACGCCTTCGACTACGGTTTGATCAAGCTCGTGTGAGCAGTGCCCGGAGCGGTCTCGGCGCAACACCGTCGCAGCAACTCCGGTAGAACGCCTACCATGGAATCCGGCCGGGGTCCGCAAGGCCTCGGCCGGATTTTCTTGTCCGTGCAGGTACCCGAGATTGAGGACGAACACACCAGTGCTGTCGCTGACGAAGCTGCTCCGGATCGGTGAAGGTCGCATGGTCAAGCGGCTCAAGCACATCGCCGAGCATGTCGAATCCCTCTCCCCGGAGTTCGAGGCCCTGACCGACGCCGAACTGCGGGCCAAGACGGACGAGTTCCGTAGCCGCTACGAGGACGGGGAATCGCTCGACGAGCTGCTGCCCGAGGCCTTCGCGACCGCGCGTGAGGCGTCGTTCCGCGTGCTCGGACAGAAGCACTACGGTGTCCAGATCATGGGTGGTGCCGCCCTGCACTTCGGCAACATCGCCGAGATGAAGACCGGTGAGGGCAAGACGCTGACCTGTGTGCTGCCCGCTTACCTCAACGCGATCTCGAGCGACGGCGTCCACGTCGTCACGGTCAACGACTACCTCGCCAAGCGCGACTCCGAGTGGATGGGGCGCGTCCACCGCTTCCTCGGGCTCGAGACCGACGTGATCCTGTCCGGCATGACCCCGGCCCAGCGCCGCGCGGCCTACAACGCCGACATCACCTACGGCACGAACAACGAGTTCGGCTTCGACTACCTGCGCGACAACATGACGCACTCGCTCGACGACCTCGTTCAGCGCGGCCACAACTACGCGATCGTCGACGAGGTCGACTCGATCCTCATCGACGAGGCCCGCACGCCGCTCATCATCTCGGGTCCCGCAGACGCGTCGAGCAAGTGGTACGCCGAGTTCGCTCGGATCGCCCCGCTGCTGAAAAAGGACGTCCACTACGAGGTCGACATCCGCAAGCGCACGATCGGCGTGCACGAGGCGGGCGTCGAGTTCGTCGAGGATCAGCTGGGGATCGACAACCTTTACGAGGCGGCCAACTCTCCGCTGGTGAGCTACCTGAACAACGCCATCAAGGCCAAGGAGCTCTACACCAAGGACAAGGACTACATCGTCCGCGACGGCGAGGTCGTCATCGTCGACGAGTTCACCGGCCGCGTGCTCTCGGGCCGTCGCTACAACGAAGGTATGCACCAGTCGATCGAGGCCAAGGAACACGTCGAGATCAAGGCCGAGAACCAGACGCTCGCCACGATCACGCTGCAGAACTACTTCCGCCTCTACGACAAGCTGTCGGGTATGACGGGCACCGCCGAGACCGAAGCCGCCGAGCTGCACCAGATCTACGATCTCGGCGTCATCCCGATCCCGACGAACCGCCCGATGGTCCGCGTGGACCAGGGCGACCTGATCTACAAGACGGAAGAAGCGAAGTTCGCCGCCGTCGTCGACGACGTGGTGGAGCGCCACCAGAACGGCCAGCCGGTCCTGATCGGTACCACCAGCGTCGAACGCTCGGAATACCTGTCGAAGCAGTTCACGAAGCGCGGCGTCCCGCACAACGTCCTCAACGCGAAGTTCCACGAGAAGGAAGCGCAGATCATCGCGGAGGCCGGGCGGACCGGCGCGGTCACCGTCGCGACCAACATGGCCGGTCGCGGCACCGACGTCGTGCTCGGCGGTAACCCCGACATCATCACCGACACCCTGCTGCGCAAGCGCGGACTCGATCCGGTCGAGACGTCGGAGGAGTACGAGGCCGCGTGGGACGAAACCCTCCCCGCGGTGCAGCAGCAGGTCCGGGAAGACGCGGATCGGGTCCGGGAGGCCGGTGGCCTGTACGTGCTGGGCACCGAGCGTCACGAATCCCGGCGTATCGACAACCAGCTGCGTGGCCGCTCCGGTCGCCAGGGCGATCCCGGTGAGTCACGTTTCTACCTGTCGCTCGGTGACGAGTTGATGAGACGGTTCAACGGCGCTGCGCTCGAGTCGATCATGACGCGGCTCAACCTGCCCGACGACGTGCCGATCGAGGCGAAGATGGTCTCCAAGGCCATCAAGAGCGCGCAGACGCAGGTCGAGCAGCAGAACTACGAGATCCGTAAGAACGTCCTCAAGTACGACGAGGTGATGAACCAGCAGCGCACCGTGATCTACGCGGAGCGCCGGCGCATCCTCCGTGGTGAGGACCTCGAGGGCCAGGTGCAGCACATGCTCACCGACGTGGTGACCGCCTATGTCGACGGCGCGACCGCCGACGGTTACGTCGAGGACTGGGATCTCGAACAGCTGTGGACCGCACTGAAGACGCTCTACCCGGTCGGGATCGACTACAAGACGCTGCTCGCCGAGAACGAGGATCTCGACCGCAACGATCTGCGCGAAGCGCTGCTCGCGGACGCCCGTGCGGCGTACGAGCGTCGCGAGGCCGAACTCCGGTCGCTGGCCGGCGAGAACGCGATGCGCGAACTCGAGCGCCGGGTGCTGCTCTCCGTTCTGGACCGCAAGTGGCGTGAGCACCTGTACGAGATGGACTATCTCAAGGAGGGCATCGGCCTGCGCGCGATGGCGCAGCGCGACCCCTTGGTGGAGTACCAGCGCGAGGGCTTCGACATGTTCACCGCCATGCTCGAGGGGCTGAAGGAGGAGTCGGTCGGGTTCCTGTTCAACCTCAAGGTGGAGGCGGCGCAGCCGCAGACAGCCCAGGGCACCGGAGTCTCGGTGACACCGGCCTCTGCCGCCGCTGTGGCGCGTACGGCGCCTCGGGTGGGGCAGCCCGCTCCGTCGCGCGCACCGGCTCAGCCGGCGGTCGCTCCGGCTCCTGCCGTGCTGCGAGCGCAGGGTCTGGACGAGGGCGAGCGTCGCCTGACCTACAGCGGTCCCGCAGAAGACGGCCGTGCGCACGTCGCGCGCCGCAGCGGTGGGGACGCCGCGTCGCCGACCCCCGGCCAAGCGACCGCCAGCCGCAAGGAACGCCGCGCGGCCGCGCGCCGCGACGCGAAGTCCGGTCGCCGGCACTGACCGTCGAGAACCAACCCTTCACGACCCTGTGGCTCACCCGAGCCACAGGGTCGTGATCGTCCAGGGGTGCGGCGCTCGCGGTCCGGGCGCCCTCCGCACGATCCGGCCGGCGACCGCATACACCCGCTCGCCGCGCGTGTAGGTGCCGGACAGTTCTGCCGTGTCCGCGTCGACCGTGTGGAGGCGGGTCCGGAGCAGCACCGCTGTTCCCGACATGGCATTCGACCGGCGTGCCGAGACCGCCGTGACCAGTGCCGGGTCGAGAACCGCGGCGAGTTGCGCTACCGGACGACGCCCGTCGACCACTTCGAGGACGAGACGCACCGCCGCGTCGGCAAACCTGACGGCGGTGGGGTCGGGTCGGGGCGCCGGCGGCGGCGACGGCGACAGCGGTGGCGCCGCGACCGGACGTGGGGATCGGCCGTCATGCGGCGATGTGCGGGGTGAGATGAGTGGCCGGTGCAGCGCGCACCGTTCCTGTGCGGGCGGCTCGAAAGGGGCGACGGGGCGCACGTATCGGCCGGTGCGGGTATGCGTCATACGGGGTCCTTCCCGGGGCATGGACGGTACCGGCGCGGGGCCGGTGCGACGAGGTCCGGGAGAGGACGAACCGCCGATATCGTGACATATCCGGCGGGCCCGTGCTCGCCGGATGTCTCGCGGCGAGCCCGGGTGGCGACATGCGGTGTAACCGTCAGCCGTCCACGAACACGCGCTCCTCGTTGTCGTGGACACCGGTAGACATTTCGGTCGGGGTGAGGGGCCGTGTAGCCACCGTAGGCATGATCCCTTCGCGATGAGCCAGATGAACCATGCTCTCGAGCCGCCCGGAGTACTCGGCGGTTGGTCGACCATCCAGGTGAACGGTCTGTTCGACCATGGCCGCGACCTGTTCGCGGTTCGACAGGTCCACCGGCACGGCGATCGCGGTGCCGCCACGGGCACGAATAGCGTCGACGACGTCGTCGAGCGTTCCGGGGGGTGCGGCGAGGGTCGGTTCGTGTCTAGCGACGCACGCGACCGCGTACCCGGTGTCGGCGCGAGCGAGAGCCGTTGCCGCCCCGACCCCCCGGCTGGCCCCGGTGACCGGCGCGACCTTGCCAAGAATGCTATCTCGATTTCCGAAACTATATTTTCGAGCAGGTTGCGGTACAAGAGGTTGTCCCTTCGAAGGCCGGAGAACGCATGACCGAGGACAGTGCCGGGGACTTCGCGTTCAGATACGGCCCCTCTGCTCTGGTGACCGGTGCGTCGTCCGGCATCGGCCGGTCGTTCGCCCGCCTTCTGGCGGAAGCCGGTCTGGACCTGATACTCGTCGCCCGCCGACTCGACCGGCTCGAGGAGCTTGCAGCCGAACTGCGCTGCCGACACGGCGTCGGGGTGACCGTGCACGAGACCGATCTCTCGGATCCCGCCGCCGTGGACCGGCTGCTCGGGAAAGAGGCGACCACCGATATCGGCTTGCTGGTCAGCAATGCCGGGTTCGGCGTGAAGGGCCCGTTCGAGGACGGTGACGCGGACACTCTCGCGTCCATGCTCGCCGTCAACTGTCAGGCACCGACGCGGTTGGCACATGCTCTAGTTCCACGCTTGAGGCGACGCGGTCGCGGCGGCGTCGTATTCACCAGTTCGGTGGAAGGACTTCTCGGCTGCCCGTACTCCGCCGCGTACTCGGCGACGAAGGCCTACGTCAACGCGCTCGGCGAAGCCCTCTGGGGAGAATTGACTCCCGCGGGGATCGATGTGCTGACACTCTGTCCGGGAGCAACCGACACCGAGGCACCCCGTCTTCAGGGCATCGATCCCGCTACCTTGCGACACCTGATGGATCCGGACGACGTCGCCCGGGGCGCACTCGAGAATCTGAACAACGGACCGATCTATGTACCGAGCGAGCACTATCGCGCGCAATTCGACACCCTCGTGACGATGCCTCGCCGGCAGGCGCTCGCGGCGATGGCGGCTAGCCTGCGGGTCTGATGCCGCGGCTCACCGGCAAGTCCGTCGATGCGCGGGCGGCGGAACATTTAGGGTGGGTCCGTGCTGCGCGGACTGGTGCTCGACTTCGGTGGCGTGCTCGCCGGCCCCGATACGGATCCCGAAGCCCTCGCGGCGTTGGTCGCCGGGTTGCGCCGCCGCGGGGTGCGCACCGCGATCCTCAGCAACGATCCGGGAGGACCGCACGGCCAATGGCTGCGCGACCTGGCCGGCACGCTGGTCGACGAGGTCGTCCTCTCCGGGGATGTGGGGGTCGCCAAACCTGACGCCGCCAGCTTCCGGCTCGTCGCGGAGCGTCTCGGTCTCGATCCGGCCGAATGCGTGTTCGTGGACGACCTGACGGGCAACGTGCGCGGCGCGGTGGCTGCGGGGATGGTCGGCGTCCACCATGATGGTCCCGACACCGTGCTGGCGGAACTCGACGTTCTCTTCGGCACGGCAGGACGATCCCGGTCACGCGGGGGTGAGGGGGACTATCCGCCATGACGAGTCGGATGACGGCGCAGGACGCGTCGTACTACTACCTGGAGACGAGCAATACGCCGATGCACATCGGCTCGCTCGCGATTCTCGAGCCACCCGAGGGTGGCGTTCACTACGACCGCGTCCTGCAACTGGTCGAGCAGCGGCTCGCGGAAGTCCCCCGGTACCGCCAGAAGGTGCGCGAGGTGGCGTTCGGTCTCTCGCGGCCGGTGTGGATCGACGACCGGGATTTCGACATCACGTACCACGTGCGCAGATCCGCGATTCCGCGCCCGGGATCCGACGACCAGTTGCACGACCTCATCGCCCGGCTCATCTCGCGACCCCTCGACCGGACTCGTCCGCTGTGGGAGATGTACGTCGTGGAAGGACTCGCCGGCGACCGGTGCGCGGTGTTCACCAAAACGCATTCGGCGCTCGTGGACGGGGAGCAGTCCCTCGAGATCGGTCAGGTTCTGTTCGACAAGAATCCGGACCCGCGGGAGGTGCCCGAGGAACTGTGGATGCCGGAGCAGGAGCCGTCGGAGTCGGCCCTGCTCGTCGGTGCCCTCGCGGAACTGGTGGCGCGGCCCGGCGAAGGTGCCGCTGCCGTGCGCTCCGCCGTGGGAAACCTCGCATCCACCCTGACCGGCACGGTCGACGTGATCGGGCGGCTCGCCCGGACCGCGGCGCAGTCGGCGCCCGAGTCGCCCTTGAACGCGACGATCTCGCGCAGCAGACGGTTCGCTGTCGTGGAATCCGATCTCGAGCCGTACCGGAAGATCCGGTCCCGGTACGGATGCAGCGTCAACGACGTGGTGCTCGCCGTGATCTCCGGTGCCCTGCGGTACTGGCTGCTCTCTCGCGGTGAACCGCTGACCGAGGCCACGGTGGTGCGTGCGATGGTGCCCATGTCGGTCTACGTGCATGCCACCGAGGGCACGGACGAGACCATTCAAGTCCACCCTCAGGGCGAGGTGTCGTCGTTCCTCGTCGACCTGCCCGTGGGGGAACCCAATGCCGTGGTGCGGTTGTCCCACATCGCCCACGCGGGGGAGGCGTACTCGCGGGAACGCAGGCGGGTCGCGGCGCAGTCGATGCTCCGGCTGTCGGGGTTCGCGCCGGCGACGATGCACGCCGTGGGTGCGCGCGTCGCATCGAGTTTCTCGCAGCGCGTGTTCAACGTCATGATCACCAACGCGCCGGGGCCGCAGTACCCGCTGTATCTGGGAGGGGCACGACTGCTCGGGATGTATCCGGTCTCGCCGTTGCTCAAGAATCAGGCCTTGAGTGTCGCGCTGACGTCGTACGACGGAAAGATCTACTACGGTTTGAATGCGGACCGCGACGCCATGCCCGACGTGCATGTGCTCACGTCGCTGCTGCACGAATCGCTCGAGGAGTTGTCGGATGCCAGTAGGTGAGAAGTGACGCGTGTCTATATACCGGCGACGCTCGGGATGCTGCAGCGTCTCGTGGCCGAGAACGAACTGGACGCCGTGGGACGCACTGCGTTCGCGGTGACGCCGACCCTGCGGGAGGCCTACACGTCGGGTGACGACGAGGAACTCGCCGAGGTCGCGATGGGCGAAGCCGCACGCGCCTCGCTGCGACTGCTCGCGGCCGAGGATGCGGGGGAGGAGTCGTTCGGGACCCGACGCGTGGTGGTTGCCGCAGACGTCGACGACGCCACCCCTCGCCCGGATCTCGACGACGCCGTGGTCCGCCTCGCCGGTCGGGTGCCGATGAGTGCGATCGCCTCCGTCCACGTGGACCTGAAGGATGCGGAAGCGGACGTCGCGCGTGCGATGGAGGTCGTGGACGAGGCCGACATGGGCGACGAGGAGGCCGAGTTCGTGCTCGGTGACGCCGAGGATCACGAACTGGCGTGGTACGCGGCTCAGGAACTGCCGTTCCTGCTGGAACTGCTCTGAGACGGGAACCGCTCAGAGGCCGCATCAGTGCCGGTTTCCAGCTGTTCTGAGCCCGGAATCACGCCGACCGCGCATTGCTCCGGAGGCCCGGGGCGGGGATCGTTGTAGAGGGAACCTCCGCGTAACCTACGGGACCGTAACCTCTGATAACCTACGCGGTCGTAGTCCCAGCGTGAGGAGAACCGTTCGATGGGTTTCAAGGAATGGATCGAAAAGCCGGCGGCCCATGTGGCACCAGGTGAGCGGTCCCTGTCCAACGTGGTACGAGGCGCCGTCGCCCGACTCACCACTCCATTGTTGCCCGACGACTATCTGCACCTCGTCAACCCGCTGTGGTCGGCGCGGGAACTTCGCGGGCGCATCGTCGAGGTACGGGCCGAGACCGCCGACTCCGCCACCATCGTCATCCGACCCGGCTGGGGATTCGACTTCGGGTACGCGCCCGGCCAGTACATCGGTATCGGCCTGCACATCGACGGTCGCTGGCACTGGCGGTCGTACTCGCTGACCTCCACCCCGATCCGCAGCGACAAAGTCATCTCGATCGCGGTGAAGGCGATGCCCGAGGGCTTCCTGTCGAGCCATCTCGTCGGTGGTGTGCCGGAAGGCACAATCGTGCGCCTCGCGGCTCCGCAGGGCGACTTCGTTCTTCCCGATCCGCCGCCCGAGAAGATCCTGTTCCTGACCGCCGGCAGCGGCGTCACGCCGATCATGTCGATGCTCCGCACCCTCGATCGGCGTGCAGTCGATCGTGGTGTCGACATCGCCGACGTCGTTCATGTGCACTCGGCGCCCACCGCCGAGGACGTGATGTTCCGGTCCGAACTCGAGCAGTTCGACGCCACCCACGACCGGTACCGCTGCCACCTGCAATACACCCGTGAACAGGGAAAATTCGCTCTTTCTCAGCTCGACGAGGTATGTCCGGACTGGCGGGAGCGTCAGACCTGGGCGTGCGGACCGCAGCAGATGCTCACCGATATCAGCGCGCACTGGGAGAAGGCGGGCATCGCGGATCGCGTGCATCTCGAGCGCTTCGCGGTCACGCGGGCCGACACCTCAGGGGCCGGGGGAACGATCACTTTCGCGAAATCCGGCAAGACCGTGACCGCAGACGGCGCCACCAGCATTCTCGAGGCGGGGGAGAGCGCAGGAGCACTCATGCCCTTCGGTTGCCGGATGGGTATCTGTCAGACTTGTGTAGTTCCCCTGCAAAAGGGGTATGTGGTCGATCTCCGGTCGGGCCAGGAGCACGGTGAGGGCGAACGAGTCCAGACGTGCATCTCTGTAGCTGCCGGCGACTGCACGATCGATGCCTGAGAGCATCGCCGAGAACGACGAGAGGGACCCCGCTTGGCCATCACCGACATCCGCGAGTTCGCGCATCTGACCGACGCCGACATCGATGCCCTGGCAACAGAGTTCGATGCCATACGGCGTGACGTCGAGAATTCGCGTGGCCCGCGTGACGCACGATACATCCACAACACGATTCGACTGCAACGCGCGCTCGAAATCGGGGGCCGGATCGTGCTGCTCGGTTCGCGGCGGCGTTCGCGCTGGCTGCTGGGTACGGCGGCGCTGTCGGTGGCGAAGATCATCGAGAACATGGAGCTCGGCCACAATGTGATGCACGGGCAGTGGGACTGGATGAACGATCCGGAGATCCACTCCACCTCGTGGGAATGGGATCAGACCGGCCCGTCCGCTCACTGGAAGCGCGCCCACAACTACGAGCACCACACCTACACGAACATCGTGGGGATGGACGAGGACGTGGGATTCGGCATCCTGCGCATGACTCGCGACGAGAAGTGGCGTCCGATCAACCTGCTGCAGCCGGTCGCGAATGTGGTCCTCGCGCTGACATTCGAGTGGGGTATCGCGCTGCACGACCTGACGGCACAGCGGATCGCGTGGGAGAAGCAACTCGGTGACGGTCCGCGGCCGAGGATGTCGGGGCCCGACCGTGAGTTCCTGGCGAAGGCTTCACGGCAGGTGTTCAAGGATCTGGTGCTGTTCCCGGCCGCGACCGGGCCGGCGTGGCGTAGCACGCTCACGGCCAACCTCACCGCGAATGTCGTGCGCAACATCTGGGCGTACCTGGTGATCTTCTGCGGGCACTTCCCGGACGGCGCGGAGAAGTTCACCGTCGAGCAGTTCGAGGACGAGTCGCGCGGCCAGTGGTATCTGCGCCAATTGCTCGGCAGCGCAAACATTTCCGGCGGACGGGTCATGGATTTCATGACCGGGAACCTCAGCTACCAGATCGAGCATCACCTCTTCCCGGATCTGCCGAGCAATCGGTACCGGGAGGTCGCGGCTCGGGTGCGTGCGCTGTGCGGCAAGTACGACCTCCCGTACACGACGGGCCCACTCGGCCGGCAGTACCTGCTGGCGCTGCGGACGATCCACAAACTGGCGTTGCCGGACAGTCTCCTGAAGGCCACGTCGGACGATGCGCCGGAGACGTCGTCGGAGCGTAAGTTCGAGCGTTTGCGCGCTGCGGCGACGGTGCCGGCACTGATGGAGGATCCCGTCACGGGACGTCGCCTCGGGCTGCTCACCGCGCTGCGGACGCACGCCGAACACACGGTGGCAGCGCGACGTGCACGGCGCCGGAATCGACGGTAAGGTGACGCTCCTCGCCCTCGCGTGATTCCTGTCACAGCCCGAAATCGCTAACCTACGCAGCCGTAACTTACGGTAGGGTAGGCGCATGGCGATATCGGACATCAAGGAGTACGCGCACCTTACGGAGGCGGACGTCGAGGCCATCGGCCGCGAGCTCGACGCCATCCGGCGCGATGTCGAGGAGTCGCGCGGAGAGCGCGACGCCCGGTACGTCCGCAACACGATCCGGCTGCAGCGCGGCCTCGAGATCGGCGGACGCTTGGTCCTGTTCGGTTCCAGGAAGCGCGCGTTGTGGTGGCTGGGCACCGGAATGCTCTCGTTGTCGAAGATCATCGAGAACATGGAGCTCGGGCACAACGTGATGCACGGGCAGTGGGACTGGATGAACGATCCGGAGGTCCACTCCGCCAACTGGGAGTGGGACAACGTCGATCCGTCGGCGCACTGGAAGATCACCCACAACCATCTGCACCACAAGTACACGAACATCCTGGGCATGGACGACGATGTGGGATACGGGCTGCTGCGTGTCACCCGCGACCAGCGGTGGAAGCCGTTCAATCTCGGCAACGTGGCCTACAACGCGATCCTCGCGTCGCTGTTCCAGTACGGCATCGCGATCCAGTTGCTCGAACTCGGCAAGGTCATCCAGGGTCGCGACGACCGTGAGATCACCAAGAAGAACGGCGCCGAGGTGCTCGCGAAGATCGCCAAACAGGATCTGCGCGACTACGTCGTGTACCCGGCTCTGACCGGCAAGTCGTGGAAGTCGACGCTCACGGCGAACGCGACGGCGAACTTCGTCCGCAACATCTGGACCAACGCGGTCATCTTCTGCGGGCACTTCCCGGACGGTGCGGAGAAGTTCACGAAGCAGGACGTCGAGAACGAGACGCACGCCGAGTGGTACCTCCGTCAGATGCTCGGTTCCGCGAACATCTCGGGCGGCAAGGTCATGGACTTCATGACCGGCAACCTGAGCTACCAGATCGAGCACCACATCTACCCGGACCTGCCGTCCAACCGGTACGCGGAGATCGCCGTGCGCGTCCGGCAGTTGTGCGACAAGTACGACCTGCCGTACACCACCGGTCCGCTGGCCGTGCAGTACTGGAAGTCCTGGCGCACCATCGCCAAGCTCTCGCTGCCCGACAAGTTCCTCAAGGACGACCGCGACGCAGCCCCCGAAACTGCTTCGGAGCGGGGCTTCGGTGGCCCCGCCGAGATCGATCCGCTGACCGGCCGCCGACGTGGCTTGGCCACGACCATCGAAACGACCCGCAAGCGCGGGCTCGTTCGGCGGGTCCTCGGCATGCGCTGATCCTTTTCGGCGCGTGCTGGATGCACGAACGACGAGCGAACCCCCGGCACCCAGGTGCCGGGGGTTCGTTTCATCCGATCACCAGGAGTCGTTGGTGGCGAGCGAGGCCAGCAGTTCGCGCACGGCCATCGCACGCCGCAGGGACTTACCCTCGAGAGTGTCGAGACCGCACTCGGGATCGGCGGGCGGCCCGAGATGCGTGCAACCCCGGGGGCAGTCCGCGACCGCCGCGGCGAGATCGGTGAAGGCGGCGACGACGTCGTCGGGCTGGATGTGCGCGAGCCCGAACGACCGGATGCCGGGGGTGTCGACCACCCAGCCGCCGGACGGCAGTGGCAGCGCGACCGACTGGGTGGAGGTGTGCCGGCCCTTCCCGACACCCGAGACCACACCCGTGGCACGGTCGGCATCGGGCACGAGACGGTTCACCAAAGTCGATTTACCGACGCCGGAGTGTCCGATCAGTGCCGTGACCCGGCCGGTGAGGCGTTCGGTGAGATCGGCGAGGTCGTTGTCCTGGCCGACGGCGAGAACCGGGATGTCGAGATCGGCGAACTGCGAGGCGAACTCATCGGGATCGGCGAGATCGCTCTTGGTCAGGCCGAGCATCGGCGACAGGCCGCCCGCGTAGGCGGCGACCAGCGCACGCTCGACGAGACCGGTCCGAGGTGGCGGATCGGCGAGAGCGACGACGATCAGCAACTGCGACGCGTTCGCCACCACGATCCGCTCGAACGGGTCCGTGTCGTCGGCGGTACGGCGCAGGACGGTGGTGCGCTCCTCGACCCGGACGATCCGCGACAGGCTGTCGGGCCGGCCGGACAGGTCGCCGACCACCCCGACGCGGTCGCCGACGACGATCGGAGTGCGACCCAGTTCCCGTGCCCGCATCGCGACGACGGGCCGGTGCGGGTCGCCGCCGAGCACGACGCCCCAGCGACCCCGGTCGACCGAATACACCATGCCTTCCACCGCATCGAGGTGGGCGGGGCGATCCTTGGTACGCGGCCTCGAACTCTTTCCCGGACGGACCCGGACGTCGGACTCGTCGTACTGCCGCCGGCTCAGGAGCGTGCTCCCGTCAACATCGCCGCCCACAGATCCTCGAATCCCGGCAGCGTCTTGGCGGTCGTGCCGATGTCCTCCACCTCGATGCCGTCGACGACGAGACCGAGGATCGCGCCGGCGGTCGCCATCCGGTGGTCGGCGTAGGAGTGCCACACCCCGCCGCGCAGAGGCGCCGGGTCGATCTCGAGTCCGTCTTCTGTCTCCCTCACGACCCCACCGAGCCGTCCGATCTCGGCGGACAGCGCAGCGAGCCGGTCGGTCTCGTGTCCCCGCAGGTGAGCGATACCGCGCAGACGCGACGGGGTCGATGCCAGGGCGGCCGTCGCCGCGACCGTGGGGGCGAGTTCACCGACGTCGTGGAGATCGATGTCGATGCCGGTCAGCGCGGCCGGACCGCTTACCGTCAGGGTCCCGTCCGCCAGCGACACCGTCGCACCCATGCGTTCGAGGATGTCCCGGATGGCGTCTCCGGCCTGCGTGGTCTTCTCCGGCCAGTGGGGGACCGACACGGTGCCCCCGGTGACCGCAGCGGCGGCGAGGAACGGGGTCGCGTTCGAGAGATCCGGTTCGACGACCACGTCGTGCGCGGTGATCGGGCCGGGGTGTACTCGCCACGTGTTCGGTTCCGAGGTGTCGACGTGCACTCCCGCGTCCCGGAGCATGTCGACCGTCATGTCGATGTGGGGCGTGGACGGTACGGGTTTGCCGTCGTGGTGCACGGTGACGCCCTCGTCGAACCTCGCTGCGGAGAGCAGCAGCCCCGACACGAACTGCGACGAGCCGGACGCATCGATCGTGACGGACCCGCCGCGCACTCCGGCGTGGCCGTGGACCGTGAAGGGCAGCGTGTCACCGTCGATGTCCGCGCCGAGTGCCCGGAGTGCACCGAGCACCGTGCCCATGGGACGCGACCGCGCCTGCTCGTCGCCGTCGAAGCGGACGTCCCCCTCGGCGAGGGCTGCGACCGGCGGGACGAAGCGCATCACCGTGCCCGCGAGGCCGCACTCCACCGACCCGGCTCGCAACGGCCCGGGTGTCACATCCAGGGTGGTGCCGCGGTCACGATCGGTGATCGTCGCACCGAGGGAGCGCAGCGCCCCGATCATCAGATCGGTGTCGCGGCTGCGCAGGGCTCCGGTGACAGTGGAGGGTCCGACCGCCAGAGCCGCCAGTACGAGCGCGCGGTTGGTGATGGATTTGGATCCCGGCAGCGTCACGGACGCGTCGACGGGGGACACGGCACGGGGTGCTTTCCACAGGCTCACCCACCCATCTTCGCCCATCGACCACCCGGGCATCGACTCCCACCCGCCGACCTGCCCGATGTGTGCCGTGTCGGTGCGCGCTGGAACACTCGGTGGCATGTGCGGCAGGTATGCGTCCACGGCCGATCCGGCGACTCTTGCGGTGGAACTCGACGCGCTCGACGAGACGGGCGACGACGAATTCCGGCCCGACTACAACGTCGCCCCCACCACCGGGGTGCTCACCGTGGTGGCGCGCCACGACCACGATTCCGACGCGGCGGCACGCCGCCGGATCCGGCGGATGCGCTGGGGACTGGTGCCACCGTTCGCGAAGGAAGTCGGCAAGAGCGCCCCGCTGATCAATGCCCGGTCCGAATCGGTCGCGACTAAGCCCTCGTTCGCGCAGTCGCTCCGCTACAAACGATGTCTCGTACCGATGGACGGCTGGTACGAATGGCAGGTCGAACCGGCGCCGGACGGAAAAACCCGCAAGGTGCCGTATTTCATGGCGCCCGCCGACGGTTCACGGATCTGCATGGCGGGCCTGTGGGCCGTGTGGCGCGATCCGCGCGACCCCGATGCGCCACCACTGCTCAGCACAACTGTGTTGACCGCGGATTCTGTTGCGCAGCTGAGCAACGTGCATCCCCGGATGCCTCTGATCCTTCCGCCCGAGCGGTGGGAGGCGTGGCTCGACCCTGACAGTCTCGGACACCCCGACCTCATCGTGCCGAGCGAGGACGCGGTGTCGAAGATCGCGATTCGCCGCGTGTCCGAGAAGGTCAACAGCGTGCGCAACAACGGACCGGAACTGCTCGTGCCCGACGACGGGGCAGGCGATCAGATGGTCCTGTTGTAGTGCCCGCGCAGCGCGGTCAGCGGCCCGCGACGACGGGGGCTACGACGGCTCCGGTCAGGCGGATCAGATCGGCGGGCGCGAGTTCGATCTCGAGGCCGCGCCGGCCCGCGCTGCACAGCACCTTGTCCCACTGCCCCGCCGACGCGTCGATCACCGTCGGCAGCCGCTTGCGCTGCCCGAGGGGAGAGATCCCACCCAGGACGTAGCCGGTCGCGCGTTCTGCGTCGGCGCGCTCGGCCATCGTGGCCTTGCCGCCTCCGAGCGCCGCCGACGCGGCCTTCAGCGACAGCGTCTCCGGGACGGGGACGACGGCGACGCCCAGCTTGCCGGACGGGAGCGCGATCACCAGGGTCTTGAAGATTTGGGCAGGTTCCACCCCGAGACGCTCGCCGAGCGCCTCGACCGCTTCGGATCCGAACGAACCGGCCCGAGGGTCGTGGGGGTATTCGTGGACCACGTGGGGCACCTTCTCGCGGGTGAGAAGCGTGGTGGCGGGGGTCGACGTGGATGCCATGGGCTCACCTTAGGCAACCCCGGTCACTCATTCCGTGGCAACGTGGCAAGCCCCACTGGAAGCACCCCGCTTCACGAGCAGAGAAGGCGCACTCGGACGCTGCGGCAGAGTCGACGTCATGTAGACGCTGTGTGGATCATCCCGGTAATCACCGAAGGGTCCACAGACGACGAAGCCCGCACCGGCGTACAGCGCCCGCGCCGGAGCGAAGAACTCCGTGCTTCCGGTCTCGAGCGAGATCTGCCGAATACCTCGCGAGACGGCGTCGCCGAGCAGGTGGCGCAGCATCAGCCGGCCCACCCCGTGTCCTCTCCGGCGAGGGTCCGTCCGCATCGACTTGAGCTCTTCGTGCCCCGGGCCGAGTGCGGCGAGGGCGCCTGTCGCCGCGATGCCCCCATCCCACTCGCCGACCCACAGCCGTACCCCCGGTTGTCGGAGCCCGGTCAAATCCAGGGCGTGCCGGCTCTCCGGGGGAGCCGTCGGGGCGAGCTCGTCCAGATGGGCCTGAAGGAAGGCGGCCAGCCGGGGGTCGGAGAAATCGGCGCGGTGGAAGCTGAGGGTCACGCCGAAAGGGTAGCCAGGGGACGCCGACGAGTGAGTGTCGATATCCGGTCCTCGCCGGCGTCACCGATCCGCCCCGGCCGAGAAGACACCGATGCCGACCAGTCCACTTCACGGCCCCGCGGGGAACAAGTCCGGTATGTGATGTGTTGACCCCATCGGACGTGCCCGCCGGTGCGACCGCTGTCGCTCGAAGATCGGAGACCCCGTTGGCAATCCTTTGCCCGCCCCGTCCGGCTGCGACAGGACCGGTAGCCTTCACGGAGAACGTCGGTGAAGGGATCGGTGTGGTCGAGGAGTCTGTCGAACAACTGGCCGAACGGTTCGAGCGTGAGGCATTGCCGCTGCTCGACCAGCTCTACGGTGCGGCGTTGCGGATGACACGCAATCCTGCCGACGCCGAAGACCTCGTCCAGGAGACGTACATCAAGGCGTTTTCTGCCTTCGCGTCCTTCCGTGAGGGCACGAACATCAAGGCGTGGTTGTACCGCATCCTGACGAACACCTACATCAACTCCTACCGGAAACGGCAGCGGCAACCCGCGCAGTATCCGACGGACGAGATCACCGACTGGCAGCTCGCGGCGACGGCAGAGCACTCGTCGACGGGGTTGCGGTCGGCCGAGGTCGAGGCGCTGGACGCACTGCCCGACGACGACATCAAGGCGGCACTGCAGGAACTGCCCGAAGAGTTCCGCATGGCGGTGTACTACGCCGACGTCGAGGGCTTCCCCTACAAGGACATCGCGGAGATCATGGGGACCCCCATCGGCACCGTGATGTCGCGCCTGCACCGGGGGCGCAAGCAACTCCGCGGCCTTCTCGGCGACGTGGCGCGCGAACGTGGCTTCAACCGCGGCGGTGCTGTCGACGCCGCGAACGGTGTGGACGCGCCGGGCGCGGGTGATCCGACGAACAAGAGCGAGAACAGGAAGGGAGTCTCGCAGTGAGCGAGCCGACAGACTACGAGTGGGTGGACTGCTCTGCGGTCATTGCGGACGTGTATCTGTTGCTGGATTCCGAGTGCGACGGGGATGCGCGAGCGAGGCTCCAGAAACACCTCGACGACTGCGGGGCGTGCCTCGAGGCCTATGGCATCGAGGAGAAGATCAAATCCCTTCTGAGCCGCAAGTGCGGGGGCGAGCACGCACCGGCGGGACTGCGGGAGAGATTGGTACTGGAAATCCGGCGCAATGTCGTGGTGCGCGGGCCGGACGCCCGCAACTGACCGTTCGTCGCTGACGAAGAGGGACCGGAAAGCATTGCGCTTTCCGGTCCCTCCGTGTCTTCGAGAGCGTCAGGCGTTGGGACGCTTGCCGTGGTTGGCGGCGTTCCCCTTGCGGCTGCGCTTCTTGCGGCCTCGCTTACCCATGGTTGGATCTCCTTTCTCTTTCATTACAGTGTTTCACGTGCGGTCGAGTGGTCCTGTCGGCAGGTCCACCGTCCGGTTCGCGGAATGAGGTGTTCGATGGCAGAGGACGTACGGGCCGAGATGGTATCCACGGTCTTCGAGGTGGTCGTGAGTGAGGGGCAGGTCGTCGCGGAAGGCGACACCCTGGTCATCCTCGAGTCGATGAAAATGGAGATCCCGGTGCTCGCGGAGTCGTCGGGAACCGTGACCTCGCTCGGTGTGAACGTGGGCGACGTGATCCAGCAAGGCGACCTCATCGCGGTCATCTCCTGAGTAAGAAGGCGCCCTCCGTGTCCACCCTCAGTGCACTTCTGGCGACCCATACCGATCTTCCCGGTGCCGCCGTCGATCATCTGCAGCGTGTCGTCGGGGAGTGGCAACTCCTCGCCGACCTGTCCTTCGCGGACGTGTTGCTGTGGGTGGACGCCCAGCCCGACGGGATCGTGTGCGTGGCGCAGTGCCGCCCCACCACTGCCTCGACCGTCATCCCGGAAGATGCGGTGGGAACCGTCGTCTCCGATGACGAACACCCTTATGTTCGAAAGGCTTTCAAGTCGGGGGAGATCGTCACGGTTCGTCGTGGCTCCAGCGACCCGATACATCTGCGTCAGGCCGTGCCGGTGCGGTGGGACGGAAAGGTCGTCGCCGTCCTGAGCCGCGACGCCGCCCGGGTGTCCCGGCGATCGGCGAGTGCACTGGAGACGGCCTACCTCGAGTGTGCCGACGCGCTCTACCAAATGATCAGCGAGGGAACGTTTCCCACGCCGGAAGCGCGGTCCGATACCAAGTCGAGCCCTCGTGCGGGTGACGGATTCATTCGGCTCGACCGCGAGGGCAGGGTCGTCTATGCCAGCCCGAACGCGTTGTCCGCATACCACCGGATGGGATTCAATTCGGATCTTCTCGGGCAGGACCTCATCGAAACGACCCGGGGTCTCGTCACCGATCCCTTCGAGAGCGAAGACGTCTCCGAGTACCTCCGCGGTGCGGTGCACGGACGGCTGGGGCAACGGATGGAGGTCGAGGCGCGCGGGGCGACAGTGCTCATCCGGGCGCTCGTCTTGACGCCGGGCGGCCGCATCGAGGGGGCTGCCGTGGTGATCCGCGACGTCACCGAGGTCAAACGCCGCGACCGTGCTCTGCTCAGCAAGGACGCGACGATCCGCGAGATCCACCATCGGGTCAAGAACAACTTGCAGACGGTCGCGGCGCTGCTTCGACTCCAGGCCCGCCGTACCGGCAACGTGGAGGCCCGGGAGGCGTTGGGGGAGGCTGTCCGCCGCGTGACTTCCATCGCGTTGGTGCACGAGGCGCTGTCGATGTCTGTCGACGAAGAAGTCGACCTCGACGGGGTTTTCGATCAGTTGATCCCGATCGTCGTGGACGTCTCGGCAGTCGGTAACCAGATCCGGGTGCGCCGGGAAGGAAATCTGGGGGTGTTCCCCGCCGATCGGGCCACCCCGCTCGTGATGGTGCTGACCGAACTCGTGCAGAACGCGGTCGAGCATGCCTTCGATCCGGGTGTCCACGGCACGGTGACCGTCATGGCGAAGCGGTCGGCCCGCTGGCTCGACGTCGTGGTCCGGGACGAGGGGAAGGGACTGCCCGAGGGGTTCAGGCTCGAGGATTCCGATCGTCTCGGGCTGCAGATCGTGCGGACGCTGGTCGCCGCCGAACTCGGCGGCGCACTCGAACTCCTGGCCAACGAGGCCGGTGGAACCGATGCGCGCCTGCGCCTGCCGCTCGGCAAGGTCGCCGGGGTCTGACCACGGGTCCGGTGCGCACGTACCCGGGCCGGATCGCCGGAATGCCTGCGACGTACGAAGGCCCGGTCCCCTCGGGGGCCGGGCCTTCGTACGGTCGTGCTCGTCAGACCGTGGTGCGAGCCCGGGTGCGGGCGTTGCGGCGCTTGAGAGCGCGGCGCTCGTCTTCGCTCATGCCACCCCACACGCCGGCGTCCTGACCGGACTCGAGGGCCCAGGAAAGGCACTCGGCGGTGACGGGGCAACGGTTGCACACAAGCTTGGCATCGGCGATCTGCGCGAGAGCCGGGCCGCTGTTACCTACCGGGAAGAACAGTTCCGGATCTTCGTCGCGGCAGATGGCTTCGTGGCGCCAGTCCATGCTTCTACTCTCCTTCGATGGTGCTGTGCACCGGATGATTGTCTGTGCGTGTTCACGCTTGCGGCGCGAAGTATTTCCGCGCGGTTACTTGTGAATGCTTTCACGAACAAGCGTGAAGTCAAGAGAATCGACCGCGACCGTGTGGAAGCTCACGCCGACAAAGGGGCGAAGCATTCGTCGATCCTTCTTTCTACACCTGTTCGGCCGAAAAGTAAGCAGAATCACAGAATTCGAGATGTCCGCTTACTGTGCAGGAGCGACGACTTCGAGTATCGACGGTACGGATACGAACTCCACGTCGGTGCGAAGTCCCAGGTAGTCGCCGTCGACCTGGAGGCCGATCGGACGTGTCGACCGTGCGCGGACGCGGGTGACGTCGTCCGCACGCAGCAGATGCGGAGACGACGGATCACCGTTCCGGGCAAGCAACTGCCGGACGACCCGCAGGCTCGGCAGCACCCGCATCGTCGCCATCGCGAAGACCCCGAGTCCCGATCCGAAGGACGTGCCCGGATTCGTATGGACCGGTCGGGTGTCGAGGAACGTCCACGGGCTCGAGTTGGACACGAAGGCGTAGTACACCCCGGTGACGGGCTCCTGGCCGGGCAGTTCGAGCGTGAGTGCGGGTTCGATCCGTCTCGAGGCGAAGAACTGCGTGATCGCGTGCCGCACATAGCGCGCACTGGTCACCTTCTTGCCGGCGAGACGGCTCAGGTCGATCGCTTCGCAGACCTGGGCGTCGAGTCCGAGGCCGGCATTGAACACGAACCATCGCCCGTCGCAGTGCCCCAGCCCGATGCGGCGGGACACATGCTCGGCCAGCAACGGAAGCAGTTGTTCCGTCGCTTCCATCGGGTCCGCCGCGATACCGAGGGAGCGGGCGAACACGTTCGCCGACCCGCCGGGTACCACCGCGAGTCGCGGCAGCGACGGGTCGGTCCCGCGATCCGGGGAGGGCCCCAGCAGACCGTTGACGATTTCGTTCACCGTCCCGTCGCCGCCGTGGGCGATGACGACGTCCATCCCGTCCGCGTGCGCCGAGCGCGCCAGGTCGGCGGCGTGCCCCCGGTGCGTCGTGTGCGCGACCGTGAGCCGGGTTCTGCTCGACAATGCGTGCGCCAACCGGTCGCGACCGGCCGGAGTGGTGGTCGTCGCATTGGGGTTCACGATCAGCAGGGCACGCACGGAGCATCAGCCTAAGTGCTATCGCGCCGGTCCACTACGCTGGTCGGGTGCCCACTGAAACACCTCGTACCCGTACTCCGTCGACCGTCCGGGTCGCCGGGTCGCTCGTCGTGCTCGAAGGCGTCATCGCAATCGGGTTCGCGGTGTACTCGGTGATCCGCGCGTGGTCGGGCGACCACGACCAGTCGGTGAGCAACGGCTACGGCCTCGCGCTGTGGCTGTCGATCCTCTTCGGCGGCGTCCTGGCCGCCGGAATCGGGCTGCTGCGCGGCGCCCATTGGGGTCGTGCGATCGCAATCGTCGCGCAACTCCTGCTGCTGCCCGTCGTGTGGTCGCTGCTCACCGATTCGAACCAGGTGGTGCTCGGCCTGCTCATGGGACTGATCGTCGTGCCCACGCTGGTCCTGCTGTTCAGTCCGGCCACCACGCAATGGCTCGCCACCGAGTACGTCCCCGAGGACGACGAAGACGACCGCTGAGCCCGACGGCAGTGCGGCCGGACGGTCAGGTACCAAGCTCGCGCAATGCGTCGCCACTGAGACGGAACGTCGTCCATTCGTCCTGGGCGACCGCGCCCAGCGACCGGTAGAACCCGATGGACGGCTCGTTCCAGTCCAGCACGGACCAGCTCAGACGGGTATAACCGTGCTCCACGCATTCGCGGGCAAGAGCGGCGAGCAGTGCGCGCCCGTGTCCGGCGCCGCGGTGTTCCGGACGCACGAACAGGTCTTCGAGATACACCCCGTGCACCCCGTCCCACGTGGAGAAGTTCCGGAACCACAGCGCGACGCCGACGACGGTGCCGTCCTGCTCCTCGGCCACATGCGCGAACACCGACGGTTCGGGACCGAACAGCGCGGAGCGGATCTGCTCCGGCGTCACGGTGCACTCGTCACGGGCCTTTTCGTACTCCGCGAGGTCGTAGATCAGGCCGGTGACGGCATCGACATCGTCGGGACGGACTCTGCGGATCACGATCGACACGCCTTTCGGGGGACTGACGGACAGGACGCCCGATTCGCCGGAAGAGACCGCGTCGTTACCGCACACGGGCGCGCCGAATACGCGAGGATCGAGCAGTGACAACCGTACTTGCAGTGGCAAACCAGAAGGGTGGCGTCGCCAAGACGACCACCGTCGCGTCGCTCGGCGCCGCGCTGTCCGCCCTGGGGCAGCGGGTGCTCCTCGTCGACCTCGATCCCCAGGGGTGCCTGACGTTCTCGCTGGGTCACAACCCCGACCGGCTCGACAAATCGGTACACGACGTGCTCGTCGGCGATACGAAGGTGCGGGAGGTGCTGATCGAGGCCGGCGAGGGCCTGACCCTCATGCCCGCCACGATCGACCTGGCCGGTGCCGAAGCGATGTTGCTCATGAAACCGGGACGCGAATACACGCTCAAGCGTGCGCTCGCGACGGTCGCCGACGATTTCGACGTCGTGATCGTGGACTGCCCCCCGTCGCTGGGTGTCCTCACCCTCAACGGTCTCACCGCGGCAGATTCGGTGCTCGTACCGCTGCAGTGCGAAACGCTCGCCCACCGAGGTGTCGGGCAGTTGCTGCGGACCGTGGACGAGATCAAGCAGATCACCAATCCCGATCTCGATCTGCTCGGTGCGCTCCCCACCCTGTACGACTCACGGACCACGCACAGCCGTGACGTGCTCGCCGACGTCTCGGATCGGTACGATCTGCCGGTGCTCGCGCCGCCGATCCCGCGCACCGTCCGGTTCGCCGAGGCGTCGGCTTCCGGTTCCACCGTCCTTGCAGGTCGCAAGAACAAGGGCGCAGACGCCTACCGCGAACTCGCCGAGAACCTGCTCGCCTCGTGGACGAAGGGCACGCCCCTGCCCACACTCGACTGACGACCGCGGGGGTGGTCAGCGCAGCGCGACGAGCTGGCCGCCGCGTTGTTCGAGCACCAGGTCACCGGCGACGGCGACGTCCACCGACTGCGCGTCGCCGCGGTCGACCGGGATGCGTTGCCGGATGTCGCCGGACGCCGGATCGACCGCCGCCACCGCGTCGTCGACGGGAAGAAGCAACGTTCCGGCCATCGGGGCCCCGGTCCCGAGTGTGTTCTCGACGGTCCATTCCGGTGTGAAATCGTCCGGGGACAGCGCGACCGTGTCCACACCCGTCCACCACACGAGCACTCCTTCGTGCTCGGTGGCCGGTCCGGGATTGTCGCCGGCGGCGCGTGCGAGGTCGTGGGTGTCGAGCAGTGCGCCGGAGCCGTCGTACACGGCGATGCGCGGGGCGCCGCCGTCACCCGGTGGCACGTACACCGCGGTGCGTTCACCGAGTACGGCGACGATGCGGGCCCCGGCGCCCGGTGCTGCTTCCGGCAGCACCGACGACGCGTACTGCTCGGGTTTCTGGTTGTCGTCCGGTGACGGGTCGAGCAGGGTGAGCCGGTTGGCGGGCTCGTTCGGGCACTGCTCGAGTACCGCGAGACGGCTGCTGCCGGCGTCCGCGGAGATGAGCGTGCAGCCGGATCGTGGCTGGGCACGCGGATTGACGGGAGCGTCGACGTAGCCGTATTCGACGGTCCGCACGAGGTCGGACCGCCACATCTCGAGCCGGGTATCGCCGAGGGAGATCACATACGATCCCGCGTCGAAGAGCCGGATCTCGTCGTCGGCGTGACTCGTTCGTTGCACATCGCGTGCGCCGCTGTCCGCCTCGAGCGCGGTGACCTGTCCGCATCCGCGTGCGTCCCGGTACACCGAGACGACCGAACCCCACGCGCCTGCCACCGCGCACAGGGGCCGGTTGCGTTCGTATCGCCAGCGTTCGTCGCCGGTCAGTGGGTCACGGCCGACGACCGCTCCGGCGTGGGCGGTTGCGACGGTGCCGCCGAGAGCGACCGGCACCGACGTCGCATCGCTCGGCGCCTCCCACACCTCGACGAGGTCGTCCGGCAGCGCGCCGGCCGCGGGCAGAGAGGAGACCGGTTCGCCCCACGTGATCGAGGTGGTGCCACGCGCATCGGACCGAAACCAGACCACACTCGCCGCCACCAGGACGGTGGCGACGAGTGTGGCGGCTACGAGCAGATCCGTGCGCGTGCGGCGCTCGGGCGCGAGCACGGGTGCTACTGAGCGGACGAGGCCGCGACGGTGTCCGGATTCGCGGCGTCCTGCGTTGCCGCGTCGTGGCCCGCAGCGCCGTTACCGGCGGGGCTGCGACGACGACGCCGGCGACGTGCCGGGGCGGGCGCGTCGGAGTCGGACTTCTCGGACTTCGGCGCGGAAGCGGACGCCGGTGCCTCGGATGCCTTCGGCTCCGTGGCGTCCGTGGACGCACCGGTGGCTGTATCGCCTTCGGCGGTCTTGCCGCGCACCGTGCGGCGACGCACACGGTTGCGCTTGGGCCGGGACGCGGTCTCCTCGCGGTCGCCGCGTGTGCGACGCTCCGCGGGTTCGTTCTCGGGGGAACGAGCCGGAGCCTGTTTCCGAACCTGTCCCTTGGTGCCGGTCGGAATGCCGAGTTCCTCGAACAGGTGCGGCGAGCTGGAGTAGGTCTCGACCGGATCGGGCATGCCGAGCCCGAGTGCCTTGTCGATCAGCTGCCAGCGGGGCACGTCGTCCCAGTCGACCAGGGTGATCGCGATGCCCGTGCGCCCTGCACGACCGGTGCGGCCGATGCGGTGCACGTACGTCTTCTCGTCTTCGGGGCACTGGTAGTTGATGACGTGCGTGACGTCGTCGATGTCGATGCCGCGCGCGGCGACGTCGGTTGCGACGAGCACGTCGATCTTGCCCGCGCGGAACTTGTCGAGTGCCTTCTCGCGCGCGATCTGCCCCAGGTCACCGTGCACGGCGCCGCACGCGAAGCCGCGCTCGACGAGATCGTCGGCGACCTTCTGCGCTGTGCGCTTCGTGCGGGTGAAGATCATCGTTGCGCCGCGGCCTTCGGCCTGAAGCACACGCGCGACGAGTTCCGCCTTGTCGAGCGCATGGGCACGGTAGACGTGCTGCTGGGTGCGCTCGTGCACGGCCGACGACTCGGCTTCCTCGGCACGGATGTGCGTCGGGCGGTTCAGGAACGTGCGGGCGAGCGTGATGATCGGGCCCGGCATGGTCGCGGAGAACAGCATCGTCTGACGCTTGTCCGGCACCATGGTCAGGATGCGCTCGATGTCGGGGAGGAACCCGAGGTCGAGCATCTCGTCGGCCTCGTCCATGACGAGTACGCCGATCTTGCCGAGGATCAGATGACCCTGGTTGGCGAGGTCGAGGAGTCGTCCCGGGGTGCCGACGACGACGTCGACGCCCTTCTGCAACTGGGCGATCTGCTGTTCGTAGGGGCGCCCGCCGTAGATCGACAGGACCTCGAGGCCCTTCTTGCCGCTGCCGGGCAGGTACTTCGAGGCGTTCACCAGGTCGCCGGTCACCTGCACGCAGAGCTCGCGCGTCGGGACGATCACGAGCGCGCGGGGGGTGCCGTCGAGGGTCGTGGTGCCCGATCCGTCGGTGGTGATGCGGTTGAGCAGGGGGACCCCGAAGCCGAAGGTCTTACCCATGCCCGTCCGGGCCTGGCCGATGAGGTCGTCGCCGGCGAGGGCGAGGGGGAGCGTGAGCTCCTGGATTGCGAAGGTGCGTTCGATGCCCACCTCGGCGAGTGCCCGGACGATCTCGTCGCGGACGCCGAGCTCTCCGAAGGTGGGGGGAACGTGGGTGGAGTCGAGTTGTGCGGAGACGGTCGATTCGGTCGCGTCGTCTTCGTGGTCGATTGTGATCTTGCTCAGGGGTCCGGCCTTCCTGGTCTCGGCACGCACGCACGAGGTTGGGCAGGGGACCGGCCTGCGCCTCAGCACGAGCATCTCTGGCTCGGCGAAGCGCGGCGATCCGCGGTCGGGTGCGCGCACATTATCGGTGAAGCTCGCGGGCCACGTTCAGTGGCTCGAAGCGCGAACTTCAAGAACCATTGTACCGGTTCGGGCGGATTTGCCGAGGTAGTACTACGCTTTGTCGTCATGGGAGCCGAATCGTCGCCGTCCACAACATCATCCAGCCCGACCCTCGTCCCCGCCGGTCATCCCGGCGTCGCCGAGTTGTTCGCGGTGATCGCCTACGGCGAGATCGCCGCGTTCTACCGTCTGGCCGACGATGCGAAGTTCTCCCCGTCGCTGCGGGGGCGTGTCGCTCTCGCGAGCATGGCGGGGGCAGAGATGAGTCACTTCGAGACCCTGCGCGCGGCGCTCGTCGACCGCGGTGTGGAGATCTACGCGGCGATGGAGCCGTATCGGCAGGCCCTGGACGCTTATCACGCGTCGACCACCCCGTCGACGTGGCTCGAATCACTGGTGAAGGCGTACGTGGGCGACGGAATCGCCGCCGACTTCTACTGTGAGATCGCCGATCGGCTGGATCCCGAGGTGGCGGCGGTCGTGCGCGACGTCCTCGCCGAGACGGGGCACTCCGAATTCGTCGTCCGGGAAGTGCGCGAAGTCGTGGAACGGAGCCCGCTCCAGAAGGACCGCCTGATGCTGTGGGGCCGCCGGTTGCTCGGCGAAGCCATCACCCAGGCCCAGTACGTGCTCGCCCAGAACGAGGAACTCGCCGAACTGGTGATTCTCACCTGCGGGGACCTCGCCGGCATCGCCGCCTTGTTCGACCGTATGCAGGTCGAGCACACCAAACGGATGGCAGTGCTGGGACTGCATTAGCCTGGCGGTGACAAGCAGTACAGCCTGAGATTTCGGAGGTCCCCAGTGGAGGTCAAGATCGGCGTTGCGGACAGCCCGCGTGAACTCGTCCTCGTCAGCGACCAGACGCACGACGAGGTGGAAAAGCTTGTGACCGACGCACTGAGCGGCAGCGACAGCGGCGTGCTCGCTCTCATCGACGAGAAGGGCCGCAAGGTCCTGGTGCAGGCGGCGAAGATCGCATACGTGGAGATCGGCCCCTCCACCATCGGGAAGGTCGGCTTCGCAGCCCTCTGACCGCAGGACCGATATACGGCGAGAGGCCGGGGCCATGGCCCCGGCCTCTCGCCGTATCGCTAGAAGCCCCCGGCGCACGAGTGCAGCCGGGTGAGAAGTCAGCGCAACCGGAGTTCGGGCTGCAGCGGAACGTGCTTGAGGCCACCCCACGCGAGTGCCACCGTCGTATCGACCGCATCGTCCTTCGGGATCGGCCGGGCCGCGTCGAGCCAATAGCGAGCCGTGAACTGGCTGGTGCCCACCAGTCCGACGGCGAGGATGCGCGCGCGGTAGGGGTCGAGACCGGAATCATGACTGACCAGGTCGAACACGGCGTCCACGCACGCTTCCGTGGCCTGCTCCACGCGGCGGGAAACCTCCGGCTCACCCATGAGGTCCGACTCGAAGACCAGCCGGAAACCCTGGCTGTCGTTGTCGACGAAGTCGAAGAAGGCCTGGACCGCCGCCCGCACGCGCTGACGGTTGTCGGTGGTGGAGCGCAGCGCCTGACGGACACCGTTGATAAGCACGTCCACGTAGTTCTGTAGGACGGCGCAGTACAACTCGAGCTTGCCGGGGAAGTGCTGGTAGAGCACGGGCTTGCTCACGCCTGCGCATTCGGCGATCTCGTCCATTCCGGCGGAGTGGTAACCGCGTGTGACGAAGACTTCGCTCGCCGCTTCGAGGAGCTGGGCACGACGTTCGTCCCGGGGCATCCGGGCACCACGCTTGTTGTTGCCGCGGCCCGATGCCCGGTCGGCGAGTTCGGTCATACTTGCTCCAGTCTGCGCACTTCACCGAAGTGAGCAGCGCCACTTCGACATCGATCGTCCTTGCAGATTACAGGCCGCCTCGCCTTTCTCCTGGTCGGCCCTCTGTCGAGTATCCGCTTTTCTCGCCCGGCCACCGGCCGGACTCCGAGTGGACCGGGTCGCGTTCACGTCGGTGTGACATCCTGTCAACCGTGATCGAGCGAGGAGGAGTGCGCCCGAGTAGGTCTGCGGAGGACTCCACCCAGAACCCGCCGCCCGGTCCCCCGGCACAGCGACAGCCTTCCGAAGTGCGCCGGTCCGCCGGCGCGTCGCGGGTCCCGAAACGGGACTCCTACCAGCCGCTGCGAGCCCAGTGGGATCCGGTGGCCGGTGACGACCGCTCGCGCGAACCCCGCAGGCCGCGTCCCGTCCGGGACGTGCGGAAGCAGAGCCGGCTCGGCAAGTTCGTCGCAACCTACGGCTGGCGCGCCTACGTGGTGCCCGTGCTGGTCGTCGTCACCGCCTTGGTGCTGTGGGACGCGGTCGGAAGCGTAGGTGGCGGAAGCGTAGGTGACGACGACGGCAGCGGCACCGTGGAGCAGAGTCCGCTGGGAGCCGATCGGATCGTTGCGGAAGCACCGCTCGCCGACGGCGAGTTTCCACCCGATCTCGCCTCCGGGGCGCTGCCCGAGGGCGGCCCGTTCACCGCGCGTGGTGCACAGCGGTGGAGGGTGCTGCCCGGAACGACCGAGCGCGTCGGGGCCGAGGCAGCGCGCACCCTCACCTACACGATCGAGGTCGAGGACGGCGTCGACACCGCAGGCTACGGCGGTGACGACGCGTTCGCCGTCATGGTCGACCGAACGCTGGCCGATCCGCGTAGCTGGATCGGCAACCCCGATTTCGGCTTCCGCCGTATCGACGTCGGCACACCCGACTTCCGCGTGTCCCTGACCTCCCAGATGACCATCCGGGAGGGATGCGGTTACCAGATCCGGCTCGAAGGCTCATGCTTCAACGCATCCCTCGGCCGGGTCCTGCTCAACGAGGCGCGCTGGGTCCGGGGAGCGGTCGCCTTCCAGGGCGACATCGGCTCCTACCGCCAGTACCTGATCAATCACGAGGTCGGGCACGCGCTCGGATTCGCTCAGCACGAGCGGTGCGCGGCGCCCGACGGGCTCGCGCCGATCATGATGCAACAGACCTTCGGGACCGCGAACGACGACATCGCCCGGCTCGATCCCGGCGGTGTCGTCCCGGCCGACGGGATGGGATGTCGCTTCAATCCGTGGCCGTACCCGCGAGCGTGACGCCACCGGTGTGACCGGTGGAACAATGGACACCGTCCGTACCGCCGCCCGAGGAGAATCCGTGACCGTATCGCCGCCCGCCGTCGAACCGAGTGCGCTTCCTCCCCTCGTTGCGCCGGCTGCCGACCTCGATCACGACGAGGTGGCCCGCTACAGCCGGCACCTGATCGTTCCGAACGTCGGTGTCACGGGGCAGAAGCGACTCAAGAACGCGAAGGTGCTGTGCATCGGTGCGGGCGGCCTCGGATCGCCGGTGCTGCTGTACCTGGCCGCCGCGGGCGTCGGCACCCTGGGCATCGTCGAGTTCGACGAGGTGGACATGTCGAATCTGCAGCGCCAGGTCGTCCACGGCCGGTCCGACGTGGGCAGGGCGAAGGGCGAAAGCGCCCGTGACAGCATCGAAGCGATCAACGAGCACGTCGACGTGCGACTGCACCCGGTTCGCCTCGACACGGACAACGCGGTGGAGCTTTTCGAGCAGTACGACCTGATCGTCGACGGCACCGACAACTTCGCGACCCGTTACCTCGTCAACGACGCGGCGGTGCTCGCGGGAAAACCGTACGTATGGGGATCGATCTTCCGCTTCGAGGGCCAGGTGTCGGTGTTCTGGGAGGACGCACCAGGCGGGCGGGGCCTGAACTACCGCGACCTGTATCCCGAAGCGCCGCCACCGGGCATGGTGCCGTCGTGCGCGGAGGGCGGGGTCCTGGGGGTCCTGCCCGGAACCGTGGGCACGATCATGGCGACCGAAGCGATCAAACTGATCACCGGGATCGGGGAGCCACTGCTGGGCCGGCTGATGATCTACGACGCCCTGGCGATGTCGTTCCGCACCGTGACGCTGCGCCGCGACCCCGGACGGGTACCGGTCACCGAACTCATCGACTACGACGTGTTCTGCGGGGTCGTGCCGGACGATGCGGCCGCGTCCGCAGACGCGACGATCACGCCGGGCGAGTTGCGCAGGATGCTCGACGAGGGCCGCGACATCGAACTCGTCGACGTACGGGAGCCGGTGGAGTGGGACATCGTCCGTATCGACGGTGCCCGGCTCGTACCCAAGGGCAGCATCCTGTCGGGGGAAGCGCTCGCCGAATTGCCGCAGAACCGGCCCATCGTCCTCTACTGCAAGACGGGTATCCGGTCCGCGGAAGCACTCGCGGTGCTCGCGCGTGCCGGCTTCTCCGACGCCACCCATCTTCGCGGTGGTGTGCTCGCCTGGGCGCAGCAGGTGGACCCGTCGCTGCCCGTCTACTGACCTGCGGGCGGACGATCCCGCGGCTGCGGTCGGGCGTGCGCCGGTCCGGTTGTAGCGGAGCTGTGATCGAAATCCAGCGGAGTGCCTCCCGGGGACCTGACCTGTACGCCGGTACCTTGATGGCGTGAGCTCACTCGAACCACCGCAGCACGTGTGCTCCACGTTCGGCCTCCGCGACGTCGAGCCGATCGCGCTCGGTGCCGACTGGGACGGTGGCTTCCGGTGTGGAGACGTGGTCCTGTCCAGGGTCGCCGACCACGCCCGCGCCGCGTGGTCCGCAAAGATCAGGGAGACCCTGAGCGTCGACGGGGTCCGCCTCGCCCGGCCCGTCCGCTCGACCGACGGGCGCTACGTGGTGTCGGGATGGCGCGCCGACACCTACATCGTCGGGACATCCGAGCCCCGGCACGACGAAGTGGTCTCGCTGTCGCTGAGGCTGCACGTCGCGACCGCGCAACTCGAGCGCCCCCGCTTCCTGATGCAGCCCCCCGTGGCGCCGTGGCAGGACGTCGACGTCTTCGTCGCTGCCGACCGCGCGGCGTGGGAGACCGTGCCGTTGCGTACCGCGCGCGCTGCGGGTGCTCCCGAGACCGTCACTCCCGACGGCCGCAAGAGCCTCGATCTCATCGGGCAACTCGCCACGTTCCGCAAACCGGTGCATCTGCCCGATCAGCTCGTGCACGGCGACCTCTTCGGGACCGTGTTGTTCGCGGGCCGGGCAGCGCCCGGACTGACCGACATCACCCCCTACTGGCGTCCCGCGTCCTGGGCCGCCGCCGTCACCGTCGTGGACGCGTTGTCGTGGGGCGGCGCCGACGACGCCCTGATCACCCGGTGGGAGGACCTTCCGGAGTGGCCGCAGATGCTGTTGCGGGCCGTGATCTTCCGGCTTGCGGTGCACGCGCTGCACCCGCGCTCCACCGAAGAAGCGTTTCCCGGGCTGGCACACACCGCCGACCTGGTCCGATTCCTGCTCTGAGCCCGGTTACATCCACCTCACACCGCCACCTCGCGCCGGGTGAGCATCTCTTGACGCGACGGTCACCGCGTGCAGCACCGTGGCAACACCGGTTGCCTACCTTGAGGTCATCACAGACCTGAGAAGGGTGGCCGGCATGGCGGATACGGTCCGAACCGAAACTCTCCGACAGAGATTCGCACGCAAGCACTACATCGACAGCTGGGACGCCGAGGATGTCGAGGCGTGGGAGAACGGCGGAAAGGACGTCGCCAAGCGCAACCTGATCTGGTCGGTGATCGCGGAACACGTCGGCTTCTCCGTATGGTCCGTGTGGTCGGTGATGGTGCTGTTCATGCCCACCGACGTCTACGGCATCGACGCCGCGGGCAAATTCTTCCTCGTGGCTGTCCCGACACTCGTCGGTGCCCTGCTGCGCATTCCGTACACGGTGGCCACGGCGCGATTCGGTGGCCGCAACTGGACGGTCTTCAGCGCTCTGGTCCTGCTGGTGCCGTTGCTGGGCGCGTTGTACCTGATGCTCAACCCCGGGCATTCGTACACGACGTTCATGCTGGTCGCCGCGTTGGCCGGCGTCGGTGGCGGCAACTTCGCCTCGTCGATGACCAACATTAACGCCTTCTACCCGCAGCGGCTCAAGGGATGGGCGCTCGGGCTCAACGCCGGTGGCGGCAACATCGGCGTACCGGCCATCCAGCTGGTCGGCCTGCTGGTCATCGCCACCCTCGGAAACACGGAACCGTGGATCGTCTGCGCGGCCTACCTGGTGTTCTGCGGTGTCGCCGCGCTCGGTGCCGCACTGTTCATGGACAACCTCGGTGACCAGAAAGCAGACCTGCGTGCGATGGGCCGGGCGCTGAAGTTCAGCGACGCGTGGGTCATCTCGTTCCTGTACATCGGCACGTTCGGATCGTTCATCGGGTTCAGCTTCGCATTCGGCCAGGTACTGCAGATCAACTTCCTCGCCAGTGGCGACACCGCGGCCCAGGCGTCGTTGCACGCCGCCCAGATCGCATTCATCGGACCGCTGCTCGGTTCGATCTCGCGTCCTCTCGGCGGCAAACTCGCCGATCGTATCGGCGGCGGCAAGATCACCATGTACACGTTCGTGGGTATGGCACTCGCCGCCGCGGTGCTGATCGTCGCGGGCACCCTCGACGACGCGAGTGCGGGCGCGGCGAGCGGTGGCGTCTTCACGGCCATGGTGCTCGGGTTCATCGCACTGTTCCTGCTGTCCGGTGTGGGCAACGGCTCGGTGTACAAGATGATCCCGTCGATCTTCGAAGCGAAGGCCCAGGGACTCCCGGGTGCCGATCGCGCAGCGAAGGCGGCATGGTCGCGCAGCATGTCGGGCGCCCTCATCGGGTTCGCGGGTGCCATCGGCGGGCTCGGCGGCGTGGGGATCAACCTGGTGTTCCGCGGTTCCTACGGCGGCGAGGCGCAGTCCGCGACCATGGCCTTCTGGGTGTTCGCGATCTTCTACCTCGTCTGCATCGCGGTGACCTGGTTCGTCTTCCTCCGTCGTCCGCAGCCCACCGTCACACCGGCGCCGTCCGCACCCGTGCCGGCACAGGCGACGCCGCTGTCCGACGCCGCGGTCTGACATTTTCACTGCACGAAACAGAGAGAGATTTCCCATGAGCCGCAAGAACGTCGTCGTCGTCGGACACGGAATGGTCGGGCACCGCTTTGTGGAGGCATTGCGTGCCCGCGACGAGCAGGACGCATGGAAGATCACGGTGCTCTGCGAGGAATCCGACCCCGCGTACGACCGGGTGGGATTGTCGTCCTACGTCGACACATGGGATCGCAAGGAACTTGCGCTTGCCGGAAACGACTATGCGGCAGACACTCTCGTCGATCTCCGGGTCTCGACCCGCGTCGTCTCCATCGACCGTGACGCGCGGGTCGTGACCATAGACTCCGGCGACACCCTGCCGTACGACGCGCTCGTTCTCGCCACCGGTTCGTACCCGTTCGTGCCGCCGATCCCGGGCAAGGACCTTCCGGGTTGCTTCGTGTACCGCACTCTCGACGATCTCGACGGCATCCGGGCGGCGGCAGAATCGGCTGCCGCCCGCGGCGAGTTGCCCGTCGGTGTCGTCGTCGGCGGCGGACTGCTCGGTCTGGAAGCCGCGAACGCGCTCCGCAGGCTCGGAATGGCCCCGCACGTCGTGGAGTTCGCGCCACGCCTGATGCCACTGCAGGTCGACGAGGGCGGCGGACGGGTACTCGAACGCCTCGTCACCGACCTCGGACTGACCGTGCACACCGGGGTCGGGACGGCCGGAATCACCGAGAGCGGTGCGGGTCTGGTCGTCGAGCTGTCCGACGGTTCGACGATCGACGCGTCGGTGCTGGTGTTCTCGGCAGGTGTCCGGCCGCAGGACGCTCTGGCCCGCGACGCCGGCCTCGATGTCGGCGCTCGCGGCGGTGTCCTCACCGACCTCGGGTGCCGCAGCACCACCGACGAGGCGATCTACGCGATCGGGGAGTGCGCAGCGATCGAGGGAACCTGCTACGGACTCGTCGCTCCCGGCTACAGCACCGCGGAGGTTGTCGCGGACCGATTACTTGGCGGCACAGCGGAATTCCCCGGAGCAGACCTGTCGACCAAGCTCAAGTTGCTCGGGGTGGACGTCGCGAGTTTCGGCGACGCGCACGGGGTCACGCCGGGTGCGCTCGAGGTGGTGTTGTCCGACTCGGCGAAGGGCACCTACGCGAAGCTGGTCGTGTCGGACGACGCGAAGACGCTGCTCGGCGGCATTCTTGTCGGCGACGCGTCGGCTTACGGGACCCTGCGACCGCTCGTCGGCCGCGAACTTCCCGGTGACCCAGCGGCACTGATCTCCCCGGCGGGTGAGAAGCCCGGTGCGGGAGCGCTTCCCGACGACGCCGAAGTGTGTTCGTGCAACGGCGTCACGAAGGGCGCGATCTGCGGGGCGATCGCGGACGGCGCCTGCGACATCGCGCAGGTCAAGGCATGCACCAATGCGGGTACGACCTGCGGCGGGTGCCTACCGACCGTCAAGCAGCTGCTCAGCAGTTCGGGTGTGCCGATGTCGAAGGCGCTGTGCGAGCACTTCGAGCAGTCGCGTGCCGAACTGTTCGAGATCGTGCGTGCCACCGAGATCCGTACGTTCTCGGCCCTGATCTCGCGTTACGGCACGGGCCGAGGTTGTGACATCTGCAAACCCGTCGTCGCGTCGATTCTCGCCTCCACCGATTCCGACCACGTTCTGCACCGTCTGCAGGCCGGCCTGCAGGACACCAACGACCACTTCCTCGCCAACATCCAGAAGAACGGCACGTACTCGGTGGTGCCGCGGATGCCGGGGGGTGAATGCACGCCCGAACAGCTCATCGTCATCGGCGAGGTCGCCCGGGACTTCGGGTTGTACGTGAAGATGACGGGCGGTCAGCGCATCGACATGTTCGGCGCCCGGGTCGAACAGCTTCCCCTGATCTGGAAGCGGCTCGTCGACGCCGGGATGGAATCCGGTCAGGCGTACGGCAAATCGCTGCGCACCGTGAAGAGCTGTGTCGGGTCGACCTGGTGCCGGTACGGCGTGCAGGACTCGGTGGGCATGGCGGTGGATCTCGAACTGCGATACCGCGGGCTGAGAGCGCCGCACAAGTTCAAGTTCGGTGTCTCCGGCTGTGCGCGCGAGTGCGCCGAAGCGCGGGGCAAGGACGTCGGCGTGATCCCCACCGAGAACGGCTGGAACCTGTACGTCTGCGGCAACGGCGGGCAGTCTCCGAAACACGCGCAGCTGCTGGCCGGTGGCCTCGACGACGAGACCCTGGTGCGCTACATCGACCGGTTCCTGATGTTCTACATCCGTACCGCCGACCGGTTGCAGCGCACAGCGCCGTGGCTCGACGCACTCGACGGTGGGCTCGAGCACCTGAAGGACGTCGTGTGCAACGACAGCCTCGGCATCGCCGACGAACTCGAAGCAGCGATGGCCAAGCATGTCGCCGGCTACAAGGACGAGTGGGCAGGGGTACTCGAGGATCCCGAGTTGCTCGCGCGGTTCGTCTCCTTCGTCAACGCGCCCGACCAGCCCGACCCGACCGTCCGATTCGACGACTCGGGGAAGCGGAAGGTGCCCGTTCTGGTCGGCATGCCGAAGATCGGCCGGGATACGCCTGCCTGACGTCCCTGCTTACGTGGAGGGAATCGGCGAGTAACGCACGCGAAACACCGTGGCCACAGAATGCCAGGACGGCAGTTTCAAGGAGGAACCATCCAATGACCGTCATCGAGTCGCATACCGCCGAGGGTTCGACGCGTGCCAGCGTGTTCGACGGACGCCTGGAGTGGACGTCGGCGTGTCCTCTCAGCCACCTGATCCCCGGCCGCGGAGTGGCCGTGCTGTTGCGCGGGGGCGAACAGGTCGCGGTGTTCCTGCTCGACGACGGCACCCTGCGCGCCGTCGGCAATTTCGATCCCTTCGGCCGCGCCGCAGTGATGTCGCGAGGCATCGTGGGAGACCGCGGGGGCGAACCCACCGTCGCCTCACCCCTTCTCAAGCAGGTGTTCTCGCTCGACGACGGCCGATGCCTCGACGACCCGTCGGTGCGGCTGCCGGTCTACGACGTGCGCGTGTGGGCGGGTGTCGTGCAGGTCCACAGCCACCTCACGGGCGCGCCCACCGACGGCGGTCCGGCGACCGACGCCGAGCTTTCGTGAGCCCGGACACCACGCCGCTGCGGGGTTTCACCGTCGGGGTGACGGCGGCGCGTCGCGCGGACGAGTTCGCCACGTTGCTCACGCGGCGTGGCGCGGAAGTGGTGCACGCACCGGCCATCCGGATCATCCCGCTGTCCGACGACACCGAACTCGAGCGGGTCACCCGCAGCATCGTCGCGAATCCACCGGACATCACCGTCGCGACGACCGCGATCGGATTCCGCGGGTGGATGGGCGCTGCCGACGGGTGGGGACTGTCCGACGAGCTGTCGCGCTCGCTCGCGGGAAGCCGCATCCTCGCTCGGGGCCCGAAGGTCACCGGCGCGATCCGCGCCGCCGAGCTGCGTGAGGAATGGTCTCCGGCATCGGAATCGTCGGCCGAAGTCCTCGAACATCTGCTGGCCGAGGGAGTCCGGGGCCGCAGGATCGCGGTGCAACTGCACGGTGAGCGCACCGAGTGGGAGCCCGGCACCGACGTGTGCGAGGCGTTGCGGGACGCGGGCGCCGACGTGGTCGCCGTGCCCGTCTACCGATGGACCCCGCCCGACGACCCCGCCGTCCTCGACCGCATGATCGAGCAGATCGCCGACTACGGCCTCGATGCGGTGAGTTTCACGAGCGCCCCCGCGGTGGCGTCGATGCTCATGCGCGCCAAGGAAACCGGAATGCTCGAGCTGATGCTGCGCGGGTTGCGCAGCGGCGTCACGGCGGTGTGCGTCGGGCCGGTCACGGCCGCGCCGTTCGCCGCTCTCGAAGTGCCGGTGACGATGCCGTCGCGTGCGCGCCTCGGGTCGCTGGCACGGCACCTCGCCGAGGAACTTCCCCGCCGTGCCGTTCGCATCGAAGCCGGCGGACACGTACTCGGAATGCGGGGGCGGTGCGTGATGGTCGACGACACCACCTGTTGCCTGGCCCCGGCGGGCATGGCGCTGATCCGTACGCTCGCCGCGCGGCCGGGACGCGTCGTCTCCCGCGAAGAACTCCTCGCTGCACTTCCCGGAGGCGGAGGAGACACCCATGCCGTCGAAACCGCCGTCGCGCGACTGCGTTCGGCGCTCGGCGCGCCGTCGATCGTGCAGACCGTGGTCAAACGCGGCTACCGCTTGGCGGTCGATCCGGAAGGACTCTGAACCATGCCCGACCCCGCTCTGCTGCTCGTTGCCCACGGCACCCGCAATCCGCGCGGAGTCGAGATGATCGCCCGGCTCGCCGACGCGGTCGCCGACCGGGTCGGCACCACCCGGGTGGCGTTCGTGGACGTGCTCGGTCCGTCACCTGCCGAGGCGCTGCGCGAGATCCGGGGTCCGGTGGTGCTGGTTCCGGCGTTCCTGGCCTCCGGGTACCACGTCCACAACGACGTACCACGTGAGGTCGCCGAGAGCGGACACCGCGCGGTCGCGGTCACCCGGGCGCTGGGGCCCGACCCCGCCCTCGCCGGTGTGCTCGTCCAGCGGTTGCGTGAAGCCGGGTGGCGCCCGGGAGACGCGATCGTGCTCGCTGCCGCAGGGTCGTCCGACCCGCGGGCCCGCCACGACGTGCAACGGGCGGCGCACCTGCTGTCGGTTCTGACGTTCACACCTGTGCGCATCGGTTACGTCGCGACCGGGGAACCCCGCGTGCCGCAGGTGGTCGCGGAGTCGCGGCAGCCGGGTGTGCGGGTGTTCGTCGCGTCGTACCTGCTGGCGGAGGGGCTGTTCCACTCGAGGTTGTCCGAGGCCGGTGCCGACGGGGTCGCGGCGCCGCTCGGCGTCACCGAGCCCGTCGTCGACCTGGTCGCCCGGCGGTACCGCGCGGCCGTGCCCACGCTGCGGGCCGGCGCCGGGGCGCAGCCGAACCCCTGACGAGGTCCGTTCGGCGCGTCACCGGGGGAGCGGCAGCAATTCCACGACCGCGCCGTCCGTCGCCCGCGGCGGCACCAGAGCAATCGCAGTACGTCCGATCAGCCCCGCGAGATGTGCGGTGCGTACGGCGTTGTCGCACAGCCACTGTCCGTCGGAGCGCTGGCGGGCGGGCAGGAGGCGGGTGCGATCACCCTCGACCTCCGACGCGTTCGCCAGTGTGCCGAGGAAGGGCAGCGGCGGGGTGCGACCGGTACGGCCGTCCACGACCGCCGGGAGCATGACGAGAAGCGTCGACAGCGCGGCAACCGGGTTGCCCGGAAGTCCCAGTACGGCGCGGCCGTCGGGCAGGACCGCGGCGACCTGCGAACCGCCGGGTTTACAGCGAACCCGCTCGACCACGACGTGCGCGCCGGCCCGGTCGAGCGCGCCGCGCAGCTGGTCGGCGGCGCCGCCACCGGTGGCGCCCACGACGACCAGCGCGTCCACGGTGGTCGTCTCGGCGAAGAGTGCGTCGAATCCGCCCGGGGTGTCGCGCAGATGGGTCTCGCCGACCGGCTCGGCACCACACCAGCGCACGAAACGGGGAAGAACCGGCCCCTGGGAATCCCGGGTCTGGCCCACCTGCAGCGGGCCGTGACGCAGGATCTCGTCGCCGCTCACCACCACATGCACCCGCAGCGGGCCGCGCACATCGATCTCCGCGACCTCGCCGCTCAGTGCAGCCGAGACGACGGCCGGACCCACGTGGTCGCCGCGGGCGGCCAGCACGAATCCGGGCTCCCAGTCCTCACCCCGGCGGCGGGTGTCGTCCCGCACCGGGCACTGCGGCAGGCGGCGGAGCGTGTGACCCTCGACCTCGACGAATTCGTCTCGGACCACTGCGGTTGCGCCGGCGGGAAGATGCGCACCAGTGGCGATCCGGGCGGCCTCACCGTCGAGCAGTGTCAACCCCGAACGATCACCCGCCCGCCGGACTTCGGGGCGCAGGGTCCACGGGCCGCGGCCGGCGACCGCGTAGCCGTCCATCGCCGATGACGGCACGGCTGGTAGCGCTTCGGCGGCGACGAGTGGCGCAGCCAGGGTGGTGCCCTCCGCCGCAGCGGCGGGAACACGCCGAACGGGCAACGGCAATAGAGCTTCTCGTATGAGGGTGCGTGCCTCGTCCGGGTCTGCGGCGATACGGCCGGAACCGTGGGCGACCCGCGCCCGGTGCAAGTCGGCGGGGGTGTCGCAGTCGGTGGTACCCGGAACGGGGACGGAGACGTACCGGTCGGGCAGCAGTGCCTTCATCGGCCGACCGGCCACATCGGTGCCGAAGCCGGCGATCCGTGCGGACAGTGCGGGGCCCCGCCAGGCCGCGAGCAGATACTGCATTCGGCCGTCGTCGTCCACCGCGAAGGCCGCGTCAGCGGCGGGATCGGTGTCGAGCGCCTCGAGCAATGTCGCCACGATGTCCGCGGTGACGAAAGGCAGATCTGCTGCGAGAGTCACCACGGCGTCCGACGCGGGGTCCGCCGCGGCGAGTGCCGCGACCGGGCCGGCGCCGGCAGGTGTTTCCTGCACCTGCACGATCGCCGGGTCGAGGTCGTTGCGCCAGGGGCCGACCACGGTGATCCGGGCGCATCCGGCGACGCATGCGAGGGCGGTGTCGAGGAGGCGCCGGCCGCCGACCGTCAAGGCGGGTTTGTCGACGCCTCCCATGCGGGTTGCGCGGCCGCCCGCCACGATCACTGCCTCGACGCCGGTCAGTGCACTCATGGCGTTCATGCTGCCCCATGACGCTGTGGCTTTCACGAGGGCCGCCCGACCTGCCGGTGTGTCGTCGGTAGCTCGCGGGCATCAATTCTTGGGCATGGAGCTCAACCGGGCGAGGAGGGGCGCCGCTTCGATCAGGGTGCGAGCCTCGCCGGGGGTCAAGGAGTCGAGCAGGTCGCGTACGCCTCTGGTCCACATCGCGTCGATCAGTCCGTTGTTGTGCCGCGCCAGTCCGGTCTGGTGGATCCGGTGCGAGCGACGATCGTTCGGATCGGCGCGCCGCTCGAGCAGTCCGCGATCGACCAGGCGGCTCACGGTGGTGCTGACGTTGCTGTTCTGCAGGTCGAGTGCCCGTGCGAGTTCCGAGACCGAGCTTCCCGGTTGCTCCGCCACTGCTCGCAGGACCTCGATCTCGGAGTTGGGCATCGCAGACAGGCCGGCTTCCCGCTCGCCGAATCTGCGGAGCGCCCAGACCAGGGACCGCGCCGTCCGCGCGAGGCTCTCGACGTCACTTTCGCTTACGGCCTGCGGTTCGCCCATGCTACGATTTTAGCTCAACAATCTATATATAGATTTAAATATAAATCTGTAACGAAAGGTGAGCATGCCCGCGCAACACCCCGTCACCACCGAGGGACGGGAACCACCCGGCCACAACGAGACCGACGCAGACACCGGCAAGCCCTTCCCGGGCAGATTGATCGCGGTGCTCGCGCTTCTCGCAGCGGTCGCGCCCCTGGCAATCGACATGTACCTGCCCGCCTTGCCCGAGATGGCGAAGGAATTCGGTACAAGCGCGACGGCGATCCAGCTGACGCTCACGACCTTCCTGCTCGGTATGGCCATCGGCCAGCTCGTGTTCGGGCCGTTGTCCGACCGGTTCGGCCGCCGCCCGCTTCTGCTTGTCGGCACATTGGCCTGCGCGGTGTTCAGCGCCGCGAGTGCCCTGGCCCCGACCATCGAACTGCTCGCGGGCGCTCGATTCGTTCAGGGCTTCGCCGGTGCGGCCGGCATCGTGCTCGGCCGCGCGGTCATCTCCGATCGCGCGACGGGCGTCGCGGCAGCGAAACTGTTCGGCCTGCTCGTGGTCATCAACGCGGTGGCTCCCATCGTCGCACCGCTCGTCGGTGGCGTGATCGTGACCAATCTCGGCTGGCGCGCCGTGTACTGGGCGCTCGCCGGAATGTCGGTCCTCATGTTCCTGGCTGTGCTGTTCCTTGTCTCCGAAACACACCCTGTCGAACGTCGCACCCAGGGCGGTGCCTCCGCGATGCTGCGCGACGCGCGTGAGGTTCTGCGCAACCGCCGGTACGTCGGCTACACCCTCACGTACGCGTTCGCCTTCGGCGTGATGTTCGCGTACATCTCCGCGTCGCCGTTCGTGCTGCAGGATCTCCACGGCATCTCCACCGGCTGGTACACGGTGGCCTTCACCGCCAATGCGCTCGGTCTCGTGGTCGGCAGCGTCGCGAACGACAACATCGTGCGACGTATCGGCTCGGGACGGACACTGCGGATCGGACTGACCGTCCTTGCCTCGATGTCGGTGCTGATGCTCGTGAACAGCCTTGCCGGACCGGCGATGTGGGTGACGCTGATTCTGCTGTGGTGCACCATGAGCAGCCTCGGTCTCATCATCGCGAACGCCACCACTCTGGCTCTCGGTGAGGCCCGGCGTGCGGCGGGCACCGGTTCGGCGCTGCTCGGCGCTCTGCAGTTCCTGCTCGCGGCAGCGATTGCTCCGCTCGTCGGCATCGGGGGAGAGGAGACCGCCGTCCCCATGGCGGTGGCGATGGTCGTCAGCAGTGTCATCGCCCTCGGCGCGTTGGCGTCGACCAAGCCGGTACGCGCCTGACGCCCTTCCGGTTCAGTCCTCGTCGCCGGGTGGGTCCGGATGTCCGGGCCCACCCGGCGACGGGCGTTCGTGGGGCTGCGCGAACCGGTGGCGGGCGCGCGCCAGGTCGACGCGATCCCCGTGCAGGGGTGTGCCTTCGAGAGCCAGCCGGGCCAGTTGCCGGTGGGCGAGGTGGGTCGCCGGTCGGCCCGACGCGGGTACGACGCGATGCCACGGGAGGTCGGCCGTATCGGTGCGCATGATCCACCCGACCGTGCGCGGGCTGGAAAGGGCTGCGGCATCGGCGATGTCGCCGTAGGTGGCGACGCGCCCCGCCGGGATGGCGGCGACGAGCGCGCGCACGGTCTCGATCTGCTCGTCGGTGGTCGCGGCCATCTACAGCACCCGGGCGATGAGTTCGGCGGCGTCCGCGGGACGAGCCTGGTCGATCATGTGGTCGCAGTCGATCTCGACCTCGGTCAGGTTCGACCCGAGCCGGTGGGCGAGTGCGGCGCGGAATTCGGGAGAGGTGTACCCGGGCTGCACCTTCCCGGCCCGCGCGAACACGGTGGGGACATGCGCCGGTGGCAGCACATGGTCCCGGGCCAGTTCGCTCCACGACGTCACGATCGCGGGCATACACACCCGCCAGGCGACGCGACCGGAGTCCGCCGGTACCAGGTGCTCGCCGACTTCCGCATCGAGCAGTTCCGGCGCCACCTCAGCCCAGTCCGCATGGACCTTCTCGGCGCGCGCTTCGGCCTCGTCGGTGTAATCCGGGTAACGGGCCGTGGAGTCGGCGACTTCGAGCATCTGCTCCGGAGGCAGGGCGATGGCGGGGTCGAGCAGGACGATCGAGCGGACCCGTTCGGGGGCGGTGGCGGCGAGGTGCAGTGCGAGTGCGCCCCCGAACGAATGGCCCACGACGGTGACCGGGCCCGACGCGTGCGCGTCGAGCACGTCGAGCAGGTCGGCGACGTGCCGCTCGAAGGTCCATGGCGGTGTCCAGGGCGATCGGCCGTGACCACGCAGATCGGGTGCGATGAACCGGGCCTCCGGCAGATGACGGTTCGCCAGATTCCGCCACCGGAGACCGTGACCGGTGAGCCCGTGCAGCGCGAGGATCTGCGGCCCGTCGGAGGGGCCGAACACGTGGGTGTGGAGATTCTCGGAAGCGCTCACTCCGCCCACTATGGCACCCGGGTCAGCGGTAGTAGACGGCCAGTCGGCCGTTGGGCCCGTCGACGCACGTCACCGGGGTGTCGAACACGCGCGTGAGCGTGTCGTCGACGAGGATCTCCTCCGGAGTCCCGAACTCGACCACGCGGCCGTCCTTCACAGCGCAGATGCGGTCGGCGTAATGGGCGGCGAAGTTGATGTCGTGCAGGACGATGACCACCGTCCGTCCGAGTTCGTCGGCGGCCCTGCGCAGGTGCTGCATCATCAGCACCGAATGCCGCATGTCGAGGTTGTTGAGCGGCTCGTCGAGAAGGACGTAGTCGGTCTCCTGGCACAACACCATCGCGACATAGGCGCGCTGGCGCTGCCCACCGGAAAGCTGATCCAGGTAACGGTTTTCGAGCGGCCCGAGGTCGAAGAACTCGATGGCGCGGCTGATGATCTCCTGATCGTGCCGGGTGATGCGGCCCTTCGAATGGGGGAACCTGCCGAAACCGACGAGTTGACGCACCGTCAGCCGGGTGACGAAGTGGTTCTCCTGTCGAAGGATGGAGACGATCTTCGCAAGGTCCTTCGAGGGGGTGCGCGCGATGTCGTATCCCGCGATCTCGATGGTGCCCGAATCCGCGCCGAGCAGGCGGCCGATGATCGTCAGCAGCGTCGACTTACCGGCACCGTTGGGGCCGACCAGTGCGGTGATACCTCCGGCTGGGATCTGCAGGTCGACGGGGCCGATCGACACCTCGTCGCTGTAATCCTTACGGACACCTTTGAGTTCGATCACAGTCTGCCCTTTCGGAGGAGGACGTAGAGGAACACCGAACCGCCGACGGCCTCGATGATGATGGACACGGCGCCCTCGGCGTAGAAGACGTTCTTGAGAACGAAATAGGCGCCGGTGAGGACGACGAATCCGGTGAGTACGGCCACCGGGAACACGTACCGGTGGTCGTATGTGTTGGCCAGCTGGTAGGCGAGGGTGGCCACCAGGAAGCCCAGGAAGGTCATGGGGCCGATGAGGGCGGTGGAGACCGCCATCAGGACCGACACCAGGAACAGCACGATCATGATCTCGCGGCGGTGATTCAGGCCGAGGCTGGTCGTGATGTCGCGCCCCAGCGCCACCAGGTTGAGCTTGCGCGCACGCCACCACAGTGCGGCGGCCGCAGCCACGCACAGCGGGATGGCGACGGGGAGGTAGGACACGTCCGCGTTGGAGACCGACCCGAACAACCTGGCGGTGAGAATGTCGAACTCGCTCGGCGTGAGGAGACGCTGCATGAAGGTCGATACCGAGCCGAGACCACCGCCCAGGATGATGCCTACGAGCAGCATCACCTGCAGGTTGCCGTACTTGCCCGACAGCAACCACCCGTAGAGCACGAGCGAGAAGAAGACCATCAGGGCGATCTGCAGGAGGAACTGCGGAGTTCCGCGGAGGGCAGCGACTCCCACTGCGCCGAGGAAGTACACCGCCGCGGTGGAGATCGCGACGTAGAGCGCCTCGAAACCCATGATCGACGGCGTGATGATCCGGTTGTTCGTCGCGGTCTGGAACGCGACGGTGGCGGTGGCCTGGCAGACCACGACGATCGCGATGACGACCAGGCTGGTCGCGCGCATCTCGGTGATCCGCCAGAAACCGGAAGTCCCGAAGGGCATCGGGTTGTTCCACATCAGCGTTCCCGCCGCGAAGAGGACCGCGAGAACCGCCAGTGCGCCGAGCAGGATCCAGTAGCGGCGGCGAGCCTTCGTATCGGGAAAGGACTCGCAGGCAGGCGGTTCCGCGGGGGAGGGCGCTTCGATCGCCGAAGTCGTGAGGGGGGAGACGGTGTCAGGCATGGCGGCGGCTCCGCAGCAGGAGGGCGATGAACACGACGGCGCCCACCACGCCGAGGATGAGGGAGACCGGTACCTCGAACGGCGCGATGATCGTCCGTCCGATGAGGTCGCACACCGTCACGATCGCGATACCCAGCAAGCACACCCAGGGCAGGTTGCTGCGCAGGTCGTCGCCTCGGAACATCGAGACGATGTTCGGGACGATGAGGCCGATGAACGGCAGATTCCCCACCACGACGGTGACCACACCGGTGGCAATGGCGATCAGGCCCGTGCCCAGGAAGATGAGCCGGGTGTAGTTCAGGCCGACGTTGGTCGCCACGTCTTCGCCGAGCCCGGCCACGGTGAACCGGTCGGCGACCAGGAACACCGCGACCGCAACGGCCGCGACGATCCACAGCACCTCGTACTGTCCCCGCAGGACCGAGGTGAAACTGCCGGCGAACCAGACACCGAGGCTCTGCAGCATGTCGGTGGCCAGGGCGAGGTACGTCGTGATCGAGCCGACGACCGCGCCGAGCATGATGCCCACGATCGGCACGATCAGCGAGGACGACAGCGACACCCGGCGCAGGAACAGGAAGAAGATCATCGTGCCGATGAACGCGGCGACCACGGCCCCGATCATGCGGGGCACCAGACCCGACGCGGGCGCGACGATCATCATCACGATGAGCCCGAGCCCCGCCCATTCGGTGGTGCCCGCGGTGGTGGGTTCCACGAACCGGTTCTGCGTGAGCAACTGCATCACCAGGCCCGACATCGCCATTGCCGCGCCCGCCAGGACGAGCGCGATGGTGCGGGGGATACGGGTGATCTCGAACATCTCCCACCCGTTGTCGCCGCCGAAGATGTCGTAGACGCCGGTGAACAGGGACATGGTCAGCAGTGCGCAGACTCCGAGGATTCCGAGCAGAAGCTTCCAGTCGAACAGTTTCCCCTTCGCAGGAGGGGAAACCTCTGCTGGAGGGGAAGCAGTCGGTGCGCTCATGTGGGTACTGCCGTCTCTCGTGAAGCTTTCGATGGCTGTGCCCCGCGGGACGAACCCGCGGGGCTACAGGGTGAAGCGGGTCAGGACTTCTGCTGCTCGAGCAGGTCGGCGAGCGAGTTGAAGAACTCCGTGTACGTCTGGATGCTCTCGTTGGTGTAGGTGTCGGTCGGCAGGAAGATCACCTTGCCGTCCTTCACCGCGCCGACGGACTTCAGTGCTTCGGCGTCCTGGATGATGTTCGCCGCGGGGACGAATCCCTCGCCGCCGCCGTTGGCGGTTCCGGCGTCGCGGTCCATCACGATGATCAGGTCGGGGTTCGACGCCGCGATGGCCTCGACGGAGATGTCGTCACCCTGGTGGTTGTCGGAGCTCTCGGGTACCTCGAGCGACGGGGTGAAACCGAAGATGTCGAACATGGGGCCGATCGTGCGGCCGTTGCTCGGGGCCACGTAACCGATCTCGCCACCGGAGGTGATCAGGCCCATCACCGACGTATCGGGGGAGTATGCAGCCTTCACGCGCGCGATCGAGGCGTCGAACGCGTCGTTGAGTTCCTGCGCTTCGGCCTGCTTGCCGAAGATCTCACCGAGAGCCGTGGTGCCGCGCTTGAGTTCGGCTTCGAACGGCTGGTCGTCGCGCGGGGTGACCTCGACAATCGAGGCGCCGGGCGCGAGGCGCGAGAAGTCCGCGCGGAACTCTGCGAACCGGCCGCCGTTGATGATGAGGTCGGGCTCGGCCGCGACAACCGCTTCGAGGTTCGGCTCGCGGTGCGTACCGAGGTCGATGATGCTGTCGTCCTGCTTGTAGCCGATCGTGTTCGGCATCAGGCTCACAGAAGCGGCCGACAGGTCCACGCCCCAGGAGTCGAGGGTCTCGAAGAAGGTGTTGTCGGTGGCCACCACGGACTTCGGCGGGGTTGTCACGGTCTGCTCGCCGAAGTTGTCCTCGATCGCGACCGTCTGAGCTGCCGCAGTGGTGTCTGCGTCGTCGGTCGTGGAAGTGGAGCACCCGGCCAGGGCGATGACGGCCAGGGCGCCGATTGCGGCGCGCCGGTAGTTTCGGATGGCGTTCATAGCTGTGATCCTCGTTCTGCTTCGACGGGTCGGCGGCGTGGTGCCGCAGCCGAGCAGAGCTTAACCTAGCCTTACCTTCACTTTGCCTTCGGTGCCGGTCAGTGGAACTGCTCGGGCCAGAGCAGGCCGGCACGGCGAACTGTCGGACCTCTCTGATGGGATGCCGGTATGCCCGACTCCGACCTCCGCGTGCCCGACCGGCCGCGCCGCCCGGCCGCGCGACTGGTCCGGCGACCGGCTGTCGCGCCCGCCGTGAGGACGTGGCCCGAGGATGTGCGCGCGGTCTTCGCCGACGCACCGCCCGCCCCGCGGTGGCGTCCGTGGCAGGTGCTCGGCGGACCGGGTACCGGAAAGACGTCGCTGCTGGTCGACCTCGTGGTCCACCGCATCGCCTCCGGCGCCGACCCCGAATCGGTTCTCGTGCTCACCCACTCCCGGCGAGCCGCAACGGCGCTGCGTGAGGCGGTGACCGCAGGGTTGCTCGGTGCCGGAGCGCGCGCCACTCGCGAACCACTCGTCCGTACCGTCCATTCGTACGCGTTCGCGGTCCTGCGCTTGCAGGCGACGGCGCACGGCAACCCGCCGCCGCGACTGATCACCGGCGCCGAACAGGATGCCGTCCTGCGCGAACTGCTCCGCGGCGACATCGACGACGGTGCCGGCATGTGGCCCGAAAGACTCCGTCCCGCGCTCGGCATGACCGGCTTCGCCGTCGAACTGCGCGACCTGATGCTGCGCGCCAACGAGCGTGGACTCGGTCCCGAAGACCTCGTCGCGCTCGGCGAACGGCGCGACCGTCCCGAATGGGTCGCCGCCGGCCTGTTCGCGCAGCGATACGAGCACGTCATGCTCCTGCGCGGGGCGGTCGGGCTGGAGGCACCCGAGGCCACCGCGCCCGCCCTCGACGCGGCCGAACTGGTCGGCGCTGCCCTGGCGGCCTTCGCGACGGACCCCGAACTGCTTGCGTCCGAACGCACGCGGATCCGTCATCTGCTCGTCGACGACGCGCAGCACCTCGATCCGCAGGCCGCACAGCTGGTCCGGGTCATCGGCGCCGGCACACGCACGAGCACCGTTGCGGGAGACCCGGACCAGAGCGTGTTCGGCTTCCGGGGCGCCGATCCAACCTTCCTCGAACGACTGGCCGAGGACGACCCGGCCCGTCGCATCGTCCTGGGCACCAATCACCGAGCGGCACCCGAGGTGGCAGCGGTGACCGACCGCGTCGCGCGCAGACTGCCCGGACTTCCCCCGCACCGCGGCGCCGTACCCGCGGCCGGAGACGAGCCCGGCAGTGTGCGGGTGGCCGTGCAGCCGTCCCAGGCGAAGGAAGCCGCGCTCGTCGCCGACACCCTGCGCCGGGCCCACCTCGTCGACGGTGTGCCGTGGTCCCGCATGGCCATCGTCGTCCGCTCGGTGCCGCGCGTCCTCGCACCCCTGCGGCGCGCGCTGCTCGCCGCCGGAGTCCCGATGACCACCGCGGCTTCCGAACTCCCGCTCGCGCGGCAGCACAGCGTGGCGGGGCTGCTGCTGGTGCTGCGGGCCGTATCCGGTCGCCGGTTCGGCGGCGAAGAAGCGCTCGCACTCTTGTCGGGTCCGGTCGGCGGGGCCGAGCCGGTCGCGCTGCGCCGCCTGCGACGCGGTCTCCGGCGCGTCGAACTGGCATCCGGACGCGACCGCGACTCGGCAGAACTGCTGCGTCTGCTGCTCACCGACGGTGACGACGATGACGAGACGGCGCACCTCGTGCGCGGCCTGACCGACGTGGAATCAGCCCCGCTGAGAAAGGTTCTCGGCGTCCTGCGAAAGGCCCGCTCCGCGGCGTTGCGCGGCGGAGGCCTCGAAGACGTGCTGTGGGAGGCCTGGCAGGCCACGGGCCTCGAACGACGCTGGGCCGCAGCATCGGCCCGCGGCGGCCCGGTCGGCGCTCAGGCCGACCGCGACCTCGACGCGGTCGTCGCGCTCTTCGACGCCGCGGCCGACTACGTCGACCGTCTTCCCCGCGCGCACATCGCCGGATTCGTGGACTATCTCACCGAGCAGGAGATCCCCGGCACGGTGCGTACGCGACTGGTCGCCGAAACCGAAGCGGTCACGGTGGTCAGCGCCCATTCGGCGGCAGGGCGCGAATGGGATGTCGTCGTGGTCGCCGGGGTGCAGGAAGGACTGTGGCCGAGCCTGCGGGCGCGCGGCACATTGCTCGGCATCGAATCGCTCCTCGACGCGGTGTCGGGCGCCGACGGCGGTGAGGAAGCGTCGGTGCGATTGTCGCGAACGGCGCCGTTGCTCGCCGACGAGCGACGCCTGTTCCTGGTCGCCTGCTCTCGCGCGCGCAAGCGCCTGCTGGTCACCGCGGTCGACTCGGTGAGCGGTGACACCGAACTCGTGCGGTCGCGGTTCGTCGACGAACTGCTCGCCGGTGATACTTCCGGCGACGAGGTGCCCGATCCCGAGGAGATCCCCGAGGCCACCCACATCCGGGTTCTCGCGTTGCCCGCGCTCGTCGCCGAATTGCGCAGCGTGGTGTGCGATCCGCTGGTCGCCGAACACGAGCCGGAGCGGCAGCTCAGAGCGGCCGAGCAGTTGTCCCGGCTCGCCCGCGCCGGTGTGCGCGGTGCGCACCCCGACGACTGGTACGGAATCTCCGATCCGAGTACCTCTGCGCCGCTGTGGGATCCCGAAGACGATGCGGTCCGGATGTCCCCCTCCACCGTCGAACAGCTCGCGACCTGCCCCCTGCGCTGGATGTTCGAACGGCACGGGGGCGCCGACGGCGAGAACAGCCAGGCCGTCACCGGCACGCTCGTCCACACGCTCGTGCAGGCACTGGCCGGACGCATTCCACCCGAGCGCATCGACCAGGCACTCGAGAAGGCCTGGGATGGAGTCGATCTGGGTTCGGATTGGTTTGCGCGACGTGAGCTCGAACGCACCCGCCGCATGCTCGACACGTTCTCGACCTGGCTCCAGGGCACCCGCGGCGACCTCACGGAGATCGGCGTCGAGGTCAGTGTGGACGGCATCCTCGAACCGCTGTCCGACGACAAGCCGCGCGTGCGGTTGAAAGGCCGCATCGACCGGCTCGAGCGCGACCCGGACGGGCGACCCGTCGTAGTGGACGTCAAGACCGCGAAGAATCCCGTCTCGAAGGACGCCGCGCGCGACCACGCGCAACTCGCCGCTTATCAGGTGGCAGCGGCCGCCGGAGCCATCGAAGGTCTGCCGGCAACGCCTCCCGGCGGGGCCCGCCTGGTATTCGTGGCCAAACCCCACAACAAGGAGGGCGCGGCCCAACGGCTGCAACCACCGCTCGACGAGGACGGTCTCGCGCATTGGCGAGAGGTGATCCATGAGGCGGCCGCGGCGACACAGGGACCGCAGTTCCTCGCACGCGTCAACGACGGGTGCCGGCACTGCCCGGTGCTGTCGAGTTGCCCCGCGCACGACGAAGGAAGACAGGTGACCGACGGATGACCCCGCCCAGGGTGAGCGCGGCCCGGCTGGCCGAGGCGCTCGGACAGCATCCGCCGACTGCCGAGCAGGCGGCCGTCATCGAGGCCCCGATGGGCCCCGCGCTGGTCGTGGCGGGTGCCGGAGCGGGCAAGACGGAGACGATGGCGGCACGGGTGGTGTGGCTGGTCGCCAACGGTCTCGTCGAGCCGGAACAGGTGCTCGGTCTGACCTTCACCCGCAAAGCAGCCCAGCAGCTCACCGCCCGCATCCGTACCCGGCTCGCCAAGCTCGCGGGGTCGGCACTCGTCCGGGATCTGGATCCGGAAGGAGGCCTCCGCGCACGGATCCTCTCGGGCGAACCCGAGGTGGGGACGTACCACGCGTACGCCGGACGGTTGCTCGCCGAGCACGGGCTGCTGCTGCCCATCGAGCCCACTGCCGCGCTCCTGTCCGAGACCGAACTGTGGCAGGTCGCCCACCGGGTCGTGAGCGCATGGGACGGCGAACTCGACACCGATCGCAACCCCGCGTCGGTCACGGAGGCAGTCCTCGCCCTGTCCGGTCAGCTCGCCGAACACCTCGTCGAACCCGAAGATCTGCGCGAGGCCCACACCGAGCTCGACAAGCTGATCCTCTCGCTCCCGGCAGGTCCGGGCCAGCGCGGCGGGCCGTCGAAGACCCTCCTCGGATATCTCGAGACCCAGGAGGAGCGGCTGCAGTTGCTTCCGCTCGTCCAGCGGCTCGCCGACACGCTGCGCCGCGAAGGTGCCCTCGATTTCGGGAGCCAGATGTCGCTTGCGGCGCGAGTGGCCCGCGACCATCACGAGGTGGGCGCCGGCGAACGCGAGCGTTTCCGCGTCGTGCTGCTCGACGAATACCAGGACACCGGCCATGCGCAACGGGTCCTGCTCGCAGCACTCTTCGGCGGCGCACAGGACCCGGGTCTCGCCGTGACGGCGGTGGGCGACCCCATGCAGTCGATCTACGGCTGGCGTGGAGCCTCGGCCGCGAACCTGCCGCGTTTCGTCGCGGACTTCCCGCTCCTGGGCGGACGCCCCGCGCCGACACTCGAACTGCTGACGAGCTGGCGCAATCCGCCCGAGGCGCTCGACTTGGCGAATCACTCCTCCGAACCGCTGCGCGATCGCGGAGTGGCCGTCAGCCGTCTGCGTCCCCGGCCCGATGCCGTCGCCGGCGACGTGCGCTTGGCGCTGCACACCGACGTCGAAGCCGAACGCAACTGGGTGGCCGACCGCATCGCAGCGGAATATGCGGCAGCGCACGAGGCCGGCACCCCGCCGCCGAGTGCGGCGGTACTGGTACGACGCAACGCCGACGCCGCCCCGATCGCCGAAGCGCTGCGGGCGCGGGGCCTGCCGGTGGAGGTCGTCGGTATCGGCGGTCTGCTGCACACTCCCGAGGTCGCCGACCTGCTCGCCATGCTGAGGCTCGCCGCGGACCCGTCGGCCGGCAGCGCCGCGGTGCGGGTGCTGACCGGTGCGCGGTGGCAGATCGGCGCGGCCGACCTGAAGGCACTGTGGCGCCGCGCGCAGAAACTCGCCATTGCGGGCCGATACGGCGTGGCCGGGGTCGTCACCGATCCGGAGGCGCTCGACGAGGCACTCGATTCGGCGTTGCCCGGCGAGTACGCCGACCAGGCGGGGCTGGCAGACGCGATCTCCGACCCGGGTGATCCCGATCAGTACTCGGAGTTCGGGTTCGCGCGCATCACCGCGCTGGCCCGCGAACTCGCGTCGCTTCGGGAGCGTCTCGGCCAGCCCCTCACCGAACTCGTCGCCGAAGTCGAACGTGTCCTCGGAATCGGTATCGAGGCGGAAGCTCGCGTCGGAGGGCGCGGGGGAGTTGCCGGTCGCGAACATCTCGACGCGTTCGCCGACGTCGTCGCGTCGTACGCGGCGCGCACCCACGCGACCCTCGCTGGACTGCTGGGCTATCTCGCGGCCGCGGAGGAGATCGAGAAGGGACTCGCGCCCGGCGAGGTGGAGGTGGATCCCGAAAGGGTCCAGGTACTCACGGTCCATTCGGCGAAGGGCCTCGAATGGCAGGTCGTGGCGGTACCGCACGTCACCGCGGGAATCTTCCCGTCCTCGTCCGCCGCCGCAACCTGGCTGGGGTCGGTGACCGAACTGCCTCCACAGCTCCGTGGCGACCGCGCACTGCCCAGCGACGACCCGGGTTCGAGCACCGACGGAGTGCCGGTGCTCGAACTCGACGACATCTTCGACCGCAAGATGCTCGAGAACGCGATCGACCGGCACAAGGATGCCCTCAAGGCCCGCAAGCTCGACGAGGATCGCCGGTTGTTCTACGTCGCGCTCACCCGTACGGAACGGGCGCTCTTCGTGTCCGGTCACCATTGGGGCGACACCGGGTCCGAACCGCGCGGCCCCTCCGACTTCTTGCAGGAACTGCACGAATTGGTCACCGCACGAACGGCTCTGGGATGTATAGAGACGTGGGAGCCTGCGCCGGAGCCGGGCGAGCACAATCCCATGACGGAGTCGCCGCGAAGCGCCATGTGGCCGCGAGACCCACTCGGTTCGCGTCGCGCCGACGTCGAGCGGGGTGCGGCGCTCGTTCTCGCCGCCCTCGACGCCGGTGAACCCGAGCCGCCGCGGAGCATCGACGACGACCCGGACGAGTGGGCCGCCGACGTCGACGCGTTGCTCGCCGAACGGGAACAACGCTTCGAGAAGGCCGCCGAAGTGATGCTCCCGGCACAACTGTCGGTCAGTCAGCTCGTCGACCTGGCGAGCGATCCGCAGGGGCTGGCCGCACGCCTGCGTCGTCCGTTGCCGTTCCGTCCGAACCCGTTGGCACGCAGGGGAACCGCCTTCCATGCGTGGCTCGAGCGCCGATTCGGTGCGACCCGTCTGCTCGATCTCGACGAGCTTCCCGGTGCGGACGACGAGGGCGGGGACGAATCCCACTTCGACCGGCTACAGGAGGCCTTCCTGCGCTCGCCGTGGGCTGCACGCAACCCGGTCGAGGTGGAGGTTCCCTTCGAGACGTCCCTCGCCGGCACGGTGATCCGAGGCCGGATCGACGCGGTGTTCGAGGATCCCGACGGTGGATGGACGGTGATCGACTGGAAGACCGGCGCGGAACCGGACGCGGACAAACTGGCGTCGGTCGGGCTGCAGCTCGCGGCGTATCGCCTGGCGTGGGCGCAGCTCATGGCTGCCCGCACCACGCGGATCACCGGACGACCGGCCGAACTCCCGCTCGACAAGGTGCGTGCGGCGTTCCATTACGTCCGGACCGGCCGCACCGTCGCGCCCGAGGATCTGCCCGGCGCTCGCGCGCTCGAGCAATTGGTGCGCGGCGCCGGAAGCCGCTCCGTCGACGAGCAGGAGGTCCTGCCGTCGGGTGACTGAACGCCGAACCGCCGGTGCCGGACGCCGGTAGCATCGTGGGCACCTTCCACCGAAGGAGCGCGCGATGTCGACGTTCGTGCTGTTGCCCGGCGCTGGTTCGAACTCGTGGTACTGGCAGCGAGTGGTGCCGCTGCTCGAGGACCGGGGCCACGACGTCGTCGCCGTCGACCTTCCGTACGCCGACGAGAACGCAGACCAGGACGACTACGCCGATCTGGTCGTGGCGGGACTGGGCGATGTGCGCAGGCCGCTGGTCGTGGTCGGGCAGTCGATGTCGGCGTTCACGGCGGTTCGGGTCGCGCAGCGGTGCGCTGTCGACGAACTCGTCCTGGTCGCGCCGATGATTCCGGCACCCGGTGAGTCGCCGGCGCAGTGGTGGGGCAATGTCGGGCACGAGGAGGCTCAGCGAGCCGAGGCGGTCGCCGACGGCCGGGACCCGGACGCGCCGCTCGACATGCGGGAGTTGTTCTTCCACGACGTACCCGAGGACCTCACCGAGGAGGCGCTCACCCAGGAGGAGATCGCATTGTCGGACGCCGCGTTCGAACCGTCCTGGGACGCCGAACGCTGGCCCGACGTGCCGGTCCGTGTCGTCGCGGGAAGCCGGGACCGGTTGTTTCCGCTGCCGTTCCTCACCGAACTCTCCCGGGCGCGGGTCGGCACGGAGCCTCTGGTCGTGGACTCGGGACATCTTGTGGCACTTGCGCGCCCGGCCGAACTCGCCGGAATCCTGCTCGATCCGGCGGCGCACCCGCCCGGATCGTCCTAGCGGCGGGGCGCGCCCGGTGCGAGGCGGCGAACCTTCAGTGCCTCGGTGACCAGCGGGATCTGCAGGGGCAGACGTGCCAGCGCGGCGGCCTTCGCAGCAGGCGGGATCCGGTTGCTGCGCAGCCATGCGACGGCCATCTGAGCGTTGGCGGGAAACACCGCGAGGAACAAGGCCGCGGCCGCCGCCCCACCGATCCTGCGGGTACGAGGAACCGTGAGTGCGACACCGACCACGATCTCCGCGACCCCCGACGCGTAGGTGTATGTGCGCGCGTCACCGGGAAGTCCTCGGGGAACGATGCCGTCGAACGGTTCCGGGCGGACGAAATGCATCGTGCCTGCGCCGAGCAGCAACGCCGCGAGTCGCAGGGCCGGTCGCCGGGACGGCTGGGTTGTGGACATGGGCGCCACAGTAGCGGCCTGCGCGTAGGCTGCGATCCGGAACGATGGCCGTCCGGGCATCGATACGGTGGAGTGAGGTCCCCCGCCGGGGACCGAGACGAGGTGGAGTAAGCACGATGCCCGGTAGATTGCGTGCGAGGTTCAGTCGCTCCGATCAGCTCACCGAGCGCCCGGATTTCGCGCTGGTCGGTGTCCTCCGCGTACCAGAGGAGCAGACGAGCCCCGGTATCGCGATCGCGCGTCGCATCGGTTACGCGTTCGCCGCGCTGGCGTTCGCCGTGCTGATCGTCTACCTCGACCGCGACGGGTATCGCGACGCGCAAGGCGATGCGCTGTCGCTGCTGGACTGCATCTACTACGCGACCGTGTCACTGTCGACCACCGGCTACGGCGACATCACCCCGTTCACACCCGAAGCGCGACTGATCAACGTTCTCGTGATCACGCCACTGCGGGTGTTCTTCCTCATCGTGCTGGTCGGGACGACGTTGTCGGCCCTGACCGCAAGTTCCCGGCAAGCATTCAAGATCCAACGATGGAGGCGCCGCGTGCGTAATCACACCGTCGTCATCGGCTACGGCACCAAGGGCCGCACCGCCGTCGACGCCATGCTGGGCGACGGGGTCGCCCCGTCCGACATCGTGGTGGTCGACACCGATCCCGTCGTCCTGGAATCGGCCGCGGGGCAAGGGCTGGTGACGGTTCAGGGTTCGGCCACCAAGTCGGACGTGCTCCGCCTCGCCGGTGTGCAGCACGCGGCCGCCGTGATCGTCGCCGCGAACCGCGACGACACCGCAGTGCTGGTGACCCTCAGTGCCCGGGAGATCGCGCCCAAGGCGAAGATCGTCGCCGCCATCCGTGAGTCCGAGAACACCCACCTGTTGCGGCAGTCGGGCGCCGACTCGGTGGTCATCTCGTCCGAGACCGCGGGCCGTCTGCTGGGGATCGCCACGACGACGCCCAACGTCGTCGAGATGATCGAGGATTTGCTCACTCCCGAGGCCGGATTCGCCATCGCCGAGCGTGATGTCGAGCCGTCGGAGATCGGGGGTTCGCCACGACACCTGAAGGACATCGTCCTCGCGGTGGTGCGCGACGGCCGGATGTGGCGAATCGGCTCACCCGAGGTCGACGCGGTCGAGGCCGGTGACAAGCTGCTCTACATCCGGCTCGTGGGCACGCAACCGGGCGCGATGCGCGGCTAGTGTGCTCGAAGTGACCAGTTTCTCTCTGTCCGGTACCCCACTCCTGTCGCGCACCGTCGTCGAGCGCGCCGAAGAACTCCGCTCCGACGAGGACGCGCTGCGCGCGGGCTGGGCCGACGCGAAACTGCTGAAGGTGGATCGGCGGGGACAGGTCCCCGTGGCGGACGGGGCACTCGTGTTCCATCCCGCTGCGGATCTGGGCCCCGCGCCGGTGTCCGGAGCCGTCTTCCTCGGTGTGCGCGACGACCGGCACGTGTGGGCAGTCCGCGTGCTCGCGCAGACGGGGGAGGTCGCGGATCTGCGCCGCGTCGGCGACCGGCTCGACGATGCAGACGCCGACCTGATGGTCAGTGCAGTGGCCTTGCTCAACTGGCACGACCAGGCGGGATTCAGCGCGGTCGACGGTTCCGCCAGCGAACCCACCATGTCCGGATGGTCACGGATCAGTTCGGCGACGGGGCACGAGGAGTTTCCGCGCACCGACCCCGCCGTGATCTGCCTGGTACACGACGGGGGCGACCAGGTTCTGCTCGCGCGTCAGCCGGTGTGGCCGGAGCGGCGGTTCTCGGTCCTGGCGGGATTCGTCGAGGCCGGCGAGTCGCTGGAATCGTGTGTGGTGCGGGAGATTCGCGAAGAGGTCGGCGTCGACGTGCGCGACATCCGCTACCTCGGTAGCCAGCCGTGGCCGTTCCCGCGGTCGCTCATGCTCGGGTTCGCGGCCGTCGCCGACCCCGCCCAGTCCCTGGAGTTCAGGGACGGCGAGATCGGCGAGGCGCGGTGGTTCACGCGCGACGAAGTGCGCGCTGCGCTCGAGGTGGGCGACTGGGCGTCGGCCGACGAGGTGCCCCTCCTGCTGCCCGGCTCGATCTCGATCGCGCGGGGCATGCTCGAGGGCTGGGCACAGGGCTGATCCGGGTTACACGCCCAGCGCGCGCTTGACCGCCGACAGCGGGGGATTGGTGGCGGTGGTGCCGTCCGCGTACTTGACGGTCGGCACGATGTGGTTGCCGTTGTTGACGCTGCCGACGAATTCGGCCGCCGAGGGATCGGCCTCGATGTCGATCTCGGTGTAGGCGATCCCGTTCTCGTCCAGCTGCTTCTTGAGTCGTTTGCAGTAGCCGCACCACGTGGTGGAGTAGACGGTCAAGGCGGGTGCATCGGTGGTGGTCATGACTTCGAGAACATCACAGCCGTTCCGATCTGTTCCGACCGGTCCCCGAATGTGGTCGCGCACACAGTCCGCTCGCCGGCGCAATGTGCGCGCGGTCGCGATGTCGGTTCGCACTGTCATGATGGAGCCCATGCGTGTGGATGCGGTAACGGAAGGCCTGGACCCTCAGCAGGCGGCGGCTGTGCGCGCGCCGCGTGGCCCTGTGTGCGTGCTGGCCGGCGCAGGGACCGGCAAGACACGCACCATCACCCGCCGCATCGCGCACCTGGTCTCCGACGGGCACGTCGCCGCGGGGCAGGTACTCGCCGTCACGTTCACCGCACGGGCCGCCGGCGAGATGCGCTCGCGATTGCGCGAACTGGGGGTCGGTGCGCCCGGGCCGTCCGTGCAGGCGCGGACGTTCCACGCCGCTGCGCTCCGTCAGCTGCGCTACTTCTGGCCGCAGGTCGTCGGCGACACGCCGTGGCAGTTGCTCGACCGCAAATTCGCCGTCGTCTCGCAGGCGGCACACCGGTGTGGCTTCCCGACCGACACCGACACCGTGCGCGACCTGCTCTCCGAGATCGAATGGTCCAAGGGGTCGCTGATCGCGCCGGAGGATTACCCGGCCACTGTCGCGCGGGTCCGCCGCGAACCTCCCGCTGCCGCCGAGCGCGTCGCGGCGGTGTACGAGATGTACGAGTCGCTCAAGTTCCGCGGCGACGAAGGGTTCTATCTCGATTTCGACGACCTGCTGTTGCACACGGCGGCGGCGCTCGAGGACAACACCGCCGTCGCGGAGGAGTTCCGCGACCGCTATCGCTGTTTCGTCGTCGACGAATACCAGGACGTCACGCCGCTGCAGCAACGCGTGCTCGACGCGTGGGTCGGCGACCGCGACGACCTCACCGTCGTCGGCGACGCCAACCAGACGATCTACTCGTTCACCGGTGCCTCGCCCAAGTACCTGCTCGACTTCTCGCGCAGGTTCCCCGACGCCACCGTCGTCCGGCTCGAACGCGACTACCGCTCCACACCGCAGGTGGTGGAACTGGCAAACCGGGTGATCGGCGAAGCCCGCGGACGTATCGCGGGTACCCGCCTGAAGCTGATCGGGCAACGCCCACCCGGACCGGAACCCACCTTCGCCGAGTACGACGACGAACCGGCCGAGGCGAAGGCGACGGCCAAGGCCATCGCGAAACTGATGCGCGACGGCGTGCCGGCGTCGGAAATCGCTGTGCTGTACCGGATCAACGCGCAATCGGAGGTGTACGAGCAGGCCTTCACCGAGACCGGTATCCCGTACCAGGTGCGCGGCGGCGAGGGCTTCTTCAACCGCGCCGAGGTGCGGCAGGCGATCAACGCGCTCCGGCAAGTGGATGCACGCAACGACCTCCCGGAGGGCGCCGATCGCGGCTCCCATCTCGTGACGCTGGTGCGAGCGACGATGGTGCCGTTGGGCCTGACCGACACCGAACCCACCGGTGCGCAGGCCCGCGAACGGTGGGCCTCGCTCACGGCGCTGGTCCAGCTCACCGAGGAACTGCTCGAGCACGAACCCGACCTGACGCTCACCGGTCTGCTGCGCGACCTCGCGGCCCGCGCCGAGTCGCGGCAACCTCCCACGGTCCAGGGTGTGACGCTGGCGTCGCTGCACGCGGCGAAGGGACTCGAGTGGGACGCGGTGTTCCTCGTCGGGCTCACCGACGGCACCCTGCCGATCACGCACGTCACCGGAGACAAGGACACCCCGCCGGACGAGGCCGGTATCGAGGAGGAGCGGCGCCTGCTCTACGTCGGGGTCACCCGTGCCCGGGTGCATCTCGCCTTGTCGTGGGCGCTCTCACGTACCGAAGGGGGCCGCCGATCGCGTCGCCGCTCGCGGTTCCTGCACGGGTTGATCCCCGACAGCTCCCCGGCGTCGAAGATCGCTGAGCCGGCCTCCTCGAAGAAGAAGCGCCCGCAGTGCCGGATCTGCGGCAAGCAACTCCTCGGCGCCACCTCGACGATGCTGGGCCGGTGCGAGAGCTGTCCGTCCGACCTCGACGAGGAACTGCTCGTCGCGCTCAAGGAATGGCGACGCGAGCGGTCGAAGGAGATGAAGGTTCCCGCCTACGTCGTGTTCAGCGACAACACCCTGGTGGCGATTGCGGAACAGCAGCCGCGCGACGACCGCGCGCTCGTGTCGATCCCCGGCATCGGCGCGAAGAAGCTGGAACAGTACGGCGCCGACGTGCTCGCCCTCGTTCGCGGCGAACGTAAGGCGGCAGCGCTAGATCTCTAGACCCGCCGGTTCCACACAGAGGCAGAAGTGGTGGCCCGCGGGGTCGCGGTACACGCGGAAACTCTTGGCGCTCGACGGATCGTCGACTCGGGTCGCACCGAGCTCGAGCGCGAGACGTTCGGCGTCCTCGAATTCGGGGACGTAGAAGTCGAGGTGGACGTGCACACTTTCGGAAGGCCAACGCGCGGGCGCGAAATCGGGTGCGCGCTGGAATGCGAGCGAATTCGCGTCGTCGCGCGCGAGTTCGACCCAGTCGTCGTCGTCCTGCGCGGTGGTCCAGCCGAGCAGGTCCCGGTAGAAACCGGCGAGTGCTCGGGGATCGGGGCAATCGAGCACCGATACATATTTCGTTGTCGACAGCGGCATGGCCGGGACTCTAGTTGCGCGTGAGCGTGCGAGCGGCGAATCGGACCACGCGCGACAAAAATTCGACAAAACCCCAGCTAGAAAATAACTTGTGCCGATCGCAACAGCGTTACTATTGTGTATTGCATTGCCACGGGAGAAGCCCGTGCGTGACGACGAAAGCGAGGTGGCCCGTGATGATCAGCATCAATATCTATGCGGCCGCCGCGCCCGTCGTGGCGCGCGCCGCATTCGCCGCCGTCCCGCGTACATGGCGCCGGCGCGCAGCAGCCTTCTCGTCCGTGGCCGGACGACTCGTCGGGACACCTACGCGGTAGTCCCTTCCGACTCCAGGCCACGGACAACCGCCCAGCGGACCCGTGGCCTTTCTCTTTTCCGGCCGGAGTTCGCATCGCATCTCTTTCGATCGAACCTCTAGGAGTCCTCGTGCCGAGTGAAAACCCTTCGACCGCATCAGGTGTCGGCGAAAAAACCATCCGTGCGGGCGATATCCTGCCCTGTCACGGCGACGATCCCGATCTGTGGTTTGCCGAGGCCCCGGCAGATCTGGAACTGGCGAAATCGCTGTGCGCCGGATGCCCCGTACGCGCACGCTGCCTCGCGGCAGCACTGGACCGCGAAGAACCGTGGGGTGTGTGGGGCGGCGAAATCATCAACCAGGGCACGATCGTCGCTCGCAAGCGCCCCCGCGGACGACCACGGAAGACGGTCGTCGCCGAACCGCGAAAAGAACTGGTGTACGCCTGAATCGGCTGCCCGGCCCCGACTACTCCTCGGTGAAGCCGGGCAGCCATTCGGAGAGAATCGCCATGTACGGAGCCTGCGCGTCGAGTTGCGCGCAGATACCCACCGACCCGAGCAGAACGCGGAAGATGCTCGCGTACTCCGGTGGCAGGTTCAACGTCCGTGCAGTCCGGAACTGCGCACTCGAGAAATCCGTCGCGGTGCCCGCCACCTTCTGCAGCCATGCCCGCGTGAAGTGGAACGACTCGGTCTGGATCGGGTCGGTGAAAGGCCGCAGGTAGTCGGCGATCTCCTGATCGGTGACGGTGCGCCCGGGAAGGACGAACTTCTCGTCGTAGAGCAGGGCGGTCAGTTCGTCGAAGCGTTCCTCGACGGCGAGTCGCACCATCCGCCCGAGCACCGGCGGGAAGCCGTTCGGCATCGCCGCGGTCGCACCGAAGTCGATCACACCCAGGCGCCCGTCTTCGAGCAACATGAAATTGCCGGGGTGCGGGTCGCAGTGCAGCAGACCTGCTCTCGCCGGACTGCAGAAGTGGAATTCGGCGAGGAGTGCACCCGCTCGGTCGCGCTGCTCACGGGTGCCCTCGTTGATGATTACGGAAAGTGGTGTGGCGGAAAGCCATTCCGTCACCATTACCTTCGGCGAACTCGCCACCACGTGGGGGATGAGGAACTTCTCGTCGCCCTCGAAGGCACGCGCGAACGCCCGTTGGCTGTCCGCTTCGGTGCGGTAGTCGAGTTCTTCTTCGGTGCGCGCGGTCAGTTCGTCGAGCAGCGCACGGACATCGGCGCCCGGCATCATCGTCGCGAACACTCCCGCGAATCGCGACAACGTCCGCAAGTCGGCCCGCAGTGCTTCGTCGGCGCCGGGATACTGCACCTTCACAGCGACATCGCGTCCGTCGGACCACACCGCTCGGTGTACCTGTCCGATGCTCGCCGACGCTGTGGGCACATCGTCGAACGAGACGAACCGTTCGCGCCACCGGGTGCCCAGTTGCTGGTCGAGCACACGGTGCACCGCCTTGGCAGGAAGGGGAGGCGCTTCGGCCTGCAGCTTGGTCAGTGCTTCCCGGTACGGCTCGGCGAATTCTTCCGGAACGGCGGCTTCCATGACACTCAGGGCCTGGCCGAACTTCATGGCGCCGCCCTTGAGTTCCCCGAGCACCGTGAACAGCTGCTCGGCGGCCTTCGCCGTCATCTCGGCATCGATCTCGTCGCGGTCGCCACCGGCGAGACGCCGACCGAAACCTACGGCGGCGCGTCCGGCGATGCCCAGCGGGATGCTCGCGAGTTTGGCGGTACGCGAAGAGCTTCTGCGGGGGATGTCTGACACGCTCCCCATCATGCCTGAACGGAAGGGAAGATAGTCGAGCAGTCGCAGTGGGGGTGACGGGTCCATCGTCGGGTGACGAGCTGTGTGCTGCGCAGATCCCACTCGATCGTGCGATCCAGAGCAAGCGCGTCCTTGCGCGGGGTTCCTGGGGCCGGGTGAGTTCGGGCGAAGAACATGTCGAGCTGTGCGACGGCCGCGGCAACAGTGGCGGCAATCACGGCGCGCTCCGCGCGGCCCTCTCGACCGGAGAGCTGGGCAGCCAGCCTGGGCCACGACGGATCGGCATCGGTGCGGGTCAGGTCGGCGCATCGGAGACAACTGGTGCGTCCGGGAACCACGAACGGGCCGATCACACCGCGGCCGTCCCGGACGCGCACCAGCAGATGCGGGATCCGGAGGCGCATCACAGCCAGTACGAGCCGGGGATCGGGAACCTGGGTGTCGGCGAGGACGACACAGTCCGGGATCCGGGTCGACAGTCCGGCGTCGTCGACACGTGGGGGCGACCGCAGCCACCGCGTGTCCCACAGCGCCAGATGGGGAACCAGCGCGTGGGCGAGAGGCCCTGCCCCGAACAGCCGGACGCTGGGTGGAGACGACGGGACTGCAGTGCAGGAAGACCGGCCGGAAGAAGTCCGGTCGGCGGACGCCCGGCAGGTTTGCACGGACCCGGCCTCGACGAGTTCGTCGAGCAGCACCCGGACCGCCTCGATCGGCAGACCACGTGCGGTCGCCGCGACGAGGACGTGCTCGTAGCCCAGGGTGCCGTCGAGCAGCCCGAGCAGGATGCGAACCTCGAACGCATCCATCTCGTCGGGTGGCACGATCACGGTTGCCGTTTCGGGACCCCATCCGAGCTGCACCGAACCATCGAGACGGTCGAGCACCAGCACGTCGGGGTCGAGGACGAGAGCGCCGGCAGCCGGTGCGACGGAAGTCATGCCCGCAGCATCGCAGGCGGTCCACCCGCCGCGGTCGCCCCACGACGGGTTGTCCACAGGGTCATACCCCTGCGGACCAGCGACGACGAACCGTCAGGGCTTCTTTCCGGAATCGTCGTCCGTATCCTGATCGGGTTGATCCCGCTCCGCTTGTTCGCGTTCCATCGTCTCGCGCAGCTGAGCGATCGGATCCTCGAAGACTCCGGTGCCTCCGCCGATGACGCGGTCGACGAACGCCGCGGAATTGTCGAGATCCGACGCATCCGGAAGCAGGTCGGGGTGTTCCCACACGCGGTCGCGGGCATCCATGCCCGCATCGGTGGTGAGCTTGCGCCACAACGCGGCGGCCTCCCGGAGCTTGCGGGGACGCAGTTCGAGACCGACCAGCGTCGCGAAGGTCTGCTCGGCGGGACCACCCGTGGCCCGGCGGCGACGAAGGGTCTCGCTCAGCGCCGCCACTCCGGGGAGACGATCACCGAGCGCGTCGATCACGACCGTCTCGACCCAGCCCTCGACGAGAGCGAGCATCGTCTCGAGCCGCTCGAGCGCAGCGATCTGCTCGGGAGTGGTCTGCGGTTCGAAGGCGCCCTGCTTGAGGATCTCCTCGAGCTTGGACGGGTCGCTCAGCGCGGACGGGTCGAGTCCCTGCGCGAGATCTTCGATCGACGACATGTCCATCCGGATCCCGCGGGCGTATTCCTCGACGATGGCGAGGAGCCGTTGTCGCAGCCACGGCACGTGGCTGTAGAGCCGCTGATGCGCTGCTTCCCGCGCGGCGACGAATACGAGGATCTCCTGCGCGGGCTCTTCGAGGCCCTCACCGAAGGTCTCGATCGCGGCAGGCAGCAGAGCCGCAGTGCCGGCCGGGCCCAGCGGCAGACCGATGTCGGTGGAGGTCAGCACCTCCTTGGAAAGCTGGCCGAGGGCCTGGCCGAGCTGCGACCCGAATGCGACGCCGCCCATCTGCGAAAACATGCCCATCATCGGGCCGGCCATCGCGCGGGCCTCTTCCGGCAAGCCCTGCAGCATCATGCCGTTGACCTGCTCGGCGATCGGATCGCACAGGCGCTTCCACGTGTCGAGGGTGCTCTCGAGCCATTCGACCGGCGTCCAGGCCACCGTCTTGGTAGCGCCCGCGGGCAGCGTGGTCGCGGCGTCGAGCCAGAGTTCTGCGAGCCGCGACGCGTCGCGCACCGCGTCGGCTGTACCCGCGGAAACGGGAGTGACCGATCCGATCTGCTGGCGTGCGAGCTTGGCTGCGATCTCGTAGTTGACCGGGCCGGAGCCACCGGTGCCCATCGCGCTGCCCATGCCGGCGAGCATCTGGCCGAACTGGCTCAGCATCTGCCCGAACTGCGCGGGATCGAAGCCCTGCGCGCCGAAAGGACTGTCGCTACCACCGGGAAGGCCGAAACCGAACGGGTTCCCGCCCCCGCTTCCTGAACCCTCGTCCTTCTTGCGGTCGGGGTCGTCGTCGGGATTCGAGAATCCGAAGGGCGTGTCACTCATGTTCTCAACGGTACAAGGCGCGCCTGCGGAGCACGGGCATCGTGGTCACGCTGACCGCGAACACGGTCGGACCGATACTCTGGCCGGGTGAATCGACGCTTCGTGATGCCTCTCGCTGTGCTGCTCCCGGTTCTCACGCTCGTCGTGATCGCGTTCAATCTGAAGGTGCCCTACGTTGCGCTCGGTCCCGGCCCGACGTTCGACACTCTCGGCGAGGTGGAGGGCAAGCCTGTCATCGAACTCGAAGGCGTCGAGTCGGACGAGACCACGGGCAGCCTGGTGATGACGACGGTCGGCGTCACCGACAACCTGAACCTCGCTCAGACGGTGACCGCGTGGCTCAGCGGCCGGTACGGGCTGGCGCCGCGCGAGCAGGTGTACCCGCCCAACCGCAGCAAGGACGAGGTGCGGGCCGTCGACCAGGCGCAGTTCGCGCAGTCCGAGCGCAGCGCCGAGCTAGCTGCCCTGCACTATCTGGACCTGCCCGTCACTCTTCGGGTCGCCGAGGTCGCGGAGGACGCGCCCGCGTCGGGCCATCTCCAGGTCGACGACCGGATCGTGGCGATCGGCGGCGAACCGGTGGAGACGGCCGGGCAGGTGCAGCGTGCGGTCGGGGCGGTCGCACCGGGTGAGAGCGTCGCCATCACCGTCGTGCGCGGCGACGCAGAGGAAACCGTCGATGTCGTCGTCGGGGAACGCCCGGGCGGCGAGGGAGCCGGGTTCCTCGGTATCGCGACCGAGGAGATACCCGAGGTGCCGTTCGAGGTGGTCTTCAACCTCGCCGACATCGGTGGGCCGTCGGCCGGGCTGATGTTCAGCCTCGCGCTCGTCGACAAGCTCAGCCCCGGCGAAATCAACGGGGGGCTCAACGTCGCAGGCACCGGAACCATCGACTCCGACGGCATGGTCGGGCCCATCGGCGGCATCACCCACAAGCTCACGGCTGCGGCCGAGGACGGCGCCGAGGTGTTCCTCGTCCCCGCCGACAACTGCGCCGAAGCGCGCACCAACGAGCAGGACGGGATGCGTCTCGTCAAGGTCGAGACACTCGAGGGTGCGGCCGACGCGCTGGAATCGATCGCGGCGGGCGGCGACGCACCCACCTGCTAGTGCAGGTCAGTCGTCGTCTTCGGCCTCGAGTGTGGCGTAGAGCGCGGCGGCTACCTCGGGAGCGAGATTCTCGTAGGTCCGCAGTTCCGCACCGGCGAACGGGTCGTCCTCGTCTGTGGGGCGGAGCTGCAGCAACGTCATCGCCGGGCCGTCACGCAGCACCGCGCTGATCAGCCGCGCCCGCCGGCTGTCGGGATGGGCGTACGCGGCGTAGCGCGCGGCGTCGTCGACGGCGTGCGCGTCGGTGACGAGCGGAACCGGTGCTCCGTCGAAATCAGCGCCGGCGTTCGGTGGCAGGACCACGATCTCCTGGACCAGCGCGCAGCCGGCGACCGACGACGGCCAGCTCGTCGTCGCGAGGAACTCACCGAGGGCGGGGCTGCCACCCTGCACGTCGTCGGGAAACGGTTCCTGCGCGATCGGCGTGTACTCGTGCCCCTCGTCGAGCTGGTCGCTGAGGCTGGGCTCGGACGCCGCCAGCAATACCGTCGGCACCAGCGCGAACATGATGGGAGGCTGGTCCCACCCCTCTGCGTCGACGTAGTCGATGATCTCGTGCACGGTGCGCGCGAGAGCGGCTTCGGAAGGGACGGGAAGGTGCTGATTCACACGCCTATCCTGTCATTGGTAGGTCCGGCAGGTGTCGGCTGTGGTGCCCCGCCCGGCAACTCCGGATCGACGACCGCGTACCTGTCCTGGGCGAAGTCCGTAGAGTGGGGCGAAACGGTCACGCGGTGTGACGCACGATGTGTAGATACGCGGCGTTCTTCGCGCCGCCGGATGATTGGGAGCGTGGCACGTGGGCATGAGGCCCCCGACCGGAGTACCGACATTGTCGAGACGGAGCAAAGTCCTGCTGGTTCTCGCACTGGCGGCCGCTGTGCTGCTGTTGCTGGGACCGCGGCTGGTGGATACGTACACCAACTGGCTCTGGTTCGGGGAAGTCGATTTCCGCGACGTCTACATCAAAGTCCTTCTGACCAGAATCATCCTCTTCTTTGCGGTGGGTCTCTTCGTCGGCCTGGTGGTGTGGCTGGCAATGCTGCTCGCGTACCGATCGCGGCCGGTATTCGTCCCCACCACCGGTCCCAACGACCCGGTGGCCCGCTACCGCACGAGCGTGCTGACCCGGATGCGCGCATTCGGCCTCGGCATCCCGATCGTGCTGGGTGTGCTGTCCGGGCTCGTCGCCCAGGCGAGCTGGGTCACCGTGCAGATGTTCTTCAACGGCGGTGACTTCGGAACGACCGACCCGCAGTTCGGGCTCGACGTCGGCTTCTACGCTTTCGACCTGCCGTTCTACCGGTTCCTGCTCAACTGGCTGTTCGTCGCCGTCGTACTGGCGTTCTTCGCGAACCTCGTCACGCAGTACATCTTCGGTGGCATCCGGCTCGCGGGTCGCGGTGGCAGCGTGTCGACGGCCGCTCGTGTCCAGCTCGCCGTCCTGGCCGGTGTCTTCGTCGCCCTCAAGGCAGTGGCCTACTGGCTCGACCGGTACGAACTGCTGTGGAGCGCACGCAAGGAACCCACGTTCACGGGTCCGGGCTTCACCGACATCAACGCGGTGCTCCCGGCGAAGCTGATTCTGCTCGCGATCGCGGTCATTTGTGCGATCGCGTTCTTCGCGGCGATCTTCCTGCGTGACCTGCGGATTCCTGCCCTCGCGACCGCGCTGCTGGTGCTCTCGTCGATCCTGGTCGGTGCTGTCTACCCGCTGATGGTGGAGCAGTTCTCCGTCCGCCCGAACGCGGCCGACAAGGAGAGCGAGTACATCGAACGCAACATCGCTGCCACGAGGGTGGCGTACGGGATCACCGACGACAAGGTCGAGTACGAGGACTACCCCGGGGTGGGCACCACCTCCCCGGAAGAGGTACCGGCCGACATCACGACGATCGCGAACGCGCGTCTGCTCGATCCCAACGTGCTGCCCCGTACCTTCACGCAGCAGACCCAGCTGAAAAACTTCTACGGCTATCCGGAGTCGCTCGACATCGACCGCTATGAGGTCGACGGCAAGGTCGAGGACTATATCGTCGCTGCGCGTGAGCTCTCGCCCACGAGCCTGACGGGCAACCAGACCGACTGGATCAACCGCCACACCGTGTACACCCACGGCAACGGCCTGGTCACAGCGCCGGCGAACCGTGTCAACGCTGCGGCGAGCGCGTCGGCGGAAGAAGCCGCGAACAGCAACAGCGGCTACCCGGTCTACATGATCAGCGACCTCGCGTCGCTGGCCGCCGAGAACCAGGTCATTCCGGTCGAGCAGCCGCGTATCTACTTCGGTGAGGTCATCGCCGAGGCGGATCCCGACTACGCGATCGTCGGCAACAGCGCCGATGCTTCCGGGCCGCGTGAGTACGACACCGACACCGAGAAGTACACGTACACCGGTAGCGGTGGCGTCGGGATCGGCAACTGGTTCAACCGGCTCGCGTTCGCTGCGAAGTACGCCGAACGCAACATCCTGTTCTCGAGCGCCATCGGCGAGAACTCGAAGATCCTGTTCAACCGTGACCCGCGTGAGCGTGTGACCAAGGTTGCACCGTGGCTCACCGCGGACGGCGACGCGTATCCGGCCGCCGTCGACGGGCGCATCGTGTGGATCGTCGACGCCTACACCACGCTCGACGACTACCCGTACGCTCAGCGCTCTTCCCTCGAGGGACTGGTCGAGGACAGCGTCGATCAGAACACCGGCCGGTTGCTGCCGCGCAAGGAAGTTTCCTACATCCGCAACTCGGTGAAGGCGACGGTCGACGCGTACGACGGCACGGTCACCCTGTACCAGGTCGACGACGAAGACCCCGTTCTCGATGCGTGGATGGGGGTGTTCCCCGGTGCGGTGACGCCCCAGGACCAGATCTCCGACGAACTGCGCTCGCACTTCCGGTACCCGGAGGATCTGTTCAAGGTCCAGCGCGAGATGCTCGCGAAGTACCACGTGGACGACCCGCGTGAATTCTTCACCAACAACGCGTTCTGGTCGGTGCCCGCGGACCCCACGGTGGACACCAGCGCCAACCAGCCGCCGTACTACCTGCTCACCGGCAATCAGGAGAATGCCGAACCGGCATTCAGGCTGACGTCGGCGATGGTGGGCTACAACCGGCAGTTCCTCTCCGCGTACATCTCGGTAGAGGCCGACCCGGAGAACTACGGCAAGTTCAAGATCCTGCAGCTGCCCACGGACACACAGACTTTCGGTCCGGAGCAGACGCAGAACGCGATGATCTCCGATACGCGTGTGGCATCGGAACGCACCCTGCTCGAGAGATCGAACCGTATCCAGTACGGCAACCTGCTCACGTTGCCGATCGCCCAGGGCGGCATCCTCTACGTGCAGCCGATGTACACCGAACGTAATCCGACGGCGGGCAGCACCTCGACGTTCCCGCAGCTTTCGCGGGTGCTCGTGAGCTACCGCGAGCCGGGGACCGGTGGTGGCGTGAGGATCGGCTACGCGCCGACGCTGGCGGCAGCGCTCGACCAGGTGTTCGGTGCGGGTGTCGGCGATGCTGCTACCGCACCCGGCGGTGTCGCCGTCCCGACAGCCGAAGTCGATGACCAGGCGCGGGCAGAAGCCGTGCAAGGCTCGGCCGAGCCGACGCCCGGCGAGCAGCCGTCGTCCCCGGCTGCGCCGATCCCGGCGGGCCGCGATGCCGCGGTCGCCGAACTGGATGCCGCACTCAGAGAGTTGGCCGACGCGCAGAGCAGCGGTGACTTCGCCGCGTACGGCAGGGCGCTGGAACGGTTGCAGCGCGCGACGGACGCCTACGAGTCCAGCGGAGGCTGATCTCCGCGTCCGGTGAACCGCCCGCTCAGCGGGTGGGACGAACGAAAGAAGCGGGGCCCTGCGGTTACTTACCGCAGGGCCCCGCTTCGTATCGTGGCGGCGGACGCCGCTCTTTCGGATCAGACGCCGGGGAGAGCCGCGACGACCTGGTCGAACTGCTCCCCGAAGCCGTATTGCACGGCCACGTCGCGCGCGACACCGAGGTACTGCTGGACCTCGGCCGGCGGGGCGGGCACTTCCTGCTGGGGTGCCGGAGCCGGTGCAGGTGCCGGGGCAACTTCGGGTGCCGGAGCCGGCGTCGATTCGACGGTGAGGTACTGGCCGCAGACGGGCCACGCGCCCGGACCCTGCGTCTGCAGCGTGTTCTCGGCGACGCGGATCTGCTCCTCCTTGGACGCCTGGTGCGGCATGCCGGTGCCGCCGTTGGCCTCCCAGGTGCTCTGCGAGAACTGCAGGCCGCCGTAGTAGCCGTTACCGGTGTTGATGTTCCAGTCGCCTCCGGATTCGCACTGCGCCACTGCATCCCAGTTGTGGGTGGCGGCAGATGCATCCCAGTTGTGGGTGGCGGCAGACGCGGTGCCCGTGGCGAGACCGACCGGAACGGCAGCAAGCACTCCGGTGACGAGGACGGCGCCGACGGTACGTTTGCTGAACATCTTGGTCATTGCGGTTGGAGATCCTCCTCGGGCTCGCAGACCGCGGTGGCCCGCGAAACCGGCGCATTCGGTGGTTGCTCCGATCGGGGCGGTGCGGCCGCGCACTCTGCCCCATCGGACTGTCGTCGCCACCGGATCCCGCGGGGCAGAGTCGACACGACGGGCCGGTGGTGGTTCCGATGTTCGAACCGGCACCGAAGGTACAAAAGGATTCCGGCCCGTTCATCCCGCGATTTGTTACGAGCGGGGTCCACGATGTGAGAAATGAAATCTGCGTCTTCGCAGGTAGATGCGGCGAGTTGCGCGAACAGGCCAAGATCGTTATCTGAACGTTATGTGTCGGAGGTCATGGGTGGACGGTGGTCCAACTCACGCTTTTCAGCGGAGAAAACGCACGGTTGCGATCCGTCGGCACAGGCAATTTGCTTTCCGTTTCCGCGCTGCTGTAGGTTCGATCATGCAACGCGGGGTGGAGCAGCTCGGTAGCTCGCTGGGCTCATAACCCAGAGGTCGCAGGTTCAAATCCTGTCCCCGCTACCACGGCAAGGCCCGGGAATCAGATCCGATTCCCGGGCCTTTGTCATGTATCGAGCGCCTGCGCGGAGCGCCCAGCTGAAGCGATCAGCCGGTGGGCGCGTCGGACGCTCCTTCGTCGGCTCCGGTGCCCGGCGGATCCATCTCGACGAGCACCCTGCGCAACAGCTTCCCGGTCGCGTTGCGCGGCAACTCGTCGAGGAAGATCACGTCTCGCGGAACCTTGTACCGCGCGAGGTTGGACCGTACGAAGGCCTTGATCTCCTCGGCATCTCGTCCGGACGTCGGCGACGGCACCACGAACGCTCGGAGGCGATGCCCGAACTCCGGATCCGCAATTCCCACGACCGCCACGTCGAACACGTCGTCGCGTTCGGCGAGCAGGTTCTCGACTTCGAGTGGATAGACGTTCTCCCCGCCGGAGACGATCATGTCGTCGTCGCGACCGTCGACGAACAGGAGCCCTTGCTCGTCCCAGTGGCCGAGGTCGCCGATCGAGAGCATCCCGTCGATGCGCTCCTTGTCCCGGCCGTCGGTGTATCCGGCGAAGCTCAGGCCGCTGGCGACGAAGATGCGGCCCACAACATTAGGTTCGGTGATCGGGGCGCCGTCGGCGTCGTACAGCACCACCCGGCACGTCACAGGGGGCCGCCCTGCGGTTCCGGGAGCAAGGCGGATGTCCTCGGGAGTCGCGACGGTGGCAACGGCGCATTCGGTGGATCCGTACAGGTTGTGCAGCACCTCTCCGAACGACTCGCGCGTGCGGCGGCACAGGTCGGGGGAGAGTGCTGAGCCGGCCGAGAAGATGATCTCGAGGCTCGACGTGTCGTACTCCGCGATCTTTTCGGGGCCGAGCTCGAGAATCCGTTGCAACATCGTGGGCACCACGACCAGTACGTTCGCGTGATGCCGTTCGATCAGCCCCAGGGTCTCCGACGGGTAGAAGCGGCGCATCATCACGACCGTCTGCCCCAGTGCGAGGGCCAGCGCGAACTGCGAGACTCCGGTCCCGTGGAACGCGGGCGCGGCCATCAGCATCGTCTGGCCCGGGCGCAGTGGCACCCGGTCGAGGAACTGGGCAGAGGCGAGCGGTGAGGTACGCCCCCGCGGAGCCCCCTTCGGCGTCCCGGTGGTGCCGCTGGTGAGCAGGACGAAGCCGCCGAAAACCGTCGGTGACGGGAGCGGTGAGGTGTCGAAACCTTCGATTGCTTCTTCGAGAGTGGGGACCCCGGGCACCTCCTCGTCCTTCCACGACAGGTAGCGGACCACGCTGTCGGGAAGGGCCTCGGCAACAGCGGCGAATTCGGAGTCGAACACGAAGCTCGTGACGTTCTCACGCGCAGCGACTTCCGCGAGCTGACGCGGCGCGAACCCGGTGTTCATCATCACTGCCCGCACACCGAGCTTGGCGGCCGCGAGCATCGTGACGACGAGTCCGCGGTGATTGCGAGCCATGAGCCCCAGCGACGAACCCGGCGTGATGCCGGCTTCCTGCCAAGCGCGCACGAGGGCGTTGGACCAAGTCTCGAGCTGCCGGTAGGTGACTTCACCTCGCTCGTCGACGATCGCGGCCACGTTCGGGATGCGAGTCGAGTGGGCATGCACCGGTCCCGCGAACGGCCCGTATTTCCGGGCGGCGGCCATGGTGGCAAGGCTCTGGTCGACGCGGGGGAAGTGGAGCAGTCCGGCCCGGCGCATCACGGCGAGGGCGCCGACCGCATCGGTGATGCCGTCGACGGCACCTCGGACATTCTTGGCGAGATCGAGCACCGGCATCGGTGGCCCTTTCGGCTTCGGACATGGATGGAGGATTTGCATATACCCTAATAGTGACGCGCATCACATATACCGGAATGTCCGAATTCATGCCCGGGGTCGTGCCACACCCTGAGGGTGGTCGTGGGACATCTCACTCCGGGACGGTCGCTACCTGGGGGTTTCCGGTCATGGGGTGCGGAGCCGGGTAATACGGGCGCAACGGGCATCGATGCACAAGTGAATGCCCGACCGACCGTCCGTGGGTGACATGCCCACAGAAAGGGTGCAGGTGCTCCTCGTGACCCGCTCCGACAACTCCCCGCTCAGTAGGCGAACGATGCTCAAGACCGCGCTTGCGGGCGCAGCCGGACTCGCCGGCGCCACCGCCCTGTCCACCTCGGTGCCGGCAGTGGCGCGAGCAGTACCCCCGGGAGGGTACGAAGAGATCTGGGTGAACTCGGAGATGGGCCCGATCAAGTGCCAGGTGCAGTGGGCGAAGCGGGGAGGCAGCGCGTCGCTGTACCTGCTCGACGGTATGCGCGCCCGTCCGGATGCCAACGCGTGGTCGTTCGAGACGAACGCCTTCGAACAGTTCGCGCTCGACAACGTCACGCTTGTGATGCCGGTGGGCGGCGAGTCCAGTTGGTATAGCGACTGGTACAACGCCAGCAACTTCAACCAGCAGGGTGTGACGTACAAGTGGGAGACGTTCCTGACTCGTCACCTGCCTGCAGCGCTCGCCGGGCGCGGCGTGGACCGCAGCCGCACCGGCATCGCCGGCTTGTCGATGGGCGGCACCGCGGCGCTGAACCTCGCCGCGCACCACCGCGACCAGTTCAAGTTCGCCGCATCCTTCTCCGGGTATCTCTGGCTCAATGCTCCGGGCATGCGCTCCGCGATCCGGATCGCGATGCTCGACGCCGGGCTCTACAACGTCGATGCGATGTACGGACCGCCCTGGGACGAGTCCTGGGCCCGCAACGACCCGTATACGCAGGCCGAGGGCCTGCGCGGGCTGCCGATGTACATCTCCGCGGGTAGCGGGATCCCCGGATACGCCAACCGGGTCGAGAATATGGTGGACGTCGTCAACACCGCCAACGGCATGGGACTCGAAGCGTTGTCGCTTGCTACCACGCGGGCGTTCCAGGCGCGGCTGGACAGCCTGGGTATCGGTGCGGCGTACAGCTTCCCGAACGTCGGCACCCACAGCTGGCCGTACTGGTCCGAGGAACTGTGGCGCGCGCGACCCCACATCCTGGACGCACTCCGCGCCCGCTGATTCCCTGAGACGAGTGACGGGCGGCACCACTCGGTGCCGCCCGTCAGTCCGTTCTGTTGCGGCGCAGGTTATTTCAGCTCAGCCGAGGTCTTGCCCAGCACGCGTCGTGCGACGATGAGCTGCTGGATCTGCTGGGTGCCTTCGAAGATGTCGAGAATCTTCGAGTCGCGCGACCACTTCTCGAGCAGGGGGCGCTCCGAGTAGCCGTACGTTCCGGCCAGTTCGACTGCCTTGAGCGATACGGCCGTACCGGTACGTCCGGCCTTCGCTTTGGAGATCGACGCCTCGAGCGAGTTGGGCTTCTTGTTGTCGGCCATCCACGTCGCCCGGAGGGCGAGCAGATACGCGGCTTCCCAATCTGCTTCGAGCGCAAGGAATTCGGCTGCTGCCGCGTGCTGATTGTTGGCGGGCACATCGTAGGACACCTCGACCCCGGCGTCCTTCAGGATGGCGCGCAACTCCTCGAGCACCGCGCGGCCGAGACCGATCGCCATACCCGCGACGATCGGGCGGGTGTTGTCGAAGGTCTGCATGACCCCGGCGAAACCCTTTTCGGCGTTCACCTCGGGGGAGCCGAGGATATTGTCCTTGGGGATGCGGCAGTTGTCGAGCAGCAGGACCGCCGTGTCGGACGCCTTGATGCCGAGCTTGTGTTCGAGCCGGGCGACGCTCAGCCCCGGGGCTTCCCGCGGGACGACGAACGACTTGATCGCGGCACGGCCCTTGGACTTGTCGACGGTCGCCCACACCACCACGTGCGTGGAACGCTCACCGGCGGTGACGAAGATCTTCTCGCCGTTGAGAACCCATTCGTCGCCGTCGAGTACGGCGGTCGTGGTCACGGCGGCGGAGTCCGACCCGAACCCCGGTTCGGTGATGGCCATCGATGCCCACACCTTGCCGAAACGCTCGAGTTGTTCGTCGGTGGCGACGGCCGCGATGGCGGAGTTGCCCAGGCCCTGATACGGGATGGACAGGGTCAGGCCCACGTCGCCCCAGCAGGTTTCGATGACGTTCAGGAGCCCGGCCATGTTGCCGCCGTTGAGGTTTCCGGCCGCGCCGTCGGACTTGGCTTTCGCATCGCGACCGAGCGTCGCGCCCGCGGCACCTTGACCCGAGTCGTTGAGCCCTTCGACCATCGCCGCCATCGTGTCGAGTTCGACGGGGTACTCGTGCTCGGCGAGATCGTACTTGCGGGAGATGGGACGGAAGATCTGCGCGGCGACCTGGTGGGCCTGGTTCGCGGAGGCCTTGAGCTTCTTGGGAAGTTCGAGATTGATCATCACAGGTTCCTTGTTCGGATCGGGCCGCTCAGATGAGGACGACGCCTTCGGCGACACCGATGGCACGCAGGTCGCGGTACCAGCGCTCGACGGGATGTTCCTTCGTGAAACCGTGGCCTCCGAGCAGTTGCACACCGTCGAGGCCGATCTTCATGCCCTTGTCCGTGGCGAGCTTGCGGGCGAGTGCGGCCTCGCGGGCGAACGAGAGCCCCTGCTCTGCGCGGGAGGCTCCGCGCAGGGTCACCAGGCGCATGCCGTCCAGTTCGATCTTGATATCGGCGACCATGAACGCGACAGCCTGACGGTGGCTGACCGGTTCGCCGAACGCGTGGCGCTCGTTGACGTAGGGCACCACGTAATCCAGGACGGCCTGGGAGGTGCCGAGCGCGAGCGACGCCCAGCCGAGACGTGACAGGCGCACCGCGTCGGCGTACTGCTCGGCTCGCACGTCGGGGTTCTCGTCGCCGAGAAGCGCGGACTGCGGGACCGCGACGTCCTCGAGCAGCAGGCGTCCGAGTCCCGCGGCGCGAAGACCCATGCTCGGATCGGCCTCGATGACAACGCCCTTGCTCTTCGCCTCGACGATGAAGAACGACGGCTTGCCGTCGAGTTCTGCTGCGACGATGAACAGTTCCGCGCTGCCCGCGGCCGGCACGAGCGCCTTGACGCCGTTGAGGCGGTAGCCGCTGGGGGAGCGTACGGCCTTGGTCTCCAAGGCGAACGGGTCGAACAGTGCGCGAGGTTCCGCGACCACCACCGACGCCTGCGGTACGTCCTCGCTCGCGAAGGCGGGCAGGTAGGTCTGCTGCTGCTCGTCCGTGCCCCACTGTGTGAGCGCGACGGCGACGCCGCTCGGGGCGAGGATCGGAAGTGCCAGACCCATGTCGCCGTGCGCGAGCGCCTCGGCGACGAGGGCGTTGGTGACGACCCCGCGCTCGGTCGCGACCCCGTCGAACGCCTCGGGAACATTGACCATGGTGATGCCGAGTTCGGCCGCGCGCGCGAGCAGGTCGGCCGGGGCGGCCGCGGCGGCATCGGCGTCGTAGGCGGCCGGGCGAATGATCTCCGCGGCGAACTCGCGCACGGTTTCGGTGATCATCTGCTGGTCGTCGGTGGGGGTGAGGTCGAAGAAGTCGGCGTTCTTCGCCGTCGTCAGCCGCTGCGGCGCGCTGCCGCCCGAGACCTTCTTGAAGGTCCGGGTCGCGGCGCCGAGGGTCTTGAAGCCGGTCTTGGTGGACTGGTACGTCACCCGGTCGATGGTCTGGCGGATGTTGTACCGGTCGGCGAGCTCGGACCCGGTGATCCGGGTGAGCACGCGCATCGCGGCCCCCATCGCGTCGCGTTTGAAGGGGTTCAGGCCGACGGCGGAGGTGTCGCGAGGTGTCTTCCGGGGCACGCTGTCTTGCTTGCTCATGATCACCAGAGGTTTCTCGATGCGGGAGCGGACGATCACCGATCTTACTTCTGAGTAAGGTGCGGTGTCTACTATTGGGTAAGTTCTCCGGGCCGCATCGCCCTGATCTTGTTATGGTCGCAGGCGCGCGAGAACCTCGTCGTGCAGGTGCCCGTTGGTCGCGATCGCGCTGCCACCGTGGGGGCCGGGGGCGCCCTCGAGATTCGTGAACCGTCCGCCCGCCTCCCGAACCAGTACGTCCAGCGCCGCAAGGTCCCACAGCGACACCTCCGGTTCGAGCGCGATCTCGACCGCGCCTTCCGCCAGCAGGCAGTACGAAAAGAAGTCGCCGTACGCGCGCACCCGCCACACCTCGTCGGTGAGTGCGACGAACTGCTCCCGCAGGCCCCGCTCTCGCCAGCCGCTCAGACTCGAGAAGCTCAGCGACGCGGATTCGGGTGCTCGCACCTGCGACACCGCAAGTCGCCGCGGCGTTCCCGAGTCGTACGAGACGAAGGCACCCGCGCCGGCGGCAGCCCACCAGCGCCGATTCAGGGCCGGAGCGCTCACCACCCCGACGACCGGCACTCCGTCGTCGAGCAGAGAGATCAACGTCGCCCACACCGGAACGCCCCGGACGAAGTTCTTGGTGCCGTCGATCGGGTCTACGACCCATTGCCGGCCGGAGAACACCGCGTCGCCGCCGAACTCCTCCCCGAGCACCGCATCACCGGGTCGCTCGGTCCCGAGAACCTCACGCACCGACCGTTCGACGGCGAGATCGGCGTCCGACACAGGGGTGAGATCCGGCTTGTCGTCGACCTCGAGGTCGAGCGCGCCGAAGCGGTTGCGGGTGATCGCATCCGCGTCGTCGGCGAGGCGGAGGGCGAGGTCCAGATCTGCGGTGTAGTCGGTGGGCATGGAGGAAACGCTAGCGGCTACCCTTGAAAATCGTGCACCCCGATGTTTCCGCAGACCTGGCCGAGCTCGATACGACCCTCCGGACCGTGGAGTCCGTCCTCGACGTCGAGGAGTTGCGCCGCCGGATCGACGAACTCGAACACCAGGCCGCGGATCCCGAACTGTGGAACAACCAGGAACACGCGCAGAAGGTGACCAGCGAGCTGTCGCACGCGCAGGGCGAGTTGCGACGCGTCGAGAACCTGCGCGAGCGGCTCGACGACCTGCCGGTGCTCTACGAGCTGGCCGAAGGCGAAGAGGGCGAAGCCGCCGTCGCTGCGCACGCCGACGCCGACGCCGAACGGGCGAGCCTGCGGGTCGACATCCAGGCGATGGAGGTGCGGACGCTGCTGTCGGGCGAGTACGACCAGCGCGACGCTCTCGTCAACATCCGCGCCGGTGCAGGCGGAATCGACGCCGCGGACTGGGCCGAGATGCTCATGCGCATGTACATCCGCTGGGCCGACAAGCACGGCTACGGCGTGGAGGTCTACGACACGTCGTATGCGGAGGAAGCGGGCATCAAGTCTGCGACCTTCACCGTCAAGGCGCCGTACACCTACGGGACGCTCTCGGTAGAGATGGGAACGCACCGCCTCGTGCGTATCAGCCCGTTCGACAACCAGGGCCGTCGTCAGACGTCCTTCGCGGAGGTCGAGGTGCTTCCCGTGGTGGAGACCACCGACCACATCGAGGTGGACGAGAACGACGTGCGCGTCGACGTCTACCGTTCGTCCGGCCCGGGCGGACAGTCGGTCAACACCACCGACTCCGCGGTGCGCCTGACCCACATCCCGACCGGCATCGTCGTGACGTGTCAGAACGAGAAGTCGCAGTTGCAGAACAAGGTTGCCGCGATGCGCGTGCTGCAGGCCAAGCTGCTCGAGCGCAAGCGCAAGGAAGAGCGCGCGGAGATGGATGCGCTCAAGGGCGACGGCGGCAGCTCCTGGGGCAACCAGATGCGGTCGTACGTGCTGCATCCGTACCAGATGGTCAAGGACCTGCGTACCGAGTACGAGGTCAACAACCCGTCCGCTGTGCTCGACGGCGACATCGACGGTTTCCTCGAAGCCGGGATCCGCTGGCGGATGCGGGAGGAACAGAAGTCGTGATGTGGGGCGAGAGGCGGTCGCGTGGTGTTTCCCGGGAGTAGTCTCCTCGCTTGGCTGTCGAGCAACGGGCTGCTCATCGTTCTGACCGTGCTGGGCGCGACGTTGGTCGCCCGGTTCGTGTCCTGGGGCGGCGAGCGGATCACCCGGCGCATCGACGAGAACTACGAACAATCCGACGACCTCGTCCGGTCGGAGGCAACCAAGCATCGCCATTCGATGGCGCAGGTCGTCACCTGGATGCTGATCTCGTTCATCTACATCATCGCGACGCTGAAGGTCTTCGATTACCTCGAATTGCCGCTCGGAACTCTGGTGGCGCCGGCGACCGTGATCGGTGCCGCGCTCGGTTTCGGTGCCCAGCGCATCGTCCAGGACATCCTCGCCGGTTTCTTCATCATCACCGAACGGCAGTACGGGTTCGGTGACACCGTCCAGATCTCCGTCACGGGCGCCTCCGAGGACGCCGTCGGCACCGTCGAAGACGTGACGTTGCGGGTCACCCGGGTGCGGAGCACCGCCGGCGAGGTGATCATCGTGCCGAACGGCCAGATCAACAAGGCGATCAACCTGTCGAAGGACTGGGCGCGCGCAGTGGTCGACGTGCCGATTCCGGTCAGCGCCGACATCTCCGATGTCACCGACATCCTGCGCGAGGTGGGCGTCGCCGCGTACAACGACACCCGAGTACGCGAACTGCTTCTCGACGAACCCAGCGTGATGGGCGTCGAAAGCCTCGAGGTCGATCAGCTCAGCGTGCGGATGGTCGCTCGTACACTTCCCGGCAAACAGTTCCAGGTGGGCCGCCTGCTCCGCGCACGGATCGCGCGTGCCCTGCGGGTCCAAGGGATCACCGTCACCCCGCAACTCGGCACCGCGAGTGTCGTCGACCGGTCGGAGGCCCAGTGAGCGACGAGAAGCCGTTCTGGTCGCGCATCCCTTCCCACCTGTTCGGTGGGAAGGTGCGCACCGCAACCCTCGGGCTGTGTTTGCTGTGGGTCGCGCTGTGGATGCTCTACCTGTTCCTCAACCAGCCCGACAAGCCGGCGGAGGTTCCGCCGTCGGCCGTGATCATCTCCGATACGCCCTACGTTCCGTATGTGCCTCCCGCGTCGACCGCACCGTCGGCGACGCTGCCTCCGACGGTGACCCCTGATCCGAGCGGGACCGGCACACCGCCGCCCGTGACGGCGACGACTGTGCCGTCGACCCCGGGCGCGCCGACCACCACGAGGACGGTGCCTTCTGCGCCGGCGCCCACGACCACCACGACCAGGCAGATGCCCTTCGATCTGCAGATTCCGGGCCTTCCGTCCGTGAACGAGCAGAACGACACGTCCGAGACCGGAGAGCCGGGACAGTAGGTCACCGTGAGGTAACGGCTAGCATGGCGTCGTGATCCGGCTGGAGAATGTGTCCAAGTCCTACAAGACGTCCACGCGTCCTGCCCTCGACAACGTGTCGGTCGAAGTGGAGAAGGGCGAGTTCGTCTTTCTCATCGGGCCGTCCGGCTCCGGTAAGTCGACGTTCCTGCGGCTGCTGTTGCGGGAGGACCGGCCCACCAGCGGCGAAATCCACGTGGCGGATTTCCACGTCAATCGGCTCTCCGGCCGCCGGGTGCCGAAACTGCGCCAAAACCTGGGGTGCGTGTTCCAGGACTTCCGGCTCCTGCAGCGCAAGACGGTTGCCGAGAACATCTCGTTCGCGCTCGAAGTGATCGGAAAGCCCCGCTCGGTGATCGAGCGCACCGTCCCCGAGGTCCTCGAACTCGTCGGGCTGTCGGGCAAGGCGGACCGGCTTCCCGCGGAACTGTCCGGCGGCGAGCAGCAGCGCGTCGCCATCGCGCGGGCGTTCGTCAACCGGCCTCTCGTGCTGATGGCAGACGAACCCACCGGCAACCTCGACCCCGAGACCAGCCAGGACATCATGCTGTTGCTCGAGCGCATCAACCGCACCGGAACGACAGTCCTCATGGCGACCCACGATCACCACATCGTCGACTCGATGCGGCGGCGGGTCGTCGAACTCGATCTCGGGCGTCTCGTCCGCGACGAGGCACGCGGCGTCTACGGCGTCGGCCGCTAGTCCGAGTCCCGCTCCGCGTTCCATCCGGCAACCGAAGGATCCACACCCCGATGCGTGCCAGCTTCCTGTTCAGCGAGGTCACTACCGGCCTGCGCCGCAACCTCACCATGACGATCGCGATGATTCTCACCACCGCCATCTCTCTCGCGTTGTTCGGCGCAGGTCTGCTGGTGGTCCAGATGGCGGGTAAGACGCAGCAGATCTTCCTCGACCGAGTGGAGGTCCAGGTGTTCCTCACCGATGACATCTCCTCGCTCGACCCCGAGTGCGAGCAGGACCTGTGCAGCACGTTGCGCAGCGACATCGAGAACACCGAAGACGTGGTGTCGGTGCAGTACCTCAGCCGCGACGACGCGGTGGCCGACGCGACCGACCGGGTGTTCGCCGATCAACCCGAGCTCGCCGAACTGGTGAGTGCCGACAGCTTCCCCGCTTCGTTCAAGATCAAGATGTCGGACCCGGACCGCTTCGCCTTGATCCAGGACGAGTTCGGGACGCGCCCTGGAGTCGACAGCGTCCTCAACCAGCAGGATCTCGTGGAACGACTCTTCGGCGTGCTCGGCGGTATCCGAAACGCCGCCTTCGCGATCGCCACGATCCAGGCCGTCGCGGCCGTGCTGCTCATCGCGAACATGGTGCAGATCGCGGCGTTCACGCGTCGCACCGAGGTCGGCATCATGAGGCTCGTCGGCGCGACCCGCTGGTACACCCAGCTGCCGTTCCTGCTCGAAGCCGTCGTCGCAGCCGTCGTCGGTGCCGCACTGGCGATCGCCGGGCTGTTCACCGCCAAGAGCGTGTTCGTCGACGGCATGCTCTCCGAGGTGTACGAGGCGAACATCGTCGCCCGGATCACCGACAGCGACATCCTGCTCGTGGCCCCGTTCCTCGTGCTCGTCGGGGTCGGAATGGCGGCGTTGACTTCTTACGTGACCCTTCGCCTGTACGTGCGTGAATAACAGTTTGTCGCGGTTCCTATGCTGGACTGTGTTCTGTATCGACCGCTCGAGGACCGGAAGGGCCTGTACGTGAAGGAAAAGGGCCGGAAGGTCATCGCGACCAACCGCAAGGCACGTCACAACTACGCCATCATCGACACCTTCGAGGCGGGCATCGCTCTCGTGGGAACCGAGGTGAAGAGCCTGCGCGAAGGCAAAGCGTCGCTCGTCGACGCGTTCGCAACCGTCGACGACGGCGAGGTGTGGCTGCGCGGCCTGCACATCCCGGAATACGGGCACGGCACATGGACCAACCATGCGCCGCGCCGCACCCGCAAGCTGCTGCTGCACCGCCGCGAGATCGACACCCTCGTCGGCAAGACCCGCGAGGGCAACCAGACTCTCGTGCCGCTGTCGATGTACTTCTCCGACGGCAAGGTCAAGGTCGAACTCGCGCTCGCGCGCGGCAAGCAGGACTACGACAAGCGGCAGGATCTCGCGCGCCGCACCGCCGAGCGTGAGGTGACCCGCGAACTCGGACGGCGCGTGAAAGGTATGCGCCGCTGATCGCGGTCGCCCTCGCGTTGGTCGCGGCGCTCGCGTACGGGCTCAGCGATTTCGCGGGTGGAGCCTCGTCGCGCCGTGCCAGCGCCCTGGGCGTAATCGCGATCACCTACCCGGTCTCGCTCGTAGTGTCACTCCTTGTCGCGCCGTTCGTCGGGGGAGGGCCGACGGCTGCGTCGCTCGGGTGGGGAGCGGTCTCGGGGATCGCCGGCGGCATCGCGATCTGGTGGTTCTATCTGGCGCTCGCCTCCGGCCCGATGTCGGTGGTGTCGCCGCTCACCGCGATTCTCGTCGCGGGCATCCCTGTGCTCGTGGGTATTTCGCTCGGTGAACGCCCGGGACTGCTGTCGTACGTGGGAATAGTCGTCGCGGTCGTCGCGGTGGCACTCGTCAGCCGCGAATCCGACGAGACAGTCGTCGGCAGCGAACATCCCCGCTTCACCGTGAAGGTGGCGTGGCTGACGGTGGGGTCGGGTATCGCGTTCGCCCTGTCGTTCATCACGCTGGGCCAGATCGACGAAGGCACCGGGCTGTGGGGGCTCGTCGCCTCGCGGCTGACCGCGACACTCGTCGTGTGGTCCGTCATCGCGGTGGTCTGGCGCAAGGTGGTGTGGCCGACCCGGGACATGGTGCCGATCCTGCTCGGGATCGGTACGCTCGACGTCCTCGCCAACGGTGCCCTGATCTTCGCCTATCAGCAGGGCATGCTGTCGCTCGTCAGTGTCGTCGCCGCGCTGTATCCCGCCGCGACGGTCCTCCTCGCGATGATCGTGCTGGGCGAACGCGTGGGTCGCCTCCGGCTCGTCGGCATGATCGCTGCGGGGGTCGCGGTAGCCCTCATCAGTGTCGCGGCGTGAGTCTGCTCGAAGCCCGGCCGGAACTCGAGCGCCGACCGTAGCCTGAAGGTTGTTCGGGACAGCGACCTGCGGGCTCGTCTCTGCTCGCCGGTGAGTCCGTGTGAGCTGCCGGGAGGCGACCGATGACCGATACTCTCGACCTGTCCGCCACCGTCGCGCGGAGGCTTGCCGACGAATCGGTGATCTGGCTGACCACCGTGGACGCGAAGTCCACGCCGGTGCCGACCCCCGTGTGGTTCCTGTGGAGGGACGGCAGCTTCCTGCTGTTCTCGCAGCCGGGCGCACGCAAACTCGCCAACATCGCCGCCGATCGTCGCGTGGCGCTCAACCTCAACTCGGATGCCCACGGCGGCGATGTAGCGGTGTTCACGGGCCACGCCGTCGTCGACGCCGACGTTCCGGACGACGACTGGAACCGCTACGTGGAGAAGTACGAGCAGCAGATGGCCTCCCTCGACTACACGCCCGCCCGCTTTCGCGACGACTACTCGGTGCCGGTCCGAGTGATTCCGGTCCGCGTCCGCCAGTGGTAGCGATGCGGTGTGAGCAGGCTCATTCCCTCTCGTCGGTCCTCTGTGAAAATGAGAATGACAACGGGCGGATTCGTGGCTACAGTGGGTAGTCCTGCGGGGTTACACGCCTCGCGGGGACGTGCGGGGCTGAACGGTTTCGACTGCGTACGTTGAGCTAGGGGAAGCGTGTCGGTGCAGGCAAGAGACCACCGTAAGCGTCGCTGCAACCAATTAAGCGCCGAGACCACTCAGCGCGAGTACGCCCTCGCTGCCTAAGTAGCGATTGCGTCTCTGTCAGACCGGGTTTGCTCTCGACCCGGATCCTGGCATCGACTAGAGAGCTTTACCGTTCGGCTCGGTCGCGGAGTCGGATGGGACATCAAACAGCGACTGGGATCGTCATCCCGCCTTGTTCGCGAGAACGGGAGATCCAAGTAGAGACATAGCGAACTGCACACGGAGAAGCCCTGGCGAGGCGGCGGAGGACCCGGGTTCGATTCCCGGCAGCTCCACCGAACCCCAGGTGAGAGACCTTTCAAGGTTTCTCACCTGGGGTCCTTTTTTTGGGGGTTAGCTCTCCAGTAGATCCGTCATCTTGTCGAGGCACTGCTCGAGCCCGGCCTTCGACATGTCGCGTGCCTGTTCATCCGCGTATCCGAACTCCGTGACGGTCAGCATTGTCCGGCCGTCGGTGCCCGGTACGAAGGTGATGACGTGCCGCACGTCGTTCGGAACCCCGGGCGGGGATGCGACCCGCGTGCCCGACGCATCGGTGAAGGCGAGGTCGAACTCGAGGAGACTGGTCGGCTCGATCCTGCGGTAGGTCCAGGTGTTGAACATGTCCTGTCCGCCGTACTCGGCCGGAGCGCGCATGCCGACCAGCGATGTGCCACCGACCCGGAAGTCGAGGTCCGCGACCGGCACGGTGAAACCGTGAGGTCCCCACCACCTCTTGATATGTTCCGGGTCCTGCCACGCGCGCCACACCTCCCCGGCGGGCGCGGCGAACGTGCGGGTACTGACGACGTTGTAGGTATCGGGCACGGTGCCCTCCTGCCGAGGTGATCGGGAACGGTCGTCCGGTTTATGACCCGCCGGCCGGGGATGATTCATCGGAACCCAGCGGGCTGTGGAAACCGAGTACGCGTGATCACCGACATTCACGGATGTTCCGCCGTCCGGTGAGCACTCCATGCCGGGGTGCAGCTGATCTTCTGAGCGGGAACAGATTTCGACGCGACTGGTCGATTGTCCGAGTGGCACCGGGCGAAGAGAAGAGGTAGAAAGAAGAGGTCTCTTGCGGCGTGGTCACGCCGGGAGGCCCGGGTACAGCCAGTTGCCCGCCTGTCTGGAGTTTCTCCTCGAGCGGGCTACCCGTCATCATCGAGGTGGTTCTCCAGTCAGGCACGTAGGCCGTATCGAGCTATTGCCTTGAAAGGACCACCCGGTCGAGATGAGTGATTCCACGTTTTCTGCTTCCGGCACTTCGTCGTCTTCTTCCTCGGATCCCATTCGCCGTGCCACCCGACGCGGATCGATGAGTACAGCAGAGATCAAAGAGCGCCTCGCAGTGATGTTCGGCGATGCGGACGAGGCTTCGACTCCCGCAGAGGAGGGAGATTCGCGATAGTCCTCGGAGGGGTGTGAACGCTCGTGGAGCGCATGTGAGCCGCGTCAAGAAGTCCCGCGGGGCGGGAGGAAGTTCAAAGCGGATCGGGACGTCCGGTCGCCTCACGGCGAGAGGCACATCGCAGCTCCAGCCGAGCGGAACTCCGCGATGGCAACGGGATTGAGCCCGGGGGACACGGTGCCGTCCCGATCCGTTCCGTTCAACACACTCATTTCCTTCGGTATTCCGCGACGGGATCTTTGACGAGGTGAGCGGCGCCCGTCGGGGGAAGCCGAATCGTATCGGCAACAGGCGCGGTTGTTCGCGTCGAAGATGTTGCACCACTAGGGGTTACGTGACCAGGACGCGAGGGTCGAGTGACGACGGCCGCGCCGCCTGCTTTCGGGCGGTCGTAGCCCGCCCGGTTCGGGATCAGGTGGTCGGGATCGGGCCGTAGCAGCCCCTTTGTCGGCTCCCGGGGTGTAGCCCGCGCATGCCCACGCGCACACGGGCAAGATGAGACCCACACACTCGACGAGGAGGTCGCATGGCGCACGAGCGAGCGGGACAGCGGGCGATTGCCGAGGATCTGGAAGACCTCGCGCACTTGGTCACCGCGTACTACACCGTGAAACCGGACCCGGAAGACCCACTGCAGCAGGTGGCGTTCGGAACGTCCGGGCATCGCGGTTCGAGCCTCGCCGGTGCGTTCAACGAAGACCACATCCTCGCCACCACGCAAGCAATCGTCGAATACCGGGCGGGGCAGGGCACCGGGGGACCGTTGTTCCTCGGTCGCGACACGCATGCGCTGTCCGAACCGGCATGGGCGACCGCGCTCGAGGTGCTCGTCGCCAACGACGTCGACGTCGTCGTCGATTCCCGCGATCGCTACACCCCGACCCCCGCGGTCAGCCATGCGATCCTGCGGCACAACGCCGGGGCCGGCCACCGTGCCGACGGGATCGTGGTGACGCCCTCCCACAATCCGCCGCGCGACGGCGGATTCAAATACAACCCACCATCCGGTGGTCCCGCCGACAGCGAAGCGACCTCCGCGATCGCCGCCCGCGCCAACGAACTGCTCGCCGCCGGGCTCGTCGGCGTGAAGCGTGTGCCGGTCTCGTCGGCGCTCGCCGCGGCCGGACGATACGACTTCCTCGCCGCTTACATCGACGATCTGCCCAACGTCGTGGACCTGGGCGCCGTTCGCGCTGCGGGTCTGCGTATCGGAGCCGATCCCTTGGGCGGTGCGAGCGTCGACTACTGGGGCGAGATCGCCGAACGGCACGATCTGGATCTCACCGTCGTGAATCCCCTGGTCGACGCGACCTGGAGATTCATGACGCTCGACACCGACGGAAAGATCCGCATGGACTGCTCGTCGCCCAACGCGATGGCGTCCATGATCGAAGCGCGCAAGGATTTCGACCTCGCGACCGGAAACGACGCCGACGCGGACCGGCACGGCATCGTCACCCCGGACGCGGGACTGCTCAACCCGAACCACTACCTCGCCGTGGCCATCGACTATCTGTTCCGTAACCGGCCGGGTTGGTCCGCCGGAAGTCAGGTGGGAAAAACCCTCGTCAGTTCTTCGATGATCGACCGGGTGGCCTCCGGACTCGGCCGACCGCTGCTCGAAGTTCCGGTGGGCTTCAAATGGTTCGTGCCGGGTCTGCTCGACGGCTCGCTGGGGTTCGGCGGCGAGGAGAGCGCCGGGGCATCGTTCCTCCGGCACGACGGCTCGGTGTGGACCACCGACAAGGACGGCATCGTGCTCGCACTGCTCGCCGCCGAGATCACGGCCGTCGCAGGCAAGAGCCCCTCGCAGTACTACGGGGACCTCACCGCGCGGTACGGCAACCCGTCGTACGCCCGGGTAGACGCACCGGCGACGCGGGATCAGAAGGCGGTGCTCGCGAAGCTGTCTCCCGAACAGGTCCACGCGACCGAACTCGCAGGCGAGCCGATCACCGCGACGCTCACCACCGCACCGGGCAACGGGGCACCGATCGGTGGTCTCAAGGTGACCACGGAGAACGCCTGGTTCGCCGCCCGGCCCTCCGGAACCGAGGACGTGTACAAGATCTACGCGGAGTCGTTCCGGGGACCGGAGCACCTCGCGGAGGTCCAGCGGGCCGCCCGGGACCTCGTGTCGTCGGTCCTGTCCTGATCGGTCCCGCCCCGGTCGGCGTGTGGCGCGAAGATCCGCAGCGCCGGCCGGGTCGTGCGCGTAGCTAACATCGTGGGCATCATGCGTACACGTGAGGCGGCGTTGCCGCGGGAGATCTGGGTCCTCGTCGCGGCGAGTTTCGTCATCGCCCTCGGCTTCGGGCTCGTGGCGCCGGCGCTCCCGCAGTTCGCACGCAGCTTCGACGTGGGAGTGACCGCCGCCTCGGTCGTCATCTCGGCGTTCGCCGCGATGCGCCTGATATTCGCTCCGTTCAGCGGACGGCTCGTCCAGAAGCTGGGGGAGCGGCCCATCTACATCACGGGTTTGCTCATCGTGGCCGTCTCGACCGGCGCGTGTGCTTTCGCGGAGACCTACTGGCAGTTGCTCGTCTTCCGGGCGCTCGGCGGTATCGGCTCCACGATGTTCACGGTGTCGGCACTGGGCCTGCTGGTGCGTATCGCGCCGCCCGATGCCCGTGGGCGCGTCTCGGGCCTGTACGCGACCAGCTTCCTGCTCGGCAACATCTTCGGTCCTCTCGTGGGCGGTGCGCTCACCGGACTCGGGCTCCGCGCCCCGTTCCTCATCTACGCGGTGGCCCTGCTGATCGCCGCTGCCGTCGTAGGTGTGCAGTTGCGCTCGTCGCATCTCGCGCAGCCTGCCAAAGGTGAAGAACTGCGGGTGATGGGGCTGCGCGAAGCGCTCGGCTCCCCGGTCTACCGCGCCGCGCTCGGATCGAACTTCGCGAACGGCTGGGTGGTCTTCGGTGTCCGCGTCGCCATGGTGCCGCTCTTCGTGGTGGAAGCCCTCGAGCAGGGTGAGGCGTTCGCCGGCGTGGCACTGACCGCCTTCGCCGTGGGCAACGCTCTCGTCCTGATCCGATCCGGGCGCTGGTCCGACCGCTACGGACGACGGCCCTTCGTGCTCGCCGGGCTCCTGGTGTGTGGTGTCTCGACGATCGTGATGGGCCTGACCGAGAGTGTGGCGCTGTTTCTCGTCACCTCGCTCGTGGCCGGTATGGGGTCGGGATTGTCGAACCCGTCGCAGCAAGCCGCGGTGGCCGATGTGGTAGGCAGCAAGGCCCGCGGCGGCCCCGTACTCGCGACCTTCCAGATGACAGCTGACATCGGCACCGTGATCGGGCCGATCGTGGCAGGTTTGCTCGCCCAGCACCTGTCGTTCTCGGCCGCATTCGCTGCCACCGGCATGATCATGCTGATTGCCGCGATTCCGTGGTTCTTCGCCGGACGCTCGCGCGACGCGGCGCCCGCCGCCGACGACGTGAGGAACGACGGCGCGGTGAGCGGCGACGGCGGCGTGAGCAACGACGGCGGCGTGAGCAACGACGGCGGCGTGAGCAACGACGGCGGCGTGAGCAACGACGGCGGCGTGAGCAACGACACTGGCAGCCGAGCACAGGATCGGTAGTGTCGAAACGGTGTGGATTCGTATCGTCTCGACGGTCGCGCGTGTAACTCTCGCCGCCGTCTGGCTGGTCTCGGGGTGGATCAAATTCTCCGACCCCACCCAGACCGTGGTGGCGGTACGGGCGTACCAACTCCTTCCGTCCGATCTGGTGCGACCCTTCGCAGCGGTCTTCCCGGCGCTCGAACTCGCGCTGGGGCTACTGCTGCTGGTGGGTCTGGCCGTGCGACCGGCGGCAGTGGCGAGTGCGATCGGCCTGGTCGTGCTCATCGCGGCGATCGCGTCCGCGTGGGCACGCGGTCTGTCCATCGACTGTGGGTGCTTCGGGGGTGGTGGGGTCGTGAACGACGTCGGCGCCTGGGACTACCTCTCCGAGATCCTGCGCGACCTCGGATTCCTCGCGGCGTCTGCGTGGCTCATGGTGTTCCCACGCACACCACTTGCACTCGGCCCCGGATCGCGGACGTTCTCAGTGCGCCCTCAGTCCACAGTGGCAGAGTGAACCCGGACATTCTCAGACGAACAAAGGGCAGATGTCGTGAATGCGAAGAAGGTCAAGTCGGCGAAGTACACACCTGAGCCGACGTCGAACAAGTTCACCTACATCCTCGGTGGCGTTGCCGTCGTGGTGATCGCGGCGCTCGTCATCGGCGGTGTGCTGTTGTCGTCGGGCGGTAGCGATGCCCGCAACGACGGGTACGGCACGGTGCAGAACGCGGCGGTAGAGGTGGGCCTCGAGGACGGGGCGATTCTCGTCGGCAGGCCCGACGCCGCGGCGACCATCGACCTCTACGAGGACCCGATGTGCCCGTACTGCGCCGAACTCGAGCACAAGCACTCGCAGGAACTTGCCCAGGCGATCGACAACGGTGATATCGCCGTTCGCTACCACATCCTTGCGTTCCTCGACCGGCTGTCGAGCAGCGGTGACTACTCGACGCGTGCCGTGGCGGCCGCGCAGTGCGTCGCGGAAAGCGGTGACGCGGCGGTGTTCTCGAAGTTCCACGACACGTTGCTCTCGCCCGACACGCAGCCGGCGGAGGGTAGCGACAGCGATCTCGACAACGCCGCTCTCGCCCAGTTGGCCCGCGATGCGGGAGCGTCCGACGAGACCGTGCAGTGCATCACCGACGGCACCCGCATGGAACAGGCTGCGATCGACGCCGAGGCGGGTCGTCAGAAGCTCGCCACCACCGGCGCGACCGGCACTCCTGCCGTGATCTACAACGGCACCGTCATCGACGCGCTCGGCAACGAGAACTGGGTCACCGACATCGTCGGCTGACGACGCGGACCGCGGTGGGAGGCATCGGCAGAACGTCTCCACCGTTCCGTCGTCTACCAGGCGATTTGTTGGCGACGAGCGCGATGGTGTAACTTTCTTTCAGCGCACGGGGTTGCCCCCGGTGCCGAAAAATGGATACGGGGCTATGGCGCAGCTGGTAGCGCACCACACTGGCAGTGTGGGGGTCAGGGGTTCGAGTCCCCTTAGCTCCACAGAACAGAAGCCCCCTCCGATCTGCATCGGAGGGGGCTTCTCGCTGTCCTGGACAGGTGCGGTCGGGGGTCGGAATGTCATGACTCTGTCCTATTGCTCCGGATATCGCGGACGACGCGGCCGCGAGCCGGTCGTCAGAAACCCGGCCGTAGACCGCCTGAGTCGTCCTTTCGCTGTGCCCGTGCCAGGCCGCCACCACGTCGGCGGGCACGCCCGCCGCGAGGATCCGGGAGACTGACGAGTGCCGCAGAATCCGTAGGGTGATCGGCGGCAGCCTTGCCGCCTTCCTCTGTTCGGCGAATAGGCCTACCCGAACGCATCGTTCCAGTCCAGTGACCGCACGAGGCGAGAGTTTGCATGACTACTCGGGACTCGACCACTGGGGTTTGACCCGTTAGCCGATGTTCTCCCGGAATGGCGCCCGGTCCATGTTGGTTCGATTCACCGAGCGGTTCATGCTGCGTTCCACTTGAACAACCGGGCGCCCATGGTGCCGAAGATGACGATCATGCCGACGAGTACGGCCGTGGCAAGCCCGTAGTTGGACCATGGATCGCCGTTCCACAGGCCTTGCATCAGGTCAACCAGGTGACGGATCGGCGAGAATTCCGTCACACGCTGTACGCCTTCCGGGAGTACGGCCAGCGGCACGAACGCCCCCGACGTCATCATCAGCAGGATCATCAGCCCGTTCCCGATGCCCGTCGCTGCGGCCGCAGATGGGTAGATTGCCGCCAGCGTGTAACCGAGCGCCAGGAACGCGACCAGTCCGAGCGCCGCGGCCGCGAGCACTGACACCAGGTTGCCCTCCGGTCGCACCCCGAAGCCGAGAATCCCCACCATCAGGGCAAAGGCGATCCCTGTCAGACCGATCAGGAAGTTGACGGTGAGGTCGGCGGCGACGTAGGACTGCGGGCGAAGCGGTGTGGCCCGCAGTCTCAGCAGGGCGCCGCTCTCGCGGAGCTGCAGTTGGCTCACTGGCAGCGTGAGAACGCCCATGATCGCCACCACCAGTGAGGCGTAGGCAGGGAGCGTGGCGGCCACAAAGCCTCGCCCGCCGAACTCTGGGCTTGGATCGTTGCCAAAGATCAGCCCCAGAATCACCATCAGCATGGGCGCGAAGATCAGTGTGAAGAAGAATCCCACCGGCTCGCGCAGTGTGGAGCGGGCAAGGGTGAGGATTAGTGTCCGATATGTCCGCATCAGGGCGCCTCTCGCATCGTGCGTCCGGTCAGGTTGAGAAATACCTCTTCCATCCCGGGTGAGCTCATGGTCATGTCGGTCACCACGGCCCCGGCCTGCGTCAGGTGGGAAAGCACATTCTGGGCAAATGCCCCGCGTCCACGGATGATTGTCACGGCGTTGTCGGAGTTCACCGAGGAGACCCCTTCCACGGAGGTCAGGGTGGGCGGTGTGGGGCGGTCGAGAGTCAGTCGCAACGTGGAATCTCCTCCGTGAGCCGAAATGAGCCCCCGGACGGTGTCCAGAGCGACGAGTCTGCCCTGGTTTATGATCGCGACCCGGTCGCAGAGCGCCTCGGCCTCCTCCATGTAGTGCGTCGTGAGGACGACCGTCTTGCCGCGTCGGCGAATGTCGCGGACCACCTCCCACATCGCCAGGCGCGCCTGCGGGTCGAGTGAGGTGGTGAGCTCGTCGAGGAAGAGCAGCTCCGGGTCGTGAATAAGGGCAAGCGCTATGAACACGCGCTGTCGCTCTCCACCGGATAGCTTGGCCACATAGGATTTCTCCTTGGCTGCGATCCCGAGAGTCTCCAGAAGCGGACGCCAGGGCATCGGCCGGGCATAGAACGACGAGAACAGTTCCAGCGCCTCGCCCACCTTCAATCTGGGCAGCAGAGCCGCGTGCTGCAGCTGGACACCTACCCGCTGCGCGAGCACGTGGGCATCCTTCACCGGGCAAAAGCCGAGCACGTCGATCGAACCGGACGTGGGTACGTCCAGGCCCTCCAGGCAGTTGAGGAGCGTCGTTTTTCCAGCCCCATTGGGGCCGATGATGCCGACGACCTCGTTCTGCTCGACACTCAGGCTCACCCCGTCCACGGCGGCGAGATCACCGAAACTCCGAGTGACATCACGACAAGACACGACGCTCATGACGTTTCCTCCGCGGTGTCCGCGGTGGGCGGTTGAAGAGTGGCGTTCAGGGCTTGCTCGAGAAAGCCCTCGAAGAGCTCCGGCCGCACGACGGCGATTCCTCGGTCGATGTCCGCAAGAAGCAGCAACGTGTCACCTGGGCCGATGCCGAGGAGGTCGCGCGCTCCCTTGGGAATGACTATCTGCCCCTTCTCTCCCATAACGACCGTCGCGGCGAATTTGCCCGAAGGGGCTGACTGTGAACGGCTTGGTTCGCGTCGAGGGCTCATGTCGAAAGTTATACCAGTTGAACTATTCCAACTAGTTGGACCCGCTGGTTCGACTGTACTGAGCGGGGGTCAGCGGACGAGCCAGGTCTCTCCCGGGTTCATGCGGATCGTGACCCGCTCACCGGCGGCGACACCGAACGCCTCGACGACCCCGGCCGACTGCAGGGCCCGCTTACTGGTATTCACCCACGTCTGGAGTTCCTCCGAATCAATCTCGGGGTAGTCCCCGAGACCCCTGACCGCCCACTGTCGTTTCGTCAACGCCGATCCCTTGCCGTAAGTGGGCCCCAGTCCGAGCACACCTACGACCAGAACGCCCGCGAGTACGAGACAGCCTGAATGTCAACCACATACACGCGGTGTCGAATTCAGGTATCTACGCTCCCGGCCGGCATCCAGCCCGCGCCTGTGCCGCCGAGTTACACCACTACTTGGGACTTGACCAGATGTCCTAGCTCTGTCCTGACTCGGTATGCCACGAGGTGATACAAGGTAGACGCGCTGGTACGAGTAATTGCTGGTAGAGCTGACGCGATAGCACCCCCGTGACATGGTGACCTTCTCGTCTTCACAGTGGCAGTGTGGGGGTCAAGGGGTTCGAGTCCCCTTAACTGCACGTGGACAATCGTTTCCGGGCCTGTGAGCCCTCGCCGGTGGGCGGCAGAAGTCGCATAGGTCCCGCGATATCTTTCCGTAGTGAACAGCACGACAGTGACCGGCAAGCCGGTGACCCGAACAGCAGCAGACGGCACGACCGAGTACGGGACCGAAGAGCTTCTGGCCGCCCTGCGCGACGTGCTGGTGGGTCCGTTGCCGGAAATCGGTGTGCGGTTCTCGACACTGCTCTCGGACTTCGTTCCGCACACCGCTCTGGTGGTCTTCACCCGCGAATGCACCGGCAGGCCCCGCAAGGTCGCGGGAGACCCGGCGATCGTCGACCGGGTCACCATCGCCGAACTCGACCGCATCCGGTGCGATCTCTCCGTGGACCGGACGAAACGTGGAAGCGTTCGGCTCGCGGGTCGTGATCGCGACGCGTGGGCGGTGCTGGACCGCACCGACACGCTGCTGGTCCTCCTTCCCCGGCAGGGAACCTGGACCGCCTCGACGCCGCTCGCACTGACGAGCGCTCTGTTCGGCCTCGTCGCTACCGCCATCCAGTTGCAGGTGCAGAGCGCCAGTCCGGCCTACCTTGCAGAGTCGCGCGCGGCGTCCGCCGAACGTGCGCGGACCGTCGCCGAACTCACCGAGGCTCACGCCGCCACGCTCGAGACCCTTCTCGCGACGCTCCGCTCCCGCGACCTCGACGACAGCCGGGCCAGGACGACGGCTCGGGAGACGGCGACCGCAGCTCTCATCGGCCTGAGGTCGTCGGTCGACCTTCATCGCGAACTCGCGGAAGAGGCGGTGACCACCGCCTTCGCGCGGATGCACGGCGAGTTGCGCGGACTGGTCCGTCACCACGACTTGAAGCTGGACATGGTGGCGCCTCCCGTCGACGGGCGAGGACTGCCGGGGGAGATCGCACACGCTGCCCGCGCCCTGGCCCGGGGCGCAGTGCTGGCGCTGTCGGCTCAAGCCGGCGTCCACCGTATCCGAGTGGCATGGAACTGCGACGGTACGAGCCTGCTCGTCGACATCCGCGACGACGGACCCGGCGATCTCGATGCCCTCGAACTCGAACGACGCTTGCGAGATCGGGTCGACGCGCTCGGGGGCGTCATCGACACCGAAGCCACCGCGGGATGGGGTTGCCGCGTGTCTGTCCGACTGCCACTCGATCTTCCGTCGCCCACGGCAGAGGGCCCGGCGCTCGACGCACTGAGCGCCCTCGGCTCGCGGGAAGTGGAAGTCCTCGGGCATCTGGTGGCGGGCCGACGCAACCGCGCCATCGCGGAGAGTCTCGGGGTCACCGAGGCCACGGTGAAATTCCACGTGGCGAACGTGCTCAAAAAACTCGGCGTCAGCTCCCGTGGCGAGGCCGCGGCTCTCGGTTCCGAGGCCGGGGTCAAAGCCGCGAGAGCTGACGCCGAGTTCTTCGGTTCAGGGACGATCAGGGAACAGGCTGCGGCGACGGCGTCGTCGTAGGCGCCGTCGTGGTGGCCGGAGCCGTAGTGCCCGTCGGCTGCTCCGTTGTCGGCTCACCGGTGGTCGGCTGACCGGTGCTCGGTTCGCCGGTGGGCGGCACCGGCATGCCGGCACCTTCGGGGGCGGGGACGGTGCCCGGAACCGGTGCCACGGAAGGCGCGCCGGAAGGGGCGGTCGGAGCGGGGGCGACGCCCGGTACGGGAGCACCCGGTACGGGAGCACCCGGTGCCGGAGCGGGGGGTGCCGGTACGGCGCCGTCCTGAGCCGGCGACGTCTGCGGGTTCGCCTGATCGCTGGGCGACGCGGGTGTCGTCTCGGAGGTCTCCGTGGTCTCGGAGGCTTCCGCAGCTTCGGCGGCGGCCATCATCCGCGCCGCCTTGGCTTCGGCGTCGCTGGACACCGGCTTGCCCTGCTTGGCCTGCTCGGCGAGGTGAGTGAGCCACGCGGCCGCATAGTCGACGGTGCTGGTGCCCTTACCGTCGATGTCGTCGTCCCAGTAGTCGAAGTGGTGACCGTAGTGGTCGTCGGTCTCCCGGTTGTAGCCGAAGGTCTGGTCGTAGGGGTCGCTCATGATCACCGCGAGGGTGTTCTGGTTGGTCCGGACCAATCCGATGACTTCCTTGAGGAGCTTCTCCGGGAGGTATGCGAGGTTGGCCAGGCGATCCGCCGGAATGGGCTCGGACCCGTCGGCTGCGACCGGCGTCGTCTTGGCCTCGGGCACGTAGCCGGGCTCGGACACCTTGATCAGCACGTCGAGGAACGTCTCGTCCGAACGCATCCAGTCTTCGTCGGCGGAAACATCGGCGAGGGCGAGGAGCGCGACCCGGCCGAGGACCTGTGCGAGATCGGCGCCCGTTGCGGGGGTCAGCCCTTCACGCTCGATGGCATCACCGTTCACCTGCCGTCCGAGGTTGACGAGCAGTTCGATCAGGGAGATGTTGTCGGGCGTCGAGCACGCGAAGTCGCCCTCGGAGCAGAAGGAGGCAACCTTGCCGTTCAGCTTGCCGAACTCACCGCCTGTTCCGGGCAACGCTCCGCCGCCGGGGGCTGTGCCCGCGCTCGGGTCGTAGGGGCGGTCGAATCCGTCGGGATTGCTGGGATCCTTGGCGCCCGGGAAGAATTCTCCGTCGACGCCGCGGCCGGCGTCGGACAGAATGACGACTCCCGTGACCGCGCTGGGATCGCCATTGGGCCAGGTGCCGTCCGGGTTCTGTGTCTGGTTGCCGATCTGCATCGCCGCACGCCGGGCGACATCCGCGCCTTCGCTGAAGCCGACGATGGCGAACTGGGTGTCGGGGCACGAGGCCTGGATGGCCTTCATGACCTGGATGGTGTTGTCGGCGCCCGTGTTCACGGCGTCTTCGTAGCTCGACAGGTCGGCGGGATACTCGATGTAGATCGCCGCGTACCCGTTGTCGCCCTCGTGGTCCTCCAGCGGCGCGTTGATCACCGGATCCACCCAGTGGCTCCGGTACGCGCCCTGCTGCGCCGCGGGCAACTTGTTGCCCTTCTCGTCGACGAGCATCTTCGTCTGGTCGCGAGGGGTATCGCCGCGGCCGCCCACGCCGATGCTGACCATGTCGTGACAGTCGGCTGTCGAGGCCAAACCCGCCAGAGCGGGGTCGGCGACGGTGGGCGGGGTCGGTTGCGGCCACGCGATGGCGACTGCCGCCGCGACTCCGAGCGCGATCGGCGCTAGCACGCCGGCGAAGACCTTGCTGCGTGACGACGGCTTTTCGTTGGCCATGGGTTGTTTCCAATCCGTATCACCTGTCGGACATCCGGTGCGAGGATGCGGGGCGGGTCACATCACACGTCGCGAAAACGCGGCCGCGTGTTACATCCCTCACGTACCGAACCGGGTGCGGCGAACGGGCTTCGCTACCTCTCGCGGCCCGTATCGTCCGTGTGAACCAGGGTAAAAAGGGAAGGACAGACGCGTGGACGATTCCGACGGGTCGTTCGGCACAGAGTTTCCGGCTGCGATGGGCAAGGTGTCCCGTCGAGCCCTCTTCCAGCACGGGTACACCGATTTCGAACACCTGACCACTGCGACCCCGAAGGAACTGCTGCGCATCCACGGGGTCGGCCCGAGAGCGATCCGCATTCTCGGGGAGGAACTCGCGGCTCGGGGTCTGCGCTTCCGAGAGGCGTGACGGGTTTCGCATCGGATTCCCGAGTCGCACCCTCTGGTCTTTCGGGCGGGTCGGGCTCGCTGTTCGATCAGGTAGTCGAGGTGCCCGCAAGCGATAGGGTCGGTATCACCGATCGGCGCAAGCCACATCTCGTTGAAGGAGACCTCACCATGTCACAGACAGTTCGCGGAGTCGTTGCACGCGCGAAGGGGGCACCCGTCGAGGTCGTGCCCATCGTGATACCCGATCCCGGACCGGGCGAGGTCGTCGTCGCGATCGCCGCGTGCGGTGTGTGCCACACCGACCTGCACTACCGTGAGGGCGGGATCAACGACGAGTTCCCCTTCCTGCTCGGGCACGAGGCCGCAGGCGTCGTCGAGTCGGTGGGCGAGGGCGTCGACTCGGTTGCGGTGGGCGATTTCGTCGTCCTCAACTGGCGCGCCGTGTGCGGGCAGTGCCGGGCGTGTAAGCGTGGTCAGCCCCAGTACTGCTTCTCGACGTTCAACGCGACGCAGAAGATGACGCTCGAAGACGGCACCGAGCTGACACCGGCGCTGGGTATCGGCGCGTTTGCCGACAAGACCCTCGTGCATGCGGGTCAGTGCACCAAGGTCGATCCGAGCGCGGATCCCGCCGTGGTGGGTCTGCTCGGGTGCGGCGTCATGGCCGGCCTGGGCGCAGCGGTCAACACCGGCGGCGTCACTCGCGGCCAGTCCGTCGCGGTCATCGGATGCGGCGGCGTCGGCGACGCAGCGATCATGGGCGCCCGACTCGCCGGTGCGAGCAAGATCATCGCCGTCGACCGGGACGACAAGAAGCTCGAGTGGGCAACCGACCTGGGCGCGACCCACACGATCAACTCCAGGTCGACCGACGCGGTCGAGGCCATCAAGGAGATCACCGGCGGTTTCGGTGCGGACGTGGTGATCGACGCGGTCGGCCGCCCGGAGACCTACAAGCAGGCGTTCTACGCCCGTGACCTGGCCGGTACCGTCGTCCTGGTCGGTGTTCCGACGCCGGACATGACCCTCGAGATGCCGCTCGTCGACTTCTTCTCGCACGGCGGATCGCTCAAGAGTTCGTGGTACGGAGACTGCCTGCCCGAACGCGACTTCCCGACGTACGTCGACCTGTACCAGCAGGGACGACTGCCGCTCGAGAAGTTCGTCACCGAGCGCATCGGCATCGACGATGTCGAGAAGGCATTCGAGACGATGCACCGCGGCGAGGTTCTCCGCTCGGTGGTGATCCTGTGAGCAGCGTGTCGCCGATCCGGGTCGACCGCGTCGTCACCCACGGAACCTTCGCTCTCGACGGTGGCGAGTGGGAAGTCGACAACAACATCTGGCTCGTCGGCAACGACGACGAAGTGGTGGTGATCGACGCCGCGCACACCGCGCAGCCGATCATCGACGCCGTCGGCAACCGCAAGGTGGTGGCGATCGTCTGCACCCACGCGCACAACGACCACATCACCGTCGCACCCGAACTGTCGGAGAAGCTCGACGCACCGATCCTCCTCAACCCCGCCGACGACATGCTCTGGGAGATGACCCACCCGGGCGTCGCGCACGGCACTATCGAGGACGGTCAGCGTATCTCGGTGGCGGGCACCGATATCCAGACGATCGCGACACCGGGTCACTCGCCGGGTTCGGTCTGCCTGTATCTGCCGGAAGCCGGCGAGCTGTTCACCGGCGACACTCTGTTCTCCGGCGGGCCGGGCGCGACCGGGCGTTCGTTCTCGGATTTCCCGACGATCATCGGGTCGATCCGCGACAAGCTGTTCGCACTGCCCGCCGAGACCACGGTGCATACCGGCCACGGCGACGGCACCACGATCGGGACGGAATCTCCTCACCTCGAGGAGTGGATCAAACGCGGTAGCTGACGCGCTCGCGGGTGGTTCCGGCGGACGGATGTCGCCGGAGCCACCCGAGGCAGCGCCGCTACTCTCACGGTATGGCGAAGAAGCAGATACCGGTGCTGGTGGTCGCCGGGTTCCTCGGCGCGGGCAAGACGACCCTGCTCAATCATCTCCTGCGCAACACGCGCGGGGCGCGGATCGGTGTGATCGTCAACGATTTCGGGTCGGTCGACATCGACTCGATGATGGTCGCCGGCCAGGTCGACTCTATGGTGTCGCTCAGCAACGGATGTCTCTGCTGCGCAGTCGATGTCAGTGATATGGATGCGATGCTCGACCGGCTTGCGAACCGGTCGTCGGACCTCGACGTCATCGTCGTGGAAGCCAGCGGGCTGGCCGAGCCGCGCAACATGATCCGCCTTGTGGCGGGTTCGGAGAATCCCTTCGTCACCTACGGCGGTCTCGTGCTCGTCGTCGACGCCGTGGAATTCGAGGTGTCCAGGGCACGGCATCCCGAGATCGAACAACACGTTGCGCTCGCAGATCTGGTGCTGCTCAACAAGACCGACCGCATCGACAGCGACGCCCACGACGATCTGCTCGGTGCGGTGTGCGGTCTCAATCCCCGTGCCGCAGTGGTTTCGACCGAGCACGCGCGGATCGATCCGGCATTGCTGTTCGACATCCCCGAGCGTCCCGGTCCGCAACCGGGGGAGCAACTGACCCTCGATCAACTGCTCTATTCGGACGACGACCACGACCATCCGCACCTGCACGACGACTACGAGGCCGTCACGTTCGAGACCCAGGACGCGTTACACCCCCGCGTGCTGGTCGATTTTCTCGAGAACCAGCCCGCGGGGGTGTTTCGTATCAAAGGTTATGTGCGTGTCGCAGCAGGACTACGCGTGAGTACCTACCGTCTGCACACCGTCGGTGACCACATCCGCTTCGAACCGGTGAGCCGCGGCGAGAAGGTCCCCGACTGCACCACGTTGGTGGTGATCGGTACCGATCTCGACGCGGACGCCGTCCGTGAGCGGTTGGCGGGATGCGTTGCGACGGAACCGGTGTCGGGCGACGCGATGTACGCCGTCCACCGGTTCACGGCGCGCTGAGCCCGCCGGGGGAGATCAGCGCGGGGTGGACGTCTGACGCGTTGCGCGACGACGACCGGTGGCTGCCGCTCCACCGTGACCGGTGGACGAACGCTGTCCTGCCGGAGCGGCCTGACGCGTGCCGGACCCGCTCACCTGACGAGAAGACGAACCCTGGCGCGACGAGGAACCCTGGCGTGCTGCGCCACCCTGCGACGGGGCACGGCGGCGTCCCGCGCCACCGGCCCGCTGCGGCCGGGACGAACCGGCTGCCGGCGCCTGCACCGGCTTCGGCGCGACATAAGGCGCGATGTCGCCGACGAGTGCGAGCACGTGCTCTGACTTCGCGGTCGACTTGATCGGGGTGACGTTGATCGCCGCCTTGCGCATGATCGCAGCGAGATCCCGGCGCTGGTCCGGAAGAACGAGCGTGACGACGTCGCCGGCACTTCCGGCGCGCGCGGTGCGGCCCGAACGATGCAGGTACGCCTTGTGCTCGGCCGGGGGATCGACGTGCACGACGAGTTCGACGTCGTCGACGTGCACACCGCGGGCGGCGACGTCGGTTGCGACGAGCACTCGCGCCTCACCCGAGGAGAAGGCGGCGAGGTTGCGGTCGCGGGCGTTCTGCGACAGGTTGCCGTGCAGATCGACTGCGGGGATTCCCGAATCGGTGAGCTGCTTGGCCAGCTTGCGTGCCTGATGCTTGGTGCGCATGAACAGGATTCGGCGGCCGTTGCCGGAGGCAAGGGTGCGGATCAGGTCCTTCTTGGCGTCGAGCCCGGGCACGTCGAAGATGTGGTGGGTCATCGCCGCGACGGGGGAGTTGGCTTCGTCCACCGAGTGCATGACCTGGTTGTGGAGGAAGCGCTTGACGAGCTTGTCGACTCCGTTGTCCAGGGTCGCCGAAAACAGAAGGCGCTGACCGTCGCTCGGGGTTGCATTCATGATGCGCGTGACGCCGGGGAGGAAGCCGAGATCGGCCATGTGGTCGGCCTCGTCGAGCACGGTGATCTCGACCGCGTCGAGGGAGACGAACTTCTGGCGCATGAGATCTTCGAGGCGTCCCGGGCAGGCGATGACGATGTCGACGCCGCGGCGGAGTGCCTCGACCTGACGGCTCTGCGACACGCCACCGAAGATGGTGGTCACTCGGAGGCCCGACGAATGGGCGAGAGGCTCGACGACCGCGGCGATCTGCGTTGCGAGTTCGCGGGTCGGAGCAAGCACGAGGCCGCGGGGGCGGCCTGCGGCGCGGGTGGAACCGCCGGCGAGGCGTGCGGTGAGGGGGATGGAGAAGGCGAGGGTCTTGCCGCTGCCCGTACGGCCCCGTCCGAGCACGTCGCGACCCGCGAGGGTGTCGGGAAGGGTGTCGACCTGAATCGGGAAGGGGCTGGTGATTCCGGAGTCACTCAACGTAGCGACGAGAGGACGGGGAACACCGAGATCGGAAAAAGATGTGGTCATAGAACAGCGCTGCCTTTCACTGCGGCGTGTGTGCACTCGACGGGAAGTGTTCCCGTGGTGCTGACGTGATCGCCGCAAGGAAAGCCGTGCAGTGTGCAATCGATCTGCAGTCTGCGCGCAGGCCGGGCACGATCCCGATCCGCTGGTATCCCACGACGGTGGGCGTCTTCGTGACACCCGAACCACATCACCCTACCGCACAGTCGGCACGGTACGACCGGCCCGGCTACAGCCCCACCCACTCCGTGACGCCGTGCGTGAAGTGCTGACGCTTCCAGATCGGCACCTCCTGTTTGATGCGTTCGACCAGTTCGGCGCACGTGGCGAAGGCTTCGGCGCGGTGCGGTGCGGCGACGGCCGCGACGAGCGCGAGATCGCCGATGGTGAGATGGCCCACTCGGTGTACGGCGGCGACGGGGAGCCCCGATCTACCGGCTACCTCCTCGCAGCATCGGCGCATGAAGGCCTCGGCGTCGGGATGCGCCTGATACTCGAGCGCGGTCACGGCTTGCCCGCCGTCGTGATTGCGCACGACGCCGGTGAACACCACCACGGCGCCGTGCCGTGGCCCGGCCACCGCAACGTCGACCACGGCAGGGTCCAGTGGCTCCGCCGAAATCCGCGCCAGCACTTCGCTGCTCCCGCCGGATTCGGCGATGCGTCCTGTGGTGTCGATACCGTCACTCATGTGCTCCGCCTCCCGCGACCTGCGCCAACAGATGATCGAGGATCGGCTCGAGCGCTGCGAGTCCGTCCTTCACGCCGCCGGGCGACCCCGGAAGATTCACGACGACGGTGCGGCCCGCCAGTCCGGCGACCCCGCGGGAGAGCACCGCGTGGGGTGTCGCGTCGAGTCCGCGCCGGCGGATCGACTCTGCGATTCCGGGGAGTTCGCGGTCCAGCACGGCCAGGGTCGCCTCGGGGGTGGCGTCGGTCGGCGACGCGCCGGTGCCTCCGGTGGTCACGATCAGCGCCGGTCCGCCGCTGAGCGCGTCGGCGAGACCTGCCGCGATCTGCGCATCGGCGTACACGAGTGGCCCGCGAACGGTGAATTCTTGCTCTGTGAGCCATTTCTCGATGACGGGGCCGGTGCGATCCTCGCGGGTGCCCGCGGCGACGCCCGTGGACGCCACCACGACCACAGCGGAACGCCCCGTCGGTTCGGTCTCGTCCGCCTCGACCCCGTCCGCGCCTGCCTCGTGGGCTTCGGTGCCGGTCGTGGCGTCGAGGTCGTCGCGATGCCAGCGACCACGCTTGCCGCCTTCCTTCGACAGGAGCCGGACACCGTCGAGAACCGCGGCGGGATCGACGGCTTTGACCATGTCGTGCAAGGTGAGCCCCGCGACGGCGACCGCCGTGAGCGCCTCCATCTCGACTCCGGTCGGTCCCTTGGTCTTGGCGGTGGCCTCGATGGTGATCGCCGTGTCGGTGAAACCGAAGTTCACCTTCACCGACGACAACGCCAGCTGGTGACACAGGGGGATCAATTCCCAGGTGCGCTTGGCGGCGGCGATACCGGCGATGCGGGCGGTGGCGAGCACGTCGGCCTTCGGCATGTCGTCGGCGCGCACGAGTGCCACCACCTCCGGTGTGGTGACGAGCCGCCCGGCGGCGAGCGCTGTGCGGGTGGTGTCGGCCTTCGCGGACACATCGACCATCCGGGCGCGGCCCTGGTCGTCGAGGTGGCTCAATTCGGTCACAGCGTCAGTACTTTCACGAGGTCTCCAGCTTCGAGTGAGACGGTGTCGGCGGGGATGTCGAGCAGCACGTCGGCTGCGGCGAGCCCGGCGACGAGGTGCGATCCGCGTCCGGCCGCGGGTATCACGGTCCGGCCGTCGAGGGCACCGCGCAGGAATTGGCGCTTGCCGGGGATCGAGGTCAGATCCGTGGCGAGGGGCAGCATTTCGGCCGTCACGGGCGGGTAGCCCGCTGCTGCCCGGAGCACCGGACGCGCGAACACTTCGAACGACACCAGCGCGCTGACGGGATTGCCGGGGAAGGTCAGCACCGGCACACCGTCGATCACCGCCGATCCCTGCGGACCGCCGGGCTGCATCGCCACCGACACGAAATCGCCGCCCAGTGGTTCCAGAGTGTCCTTGACGACTTCGAAGTCGCCTTTCGACACCCCTCCCGAGGTGAAGATCACATCGGCGACGCCCGCGGCGTAGGCGAGCATCTTGGCGAACTCGTCGGGGTCGTCGTGGCAGTGGTCGATCGATACGACGTCGGCACCGTTGGCGCTGGCACTCGCGGCCAGCGCCGGTCCGTTGGAGTTGTAGATGTGCCCGGGTCCGAGCACGTCTCCGGCGGTGACGAGTTCGGACCCGGTCGAGATCACCGCGACCCGCGGCCGTGCGCGGACCGGGATGTTCGTCAGCCCGACGGCGGCGAGCACCGCGATGTGGCGTGCCGCGAGCACCGTGCCCGCCGACAACAAGCGATCGCCCGTCCGGACGTCGCTGCCTGCTTCCCGGACGAACTCGCCCGGTCGGGTGCCTCTCCCGATGGTCACGGTCCCGGCGTCCTCGTCGGCTGCGGTGTCCTCGACGGGGACGACGGCGTCGGCACCCTCCGGCATCGGGGCGCCGGTCATGATTTTCAGTACGCTTCCGCGGGCGAGGGCCCCGGTTGTGTCTCCGGCCGCGACGACGCCCTGCACGGGCAACGTCACCGGCGCGTCGGACACAGTGCTCGACGCGACCGCGTACCCGTCCATCTGGGAGTTCCGGAACGGGGGCAGATCGAGCGGAGACGTGATCGTCTCCGCGAGCGTGCGATGCAGGGCACGGGACAGTGGGACGGTCACGGTGGATCCCGAGAGGAGGGTCCCGAGTAATTCCGCCACGTACCGTTCGTGTTCCTCCACGGACCGCTTGCCGCTCGTCATGGGGCCAATCCTAGGCACAATCGAGTTCGCGTCCGCCCGAGTACCTGCGGACTGCCACGAGGCTTCGGGTAGTTCGGTGTTCGCGGGCCACCGGCAGTGGGCATACTGGGCGCATGGTGGCGGTGATCGGATGACGGCGGTGAACGTAGGGATTCCCCTCGTACGTGGACGTGCCGACGACACGTCCGACAGGCCCGATGTGCCCGATCTGGTCGACCGTTTCGGGCGGGTCGCCCGCGACCTGCGCGTCTCGATCACGGAGAAATGCTCGCTGCGCTGTACCTATTGCATGCCGGAAGAGGGGCTGCCTGCCATCCCTCGCGAGCAACTCCTCACCGTCGACGAAATCGTGCGCCTGGTGGGAATCGCAACCGGGCGACTCGGAGTCCGCGAGGTGCGCTTCACCGGCGGGGAACCCCTCGTGCGACGCGATCTCGAAGCGATCATCGAGGGTTGCTCGAAGGTCGCGCCCGGAATCCCGCTGGCGGTCACGACCAACGCGGTGGGTCTCGAGCACCGGGCGCACGCTCTGGCCCGCGCCGGGCTCAGCCGCGTCAACATCTCCCTCGACACGATCGACCGCGAGCATTTCGCGGAACTCACCCGCCGGGATCGCCTCGGTTCGGTGCTGGCAGGCGTCCGCGCCGCGAAGAACGCGGGCTTCTCGCGGGTGAAGATCAATGCCGTGCTGATGCCGGAAACCCTGCACGGCGCTGCGGACCTGCTCGAATGGTGCCTCGACGAGCAGGTGGAACTGCGGTTCATCGAACAGATGCCGCTCGACGCCGACCACGAATGGGCCCGGTCGCGGATGGTGCCCGCGCAAGGTCTGCTCGACGTGCTCGGCACACGTTTCACGCTCACCGAGACGGAGCGAGAAGATCCGTCCGCGCCGGCGGAGCGCTGGCTCGTCGACGGTGGACCCGCGACCGTGGGGATCATCGCGTCGGTGACCCGGTCGTTCTGCTCCGACTGCGACCGCACCCGCCTCACCGCGGAGGGCACCGTCCGATCGTGCCTGTTCAGCGACCAGGAGACGGACCTGCGGGCCGCGATGCGGGGCGGCGCAACCGATGACGAACTGATGGACCTCTGGCGTGGTGCCATGTGGAACAAGTGGGCCGGGCACGGGATCGACGCGGCGGATTTCGTCCCGCCTCAACGCAGTATGGGAGCAATCGGTGGCTGACGTGGTGAACGGGATCGAGGTGCGGTACTTCGCCGCCGCAACCGACGCGTCGGGGTGCGAGAAGGAGACGGTGGCGTTACCCGCCGGATCCGATCTCGGTGCGCTCCGGACAGTGCTCGTCGAGCGGTACGGACCGGCGATGGAACGTGTGCTGTCGGTCGCCGCGTATCTCGTCGAGCCGGGAGAGGGCGGCACCGGGGAACTCACCCGCGACCTGTCCCGCCTGGCGGGTGCTCGCGTCGACGTGCTGCCGCCGTTCGCAGGCGGCTGACCGCCCGCAGGCGTTCAGCTCACTTCCACCACGTGTCGGACGGTGCCACCGGCATGACGCGCTTGTGGTGCGTCTCGAGGAACTTGCCTTCGAGTCGCTTCGCGAGGTCGTCGGTGACGTCCTTGCCTTCGAGATAGTCGTCGATCTCGCTGTACTTCATACCCAGGGCCTCTTCGTCGGGCAGCGCCGGACGATCGTCTTCGAGATCGGCGGTGGGGACCTTGCTCCAGGTGCTCTCGGGTGCACCGAGTTCTCGCAGCAACGCAGCGCCTTGCCGCTTGGTGAGTCCGGCCAGCGGCGTGATGTCGACTCCGCCGTCCCCGTACTTGGTGTAGAAGCCGGTGACGGCCTCGGCGGCGTGGTCGGTCCCGACCACGAGGTGGCCGAGTTCGCCGGCGATCGCGTACTGGAGCATCATGCGCTCGCGTGCCTTGATGTTGCCCCGGACGAAATCGCGAATGGTGGCTCCGTGGCCGGAGATTTCGCCGAGTGCACGTCCGGCTTCGGTCGCGGTGGCATCGGTCCCGGGCTTGATGTCAGCGCGCACGGTGCGATCCGGCCGGATGAACTCCAGCGCGATCTGTGCGTCGTGCTCGTCGGCCTGCTGTCCGTAGGGCAGGCGCACGGCGACGAACTCGGCATCGCGCCCCGCTGCCCGGAGCTTTTCGACGGCCAGCTGGGACAGTCGTCCGGCGAGCGTGCTGTCCTGACCGCCGCTGATGCCGAGCACGAAGCCCTTCGCCGGAGTGGAGGCAAGGTAGTCGGCGAGAAACTGTACTCGCGTGTCGATCTCGCTCGGCGGATCGATGGAGGGCTTGACTCCGAGTTCGTCGATGATCCGATCGCGCAGGTTCGTCATTGGCGCAACATTAGCCCCACCGGGGCCGGGCCGCGAGAGGACGCCGGGATACGGTGCGGGTTCAGGTCGGGCGTGCGCAACGGGCAACGCAGGCGGCAAAGTGAACTGCCACGAACCCCAGAAATACGGAGGCAACAGGTGAACGAGATCCTCGTCGTATCCGCGACCGAGTCGGAGGCGAGGCACGTCCCGGAGCGCTTCGACGTGCTGATCACGGGCATCGGCAAGGTCACCGCCGCGGTCGCGGTGACGGCTGCGCTCGGGCGTTATCCGGAGGGGCGCAGGCCGCTCGTCGTCAATATCGGCACTGCCGGCGCTCTGCGCAGTACGCACGGCGGGCTCTATTTCCCCTCCACCGTCATCAACCACGACATCAGCAGCGAGGTGTTGCGGAGCCTCGGTCATCCGGTGGGCGACACCCTCGCGTTCGAGGACGGTGACGGAACGACTCTCGCGACCGGAGATTCCTTCGTCTCCGACGCCGAGGTCCGCGACGCGCTGGCGGTGCGAGCCGATCTCGTCGACATGGAAGGGTTTGCCGTTGCATCGGCGGCTGTGCACATGGGTGCGCGCTGCCGGCTCGTCAAGCACGTGAGCGATCACGCCGACGAGACGGCGATGGATTGGCCCCAGCAGATCGACCACAGCGCGCGGATGCTCGCGGAATGGCTTGTGCGTACGTACTGACGTGCCGGATTCGTTTCGACGTGCCGGATCAGTGCGTGGGCAGGGCGCGCGACGGTTCGGTGACGCGGTCGGGTCAGTTATCGGCCGACTGCTCGACGAGCGTCACCCGGAGCGTGCTGGTCGTGAGCGTGAGCACGTCCCCGTCCAGATGCCATCGAGGACGGGCAGCGAAGAGGTTCTGAACCCACTGGTCGGCCGCATCGAGTGGGGGAGGGCACGCCATCATCGTGGTGGCGAGACCGTCCGCGCGTACGACCCCACGGGACAGGTCCGCGGTGCCCATCATCCGGTTGCAGCCTGCGTAGGCCGACAATCGTTCGGGCGCGGGAAACGCGACGGTGAGCGGTCCTCCGCCGGGAACGGGCGTGCCGACGATCTCGGTGGATACGAACTCCCGGCCCACGAGATCGGTAGCAGTCGGTGCCGCCGAACTCGGGTTGCATGCACACAGCAGCCCACCGAGGGTGAGGACGACGAACGCGCGGAGAGCAGCGGTCATGAGCCTCACCGTACCGGCGGCCGTCACCTGTGGGCCGGGCGCGTCATGCGTTGTGCGAGGTCGGCCCACGCATCGGCGAGACGCTCGAGCGGATATCCGAGTTCCCGCCACTGGTGGAGCACGAGCGTCGCGTCGAGGGGCGCGAGCAGTGCCTGCGCGAGTACCGGGAGATCGCCGACGGTTCCAGCCTCCCGCAGCAGGGTCTGGACGTGGATGAGCGAGACCCGGTGAGCCGGAGCCGAGAACCGCACACCTGCGGACTCGGCGGCCCGGAGCAGTTCGCCCTGGACGTCGACGAGGGCGATCCGCGCACGGCCGAAGGCCACGAGGCGTTCGATCGGATCGGCACCCGGTCCGAGCGGCGGTGGTCCGAACAGGAATGCGTGCTGCAACTCGCGTTCACTGTGGTCGAGCAGGGCGAGCATGAGGCCGGCGCGTGATCCGAAGCGGCGGAAGACCGTTCCTTTGCCGACGCCCGCCTTCGTCGCGACGGCCTCCATGGTGACGGCGTCGACGCCGTGTTCGTCGACAAGCTGCGTCGCGGCGTCGAGCAGACGCTTGCGGTTACGGGCAGCGTCGCCGCGTTCGACGGGGCTGTCGTCGGTCAACGACAGCGGGCGAGTGTTCACAAGGTCACATTCTAGCCGGGTGGGAATGAAAGTGGACCGCGGTCCGTTTATGATTGCGGAATCAACCAACTCGATCGAAGGATGTACACCATGGCTCAGACCCGAGTCCTCGCACTCGTCGGAAGCCTGCGCTCCGCTGCTGTCACCCGTCAGCTCGCCGAGACCGCGGCCACCGTTGCCCCTGAGGGCGTCGAGGTGACGATCCACGAAGGTCTGGCGGACGTGCCGTTCTACAACGAGGACATCGACGGCGAGTCGGTGCCCGCCGCCGCTGCCGCTCTGCGCGACGCCGTCGCCGGTGTCGACGCCGTCCTGTTCGTCACCCCGGAATACAACGGATCGACCTCGGGCGTCCTCAAGAACGCGATCGACTGGTTGTCGCGTCCCTACGGCGCCGGCGCGCTGTCGGGCAAGCCGGTGGCCGTCGTCAGCGCATCGCCGAGCGCGAACGCTGCGAAGTGGGCGCTCGAGGACACCGTCAAGGCTGTCGCCATCGCGGGCGGCAAGGTCGCCGAGGGCGGCTCCCTCTCCGTCGGCGGCACCTTCGGTAAGTTCGGTGACGCACACGCCAAGGATCATGCCGAGACGTCGGCTGAGATCTCCGGTGTCGTGACCGCCCTCACGAACGCCACCAAGGAACTCGTCGAGGCCTGATCGACGTTCGCGTCCCCGCCCGCTCCACCCGGGCGGGGACGCGACGACCGGCCCCGGTCCTGCCGCAGCGGGATCGGGGCTGCTTCGTTTCCCGGCGGGTCCACGTCGCGGAGACGAATCGATCCCCGTCGATGTGATTGGAGCCGGTGCCCATCGGGAATGCCCGAACGACAGCCCACTGTCGGGAGGACGACCCATGGCATCCGAGACCGCAGACACCGGCACGGCACCGCCCGGCCCGCACGACCACTCCGTCACCTTCACGGTCGACGGCACCGAACGACACTGCACCGTCGACGCGCGCACCACGGTGCTCGACGCGCTGCGCGACCGCCTCGGTGTCACGTCACCGAAGAAGGGGTGCGACCTCGGCCAGTGCGGCTCGTGCACCGTCCTTCTCGACGGGAAGCGCAGAGTGACCTGTCTCGCGCTCGCTGTCGCACACGACGGTGCGGAAATCGTCACCGCCGCCGGTCTCGCCGCGGACGGACCGCACCCCTTGCAGGAACGGTTCCTCGAGGAGGACGCCTTCCAGTGCGGGTACTGCACGCCGGGCCAGATCTGTTCCGCGGTCGGGATGCTCGACGAATACGCGCACGGCGACCCCAGCCACGTCACCTCGGATCTGGACGGGACGCCCGAACTCGACGACGAGGAGATCCGGGAGCGCATGAGCGGCAACCTGTGCCGCTGCGCCGCGTACCCCAACATCGTCGAGGCGATCCGCGAGGTCGCGGAGCGGGGGCAGACCCGGTGAAGCCGCTTCGTTACGAGCGACCCACCGACACCGCATCGGCGGTCGCACTCGTGCACGACAATCCGGAAGCGGTATTCCTCGCAGCCGGAACCAATCTCGTCGACCACCTGAAACTGGGCGTCGCCACTCCCGACATGCTCGTCGACATCTCCCACCTGCCGCTCGACACCGTCGTGCACACCGCGGACGGAGGCCTCCGGGTCGGCGCGAACGTGCGCAACAGCGCCCTCGCCGTCCATCCGGACGTGCGGCGCAATTACCCGATGCTCACGCGTGCGCTCCTCGCGGGCGCGTCCCCTCAACTACGGAATGCCGCCACGACCGGCGGAAATCTGTTGCAGCGCACCCGATGCGTGTACTTCCGCGACGTGTCGACGCCCTGCAACAAGCGCGAGCCCGGCAGTGGATGCTCGGCGCTGGGTGGTTACACGCGCTATCACGCCGTGCTCGGCGCCTCGGAAGAGTGCGTCGCGACGCATCCGTCCGACATGGCGGTCGCTTTGCTCGCCCTCGATGCGGAGGTCCTCGTCGCGGGACCGGACGGTGAGCGCACCGTCGCGCTCGAGGAGTTCTACCGCCTGCCCGGCGACCGGCCCGATCTCGATACCACCCTCGAACGCGACGAACTCGTCGTCGGCGTCCATCTGCCGCCGCCGCAGACGTCACTGTCCACCTATCGCAAGGTCCGGGATCGGGCCTCCTATGCGTTCGCGCTCGTGTCGGTCGCTGCCGAACTCACCATCTCCGGCGGCACCGTCACCGGCTGCCGCATCGCATTCGGCGGCGTCGCACACCGCCCGTGGCGCGCACACCGCACCGAGGCCGCTCTTCTCGGACAACGCCCCGACGACGACCTTTTCGCCCGGGCGGCCGATGCGGAACTCGTCGAGGCCGACGCTCTCGAAGGGAACGCGTTCAAGATCCCGCTGCTGCGCCGCACGGTCGCCGGTGTGCTCCGGGATCTCGCCGGACGGCACGACGAAGGAGTATCCGCATGACGCACATCGCAACGCGCGCCGTCGGCACCTCCACCGCGCGGGTCGACGGGCCCCAGAAGGTCGCCGGCCTCGCGCCGTACGCCTACGAGCACCCCGTGCCGGATCCCGCGTACCTGGTGCCGCTGGTGTCGACGATCGCACGGGGGACGGTCGATCGCATCGACACCGCCGAGGCCGAAGCGGTGCCCGGCGTCATCACGGTGCTCACACCGTGGAACGCGCCGCGGCTGACCGACCAAGCCGAGGGCGAATACGTCGTGCTGCAGAGCCCCGAGGTGCTCTACCGGGGGCAGATCATCGGGGCGGTCGTGGCCGAGAGCCCCGAAGCCGCGCGGTATGCCTGCGACCTGCTGTCCGTGGAATACACGGCCACCGACCACGACACCCGCTTCCGGCCCGACCACCCCGATGCCTATACGCCGGAGAAGGCCAACGGTGGGTACCCGGCCGAGTATGAGCGTGGTGATACCGACGAGGCGTTCTCCGCTGCCGACGTGGTGATCGACGAGTGGTACTCCACCCCGGAGGAGCACAACAACCCACTCGAGCCGCACACGGTCGTCGCGCTGTGGGACGGGGAAACCCTCACCCTCTACACCTCCACACAGCATCCGCACGGGGTCGTCGCGGCACTGGCACCGGCCCTCGGCCTCGACTCCTCGACCATGCGGGTGATCTGCCCGTACATCGGCGGAGGCTTCGGATCGAAGGGCGGACCACACGCCCACGACGTGCTCGGGGCGCTCGCGGCCCGCGCGCTGCCGGGTCGCGCCGTGAAGTTCGCGGTCTCCCGGCACGACATGTTCGGTTATGTCGGCTACCGTTCGCCGACGGCATCGCATCTGCGCCTCGCGGCCCGGCGTGACGGCCGGCTCACGGGCATCGTGCACGAGGCCTTCGTCCAGAGTTCCCACGTCACCGAGTTCGTCGAGCAGGCCGCCGTGCCACTGCGGAACCTGTACGACGTGGCCGATGTGCGCACGATCCATCGGGCGGTCGCCCTCGACGTGCCGGCACCTTTCTGGATGCGGGCACCCGGCGAGGCCCCCGGCATGTTCGCCGGTGAAGTGGCGATGGACGAACTCGCGGTGGCCTGCGGGATCGACCCCGTCGAACTCCGCATCCTCAACGAACCCGAGGCCGACCCCGAGACCGGGAAACCCTGGTCGTCGCGACGGCTCGTCGAATGCCTCCGCGAAGGCGCGGAACGGTTCGGCTGGGATCCGTCGGATCGGTCGCCGGGTACACGCAGCGACGGCCGCCGGCTCACCGGCACCGGTGTCGCGGTGGCGACCTACCCCCATATGGTCCAGCCCGGGTCGCAGGCATCGATCCGGTATCGGGGGCAGGGACGGTTCCAGGTCCGGATCGGGGCAGCGGACCTCGGCACGGGCGCGTGGACCGCGCTCACGCTGATCGCTGCCGACGCGCTGGGTGTGGCCCCGGAACAGATCGACCTCGACCTCGGCGACAGCGCACTGCCGTACGGGACCGTCGCGGGCGGGTCGTCGGGCACGTCGTCGTGGGGCAACGCCATCGTCGCGGCGGCGGGAACGTTCCGGACCCGTTTCGGGGGTACTCCCGAGCCGGGAGACGAAGCGTCCGCGACGGCGGGGGAGAACTCCGACCTCGAGAGCTACACCGCGGCCTCGTTCGGTGCGCACTTCGTCGAAGTCCAGGTCGATCGCGACACCGGCGAGATCCGGGTACCGCGCATGTTCGGCATGTTCTCCGTCGGACGGGTGATCAATCCGCGGACGGCTCGGTCGCAGTTCATCGGCGGCATGTCGTTCGGAATCTCGATGGCGCTGTTCGAGGAGAGCATCCGCGACCCGCGGTTCGGGCACGTGCTCAACCACGATCTCGCGGAATACCACGTGCCGACTCACGCGGACATCCGCGACGTGGACGCCGCATGGCTCGACGAGGACGACTTCCATGCCACGGCCGTGGGCTCACGGGGCATCGGCGAGATCGGCATCGTCGGCAGCGCGGCAGCAGTGGTGAACGCGCTCTGGCACGCGACCGGGGTGCGGATCCGGAGCCTGCCGGCCAGGCTCGACGACCTGCTGCCCGCGCTGCCCTGACTCGGGCCCACCGGCACTCCCGCAGGGGTGTCGGTGGGTCGCGCCACACTGTGCTCGAGGCCACGGTCGGCGCGCCGCGACACGACACGCCGTCCAGGCCCGAGAAGGTGCACTTCGGGCAGGCGCGACCTGGGAATATCAAACCTGTAACTCACAAGATCCTGGGTTCTGTGTTTCTGTCAGGCACAAGGTGTAGTGTCTAGACCGCTGGAGGGCCCAAAGGTCGCCGGTCTCTCGGGGAAGTGGGATCGGGACGGATTCGGTGGGCATTCGAGCACCGCGCAGCAGTCAGTCGTCCGGCCGTCAGGGCCATGTGAACTAAGGGGCACCCATGAACATCACCGTCTACACCAAGCCTGCCTGCGTCCAGTGCACCGCCACCTACCGTGCCCTCGACAAGGCCGGCATCGAGTACGACGTCGTCGACATCACCGAGAACCCGGAGGCCCGCGACTACGTTATGGCGCTGGGTTACCTCCAGGCTCCCGTCGTCGTTGCCGGTGACGATCACTGGGCGGGATTCCGCCCCGATCGCATCAAGGCGCTCACGGTCGCAGCCTGAGTATTCGTGCCGTCCGCTTCCGCGGACCGGTCGCAGTGCGCTGCGGCAGTAGTTCTTCGCCCGACCGAGCCGGTCTTCGCAATCGATTGAAGAGTGGTGAACACCGATGACCTCGCAGGGTCAGCCTCCGGGTACGTCGCTGGTGTACTTCTCGAGTACATCGGAGAACACCCACCGGTTCGTGCAGAAGCTCGGGATCCCGGCGACGCGGATCCCGCTGCACGACCGTGAGGGCACCTTCGAAGTGCACGAGCCGTACGTGTTGGTGGTGCCCACCTACGGCGGCGGGACCACCGCCACCGGACGCGACACGCACTACGTCCCCAAGCAGGTCATCCGATTCCTCAACAACGAGCACAACCGGGGTCTTATCCGGGGTGTGATCGCGGCGGGAAACACCAACTTCGGGGAGTCGTACTGCTTCGCAGGCGACATCGTGGCGCGTAAGTGCCGGGTCCCGTACCTGTATCGATTCGAGCTGATGGGCACCGCCGACGATGTCGAGCGTGTCCGTGCCGGGCTCGCCCACTTCTGGGAATCGGAGCTGCAAACCGCATAGGCCGCATCGCCGCGCCCCGAACTCTATGGGGCACATCGTCATTCGTATCCATTTCGACGCGCGTCGCACAAGTGACAGCGCGGCCACGTTCCTTTATTCGATAGGTGGGGACAGCACTGTGACCATTACCGATCCCGATCCCGTCAAGAGCCCGAAACTCGACGAGTCGCTCAAGGGTCTCGACTACCACGCGCTCAACGCCATGCTGAACCTGTACGGCCCGAACGGAGAGATCCAGTTCGACAAGGATGTCGCCGCGGCACGCCAGTACTTCCTTCAGCACGTCAACCAGAACACCGTCTTCTTCCACAACCTCGACGAGAAGCTCGACTACCTCGTCGAGGAGAACTACTACGAGCCCGAGGTGCTCGAAAAGTACTCGCGGCCGTTCGTCAAGACGTTGTTCCAGCACGCGTACGCGCAGAAGTTCCGCTTCCCGACCTTCCTGGGCGCGTTCAAGTACTACACGTCGTACACCCTCAAGACCTTCGACGGAAAGCGCTACCTCGAGCGCTTCGAAGATCGCGTGTGCATGGTGGCGCTGACGCTCGCCGACGGCGACGAGATCCTCGCGAAGCACCTCGTCGACGAAATCATCTCCGGGCGCTTCCAGCCGGCCACCCCGACGTTCCTCAATTCCGGCAAGAAGCAGCGCGGCGAACCGGTCTCCTGCTTCCTGCTCCGCATCGAGGACAACATGGAGTCGATCGGCCGCGCGATCAACTCGGCACTGCAGCTGTCCAAGCGCGGTGGCGGAGTTGCCCTGCTGCTGACCAACATTCGTGAGCACGGCGCGCCGATCAAGAAGATCGAGAACCAGTCCTCCGGCGTCATCCCCATCATGAAGCTGCTCGAGGACTCCTTCTCCTACGCCAACCAGCTCGGCGCCCGGCAGGGTGCGGGTGCGGTGTACCTGCACGCCCACCACCCCGACATCTACCGATTCCTCGACACCAAGCGTGAGAACGCCGACGAGAAGATCCGCATCAAGACGCTCTCGCTGGGCGTCGTGATCCCGGACATCACCTTCGAGCTGGCGAAGCGGAACGAGGACATGTACCTCTTCTCGCCGTACGACGTCGAGCGCATCTACGGCAAGCCGTTCGCCGACATCGACGTCACCGAGAAGTACTACGAGATGGTCGACGACAGCCGGATCCGCAAGTCGAAGATCAAGGCGCGCGAGTTCTTCCAGACGGTCGCCGAGCTGCAGTTCGAGTCCGGCTACCCGTACGTCATGTTCGAGGACACGGTCAACCGCGCGAACCCGATCGCCGGCAAGATCACCCATTCGAACCTGTGCTCGGAGATCCTGCAGGTGTCCACGGCGTCGACCTACAACGACGACCTGTCCTACAGCCATGTCGGCAAGGACATCTCCTGCAACCTCGGCTCGCTCAACATTGCCAAGGCCATGGATTCGCCGGACTTCGCGCGCACCATCGAGGTCGCGATCCGTGGGCTGACCGCGGTCTCCGACCAGACGCACATCGATTCGGTTCCGTCGATCGAACAGGGAAACAACGATTCCCACGCGATCGGCCTCGGGCAGATGAACCTGCACGGCTATCTCGCCCGCGAGCGGATCTTCTACGGCTCCGACGAGGGCATCGACTTCACGAACATCTACTTCTACACGGTGCTGTTCCACGCGCTGCGTGCGTCGAACAAGCTCGCCATCGAGCGGGGCTCGTACTTCAAGGGCTTCCCGGAGTCGAAGTACGCGTCGGGCGAGTTCTTCGACAAGTACACCGACCAGGCGTGGGAGCCGGCGACCGAGCGGGTTCGGCAGCTGTTCACCGACTCGAACGTGGCGATCCCCACGCAGGACGACTGGCGCGAGCTGAAGGCGTCGGTGCAACAGCACGGCATCTACAACCAGAACCTCCAGGCGGTTCCGCCGACCGGCTCGATCTCGTACATCAACAACTCCACGAGTTCGATCCACCCCGTCGCCTCGAAGATCGAGATCCGCAAGGAGGGCAAGATCGGGCGCGTGTACTACCCGGCTCCCTACCTGACCAACGACAACCTGGAGTACTTCCAGGACGCGTACGAAATCGGGTACGAGAAGATCGTCGACACCTACGCCGCGGCGACGCAGCACGTCGATCAGGGTCTGTCGCTCACCTTGTTCTTCAAGGACACCGCGACCACCCGCGACGTGAACAAGGCGCAGATCTACGCGTGGCGCAAGGGCATCAAGACGCTGTACTACATCCGCCTGCGGCAGATGGCGCTGGAAGGCACCGAGGTCGAGGGTTGCGTCTCCTGCATGCTGTGATCCGACTTCCCCGACACCCGTTGCACACGAACACCGATCAGGTAGGTAACCGATGACCTCAGCACCGCACGCGCACTCGCCGGCGGACGGCCTGCGCGTCAAGCTCATCGATCGCGTCTCCGCGATCAACTGGAACCGCGTCCCCGACGAGAAGGACGCCGAGGTGTGGGATCGCCTCACCGGCAACTTCTGGCTTCCGGAGAAGGTGCCGGTGTCCAACGACATCCCGTCGTGGGGAACCCTCAACGCCTACGAGCAGCAGCTCACGATGCGGGTCTTCACGGGCCTGACCCTGCTCGACACCATTCAGGGCACCGTCGGCGCGGTCTCGCTGATTCCCGACGCGGTGACCCCGCACGAAGAAGCGGTCCTCACCAACATCGCGTTCATGGAGTCGGTGCACGCGAAGTCGTACTCGAACATCTTCTCGACGCTGTGCTCGACGCGTGAGATCGACGACGCGTTCCGTTGGTCCGAGGAGAACGTGAACCTTCAGCGCAAGGCGCAGATCGTCCTCGACTACTACAAGGGCGACAACCCGCTCAAGCGCAAGGCCGCCTCGACACTGCTCGAGTCGTTCCTCTTCTACTCCGGCTTCTACCTGCCGATGTACTGGTCGTCGCGGGCCAAGCTGACCAACACGGCCGACATGATCCGCCTCATCATCCGCGACGAGGCCGTACACGGCTACTACATCGGGTACAAGTACCAGAAGGGCCTCGAGAAGATCACCCAGGCCGAGCGCGACGAGCTCAAGGACTGGGTCTTCGAACTGCTCTTCGAGCTCTACGACAACGAAACGCAGTACACCGCAGACCTGTACGACGAGGCGGGGCTGACGGAAGACGTCAAGAAGTTCCTGCGGTACAACGCCAACAAGGCACTGATGAACCTCGGCTACGAGGCGTTGTTCCCCAAGGACGAGACCGACGTGAACCCTGCGATCCTGTCGGCGCTCTCGCCGAACGCCGACGAGAACCACGACTTCTTCTCGGGTTCGGGTAGCTCCTACGTCATCGGCAAGGCCGTCGTCACCGAAGACGAAGACTGGGACTTCTGAGAAACAGGGACTTCTGACCGGAGCCCCTCACAGTTCGGCCGGCGGCCGGATGCCGCGCGCACCGTGCGCGGCATCCGGCCGCTCGCACCACATCAGGGGCGTCGGAACCATGCCTCCGGCCCGCCTTCGAGAGCCTTGGCCAGCCGTAGCCGGGAGGTATCGGTGAGCGGCTCGGGGAGTGCGTCGGGGGAGAACCACCCGACCTCGAGATTCTCGTCGTCGGCGACCCGCGCGCTGCCGCCGACCGCGCGCATGAGAAACGACACATCGAGGTACTGCGCTTCGTCGCCGTTCGGGTAGACGATCGGCGCGGTGACGTCGACACTCGTCAGCCGGACGATCTCGGCGTCGACACCCGTCTCTTCGCGGACTTCGCGGAGTGCGGCGGCCGCGGGCTCCTCGCCGGGTTCGAGGATGCCCGAGACGACGGCCCATCTGCCGTTGTCGGCGCGACGGGTCAGCAGCACCCGGTGGTCGTCGTCGACGACGACGGCGCTCACTCCCGGTAGCCACAAGGGCGCAGTGCCGACGTGGGCCCGGAGCCGGACAACGAAATCGGGAACAGGCATCGCGTCTTTCCTTATTATCCGGAGTATCCGTTGAGGCCCACTTCGAGATCCTCGAGGATCGCGCGTGCTGCGACGGGACCCGGGGTCGACCACACCTCGTCGGACACGGAGAACAACCGGTTGTCGGTGACCGCACCGAGGTCGAGCCACGGATCGGTTCGCATGATCGCGGTGCCGCGCTCGAGTCCGTCCTCGCCGGCGAACCGGACGAAGATCACGTCACCGTCCGCTGCCGCCGGATCGTCCGCGTCGAGGGGTTCGACGACGCGTGAATCGACGACCCCGAATCGTTGCGCCGGCGGGCGGGCGGCACCGAGGTCGCCGAGCACCTGGCCGGCGAAAGACGCGCTGCCTTCGATCTCCCCGCCGTCGGCGGTGAACCGCACCACCGATGCCTGCGTCTGGGACGAGACGAGTTCGCGTCCGAGTTCGGCGGCCTCCTCGGAGTACGCGTCCAGCACCGCCTGTGCAGCGACGGTCCGTCCCAGCGCTTCGCCGACGCGGAGGAACTGTGTGCGCCAGAACACGGGGTCGGAACCGACCAGGACGGTCGGTGCCACGGCGGAGACGGATGAATAGAGAGCCTCGTCCGCCGCCGACCCCAGGATGAGATCGGGGCGGGCCTGCTCGACGGCAGCGATGTCGGGCGACCCCTGCGGCCCGACGGACGGCAACTCCGCGATCCCGGTACCGAGATACTCAGGCCGTCCGTCGGCGTCGACGGTCGCGCCCACGACACGCTCCCACAGGCCCAGCGCGCACACGGCGTCGAGCGCCGCCTCGTCGAGCACGATGATGCGCTGCGGGTCGGCGGGTACCTCGGACATCCCGGCGGCGTGGAGGATGCCGCGCGTGCCGGCCGGTGCGATGCCGGGATCGAGGGGGGAGGGCAGAGCGCACGCGGTGGCGGTATCGCGGTCGATACCGACGACGGATGCCCCGGCGATCCGGGTGGTCGTGCGCACGATCGTCGATGCGTCGTCGTCGGCGGGCGCGGAGCATCCGGCCAGTACGGTCGCCGTCACGGCAGCGATCGCGAGGGATGCGACAGCTGCTCTGGACCGGTGCACTGCTAACACTTCAGACCACTCCTGACGGGACGGGCGCGAACCAGGGGACGGCTCAGGCTATCTCGTGTGCAAGGCGCCGCCGACAGTGTCCCGCAACCTCGTTGGGAAGCGTCGATGTGATCCGTGGCACAGGATCGGTGGTCGGTCCGGCGCGCGATGCCAGGTAGCGTTGCCGTCGAATACGACAGCGAGTAGGACCCGGCGGGCGACCGGTTTGCGGAGGGTCTACGATTCGATGAGCGCAAGCCAGAGAACGTTCGCCTCCAGCCCGAGGTCGAGCGCGCATTCAGGAGGATTAGTGACTGCCGTAGCGCCCCAGCCAGTCCCAGAGTTAGCTGTAGCGAGGCCGTATCCGCCGCGGCAGGGACCCAAGGGTTCGTTCATCTACAAGATGATCACGACAACAGACCCCAAGGTGCTGGGGCTTATGTACCTGGTGACCTCGTTCGCGTTCTTCCTCATCGGTGGCCTCATGGCCCTGCTGATGCGTACAGAGCTCGCGGTTCCCGGGTTGCAGTTCCTGTCGAACGAACAGTTCAACCAGCTGTTCACCATGCACGGCACGATCATGCTGCTGATGTATGCGACGCCCGTCGTGTTCGGATTCGCGAACTACATTCTGCCGCTCCAGATCGGTGCGCCCGACGTGGCGTTCCCGCGTCTGAACTCGTTCAGCTACTGGCTGTACCTGTTCGGCGCAACGATCGTGATGCTCGGCTTCGTCACCCCCGGTGGTGCCGCCGACTTCGGCTGGACGGCCTACACCCCGCTCACCAGTGAGCTGCATTCCCCGGGTGTCGGCGCGGACTTCTGGATCCTCGGTCTCGGCGTGATGGGCCTGGGCACCATCCTCGGTGCCGTCAACTTCATCACCACCGTGGTGTGCATGCGCGCTCCCGGCATGACGATGTTCCGGATGCCCATCTTCACGTGGAACATCCTGATCACCTGCCTGCTGATCCTGCTCGTGTTCCCGCTGCTGACCGCCGCATTCTTCGGGCTGTTCGTCGACCGTCACCTCGGTGGCCACATCTACGACCCGGCCACGGGCGGTGTGCTCCTCTGGCAGCACCTGTTCTGGTTCTTCGGCCACCCCGAGGTGTACGTCATCGCGCTGCCGTTCTTCGGCATCGTCTCGGAGATCTTCCCGGTCTTCAGCCGCAAGCCGATCTTCGGCTACACCGGCCTCGTCTACGCGACGATCGCCATCGCGGCCCTCTCGATCGCCGTGTGGGCTCACCACATGTACGCGACCGGCGCCGTGCTGCTGCCGTACTTCTCCTTCATGACGTTCCTGATCGCCGTTCCGACTGGTGTGAAGTTCTTCAACTGGATAGGCACGCTGTGGAAGGGGCAATTGACCTTCGAGACACCGATGTTGTTCTCGGTCGGCTTCATCATCACGTTCCTCTTCGGTGGCCTGACCGGTGTCATCCTCGCGAGCCCGCCGCTCGACTTCCACCTGCACGACTCGTACTTCGTCGTGGCGCACTTCCACTACGTGCTCTTCGGCACCATCGTGTTCGCGACGTACGCCGGCATCTACTTCTGGTTCCCGAAGATGACGGGTCGCATGCTCGACGAGCGTCTCGGCAAGTGGCACTTCTGGCTGACCTTCGTCGGCTTCCACCTCACCTTCCTGGTGCAGCACTGGCTCGGTAACGAGGGCATGCCGCGTCGCTACGCCGACTACCTGCCGTCGGACGGGTTCACCACCCTCAACACGATCTCGACCGTCGGTGCGTTCGTGCTCGGTGCCTCGACCCTGCCGTTCCTGTGGAACGTCTTCAAGAGCTACCGCTACGGCCAGATGGTCACGGTCGACGATCCGTGGGGTTACGGCAACTCCCTCGAGTGGGCCACCAGCTGCCCGCCGCCGCGGCACAACTTCACCGAGCTGCCGCGCATCCGGTCCGAGCGCCCGGCGTTCGAGCTGCACTACCCGCACATGGTCGACAAGATGCGCGCCGAGGCGCACGTCGGACCGGGTAGCCACAAGCACAGCGTGAACGTGCTCGAGGGTGCGGATCGCACCCCCGGCGACGTCCCGCGCTCCTGACCGACCGCTCTACGCACGAAGCCCCGCCCGTCTCCACGGGCGGGGCTTCGGCCGTTCCGGGGCACGTACCCCGGCGCGGACGCGACCGCTCCGACTGAGACAATGGATCCAGCACGTGCCGCGTCCGCACGTGCCTCGACGACAATGATCGGAGACGTTGTGGCGTCTGACAGCACGGTGCTCGTGACCGTGACCGGACCGGATCATCCCGGCGTGACCTCGGCGCTGTTCGCGGTGCTCACGAGGTTCGACGTCGACCTGCTCGACGTCGAACAGGTCGTGATCCGTGGGCAGTTGACGCTCGGGGTTCTTGTGGTGTGCCCCCGCGATGTCGAAGCGTTGCAGGACGCGGCCGAGTCGGCCATGGCCGCGATCGGAATGCGCGCCGCAGTGCAGATCGGCGTGGCTCCGAGCTCCGGCCATGCGGTGTCCACTCACGCCGTGGTGGTGCTGGGCAGCCCGTTGAGCGCCCGCGCGATGCGGTCGGTGGGCCGCACCCTCGCGGCCCAGGGCGCCAACATCGATTCCATCCGCGGAATCGCGGACTACCCCGTCACCGGTCTGGAATTGATGGTCACCGCCTCCGACACCGATTCGGACACCGACCGCCGTCTGCGTAAGGCTCTCGCGGAACTCGCCGCGGGTATCGACGTGGACATCGCCGTAGAGCGTGCGGGGCTGGCCCGCCGGGCGAAGCGCCTGATCGTCTTCGATGTCGACTCCACTCTGGTGCAGGGCGAGGTCATCGAGATGCTCGCCGCGCACGCCGGTGTCGAGGACAAGGTCCGCGAGGTCACCGAGGCCGCGATGCGCGGCGAGATCGACTTCGCGCAGTCGCTGGAGCAACGCGTCGCCACGCTCGCCGGACTTCCGGCCTCGGTTATCGACGAGGTGGCCGACCAGATCGAACTCACGCCCGGTGCGCGCACCACCATCCGCACCCTGCGGCGCCTCGGCTTCCGCTGCGGCGTCGTCTCGGGCGGTTTCCGTCAGGTCATCGAAGGTCTCGCCCACGACCTCGAACTCGACTTCGTCCGCGCGAACACCCTGGAGATCGTCGACGGCAAGCTCACCGGCCGCGTCGTCGGACAGATCGTCGACCGCGCCGCCAAGGCGCATGCGCTCCGCGAATTCGCCGACGAGGCAGGGGTGCCCATCGAGCAGACCGTTGCGGTCGGTGACGGCGCCAACGACATCGACATGCTCGGCGCTGCCGGACTGGGTATCGCGTTCAACGCCAAGCCGGCCCTGCGCGAGGTCGCCGACACCGCGTTGTCGTACCCCTACCTCGACGCGGTGCTCTTCGTCCTGGGCGTCACGCGCGACGAGGTGGAAGCCGCCGATCGAGTCGACGGAACGCTGCGACGGGTGCCGCTCGATCGTGGAGCCTGACCCGCACCCGGTCTTCGCCGACCCCGGGTTCGCGCAGCGACATGCCGTGCTGGCCCGGGGCTACGGGCACCGGCCCGACCCGGACGACCCGGCGGCGGTGCTCGCGATGCCGATCGTCCTGCACATCCCGAAATCCGATCCGCCCGCCCGTAGTTCGCTCCTCGAGGCCGCCGCGATCGCGACCGTCGCACTGTGCCTCGATCCGCGCGTCGGACCGGGACCGGACGGGGAACCCGGACCGTGGCAGGAGGCGTTTCGCACCTGGAACGACGCCCGGATCCGCAAGGTCAGCCGACGCGCGCGAGGTGCGCAGTGGCGCGCCGTGCAGGAGGTCGACGGAGTGACCGTCGAGCATGCCGGAGCGCAGGCGCGTGCGCTCGTGCCCGGACCGGTGGGGGAACTCGACTCGCGGGTGTCCCGATTGCAGATCGGCGGTACCGATGTGCCGCCGGACGACCCGCCGCCCCCACCCGCCGGAGTTCCGGTGTTGTGGATCAACAGTGCTCTGGCAATGACGGTCGGCAAGGCCGCCGCCCAGGTCGGGCACGCCTCGATGCTCTTCGCCGGCGCTCTGCCGCTCGACTCCGCACGGGCCTGGGCCGCCGCCGGTTATCCCTGTGCCGTCCGTGACGCCGATCCCATCCGCTGGCGCGAACTGCTCGCGCACGTCGAGCGAGGATCGGGGGTCGCGGTGAAGGACGCCGGGTTCACCGAAGTCGCTCCGGGCTCGGTCACCGTCGTCGCGATGATCGACTGAGCGACCGGCGAACCGACTCCCGGCACGTGGGTCAGGCCGCGGACGCGGGCTGGAACAACTCGACGAGATTGCCTGCGGGATCGGTGATCAGGATCTGGCGGCCCCCGGGGCCGGAGACCACCTCGCTTCGGAACGGAACATCGGCGTCGCGCAGACGGCCGATCTCGTCGTCGAGGTCGTCGACGACGAGGTGGATACGGTTACGGCCCGGATCGGCGGATTCGGCAGGGGTGGCGCGAGCACCCGAACTGGCCGGGCCGGACAGCAACAGTCGCAGCGAGCCCCGGGTCACATCGGCGAACGCGGGACCCGCGTTGGTGTGCAGGGTGAAACCGAGTCTGCCGGTGTAGAACTCGATCGCCGAGCGGACGTCGTCGACAAGGTAGCGGACGCCGACGGATTCGTTCTGTGTGGTCATCGGACACTCCTTTTCTCAGTTGGGACACTTCGGTTTCGTCCTTCCGACGCCCGGGCGGCGGAAGGCCCGGAGCGGGGAATCCGTGCGAGAGCCGGAAGAAGATGCCGGACACGGTTGTCGATGTCGGCGGCGACGGCACGGAAGGTGGGGTAGGCGTCGCTGTCTGCTGTCGCCGCGGGGTCGGGAATGCTCCAGTGGATGCACCGCGTGTCGCCGTCGAACTCGGGGCAGTTCTCACGGGCTTTGTCGCACAGGGTGACAACCGCGTCGAACCGTCGGCCGGTGACGGCCGCGAGGTGGCGGGGCGCTCGGCCAGAGATGTCGATCCCGAAGTCCTCCCGGAGTACCCGCACAGCAAGGGGATGCATCTCCGGTTTCGGATCGGTTCCGCCGCTGAATATTTCGACTCCGCGTGAACAGGTGAGGTCGCTATGTCTGCGTAGCAACGCTTCTGCGATCGGGGAGCGGGAACTGTTGCCGGTGCACACGAACAACACGGCGACGGGGCCGGCGGCACCGGACGGCGGCTGCTTCCTCGTGGGGGCGAGCGCCGGATGCAGCACGGCACCGACGTCGGCCAGCATGCGGCCACAGCGGTCGAGGTCCAGGTGGTAGTAGCTGTCGCGTCCGTCGAAGCTGCTGCGTGTGGTCGTCACGAGTCCGCCGTCGCGCAGCACCCGAAGGTGATACGACACCAGGTTCTGCGGCTCGCCGGCCAGCGTCGCCAGTTCCCGGACACGGTGGTCGCCACCGGACAGCGTCGTGAGCAGTTGCCAGCGCACCGGATGGGCTGCCAGCTGTACGAACGACGGAACGGACGCGGATGCGGCCATGCCAGAAGCGTACTCCCGATACATCAAATCGGTTTGATGTAATTTCCCCCGGCGGGCCGAACCGGACGAGCCGGGCGGGTCCGATCACCCGAGCGGGTTCGCCGTACGGAACACCAGGACCGTCGGTCCGGTCACTCGGAACTCGCTTCCCACGGGGAGGGGAGTGGCGTCGACCGGCGACCCGTCGACCGTGCCGGAATCGAACACGCACACGATGTCGTCCCGATACCACTCCGGCCCGCCCAGTGTCACGGTCGCGGCGCCGCCCGCGTGCAGGACGAACAGACCGCTGCTGTCGGGCAGCCGAAGCCCCGCGCGGGTGGTGGTACCCAGCCCCGAACCGTCGACCCACCCTTGCAGCGTGCGCCGGCTGTCGTCGTGCCAGCCCGCGTAATCCAGTTCGGTGCCCTCGATCCCGAACCACACCAGATCGGGGCGACCGTCGGTTCGCGCCCGGCCGTCGAAGAACCGACGTCGCCGCAGCACGGGCACCACGTTCCGGAGCTGGAGAAGGCCGCGCACGTACCCGAGCCGCTCGAGATCGGCGTGCTGCCAGCCCAGTGGCCACGCCTCGCGCACCGGTACATCCTCCGGGACGCAGTAGGCGTTGTTGTTGCCGTGTTGGGTGTGTCCGAGTTCGTCCCCGGCGAGCAGCATCGGAGTGCCCGTGGAGAGCAGCAGGGTCGCGAGCAGAGCGCGGACGTGCCGATCGCGGGCCGCGACGATCTCCGGGTCGTCGGTCGGGCCTTCGACACCGTGATCGACCGATTCGTTGTGGTCCGAACCGTCCCGGCCGTGCTCACCGTTTGCCTCGTTGCGTTTGTGCCGGTACGACACCAGGTCGGTCAGCGTGAATCCGTCGTGCGCGGTGATGTAGTTGACCGACATCGCGGGCTGACGACGATCGCGCCGGAACACGTCCTCCGAGCCGCTGAGCCGCGAAGCGAGCTCGCGAACATCCGAGCGTCCCGCCCAGAACCGGCGAACCGAGTCGCGGTACCGATCGTTCCACTCGGCCCACTGCACTCCGAAGCGACCGAGTTCGTAGCCGTGTCCGGAGGCATCCCACGGCTCGGCGATGAGCTTGAGGCCGGTGAGGACCGGGTCGCTGGTGATCGCGGTGAGCAAGGCGCCCCGCGGGTCGAACGGGCCACCGCGCGGACGCGCGAGCGCGCTCGCGAGATCGAACCGGAACCCGTCCACGCCCATGTCCTCCGCCCAGTACCGCAGGCTGTCGCACACCATCCGTACGGCGATGGGCGACGCGCCGTCGATCGTGTTGCCGCAACCGGTGAGGTCGATGTCGTGGCCGTGGTGATCGAGCAGGTAGTAGCCGGGTGCGTCGAGCCCGCGCCACGACAGGCTCGGTCCCGCAACCGACCATTCGCAGGTGTGGTTGTAGACCACGTCGAGAACGACTTCGAGTCCGACGCTGTGGAACGCGTGGACCATGGTCCGGAACTCGGCGATCTCCTCACCGGGCGTCGCGGCGTAAGCGGGATGCGGTGCGAAGTACGCCGCGGTCGAGTATCCCCAGTGGTTCCGCATTCCTCGCTCACGGACCGGAGGCTCGGTGAGAAACGCCTGGACAGGCAACAGCTCCACGGTCGTCACCCCGAGCTGCACCAGATGCTCGAGCACTGCCGGTTGGCAGAGGCCGAGGTAGGTGCCGCGCAGATGCTCCGGCACGTCCGGGTGACCGGCCGTGTACGAACCCACGTGCAACTCGTAGACGACCGTGTTCTCCCACGGGATCTCCGGCCGCTGCGAGGCGTTGCCGCCCGTCGACGTCACCACCGACAGCGGTGTGTGGCCGAGGGAGTCGACCGTCGACATCGCGTCGAACGGTCCACCGTCGTAGGCGAGCAGCCTGGCTCCGTCGCCGACACCACCGGTGATCTGCCGGCCCCAGGGATCGAGCAGGATCTTGTGGGGATTGGTGCGCAGGCCGTGGCGCGGGTTCCACTTGCCGTGCGCGCGATAGCCGTACCGTTGCCCGGCACCGATGCCGGGAACGATGCCGTGCCACACGCCGTAGGTGAAGTCGGGTAGGTCCACGCGCTGCTCGCGCCCGTCCTCGTCCACGAGACACACCTGGACGCGATCGCTGTGCGGCGCATGCACGGCGAATCGGGTGCCGGCCTCGACCACCGTGGCCCCGAGCGGGAACGGCGAGGGGTCGTGCAGGGCGGCGGACGAACCGGATTCCGATGAGGGTGACGACACAGCGATGATCCTGCCGCGTGTTGCGCCCGGGCGTAAGACAAGATGGAGGGCGTGGCACAACCTGATCCCGATTTGCTCATCGAATTCGAAGACGTTCTGGTGCGGCGCGGAGGCAACGTCCTCGTCGGACCCGTGACCTGGAAGGTGGAACTCGACGAACGCTGGGTGGTGCTCGGCCCCAACGGCGCAGGCAAGACGACGTTGTTGCGCATCGCGGCGGCCGAGACTTTCCCGACGTCCGGAACGGCACACGTGCTCGGCGAGACGTTCGGCCGGACCGACCTGTCCGAACTGCGGACCCGCATCGGACTGTCGTCCGCGGCCCTGGCCAATCGCGTCCCGTTCGACGAGAAGGTCGTCGATCTGGTGATCTCCGCGGGATACGGCGTGCTCGGCCGCTGGCGTGAGCGCTACGACGCGATGGACACCGACCGCGCGATCGAGATGCTCGAAAGCCTCGGCGCCGAGCACCTTGCGGACCGGTCGTACGGAACGTTGTCGGAGGGCGAGCGCAAACGTGTCCTCATCGCCCGCGCGCTCATGACCGATCCCGAACTGCTGCTGCTCGACGAACCGGCCGCAGGCCTGGACCTGGGCGGCCGGGAAGAACTCGTCGCGCGCCTCGGCGTACTGGCCGTGGACCCGGACGCGCCGGCGACCGTGCTCATCACCCACCACGTCGAGGAGATTCCGCCCGGATTCACCCACGCACTGTTGCTCAAAGAGGGCGCCGTCGTCGCGCAGGGTCTGCTCGACGACGTGATCACCGGCGAGAACCTCAGCGAGGCGTTCAGCCAGTCGATCACCCTCGACAAGGTGGACGGGCGGTTCTTCGCTCGTCGCACCTGGGAGCCGGGACGTCATCGGCGCGGATGACACGACGGCGCGTCCGGACACGGCGTGCACCACCCGATCGACTAGTTTCGGTTCATGGTTGACGATCGCTCGGTGAGCTCCTTCGATCCTGCTTCGGTTCCCGTCCGCGGTGCCTCCACGGTGATGCTGGTGCGGGACTCCGCACGCGGGGTCGAGGTGTTCCTGCAGCAACGCGTCGTCGGTATGGAATTCGCCGGCGGGATGACGGTGTTTCCCGGCGGCGGAGTCGACCCGTCCGACAGCGACGCGTCGGTGCGGTGGTCCGGTCCGGACGTCGCGTGGTGGGCCGAGCGGTTCTCCACCACCGAGGCACAGGCACGCGCCCTCGTCCTGGCCGCCGTGCGGGAAACGTTCGAGGAATGCGGTGTGCTGCTGGCCGGGCCCACGCCCGACACGGTCGTGGCGGATACGACCGTGTACGCCGGCTCGCGCCGCAAACTCGAAGCCCGCGAGTTGTCGTTCGGCGAATTCCTGGAGCGGGAAGAACTCGTCCTCCGGGCCGACCTCCTTCGCCCCTGGGCCAACTGGATCACGCCACTGGGGGAGCGGCGCCGCTACGACACCAGGTTCTTCGTCGCCGCCGCACCCGAGGGGCAGCGCGCGGACGGAGAGACCACCGAAGCAGAAGCGGTTCGGTGGCGGACCGCGGCCGAAGAACTCGAATACTGGCGGTCGGGGCGGTGCGTCCTGCTTCCCCCGACCTGGAGCCAGTTGACGGCGCTCTCGCACTACGCGACGGTCGCGGAGATCATGGCGGCGGACGTCACCGTCGAACCGATCCTGCCCGTGATGAGCAAGCGGGACGGCATGATCCACATCGCCTTCGACGGCGAGGAAGGCTACTACGCGGTCGGGTCGCATCCGTGGGCCCAGCGCGCCGACCTCTAGGCTCGACCCATGGCTGAATTCGTGACACTCGAGGTCTCCGACGGTATCGGCACCATCCGGCTCGACCGCCCGCCCATGAACGCGCTGAGCCGGCAACTCCAGGAGGAGATCCGCGAGGCAGCGAGGGAAGCGACCGTCCGGGACGACGTGAAGTCGGTGATCGTCTACGGCGGCGAGAAGGTCTTCGCCGCCGGTGCCGACATCAAGGAACTGGCCGAACTGGATTTCGTGCGGATGAGCCGGATCGTCGGCGATCTGCAATCCGCACTGGGATCGATCGCCGACATTCCGAAACCGACCGTCGCGGCGATCACGGGATACGCCCTCGGCGGTGGCCTCGAACTCGCTCTCGGTGCCGACCGACGGATCGTCGGGGACAACGTGAAGCTGGGGACGCCCGAGATCCTGCTCGGTGTGATCCCCGGGGGCGGCGGCACCCAGCGACTCGCACGTCTGGTGGGGCCCGCGAAGGCGAAGGACATCGTGTTCACCGGACGCTTCGTCGGTGCGGACGAGGCGCTGGCGATCGGCCTGGTGGACGAGGTCGTGGCACCGGACGACGTGTACGAGGCGGCCCGGCGATGGGCCGCGCAGTTCACCGGTGCGGCTTCGCGGGCGCTGGCAGCGGCGAAGGCCGCGATCGACCAGGGCCTCGACACCGACCTCGATACCGGTCTCGCTATCGAACAGCACGTGTTCGCGTCGCTGTTCGCCACGAAAGACCGCACCATCGGCATGGAGTCGTTCCGTGCGAACGGTCCCGGGAAAGCCGAATTCGTCGGCGAATAGGTCGCCCGAACCACATAATCGTCTCCGGCTTACCGATGGGTAGGATCAGCGCCATGACTGCAAGCAGGCCCGACGGGGTCGACCCCGCGCCGAACCCGCACGCCACCGCCGAACAGGTCGCGGCGGCGATGGAGGACACCAAGCTCGCCCAGGTGCTCTACCACGACTGGGAAGCGGAGACGTACGACGACAAGTGGTCGATCTCGTACGACGAACGCTGCATCGAATATGCCAAGGGGCGTTTCGTCGCCGCCGCCGGAGAGCAGAACCTCCCTTACGAGCGGGCGCTCGAATTGGGTTGTGGCACCGGGTTCTTCCTGCTCAATCTCATGCAGGGCGGGGTGGCGAAGTCCGGTTCGGTCACCGACCTGTCGCCCGGCATGGTCAAGGTTGCGCTGCGCAACGCTGAGCATCTCGGTCTCGACGTCGACGGCCGTGTCGCCGACGCCGAAACCATTCCGTACGAGGACGACACCTTCGACCTCGTCGTCGGACATGCCGTGCTGCACCATATTCCCGACGTCGAGCAGTCGTTGCGCGAAGTGTTGCGTGTGCTCAAGCCCGGTGGCCGATTCGTCTTCGCGGGTGAGCCGAGCACGGTCGGCAACTTCTACGCGCGCTGGCTCGGACGCATCACGTGGGAGGCCACGACCACCATCACCAAGCTTCCGTTCCTGAGCGACTGGCGGCGTCCGCAGACCGAACTCGACGAGTCGTCGCGCGCGGCGGCACTCGAGGCCGTCGTCGATCTGCACACCTTCGACCCCTCCGATCTCGAGAAGATCGCCCGCTCGGCGGGCGCGGTGAACGTCAAGGCATCGAGCGAGGAGTTCGCCGCCGCACTGCTCGGCTGGCCGGTCCGTACGTTCGAAGCTGCGGTGCCGCCCGAGAAGCTCGGCTGGAACTGGGCCAAGTTCGCCTTCGGTGGCTGGAAGTCGCTCAGCTGGGTCGACGAGAACGTGCTCAAGCATGTCGTCCCGCGCAGCTTCTTCTACAACGTGATGATCACCGGTGTGAAGCCGGGCAAGTAGCCGGTGTACGAGTTCACGCTCGCCGACGTCGCGTACCTGACCTCGGACGCCGGCGCGGAAGCGCTCGCCCGCGTCGGCGAGCGTGAACTGTCGACGCGTACGCGCCTGGCCGATATCGGCTGGGTGCGCACGCATTTCGGCGACCGCACATCTCTTCTCGTGGAAACGGTATTGGTGCGCCGCAAGGCCGCTGCCAAGATTTCCGGTGCGGAGCGATGGGTGCTCACCGACGACGCCGTGCAGCAGGCGACGCCCGGACCGGTCGCGGCGCACCGCGCCCGGCGACTCGTCGGCCGCGCCGTTCACGACGTCACGTGCTCGGTCGGCGCCGAACTCGCGCACCTCGTCGGGGTCGCGGAGACGGTGGTGGGCAGCGACCTCGATGCCGTCCGGCTCGCGATGGCCGCGCACAACGTGCCGCAAGCGCATCTCGTCCGCGCCGACGCCTTACGGCCCGTTACACGCAATACGACCGTCATCGCCGATCCCGCGCGCCGCGCCGGCGGTCGCAGGACGCACGACCCGGCGGCGTTGCAGCCTCCGCTGCCCGACCTTCTCGATACCTATGCCGGCCGGGATCTGGCCGTGAAGTGTGCGCCGGGCCTGGATTTCGACTCCTTGGGCTGGGACGGCGAGGTGGAGGTCGTGTCGCTGGACGGCGGGGTGAGGGAAGCGTGCCTGTATTCTCCCGGCCTGGCGCTCGGCGGAGCACGCCGACGCGCCGCTGTACTCCGTTCGGACGGAACGGGTTTCGAAGTCACCGACACCATGCCCGACGACATCCCGGAACGCGCGCCGGGTCGGTGGATCATCGATCCGGACGGTGCGATCGTGCGGGCCGGCCTGGTGCGTCACTACGCGGCCGCGCACGGGCTGTGGCAACTCGACCCGCGCATCGCGTATCTCACCGGTGACGCGCTCCCGGAGGGTGTGCGCGGATTTCGCATCCTCGAACAGTTCAAGTACACCGAGAAATCGCTCAAACAAGCGCTGTCGCGCCTCGACTGCGGGATCGCCGAGATCCTGGTGCGTGGACTCGACATCGACCCCGCCGTGTTGCGACCGCGGCTGAAACTCAAGGGTTCGCGATCGCTGAGCGTGGTGCTCACCAGGATCGGCCGCACCCCCGAGGCTTTCGTGTGCGAGGCGTCCCGCTAGCGGAACGGCGGCGGTGGAGTCGCGGCCCCGTCAGCGGAGCACGACGATGTCGCCGTCGTGCGTCGTCGTGACGAATTCCCCGTCGGGTCCCACAGCAGTGCCGATCGGGAAACCTGTTGCCTCCGTCAATGTTTCCTCGTCGATGGTCCGGCCGTCCGAGGTGTCGAACACGAGCGCGGCCGGACCGTCGCCACCGTCGATCACCGAATAACCCAGACCGTCCGCAGTCACCGCCGGTACTCCGTGCGCGGTGACGTCGGTGCGTTCCCAGACTGTCTCGGCGCCGTCGCCGGTGTCGCGCAGGGCGAGCAGCGATCCGCCTGCACCGTCCGCGGCGATCAGCAGCAGTCCGTCGGCGGTCACTGCCGGACCGGTGGCGGGAGCGTGATCGAGGCGTTGGTTCCAGCGAGCGGTGCCCGTCGCCGAATCGAGTGCCCACAGGGTCCCGTCCCCGTCGTGCACGTAGACGACCGTGCCGTCGGCGGAGAGCACCGGACTCGTCACGGCGCCGCCCGGCAGGTCGTCGGTGGACCACTCTTCGACCACGGAAGCGTTGTCGCCGCTCGTGTACCGCATGGCGACGAGCGACGCGCGATCGGCGCCGGGACGCCACAACGTCACGAAGATCCGGTCCGTGGCGAGGTCGACGGCAGGGTTGGTCGCGACAGGGCAATCGGGCGATCCGCCGAAGCACGCGGCCAAGCCGTGGTCACTGGCGGGTCGCGGGACGTTCTGGCCGTCGTCGACAGCGGGAATCGGTACGAGATCGAACAGCGGTGCGACGAGTTGGCCGGTCTGCGGGTTGATGATGTTGACCTGGCCGAAATGCGTGACGACCACCAGCTTTCCGTCGGACGCGAACTGGGCACTGCGCGGTGTGCCGCTCACCGGGATCCGCCAGCGCCGCTGCCCATGGTCGTTGAACGAGAACATGCCGCCGTCCTCGCCGACGTAGATGTTCGCGTTGCCGTCCGACACAGGGGTGACGGTCGTCGCTCCCGGAGCGAGTCGCGTGCACCAGCGCTTGCGTCCGTTGCCGATCTGGAAGGAGAAGAGGTTGCACCCCGCCTCCGTCGATGCGGTGACTGCGATCTGACCGTTGGCCGCCACCCCGGCGGGCGATCCCACCTGGCCGCCCAGTGGCCGCGCCCAGGCGGGGGAGATGTCGTCGAGTCCTCCGGCGGTCGCGGTACTGCTGTTCCGGGAGTCCGAGTAGCGGGCCGGCCAGCCTCCTTCGGAGAGCACGTCGGTGGTGCCACCCCCGCCTGCGCACCCGCTCAGTGCGACCGCTGCCGTCGATGCCAGCACTGCGGCCCGCAGGACACCCCGCATCACCCAACTCCTCCCGGGACGAACGTTTCGAGCCGTCAGCGTATCGGGCCGGGGGTTGCACCCCGCGCGGGAGGCGGACCGTAGGCTGCCCCCTATGACGAGCATGTGGGGCGCACCGCTGCGCACGAGGTGGCGCGGTTCCCGTCGCCGGGATCAGGACCAGGCACGATTCCTGACACTGTCATCTCTGCGATGGGTGCTGGCAAACAAGGCGTACACGCCGTGGTACCTGGTCCGGTACTACCGCCTGGCGAAGTTCAAGCTGGCGAATCCGCACGTCGTGCTGCGCGGGATGGTGTTTCTGGGGAAGAACGTCGAGATCCACGCGACGCCCGAACTGGCGCGTCTCGAGATCGGCAAGTGGGTGCACATCGGCGACGGCAACGCGATCCGCTGCCACGAGGGGTCGCTGCGCATCGGCGACAAGGTGGTGTTCGGCAAGGACAACGTCGTCAACACCTACCTGGACATCGAGATCGGCGCGTCGACGCTGGTCGCCGACTGGTGCTACATCTGCGATTTCGACCACCGCACCGAGGACATCACCTATCCGATCAAGGATCAGGGCATCATCAAGGGTCCGGTGCGGATCGGTCCGGACACCTGGATCGCCGCGAAGGTGACGGTGCTGCGCAACACGAAGGTGGGCCGCGGTTGCGTGCTCGGCGCGCACGCGGTGGTCAAGGGCGAAATCCCCGACTTCAGCATTGCGGTCGGCTCACCCGCGAAGGTCGTGAAGAATCGCAAGGTGTCGTGGGAGACTGCCGCCGCCGAGCGTGCCGCACGGGCCGAAGCACTCGCGGACATCGCCCGGAAGAAGGCGGGAGAACGACCGGTCGACGCACAACCGGGCGTCTGACGACGGATCGCACGAAGAATCGGTAAGGGGAGGGGCTCGACCGTGGACTTCGAGGAATACGGACGATACGACGCCGTGGGGCTCGCAGAACTGGTGGCGAGCGGGCAGACAACGCCGCACGAACTGCTCGAGACTGCGATCGGCAGGCTCGACGCCGTCGAGCCGATTCTCAATACGGTGGTGTGCCGGCTCGACCGTGAGGCTCGCGTGCGGGCCGGCCACCGGCTCGAGGGTTTGTTCGCGGGTGTGCCCTTCCTCGTCAAGGACCTGGGGCAGGACATCGCCGGTATCCCTACGGGAAGCGGTTCCCGGGCGCTCGCCCATGTGCCCGCCGAGCGGAATTCGGTGGTCGTCGACCGCTGGCTCGACGCCGGCCTCGTCGTCTTCGGGAAGACCAACACCCCCGAATTCGGGCTCAAGGGCATCACGGAACCGGAAGCCAACGGTCCCACGCGGAACCCATGGAATCCGGCGTCGACTCCCGGAGGTTCGTCCGGTGGTTCCGCGGCCGCCGTCGCGGCGGGAGTGGTGCCCGCTGCGGGTGCGAGCGACGGCGGCGGCTCGATCCGGATCCCGGCCGCATGCTGCGGTCTCGTCGGTCTCAAGCCCGGACGCGGAGTCGTGCCGACCGGCCCGCTCGGCAGCGAACCGCTGCACGGGGCTGCGACGAACGGGGCGATCACGCGGAGCATCCGTGACTCCGCGGCTCTCCTGGACGTCATGGCCGGTGCCTATGCGGCGGCGCCCTTCCTGAGTGCGGCTCCGCCGCAGTCGTATTCGGCTGCAGCACGCGTCGCGCCCCGGCGACTGCGCATCGGTTACGCGACCGAGTCTCCCCTCGGTACCGGAGTCGACCCCGAGGCGATCGCTGCGGTGGACGCGACGGTCGCCCTGCTGGACGAACTCGGCCATCACGTCGAGCCTGCGACGACCGGTGTCGACGAGCGGCAACTCGCTTCGGACTTCCTCACGATGTGGTTCGCGTCGCTGGCAACGGAAGTCGACGAGGTGAAGCAACGCACGGGGTCGGGTCCGGACGGATTCGAATTCGACACCCGCATCCTCGCCGAACTGGGCCGGACCGTGCCCGCGCCGCAGTATCTCGCCGCGCTGGATCGCTGGGGCGAACACACCGCCCGGCTCGCCGCCTTCCATGACCGCTACGACCTGCTGCTCACCCCGACCCTGGCATACCCGCCCGCGAGAATCGGGGAACTGGCCACGCCGCGCTGGATGAGCACCCTCGGGAACGTGCTCATCGCGACGCGCATGGGCAAGGTGGCCCGCTGGACCGGTCTGGTGGACCGGATGATCGACGAAAACCTCAGCCGCACCCCGTACACCCAGTTGGCGAACATCACCGGTCGTCCGGCGATCTCACTTCCGTTGCACTGGACGGCGGACGGCATGCCGCTCGGTGTCCAGTTCGTCGCCCCGCTCGGCGGCGAGGGTCTCCTGCTGGCACTCGGCGGCGAACTGGAACAGGCCCGTCCGTGGTTCGATCGGCGGCCGGCACTCGCCGTCGGCTGAGTCAGTCCCGGTCGGGAAGCGGTCGCTGCGGAATCACCGGTCGCCCGAGCGGATGCCGCACCCGTCGCTTGGCCCCGGAGTAGACCTGGACGGTCTCCTCGGCGACCTGCCCCCAGTCGAAGTCGTCGGTGAGCCGGGCACGGGCCGCGCGGGCGCGTTCCTGTGCGGCAGCCGGGTCGTCGAGCGTCTCGCGCACCGCCGAGGTGAGTGCCGCGACGTCGCCAGGCGGAAACGACAAGCCCGTCGACCCGTGGACGACGGCCTCACCGAGCCCACCGGCCGTGGAGGCGACCAATGGTGTTCCCGCAGCGGCAGCTTCGAGCGCGATGATGCCGAACGGTTCGTACCGGCTCGGCAGCACGATGGCGTCGGCGGTGTGCAGCCACCCGAGCAGTTCGGTGTGGTCGAGGTTGCCGACGAAACTCACCGACCGTGCGACGCGATGGACACGGGCCTGTTCGCGCAGCCAGTCGGACTGGGTTCCTTCACCGGCGACGACGAGCGTGGTGCCAGGGTGGAAGCGCCGGATCCTGGGCAGTGCGGCGATCGCGTCCTGTACGCCCTTCTCGTACTCGAGTCGCCCCACGTACAGGAGGCGGGGCGGTCCGGACCGCGGCGCGCGCTCGCGATACGACCACGTCGTGATGTCGATGCCGTTGCGGATCACCGAGATCTGCGGCAGATCGGGACCGTACAGCGCGGTCACCTCGTCGTACATCGACGCGGAACACGTGATGAGGGCGTCGGATTCGTTGGCGAGCCACCACTCGACCGAGTGCACCTGGCGGTTGATCCTGCCCGACAGCCATCCGCTGTGGCGTCCCGCTTCGGTGGCGTGCAGGGTCGAGACGAGGGGCACGTCGAAGTGTTCGGCCAGGGCGATGGCCGGATGCGCGACGAGCCAGTCGTGCGCGTGCACGACATCGGGTTGCCAGCCGTCGCCGATGCCGCCGCGGCCCAGGGCGACGCCGGCCCGCACCATGGCGTGCCCCATCGCCAGGGTCCACGCGAGCATGTCCTCGCCGAAGACGAAATGCGGTGCGTCCTCGGCGACTGCGACGACCAGCACGCCCTCGGCGATGTGACTGATCGTGGGGTGCGTCGTGGCGTCGGTCCCGGTGGGACGGCGCGACAGCACCACGACTTCGTGTCCCGCGGCGGCGAGTTCGGTGGCGAGATGGTGAACGTGCCGGCCGAGCCCACCGACGACGACGGGCGGGTACTCCCACGACACGATCAGAATCCTCATGACTTGCCTCCGTGGCGACCGGGCAGGCGTCGCGCGTCGAGCCCGGGGAAAAGGTTGTCGGCTCGGTTCCAGCCGTCGGCCAACCGTACTGCTGCCGAGTCCCGGCCGGAAGCCACCGCGTCGGCGATCTCCCGCAGCGCGTGCGCGTGGGTGTGCGCACGATCGCGGGCGTACGCGGCCGCGGTGTCCTTGCTGACCATGAACGCCCAGTCGCTCGAGACGGTCAGCAGTGCTTCGCGCAACATCTGGTCGTGCACCCGGTTGCGCAGGACGGGTGCTCCGAGCGCTCGTCCGCCGTGCGCTTTGTCGAGGGTGTCCAGCGTGGTCCGGACCACCTCGTCGTTCAACCGGACGAGATCGGAGACCTGATCACCCGCCCACACGCGCCAGTCCTTGCCCGATCCCCAGGACGAGTCCGCGAGATCGACCGGGCCACCGACATATCCACGGTCGCGCGCGTCGGTGAGAGTGCCCACCTCGATTCCTGCTTCGGGCAATGCTCGCAGAAGTCGCTCGAGGAACAGCGGACCTTCGAACCACCAGTGCCCGAACAGTTCGGTGTCGAATGCTGCGACGACGAGCGCGTCTCGCCCGATGCGTGCGGACTCGCTGCGGAGGCGGCGCCGGATGGTCTCGACGAAGTCGGACACGTGGCGGTCGACGGCGAGCGAGGCGAGTTCGGGGTCGTAGGGCGCCTTGTCCTCCGATGGCACCGCGCGACCGGTCACCCGCGAGGGTTTGAGGCCGGTGTCGTGACAGTAGGTGTGGAAGTCGCGGTAGGCGGAGTGCCCGGGATATCCGGACTTCGGCGACCACACCCGGTACGACACCTGCAGGTCACGTCCGAAACACACGACGTCCGAGTCGAGTACGGTCCGGCCGAGGCTGGTGTCGCCGTGCAGAGCAGGACCGTCGACCATGAAGTGTTCGACACCTGCTGCGGCATAACCTGTTTCCATTCCCGGTGTGAAACCGCACTCGGGACCCCAGATGCCGCGGGGACGGTGCTGCCACCGGGTCTGTGCGTCGTGCAGACCCTCGGTGAGGGAGAACTCGCGCATCCGGGGGTCGAGCAACGGCTGGAAGGGGTGCGCGAGAGGACCGCCGAGCAGCTCGATCGCGTCCGCATCGACCAGTTCGCGCAGGACCGGCGAACCGCCGTGGCGCCAGCGGGTTTCGAACATCTCCAGCGCCGCACCCGCTGCACGGTGCTCCCGTGCCCCGAGCGCCCGGTAGGACTCCTCGGCCATGCCGGCCGCCTCGTGTGCACGCAGTTGCCAGTTGCCGAGCCAGTGGTGCATGCCCGCGAGGCAGTGCGGGTCGTCGAGCTGGGCTGCCAGGACGGGCGTGATCCCCAGGGTGACCATGCGGGTGTGTCCTTCGCGGGCAAGCCGCCGGAGGACATCGGTGACCGGGAGATATGTTGCGGCCCAGGACTGGTAGAGCCATTCCTCGCCGACCGGCCATCTGCCGTGATTGGCGAGCCACGGCAGATGGGAGTGCAGGACGAGGGAGAACATGCCCGGCTCTGCGGCGGAGTTCGTCGTCACCGTGCGGGATCTTTCACCGCGACAGCCACCAGATCCAGGCTGCTGTCGATGTCTTCGGGATCGAGAACGAAGTCGTCGACGGTGATGCCCGCGACGTCGTCGGTGAGATCCGCCGGCCACGGCTCTCCCGCCAGGGCACGTTCGATCTGCGCGTCGATGAACGACCCGCCGTGCTTGGCATCGAGCGCGCGGAGAGCGGGGCCGTGGTGCACGCCGGTCATGAGTTCGACGCGGAATCCTGCGTCCTCGAGCAGTTCCGAGAGTTCGGCTGCGTCGAGTTCGCGAGTGTGGAACGGATTGAGAGGTGTGTCGCGCCCGGGGGAGAAGGTGATGCGGTTCGGTGTGCTGATCAGCAGCGCGCCGCCCGGTGTCAGCACCCGGTGGCATTCGCGAAGGAACTGCCCTTGATCCCAGAGGTGTTCGATGACCTGGAAGTTGACGACGACGTCGACCGTCTCGGCGTCGAGAGGGAGTTCGGCGAGGTTGCCGTGCCGCATGTCGACCCGGGGATAGCGGGCACGGATGTGGGTGACGGCGCTTTCGTCGTAGTCGAGGCCGATGACCCGGGTTGCGACGTCGGCGATCATGTCGGCGCCGTAGCCTTCGCCCGCTCCCGCTTCGAGGACGGTCCGGTCCCGGCACCGATCGAGCAGTCGCCGGTACACCACTTCGTGCCGCCGGAACCAATAGTTCTCTTCGGCGATGCCGGGCACGGTCCGTTCGCCGGTGAGGGGGAGAGTCAGGGTGTCGTCGGCGCGGCTGTTGGTATCGCTCACCGACGAGACATTAGTGCCAACCCTCTCCGGCACCGTTCCGGTGGTCCAGATCACAGGTTTGCCTGCCCTTTCGTGCGGCTATGGTGAACCAGGAATCCCGCTAAGTTACCCACGGGTAACTTAGCGTTTGATAATCTATCGCACACGCCGTGCGACAGACACGAGTGCTCGGTTCAGGCAGCGCCTTGCCGACCAAAGGCAGCTACACACAGGAGGTCGACGCAGACCCATGACGAACATCGTCGTTTTGATCAAGCAGGTCCCCGACACGTGGTCCGAGCGCAAGCTCACCGACGGCGACTACACGCTCGACCGTGAGGCCGCCGATGCGGTCCTCGACGAGATCAACGAGCGGGCGGTCGAAGAGGCCCTGCTCATCAAGGAGCGCGACGGCGGCGAGGTCACCGTGCTCACCGCGGGTCCCGACCGCGCGACCGACGCCATCCGCAAGGCGCTGTCGATGGGTGCCGACAAGGCGATCCACCTCAACGACCCCGCGCTGCACGGCTCGGACTCCATCCAGACCGCGTACGCGCTCGCCGCGGCGCTCGGTCAGATCGAGGGCGTCGAGCTCGTCATCGCCGGCAACGAGGCCACCGACGGCCGCGTCGGCGCTGTGCCCGCGATCATCGCCGAGTACCTGGGCCTCCCGCACCTGACGCACCTGCGCAAGCTGACCCTCGCCGACGGCAAGGCCACCGGCGAGCGTGAGACCGACGAGGGCGTCTTCGGCCTCGAGGCACCGCTCCCCGCGATCGTCTCGGTCACCGAGAAGATCAACGAGCCGCGCTTCCCGTCCTTCAAGGGCATCATGGCCGCGAAGAAGAAGGAAGTTCAGACCCTCACCCTGGCGGACATCGGCCTCGACCCCGAGATCTTCGGTGTCGCGAACGCCGCGTCCACCGTCACCGGTGTCACCCCGAAGCCTGCGCGTACCGCCGGTGAGCGCGTGACCGACGAGGGCGACGGCGGCGACAAGGTCGCTCAGTACCTGGTCAGCCACAAGATCATCTGATCGCGCCCACGCGACAACACCAGACATATCTAGGGAGAGAAGCAAGCAATGGCAGAAGTACTCGTGCTCGTCGAGCATGCCGAGGGCGCACTCAAGAAGGTCAGCACCGAACTCATCACCGCCGCACGCGCGCTCGGTGAGCCGTCGGCAGTTGTCACCGGCCCCGCAGGCACCGCCGACAAGCTTCAGGAGGCGCTCGCCGCCGCCGGTGCTGCGAAGGTCTACGCCGCCGAGTCCGACATCATCGACGGTTACCTCGTGACCCCGAAGGTCGACGTTCTCGCCGCGCTCGTCGAATCCGCCAGCCCCGCAGCGGTTGTCACCGCCGCATCCGTCGAGGGCAAGGAGGTGTCGGGCCGCCTCGCCGCCCGCATCGGCTCCGGCCTGCTCGTCGACGTCGTCGACGTCAAGAGCGACGGCTCGGCCGTCCACTCGATCTTCGGTGGCGCGTTCACCGTCGACGCCAAGGCCAACGGCGACGTTCCGGTCATCTCGGTTCGCCCCGGTGCCATCGAGGCCAAGCCCGAGGCGGCCGCCGCCGCGCGCGTCGACGTCGAGGTTCCGGCCCAGGAAGAGAACGCCGTCAAGGTCACCTCGCGCGATCCCATCGTCGGTGGCGACCGTCCCGAGCTCACCGAGGCGTCGATCGTCGTATCCGGTGGTCGCGGTGTCGGCTCGGCCGACAAGTTCTCGGTCGTCGAAGAGCTCGCCGATTCGCTCGGCGCAGCTGTCGGTGCGTCCCGCGCCGCGGTCGACTCGGGCTACTACCCGGGCCAGTTCCAGGTCGGTCAGACCGGTAAGACGGTCTCCCCGCAGCTGTACATCGCGCTGGGCATCTCCGGCGCCATCCAGCACCGCGCGGGCATGCAGACCTCGAAGACCATCGTCGCGGTCAACAAGGACGAGGAAGCTCCGATCTTCGAGATCGCAGACTTCGGCATCGTCGGCGACCTGTTCAACGTCGCCCCGCAGCTGACCGAGGCTGTCAAGAAGCACAAGGGCTGATTCCCGCTCGCGTCGCGCGGCCCCGTTCCGGATCTCCGGGACGGGGCCGCGCTCGTCGTAGGGGCCGGGTTCGTGCGGGTGTGAGGGTGTGACGACGGCTGCCGAAACGTGACACTTGCCGCATGCGGCCGCTCGGAGGCGGTGACCGCGACAGGCACCCGGGGTCACCCGCTATCCTGGATCGGTCATGACCTCGCCCGCCACCGGATCCTCCGGTACCTCGAAAACCGTCTATCTCGATCACGCCGCGACCACGCCGATGCTGCCCGCGGCGATCGACGCGATGACCGAGGTCTTCGCCACGACCGGCAACGCCTCGTCCCTGCACGGCTCCGGACGCGCGGCGCGCCGCCGGATCGAGGAAGCTCGCGAATCGATCGCCGCCGAACTCGGGGCGCGACCGTCCGAAGTGATCTTCGTCTCCGGTGGCACCGAGGGCGACAATCTCGCTGTCAAGGGCATCTACTGGGGCCGGCGCGCCCAGGATCCGCGGCGTCGCCGGATCATCGCCAGCGCAGTCGAGCACCACGCCGTCCTCGACGCCGTCCAGTGGCTCGCCGACCACGAGCAGGCCGTCGTGACCTGGCTTCCCGTGGACGAGGCGGGCCGGGTCGACCCCGATGTACTGCGAGAGGAGCTGGCCGCTCATCCCGACGAGGTCGCTCTCGTCACCATCATGTGGGCCAACAACGAAGTCGGCACCGTCATGCCGATCCGCCGGTTGTCCGCCGTCGCGGCCGAATTCGATGTGCCGATGCACAGCGACGCCGTTCAGGCCGTCGCCCACCTGCCCGTCGATTTCGCCGCGAGCGGATTGTCCGCACTCACCCTCGCCGCTCACAAATTCGGCGGCCCGCAAGGTGTGGGTGCACTCCTGCTCGGACGCCAGGTCCCGTGCGTCCCCCTCGCGCACGGCGGAGGGCACGAGCGCGACGTCCGCTCGGGCACGCAGGACACGGCGTCGATAGTCGGGATGGCTGCTGCCCTGCGGGAGGTGACTGCCGACCTTCCCGCCCGGACCGTCGAGCTCGCCGCACTGCGCGACCATCTCGTCGACGGTGTCGAGGCGGTGATCCCGGACGTGATTCTCAACGGTCCCCGCGGCGCCGGGCGGCTCCCCAACAACGCACACCTGACGTTCCCGGGCTGCGAGGGTGATTCGCTGCTGATGCTGCTCGACGCGGCCGGGATCGAGTGTTCGACCGGTTCGGCGTGCACGGCGGGTGTGGCCCGGCCGAGCCACGTACTGGTCGCGATGGGATCCGATCCCGCGACGGCACGCGGGTCGCTGCGATTCTCCTTGGGGCACACCACGACCCGAGACGATATCGATGTACTGATAGACGTTCTGCCGCGAGTGGTGGAGCGGGCACGCGCCGCAGGAATGGCGAGCGCCGGCGGACGAGGAGGTGACCGGAGATGAGGATTCTTGCGGCGATGAGCGGCGGTGTGGATTCGGCGGTTGCCGCGGCCCGCGTTGTCGACGCCGGACACGACGTGGTGGGGGTCCATCTGGCGTTGTCGTCGGCTCCGGGCACCTTGCGCACCGGTTCGCGCGGATGCTGCTCGAAGGAGGACGCCGGCGATGCCCGCCGCGCCGCCGACGTGCTCGGAATACCTTTCTACGTCTGGGATTTCGCCGACCGCTTCAAGGAAGACGTGATCGACGACTTCGTGGCGGCCTACGCGGCGGGGCAGACGCCCAATCCGTGCCTGCGGTGCAACGAGAAGATCAAGTTCTCGGCACTGGCCGATCGTGCGGTGGCGCTGGGCTTCGACGCCGTGGCGACCGGCCACTACGCACAATTGGAGGACGGCGTGCTGCGACGCGCGGTCGACGCCGACAAGGACCAGTCCTATGTGCTGGCGGTGCTGACCGCGGAACAGCTTTCGCGGGCGATGTTCCCGGTGGGCGACACCCCCAAGGACCTGATCCGAGCCGAGGCAGCGGAGCGTGGCCTCGCTGTGGCGAACAAGCCGGACAGTCACGACATCTGCTTCATCCCCTCCGGTGACACCCGCGCATTCCTCGGCGCCCGGATCGGCGTGCGACCCGGTGCGGTCGTCGACGACGATTCTGGTGATGTGCTCGCCGAACACGAGGGTGTGCACGGTTTCACCATCGGGCAGCGCAAGGGCCTCGGGATCTCCGGTCCCGGCGCCGACGGCCGTCCGCGCTACGTCACCGCGATCGAGCCCGACACGGGCACCGTCCGCGTCGGCAGCGCCGAACGGCTGAAGGTCGACTTCATCCACGCCGAGCGCGCCGTATGGACCTCGGGCAGTGCGCCCGACGGGCCCGTCGAATGTGTCGTGCAGGTGCGGGCGCACGGGGGCCTCGCTCCCGCCGTCGCCGAAGCGACCGAGTCGGGGATCGAGATCTCGCTCCGGGAGCCGCTCACCGGCGTCGCCGCCGGCCAGGCCGCGGTGCTCTACCGGCCCGATCCCGCCGGCGACATCGTTCTCGGCAGCGGCACCATCGCTGTCGCCCGGCCCGTAGCCGAGGACGTGTGACCGGACAGGAAGCCCGGGCCGTGTGGTCCGGGACCGCCACCGGGCTCGGTTCGTGGCCGGGAACCGATGCCCGCGAAGCCGCGGCCGTCGTGGTCGGCGAACTTGCCGAACTGCCGCATCTCGTAGAACTTCCGGGACGCGGACTGGGGTCGGACATGATCGGGCGGGCGAGCGCGCTGCTCGTCGACCTCCACCTCGACGCGTCTACCACCGGATACCGGCTCGTTTCGCGACGCGGCACGGTCGCCGCCCGCGCCGAGGATCTGCTCCGCCAGGACCTCGATGCGCTCGAGGAAGCATGGGAACGCGCCGGCGCCGGCCCGGATCGCACCGTGAAGGTGCAGTCCGCCGGCCCGCTGACGCTCGCCGCGCATCTCGAACTTGCCACCGGCCGTCGCGTGCTTCTCGACCGCGGTGCGGTACGCGAACTCTCCGAGTCTCTCGCGGAAGGAATTGCCCGGCACGCCGCCGAACTGCACCGCAGGCTCGGCGTGCAGGTCGTCGTCCAGCTCGACGAACCCGCACTTCCCGATGTCCTGGCCGGGACCCTGGAAGGCAGAACGATCCTCGAGACCGTCCCCGCCTGGCCCGAGCCCGAGGCGCTCGACGTCCTGGACACGACGATCCGGGGAACCGGACGGTCCGTCGCGGTGCACTGCTGCGCAGGCACCCTGCCGGCAGACCTGCTGCGCCGCAGCGCCGCCGACGCTGTGGCGTTCGACCTCACACAGATTTCGCAGACGGATCTCGACGGGATCGGCGAACTGTTCGATTCCGGTACCGCGCTGATTCTCGGTCTGGTGCCGACGACTGCGCCCAGCCCGGTTCCGGGCTGGCGAGACCTCGCAGCGCCCGCCCTCGCACTGTTCGACCGGCTCGGCTTCCCGCGCACTGCCCTGCGGTCGGTATCGGTGGCTCCGGCGTGTGGCCTCGCGCCGGCGCAGCCTCAGTGGGCGCGGAGCGCGCTGAAGCAGGCCCGCGATATCTCGGCCGCGTTGTCCGAGGACCCCGAAACCCTCTGACGTCCGCATCGGGCCGACGGTCCTCCTTGCCGGCCCGCGATCGGATCGCCACGGAGCTGTCGGCCTGCTCGACTAGGCTTGTGACCTGTGAGTGAACCGACCGACGCGCCCGCCACTGCTACTCCCGAGGCGCGTGAGCGCTGGCAGGATCTCGCCGAACAGGTGCGCGAGCACCAGTTCCGCTACTACGTGCGCGACGCTCCGATCATCTCCGACGGAGAGTTCGATGCGCTGCTCGGCGAGCTGCAGGCACTCGAGGAGCAGTACACGGAGTTGCGCACGCCCGACTCGCCGACCCAGCTGGTCGGGGGCGGGTTCGCAACCGACTTCACTGCCGTCGGTCACCTCGAGCCGATGCTCAGCCTCGACAACGTCTTCGACGAGGGCGAGCTGCGAGCCTGGCTCGCGCGCGCGGAGACCGAGACGGGCACCCATCCGGACTATCTGTGCGAGGTCAAGATCGACGGTGTCGCACTGAGTCTCGTGTACGAGAACGGCCGCCTCGTCCGGGCCGCGACGCGCGGGGACGGCCGCACCGGCGAAGACGTCACGCTCAACGCCCGTACGATCGACGAAGTGCCCGAAAAGCTTACGGCGACAGACGAATACCCGGTCCCGACGCTTCTCGAGGTGCGCGGTGAGGTATTCTTCCGGCTCGAGGACTTCCAAAACCTCAACGCCGGTCTCGTCGCCGCGGGAAAGGCGCCGTTCGCCAATCCGCGGAACTCCGCCGCGGGGTCGCTGCGCCAGAAGAATCCCGCGGTCACCGCGCAGCGACGGCTGCGCATGTACTGCCACGGCTACGGCAGGATCGAGGGTTTCGCGCCGCAGTCCCAGTCGCAGGCATACGACGCATTCGCCGCGTGGGGCCTGCCGGTCTCGCCGCACACCGTCCGCGTGAACGGAGCGGACGCCGTCGTCGAACGCATGCGGTACTGGGGCGAACACAGACACGACATCGAGCACGAACTCGACGGCCTGGTCGTGAAGATCGACGACATGGGCCTGCACCGGCGGCTCGGAGCAACCTCCCGCGCCCCACGCTGGGCGATCGCGTACAAGTATCCGCCGGAGGAAGTGACGACCAAACTCCTCGACATCCGCGTCAGCGTCGGACGTACCGGCCGGGTCACGCCGTTCGCCTACATGGAACCGGTCACCGTGGCCGGTTCCACGGTCTCGCTCGCGACGCTGCACAACGCGTCGGAGGTGGTGCGCAAAGGTGTCCTGATCGGTGACACCGTGGTGATCCGCAAAGCCGGCGACGTCATCCCCGAAGTTCTGGGTCCGGTGGTCGATATGCGCGACGGCAACGAACGCGAATTCGTCATGCCGAACGTGTGTCCCGAGTGCGGCACGCCGCTCGCCCCCGCGAAGGAAGCCGACGTCGACCTGCGCTGCCCCAATTCACGGAACTGCCCTGCCCAGCTGCGTGAGCGGGTCTTCCACGTCGCCGGTCGCGGCGCGTTCGACATCGAGGCGCTCGGGTACGAGGCAGCCACCGCGCTGCTCGAAGGAAACATCATCTCCGACGAGGGCGACCTGTTCTCGCTGACCGAGGACGACCTGCGCAAGGCTCCCTTCTTCCTCACCTCGAAGGGTGCGCTGTCGAAGAACAGCGAACGCTTGCTGCAGAACCTGGCAAATGCGAAAGAACAACCCCTGTGGCGGGTCCTCGTCGCACTGTCGATCCGCCACGTCGGCCCGACCGCGGCACGCGCACTGGCCACGGAATTCGGCAGCCTGGACCGGATCAGGACGGCGTCCGTCGACGAACTCGCCGCAGTCGAGGGTGTCGGGCCGACGATCGCGGCCGCTGTCGGCGAGTGGTTCACGGTCGACTGGCACTCCGCAATCGTCGACAAATGGGCGGCGGCCGGGGTGCGGATGGAGGACGAGCGCGACGAGTCGATCGCGCGCACTCTCGAGGGACTCTCGATCGTCGTCACGGGCACCCTCGCGAGTTTCTCGCGCGACCAGGCGAAGGAAGCCATTCTGGCGCGAGGCGGCAAGGCTGCGGGCTCGGTGTCGAAGAAGACCGCATTCGTGGTGGTCGGGGACAATCCGGGTACCAAAGCCGACAAGGCGACCGATCTCGGTGTTCCCGTGATCGACGAAGACGGGTTCAGAATTCTGCTCGATCAGGGCCCCGAGGCCGTGCGCGAGGTGGGCTGACACGCCGGACGGGCACGGACCCGCCGTATCGGCCGAGCCCACCTCGGTGGGCCGGTCCGGCGGCCCGAGTCCCTGGCACATCCCGGAAACCGCCTCTCGGAGAGCGGGAACAACGGCATGATCGTTGAGAACGTGCTGTGAACGTGTCCTTCGGCGGCCGGTCGCGTGGAAGATGGACCGACCGTACGACGGCCTCCGAGCGAAGGCGTCGATCGATGACGCCGGGGACGTGGGGTGGAGATGGTCGAAATGCCTGTGACGGACACCCGAGAGTCGTGGGCACCCGCCCCGGGAAGCCTGGTCTCGGCGCGAAGCATCGAACTGCACGGCCCGTGGGGGCACGTGTTCGGCCCGCTCGACCTCGATATCGATGAAGGCGGCGTGTCCGTGCTCGCGGCACCCGCGGGGGCGGCCCGCACCGCGCTGCTGATGTCGCTGTGCGGACGGATGCGGCTGACCGCCGGTTCGCTGACCGTCCTCGGCTTCGAGAACAAACCGAGAAAAGTCTTCGCGAACTCGGCGATCGCGTGCCTGAACGAACTCGACGAAGTACCGCCGTCGGTCACCGTGCAGGACCTCGTCACCGAACAGAAACGGTGGGATTCGCCGTGGTACCGGTTCGTCCCGCGGGTCGACGAGCACGGGGTCGCCGAGATGTGCGAGGAAGTCTTCGGCGACGTCGAGCTTCCACACGTGCGCGCCTTCGTCGACGACCTGCCGGAACTCCAGCAGATGCTGCTGCGCATCGCGGTGGCGAACACCCGGCGACCACCGCTGCTGGTCGTCGGCCGGCTCGACAGGATCGCCGACGATGTCGAGCGCAGGGTTCTTCTCGACAGACTGATCGCACTGGGTGAAGCGCAATCGGTGATCACCGCCGACGTCAATCCCCTTCCCCCGGGCGCCGCGGTGCACACGCTGGTGGAAATGCACGATCTCCTGGGACCGGGCGACGTCGGCGTCATGACCGAGATGGGGTAGCGAATGCTGGCTGCGTTTTCGCTGGGTAGCGACATCACACGGTACTTCCGGGGCACGATGCCGCGCGTCGCGCTCGTCACCATCATCCTCATGCCGCTGCTCTACGGTGCGATGTACCTGTGGGCGTTCTGGAACCCGTTCGGTGCGGTCGACAAGATCCCCGCGGCGATCGTCAACAACGACACCGGACGCTCCTCGACCGGTGAACAGGTCGATGCCGGAGACCAAGTCGTGAAATCGCTGCTCGCCGCGGGGAAGCTGGACCTCGAGGAGGTCCCGGAGGACGAGGCCACCGCCGGCCTCGCCAGCGGGAAGTACTACTACACCGTGACCATTCCGGAGAACTTCACCGAGGCGGTGGAATCTCCGAGCGGGGACAACCCGGAGAAGGCGAACCTGGTCTTCACCTTCAACGACGCCAACAACTACCTCGCGACCATCATCGCGCAGGACGCATCCGAGCAGGTGCTCAACCAGATCAACGCCACCATCGGCGCGGAGGGCGTCGGACAGATCCTCACCGGGCTCGAAAGCGCCGGGTCGGGCCTGAAGAAAGCGGCGGACGGCGCCGGTGAACTCGCGAACGGCATCGACAGCGCCAAGAGCGGAGCGGATCAGCTCGCTTCGGGCTCGCGCGAACTCGCCGACAATCTCGTCACTGCCCGTGACGGATCGGCCCGGCTGGCAAGCGGCGCGGACGAACTCGCGACCGCGGTGGACGGTGTAGCCGATCCGCTGCTCGGCTTCCTCGACAGCGGCGCACCGACCGATATCGCCGACCGGGTCACACAACTGCGGCAGTCGCTCATCGCGCTGGAAAGCCGGGTGCCCCAACCGGTGGAAGCCGCGGCGGGGACCGCGCTGCAAACAGTCGTCGACGTGCTGGGCCAGAGCAACGATCCGCTCGCCCGACAGGCCCTTGCTGTGCTGGGCCCGCTCGCAGCACAGCAGGTGCAGACCGACGCCGAAGCGTTGCGTGCGGAAATCGTGCGCCTGCAAGGCGAAGCGCAGGCCATCGAATACGAACTGCTCGACCCCGACAGCCCGCTCCAGAGCGGACTCGCGTTGCTGCGGAGCGGCGATCTGGCATCGGATGTCGAGCAGTTGCGCAACGGGGTGGACGAATTGAGTTCCGGCGCGCGGACGCTGAACTCGGGGCTCGGCGAGCTCACCGACGGTGGCTTCCGTCTCGCCGACGGTGCAGGGCAGTTGTCGTCGGGGATGGAGCGGTTGCAGTCCGGCTCGGACGAACTGGCCCATCAACTTTCTCAGGGTGCGGGCGAGGTGCCCAGCTGGTCGGACGAGCAACGCACGGCGACCGCCGACACGCTGGCGTCGCCGGTGTCGTTGAAGCAGGACTACAACAACCTCGCGTCGACGTTCGGAACCGGGTTCGCCCCCTTCTTCCTCTCGCTGGCGTTGTTCGTAGGCGGCATCATCACGTGGATGCTCTTGACACCTTTGCAATCCCGGCCGACGGTCGGTGGGGTCGGGTTGTATCGCACCGTGTTCGCGTCGTACTGGCCGGCTCTGCTCGTGGGGATCCTGCAGGCGCTGGTCATGTATGCGGTGGTGCACTTCGGCGTCGGACTCGACGTCCGGCACCTCACCGGCACGATCCTCTTCCTGATACTCGTCTCGGCGACGTATCTGGCCGTGATCCAGGCATTCAACGCGGTATTCGGCACCGCAGTAGGACGCGTCGTCACCCTGGCGTTCCTGATGCTGCAGTTGGTCTCGGCCGGTGGAATCTATCCGGTGCCCACGACGGCCAAACCGTTCCAGTACATCCATCCGTTCGATCCGATGACCTACACCGTCGAGGGGTTGCGACAGCTCACGGTGGCCGAGCAGGTCGACTCACGACTGTGGGTGTCGGTCGCGGTCCTGGTGGGGCTCCTGCTGGTCTCTCTCACCGCGAGCGCCCTTGCCGTCCGGCGCAACCGGCGATACACGATGGAACGGCTGTACCCGCCGGTCGAGGTCTGACGGCGGGGTCGTCAGGAGCTGTGCTCGCGGCGATGTCGGCCGTCCGATGCACCGCGGCAGGGCTCAACTGGCGCGGTCACGTTCCTCAGGACAGCACGGTGCCGATGATGCCCGCCAGGTAACCGATTCGCGCGATCTCGGAAGGCCGGAACTCCGGCCCGCCGGGCCGGCCCAGCACGAGCACTCGGTCGGGCGCTCCCAGCGGGGCGGCGGCCAGCATCGTGTTCATGTCGCGCCACAGGCCGGGAACCCAGTCCGCCTCGTGGTCGAGCAGAGTCGATTTCGCCAGTGGCATCCACGGAACGTCGGCCAGGTGCGTCTCGGGAGCCCCGGCGCTGCCGGCGATTCGATAGATGCCGTGTGTCCCGATCCCCAGCACGGTTGCCCACCCGACCCGCAGCACACGCGGTGCACCGTCGACGAGGACCTGGAGCCGGTCGTCCCGGGCCGCGGCGACGTGATCGATCAACTCGAGCTCCCGGTGCGTGTCCAGCATGCCCGCGTACGGCCGGATCGAATCGACCGTCACACCGTCGAGCGACTCCGCGGCGGTCAGGAGTGTGTCGGGCAGTTTTCCCGGATCGACATCGACCACGAGATCGTCGATCGCGTAGTCCGTGCCGCGTTCGACGACATCGAGCGAGAGGATATCCGCTCCGACAGATCCGAGAGCCAAGGCGAGCGCGCCGAGGCTACCGGGACGATCGGGTAGCCGGACACGCAACAGATACGACACGTACGTCCCTTCCCAGAGGATGCCGGCGCCCCGTACGCCGGCCCGGGATCGCACTGCACCCCGGCGGGGCACATCTTTCCACTCACTACACGCCGATTGTGACCGCCCATTACCGGATTCGACGATCCTCACCCGAAAATGCCCGGTCGCGGGCATCCGGTTCACGAGAACGCAACAATTCCTTTGTACGAACGAAACAGCCCGGGCAACGGAGGAGGCACACGGGGGTGATCGAACCGACTGCACGACCGCATCGGGCACGCACTACCCTGGACAGGAAGTTCAATTCCCATCGGAAAGGGGCCACCTACGGTGCCTGACATCTCCCGTGACGAGGTCGCGCACCTCGCCCGGTTGTCCCGGCTCGCGCTGACCGACGCCGAACTCGACGAGTTCTCCGGCCAGCTTGATTCGATCCTCAACCATGTCAAGGCGGTGTCGGAGGTGGCCGCGGACGATGTCGCGCCGATGGCGAACCCGAACGCCGTCACCAACGTGACACGCCCGGACGAAGTCGTTCCCGGACTGACGCCCGAGGAGGCGTTGTCGGGTGCTCCGCTCGTCGAGGAAGGACGGTTCTCCGTCCCGCAGATTCTGGGGGAGGGCGAATGAGCGCCGACATCACACGGCTCGACGCCGCCACCCTCGCCGCACGGATCCACGCGGGCGACCTCTCGTCCGTCGAGGTGACCCGGGCGCACCTGGACCGCATCGAGGCCGTCGACGGCAACTACAACGCATTCCTGCACGTGGCGGGCGAACAAGCGCTCGCGGCCGCGGGCGAGGTCGACCGGGCGGTCGCCGCGGGGGAGAAGCCCGCGTCTTCGCTCGCCGGGGTGCCGATCGCGCTCAAGGACGTCTTCACCACCACCGACATGCCGACGACCTGCGGGTCGAAGATCCTCGAGGGCTGGGTATCGCCCTACGACGCGACGCTGACCACCAAGCTGCGGCAGGCGGGCATCCCCATCCTCGGCAAGACGAACATGGACGAGTTCGCCATGGGTTCGTCGACCGAGAACTCCGCATACGGCCCCACCCGCAACCCGTGGGACACCGATCGGATCCCGGGCGGATCGGGCGGTGGGTCCGCGGCCGCACTCGCGTCCTACCAGGCGCCGCTTGCCATCGGCACCGACACCGGCGGGTCGATTCGTCAGCCCGCAGCGGTGACCGCGACGGTCGGCACCAAGCCCACCTACGGCACGGTGTCCCGGTACGGTCTGGTCGCGTGCGCGTCGTCGCTGGATCAGGGTGGCCCGTGCGGTCGTACCGTCCTCGACACCGCGCTGCTGCACGAAGTGATCGCCGGGCACGACCCGCGCGACTCCACCTCCGTCGACGCCGCGGTGCGTCCGGTCGTCGAGGCTGCGCGTCGCGGCGCCGAAGGTGACCTGACCGGACTGCGGGTCGGCGTCGTCAAGGAACTGCACTCCGACAGCTACAACCCCGGCGTGATCGCCTCGTTCGATGCGGCCGTCGAAACCCTGACCAAGCTCGGTGCCGAGGTTGTCGAGGTGTCGTGCCCGAACTTCGAGTACGCGCTCGCCTCGTACTACCTGATCCTCCCGTCGGAGGTGTCGTCCAACCTCGCCCGGTTCGACGCGATGCGGTACGGCATGCGCGTGGACGACGGCACGATGAGCGCCGACCAGGTCATGGCGGCCACCCGTGCCGCCGGCTTCGGCAAAGAAGTCAAGCGCCGCATCATGATCGGTACGTATGCGCTGTCCTCCGGATACTACGACGCCTACTACGGCCAGGCGTTGAAGGTGCGTCGTCTCATCGCGCAGGACTTCGACAAGGCCTACGAGCAGGTCGACGTGCTGGTGTCGCCGACGAGCCCGTTCACCCCGTGGAAGCTGGGCGAGAAGGTCGACGATCCGCTCGCGATGTACCTGTCCGATCTGTGCACGCTGCCGACCAATCTCGCAGGTCACTGCGCGATGTCGGTGCCGTCGGGTCTGTCCGCCGAGGACGGTCTTCCCGTCGGTCTCCAGATCATGGCACCCGCGCTGGCCGACGAGCGTCTCTACCGGGTGGGCGCGGCCTTCGAGGCGGCGCGCGGCCCCATCGTGGCCTGAGCGGCTCGACAGCACCTCACACGGCCCGCAGGTTACCGTTCGCGGAACCTGCGGGCCGTGCGTCTGCCGCAGTCTAGGCCGAGCAGTCCGCTTGATCCTGCCCGTACCGGTGGCCGTGACCGGGTGCGGTGTCCAGTGACGTCAGAAGGTCCACGGTCGTGTGCACGAAGGTGACCAGCGGCAGCCAGGCCGGCACGGGGGCATCGACCCGCGCGTGGGACAGATCCGGCGGCGACCACAGCAGCGCGGGCTCCCACCACACCACCGGATCCGAGGTGTTCGCCAGGACGGTTCCCCCCGGAAGGTGGACCCCGGCCGGCGGACCGGCCAGGAAGGCGGCGCACGAGCCGGCCTCCGTGTTCGTAAGTGCCGCTGCCGCACCGGAAGCGCCGAGACTCTGCCCGTACACGTGCACTTCCGGCCGCTGCGACGCGGGCAGGGTGTCGATGTGTGCGCGAACGGCCGAGGTGAGCGCGCGGGCCGAGTCGGAGGCCGCGTCGCGATCGGTGAGGAACGTCATCCAGCTCGGGGCATCCGAATACTGCTGGGCGACGATGGCGACGTCGTTGCCCCACCGCCGCTCGAACCCCTCGACGGCCTGCGCGTCCACCCATCCCGATCCGGTGGGAATCGCGAGCACGAGATGCCCGCGGTCGAATCCGCCGGCGCGCTCCGACTCCCGGACGGCCAGTGAGGCTCGCGACGGGACATCGGGCGCCGACCCGAGACCGACATACGTTCGGACCGCAGAACCGCTGGAGGCGATGGAAACGAAACGCCGGCCCTCTCGTCCGAGCGTGTCCCACCCCACCAAGGAATCCTCCGAGCCCGCCAGTCCGGGAGCCGCCGGGATCGGCGAGGCGGAGGCAGGATCCGCGTTGCCCGCCGGTGGGAAGAACAGCGCGGAGCCGAACCCGAACCATGCTGCCAGCAAAGCGGTGCCGACGGCCGCGACAATTCTGCGGCCTTTCCGATGCCTGACGAGCGCGCGGATCGCGCGCCCCGCGAAGATCGCCGCCGCTGCGACGACGGTGCCCGCTGCACACACTTCGAGCCAGTAGCTCAGCCCGATCGTGGCCTGCCCCATGGTTTCTCGCAGCGCGCTCTGCCAGTGGTGTGCACCGGTTCCGGCGACGACGACCGATGCGGCGGCGACCGCGGCGGCGAGACAGCGCACCTCGGCCTCACCGGATGCCGGTGCCGGGTGCGCGGTACGCAGGCGTCGCACACCTTCCCGCCCTGCGAGTGCCAGCGCGATCGCCAGCCCGCACACCACGCCCTGTATCGCCGAAGTGCGAGGAAGGAGCGAGGGCGCGAGTGAAAGACACAGCGCCACAGCGACAAGGGCACTCGTGCCGATCGCAGGCGTCGACGCATCGAGAGCGCCGCGCAGGCGCCGTGCGGGGGAGGGACGCGACGGCGGAGCGGATCTGTTGCCGGGTTCACGGGTGAGGGTGCTCATCGGCGTGCCTTTCGTCGTGCCCACACGCCCCAGGTGACGACCACAGTGCCGAGGCCGGACGAGAGCAGAAGCGGGGCAGGAGATTCGGAGACCGGAATGCGGTAGCCCTGCCGCCACGAATTGAGACCTACGAATGTGGAGGCGACCAGAGCGGCGGGACGGCAGGTGATGTCGCCGCGGGCAGCCTCCGAGTCGCAGGCCGCATACAGATGTCGTGCGAGCATCGCATCCAGCTCACGACGCGCATCCGGGCCGAGTTCCTGTCCGGTGTCGCGGGCATACCGCAACATGTCGTAACCGAGATCATGGGTGCGGCACGCTGTTTCGAAACTGGAGGGAAGAGGGACAGGTGAGGAGCAGTCTCCCCGCGGATCGACGAGAACTGCATCGGATGTGAAGCCCGGCTCGGTCACCGGTGAGTAACCCATCGCGGTGGCGAATCCGGCAGGCAACGCGGCTAGCGCAGCGGCAGTGTCGTCGGTCGCGAGCGCATGCACGGTCACGGCTGGGGTGAACTCGCTCGAAGCAATCTCGTTCGCCGGGACCGCTCCTGCCGCCGAAGGCAACCTGCCCGCTGCGGGGGACGGTGTTGCGCTCACACACAACGCGACCCCTCCGCACAGCAGAAGGACGGCCGCGCCCCGGCCGAGCACCGATCGCAGTGTCAGGGCCGATCGCAACGTCAGCACCGATCGCAATGTCATGGCGGCGACGCTAGGAACCGGACGCCCACACACGGATCACGCGCCAGAGGGGCCGGATACGCGCGACCCCCTACCGAGAGGGCACTCGGATCTCACTCCCAGGTATGACGACAGACGAGCCCGATAGCTCCTAGCGTGAACGCGTGAAGAAGTTGCCGTCATCGGGAATGAAAGCCACGGTGCAGTCGGGCCGCAGGCACTGGCTCACCATCGGTGTCGTCTCCGTGACTCTGATCCTCTACGCCGTCGCCTGGCCCACCTTGCACCTGACCCACGACGTCACGCCGCCGATGATGCCGCTGGTTTCCGCCGCTGCGGTGTTCCCGATGTTGCTGGTGTGGAATCGGCCGACGCTGGGGTGGGCTCTCGCCGTGGCGACTGCCCTCGTCGTGCCGATCGCCTTCGACCGCGTCGACGGGTTCGCCTATCCGTGGCAGGTCGTGCACATCATCGTGATGCTCGTGCTGGTCGCCGCGGTCAGCATCCGCGAGCAGATCCGCGTCGTGCTCGTGGTGTGGATTGCGACGGTCCTGCTCTTCTTCGCTTTCGTGCCGGGCAACGACGGATGGGGATGGGCGCTCGGGATCACTGCGATCGTCACGTTCGGGCTGCTCGTGCGCTGGCTTGTCATCTCCCGCCGGCAGCTCGCGCGGGTGGAAGAGGTCAGCGAACTCGAGCGTGCCCGACGGGAGATTCTCGAGGAGAAGGCGCACATCGCCCGCGAATTGCACGACATCGTCGCCCACCACATGTCGTTGATCGTCGTGCAGGCGCAGAGCGCGCCCTACCGGCTTCCCGAGATGAGCGAGCCGGCACGCGCCGAGTTCGAATCCATCGGGACTACTGCGCGGGAAGCGCTCAACGACGTCCGCAGTCTCCTCGGAGTGCTCCGCAGCGATGGCGAACTGCCGGAGAGCGCGCCGCAACCCGGACTCGACCGGATCGAGGAACTGTTCGACGCGTCGCTGCGCGCCGGCGTCCGTCTCGAGACCACCACGACGGGCTCACCGTCCGGGGTCACCGACGGGGTGGGGCTCACGATGTACCGGATCCTGCAGGAATCCCTCGCCAACAGCGCCCGGCACGCGCCCGGCGCCGACGTCACGGCCCGCATCGACTGGGAGGTGGGCACGGTGACGGTGTCCGTGACGAACGGGCCGGGTGAACGAGGCCGGTCCGATTCCGATCCCGGCGGCGGAAACGGGATCCGGGGGATGGCGGAGCGAGCGACGGCGGTCGGTGGACACCTCGTCGCCCATCCGCGACACGACGGCGGATTCGAGGTGCGGGCGGTGCTGCCCACCCGTCCGGCCTAGGCTGACGCCGATGACCGAATCCCGGAATCCCATCACCGTATTCATCGCCGACGACCAGGCCATGGTGCGACAAGGCTTCGGCGCGCTGCTCGCGGCGCAAACCGACATCAGTGTCCTCGGCGACGCCCCAGACGGCCGGGTCGCGGTCGCAGAGGTCGCGCGCCTGCGGCCCGACGTCGTCCTCATGGACGTGCGCATGCCCGAGATGAACGGTCTGGACGCCGCGCGGCTCATCCTCTCCGACACCCGTGAGCCGCGGTCGAGGGTGCTCATGCTCACGACGTTCGACCTCGACGACTACGTCTACGAGGCGCTGGGGATGGGGGCGAGCGGGTTCCTCCTCAAGGACGCACCGGTGGAGGAACTGGTCCGCGCGGTGCGGGTGGTGGCGCAGGGCGAGGCGCTGCTCGCGCCGACGGTGACGCGGCGGCTCATCGCCGACGTCACCCGGCGCCGGCAGCCGCGGCGAGGACGCGACCATGCGCTCGATGTCCTCACCCCCCGGGAAGTCGAGGTCCTCGAACTGATCGCGCACGGACTGTCGAACACCGAGATCGCCGAGCGGTTGTTCGTGGCCGAGCAGACGGTCAAGACCCATGTCGGCAAGGTTCTCGGCAAACTCCACCTGCGTGATCGCGCGCAGGCCGTGGTCATCGCCTACGAGTCGGGACTGGTCACCCCCCGTTAGGGCTGCCTGCTCGCCGCGCAGCGGGCAGGATGGCAGGGCGGAACGAAGTCGATTCGACGGAGGGTAAGCATGGCGACGATCGGGATTCTCACGAGCGGCGGGGACTGTCCGGGCCTGAACGCGGTCATCCGCGGCGCAGTGCTGAAAGGTACGGAAGTCCACGGCCAGGAGTTCGTCGGCTTCCTCGACGGCTGGCGGGGGCTCGTCGAGGGTGATGCCGTCCCGTTGGATCGCAGCAGGGTTCGCGGCCTCGCGCAGCAGGGCGGAACAATCCTCGGCACCAGCCGATTCGGTCCGTATCAGGGACCCCTGGGAGGCGCGCAGAACATCCAGGCGACCCTCGACCGGCTCGGGGTCGATGCAGTCGTCGCCATCGGAGGCGAGGGGACCGCAGCGGCGTCGAAGCGGCTGTACGAGGACGGGATCAAGATCGTCGGTGTTCCCAAGACCATCGACAACGATCTCAGCAACACCGATTACACCTTCGGTTTCGACACGGCCGTGGAGATCGCCACCGTCGCGATCGACCGGCTGCGCACCACGGGCAATTCCCACAAACGGTGCATGGTTCTCGAGGTGATGGGCCGGCACGCGGGATGGATCGCATTGCACTCCGGGACCGCGGGCGGCGCGCACGCCATCCTGATCCCCGAGCACCCCGAAAGTCTCGAACAGATCTGCCGGTGGGTGCTCAGTGTCCGTAACCGCGGCCGCGCCCCGATGGTGGTCGTCGCGGAGGGATTCAAATTCCCGGACATGGACGAGGCGTATTCCACGAAGGGGCTCGACGGGTTCGATCGCCCCAGGCTCGGCGGTATCGGTGAGGTCCTCGCGCCGCTGATCGAAGAGCGCACCGGCATCGAAACGCGTGCCACCGTGCTCGGGCACATCCAGCGCGGCGGTGTCCCCACCGCCTTCGACCGTGTGCTTGCGACTCGCCTCGGCATGGCGGTGACCGATCTCGTCGCCGACGAGGAATGGGGGCACATGGTCGCGTTGCACGGCACCGAGATCGCCCGGGTCGGATTCGACGAATCGCTCGCTGACCCCAAGTTCGTCCCTGAATCGCGCTATCAGGAAATGCGCGTTCTCTTCGGCTGAACTCGCGCGGGGTGGCCGGGTGCGAGCCCGCGCCACTCCGTTCCGGGCGCGGTCTAAAATCAGGACCATGACTGCCTCTGTGTCTGCCGACCTGCTCGCCTACGACGACGTGCTCGCGAAGTTCGAGCCCGTGATGGGCATGGAGGTGCACGTCGAACTGCACACCGCCACCAAGATGTTCTGCGGCTGCCCGACGGGATTCGGCGCCGAACCCAACACCCAGGTGTGCCCCGTGTGCCTCGGCCTGCCGGGCGCGTTGCCGGTGGTCAACCAGGCGGCAGTCGAGTCGGCGATCCGGATCGGCCTCGCACTGAACTGCTCGATCACCCCGTGGGGCCGGTTCGCCCGCAAGAACTACTTCTACCCGGATCAGCCGAAGAACTACCAGATCTCGCAGTACGACGAACCCATCGCCACCGACGGCTACCTCGACGTGGTCCTCGACGACGGCAGCACCTGGCGCGTCGACATCGAGCGCGCGCACATGGAGGAGGACACCGGTAAGTCGCTGCACGTGGGCGGCGCCACCGGCCGGATCCACGGTGCGAGCCACTCGCTGCTCGACTACAACCGTGCCGGCGTGCCGCTGGTCGAGATCGTCACGAAGCCGATCGTCGGCGCAGGGGAACGCGCACCCGAGGTGGCACGTGCCTACGTGACGGCCCTGCGCGACCTGCTCCGCGCGCTCGACGTGTCCGATGTGCGCATGGACCAGGGATCGATGCGGTGCGACGCGAACATCTCCCTGATGCCGATCGGTGCGAAGGAGTTCGGCACTCGCACCGAGACGAAGAACGTCAACTCGCTCAAGTCGGTCGAGGTCGCGGTGCGCTACGAGATGCGCCGCCAGGCCGCGGTTCTCCTCTCCGGTGGTGAGGTCATCCAGGAGACCCGCCACTTCCAGGAGGCGGACGGCACCACCTCCCCGGGCCGTCGCAAGGAAACCGCCGAAGACTACCGGTACTTCCCGGAACCCGACCTCGAGCCGGTGGCCCCCGACGCCGCCTGGATCGAAGAACTGCGCGGCACCCTCCCCGAGTTGCCGTGGTTGCGCCGCGCCCGCATCCAGGCCGACTGGGGCGTCTCGGACGAAGTGATGCGCGACCTGGTCAACGCCGGTGCCCTCGACCTGGTGATCGCCACCACCGAGGCGGGCGCGCCCGCCGACGCCGCGCGGTCCTGGTGGGTGTCGTACCTGACACAGCAGGCCAACACGCGGGGCGTCGAACTGGCCGACCTTCCGATCACTCCCGCGCAGGTCGCGCAGGTCGTCGCACTCATCGACAGCGGCAAGCTCAACAACAAGGTGGCCCGTCAGGTCGTCGATCACGTGCTCGCTGGTGAGGGCGATCCGGAGGACATCCTCGTCGCGCATCCCGAACTCGTCGTGGTGCGCGACGACAGCAAACTGCAGGCGGCAGTCGACGAAGCGCTCGCCGCGAACCCGGACATCGCCGAAAAGATCCGCTCCGGCAAGGTTCAGGCCGCCGGGAAGATCGTCGGTGACGTCATGAAAGCGACACGCGGACAGGCAGACCCGGCCCGGGTCAAGGAACTGGTCATCGCTGCCTGCAGCTGAGCCCGCGCGGCGCTGACGGTAGCGCCCCCGCGACGAGCCTCAGTCGAAGCCGCCGCCGCCTGCGGGGAACTGGATACGCACGACACGGTCGTCGTTCGGTCCGGGTTCACCGCCGGACTTGTTGACGGTCGATACCCACAGGAGGCCGTCCGTGGACGATGCCGCTCCGCGCAGCATTCCGTACCGGTCCTGGACGGTGAGGATCGGAGCGGCGGTGACCGCACCCGATCCCGGGTCGACGGCGACCACCGCGACGGCTTTCGCGCCGGTGAGGGAGACCGCGATACCGTCCGGTGACGCGGCGCATCCCGCCACCCCGGGTCGCTCGGGCCAGGTCCACGCCGGGCCCGAGCCGACGGAGCCGTCGGCGCCCACACGCTGGAGACGATCTTCGAGTTCGGTTCGATCCGTCACCCACAGGTTTCCGCCCGGGTCTCGGCACACGTCGCCTGCAGAACCGATGCCGGAGAGCAGTGCCGTCGGCGAAGGAGCGGCACCGGGCGCGGGAAGGGTGAATTCGAGGAGCTTGCCGGCCAGGGAAGCGGGATCTGTTGCGGCAGCAGGATTTCCCGCGTTCCCGGTGAGGACGACCATCTCGGTGGGCGACGAGAACTCGATGCCGCCGCCGTTGCCGGTCGCGCCGCGCGGGATGCCCGTGAGGACGTCCTTCGGAGTGTCGCCGGCCGCGATGCGCACGACCCGGTTGTCGGTCGGGGTGGTGATGTAGGCGTAGAGCAGACGGTCCTCGTCGAAGGTGGGTGACAGTGCCACGTCGAGCAGCCCACCGTCACCGGACGCGTCGACGGGAATCTTGGCTACCTCCACCGGCTCGGTGTCGGGTGCGACCTGCAGGATTCTGCCGGTGCGTCGTTCGGTCACCAGCGCGGCGCCACCTCCCGGCATGGTCACCAACCCGCCGGTCGTGTCGAGGCAGGTCGCGACCACCGCGGGATCGGGGTCCACACAGGGCCCGGACGGTACCGCGGACGCGCTCGGCGGCGTCGTCGTGGTGGTCGGATCCTGCGGACCGAAGCCAGGTCCGGCATCGAAGGTCGGCTCCGGGGTGAAGGGCGTGGACGCCGTGTCGTCGAACCGGGCGCACGACGACACCGCGACCCCCACGGCCAGTGCCACCGCCGCCGTGCGAACACGGCGTGAACCTGTCGATTGCGAACCCCACGTCATGCCGCAAACGTTACCGGCAGCCCGCGTGTCACCTCCCGATGCGGCGTCTGCGGCGCCAGGAGGTCCTACCCTGAGTGACGTGACCGACAAAGGAACCGGCGGATCGCCGGAAACAGGATCGAGTCCTTACGACGAGCCGACGCTCCAGATGCGCCGCACCCGTTCTTCCCGGCTGGAAACCGAGGACGACCTCGACTTCGACGGGTCGTCGGTCGGCGGCGGGGCACACGCCGCCCCCACCGAGCAGATGTACCGGCCGGACACGACCGGTGCCCACACCCCGGATTCTTTCGGGCCCGCGACCGGCGTGGACCAGCGAGCACCCAAGGCGCGCCGGGGCACTCTCGACCTCGGGTTGCTGATATTGAGACTTGTCGTCGGTGCGACGTTGATCGCCCACGGCCTGCAGAAGCTGGTCGGGTTGTGGGGAGGGCCCGGACTCGACGGTTTCGAGCAGCTTCTTCGCGAGGCCGGATACCAGCAGCCACGCATCCTCGCGATCGCGGGCGCTGTCGGTGAGACCGCAGCGGGCGCCTTGCTCGTCCTCGGTCTGCTGACCCCGCTCGCGGCGGCGGCGGTCGTGGCGATCATGATCAACGCCGTGCTGTACAAGCACAACCTCGAGCCGGGAGTGCAGTACTTCGCATCCGAGCGCTCCGGTTTCGAATACGAAGTGCTGCTCGCGGCAACGGCAGTGGCGCTCACACTCACCGGCCCCGGACGGATCGCGGCCGACGGTCCGCGCAAATGGGCCACGCGTCCGTTCCTCGGATCGTTCGTGGCGTTGCTACTGGGGGTCGCTGCGGGCGTCTGTCTGTGGCTGTTCGCCCGCTGACCATTGGGTCGCAATCCGCCGGGGCGTGGCACGCCCACGGCCGAGCGTCGTGCCAAACTCCGACGAATACCGGTTCTCAAAGGCGGCGCGTGCGCGTTTGCCAGGAAAGCCGCTGCATTGATGTAGCCGATTACGGGCATCGAGTGCACGCTATCTCCACGTCGCGCTCGGGACGTGGCTCGTGATGGGCCTAGATTAACCTGCGGGTCATGAATACATGACGGGTTGACCTCTTGTAGTAGACCGATCGGCCCGGGACGAGGTGATGAGCTGATGAGTTCGTCGGGAGCGAATCTGGTCATGCCCAGCCGCGGGACGCGCCCGCCAGCATGGGAAAGGAACATGCGTAAACCCGTGTGAGGGTCGGCTGGGCATGCTCCCGCATGGGTACTCTGAAGCCCATCTGGGGACCCGAGCTGGACGCCGTCGGGGGCCCTTGCGGCTGCTGGTGCGCAACCTGCGGATTGCACGCTTCCTTCGCGCGGTGCGTAGCACACGATTAGTTTGTCTGGTTAAATGCCTCAGCATGACAACTAGCGAGCAACCCGCGGGTTTCTGGAGCTACGTACACGCCGACAACGAAGCAGAACATGGGCGCATTTTGCGGCTGTGTAATTTGATCGAGGCGGAATACTCGCTGATCACGGGTAACGAGATCCACATGTTCGTTGACAGAGATGACATCTCTTGGGGTGCAAGGTGGCGAGATACCATCGACGATGCGCTTGCCGCCACCACCTTTTTCATTCCGATCGTTACCGCTCGCTACATTCAGAGACCCGAGTGCAGACACGAACTCATCCAATTTTCGAAGCATGCTGAGAGGCGCGGTGTCAAGGAACTTCTGCTTCCGATCCTGTACTCGGGCGTTCCGAGGCTTGAAGAGGACGCTGAGGACGAAGTGAAGGCGATCATTTCTTCTACCCAGTACGAAAACTGGACGACGCTACGACTGGAGGAAGAGCAAAGTGCACAATACCGGTCAGCCGTCAACAAACTAGCCCTCCGACTTGCAGAGATCGCGGAAATGATCGCTGATCGGCCGGAAGTCTTAGATCCCGTGCCCGCCGAAAACACGAACGTCGACGAGTTCGCAGATGTGTCGCCTGGAATCCTCGATAGCATGGCTGAAATCGAAGTTCTTTTTCCTTCTTGGACAAAGACAATCGAGACCCTGTCATCCGACATCGAAGCCCTATCGGAGCCATTCAACCGGTACGCACCAAAAATGCAGACAGTCGGACGATCTGCGAGCGCGTCGGTGAAGTTGGCATTGGCTCGGAAGCTGGCCGGCGAGTTAAACCCCATTGCTGATCGAATCGTCGAGACCAGCACGATTTATACAGAGCAAGCGCTCCAAATGGACAACGGGATTTCCAAGATTCTCCTTAGCATTGCCGAGGACCCGTCAAGCACGAACGATGACAGAGACTTCGCGGCATTTGCCACCGGGATTCGCTCTCTCCGGGATTCCGGTGCACAAGCAATCGCATCTCTCCAGAGAATGAATGAAGAAGTTAAGCGCGTCGCGTCGATGAGCCGCGACTTGAGGAAGCCCCTAGGGAAGATCGCGCGGGCACTTCAACGTTTCATGGACGGCCAAGGACTTTTCGACGAATGGGTACGGAGGATCGAGGAAATAGAGAACGCCGAGGTGGCGCCTCGTCGTATCAATTAGACGAAGCTCTCCCCGGATGGTCACCTCAGCTGGAGGGTGCTTTCCTAGTGATATCGACGCACTGCGCGCCACCTTGGGCGGTCGGTGCTGAGACTTAGAGCTCCAGCATCTGCAGGGCACAGACTTAGAACGCGGCCAATTCTCGACGTACCAGTATCGATCGATCACGAACGCGTGAAGCTCGGCCATAGGCAACGTGTCTGCGGTATCAATGCGGAATAGCGAACGGCCAACCGCTACGCTGGTACGAACTCAATCAGCGCAACGCACAGCTTCGAGGCTCGACTAAAACTGGACGTGTGCGCCGACCTTGGATCCCCATGTGTGTTCCGAGCAGCCACCTCGCTCTGTAGGCAGTGACCAAGTGGACTCGATGCCGTGGCGCGGGATGCTCAGCGAGCCGATCAATAGACAGAGGTGGATTTCTGTACTGATTGCTCTCGGACGAGAGGCATACCATCTCCTGACAAGGCATGATTCCAGCTATGGCAATACTTCACGACGTTCCAGACAATGACTACCCGTATCTATTTCGCGCGGCAGACAAGGCTTCGCTCGAAGGGCAGAGGAGTTACGTACAGACGACGCGTACGAGACTGCTCCTCCTAGGAGGTGCTGCCCTTACGGGAGTCTTCTCCTGGACGGTGGAGTGGGGAGAGATCGGTCCTATTAATGTCCCGGCGCTGTTCGGTGTCCTCGCTTTCGTCCTCACACTCGTGCTCGAACTCGATACGTGGAAAAACCGACCTGACAAATCCTGGTATGACGGAAGGGCCGTTGCTGAATCCGCAAAGACTCTGATATGGAAGTTTGCTGTGGGAGGGAACCCATTCCCGGCTCCGCTAGAAGAAGTCGACGCAATGAGAGCGTTGCTGAAGCGGATGAAGTCGATCCGGGAGAAGTTCTTAGACCTCGAGTTGCACCCAGTCCAGGCACCGGAAATCTCCGATTGGATGCTCGTCCTACGTCGATCCAGTTTTGAACACCGTCGTCAGAGTTATCTAGAGGCCCGGATCGATCAGCAAAAGAAATGGTACTCAGACAAGGCACGGTTAAACAAGCGGCAAGCTGAGAGGTGGCGTTTGGTCCTTATCATCCTCGAACTCTCCGGTGTAGGAATCTCACTTGCCGCCGCCCTGAGCCTAGACCTAACCCAAATTGCTGCTGCCATAGCAGCTTTGGTAACCGGAGTCTTGGCCTGGACTCAGACGAAGCAATACGACTTCAATTATAGGGCGTACTCAGCGGCGCTCAGCGACCTGACAAGCGCTGAAGCGAAGCTAAGCCTTGCGGATACGGAAGAATCCTGGGCACGCGAAGTTGATGATGCCGAGGAAGCCATCAGCCGTGAACATGTCGTTTGGCTCGCGACCCGCTCTAGCCTTTGACATCCCACAAGAGCTAGGGATTCCGCCTAAAGGCGGTTGACCAGTTTGGCGTGTCCTCTTCATTGCACCGATACTTTCTGAGACGGTAGAGCAATTCCCGAGGCACCTCGTTCATCCCGCCTGGGCTCTTTTGTATGTAGTTGCCAGCTAACCCTTCTCGCTGCGCGGCCAGCATGGCATCATCGGTGGATGACGCTTCACGGTAACGAGCAACCCTCCGCGTTTTTCGCTTACGCAGGGAGTCCCGCGCTTCGCGCTGAGTCTATGCGCGATGCGGTTGCAGCTACGTCGCAGCGAGGCATAAGAGCTTGCGGCTGGGAAGATCTATCGGTAAGCGGGCGCGTGATAATCGATATTGTCACGAAGAAGATTGATGAGTGTGACGCGTGCGTCGCAGAAGTTAGCTCAAGCAATCCGAACGTTCTTTTCGAGGCAGGGTATGCGCTCGCGCGCAATAAGAAATTATTCCTGGCCCTCGATGAGTCCGACGAAGAGGCCCTGAAATCGTGGCAATCGTTAGGAATAGTTGATTCCTTGGGGAGGATAGACTACAGCGGGAACTCCCAAAAGCTGGCAGCGGAAGTCTGCAAAAGGACGCTCGAAGTCGAAGATCCATTCATTGAGGGGCTCCTATCGGGTGGTCGTCCACGGGAAGAGAACGCGATTTTTGCGCCCGGCGTGCCGCACAAGTTCAATTCCGCAGAGAGATTGGAACGACTGCTCGACCGGAAAACTCATCTAAACTTTTTGGCTTCGCAAGAAGAGTTTGGGCTGGGTTCATTAGCTTATTACGTTCAATCAATATACCGTTCTTCAGCCGCGATTCTTCACTTTATGAAGCCTACTCGGACACTAGCGCCAGCATATAATGCGCGACTGGCATTCGTTGGTGGCATAGCCCATGGATTTGAAATACCATTACTAATGGTGGCAGAGGAGGAATATCAGGCCCCCTTAGACTATCGAGATCTAGTTTATGTATACCAGTCAACGGTTAAACTGACTGAGTACGTCGAAGAGTGGCTAAAGGTACTGCCAACGGCTCCGGGATCGCGTAAACGCCTTGGGCGACTAAAGCTTGATATAGAACTTCCGATTCGAACCTTTGGTCAGTACGTTGCCGAGTCCGAAAAGATAGAACTGAACGATTACTTCGTGCATACGAACGAATTTGAGGCGGTCTTAAGTGGTCGTGCCTCCGTCTTTACTGGGCGAAAAGGAACGGGCAAGACTGCAACAATGCAGGAATCAGTTGCCGAACTGCGCAAGGATAGACGAAATCTCGTCGTTTCGGTTAAGCCCAGCTCATATGACCTTGCTGGCTTGGTGCTGGTTCTTGAACAGGCAACGAATAGGCAGAACCGAGATTATTTTCTTTTGAATCTCTGGAGTTACCTATTAACGACAGAGATAGCCATCGCAGCCCTTTCCAACGCGGAGTCGTTGCCTGCTGGACTTGGGGCGGATGCAAGCACAAGTGAACTCGCTGCTGAGTTGGCGCGGCATGGAATTGATCTTGAAGCTGACTTTACATCCCGACTAGATGACGTTATCGCAGGCGCGCTCGATCATGAAATTGGGTCACAAGACCTAACATCACGAATCCGGAACGCTTGGAGGGCCAGCCTTCTTCCTAAGCTTAAGAAGGTGCTGCACGCTTACGATAGGGTCTCCGTACTAATTGACAATCTGGATAAGACCTGGGAAAAGGGCGTAGCATTCGACGAGCTTTCGCAATTCATCCTGTCGCTGTTGGTAACTCAGGGCAAGCTGGAGGCAGAATTCGAGAGAGCAAACAAAGCATCGCCCCCAGCTCACGTGACACTCACCGTGTTCATACGCACCGATATTTATGATGTGATCGCCGCACACGCGCGCGAACCTGACAAGATCAATCCTCAGACGATCCAATGGAGCGACGAAGAACTACTGATTCGAGTGCTCGAAGAACGATATGAGGCGAATCGCGATTCCGCGAGCGCTCGAGGAGCAGAGGGCCTGTGGGAACGGGTGTTTTGCGCTGAGGTGCACGGACTCCCGACTCGCGACTACCTCTTGTGGAGGGCCTTACCTAGGCCGCGCGATCTTATTTATCTGGGGAACGCTGCGCTCACAACAGCAATTAATAGGCGCCATGATCGCGTCCTCCGTCAGGATTTCAACTATGCAGAGTTTCAATACTCAAGGTTCGCGGTAGAGGCATTGATTGTGGAGTCTGAAGCGCAAGGATTCAATCTCGAAGAATTGCTCTTCGAGTTCGCGGGACTCGACTCGACGGTCACAATGTCGGACCTCCAAGATGTACTAGGTTCAGCTTCCGATTTTGACTCTTTGGTAAGCTGGCTTATCCGAACTAGTTTCCTTGGAGTCGAGACGCGCGATAGCAGCTTTGTATACGTCGAGGGTGAGTCCGAAGCTAAGAAGAAGTATAAAGCAGCGCAGAGACTCGCAACCCGCATGAATCGGCCAGTGCGATTCCGTGTGCACCCGGCCTTTAGGTGCTACCTAGATATTCGAGATGACGACCTCGCAAACGAACAGGAGTCAGGTAGACTTCCTTAACTGATTCGAATATCCGGTGACTGGGATGCATCCTAACTTAGATTGTTTCCGATGACCGTTTCAGCGAGCCGAAATTGAGTTTGTTGCTCGTGCTCGGGACGTTGGCGGATCATCCAGTTCTTTAGTGCACCGAGCGCGTGGGTGAAGCGAGTGAGATGCCAAACTGAAGCCGCGGTCGCATCCGCAGGCGATGGGTGCTAAGTCCAGCCATCCGACGCAGCCTGTTGTGTGGCTCGCTAATCGCCTCGCTAGCTCGTTCGAGGCCCTGGTATCGGAATGTAGACAAGTGGATGGGTAGGGCCTCGACGCAGGACCTGCCATTCCCGACCGTGCGACTACCAGATCCCTGCCTACATCGCTGTTAAACCTGGAATCCGCCGTCCCAGAAACGATGTTTTGCGTCGACTTCGGTAGCCAGATCCGGGTGGCGTAGCGCTCATTTAGGCACTCACTTCTTTTCACTGAGGAGTGTCATCAAGGCATTGACCAAAGCCGGTGAACCTCTTCGACGGTATGGGGGTGCTCGGTTCCAATACCCTCGGCGCCTTTGCAGACGAAGTCGTCGCTGCTTTTGGAAAGGAGATACCAGCATCACCCCGCGCGGTCCGGCAGATTCGGCGGATCCACTTGTTTAGTCGCGAGGTTGTCCTACTTCCTACGGAGCGCCTAGGTCTGGGAAGAGGCGCTTGGTGCGCTCTCATTTCGCGAGGGATGACGCTACTAGGGTTTAAGAAACAGCCGACACCTATGGCCGACACGTTCCACAAGCGGGACTCATCCACAAGCGTCTCAAAGAATTTGAACACCAGCACGCGAACGCCGTAATGGGAGTTGAGTCTGACCCATCTCTGATGGAGTTAGTACATCTCCATATGTGACCACAGGATTTAAAGAGCCTCTACAGGCTGCTCGTACGCTTTGTAGTCGGCTCGCAACGCCGGCCGGAGCCGCACACCCGTGTGCGGCCCCCGCCGTCGTCTTGTACAAAAGCCTGTGATCACGGCACGTACCGCACCGCACCCTTATCCGCCGACGTTGCCAGCGCTGCGTATGCGCGCAGCGCGGTGGTGACGGTGCGCTGACGATCGACCGGCTGCCACGGCTTCTCCGACGCTTCCATCTTGGCGCGACGGGTGGCCAGTTCCTCGTCGGACACCAGCACCTCGAGGGTGCGGGTAGCGACGTCGATGCGGATCTGGTCGCCGGTCTCGACGAGCCCGATCGTGCCACCGGCGGCAGCTTCGGGGGAGATGTGCCCGATCGACAGGCCCGAGGTACCACCGGAGAACCGGCCGTCGGTGATCAGCGCGCACACTTTGCCGAGTCCGGCGCCCTTCAGGAAGGCGGTGGGGTGCAGCATCTCCTGCATGCCGGGCCCGCCCTTGGGACCTTCGTAGCGGACGACCATGACATCGCCGGGCTTGATGCGCTTCTGCAGGATCGCCGAGACCGCCTCTTCCTGCGACTCGACCACAAGCGCCGGCCCCTGGAAGGAGAACAGTTCCTCGTCGATGCCGGCGGTCTTGAGGATCGCACCGTCGAGCGCGACGTTGCCGCGCAGCACGACCAGCCCTCCTTCGACGGTGTACGCATGTTCGACGTCGCGGATGCAGCCGCCTGCCGCGTCGGTGTCGAGCGAGGACCACCGGTTGTCCGTCGAGAATGGTTCCGTGGTGCGCACTCCGCCGGGCGCTGCGTGGAACAGCTCGATCGCTTCGTCGGAGGCCTTCCCGGACCGGATGTCCCAGGTGTCGAGCCACTCGTCGAAGCTCTTCGTGTGGACCGTCGACACGTCGGTCTCGAGCAGTCCGCCGCGGCGCAGTTCGCCGAGCAGCGCGGGGATGCCGCCGGCGCGGTGCACGTCCTCCATGTGGTAATCGGAGTTCGGGGAGACCTTCGACAGGCACGGGACCTTGCGGCTGATCGCGTCGATCGTCTCGAGGTCGAAGTCGACCTCGCCTTCCTGCGCAGCCGCGAGCGTGTGCAGCACCGTGTTGGTCGATCCGCCCATCGCGACGTCCAGCGCCATCGCGTTGCGGAACGCCGCGGGGGTGGCGATGTTGCGCGGAAGCACGGACTCGTCGCCGTCACGGTAGTAACGCAGCGCCGCCTCGACGACGGTGGTGCCGGCCCGTTCGAACAGTGCGCGCCGCGCGGCGTGCGTCGCCAGCGTCGAACCGTTGCCCGGAAGTGCCAGGCCCAGTGCTTCTGTGAGGCAGTTCATCGAGTTGGCGGTGAACATGCCCGAGCACGACCCGCACGTCGGGCACGCGCTGCGCTCGACCTCGTCGAGTCCTTCTTCGCTCACGGAGTCGTTGGCCGACGCGGAGATCGCGGTGATGAGGTCGGTGGGTGCTTGCGCGACTCCGTCGACGACGACTGCCTTCCCGGCTTCCATCGGTCCACCGGAGACGAACACGGTCGGGATGTTCAGGCGCATCGCGGCGTTGAGCATGCCCGGCGTGATCTTGTCGCAGTTCGAAATGCACACCAGCGCGTCGGCAGTGTGAGCGTTGACCATGTATTCCACCGAGTCCGCGATGATTTCGCGGCTCGGCAACGAGTACAGCATCCCGCCGTGGCCCATCGCGATCCCGTCGTCGACGGCGATGGTGTGGAATTCACGTGCCACGCCACCGGCGGCCTTGACCGCTTCGGCGACGATCTCGCCGACGTCTTTGAGGTGGACGTGGCCGGGCACGAATTGCGTGTACGAGTTCGCGATCGCAACGATCGGCTTACCGAAGTCGGAATCGGTCATTCCGGTGGCGCGCCACAGTGAGCGCGCGCCGGCTGCATTACGTCCGACGGTGGTGGTGCGTGACCTCAACGGGGGCATGGCTGACTTCCTTGACGGGGGTGTGCGCAAGCGGCGGGCCGCATCCGGTCGCCGGGCTGGGGCGTGATCCGGGTGGCGGCAGAGTCGAATTTACTCGTGTGCTATTTGCTCTCGGTATCCGAGTCTGTTTCCGTCACGTCGTCGCGTGCATCGGTGGTCGGCTCGGCGTCGTCGGGAGAGTCACCGGCGGAGGATTCTCGCGCGGCTTCCGCTTCGCGGGCGGCAGCGTACGGATCGGTGATGCGTCCTCCGCTGGCCTGTGCCAGTTGCGGCAGGCGTCCGAAGGTGACGACGGGCAACGCGACCTCGGAGTCGTCGGTGAGTGTCGCGCGAGCCCAGCCGCGCTTGGGGAAGCGAATTCCCTTCAGGGACTCCCACGGGATCGTCGTGGTGGAGAACGTCGAGCGGGCGACCACTCCGTCGGGGCCTACGACGGTGCGCACGCGGACGACCCACGCGGCGACGAGAAACGGGATCACCAGGGTCCACGCGAAGGCTTCGGGCCACGCGAGGGCGGGGGAGGCCAGCGCCAGGAACAGAAGACCGCACGCGAGGAAGGACAGGCGCGAAATCTGGATGACCTGCGTCGTCGAATCGGGCGTGTGGGATGATGGAGGAGGTGGCACGGGCTGCTGTGAAGATGACACCTCACCATCTTGTCACTGCAGCCGAGGCATCTCACATTCTGGGACAGTAACCACACCAAGTTGACTGTCTCCACACCATGCGCCTACCGTCAAGCGCGTGAATCAGAATGGGTTGCTCGTAATCGGCCGGCGCGTCGTCGCCTGAGCCGCATTCTGCAACTCGCCCACGACGCGCCACCCTCGTACAGCACAACGCTGACGAGGGTTTTTTGTTGCCCGGAGCCAGAATCAGAGGAATTGCAGTGAGCGCACCAACCGCACGGCCTCAACCCTCGCCGCGGAAGCCGGGGGGCAGCACCCCTGCGTCCGCCGCCGCCGCGGCGACCCCCGCCACCCGGCGCCCGGTCGCGCCCGAGCGCGTCACCGGCGCCCAGTCGGTGGTCCGAGCGCTCGAGGAACTCGAGGTGGACACGGTCTTCGGCATTCCCGGCGGCGCGATCCTGCCCGTATACGACCCCATCTACGATTCGAAGCGTGTGCGGCACGTCCTCGTCCGGCACGAGCAGGGCGCAGGCCATGCCGCCACCGGATATGCCCAGGCCACCGGCAAGGTCGGGGTGTGCATGGCGACCTCCGGGCCCGGCGCGACCAACCTCGTCACACCGCTTGCGGACGCCCAGATGGACTCGGTTCCACTCGTGGCGATCACGGGCCAGGTCGGCCGTCCGCTCATCGGCACCGATGCCTTCCAGGAAGCCGACATCTCGGGCATCACGATGCCCGTCACCAAGCACAACTTCCTGGTCACCGACGGTGCCGACATCCCTCGCGTGCTCGCGGAGGCCTTCTATCTCGCGTCGTCGGGCCGGCCCGGCGCGGTCCTCGTCGACATCCCCAAGGACATCCTTCAGGCCCAGACGACCTTCAGCTGGCCGCCGGAAATGCACCTGCCCGGATATCGGCCCGTCACCAAGCCGCACGGCAAGCAGGTCCGCGAGGCGGCACGACTGATCGCCGATGCGCGTAAGCCGGTGCTCTACGTCGGCGGCGGTGTCATCAAGGCCGAGGCCTCGGCAGAGCTGCTCGAGCTCGCCGAACTGACCGGCATCCCGGTGGTCACCACGCTGATGGCGCGCGGCGCGTTCCCCGACACCCACACGCTCCATTGCGGAATGCCGGGCATGCACGGCAATGTCGCGGCCGTGGCGGCGCTGCAGAAGAGTGATCTCCTCATCACTCTCGGCGCCCGCTTCGACGACCGCGTCACCGGTCAGCTCGACTCCTTCGCGCCCGACGCCAAGGTGATCCACGCCGACATCGACCCCGCCGAGATCGGCAAGAACCGGCACGCGGACGTCCCGATCGTCGGCGACTGCAAAGAGGTTCTCGTCGAGCTCATCGAGGCGATCCGCGCTCATCTCGCGACGAACACCACGCTCGACTACACCGCCTGGTGGGCGTACCTCGACGACATCCGTCGTACCTACCCGCTGAGCTACGACCGCCCGTCCGACGACAGCCTGTCGCCGCAGTTCGTGATCCAGGCCGTCGGCAAGCTCGCCGGTCCCGACGCGATCTACTGCGCCGGCGTGGGCCAGCACCAGATGTGGGCTGCTCAGTTCATCGATTACGAGAAGCCGCGCACGTGGCTCAACTCCGGTGGGCTCGGCACCATGGGCTACGCGGTGCCCGCGGCGATGGGCGCCAAGATGGGCTGCCCGGACACCGAGGTGTGGGCCATCGACGGCGACGGCTGCTTCCAGATGACCAACCAGGAACTCGCGACGTGCGCCGTCGAGGGTGTTCCGATCAAGGTCGCGCTGATCAACAACGGCAACCTCGGCATGGTCCGCCAGTGGCAGACGCTCTTCTACGAGGAGCGGTACTCGAACACCGATCTGTCCACGCACTCGCTGCGTATCCCGGACTTCGTCAAGCTCGCAGAGGCACTCGGCTGCGTCGGCATCCGTGTCGAACGTGAAGAAGACGTCGAACCGGCGATCCGGCGGGCCCAGGAGATCAACGATCGCCCGGTCGTCATCGACTTCATCGTCGGCAAGGACGCGCAGGTCTGGCCGATGGTCGCTGCCGGCACCGGCAACGACGAGATCATGGCTGCCCGGGACATCCGTCCCTTGTTCGACGAGGACACCGCGGAGGACGACGCCACGGTCGTCGACGCGGTAATCGAACGTGATCATGCACGCGGCCACCAGGCTGCAGCCGAGGAGGAAGCCAAGTGAGCACGAGCCACACCCTCAGTGTCCTCGTCGAGGACAAGCCGGGCGTGCTGGCCCGAGTCGCATCGCTGTTTTCGCGGCGCGGCTTCAACATCGAATCGCTCGCGGTCGGTGGTACCGAGATCCCCGAGATCTCACGTATGACCATCGTCGTCACCGTGGACGCGTTTCCTCTCGAGCAGGTCACCAAGCAGCTCAACAAGCTCGTCAACGTCATCAAGATCGTCGAGCAGGAGGGCGAGGCATCCGTCGCCCGCGAACTTCTGCTGATCAAGGTGCGCGCGGACGCGAGCGTTCGCACCCAGGTCATCGAAACCGTGAATCTCTTCCGCGCCAAGGTGATCGACGTGTCGCCCGAGTCGCTCACGATCGAGGCCACCGGCACCCGCTCCAAGCTGGATGCGCTTCTCCGCATGCTCGAGCCGTACGGGATCCGGGAAATCGTTCAGTCCGGCGTCGTTGCCGTCGGACGCGGTCCCAAGTCCATCACGGCTACCCGTTAGCCTGAACACACCCATTTGCTGAAAGAGGTAGGAACTGTGGCAGTCGAGCTTTTCTACGACGACAATGCCGATCTGTCGATCATCCAGGGCCGCAAGGTCGCTGTGATCGGTTACGGCAGCCAGGGGCACGCACACTCGCTGAGCCTGCGTGATTCCGGCGTCGACGTGCGCATCGGACTGAAGGAAGGTTCGAAGTCGCGGGCCAAGGCAGAAGAAGCCGGCCTCACCGTCGGCACGCCGGCCGAGGTTTCCGCATGGGCCGACGTCATCATGCTGCTCGCTCCCGACACCGCGCAGGCGTCGATCTTCACCAACGACATCGAGCCGAACCTCCAGGACGGCAACGCGCTGTTCTTCGGTCACGGCCTGAACATCCACTTCGGCCTGATCAAGCCCCCGGCCAACGTCACGGTCGCCATGGTCGCCCCCAAGGGCCCCGGGCATCTGGTGCGTCGCCAGTTCGTCGACGGCAAGGGTGTGCCGGCTCTCATCGCCGTCCACCAGGACCCGAAGGGCGAGGGCCAGGCTCTGGCTCTGTCCTACGCGAAGGGTATCGGCGGCACCCGCGCCGGCGTCATCAAGACGGACTTCAAGGAAGAGACCGAGACCGACCTGTTCGGTGAGCAGGCCGTGCTGTGCGGTGGCACCGAGGAACTCGTCAAGACCGGCTTCGACGTTCTCGTCGAGGCGGGCTACGCGCCGGAGATGGCGTACTTCGAGTGCCTGCACGAGCTCAAGCTCATCGTCGACCTCATGTACGAGGGCGGCATCGCCCGCATGAACTACTCGGTGTCCGACACCGCTGAGTTCGGTGGCTACCTCTCCGGCCCGCGCGTCATCGACGCCGGCACCAAGGAGCGTATGAAGGACATCCTCAAGGACATCCAGGACGGCACCTTCGTCAAGCGTCTCGTCGCCAACGTCGAGAACGGCAACAAGGAGCTCGAGGGTCTCCGCAAGGAGAACGCGGAGCACGGCATCGAGGTCGTCGGCAAGCAGCTGCGCGACCTGATGAGCTGGGTCGATCGTCCGATCACCGAGACCGCATAGTATCTCCATCCTGCTGCGGCAGCCCGGTACCTTCTCGAGGTGCCGGGCTGCCGTCGTTCGGGCGTGGGGACGCCGGAACGACCGCAGGCAATCTGCCGACGGGGGCCGGGTCGACGGCTCATACTTGCCCAATGTCGCTCTCGGCCGCCGTCAGCCGGATTCCCGGCATCGCCACGGCACGCAGATACCAGCGCGGATGGCTGCGGACCGACGTCACTGCCGGTTTGGTGGTCAGCGCACTACTGGTGCCCACCGGCATGGGATACGCGGCAGCGGCGGGACTGCCTGCCCACATGGGCATGTACGCCACGATCGTGCCGATGCTGGTGTACGCGCTCGTCGGTCCGTCGCGCATCCTCGTGGTCGTTCCGTCTTCCGCCCTGGCACCGCTGATCGCTGCGGCGGTCGTTCCCCTCGCCGCGGCAGGAGATCCCGCCCGCGCCGTGGCGCTAGCCGGTCTGCTCGCCCTCATAGTCGGAATTCTGCTGTTGTTCAGCGGGATTCTGCGCCTCGGATTCATCACAGAACTGCTGTCCAACCCCATCAGGGTCGGATTTCTCAATGCTATCGCTCTGATCGTGATCGCGAGCGAGGTCCCGCACCTACTCGGAGCGAATACCCGGCCGGCCGACCTCTTCACGAACCTCCGGAATGCTGCGGACGCGGTGCGCGGGGGTGCGCTCGGATCGCTCGCCTTCCTCCTCGGCGGCGCGACCCTGATCCTGATCGTGGTGATACAGGTGCTGTGGCCACGAGTTCCGGGCATCCTCGTCGGGGTTGTCGTGGCCACCGGGGTGACAGCCGCTTTCGGGCTGGGCGACAAGCTCGAGACAGTGGGCGCGCTCCCGTCGGGGCTCCCGGGCCCGGCCCTCGGCGGGCTCGCGTGGAGCGACGTCGCGACTCTGCTCGGCCCCGCGGTCGCGATCGCCATCATCGGTTTCGCCGACACCGCTGTCGTGTCCCGCGCTTTCTCGTCTGAGCGCGGTGAGGACGTGAACGGAAGCTCCGAGATGCGGGCGCTCGGCGTCGCGAACCTCGCGGCCGGTGTCACAGGCGGGTTCCCGGTGTGCGGTAGCGGAAGCCGCACGCCTGTCGTCCAACGCGCGGGCGCGCACACACAACTCGCCGGAGTGGTGGGAGCACTGACGGTCCTTGCCTTCCTCCTGCTCGCACCCGGCGCGACGGGCGACCTTCCGCGCTCTGCGCTCAGCGCCGTCGTCATCGTCGCTGCGAGCGCGCAGTTCAAATTCGCCAAGGTCGGGCATCTGTGGCAGGTGGCCAAGATCGAATTCGGTTTGTGTATAGCGGCATCCGTCGCCGTCATCCTCGCGGGGGTGCTGCGAGGCGTACTGATCGCGATCGCGCTGTCGCTGATGGCGTTGATGATCCAGGCCTGGCGGCCTCACCGTGCCGAACTCGTCGAAGTCCCCGGAATCGCCGGATATCACGACAGCGCTCGCCATCCCGAAGGCCACCGGATCAGAGGTCTCCTATTGGCACGGTTCGACGCACCGCTGTTCTTCGCGAACGGCTCGATTCTCACGGGGTATGTGCGCGCACTCGTACAGGAGCGATCCGATCGGGTGGAGTGGGTGATCCTCGTGGCCCAGCCGATCACCGACCTCGACACGACATCGGTCGAAGAAATCGAGCGGCTGGACGAATATCTGTCCCACAACGGAATTCGTTTCGTTTTTGCGGCATTGGAGGGCCAGGAGAGGGACAAGCTCCTGCGCATGCAATCGGCGAACCGTTTCCACCGGGAACGGTTCTATCCCACGCCTCGTGCCGCCGTGATCGCCTTCCGGCACCGGCACGACACCGGTATCACGCAGCGGACAATTCGTGCGCGTCCGGACATTTCGCCGACCGGAACCGCCGGACGGAGTGCACGGCGGAGGCCGCGCCCGGTACCGGGTGCCAGGCATTTGCGGCGTCGGCGCTGAGGCACCCGCGACGTCTTTCGGCCGGATACCGGTCGGGCCCGTGATCGCGTGCGGGACGCCACCCCGGCCCGATTTTCCCCGGTGGCGATCCCGGTGGGTCCGTGCCGGGGGCCGGGGCACTAAACTGTGAGCGGTCGCGGGTGAACGCGCCTTCCGACAGGCGTCGGCGCCGTCGACCACCCACACATTCACGACACAGGGAGTCCACACGTGAGCCAGAATGGCCGTCCAGTAGTCCTGATCGCCGACAAGCTTGCGCAGTCGACCGTCGATGCGCTCGGTGACGGTGTCGAGGTGCGCTGGGTGGACGGCCCGGACCGCCCGGCGCTGCTCGCTGCCGTGCCCGACGCACACGCGCTGCTGGTCCGCTCCGCGACGACCGTCGACGCCGAGGTCCTCGCCGCAGCCACCAATCTGAAGATCGTCGGCCGCGCGGGCGTGGGCCTCGACAATGTCGACATCGCGGCTGCCACCGAGCGCGGCGTGATGGTCGTCAACGCCCCGACGTCGAACATCCACTCCGCCGCCGAGCACGCTGTGGCGCTGCTGCTCTCCACCGCGCGCCAGATCCCGGCTGCCGACCGCACGCTGCGTGAGAAGACCTGGAAGCGTTCGAGCTTCAACGGAACCGAGATCCTCGGCAAGACCGTCGGCGTCGTCGGCCTCGGCCGGATCGGTCAGCTGTTCGCCCAGCGTCTCGCGGCATTCGAGGCCGACATCATCGCCTACGACCCCTACCTGCCTGCGGCACGTGCCGCACAGCTGGGCATCGAGCTCGTCGACATCGACGAACTGGTCGCACGCGCCGACTTCATCTCCGTGCACCTGCCCAAGACCAAGGAGACCGCAGGTCTGCTCAACGCGGAGCGGCTCGCGAAGACCAAGGACGGCGTGATCATCGTCAACGCTGCCCGCGGTGGCCTCATCGACGAGACCGCGCTGTACGACGCTCTCGTGTCCGGCAAGGTCCGCGCCGCCGGACTCGATGTCTTCAACACCGAGCCGTGCACCGATTCGCCGCTGTTCGACCTCGACAACGTGGTCGTCACCCCGCACCTCGGCGCTTCCACCTCCGAGGCCCAGGATCGTGCGGGCACCGACGTCGCCAAGAGCGTGCTGCTTGCGCTCGCCGGCGAGTTCGTGCCGGACGCCGTCAACGTCTCCGGCGGCCCCGTCGGCGAAGAGGTCGCGCCGTGGCTCGAGCTCGTTCGCAAGCTCGGCCTGCTCGCCGGAACCCTCTCACCCGAGGCGGTTCAGAACGTGCAGGTCGTCGCAAGCGGCGAACTCTCCGCCGAGAACGTCGAGATCCTCGGCCTCGCCGCCCTGCGCGGTCTGTTCTCCGCCAGCAGCGACGAGCCGGTCACGTTCGTCAACGCACCGCAGCTCGCCGAGCAGCGCGGCGTGACCGTCGAGGTCGACAAGGTCAGCGAAGCCCAGACCCACCGCAGTTCCGTCGAGGTGCGCGCCGTGGCTGCCGACGGTCACGTCACGCAGGTCGCGGGTGCTCTCACCGGTCTGCAGCAGGTGGAGAAGATCGTGAACATCAACGGACGCAGCTTCGACCTGCGTGCCGAAGGCCACAACTTCATCGTGCACTACCAGGATCGCCCGGGTGTTCTCGGAACCCTCGGCACCGTCCTCGGCAACGCCGGTGTCGACATCCAGGCAGCAGCACTGAGCCAGGACGCCGAGGGCCCGGGTGCGACGGTCATCCTGCGTGTCGACCGCGTGGTGGGCGACGCCGAGGTGGCGCAGATCGTCGAGCAGCTCGACGCGCGCGTCGCGCAGGTCGACCTGTCCTGATCGTTTCCGGGGACGCCCACGGGCGCACTCGAACCCAGCATCGTCCGGTGGCCGCGACCGTCTCTGCACGGTCGCGGCCACCGTCGCACAGGAAGTGAGCACTAGCCATGAAACTTGCAGTCATCCCCGGTGACGGAATCGGTGTCGAGGTCACGGCCGAGGCGCTGAAGGTCTTGCGCAAGCTGGTCCCGGACCTCGAGACCACCGAGTACGACCTCGGCGCAAAGCGATACAACGCGACCGGTGAGCTGTTGCCGGAAGCCGATCTCGCGGCGATCCGCGAGCACGACGCGATCCTGCTCGGTGCCATCGGAGACCCGTCGGTCACGCCCGGAGTGCTCGAGCGCGGACTGCTGCTCAACATGCGGTTCGCTCTCGATCATCATGTGAATCTGCGTCCGTCGCGTCTGTACCCGGGCTCGGCGTCGCCGCTCGCCAAGAACCCGGACATCGACTTCGTCGTGGTCCGTGAAGGCACCGAAGGCCCGTACACGGGCAACGGTGGCGCGATCCGGGTCGGCACGCCGCACGAGATCGCCACCGAGGTGTCGATCAACACGTGGTTCGGTGCGGAGCGGGTCGTGCGGTACGCGTTCGCGTTGGCTCAGACCCGTCGCAAGCACCTCACGCTCATCCACAAGACCAACGTGCTGTCGAATGCCGGTGCGATCTGGACGCGTGCGATCGAGACCGTGGGCCGTGAGTACCCTGACGTCGAAACCGCTTACTGCCACATCGATGCGGCGACGATCTACATGGTCGACGATCCGTCCCGATTCGACGTGATCGTCACCGACAATCTCTTCGGCGACATCATCACCGATCTCGCAGGTGCGGTCACCGGTGGCATCGGCCTGGCGGCGAGCGGCAACATCGACGCGTCGGGCACGAACCCGTCGATGTTCGAGCCGGTGCACGGGTCGGCCCCCGACATCGCGGGCAAGGGCATCGCAGACCCGACGGCGGCAATCCTGTCGACTGCGCTGCTGCTCCGTCATCTCGGACGCGACGAGGAAGCCTCCCGGGTGGAACGCGCGGTGGAAGCCGACCTCGCGTCGCGTGGGTCGGGCCCGATCGTCACAGCTGAGGTCGGCGACCGCATCGCAGCGGCACTCTGACCCCGTGCGGGTTCCGGCTGATTGCGCCGGAACCCGCACGGCCGGTTACTTTTTCGGATCCACGGGTACCTGCGGTACCACCGGTGCGGCGGCCGCCGGTGCCATCGCCGCAATCGCGAAAGCGATCGGGAAGCCCACTGCGGCTATGAGTGCGCCGAAGGCCGGCCCGACCGCTGCGGCTGCGACGAATTGTCCGGTGTTCTGGATGCCCAGCGCACGCCCTCCCCAATAGGGCCCGGCTATTTCGGCAACCGCAGTGAACGCCAAGCCGTTCGGTGCGGAGGTGAGCACCGAGGCGACGAGCAGGATGACGATCGCCACCGGTGAATCGAAAAGCGACGACACGGCGAGCGCGGCCATCGACACCACCACCGAGACCGCGACGATGCGCAGAGGCCACAGTCTGCTTCCTACCCGGTCCGACCAACTCCCGGCCGCGACACGACCCAGGGCGGCGAGGACCTGTGCGACGGTGATCAGCAGCCCCGCGCCGGTTTCGTCCCATCCGCGGTCGGTGATCAGCCACACGAGCGAGTAGGTCCACACAACGTACTGCGGAACGACCAGCAGAATCGAGGCGGCGTGGATGCGCGCGAGCGTCCACGAGTTCCGGTACGGGCTCCCGAGCATTCCGGTGCTTTTCGCCTCCGCCCGGTCCGGCCGGGGAGGATCGAGAATTCCCAGTACGCACGCGAGCGCCGCGGTCCCGCAGGCCAGCGCCGGAAATGCCAGCGCCCATGCGATTCCGTGATTCGTCGCGAGCTGCGGGATGACCAGAGCGCCCGCCGCGACGCCGAGCGGCACCGACATCTGGCGGATACCCATTGCCAGACCGCGTTGTGCGGGCGCGAACCATCCGACCACGACGCGTCCGCTCGCGGCGTTCGCGCTGACGGCACCGGCCCCGGCGAGCACGAGCAGTATGCCGAGTGCGGGGATGGACGTGGTGAGCGCGGCCGCCGCGGTGGCGGCGGACGCGAGCCCCAGTCCTGCGGCGAGCGCGAGACGCTCCCCGAACCGGTCCGAGATCGCACCCCACACGACGAGTGTGAACACTCCACCGAAAAGTGGTGCGCCGGCCAGGGTTCCGGCTTGTGCGAGGGACAGGCCCGCCTCGGTGTGAAGGGAAGGGATGAGGAATGCGACTCCGTTGACCACAGTGGCCTGTGCCGCTTGTGCCAGTACGCCGACGGTCAGGATGAGCCAGCGTCGTGCTCCGATGTCGCCCGCGTCCATAGGTTCCCACTATCTGGGAAATGAATCCCGTATCGTGAAATGTCGGCTCACTGTATACGGCCACCGGCGCCCGCGTCGATCGGAGGCGGTGGTCACCCCGTTAGACTTCCCGCATGCGCCTTGGTCGAATTGCCAGTCCGGACGGTGTCGCTTTCGTCAGCATCGAGGGGGAGGGGGACGCCGCGACGGCGAAGGAGATCGCTGAGCATCCCTTCGGTACCCCGACCTTCACCGGTCGTAGCTGGCCGCTCGCCGATGTCCGCCTGCTCGCGCCGATCCTCGCCAGCAAGGTGATTGCCGTCGGCCGCAATTACGCTGCGCACGCTGCGGAATCCGGCAACGAGGTCCCCGAAGAACCGGTGATCTTCCTCAAGCCGAACACCTCGATTGTCGGGCCGGGTGCGCCGATCGTCATCCCGCGCAACGCGTCGGTGGTGCACCATGAGGCCGAACTCGCCGTGGTGATCGGCCGGCCCTGCAAGGACGTGCCCGCAGCGAAGGCCCGCGAGGTGATCCTCGGATACACCGTCGCGAACGACGTCTCCGCGCGCGACCACCAGGCCGCAGACGGCCAGTGGACGCGGGCCAAGGGGCACGACACGTTCTGCCCTCTCGGTCCGTGGATCGAGACCGATCTCGACGCGTCGGATCTCGAGATCTCGGCGGAGGTCGACGGTCAGCCGCGGCAGCGCAGCCGCACTTCGCTGATGGTGCACGACATTCCGAAGCTCATCGAATGGGTGTCGGCGGTGATGACGCTGCTCCCGGGCGACGTCATCCTCACGGGCACGCCGGAGGGCGTCGGACCGATCGTCCCGGGCGACACCGTCTCCGTCACGGTCGAGAAGATCGGAACACTCACCAATCCTGTGGTTGCCAAGGGGGCATGACCGGGCGGTCTCCGCTTCCGGGGGCCGGGTCAAGGGATAGCCTGGGAGGGTCTCCCGTCGATCCTCAACCCTGAGCGAGTCATGACCAGCAGCGAAGTACGTGTCCGTTTCTGTCCGTCCCCGACCGGAACCCCGCACGTGGGTCTCGTGCGTACCGCCCTGTTCAACTGGGCCTTCGCGCGCCACCACGGCGGCACCTTCGTGTTCCGCATCGAAGACACCGACGCTGCTCGCGACAGCGAGGAGTCGTACCAGGCGATTCTCGACGCGTTGCGCTGGCTGGGACTCGAATGGGACGAGGGTCCGGAGGTCGGCGGTCCCTACAAGCCGTACCGCCAGTCGGAGCGGCGCGGGCTGCACATCGGCGTCGTGGAGAAGCTTCTCCAGGCGGGCGAGGCCTACGAGTCGTTCTCGACTCCGGAAGAGGTCGAGGAGCGGCACAAAGCGGCCGGACGCGACCCCAAGCTCGGATACGACAACTACGACCGCGATCTGACCCCCGAGCAGCGCCAGGCGTTTCTCGACGAGGGACGCAAAGCCGTGGTGCGGCTGCGCATGCCCGACGAGGACCTCACGTGGAACGACCTCGTCCGCGGCGAGACGACGTTCAAGGCCGGCACGGTTCCCGACTTCGCGCTCACGCGCGGAAACGGCATCCCGCTGTACACGCTCGTCAATCCCGTCGACGACGCCCTCATGAAGATCACGCATGTCCTGCGCGGTGAGGACCTGTTGTCGTCGACGCCGCGTCAGCTCGCCCTCTATGCCGCGCTGCAGCGCATCGGCGTGGCCGACTTCACGCCCGAGTTCGGGCACCTGCCTTTCGTGATGGGCCAGGGCAACAAGAAGCTGTCCAAGCGCGATCCCGAGTCGAACCTCTTCCTCCATCGCGAGCGCGGTTTCATCCCGGAGGGCCTGCTGAACTATCTCGCGTTGCTCGGATGGGGACTGACCGACGACCGCGACATCTTCTCGCTCGACGAGATGGTGGCGGCCTTCGACATCGGCAAGGTCAATTCCAACCCGGCGAGGTTCGACCAGAAGAAAGCCGATGCGATCAACGCCGAGCACATCCGGATGCTCGAGCCTGAGGACTTCGCGACACGGTTGAAGGCGTTCCTCGTCGAGCACGGGCACATCGCTTCCGATGTGGACGACGCGTTGTTCCGGACCGCCGCCGATCTGGTCCAGACCCGCATCGTGGTCCTCTCCGACGCATGGGACCTGCTGAAGTTCCTCTTCGTCGGCGAATCCGAGTTCGAGCTGGACGAGGCGGCCGCTGCCAAGAACCTCAAGACGGAGGCAGGGCCTGTCCTCGATGCCGCGCTCGCCGCGCTGGACGCGCTCGACGAGTGGTCGACCGCCGCGATCGAGGAGGCCCTCAAGACGGCCCTCATCGACGATCTCGGACTCAAGCCTCGCAAGGCGTTCGCCCCGGTGCGGGTAGCGGTGACGGGGTCGCACATCAGCCCGCCGCTCTACGAGTCGATGGAACTGCTCGGACGTGAGCGCACCCTCGACCGATTGCGGGCCGCCAGGTCGGTAGTCGCCTGATCCGGGACTCGATCAGAGACGCCCGTGCAGCTTCCGCTGCGCGGGCGTCTTTCCGTCCGTGCCGATTCAAGGGGTTTGACCAGCCGATTTGTAGTTGGACATGGTGATGGTGTTAGTCTTTCTCTCGGTTCGGGAACGGAGGCCGAAGCGCAGTGCGCAGGCCGAAGGGACAGTCCATTGGGGTATGGTGTAATTGGCAACACAGCTGATTCTGGTTCAGCCATTCTAGGTTCGAGTCCTGGTACCCCAGCTGCGATGCGGAGGTTTGCCCGCCGCGTCTCGGCCAGCTAAGCTGGCTGAGCTTCCCCCGGGAAGCGCAAGAGAAGAAGTTCTCAGGCCCCCGTCGTCTAGCGGCCTAGGACGCCGCCCTCTCACGGCGGTAGCGTGGGTTCGAATCCCATCGGGGGTACCATGAACTGCCCACCGATCTCCGGATCGGTGGGTGTTCTTCTCTAAAGACAGGCATTCCTTCGGGGGTGCCGACGGTAAGTCCAGGCCCCCGTCGTCTAGCGGCCTAGGACGCCGCCCTCTCACGGCGGTAGCGTGGGTTCGAATCCCATCGGGGGTACAACCGAAAGACCCTCCGAGCATTGCTCGGAGGGTCTTTTCGTTGCCAGGCCGTTTCTCATACGCTCTTGCGCCGGAACTCGCGGTGGTGGTCCGCGTGCGCTTTCGGCCCGCGAGCTTTGGATTGCGCGTCGAGATGCGCGGTGCCGTGGACGTCACGGTGATTCTTCCGCTCGAGCGCGTCACGGAATTCTTGTTTGAGGCGTTCCTTCTCCGGATCGGTCATGGTGTCCCCTTCCTTCGCCGATGCCTCGAAATGTAGCGCCGGGGGAGCGGCGCTGTCGCCCCATTTACCGGGCCCGGGTCAGCGCGCGGGTGAGGAGAGGTACGCAGCAGTCGTGCCGCCGATCTCCATCGCGGGTATACCAAGCTTGCGGTGGTCCCACGACCGGACACGATCGGGCACGACGCGCACCGCGACCCGCTTGGCCATCATCTGCTCGACGGCCGGTCGTGCCTGCTCGGTGTACGGAGCGGTGTACCGCTCCCAGACGTCGCGACACACCGCGAATACGGTGTCGTGGTCGTCGAGGATTTCGGCGTGCCCCTCGAGGGCGACGCCCCGCAACTGGTCGTAGGTGTCACCGGCCTCGACGAGCACGGTGACCCGGTTGTCCCGGCGAAGGTTCACGGCCTTCTGTGATTTCGCCTTCGTCTCGAACCAGATCTCCCCGTCGAGCAGCGCGTACCACATGGCCACCAGATGGGGCATGCCTGTGGAGCCGAGCGTGGCCAGCGTCGCGACACGGCTGTGGTGGAGGAAATCGGAGATCTCCGGGTCGGTCATGGTGATGTCGGCACGGCGGTTGGTTCCCATGCGAGAACTGTGACATACCACGCACATCCGCCACCAGGGTTGCTCAGAGCCGCTTGTGAAGAGCCTCCGCGGCGGCGAGAAGGTCGGCGGCCCACCGGGCGCCCGGACGTCGTCCCATCCGGTCGATCGGCCCGGAGACCGACACTGCGGCGACGACAGCGCCTCCGCTGTCCCGGACGGGCGCGGCGACAGACGCTACTCCGGGTTCGCGTTCGGCGGCACTCTGCGCCCATCCGCGACGGCGTACTTCCGTGAGCACACGTTCCCCGAACGCGGCGTCCGGAAGGATCGCGCGCTGGACGGCCGTATCGGCCCATGCGAGCAGAACTTTGGCGCCCGATCCGGCCGTCATGGGCAGGCGTGATCCCACGAGGACGGTGTCGCGCAGACCCGTCGGCGGTTCGAGGGCGGCGATGCACACCCGGTGCGTGCCCTCGCGGCGGTACAACTGCACGCTCTCGCCTGTGATTTCGCGCAATCGGGGGAGTACGAGTGTGGCCGCCTCGACCAGGGAGTCGCCGGCACCGGTGGAGAGTTCGGCCAGGCCGGGGCCCGGGCGCCATTGGCCGTCGCCGTCGCGCATGAGGAGGCGGTGCACTTCGAGGCCGACAGCGAGGCGGTGGGCAGTGGCACGAGGCAAGCCTGTCCGGAGGCACAACTCGTTGAGGTTGCAAGGCTGTTCGGCCACTGCATGCAGGACAGTCATGGCTTTGTCCAGCACTCCGATCCCGCTATGCTGTCTCATAGGTCGATACCTCCGTCTCGCATGCTGGGAAGCATATCGCATGCGGAACGAGGCGGGGACGACACCATGCGCGGGCCGGACAGCCCTGAATCGGTCCCGCGTTCGTCACGTACGACAGGTGGAGAACATGGCTGGAAAGACTCTGGCAGAGAAGGTGTGGGATCAGCACGTCATCGTGCGTGGTGAAGGAGAGGGGGCGGCGCGCGAGCCGGACCTGATCTACATCGACCTGCATCTCGTGCACGAGGTGACCAGTCCGCAGGCCTTCGACGGTCTGCGGCTGGCGGGACGGCCGCTGCGTCGGCCCGATCTCACCATCGCAACCGAGGACCACAACGTTCCGACGGTCGACATCGACAAGCCGATCGCCGATCCCGTCTCGCGCACGCAGGTCGAGACATTGCGCCGCAACTGTGAGGAATTCGGCGTACGCCTGCACCCGATGGGGGACCTCGATCAGGGCATCGTGCACGTGGTCGGCCCGCAGCTCGGCCTGACCCAGCCCGGTATGACCGTGGTGTGCGGCGACAGTCACACCTCCACCCACGGAGCTTTCGGTGCTCTCGCAATGGGTATCGGCACCAGTGAGGTCGAGCACGTCATGGCGACGCAGTCGTTGTCGCTGCGGCCGTTCAAGACCATGGCGATCAACGTCGACGGTGAACTGCAGCCCGGTGTCACGGCCAAGGACCTCGTTCTCGCGATCATCGCCCAGATCGGAACCGGCGGGGGCCAAGGGTACGTCCTGGAATACCGCGGAGAGGCGATCCGCAAGCTTTCGATGGAAGCGCGGATGACGATCTGCAACATGTCGATCGAGGCGGGCGCGCGTGCCGGCATGATCGCGCCCGACGCCGTCACCTACGAATTCGTCAAGGGCCGCCCGCACGCGCCGAAGGGTGCGGACTGGGATGCGGCCGTCGAAGCGTGGGAACAGCTGAAGACCGACGACGACGCGGTTTTCGACGCGGAGGTCCACATCGACGGCAGTGCGCTGACGCCGTTCGTGACGTGGGGGACCAACCCCGGTCAGGGCGCACCGCTCAGCTCCACGGTGCCGGTGCCGGAAGAGATCGCGGAGGAGACCGAGCGGTCTGCTGCCGAGAAGGCTCTGAGGTACATGGACCTCGAACCGGGTATGCCGCTGCGGGACATCAAGATCGACACCGTGTTCGTCGGATCCTGCACCAACGGACGGATCGAAGATCTGCGTGCTGTCGCCGAAGTGCTCGAGGGGCGCAAGGTGGCCGACGGAGTCCGCATGCTCGTCGTGCCGGGTTCGATGCGCGTTCGTGTCCAGGCGGAGGAGGAAGGTCTCGGTGAGATCTTCACGGCCGCAGGGGCGGAATGGCGTCAGGCGGGCTGCTCGATGTGCCTGGGCATGAACCCGGACCAGCTCGCGCCCGGTGAGCGGTCGGCTTCGACATCGAACCGTAATTTCGAGGGGCGGCAGGGCAAGGGCGGTCGCACGCACCTCGTCTCCCCGGCAGTGGCCGCCGCAACAGCGGTGCGCGGCACCCTCTCCGCTCCGGCGGATCTGGACTAGAGCACAGGACCGAGGAGATATTTCCATGGAAGCCTTCACTACTCACAAAGGCATCGGCGTCCCCCTGCGCCGTTCCAATGTCGACACCGACCAGATCATCCCGGCGGTGTATCTGAAACGCGTCACCCGCACAGGATTCGAAGACGGACTGTTCGCCGCGTGGCGTAACGATCCGTCGTTCGTTCTCAACACCCCACCCTTCGATCGCGGAACCGTTCTCGTCGCCGGACCCGATTTCGGCACCGGCTCGTCGCGCGAACATGCGGTGTGGGCGTTGTCCGATTACGGATTCCGGGTTGTGATCTCGTCGCGCTTCGCCGACATCTTCCGCGGCAACGCCGGCAAGGCCGGTCTGCTCGCTGCTCAGGTGGAGCAGAACGACGTCGAATTGCTCTGGAAGCTCATCGAACAGCAGCCCGGGCTCGAACTCGATGTGAATTTGGAAACTCGGACGGTGACCGCCGGAACCACCGTGGTGCCGTTCGTCATTGACGACTACACCCGGTGGCGTCTGCTGGAGGGTCTCGACGACATCGGATTGACATTGCGCCAGGTAGACGCGATTTCCGAGTACGAAAAGTCAAGGCCTTCTTGGAAACCGCGGACGCTTCCGGCCCCCTGATCGGACGGCGAGACTGCCTCTGCCGGCCCCGGTTCGACCCCTCGGTCGAGCCGGGGCCGGCCACATATTTGCATGAGAATCCGCGTGGCACATAGACTCTAGCCCGTTTGCGGGTCTACCGTGGACTGGAGTCGGTCTGACGGTGGACCGTAGATGCGCGGAGGAAATCAATGAACAAGGCAGAATTGATCGACGTTCTGACCGAGAAGCTCGGTTCGGACAGGCGCACCGCCACGGCGGCCGTCGAGCACATCGTGGACGCGATCGTGCGCGCCGTGCACGACGGGAAGAGCGTTACCATCACCGGATTCGGCGTCTTCGAGCAGCGTCGCCGTGCGGCCCGCGTCGCCCGTAACCCGCGCACCGGTGAGACGGTCAAGGTCAAGCCGACGTCCGTACCGGCTTTCCGTCCGGGTGCGCAGTTCAAGGCAGTCATCGCGGGTAACCAGAAGCTCCCCGCTACCGGTCCTGCCGTCAAGCGCGGTGCTGCTGCGGCGGCGAAGAAGACCGCGGCTGCCAAGAAGGCTGCGAAGAAGACCGCCGCGAAGTCGACGGCGGCCAAGAAGACCACCGCGGCAAAGTCCACGGCAGCCAAGAGCACTGCGGCGAAGAAGACAACCGCGGCAAAGGCGGCTCCCGCCAAGAAGACCACCGCGGCAAAGAAGACAACCGCGGCAAAGGCGACTCCGGCCAAGAAGACCACCACCGCGACCAAGAGCACCGCGGCCAAGAAGACCACGACCGCGGCGAAGAAGGCTCCGGCCAAGAAGACCACCACCGCGACCAAGAGCACCGCGGCCAAGAAGACCACCACCGCGGCGAAGAAGGCTCCGGCCAAGAAGACCACCACCGCGGCCAAGAAGACCACCACGGCAGCGAAGAAGGCCCCGGCCAAGAAGACCACGACCCGCCGCACCGCCAAGAAGTAGTTCGTCGCCGGCACGCATGCCGGCACCGAACAGAACTAGACGGCACCCCGTTCGCGCCCTGCGCGCGCACGACGGCAGACGGCGGCTACCGGCATGGTTTTCCCGGTAGCCGCCGTCGTCGTCGGGACGCAGGACGCCCCTGGGCGGGATATGCAGCCGTCTCGCGGCTGTGTCCGAATCGCCCCGAATCCGCGGGCGGACGTTCGGATTACACGGATTACTTCGGGGGCAGTGGACTGTCCAGGTGATCGGCAGCGACGAGGCGATCGCCGTGCAGCGACAACACCCACATGCTCGCCTTGCGGTTGCGCGCCGGAGGCAGCGTCACTCCGTCCCGGGCCGCCCACCACGAGACGAGATCGGGAATCACCTTTCCCTGGCTACAGATCACCGGGGTGCCCCCGCGGGCGACGATGTCGAGTGTGCGCTTGCGGCCGAGTTGGGGGTCGCCGTTGTACTCCTCTTCCGAGAGCGAGGGTTCGACTGCGACCTCGACGCCCAGGTCGGCGGCGACGGGTGTCACGGTGTCGATGCACCGCGTGCGGTCCGCCGCGGTGACGCTGTCTCCACCGAACGCGCGCACTTGCGGAACGAGCGCGGCCGCCTGGACTTTGCCCGCCGAATCGAGGGGACGGGTCCGGTCGTCACCGCGGTGTTTCTTCCGGCTCCCAGCCTTCGCATGTCGGACGATCAGGACGGTCGTGGTGTCGGCGGGCAGCAACCGGAACCGCCGCAGAATGCTGCGGTCCATCGGATACGACAGCTGATCGAAGGCGGAATCCGGTGATACCCAACGTAGTTCGTCGACTTCGTTGTTCGGTACGAACTCGCCACCGGCCGGCCTCGCGGCCCAGTAGTCCACCCGCTTGAGTTTACGGTGCCCGGGCACCGGGTAGGTCACGCGCCCGAGGTGCCGGCCCAGGACAGGCTGGAATCCCGTTTCCTCCCGGATCTCCCGGACCGCCGCGACGACAGCGGTTTCCCCGGGATCCAGTTTGCCTTTCGGAAAAGACCAGTCGTCGTATCGCGGCCGGTGCACGACTGCGACTTCGATCGGGCGGAGCGCGGGCCGGCCCGAGTTGTCGTCCGTGGAACGGCTCGAACTGCGCCCTGCGGGTCGCCACAGCACCGCACCCGCGGCAAAGATGTTGGCCTTCATCGGCTTATCGGACGAATCGGTCACCTGTGTCTCCGCATCACGATGCGCGGCTGCGCATGAGTTCCATTTGATGGTCGCGCGCTGCGGTGCCCGGGGCGGGGGACGCCGTCCACGTGCCGTCGGCCTCGAGCGTCCAGCATCGCGTGGCCGGGTCGAGCGCGGAGTCGAATATGTCCTGCAACTGCTTGGCGAGCCGAGGGTTCTTCACCTGCACCATGACCTCGACCCGGCGATCGAGGTTGCGGTGCATCATGTCGGCGCTGCCGATCCAGGATTCGTCGCTGCCCAGGAAGTGGAATATGCGCGAATGTTCGAGGAACCGGCCGAGAATGGATCGGACCGTGATGTTCTCGCTCAGGCCCGGAACGCCCGGTTTGAGCGCGCAGATACCGCGCACCACGATCTCGACCGGGACGCCGGCGCGCGACGCGCGATACAGCGCGTCGATGACCTGCTCGTCGACGAGTGCATTGGCCTTGAGCCGAACCAGGGTGGCGCGGCCCGCCGCATGGTGCTCGATCTCCCGGTCGATCCGCTCGATGATGCCCTTGCGAACCCCGTGCGGAGCCACGAGCAGGTTGCGGTACTGCGCTTTCCGCGAGTAACCGGTGAGCGTGTTGAACAGGTCGGTCAGATCGGCGCCGATTTCCGGCGACGACGTGAGCAGACCCACGTCTTCGTAGAGTCGCGCGGTCTTCGGGTTGTAGTTGCCCGTGCCGATGTGGCAGTAGCGACGGATCGTCGAACCTTCACGACGGACCACCAGGCATGTCTTGCAGTGGGTCTTGAGGCCCACGAGTCCGTAGACGACGTGCACGCCCGCCTGCTCGAGTTTGCGTGCCCACTTGATGTTCGCCTGTTCGTCGAAGCGGGCCTTGATCTCGACGAGCGCGACCACCTGTTTGCCCGCCTCGGCGGCAGCCACCAGTGCATCGACGATCGGGGAATCACCGGAGGTGCGGTAGAGCGTCTGCTTGATCGCGAGGACTTGGCTGTCCGCGGCAGCCTGCTCGATGAAGCGCTGCACGCTCGTCGAGAAGGAGTCGTACGGGTGATGGACGAGAATGTCGCCCTCGCGCAGGGTCGAAAAGACGCTCTTCGGGGTCTCCCTCTCACCGAACGCGAAATGCGTTGCGGGGACGAACGGCACATCTTTGAGATCGGGACGGTCGACGGCATGCACCTGCCACAGGCAGGACAGGTCGAGGAGACCGGGCAGTTGGACGACATCGGCAGGGTCGACATCCAATTCGCGCAGCAGCAGATCGAGCATGTGCTCGGTCATGTCGTCCGACACTTCGAGCCGGACGGGTGAACCGAAGCGTCGTCGGGCGAGTTCGCGTTCGAGCGCTTTGAGGAGGTCTTCGTCGCGGTCCTCTTCGACCTCGAAATCGGCGTTGCGCGTGACGCGGAACGCGTGGTGCTCCACGATTTCCATCCCGGGGAACAGGACGTCCAGGTGCGCGGCGATGAGTTCTTCGAGCGGGAGGAAGGCGGCGAGACCGTACAGCGAGCCCGCGCGGTCGACGCGGACGAACCGATCGACGTTGTCGGGCACCTTCACTCGGGCGAAGTGCTCACCGGAGGATTCGCAATCCTTCACCGTCACAGCGAGATTCAAGCTCAATCCGCTGATGTAGGGGAAGGGATGCGCGGGGTCGACGGCGAGGGGGGTGAGCACCGGGAACACCTGCTCGGCGAAATATCGCGTGAGCCGGTCGCGTTCGTCGGCCGTCAGGTCGGCCCATTTGATGATCGAGATGCCCTCGGCCTCGAGCGCCGGCAGAACCGAGTCGAGGAAGACCTGGGCATGCCGGCCCGCGAGTTCCTGCGTGCTCGACGCGATGAGTGCGAGCTGAGCCCGGGGGGAGAGACCGTCGGCCGACCGGACGGACAGTCCGGTCTCCGCACGACGCTTGAGTCCGGCGACGCGCACCATGTAGAACTCGTCGAGATTCGACGCGAAGATCGCCAGAAACTTGGCGCGTTCGAGGAGCGGCTGGGAGGTGTCCTCCGCCAACGCCAGCACTCGTGCGTTGAAGTCGAGCCAGCTCAATTCGCGGTTGAGGTAGCGATCGCCGGGCAGGCCGTCGCTGGGGTCTGTCTTCAGTTGCGAGTTGATCGCGGCGGGTGGGGCGCTGGTGGCGGTGGCCACGCGTCCCTGCGGTCGGGGGGTGCCGGGTGTGGCACTCTGCTCGGTTCCGGCACTCGTGTCGATGCCTGCGATCTGCTCGGGGGTGTCGCCGTTGGTCACCGCTCCATTGTGTCAGGAACCGATGAGGCATGAGGTGGTCGGCGAGAGGTCGGGCACGGGAAGGGAAGTGTCGATCCGATGCGATCGAGCACCGCGGCGGTGGCCGCGCCGACCCCCAGCCGCACCGCGACCCCCAGATCGTCGACGGTATCGACATCGAGCCGCAGGCCGGGAAGAGCGGCTTCCACAGCGCGAGCACCGTCGCCGAGGTGCCGACGGGCGGAACCGGGACCGAACTGCGGACGCAGCGGATCCTGCGTACTGCAGTGGAGCAGCGCGGTGGTGCCCGAGCCGGTGTGATCGGCGACGATCATGATGCCCGTCGCACGTGCCTCCTCGAGCGCCTCCGCCAGCTCGTGCGACCGCACGGCGGGAAGGTCCGCCTGGAGGGCGACGAGATCCACGCCCGCCGATTGCGCCCGGGCGTGTTCCGCAGCCGCACGCAGCGCTGCGTTGAGGGAATCCGACCGTTCCACGCCGCGCACGGCCGGCGGGTCGACCAGCACGGACGCTCCCGACTCGAGAGCGACGGCCGCGACCCGGTGGTCGGAGGTGATGACGGTGAGCTGTGCGTCGTCGAGTCCGTGGGCAGCGCTGAGTGTGTCCTGCAGCATCGCGAGCACCAGGTCGGCTCGCGCTTCCGGCTCGAGGGCGTGCGCCAGTCTCGACTTGGCCAGGCCGAGGGCCTTGACCGGAACGAGAACGTGCACCGCGGGCATGGGCGTGATTGTGCCAGCCGGTCGTGGAGGAGGGCGGCTCGCGGTGCCGTCTGCGTATCTGGGCGATACTGAAGGAACCCGCTGCGGCGGCGCGTACACCGAATCGGACTTGGGACCAACGAGGGCAAAGAGGGAGAGTTGTGACCAAAGCGGCAGTTCTGGGGGCAGGGTCGTGGGGGACCGCCTTCGCGAAGGTGCTCGCCGACGCGGGAACCGACGTGACCATCTGGGCGCGCCGGGCAGAGGTGGCGCAGGCAATCGGTGAGAGGCACCAGAATCCCGGCTATCTGCCCGGCGTCGTGCTTCCGGCCTCGTTGAAGGCAACGACCGATCATCGCGTGGCGCTCGACGGCGTCGACTTCGCGGTGCTCGCGGTGCCGAGTCAGTCCCTGCGCGCCAACCTGGAGTCGTGGCGCGACGACATCGGGTCCGGGACCACCCTCCTCAGTCTTGCCAAGGGGATCGAAAGCGGCACCCTCATGCGGATGAGTCAGGTGATCGGCCAGGTCACGGGAGCCGACCAGCACCGCGTCGCCGTGCTCTCCGGCCCCAACCTGGCCCGGGAGATAGCCGAGGGTCAACCCGCCGCGACGGTGATCGCATGCCCCGATTCCACGCGTGCGCTGGAAATTCAGAAGGCCTGTGCGACAGGTTATTTCCGTCCGTACACCAACACCGACGTCATCGGGTGCGAAATCGGTGGCGCGTGCAAGAACGTGATCGCGCTGGCCTGCGGGATGGCCGCGGGAGTGGGGCTGGGGGAGAACACCGTCGCAACCATCATCACCCGGGGACTCGCCGAGATCATCCGTCTCGGTGTGGCGCTCGGGGCGATGCCCACCACACTCGCCGGTCTCGCCGGAGTCGGCGACCTTGTCGCGACGTGCAGTTCGCCGCTGTCGAGGAACCGCACTTTCGGGGAACGTCTGGGTCGCGGTGAGTCGCTCGAGAGCGCGCAGGAGGCCACGCACGGCCAGGTCGCCGAAGGGGTCAAGTCCTGCACGTCGGTACGGGCCCTCGCCGCGAGCTACGACGTCGAGATGCCGCTCACCGACGCCGTCCACCGGGTGTGCCACGAGGGGATGTCGGTGCACGACGCGATCGGTCTGCTGCTCGGCCGGCGGATCAAGCCGGAGTGAGCGACATGACCGGAGATTCGACTCGATGTGTGAAAGCTGTTGCCTACGAAGGGTCTCCGGGATCACCGCTGCAGCAGGGTCCGGTGTTCGCCGCGCCTTACCTGCTCGGCGAGGACGAAACCGGCGAGGCAGACACCTACGCGAGGGCGTCCAATCCCGGGTGGCGGGCCCTCGAATCGGCCCTCGCCTCCCTCGAGGGAGCCGTCGCGGCACGGGTCGTCGGGTCCGGTATGTCGGCGATCACCGTCGCGCTGAGAGCGTTCGCCCGGCCCGGCGTCACGGTCGTGGTGCCCGCGGACGGCTATTACCAGGTGCGCGCCTACGCGCAGGAGTACCTCGCTCCCCTCGGCATGGTCGTTCGTGAACTCTCCGTCGCCGATTTCGGCGACGGGACACTGCGCGCGGTCCTCGAGCAGGCCGGCGAGGGCGCGGTGGTGCTCGCCGAGACCCCGTCGAACCCCGGCCTGGACACCGTCGATCTGCGGGCCACGGCCGAGTTGTGCAGAGCCGCCGGAGCACTGCTGCTCGTGGACAACACGACCGCCACCCCGCTCGGCCAGCTTCCGCTTGCCCTCGGCGCAGATGTCGTCGTCGCGAGCGGGACGAAATCGCTCAGCGGGCACAGCGACCTGCTGTTCGGCTACGTCGCGGTCTCCGATCCCGCTCTCGTGGCCCGGCTCGACCGAGAGCGCCTGCACTCGGGCACGGTGCTCGGTCCCTTCGAAACGTGGCTCGCGCACCGCAGTCTCGGGACCGCAGGATTGCGCTTCGGCAGGCAGTGCACGAACGCCCTCGCCGTCGCCCGCATGCTCGGAGAGCACCCCGCCGTCGCCGCAGTGCGGTACCCGGGCCTCGAATCTGACCCGTCCCACCCGGTGGCCGCTGCACAGATGCAGAGATTCGGCCCCCTGGTCACCTTCGTGCTCCCCACCCGAGACGACGTACATCGGTTCGTGAAAGCTGCCGAACTCGTGGTGCCGGCGACCAGCTTCGGCGGGATCCACACCACGGCGGACCGACGGGCCCGGTGGGGCGATCCGGTACCGGAGGGTTTCGTCCGGTTGTCGTGCGGAATAGAGGACACCATCGATCTTCTGGACGATCTCCGCACCGCCCTCGACTCGGTCCGACGGGCCTGACGGCAGCCCGGACGCGCAAACCGAACGGGACGCGGCTGGGGAGACCGGTCAGCTTACCGGTACGGTTTGTGCCGTGAGAACGCCCCGAACCCGGGTGGCCGTCGTCTTCGGCGGTCGCAGCAACGAACACTCCGTCTCCTGCGTGTCGGCGGGCAGCATCCTGCGCAACCTCGACCCCGAGGAATACGACGTCGTCCCGATCGGGATCACGACCGACGGGTCCTGGGTGCTGGGCGACTCCGACCCGGAGCATCTCGCGAAGGCCGGCCGCGAACTGCCCGTCGTCGATGCGAACGGCTCGTCTCTGGTGCTCACGGCAGACCCCACCCGCGCCGGAGACATCGTCGCGCTCGACGAGGGGGAGTTCGGCAAGGTACTCGCGTCCGTCGACGTGGTCTTCCCGGTGCTGCATGGACCGTACGGCGAGGACGGCACCATTCAGGGCCTTCTCGAGCTCGCCGGCGTGCCCTACGTCGGTCCCGGAGTGCTCGCGAGCGCAGCTGGAATGGACAAGGAATTCACCAAGAAGTTGCTGGCCGCGGAGGGGCTGCCGGTCGGCTTCCAGATCGTGATGCGGCCCGGTACGACCGCGCTCACCGAGGAGCAGAAGCAGCAACTCGGGCTTCCCGTCTTCGTGAAACCGGCCCGCGGCGGATCGTCGATCGGTGTCAGCCGTGTCACCGACTGGGCGGCATTCGACGCCGCTGTCGGCAAGGCCCGCGCGCACGATCCGAAGGTCATCGTCGAATCCGCCATCGTCGGTCGCGAGGTCGAGTGCGGTGTCCTCGAGTTCCCCGACGGCGACGTGCGCGCCAGCGTGGTCGCGGAGATCCGCATGCCCGACACCTCGGGCAACCACGAGGCGTTCTACGACTTCGACACCAAGTACCTCGACGACGTCTGCGAATTCGACGTGCCGGCGAAGTTCGATCCCGCCGTCTCCGACGAAATCCGCGACCTTGCCGTCCGCGCGTTCCGCGCTCTCGACTGCCAGGGCCTGTCCCGCGTCGACTTCTTCGTCACCGCCGACGGGCCGGTGATCAACGAGATCAACACGATGCCAGGCTTCACGTCGATCTCGATGTATCCGAAGATGTGGGAGGCCACCGGGATCGGGTATCGCGACCTCGTCGGCGTCCTCGTACGGACCGCGCTCGCGCGGGGGACCGGTCTTCGCTGACCCACACCGGCGCCGCGCTTGTCGGTGCCGCCACCTCCCGGACTAGGCTGTGGGCATGACTGCCGTGACTCCCGACTCAGTTGTGACCGACGCCGGGGACACCCGAGAGGCCGTACATGCCGCGGCCCGCCGCGCCCGCGTCGCGTCCCGCCGTCTTGCTCTGCTGACCACCGCGGAGAAGGATGCTGCGCTCCACGCCGCCGCCGACGCTGTGCTCGCAGCGAGCGACTCGGTCCTCGCCGCCAACGCCGAGGACATCGAAGCCGCCCGCGCGAGCGGCACCGACGAATCACTCCTGGACCGGCTGCGTTTGACGCCGTCCCGAATCGACGGGATCGCGTCGGGACTTCGTCAGGTTGCAGGACTGCCCGATCCGATCGGTGGGGTCGTCCGTGGATCGACGTTGCCCAACGGACTCGAACTACGGCAACTGCGGGTGCCGCTCGGCGTCGTCGGGATGGTCTACGAGGCGCGTCCCAACGTCACCGTCGACGCGTTCGGTCTCGCCCTCAAATCGGGCAATGCCGCCCTGCTGCGTGGTTCGTCTTCGGCGGCGCGTTCGAATGCCGCCCTCGTCACCGCACTGCGCACCGCACTCGAGGGCCAGGGCCTGCCGGTCGACTCGGTGCAGTTGCTGCCCAGCGCCGACCGTTCCTCGGTCACCCATCTGATCCAGGCGCGCGGGCTCGTCGACGTCGTTATTCCCCGCGGCGGCGCCGGCCTGATCGCGGCGGTGGTCCGGGATGCCACCGTGCCGACCATCGAAACCGGTGTCGGCAACTGCCACGTCTACATCCACGCCGCGGCCGACCTCGAGATGGCCGAGAAGATCGTCGTGAACGCCAAGACCCGGCGGCCGAGTGTGTGCAACACCGCCGAGACGATCCTGGTCGACAAGGCCGTCGCCGACACCGCCGTCCCGCGTCTGCTCGAGGCATTGCAGTCGCACGGCGTGACGGTGCACGGCGACCTGCCCGGTCTGGTCCCGGCCACCGAAGAGGACTGGGCCGAGGAATACCTCACGCTGGACGTCGCGTTCGCGGTCGTCGACGACCTGGACGCGGCGGTCGAGCACATCGACCGGTACGGAACCGGTCACACCGAAGCCATCGTCACATCCGACCTCGCCGCCGCACGGGAGTTCACCGCCCGCGTCGATGCCGCAGCCGTTATGGTCAACGCGTCGACGGCGTTCACCGACGGAGAGCAGTTCGGGTTCGGTGCCGAGATCGGAATCTCCACGCAGAAACTGCATGCTCGGGGCCCGATGGGACTGCCGGAACTGACCTCCACCAAATGGGTCGTGTGGGGCGACGGCCACACCCGCCCGGCCTGACCCCGGCCGACCGACGAAAGGACTCAGCGTGGATCGTGCGCTGCCCACCACCCCGCCGATCTTCGCGGATGTCCAGGACGTGATCGACCGCCTCGCGGAGACCGGTTACCTCGCGGACAAAGGCACCGCCACAGCGGTGTTCCTCGCCGACCGCCTCGACAAGCCGCTGCTCATCGAGGGACCCGCCGGTGTCGGCAAGACCGAACTCGCGCGGGCCGTCTCCCAGACCTCCGGCGCCGAACTGGTCCGCTTGCAGTGCTACGAGGGCGTCGACGAATCGCGGGCGCTCTACGAGTGGAACCACGCGAAGCAGATCCTGCGCATCCAGTCGGCGGGCGCGAACGCCGCGGCCGGTGAATCGTGGGACGAGACCAAGGCGGACGTGTTCTCGGAAGAGTTCCTCCTCTCCCGCCCGCTGTTGACGGCGATCCGCCGGGACGACCCGACGGTGCTGCTCGTCGACGAGGTCGACAAGGCCGATGTCGAGATCGAGGGCCTGCTGCTCGAAGTGCTGAGCGACTTCGCGGTCACGGTGCCCGAACTGGGGACGATCACCGCCACCCGTAAGCCCTTCGCCGTCCTCACCTCCAATGCGACCCGAGAGCTGTCCGAAGCGCTCAAACGGCGCTGCCTGTTCCTGCACTTGGACTTTCCCGACGCCGACCTCGAGCGGCGGATCCTGGCCAGCCGTGTGCCGGAGCTTCCCGATGCGATCGCCGAGCAACTCGTGCGCACGGTCCGGGTCCTGCGCGGCATGCAACTGAAGAAGGTGCCGTCGGTCGCCGAGACGATCGACTGGGGCCGGACCCTGCTCGCGCTCGGGCTCGACACCCTCGACGACTCCGCGGTGCGCACCACGCTCGGGGTGATTCTCAAACACCAGTCCGACCAGCTGCGTGCCGCAGCCGAGCTCCGGCTGAACTGACATGGCCGGCGCGTTTCAGGGCGGTCCGGGGACACCGATCGCACCGCACGGTCTCCCCGGCCACCTCGTGGGATTCGTGGAGTCGCTGCGCCGCCGGGGGATCGCGGTCGGTCCGTCGGAAACGGTCGACGCGGGCCGGGTGATGACGGTGATCGAGATGCTGGACCGGGAAGCGCTGCGCGAGGGCCTCGCCTGCACTCTGCTGCGCCGCACCACCCATCGTCCGACCTTCGACGCGCTCTTCGACCTGTGGTTTCCCCCGGCGATCGGGCACCGCACCGCCGACACGCCGGACGTCGTGCTGCCACGGACTCCCGACGGCGAGATCGACCTCGACGCGCTGCGCGAACTGATCGCCGAACTACTCGCCGACGACTCTCCCGCGGCACAGGCGGCAGTCGAGACGCTCACCGCGCAGATGGTCGAGGAACTCGGGCAGTTCAAGTCGTCGAACGGGCCCTCCTTCTCGGCGTACCAGGCGCTCCGCGACGTGGCGCCGGAAACTTTGCTCACCAGGATCCTCGAAGGGCTGCTCGGAAACAGCGCGCCGGGGGAACGCGAGGACGGCGACTACGAAACCGAGGTTGCCCGCCGGACCGCGGCACGCCGGATCGCGGACTTCCGGTCGATGGTCGAACGCGAGACCCGGCGCCGCACCGCCGAACACCTCGGCCGGGAACGCGTCGAGAAGTACGGCGTCCCCAAACTGGCGGAGGAAGTCGACTTCCTGCGCGCGTCCGATGCCGATATGGTCGCGCTCCGTCGCAGCGTGATGCCCCTCGCGCGGCTCCTCGCGAGCCGGCTCGCCGCCCGCCGGCGTCGTGCCCGCGCCGGCGCGATCGACCTGCGGCGCACCCTGCGGAAATCGATGTCCACCGGCGGCGTGCCGATCGACCTGATCAACCGCAAGCCCCGGCCGGCGAGGCCGGAACTCGTCGTGCTGTGCGACGTATCCGGGTCGGTGTCCGGCTTCTCGCACTTCACCCTGCTTCTGGTCCACGCGTTGCGCGAACAGTTCTCCCGGGTGCGGGTGTTCGCCTTCATCGACACGACGGACGAAGTGACGCACTACTTCTCGTCGGGGGCCGACCTGGGTGACGCGATGTCACGGATGCTGCGGGAAGCCGACCTGATCACTTACGACGGGCACTCCGACTACGGCAACGCGCTGGCGACGTTTGCGGAGCGTCACGCCCACAGCCTGACCGGTCGCAGTTCGCTGCTCGTCCTCGGTGACGCGCGGACGAACTACCGCACTCCCAAGGTGGAGGTCCTCGAGCATCTCGTCGGCGTCGCCCGGCATGCGCACTGGCTCAATCCGGAACCCCGGGGTCAATGGGGTTCCGGAGATTCGGCGGCGCGCGCCTACGGAGAGGTCATCACCATGCACGAGTGCAGGTCGGCGCAACAGCTGGCCGCGGTGGTGGCGGGCCTGCTCCCGGTGTGACCCCGTAAGCTGAACCATCGTGCATCAGCCATCGGAGCGGCCCGTAGCGCCACAGCGACGTCTGGGCGTGATGGGCGGCACCTTCGATCCGATCCACCACGGCCACCTCGTCGCGGCCAGCGAGGTCGCCGCGCGGTTCGGTCTCGACGAGGTGATCTTCGTCCCGACCGGGCAGCCCTGGCAGAAGTCGATGCGGGAGGTCAGCCCCGCAGAGGACCGATACCTGATGACTGTCGTCGCGACGGCGTCGAACCCGCGGTTCACCGTCAGCCGCGTCGACATCGACCGGGGCACGCCCACCTACACCGTCGACACCCTGCGCGACCTGCGCGAGATGTATCCGGGCGCGGAACTGTACTTCATCACCGGTGCGGATGCGCTGGGCTCGATCCTGTCGTGGCAGAATTGGCGGACTCTGTTCGGTCTGGCCCGGTTCGTCGGGGTATCCCGGCCCGGTTACGACCTGAACGTCGAGCACCTGGCACCGCACCTGAGCGACCTTCCCGACGAGGCGGTGAGTCTCGTGGAGGTCCCCGCGCTGGCGATCTCGTCGACGGAGTGCCGTGAGCGGGTGCGGGCGAATCGGCCGGTCTGGTACCTGGTACCGGACGGGGTGGTGCAGTACATCAGCAAACGGCACCTCTACCTCGAGCGCGCGACTGCCGCCGAGAGCGTCGCCACCGAAGACCATTACATCGAGAGCAAGACCGAGAGAAAGAGCACGCAGTGAGCGCAACGACAGAAGCAATCGAGATGGCCCGTGTCGCGGCCCTGGCGGCCGACGAGAAACTGGCAACCGATGTCGTGGTGCTCGACGTTTCGGAGCAGTTGGTGATCACCGACTGCTTCGTCATCGCGTCCGCGCCGAACGAACGTCAGGTCAACGCGATCGTCGACAACATCGAGGAGAAGCTCCGCGAGGCCGGCCACAAGCCGGTCCGTCGTGAGGGAACCCGTGAGGGCCGCTGGACGCTTCTCGACTACGTCGACGTCGTGATCCACGTGCAGCACGAGGAAGAACGCAACTTCTACGCGCTCGAGCGTCTGTGGAAGGACTGCCCGACCGTGCCCGTCGAGGGTGTCGGCGGCCCGCGCTCGGCAGTCGAGACCGGCTCGGAGGAGTCCGACGCAGCATCCGGTGACGCCGAGCCCACGGGCGACGCGTGAGCGAGCCGCGGGTGCGGCGGCTGATTCTGCTGCGCCACGGACAAACCGGGTACAACGCCACCCGCCGGATGCAGGGTCAGCTCGATACGGACCTGTCCGATCTCGGCCGCCGGCAGGCCGCGGGCGTCGCAGAAGCCATGGCGGCGCTCGATCCGCGTGCGGTCGTCTCGTCGGACCTGCGCCGCGCGTACGACACCGCGGTCGCGGTGGCCGACCGCGCGGGCCTTCCCGTCGAGATCGACGCCCGGCTGCGTGAGACCCACCTCGGGCAGTGGCAAGGACTGACCCACACGGACGTCGACGCGATTGCACCCGGCGCACGCAGTGCGTGGCGGGCGGACGCGACCTGGGCGCCGCCGGAGGGAGAGAGCCGCGTGGACGTGGCCCGCCGCAGCCTCCGCGTGGTGGACGAACTGCTCGACAAACACGAGCGGTGGGGCCTCGAACCGATCATCCTGGTCGCGCACGGTGGTTTGATCGGCGCGCTCACCGCGGCGCTGCTCGACCTGCCCGTGGATCGGTGGCCCGTGCTCGGCGGTCTCGGCAACACCGGTTGGGTCCAGCTGAGCGGTTACGGCGACGTTCCGTCCTGGCGACTCGACGTGTGGAACGCGTCGGCCGAGGTGGCGCCCGATGACGTCCTCTGATCCGGCCCCGGTTCAGGGTTCCGGACAGGAGAACGGCGCCGACCCGGTCGAGGACACCGGATCCGGCACCGGACGGCCCACCCTGCTGGTGCTCGCCGACTCCCTGAGCTACTACGGCCCCAAGGGCGGACTGCCCGCCGATCATCCGCGTATCTGGCCCAACCTCGCCGCCGCCGAACTGGGCTGGGACGTGGAACTCGTCGCGCGCATCGGATGGACCTCCCGCGACGCATGGTGGGCGCTGACTCAGGACCCGCGGGTCTGGGCAACCATTCCGCGCGCCGGTGCGGTGGTGCTCGGAGTAGGCGGGATGGACACCCTCCCTTCGCCGCTGCCCACAGCGCTGCGAGAAGGACTGCGCTACGTGCGCCCCCCGGCGCTGCGCCGCGTCGCCCGCAACGCGTACGGATGGCTTCAGCCCCGGCTCTCGCCGCTGGGCTGGCCCGTCGCGCTGCCGCCCCGAGTCAGCGTGGAATACCTCGAGATGATCAGGGAGTCACTGGCGTACGTGCGCCCGGATCTGCCCGTCGTCGGAACGTTGCCGTCGGTGCACCGCAGTGAGCACTACCGCTCGGTCCACCGGGGTCGTCGTCCCGCGGTGCAGGCGATCACGACATGGGCGTCGGAGCATGCGGTGCCGCTGGTCGATCTCGGCGAGGCGGTCCACGACAACATCTTCTCCGACGACGCGAATCCGGATGGTATCCACTGGGGCTGGGAGGCGCACCGGCGAGTCGCGGCCGAGGTCGTGGACGCGGTGCGGATGGCGCGCCGGGATGCGCGGCCGGCGGCGGACGGCCTACGGTAGTCCTCGTGACTGTCGTGGTGGTGACCGATTCGTCGTGCTGTCTCGATCCGGAAATGGTGGATCGGTACGACATCCGTGTCGTGCCATTGCATGTGATCGCCGACGGCCGCGATCTGCGCGAAGGGGTCGACGAGCTTCCGGAGGACCTCGCGACGGTGACCACGTCGGGTCCGTCGCCTGCCGAACTGACCGAGGTGTACACCTCCGCGCTGGATGACAGCGACGGCGACGGTGTGGTGGCGGTGCACCTGTCGCGGTTGCTGTCCGGCACCTGGGACGCTGCGCGGTCCGCCGCGGATGCCCTCGGAGACGGCATCCGACTCGTCGATTCCCGTAACACCGCAATGGGTTTGGGGTTTGCGGTGCTCGACGCCGCTCGTGCGGCACGGGCCGGTGAACACCTCGACCAGGTGTACTACCGGGCCGAAAAGGTCGCGGCGTCGGCTCGGACCCTGCTCGTGGTCGACCGTCTCGACCACCTGCGGCGCGGCGGGCGAATCGGTACCGCCACCGCGCTGCTCGGTACCGCACTCGCGATGAAACCCGTCCTCCATCTCGTCGAGGGCAAACTCGTCCTGCGCGAGAAGACCCGAACCATGACCAAGGCGATGACCAAGCTCGTCGACGGCGTCGTCGCCGAGGCCGGACCGGGCGCGCTCGTAGCGGTGCATCACCGTGACGCACCCGAGAGAGCCGGCCGGATCGTCGAGCAACTGTCCGAGCGGCTCCCGGAGGCGGAGGTGACGGTGACCGAACTCGATGCGGTCCTCGGTGCGCACGTCGGGCCGGGCGCAGTGGGAGTTGTCGTCGCGCACAGTTGAGTGCGCACCTTGTCCCCAGGTAGACGATCGATCCCCAGGTGGAGTCGTACCCGTCTCCGGGGACGGGTACGGGGTTCGAGGCGACCTTAGCGTCGCGGCATGGCGAGTAGTGACGACGGCGACGTGGCGAGAAGCAGACTCGGTGCGATCGCGCGTACGGCGGGTCCCGAGGTCGACGATCTGCGGGACGCCCAGGCGTACGACGAACCCGAGCCTCCACCGACGACGACCCTGAGCGACCGCCTCCTCGCCGCACGATGGAGCACCGGACACCGCGGCACCGCGGCGCTCGCCGGGGTGGGTGTGCTCGCCGTGCTGGTCACGGTGGGTGTGCTCTGGCGCGACCGGCCCGTCCCGGACCCCGTGCCACCGCTGCCCGCCGTCGAAATCACCCCCGCGACCACGGTGGCGGCGAGCACGGTTGCGGCGACCACAGGGGCCACACCGGAACCCGAGACGGAACCTGCCGCCCTCGTCGTGAGCGTGGTGGGCCTCGTCCACCGGCCCGGGCTCGTCGAGATCGCTCCCGGCGCACGCGTGGCGGACGCGCTCGACGCCGCAGGGGGTGTCGCACCTGGGGCGGACCTCGTTGGCCTCAATCTCGCCCGCCGCATCTCCGACGGCGACCAGATCGTCGTCGGATTGTCTCCGCCACAACCCGTTCCCCACGGAAGCGTCGTCTCCGGCGCGGGTCCGCTCGACGGAGGCGACCGCGGTCCGGGCGCGGCAGGACCACCGGGACAGGGAAAGGTCGATCTCAACGCCGCCGACGAGGCGACGCTCGATGCGCTTCCCGGTGTAGGCCCGGTGACGGCCTCGTCCATCGTCGCGTTCCGGCAGGCGAACGGGCCGTTCACCGATGTCGAGCAACTCGGCGAGGTCGACGGGATCGGCCCGGCGCGGCTCGCGCGGTTGCGCGAACTGGTCACGGTGTGACCGCGCTGCCCGACCTCGACGCCCGCCTGGTGCCGTGTGCTGCCGCAGCGTGGGGCGTGACAGCGCTCGGTCTTCACCGCGGTTCGGGGCCTGCCGGTGCGGTCGCCGTCCTCGCGTGCGTCGCGGCGGGTCTGCTCTACGTAGTGTGCGTGCGCGGGCAGGGGATTCGGCAGGCACCTGCTGCCGTGCCGGTGGTGCTGGCAGTATGCGCGGTCGTCGCGGGGTTCGGCACGGCGACGGGAATTCGCATGTGGTTCACCGAAACACATCCGGTGGTCGAGGCTGCCGCCGCCGGGGGATGGGCGAGTGCGGTTCTCGAACCCACAGACGATCCGAAGGCGCTGCAGCGCGTCGGATTCGGTGGGGAAGCACAGGTTCGGATACCGGCGGTACTTCGGCACGTGACCGTCGACGGAATCCCAATTGTCACGGGCGGAACTGTCGTCGTCTTCGCTCCCGCAGACGGATGGTCGGACATCTCTCCCGGACAACGTGTCACCGCGCGTTTCCGGCTGTCGCCGATCACCGGACCGGGCACGGACGTCGCGATATTCCGGGCCGAGGACCCGCCGAACGCCGTGACATCCCCGCCCGTCTGGCAGAGGTGGGCAGGCACGGTGCGGAAGCGGTTGGCCGAGGCATGCCGAAGTGCGCTGCCTGCGGACCAAGCGGGACTGCTGCCCGGTCTCGTCGTCGGAGACACCTCCCGGCTCGAGGACGGCACGCGTGAGAACTTCCGTATCGCCGGGTTGACGCACCTGACGGCCGTATCCGGGGCGAACGTGAGCATCGTGCTCGGTGCGGTTCTGCTCGTCGTCCGCGCAGTGGGTGTTGGCCCGCGCACCGGAACGGCCGTGGCCGCAGTGGCTCTCGTCGCTTTCGTGATCGTGGTGCGACCTTCGGCGAGTGTCGTGCGCGCCGCGGCGATGGGCGCGATCGCGTTGCTGGCACTCGTCGCCGGCCGCGAACGCCAGGCGTTGCCGGCGTTGTGCGGTGCCGTCGGTGCGTTGCTCGTCCTCGACCCCGACCTCGCCGTCGACGTCGGCTTCGCATTGTCTGTCTCGGCGACCGCGGGCCTGGTCGTGCTCGCACCCGTGGTCGTCATGTGGCTGCGTGAACACGGCTGGCCGCGTGTGGTCGCCGAGGTGTCGGCGGTCTCGGGGACGGCGTTCGCCGTCACCGCGCCGATCGTCGCCGCGGCCACCGGAACGGTGAGTCTCGTGTCCGTCGCGGCGAACATCCTCGTCGCGCCCGTCGTGGCACCGCTGACCGTGCTCGGATCCGGTGTCGCGGTGGCCGCAACGGCCCATTCCGGTGCGGGTGAGGTGCTCGCCACCGTCGCCGCACCGTTCTTGTGGTGGATGCTCGGTATCGCCGAGCGCGCCGCAGCTGTGCCGTCTGCGGAGGTTGCGGTGCCCGAAGGGGCGACCGGGGCGGTCCTCGTCGGTGTCGTCGCGTCGGTGATCTGCTGCGCTGCGCGATACGGGCGAGTACGGGTCGTGGTCGGTGTCGCGCTCCTCGCCGCCGCGGCAGTGTGGCTCCCGGTCCGGCTCCTGCAGCCCGGATGGCCGGGCGACGGGTGGGTACTGGTTGCCTGCGACGTCGGCCAGGGCGACGCACTGATCCTTGCCACGGACGGGGGAGGTGCTGTGGTCGTCGACGCGGGTGCGGAGCCCGAACCCGTGGACCGCTGCCTGCGGCGCCTCCGCATCCGCAGTGTCTCGATGCTCGTGGTGACGCACCTTCATGCCGATCACACCGGGGGTGTGCCGGGTGTCCTCCGGGGGCGGGATGTCGCGTCGGTGGTGGTGGGCCCCGGTGCCGCCGACCGTGAAGGCGCCACGGACCTTGCTCGCGTGGCGGCCAGGCACGGCGTTGAGGTGCGAGAGGTCGGGCGCGACGACGTCCTGGTGGCCGGAGCCACGACGATCCGGGTGATCGGCCCGGTCCGTCCCGGATACGCGGAGGAGAACGATCTGTCGCTGGTCCTGGTCGCCGACACCCCGGTAGGCCGGATATTGCTGCCCGGCGATGCGGAAGAGGCCGCGCTCGATGCGCTGGTGCGCTCGGGCGCCGATGTGCGTGCGGATGTGCTGAAAGTGCCGCACCACGGCTCGCGTACCACTCCGACCCGGTTCTTCACCGCGGTCCGCCCGCGCGTCGCGGTGGTCAGCGCGGGGCGTGACAACACCTTCGGGCATCCGCATCCGCAGACGATTGCTGCACTTCGGGCGCTGGGAGCGCGGGTGCTGAGTACCGATCGGCACGGCGATGTCGCGGTGGTGCGTGCGGGCTCGGGGGCATTGGCCGTGGTGTCGGACCGCCGTGACACCATCGAGCCGTGAGCGACTCTTCTTTGCATCTGCTCCTCGGCGACGAGGAACTGTTGATCGACCGTGCAATTGCGAAGATCGTCGCCGACGTTCGGGCGCGGAGCGGAGCGGGCACCGATCTTCCGGTGTCGCGGTTGCGGGCCGGGGATGCCGCTCCTCCCGAGCTGGCGGAACTGCTGAGCCCGTCGTTGTTCGCCGAGGACCGTGTAGTGGTGCTCGAGTCCGCGGGGGAGGCCGGCAAGGACGCGGCAGCCCTGATTCTCGACGCGGCGGCCGACGTGCCGAGCGGCGTGGCACTCGTCGTGGTGCACAACGGTGGAGGCCGGGCCAAGGCGATGGTCGGGGGACTGCGTTCGTGCGGGGCTGTCGAACACGACTGCGCCGCACCGGCGAAGGCGGGCGACCGAGTCGCGTGGGTACGCGCGTTCGTCCACAAGGAATTCCAGGCAGCCGATGTCCGGGTCGCGTCCGACGTGGAACAGCTGGTCATCGAGTCGGTCGGATCCGATCTGCGCGAATTGGCCGCTGCCTGCAGCCAGCTGGTGGCCGACACCGGCGGAAAGATCGACGCCGCGGCGGTGCGCCGCTACTACTCGGGCAAAGCCGAGATCACGGGTTTCGACGTAGCGGAGAAAGCTGTCGCGGGTGACGTTGCCGGTGCACTCGAGGCACTGCGGTGGGCGATGCACCGTGGTGTCGCTCATGTGCTGCTGGCCGATGCGCTCGCCGACGCGGTGCACACGATCGCGCGAGTGGGCTCGGCCGGTCGCGGCGACCCGTTCTCCATGGCATCCGGACTAGGGATGCCCCCGTGGAAGGTCAAGAAGGCTCAGGCGCAGGCCAGAGCGTGGGCACCGGCATCCATCGGCACGGCGCTGGGCGTGGTGGCCGCGCTCAACGCCGACGTGAAGGGTGCGGCCGCCGATCCGGACTACGCGCTCGAGCACGCGGTCCGCACGGTGGCTGAGCTCGCCGGCTGACGACACCGGACGCTGACCGGCTCGGAGATCCACACGAGCCGTTCAGTGCGGAGGGGTCGCGCGAACACACGAAAGCCGCTTCCCGTCGGGGAAGCGGCTTTCGGAAAGCAGAGCTCGCGTCTACTACCTCGGAACTACGTTCAGAGCGAGTTGGCGAGCTTGGCCAGTGCAGACTTCTTGTTGGCGGCCTGGTTCGGGTGGATGACACCCGCGCTGGCTGCCTTGTCGAGCTTGCGGCTGGTGGCGACGAGAAGCTCGGTGGCCTTGTCCTTGTCGCCAGCGGCCGCGGCCTCGCGGAAGGAGCGGATCGCGGTACGCAGCGCCGACTTCACCGACTGGTTCCGGAGCCGGTTGCGCTCGTTGGTGCGAATTCGCTTCACCTGGGACTTGATGTTGGCCACGCGTAGAATCCTGTCGTGTTGCTGGTAGCTGGTTGAAAAGCTCTGGATGCACTAGGCACCGACAGGCAACGATACCAAGAAGGCCCGCAAAGCCCAAACCGGCGCAATCGTCATGTCCGCAGTGTTTCGCCCCCAAGACAGTTCGATGTCGGATTGTGCACAACGCCCTCACATATAGAACGATTCCGGCATGAGTCGCCGTACACCTACTGCGTCGGGCACGTCCCCGGCCAGGCACCGCAGGAAGAACCCCGATGTGTTCGACGGTTACGGGAGAAACCCGGACCGTTTGGCGTACGACGAGATGTTCGATGCGGAGGGCAAGGTCCGTCCGCCGTATCGGCGGCTGCACCAGATTCTCGAGTCCAAGGGTCCCGAGGATCTCGCGGCGCGCACCGACGCGCTGGGCAGGGCCTTCACCGACCAGGGTGTGACCTTCTCCCTGTCGGGTCAGGAGAGGCCGTTCCCGCTGGACATGGTGCCGCGCCTGATCGCGGCAGCGGAGTGGAACCGGCTCGAGAAGGGGATCCGGCAGCGGGTGCGGGCACTCGAGTTGTTCCTCGCCGACGTCTACGGCGAGCAGAGCATCCTGCGGGACCGCGTCATCCCCAAGCGCCTCGTCACGTCCTGCGAGCACTTCCACCGGCAGGCGGCGGGAATCGTCCCGCCGAACGGGGTGCGCATCCACGTCGCCGGAATCGACCTGATCCGCGACGAGAAGGGAACCTTCCGCGTTCTCGAAGACAATCTCCGATCGCCGTCCGGAGTGTCCTACGTCATGGAGAATCGGCGCGTCATGGCTCGGGTGGCGCCCGATCTTTTCGTCCAGCACAAGGTGCGTCCGGTCGGGGACTATGCGTTGCACCTGTTGCGGGCACTCCGCGCCGCGGCCGCGCCCAACGCAGCCGACCCCACGGTGGTCGTCCTCACCCCCGGTCTCGCGAATGCCGCCTACTTCGAGCACTCCCTCCTCGCCCGGCAGATGGGTGTGGAACTCGTCGAAGGCCGCGACCTTTTCTGCCGCGACAACATCGTCTACATGCGCACCACGGAAGGTGAGCAGCAAGTCGACGTGATCTACCGGCGCATCGACGACGACTTCCTCGACCCGCTCCAGTTCCGGCCGGATTCGGTGCTCGGAGTGGCGGGTCTGCTCAACGCCGCGCGCGCCGGCAACGTAGTGATCTCCAGCGCAGTCGGAAACGGCGTGGGTGACGACAAACTCGTCTACACCTACGTGCCCGACATCATCGACTACTACCTCGGCGAGAAGCCCCTCCTGCCCAACGTCGACACCTTGCGGTGCTGGCTCGACGAAGAACGCGAGGAGGTCCTCGACCGCATCGACGAACTCGTCATCAAGCCCGTCGAGGGCTCGGGCGGGTACGGCATCGTCTTCGGCCCCGACGCCTCGGCGGCCGAACTGAAGACCATGGCGCGCAAGATCCGGGCCAATCCCCGGGCATGGATCGCCCAGCCGGTCGTGCAACTGTCCACGGTGCCGACCAGGGCGGGCGACACACTCGCTCCCCGCCATGCGGACCTGCGTCCGTTCGCGGTCAACGACGGCGAGGAGATCTGGATCCTTCCGGGAGGGCTGACGCGCGTCGCACTTCCCGAAGGGTCGCTGGTCGTCAACTCCAGTCAGGGTGGTGGCAGCAAGGACACCTGGGTGCTGGCCAGCCGAAGCTCCGACACGGCCAGCGAACTGGGCGGGGAGGGGTTCGTCGAGGAGAGGGCCGAGGTGAGCCAACCCGACCGCGGACCCGAACTGACCACCGAGCAGCAACAACAGCAACAGCAACAACAGCAAGAGCAACAGGGAGGGGGACGCTGATGCTCGCACGAAATGCGGAGTCGCTGTTCTGGATCGGACGCTACGTCGAACGAGCCGACGATACGGCGCGCATCATGGACGTCGCGGTGCACCAACTGCTCGAGGACTCCACGGTGGACCCCGACCGCACGTGCCGGCAGTTGCTGCGCGTCCTCGGATTCAGTGCGCCCGAAGGCGAACTCGACGTGCAGACGGTCATCGACATCGTCGCGTTCGGCCGAGACGGCGCCGGGTCGATTCTCGATACGATCTCGCATGCACGCGAAAATGCCCGCGGTGCACGCGAAGTCACGTCCACTGAGATGTGGGAATGCCTCAATACCACCTACAACGCCCTCGCCGAACGAGAACGCGCCGCGAAACGTCTGGGTCCCCACGAGTTCTTCCGTTACGTCGAAGACCGCGGCGCGATGTTCGCGGGCCTGGCCGACAGCACGCTGTGCCGTGACGACGGATACCGGTTCCTGTTGCTCGGCAGGTCCATCGAACGTGTCGACATGATCGTCCGGCTGCTGCTCTCCCGTGCCGGCGACCGGCCCACCTCGCCGACCTGGGCGACCGTACTGCGTTCGGCCGGTGGATACGACACCTACCTGCGCACCTACCGGGGGGCACTCGACGCGGGACGCATCGTCGAATTCATGATGCTCGACCGGCTTTTCCCCCGATCGGTGTTCTCCGCGATCCGGCAGGCAGAGCAGTGCCTGACCGAACTCGACGACCAGACCGACCACCGCTTCGGTGCGCGCAACGAAGCGCAGCGACTGCTCGGGCGAGCCCGTAGCGAGCTCGAATTCATCCGGCCGGGCGTGCTCCTCGAGGAACTCGCCGAACGCCTCGACGCCCTGCAGGAGATGTGCCGGCAGGTCGGCGAGGCCATCGCGCTCCAGTATTTCCACGCAGCGCCCTGGGTGGCATGGAGTTCCGCCCGCAACGACGGTGAAGACGATCTGCTTCTGGAGGGAGAACTGTGAGCTGGCGCATGCGCGTGGTCCACAAGACCGGCTACGAGTACGCGGGGCCGGTCACGGCGTCGTACAACGAGGCGCGTCTGACGCCCCGGTCCGACAGTCGTCAGACGGTGATCCTCAGTCGTGTCGAGACGACTCCCGCGACGCGCTCCTACCGGTACACCGATTACTGGGGGAGCGCCGTGACGGCGTTCGACCTCCACGCACCCCACACGTCGCTCGAAGTGACCGGTTTGTCTGTTGTGGAGACGGATTCGCTCGATCCGCAGGAGGAACCGGCGGGCTGGGACGTGATCCGGGAACCCGACACCAAGGACCGATACGACGAATTGCTGCTGCCGAGCCGATACGTTCCGGCAGACAAAGCGCTCGCCAAGACCGCCCGGGACCTCGCAAAGGGTCTCGACCCGGTCGACGCCGTGGTCGCCGCCGCACAGTGGGTCCACGAGCAGATGGATTACGTCCCGGGAACGACCGGCGTCCACACCTCCGCAATCCAGGCATACGAGGAACGTCAGGGGGTGTGCCAGGACTACGCTCACCTGACGCTGCTCCTGTTGCGTGCCATGGGAATTCCCGCACAGTACGTCTCCGGGTATCTCCATCCCGTCAGGGACGCGACGATCGGGGAAACCGTCGAGGGGCAATCCCACGCGTGGATTCAGGCATGGACCGGTGCGTGGTGGGGATACGACCCCACCAATGCGAGATTCGTGGGTGAGCAACACGTATCGGTGGGGATCGGCCGGGATTACGGCGACGTACCCCCGCTCAAGGGCATCTACATGGGCGGAAGCGCCGCGGCGCAGGAAGTCGTTGTGGAGGTCACGCGACTTGCGTAGTGTGCTTTCACGAGCGAATTATGCTGCGGCAAGACGATTCGATGGTGTTCGGTGTAGGTAGGTCCGGCCGGTGGCCGGGACCACGACCTCCGAGGGGAACTCATGGAACCCGAACGTGACCCGGCTCAGGAACCACTACGCGACCCCGCACAGAGAACCGGCCGAGAACCGGAGAACGGGATCCGCGATGCTGCACACCGGGTCGACGACTCCGACCACGAAACCGCGTTGGAAACCGCGGAACCCGCCGAATACTCCGATCTCAGACGGTGCGCGGCGGAGGCGATCGGGACGTTCGTGCTCGTGTTCTCCGCTGTCGGAACAGCTGTCTTCGCGGGCGATTACGTGGGCCAACTCGGAGTTGCCCTCGCGTTCGGCCTGACGCTGCTGTTCCTCGTGTACACGATCGGCCCGATTTCGGGTTGCCACGTGAATCCGGCGGTCACCCTCGGCCGGCTCATCGTCGGCCAGGTCACGCCCGTTCGTGCGGTCGGTTACTGGATCGCGCAGGTGATCGGCGGTCTGGTGGCGGGTGTGACGATCTTTGCGATCGCATCGTCGCTCCCGGCGTACGACCGCGCGGCAGACGGTCTCGGCGCGAACGGCTGGGGCGCGCACAGTCCGTCTGCGATCCGGGGGCCGTTCGGCGGAGTCCTCGAGAACGGTTACGGGATCGGCGCCGCGATGGTCGTCGAGATACTCCTGACCGCGCTGCTGGTGTTCGTGGTGCTCTCCACGACCGATCAGATCGCCGACGTGCTGATCGCGGGGATCGCGATCGGATTCACCCTCGCCGTGATCCACCTGATCTCGATCCCGATCGACAACACCTCGGTCAATCCGGCGCGCAGCCTCGCCGTGGCGTTCTATCAGAACGGCGCGCTCGGGCAATTGTGGTTGTTCATCGTCTTCCCGCTGATAGGCGGTGCGCTCGGCGCGCTGGCCTACGCGTTCCTGTTCGGCCGACGACAGGGGCTGCGGCCGTCCTGATCCGGAGAACGCCCGGCGGGCTCGGGGCCCGCCGGGCGTCGTCTCGTGCCGGTCAGCCGGCTGCTGCCGGTATTCGCTTACCGCAGGAAGTGGATCACTGCCAGTTGCGGTCGGTCACTGCCAGCTGTAGTCGGAACGCAGACGAGCAGCGACCTGCTCGAACCGGGACTGCGCGAGGATGGCGCCTTCGCGCCGAATGCCGTCCTCCGGCACGTCGATCACACGATCGAGCCGGACCCAGCTCGGCCGGCCCTCCGGGTCCCAGCGTCCGCTTCCCACGCCGACCCAGTCGGGATGTCCGTCCCGGTCGGTGTTCGACGACAGCATCAGCCCCAGGAGGGTGTTGCCGTCGCGGCCCACCACCAGAACGGGCCGGTCCTTGCCCTGGCTCGCGTCCTCCTCATAGGCCACCCACGTCCACACGACCTCACCGGGATCGGCGCGGCCGTCCAGGTCCGGGGAGTAGGAGATGCGCCGGGCGCGGTGCGCGGTGGGCGCGGTACGCGACGCGACGGGCCGTCCCGGAACCGGGCCGCGGGTCGTCCCGGCGGTGCCGGTCGCAGCCGTGCCGGCGGCGTTGCCGATCGCCGTCCGCGCCTTGTCCAATGCCCCCGACTGCTGGAGTTGCTTGTACAGTTTCGGGCCCTGCTGGGCCGCGAGGCGGCCCAGTTGTATGCCTAGTTTCTTCCATGTGCCAGCCACGAGCACCGAGCTTAGCGAGCCTCCGAGCGCCGGGTGTGGCGAGCGGAGCCCCGGCCGGAGTCCCGACCGTGCGCAGGCTTGGATATTCTGCTGGTGTGACCGCGGTCTGCACGGCCGTTGCCATCCCGAGTCAGGAGCACGACATCAGCACCTTCGCCGACACCACCTTCACGGACCCCGGGAAGATCCGGAACTTCTGCATCATCGCGCACATCGACCACGGCAAGTCGACGCTCGCGGACCGGATGCTGCAGCTCACCGGCGTGGTCGAGGAACGGCAGATGCGCGCGCAGTACCTCGACCGCATGGACATCGAGCGCGAACGCGGCATCACCATCAAGGCGCAGAACGTGCGGCTCCCCTGGAAGTACGAGGGCGAAGAGTATGTGATGCACCTGATCGACACGCCCGGGCACGTCGACTTCACCTACGAGGTGTCGCGAGCCCTGGAGGCGTGTGAGGGTGCCGTGCTGCTCGTCGACGCCGCGCAGGGCATCGAGGCGCAGACGCTCGCCAACCTGTATCTCGCGCTCGACAAGGACCTGACGATCATTCCGGTCCTCAACAAGATCGATCTGCCTGCCGCCGATCCCGATCGTTACGCCGCGGAGATCGCCAACATCATCGGGTGCGAACCCTCGGACGTCCTGCGGGTCTCCGGCAAGACCGGTGAAGGTGTCCCTGCTCTGATCGACGAGGTGATCCGCAAGGTGCCCGCGCCCGTCGGTGACGCCGACGCCCCGGCGCGAGCGATGATCTTCGACTCCGTGTACGACACCTATCGCGGCGTGGTGACGTATGTGCGCGTCGTGGACGGCAGGATCGTTCCGCGCGAGAAGATCAAGATGATGTCCACCGGCAGCACCCACGAGATGCTCGAGGTCGGCATCGTCTCGCCCGAGCCGAAGCCGACACAGGGCCTCGGCGTCGGTGAGGTCGGTTACCTCATCACCGGTGTGAAGGACGTGCGCCAGTCGAAGGTCGGCGACACCGTGACTCTCGCCCGCAACGGCGCGACAGAGCCGCTCACCGGATACCGCGAGCCGCGGCCCATGGTGTATTCCGGTCTCTACCCCGTCGACGGCTCGGACTACCCGGACCTGCGCGACGCGCTCGACAAGCTGCAACTCAACGACGCCGCCCTGACGTACGAGCCCGAGACGTCGGTCGCGCTCGGCTTCGGTTTCCGGTGCGGTTTTCTCGGGCTGCTGCACATGGAGATCACGCGAGAGCGGCTCGAGCGGGAGTTCGGCCTCGACCTCATCTCCACCGCCCCGAACGTCGTCTACCGCGTCGTGCTCGAAGGCGGTCAGGAACACATCGTGACCAACCCGTCGTTCTGGCCGGAAGGCAAGGCGCGGGCGATCTACGAGCCGATCGTCAAGTGCACGATCATCTCGCCCAGCGAGTTCATCGGCTCGATCATGGAGTTGTGCCAGTCTCGTCGTGGCGAACTCGGTGGCATGGACTACCTGTCCGAGACCCGCGTCGAGTTGCGCTACACGCTGCCGATGGCAGAGATCATCTTCGACTTCTTCGATTCCTTGAAGTCGCGCACCCGCGGCTACGCCAGCCTCGATTACGAGGAGGCGGGCGAGCAGGAATCGGCGCTGGTGAAGGTGGACATCCTGTTGCAGGGTGAGGCCGTGGACGCCTTCAGTGCGATCGTGCACAAGGACGCCGCCGCCGCGTACGGCAACAAGATGACCACAAAGCTGCGCGAGTTGATTCCCCGTCAGCAGTTCGAAGTGCCGATCCAGGCCGCGATCGGATCGAAGATCATTGCCCGCGAGAACATTCGGGCGATCCGCAAGGACGTGCTCGCCAAGTGCTACGGCGGTGACATCAGCCGCAAGCGCAAGCTGCTCGAGAAGCAGAAGGAAGGCAAGAAGCGCATGAAGACCATCGGCCGTGTCGAGGTGCCGCAGGAGGCCTTCGTGGCTGCGCTGTCGTCCGAAGCCGCGTCCGACAAGCCCAAGAAGTAGTCCGGGCGAAGCCGTGAAGGAGACCCGAGTGTTCGAGACCTGGCTGACCCGAACGCTCGGAATCTCCGTCCCGCTGGTGGGTGCGCCGATGGGTGGTCGTGCCGGCGGCGTGCTCGCGGGGGAGGTGACCCGGGCCGGTGGCCTCGGGCTTATCGGAGCGGCCCGGTACAACACCCCGGAATGGCTCGAAGCCGAGGTCCGCACGGCCCGCGACATCGGTGACGGCCCGGTGGGGTTCGGGCTCATGACCTGGTCGCTGGCCGACGACGACTCGCTGCTCGCCGCCGTTCTCGAACACCGCCCCCAGGTGGTCGCGCTGTCGTTCGGTGATCCGGCGCCGTACGTCGACCGCGTCCACGAGGCTGGCGCGCTGGTGATTTCCCAGATCAACACGCTCGACGACCTGCGAGTCGTCGAGGCGGCAGGGGTGGACGCTGTCGTCGCGCAAGGGCACGAGGCCGGCGGGCACACGGGCAGGGTCGGTACGTTGCCGCTGCTCCAGGAAGTACTCGAGTCCACTTCGTTGCCGGTGCTCGCCGCGGGCGGCATCGCCACCGGACGAGGATTGGCCGCGGTACTCGCCGCCGGTGCGCAGGGAGCATTCGTGGGGACCGCGCTGCTGGCGAGCCCGGAAACGGTGGGCCCCGTGTACGCGCGCACCAAGATCGTCGACGCCACGAGCGCCGACACCGTGTACACCGACGTGTTCGACAGGGCGAGGCACCAGCCGTGGCCGTCGCGATGGGGTGGACGCGCCTTGGTGAACGCGTTCACCGAGCGGTGGCACGGCCGCGACGAATCCGAGGACATCCTCGCCGAGGCCTACACCGGCGACGATCCCGACATCGGCGTGGTCTATGCGGGGCAAGCCGTCGGGTCGGTGCGGGCGGAGCGACCCGCAGGTGACGTGATCCGTGAGATCGCCGTGCAGGCGGAAGCCCTTCTGTCGCGGTTCCGCTGACCCGGAACGCTCCCTGTCGTGCGTTCGGCCCCCGTCGTGCGGCACTGTTGCGACTCGGAGAGCCGATCCGTATGTGCGACAGCGCCTTCCGCTGCACTCAGGAAGCCGGATGCCCGGGCCGGAACTCCCCGGTCTGCACTTTGTGTTCGGCGCGGACGACATGCACCACGGCGTTGATCTGCGCGAGATGTGTGAAGGCCTGTGGGAAATTGCCGAGGTGCCGGCCCGACGCCGGATCGATCTCCTCCGCATAGAGTTTCAGCGGGCTGGCGTACTCGAGCAGGCGATGGCAGAGCATTGCGGCGCGCTCCACCTCGCCGATCTCCACCAATGCCGACACCAGCCAGAAGGAACAGATCGTGAAGGTTCCCTCCTTCCCGTTGAGTCCGTCGTCGGTGGTCTCGACGCGGTAGCGCAACACGAGTCCGTCGTCGGTCAGTTCGTCGGCGACGGCGAGCACGGTCGCGCGGACCCTCGGGTCGTCGGCGGGAAGGAAGCGCAGCAACGGGATCAGGAGCGTCGAGGCATCGAGAGACGGATGGCCGTAACGCTGTGTGAACACGCCTCTTTCGTCGACTCCGTGCTCGAGGACATCGGCTTTGATCTCGTCGGCGATCGCCGCCCACCGCCGCGCATGGCTGTCTCGGCCGTGAAGGTCGGCCAGCTTCGCGCCACGGTCCAGGGCCACCCAGCACATGACCTTCGACGACGTGAAGTGCTGAGGTTCGCCCCGCACTTCCCAGATGCCCATGTCCGGTTCGCGCCAATGGGTGACCGCCTCGTCGACCTGCTTGCGCAGGATCGGCCACAGCGATTCGGGGATCTGCCGCCGCGAGCGCACGTGCAGGTACACCGAGTCGAGAAGCGTCCCCCAGATATCGTGCTGGCGTTGGTGATACGCGTCGTTGCCGATCCGGCACGGCTTGGCGCCGTCGTATCCGCTCAGGTGGTCGAGTGTCGACTCGGGAAGCGAACTTTCCCCGCCCACCCCGTACATGACCTGGAGTGTGCGGTCACTGCCGTCCGCGTTCTGGGAGACGTCGAGGATGAACGAGAAGAAGTCGTCGGCTTCACGGTCGAGGCCGAGCGTGTGCAAGCCCCACAGGGCGAAGGTCGAGTCGCGAACCCAGGCATAGCGGTAATCCCAGTTGCGCTCTCCACCAGGTGTTTCCGGTAAGGAAGTGGTCGGCGCGGCGAGCAGGGCTCCGGTTGGGGCGTAGGTCAGTCCCTTCAGGATCGCCGCACTGCTCTGCAGATAGGTGCGCCACGGATGGTCCGGGAAGCGGCCGGTGGTGATCCATTCCCGCCAGAAGTCCTGTGTATTGGTCATCTTCGCGACCGCCTCGGTGAACGTGCGCGGTGGCGTGAGTTCCGACCAGGACAGGGCGACGAAGACCGAGTCGCCCTTCTCCAGCCGGGTGCGGGCGCGTGCCTCACGGCCCTCGATGCCGAGTCGGAGGTCGGTGGTCAGCCGCAACTGTGGGTTCTCGTCGGGCGCCGCGATCTCCATGGCCGTGGCTTCCTCGTACACCTTTCCGGTGTAACGCCACTCGGCGACGCCCCGGTGATAATCGAAGGCCGGTTCGCACGACATGTCCAGTTCGACCGTGCCGTTCACACAGCGCACGGTGCGCAACAGAACGTGTTCGGCCTGCCAGTCCGACGGGGTGCGCCGATGCGTGCGTGAGCGTTCGTCGACGTCGTACCAGCGTCCCATCACCAGCGCGTCGCGCACGACCATCCAGCCGGTGTCGGTCTGCCACGTCGTTTCGAGGATGAGCCCACCGGGCAGGTAGCGGCGCGCCGCCGGCACGGTGCGGTTGTGTGGGGCGAGCCGGAAGCGGCCGGCGCTGCGGTCGAGCACAGCGCCGAACACACTCGGCGAATCCGGTCGCGGCAGGCACATCCATTCCACCGTGCCGTCGCGGGCCACCAGGCACGTCGTCTCACAGTCGGAAAGAAACGCGTAATCGTCGATGGGCGGGTGGGGACTGTCGTGCAGTGCTGCGACCCGCAGAGGTCGTGACCAAGACATCTTTCTATGATCCCGCCGGAACGAGCCGTCCGGGCGGCATTGCCGGGCTGCGTACGGGCGAGTTCGCCGCAGCCACTAAGGTGAGGAGAGTGGATCGGGTGGCATCGTGGTGGGACGGATTCGAGCTCTGGCTCACGGGTCTGTCCTTTGTGCCGCAATCGGCGCTGGTGCTGGTCGTACTGGTGCCGTTGTGCGGAGGTGTCGCCTGGCTGCTGGACCGTGTGATCGCCGGCGCGTTCGCGGTGGTCGGACGACGCGAACCCGTATCGCCTGCCCCGGACCCGGAGGATTGCTGACATGCCGCGCTCGCGCGTGACCCTGGCGCTGGTCGCCCTGCTGCTGCTCGTCGTCGTCGCGTGGCTGCTGACCCGCTGACACTCCGGTTCTCCGCCCGAAACGTCGGTTTTCGGGTGCTCCGCGCGCTCTGCTAGAGTCTGCCGGGTGACCGCGACCACGCTACCTCGAATCCGCCATGAACTGGCGTTGATCGCTGTAGGTATGCCTTCGGTTGCCGATATTCACTGTTGTCGCTGACCCTGCCTTCGACTCGGTCCGGCCATTCGACCGGGAGCCGTTCGTGCTCCCCGTCCTCGTAACCCCTCACGGATGATTCCGTCACCCCGGCACGCCACGGTTCGTGGCGCGGGGGTGTCGCGTTGCCGTCATCCGTTCTTCACACCTCACCGAACAGCCCCTCAGGAGGCTCGTGTCATGAAGAACCGTTCCAGAATGCTCGTCGCCGCGGTGGCCGCCGCGACTGTGACCGCCCTGACCGCGTGCAGCGGAGGGTCGAGCGACGTCGTGGGCGCAGACGGCGGCAACGACGGCTCGGCGGGCACCGTCAACCTCTTCGCGTACGCAGTGCCCAAGGTCGGTTTCGACCTGCTCATCCCGGCCTTCCAGGAAACCGAGGCGGGCACGGACGTCGCGTTCCAGCCGTCTTACGGCGCATCGGGAGACCAGTCGCGCAAGGTGCGCGACGGAGCCGCAGCCGACTTCGTGAACTTCTCCGTCGAACCGGACGTCACCCGTCTCGTCGAGGCCGGACTCGTCGACGAGGCGTGGAACGACAACGCCTACGGCGGAGTGCCGTTCGGGTCGGTCGTCACGATGGTGGTGCGTGAAGGCAACCCGAAGAACATCCGTGACTGGGACGATCTGCTGCGTCCCGACGTCGAAGTGGTCACGCCCAACCCGTTCAGTTCCGGCTCCGCGAAGTGGAATCTGCTCGCCCCGTACGCGGCCATCAGCAACGGGGGCGCCGACCCGCAGGCCGGAATCGACTACATCACAGCGCTGGTCGACGATCACGTCAAGGTGCAGCCGAAATCCGGTCGTGAAGCCACCGAGACGTTCCTCCAGGGCACCGGCGACGTTCTGCTCAGCTACGAGAACGAAGCGCTTTTCATCGAACGCAACGGTGACCCCGTCGAGCACGTCACTCCGCCGGTCACCTTCAAGATCGAGAATCCCGCTGCGGTGCTGAAGAATTCGCCGAACGCCGAGGTCGCCCAGGCGTTCGACGACTTCCTGTACACCCAGGAAGCTCAGCGCCTGTGGGCCGAAGCCGGCTTCCGGCCCGTCGATCCCGCCGTGGCAGCAGAATTCGCCGACGAGTTCCCGGAGCCGGCCAAGCTCTGGACCGTCGCCGATCTCGGTGGCTGGGACACGGTCGACGAGGAACTGTTCGCCGACGGGTCCGGCACCATCGCGCTCGCCTACGACAACGCCACGAAGTAGAGCGTCGTCTTGAGCATTTCAGAGCAGACCGCCGGGACGGGAGCCCCGCCTCCCGCCCCGGCGTCCCGCCGTCGCACGCGCAGAGCACGGATCACCGGCACCGTCGGGCCCCTCGGAATCGGCGTGGCCACACTGTGGTTGAGCCTGATCGTTCTGTTGCCCCTCGCCGCGCTCGCCACACACTCGTTGTCGGACGGGTTCGGAGGGTTCTGGGATGCGGTCACCGCCCCGGCGGCCCTGGCCACCCTCCGCGTGACCGTCGGCGTCTCGATCGTCGTCGCCGCGATCAACGCCGTGATGGGCACGATCATCGCCTGGGTCCTCGTCCGCGACGAGTTTCCCGGCAAGAAGGTCGTCAACGCGCTGATCGACCTGCCCTTCGCTCTCCCGACGATCGTCGCGAGCATCGTCCTGCTGTCGCTCTACGGACCGCAGAGCCCTATCGGACTGCAACTGAACGCGACACAGCCCGGCCTCGTCGTCGCCCTGGCGTTCGTCACCCTCCCGTTCGTGGTCAGGGCCGTACAACCGGTGCTCATCGAGGTCGACCGGGAAGTGGAGGAAGCCGCCGCATCGCTGGGGGCGAGCAACTTCACGATCTTCCGCACCGTGGTCCTGCCGGTCCTGGCACCGGCGATTCTCGGCGGCACGGGGTTGGCGTTCGCACGCGCGATCGGTGAGTACGGCTCGATCGTGCTCATCGGCGGCAACATTCCGTACCAGACGCAGGTCGCGTCCCAGTACATCCAGCAGCAGATCGAGATCGACCGGCCCGTCAACGCCGCGGCCGTGTCGGTGGTGTTGCTGCTCATCGCTTTCGTCGCCCTGTTCGTGCTCCGCTGGGTCGCGAGCCGGGGCCTGCGCAGACAGGAGGACGACCGGTGAACGTGTCGCTTCCCGTCAAGATCTCGCTGCGCACCGTCGCGCTCGGATACCTGTTCGTCCTGCTGCTCGTGCCGATCGGCGTGATTCTGTACCGCACGTTCGAGAACGGGATCGGCGCATTCGCCGAATCGATCAGCACCCCGGCGGCCATCTCCGCACTGAACTTGTCGCTGCTGATCGTCGCGATCGTCGTCCCCGTCAACGTGGTGTTCGGCATCGTGGTCGCGCTGGCTCTGGTCCGTGGCCGGTTTCCCGGCCGGCGACTCCTGCAGTCCGTCGTCGACCTGCCCTTCGCGGTCTCACCCATCGTGGTGGGCGTCGCGCTGATCATGCTCTGGGGCGCGAACGGCTGGTTCGGTGCCGTCGAATCCCTCGGCTTCAAGGTGATCTTCGGACTCCCCGGCATGGTGATCGCGACGATCTTCGTGACGCTGCCGTTCGTCGTCCGCGAGGTCGAACCGGTGCTGTACGAGATCGGTGAGGAACAGGAGCAGGCTGCCGCGACCCTCGGTGCCGACAGTTGGCAGACCTTCTGGCGGATCACCCTGCCCGCGATCCGCTGGGGACTGACCTACGGCGTGGTGCTGACCGTGGCCCGCGCGCTCGGCGAGTTCGGCGCCGTCATCATGGTTTCGTCGGGCTTTCCCGGGGTGTCGCAGACGCTCACCCTCCTCGTCCACGCCCGGTACATCGACGACCACAACACTTTCGGCGCATACAGCGCCGCGACCCTGCTGATGGCCATCGCGGTGATCGTTCTGCTGTTGATGACCCTTCTCGACCGCAAGAGGAGCACCGAAGAATGATCACCGTCACCTCGGCACGCAAGAACTACGGCAGCTTCGCGGCACTCGACGACGTGAGCCTCGAAATCCCGTCGGGATCGCTCACCGCGCTGCTCGGACCGTCCGGCTCCGGCAAGTCGACCCTGTTGCGCTCCATCGCCGGCCTCGAATCGCTGGACGAGGGCACCGTCCACATCGCGGGTGAGGACGTGACGACCGTGACGCCGCAGAAGCGCGACATCGGATTCGTCTTTCAGCACTACGCAGCCTTCAAGCACATGACGGTGCGGGAGAACGTCGCGTTCGGGCTCAAGATCCGGAAGCGGCCCAAGCCGGAAATACAGAAGAAAGTCGACGAACTGCTCGAGATCGTCGGGCTGGACGGATTCCAGACCCGGTACCCGGCGCAACTGTCGGGCGGTCAGCGTCAGCGCATGGCACTGGCGCGGGCGCTCGCGGTGGATCCGCGCGTGCTGCTGCTCGACGAGCCGTTCGGCGCGCTCGACGCGAAGGTGCGCACCGACCTGCGCACCTGGCTGCGGCGACTGCACGACGAGGTTCACGTCACGACGGTGCTGGTCACGCACGACCAGGAGGAGGCGCTCGACGTCGCCGACCGGATCGCGGTGATGAACGCGGGTCGAATCGAGCAGGTAGGGACGCCGGAGGAGCTGTACGACCGTCCGGCCAACACCTTCGTGATGTCCTTCCTCGGCACCGTGTCCAAGCTCAACGGGCAACTCGTGCGACCCCACGACATCCGGCTGGGACGGCAACCGGAGCTGGCACTGGCTCAGAACGAGGGAACGGCCGAGACCCTGGGCATCACCCGCGCCACGGTCGAACGCGTCGTGCGCCTCGGCTTCGAGGTGCGCGTCGAATTGCGGAACGAGGCGACCGGGGAGTCCTTCTCCGCGCAGGTCACGCGCGGCGACGCGCACGCTCTCGGGCTGGCGCCGGGAGAGACCGTCTACGCCCGTGCCACGACCGCCCCGCAGCTGACGGCCGCGGTCCCCGTCACCTAGCGCGGCAGATCGCCACCGGACAGAAGCTGTGGTGGATCAGGCCCTGACTGGTGGAACCGAGGATGGCGGATGATTGGGCGCTGCGGCCGTGGCTGCCGACGACGATCAGTTGTGCGTGGGCCGAATGTTCGAGCAGCACGATGTCGGGTTTGCCGCGTTCGACCCGGTGCTCGACCTCCACGTCGGGAAAGTCCGACGCCCAGTCGGCCATCGACTCCACCATCCTGGCTTTCCGGAACGCGGCGAAGTCCGTCCAGTCGGTGAAGCGGGAATCTTCGCCGTAGGTGATCGTGGAGTGTTCCACCCAGGTGTGTACGGCGACTAGCGGTGCCTCGAGTGCCGCGGCGAGACGATAGCCTTCCCCGATCGCCGCGGAGCTCAGCTGCGTACCGTCGACGCCCACCACGATCGGACGGCCGTCCGGTGGCCGGAACCCTTGCTCGCTGCGCCACGAGACGACCGGGCAGACCGCATGATTGGCGACGTAGACGACGTCGGACCTGCGGAACATGGATTGAAGTTCGCTGGTGGTGGTGTGCCCGAGCACGAGCATCCGTGCCGACGCGGACAGATCGGACAGGGCGTTGGCGGGCCGGCCCGACACCGCCTTCTTCTCGACAGCCAACTCCGCCGTGAGCTCGTTCCCGGCCGTGGGTTCCCGAGGCGCGGCCGCGTCGACTGCCGCTGCTTCTTCCAGGATTGCGGCTTCGGCATTGTCGAGTACGGCGCGAGTGGGTTCGTCGGCGTCGCCGGGTCCGCCGGAGTGGGCGTGGACGAGCCGGAGCGGTTCTCCGAGCCGACGCGCGACGACTGCGGCCCATCTGGCTGCGTCGACGGCGCTGTCGGAGCCGTCGATGCCCACTAAGATTCCGCCCCCCGGTGTTCCTGTGCTCATGGGACCTCGCTCCCTGTCTTCTCCAGTTTGGAGCAGGGCGCACGGATGGAGCAACGGATCGGCGGTATCGCGTCGGATCGGAGACTCAGTCGCCGACGGCGTCCTTTCCGCGTTGCACGATGTTCGGGTCGGCGGGGAAGACCACCTGTGTGTCCTTGTCGTCGTATTCGAACTGATTCAGGAAGAAGCGCATCGCGTTGATCCGCGCGCGCTTCTTGTCGTTCGATTTGATGGTGGTCCACGGGGTGAGGTCGGTGTCGGTACGCAGGAACATCTCTTCCTTCGCCGCTGTGTATTCCTCCCAGCGCTCGAGTGATTCGAGGTCCATTTCGGACAATTTCCAGCGCCGCACCGGGTCGAGCTGACGAATCGCGAATCGCGTGCGCTGTTCGTCCCGCGTGACGGAGAACCAGAACTTCGTCAGCGAGATGCCGGACTCGACGACCAATTGTTCGAACATCGGGACCTGCGTGACGAACTGTTCGTACTCCTCGTCGGTGCAGAAGCCCATGACACGCTCGACACCGGCCCGGTTGTACCAGGAGCGGTCGAACATGACCAGTTCGCCGGCAGTGGGGAAGTGCCTGATGTACCGCTGGAAATACCACTGACCCTGCTCGCGGTCGGACGGCTTGTTCAGCGCGACCACCCGGGCGTTCCGGACGTTGATGTACTCCTGGAAGCGTTTGATCGTGCCGCCCTTGCCGGCGGCGTCACGGCCCTCGAAGACGATGACGTGCTTCGAGCCGTTGTCCTTCGACCATGCCTGGAACTTGAGCAGTTCGATCTGCAGCAGGTACTTCTCGACCTCGTAGGTCGCCCGATCCATGCGCTTGTCGTACGGGTAGTTCTTGCGCCACGTGTTCACGGCCTTGCCCTCGATGTCGATCAGGTCGGGGTCTTCGCCGTGATCGTCGCGCACGGAGAATCCCTCGGCGCGGAGACGGTCGATGTAGCGGCGTAACTCGTTCTGCACGTGCGCTCCCTGAAGTGATCCGAGCCCGAGGTCGTTCGTGTTCGATCGAACACGTACCTGTATAGGACAAAAGTGAGCGCGTGGACAGCGAACGAGGTCGGGGTCGCTGTCCTGCCGTCGGTGGGTTGCAGTGTCAGGGGACAGCGGGAGTGTCAGGCCGCGCGAACGGTGTTGCGGTGAACCGCCGCGAGATATCGCTCCGCGACGACGTGCCCGACCGCGGCATGCGTGGTGAGGGTGGGGGCGATGCGCGCGTCGGGATGCGCCTCGACGACAGCGGCACACGCTCGGTCCCACAGAAGTCCCGGAGCGAGCATCCAGGGGGCGACCACGAGGGTGCTGCACCCGGATCGGGCCAGCAGTTCCGACGCCGACGCGGCAGTGGGCCCGGCTGCCGTGGCGTAGCAGGCGACGGCCGACCATGCGGTGCCGGCGGTGACGCGCGGAACGACGCGCGCGGTGGCGGTATTCGCCTCGTCGCGGCGAGAACCGACGGCGCAGAACGCGATCCCTACGGACGGGTCGTCCAGTGCGACACCCGTCGACGCGATGCTGTCGCGAGCGGCCGCGACCAGTCGCGCGTCGTCACCGAGAATGTCCGCGCATGTCACATCCAGCAGGGGATTGCGGGTGCGTGCGTCGGCGAGGATCGCGGGCAGGTCGACGCGGGCGTGGAACGCGCTGCCGAGGAGCAACGGTACGACGACCGCGCGGCGGTGCCCGTCGGCGGCGACGGCGTCGAGAACCTGAGGTACCGACGGGGTGTTCAGATCCAGGAATGCCAGGCGCACATCCCATTCGGGGTGCTCCGTCCGCAGCACCGCGAGCGCGGCAGCCACGGCCCGCGCAGAGCGGGGGTCGCGGCTGCCGTGCGCGACGGCGATCAACGGGATCATGCGGGAACGCGGTCTCCGAGTTCGATGTCCGCCAGGCCGTTGCCCACCAGCCCGGCGGCGAGCGTGTTGCCACCGGCCGGGTCGATCAGCAGGAAGCTGCCGCTGCGCCGGTTGACCTTGTAATCGTCTGCGGCGACCGGCTCGGCGACGCGCAACGTGATACGAGCGATCTCGTTGAGCTCCAAGGAGTCCGGGTTGTCGACCGACGTGAGGTCCTGCTCGTCGAACCGTTCCTCGAGCGTGCCGACGATCGCCTGGGTGGTACGCGTGCCGTGCTTGAGGAGCAGACGCGCTCCGGCCCGCAACGGCTTCTCGGCCAGCCAGCACACGGTGGCCTCGAATTCGGACAGCGGTTCGGGAGCATCTCCGGGCGAGGCGATCACGTCGCCGCGGGAGATGTCGACGTCGTCGGTGAGCACGAGCGTCACCGAGCGCCCCGCGTGCGCGACGTCGAGTTCGCCGTCGGCGGTGTCGATGCGCTCGACCGTCGATCGCACACCCGACGGGAGGACGACGATCTCGTCACCGGGACGGACCGATCCGGCGGCGATCTGACCCGCGTAGCCGCGGTAGTCCGGGTACTCCGCGGTGCGAGGCCGGATCACGTACTGGACGGCGAAACGCAGGCCCACTTCGTGGCGTCCGTGCACGTCGGCGTCGACGGGCACCGACTCCAGATGCTCGATCAGGGTCGGACCGTCGTAGTACGGGGTGTTCTCGCTGCGGATCGCGATGTTGTCGCCGTGCAATGCGGAGACCGGGATCTCCTGGACGTCGTCGGAAGACCAGCCCAGCGAACCCGTCAGCTCGTTGAACTCTGCGCTGATCCGGGCGAAGACCTCGGCGGGGTTGTCGACCAGGTCGATCTTGTTGACGGCGAGAACCAGCTTCGGCACACCGAGCAGCGCGAGCACCGCGGCGTGCTTGCGGGTCTGGGAGATGACCCCTTTGCGGGCGTCGACGAGCAGCACGACCAGTTGTGCGGTCGACGCGCCGGAGACCGTGTTGCGGGTGTACTGGACGTGGCCGGGGGTGTCGGCGAGGACGAAGCTGCGCTTGGGCGTCGCGAAGTACCGATAGGCGACGTCGATGGTGATGCCTTGCTCGCGTTCGGCGCGCAGGCCGTCGACGAGCAGGGACAGGTCGGGGGTGTCGAGGCCCTTGTCGACCGAAGCCCGTGTCACGGCGTCGATCTGATCGGCGAGAACCGACTTGGTGTCGTACAGGAGTCGGCCGACGAGGGTCGATTTCCCGTCGTCGACGCTGCCTGCGGTGGCGAGGCGCAGCAGCTGGGACCGGCTCTGCGCGCCTTGCTCGTGGTTGTCGCTCATGATCAGAAGTAGCCCTCTCGCTTGCGGTCTTCCATGGCCGCTTCGGACACACGGTCGTCACCACGGGTGGCGCCGCGCTCGGTCAGCCGAGAGGCGGCCACCTCGTCGAGGATGTCCTCGTTGGTGACCGCGTCGGACAGGATCGCGCCGGTGGTGGAGCCGTCGCCGACGGTGCGGTACCGCACCGAGCGGGTTTCGAGGGACTCACCGTCGGCAGGGCCGCCCCACACTCCGGGGGTCATCCACATGCCGTCTCGCCGGTAGACCGGACGCTGGTGCGCGTAGTAGATGCTCGCGAGTTCGATGTCCTCGCGGGCGATGTAGCGCCAGATGTCGAGTTCGGTGAAGTTGCTCAACGGGAACACCCGGACGTGCTCACCTGGGGAGTGACGCCCGTTGTACAGATTCCACAGCTCGGGGCGCTGCCGCTTCGGATCCCACTGGCCGAACGCATTGCGCAGCGAGAAGATCCGTTCCTTGGCGCGCGAGCGTTCCTCGTCACGACGGCCACCGCCGAAGACCGCGTCGAAGCGGTTCTCGGTGATCGCGTCGAGCAGTGGGACGGTCTGCAGCGGATTGCGGATCCCGTCGGGCCGCTCGGTGAGACGTCCGTCGGCGATGTAGTCCTCCACACTGGCGACGTGCAGGCGGAGGTTGTACTTCTCCACGATCCGGTCGCGGAACTCGAGCACCTCGGGCAGATTGTGGCCGGTGTCGACGTGCAGCAGCGCGAACGGCAGCGGCGCGGGCCAGAACGCCTTGATCGCCAGGTGCAGGAGGACGGTGGAGTCCTTGCCGCCGGAGAACAGGATCACGGGCCGTTCGAACTCGCCGGCCACCTCGCGGAAGACGTGGATCGCTTCGGATTCGAGGGCGTCGAGAGTGTCGAACTTGCTGCCGTCCAGCTTGTTCCGTGCAGTTGTGGGATTGGAATCGGTGAGTGTCATGAGGCGTGCAACCCGCATTCGGTCTTGGCTCGGCCGGCCCAGCGTCCGCTGCGCGGATCGGACCCGGGAAGTGGTTTGGTCGTGCAAGGGGCGCACCCGATGGACGGGTAACCCTCGTCGACGAGCGGGTTGACCAGGATTCCGTGCTCGTCGATGTAGTTCTGCATGTCCTCGTCGGACCACGCGGCGATCGGGTTGATCTTCACGAGACCGAAGCCCTCGTCGAAGGAGATCAGCGGGGCGTTCGCCCGGGTGGGTGCCTCGACCCGGCGGATGCCCGTGACCCACGCGCGGTAACCCCGCAGGGACTCGGTCAGCGGCACGACCTTGCGCAGGCGGCAGCATTCGTTGGGATCCCGCGAGAACAGGTCCTTGCCGAGCAGCGCGTCCTGCTCGGCAACCGTGGCTGCTGCCCGGGCGTTGACGACGTTCACGCCGTACACCTGCTCCACCGCGTCGCGGGTCCCGAGAGTCTCGGCGAAGTGGTAACCGGTGTCGAGGAACAGCACATCGACACCGGGGCGCTGCTGCGCCGCCAGGTGGACCAGTGCGCCGTCCTGCATGTTGGAGGCGACGATGTATCCGCTGCGCGCTCCCTCGGTGGGAGCCCCGAACGTCTCGTCGGTCCATCGCAGGAGTTCCTGCGCGGATGCGTCTGCCAGTTCTTCCGCTCCCCGCGCGGCAATTGCGCGCAGTTCGTCGGCTGTCGCGGTCTCGATTGTCATCTGTCTCGTCCGCTCTCCGGTGGTGTCGGTCATCGCAGATCGGCTTCTTCTGCGCGCAGGGCCCACTGCGCGAAGCGTTCGCCCTCACCGCGGTGCTTCAAGAAGTTGCGCACGACGCGCTCGATGTAGTCGCCGAGTTCCTCGCTGGTCACCTTGTGCTGCCGCAACTTCCGGCCGAAGGCGGAGTCCAGCCCGAGGCTGCCGCCGAGATGGACCTGGAAACCCTCGACCTGGTTCCCGTCGCCGTCGTCGACGAGCATGCCCTTGAATCCGATGTCCGCGATCTGTGAACGCCCGCAGGAGTTCGGGCAGCCGTTGATGTTGATCGTGATCGGCACGTCCAGGTCGGCGTTGATATCGGCGAGACGCTGTTCGAGTTCCGGCGCGAGTGCCTGGGAACGCTTGCGCGTTTCCACGAACGAGAGCTTGCAGAACTCGATGCCGCTGCACGCGAGCAGGTTGCGGCGCCAGTGCGACGGCCGTGCACGCAACCCGAGGGGCTCGAGTTCGGCGATCAGCTCCTCGACCTTGTCGTCGGCGACGTCGAGGATCACCAGCTTCTGGTACGGGGTGAACCGGATACGGTCCGAACCGATTCGTTCGGCGGCGTCCGCGACCTTCGTCAGGACCGTGCCCGACACCCGTCCCGCGATCGGGGAGAAGCCGACGGCGTTGAGGTCGTTGCGAATCTTCTGCACGCCGATGTGGTCGATCGGCCTGGCCGGCTTCTCGGGCGCGGGACCGTCGATCAGCGGACGCTTCAGGTACTCCTGTTCGAGGACCTCGCGGAACTTCTCGATGCCCCAATCCTTGATCAGGAACTTCAGGCGCGCCTTCGCCCGCAGGCGACGGTAGCCGTAGTCGCGGAAGACGGAGACGACCGCTTCCCACACGTCCGGAACCTCGTCGCGCGGAATCCAGGCGCCGACGCGCTGGGCGAGCATCGGGTTGGTGGACAGGCCACCGCCCACCCACAGATCGAAACCGGGCCCGTGCTCGGGATGTTCGACGCCGACGAACGCGACATCGTTGATCTCGTGCACGACGTCCTGCTGGCCGGAGATCGCGGTCTTGAACTTACGCGGCAGGTTCGAGTACTTGGGGTCGCCGATGTAGCGGCGGACGATCTCGTCGATCGCCGGTGTGCCGTCGATGATCTCGTCGAGCGACTCCCCGGCGAGCGGCGAACCGAGTACGACGCGGGGGCAGTCACCGCACGCCTCGGTGGTCTGCAGTCCGACTGCCTCGAGGCGACGCCAGATCTCGGGAACGTTCTCGACCTCGATCCAGTGGTACTGGACGTTCTCCCGGTCCGACAGGTCTGCGGTGTCGCGGGCGAACTCGGTGGACAGTTCACCGACGGTGCGAAGTTGGGCGGCACTGAGGGCGCCGCCGTCGCAGCGCACCCGCATCATGAAGTACTTCGCCTCGAGCAGATCGAGGTTCTCGTCGCCGGTGAACGTCCCGTCGTAGCCCTGTTCGCGCTGCGTGTACAGGCCCCACCAGCGGAACCGGCCGCGCAGGTCGGACTTGTCGATGCTGTCGAAGCCCTGGTGCGCGTAGATCTCCTCGATCCGGCGCCGGACGTTGAGTGGGTTGTCGTCCTTCTTGGTCTGCTCGTTGGCGTTGAGGGGTTCGCGGTAGCCGAGAGCCCACTGGCCTTCGGCGCGGCGTTGGGGTGGCCGCCCCGCACGCCGGGGTGAGGACGCGGAACCGTCGGTGGGAGTGGCGTCGGTGGACGACGTCATGCGGGGTCTCCTGGATTTTGCGTTGACCGGGCCGAGTACGCAGGAGGGGGCTGTTCCTCGTGCGAGCGCGCCTCGACCCGGCGGGATCAGGGGGATTGCCGGGTGGTGCCGACTACAGACAGTCGGCGCAGAAACAGGCGGCGCAAGGCAGACAGACAGACGCACAGACACGCTTGAGGTCGACGTGGCGTCGAGCCACGAGTCGCACTCCGGGTCCGGTCATGTCGCCAATTGTGCCATGTCATCGGGCCGATTCCGAAACGCTGAGGCCATTTCCACCGAAATCGGGGGAAATGTCGAGGTAGGCGCCCCGGCCGTGGTCGCGGGCCTGCGCGTGTCTGGGACACTGGAGGGGTGAGTACGACGGAAATCGGTGAACGCGCCGCTGGAAAAGTCGGTGTCGCCGATGCCGAAGGCGGCTTCGTGCTGTCTCCCGAAGCCCTCGACGGAGTCGGCACCCGGCCGTTCGGGGTCTACATCCATGTCCCCTTCTGCGCGACGCGCTGCGGCTACTGCGACTTCAACACCTACACGGCCGGTGAACTCGGCAGTGCCGCGTCACCGGCTTCGTGGCTCGAGGGGTTGCGCAGAGAACTCGCCGCCGGTGCGGAGATGCTCGACGCCGCCGGCCGGGGCGCGCCGCCCGCGCAGACGGTCTTCGTCGGCGGCGGTACGCCCTCGCTGCTCGGCGCGGACGGCCTGGCCGATGTGCTCGGCGCCGTCCGGGAGTCCTTCGGCCTAGCCCCGGGCGCGGAAGTGACCACCGAATCGAACCCGGAATCGACCTCGCCCGAGTTCTTCGACCGCATCCGTGCGGCGGGGTACACCCGTGTGTCGCTCGGGATGCAGTCGGCTGCGTCGCACGTGCTGGCCGTACTCGACCGGACCCACACCCCGGGCCGGCCCGTGGCGGCGGCCCGCGAGGCCCGCGCCGCAGGGTTCGGTCATGTCAACCTCGACCTCATCTACGGCACACCGGGAGAACGGGACTCCGACCTCGAGGCATCGCTCGATGCGGTGCTCGACGCGGGCGTCGATCACGTCTCGGCCTACGCACTCATCGTCGAGGACGGCACCGCCCTGGCACGCCGGGTACGACGGGGTGAACTCCCCGCGCCCGACGACGACGTCCTCGCCGCGCGGTACGAGCGGATCGACGCGCGTCTCCGGGACGCGGGGATGACCTGGTACGAGGTGTCGAATTGGGCTGCGGCGGAGGACCCTTCGGCGCGCTGCGCCCACAACCTCGGCTACTGGGACGGCGGCGACTGGTGGGGCGCGGGTCCCGGCGCGCACAGTCACGTCGGCGGGACCCGCTGGTGGAACGTCAAGCATCCGGCGCGGTACGCGGGTGTCCTTGCCGAGGGACGGCTTCCCGTCGGTGGAAGCGAGCGCCTGACCACAGAGGACGTCCACACCGAAGTGGTGATGCTTGCGGTCCGGTTGCGGACCGGGTTGCCGCTCGAAGTCCTCGACGAGGGGGAGCGCGCAGCCGCCGACTCGGTGGTGGCCGACGGACTCGCGGAAGTCTCCGGCGACCACCTGATCCTCACCGACCGCGGGCGGCTTCTCGCCGACGGCGTGGTCCGCACCATCCTGCTCGGCGCCGACCGCTGAGCGCGGTTCGGCGCCGGCGGGGTCATCCGGGGTCGACCTCGTCGCTCCGGTGACGGCCCGCCGATGCATCGGGCGGAGGGAACGGTTCCGACGCGGGAGGCTCACCCGCCGGGGGAAGTTTGCCGGAGGCGGGACGTTCGGCCTCCGCATCCGGTGGGAGTGCAAGCGCGTCGTAGTCGAAGACGCGGGCGTGCAGGACGGGGCGGTTGCGCAGCGCCGAACGCACCGCACGGTGCAGTCCGTCCTCGAGATAGAGCACGCCCTGCCACTGCACTGCGTGGGGAAACAGATCGCCGTAGAAGGTGGAGTCCTCGGACAACAGCCTGTCGAGTTCGAGAACCTTGGTCGTCGTGACGATCTCGTCGAGACGCACCTGCCGCGGCGGGATTCTCGCCCAGTCGCGCAGCGACAACCCGTGATCGGGGTACGGCTTCCCGTCCCGGACACCCTTGAAAATCATGCGCACACAGTACGGGTGACCGCGCCCACGCCTCCAGGCGGCGGCCACTGTGACCCGGACTACAGGCCTGCCGGTGTGGGAGGCTCCAGCACATTTCGGACACGATTAGACTGGTCCGGTACGAGATGTAGCACGCACATGCGGAAACGGAGGTGGGCGGGTTGTCGAGCACCGAGGAACGACGATTTCAGGTCTTGCGCGCGATCGTGGCGGATTATGTGTCCACCAAGGAGCCCATCGGCTCGAAGAGGCTTGTCGACCGCCACAATCTCGGTGTGTCCAGCGCGACGGTGCGCAACGACATGGCCGTACTGGAAGCGGAGGGGTACATCACTCAGACGCATACGAGTTCGGGCCGGGTCCCGACCGACAAGGGGTACCGCCAGTTCGTCGACCGCATCGCCGAGGTCAAGCCGCTCTCCGCGGCGGAACGGCGCGCGATCCTGCAGTTCCTCGAATCCGGAGTCGATCTCGACGACGTGCTGCGGCGCGGGGTACGTCTGCTGGCGCAGCTGACCCGGCAGGTGGCGATCGTGCAGTACCCCACGCTGTCCGCGTCATCGGTGCGGCATCTCGAAGTCGTCGCGCTGACCCCGGCGCGGTTGCTCCTCGTTCTGATCACCGACTCCGGCCGGGTCGATCAGCGCATCGTGGAACTCGGGGACGTCATCAGCGACGAAGATCTCGCGCGACTGCGCGATCTGCTCGGTAACGCATTGGCGGGCAAGAGGCTCGCCGCCGCGTCGATCGCGGTGACCGAACTGGCCGACGACGCGCCCGAGGATCTGCGCGACGCGGTGATCCGGTGCGCCACCACCCTGGTGGAGACCCTCGTCGAGCACCCGGAGGAACGGCTCGTGCTGGGCGGCACCGTCAATCTCACCCGGAACGCCGCCGACTTCGAAGGGCACGGTGTGCCAGGGTCGTTGCGGACCGTCCTCGAGGCTCTCGAGGAGCAGGTCGTGGTGCTCAAGCTGCTTGCTGCCAGCCAGGACGCGGGCCGGGTGACCGTCCGGATCGGCGAGGAAACTCAGGTCGAGGAGATGCGGAGCACGTCGGTCGTGTCCACCGGATACGGTGCGGCGGGCACGGTGTTCGGCGGGCTCGGTGTGCTCGGACCCACCCGGATGGATTATCCGGGAACCATCGCGTCGGTCGCGACCGTCGCGAGATATATCGGCGAAGTACTCGGCGAACGCTGAGCAGGGTTCGACGCCGGACATTGTTCACATCTGTGTAGAGAAGTAAGGACGAGAACTCAACGTGGCACGGGATTACTACGGGACGCTCGGCGTGTCCAAAGACGCGACCGACCAGGAGATCAAACGGGCGTACCGCAAGTTGGCGCGGGAACACCACCCAGATGTGAACCCCTCCGAAACCGCACAGGTGCGGTTCCAGGAGATCTCGGCGGCGTACGAAGTGCTGTCGGACCCGGAGAAGCGGCGGATCGTGGACCTCGGCGGCGACCCCCTCGCTGCGGGTGGTGGCGGCGGAGGAGGCGGCTTCGGCGGCGCGGGCTTCGGCGGCGGCCTGGGCGACGTGTTCGAGGCGTTCTTCGGCGGCGGTGCCGGCGGCAGCCGTGGACCGCGCGGCCGCGTGCAGCCCGGTGCCGATTCCCTGCTGCGTACCCGCCTGACCCTCGAGGAGTGCGCGCGCGGCGTCACGAAGAGCGTCACTGTCGACACGGCCATCCTGTGCGACGAGTGCACCGGATCCGGTACCCACGGCGACTCGAAGCCCGTCCGATGCGAGACGTGTGGCGGCGCCGGTGAAGTCCAGTCGGTGCAGCGGTCCTTCCTCGGCCAGGTCATGACCTCGCGGCCCTGCCCGACCTGCCGCGGGGTGGGTGAGACCATCCCCGACCCGTGCCGTAAGTGCGGTGGCGACGGGCGGGTCCGGGCGCGCCGCGAGATCACCGTCAAGGTGCCGGCGGGCGTCGGCAACGGCATGCGTATCCGTCTCGCGGCTCAGGGCGAAGTGGGCCCCGGTGGCGGCCCGGCGGGAGACCTGTACGTCGAGGTGATCGAACAGCAGCACGAGGTGTTCGTGCGCGACGGCGACGATCTGCACTGCACCGTTCGCGTGCCGATGGTCGACGCGGCGCTCGGTACCTCGGTGACGCTCGAGACTATCCTCGACGGACCCACCGAGATCGCGGTCGACGCGGGAACCCAACCCGGTTCCGTCACGGTGCTGCGCGGGCACGGAATGCCGAAACTGCGGTCGGGCACGCGCGGCGACCTGCACGCGCACCTCGAGGTGGTCGTGCCGTCCAAGCTCGACGGCAAGCAGACCAAACTCCTCGAAGAGTTGCGCAGGCTCACCGAGCGTGACCACGCCGAAGTGGTGACCAACGGTTCGCAGCACTCCGGCGGGTTGTTCTCCCGTCTGCGCGACGCGTTCAGCGCCCGCTAGCCGCCGTGGCCGCCACGCTGTTCTATCTCGATCCGCTGCCCGAGCCCGGTGACACCGCTGTGCTCGACGGCAAGGAGGGCCGGCACGCTGCGACAGTCCGCCGCATTTCCGTCGGAGAGCCCCTGGTGCTCTCCGACGGTCGCGGCGGCGTCGCTGAGGTCGAGGTCACCGCGGCGGCCAAGGACCGGCTCGAAGCGGTTGTGCTCGCACGGCGCACGGTGCCCGCACCGAAGCCGGCTGTGACGGTCGTGCAGGCGTTGCCGAAATCGGATCGCTCGGAACTTGCCGTCGAGCTTGCGACGGAAGCCGGGGTCGACGCGATCGTTCCGTGGCAGTCGAAGCGGTGCGTCGCACGGTGGGATGCAAAGGCGGACAAGGGCGTCGCGCGGTGGCAGGCCGTCGCCGTGGCCGCGGCGAAGCAGTCCCGTCGCGCCTACGTGCCTCAGGTGGACACATTGCACCGGACCTCGGACGTACTCGACCGGGTCCGCGACACGACCGCCCGCGGCGGCGTCGTCGCGGTCCTGCACGAATCGGCGACCACACCGTTCGCGGAACTTCCTCTGCGCGGGGCGGACGAGGTGATCCTGGTGGTCGGGCCCGAAGGCGGACTCGGCGACACCGAAGTCGATGCGCTGATCGAGGCGGGCGCAGTCGCGGTCTCGCTGGGCCCGACCGTCCTGCGCACGTCGACAGCGGCGGCGGTCGCGCTCGGTGCCATCGGCGTCCTCACCGGTCGCTGGAACGATCAGCCACTGCACTAGCGTTTTCGGTATGTCCCGCACGAGAATCCCCTACGGCCCCGGACCGGAACAGTTCGGCCATCTCTACCTCCCCGAGAGCGGAGCAGACGCCGTGCCCGTGGTGATGGTGGTGCACGGCGGATACTGGAACGGCCGGTACCGGCTCAATCTCGGCACACCGATCGCCCAGGATCTGGCGCGCCGCGGGGTGGTCGCGTGGAACGTCGAGTACCGCAGGATCGGTGCCGGAGGGCGGTGGCCGGAGATGTCCGCCGACCTTCTCGCCGCGTATCGCGCCATCCCCGATTCGGTGGCCGAATGTGCCGAAAAGTCCGGCGTCGCAGTGGACCTCGACCGGATACGCATCGTCGGGCATTCGGCCGGAGGCCAGCTCGCCGTGTGGCTCGCAGCGCAGCCCGTCGATCCGCGGCCGGAACTGGTGGTCGTGCAGGCCGGTGCGCTCGACCTGGCGTCGGCGGGGGAGCGCGGACGCCGGATCGACTACATCGAGGACCTTTTCGGATTTCCCTACGACGAGGATCCCGCCCTGTATCGGTCCGCGTCGCCGATGCACTGCGTGCCGATCGGTGTGCCCGTGGCCGTCGTGCACGGCAGCGAGGACGCTCAGGTTCCGGTGTCGGTGGCGAAACGCTACGAGCGGGCCGCCCGCGAGGCGGGTGACGACGTGTCGCTGCACATCGTCGACGGCGAGGATCACTACGCGTTTCTGGACAAGAGGTCCCGGTCGTGGGCGGTGTCGCAGGAGTTGCTGACGGCCTGACTCGGCCCGGCCTTACGCGGCAGGAGTGCGATCACCACGGCCGCTCCCAGGGTGAGGATGACACCGCTGACGAGGCTGCCGGTCGAGATCGCCTGGGAGAAAGCCGATCCCGATGCCTCGAGCAACGGTTCGGTGTACGAGGAGGTGAACGGGTTCTTCGCCAGTTCCTCTGCGACTATGGCCGCACCGCCGACGGAGTCCCCGGCAGCTTGCACCGCTTCGGCGGCGCGTTCCGCCATCGAGCCTGTGACCTGGTTCAGCGGCAGACCGTCGAGGAACCCTGCGATGTCGCGGTGGTACGACGTGGCGAGGACGGATCCGAGCAGTGCGATCCCCAGCGATCCGCCGAACTCGACGGCGGTGTCGTTGAGACCGCCCGCGGCACCGAGTTCCGAATCCGGGAAGCCGTCCATGATGAGGTCGGTCGCCGGCGGTGTGGCGATCCCGATTCCGAATCCGAGGAGCAGCAACGAGGCGAGGAACGGGGAGTAGCCCGACGCGGGATCGAGCACCGTCAGAGTGAGGACACCTGCGGCGGCGACGAGCATGCCGCCGCCGACGGCGACGCGTGTGCCGAGACGGGGCGCGACCCGGCTGCTCAGCGCCGCGCCCAGCGAGACCGCTACGGCAAGGGGGAGCAGTCGAAATCCGGTCTCGAGAGGTCCGTATCCGAAGACGAACTGGAACTGCTGCGCGACGAAGTAGATCGCGCCGAAGGTCGCGAAGAAGAGCAGCAGGACGGAGACGGTCGCGCCCCCGACCGTGCGGTCGCGCACGCGGCGCAGGTCGAGAAGCGGTCGCGGATGCCGGAGTTCCCACGCCACGAAAACGACGGCGGCGACGACAGCCGCGAGAAGAGCGACCAGCGCGGTGCCGTGCAGGCCGAAGTGGGCGCCTTCGATGATGGCGTAGACGAGACCACCCACTGCGACGACCGACAACGCGCCGCCGATCCAGTCGGTGCGGTCGAGGCCCTCGGCGCGCGACGCCGGGACGAGCGCAAGGGCTGCGATCGCGGCCGCGGCGGCGATCGGAACGTTGATGAGGAATGTCGAACCCCACGCGTGCGACTCGAGGAGCCAGCCCGCCAGCATCGGGCCGAGTGCGATCGCGAGTCCCGAGGTCGCGGCCCAGGCGGCGATCGCGCGGGCGCGTTCGTGACTCGGGAACATAGCGACCAGAAGCGAGAGCGTCGCAGGCATGATGACCGCCGCCCCGACCCCCATGACCAGTCGTGCGGCGATCACGTCGACCGCCGAGTCGGCGAGGCTGCCGTACACGGCTCCCGCCGCGAACACCGCCAGGCCGGTGAGCAGGGCGCGTCGCCGGCCGAAGCGGTCGCCGAGGACGCCGCACAACAGCATGAGTGCTGCGTAGGGGACGGTGTAGCCGTCGATGACCCACTGCATGTCGGTGCTGGTGAGTTGCAGATCCCGCAACATGCTCGGTGCCGCGACGATCAGGGCGGTGTTGGCCATGACCACGATGAGCAGGCTCAGGCACAGCACGGCGAGACCCGCCCAGCGCAGGCGGTAGGGAGCCTCGGCTCCGAGTGCCGGACCGATCCCGGCGGCGGGTGCGGACATGGTTTCCTCCTGCGTACGGCGCCCCCTGGACGCACTATTTGCACAGCAGTGTGCAACTTGCTCAGCCGTGTGCAACTTAGCTATTTGCACACTGCTGTGCAAGTAGACTGGGGAAGCTCGCTCGAACGGAGTCGGCGGAGAGGACCAGCAACGTGGAGGAATCGGCGCAGCGGCCGCGCACGCGAGCCAATGCGAACCGCGCGCGGATCCTCGACGCCGCGATGACCTGCTTCGCCGCGGACCCGGACGCGAGCATGGACGACGTCGCCCGCGCCGCCGGAGTGGTGCGCCGCACGGTGTACGGACACTTTCCCAACCGCGAAGCGCTCGTCGACGGTCTCTCCGACGAGGCGTCGGCAGCCCTCGCGGAAGCCCTCGACCATCCCGAACCCGATGACCCCGCGGTTGCCCTGGCAGTCGGGGCCCTGCGGACCTGGCCGGTCGGTGACCGCTTCCGGATGCTGTTGTCTTTCGCCCGCAAGGAAGTGGGCGATCACCGCATCGCCGAACTCGTCGCCCCGGTGCGTACCCGAACTGTGGGCGTCGTCGAGCGGGGTCGTGCCTCGGGCAGGTTTCCCGCCTATCTGCCCACCGCGGTGCTCGTGGGAATGATGGAAGGCCTCACCATGTCCGTGCTCGAACAAGCCAACTACGGGCTCGTCCGCGACGACGGCGAGAGTATGGCACTCGGCGTGCTCGTGCTGGCAGGGGTGCCCGCCGGCCGATCTGCCGAGGTGCTCGATGCCGCGCGCCGATGGGTGGCGGGAAGTACACGGGAGCTGTGAGCGGCGGCGTGACCCGCGCCGCGCGGAACTTGATGCCGTGAAGGGTGGCAACGCGCAGCGCTAGACTGGTGCGGACACGACGACCGTCGTGCCGGAGCTCATCGGAAAGCAGGCCGTACCGTCCACGTGAGTCAACCAGACCGCACCCGTGCCCCCGAGAACATCGAACCCACCCCGGTTCGGTCCAGCCTGGACCTTCCACCGGAGGTAGCTGCGCCTCTCCTCGGCGCGACGGACGAGAACCTCATCGCCCTCGAAAGTGCCCTGGCCGCGGATATCCATGTGCGCGGCAACACCGTGACCCTGACCGGCAGCCCCGCCGACGTCGCCCTCGCCGAACGAGTATTCGGCGAACTCGTGACAATCGTGCGCCGCGGTCAGTCGCTCGGCCCCGATGCAGTGCGCCGCAGCGTCGGCATGCTCACGCAGGGACTGTCGGAGTCCCCGGCAGAGGTGCTCAGCCTCGACATCCTGTCCCGGCGCGGCAAGACGATCCGGCCGAAGACGCTCAACCAGAAGCGCTACGTCGACGCGATCGACTCCCACACCATCGTGTTCGGGATCGGTCCCGCCGGCACCGGCAAGACGTACCTCGCGATGGCGAAGGCCGTGCAGGCGCTGCAGACCAAGCAGGTCAACCGCATCATCCTCACGCGGCCGGCGGTCGAAGCCGGGGAACGGCTCGGGTTCCTCCCGGGCACCCTGCACGAGAAGATCGACCCCTACCTGCGGCCCCTGCACGACGCGCTGCACGACATGATGGATCCCGAAGCCATCCCGAAGCTCATGCAAGCCGGGGTCATCGAGGTCGCGCCGCTCGCCTACATGCGCGGACGCACGCTCAACGACGCGTTCATCATCCTCGACGAGGCGCAGAACACGACCGCCGAGCAGATGAAGATGTTCCTCACCCGCCTCGGATTCGGCGCCAAGATCGTCGTCACCGGCGACGTCACCCAGATCGACCTGCCCGGTGGGGCACGGTCCGGTCTCGCCGCGGCGACCGAGATTCTCGAGGGCATCGACGACATCCACTTCGCCCGGCTCGACAGCAGCGACGTGGTGCGTCATCGCCTCGTCTCCGACATCGTCGACGCCTACGGGCGTTACGAAGCGACCCGAGAAGACGGTACGGGTGCGGGCAACCGCGCCCAGCGCCGCGCCGTAGCGCAGCAGCGGGTGCCGCGCCGGTGACGGCCGCCCAACCCTCCGTCCCGTCCGCGGTGCGAAAGCTCACCGCGCAGAATCCCGTCGTACACAAGGCCGTAGTGAAAAAGGATCGACACCCATGAGCATCGAGATTTCGAACGAATCGGGGATGGAAGTCTCCGAAGAAGACCTTCTCGACGTTGCCCGTTTCGTGATCGCCCGGATGGATGTCCATCCCGCCGCCGAACTGTCGATGGTCCTCGTCGACTCCGACACGATGGCGGACCTGCACATGAGGTGGATGGACCTACCGGGTCCGACCGACGTGATGTCGTTCCCCATGGATGAACTCGAGCCGGGTGGCCGTCCCGATGCACCCGAGCCCGGACCCGCGATGCTCGGCGACATCGTGCTCTGCCCGCCGTTCGCGGCCGAGCAGGCCGAGAAGGCCGGTCACGCGGTCGCACACGAACTCGCACTGCTCACCGTGCACGGCATGCTCCATCTCCTCGGGTACGACCACGCCGAACCCGACGAGGAGAAGGAGATGTTCGCGCTCCAGAACCAGCTCCTCACCGAGTGGTACGAGGAACTTCGCCTTGCCGAAGAGCAGGCCCGCCTTGCAGAACGCGACCGGAGCCTGCTGGGCAAGGCCGGTTTCGTCGACACTCCCGAATCATGACGGGTGACGGCAGACCCGGCGCGCCCCGGCATCGTCGACGAGTTCTGATCGAGTCCGCTCGGGGAGGTCGGACCACGTGAGCCCCTTGACCCTGGTCGTCCTCGCCGTCGTACTCGTAGCCTTCGGCGGGTTGTTCGCCGGACTCGACGCCGCGCTCAACACCGTCTCGCCCGCGCGTGTGGAAGAACTGGCCAAGGACGGCAGGGCCGGCGCGCAGCGTCTGCTCGGCATCCTCGACGACCGGCCCCGCTACGTCAATCTTTCGGTGCTGCTGCGCATCCTGTGCGAGATCGCAGCGACGGTCGTTCTCGCGGGCGCGTTGCTCGACGTGCTCGACCGGACGTGGGCACTCGTCGCAGCCGCTGCCGTGATGGTCGTCGTCGACTACGTCGTGATCGGTGTCGGCCCCCGCACGCTCGGACGGCAGCACGCGTATCCACTCGCGCTGGCAGCGACCGTTCCGCTGCGGATGCTCGGCGTCCTGCTCGGCCCCGTCAGCCGCATCCTCATTCTCGTGGGTAACGCCGTGACTCCGGGCCGGGGATTCCGGAACGGGCCGTTCGCCAACGAGATCGAACTGCGCGAACTCGTCGATCTCGCGCAGGCACGTGGTGTGGTGGCCGACGAAGAGCGGCGGATGATCCAGTCGGTCTTCGATTTCGGCGACACCACCGCCCGCGAGATCATGGTGCCCCGACCCGAGATGGTGTGGATCGAGGAGACGAAATCGGCCGGTCAGGCTACGTCGCTCGCGGTCCGCAGCGGACATTCCCGGATTCCGGTGATCGGCGAGAACGTCGACGACATCCGCGGTGTGGTGTACCTCAAGGACTTGGTCAAGAGGACGTACCACTCCAGCGACGGCGGCCGCAGTGTCTCCGTCGCCGAGGTGATGCGACCGGCCGTCTTCGTCCCGGACTCCAAGCGTCTCGACGACCTGCTCGCGGACATGCAGCGTGACCGCAACCACATGGCAGTTCTCGTCGACGAATACGGCGGCATCGCCGGACTCGTCACGATCGAGGACGTCATCGAAGAGATCGTCGGTGAAATCGCCGACGAGTACGACACCGCCGAGATCCCCGATGTCGAGGATCTCGGTGACGGCACCTTCCGGGTGTCGCCGAGACTGCCCGTCGAAGATCTCGGAGAACTGTTCGATATCGAGATCGCCGACGACGAGGTCGACACCGTCGGTGGTCTGCTGGGTTACGAACTGGGCCGCGTCCCGCTGCCCGGCTCCGAGGTCACCACGCACGGACTGGTGCTGCGGGGCGAGGGCGGCCCCGATGTGCGAGGACGGGTGCGGGTGAGCACCGTGTTCGTCCAGCGAGCGGCCGAACCCGAGAGCACCGACCACCGCACGGACACCACCGAGGAGCATGCATGACCCACCCCGACTTCCGTTCCGGCTTCGTCTGTTTCGTCGGCCGGCCGAACACCGGAAAGTCGACGCTGACGAATGCGCTCGTCGGCAGCAAGATCGCCATCACCTCGTCGCGGCCGCAGACGACGCGGCACACGATTCGCGGCATCGTCCATCGGGACCATGCCCAGTTGATTCTTGTGGACACTCCCGGCCTGCACCGGCCGCGGACCCTGCTCGGTCAGCGCCTCAACGACCTTGTGCGCGACACCTATTCCGAAGTCGACGCCATCGGCATGTGTTTCCCGGCGGACGAGAAGATCGGGCCCGGAGATCGGTGGATCCTCGAGCAGCTGCGGCACGTCGCACCGAAGACGCCGGTGATCGGGATCGTCACCAAGATCGACAAGGTCGGTAAGCAGCAGGTCGCCGCACAGTTGATGGCCGTGTCGAAACTGCTCGGCGACAACTCCGACGTGGTGCCCGTGTCCGCGACGTCCGGTGAGCAGGTGGAAGTGCTCGTCGACGTGCTCGCGTCGCACATGGAACCCGGCCCGGCGTTCTATCCGGACGGCGAACTCACCGACGAGCCCGAAGAAACCCTCATGGCGGAACTGATCCGCGAAGCCGCACTCGAGGGCCTCGGCGACGAACTGCCGCATTCGCTCGCCGTCGTGATCGAAGAGATCGTCGAACGGGAGGGACGGACGGAGAAGCAGGGACCGATGCTCGACGTCCACGCCTTCCTCTACGTCGAGCGTCCCAGCCAGAAGGGCATCGTGATCGGCAAGGGCGGTGCCCGGCTCCGGGAGGTGGGCACTGCTGCCCGCACCCAGATCGAGAAACTGCTGGGCGTGAAGGTCTATCTCGATCTCCACGTCAAGGTCGCCAAGGACTGGCAGCGAGACCCGAAGCAGTTGGGCCGCCTGGGGTTCTAGTCCGGTTCGGACTCCGGGTCCCCGCCTCCGGATGTCCCGGCCTGCCGGAGGAGGAGCAGCACCGCGCCGGCGAGGTCGGCGTCCTCGCCGGTCGACAGGCGCCGGAGTTGCAGGCCCGCGATGGTCGCGACGAGCGTGCGGGTGAGCGCGCGGGCATCGGGGATGCCGAGTTCGGTCAGGATGGTGAAGGTCAGCGCGTCGTAGGCGCGCCAGCACTCCGCGGCGGCGGCGCGTAGGTTCGGGTCTCGTCCGGCCTGGACATACAGTTCGAAGGGCGCGATCCGCTCCGCGGAGAAGGCCAGACTCTCGGCGACCTGCTCGGTCAGTGCCGCCGCATCCTGCACCGAAAGCGACTGCTCGCGATAGGTTTCTGCGATCTCGCGCAGCCGCGACGTCTCTTCGTCGGCGAAGTGCGTCAGCGCGGAACGCAGCAGGTCGTCCTGGGTGGGGAAGTGATAGGTGATCGAGCCGGGCGACACCTGTGCGCGGGAAGCGATGCGGCGGTTCGTGACTCCCGCGACGCCTTCTGTTCCGACGAGGTACAGCGTCGCGTCGATGATGCGTGACCGCACGGAGGACAACTCGCTCACCACCACGGCTCCGGGATGTGCTCGTGCCAGCGCAGAACCGATTCGAGTTGTGCGGCCAGGGAGATCAGGAGTGGTTCGGAATCCTCCGGTCCCAGAAGCTGGGCGCCGACGGGAAGACCCTCGTCGGTGAAACCGGCGGGAACGCTGATTCCCGGCCAGCCCAGCACGTTCCACGGCCACGCGTACGGACAGGCCGCCGTGATGACCTTGTCGGTGGCCCATCCACCGATGCCGTCGATCGCGTCGACGGGAAGCGGAGGTGTCGCGGTGGTCGGGGTCAGGACGACGTCGAACCGGTCGAAGATCCGTCCGACCCGCCGCCGGAGGCGAGGTTCCGCGCGGCGCGCGGCGCGTAGGGGCGCACCGTGCAGCATCCGCCCGGTACGTGCGTTGGCGCGGGTGCGCACGTCGGCCAGCGCCGGGTCGGGCAAGCGGTGGAGCCAGTTCTCGATGCCCGACATCGAGCGGGGCAGGAAGTTCAGGCCGAAGAGGATCCCGTAGTCGGGGTCGGCGAGCGTCACCTCGTGACCGAGGTCGCGTAGGGTGGCGGCGAGTGCGGCTAGCCGGATGTGGACTCTCGGGTCGAGGCGCCTCGGCGTCGCAGTGAAGGGAAGTTTCATCGACAACGCGATCTTCAGCCTGCCGGGGTCGCGCCCGACGGCGTCGGAGACGGTCGCCGCGGGCCGGGTGTGCAGGTCGCCCGGATGGTTGCCGGCGACGATGTCGAGCAGCAACGCGGCGTCGGCGACCGTCCGGGCCAGGGTTCCGTGCGTGGTCAGACCCTCGAAGGCTTCTGCGTCGGGCCACATGGAGATGCGGCCGCGCTGCGGTTTGATGCCGACCAGGTTGGACCACGACGCGGGGATGCGCACCGACCCGGCGCCGTCGGACCCCAGCGCGGCAGGCACGAGTCCCGCGGCGACCGCGGCGGCGCTGCCTCCCGACGAACCACCGGGGGTGTGCTCACGCGACCACGGACTACGGGTGTGACCGAACGCGTCGCCGCCGGTGAGCGGCCACTGACCGAGTTCGGGGGAGTGCGTCTTGCCGACGACGACCGCGCCGGCCTCGCGCAACCGCCGCACCACCTCGGCGTCGTGGGTCTTGACGTCGAACGTGCCGGCGCATCCGAACATAGTGGTCTCGCCCACGATGTCGGTGTCGTCCTTGATCGCGACGGGCACGCCGAGCAACGGGCGGCGTTCACCTGCTGCGAGGAGGCGGTCTGCCTCCCGCGCCTCCGCCAGGGCGTTGTCGCGCCGGACGACGCGGAAGGCATTGAGGGATGCCTGCGAGGCGTCGATGCGATCGAGGGCGCTGCGTACGAGGTCGTACGAGGTGACGGTGCCGGTCGCGAGTGCCCGCGCGGTGTCGACGAGATCGCGCGGGCGGGTGGGTGCGCTCATCGTTCTCCCTTACTGTTCGTTCGAACGAACAGTAACGTGTTCTCGTTTCGGCGTCGAGACGTCGGGACGGCCTGGCCGTGCCGCATGTCGTCGCGGCGTGGAACACTCGGGGGGTGAGGTTGTATCGGGACAACGCGGTGGTGCTGCGCCAGCACAAGCTCGGCGAAGCCGACCGCATCGTCACGCTGCTCACCCGCCGTTACGGCCTCGTCCGCGCCGTCGCCAAGGGCGTACGCCGGACGCGCTCGAAGTTCGGGGCCCGGCTCGAACCGTTCGCACACGTCGACGTGCAACTCCACCCCGGCCGCAGCCTCGACATCGTCACCCAGGTGCAGACCCTCGACGCGTTCGCCGTCGGTATCGTCGACGACTACTCCCGCTACACCACCGCGTGCGCGATCCTCGAGACCGCGGAGCGTCTCGCCGGCGAAGAACGGGCACCCGCCCCGCGCCTGCACTCCCTGACCGTGGGGGCGCTGCGCGCGGTCTGCGACCACACCCGCCCACCCGAACTGATCCTCGACGCGTTCTTGCTGCGCGCGATGGCCTACGCCGGATGGGCGCCCGCGATCACCCGTTGCGCGCGGTGCGACCGACCCGGCCCGCACAACGCCTTCCACGTCGCTGCCGGTGGAGCGGTCTGCGTGCACTGTCGTCCGCCGGGCGCCGCGACGCCCGCTCCCGCCGTCTTCGAGCTCCTCGACGCGCTCGTCCACGGTCGATGGGCCGAGACCGAAGAGGCCGGCGCCGGAGTGCGCAGCCAGGCCAGCGGGCTCGTCGCCGCGCACCTCCAATGGCACCTCGAGCGCCAGCTGCGGTCGTTGCCGCTCGTCGAACGTGCCGGCACGCACGGGGCCGATCGTGGCGATTCGGGCGTCAGGCAGGATGGGACCCGTGATTCGACGACGCGCCCCACACCCATCGCCTGATCGCACGATCCGGCCGCCCGACCCCCACCCGTCGGGGGCCAGGCCGCCCGTCCTCCAGCCCGAGTTGATCCCTCGGCACGTCGCGCTGGTCATGGACGGAAACGGGCGCTGGGCGCAGGAACGCGGGCTGCCCCGCACCGCCGGGCACGAGCGCGGCGAAGAAGTCTTGATGGACACCGTGTGCGGTTGCATCGAGATGGGCGTCAAGTGGCTGTCGGCGTACGCGTTCTCGACCGAGAACTGGAAGCGTAGTCCCGATGAGGTGCGTTTCCTCATGGGCTTCAACCGCGACGTGATCCGTCGTCGCCGCGACGAAATGCACGAGATGGGCGTTCGTGTGCGGTGGGCGGGGCGTCGTCCCCGGTTGTGGACCAGCGTCATCAAAGAACTCGAAGCGGCCGAGGAACTGACCCGCGACAACGATGTGATGACTCTCACGATGTGCGTCAACTACGGGGGCCGCGCCGAGATCGCCGACGCCGCCCGGGAAATCGGGCGACGCGTGGCAGCGGGAGAACTGGACCCGGAACGCATCACGGAGGCGACCGTCGCGCGGTACCTCGACGAACCCGACATGCCCGACGTCGACCTGTTCCTCCGGCCGTCCGGTGAGCAGCGCACGTCCAATTTCCTGTTGTGGCAGTCGGCCTACGCCGAACTGGTCTTCCAGGACAAGATGTTCCCCGACTTCGACCGCCGCGACCTGTGGGCGGCGTGCGTCGAGTACGCCTCTCGCGACCGCCGGTTCGGGGGTGTGAAATGACCGCACTGCGCGACCGCATTTCCGCGGCACTGGCGCCGTTCGTCCAGGTGCGCAGTCCGGGTGCTGCGGACAACGGCGACGGATCGTTCGGATTCGACTACGGCGCAGTCCCGTTCGCACTCCAGGTCGTCACGCTCACCGAGGGACTCGACGTGGTGTCGCTCACCGGTGTGCTCGCGTGGGATCTCCCACTCGGCGACGAGGTGCGTACCCGCGTCGCGTCGGCAGCCGAGGCGCTGCAGTTCGGATCGATCCATCTCATCGAGCGGGAGACCGTGGCGGATGTGATCGTCCGTTACTCCTTCCCTGCCACCGGCCTCGAGGACACTCCGCTCACCACCATGCTGCTGCTCGTGCTCGACGGCATCGCCGAAGCCCGCGAGACGGTCGCGGGTGCTTCCGCACCCGAGGGCGACGCATGACCGGCGTCACCGGCACCGGCGAGGAGCAGTGGGACCTCGCGATCCCGACGGCCGACGACGCCGCGCTCCGCGACCTGGTGGTCCGCACACTGGCCCACGCGATGGACGGGGCACCCGAACCCGACGAGGACGGTGACGTCCCGATCTGGATCGACGACGTGCCGACGTTCGCGAGCGTCGACGCGGAAGCGGGCGTCGTGCACCTGACGACCTTCCTGGCGGAGGGGATCACCGACCGTGCCCGAGCTCTCGAGGCGCTCGCCGAGATGCAGTTCGAGTTCCCCGAGTTCACGTTCGTTTTGCACAAGGATCGGGTCACCGCCGAGCAGCGAGTCGGGGCATCCCCGCTCGTTCCGCTGCACCTGTTGCGCGCCGTGGGCGCCGTCGTGCCGCTCACTGCGGAGGTGCGCGGGCTGGCCGCGCGACTCGGGGGCGAGGCGTGCGTGTTCGACGGACCGGCGGACACGGTGGTGGGGGAGAACCTGCTGGGCGGGGAATGCGGGTGCGGCGACTGCACCTGCGGCTGAGCTACCGGCTCCCGGTCACGGCCGCACCACGCAGTCGCGGCAGGTGCCGAAGATCTCGACGGTGTGGCTGACCTCTTCGAATCCGTGCGTGTCGGCGACTTCGTGCGACCACCGTTCGACTTCCGGTCCGTCGACCTCCACGGTGAATCCGCAACGGCGGCACACGAGATGATGGTGGTGTCCGGAGGAGCAGCGACGGAACAGGGATTCGCCGGAGTCGGTGCGCAGTACGTCGACGCTTCCCGTCTCGGCGAGGGACTGCAGGGTGCGGTAGACGGTCGTCAGACCGATGCCCTGGCCACGCTTGCGCAGTTCGTCGTGCAGGTCCTGGGCGGAACGGAACTCTTCGGTGTTGTCGAGCAGGTCGACGATTGCGCTTCGCTGCCTGGTCGAGCGCACCCCCACCAGGGGCTTGCGTGCGGAGGTCACTGCGGCCGTCATCCTTCCTGAGCGTGCGCAACAGCGTCGACGACGATGTGGGCGAGGTGGTCGTCGGCCAGGCGGTACAGCACTTCCCGGCCGGTGCGGTCGCCCCGAACCACTCCCGCGGACTTGAGGACGCGCAGGTGCTGGCTGATGAGCGGTTGGGTCACCCCGAGGGCGCCGACGAGTTCGTGGACGCACCGCGCGGATTCGCGCAGTTCGAGCACGATGGCGATGCGGACCGGCGCCGACAGGGCGCGGAGCAGTTCACCCGCGGCGACCAGCGTCTCGTGCGAGACGGGTGGGTGGGCCGGCGGGGCATGCCGTGTTGCGTCGTCCGTGGGGCACTCGCGGCGACGGGCGTCGACACTCACGGGACTCCTCGGGCTGTCGGGGGCTTATTGCAAACCGATACCATTTTGATATGCATGGATGTGCATGTCAACCGCCACGAATTCGTCGCGGTGGGCAGGAGCGATAGTCTTGGTAGCTGACGCATGCTGCGAAAACCCCGCATCGAAGATGGAGAGAATCCGAGTGGCACCCAAATCCAAGATCGATACCGTCGCCAACCTCGCCAAGCGCCGAGGTCTGGTCTACCCCTGTGGTGAGATCTACGGCGGCACCAGGTCGGCCTGGGACTACGGGCCGCTGGGTGTCGAGCTCAAGGAGAACATCAAGAAGCAGTGGTGGCGCAACATGGTCACCAGCCGCGAGGACGTCGTCGGCCTCGACTCGTCGGTGATCCTGCCGCGTCAGGTGTGGGTCGCGTCCGGTCACGTCGGCGTGTTCAACGACCCGCTCGTCGAATGCCTCAGCTGCCACAAGCGCCACCGTCAGGACCACCTGCAGGAGGCGTACGCCGAGAAGCACAAGCTCGACGATCCCGACACCGTTGCGATGTCGGAGATCGCGTGCCCGGACTGCGGCACCAAGGGTCAGTGGACCGAGCCGCGCGACTTCAACATGATGCTCAAGACCTACCTGGGTCCGATCGAGAGCGAAGAGGGCCTGCACTACCTGCGCCCGGAGACCGCTCAGGGTATCTTCGTGAACTTCGCCAACGTGCTCACCACGTCGCGCAAGAAGCCGCCGTTCGGTATCGGCCAGATCGGCAAGAGCTTCCGCAACGAGATCACCCCGGGCAACTTCATCTTCCGCACCCGCGAGTTCGAGCAGATGGAGATGGAATTCTTCGTCAAGCCCGGCGAGGACGAGGAGTGGCACCAGTACTGGATCGACTACCGGATGGACTGGTACACGGGCCTGGGAATCAACAAGGACAACCTCCGCCTGTACGAGCACGCGCAGGAGAAGCTGTCGCACTACTCCAAGCGGACCGTCGACATCGAGTACCGCTTCCACTTCCAGGGCAGCGAATGGGGTGAGCTCGAAGGCGTCGCCAACCGCACCGACTTCGACCTGTCGACCCACTCGAAGCACTCGGGCACCGACCTGAGTTTCTTCGACCAGACCACGAACGAGCGCTACACCCCGTACGTGATCGAACCCGCAGCGGGACTTACTCGTTCGCTCATGGCATTCCTCGTCGACGCGTACACCGAAGACGAGGCCCCCAACGCCAAGGGCGGGGTCGACAAGCGCACGGTGCTGCGTCTCGACCGCCGTCTCGCGCCCGTGAAGGTCGCCGTGCTGCCGCTGAGCCGCAACGCAGACTTGAGCCCGAAGGCGAAGGATCTCGCCGCGCAGCTGCGCCAGCACTGGAACATCGAGTTCGACGATGCGGGCGCCATCGGCCGCCGCTACCGTCGCCAGGACGAGATCGGCACCCCGTTCTGCATCACCGTCGACTTCGACACCCTCGAGGATCACGCGGTGACCATTCGCGAGCGCGACTCGATGGCGCAGGAGCGCGTGAGCCTCGACCAGGTCGAGGGCTACCTCGCGCAGCGTCTGATCGGCTGCTGATCGGCCGATCCGCACCTCAACCGACTCGCCGGCCCTCCCGTGACACGGGAGGGCCGGCGAGTTTGTGAACTCTGGTGAGTTGTTGCCCGCTGGGCGAGAAGTTTCTCACCCAAGTTTCGACGGCGTCGGTGTCAGAACCTGCCGCCGCTCGATCCGCCGAAGCCGCCACCGCCGAAGCCGCCACCGCCGAATCCTCCGCCCCCGAAGCCGCCCCCGTGGCCACCGCCGCCGAGGACGCTGTTGATCAAGATGCCGCCCAGCACGGCGCCGGCGATGTTGCCTCCCGACGAACCGCCGCCGCGGGGCGGGTTGCGGCGTTCCCACGACTCGACGTCCCGGCGTGCCGCGCTCAGGGCGCGGGACGCGAGGGCCGAGGCCGTCTGCGCGTGCTGAAGCGCCTGCGCCGCATCGGTCGACGAGAGCTGCCGGGCCGCGTCGAGATGACGCTGCGCCTCCGACAGCCTCGTGCGGGCCTCGGCGCCGACGACACCGCGTCGTGTGCCGATGAAGTCGGATGCGGCGGTGACCTGCGCCTGCGCCGCTGTCAGGTCCTGTTCGAGCCGTCGGCGGGCGCGCGCTTCCTCTTCTCGAGCCTCACGGGTCTGCGCCCGCAGCGCATCGAGGCGCGCATCGGTTTCCACGACCCGCGTGAAACTCCCCAGCGGGTCGGTGTGCTGCGCTGCCCGTGCATGTTCGAGTGCTTCCTGAGCGGCTCGGCGGGCTTCGGCCAGTTCCGGGCCACCTGCGGCAACGAGTTGTTCCGCGTCGGCGATGCCCTGCGCCGCATCTTCCATGGCCGCCGGAAGAGTCGCGATGGCGTGACGGATGTCCTCCGCGGCGTGCTCGACGCCGTCGAGGAGTGTTGCCGCATGGCCGAGCGCGCGTTCGGACTCGCGAATCGCACGGACGGCGTCGCCTTGCTCACCCACCGGGCGCGACACCGCGACGCGGCCCTGGTCGATGGCCTTCTCTGCGTACTCGATCTCCTCGAGCGCGAGCGACACGTTGTCCTTGACGGGTACGAGAGCCTCCGACGGGAATTCCTCGGTCAGCTGCGCGAGCGCCGCCTCGCCCTGCGGGATTCGCGCCCGCAGACCGATCGCTCGCTGTGTCAGTGCGTCGAGCCGGTCGGGAGCGTCAAGTAGCAGATCGCGCATTTGGTCGAAGGCTTCCACCTGCGCGTCGAGCTCACGGTCGGCTTGGCCGCACGAGGAGATGAGCTGGACCAGCATGTCGCGCTGTTGCTGCGGAGTCTCGGGAATGTCGTCGTCGAGTCGCTGACGGATCTGGAACGCGTTCGCGAGGGCGGCCTGGGCCTGGCGATATGCCCGATCGAACGGTGCGACCGCGGTGTCGCCGAATTCGCCGCGCGCCAACTCGAGTGCCTCCGAACTCGACCGCACCGCGTTGTCGGTGTCCACCAGCACCTTCCGCGCGTGCGTTTCGAGCCCCTCGATCGGAAGCGCTGCGAGGGCACCGGTATCGGCGGGGTCGATCGCCGCGGCACGCGCGGCAGCGGTCTCGGTGCGCTTGCGCTTGGATCGCCGCGAATACGCGTAGACGCCGCCCGCGCCTGCGGCGATCACCCCACCGCCGACGAGGAGCGTGGTCGTGGGCGCGCTCGACGGGGTCAGCGCGGCATCGAGTCCGTCGGCCGCCGCGACAGCAGCGCCCGCCCAGTCGCCGGCGCGCAACGCGGGCGTGATGTCGTTCGAACTGATGCGATCGCGCTCGGACGCGCTGACATCCGAACCCGACGGGGTCCACAGTGCGAACTCGCGGTCCTCGGTCGCGATCGCGAGGAGTGCCGTGTCCGGGCCGAAGTTGCTGGCTCGCGCGGTCGCCTGCGCCCAGGCGTCGTAGTTCTGGCCGTCGAAACTCGGGACGTACGTCACCCAGAGTTGCAGACGGTGTTCGTTGTACAGGGTGTCCACGGCCTGCTGGATGCGCGCGGTGCCGTCCGCGTCGAGGACGCCCGCCGAGTCGCTGATCGGTGATTGGAGGCGCGAAGGCGGCTCGGCCGACGCCGCTGCGGGCATCAACAGCCAGGCCGTCGCCGCCAGCAGGAGGGGCAGCAGTGCGGGCACGATCCGTGCGGGATGTCGGCGCGGAGACGAGGCGTAAGGCATGTCTCCGAATCTAGTGGTTCGAGGGTAGGAAACGTGGTCGGCGCGTCATCCCGCTTCGTTCCGCGGGGGCACTGGCAGACTTGGGGGGTGAGTACCGAATCCCGCCCCCGGGTCCCCGCGCCGCGCCGTGCCGAGGACGACCTCGCCCTGGGCGCCCGCGTTGCACGGTGGCTGAGGCGATTGGTGGTCGGTGCCTTGCTCGCCGCCGTACTCGTCGTCGGCGGAACCGCGGTCCGGGTATGGCAGGTCGCCCGCATCGACGACAGGACGCCCGCCGACGCGATCGTGGTGCTCGGCGCCGCCCAGTATTCGGGAACGCCGTCGTCGGTGTTCGAGGCCCGGCTGGAACAGGCACTCAAGCTGTACGAGGCGGGCGTGTCCCCGAGGATCGTGACGGTCGGGGGCAAACAGGAGGGCGACCTTTTCACCGAAGCGGCCGCGGGCAAGAACTACCTCGTGTCGAGGGGTGTGCCCGCGGAGGCGATCATCGCGGTGGAAGAAGGATCCGACACCCTGCTCAGTGTGGAAGCGGTGAGCAGAGAGATGGACGGGATGGGTCTGTCCTCGGCGGTCCTGGTGAGCGACCCGTGGCATTCGCTCCGCACCCGGACGATGGCCCGCGATTCCGGACTCGACGCATGGACGGCGCCCACCCGTCAGGGGCCGGCAGTGTTCACCCGCAACTCCCAGATGCATGCGATCGCCCGTGAGACCGGCGCACTGATCTGGTATCAGATCACCCATTTCTCCGCGGACTTCCCGTACACGGCGGAGCAGTGACCACGGCAGAGGGAGCCGCCCGAGTGGCCCAGATGTGACCGGCCGGGTATGGGTAGGCGGGGATAGTGAGTAGGGCCGACGGACACACAGTCGGCGCGACGAAGGACGGTCTGATGCAGGGCTACACCGAACACGATCTGGAGCGGCGTGTCGCCGAAGCGCCGAAACGGTCGGCGCTGGACGGCGCGGAACGTGTCGCCGCCGACCGCACCGCATTCGCCCGAGACCGCGCGCGGGTCCAGCACTGCGCTGCCCTGCGCAGGCTGGCCGACAAGACGCAGGTCGTCGGACCTCGCGACGGGGACACCCCGCGCACCAGGCTCACGCATTCGATGGAGGTCGCCCAGATCGGCCGCAGCATCGCGGAGGGGATCGGAGCCGACCCCGATGTCGTGGATCTCGCGGGACTGGCCCACGACATCGGGCACCCGCCCTACGGGCACAACGGGGAGCGCGCCCTGGACGCGGTGGCCGCGCCGTGCGGAGGATTCGAAGGAAACGCGCAGAACCTGCGCATCCTCACCTGTCTCGAACCGAAGGTGCTCTACCCCGACGGGACCAGCGCGGGGCTCAACCTGACCCGGGCAGCGCTCGACGCGACCCTCAAGTACCCGTGGACCCGGCCCTCGCCGGGGGCGAAGTTCGGTGCCTACGACGACGACGTCGAGGTGCTCGAGTGGGTCCGGGAGGGGGCGCCGGGGCAGCGCAAGTGCCTCGAGGCGCAGATCATGGACTGGTCCGACGACGTGGCGTACTCCGTGCACGATGTCGAGGACGGTGTCATCGACGGCCGGATCGACCTGCGGGTCCTCGGCGACGCGGATGCGGTGTCTGCACTCATCGAACTCGGTATGCGCGAATTCTCGGGGCTCGAGCCCGCCGAACTCACCGAGGCGGCGAAACGCCTCTCGGCGATGCCCGTGGTGATCGACGTCGGCACCTACGACGGCACCCTCGCCAGTTCCGTCGCGCTCAAACGACTCACCAGCGAACTTGTCGGCCGCTACGCCACCGCGGCGATCCTCGGGACCCGGGAGGTCACCGGCGACGAACCCGTCACGAGATACGACGCCGACCTGGTGATCCCACCCGTGGTGGCCGCCGAGGTGGCCCTGCTCAAGACGATGGCGTTGCAGTTCGTCATGTCCGATCGTGTGCACCGCACCCGGCAGGAGGCGCAGCGTGAGCGCATCCACCGCGTCGCGGAATGGCTTCTCCGGACCGCTCCGGTGGGGCTCGATCCGTTCTTCGTCGCCGCGTGGAACGACGCCCCCGACGACGCGGCCCGGGTGCGGGTGGTCGTCGATCAGATCGCGTCGTGCACCGAATCCCGCCTCGAGCGCATCGATCGCGACAGCCTCGCCGCCCAGGCCAGTTGGGGATAGTGCTGCGACGCGGCACCACCGCTGCGGGCACCCGCGGCGCAGCGGCTTAGAATCGACGTCGTGGCCGGCCGAATTTCAGACAGAGACATCGCGGCCATTCGCGACCGCGCCCGCATCGAGGACATCGTCGGCGAATACGTCGCGCTCAAGCGGGGTGGCGCCGACTCTCTCAAGGGACTGTGCCCGTTTCACGACGAGAAATCGCCGTCGTTCCACGTACGCCCCAACCACGGGCACTTCCACTGTTTCGGGTGCGGCGAGGGCGGCGACGTCTACTCGTTCCTGCAGAAGATCGAACACGTCAGTTTCGTGGAGGCCGTCGAGCAACTCGCCGAGCGGGTCGGATACACCCTCAACTACGAAGGTGGCGGACCGTCGGTCCAGCGCGACCGCGGTACCCGTGCGCGCCTCGTCGCGGCCAATGCAGCCGCCCAGGAGTTCTACGCGGAACAACTCCGGACGCCGGGCGCCCAGGCGGCACGCGACTACCTCACCGAACGCAACTTCGACAGCGCCGCCGCCGAGATGTTCGGCTGCGGTTTTGCGCCCGCCGGGTGGGATCTGCTCACCAAGCACCTCCTCGGGCGCGGCTTCGAATTCTCCGAACTCGAGGCGGCCGGACTGTCGCGCGAAGGACGTCGGGGGCCGATCGACCGGTTCCACCGACGACTGCTGTGGCCGATCCGCAATCTCTCCGGCGACGTCATCGGCTTCGGGGCACGGCGACTCTACGACGACGATCAGATCACCGCGAAGTACATGAACACGCCGGAAACGCAGCTGTACAAGAAGTCTCAGGTGCTGTTCGGGCTGGATCTTGCGAAGCGGGAGATCGCCAAATCCCACCAAGCCGTGATCGTCGAGGGTTACACCGATGTCATGGCGATGCATCTCGCGGGCGTGAAGACGGCTGTGGCCGCCTGTGGCACCGCCTTCGGTGACGAACATCTCGCCATGCTCCGCCGTCTCCTCATGGACGACAGTTACTTCCGCGGCGAGGTGATCTACACCTTCGACGGTGACGACGCGGGGCGCGCTGCCGCGATGAAGGCGTTCGAGGGAGACCAGAAGACGGCGGCGAAGACCTACGTCGCGATCGCCCCCAAGGGGATGGATCCGTGTGAACTGCGGCAGGAGTCCGGTGACGGTGCCGTCCGCGATCTCGTCGCCCGCCGAACTCCGATGTTCGAGTTCGTGGTGAAATCCATTCTCTCCGAACATAATCTGGACAACGCGGAGGGCAGAGTCGAAGCGCTGCGCCGATGCGTCCCGGTGGTCGCGCAGATCAAGGACAGGACTTTGCGGGACAACTACTCGGTGCAACTGGCGCACTGGGTGGGCTGGGACGACATCCCTGCGGTGCGGCGCCGAGTCCAGGAAGAAGCCCGTCGCGGCGCCCGGGCGCCCGAAGCGAAGCCGCGGGCCGGAGCCACCGTAGCTCCCGCGACGCCCACGTCGGCGTTGCGTCGTCCGCGCCCGAACGACCCGTCCCTGTGGCCGCAACGCGACGCGCTCAAGGCTGCCCTCCAGTACCCGGGCATTGCCGGTACCGTATTCGATTCGCTGCCGAACGAGACCTTCACCGACCCCGCCTACGCGGCTGTGCGCACGGCGGTCGCGGCCGCCGGTGGAACCGGCTCGGGGATGGGTGGCGGCGAGTGGGTCGACGCGGTCGGACGCGCCGCGAAGGACCCCGTGGCGCACTCCCTGGTGATGGAACTCGCTGTCGAGCCGATACCCGCCGAGGAAGACCGCATCCCGCGCTACATCGGCGGCGTACTGGCCCGCTTGCAAGAGGTGTGGGTGGGGGAGCAGGTCGCGGAACTGAAGTCGAAGTTGCAGCGCATCTCGCCGGCAACCGAATCCGACGAATTCCATGCCCTTCTCGGCGACCTCATGGCCCTCGAGCAGTACCGGCGGAGCTTGCTCGACCAGGCCATCGGCGATACGAGTGGCGACGGCCTGGCCGGCTGAGCAGCTACTTCTTCAGTTGATCTCGCGGGATCATGATCGTGGTGTGCTCGTCGATCGGCTTCATCGGTTCGAGCTTCGGCTGAGGGCTCAGCGAGTCGGCAAGCCTCTGTCGCCCCACCTCGATCACCTTCTTGGTAACCGGGCTACCCGCCACCGCCCGGGCGGTCTTGCTGATCTGCTCGTATCGGGCGCGGCCCGCCTTGGTGCCCAGTACATAGCCCGCTGCGACTCCGACCAACAAACCCATCAATGTGCTGTCCTTCCACCCGTGTCTGCGCGTCCGTTCCATCCTGCCTGATCTTCGTGCGGACGCGCACTGTGCAGGCGATTTGGCGTCGCGGCGGGTAGGGCGCTATGGTTTTCCACGCACCGGGGGAAACCCGCGGAGCACCGCAGGACAATCCCCTGTAGCTCAATTGGCAGAGCATTCGACTGTTAATCGAACGGTTGCTGGTTCGAGTCCAGCCGGGGGAGCACCTGAAATCCTCCCACCCATCGCGGGTGGGAGGATTTTTCGTTGGGTAGGTAGTCGGTGTGACGATGACGACAACGCTGCCTCACCCCGTGTCGAATCGCCCGCGCATTTCCGGGTACCATTCCGAAGCGCTGTTCGATGCGGACAGTGTTCTGTGGCGACGTCGCTGCGGAGGGGCGGTAGCTCAGTCGGTTAGAGCCGTGGACTCATAATCCATTGGTCGCGGGTTCGAGCCCCGCCCGCCCCACATTCTCAGCGGCGAAACCGTCGACAGCACTGCATATTCCCGAAACTCATGGACTGGGTCCAGTCGGACACCGCCGGCCGGTGGGCGCATCTCTCCGCACGCGACAACCGCACCTGTCATTCTTCGGCAATCGGCAGCCTCAGCGGCCCACGAGACGCATGTGGAATTCGTTGTATCGGTCACCGTGGACGCCGAGGCGCGCCGCGAGCGTGTCGAGGTCGGCGAGGTCGTCGGCCGACAGCGCCACGGCGGTGGAGGCGGCGTTTTCGACGACGCGGCTGGTGCGTCGGGTGCCGGGAATCGGCACGATCCACGGCTGCTGAGCTAGGAGCCAGGCGAGTGCGATCTGGCCAGGGGTCGCTCCGCGCTGTTCGGCGAGCTGTCGGACGTGGGCGATGAGGATCTCGTTCGCGGCACGATTCGCGGCGTCGAAACGGGGGATCGTGGTGCGGACGTCGCCATCCGTGAACGACGTCTCCGCGCTCACGGTGCCGGTGAGAAAACCCTTGCCGAGCGGACTGAACGGCACGAGACCGATGCCGAACTGGCTCAGAATGGCAAGAATCCTGCCCTCGGGGTCCCTGGTCCACAGCGAATACTCGCTCTGCAGTGCAGTGACAGGGTAGGTGGCGTGGGCGCGGAAGATCGTGTCGACGCCCGCCTCGGACAGCCCGAAGTGGCGAACCTTGCCTGCTTCGACCAACTCACCGACTGTGCCGGCAACGTCCTCGATCGGGACGTCGGGGTCGACGCGGTGCTGGTAGAACAGGTCGATACGGTCGGTCCGCAACCGCTTCAGGGAAGCATCCGCTACGGCTCGGATGTGTTCGGGGCGGGAGTCCAAGCCGGTGGCTCCGCCTTCGATGCGGAAACCGAACTTCGTTGCGATGACGACCTGATCTCGAACGGGCTCCAGGGCCTCTCCGACGAGTTCCTCGTTGACATACGGACCGTATACCTCTGCCGTGTCGAAGAAGGTCACACCCGCGTCGAGTGCGGAGCGCAGGACGGCAATCATGTCGTCGCGGGTGCCGGGATTGGGGCCGTAACTCTGCGACATTCCCATGGCGCCGAAGCCGATCGCGGAAACCTCGAGGCCCTGGCCGAGGGTGCGTGTGTGCATGGTGCTGCTCCTCCCAGGAGGTGACGGTGAGGATGCGGACGACGCATTCGTGCACGCCGGGGGTGAAAAGGCAGGGCGCATCGGCTTTCGTGCCGACTCGCACCGCCTGAGGACCGGACCCGCGTCACGCGAGCACCCACGGCAACCAGCGTATGCCGGAGAACTTTCGGGCGGTGGTTGTCCGCCGCATTCGCCGTTTCGCAAAGCTCGCACTCGTCGGGCGGCCTGACGCTAGCGTTGTCGTACCGGAAGCGCTCCGAGTGGAGACCTGTTCATTGCTCGATCACAGGAACGAATCCGAGGATGACACAGGACGGCGGCACCGCAACAGCGGCAAATCGAACAACGAAGGTTTCCCTTCTGACCCTCACCGCGATGGTGGTGGGATCGATGGTCGGTGCCGGTGTCTTCTCGCTGCCACGCCGGTTCGCGCAGGAAACCGGCGTAGCCGGGGCGTTGATCGCCTGGTCGATCGCCGGCGCTGGCATGCTGACACTCGCGTTCGTGTTCCAGCGCCTCGCAATCCGTAAGCCCCAACTCGATGCGGGGATCTACGCCTACGCCAAGGCCGGGTTCGGCGAGTACACCGGCTTCTTCGCGGCCGCGGGGTACTGGGCCAGCGCATGCGTCGGCAACGTCACCTACTGGGTGCTCATCATGTCCACCCTCGGTCAGTGGATTCCCGGCCTGGGAGCGGGAGACACGGTGCCGGCCATCGCCGCCTCCACAGTCGGGCTGTGGTTGTTCTTCCTGCTGGTGCGTCGAGGTATCAAAGAAGCAACCTCGATCAACCGGATCGTGACGGTGGCGAAGATCATCCCCATCATCGTCTTCGTGCTGCTGGCGTTGTTCGTGTTCGACCCGCACGCGTTCGCGTCGAATTGGGGCGGAGGGTCCTACGGGTCGCTGTTCGACCAGGTGAGTGCCACGATGCTCGTCACGGTCTTCGTGTTCCTCGGCGTCGAGGGCGCAAGCGTGTATTCACGTCATGCGAAACGTCGCGAGGACGTCGGGCGAGCCACGATCCTCGGGTTCGTCAGCGTGCTGGCGGTCTTCGCTTCGATCACTATCGTGTCGTACGGGATTTTGCCGGCCGAGGAGATCGCCGAGCTTCGCCAGCCGTCGATGGCGGGTGTGCTCGACGCGGCCGTCGGGTCGTGGGGCACCGTGCTCGTCAGCATCGGTTTGATCGTCGCTGTACTCGGTGCGTACCTGACGTGGACACTGATGGCCGCCGAGGTGCTGTTCGTCGCTGCGCGCGATCGCGACATGCCGCGCTTTCTGGCGCGTCAAACCGATCGGGACGTGCCCGTCAACGCGTTGGCCCTGAGCACGTTGCTCTCGCAAGTCATGCTCGTATCGACCTATTTCTCCGAAGACGCGTTCGACTTCGCGCTCGACATGACCGCTGTCATGACGCTGATCCCGTTCCTGCTCGCGGCCGCATATGCATTGAAGTTGCGGACGACCCGGGAGACCTACGACGGCGAGAGACCGGCAACGCTTCGGGTCGACCTCGTGATCTCGTCGCTGGCCACCGTGTACACGGCGTTTCTGGTTGTCGCCGCCGGGGTCCAGTTGGTTCTGCTCTCGTTCATCTTCTATGCGCCCGCCACAATTCTGTTCGTCCTGACTCGCCGCGAACAGGGTCGCCGAGTGTTCGGTCCCGTCGAGTTGATCCTGTTTCTCGGTGCAGCCGTCCTGGCGGTCGTCGCAGTGGCCGGTATCGCGGCGGGCTGGATCTCTTTGTGACTCGGAAGCCGTCAAAACGGATCGCGATCTTGCTGCCTCGAGAGGCAACTCAGACGGCTTCGAGGGTTGGTTGCTCGACCGCCTCGAAACCGTTCCCGTCCTGATCGCGGAACGTGAACATCGGCGGCACGCCGTCCCAGAGGAGCAGTTCACCGACTGTGACGTCTCGATTGCGTAGTTGCGTGTGCAGCGCGGCGGCATCGGACGTAGTCAGCCGGACACCGGTCTCGATACCTGCGGGAATGCCGTCGCCGGCGGGAACCAGTGCGATTGTTGTGCGGGCATCGGGCGGCGCAACGATGATCCAACGGCCCCCGAGTTGTTCGAGGGGTACATCCAGTCGTTTCTCGAAGCCCAGTTTCCCGACGTAGAACTCGAGTGCGCGGTCCTGGTCGGTGACCGGCACTCCGATCGTCATCACGTCGATGAATGCGCTGTCGGTGTCCTCGTTCATCGTCAGGTCCTTCCCGCGGAAACGTCGTCGAATGGGTCGACTCGCCGGCGCGGCGGAACTCATCGTGGGGCGAGCCCAGCGGGAAGCGGAAACAGCTACCGGCGCTGTTCCCAGTCGGCCCGGGTGAGGTGGTACTCGACGTCACCGTGTTCGGATCCTTCGATCGCCTCCGGCCAGTCTCCGGTGAAGTTCCGGACGAACGACAGACCCACCTTTTCCAGCACACGGCAAGATCGTGTGTTCACCGCCATCGTGTTCGCGGTGACCCGATCCACTCCGAGGTCGGTGAAGCCCTTGTGGATCAGCGCGTGTGAGCCCTCCGTGGCAAAGCCCTTCCCCCAGGCGGTCCCGGCCAATCGATAGCCGAGTTCGACCACGGCGGGACTGTAGTCGTCCAAGGGACGGAACTCGAACCAGCCCAGGAACATCCCGGTGCTCTTCTCCTCCGCAGCCCAGTATCCGCGAGTGCCGAAGCACGGGTAGTCGTGGAGGAGTCGAGGAAGTATCTGCCTACGAATGGTCTCGCGGCTCACCGATCTGCCGCCGTTGATGAAACGCATGACGTCGGGGTCGTTCTCGAGTGCGAACAGGTCGTCGGCTTCCGCCTCGGTGCCGGTGAAAGGATGCAGCACAAGCCGTTCGGTCTCCAGGAAGACGTACATGCCCACGATCTTCACACGGACGGCCGGATACGCCACCGGATATTCGATTGCACGCGGATCTGTTCACATACAGCGACAACTATGCGGGTCCTGCTTTATCTCCGGGAAGTGTTGCGGCAGAAAATATTTCGGCTCGGTCAGTCTTGGGCCGACCGGCATTCGGCCGATCCGCGAGTGCCGCGTTGATAGTCCGGGCGGCATCGCCGAGCGCGGCGAACTGGCCGGGAGTGAGAACGTCGACGACGAGACGACGCGCCTCTCGGACGTGGCCCGGCGCGGTCTCCTCGAGCTTCGCAATACCGGCGTCGGTGAGCCACGCTTCGGCTCGCCGACCGCCGCGGACGGTACAGCTGCGCCGCTCGACCCATCCCGACCGCTCGAGTCTGGTGATCGCGTGGGACAGGCGGGACAGTGAGCCCTGTGCCAACGGGGCCAGCTCGCTGAGAATCAGGGTGCGGTCCGGCGCCTCGGCCAGCACGGCGAGGATGTGGTATTCGAACGAATTCATCCCCGCGTCTCGCTTGAGCTGCGCGTCCATGGCGGGGGGAAGCGTCGACAGCAGTTCGACGAGGGATACCCAATCGCGCAGTTGGTCCGGTGACAGCCAGAGATTCTCGTCGTTCCCGGAGGGGGCGGATGCGCGGGTGTTTTCGACGCTCACAGGAATACCGTACCCGACGTGTTGAACATTCAAGGCGCCGCGTGTAGCGTCCGACTTGAACATTCAAGTCCTACCTCTCGGGAGAAATCATGCACCTACTCCGTATCGACGCCAGCATCCAAGGCGACCACTCCGCAAGCAGCGCACTGGCCGATCTCGTTCACGACCGAGTCACCGCAGCACACCCCGAGGCCACTGTCGTGCGGCGCCACGTCGGTCGGGACGCGCTGCCGTCCGACGCATGGGGCGAGGCTCTCTCCGGAAGTGCCATACCGGAACAGGATCGCAGCGAGTCGCAGCGCCGTGCCCTCGACCTCGCGGAACGACTCGCCACCGAGCTGCAGCAGGCGACGACCGCGATTCTGGCGCTTCCGCTCTACAACTACGGGATCTCCCAGCATGCGAAAGCCTGGATCGACCTCGCCGTGGTCGGCGCTCCGCACGGCGCTCGCCTTCTCGACGGGACACCCACGGTCCTGGTCGTTACGCGCGGTGGTGCGTACGGGCCCGGAACGCCTCGCGACGGGTGGGACCACGGCACCGACTACGCACGCAGGATCCTCGTCGATGTCTGGGGCGCAGACGTCACGATCGTCGAGCGTGAGTTCACCCTCGTGGGCAGCAATCCCGCACTCGACGAGTTCACCGAGACGGCGGCGATGATGCGCAAGACCGCAGAGGAGAAGGCTGTCTCGGCCGGCGAGCTGCTCGCCGCCGGCTACGCCGCTTAGCCGGTACGCCTGCACCGCGAAGGATTCCGACAGCTCGTGAGCCGGCCGTGCACGATCCCCGGCCGTCAGTCGAGGCAGAATTCGTTGCCCTCGGGATCGGTCATCACGATGTGCCCGGCGTTCAGCGGGGGATCGGGCTCGTGGCGGCCGATCCGCTCGGCTCCGCGCGAGACGAGGCGCTCGGCTTCCGTCTCGAGGGCCGACATCCGGTTTTCGTCGTCCCCTCCAGCGGCCCGCACGTCGAGATGCACTCGATTCTTCGCCTGTTTCCCTTCCGGAACCCGCTGGAAGAACAGTCGCGGTCCGGTCCCGTCGGGATCGACGACAGCGGACGCGTCGTTGCGGTGTTCCGGTGGCACTCCCATCGCCTCCAGCGCTTCGTCCCACGACGAGAAGCCCGGAGGGGGAGCCTGCACCTCGTAACCGAGGACGTCGGCCCAGAACTCCGCGAGCTTCGCGGGATCGCCGCAGTCGAACGTGATCTGGATGTCACGGGCCATCTCAGCCCACCTCCTGTCGAGTGGAACGGGTGTGTAGATACAGGTCGCGGAGCAGACACACCTCGGCTATGTGATGGATCAACTCGCGGTGGATGTGCAGTACAAGGCCCGCCATCGGGTATTCGGCGTACGGCCCCTCCGCCTCTCCGCACGGGCGGAACAGGCCACCTTCGCCGAGTGATTCGACTCCGGCGGTCCAGGTCGCGTATTCCGCGTCGAGTTGGGCGAGTGCCTCGTCTGCGGTTGCAGCGTACTCGAAGGAGGCATAGTCGGTGGGCGCCCGTCCGAAATGGGACGCGTTTCGCATTGCGAGGACCCCCACGATGACGTGGCCTAGTCGCCACGCGATCGTCGTCAACGGTGGCGGGTCCGGCTCGGGAAACGCGAAGTCGATCGTCATAGATCCCGCCCCGGCCTGCACAGGCGCGGTGCCGGTGCCGCGCGGTCGCACGTTCCAGCATCCCGGCGCGGGTTCCCAGAAATATTCGTCGTCGGTGAGGCCGTCGAGTCGGTCGCGTACCGGGTAGGCGTCGAGTTGGTTTCGCAGTAGGGAGTTCCAGTTGCGTTCCGTCATGGGCTAGAGGTTTCCCCATATAGCGGACAGCTGGGTTCCGTGATCTGTGCGACGATCGAACTTGTGACCGTCGAGGCTACGACCGAGCGGGTCCTGCGGTTGCTTGCTCTGCTGCAGAGCCGGCCGTCCTGGACTGCTGCGGACCTCGCGTCCGAATTGCGTGTCACCGATCGTTCCGTCCGCCGGGATGTGGAGAGGTTGCGTGCGCTGGGCTATCCGGTGAACGCGACCGCCGGTGTCGGTGGTGGTTATCGACTCGGCGCGGGCACCCGCCTGCCTCCGCTGCTCTTCCACGACGAGGAGGCCATCGCGACCGCGGTGTCGTTGCGGCTGGCCTCGGGCAGCACTATCGCCGGATCGGCCGAGGCCTCCTTGCGTGCACTGGCCAAGCTGGACCAGGTGATGCCACCTCGGCTCCGGGCGGAGGTGCGGGCCGTCTACGGCGCGATGGAGACCCTCGTCGGCCCGGGAATCGAGATCGATGCGGACACACTGATGGTCCTCGCCCGTGCCTGCCGCGACGCGGTACGGGTGCGATTCCGGTACCCCGACCGCGACGGCGAGGATCGGGAACGTACGACCGAACCGGTGCGACTGGTTGTGGCGGGACACCGCTGGTATCTGATGGCCTGGGACGTCGACCGCGACGACTGGCGCACCTTCCGGCTGGACCGCATGGGTGATGTGGCGGCGTCGACCTGGCGCTTCCGTCCGAGGGACTATCCGGACCCGATCGCGTATGTGCAGCGTGCCGTGACCGAGGCGCCGTATCGCTACCTCGCACGGGTGCGTCTGCGCGCCGAGGCCGACCGGGTGCGGGAGTTGGATCCGCCCCAGGTCGGCCGCGTCGAAGACGGCCACGATGGCTGGTGCCTGCTCGTCGTCGGCGGGCAGGATCTGGACTGGCTCGCCCTGCACGTGGCGCGATTGGGTTTCGACGCCGTGGTCCTCGAACCCCCCGAACTACGGGAGACGGCAAAAGCTCTCGCGCAACGACTCTCGGCGATGGCGACAGTTCTGGAGTGAGACCGATCGGCAGAGTCGGTGAATCCCAGTGCCTGCTTGTGGACCTGATACGGGCCAGGTCCGCCGAGTTGCGGAGCCCGTCGTCGGTTGTGCGGCCAGGAAGCAGCGCCCTCGTCCGATGCGCGCGACTATGAGTCCGTCTACTTCGCCGCGTAGCGGGCGACGATGGTCCGAGCGGCTTCGTCGACAGTGTGGAGCGTCTCTTCATCCGTCAGTGACCAGTTGCCGTGGATGAGGCGTGGCCAGAACACGATAGTGGCGATCATGCCGAGGAACTGTGCCGCTGCGACATCGAGGTCGTCCACGCGTGCGGTTCCCTCAGCGTTCACCTCCTCGAAGTAGCTCCTGAGTGCTCTCAGTAGGGGCAACGTGCCGAAGTTGAAAGTCCTCTCGCGCAGTTCTGCGAACCTCGCGGATTCGGCAATCACCGCTCGCATCAGGTCTGCCGTTCGGGGCCGGGACAACAGCTCCGCATATGCCGAGCCGAGACTGACCAAACCTGCGTGGAAGTCTCCGGGTGGTGGGCTCAGCGGCTCGGAGCCCGACGTGTCGCTCGCCGCGAGTACTGCTGCCTCGAAGAGTTCTGCTTTCGTCGGGAACTGTTTGAACAGAGTCGCTTTCGAGACGTCGGCGAGGTCGGCGACCCGGGCCAACGGCGTTCGATCGTATCCGAGTTCGAGGAACAGCGCGGCGGCGGCCTCGAGAATCGCCGCCCGGTTCTCGTCAGCGATTTGTCGATGGTAGGCGGAGAGTTCGCGGGGCATGCATTCAGTATGACTTAGAGGTGAGTCGCTTGACTCGCAACAATCCGGCCGATACCCTTCGGCTGAGGCGAGTCGACCGTCTCGCCTCAAATTTGGATCGAACCGCACGTGCCCTAGGAGGCGCAATGGCGAAGGTGATCATCCACGCGACGGTGAGCCTGGACGGATTCATGGCCGACGTAGACGGAGGGGTCGACTGGATGAACGGATTCACCGTGACTCCTGAGGACGAAGCCGTCGCGGGAAGAGTTATGAGTGAACTCGGCGCGGTAGTCGGAGGCGCGAACAGAACGCAGACGATCGATGACGGAGAAGTTCCCTACGGGGGAATGGCCGGGGTGCCGGTGTACCTGATGACCCACAGTTCTCATGATCCGATCGAGAAAGACGGCGTGACGTACACGTTCGTCGTCGACGATATCGGCCAGGCCGTGGAGTCCGCCGAGAAGGCGGCAGGGGACAAGTGGGTCAGCGTGCTCGGAGGCAGCATCTCGAGACAGTGTCTCGAACTCGGCCTGGTCGACGAGATCCAGCTGCACGTCGTACCGATCATTCTCGGACAAGGGGTTTCGCTCTTCACCGGCCTGAGCAAGCCCATAAGACTGGAGCGTGTCGGCACATCGGCATTCGCCAGCGAAGCCCACCTCCGATACCGCGTTCTCACATAAACGACGCCGGCCACGGCAGATCCCTCCGGTGCGCCGTACCGGACAGGTGTGAGCGGACCTGCCCCATGGATTGTGACCCCGTTCGGTGCACCCCAACGGAGTGGTCCGAGTTGTTCGCGATTGCCGGCCGATGACCTTCGACCACCACATCCATCGACGTCGGTGGCCGACTCGACGGAGGACGACCACTGCACAACACCGGCGTCGGCCGGGCATCCTGTGTGATGCCCGGCCGACGCCGTCTGTGGATGTGCCGGCAGCCGTATTCTTCGGGCTTGCCGTTGTTCGCTATTCTGCTCGGTACTCCACGACCGGATCGCCGGGAGCGTCCGTGGTGGTGTACGCAGGTCCGAAGTACTCCTGGACACCGTTGGCGACCTGGTTGACTCGTGCACCCCCGGCTCCGGAATGGTCGTCCTCGGAGAACCGGAACGGCACGAGGTTGGGGCCGGTGAAGTCGGTGGACCGGATCGCCTCGACGATCGATTCGCGAGTGGGATTCTCACCCGCGGCTTCGAGTGCCTGAACGAACGTGTGTGCCATGGACATGCCGTAGACGACGTTGCCGTCGAATTCGGCGTCATTGTTGTACTGCGCGTTGATCTCCCGGAACTTGGTGGTCCACTCGTCGTCCTGGCTGAAGTGCGAGGACAGGTAGTTGGTGCTGAGCAGCCCGTCGGCGAGCGGGGCGGCGTCGCCGAGGGTCTTGGACAGCGTCAGGTAGTCGCCTCCCACCGAGGCGGTGGTCCACTGCGGCCGGAAACCGAGTCGGCCCGCGGTCCCGATCGCCAACGCCGTGAAACCGGGAATCGTGGCGAGCATGACGACCTCGCACCCCGCAGCCTGCAGCGCGCCGATCTGAGGGGCGACATTGGTGTTGCTGGTGGCGTAGAACTGCTTTTCGACGACGGCGTCGGCCCCGACGATCTGCTCGACACCCGCCAGGTAGTCGCCGCCGAGATCGTCGTCCTGCCCCAGCGTGCACACCTTCTTGCCGGGGAGGTTGTCCTTGACATACTGCGCCATGATCTTGGCTTCGACGGTGTAGTCGGCGTTGAACCCGAAGGTGTTGGGATACTTGTCGGGCTGATTCCAGATTCGGGAACCGGACGCGACGAACAGGTCCGGAACATTGTTGGTGTCCAGGAAGTCGAGGACACCCGAATGGGTGGGCGTCCCCAGGCCGCCGAGTATCGCGAACACGCGGTCCTGCAACACCAGCTCCCGCACGACCTGCTGGGTGTTGGACGGGTTGTACCCGTCGTCGAGTGCCTTGTACTCGATGGTCCGGCCGTGTACGCCACCTTGCTCGTTGATGTAGTCGAAGTACGCCTTGGTGGCAGGGGGGATCTTCGAGTAACCGGCGGCGGCGGGGCCCGTGAGCGGCATGTGAGTACCGACCAGCACGGAGGTGTCGGTGACACCGGTGGTGTCCCCGTCACCGGAAGACCCGGTCGACGCGGTGGTGCCACTGCCGCACGCGGCAAGCGTCAGGGCCGTCGTCGCAGCGAGTGCGACGAGGGAAAGTTGGTGTCGCCGACCTGATTTCATATGCTGGCCTCTGCTTTCGGTGGGGTGGAGACGGAAGTGGAATCGCGGTGACGGCCGTGTCGCGGGCCGCCGCTACCCGGCCGGAGACGACGGATTGCTGCCCCGAACAGGCCCTGGAGACCGGCCGGCGCGAGCAGCACGATGAGGATGACGGCGACGCCGAAAACGGCGATGGCGAGGTTTCCGTCCAGACGTTCGGCCAGGGACGGAGACAGTTGGAGGGAGTCGGTGAGTGCGGACACGAGCGCGGGCATCACGACGAGGAGCGCTGCGCCCCACACCGCGCCGAGAAGCGACCCGAGGCCGCCGATGACCACACCCATCAGCAGGAACAGCGAGAAGGTGACGCCGAACGCTCCCGGTGAGGCGCTCTGGGAAACCATCGCGAGCACGCCGCCGCCGAGGCCGGCGGCACCGGCACTGACCACGAATGTGGTGATCTTGGTGTGGGCGACGTCGATACCCGCGAGGCGCGCCGCGATCTCGTCGTCGCGCACGGCCTGCATGCGGCGGCCGAAGTCGCCGGCGATGAGATTCGACAGGGCGAGTACGGTGAGGGCCGCAGCGAGCACCGCGATCGTCGCCTGCCACTGTTCGACGGTGAACGCCGCCGCGATGCTGCTAGGCGGCCCCTCCACGTATGCCCACAGACCCTGGTCGCCGCCCAGCACGCTGGAGAACGTGGTGGTGATAGACGGGATCACGACGACCAGCGCGAGCGTCAAGCCGGCCAGATAGGGGCCGTGCAACCGTGCCGCGGCCGCCCCGACGACGATGCCGACCACGGAAGTCACGATGACGGACGCGGCCAACGGCACGAGCAGAACCGAGATCCCGGTTGCTCCCGCGTCGCCCATCGCGTTCGAGGTCAGTGCGAAGGAGTATGCCCCGCAGGCCATCAGCGCTCCGTGGCCGAGCGAGAGCTGACCGTTGCGGCCGATGAGCACGGTCAATCCGGCAGTCGCACAAAGGTAGGCGGCAATCGTGGCCAACTGGTAGTTCCGGAACGGCGGTAATACGAAGATGATCGCGATGACTGCGACGGTGACGGCAGCGACCACCGCCGCGCGTACGGCGAACGAATCGAAACGGGAACTGTGCATGGTCAGACCTGTCTGGCAGCGACGCCGGAGAAGATGCCTTGGGGCCGCAGCAGGAGCACTGCCAGCAGCATGAGGAGGACCGCGATCGGCGCGATGCTCCCGCTGAGGTAACCGCTGACGAAGCTCAGCAGTACGCCTGTCGCGAGTCCGCCGAGTACCGCGCCCACCGGACTGTCGAGCCCGCCGATCACGGCTGCGGTGAACGCGAAGATGAACACGAGATCTACTGCGTGCGGGTTCAATCCGAGTTCGGTGGGTACAACGAGGAGCGCCGCCAGCCCGCCGACCGCACCGGCCAGAGCCCACCCGAGGGTGAGCATCGACGAGACCTTCACGCCGAGCAGTCGAGACACGTCCGGAGCGAACGCGGAGGCCCGCATCCTCAGTCCGAGGTCGGTCCGGGTGAACAGCAGGGCGAGGCCGATGACCACCACGCCCACCGCTGCGAAGACGAACACGTCGTACGGTGACAGCAGCGGAACGTTCCCGACGCGCAACGGATCACGACTGAACGGCAACTGCATCGGCCGGAAGTCGTTGCCGTAGATCATGCCGAGTACTGCGTGGATCACCATGACGAGTCCGAGCGCGACGATCACCGCGGCCAGTGGGCGGCTGTGGTCGAGGCGGCGGATCAGCACCCGCTCGACGAGCGCCCCCAGCACGAAGCCGCTCACGATCGCCGCGAGGAGCCCGTACCAGTACGAACCGGTTGCCGACGTGACCGAGTAAGCGATGTACGTGGTGGCCGCGGCCATCGCACCCTGTGCGAAGTTGATCACGCGGGTGCCCCGCCAGATCAGCACCAGTGCGAGGGCGAAGGCCGCGAATACGGCGCCGCGCGCGAGCCCGTCCACGGTGAGAAACAGGAATCTGTCCATCGGTTACTCCTCAGAATCCCAGGTAGGCGGTGCGGAAGTCGCTGTCCATCACGAGTTCTGCGGCCGACGTGGCGACGACGATGCGACCCAGCGCCAGCACGATCGCCTGGTCGGCGATCGGGAGCGCGCTGTGAACGTTCTGTTCGACGAGCACCACAGTCAGTCCGGTGCGGTCACGCAGGTCGCGCAGGACCGTCATGATGAGGTCCACGATGCGCGGCGCGAGCCCCAGCGACGGCTCGTCGAGAAGCAGCAGCGACGGCCGTGCGACCAGCGCACGACCGATCGCGAGCATCTGCCGCTCGCCCCCGGAGAGTTGATGGCCGCTGCTGTTCCGTCGACGGGCGAGAGGTTCGAACATCTCGTACATCTCGGCGATGGCGCGCTTGGTGTCCGCGCGGTCCTTGCGCCAGAGTCCACCGAGCCGCAGATTCTCCTCGACGGTCAATTCGCCGATCACGCCACGGCCCTCGGGCACGTGGGCAACGCCGTGGTGCACGAGTTTTTCCGTCGGGACACCCAGCACGGGACTGCCCGACACACTGATCGATCCCTGGACGGCAGGCAGCATTCCCGACAGTGCGCGCAGCAGGGTCGTTTTCCCGGCACCGTTGGCGCCGACGACGGCTGCGATCGTACCCGACGGGACGTCGAAGCTGACCTCGTGCAGTACCGGCACGGGACCGTATCCGCCGGTGAGGTTTTCGACACGCAGGAGTGGTGTGCTCACGCCGCGTCCTTTCCGCCGAGGTAGGCCGCAGCAACCAGCGGATCTGCACGGATCTCGTCGGGGGTGCCCGCGGCGATCACCTTGCCGAAGTCGAGGACGACGATGTGATCGCACACCGACATGATCAGATCGACGTTGTGTTCCACCAGCATTACCGAGCGTGACCCGTCGCCGCGCGCGGGTAGCCGGCGGATCAGCGTTCCGAGTTCCTCGATGTCGGCGCTGTCCAGGCCACCTGCGGGCTCGTCGAGAAGGAGCAACGTCGGGTCCGAGATGAGGGCGCGTGCGAGCGCCACTTTCTTCGCCACCGCGTAGGGGAGCGCCGGGGGGAGGGACTGTGCGTAGTCGCCGATCCCGAACTCGTCGAGCAGCGTTGCAGCCGCGTCTCGGGCCGCCCGCTGGGTTCGCGCGCCGGACGGCAACCCGAGCAGGCTCGTCACGAACGGTGCGCGATGGGACAGCGACGCACCCGCGGCGACGTTCTCGAGGACGGTGAGTCCACCGAAGAGTCCGAGTCCCTGCAACGTGCGCGCTACCCCGTGCCGGACCAGGCGGTGAGGTGCGGGGCGCACCGGGCGGCCGTCGAACGACAGCGTCCCGGCGCGCGGACGCTGGAATCCGCAGACGACGTTGAACAGCGTCGTCTTCCCCGCGCCGTTGGGGCCCATGACGCCGACCACCGAGCCGGCCGGTACCTGCAGCGACACGTCTTCGAGAGCGACGAGGCCGCCGAAGCGAACCTCGATGCCGTCGAGTCGGAGCCGGATCGGAGGTTCACTCCGGGTGACGATTGATTGCACAGCGGGTGCACTTTCTCTCGTGCCCTCTTCGGACTTTCGGGCGATCTGCCGGGTCCGAGTGAGACCGGCATCACTTTGCAGCGAAAGGTTACAACACCGTGAGTGTATGTTCCTACTGTCCGGGCTGATCATTACGGAACAGGAGTCGAGACTGTGGTTGCATCCGACGAGGGAGCCCCGCGCCGGCTCGACGGCCGCGTCGCGGTGGTCACCGGTGCCAGTCGAGGAATCGGATTCGGTATCGCAGAACGCCTCGTGGCGGAGGGCGCCCGGGTGATGCTCACGGCGAGGTCGCCGGAGCCACTCGCCGAAGCAGTCGCGGCGCTCGGACCCGAGGTCGCGTGCGGTGTGGCGGGCAAGGCGCACGACCCGGCCCACCGCGATGAGGTGATGCGGGTAGCCCTCGATCGTTTCGGCAGGATCGACATCCTCGTCAACAACGCCGGTACCAACCCCGTCTACGGTCCTTTGATCGATCTCGACCTCGAGGCTGCCCGCAAGATTCTCGAGGTGAACGTGCTCGCTGCGTTGGCCTGGACTCAGCGCTTCGCCGCGCTGACCACCGAAGGTGGTGCGGTCGTGAACATCTCGTCCGTATCTGCGTTCTCCCATGCACCTGGAATTGCGTTCTACGGGGTGAGCAAAGCGGCCCTCAACCAACTCACTCGCTCACTCGCGGCAGAACTCGGACCGGCGATCCGTGTCAACGCAGTCGCCCCGGCGGTGGTGAAGACGCGCTTCGCGGCGGCACTGTACGAAGGCCGGGAAGAGCAGGTGGCGGCGCGATATCCGATGCAGCGCCTCGGCGTGCCGTCCGACGTCGCATCGGCGGTCGCCTACCTCGCGTCCGACGACGCATCCTGGGTGACCGGTCAGATCCTCTCCGTCGACGGCGGCGGTCTCACGGCCGCAGCGGAGTGAGGCTCGGCGGGCGGGTTCATGCCGGCGCGAGCAGGCTCGGGTGCACTGGCAGAATGGAGCACAGCAGTACACGAACGATGCAGGTGAGGAATCGGTGGTGACCAGCACCTCGGACGGGCGGACCGCACGCGGTGAACGCACCCGGCGCGCCGTGATCGACGCGCACATCGCTCTGATCGAGGCGGGAGAACTCAAGCCGACCGGAGCGCAGATAGCGGAGCAGGCAGGAATCTCCCTGCGTGCCCTATGGGCAAACTTCAACGATCTGGAAACGCTGTTCGGCACCACGGGTGCCGAACTTCTCAGCCGCCAGGACACGATGTTCGTGCCGGTCTCACCCGATCTCGACCTGCCCGAACGGGTCGACAAGTTCTGCGCTCAACGCGGGAAACTGCTCGAGTTCATCGCTCCCTACGCGCGCGCGGCGGGATTGAGAGAGCCGTTCTCGCGGGAGTTGCGAACCAACCGTATGCGGCACATCGCGCGCGTCACCGACGAGATCGAGGTGCTCTTCGCGCGCGAACTCGCACCGCTTCCGGCCTCGCGCCGGACGCAGACGATCCAAGCACTCGGAATCGCGAGCACGTGGGCGTCCTGGTCGGTGCTGCGCGACGAGTACGGCCTCGACGTCGACGGCGCCACCGCCGTGATGCGTCAGACGGTCGCCGCACTTCTTGCAGCGGCGGTACATGCTTCCCTCGGATAGCGAAGGGCCGCGCGGCCGGTCGGGTTCATCCCAGCAGCGAGGCCACGATCCGGTCGGCGGCGTTGCGGTGCCCGGCAGCATTAGGATGCAGGGGGATTGCCTCGGTGACCGGTGAAAGGCCTTCCATCCAGCGCTCTGCGGGGTCGGCGCACGAGTCGTGCCCGACGGTCGACGCGGTCAGATCGATGTACTCCGCGCCCGAATCCTGCACGTGCCGGCGCATGACGTCGTTCAGCCTGTCGAGTTTGTCCTGGAGGTAGGTCGCATCCTCAGGCCACATCCGCTGGTCGGGGAAGCATCCGCCGTCGCGGATGGCCGTGGGATAGCCGACGAATACGATCCTCGCGTTCGGGGAACGATCCCGGATCTCCTGGGTGATCGTTCCGTAACGCGGACCGAAGGCGTCGATCGCGGCGTCGACCCGGTCGGAACCGGCCGCGGTGTTCGTCACGGCACAGGACTGCCCATCGGGCGGCGGGCGCAGATTGATGCATCCGATCGCCAACTGGACCAGACCGATGTCGTTCCCGCCGATGTCGTTCCCGCCGATGCCGACCGTCACGAGGTCGACGTCGGGTGTCAAGGCGTCGTACTGCGGCAGCACGCCGCCGCCGCCGAACGTCGACTGGGATTCGGTGAAGTCGGTGCTCACCGCGGCGCCGCACGACACGTCGATGAACCGGGAGACGTTCAATACTTCCGAGACCAGGGTCGGATAGTTGCTGCTCGACCGTCCGCATTCCTCCGACACCGTAGGCGGAATCCCGGGACCGGAGGTGAACGAATCCCCGAGCGCAACATACGAATCGTAGAGCGGAGTGGCCGACGCGGACTGGGACGCAGGCAGAAGCGTCACGAAAACTGCAGTCATGAGTACGGATCCGGCGACTCTCATACGGGCGGCACCTGTACGCACGGGACTCCCACCGAATCGGCGACATGTTTCGCTGATCATCCGACGGTGAGGTCAGGCTGTCAAGGGATCGGCGGTGCTCGATGACTCGCAATGTTCGAGCGGCTCCGGGGCGGCACGGGTCACGGCCGGCGACAACCGTCTTGTGCCACTGCGTGTCACCACGCTGGGGCTCTGCAACGAGGCCGTCCCATGGGGATCGGCAAGGGTGTGTTCGCAAACCACGGCCTCGATTTCCGACTCGTCGACGTTCAGCCCGCTGGAGCGGTTCCAGGCACGCCCGGGGTTTTCTCCGGTCGTGCCTTTGTCGGTGACGCGTTGTCCGCCAGGGCCTTCGAATCCCTGTACGCCGATCGCGGGGCGGTCGGGGAGTGCAAAGAATTCCTTCATGTGTTGTGACGTAGCCCATTGACACCATTGAATGTGACCTTCATCATATAGAAATCAATCGATTGATTGATTCCTGAGGGGGCTCGGGGCGATGCACAGGTGGGCCGACGTCGTGGGGGCGAAACCCACCTGACCTTTTCCTGCTCGGAGCGAGTTGCGCCGGGCGTCCAGCTCTGTGGTTTCGCATGAAAGGACGAGGAATGGTGTCTGTCGAATCGGTGAGTACAGGGCAACCTGTGGAAGCAGGAGAATCGGTGAGGCCGGGGCAATGGGTCGATTCGGGACCGGGCCTGTCGGATCTCGACTTCACTCCGTTGACGCTGCAGATCACGACCGATCGCTACACATCCCGCGAATACGCTGAGCGGGAGCGGGTCTCGATCTGGGAACGTGTGTGGCAGGTGGTGGGCCGTGCCGACGAGTTGCCCGACGCGGGAGATCGCAAAGAGTTCCATATCTTCGATCAGTCCTATTTCATCGTCCGGGGCAGGGACGGCGTGATCCGGGGGTTCGTCAACGCCTGCCGGCATCGTGGGAACATCCTGTGCCGGGGCACAGGCGGCGGCGCTCGGATCAACTGCCCCTACCACCTGTGGTCCTATGATTTGCAGGGCAATCTCGTGGGCGTCGGCAGGTCGGATCTCGATGCGGAGATCGACAAAGCCGAACACTCACTTCTGCAGGTGTCGGTCGAGTGTTTCGCCGGGTTCGTTTTCATCAATCCGGATCCGAACGCAGCACCGCTCGTCGAGTTCTTCGGAGACGAAGTCGCGGAACTCCTCGCGCCGTACCACTTGGATGAAATGACCACCGTGCTCAATGTTCGCGAGAGCCTGGAATGCAACTGGAAGGTGGTCATCGACGCCTTCTCCGAGGGCTACCACATCGCCGGAATTCATCCGGAACTGCTTCGGGTGATCAATATCGATCCGACCACCGTCCGGTACCGCTTCTTCGAAGACCACAGCGTCTCGGTCGCTCCCTTCGAGGTCAAGAATGTGGAGAACTTCGGTCCGGAAGACGAACTCGAAGGGATCAGGGAACTCCCGGGCACGTTTCCGGGGATCGCGGCCTACCTTCCCCGTCTCGAGGAGCTCGCCGACTCGTACCGCAACACCGACGGGGTGCTGGAATATCCGGAGGGAGTCTCGGGTCGGTCGTTGCTCCAGCAAGCCACCCGCGAAACGCTCACCGGGATGGGGTTCGACGTCAGCGGACTCACCGACGCGCAGATGAGTGACAATCACGGCTGGGTGCTCTTCCCGAATTTCTTCATGACGGTGCGGGCGGGAGAGGCGACCGTTATCGTCGCCACACCGCATCCCGACGGTGACCCCGCCCGATGCGTCTGGCAGATCATCAGCGTCATGTACCTGCCCGCGGAATATCGCGAGGCGGCCCGGGCGCAACAGATCGAGGTCGAGGAGCCAGGGAGCTTCAAGTATTTCCTTGCGCTCCAACAGGATTACGAGCAGATGCCACGCCAGCAGATCGGCTTGCGCAACAAGTCCCTCGAATACATGTCCCTCATCAGGGAAGAAGTCCCCATCGCGAAATTCCATTCGGTACTGGATCGCTACCTCGCAGGCAAGGGCTGACGCCGTTCTCGGTCTCGGCGAACGAAAACTCGAAAGGTTCTGGCAATGAGGAAGATAGACGACGTCATCGACGAGTACACCGGATTGTCTCGTGCGGTGCTGGAATACACCCGGGTGACGAAGCGCATTGTGGACAGTGCCAAGGATTCCGGATTCTCCGTCCGGAGCTGGGAGCCCCTGGCGGAGCTCGTCGCGGTCGACGAATTCGAGCGAGTGGGCAACTTCAAAGAGGTTATGAACTGGGAGCAGTACACCGACTTCCTCACGAACTGGGCGTCGTCGTCCGAGTGGGAGGGTGTGTTCAAGCGCGTCACCGAAACGCCGGGGCTGGTATTCCTCGAGCTCGAGGAGCGAAGCAGCGTAGGGGAATTCAGTAACGTGGTGAATTCACTGGCGGCCTTCGAATTCGACGAGGCCGGGAAGATTCGCCACATCGACGTGTATCTGCAGATGGCGATGCCCGAGGCCGGGATGCTTGCGAGCTATGAGGGTGTCGGAATTCAGGAATGACCTATCGGTGTCTCCCGCTGGGGAACGCCGAGGTGACCGAGATCGAACGACTACGTGTATCCAAGAGGAGATCGAATGAACGTCGAAGAACGCATCGCTCAGCATCGCCGGATGGCCGAGAGCTACGGTAACGCGTACCTGCGCCAGGGTGTCAAGGACGGGGAAGAATACGCGGGCGAAAACAGTGACGGGGCCTGGAAGTTCGCTGCCGACGCCATCTACACGTCGCCGTACTTCACGGGCGAACAGGTCATTCGGATGAGCGAGGTCGCAGAGGACACGGCCCGGACGTCGACGTTGGAAGCGAAGGCGTACTCCCTGACCTTTCCGGACTGGAAGCCGAAGAGCTTCGACTACTGGCCTGCCGACAACGGCTTCGTCATGAAGACCCGTTGGGAAGGAACCAAGGCGGACGGCGTCACGATGGGGTTCTATTCGTACAGCTTCGTCGAGACGAACGACGACGCCGAGATCACGCGGTGGGAAACCCATGTCAACGACGAGTACAGCCCCTTCCTCGAAGTCGCGATCGGCGTGAGTGGTCCGTTCCACGGTCAAACCGCCTACATGGAAGCCGTTCACCGCTGCCTCGACAGGGCCGGCGTATCCATCTGATGTGTGGTCTCCGGTCTGCAGCAGGCCGGGATCGATCGAGTACGAACGGAGATTTTTCATGATCGAGACTCGAGCGCTCACTCCGGCATTCGGTGTCGAAGTCACCGGTGTCGAGAGTCTGGACGAGGCGGTGGTCCCTCGACTGACCGAGGCGCTGAAGTGGCGGGGGGTACTGCTCATCCGGGGCCTTCACCTCGACGACGAAGCTCAGATCGCCTTCAGTCGAAAGCTCGGCACCGTGGTGCAGCCGATACCGGGGGAGGAGATCATGACGGTCTCTCTGGACCCGGCGAAGACGCGGTCCGCAGAGTACCTCAAGGGCACGCTGAGCTGGCACATCGACGACACCACCAACGATGTGCCGGCGAAGATGACCGTTCTCAGTGCCCGGCATGTCGCGGCGATCGGCGGTGAAACCGAGTTCGCCAGTACGTACGCGGCGTACGAGAACCTGCCAGAGTCGCAACGCAAGCGCTACGAGGGGTTACGCGTGCTGCACAGCTTCGAAGCGGCGCAGCGAACGGTCTATCCGGATCCCACCGATGAGCAGGTCGAGCTCTGGCGCCGGCTTCCCACCCATGAGTCGTCGCTGATCTGGGATCGCCGTGACGGCCGCCGATCCCTGGTCATCGGCGCGACGGCAGACCACATCGTGGGCATGGATCCTGTCGAGAGTCGCGAGCTCCTCGACGAGCTGCTGGCCTGGACCACTCAGGAGCGCTTCTGCTACACCCACGAGTGGCAGGTGGGTGATGTGGTGATCTGGGACAACACCGGCATGCTGCACCGCGCACTGCCGTACGACCCGTCGTCCGAACGCCTGATGCGCCGCAGCACAATCGCCGGCGACGAGGCGTGGTCATGAAATCTGCCGTCGTGACCGGCGGCGGTTCGGGTATCGGACGTGCCGTTGCGGAGCGTCTGAGGAAGGACGGTTACCGCGTCGCGGTCCTCGATCTGAAGCCGTCCTCGTCGGAATACGAGTACACGGCAGACGTGACGGACCGCGCACAGATCGACGCGGCACTGGCCGAAATCCGGGCACAGTGGGGGCCGATCACGATCCTTGTCAACGGGGCGGGACTCGAGCTGCACAAACGGTTCACCAACACGGACTTCGACACGTGGCAGCGACTGATCGACATCAACCTGACCAGTGTCTACCACTGCGCACAGGCTGTCCTTCCCGACATGCTGGATGCGGGCTGGGGTCGAATCGTCAACATCTCCTCGTCGAGTACGCATTCGGGTCAGCCGTTCATGTCGGCCTATGTCGCGGCGAAATCGGCCGTCAACGGGCTGACCAAGTCGCTGGCGCTGGAATACGGGCCCCACGGCATCACCGTCAACGCGGTACCGCCAGGATTCGTCGACACACCCATGCTGCGCAGGGCCGAGGAGAAGGGTCATCTCGGCGGCACCATCGAGGAGCACATCATGCGGACCCCGGTGCGGCGAGTCGGACGACCCGAGGACATCGCTGCCGCGTGTTCGTTCCTCATCTCGGAGGAAGCCGGTTACATCACTGGACAGATCCTCCCGGTCAGCGGCGGTCGGAACACCTGAACCCGAGTGTGCAGCCGGGCGGTCGCCGGAGGGTGACCTCCTCGACTCGTTGCTCCCCGAGACCCGCGTTCTCGGGGAGCAACGCAGGTCAGATCTCGACGCCCATCGACTCGGCGAGAATCGGCCACGAGCTGCGCAGATCGTCTTCCCAGTAGCCCCAGGAGTGGGTTCCCGCGGCGCCGAGGTCCGCGGTCACCGGGATTCCCAGCTCGTCGAGCCGCTGCGCCAGTTGGGTAGTGCACACAAGCGTCGCGGCCTCGATGGCACCGCCGAGGACGAGCTGCGTACGGAACGACTCGCCTGCCGCACGTTCCTGTCCGGGCACGTCGTGAGGGCCGGGAAGCCCGTTACGGCTCGACAAATAGAGTGCCTTGCCCCGCAACTGCTCGGCGTGGAGGTAGACATCATGCTCGGCCCATCGCGGGTCACCTTCCGGGCCCCACATGTTGTCCGTGTTGCCTTTCCCGCGACGCTCCACCACCAGCTCGACGTACTTCCGGCCGAGGGGATCGCTCGTGCGCACACATCCGCTGAAAGACGCGACGCCCGAATACAGGTCACCGCTCCGGACGGCCAAGTCCAGTGCCGATCCGGCGCTCATCGACATGCCCAGTATCGATTGGACCCCATTGGCGCCCAGTTCCGCGTCCATAACCGGAGGGAGTTCTTCGGTCAGGAAGGTCTCCCACATGTTGCGGCCGAGAATGTCGTCGTCCTCGGCCCAGTCGGTGAAATAGCTGAAGTTGCCAGTGGCGGGAACCACGACGTTGACGTTCTTGTCGGAAAAGAACTCGGCGATGTCGCTGCTCTCCATCCAACCGGTGCCTTCGATGGTCCCGACGCCGGCGCCGCCGAGCGCGTAGAGGATCGGTCGCGGCTCGCCGCTGTCTGCCGCGTGGAGAACGTCGAGTGGCACCACACTGTCCATCGCGGGTGAATACACACCGACTCGCCAGTGCTGTTCGGAAACCGGGGTCACACTGTCGACGTATGCACCAGTCGGTACGGGAGTCGCGGCCGCAATGCCGGATCCGGCTGTCGAGGCGACCACGCAGGCGGCAAGCGCTGTGAGCGTAAAGCACACGCGACGGGGCATAGGGGATCGATTCATGGGCGCCCTTAGAAATCCGAGAGGTTCTGAGTCGCCCCCCGGCATCGACCCCTGTGATGTCCGAATTGTACCTTTATCGAAAGGGTGCCGCTCTCCGGGATCCTACGAGATCTGGAGATGCCGGTCGCTGATCCCCGGTTCTCGAAAGTGTTCTGAACAAACAACAGTGTGGCCCGGCATCGCGGCGCGGACACCCGTCGTGCTTGGCTGTCGGATGTGAAGACCACGTGGGTGCGGGCCGCAATCGGGACGGGTGCATGGGTTGCGGTCTCGATCGGTGCGATCGGGATCGCGTTGCACTTCAGCCCGTCGTCGGCGCGTGTTCTCGTGCTCGCGGCATCGGGAGCCCCGTATCTGATGGCGTGCGCACTGATCGGTCTCCTGGCATTCCTGGCTCTCGGGAAACGGGCCGGCGTGGCGGTCGCGGGTCTTGTCGTCATAGGGGCTGTGACGACCCAGGCACCCCTCTACATCGGTGACGCGGACCTCGCCGAAGGCCCTGTGGTGCACGTGATGCAGACAAACATCCTTTACGGAGAGGCGGACGCCGCCGCAGTGGTGACCGAGGTGCGCGAGCGAAACATCGGACTGCTCACGGTCGACGAACTTTCGCCCGAGGCCGTCGAGGCTCTGGCCCGAGCGGGTCTCGACACGGTGCTGCCGTATCGGCATCTCTCGCCCGCCCCCGCCGCGAACGGAACAGGGATCTGGAGCGCCTATCCGCTGTCCGACACTGTCGAGTACGACGGGTTCGTGATGAACCAGATATCTGCGACAGCGGAGATTCCGGGTGCTGGGCCGGTCGGCGTCTACGCCTTTCATCCCGTGCCGCCGGTCTTCGACGCGCACGTATGGGCCGACGAACTGTCCCGTCTGCACGATATTCTCGAACAGGCACCAGGGAAACGTCCGGTTGTCGCGGGCGCCGATTTCAATGCGACATACGATCATTCGCAGTTCCGGGTATTGCTGTCGGGCCGCTTCGGTGATGCCGCCGAGCAAGTCGGTGCGGGGCACCTGCGCACCTACCCCACGGACAAACGGATCCCGCCGGTGGTCGGCATCGACCACATTCTCGTCGCAGGTGGATCGGCGACCGAGGTGGAGACGGTGAGCGTGCCGGGATCGGACCATCGTGCGGTGATCGCGCAACTGCGTCTCGACGGCATGCCCGAGTAAGTCGTACGAGCTCTGAGGGAAAGGAGGCGGCGCCGCTGTCGCGGCGCCGCCTCCTTTCGGCTGCGAGTAGCCCCGGACGGGCGGTTACGTAGCGCGCACGATCAGAGGGACAAGATCGACGCGGCGGCCGTTCCGGGTGCTCCGTAGACCTGGGCCAGTCCGACCTTCGGCTCTCCGGGCACCTGGCGATCGCCCGCCTGGCCGCGGAGCTGCAAGACGAGCTCGTGCACCTGGCGGATCCCGGACGCACCGATCGGTTCGCCGTTCGCGATGAGACCACCGTCGGTGTTCACGGGCAGGGAGCCGCCGATCTCGGTGGCGCCCTCCGCGATCAGCTTTTCCTGGTCGCCGTCGGCGCACAGCCCGGTCTCGGCCATGTGGATGACTTCCGCACCGGCGTCGGTGTCCTGCAACTGTGCGACGTCGACGTCCTCGGGCCCGATGCCGGCCGCCTCGTAGGCTGCCTTCGCGGCGTAGACGGTCGGCGAGACGTCCTCGTCGACCGCTGCCCACGTCGCGTGCACCTCGTAGGCACCGTACGTGCGGGTGCGAATCGCGGTGGAGCGCAGGTACACCGGCTTGTTCGTGGTGTACTTCGACGCCAGATCGCCGCGGCACATGATGACGGCTGCAGCGCCTTCGTCGGGAGCACAGAACATCTTTGCGGTGAGCGGGTAGTTCAGCATGGGCGACTCGAGGATCTCCTCGATACTGAACTCCGTGCGGCGGAACGCCTTCGGGTTGAGGCCGCCGTTGCGGTAGTTCTTGGCGGCGACCCGGGCGAGCGTCTCGTGGGAGATGTTGTGCTCGAGGGTGTAGCGGTTGGCCTTCATGCCGAAGAACTTGGTGGTGACGAACTGTCCGTTCTCCGCGTACCAGGCGGGAAGGCCGAGCATGGCGGGATCGGCTGTGAATGCGCCGCGCGGGTGCTTGTCCGTGCCGACGGCGATGCCGATGTCGTACTTCCCGGAGCGGATGCCGTCCGCGGTCTGTTCGATCGCGCTCGCGGAGGTCGCGCACGCGTTGAAGACATTGGTGAAGGGGATGCCGGTCAGGCCGACCAGCCGGGTGACGGCGTCGGTGTTGTCCACCTCGTAGCTTCCACCGATGCCGAACTGGATGTCTTTCCATGCCACACCCGAATCCTCGAGTGCGAGCTGGATTGCGTCGGCCGCCATCTCGATGGCCGACTTGGTGCCGAATCTGCCGAACGGGTGCAGGCCCACACCGATGATGGCAACGTCGTTCATAGTTTCAAGGACTCCTCGATCGGGTGTGTGCTGGTCAGATCGGCTCGAAGGCCCATGTGAAGATTTCCGTCCCGTCCTCGTCGACGTAGAACGGAACGAACGTGAGTTCGAAGTCCATGCCGGGCTGCAGCCGGGCGGGATCGGCCTCGGTGAGCCGGGCTTCGACACGCACCACATCGCCGAGCTGGATCAGGCCGAATGTGAACGGTGTGAAGGTCGCGGCGGTCTCGTTGCCGGCGTAAGGCTGCTTGGGGACGAATCCCTGGGTGGTCCAGGCCACCAGGGTTCCGCGCCGCGGGAGAAGCAGATCCGACACATTCGCGCCGCTGCACCGCGGGCACCGCGGTTGCCGGGGCCAGGTGGTGGCGGCGCAGTCGTCGCAATGGCTGCCGATGAGCTGGGGGTTCTCCGCGGGCCAGGTCGAAACGTCGGGCGCGAGCGCCTTCGTCGTCATAGGTCATCCTCCGTTGTCGGTGCCGCCACCCGGTTTCGCGAGTGCTGCGGCCATGGCAATTACGCTAGACGGAAATCGCATTCTCCACAATGAGAGGAGCATATCCGAGCTCTCGGGAGTCGGCGCGACTGCGCCGGCAGGCGCCGCGGAACCTTTTGTAGAACCTGTTCCAATTTCTGCGGAATGTGGCTATCGTCACGTGCACAACTTGCAATGCGATGGAGGGCGTCAGATGAAGACCAAGGGTGCAGTGCTGTGGGGGATCGACGAGGCGTGGTCGGTAGAGGAGATCGAACTCGGCGATCCCGTGGCGGGTGAAGTCCAGATCCGCATGGAAGCCGCCGGCATGTGTCACTCCGACCACCACATCGTCACCGGTGCAACGCCGATGCCGTCCTTCCCGGTCATGGGCGGGCACGAGGGCTCCGGCGTCATCACCAAGGTCGGCGACGGCGTCGTCGGCTTCGAGGTCGGCGACCACGTCGTGTTGTCCTTCATCCCCGCATGCGGTCGGTGTCCGTCGTGTGCCAGCGGCCACTCGAACCTGTGCGATCTGGGAGCAGGGCTCCTGAGCGGTCAGGCGATCTCCGACGGCAGCTACCGGATCCAGGCCCGCGGGCAGAACGTCATCCCGATGTGCCTGCTCGGGACGTTCTCTCCCTACATGACCGTGAACCAGAGCCAGGTCGTCAAGATCGACAAGGACGTGCCTTTCGAACTCGCCGCCCTCGTCGGATGCGGTGTCCCGACCGGCTGGGGTTCGGCCACCCACATCGCCGACGTCAAGCCGGGCGATTCGGTTGCGATCATCGGCGTCGGCGGCGTGGGCATGAGTGCGCTGCAGGGTGCGGTCGCGTCCGGTGCCCGCCACATTTTCGCCATCGATCCGGTGCCGTGGAAGCGCGAGCAGGCGATGAAATTCGGTGCCACCCACACCTATGCCTCGATCGAAGAAGCAATCGTGCCGATCATGGAGGTCACCTGGGGACGCATGTGCCAGGAGACGATCATCACTGTCGGCGAGATGAAGGGTGACCTCGTCGATCCGGCGCTCACGCTCACCGCAAAGGGCGGCAAGTGTGTCGTCACGGCCATGGGCTTCATGTCCGACATGGACGTCAAGCTGAACTCGTTCCTCTTCTCCATGCTGCAGAAGGACCTCAAGGGCAACATCTTCGGTGGCTGCAATGCACGCGTCGACATCCCGCAGCTGTTGGACCTCTACAAGTCCGGTCAGCTCAACCTGGCCGACATGGTGACGCGCACCTACACGCTCGAGCAGATCAATGACGGTTACCGGGACATGCTCGACGGCAAGAACATCCGCGGCGTGATCCGCTACACAGAGGCCGACTGGTGACCTCGGGTCATCCGGCATCTCGTACCCTGGATCGGTGCGCAGTCTGGAATTGATCTCCGAATGGCCCGTCGATCACGCCGCCGCCGCAATCGTCACCCGCGGGGGTGGCGTGATCGCGTCCGAGGGGGAGCAGACAGCGGTCTACGAGCTGGCCTCGGTGACCAAGCCCCTCGTCGCGTACGCGGCGCTCGTGGCGATCGAGGAGGGGGCGATCGAGCTGGATCAGCCCGCCGGACCACCCGGCTCGACCGTGCGGCATCTGCTCGCCCACGCGTCGGGTCTTGCCTTCGGCGACCGCACAGTGAAAGCCGAACCGGGCCGCAAGCGGATCTACTCGAGCGCCGGATTCGAGATCCTCGCCGAGTTCATCGCCGGCGAGACCGACATCCCGTTCCCGGAGTACCTGGCGCAGGCCGTCTTCGAGCCACTCGGGATGCGCGACTCCAGCCTGCCCGGACCGGCGGGCCACGGTGGCCGTTCGTCGGCGGCCGACCTCGCGGTGTTCGCGGGAGAGTTGCTGACCCCTACGCTCGTCTCCGACCCCCTCTTCGCGGAAGCTACCGGAGTGCAGTTTCCGGGCTTGAACGGACTGGTGCCCGGCTACGGAATGTTCAAGCCCAACGACTGGGGTTTGGGATTCGAAATTCGCGGCGAGAAGAATCCACATTGGACCGGGACGACGAATTCACCGCGAACATTCGGGCATTTCGGCCAATCCGGAACATTTCTCTGGGTAGATCCCGAATTCGGTGGCGCATGTGTCGTACTCACCGACAAGGGCTTCGGAGACTGGGCAAAACCGCTCTGGCCTGCACTGAGTGACGCGGTGCTGACCGAAATCACATAAACCTCTTTCGTTTCCCGGCGAAACACTGGCAACAGGCGCACACTTGTTACCACGCCGCATGTAGACACCTTTCGGACAGAGGTCGTTGGGGAAGACGTCCTCGTCGAATCGGAGGTGAATGTATGCGCGTATCCAATCAGTTCGCGGATGCGACAACCGGGGTGATCTATATCCACTCTTCGCCCGCCGCGGTCTGTCCACATATCGAATGGGCGCTGGCTGCCACACTGAACAGTCGCCCGGAACTGACGTGGACGGGGCAGCCCGCCGACGTGGGTGTGCTGCGAACCTCCGTCGACTGGGTCGGTCCTGTGGGCACCGCCGGTCGCCTCGCGGACGCCCTGCTCGTCTGGCCCATGCTGCGTTTCGAGATCACCGAGAACCCCAGCGAGGGTGTCGACGGCGAACGCTACAGCTATGTGCCACGGCTGGGACTCTGGCGCGGTTGCACCAGCGCCAACGGCGACATCGTCGTCGGCGAAATGCGGCTGCGCGCGATGCTCGCGTCCTCCGACACCGCAGCCGACCTTCATCGTGCCCTCGGCACCGCATGGGACGAAGAACTCGAGCCCTACCGCAGCGGCGACGAGGGGGCCGAGGTGACGTGGCTCCGGCGCGACGTCGGCTGATCCACCCGCGACGCCCCGCACGAACCGAATACCGTACGCGCTGACCTCCGCACGACGCCGGCGCCGCCACCTTTGAGGAAAGGTGGCGGCGCCGGCGTCGTCGATGGAAGGGCCGGTCAGCCCGTCACAACGGGATGTTCTTGTGGCGCCCACGTGTCGCGGGCGCTGCGGCCAGTGCGGCCGCGAGAGTGCTGCGTGTCTGCGCCGGGTCGATCATCTCGTCGACCACACCGATCGAGATGGCCCGCCCGACGCCTCCCGCGATGGCCTCGTGCTCGGACGCGAGCCGGTCGTGGAGAGCTTCGCGCTCCTCCTCCGGTGCCGCGGCCAGAGCGCGTTTGTGCAGGATCCCGACGGCGGCCTTCGCTCCCATCACCGCGACCTCGGACTCGGGCCACGCGAACACCGCTGTCGCCCCGAGAGCACGCGAGTTCATCGCGATGTACGCGCCGCCGTAGATCTTGCGGGTCACGAGGGTCACGCGCGGAACGCGGGCCTCGGCGAAGGCGTGGAGCAGTTTCGCGCCTCGCCGCACGACGCCTTCCCACTCCTGGCTGACGCCGGGAAGATAGCCGGGTACGTCGACGATCACCACGAGCGGAACACCGAAGGCATTGCACATGCGCACGAAACGTGCGGCTTTCTCCGCACTCTCGGAATTCAGGCACCCGCCGAGACGAAGGGGATTGTTGGCGATGACGCCGACGGTGCGGCCACCGAGACGGCCGAAACCGGTGACGATGTTGCGGGCCCACCCGCCCTGGAGTTCCTCGAAGCTGGAGTCGCCTTCGACGTTGTCGAGCAACTCGTGGACGATCGGACGCACGTCGTAGGCGCGGCGCGGCGATTCCGGCATGAGCGCGCGCAAGTCGGTGTCGCCGAGAGCGGCGGCAGCGACGTCGAACTCACCCTGCTCGGCGAGCATCGACACCAGGCGTCGCGCGCGATACAGAGCGTCGTCCTCGTCGTGGGCGGCGATGTGGGCGACACCCGACTTCTTGGTGTGGGTGTCCGGTCCGCCGAGGGACTCCATGTCCACCTGCTCGCCGGTGACGCTGCGCACCACGTCGGGGCCGGTGACGAACACGCGTCCTTCGGGGGCCATGATCACGATGTCGGTGAGGGCGGGGCCGTAGGCCGCACCGCCCGCGGCGAACCCGAGGACGACGGAGATCTGGGGGATGGTGCCGGATGCACGCACCATCGCCTCGAAGACGAGGCCGACGGCGTGCAGGGCTTCGACACCCTCTGCGAGGCGGGCTCCACCGGAGTGGAAGAGCCCGATGATGGGGGCCTCGAGTTCGAGGGCGGTATCGATGGCCGCGACGATGTGCCTGCAACCCTCGACGCCCATCGCGCCACCCATGACGGTCGCGTCGGAGCAGTAGGCGACCGTGCGCACTCCGTCGATGGATCCGATCGCGGCGAGAACGCCCGACTTGTCGCGGGGATGGAGCAATTCCGTGCTGCCCGAGTCGAAGAGTGCCTCGAGTCGGCGCAGGGGATCGCGCGGATCCGCCGCGAGACCGCGTTGTTTTGCCGGATCCAGGATGGTCATCGAGTGCTCCTCGGTCGAGCGCGGTGGTGGTGGGCTGCGGTGGAGGCTCCGGGGAGCCTCCACCGCAACGGTGGGATGAGCGTGTCGGCTCAGGCCCGACCGAACGCGAGTGCCACGTTGTGCCCACCGAAACCGAACGAGTTGTTCAGCGCGAAATCGATCTGTCCGTAGCGGGCTTCGCCCTTGACCACGTCGAGGTCGATCTCTGGATCCTGGTTCTCGAGATTCAGCGTGGGCGGAACGACTCCGTCACGCAGACTCAGGACCGTGAGTACTGCTTCGAGCGCACCGACAGCGCCGATCGAATGTCCGAGTGCGGACTTCGGGGCGTAGATCGCTGCATGGTTGCCCACAGCGGCGTTGATCGCCCTCGCCTCGGCGATGTCGCCGATGGGAGTGGCCGTCGCGTGTGCGTTGACGTGCCCGATGTCGGCCTTGGTGAGGCCGGCACTTTCGATCGCCCGCGTCATCGCGCGGGCCGCGCCTGTGCCTTCCGGATGCGGCGCCACGATGTGGTAGCCGTCGGAGGTGATACCCGCGCCGAGGATCCGGGCGTGGATGGTCGCCCCACGCGCCTTGGCGTGTTCTTCGGACTCGAGGACCATCAAGGCCCCGGCCTCGCCGAAGACGAATCCGTCCCGGTCCTTGTCGAACGGCCGCGACGCACCCTGGGGATCGTCGTTGCGAGTGCTCAACGCCCGCATCATTGCGAAGCTCGCGAGACCGACCGCCTCGAGCTGACTCTCGACACCGCCGGTGACAGCGATGTCGGCGTCACCGTTCGAGATCATGCGGAACGCGTTGGCGATCGCCTCGGAGCCGGACGAGCATGCCGAGACCGGCGTGATGACACCGGCGCGTGCGCCGAGTTCGAGGCCCACCGTGGCCGCCGGGCCGTTCGGCATGATCATCTGCACCGCGAACGGCGACACCTTGCGGTAGCCGCCGCTGCGCAGCTTGTCGACCGAGTCGATGAGCGTCTCGCCGCCGCCGAGTCCGGTGCCGATGACGACGGCGAGCCGGTCCTTGTCGACCTCCGGGCTACCGGCGTTCTCCCACACCGTGCGGCCGAGAGTGAGGGCGAGGCGCTCGGCGAAGCTCATCCGCCGGACCTCGACCCGGCTCAGAAACTCGTCGGGACTCACCTTCAGCTTGCCGCCGATACGGACCGGCAGGTCGAATTCGTCGACGAAGCCGTCGAGCACTCCGATCCCACTCTCACCGGCCAGCAGTGCCTTCCAGCTGGCATCCACATCGCCGGCGATCGACGTCGAAGCCGCAAGGCTCGTGACGACGACGTTGCGCAACGTCCGAGGAGAAGGGGAGGTCACGGTTGAGCTCACTCGTTGTCGTTCGTGGCCTGAACGCCCTCGGCCTCGAGCTTCTGGATGTAGTTCACGGCGTCGCCGACGGTGCGCAGGCTGGCGAGATCCTCGTCGGGGATCTTCACGCCGTACTTGTCCTCGGTCTGCACAGCGATCTCGACCATGGACAGCGAGTCGATGTCGAGGTCGTCGACGAAGGACTTGTCGACGGTCACCTCGGAGGGCTCGATGCCGGTGACTTCTTCGATGATCTCCGCGAGACCGGCGATGATTTCTTCCTGAGTGGCCACGTCGTGGCTCCCTTCGTGATGTACCGACTATGTCGTGTGAAACCGGCCGAATGTTTCCGGCCGGGCCCGGAATGTTCCCGGGATGTGCCCGTGCTACGCGACGGATGCGCGCAGCAACCTAACCGAGTTCGAGTGTTTCGGCCAGAGCGGAGATATCCGCGGGTGTTTTGAGGGCCGCGGTGGGCGTGCCGCGCATCTCGCGCTTGGCGATGCCCACGAGCGTGCCGGCGGGGGGAAGTTCCACCACGGTCGAAACCGGGGCGGAACGCAGGTGTGCCGTGCACAGGTCCCACCGCACAGGGCGGGTGACCTGCGCCGCGAGCCGCTCGAGCGCCTCGGCGCCCGAGGTGGCCGGTGCACCGTCGAAGTTGGACAACAGGGTGCGGGTGGGATCGCTCGGGGCGATCTTCGCCGCGGCAGCGGCCACCGCATCCTGCGCGGGGGCCATGAACCGGGTGTGGAACGCGCCTGCGACCGGCAGGGCGCGGACACGAGCCTTGGCGGGCGCGTCCGCGGCGAGTGCCGCGAGCGCGTCGAGACGTCCGGCAGCAACGATCTGGCCGGCCGCGTTCATGTTGGCCGGCGTCAGGTCGAGTTCTTCGAGGCGCGCGAGCACCTCGTCCTCTGCGCCGCCGAGCACTGCGGACATGCCGGTGGGTTCGAGGGCGCACGCCTTCGCCATTTCGCGGCCGCGAATCGCCGCCAGGCTCACGGCCTCGTCGGTGCTGATGACTCCTGCCATTGCGGCGGCGGCCAGTTCGCCGACCGAGTGGCCCGCGACGATCACGTCTGCGGGCACGAGGCCCAGCCGCTCGAGTTCTTCGAAGGCGAGCAGCGCGGTCGCCACCACCAGTGGCTGGGTGACGGAGGTATCGGTGATCTCGTCTGCGGTGGCGACGGTGCCGAGGCGCTCGAGGTCGAGACCGGAAGCCTTCGACCACAGCGCTATGCGGTCGGCAGCACCGGCCTGCTCCAGCCACGGAGCAAGCATGCCGGGTGTCTGGGATCCCTGGCCGGGGGCAAGCAGCGCAATCACGAAGATCAGCGAACACCCTGTGAGCACCCTTGCGAGATGTCGGTGGGAATGAAAGGTCGCGCCAGGATTTGTAGGGTTCTTACAAATTCCCACGTCGTCGTCCGCCATCGGTCGAGCATCCCGCCGTGTTACATGTCCGATTCGCGGATTGTGAACCGTGTGACCGGTGGTGCTGGAGATTTCAGTTCGTTATGGCTTCGAGCCAGACGACCTACCGTTGCCGCGATGCGCAACACGTACGCATCGCGCGGATTTGTGGGATCCCGACCGGTGACTTCTGTGATCCGCTTGAGCCGATACCGCACGGTATTTGGATGAACAAACAGCTTCCTTGCACACGCCTCGACCGCTCCTCCGCTGTCGAGATACGCGTCGAGAGTGTCCGCGAGTGCCGATCCGGCCGCCGCGAGAGGCGCGACGATGTAGTCGTCGAGCGCGGTGATCGCCGCCGGATCGCCCAGCAGCGCCCGCTCGGGTAGGAGTTCGGCCGCGTGGACCGGTCGGGGCGCACCGGGCCAGCCGCCGACCGCTTCCATGCCTGCCAGTGCTTCGACAGCGGAGACGTGGGCCGCACCGAGGGTGGCGGTAGTCGGACCGATCACCACGGGATCGTCCGAAAACGCCCGCATCAGTTCTTCGAGAAAACCCGCAGCCTCGGTCGTGCCGTGCAGATCGCCGCTGACGACCATCACCAGACGCTCACCCTGCACCACGGCGAGCGCAGCACGCCCGTGTCGCTGCGCGATCGTATGGACCGTCGTCACCACCGACACACCCTCTTCGGGCGGGGGCGTGCCCACCACGACCGTCGCGGGAGCCGTGGCGACCCAATTGAGGGTCGCGGCCCGCGACTGCATGTCGGCACCTGTGTCACCGCGCACCACCGCGTCGACGACCAGCGCCTCGAGCCGGGTATCCCACGCGCCGCGGGACTCGGCTGCCGTCGCGTACACCGCCGCCGCCGCGAAGCCCAGCTCGCGGCCGTAGCGCAGGATGGCCTCGGTCAGCGCGACAAGTTGCTCCTCGTTCCGCGCCAGAGCAGGCAGCCACTGCTCGAAGAACTCCATGGCCGCCCGCACCATGTCGACCGTCTGGAGAAGTGTCAGACGGTTCGCCAGATCCTGAGGGATCATCTGGAACGCGTCGAGGCTGAACCTCGGATCGTTGTCGGGGTTGCGCACCCATTCGAGGAAGTCCACCACCGACGTCTGGATCACCAGCTGAACCGTCGCGCGCTGTGAGGCGTCGAGGTCGGAGAAGAAAGGCAGTTGTTCCTGCAGGACGTGCACGGCCTCGGTGGACATACGCCCCGAGAACTGCTTGACGCGACGCAGGAGCGCGTCGGGCAGGGGTGCGCGGTCGGGCCGCGCAGGCGGTACCGGGCGCCCCGATGGGACGCCCGGTACCCGCGATTTCGGACCCGATGAGGGCTCGTCGACCATGCCAACGAACCTACCCGGGGATCACCCGGTCACCGTGACCGAACCGCATGAGCTGCCGCGATCAGGCGACGCCCGGGTCCGAGGTCTGCTCGGGAGCCGCGGTCACGTCGTCGATCCGGTACATCTTCGCCGCCTCGACGGCGCGTGCACGATCGATCGTGCCCTCGCGGCCGAGCGCTTCGAGCACCGCGACCACCGTGGACTCGGCATCGATGTTGAACACCCGGCGTGCGGCCGGGCGGGTGTCGGAGAACCCGAACCCGTCGGCGCCGAGGACGGTGTAGTCGCCCGGCACCCACTTGCGGATCTGATCGGGCACCGCGCGCATCCAGTCGGACACGGCGACGAACGGTCCGGCGGCGTCGTTGAGCACCGATGCGACGTACGGAACCTTCGGTTCGGCGCCCGGATCGAGCAGAGCCTGACGGTCGCACTCGACGCCGTCGCGGCGGAGTTCGCCCCACGAGGTGACCGACCACAGGTCGGCCGACACGCCCCACTCCTCTTCGAGCAGTTGCTGTGCGCGCAGGGCCTCCGTCATGATCACGCCGGAGACGAGGATCTGCGCCTTCGGGCCGGACTGCGGACCCGGCTTGTACAGGTACAGGCCCTTGAGCAGTCCCTCCACGTCGAGGTTTTCGGGTTCGGCCGGCTGTGCGTACGGCTCGTTGTAGACGGTGATGTAGTAGAAGATGTTCTCTCCACCGAATCCGTCTTCGCCCTCGGTTCCGCCGTACATCCGGCGAAGACCGTCGCGGAAGATGTGCGCGATCTCGTAGGAGAAGGCGGGGTCGTATGTCACCACAGCCGGGTTGGTCGACGCGAGGAGCAGCGAGTGCCCGTCGGCGTGCTGCAGTCCCTCACCGGTGAGCGTGGTGCGGCCGGCGGTCGCGCCGAGCAGGAATCCGCGGGCCATCTGGTCCGCGGCGGCCCACAGGCCGTCGCCGGTGCGCTGGAACCCGAACATCGAATAGAAGATGTAGACGGGGATCATCGGCTCGCCGTGAGTGGCATACGACGTACCGACCGCGGTGAACGACGCGGTCGAGCCCGCTTCGTTGATCCCTTCATGCAGGATCTGGCCGACAGAACTCTCCTTGTAGGCGAGCATCAGTTCGGCGTCGACGGACGTGTACAACTGGCCGTTGCGGTTGTAGATCTTCAGCGACGGGAACCACGAGTCCATACCGAACGTGCGAGCCTCGTCGGGGATGATCGGCACGATGCGCTTGCCGATCTCCTTGTCGCGCAACAGTTCCTTGAGCACACGCACCGCAGCCATGGTGGTGGCGACTTCCTGCTTGCCCGACCCCTTGCGGACCACGTCGTACGTCTTCTCCGGTGGCAGTGCGAGCGGCTTGGCGGTGGCGCGACGTTCCGGCAGGAAGCCTCCCAGCGCGCGACGGCGCTCGAGCATGTACTCGATTTCGGGGGCATCGAAGCCGGGGTGGTAGTACGGCGGCATCTTCGGGTTCTTCTCGAGCTCGGCGTCCGAGATGGGGATGCGCTGGATATCGCGGAAGTACTTGAGATCCTCGAGGGTGAGCTTCTTCATCTGGTGGGTCGCGTTGCGGCCCTCGAAGTGCTTACCCAGGGTGTAGCCCTTGATGGTGTGGGCGAGGATCACTGTGGGCTGGCCCTTGTGCTCCATCGCGGCCCGGTAGGCGGCGTGGATCTTGCGGTAGTCGTGGCCACCGCGCTTGAGGTTCCAGATCTCCTGGTCGCTGAGATTCTTGACCAGTTCCTTCGTCCGGGGGTCGCGGCCGAAGAAGTGCTCGCGGACGAACGCGCCGTCGTTCGCCTTGTACGTCTGGTAGTCGCCGTCCGGGGTGACGTTCATCAGGTTGACGAGCGCACCGTCTTTGTCTGCGTGGAGCAGGGAATCCCACTCGCGACCCCACACGACCTTGATGACGTTCCAACCGGCACCGCGGAAGAACGACTCGAGTTCCTGGATGATCTTGCCGTTGCCGCGGACGGGCCCGTCGAGACGCTGCAGGTTGCAGTTGATCACGAAGGTGAGGTTGTCGAGACCCTCGGTCGCCGCGACGTGCGCCAGACCACGCGACTCCGGCTCGTCCATCTCGCCGTCACCGAGGAACGCCCACACGTGCTGGTCCGACGTGTCCTTGATGCCGCGATCGTGCAGGTAATGGTTGAACCTGGCCTGATAGATGGCGTTCATGGGTCCGAGACCCATGGAGACCGTGGGGAACTCCCAGAAGTTCGGAAGCAGGCGCGGGTGCGGGTACGACGGCAGACCGCCGCCCTTCGTGGCATGGCTGTGCTCCTGGCGGAACCCGTCGAGCTGTTCCGCGGGGATGCGGCCCTCGAGGTACGCGCGGGCATAGATGCCGGGGGAGGCGTGGCCCTGGATGAAGACCTGGTCGCCGCCGCCGGGATGGTCCTTGCCGCGGAAGAAGTGGTTGAAGCCCACCTCGTAGAGGGCAGCGGACGACGCATAGGTGGAGATGTGGCCACCGACGCCGACACCGGGGCGCTGCGCACGGGTGACCATGATCGCGGCGTTCCAGCGGATGTATGCGCGGAAGCGGCGCTCGACCTCTTCGTCACCGGGGAACCACGGTTCGTTCTCGGTCGGGATGGTGTTGACGTAGTCGGTGGACGTCAATGCCGGGAGCGACACCTTGCGCTCGTTCGCGCGCTCCAGCATGCGGAGCAGCAGGTAACGGGCGCGGGTCGGACCCGCAGCTTCGAGCATGCCGTCGAACGATTCGAGCCATTCGTCGGTTTCTGCCGGATCGATGTCGGGCAGGTAGGAAGCCACGCCCTCGCGGATGACCCGGACACGGTTGTCCTTGGTCGATGCCGTTTCATTCGAGGGGCCCTTACCCGCGGAGCCTTGTGCGGCGTCCTTTTGCGAGTCGGGTCCGTGGATCAGGTCTGTCAACGTCTGCTCCTCATCGTGGTAGAGCGCGCAGGTGGGGCGCCCATTCAGAAGGTCGGCTCTTGTGGGGGCCGGCCCAATCGACATCTGAACATGATGCTGGTCTCATTCTCCCCCATCTTGTGGCGGAAGAGGCGAGATGCCCTCTGATCGGGACCTGCGAGAGTGTGTGCTGCGGCACCGCACCGCGGGTATCCGGCGGTGACCGCGTAGCGTCCGGGGAAAGATTCTTGCTGTTTCCCAGCGATTCGGGTTGCGTTGAGCCTCCCGACCATGTTCGCTTTGACCATTGATCGTCACACACCGGTACGCCGAAGCGATTCGCGCACCACTACCGTTAGGAGGAGCCACCGTGGTCGCCGCGGCGGATGCCAAGAACTACGTTTCCAAGCTCGGTATCACTCACGACCATGTGGTGCAGGAACTCGGGTGGGACGAGGACACCGACGACGAGCTGAGGTCGGCGATCGAAGAGATCACCGGAACCGAGCTCCTCGACGAAGAGTCCGACGAAGTCGTCGATGTCGTGCTGCTGTGGTGGCGCGAGAGCGACGGTGACCTGGTGGACACGCTGATGGATGCGGTGAGCCCTCTTGCCGACGACGGTGTCGTCTGGGTCCTGACCCCGAAGAACGGTCGCGTCGACCACGTCGAGCCCAGTGAGATCGCCGAGTCCGCCACCACCGCCGGATTGACCCAGACCTCGGCGGCGAACCTCGGGGACTGGATCGGTAGCCGTCTCGTGCAGCCGAAGACCGGCCGTCCGCGTCGCTGACCGGCTCTCCCGAACGAAGGACCAGTACCGCATGGCGATCGCAGTGGGCACCGAGGCGCCCGACTTCACCCTCAAGGATCAGAACAACCAGGAAGTCTCTCTCTCGAGCTTCCGGGGCAAGAAGAACGTTCTGCTGATCTTCTACCCCCTCGCGTTCACGGGCGTATGCCAGGGCGAGTTGTGCGCGGTGCGCGACGACCTGCCGACCTTCGACAACGACGACACCGCGATCCTCGCGGTGTCGGTCGGGCCGTCGCCCACGCACAAGATCTGGGCGGCCGAGCAGGGATACCTGTTCCCCCTGCTGTCGGATTTCTGGCCGCACGGTGAAGTGGCTCAGGCGTACGGCGTCTTCAACGACAAGTTCGGGTTCGCGAATCGCGGCACCTTCGTTATCGACAAGGCCGGCATCGTGCAATTCGCTGAGGAGAACCAGCCCGGAGAGCCCCGTGACCAGGGAGCTTGGGTCAGAGCGCTCGCCGCGCTAGAGTCCTGATGCGACGTCGGCGGCTTCGGCCGCCGACTTTCGGGCGTGTAGCTCAGTGGTAGAGCTCTGGTTTTACACACCAGCGGTCGGGGGTTCGAAACCCTCCGCGCCCACCATGTAGGTGGCGGTGAAAGTCCTGGTCAGGGCTTTCCTGCTCGCCTGTTTGATGCGTTCTTTGCCCACATTTTGCCCACACTGGCTTTCGCTCGAGCTTCCGAAAGGGCATTGGCCACCGCATCAAGATCCTCATCGAAGAGGTCGGCGTAGGTGTCGAGAGTCATCGCAGCGCTCGCGTGCCCGAGCATCCGTTGCAACGCCTTCACATTGACTCCCGCGGAGACCGCCAGGCTCGTGCGCGGTAATCGATCTCCACCACTGGGCGCAGTCCCCCTCCACTACGACCTCGAGGTCGAGCCGGTCGTCGGCGCACATGTTCTGAATCGATGTGCCCTGGAAGTACAGTCGGCCCCACGCTCGAACGAGCCGTTGAAGATTCGGCGAATGATCGGCGTGCGCAGCCTCCGACCGCGGTGAAGGATTCGTAGGTCGGTAAGGCTCTCATTGATCCGCAGGACGTCGCGCCGCATCGCCTCGGTCGCGATGGTGTCGAGGTAGTCGAGCAGCTTTTTGCCGCCGCTGTCGCGGAGCACGATCGTCTCGGAGCGTGCCTCGAGCGCTCGACCTTCCGAGACATCGATATGGGAACCGACCAGGGCCATCAACTCATCGGTCGCATACGCCACGGACTGCCTGCTCGAGGATTGAAGTGGTTCTTCCTCCGCTGTCGCGCCGAGCTTGCGCACTCGGGTTTGTGTCTGATGAAGCTGTCTGCAGCGGCACCGAGCCTCGTCGCCGAACTGCAACACTGAGCACCTGCCCCTCCGCTCTTATGTGACAGGGCTCAGGGAGCCGGCATGTATTGCTGGACTGTGATCGTCACATCGGTAAGGGTCGATCCGTCGGCGTTCTCGAGGAGCTGGAATGCGGGGGTGTGGCACTGGTCGAGGTCCATCCAGCCGGCGTTTCCGGTGACCTGCATCCCCGGCGTGCCGACGGCATCGACGTAGGTAGCGACGAGCTGGCTGTTGTCGTTGACGGCTCGCCAACGCACCAGGAACCGGCTCGAGTCGCAACCGTTCATCGTGGCGGGGAAAGCTGCATAGTCCGGGCCAGGAGCTTTCGCCCATGGCGAGTCGGTGAAGTAGCGGGGCAGCACAGTCCATGACCTCGTCGAAGTCCACCGTGGCAGTGAAGTCGGAAACTCCGGTGACGGCGCGAGTCCCACAGAGTTCGGCCCAGGCCACTCCGATCGATTGTCTTCCGGCGATGCCTCTTCCGTCACCGGCGTAGAGGTGGTGGGTCCGGTCGCCGCGGGTAGCGGGGTAGTCGCTCGAGCGCCGTCGAGTGGGGCGGGCACCACCTGTGTCGTACTGGCCTCGCCGCCCCCGGCTCGGGGAGTTGCCGCGGTCTCGGAGGCGCGGTCTTGACTGCGGAGCAGGAACAGGCTGAGCACCACGATGAGCACACCGGCCAACACCGCTACAGCGGTCCCCAGCATCCAGATCGTGCGGGTGCGTGGGTCCGGGCTTTGTTGAGGAGAATGCGGCTCGCGGGGGTCAGGGACCTCAGGATCCATACTGCTCTACTCCGATCGGTCAGATGGTATTGGCGGCGTATCACCGAATTAGATCCAGACAACCATAAGAGTCACGTCGAGGGCGATAACGGTGTCGCGTGGTTGTGCAGGGTCGCCGGCTTGTCGCCGAGAGCAGGGCGTCGCATGCAGGGCGAGGTTGTGGCGGTCGACGATTGAGTTCCTGTGCCTTCGGAGGGCTCAGGTGAGGGGTCCCGCAGAAGCTGTCGCGCGACGCGGTGAGGTCATCGGGTGGCCGGTGCGATAGTCGACGAGGGACGGCACCCGTTCTTAGTGCCCAGTTTCACTGCAGGAGATATCGACGCGACGTCCTCCGCCTCTGTGAAACGCTCGGGGTCGTATGCAGGCCAGCCGGAATGTGAACCGACGAGACCCGAGTTCACAAGCGCCGTATGGGTTCACCCGCACTAGATGACCGTGATTGATGAGCGTGATCGATCGAGGGCAACGGAGCGCCGTTCGCGGTGCCTCGATGCGACTGCGCCAGTGATCTGATGACCTCGGACGCGACGACGGCGTGTCCGGCCATCGTCAGGTGGATGTGGTCTTGGCTCAGCCAGTTCTGCCGGAATCTGGCCGGGTGATCCCACAGGTCGGTGAGGATCGCGTCGTGGCGTGCGGCCACCCGTCGTACGGCCTCCGCGAAAGCAATGAAGCGGGGACGCAGTGCGCGCAGCCGACCGGTGAATGCATCGGCCAGGGTGAACATCGACAACTGCGCTCCGCTCGTGGCGATGGTGGTGCAGAGTTCCTCGAGGTCGCGCTCGACCGATCGAGGGTCGGCGTCGAAGAGGAACAGATCGTTGCCGCCGCAACTGATGTGCACCAGGTCCGGCTCGAAGTCGAGGGCGGAGCGCGCCTGCTCGGCGCGGACCTGGCCGATCGTGGCGCCGATCTTGCCCGTATTGAGATAGGCGAAATCCGGGTGCGTCGCCGTCATGGTTGCCGCAAGCCGGTCGGCCCACGGCACCTCGTCGTATCCCGGCCACGGATCACCGGTGCCTGCGGCGGTCGAATCGCCGATCACCGCGAACCGGCGCCAGGGTGTGCCGGCCAGCAATTCCCGTGCTGTCGCGGGAGGCAGCAGCATCGGATCGGTTGCTTCTGTATGTCCCTCGGTGTCGCGAATATCGTTGTCGGTCATCGAAGAACCCTCCTGGGGCGAGGTGGGGTGGTCGCGCATGCCACGAGTGCGATCCCGGCGCGTACGGGTCTGTCATGGGCTGCCCGCGGGTGTATGCGGGGAAGCCGACTCGGGAAAAGCGAACGGACGATCGTGCGTGTTCTTATGAAAGTACGACCGATCGTTCGTCTTTGCAAGACTTCAATGCCAGAATGAGCGGGTGGCTGAGATAGAGCAGATTTCGGATCAGCGGTTGATCAAGGGCGCGCGCGCTCGGGCGACGATCGCGCGCCGTGCCGCCGATGTGGCATCGGTCGAGGGTCTGACGGGCTTGAGTCTCGGTCGGCTCGCCGGCGATCTGGGCCTGAGCAAGAGCGGGGTCGCCACGCTGTTCGGCACCAAGGAGAATCTGCAGCTCGCTGCGGTGCGTGCGGCTCGGGAGATATTCGTCGAGCATGTCGTGAAGCCGGCGCTGGCCGAGCCGGAGGGTATGGCGCGGCTGCGTGCGATCGTCGACAACTGGTTCGACTACATCAGCGAACCGGTCCTGCCGGGCGGTTGTTTTCGAGTCGCCACCACCGCGGAGTTCGACAGCCGGCCCGGTCCGATTCGTGACGCGATCGACGCCGACCGCCGGGATTGGTTCGCCCTGCTGGAGAAGGAAATCTCTCGCGCTCAGAGTCAGGGCCGACTCGCCGGAGGCGACGCACGTGCCTTGGCCTTCCAGCTGGATGCCATCGTGGCTGCGGCGAACACGGGGGCCCGGCTGGGCGACGAGGCTGCGGTGCCAACCGCGCGAACGATCGTCGAAGGCCTGCTGGGTTGACGGCAGACGCGCGGCTGCGTCGACAGCGCGGCGTGCGCGTCGCGAAGCTGTCGGCATGCGGGGGTGGGATGAGCCCTGCCCGCACGTGCTGGTTATTATGAAAGCCTAACCTTAGTCCTGACTATGCTGACGAGCGTCCCGCGCTCTCCGAACCGGAAGAGTCCTGTGCCAGCACCAGACCCCTCTCTAGTTTCCATGCCTACCCCCCGCGACGGTGGGCTGCCCTCGGTCGTCGCTCCCGCTCTGCACGTCACCATGGGCGCCGAGGGGCCCACCGAAGATCCGCGCCTCGCACGTGTCGACATCTACCGTCTTCCCGACACGGACCTCTCCGCGATCCGCGGACTCATTATCGGCGGCGGCGCCGACCAGATCTTCCTCGAGCGCAACAAAGATCTGCTCACCGAGTTCGTCACCTCCGGCGGACGGATCGCGGTGATGGGCCACGTGCTCACAGATTTCCTTCCGGGACTTGGCGTATGGCGCAAGCTCGCCTACACCGGACCCAAGGACCTGGCGATCACCCTCGGTGACCCGCATCCGGTGTGGGAGGGCGTCGAACCGGTCGACCTGAGCACCCGCAAGGGTGTCACGGGCTTCTACGGCCGTGGATACATCGACAAGATCCCGGAAGATGCCATCGTGACGACCCGCATCGGGCGACACGCTCTTCCGTTCGACTACGTCTACCCGCTCGGAGAAGGCCAGGTGCTCGCCCACGGCGGCAACGATCTCCTCGGCTGGAAAAACGATCCGAATACTTCCTCGTTGCTGGCCGTCCAGCTCGTCGATTGGTTGGTGCAGCGATGACGATCGTCGAACCGTTCACCCGTTCAGACCGCGCACCCAAGCGCGCTCGCACGCTCGCCATCGTCCACGGCGGCACGTACTTTCACCTCCAGATGATGAAGGACCCGGCGGTCCTCGCCCACCAGCCGGACTTTCTCTACCTACCGGACCTGCTGCCCGGCGACCTGGACGGGTACGACACCGTCATCGTCGGCGACCGCCTGCACCCCGACCTGGTTGCCAAGAATGCGGCGCAGTTCTACTCCGTCGCCCAGCGTGGTGGCACCGTGGTCGCGCTTGGCGAAAGCGGCGCCCACACCTGGCTTCCCGGCGTCACGTGGGAACCGCGACCGACGAACTTCTGGTGGTGGCTCACCAAGGAGGATCCGATGATCCGGACCCGCAGCCACGACCACGAATCCTGGCAGTACCTCACCACGAAGGCCGTGATCTGGCACCACCACGGCATCTACAACATCGACGCCGACGTAGTGCCTCTGCTGGTGTCGGAAGAGCCTGACTCCGAAGGTGTTCCGCGCGACGCCGGCATGATGCTGTACGAGGACACCGTCACCACCCCCGGACGGATCATCGCGACCACACTGGACCCGATGTACCACCACGGCAGCAACTTCATGCCGGGAGCGACCCGCTTCCTGTATGCGCTGCTGCGCTGGATAGACAACACCTGACGGAGTGCGTTCCGCACCGTAGCGGCCCGGCGCGTGAATGTTGCCACGCGCCGGGCTCAGCTCGCGGCGTCTTCCTTCAGGGTGTGAGCCACAATCGCATTGGCGTGCCCGTGGCCCATTCCGTTCCTGTGGTCCCTGCGCCTGTCACCCATGATCGAAAAGCAGCAGTGACCGCCGACATGTCGGTTGGGCTTGTCGTCGCTCAGGCGCGTCGACGGAGGACCGCGTCCCGCACGAGCCGGGTCAGTACCGCGACGACGGCCAACCCGGCAACCGCGCCGACCACCAGGAAGACCAGCCCTACTGCCCACAATCCGGTCTCGTCCCGGGACGCCGCATCCCGTGCCCATACCGCCGCGAAGGAGACGGTCGCACAGGCGATCACGGCTGCGCTTGTGCGCGCCGCGCAACGCAGTGTGAGACATCCCGCGACGACGATGCCGGCGATCGTCACGGCGCAGCCGACGACTTGCACCGTCGAATACGGACCCGTGACCGTGCCGTCCGGCAGCGTCCGGTACCCCGCCTCCCACCCGAGCCACCCGAACCAGGCGACGACCGTCGTCGCAGCAACGGCGAGCAGAACGAGGGCGGTGCGTGCGGGACTCGGCATGGAGGCACCCTACGGCTAGCCGACGATGTCGTAGACCTCGGTGGCCGGAGCAGCGAGGAGCCGATCCGCCATTTCCTGCTTGAGGGCGGTCAGCCGCTCGTCCTCGTCCTCGGTGCGATCGGCTTTGCGGCCGAGGGCGATGAATTCGTCGGTGACGAACCCTTCGCGGATCTCGAGCCTGACCGTCTTTCCCCGATAGGTGAGTTCGAATACGTACCGCTCGAGCGTCTCTCCTCGCTCGGGGCGTTCCAGGGCCGAGTCGACGGTGAAGCGACCTTCCGTGACGCCACGGGTGACGGCCTCGAACGTGTCGCGGACCCCCGGCCCGCGGTGGGCGGTGACCGCCGAGATGTCCCGGCGCTCGGCCGGTGCATCGGGGCTCAGGACCGGCAGGGCACGTTCGAGCACCTTGACGGCGTGCGCGACGCCACCGGGAAACCCGGGGCCGTGGTACTTCATGATGTCGTCGATGTCGAAACCGATGACGGTTCCGTTGTCGACGACCTCGAGCAGTGCAGACATGATCGATCCTCCTGTATTACAACTGTTTCCGTGTTCGGTCAGTGGGCGCCGGACGCCGCCGCGACAAGCGCTGCGGTGTAGGCGTGGCGGGGACGTGCGAGAACCTCTTTCGCACAACCTGTTTCCACGATGCGTCCGGCCTGCATCACGGCGATGTTCTCGCAACTCCGCTCTGCGAGAGCCAGATCGTGCGTGATGTGCACGACCGCGAGATGTGCGGTGCCGGCGAGTTCGGTCATCAGGTCGACGATCCCGATGCGGAGCGACGCGTCGAGGCCGCTGGTCGGTTCGTCGGCGAGCAAGAGGCGCGGACGCGTCACCAGCGCCCGCGCGAAGGCCACTCGCTGGCGCTGGCCACCGGACAACTCGTGAGGAAATCGGTCCAGGTACCGGTCCGTGGGAGTCAGGTGCACGGCGTCGAGAGCAGCGACTGTCGCATCTCGTCGCTCGGCACGGTCACCGAGTCCGTGGATCACCATGGGTTCGGCGACGATGTCCCGCACCCGCAGTCCGGGTGGCAGCGACGCGTACGGGTCCTGGAAGACCATGTGCATGTCGCGGCGGACCTGGCGCCGTTGCCGTCCGCGAGCAGTCGTCACGTCGATACCGTCGAATACGATGCTGCCGGCTGTCGGGGTGACCAGCCCGGCCACCGCCCGCGCCACCGTGGACTTACCGGCACCGGAACCGCCCACCAGCGCGATGGATTCGCCTGCCTCGACCCGCAGGGACACGTCCGACACTGCGGGCACACCGTCGAACGCAACCGACAGCGAACGGATGTCGAGCAGCGGGTTCACCGTGCGACCTCGAGCAGCGCGGGCCGGAGCCTCGGAGCGGACTCGACGAGGTGGCGGGTGTAGGGATGCTCGGGTGCTCCGGTGATCTGCGTGACCGGGCCGATCTCCACCAATTCTCCGTCCTTCATCACCGCGATACGGTCGGCGATCCGCTCGATGACCGGGAGGTTGTGGGTGACGACCAGCAGTGCGAGCGAATAACGGGTCCGCAGGTCGTCGAGCAGTGCGAGCACTTCGGCTTCGCGGAGCACGTCGAGACCGCTGGTGGGCTCGTCGGCGATCAGAACGTCCGGATCGTTCGCCAATGCCATCGCGATGACGACACGCTGGCGCATACCGCCGGACAGTTGGTGCGGGTAGGCGTCGGCCCGATCGGCACCGAGATCCACCTGGGCCAGCAGGTCGAGCGTGCGTGCCCGCGCGTCGGCACGGCTGCAGGAACGGTGCGCTCTGACGGCTTCGTCCAGTTGGGAGCCGATGGTCATCACCGGGTTCAGTGCGCTGAGAGCCTCCTGCGGAACGAGAGCGATGCGGTTGCCGCGCATGGCGCGCAGTTCCGCCGGCGTCATGGCCGCGACGTCCCGGCCGGACACCATCACGCGTCCGGACGCGATCTGCGCCGCGGGCGGCAGCAAACCCACTGCGGCAGCGGCGACGGTGGACTTGCCGCTGCCCGATTCCCCGACCAGTCCGACGAGTTCGCCCGGTGCGACCGAGAAAGACACGCCGGTCGCTCCGCGTCCGTCCGTGCCATAGCGGACGGTGAGATCGTCGATCACCAGGGGGTGCTGCACGTCGCCGGTCACCGTTTCGGAGTTGGTGCGCAGACGCGTCCGGCGAGAAAGTGTGCGCGGCAGAAGAATCGGTCGGGATCGCTCTTCGATCGCGTTGCCGAGCAAAGCGAACCCGAGCACCGTGACGGCGATCGCGATGCCGGGCGGAAGGACCCACCACAGCCACGCATCGGTGAGGAACGCATTGCGCGCGTGTGCCATCGACAGCATCGACCCCCAGCTGGCCGCCGAGATGTCGCCGAGGCCGAGGAACGACAGAGATGCTTCGAGGAGGATCGCGGTCTTGACGGTGAGGACGAATTGCGGGACGACGAGGGGGAGCATCGCGGGTGCGATGTGGCGGCGCAGCACATGGATCGAGCTCGCTCCCATCGCGCGCTCGGCCTGGATGTGGTCGCGTTCGCGCAGGGTCAGTACCTGCGCGCGCAGTTCACGGGCCATGCCTGCCCAGAGGACGGCGGAGATGACCAGGATCTGGGTGCGCAGACCGGGGCCGGCGAACACACCGATCACGATCGTCAGCGGCAGCACCGGGAGCGAGAGCACGACGTCGACCACACGCATGAGCACGGTGCCGACGACACCACGTGCGTACCCCGCGACGACACCGACGAGCGTGCCGATCGCGGTGGCGACGCTTGCGGCGACGACACCGACGAACAGCGAGACGCGAGCACCGTGCAGCAGCATCGAGAACAGGTCGTGCCCGACGTCGTCGGCGCCGAGCCAGTGCTGCCAGGACGGCGACGCGAACGGTCGTGTCGCGCGCTCGGCAGGATCGAACGGGGACAACCACGGTGCGGCGAGTGCGCACACCAGCAAGATCCCGAGGATTACAGCCCCGGCGAGCGCGAGGCGTTGCGACCGTGTCTTCGTGCCGATGATGCTCACACGGTCACCTCTTCGCGGGTCGTGGTGGAGGTCCGATCGCGGCGGACCCGGGGGTCGAGCAGGGGATACGTCAGGTCGGCGACGATGTTCGCCGCGACGATGCCGACGGTGGCGAGCAGGAACGCGCCCTGCAGCAGCGGGTAGTCCCGCGCGGTGACCGCGTCGAAGGTGAGCTTGCCCAACCCGGGGTAGGCGAAGACGGACTCGACGACCACCGCACCGGATAGCAGCGCGCCGACGGTCAAGCTGAGCGTGGTGTAGACGGGCAACAGGGCGTTGCGCAGGGCGTGTCCGACGGCGACGCGGAACTCGCTCGCCCCTTTCGCGCGGGCGAGGCGCACGAACGGCTCGTCGAGCACCCCGACCATCGACGCCCGGGTCATGAGGAAGAACCCGCCGACACCGGCGATCGTGAGCGTGGCGACTGGAAGGGCCATGCGCGAGACGACTTCGAGCAACCATTCCCCACCGGTGGAGGTGATGGCCGCTGCCCCGTAGGACGGGAACCATCCCAGGGTCACGGAGAACACCGCGATGAGGATCATTCCGATGAAGAAACCGGGCATGGAATCGAGAACGAGAACGCCGACGACAGTTCCGGTTTCCTTGGCCGTGCCGCGGCGCCAAGCCGCCCAGGCTCCGAGCAGGGTTCCGATGCAGAACGCCAGGAGAGTGCCGATACCCACCAGCGCGACCGTCCAGGGCAGCTTGTCCCACAGGACATCGACCACGGGCCGGTTGTGCTGCACGGAGATTCCGAGATCTCCGTGCAGCAGACCGGACCAGAACGAAAGGTATTGCTCGAGGATCGGCCGGTCGAGTCCGTACTCGGCGCGCATCTGCGCGATGTACTTCGGATCGAGGGCCTGCTGGTCGCCTCCATAGAGGTATTCGACGGGATCGCCGGGCGCCAAGTAGGGCAACGCGAAGTTCAGCGTCACCGCCGCCCACAACACGAGCGCGTATTGCCCTGCTCGACGCACGACGGTCATGGATCAGTCCTGCGGCGCTTGTGCGTTGGCGGCCTCGACGACATCCGCGGGCAGGAACGACCACTTGTGGACGATGCCGTAACCGGGAGTTTCGATCCATCCACCGAACGTGTCGGCGCGGAAGGCCCAGTACTCGTCCGGGTAGTACAGCGCGATCGCGGTGGGCTGGCGGTTGAACAGCTTCTGCATGTCCTGCATGGCGGCGATGCGAGCGTCGTTGGTCTCGGTGACCTTCCACGCGTCGTACAGGGCGTCGAATTCCGGGTAGGCGATGTCGGGGTGCTTCCACAGATTGCCGGAGCGGTGCGACATGATGAACTGCGTCGAATCGGCCACTGCGTGTGGGCTGTTCGTGGTGACCATCATGTCGTAGGTCTTCTTGGACGCCGCATCGGAGAACGATCCGGAGTCGAGCGGAGTCACGGTGACGGCGATGCCGATCTCGGCGAAGTCTTCGACGAGCAGTTCGGCGGCGCGGACCTGCGGTGCGTTGCCCCCGTTGACGGCCAGGGTGAAGGTAGCCGGTTCACCGGCAGGGTTTTCCCGGGTGCCGTCGCCGTCGCGGTCGGCCCAGCCGAGGCGGTCGAGCAGCGCCGTGGCCTGCTCGGCGTCGTAGGGGGTCGAAGCGTCGGGGTCGGCGAACGGTGCGTCCGGGTGGATATAGCCCTGGGTGCCGGGACGGCCCTGGCCGAGTCCGACGACCTCGAGCAGCTCGTCGCGATCAACGGCGAGGTTCAGTGCCGCGCGGAAGTCGGCCTGTGCGAACGGTTCCCGGGTGAAGTTCAGTTTGAGTTCCGGGTAGCTCAGCGGCGCGACAGTGATCACGCCGATGTCGTTCGAGGCGGTGAACCGGTCGACGAGTTCGGGTGTGAGCGCGCGGTCGGCGGCGTCGATCTGGCCGGAGCTGAGCGCGGTGAAGGCGGCGGCGTTGTCCTCGATGACCGGCATGACGAGTTCGTCGACGGTCGGGGTGCCTGCGAAGTAGTCGGCGTTCGCCTCGAAGCGGTACCCGCTGGTGGGGCTGTAGTCGACGAGCACGAAGGGGCCGGTGCCGATCGGAAGGTCGGTGACCGCCTTGGCCTCGGCAGGGTCGACCTTCGACCACACGTGCTCGGGAATGATCGGGAGGTCTGCGAGTGTGACCGGACCCAGTTCGGGGCACGAGTAGTCGCACACGAAGCGGACCGAGTCCTCACCCACGGCGTCGACCGTGGAGATGGACGGTGTGTCGTTGACGTGGTGGGTGTATCGACCGGTGGGGGCGGCGTGCATGTAATGGAAGCTGAAGACGACGTCGTCCGCTGTGAACGCCTCACCGTCGTGCCAGGTGACGTCGTCGCGGAGGTCGACCTCCCACGTGGTCGCGTCGACCTGGCGGACATCGGTGGCCAGCCAGGGCTGCGGGTCGGCGACGTACGGGGACGGCGACAGGAGCTTGTCGTAGATCAGCTCGGTCATCTGGTCGGTCTGCCCGGCGAAGATGTTGAGGGGGCCGGAGTCCTTGGAGGCGGCAACGGTCAGCGATCGGGCGGTCGAGGGTCCCGAAGCCGAGTCCGTCGTGTCGCCCGAACCGCCGCATGCTGCAACGAGGAGTACCGGCGCGAGGACCAGGGGTACGACGTGAGAACGCCGGAGTATGCGCGTCAACTGAGTTCACATTCTGCTGAGAGGGTGCACGGCACTGCCCAAAGAACAAGAGGTTAGGCAATCCTTATTGCGGTAAGGCTACCTTAATACGAACTCCCGCATAAACGGCAAACCACCCCTCGGAGAGGGGTGGTTTCGCAGTGGAGAGGGTGACTCGAGAGTGGACTAGCGGCGCGGCTCCGCGGCCGTCGCGTACGCCTCGTGCAGCAGTTCCGTCAGGTGGTCGTCGAAGTCGTCGGCCGCGACGAGACTCAAGCGATGCGTAGTGATGGGCCCGGTCGGGAAGGCTTCACGCAGCGCCGCGTGATGGACGCGCCGGGGAAGATCGAGAGCCACCTCGAGCTTCGATGCGTACACGAACGCGGCCGCGAATACGCGGTCACGGCTCCACGAGACCTCCGACGCGTGAACGCGTTCCTCGACGTCGTCGCCGAGCGCAAGCACCATGGTTCGGAACCGCAGGAACGCGTCGACCGCGGCCGGATCCTTGTCCGCCAGGTAGTCGTCGACCGTGGCGTACATCAGGGCTCCTCGGAAGTACGGTCCGCGCAGCCCGTCACCGGGAACGTCCGTAGCGGTCGGCGAGCTTGTCCGCGGGAGACGGCGACGCAGCGCGCGGTGCCTGCGCGTCGCTGCCGGGCACGGTTCCGTCGGAAAGAGCGCTGTCGGGCACCCGGGTGTCCGGCACACCGTCGCCCGGGGCGTCGGCGTCCGGCGCGGCGGAGTTCACGGCCTTCGTCTTCCGGCGTTCGCGGATTTCCGCCCACGCGAAGTAGCCGAGGCCGAGCGGCGCCATGATGCCGAACGCGAGCCACTGGAGACCGTAGGAAAGGTACGGACCCGCATCGAGCTGAGGCAGCGGGATGGTGCCGAGCCCGCCCGGCTGCCCGTCGTCGAGCTGCAGGTACACGTCCTCGAGGGGGAGCCCGGTGACCTGAGCGACCTGCGGGGCGTCGATGAAGTAGACCTGCTGGTAGCCCGCGTCGGTGAACGGATCCTTGCCGGCGACCGTGCCCTCCGACATCCGGATCCGGGCATCGAGGGAGACCTCCCCGGTCGGTGCAGCGGGAACCTCGGGAACCGCGGTGCCCTGGACCGGGCGCACGAAACCACGATTGACGAGGATCATCCGTCCGTCGTCGAACTCGAACGGAGTGAGGACTTCGTAGGCGGGCCGGCCGTCGATGTTGCGCAGTCGCACGAGCACGTCGGAGTCGGGGAGATACGACCCCTGGGCCACGACCCGTCGCCACTCGTCGTCCACCGTCGGACCGGGGCCGGCGAGAAGGTCACCGACGGGCACAGGATCCTCGGACATGGACGCGGCGAGACGATCGTTACGTTCCTCGGTGCTCGTGTTCTTACCCAGCTGCCACGGGGCGAGGACGGTGAAGCACGCGTAAGCGAAGCCGCCCACCACCAGGGCCAGGACCAGCCAGCTGGGACGGAGGAGAAACGTCAATCGGCGCACGTGTCCCACGGTAGACGGTGAGGTAGGTCTCACTGCCGCCGCACCCAGTCGAGCAGCGCGGGAATCGCACCCTCGATCTGGCCGCGGACCTGCTCGAACTCGGGGAGCCCACCGTAGTACGGATCGGGCACCGAATCGCCGTCGGCATCCGGGTCCAGCGCACGAAGCAGGACACGCCGTTCCGCCGGCACACCCAGGTGCGCCAGCGTCCGATCGTGATCGGTCGTCATCGCCACGACGAGGTCTGCGGAGAGGTGCGACGGACCGAGTTCTGCCGCGACGTGCCCGGTGGGATATCCGTGCCGCTGGAGCACGGCGTTCGTCCGCGGGTCGGCCTCGGAGCCGATGTGCCAGCCGTGGGTTCCGGCGCTGCTCACCCGTACCCGGTGGTCGAGTCCTTCCCGCCGTACGTGCTCGGCGAAGATCTTCTCGGCCATCGGAGACCGGCAGATGTTGCCGGTGCAGACGAACGTCACGTGGAGCACCCGGTCAGCGGCCACCCGTGAGCACCTCGCGCAATTCGTCGACGCTGCTCGCGACGCGAGCGGCGGCCTGCGCCTCGATGTCGTCGCCGTAACCCCATTCGACGAAGACCGTCGGGACGCCCCAGCGTCCCGCACCGTGAATGTCGTGCTCGCGGTCGCCGACCATCACCACCCCCGTGGTGCCGCCCTCGACGGGCCGGATGCCCAGGGCCTCGAGGCTGTGTGCGACGACGTCGGACTTCGTGCGGCGCGTTCCGTCCTCGCTCGCCCCGCCGATGAATTCGAAGTAGGAGGCGAGGCCGAAGTGCTCGAGGATGCGCTCGGCGAACATCTGCGATTTCGAGGTGGCCACCGCGAGCCGGCTGCCCGCGTCGCGCACCGTCTCGAGCAGGGGTTCCATGCCCTCGAACACGGCGTTCTCGGCCCAGCCGGTCGCCGAGTAGTACTCGCGGTAGGCCGCAATACCTGCGACGATCTGGTGCTCGTCGAGTCCGAGTTCGATGAGGCTGTCGCGCATGGGTGGACCCAGCAGCCGGTGGAGGTTGCCCGTGGGAGGGGCGAATCCGACCGTGTCGGCGGCGTGGAGGAATCCCTTGATCACACCCGTCGCGGAGTCTGTGAGCGTTCCGTCGAGATCGAACAGGACAACCGGGGCGGGCAGAAGCAGCGGCTGTGGTTCGACGAGAATGGTCACGCAGACATTGTGCCCACTTCGGCGGAATCGTGCCGCGTAGGGTCATCGGAACAGCCACCACAACCCAGGAGGACACGTGACTGCGCCGTCGCTGCGTGAGGTGATCGACGTACTCGATACGGCGTACCCGCCGTCGCTCGCCGAGGGATGGGATTCTGTCGGACTGGTGGCGGGCGACCCCGCCGACCCGGTCCGCAAGGTGCTGCTCGCAGTCGACGCGACCGAGGCGGTCGTCGACGAAGCACTCGAGTGGGGCGCGCAGTTGCTTCTCGTCCACCATCCGTTGTTGTTGCGCGGGGTGGACACGGTCGGTGCGCACACACCGAAGGGCGCGCTGATCCATCGCCTCATCCGCGGCGGATGCGCACTGTTCACCGCCCACACCAACGCCGACCGTGCGAATCCGGGCGTATCCGACGCTCTGGCCGACGCGCTCGGACTCACCGGCCTGCGACCGCTCGAGCCCAAGCCCGAGGCTGCCACCGACAAATGGGTGGTGATGGTGCCGTCCGACTCCGCCGACACCGTCCGGCAAGCCCTGTTCGATGCAGGGGCGGGAGCGCTCGGCAACTACACGGAATGCTCCTGGACCACCTCGGGAACCGGTCAGTTCCGTCCCGGCGGAGCTGCCGACCCCACCGTCGGAGAACTCGGTGAACTCGAACGCGTCGAAGAAGCCCGCATCGAGGTGATCGCGCCGCGCCGGTCCCGCTCCCGGGTGCTCGCGGCTCTGCGCACCGCGCATCCGTACGAGGAACCTGCTTTCGACGTGCTCGAACTCGCCGAACTGCCCAGTGCTCGCGGGCTGGGACGAGTGGGGGAGCTTCCCGAGACGGTGACGCTTGCCGAGTTCGCCGAATCGGTGGCGGCGGCACTGCCCGCAACCGTGTGGGGTGTGCGCGCCGCGGGCGACCCGGAACGCCCGATCCGGACCGTCGCGGTGTGCGGAGGGTCGGGCGACTCGTTCCTCGATACGGCTGCGGCGCTGGGCGTGGACGCGTACCTGACCGCCGACCTGCGACACCATCCGGCCGACGAGCATCTGCGTGCGGGTGGACCTGCGCTCGTCGACGTCGCGCACTGGGCGAGCGAGTATCCGTGGTGTGCCCAGGCACAGGAGGTTCTCGACGCGTCGTTCGCGGCTCGTGACGGCTGGGAGACGCGGGTGAGCCTGCTGCGGACCGATCCGTGGACGACCGCGGCGGTGCGCGCGGTACCGTAATCAGCTACGACCCGTCTCCGGGGCTGTCCGTCATCCCCGCCCATCGATGCCCCACCGAAAGCAGGAACCACCCGAGTGAACGTCGAATCCGCAGTGCAGGCCAAGCTTCTGTCTCTCGCCGCCGTGGACGCCGAGCTGAATCGCCATGCGCACCGCCGTCGTACGCTGCCCGAACAGCAGACGGTGGACCGGCTCCAGTCCGACCGCAATGCGCGCAAGGATGCGGCCGTGGCTGTCGAGATCATCATGGACGACCTCGACCGCGACATCCGCAAGCTCGAGGGTGAGATCGAAGCGGTGCGCATGCGCGCCCAGCGTGATCGGACGATGCTCGAGAGCGGGTCGGTCGGCTCGAAGCAGCTCACGGAACTGCAGCACGAACTGGGAAGCCTCGAACGGCGCCAGGGTGCGCTCGAGGACGACCTGCTCGAGGTGATGGAACGCCGCGAGGCGTCGAAGGGCGATCACGATCACGCCGGGGCGCAGGTGTCGCAGATCGACGACCAGCTCGCCGACGCGACCCGCGCCCGGGACGAGGCTCTCGCCGACATCGACGTGGCGGAACAGCGGTGCCGGAGCGACCGCGCGGCGCTGATCGCAGTGCTGCCCGAGGATCTCGTCGCGTTGTACGAGAAGCAGCGCGAACAGACCGGGATCGGTGCGGCATTGCTGCAGGGGCGTCGCTGTGGAGCGTGCCGTCTCGAGCTCGACCGCGGCGAGATCGCCCGGATCGCGTCCGCACCCGCCGACGCGCTCGTGCGCTGCCCCGAGTGCAACTCGATCTTGGTGCGCACCAAGGAATCCGGACTGTGACCCGGGTCGTCGTCGAAGCGGACGGCGGCTCGAGAGGTAACCCGGGGCCGGCCGGCTACGGAGCGGTCGTGTTCGACGGCGACCACCGGACCGTTCTCGCCGAGCGGCACGCGAGCATCGGGCGGGCCACCAACAATGTCGCCGAATACCGGGGACTGATCGCCGGGCTGACCGCCGCCGCGGAACTCGGAGCGGACGAAGCGGACGTCCGCATGGATTCCAAGCTCGTCGTGGAGCAGATGTCGGGGCGCTGGAAAGTCAAGCATCCCGACATGATTCCGCTCGCGGCGGCAGCGCGGGACGTGGCTTCGAGGTTCCGCCGAGTCGAATACACGTGGATTCCCCGCGCCGAGAACGCGTACGCCGATCGTCTCGCGAACGTGGCCATGGACGCTGCTGCCGAAGCGCTCGTCGCCGGAACGGACGCACCTGCCGCCGCGGAGTCGCCGGTCCCGGCAGAGTCGTCGCCGCCGGTCCCCGCCACACCCGCGACGCCGTCGCCGGGCTGGACCGGGGCAACGGGTTCGCCGACTCGCCTGCTGCTCCTGCGGCACGGCCAGACTCCGCTGTCGGTGGAACGCCGGTACTCCGGTCGGGGCAATCCGCCTCTCACCGAACTCGGCCGGGACCAGGCCACGGCCGCTGCTCGTCGGATCGGGGCGCGCGGAGGCGTCGCCGCCGTGGTGTCGTCACCACTCGGGCGCACCCGCGAAACCGCCACCGCGGTCGCCGATGCGCTGGACCTGCCGGTGACGGTGCACAGCGGTCTCATCGAAACCGACTTCGGGCAGTGGGAGGGCCTCACGTTCGGCGAAGCAGCCGAACGCGACCCGGACATCCATCGCGCGTGGCTCGGTGACACCTCGGTGCGTCCGCCCGGTGGGGAGAGTTTCGACGAGGTGCACGCCCGGATCGTCGGCGTGCGAGATGATCTCGTCGCCGAGTTCGGTGGTGCCACGGTGCTGGTCGTCTCGCATGTCACCCCGATCAAGACGTTCCTGCGCCTTGCGCTGGATTCGGGTCCGTCCCTGCTCTACCGCCTGCATCTCGATCTTGCGTCGCTGAGCATCGCGGAGTTCTACCCGGACGGCGGGTCCTCGGTGCGACTGGTCAACGACACCTCGCATCTGTGACATTCGACGTCGGCATCCGACGTCCCGGTACAGGAATGAAAAGTGGCCGCGCAGGCATGTCGGGGGATGCTTGCGTGGCCACTCACATCATGTATCGCTGCGATCGGCGGGGTGTTACCGATCACACGAGCTTTTTCCCGAACTTTTCTCAGGGGGTGCAGTTCGACGCGGCAGGCGCCCCGGCAAACCGCTGATCGAGCCAGTCGATGCCCTCTACCAGAGCCGGGAAGAGCCCGACGACGTGACCGAAACCGGTCTTGGTGAGCATCGGAGGCACGTCGTACCGCTGGTAGGTGACGGTCGCTCCGGCTGCACACCACTTGCCGACCATTGTGTCGACGCCGGAGACGAGAACGAAGTCGTCGCCGGTGGCCTGTGCCACGAAGACGGGGGCGGACGGAGTCCGATTGCCGAGTTCCTGTTCGGCGACGAGCGAAGCCCACGGCTCGTCGGAGAGATACTCGACGATGGGGCGGCCGTCGGCGGTGTACCGGGTCGTCGAGGAGAACGGGTCCAGCAACGGGGCGTCGAACACGCACGAGCGTTCGGCGCGGGCGAGAATGTCGATCCCCGCCGGATTGAACACGCTCAGCATCTCGTCGGCATGTTCCGGGTACGCGGCGATGAACCCGTTGACCACCCATCCGATGCCGCCGGACAGGAACGAACCGTCGCCGGCGACCGCCAGATCCCTCAGCGACGCGGGCGGCGATCCCGCGACCGAGCCGGCGACCGGCAGTTCCGGGGCGTAGGTGGAGGCGAGTTCGGCGGCCGAGGCCGCGGCCATGCCGCCCTGGGAGTAGCCCCAGAACGCGATCGGGCCGCCCTCGTCGACGCCGAGTTCTCCGAGCGACCGGGTGGCGCGGGCGAGGTCGAGCATCGCGTGGCCCTGCGAGGCCCGGTTGAGATAGGGGTGGACGCCGGCGGTGCCGAGTCCCTCGTAATCGGTGACGGCGACTGCGTAGCCGCGCGCGAGGAGCGGGCCGATCTGCAGGTGCTCGTACTCCTGCCCGAAGGTCATCAGTTTGGAGGGGGCGCACTGGTCGCCCATGCCCTGGGTGCCGGGACCGACCACGACCGTCGGGCGGGGGCCGTCGCCCGACCATGGCAACGAGGGCACGAGCACGGTGCCGACGACGGCGACGGGCGTGCCGGTAGCGCTCTCGCTGCGATACATCACGCGGGTCACCGACGCGTCGAGTATTGCGGGGGTGCCGGGGATGATCGCGGCGACCGACGGAGCGGTACGCACGACGTCGCCGGGGGACCCGGATCCCAGGTCGGGGGTGGCGTAGAAGTCGTCGGCCGGCGCGGTGCTGCCGGGCGGAACCGGCTGGGCGGTTGCCGTAGCGGGCACAGTGAGGACAAGTCCTGAAACGGCGGCTGCGGCGAGCAGTCCTGCGGCAATCCGCATGTACATCCTTCGAGTCCGAAATGGGTTGCCGCGTCCGCGGCCACCGCGGAGGGTAATCGGACTTATGGGGGTGCCGGGGGTAGAGCTGGCTTGTGGTGAGAAGTCACAGAAGCTTGCGGAGGGTTTTCAGATTCCGAGCAGTGGTGACGGACTTGTAGCGGCCGTCCCCGCTTCGCTTGCCCACATTACTGTCGAGCGTGCGTCCCTTTTCGACCTGCCAGTACAGGACGCCGTCTCCCCGCTGTACGCGTTCGACCCCGTCGCCGAGGCTCTCGGCGCCCGCCAGTGCGTCGAGCACACCGGGATCGGACACGAAGACCACGTAGGAATGGTGGTCGTCACGATCGTCGAACGGGTAGGCGGCGACCAGGTCCGCGACCCGCGACTGTTCGACGACGAAAGTGTAGGCGTCGTAGCCGAAACGGTCGGTCAGCGCGGCTTCTAGGGCGGCTTCGAGTGCCGTGGCGTCGTCGTCGGAGTCGAACAGCACATTCCCCGACGCGAGAACGGTGCGGACGTCGCGATGTCCGGCCGCGGAGAACACCTCGGCCAGATCGGCCATCCTGATCCGGATTCCGCCGACGTTGATCCCGCGCAGCAGGGCGACATAGCGAGTCATGGCGTTCACGGTAATGCTCCGGGTGCAGGCTGTGCGGCTGATCGGGTCGCTCCCGAAGGGTCGACGGGAAGGGTCTGTGCGGCCGGAACCGGGGGAGGCGCTACGCTGTCCGGGCGGACGAGTTGGCCGGGCGACCGCGGAACAGGGAACCGGCACCGGACGGTGTCAGGCCCTGCGTCGAGGAAAGTCCGGACTCCACAGAGCAGGGCGGTTGTTAACGGCAACCCGAGGCAACTCGCGGGACAGTGCCACAGAAAACAGACCGCCTGCCCTCACGGGCAGGTAAGGGTGAAACGGTGCGGTAAGAGCGCACCAGCACCCCGGGTGACCGGGGTGGCTAGGTAAACCCCGCCCGGAGCAAGGTTGAAGGTCGCATCGCTTTGCGGTGCGTCTGCGCAGGTGTTCGAGGGCTGCTCGCCCGAGCCTGCGGGTGAACCGCTCGAGGTACCCGGCGACGGTGTGCCCAGATGGATGGTCGCCACCCCGCCTCGGCGGGGGACAGGATCCGGCTTACAGGCCGACTCGTCCGCCCTGCGGTTCCTGTTCCCGTTCGATCACCGGCCGCGCCGGCGGATTCGCCGGCGCGACCCTGCGGGTCAGAGCGGTCCGACGACCAGCAGGTGAGCCCAGTACGAAGCGGCTTCGGGGCCGACGTAGGGCAGCAGTGCATCGAAAAGGATGTACGACATATGTGATCTCCTTCGGTATGTGACGATCTTGGCGTCGCGCAGACGCTACCAGTCCCCGGCGAGCCCGAGTTTCGCCGAAACCGCGCCCGATATACCGGGTATCGCGGCGCACTTCGGGCAGACTGGGGTCATGAGTGACGACGGTTGGTATTTCGACGTGAAGACCGGCAAGGTGACCCAGGGCAAAGACCCCAACGCTCTCAATCGCATGGGTCCCTACCCTGACCGGGAGACCGCGATGCGTGCCCTCGAAATCGCCGCGGCCCGCAACAAGGCCGCCGACGATGCCGACGAGGAATGGAACAACTGACCGTGCGAGGAGCGCCACGGCCTTGGTGACCAGACCCGTCGTCGTCGCACCGGAGATCGATTTCGCCGGTGTGCGAGCAGAATTCGACCTCGTCGACGATTTCCCCGAAGACGCTCTCGCGGAAGCGCGGGCGGCAACGGACCGATTCGCGTCGCTGCGCGAGGACCGCACTGATCTGCCTCTGGTGACACTCGACCCGCCCGGGTCGATGGATCTCGATCAGGCCCTCCATCTCGAGCGCACCGACACCGGTTTCGTCCTGCACTACGCGATCGCCGATGTGTACGCAGTCGTCGAGCCCGGTGGCGCTCTCGATCGGGAGACGCACCGCCGCGCCCAGACGTTCTATCTGCCCGACGGCTCGATCCCGTTGCACCCGCGGGAGTTGTCGGAGGGAACGGCCAGCCTGCTCCCCGACGAGGTGCGGCCGGCGGTGTTGTGGCGAATCGAGATGGACGAACGCGCCGAACCCGCGGCGGTGTCCGTCTCGCGTGCCCGGGTGCGTTCGGTCGCACGCCTCGCCTACGCCGGGGTGCAGCGCGATGCGGAGGCGGGCACCCTCCATCCATCGATCGCGGCATTGCCCGAGTTCGGCCGGTTACGCGAGGCAGCGGCCCGGGAACGCGGTGCGATCGAACTCCGCTTGCCCGAACAGGATGTGGTCGCCGACGGCGACGGCTGGCGACTCGAGATCGAACCGCGCACCGAAGCGGACGACTGGAATTCGCAGGTGTCGCTGCTGACCGGCATGTGCGCGGCGAACATCATGATCGACGCGGAGATCGGCTTGCTGCGTACGTTGCCGCCGGCCGACCCTGATGCGGTCGCCTCCCTGCGCCGCACCGCCCGGTCGCTGGGCGTCGAGTGGCCCGCCGAGATGTCGGTGGGCGCCTTCCTTGCCGGTCTCGACGCGAACCTGCCGACCACCCTCGTGCTGATGAGCGAGGCGCCGACCCTGCTCCGCGGCGCGTCGTACGTCGCTTTCGACGGAGAACTGCCGGAACTCACCGTGCACGGCGCGATCGGTGCACCGTACGCGCACGTCACGGCACCACTGCGCCGGTTGTCCGACCGCTACGCCACGGAGGTGTGCCTTGCCGTGTCGTCGGGTGCGGCGGTGCCCGGCGACGTGCGGGACATGCTCGGCTCGCTACCGAAGATCATGTCGTCGTCCGATTCGCTTGCGGGCAAGGTCGGGCGCGCGTGCATCGACCTCTCGGAGGCCGTCGTGCTGTCGTCGCGTGTGGGGGAGACCTTCGAGGCCACCGTCCTGCGAGGTGCCACCGAGCGGCGCGATGCCGAGATATTCGTTCCGTCCGAGACGGTGATCGGGGCGTGCGCCGGCGCCCCAGCGGAAAGTGAGCGCATCACGGTCCGCCTGGTGCTCTCCGACCCGCAGTCGCGCACAGTGCAGTTCGCCCATGAACCCTGATCGCTCCGTCACGCGCCGGCCGGCCACGCTCGTCACGACAGCCGTCGTGCTCGCGGTTGCGCTCGTCGCCGCATCGGTGTGGTGGCTCGCCCCGAACCGGTTGTTCCCCTGGGACAGTGCGTCGTTCCCGGATGTGGACACGTCGGCGTTGTCTCCGACGCAGGTGCAGATCGTCGAACTGCTCGAGGATCAGCACCGCGAGCAGCGACCCGGGACCTTCTATTCCGAAGGCATCAGGGAACCGTGGTGCGCGGACTTCGTAAGCTGGATCATGCGCGAAGCCGGTGTGCCCCTGTCGAATCCGCATTCCGGACACTGGCGCATCCCGGGGGTCTACACGCTCGGGGAGTACTACGAATCGACCGGCCGTTTCGAACCGGCAGGATCCGGCTACCGCCCGAGCGTGGGTGACGTGGTGCTCTACCACAGCTCGCTCGGATTCGGGCAGCGCGAACACACCAATATCGTCGTCGCGGTCGACGGCGAGACCGCGACCACCGTGGGCGGCAACGAGTTCGGGAAGATCCGAGTCCACACCGTCGACTGGGCAGCCGACGATGCGGTGGTCGGATTCGGACGGCTACCCGGCTGAACCCGGACGCGGGCTACCGGAAACGATCGGTGGCCCCCACGAGTTCGTGGACGATCCCAGGTTCGGTCGCGGCATGGCCCGCGTCGTCTACGATCCGCAGATCGGATTCCGGCCACGCCCGGTGCAGATCCCACGCACTGCGCGCCGGGCACACCACGTCGTACCGGCCCTGCACGATCACCCCGGGGATGTCGCCGAGCAGATGCGCGTCGCGCAGCAGACGCCCGTCCTCGAAGAACCCCCGGTGGAAGAAGTAGTGGTTCTCGATCCGCGCGAAGGCGAGCGCGAAACGCGGTTCGGACGTTTCGGTGACCCGGTCGGGATGAGGAAGGAGCGTGCTGGTGGCACCCTCCCACGACGACCAGGCGATCGCGGCCTCGAGCGCTACGTCCGGGTCGGGAGAATGCAGCAGACGCCGGTAGGTGTCGACGGGATGCTCCCCGGGTTCCGCAGCGACGAGCGGCGCGGTGAACTCCTCCCACAGATCGGGAAACATCTGTCCCGCACCACCGTTGTAGTACCAGTCGATTTCGCTGCGCCGCAACAGGAAGATCCCGCGCAGCACGAGTTCGGTGACGCGGTCCGGATGTCGCTGGCTGTAGGCGAGCGCGAGCGTCGAGCCCCACGATCCGCCGAACACCAGCCACCGCTCGACTCCGAGATGGGTACGCAGGCGCTCGATGTCGTCGATCAGATGATCGGTCGTGTTCACCGACAGGTCGGCTCCGTCGGCGACATGCGGCCGCGACTTTCCGCAGCCACGCTGGTCGAAAAGCACGATGCGGTAGGCGTCGGGATCGAAGAACCGGCGCTGCGTCGGTGCCACGCCGCCGCCGGGTCCTCCGTGCAGGAACACCGCCGGCTTGCCGGCAGGATTGCCGCTGACCTCCCAGTACAGTTGCTGTCCGTCGCCGACGTCGAGCATGCCCTGCTCGTACGGTTCGACGGGCGGATACAGTTCGCGACGCTCGCTCATCAGAAACCGACGAGACCGGATGCGAGGTCGGGGATCTCGAGTGCCGTGATCGCTTCCTCGCGCACCTCGGGGCATTGCTCGGAGGTGATCGTGTCGATCCGGGCCCGGTCACCCGCGACTGCGAGAAAATCCAGTCCGTTTGCCCCGGCCCACTCGGCGACCAGGATGTTCAGTCCACCGCGCCCGACCGACGGGGTGTAGGTGCGCCAAGGCGACAGTTGCGCTTCCATCCGGGTGCACAAGTCCTCTGCCTGGGCGTCTGTGACATCGGCACCGGACTGCGGAGCCCGCGTCGCCGACGTGGTCGCCTCGGCGGACGACAGTTCCGAGCTGGAACCGGTCTGTCCGGACTCGGGAGCCGGAGCGCACGCCCCGAGAACGCCGATCATGGCGGCCGCGACGGCGGCCGCTGCCGGTACCTGACGGAATCGGTTCATAGGTGGTGCACCTCGCGGGTCGGGGTCGTTGTCGCCGTCGAGTGTGCCACCGAATTGCGATGTGGCGGTGAGGCTGCCCCGTCCGGAGCGGGGGACGCACATCACAGTGAGAAGCCCTTCCCCCCATACGCTGGGGGAAGGGCTTCTCGCTTCTGTGGTTCGGGAGCTCAGAAGGAATGCTCGGGGCCGGGGAACGTACCCGCGGCGACCTCTTCCGCGTACTGCCCCGCGGCGCGCCGCAGTTCGTCGCCCACGGCACCGAACTTCTTGACGAACTTCGCGGTCTTTCCACTCGTGTAGCCGGCCATGTCCTGCCACACGAGAACCTGGGCGTCGCATTCGTTTCCGGCGCCGATACCGACCGTCGGGATGGTCAGCTTGCTCGTGACCTGACCGGCCAGCTGGGCGGGCACCATCTCCATCACCACGGAGAAGGCGCCGGCTTCCTGGACTGCGATCGCGTCCGCGATGAGCTGCTCGGCGCCGTCGCCGCGGCCCTGCACGCGGAAACCGCCGAGCGAGTTGACGGACTGAGGAGTGAAACCGATGTGCGCCTGCACCGGAATGCCGGCCGCAGTGATCGCGGCGATCTGCGGGGCGACCCGTTCTCCGCCTTCGAGCTTGACCGCGTGCGCGCCACCTTCCTTCATGAACCGGATGGAGGTCGCGAGCGCCTGCTCGGGGGACGCCTCGTACGAGCCGAACGGCAGATCGGCGATGACGAGCGCGTGGGGGGCGCCGCGCACCACACCACGGACCAAGGGGAGCAGTTCGTCGATGGTGACCGGAACGGTGGTGTCGTAGCCGTAGACGACATTCGCGGCGGAGTCGCCGACGAGAAGAACCGGAATGCCGGCTTCTTCGAAGATTCGCGCCGAGGAGTAGTCGTAGGCGGTCAGTTCTGCCCAGCGGCGGCCTTCGGCCTTCATCGCGAGCAGGTGCTGGACTCGAGTCTTGCGCTTGGGTGCATCGGCGGCGGGAGCGGAACCGCCGTACACGGGCGTCATGTTTTCGGACATCGCTGTCCCTTTCTGCCTCGAGGCCCTAGGGGTCCCCGGGTTGGGTGATGACCGTCTCAGTCTGCCACCGTCGGTCGGTGCCCGAAGACCACCCGGCGGTGCGTTTGGTCACAGCGCAGGCGATATATCGGCTCGTGGGACGATCGGCGTGTGTCGAAATCTTCCCGAATGCGCCTGTTCCGTCCGGTCGCGGTGGCCTTCGTCGCAGCGCTGACCGTCCTGGGGTGCTCGGCGCCGGCTGCCGTGCAACCACCGTCGGATGCCGGGGTGCCGGCGGAACTCGAGCAGTTCTACCGACAGAGCGTGCGCTGGGAGTCGTGCGCGGGATACGGAACCGACGGCCCCGTGCTCGCCCGGAACGGCGTGGAGTGCGCGCGCATCTCCGTCCCGCTCGATTACGGCGACCCCGCGGGAGAGACCGTCTCGATCGCATTGTCGCGGTCTCGGGCCGGTGGGGAGCGGATCGGGTCACTGCTGACCAATCCGGGTGGCCCGGGCGCATCGGGATTGTCGGTCGCGCTGGTCGCGGACGGAACTCCGGTCGCCGAGCGCTTCGACGTCATCGGGATGGACCCGCGCGGGATCGGCTCCTCCGAACCGGGGATCGTGTGCCGCACGGCCGCGGAAACCGACGCCGACCGCGCCCTCGACCCGGGCGACACCAGCCCCGCGGGCATCGCAGAGGCGGAAAAGCTCAACCGGGAGTACGCAGATCTGTGCGCCGAGCGCACGGGTGTGGACGTGCTGGCGCACGTCGGCACCCGTGAGGTGGTGCGCGACATGGACGTCGTGCGCGGCGTACTCGGCGACGACCGGCTGAACTACCTCGGCTTCTCGTACGGCACCCGGATCGGTGCCGAGTACGCCCAAAAGTTTCCCGACCGGGTGCGCGCGATGGTGCTCGACGGCGCGATCGATCCGGATCAGGATCCGGTCGAGGAGATGTTGCTGCAGGCGGAGGGCTTCCAACGCGCCTTCGAGGACTTCGCGAACTACTGCGCGGGCTACGACGGATGTCCGCTCGGCACGGACCCCTCCCAGGCCGTGGAGCGGTTCCGCGCCCTCGTCGGGCCGCTGCTCGAAACACCCGCTCCCACAACCGACCCGCGCGGCCTGAGCTACGGCGACGCCATCACCGGGGTCCAGCAAGCCCTGTACTCGCCGGCCCTGTGGGGGTCGCTGCGCGGCGGGCTGGAGTCCCTGGCGACCAGCGGCACCGGGGACACCCTCCTGCTGCTCGCCGACCTGTACGAAGGTCGCGGTGACGACGGCAGCTACAGCAACATCACGGCCGCGTTCGACGCGGTTCGATGCGTCGACGACGAGCCCGTGACCGACCGGGCGCTCGCCGGGGAAATCGACACCCGCTTCCGGGAGGCTGCCCCGTTCCTCGACGACGGGCGCGGCAACGGATCCGCCGCACTCGACGTGTGTGCGTTCTGGCCCGTCCCGCCGACATCCGGCACGGAGGTGGCCGACCTTTCCGGGCTCGCGCCCGTGCTGGTGGTGTCCACGACCGCCGATCCGGCCACCCCCTATCTCGCCGGTGTGGAACTTGCCGAGTATCTGGGTGGCGCGCTGGTGACTTTCGAGGGAACCCAGCACACCGTCGTGTTCGACGGTGAGGAATGCGTCGACAGCGCTGTGACCAGGTATTTGATCGATCTCGAGGTCCCCGGAAGCGACCCTCACTGCTGAGTGCGGCAAGATGTGAGCAACACGCCATGGGCACGAAGGCATGTATGTAACACGGAATTAACGGATGATGCCTACTCTCGCGGATATGGATCGCCAGAAGGAGTTCGTGCTCCGCACCCTCGAAGAGCGCGACATTCGGTTCGTTCGCCTGTGGTTCACCGACGTGGTCGGCACCTTGAAATCCGTGGCGATTGCCCCGGCCGAACTCGAGGGGGCCTTCGAGGAGGGCATCGGCTTCGACGGCTCGGCCATCGAGGGGTTCTCCCGCATCTCGGAAGCGGACATGGTCGCCCGACCCGACGCGACGACCTTCCAGGTGCTGCCGTGGACCGACGACCGGGGTCACCAGTACTCCGCGCGCATGTTCTGCGACATCACCATGCCGGGCGGCACGCCCAGCTGGGCCGACCCGCGGCATGTCCTGCGACGTCAGCTCAACAAGGCGTCCGATCTCGGCTTCAGCTGCTACGTGCACCCCGAGATCGAGTTCTTCCTGGTGGAGAACGGCGAAGAAGGCGCTGCGCCCGTCCCCGCCGACATGGGTGGGTACTTCGACCAATCCGTCCATCGGTCCGCACCGCACTTCCGCCGGCATGCCATCGACGCGCTCGAGTCCATGGGGATCTCGGTCGAGTTCAGCCACCACGAGACGGCTCCCGGCCAGCAGGAGATCGACCTGCGGTACGCCGACGCGCTGTCCATGGCAGACAACGTCATGACCTTCCGCTACGTGGTCAAGGAGATCGCGATGCAGGAAGGTGTGCGCGCGACCTTCATGCCGAAGCCCTTCCGCGACCATGCGGGGTCGGCCATGCACACCCACATGTCGCTGTTCGAGGGCGAAACCAACGCGTTCCACGATCCCGACGACCCGCTGCAGCTCTCGGCGACCGGGAAGGCGTTCATCGCCGGTATCCTCGAGCACTCCAACGAGATCAGCGCGGTCACCAACCAGTGGGTCAACTCCTACAAGCGCCTCGTGCACGGCGGTGAAGCGCCGACCGCAGCGAGCTGGGGTCCGTCGAACCGTTCGGCCCTCGTCCGTGTCCCGATGTACACGCCGAACAAGGCGTCGTCGCGTCGCGTAGAGATCCGCACGCCGGACTCGGCCTGCAACCCGTACCTCGCGTTCGCGGTCCTGCTCGCAGCCGGGTTGCGCGGCATCGAGAAGGGGTACGAACTCCCGCCCGAGTCCGAGGACGACGTGTGGTCGCTGACGTCGGCGGAGCGTCGCGCGATGGGCTATCGCGAGCTGCCCACCGACCTCGACATCGCGCTCCGCGAGATGGAGAAGTCCGAGTTGGTCGCCGAGACACTCGGCGAGCACGTGTTCGATTATTTCCTGCGCAACAAGTGGCGGGAATGGGAGAACTACCGTAGTCAGGTCACGCCGTTCGAGCTCGAGCAGTACTTGGGGCTGTAATAGTTCGGCGATGGCGGATGATGTGGTGGTGAAACCGCCGACTTCTCGTTCCACTGTCCCGGCTCCCGGTCGGCTCGGCCTCGTCGAGCCGACCGCCCCCGAAGAGTTGCAACGGCTCGGCTGGAACGACGCGGAGAGCGTCGAACTGCTGTGGGCGTTGTCTCGGGCCGCCAACGCGGATCTGGCGCTGCGTACCCTCGCCCGCCTCGCCGACAGCCTCGGCGAGGAGGGCTGGGCCGAACTCGACTCCGCGCTGCGCGTGGACAAGGGCCTGCGTGGTCGGCTGTTCGGCCTGTTCGGGGCGTCCTCCGCATTCGGTGACCACGTGGTCGCCAATCCGGCCGGCTGGCGGCTGCTCGAAGGTTCCCTGGACCTGCCCGACAAGCACACCTTCACCGCGAGGATGCTCGACAGCGTCCAGGCGTACCCGGAGCCCGGTGGGAGCGCCGGCCGGTTGCTCTACCGCGCCGAGATCACCGGCCCTGCCGCAGTCGCGGCGCTGCGGACCGCGTATCGCGACCAGCTCATGATCATCGCGGCCGCCGACCTCGCCGCGACCGTGGAGAACGAACCGGTCCTGCCGTACCTCGAGGTGGGCGCGCTGCTCGCAGACCTCGCCGACGCGGCGCTGACGGCAGCGCTCGCGGTCGCCGTGTCGACGGTCGTCCCCGACGGGCCCTGCCCGATCCACCTCGCCGTGATCGCCATGGGCAAATGCGGTGCGCGGGAACTGAACTATGTCAGCGACGTCGACGTGGTCTTCGTCGCCGAGCCCGCCGATTCGCGGGCGAGCCGGATCGCCGGCGAAATGATGCGGATCGGCACCTCCGCGTTCTTCGAGGTGGACGCTGCGCTGCGCCCGGAGGGCAAGCGTGGCGAGCTGGTCCGCACCCTCGAGTCGCACGTCGCCTACTACAACCGGTGGGCCAAGACCTGGGAGTTCCAGGCGCTTCTCAAGGCCCGGCCGATGGCGGGGGATCTGGACCTCGGCCGGCGGTACATCGAGGCACTGAGCCCGATGGTGTGGACGGCGTCCGAGCGTGAGGACTTCGTGCCGGAGGTGCAGGCGATGCGCCGCCGCGTCGAAGACCTGGTGCCCCCCGAGTTGCAGGAACGTGAACTCAAACTCGGTCGCGGAAGCATCCGCGACGTGGAGTTCGCGGTGCAGTTGCTCCAGCTGGTCCACGGCCGCGTCGACGAATCGCTGCGGGTCCCCAATACGGTCGAGGCGCTCGGGGCACTCGCCGACGGTGGCTACATCGGCCGCGACGACGCGGCGAACCTCCGCGCGTCCTACGAATTCCTCCGTCTGCTCGAGCACCGGCTCCAGTTGCAGCGGCTCAAGCGCACCCACACGCTGCCGCCCGCCGACGACCGGGAAGCCCTGCGCTGGCTCGCCCGTGCGTCGCACATGCGTGCGGACGGGCGCAAGGACGCCCTGGGTGTGCTCGAATCCGAGATCAAACGCAACTCGTCGCGGGTCCGGAAACTGCACGCGAAACTGTTCTACCGGCCACTCCTCGAGTCGGTGAGCAAGCTTGACAAGGAAGCCGTCCGGCTCTCCCCGGACGCCGCCGTCCGCCAACTCGCCGCGCTCGGCTACAGCGCGCCCGGGCATGCGCTCGACCATCTCACGGCCCTGTCCGGCGGCGCGTCCCGTAAGGCGCGCATCCAGGCGATGTTGCTACCGCAACTGCTCGAATATCTCGCCGACACAGTCGATCCCGATGCCGGGTTGCTGGCGTATCGTCGTCTGTCCGATGCGCTGTACGACACCGTGTGGTTCCTGCGAGTGCTGCGTGACGAACCGGCGGTGGCAGAACGCCTCATGACGGTGCTCGGATCATCGGCATATGTAGCGGATCTGCTCGTGAAGTCGCCGGAGGTGCTCCGGTTGTACGCCGACGGCCCGAACGGTCCGCGGTTGCTCGAACCGAAACCCGCCGAGGTCGCCCGCGCGCTGGTCGCGTCGTCGTCGCGGTACGGCGATCCGGCGCGCGCAATCCTTGCCGCCCGCTCGTTGCGCCGCGCCGAACTCGCCCGGATCGCGAGCGCGGACATCCTCGGCATGCTCGACGTGCCCGCGGTGTGCGAAGCGCTGTCGACGGTGTGGGCCGGGGTACTCGAAGCCGCGCTTACCGCAGTGATCCGCGCGTCGGAAAGTTCACGCGGACCGGCGCCCGCGCGGATCGCGGTGATCGGGATGGGGCGTCTCGGGGGCGCCGAACTCGGCTACGGCTCCGACGCCGACGTGCTGTTCGTCTGCGAACCGCACGCGGACGCCGACGACACCGACGCCGTGAAATGGGCGACGACCGTCGCCGAGCAGGTGCGGAAGTTCCTTGGTGCGCCGAGCACGGATCCGCCCCTCGAGGTCGACCTGAACCTGCGGCCGGAGGGCCGCAGCGGGCCTCTGGTGCGGACCCTCACGTCGTACGAGGCGTACTACACCCAGTGGGCAGAGGTGTGGGAGGTGCAGGCGCTGCTGCGTGCGCACGCCGTCGCCGGCGACCCGGAACTGGGAACGCGCTTCCTGCGCATGATCGACAAGGTGCGCTATCCGGAGGGTGGCCTGTCGCAGGAGGGAGTGCGGGAGATCCGCCGGATCAAGGCGCGCGTCGATTCGGAACGTCTGCCCCGCGGAGCCGATCCCGCGACCCACACGAAACTGGGCCGCGGTGCGCTGGCAGACATCGAATGGACCGTGCAGTTGCTCCAGTTGCTGTACGCCCACCGCATCGAGGCGCTGCACAACACGTCGACGCTCGAAACCCTCGACGCGATCGGCGCGGCGGAGTTGATCAGCGCCTCGGATGTCGAGTTGCTGCGCGACGCATGGATCACCGCCACCAGTGCGCGCAACGCGCTGGTGCTGGTCCGGGGTAAACGCACCGACCAATTGCCCGGTCCGGGAAGGCTTCTCACAGCGGTTGCGAGAGTGACCGGGTGGCAGGGCGAAGACGCCTCGGAGTATCTCGACCACTATCTGCGCGTCACCCGTCGTGCGCGAGCAGTGGTCGAGCGGGTGTTCGGTGCCTGACGGCGGCTGAGGGTCAGTCGCAGAAAACGACCAGGGCGACGCCACGCCAGACCAGCGTCTCGGTCTTGTCCCACTCCTGGTCGTCGGCGTCCCACGAGTATTCGACCTCGGTGTCGTAGCCGCGGTCGCGCTGCTCGGTCACGTTGCAGTTCTGTAGGGTGCTGCCCGAGCGGCTGAGGATGATGTACTCGACGCCGGCCTCCGACAGCGTGGCCTCGGCCTGTTCCTGGGACATTCCCACGGTCGAGATATCTGTCTGGGCACCCGCAACGCCGGCGCCGAGACTGCTTACGAGCAGGGCAGCGGAACAAGCCGCAGCCCCGAGGATGATTCTGCGCATCACGGTCTCCTCCAGGAGACATGTCGTTCGGCGTACTCGGCCGGGCACGAGCCCGGGTTCGACTGGGCCGAACGCGCAGGCGTTCTCGCACGACGACCGGATACGCAACGACAGGCGTCGCGTCGGCAACGGACGCGGCGACCGGAGAATCGGGTGCCGTGACGCAGGCGGCGTATCCCTGTCTTTGCCCCGACGCAAAGAAATGTTCTCCATCGCCATCGGCGTGATCGAGGTCACCGTCAATGGCACTACAACAGTACGCCGGTGCGTCGGATTCCGGGGGCCTTCGACTCAGCCGGCGCACGACCGTCCACACACGACGAAGCCACCCGCCGACGTGCGACGGGTGGCTTCGGTGTCGCGGTGCCGGTTCGCGGCACCGTTCCCGGACGGATCAGGCCAGATCGAACCGGTCCAGATTCATCACCTTGGTCCACGCCTTGACGAAGTCCTGAACGAACTGAGGCTGCGCATCGTCGGTGCCGTACGCCTCCGACAACGCCCGCAACTGGGCGTTCGCACCGAAGACCAGATCGACGGCGGTCGCCGTCCATTTGACCTCGCTGTTGCCGCGAGCGCGACCTTCGTACACGCCCTCCGACGATTCCGACACCTTCCACTCCGTGCCCATGTCGAGCAGATTGCGGAAGAAGTCGTTGGTCAGCACCTGCGGCCGGTCGGTGAGCACACCGTGGGTGCTGCCTCCGTGATTTGTTCCGAGAGCCCGGAAGCCCCCGACGAGTACCGTCATTTCCGGCGCGGTCAGCGTCAGGAGATTCGCACGGTCGAGCAGCAGCTTCTCGGGAGGAAGCTTCTCGCCGCCCTGCAGGAAATTGCGGAACCCGTCGCTCTTCGGCTCGAGCACCGAGAACGACTCGACATCGGTCATCTCCTGAGTCGCATCGGTCCGGCCGGGCGAGAACGGCACCGTGATGTCGTGCCCGGCGTCTTTGGCCGCCTTCTCGACCGCGGCGCTGCCGGCGAGCACGATGAGGTCCGCGAGCGAGATCTTCTTGCTGCCGCCCGAAGAGTTGAACTCGTCCCGGATCCGCTCGAGTACGGGCAAAACCGCGTTGAGCTGGGCAGGCTCGTTGGCCTCCCAATTCTTCTGCGGCTCGAGCCGCACCCGCGCGCCGTTCGCGCCGCCGCGCATGTCGGTGCCGCGGAAGCTCGCCGCCGACGCCCACGCGGTCGCCACCAACTGTGGGACGGTCAGCCCCGAGTCGAGCACGGTGCTCTTGAGCGACGCGATGTCGGCGTCACCGACGAGTTCGTGGTCGACCTCCGGGACGGGGTCCTGCCACAATTGTGGCTCCGGAATCCACGGTCCGAGGTACCGCGAGAGCGGCCCCATGTCGCGATGCAGCAGCTTGTACCAAGCCTTGGCGAACTCCGCTTCGAGTTCTTCGGGGTGGTCGAGCCAGCGGCGGGTGATCTCGCCGTAGACGGGGTCGTACCGCAGCGCGAGGTCGCTCGTCAGCATCCCGGGGGCGTGCTTCTTCGACGAGTCGAACGGGTCGGGCACGATATCCGACCCGGCGTTGTCCTTCGGCGTCCATTGCCAGGCACCCGCGGGACTCTTGGTCTTCTCCCATTCGAAGCCGTACAGCATCTCGAGGAAGCTGTTGTCCCACTTCGTGGGCGTGGGTGTCCAGGTGACCTCGATGCCGCTGGTGATTGCATCCGGCCCGGCACCGGTGCCGTACGAGTTCTTCCAGCCGAGACCCTGTTGTTCGAGGGGCGCTGCCTCCGGTTCGGGACCGAGATTGTCGGCGGGCGCGGCACCGTGCGTCTTGCCGACGGTGTGGCCGCCGACGATCAATGCGGCGGTTTCGACGTCGTTCATCGCCATGCGGGCGAACGTCTCGCGAATGTCGCGACCCGACGCGAGGATCTCCGGATTACCGTTCGGGCCTTCCGGATTGACGTAGATCAGGCCCATCTGGACGGCGCCCAGGGGGCCCTGCAATTCGCGCTCGCCGGCATAGCGCTCGTCGCCGAGCCAGGTGTCCTCGGGACCCCAGAACACCTCGTCGGCTTCCCAGATGTCCTCGCGACCGAATGCGAAGCCGAACGTCTTGAATCCCATCGATTCGTATGCGACGTTGCCGGCGAAGACGATCAGATCTGCCCAGGAGAGGCTCCGGCCGTACTTCTGCTTGATCGGCCAGAGCAGGCGACGGGCCTTGTCGAGACTGACGTTGTCAGGCCAGCTGTTCAACGGTGCGAACCGCTGGGCGCCTTTACCGCCGCCGCCTCGGCCGTCGGCGATGCGGTAGGTACCGGCCGAATGCCAGCTCATGCGGATGAACAGCCCGCCGTAGTGCCCGAAGTCAGCGGGCCACCACTCCTGCGAGTCGGTCATCAGTGCCACGAGGTCCTGACGGAGTGCTTCGACGTCGAGTTTCTCGAACTCTTTGCGGTAGTCGAAGTCCGGTGACATGGGGTTCGCCATGGGCGAATGCTGGTGCAGTACCTGGAGGTTGAGCTGATCCGGCCACCAGTCCAGCGTCGTCCTCGGTCGATGAGGTTGGGGCTTGGGGGCGGGGACTGCCGGGTTTTCGCTTTCGGACACTGCGGTTCCTTCCGGATCTGGGTGGATCGGACCTATCAGGGCTGCGGTCGAGAAGCTTCCGATGGTGAGCATGCGGCGCACAGGCCCCAGAAGACGACTTCGGTCTCGTCTATCGCGAAACCGGCACCGTCGTACCCGGTGAGGCACGGGGCCTCACCGGTCGCGTGGTTCACGTCTGCAATGACGCCACAGGACCGGCAGACGAGGTGATGATGGTTGTCGACGCGGCGCTCGTAACGCGCTGAGGACCCGGACGGCTCGATCCGCCGGAGGATGCCCCGCGAGGTCAGCGCACTGAGAATGTCGTAGACGGTGTGCCGTGAAACTCCCGGAAGCGCGATGCGGACCGCGCCGAAGATCGTCTCGGCATCGGTGTGCGGATACGTAGCAACCGCGTCGAGAACGGCGACCCGCTGCCGCGTCACGCGAAGATCTGCTGCGCGCAACTGCTGTGCTGCTTCCCTGGAGGTGGGCACCACCCCACTATGACTCACCTTTCTGGAATGAGTCGTGATTTCGGCCGATCCGTCGCCTGCGTTCGGAGCGAGCTGCACAGCGATGAGTGGCGTCCGGGCCGTGCGCGCGGTGCCCGACGGCGCCGCAGCGTGCACTGTTCATCGGGCTGGCTGTCGGGCGGGCTCGGAAGGCCCGGACCATGGGACGACGCTTGCCTGGGCATGTACGCGGAGGGAGTAGCAACCGGCCATTCGGCGCAAATCACCACACCACTACGCGAAGTCGGCCGACACCTTCTGAATGCCGATCGTTCCGAGTAAGGCGAGCTTGCTGTCGGATTCGCTGCCAGGTTCAGCGGTGTACATCATGATCCGCAGGTCGTGGCGTTGGGTGGTGAGAATGTCGCAGTCCAGATCGAGGGTTCCGACCTCGGAGTGCACGATCCGCTTGATCGTCGGCCCATGTTCATCGATCTGATGTCGCGACCAGAGTTCGCGGAACTGCACGCTCGCCTCGTTCAGCCGTGCGACGAGCTGCTTCAACTCGGGATCATCGGGGTAACGCCCGGCGCTGCGACGCAGATCACCGACCAGAGACGCATCGAGAGCTTCGGCACTGTCGGGGCCGTACATATGGCAATCCGACGCGCCGGTGAAGTGAAGCCACAACAGGTTCCGGTCGGCTGCCCGCAACGAGGAGGGGTCGCCGGTCAGGGCCGCCCACATCGGGTTCCAGAGCAGGAGGTTCCACATCGCGTCGAAGACGGCCACCGGACGTTCGCCCGTGCGTTCCACCAGCCGACGGATGCTCGAGGGCACCAGTCGGCTGATACGTCGACAACCGGCGGCGTGCCCGGCAAGACGGAACAGGTGTTCCTGTTCGGTGTCGCTGAGCTGCAATGCCTGGGCAAGAGCGACACACACCTGCACCGAAGGAGCCGAGGAGCGCCCCTGCTCGAGTCGCACGATGTAGTCGGCGGACACGGACGCCAGCACCGCAAGTTCTTCGCGTCGCAGACCCTTCGTGCGTCGAGCCGTGTTCGCAGGGAGGCCGGCCATCTGTGGCGTCAGGCGTTCGCGCCACACCCTCAGTACCGCTGCCAACTCGTCCGACGAACTCATGACTCCATTGTCCCAGTGGTCGGTGCGGCGCGGCTGGTACTGCTGTTCCCACCCACAACACAGCCTGGGAAGGGGAGTACCAGGAAGATCCTTCTCTGGTCCCCGCCGCATGTGCACCGTAGTCTCGACACGATAGTCATCAGGGCCGGTGCCATGGACGAAAGTCCGGGACCGGGAATCCATATCTCCCAGGAACAAGCGAGCCGCTCAGGCTTCGTGCTCGGTCGCAGACCGAGGAGACGACGACGTCGTCGATTCTCCGAATCGGCAAACGGATCGACGTGCCTGGTGGCTGCACCTGCACCATCCGTTTACCAGAAAGAACGAATTCATGATCGTCGTCACCGGAGCCACAGGTCAACTGGGGCACCAGGTCATCAGCCACCTCCTCGAGCGGGGAGTCCCGGCCGACCGAATCGTCGCGGCGGGTCGCGACTCGTCCGGATCCGCGGAGTTCGATGCGTCGGGTGTCGAGTTCCGCCGAGCCGACTACGACCTGCCCGAGACGCTGCCGGCTGCTTTTGAGGGTGCCGACAAGGTCTTGTTGGTCTCGACTCCTGCGGGGGCAGACGCGAAGCGTATCCAGCAGCACCAGGCCGTCATCGACGCCGCGACGGAGGCCGGTGTGAGTCTTCTCGCCTACACGTCTGTCACGAACGCTCCCACCAACACGATGGGATTGGCCCGCGTACACCGCGCCACCGAACAGGCCATCGCTGCCTCCGGGCTGCCCGCCGTCATATTGCGAAACGGCTGGTACGCCGAAAACCACACGGCAGCTATCGGGAACGCCGTCCAGTACGGCGCACTCATCGGAAGCGCGGGTAACGGCCGGATGGCCTCGGCCAGCCGCGCCGACCTTGCGGAAGCGGCCGCGATCATCCTGACCCTCGACGATCAGGCCGGGAAGATCTACGACCTGACCGGCGACACCGCGTGGACTCTGTCCGAACTGGCGGCCGAGGTGGCGGCACAGTCGGGCGTGCCCGTCACGTACACCGACGTCCCCGCCGAGCAGTACAGAGGGATCCTGCAGCAGGCAGGGCTGCCCGACCATGTCGTCGAATTGATCGTCGACGCCGATGTCGCGATCTCGCAGGGTGCCTTGGACTACGTCACCAACGATTTGCGCAGCGTGCTGGGTCGTCCCACCACCCCGATGGCGACCAGTGTCACGTCGGCACTGAAGGGCTGACCACCACCCGCTACAACGCCAGGCCCGGCCCACAGCGACAGTCGCTGTGGGCCGGGCCTGTCGAGGTCGACCGGTGGATGCACCCCTTGTCGACGCGACAGGGGTCCGCATGCAGACGAGTCCACCCGCCCGGCGATTGTCATCGCGGAGCGGGTGGACTCGGTGGATCTACTGCGTACCGGCTGCAAAGCAGTGCGACGGGACGAAGTCCCGCATGCCGGCTCGACCGGGTGACGAAATCAGCAGTCGAAGTACAGCTGGAACTCGTACGGGTGCGGGCGCAGGTTGACCGGAGCGATTTCCTGCTCACGCTTGAGCGAGATCCAGGTCTCGATCAGGTCGGTGGTGAACACGCCACCCTCGGTGAGGTACTCGTGGTCGGACTCGAGGCGGTCGATGACCGCGCTGAGCGACGTCGGAGCCTGCGGGATGTTGCGGGCCTCCTCCGGAGGAAGCTCGTAGAGGTCCTTGTCGACCGGAGCCATCGGCTCGATCTTCTTCTTGATGCCGTCCAGGCCGGCCATCATCTGCGCGGCGAAGTTCAGGTACGGGTTACCCGAGGAGTCGGGCGCGCGGAACTCGAGGCGCTTGGCCTTCGGGTTGTTGCCCGTGATCGGGATACGGACCGCGGCCGAACGGTTGCGCTGGCTGTAGACGAGGTTGATCGGCGCCTCGTAGCCCGGAACCAGACGGTGGTACGAGTTGATCGTCGGGTTGGTGAAGGCGAGCAGCGACGGCGCGTGGTGCAGGATGCCGCCGATGTACCAGCGGGCGAGGTCGGACAGACCCGCGTAGCCGGACTCGTCGTGGAACAGCGGCTTGCCGTCCTTCCACAGCGACTGGTGGACGTGCATGCCCGAGCCGTTGTCACCGAAGAGGGGCTTCGGCATGAAGGTGGCGGTCTTGCCGTTCTTCCACGCGGTGTTCTTGACGATGTACTTGAACAGCTGCAGGTCGTCGGCTGCCGAGAGCAGCGTGTTGAACTTGTAGTTGATCTCGGCCTGTCCGCCGGTGCCGACCTCGTGGTGGGCGCGCTCGAGCTCGAAGCCCGCGAGCTGCAGGTTGGTGGAGATCTCGTCGCGCAGGTCCACGTAGTGGTCGTACGGAGCGACGGGGAAGTAGCCGCCCTTCGGGCGAACCTTGTAACCGCGGTTCGGGGTGCCGTCGGCGTTGTAGTCCACGCCGGTGTTCCAGGCGCCGGAGATCGAATCGACCTCGTAGAACGAGCCGTTCATCTTCGAGTCGTAGGAGACGGAATCGAAGATGTAGAACTCGGCCTCGGCACCGAAGTACGCGGTGTCGGCGATGCCGGTGCTGACCAGGTACTCCTCGGCCTTGCGCGCAACGTTGCGGGGGTCGCGGGAGTACGACTCGCGGGTGAAGGGGTCGTGGACGAAGAAGCTCACGTTGAGCGTCTTGGCAGCACGGAAGGGATCGATACGCGCGGTGGTCACGTCCGGAAGCAAAAGCATGTCCGACTCGTGGATGGACTGGAAGCCACGCACGGACGAGCCGTCGAAGGCCAGGCCGTCCTCGAAGACGTCCTGATTGAACGCCTTCGCCGGGATCGAGAAGTGCTGCTCGATGCCGGGCAGGTCGGTGAAGCGGATATCCACGTACTCGACGTTTTCGTCCGCGATGTACTTGATGACCTCTTCGGCCGTGGTGAACGCCACGCTTGTGCTCCTTCAGTCGGTGCGCGCCATGGTGCTGGGGCGCCTGCGTCGGATCAGACGGTATGGACCTGGTGTTGCCCGCCCATCAAACCTATGTTTCGGCAGTGTTACGGCTCGCATTGCCCCTGCTGTCAGGGCAGAAACGTGGTAGAGGTCACCGCCGGTGCATGGGATCGTGGTGATCCGCAGCGACCAGCCTATCCTGGACGTATGGCACGTATGACGGGCAGTTGGCTTTCCGGACCTTCTGCAGCGCTCCCGAAGGGGCAACAGCAGGAGCAGGCCTACACAGGGGAACTGCTCGGTCTTCCGGAGCACGGGCCGGGGTCCCTCGTCTCGACCGCACGGCGTGCGCTTGCCCTCTGTCTCGACTGGTTCCTGTCGATGGCGATCGCGGCGAGCCTGGTCGGCGAGAATCCGCTCGAAAGCTCTCGGCTCTCGGCGTACACGCTGATCATCTGGTTCGTCGTCGGTGTCGTCACCGTCACGCTGTTCTCGTTCACCCCCGGCCAGTTCATCGCCGGGCTGCGCGTCGCCCGGGTGGACGCACCGGTGCGGGTGGGTATCGTCCGGGCGCTCGCCCGCCAGTTGCTCATCGTCTTCGTCGTCCCCGCCACCGTCACCGATGTCGACGGGCGCGGCCTGCACGACCGCGCGACCGGTACCGCCATCGTCCGCGCACGCTAGGGCATATCCGTCGAATCCGAGGCCGGCCGGGACGCAACAGCGGCCATCGCGTGGTCAGGGAGTAAAGATCCTCTCGGCCTGGTCACGCTCGATATGCAGGTCCCAGTACAGCGGGGAGATCCGGTCCGCGGAGGCGCTGGGCGTGCCCTCCGGAGCGCGGTCACCGATCCACGCCCCGATCGCCACGTGCGCGGCCTGAATGCCCTCGGGTTCGAGCTCTTTGTGGAGGTTCAGCACCCATGAGCGAAGGGCCGCGCCGGCGGTGTTGATGTCACCGAGCATCGGGGTGGGATCCACCGAGCCCGCGCCGGTGGTGAACAGCAGGGTGCCGGTGCCGGCCTGCCGCATCGCGGGCAGCACTACACCGGTGGCGGCGATCGCGCCGTAGAGCAGGTACCGCATCTGCAGGTCCACATCCGCGACGGTGAGTCTGCTGGGCGTAACGAACTTGGGGTCGGGTCCACCCGGGGAATACTCGAGCACGTCGATCCCGCCGAAGTGCTCCGCCGCGGCCTCGAGGGCCCCGGTCAAAGAACCGGTGTCCAGGACATCGGCCGCGAACCCTTTGGCGGTGATGCCCTCGGCAGTGAGGGTCGCGGCGTGGGTATCGAGGTTGTCCTGGCTGCGCGAGAGCAGTGCCACATCGAAGCCGTGGGATCCGAAAGTGCGGGCGATGGCCAGGCCCATGCCGGGGCCGGCGCCGACGACAGCAACAGTAGACATGGTGAGCTCCTTCTGAACGGCATCTTCGTCCCTGGGGTGGGAAGTGAAGCCTGTCGGTTATCAATGGTTCCTTGGTAACTTTGGGTAACCGACTTAGGGTCGTCAAGAAGGCACTTTCGAGTGCCGTCGTTCCCCGGAGGTAACCATGCAGGCCAAAGACGCATTCGACCCGATCTGCGGGCAAGGCGGAACCCGAGCCAGGGAGGTCCTCGACCTGGTCTCGGACAAGTGGTCGCTCTATGTCGTAGCCGCATTGGGCCAAGGCCCGCTGCGATTCAGCCAGGCCCGGAGGGTCGTGGTGGGTATCAGTCAGCGCATGCTCACCGTGACTCTGCGTCGTCTCGTGCGTGACGGCTTGGTCTCGCGCACGGTGGCGCCCACGGTCCCCCCGCAGGTCACATATGCGCTGACCGAGACCGGAGAGAGTCTGCGCCTGGCCGTCCAGCCCTTGATCGAATGGGCATTTTCCAACGTCGATGACATCGACGCCGCCCGTGCAGCCCACGACGCGCGGGTCGAAGGCCGGACATGACCCACAACCGGGTGCATTGCCGGAAGTCGGAAGGCACGCTTCCGGTGCTCCGTCGGCGAGGGCCACTCGGGCCACCCGGCCGTACAACGAAGACCGCCTCCGATTCGTCGTGAATCGGAGGCGGTCTTCGCGGAGCGTGGGTCGGTCGGGGACCGCAGGGTCAGCGGCGGCGGATCGTGCGCTGCACGCTGCGCATCTTCGCGCCGGCCGGCAACGGACCCTTCGGCATGGCCGGACCGGTCTTCTTGGTGCTGAGCGCCGACAGACGGCCTTCGATGGTGTCCATGCGCTTGGTGTCGATGTTTCGGGGCAGCTTCGACAGATGCTTCTGCAGCTGCGACAGCTTCACCTGGCCTTCTTCGTTGCCGACGACCACCTCGTAGATCGGGGTGTCGCCGACGAGGCGGGAGACCCGCTTCTTCTCCTGCGCCATCAGGCCCCTGACGCGACCGGGGTTGCCCTCACCGACGAGGATGACGCCCGGACGGCCGATGACGCGATGGACCGCGTCGAGCTGCGTCGTCCCGGCGACAGCCTGGGTGACGCGCCACGCGCCCTGAAGATTGTCGAGTGCCCACGCGGCCGCACCGGCTTGTCCGTCGGCCTTCGTGTACACCGATTTCTGGACCCGGCGTCCGAAGATGATGAACGCGAGCAGCACGCCGACGAGGATGCCGATCGGCAACAGGAACCACTGGATCCCGAAGATCAGCCCGATGAGGAAGAACACCACGATCGATGCGACGAGCGCCCCGATCATCCACGGAAGGAGGAACTTGTCTTCCTTGCGCTGAATCTGGAACGCCTGCCACAACTGGCCGCGACGCTCCTTCGACGCCTGCTTCCGTGCGGCTTTCGCCGCAGCCTTCGCTTCCTTGTCGCTGCTACTGCCCTTCGCCATACCGTCAAGGATACGGCCCCGGCGGAGGCGTATTCGCCACCACCGGGGCCGACCGGGAACCCTGTGCCGTTACGGAGCGTCAGCTACCGAATCGGGCGAGCACGGAGCCCGCTTCCTGCGACGCGGTGCCCTCCTCGGCGAGATGTGCCTGGGCCGCGGGGAGTTCGCGGCCGTGGTGTGCCATCGCCTGTGCGTAGAGACGCCCTGCGCGGTACGACGACCGCACCAGCGGTCCGGCCATCACACCGGCGAAACCGATCGAACGGGCCGTGTCGGAGTGCTCGACGAACTCCTCGGGCTTGACCCACCGCTCGACGGGATGGTGCCGCGGCGACGGCCGCAGGTACTGGGTGATGGTGATGATGTCGCATCCGGCGTCGTGGAGATCGTGCAGCGCTTCGGTGACCTCTTCGGGGGTCTCGCCCATGCCCAGGATGAGGTTCGACTTCGTGACGAGGCCGAACTCGCGGGCGGCGGTGATCACGTCGAGCGAGCGCTGGTAGCGGAAGGCCGGGCGGATCCGCTTGAAGATCCGCGGCACCGTCTCGAGGTTGTGGGCGAGCACCTCGGGGCGGGATTCGAACACCTCGCGCAGCAGGTCGGGCTTGCCGTTGAAGTCCGGGATGAGATTCTCGACACCCGTGCCCGGGTTGAGTTCGTGGATCTGGCGCACGGTCTCGGCGTACAGCCACGCACCGCCGTCGGGCAGGTCGTCGCGGGCGACACCGGTGATCGTCGAGTAGCGAAGACCCATCGCCTGAACGGATTCGGCGACACGGCGCGGCTCGTCACGGTCGAGTGCCGCGGGCTTGCCGGTGTCGATCTGGCAGAAGTCGCAGCGCCGCGTGCACTGTTCACCACCGATCAGGAACGTCGCCTCACGGTCTTCCCAGCACTCGTAGATGTTGGGACACCCGGCCTCTTCGCAGACCGTGTGCAGACCCTCACGTCGTACGAGGCCTTTGAGCTCGGTGTATTCCGGGCCCATCTTCGCCCGGGTCTTGATCCAGTTCGGTTTACGTTCGATCGGCGTCTGAGCGTTTCGGGTCTCGATCCGCAGCAGTTTGCGTCCTTCTGGGGCCACAGTCACGTCCTCGATCGTACGCCCGCGCTCGCGCCGGGATCCGGTCGGGGAGCGCGGCAGGTCAGAACCTCAGAGTGGTGAATTCCGGGGCGGTGGAAGAGCCTTCGGAGGCGGCGACCGCCTCATCGAAGGTGACTCGGTCGATGTCCGCGTCGGTGACGGGGATGCCTCCGTCGAGTGCATCGAGCACAGCCTCGGTCACCGCCGGCGTGACGTCGTCGATCGTGATTTCCCGGCCGAGTTCTCCCGTCAGCGACGCGACACCGGCGTCGCGGATCCCGCACGGCACGATCGAGTCGAACGCGTCGAGCGCCGAATTGCAGTTGAGGGAGAAGCCGTGCATCGTGACGCCACGTTGCACGCGGATTCCGATCGCCGCGATCTTCCGCTCAGGTACCCACTGGCCGTCGCGCAGTTCCGCGGGCAGCCAGACCCCGGACCGGCCCTCGATGCGCCCGCACGTCAGACCCAGGTCCGTGCACACCGTGATGAGCGCCTGCTCGATCCGGCGGACGTAACCGACCACGTCGATGGGCTCGGCGAGCTTGACGATCGGATACCCGACAAGCTGGCCGGGACCGTGCCAGGTGATCTTTCCACCCCGGTCGACGTCGATCACGGGAGTGCCGTCGGTGGGACGGTCGCCGTCCTCGGTGCGCCGGCCCGCGGTGTACACGGGCGGATGCTCGAGGAGGAGCAGGGTATCGGAGCAGGTGCCGTCGGCGCGCGCATCGAGGATCTCGCGCTGCCGCTCCCACGCCTCGAGGTACCCGATCGACCCGAGATGCACCACGGTGACCGGTGCGTTGTCGGAACGGGCGGACGCGGTGGGGTTGCTCATGTACCCGGACTTTACGCCGGTCGGGTCGGGGCGGAACGACCCCTACCGGGGCCGGACAGCAGCAAGCGGGGGCCCCGTCGTGACGACGGAGCCCCCGCTTATGCGGAGCGCGGCTGTGGCGGTCAGGCCGTCACAGGCCGAGTTCTGCCTCGAACGCGGCTTCCTCGAGACGATGCTTGATCGTCGTCAGGAATCGACCGGCGTCGGCGCCGTCGATGAGCCGGTGATCGTAGGTGAGCGGCAGGTAGCACATCGACCGGACGCCGATCGATTCGTTACCGGTCTCGTCGGTCACCACGACCGGGCGCTTGACGATCGCACCCGTGCCCAGCATCGCTGCCTGCGGCGGCACCAGGATCGGGGTGTCGAACAGGGCACCCTGGCTTCCGATGTTGGTGATCGTGAACGTGCCGCCGGCCAGCTCGTCGGGCTTGAGCCCGCCGCCGCGCGTGCGCTTGGCGAGGTCGGCGATGGCCCGTGCCAGGCCTGCCAGCGACAGGTCGCCGGCGTTGTGGATCACGGGGGAGAGCAGGCCCTGCTCGGTGTCCACGGCGATGCCGAGGTGCTCGGCCGCGTGGTACGTGATCTCCTTCTTGCTTTCGTCGAACGACGCGTTGACGTTCGGGTGGGCCCGAAGCGCCTCGACGACCGCCTTCGCGAAGAACGGCAGGAAGGTGAGGTTCACGCCTTCGCGCTCGGCGAACGACTTCTTCGCCTGCGCGCGCAGCTGAGCGATCTTGGTCATGTCGACCTCGAAGGTCTGCGTGAGCTGTGCTGTGGTCTGCAGCGACTCGACGGTCTTCTTGGCCGTGATCTGCCGGATCCGGTTGACCCTCTGCGTGGTTCCGCGCAGATCTGCCAGTTCGGGGCGCACGCCCGGTGCGGCACCGGACGGAGCGGCCGCCTTGGCGGGAGCCTTCTCCTCGGCAGCGGGGGCCTTCCTGGCTTCGGCTGCGGCCAGCACGTCCTGCTTACGGATGCGGCCGCCGACACCGGTGCCCTTGACGCTGGCGAGGTCGACGTCGTTCTCCGCGGCGAGCTTGCGCACGAGGGGAGTGACGTACGGGCTGGAGCCGTTGGACGAGGCCGACGAGGCGACAGCCTGCGGAGCCGGAGCCGACGCAGCCTGCTCGACCTTCGGAGCCGCGGCAGGCTTGCTCTCCGCGGGCTTCTCGGCCGGCTTGGGTGCTTCCTGCTTCGGAGCTTCCTTCTTCGGCTCTTCCTGCTTGGGAGCGGGCTTCGCTTCGGGCTCGGCGGG
>NZ_BDAM01000002.1 GCF_001895045.1 Rhodococcus coprophilus NBRC 100603 | reverse complement strand
GCGGACTTCGCGGGGGCGGACTGCTGGGGAGCTTCCTCGGCAGCCGGTTCTTCGGCGGCGGGCTCCTCGGCAGGTTCTGCGGGCTCTTCGGCAGGAGGCGTGGAGTCGTCGGCGGATTCGCCGGCGTCACCGATCACAGCGAGTTCGCCACCGATCTCGACGGTGTCGTCTTCCTGCGCGACGATCTTGACCAGGACGCCTGCCGCGGGCGAGGGGATCTCGGTGTCGACCTTGTCAGTGGAGACTTCGAGCAAGGGTTCGTCGACATCGACCGTGTCTCCTTCCTGCTTGAGCCATCGCGTGACAGTTCCCTCGGTGACGCTTTCACCAAGCGCTGGCATCTGGACGGAGAAGGCCATGTCTGTTGACTCCTCGACGGTTGTGTTCGTGTGTGTTGAGTTGTACCGACTCGTGGTCGACAACCATTGTGTGGTCGTCACCATTGTGCTCGAGGCCGGGGACTCGTGCGGGTGCTTCAGGGGTAGACGGACCGCTGCCCAAGCGAGGCATGGCCGTATCCATCCTTGCACCCGTCCTCTCGCTGCGTTCGCGGAGGGGCAGGACCGTCTCACACCTCGGACAGTGCACGCCCTGCTCGTCGCGGATGGTGCCGCGCGAGCAGGGCATGCCCCGGTGGTGGGTCAGCCGCGTTCGGCGATGTCCTCGATGACGGTGATCATCGTGCGTACCGGCACTCCGGTCCCGCCCTTGCCGACGTACCCGAAGGGGCCACCTGTGTTGAACGCCGGGCCGGCGACGTCGATATGGGCCCATTGCACGCCCTCGGCGACGAACTCCTTCAGGAACAGGCCCGCGGCGAGCATGCCGCCCCACCGGTGCGGAGTGACGTTCGCGAGATCCGCGACCCGCGATTCGAGATCGCCGCGCAGTTCCGCTGGCAACGGCATCGGCCAGCCGTTCTCACCGACCTCCTGAGACAGCGCAGCGACCCGGTCGCGGAACTCGTCGGTGCCCATCACGCCGGGGGTGCGATTGCCCAGGGCGACCATCTGGGCGCCGGTGAGCGTCGCGGTGTCGATGAGGTAGTCGGGTGCGTCCTCGCAGGCACGCACGATCGCGTCGGCGAGGATGAGCCGTCCCTCGGCGTCGGTGTTGATGACCTCGATGGTGGTGCCGCCGTACTGGGTCAGCACGTCACCCGGGCGCTGCGCGGTCGACGACGGCATGTTCTCGGCCATCGGGACGGTGGCGACCACATCGGCGGCGACACCGAGCTTGGCGGCCAGCACGACGGTGGCGACCACAGCCGCGGCGCCGGCCATGTCGGACGTCATCGCTTCCATGCCGGCGGCGGGCTTGATCGAGATGCCGCCGGTGTCGAACGTGACGCCCTTGCCCACGAGAGCGACCTTCGGCGCCTTGCGCTTCTTCGCCGAGTAGGACAGTCGCACCAGGCGCGGCGGACGCGACGAGCCCTTGCCGACACCGACGATCCCGCCGAAGCCCTGCTTTTCGAGAGCCTTCTCGTCGAGCACCTCGACCTCGAGGCCGGCGGCTTCACCGAGTGCCTTCGCACGTGCGGCGAACTCGGCCGGGTAGAGGTGGCTCGGCGGGGTGTTGACGAACTCGCGGGCGGTCGCCACAGCCTCGGCGATCGCGGTGGCCCGGGCGAGGGTCGCCTTCGCGGCCCGGTCGCGCACGGACGGGACGAGCAGTTCGACCCGAGTGGCGTGGCGTGCGTCGTCCTTGGGTGCGGACTTCGCGGACCGGAACTCGGTGAAGGTGTAGGAACCGAGCGCGAAGCCTTCCGCCGCGGCACCGAGATCGACCGACGACAACGTGGTCGCGACGGTGGACACGCCGGTCAGTGCGCGGGCAGCGGCTCCGGCGGAACGACGGACCTGCTCGGCGTCGATGCGATCCGCGGCACCGAGGCCGACGGCGAGCACGCTCGCGACGGGAAGCGACGCCGGTGCCGGAACCCGGGTGAGTTCCTCGCTGCGGCCGGTGGCGCCGACGGCCTGCAGCGTGTCGAGCAGTTCGCCGAGCACCGATTCGTCGACGGGACCGTCGCCGAACAGGATCTCGGCGCCGTTGTCGGACGAGGTGAGGCCGATGACGAGAACCTCGGCTCGCTTGGAGACCGAACCGGCGAGGGCGAGTTCGGGAAGTTCGGGGGTCGGTGTGCTCACAGGCAACTCCTAGGAAGCGGGGGTGATGGTTCGATGCTAGTGACCACCGCCCGGACGGTGGCAGCGGTGGGATAGCGTCGGCGACATGAGTGACGAGGAACTCCAGCAGGGACCCATCCATGCCGTCCATGTCGAACTCGGCGCCACCTTCGCGCCGTTCGGCGGGTGGGAGATGCCCGTGTCCTATGCGGGGACCGTGGCCGAGCACACCGCGGTGCGTGACGCCGTGGGCCTGTTCGATGTCAGCCACCTCGGCAAGGCCCTCGTGGCGGGGCCGGGCGCCGCCGAGTTCGTGAACGCCTCTCTCACCAACGATCTCGGCAAGATCGGCCCAGGTAAGGCGCAGTACACCCTGTGCTGCACCGAGACCGGGGGAGTCACCGACGACCTCATCGTCTACTACGTCTCGGACGAAGAACTGTTCCTCGTCCCCAACGCGGCGAACACCGCTGCGGTCGTCGCGGCGCTCTCCGCTGCGGCACCGGACGGCGTGACCGTGACGGACCAGCATCGCGACTACGCAGTGTTCGCCGTGCAGGGGCCGCGGTCCGAGGAGGTGCTCACAACTCTCGGGTTGCCCACCGAGATCGACTACATGGGTTTCGTGGACGCGGACTACCAGGGCGCGCCGGTGCGGGTGTGCCGCAGCGGCTACACCGGTGAGCGCGGCTACGAGGTGCTGCCGCGATGGGACGATGCGGAAACCCTGTTCCGGGCGCTCGTCGAGGCGGTCCGGACCGCCGGCGGACAGGTTGCCGGTCTCGGTGCCCGCGACACGCTGCGCACGGAAATGGGTTACGCCCTGCACGGGCACGAACTGTCGCTCGACATCTCGCCCGTCCAGGCCAGGGTGGGCTGGGCCGTCGGATGGAAGAAGCCGCAGTTCTGGGGCCGCGACGCCCTGCTGGCCGAGAAGGAAGCCGGACCGGCGCGGCGCCTGTGGGGACTCCGGGCCCTCGATCGTGGGGTGCTGCGGCAGGGACTGACGGTCTCCCGTAACGGGCAACCTGTCGGGGAGACCACGTCGGGAACGTTCTCGCCCACGCTCAAGGTCGGAATCGCGCTCGCTCTGCTCGACACCGCGCCGGGAATCGCCGCCGGAGACGAGGTCACCGTGGACGTGCGAGGCCGTACATTACGGGCCGAGGTCGTGAGCCCGCCGTTCGTGGAGGACCACACCAAGTAGGGGTCTTCCGCCTGATTGTTAGGATTGTCGGTCATGACAGGTGTCCTCGATTTCGTCCGCATCCCGCATTCCTCCCCGAGCTCCGCGGAGCGGCGACAGGAGATTCTGTCCGAGCCCGGTTTCGGGCAGTACTTCACCGACCACATGGTGTCGATCACCTACACCGAGGGCGTGGGCTGGCACGACGCGAAGGTCGAGCCGTACGCCCCGATCCAGATCGATCCGGCGGCGATGGTGCTGCACTACGGACAGGCGATCTTCGAAGGACTCAAGGCGTACCGCCAGGCGGACGGCAGCATCTCGTCGTTCCGGATGGACGCCAACGCGGAACGCATGAATCGGTCCGCCGAGCGACTGGCCATGCCCGCCCTGCCGACGGAGTTGTTCGCGCAGTCCATCCGAGAACTGCTCGACGTCGACCACGAGTGGGTTCCCGCCGCGGGCGGGGAGGAGTCGCTGTACCTGCGGCCCTTCATGTTCGCGACCGAACCTGCACTCGGCGTGCGGCCCGCCAAGGAGTACCGCTACCTCCTCATCGCCTCGCCCGCCGGCGCGTACTTCCCGCGCGGCGTCCGGCCGGTGAGCGTGTGGCTCTCGCGTGAGTACGTGCGCGCGGCGCCCGGGGGCACCGGTGCCGCCAAGTTCGCCGGCAACTACGCGGCGTCGCTCGTCGCGCAGGCCCACGCCGCCGAACAGGGCTGTGACCAGGTGGTGTGGCTCGACGCCATCGAACGCAAGTACGTCGAGGAGATGGGCGGGATGAACCTGTACTTCGTGTACGGGTCCGGCGCGGACGCCCGTCTCGTCACCCCGGAACTGTCGGGGTCGTTGCTGCCCGGTATCACCCGCGACTCGTTGCTGACCCTCGCCAAGGATTCCGGCCTCGTCGTCGACGAACAGCGCATCAGCACCGACGAGTGGCGGGAGAAGGCCGCGAGCGGGGAGATCACCGAGGTGTTCGCGTGCGGCACCGCGGCCGTCATCACCCCGGTCGGCCGGATCAAGGACCACGAAGGTGAGTTCGTGATCGGCGACGGGGAGCCCGGAGAGGTGACGATGGCGCTGCGCGACACGCTGACCGGTATCCAGCGCGGCACCTTCGCCGACACGCACGGCTGGATGACGACGCTTCACGCATAGTCTCTGTAAGCAGGAAAGGGCCGCAACCGTAACGACGGTTGCGGCCCTTTCGGCTTTTCGGCCGAAGGCTCGGTCAGAGCGCGGTCGCGGCCACCAGAGCGACCGCTGCCACGGTGCCTTCCAGCGCTGCGCCCAGTACGTCGCCGTTGAGTCCGCCGAACCGGCGAGCGCAGTGCCGCACGAACAGCACCGTCAGGAGCAGCGTCGCGAGGACGGCCACCGGTCCGAGCCACGGAACCCCGGGGGTGACCAGGACACCGGCGGCCGTCGCCGCCACCGTCCACAACACGATCGGAACAGGGCCCTGGGTGCCGGCGACGAGACTGCCGAAGCGACTGCCAGGGGCGGCGGGGATGCCCCGGCGGCACGCGAGAACCACCGCGACCCGGCCTGCGACCACTGCGACGACGAAGGCAGCCCAGGCTCCGTCGTAGGCGAGCGCGCCGAACGCGGTCGCCTGGATGCCGAGCACGACGATCAGGGCGACGACACCGAAGGGACCCGCCCCACCGCTGTGCATCACCTCACGGGCTCGTTCCGGCGGTCCGTAACACCCCAGTCCGTCAGCTGTGTCACTCAGACCGTCGACGTGCATCCCCCGGGTCCCGGCCGCGAGTACACCGACACACAGAAACCCGGCGGCGAAGGCCGGCGCACCGGCGGTGCACGCGATCCAGGCCACCGCCGCTGCCACAGCACTCAGCACGACACCTGCGACGGGCGCGGCGGCGATCGCTCTGCCCGCGACCGGTCGGTCGATGTCGTGCGGTCCCCGCACGGGAAGGACGGTCAGCCAGGACAGAGCCAATGCCACGCCCTCGGTCCAGCGGCGCACCATCAGCCGAGGGACTTGGTGGGAGCCTCGTCGCGGGTACTCACTCCGGCCTCGGAGAAGGTCGCCATGTTAGCCAGGATCTCCACCGCGCCCTGCAGCACCGGAAGGGCCGTCACCGCGCCCGACCCTTCGCCCAGCCGCATATTCAGGTCCAGGATCGGTTCGAGCCGGAGGTGGCGCAGCGCGATGGTGTGTGCCGGTTCGGCGGACCGGTGCCCGGCGACCCACCAGCGTGCCGCGCCCGGTGTCAGTTCTTCTGCGACCATCGCCGCGGCGGTCACCACCACCCCGTCGAGGATCACCGGTGTGCGACGCACCGCCGCCTGTGACAGGAAGCCGGCCATCGCGGCGAAATCGGCGCCGCCGGCGGTGCGGAGCAGCGCGATCGGATCGCGGGTGTGCGGCCGGGCGCGGCGCATGGCGTCGCGGATGGCGGTGAGTTTGCGCATCCAGCCGGCGTCGTCGACTCCCGTGCCGCGGCCGACGGCGGCCACCGGTTCGGTGTTGGTGAGAGTGGCGATGAGAACGGTGGCGGGGGTGGTGTTGCCGATTCCCATGTCGCCGGCGACGAGCAGGTCGGCACCTTCGTCGACTTCACGGTCGGCCAGCGCACGGCCTGCCTCGACCGCTCGTACCGTCTCCTCCTGGGTGAGGGCGTCCTCGCGGTCGATGCTGCCGCTCGACCGGCGGATCTTGTACGCGGAGACCTCGTCGGAGGTGTCACCGTCGACGGCCATGTCGACGACGCGGACACCGGCCCCGGCGGCGGCGGCGAGCACGTTGACCGCAGCGCCGCCCGCGACGAGGTTCGTGACCATCTGTGCGGTCACCTCGGGCGGGTAGGCCGATACGCCGTAGCGCGCGACTCCGTGGTCGCCGGCGAAGACCACGACGCGGGGTCGCCGGAACGGGTGCGGGGGAACCTCACCCTGGCACGCAGCGACCCAGCAACCGAGCTCCTCGAGCCGGCCGAGAGAACCGGCGGGCTTGGTCAGGTCCCGCTGCCGTTCCTCCGCGACGAGACGCACCTCCCGGTCCGGTGCGGTCAACTGGGGGAACTCGATGTCGGCGGGGGAGCCGGGGGTGCTGGTCACATGTCACCTCTCGCGTGTGGAATCACCGCTGACGCTATCAATTGGGCATGTGGCAGAAATCTGACGATAGATGTCTTTCCGGCCACTTTTGGGTAGGGGCCGCTGCCAGCAGGCTGGGACTATGGCAGACATCACCGTGATCATCGCCTTTCTCCTCGCCCTCGCGGCTGCCCCCGAGTTCGGGCGACTCCTCCCGCCCACTGCACCCCGATGGGTGGGCCGGGCGTGGTGGCGGAACAACGCGTTCCGGCCCACCGAAACGCCGCCCACCGAAACGCCGCCCACCGAAACGCCGCCCACCGAAACGCCGCCCACCGAAACGGGTCGGCCGCGGCTCTGCTCATCCGGGGACGAGCAGGCCGCGGCCGAAAAACCCGATGGGTGCGCAGCGGGCGAAGATGCCTAGACGGCGTCGCCGGCCTTGACCCGGGGAAGCGGCGCCCGCAGCTTCCTGATCTGCGACGCACGCACGAACGCGTACCAGCCCAGCCCGAACCCACCCTGAGCGGAATCGGGAAAACGCTCGCGGACCTTCCGGTTCACGAGCCGGCCGAGGTAGATGCCCTCGATGACCATCAGCAACATCAACAGGAACATCGCCAGGGTGACGTACTGCTGCACGACCGGGCCGAGGAACATCGACATGATCAGCAACAGTGCGAGCGGCATGAACAAGCCGACGAGATTGCGCCGGCTGTCGACGAGGTCGCGCACGTAGGCGCGCTCGGGACCGCGGTCGCGGGGAAGGAGGAACTTCTCCTCACCCGCGAGCATCCGGTTCCGGCGCTCGGACGCGGCGGCGCGGCGCTCGGCTGCGGCTGCTTTACGCTGATCCTTCGACTGCGACTTGCGCGCGGCTTTGCGCCGCTCGCGGGCTTCTTTCGCGGTCATCGGCGCAGGCGCGACCGGGCCGCGGCGTCGGGTCTCGGCGTCGCGACGCTTGGGTGTGGGGCGGCCCTTGCCGGTAGTAACCTTCGGGGCGGCAGCGGCAGCCTCCCCGTCGGGCAGGGCCTCGGGAACGGGAACCTCGTGGTCGGCGGACTCGTCGGAACCGCCGCGGCGTAGCAACTTCACCCTTCCAGGCTATGGGATATTCGCGGGAACGGGTAAATCAGGCTGCACTACCACCGTTTCTAGTAGCTCGTTCACGGGGAATACCTGAGGGCGCGGTACCGTTGAGGCATCCGGGTCCGACACGAACCATAGGTCCGACACGAAATACAGGGAGCGCCCATGACTGTGCAGCAAGAAACCGCCACTCACGGCGTCGTCCTGACCGAGGCCGCCGCTTCCAAGGCGAAGGCACTTCTCGATCAGGAGGGCCGTGACGACCTTGCACTGCGTATCGCCGTGCAGCCCGGCGGCTGCGCTGGCCTCCGGTACCAACTCTTCTTCGACGACCGCAGCCTCGACGGCGACCTGACCGTGGACTTCGGCGGCGTCAAGCTTTCCGTGGACCGGATGAGTGCCCCGTACGTCGAAGGTGCGTCGATCGACTTCGTCGACACCATCGAGAAGCAGGGCTTCACGATCGACAACCCGAATGCCACGGGTTCGTGCGCGTGCGGCGACTCGTTCAACTGAGTCGGTTTCGAGAGGGCCCCGGTGCGAGAGCGCCGGGGCCCTCTCGCATCTCCGGGTACCGTGATGACGCTGCGGCCTCGACCGAGCGCCTCGATCTCCCGACCTCCCTGCCGAAAGGTTCAGCCACGTGACCATCGCCGTGACCGGCTCCATTGCCACCGATCACCTCATGCGCTTCCCCGGCCGGTTCGCCGAACAGTTGCTCGCGGACCAGCTCGCCCACATCTCGCTGAGCTTCCTGGTCGACGACCTCGTCGTCCGACGTGGCGGTGTCGGCGGCAACATCGCGTTCGCGATGGGAGTGCTCGGGGGCTCCCCGGTGCTCGTGGGCGCGGTCGGCGCGGACTTCGCCGAGTACCGTGACTGGCTCGAGAAGCACGGAGTGAACTGCTCGTCGGTGCACGTGTCCGACACCGCGCATACGGCGAGATTCGTGTGCACGACCGACGAGGACATGGCGCAGATCGCGTCGTTCTACCCGGGCGCAATGTCCGAGGCCCGCGACATCTCCCTCGACGACATCGTGAAGGAGCACGGCGTCGACCTCGTGCTCATCGGTGCCAACGATCCCGATGCGATGATCCGCCACACCGACGAGTGCCGTCGGCTCGGCATCCCGTTCGTCGCGGATCCGTCCCAGCAGCTCGCGCGCCTCGACGGAAAGCAGGCCGCGCAGCTCATCGAGGGCGCCGAGTACCTGTTCACGAACGAATACGAGTGGGGGCTGCTCCAGCAGAAGACCGGCCTGACCGAAGAAGAGATCGGTGCGATGGTCGGTATGCGGGTCACCACTCTCGGCGGCAACGGTGCGAACATCGTCGACCGCGACGGCAACTGGGTCCATGTCGGCGTCGTCCCGGACCGTGAGAAGGTGGACCCCACCGGTGTCGGTGACGCCTTCCGGGCAGGGTTCCTCGTCGCGCACCGCGCCGGGCTGAGCGTCGAACGCGCCGCGCAACTCGGGTCGCTGGTCGCGGTGCACGTCCTCGAGACCACCGGCACACAGGAGTGGACCTTCGATCGCACCGAGGCGCTCGAGCGTCTTGCCGGCGCCTACGGCGCGGCGGCCGCGGACGAGATCGCCGCAATCCTCTAGTTCACCGCGTTGCCGCACCTGCAACGACGAAAGACGGTCGTGGGCACTTCCGCTCGGCGGAGTGCCCACGACCGTCTCTCTTCGTGCGGGTGGTGCCTAGACCTCGACCGGGTACGCCGGTTCCTGGATCTGCGGAACGATGCGCTCCTCGACGAAGATGCCGTGCCAGATCATGAACACCAGTACGGTCCACAACCGGCGACTGTGATCGACGGTGCCCACGCGGTGGTCCTCGAGCATCTTGGTCACGGCCGCCTTGTCGATCAGGTGGTCGGTGCCGGACTCTGCGATCACCTGATGCGCCCAGTCGAACAACTCGGTTCCGGCGAGCCAGTGGCGCAGCGGCACCGGGAACCCGAGCTTCGCGCGGTGCAGCACGTGCGGCGGGACGATGCCCTCGAGCGACTTGCGCAGCGCGTACTTGGTGGTGTCCTTGGTGATCTTCTGCTCGAGCGGCACCTGCGACGCCACGCGGTACACCTCGGGATCGAGGAACGGCACGCGCAGCTCGAGAGAGTTCGCCATGGTCATCTTGTCGGCCTTGACGAGGATGTCACCGCGCAACCACGTGAACAGGTCGAGGTGCTGCATCCGGGCGACCGGATCCCAGCCCACCGACCGCGCGTAGATCGGTGCGGTGACGTCCTGGTGCGTCCACTCGGGACGGAACTCGCGCAGCACGGAGCGCAACTGGGCGTCGCTGAAGCTGCGCGCGTTGCCGTAGTACCGCTCCTCGAGGGGCATCGAGCCGCGGTGCAGCAGGCTCTTGCCGCGCGTGCCTTCGGGGATGCGCTCCGACAGCTTCCTTGCGGCACGGCGCAGCGCCGGGGGAAGGAACTCGAACGGTCGCAGCGACAGCGGCTCCCGGTAGATGGTGTAGCCGCCGAACAACTCGTCCGCGCCCTCACCGGACAGTACAACCTTGACGTGCTTGCGGGCCTCCTTGGCGATGAACCAGAGGGGAACCAGCGCGGGGTCTGCGACGGGGTCGTCGAGGTACCAGACGATCTCGGGGATGGCAGCGGCGAACTCGGCGGGGGAGACGACCCGGACCACATGTCGCGCACCGATCGCGGCCGCAGACTCCGCGGCCACGTCGACCTCCGAATAGCCCTGCCGCTCGAAGCCCGCCGTGAAGGTGATGAGGTTCGGGTTGTGGCGCATCGCCAGGGCCGCGATCGCGGTCGAGTCGATGCCGCCCGACAGGAACGACCCCACCGTCACGTCGGCGCGCATGTGCTTGGCGACGGAGTCCTCGAGCGCGGCGGCGATCTCCTGATAGCGATCTTGTTCCCGACCCGCGGCGAACGGCCGCACCGGGAAGGTCGGTTCGAAGTACCGGGTGATCTCGGGCTCCGAACCCGGTGTCAGCCGGGCGTAGCAACCCGATTCGAGGCGCCGGATCTCCTTGTGGAGCGATTCGGGCTCCGGGACGTACTGCAGCACCGTGTAGTGCTCGACAGCGCGGGGATCGAGTTCGGTGCCGATCCCGATCAGGCCGGCCAGCTCGAGGAGGCTCTTCTTCTCGCTGCCGAACGCGGTGCCGGCAGTACCGGTCGCGAGGAAGAGCGGCTTGATGCCGAACGGATCGCGCGCCAGGAACAGCTCACGGTCGACGGTGTCCCAGATGGCGAACGCGAACATTCCACGGAGACGACGGACCGCCTCGGCGCCCCAATGGTGGTAGGCCGCGACGATCGTCTCGCTGTCGCCCTCGGTCGCGAACGTCGCGCCGAACTCGTCGGCGAGTTCCTTCCGTAACTCGAGGTAGTTGTAGATCTCCCCGTTGAAGGTCAGGGCATACCGGTCGGGCTGCTCCGGAGGACCCCACCGCAAGGGCTGATGCGAATGCGCGATGTCGATGATCGACAGCCTGTTGAACCCGAAGACGAGGTCGGCATCGTTCCAGGTGCCGTGTTCGTCCGGGCCGCGATGCCGTAGGCAGTGCATTGCGGACGCCACCTGGGCGACGGCCTCGTCGCTGGTGCCGTCGGTGGTCAGAAACCCGAGCAAGCCGCACACGCGTTCGGTACCTCATTCCGTTCGGGGTGTCAGGAACGAACCAGACGTCGAGCGCCGCGCAGGACCGCGGGAACTGTTCGCCGGCGTTCGTCGTTGTTCTCTGTGGAGTATGCCGCAGACAGCAGGGAGGGCGAGTCGGCGGCATCGCACAAAAACCGTCGTCACGTCCGTGCGCTCCGGGCGAATCCCCCGGCGCGACACTTTCTTCGTGCCCCGAGGATGGATAGCGGCCGGGTTTGGTCTACGCTGCGTAGTAATTGGGCTGGCCCTCTTGGTGTGCCCTACTGAAATTGCAGCGATCAGGAAGGCGTGAACGTGGCGCAAGGTCGGATCCTTCGGCGGTTCGGGCTCGCAGCATCACTCGGCATAGCAGCCTTGGTGCTGACCGGGTGTTCGAGCGAAGAAGTCCTTCGTTTCGGCTGGCCGGAGGGCGTGACCCCCCAAGCCGAGCGTATGCGGGACCTGTGGACGTGGTCGGTTGTCGCCGCCCTCGTCATGGGAATTCTCGTGTGGGCCCTCACCTTCTGGGTGATCATCGCCTACCGGCGACGGAAGGACTCTCCGGAGTTCCCGCGGCAGACGGCATACAACGTGCCGCTCGAGCTCGCGTACACGGCAGCACCGTTCGTTGCTGTGTGTGTCCTCTTCTACTTCACGGTCGTGGTGCAGAACTACGTCCTGGAGAAGGAAGACAACCCCAACGTGGTCGTCGACGTCACCGGTTTCCAGTGGAACTGGAAGTTCGGTTACCGCACGATCGATCTTCAGGACGGAAGCGAGCCGTACAACGGCATCGACCAGGCCGCTGAGGATGCAGTGCAGTTCGACGTCCCCAATGCGGACGACGAGCATGCCGAGCTGGGCCCGATTCACGGCGCACCGGTCGAAGACCTCTCGTACCTGCACTACGACAAGATCGAGACGATCGGCACCAGCAACGAGATTCCCGTTCTGGTCCTCCCGACCGGTAAGAGCATCGAGTTCCAGCTCGCCTCGTCCGACGTCATCCACTCCTTCTGGGTGCCCGAGTTCCTGTTCAAGCGCGACGTGAACCCGAACCCGATCCAGAACAACTCCGACCCGATCTTCCAGATCACGGAGATCGAGCGTGAAGGCGCCTTCGTCGGTCGCTGCGCGGAGATGTGCGGCACCTACCACGCGATGATGAACTTCGAGGTCCGCGCGGTCAGCCCTGAGGCCTTCGCCCGCTACATCGAACTGCGTAAGCCGGTCCAGGACGGCGGACAGGGTCTGTCCAACGCCGCCGCGCTCGAAGCCATCGGCCAGAGCCCCGTCGCCACGTCGACCGTGCCGTTCAAGACCGACCGCACCGACCGTTCCGCCACCGTCGCCGCCGGCGAGTGACCCGTCTCTTCGCCTTTCATCGACAAGGACAAGTGCTGATATGAAAATCGAAGCCAAGCTCTTCGAAGTGACGACGGTGTTCTTCGTGCTCGTCGCGATCGTGTACGGAACCTTCACGGGTCTGTCCCGCACGGGTATCGAGTGGGCAGGTCTCACCGGCATCGTGCTGTCGGCCGGACTGACCCTCATCATCGGAACGTACTTCCGGTTCGTGGCCCGTCGCCTCGACACCCGGCCGGAAGACTACGAGGATGCCGAGATCAGCGACGGTGCAGGCGACCTCGGGTTCTTCAGCGCGGGCAGCTTCTGGCCGATCCTGCTGGCCGGTTCGGCAGCCTTCGCGGCCATCTCGCTGGCGTTCTTCCAGCCCTGGATGATCGCGGGCGCTGTGGTGCTCATCCTCGCGGCCTCCGCCGGTCTGGTCTTCGAGTACCACATCGGTCCCGAGAAGCACTGAGCGAACTTCCTACGCCACTGCGGGCGCCACACCTTCGTGTGTGGCGCCCGCAGTCGTATGAGGGCAGGTCGCCGCGAGGTCGTCCGGGTGGCTTCGCCCGGCCGAGCATACCGGCGGGCTGTTACGCGAGGCAGGCGATTGGGTACCTTTTGGAAGTCGACCCGCGACCGCGTGTCGCACGATCGACAGATTGTGGAGGTTCCCCGTGGCTGGTGGTCTCGTCGCCCTGCTGGACGACGTCGCAGCGCTTGCAAAAGCGGCAGCGGCGTCCATCGACGACATCGGTGCTGCGGCCGGAAAGGCGAGTGTCAAGGCGGCTGGGGTGGTAGTCGACGACACCGCCGTGACACCCCGCTACGTACACGGGTTCAGCCCGGACAGAGAACTGCCGATCATTCGCAAGATCGCGATCGGCTCGATCCGCAACAAACTTCTGATCATCCTGCCCGTGGCGATGATCCTGAGCGAATTCCTGCCGCAGGCACTGCCGTACCTGCTGATCGCGGGCGGTCTCTTCCTCTGTTACGAGGGGGCGGAGAAGGTCTACGAGGCGCTCACCGGCGGCCATCACGCCGACGAGAACGCGGCAGCTCCCGAAACCGGCCCGGAACTCGAGAAGACGATGGTCAACGGTGCGATCCGTACCGACCTCATCCTGTCGGCGGAGATCATGGTCATCTCGCTCTCGTCGGTCGAATCCGAATCGTTCCTCACCCGCCTTATGGTGCTGATCGTCGTCGCGCTCCTTATCACGGTGCTGGTCTACGGTGTGGTCGCGCTGATCGTGAAGATGGACGACGTGGGCTTGTCGCTCGCGCGGCGGTCGTCGTCGTTCGCGCGCAGGGTCGGGCGGGGCCTCGTCGCGGCGATGCCGAAGGTGATGACGGTGCTCACCGTGGTGGGCATCGCGGCGATGCTGTGGGTCGGCGGCCACATCCTGATCATCAACGTGGGTGAGGCAGGGTTCCACTGGCCGGCAGATCGTCTCCACGATCTCGAACACTGGTTCGGCGATCTCGTGCGTGGCGGGTTCGGTGGTGTTCTGTCCTGGACGTCCGGGACTGTGGTCTCGGCCCTGGTCGGGCTCGTCGTCGGCGCGCTGGTGGTGCTGATCATGCATCTGATTCCGAAGCGGAAGAAGACCACCGCCTCTGCGCACTGAATATTCTCGCGCCCAAGTCGTTTGAGCGTGCTTGTGCCGGTTATCCGGGATGTCCCACCAAGGGTGGGCGGCACACCCGGTTCGCAATCGGCCACGCATTGCGAACCTTCCGAGAGGACCTCGTCGGCGCGTGCTTCGGCGGGGTCCTCGCATTTTCCCGGCTTCCGAGATGGGCGTCTTACGTCTGAAGGCCCTGCTCGCCGACGTGCAACGCATCGGGGTAGTTCTCGTCGCCGGGCAGGTTTGGTGCACCCGGCAGCGGAAACCCGATACCCATGACCGGTAACGAAGGACCCGCAGGCCCGTACGACCCGGACGACGATCCGGATTCCGATCCCGACAACCTCATCACCAACGCGCCTCTCCAGCCAGACCAGGCGGAGGGGGAGGACGTTTCCGAACAAGAATGACGCACCGACAGACACGGTGCGTCATAAGGGACCCAGCGGCGCGGCTCCTGGGCGGGGGAGTGCAGGCCGCGGAAGCGCAGAACTTCCGGCGCAAGCGAGCGGGGCCCCGAACCTCAATGGTTCGGGGCCCCGCTCGTTGTTCGGATCTGCCGATGTCAGTGCTTCGTATCGGGCAGGTTCGCGTCGGATCCGTTCGAGTCGCCGTGCACGCGCTCCTGGTACTCACGGAGCGTGGCGCGCAGTTCGGCCTCGGCCTCGTGGTGAGCGGCTTCGAGAGCAGCCGTCTCCTCAGCCGGGTCCGGACGCCACCAGCTGCCGGCGCCGGGCTTACCTGCGGTACCGAGACGGTTCATCGTCTTCGGGATCGCGGCGCCCTGGTACTCCAGCGGAACCGGGTGACCGTGCTCGTCCACCGGGCCGAGCGGCTGGTGGATCTCGACGTACTCACCGTGCGGCAGGCGACGGACGATGCCCGTCTCGATGCCGTGCTCGAGAACCTGGCGGTCGCTGCGCTGGAGGGCCAGGCAGAACCGGTAGGCGATGTAGTACGCAAGCGGCGGCAGCACGACCAGGCCGATACGACCCATCCACGTCGTCGCGTTGATCGAGATATCGAATTTGTACGCGATGATGTCGTTGACGCACATGATGGTCGCGACCGCGTAGAAGGCCAGGGCCATCGCGCCGATGGCGGTACGGACCGGCACGTCGCGCGGACGCTGCAACAGGTTGTGGTGAGCGTCGTCCTTGGTGAACCGCTTCTCGATCCACGGGTAGATCGTCAGGAGCACGAACACCAGGCCCATGATCAAGGCGATCCAGAAGGGCTGCGGGATCGTGTAACGGTCGAAGAGGTAGAGCTCCCACGCCGGCCAGATGCGGGCCATGCCGTCGGTCCACATCATGTAGATGTCCGGCTGAGAACCTGCCGAGACTTGCGACGGGTTGTACGGGCCGATGTTCCAGACCGGGTTGATCTGGAGGAGGCCGGACATCAGCGCGAGGACCGCGAAGGTCATCGCGAAGAACGCACCGGACTTGACCGCGAAGACCGGGAGGATGCGAACACCGACGACGTTCTGCTCCGTGCGGCCGGGGCCGGGGAACTGCGTGTGCTTCTGGTACCACACCAGCGCGAGGTGCGCGGCGATGAGCGCCAGGATGATGCCCGGCACCAGCAGGACGTGCAGGACGTAGAAGCGCGGGATGATCAGGTCACCGGGGAAGTCGCCACCGAACAGCGCCCAGTGCATCCACGTGCCGATGACCGGGATGCTCAGCGTGATGCCGGAGAACGCGGCGCGGAGGCCGGTACCGGAGAGCAGGTCGTCGGGAAGCGAGTAACCGAAGAAGCCCTCGAACATCGCCAGGATGAGCAGCAGCGAGCCGATCACCCAGTTCGCCTCACGGGGACGGCGGAACGCACCGGTGAAGAAGATGCGCAGCAGGTGAACCACGATGGACGCCGCGAACATCAAGGCGGCCCAGTGGTGGATCTGCCGGACGAACAGGCCGCCACGAACCTCGAAGGACAGGTTCAGTGTCGTCTCGTACGCCCGGGACATCCCCACACCGCGTAGCGGCTGGTAGACGCCGTCGTACACGACGTGAGCCATCGACGGATCGAAGAACAGGGTCAGGTAGACGCCCGAGATCAGCAGGATGATGAACGCGTAGAGCGCGATCTCGCCCAGCAGGAAGGACCAGTGGGTCGGGAAGACCTTGTTGATCTGCCGACGGATACCGGCCGAAAGGTGATACCGGGAATCGATGTTCTCGGCTGCCTTTGCGGCGTGGGATTGAGTTGCAGTACTCACGGGCGACGCTCCCAAAATGCCGGGCCGAGCGCCTCGATGAAGTCACCGTTGGCGACCAGGAAGCCCTCTTCGTTCACTGTAATAGGTAGCTGCGGCAAAGCACGAGCGGCGGGACCGAAAACGGGCTTGCCGTATTCGAGCGCGTTGAACTGCGACTGGTGGCAGGGGCAGAGGATGCGATTGCTCTGCTGCTCGTACAGCGACGTCGGGCAACCGAGGTGGGTGCAGATCTTCGAGAAGGCGAAGTAGTCGCCGTAGTTGAAGCTCTCCTGGCCCTTGCGCTTGATGGCGCGCTCGGCATCTTCCGTGCGCAGGCGGATGAGCATGACCGAGTTGCGGATGCCGCGAAGGCTCTGCAGCAAGGCGTGGTCGTCGCCGCGGTCGGATTCGCGGAAGGGGAAGACCGTCTCCATGCCGCCGGCGTCGAGATCCTCCGGGCGCACCAGGACGATGTCCTGGGGACGGCCGGTGTCGCGGCGCAGGTAGATGGTCTCGCCCTCGTAGTTCGGAGTCCAGCCCGACACCCACAGGGGCGACTTGTCGCCCTGTGCCCAAGGGTTCTTGATCAGGCCGCCGAGCGGCATGATCAGGCCCACACCGAGCGCGCCGCCACCGAAGATCGCGGTGCGCTTGATGAGCTTGCGACGCGGAAGCGTCGACGTCTCCAGCGAATCGGAAAGCTCGGCGACGATCGTCTTGCGATCGACCTCGGACGAGGGGCCGTCGTGACGATCCTGGATCGACACCTCTTCGGGGATGAACTTCTTCGTGAACTGCACGGCGCCGACGCCGATACCGAGGATCGACAGACCCAGGGTGAGGCCGAGAAGCGGCGTGTACAGGTTGTAGAGGGTGTAGTTCGCCTCGCCCGGAGCTTGGTACTCCCACGGCCAGAACAGGTAGACCGCGATGAACGCGATCCCGGCGATGCCCGCGAGCGCGAACCAGAACGCGACGTTCCGTTCGGCGCGCTTCTCCGCGCGGGTGCCCTCGACGGGCCACCGATCCTTACGGAATGCGACATCGACTCCGTCGAGATTCGTTCCGAGCGCGACGAGATCGTCGCGGCTCATCTGTTCGAGGTTCTCGACCGAATGCTTGTTAGCCGGCGTTTCGCCGCCACTCATGACCTTGCTCCGATCCACAGTGCAGCGCCGACGACGGCGACAATGCCGATGACCCACATCGTCGGGCCTTCGGATGCCGGGCCGAACCCGCCCAATCCGTAGCCGCCGGGGTTGGTCGTCTCGCTGGATGCCTTGACGTACGCGATGATGTCCTGCTTCTCCTCGACCGTCAGCTGACGGTCGGAGAACTTCGGCATGTTCTGCGGCCCGGTGAGCATGGCCGTATAGATCTGCTGCTCGTTCGCCGGATCGAGATTCGGCGCGAACTTACCGGACGACAGCGCGCCGCCGCGGCCGGTGAAGTTGTGGCAGGAGGCGCAGTTCTGACGGAACAGCTCGGAACCGCGACCGATGTCGTTGCCGCGCAGCGACGACTGGGCGATCTCGCCGTTCTCGTCACGAATGACGGTCGGGCCGCCACCGTTCGCCTGGATGTATGCACCGAGGGCGTCGGTCTGAGCCGCATTGAACTTCGGCTCCTTGCGGAGCGCCTGGGCCTCGTTGCGCGAGGCCGGCATGCGACCGGAGGAGACCTGGAAGTACACGGCTGCTTCGCCGACACCGATCAGGGTGGGACCGCGGTCCTGCACACCCTGCAGGTTGATGCCGTGGCATGTCACGCAGGAGGTCTCGTAGAGCTGCTTGCCTTCGCGGATCAGTGCGCTCTGATCGTCCTGCGCAGTGGCCACCTGCGGGGCAGGGGTCAACGCGGAGGCAAGGAAGCCGGCGCTGAGCAGGCCGACCGCCAGGACCAGGGCGCCCGTGACGCGCCGGCGGAATTTGCGCTGGCGGCGGGACTTGGCAGCGGAAGCTGTCGAGGATCGACCGGGCATGTCACCCTCGGAACCGAGAGGTGGGGATGAACTCATCTGTATCCCTTTTTGGTTTTGGGACGGACTGGACGTCAGGGGGCTGCCTGTGCGTTCAGCTGGCTAACGGATGAAATAGATCGTGGCAAACAGTGCGATCCACACGATGTCGACAAAGTGCCAGTAATACGAAACGACGATGGCTGCGGTGGCCTGCGCGGGCGTGAACTTGCTGACTCGGGTACGAATCAACAGGAACACGAAGGCGACGAGGCCGCCGATCACGTGGAGGCCGTGGAAGCCGGTGGTGATGTAGAACACCGAGCCGTACACGCTGCTGGAGATGCTCGTTCCGTCCGCGACCAGCGTGATGTATTCGTAGCCCTGCCCGAGCACGAAGAAGGTGCCCATGGCGAGGGTGATGAGGTACCACCGTCGCAGCCCGAAGACGTCGCCGCGTTCCGCTGCGAATACGCCCATCTGGCATGTGAAGGAGGAAGCGATCAGCACTGTGGTGATCGGAACCGCCAGCCACAGGTTCAAGTGGGTGGGCGGCGGGGGCCACATGCCCTCCGGCGCCTGCGCCCGTGCCACGAAATACATGGCGAAGAGCCCTGCGAAAAACATGAGCTCGCTGGACAACCACACGATGGTGCCGACGCTGACCAGGTTGGGCCGGTTCAACGAGTGCACGCGCTGTGTGATTGCAGATCCTGAAGTCCCTACTGCGCTCGTCACGCTGGCTAGTATGACCCGTCGTAGTACGTCTTGGGCAATCGGGGCCGAAATCGGCGCGTCAGTGCTGGTCGTAGACCGATAATTCCCCTGGTGGGGTGGTCGTGCGGGGTCTTAGGGGACGTGCAATCGTGGTGCAATGAGCACCGTAAGTGGCATGTGGGACCGGCTTTGCGCGATGGTGTCCCGTCGCCGGGAGCCCCTCGACCGCGAGCGTACGGACCTCGTGGTGGTGGTGTCTTCGTTCGACGACGCCGAGGCGTGTTCGACGGCTTTGGCGCGCGGCGCCGAATCGGAGCCGTACTGGTCCGAGTCGGAGGAGGCGGTGTTGCGTCACCACCTCTCGATTCCGCCGGGCGGTGTCGACCGCGCGGTCGAGTTGGCCGCGCAGGATGGTTACACCGTCGGCGCCGCACCGGCTGGGACTCCCGCCGGCGCGGACGGCCACACCGCCCTGATGCTGCAGCGCGTCCAGGTGCTCGACGCAATGCACTGCGCGCAGGAGAAGTCGCGGATGGTCTCGCTCGCGCAGCGACTCGGTGGCACCGCGCACGGGTGGGACGCACTACAGCCCCCTCAGACCCCTGGCTAAGCTTCCGGGCGGAAGGGCACACCGGTGCCCGGTAGGGAGCGGAATGCGGCGAGGGCAGGTGCGATGAACGTGACGCGAGTGGCGAACGAGGTGGTGACCACCTGGCCTTCGGTCCTCGGCGCACTGACCGCCGGACACGATCTTTCCCGTGAGCAAGCGCAGTGGGCGATGGAGGAGATCTTCTCCGACAATGCGACGGCGGCACAGATCGCCGCCTTCGGCGTCGCGCTGAAGATGAAAGGGGAAACCCCCGACGAGTTGCGCGCGCTGGCGGACACCATGCTCGGGTACGCCCGGCTCGTTCCCGTCGACAACGACGTGGTCGATGTCGTGGGTACCGGCGGGGACCGCGCCGACACCGTGAACATCTCGACGATGGCATCGATCGTGGTCGCAGCCTCCGGGATCCGTGTCGTCAAGCACGGAAACCGGGCAGCGTCGTCGAAGAGCGGCGGCGCCGACGTGCTCGAAGCGCTCGGTGTGCACATCGACCTCGGGCCGGAGCAGGTGGCGCAGTCGGTCGCCGAGGCGGGAATCGGATTCTGCTTCGCGCCGGTCTACCACCCCGCACTCCGCTTCGCCGCGGCCCCGCGCAAGCAGATCGGCATCCCGACGGCGTTCAACGTGCTCGGTCCGCTCACGAACCCCGCGCGCCCGCGCGCGGGACTGATCGGATGCGCGTTCGAGAATCTCATCGGCACCGTCGCCGGTGTGCTCGCCCAGCGCGGCACCTCGGCACTGGTGGTGCGCGGCGACGACGGCCTCGACGAACTCACCACCTCGACCACCTCGACGGTGCACATCGTGCGGGACGGCGAGATCAGGGTCGTGACCCTCGACCCCACCGACCTCGGCATCACCCGGGTTCCTCTCGAAGCGCTGCGCGGTGGCGACGCAGAGAAGAATGCTGCCATCGCCCGTACCGTGCTGGCGGGAGAGACCGGTCCGGTGCGAGACGCTGTCCTTCTCAATGCAGCCGGTGCAATCGCAGCGTTCCGCGGCATCGACGGCAGTCTCGAAGAAGCACTGGCGGAAGGACTCGAGGCCGCCGCGGCCGCGATCGACAGCGGCCGGGCCGCAGAGGTCCTGCGCACCTGGGCCGACGTGACCACGCGTCTCGGCGCGGCGCCGCGCGACTAGGACGACGAAACGGATCGTGGGCCCGGACTCGTCGGAGTCCGGGCCCACGATCGTGTTTCGAACGGGTCAGCTGCCGATCGAGAATCCCGCGTCCACGTCGGCGCTCGAGTAGGACTGGAAGGCGATGTGTGTGACGGTCTTCGTCACACCTTCGACCTTGTTGATGCCGCGAGTGACCACTTCGGCGATCTGCTCGTGGTCACGCACGCGCACCAGAGCCACCAGGTCGACGTCCCCGGCACACGAATAGACCTTGTCGACCCCGGCGAGGTCGGCCACCGCTTGCGCGGTCTCCGGAATGCGGTGCGCTTCGGCGTCGATCAGGACGATGGCGTTGATCATGAGGGCTCCTTGCCTTCCTCGGGTTCCATCAGACTATGTGGTCGTCCGTTCGCCGGGTGTCACCGCCGAGACGGCCCGGGCGTCGCGGGCGAGTTCTGCCCAGTCGTGCCAGCGTCCGGCCCCGAGAGCGGGCTCGCACCAGCCGTGGCTCGTGCGGACGATTCGGACGCCCCCGGAGTCGAGCCAGCGTGCGACCAGGCCCAGTTCTTCCGGTGACGCGCCCCGGAACGGCCCCGGCGCCGGTCGTACCGTCTCGGCGGCCGCAGTGAGGGCTTCCACAACCGGCATCGGTGGCACACCGCGGGGTGCGACGCCGGCGGATGCGAGCCTCCCGGCCCGCACGACTGCGAACTCCCAGCCTCCCTCGTCGCGCGGGCGGGCCGCGACGAGTTCGTCCACCGCGGCGAGTGCAGCGAGTCGCTGGGTGCGTCGCAGCGCGAGCAGGGTGCCCGCTGCGCGGTCGCGAAGGCGCGCCGCGTTCTCGAACAACTCCTCGCGCACAAGTTGGTCGAGGCGCTCCTGCAGGTCGAGGAGAACGCCGTCGTCGCTTCCGTGGATCACCGTGCGGGCCCGCTCGACCTGCCGCGAGTACGCCGCCGGATCCTGGATGCCGAACGCCGCGGCAGCACACGCGCCCACTGCCTCGGGCTGACACCGGTCCCCGTGCGTGCCCGTCCGGCCGATCCGGCGGGTACAGGTGCGTACCCCGCACAGTTCGGCGAGGTGGGTGGCGACCTCCGCCGCGGCGGCACGGGCAGAGAACGGCCCGATCGCGTCGGTGGTGGGGGTGCGGCTCACCGAGAAGCGGGGGAACGTTTCGTCGGTGAGCACGATCCACCAGCCCCGCATCGGGTATTTCGAGCGCCGATTGTAAGGCGGAGTGTGGGCGGCCAGCAGCCGCAGTTCGCGCACTCCGGCTTCGAGGCCGTGGGCGCACTCGACGTGGTCGATGCGCGTGGTGACCGCGACCATTTCACGTAGCCGTGGCCGGGTTTCCGACCCGGTGAAGTAGGAGCGGACCCGGCGGTGGAGATCGACGGCGGTGCCGACGTAGAGCACCTCGTCGGAGGGTCCACGAAACATGTAGACGCCCGGACGCCGCGGCAGATGCGCTGCCAGCGTGCGTTTGGCCCGTTGTTCGCTGGTGACGGCCGGGATGTAGTCGCGGAGTTCGGTGAGACTGTGGACGCCGAGATTGCCCACGCGCTCGATGAGCGCGTGCAGCACGTCCACGGTGGCGCGGGCGTCGTCGAGTGCACGATGGGTCGGCTGGGTCGAGACGCGGAAGAGCTGGGCCAGTGCCGACAGCTTCACCGAGGGCGCCTCGTCGCGGCCCAGGACCCGGCGAGCCAGCTTGACGGTGCAGACCACCGGGAACCGGGGCCACGCCGCCCCGCAGCGCGCGGTGGCGGCCTTGAGGAATCCGACGTCGAACCCGGCGTTGTGCGCGACGAGCACCGACCCCTCGGCGAATTCGAGAAACGCCGGCAGGACTTCCTCGATCTTCGGTGCGGCGTACACCATCGCGGTCGTGATCCCGGTGAGCTGCACGATGTGCGGCGGAATCGCGCGACCCGGGTCGATCAGTGTCGCGAACTCGCCCAGTACTTCTCCGCCGCGGATCTTGACCGCGCCGATCTCCGTGATCGCATCGTCACCTGCCCTGCCTCCGGTGGTTTCCAGGTCGACGACGACGAACGTGGTGTCTCGCAAGGGGGTGTCCAATTCGTCGAAGCCGAGCTGGACCCCCGGCCCGGACTCGATGAATCGTGGCGGCGACGTCATGCGGGAAGCCTAGGAATCGGCACCGACACGGGTGACGACCGCTGGGTGCGGGTGCCGCGACCGGCTTCGCGACACCTTGGCGACCACCTGGGGAAATACGGACGTAGCGGATGCCGACACCGGATCGAGACGAGCGTCACACGCGGGTCTCGGTTTGGGATATCGGGAGGCCGGGGAACGCCGAAACATACCGGTGGGCCTGCCTTCGGGGTCGCCCGGGGACGATGGCGACACCAGCGCGCAGAAGCGGCCGGAAAGGCCGGAGACCAGGGGAGGCGCTCGCGGTCGCTCCGACTGTTCGTGACCGGAGGAAATCGACACGCCCGGGATGGAGCGCGAAGCAGACCGGTCGTTATGTCGTTGTTACCGAATGCGTACAAAAACTGCGATTTCGGCCGAAAATAGAGCAAAAAGGACATCCTGCAACGGGGTCGCTCGACTTCACCGTTGCCGTTTCGTAACCTTAATGAGACCAAGCGGAGAGTTTTCCGACCCACCCCCGGTGTCGGAGCCGCTCGGTAACCGCCTAATCGGAGTGCTCCACTGACGGAGCGTCCGAGCCGGGGACCCACTAGGTATCTGGGGTGAATCCCTTCCGCCGCTCGCGGCGAAGGGTAGGGCTGACTTCCGGCCCGAACCCGTCAGCTAACTCGGTCGGCGGGTGAACGGAAGAATGGAGCACCCCCTCGTGGTTTCGCACAACAACAAGCGCACCGTTCGGCGCGCGCTCGTCGCCGGAGCCATCGCGCTCGGCGCAGTGACCGTTTCCGCCGGCCCTGCCGCCGCGGACCCCGTGAACATCCCCGGAGTCGGTACGTTCGACCTCCCCGCCGGCGTCAGCCTGCCGCCCGAGGTCGCCGACCTCATTCCTCAGCAGCCGAGCGCTGCCCCCACGCCGGCGGCGTACACCGCCCCGTTCACTTCGGTCGGCCAGCGTGCGGCCGATGCCGCTCAGAGCAAGATCGGAGCTCCCTACGTCTACGGTGCCGCCGGCCCGAATTCGTTCGACTGCTCCGGTCTCGTGCAGTGGGCCTACCAGCAGGCCGGCGTCAATGTCCCGCGCACGAGCTACGACCAGGCCGTCGCCGGCCAGGCCGTGAGCATCTCCGACCTGCAGCCGGGCGACGTCGTGTCGTTCTACGGCGGCAGCCACACCGGGATCTACATCGGTGGCGGCAACATCGTCCACGCCTCCACCTCCAGCCAGCCGGTGAAGGTCGCGCCACTCGACTCCATGCCGGTCGACGGCGCACGTCGCTTCTGACCGCAGATTCTTCGACGACGTGAGGGTGGGTCCGACTCGAGTCGGACCCACCCTCACGTCGTCTGCCGGTCCGTTACCACCGGGTAGACACGGACGTATGCCATTCCGTAACCTCATCGAGACCTTTCGAAAGGATGCGCCTTCGTGGTTTCCGGTAGGACGAAGCAGGCAATTCGCGCGTTTCTGGCTGTAGCGGTGCTGATGGCTCTGGCCATATCCATTCCGCCCGCGGGCGCGCACCCGACGGACGACAGTCCCACGGCGAAACTCGAGCATCTCGCGGACCTCTCCCGCCGGTCCGAACAGACCACCGAGGCGCTCCACAACGCCGGACTCGACCTGGAAGCCAAGATCGCAGACCAGCACGCGACCGAGACGGTCGCCGCCGAGGATCGCACCGCGCTGGATCTGGCGCGAGCCGAGGTCGCGCGGTTCAAGCCCACCGTCGACAAACTCGCGCAGGCCAACTACCGCGGCGCCCGCACCAACCGCCTGTTCGCCCTCATGGTCAGCGATTCGCCGCAGCAGATGCTCGACCAGATGGTGCTCCTCGACGTCCTGGGCGCGCAGACCGCACGCGACGTCGAAGGATTCAAGGTCGCGACGGCCGCGGCCGCCGAAGTCGCAGCGGCATCGCAGCGGTCGGCGGAGGTGGCCGCTCGCGCCGCCGAAGAGGCGCAGGTACTCCGCGACGATCTCGAGCGCCGGAAGTCGGAACTCGAGAGCGAAATCGCCGGAGTCCTCGACGCGTTCGACGCGCTCAGCGACGAGGAGAAGGCAGTGCTCGCGGGCACGCCCTTCCCTCCCGGCCTCGACGCCGACAAGATCCTGCAGCATCTCGTTCCCGGCAACGGCGGGGGAGCGTTGCGTGCCGCCCTCACCCGCATCGGCGACCCGTACGTGTGGGGCGCGACCGGACCGAACCAGTTCGACTGCTCGGGTCTCGTCGTCTGGGCCTACAAACAGGTCGGCAAGACCCTGCCGCGGTCGAGTCAGGCCCAGGCGCAGGGCGGTGTCCCCGTCTCGCGCGACAATCTGCAGCCCGGCGACGTGGTGATCTTCTACGACGACGCCTCCCATGTGGGCCTGTACGCGGGTGACGGCAACATCGTGCACGCGTCCACGTTCGGCGTGCCCGTCAAGGTGCAGTCGATGGCCAGCTTCCCGTTCCACAGCGCACGCCGCTACTGACACGATCGGCGGCCCCTTACACTGGCCGCCGTGCCTGCGCCCGCGTCGACGAACCGTCATCGCCGGTGGGAACGACTCGGCTTGGCCGGGCTCGTCCTCGCCGTCGTGGCTGCCGGTGTGCTCCTCGTCGTCGCACCGGCCGATTCGGCGGACACCGACCGCTCCACACGCGCCGAACTGCAGTCGCTGATCGACCGCTGGGCTGATGCGGTACGCGCCGCGGACCGGGACGCCCTCGCCTCGGTCATCGACCACACCGCCACAGCACTGCTCGAGGCCGAGACTGCGCGTGCCGAGTCACTCGCGGCGCTCCCGCTCACCGACTTCGGATACGAACTCGGTCCCGAACCGGACGTCGACGTGCCCGCGAGTCTCGCCGCTGCCTTCGGCACGGATGCGGTCCGCGCCCACATCGTGTACCTCCGCTACGCGGTGGACGGCATCGACGACGAACCGACCCGTCGCCCCGTGACCGCGTTGTTCGTCGAGCGTCCCGGTGGCTGGCTGCTCGCCGACGACGCGCCCGACCTTCCCGGCGCCGTGACCTGGCGCGGACCGTGGGATCACGGGCGGCTGTACGTACTCGAGGTGCCCACCTCCGGCGGTCGATCACTGGTGATCGGGCCGGCCGAGCGCCGCGACCTCATCGAGGCGACGGCCCTCGAACTCGACTCCGCCGTCGACGCCGTCTCCGAGGTATGGGGTGACGACTGGCCGCGGCGTGCCCTCGTCGTCGCGACGGGTTCTCGGGAGGAATTCACGCACCAGGTGGGATCGAACCACGACGGGGAAGAGATCGCCGCCGTCGCCGTCTCGGACGTCGTGCGGCCCGGGAGCGCCGTCGCGACCGGCCAGCGGATAGTGTTCGCTCCGAACGCGGCGGAACGACTGTCCCGTGCGGGGCTGCGCGCCGTGCTGCGCCACGAAATGGTGCACATCGCCGCCCGCACCGAGACGGTGGACGGCTCGCCGTTGTGGATCCTCGAGGGCTATGCCGACTACATCGGATACCGAGGGACGGGCACCGCACCCACGGGTGGCGTCACCGCCGACGATCTCCGGCGGACAGCCCCGACCCTCGTCGCGACAGTTCGCGAGGACGGTCCGCCCGATTCGTTACCCGGCGACAGGGAGTTCAGTGCCTCCGAGGTCGCACGTACCGCCTACGAGACGGCATGGTCGGTGGCGGCATTCACCGCCGAGGAGTTCGGAACAGACACCTTGACGTCGCTGTACCGGGAACTCGCCACCGGACCGGTCGATCAGGACGGGGTCGACGACGCGCTCCGAAAGGTCGTGGGCATCGGCACCGACGACTACATCGACCGGTGGGGCGAGTGGGTGACCGAGCGTCTGACAGCGGGCTGAGCCGACCCGTCCACCCGGGACCGGCACCGGCATCGCTACCGTGTAGCCATGTCGCGAACTCTGCTGGTCACGAATGACTTTCCGCCCAGGCCCGGCGGTATCCAGTCGTATCTGCAGGCGTTCGCAGGACAGTTGCCCGCCGAGGATCTGGTGGTCTACGCACCGCGGTGGCGCGGCGACAGCCACGTCGAGTTCGACGCGCAGCAGCCGTACGAGGTGGTCCGGCACCCCACCACACTGATGCTCCCCACCCCCGACGTGGCGCGCCATGCCGCGCGACTGGTGTCCGAGCACGACTGCGACAGCGTCTGGTTCGGCGCAGCCGCCCCGCTGGCACTGATGGCTCCGGCCATGCGCCGAGCGGGAGCGCGACGCGTGATCGCCAGCACCCACGGCCACGAAGTCGGATGGTCGATGGTGCCGGGCGGACGCGCGGCCCTCCGGCGAATCGGCGAAACCGTCGACACGATCACATATGTCAGCCGCTACACACGCGGCCGGTTCGCCTCGGCGTTCGGCCCTCGTGCCGGCCTCGAGCACCTCCCGTCGGGCGTCGACACCGATGTCTTCTGCCCGGACCCGGTGGCGCGCGCCGAATTGCGGGCCAGATACGGCCTCGGCGACCGCCCGACGGTGCTGTGTCTGTCACGACTGGTTCCGCGCAAGGGCCAGGACATGCTCATCCGCGCGCTGCCCGAGATCCGCCGCCGGATCGACGGTGCCGTACTGGTCATCGTCGGCGGCGGCCCCTACGAGGACAGTCTGCGCGACCTCGCGCGGCGTACCGGCGTCGCGGAGCACGTCGTCTTCACCGGTGGGGTCCCCGCCGCCGAGCTCGCGGCACATCACACGATCGCCGACGTGTTCGCGATGCCGTGCCGGACCCGCGGTGGGGGACTCGACGTCGAAGGTCTCGGAATCGTGTACCTCGAAGCGTCCGCGACAGGTGTTCCGGTCGTCGCGGGCAGGTCCGGTGGCGCCCCGGAAACCGTGCGAGACGGGGAGACCGGATTCGTGGTGGACGGCACGTCGGTGACGGCGATCGCGACGGCCGTCGCCGGCATCCTCGCAGACCGGGACCGGGCCGCGGCGATGGGCGCGGCGGGCCGGGCATGGGTGTCCGAGGACTGGCGATGGGACGTGCTGGGCGCGAAGCTGCGCCGGTTGCTCGAGGTCGCACCGGTGCCGTCGTCCCCCGATGCCGATCGGCGGGGTGACGGACGAACCCCGTCCGCGGGTATGTGAAGCTGTCCCCGTGAGCAGCATTCAGGTGGCGGACCAAACCTTCATCGCCGCACCCCCCGAACGGATCGCGGCGGCCCTCGCGTCGCCCTCGCGTTGGCGCGCCTGGTGGCCCGACCTCGCGCTCACGGTCCGTGAGGACCGAGCCGAGAAGGGCATCCGGTGGGCCGTCACGGGCCCCGTCAACGGAACGATGGAAGTGTGGATCGAGCCCGTTCTCGACGGAGCGGTCGTGCACTACTTCCTGCACTGTGAACCCACAGGCGTGGCACCCGAGCGCATCGCGTCGGTGGACACGGCGAGTCTCACCCACGCGCGTCGCATCGCGGGAAAGAAGATGACATTCGAGGTGAAGGCGCGCCTCGAGGCAGGTCGTCCGGCAGGCGAATCCCCGCACTTCTGACGTCTTAGCCGCTCGATACGGTGTGTGGTAGACAACGGACGACGGCGAACGCGCCGCGTCGGGTGGACGGACGAAAGGGAGCATTCATCGCATGGCCGAGAAGACCAAGAGGTCGATCACCATCGATGCGCCGGCCGATCGGGTCATGGCTGTCATCGCCGATTTCGCCGCCTACCCCACCTGGGTGGCCGCCGCCAAGACCGTCGAAGTGCTCGACACCCGGCCCGACGGTCTCGCCGACCGGGTCCGCTTCGTGCTCGACGCGGGAATCGTGAAGGACACCTACGTTCTCCGGTACCAGTGGGCCGAAGACGGCCGTGCCGTGAGCTGGGAGCTGGAATCCGGTGAGATCCAGAAGGCACAGTCCGGCTCGTACGTTCTCAACGACACCGCCGACGGCGGGACGGTCGTCGACTACCGGCTCACCGTGGACGTCAATATCCCCATGATCGGGTTGTTCAAGCGCAAGGCGGAGAAGGTCATCACCGACACCGCGCTCAAGGAACTGAAGAAGCAGGTGGAGGGCTGAGCACCTCGGGTGGGGCGGACCCCGCGCGGGTGCGCGTGTTCTTCGGTAAGGGTGGCGCCGGGAAGACCACACTCGCCGCGGCGACGGCAGTCGGCCTCGCCCGCACCGGGGAAGCGGTGCTCATCGCTTCGATCGACCAAGCTCATTCGCTGTCCGGCGTACTGGGCGTCGCAACCGGCCCGGGTGTGCGCGCCGCAGCGGACGGACTCGACCTGATCGAGATCGACTCGCTGGCGTTGCTCGAGCAGCGGTACGCGAGCGTGGCGTCGCTGGCGTCCCTGGCAGCGGGCCACGAGCACGGTGACCGGTTCGCTCTTCCCGCACCCGAGGAACTCACCGGGCTGCCGGGGATCGAGGGACTGCTCGCGCTGTCGGAGGTCGCACGTCTCGCCGGGAGCGGCCGGTGGAGCACCGTGATCGTCGATGCACCGGCGTCGGCCGACGCGGTGCGGATGCTTGCGGCACCGCGCACGATCTCCGAATACATGGACCGCATCTGGCCGCAACACAGCCGTGTCGAGGCGGCGGTCGGGCCCGACCCGCGACTGGCGGTCGTCGTGGCGCTGTTCGACCGGGTCCTGAAGGGCATCGAGGCCACCCGCGATCTGCTCGAGGACCCCGCCAGGACCACCGCCGTGCTGGTGTCGACCCCCGACCGTGTCGGGCTCACCGAACTGATCCGGCTGCGATCGTGGACGGCCCTGACCGGGTTGACGCTCGAAGCCGTGGTCGCCAACGGCATCGTGCCGGCATTCGACGACGACGGACCGGCCGGGCAGTGGCTGGCTCGCCGGCGCGGCGACCAATCGGCGGTCCTCGACGAGATGACCGCGATCGTCACGGAGGTGCCGGTGGTGGCGTGTGAGCAGCGCGACGAGGAACCGGTAGGGTGGGCGTCTCTCGGGGAGTTGGCGACCGGGCTTCTCCGGGATCTCCGCGATCCGCACGCCCTTCCGGGCGGCGGCGTGGAACGGGTTCGCGTACAGCACGAGTCTGGGACGGGGGTGGATGCGGTGTATGCGATGCGGATGCATCTGCCGCTGGCCGATCCGACGTCGCTGACGCTGGGACGAGTCGACGACGATCTCGTCGTCGGTGCCGACGGCATCCGCCGGCGCATGCGACTCGCCTCGGTGCTACGCAGGTGCACGGTGTCGGAAGCAGAATTCGACGGCACCGATCTGGTCGTACGCTTCGTGCCCGATCCGGCGGTGTGGCCGCAGTGACCGACGACTACGACATGCTCCTCGCCGACCTGAGAGTCCTGGCCGACACGGTCCTCGACTTCATGGACGGGATGGTGGATCAGCTTGCGGACCGCGGTGACGCCGCGGGCGCAGGACATACCGCGCACGCGTCGGGTGAGCACGGCGGCGACCCGCGCGGCGCCGCCGAATCGGGCACTCCGGCGACGACAGGCTGCTCCTGGTGTCCGGTGTGCGCCGTGGTGGCGTTGTTCCGCGGTGAGAATCACGAGTTGCTGACGCGTCTCGCGGCTCAGCTCGCCATGTTCGTCGCCCTGATACGCGAATGGCTCGCCCGTCATCTTCCGGGGCGGCCCGACCCGTCGGCGCCCACCGATCCGGCGCCACCCGAGCCCCGCGACCCCGGCAGAGGATTCGTACCGATCTCCGTCACCATCCGACCCTGACCCCGCAGTCTGTAGGTATGAGCCCGGACTCGCGTCAGCCCGTTTCCTCCGCGCGCCACACCATCGGAATCGATGTGGGTGGCACCAGCATCCGGGCTGCCGTCGTGAATCGCGACGGTGAGGTGGTGGACTCGGTGAGAGCACCGACCCCCCGGTCGGCACCCGTGCTCGAGGACGCCCTTCACCGGGTCGTCGGACAACTCGCCGAACGCAACGACGTGGCGGCGGTCGGTCTCGCGGTCGCGGGTTTCCTCACTGCCGACTGCAGCACGGTGCGGTTCGCCCCGCACCTGCCGTGGGTGGGTGCACCCGTCCGCGCGACGCTCACGGAGCGATTCGGATTGCCGGTGGTGCTCGAGCACGACGCCAACGCCGCGGCGTGGGCCGAGTACCGGTTCGGTGCCGCTGCAGGGAGCCGGGTGGCGGTGATCGTCGCGCTCGGCACCGGGATCGGCGCCGCGTTGCTCGTCGACGGTGTGCTGTACCGCGGCGCCTACGGCGTCGCGCCGGAACTCGGTCATCTGCAAGTCGTGCCGGACGGGCGGCCTTGCCCGTGCGGGAAGCGCGGCTGCTGGGAGAGGTATTGCAGCGGAACGGCACTCGTCGACACCGCAGTGGAGATGCTTGCTGCGAATCCCGGCAGATCTCAGCTCGCAGCGGGCGTCGCCGCAGATCCCGGTTCGCTGACCGGGCGCCGGATCGCCGGGGCCGCGCAGGACGGTGACCCCCTTGCGGTCGCTGCGGTCGCGGATTTCGCCCGCTGGCTGGGGCTCGGCCTGGCGATGGTGGCCGACATCTACGATCCCGAGATCGTCGTGATCGGCGGTGGGGTGTCCGGGTCGGCATCGTTGTTCCTCGACGACGCGCGGGAGCACTACGCGGCAGCGACCACCGGCGCCGGTCACCGTCCGCTCGCGCGGGTCCGCGTCACCCAACTGGGTGACGCGGCGGGACTCGTCGGCGCCGCGGACCTTGCCCGCGCCGCGGTCGGCGAGGCGAGATCCTGATCACCTCGCGGGCCCGTGCGTGGGGCCGCGCACGTTGCCGATGTGCGTGTGATGGGCGCGCCGTCGTAGAGTCGACCGACGGGACGGTTGTGCTGCCTCCGCGCCGGCGCATATCGGGGACCGATCTAGTTCGGGGAAGGATGCCATGTGGTATTGGCTGTTGAAGTACGTTCTGCTGGGCCCGCTGCTCTTGCTCATGGGACGTCCGAAATTCGAAGGCGGCGAGAACATTCCCGCCAACGGTCCGGCCATCCTGGCGAGTAATCATCGCGCGGTGCTCGACTCGTTCTACCTTCCCCTGCTGGTGCGGCGGCGGATCACCTTCCTCGCGAAGAGCGAGTACTTCACCGGACCGGGCCTCAAGGGCCGGCTCCAGCGCTGGTTCTTCTCCGCCGCGGGTCAGGTTCCCATCGACCGCACCAGCGCCGACGCCGCGCAGGACGCCCTCGCTGCCGGTGTCCGCGTCCTCGGCCAGCAGAAGTTGCTGGGCATCTACCCCGAAGGCACCCGCTCGCCCGACGGTCGTCTGTACAAGGGCAAGACCGGACTGGCGCGGCTCGCGCTCGAGACCGGGGTCCCCGTCATTCCCGTGGCGATGATCGGAACCGACCAGATGAACCCGATCGGGTCGAAGATGTGGCGGCCGGCGAAGGTCACCGTGCGCATCGGCAAGCCCATCGACTTCTCCCGCTTCGAAGGCATGGGCGGTAACCGGTTCGTCGAACGTACGGTCACCGACGAGGTCATGTACGCCCTCATGCAGTTGTCCGGCCAGGAATACGTCGACATCTACGCGGCCACGCTCAAGGATCCCAAGCCCGACGACGTCGCGGAAGGGCCGGCCGTCGCGCAGGCACCGGATGCGGATCGTCTGCCGGACACCCAGGCGGGCTGATCGAGAGCACGACCCCGCAGGACTCGGGCGCGGCTACCCCGGCATAATGTGAGTACGTGCGCTACTTCTACGACTGCGAGTTCATCGAGGACGGTCGAACCATCGAACTCGTATCGATCGGTGTCGCCTGTGAAGACGGCCGAGAATTCTATGCGGTATCAACGGAATTCGATCCCGACCGGGCGGGGGAGTGGGTCCGACGGAACGTGCTTCCCAAGCTACCGGCACGGTCGCACCCGGCGTGGCGCTCGCGCGACCGGATCCGCGACGACCTGCTGAAGTTCCTCGTTCCCAGGCCCGGCGTCCTACCGGAACTCTGGGCATGGATCGGTGCGTACGACCACGTCGTCCTCGTGCAGCTGTGGGGTACCATGCCCGAACTGCCGGAGGTCCTCCCGCGGTACACCCGCGAGCTGCGTCAGCACTGGGAATACGCGGGCAGACCGCCGCTGCCCCGGGTACCCGACGACAACCACGATGCGCTCGCCGACGCCCGCCACAACCTCGCGAAGTTCGAAGCGATCGAGGCCGCGCGCCGCCAGCAATAGCAGCTGCTTCCGGGGTCACCGCACGACCGGTCGCGCCGGGTCATATCCTGGTTCTGTGAACTGGACTGTGGACGTGCCGATCGACCGCTTGCCCGAACTGCCTCCACTGCCGTCGGAGTTGCGCGAACAGCTCGACGTGGCACTTTCGAAGCCGGCGTTGCAACAGCCGAGCTGGCCGGAGGAACAGGCCGCAGCGATGCGGACCGTGCTCGAGAGCGTGCCTCCCATCACCGTTCCCAGCGAGGTCGAGGAGCTCCGGAGGCAGCTCGCGGCGGTCGCTCGCGGTGAGGCCTTCCTGCTGCAGGGAGGCGACTGCGCCGAGACCTTCGCCGACAACACCGAACCGCACATCAAGGGCAACATCCGCACGCTGCTGCAGATGGCCGTCGTCCTCACCTACGGGGCGTCGACGCCCGTCGTCAAGGTGGCCCGGATCGCCGGGCAGTACGCCAAGCCCCGCTCGTCCGACACGGACGCGCTCGGCCTGAAGTCGTACCGCGGCGACATGATCAACTCCCTCGTCGCCGAGGAGAGCGTGCGAGTGCACGACCCGTCGCGGCTGGTGCGGGCCTACGCCAACGCGAGCGCCGCGATGAACCTCGTGCGTGCGGCCACCGCCGCCGGCGAGGCCGACCTGCATCGGGTGCACGACTGGAACCGCGAGTTCGTCGCGTCGTCGCCCGCGGGTGCGCGCTACGAGGCCCTCGCCTCCGAGATCGACCGGGGCCTGCGGTTCATGGATGCGTGCGGTGTGGTGGACCCCAACCTGCGTGCCGCGACGATCTACGCCAGCCACGAGGCCCTCGTCCTCGATTACGAACGCGCGATGCTGCGTCTGGACAAGTCCGGCGACGAACCGCGTCTGTACGACCTGTCTGCGCACTTCCTGTGGATCGGCGACCGCACGCGCCAACTCGACGGCGCGCACATCGCGTTCGCCGAACTGCTGTCGAACCCGATCGGTCTGAAGATCGGCCCCTCGACCACCCCGGAGATGGCCGTCGAGTACGTCGAGCGCCTCGACCCGACCAACACGCCGGGGCGCCTGACGCTCATCTCGCGGATGGGTCATTCGAAGGTTCGGGAGGTCCTTCCGGGCATCGTCGCGGCCGTCGAAGCCACCGGTCACAAGGTGATCTGGCAGTGCGATCCGATGCACGGCAACACCCATGAGGCGTCCACCGGCTACAAGACCCGCCACTTCGACCGCATCGTCGACGAGGTGCAGGGCTTCTTCGAGGTGCACCGCGCACTCGGCACACACCCGGGTGGCATCCACATCGAGCTCACCGGTGAGAACGTCACCGAGTGCCTCGGCGGAGCGCAGGACATCTCCGACCTCGACCTCCACGGCCGGTACGAGACGGCATGCGATCCCCGCCTAAACACCCAGCAGTCGATCGAACTGGCGTTCCTCGTCGCCGAGATGCTGCGCGGATAACAGCCAGCGGTGACAGCCCGTCGCCGATGAGAGTCCCGGATTCACCGATCAGGGCAGCGCGGTCAACGTGACCGTGCTGCCCTCTTCTGCGCGACCGTTCGCACCCGGGCTCTGAGCGATCACCACGGACCTGTCGGAGTCGGCGACCTGCCGCACCGACACCACGAATCCCAGATCTTCGAGTTCGGCGCGGGCAGAGCCGACCGACCGTCCGAGCATCGACGGCACCTTGACCGCGTCGGACACCAGCAACGTCACCGTGCCACCGGCACGGACCTCGGTGCCGGCCTCCGGATCGGTACCCGAAACGAGCCCGGCGTCGACCTCCGGATCGAACACCTCGTCCACCTCACTGACCGTCAGTCCGGCGTCGTCGAGGATCCGTCGCGCATCGTCGACGGTGCGTCCGGTGAGATCGGGCAGCTCGACCGGTGGTGAGCCCTTGCTCACCACGACTCGGACCTCCGAACCGACCGGCAGAACCGCGCCGGGCGCCGGGTCGAGGGCTGCCACGCCACCCTCGGGCACTGTCGTGCTGAACGCGCTGCCGCCGTCGACCGGCTCGAACGTGCGCCGGCGCAGTTCGTCCTCGACGACCGATCGCTCACCCGACCCCGGAATATTCGGCACCGTGGGCGGGCCCAACGAGACCAGCAGTGCCACCGAGCCCCCGTCCGGGACCCGGGAGCCGGCCGGGGGATCGGTACCGAGCACCGTCTCGGGTGGGATGTCGTCGGAATACTCCCCGCGGACCTCGCTCGTCAGGCCGGCTGCCTCGATGGCGGAGACGGCCGCAGCCCGGTCGAGTCCGTTCACCGTCGGTACATCGGTGAGCCGCCCGGCGCCGAGCCACCATCCTGCGATACCCATGAACAACGCGATCACGAGGATCGCCACGATCCACCCGATCACCGAGTGCCGGTGCCGGCGCTGGTCGCTCACGTGGTCGGTACGAGGCGCCGGCGGCTCCGGGTCGTTGCGCGGGTGCGGCTGCGTGACGACCTTGGTGTGCATCGTGCGGGTGGGGTGGTGTCCACCCGGGGGTATCGCCGGGTCGGCGTGGTCGGGAGATCCGTGGTCGGGAGAGTCGGTGTCGGCAGCGCGCCGACCGGGCACGACCGGGTGGACGGCGGTGGGAGCATGCGTCGACGGCGACGCCGACGACCCTGCCGACGCCGTGGCTGTGGTGATGACCGTGGTCGCGGGTTCTTTGTGCGACGCGGCCGCAACGGCCGGAGCGGCAACGGGTGCCGCGTTCGGCGTATCGGCCGACTTGCGTGGGGCCGGTACGCGATACCGGGGAAGATCGAGTGCGTCGCACGCCTCGCCGAGCGCGCGTGCCATCGCCTCGGCGTCGTCGAACCGCGCGCCGGGTTCGCGTTCGGTGGCTCGGCGAACCAGTTCGTCGAACTCCTCGGGTACCCCCTCGATCCACGATCCCGGGTCGGGGACGTCCTTTTCGACCCGCTGGTACGCCACCGACAGAGAGGTGTCGCCTGTGAACGGGGTGTGTCCGGTGAGCATCTCGAACACGAGCACCCCTGCGGAATAGACGTCGCTTCGGGCGTCCGCGCTACCGGTGGTGACCTGCTCCGGCGACAGGTACGCCGCTGTGCCGAGAATGACGCTGCGCGAGGTCGTGGTCGCTGCGGCGACCGCACGTACCAGTCCGAAGTCGGCGATCTTCACCTCGCCGGCTTCGGAGATGAGAACGTTCTCCGGCTTCACGTCGCGGTGGACGAGGCCGGCACGGTGGGCGACGGCCAGCGCCCCGAGGACGGGCGCGGCGACGGCCGCGGCCGCGTGAGGCGGCATCGGGCCGCGTTCGCGCAGCAGTTCGCGGAGGGTGCCACCTTCGACCAGTTCCATCACCAGGAATACGTGGTCACCGTCCTGGCCCTGGTCGTACACGGCGACGAGACCGGGGTGGTTGAGCCGGGCGACCGCCCGGGCCTCGAATTCGAAGCGGGCGAGAAACTGGGGGTCGGCCGCGAACTGCGGATCCATGATCTTCACGGCGACCGGACGGTCGAGGCGCAGATCCGTCGCGCGGTAGACCGTGGACATCCCACCGCGTGCGATACGCGATTCGATGCGATAGCGCCGGTCGAGCACGACACCGACCATTCGGTCGCCTCCAGCGGTCACCCGGTGTACCCCCGTCTCTGGTGTGGATCATCGACAACCGGCACCGGACACCACTGCCGTGGTGCCGGCGAGACGGAGTACGTCGTCGCTGCCGCGCAAGCCGATCTCGTCCTCTGTAGATGGTAGCCAGACCGTCGAACCGGCAGCCGCGTAGATGCCCGTGGATGAGCGACGATACCGTGGTGGAGTGAGTGCGATTCCCTATTGCGACGACGTCCTCGACCCATCCATCTCCGTATATCAGCTCGTCGACGTGGCACAACGCCTCGACGTCCCGATCGTCCGCGTCCACCAGATGCTGCGCGACCGCCAGCTGCTCGCGCTCAAGCGCAACCGCGTGCCCGTGGTGCCCAAGGCGTTCTTCGACGAGGACGGGCAAGTCCTGCGGCCGCTTCGGGGGCTGCTCGCCGTGCTTCACGACGGCGGATTCCGCGACGAGGAGATCCTCGAGTGGCTGTTCCACGACGACGACACGCTTCCGGGTGGGTGTCCGATCGCGGCGTTGCACACCGACTCGGCGCGTGAGGTCGTGCGGCGGGCTCAGGCTCTCGCCTTCTGACGGACGGAACGGGCGGACGCTGAGGCGACCTGTGTGAGCCCGACGGCTGCACAGGTGCGCCGCGGCCGTCGCCCGTCGCGCCCGGCGGTCCGGAGTCAGTCCTCGCGGACCGCTTGCGCCGGCTTGTCCGGGAGAGCCGTGTCGTGGGCAGGCTTGCCGGGGGCAGCCGTGTCGTGGGCAGGCTTGGGCCGGGACCCCAGCCGCAGCGGATCGCGGGTCGTGAGCGATCGCGCGGCGATGACGGCTGCCACCACCGCGAGCGCCACGTGCGCAAGGTTGTACATGCCGATCGACCCGTCCGGGTTGAAGATCAGCATGAGCCATGTCGACAGGCCCACCAGGATCATGAGGCTGCGGGTCGACAGGGCGAAGGCCGCGGCGACCGCGAGCGGCCACGAGTAGTACCAGGGCAGCGCGGCGGGGGACAGCAAAGTCACGGCGGTCAGCGCCACCACGATGCCCAGAACGGCGTCGCGCTCGGTGCGGCGGAAGCGCCACCACGCCCACGCGAGGATCGCGACGAGCGCGAGCGCGCAGAGCATCCGGGTGATGTCGAGGATCGAACCGAGTCGCCACGGCGTGATCCATGTGCCCACGTGTGCGATCACCGTGGGGACCGACAGCCAGTTGATGATCTTCGAGGAGCCGGACAGCGCCGTCAGCCAGCCGATACCCACGCCGGCGAGCAGTGAGGCGCCTCCGAAGACCGCCACGAACACCGCGAACCCGGCCCCGACGGCCTTGAAGAACGATCGCACCGGCGCGGCGGGTTCCCGCCCTTCGGCGAGTGCGCGGTCGCGTTCGTGAATCATCCACACCCAGATCAGGAAGGGCAGCGCGAGCCCGGCGGTGGCTTTGATCGCCGCCCCGAGGGACACCAGCGCGATGCCTCCCATATGACGTCCCTGGAGGACGAGGACGATGCCCGCCGTCATCAGTCCGACCATGAGCAGTTCGTTGTGGACCCCACCGACGAGGTGGATGAGTACGAGGGGATTGAGCACCGCGAGCCAGAGTGCGATCGCGGGGTTGCCGCCCATCCGGCGTGCCAGCTTGGGTACGGCCCAGGCCATCAGGAACAGGCCGGGCAGCATCGTGATCCGCCACAGCCAGGTGCCCGAGACCACGTTGTCGCCGGTGAGCGCAGTGATGCCGGAGCCGAGCAGCAGGTGGACCGGACCGTACGGGGTGGTCGTCGTCGTCCACACGTTGCTGACGTTGTCGAGCAACACTCCGGGATTGACCACCGGGCCGTCGGTGTACGGGTCGAAGCCGGCGCGCAGCATCGCGCCCTGCGCGAGGTACGAGTAGGCGTCGCGGCTGAACATCGGGGTCGCTACCAGCAGCGGTGCCGTCCAGGCCGGGAGCATGGTCCACAGGTCGCGCAGGCCGACCGTGCCGGCAAGAGTCGCCCGCCCGACGCGGACCCATGCGCCGATCATGATCAGCACACCGACCCAGAGAATGATCACCGACAGCAACTGGCCGTGGCCGAACCGCAGCCAGGACAGGAACATCTCCTCGAGCAGCGGATCCTTCCGCCGGACGCTGCCGGCGCCGAAGCTTCCGAAGGTCATGAGGATCGAGCCGCATGTGCCGAGAACGGCGGCATTGCCGGCAGGACTGCGAAGGAAGGCCGTGACCCGGTTCGTCGTCACGCGACTGTTCGGCGCGCGGCCGGTAGAGACGTCACCCTCCGAAGAGGCGGACGCTGCCGGGCCCGCCGCCGATCTGTCCTGCGGGTCGGCATCGGGGGCGGCAGGGGACGACATGGGTGTGGGTTCCTCCCCGGAAGCGGTGCCGGCGCGGAGCGCAGGGTCTGACGAACGGTGTGCTCACAACGGGTGTGCTGACGAGCAGTGTGCTGACGAACGCTGACAGTTTAGTGGAGGCGTGCGCCCGGCGACTCCCTAGTCCGTGGCACGCGCCCCGCGCCGAGACGTTCGGCGGCCAGGCGCCCCGACATCAGCACGGTCGGAACACCGACTCCGGGCACGGTATCCGACCCTGCGAGCACGACATTCGGGAACCGGGGGTCGAGATTGCGACGGCGGAACGGCCCCGTCTGACGGAACACGTGCGCCGCAGCGAACGGACTACCGGCGATCATCCCCCGGGCGTGCCACGTCGCGGGAGTGTCGACATGGTCGACCCGGAACCCGTCGGCCACGCCGCGGTAGCCGCGGGATTCGAGAACGGCGAGCAGGTCGCGCCGGTAGGGGTCGGACAGCGCGGCCCAGTCCAACGGTGCGCTGTCGAGGTTCGGGCACGGTGCGAGTACCGACAGCGGTTCGTGCTCGGTGCCGTCGCGCTCCAGGAGTTGCCCCGGATCGGAGACGGCGGGCCGCGTGATCAGTAAGGAAGGATCCGACATCAGCCGTCCGCGTCCCCGCGGCCGGGTGATCTCGGCGAACGTGCGTTCCCACGCACCGCCGAAGTCGATGACGTGGTGGTGCCCGGCGTCCCAGGTGCGGGAGACCTCGGTGGGGATGGTGCCGTGAAGCACCACAGCCGACGGAGCCGCAAGAGTTCGGCGGCGTCGGCGCGCAGGCAGCAGATCGTCGACGAGGGGCGAACCGGCGGTGAGCACCACCGCGTCGCACTCGAAGCGGCGACCGTCCGCCGTGCGCACCGCTGTGACCCGCCCGGCCTCGAGGTCGAGGGAATCCACGTCGGCGCCGAGGTGCAGTCGCCCGCCCGCGCCGACGAATGCCTCGGACATGGACCGGGCGATCCGGCGCATGCCGCCTTCGACGGCGTACACGCCGAGTGTCGTGTCCATATGAGCGATCGCGCCGTACACCGCGAGCGCCCGCGCGGGAGCGACTCCCGCGTAGAGCGCCTGGAAGGTGAACACCCGGCGCAATCGCGGGTCCGTGACCCGTCGGCCGACCTGCGCCCCGAGCCGCCCGAAGCCGCCGATCCGGAGCAGGCGCAGCAGGTCGCGGACGGCGGCGGGCGAAGAGACCAGATCGAGCGGCGAATCGAAATTCGCGTCCATGAACCGGTCGAACTCGGCGTCGAAGATGTCGGCGAGCCAGTGGCGGAGGCGGAGATAGCGCTGGGCTTCGTCCGGGCCGCACAGCCGCGTGATCTCCGCGGCCATCGCGTCCGGGTCCGAGTGGACGTCGAGGGTGCTTCGGTCGTCGAACCGGGCGTGATAGGTGGGGGAGAGGCGGGACAAGCGCAGCGGCGGATCCACCGACGCGAAGTCGGTTCCCACCGCGGCGAGTGCGTCGGCGATCAGTTCGGGCATGGTCAGCACCGTCGCGCCGTTGTCGATCTCGTAGCCGGGCCCGGTGTAGGTCCCGACCCGGCCGCCGACAGTGCCGGCCCGCTCGAGCACCGTCACCTCTTTCCCTGCACCACGAAGATGCAGGGCCGCAGCGAGGCCCGCCAGTCCGGCGCCGACCACGACGACGCGATGCGCGCCCGGCACCGTGCGTGTGGGCATCAGGCTGTGCGGCGAGTCGCGGCGTACGCGGACGCGCGTAACCGCTCTTTCCCCTCGTCGGTGGCGGCAGACGAGTCGAGCGCCTCGAACGCGCTGTCGGTGAGTGCGGTGATGCGCTGCTCGACCAGGTCCACCGCGCCGAGGTCGACGAGCAGGCCACGAATCCGCTCCACTTCGTCCTCCGTCAGGTCGGCCCCGATCGCGTCGCGCAGGGCGCGTCCCGCGGCCGGGTCGGTGGCGTCCGCGGATTCGAGCGCGAGTGCGAGCAGGACCGTGCGTTTGCCGGCGCGAAGGTCGTCCCCGGAGGGCTTGCCGGTGACGGCGGGGTCGCCGAAAACTCCCAGCAGGTCGTCGCGAAGCTGGAACGCCAGGCCGATGTCGGTGCCGAACCGCCGGTACGCGGCGATCAGCTCGTCGTCCGCACCGGCGATCGCTGCACCGATGTGCAGCGGCCGTTCGATCGTGTAGGCGGCGGTCTTGTACCGGTTCACACGGGTCGCGGCCTCGACCGTTTCGTCCGACGCGACCTCGCCGACGATGTCGAGGTACTGGCCGCCGAGGACTTCGGTCCTCATCGCGGACCACACCGGCGTCACCCGCGCGAGCTGCTCGGCGGACAACCCCGACTCGCGCACCATGTCGTCGGCCCAGACCAGGGCGAGATCGCCGAGGAGAATGGCAGCGGCCTCACCGAACTGCTCCGGCGCGCCGTGCCAGCCGGCGCCGCGGTGCCGGGCCGCGAACTCCACGTGCACGGTGGGAAAGCCTCGGCGAGTGGTGGACGCATCGATGATGTCGTCGTGGACGAGCGCACCCGCCTGCACCAGCTCGAGTGCGGAGCATGCACGCAGCACGGCCTGCGAATCGGGACCGGCCGGATCGCCGCCGGCGCCGAGCCAGCCCGTCCAGGCGAACGACGGACGGACTCGCTTGCCGCCGCGCAGCACGAACGACTGCAGTGTGGCGACGGCCTCGCGGTAACCACCGCCGACCGAATCGACCAGCTCGGCGCGGGTGGCGAAGAACTCGCGCAGTGTGTCCTCGACGAGGCCGGGAAGCGAAAGGGCGGGCACGGGATCGGCTCCGGTGGACAGGACAAACCTCCTGGTCGATGTGCTCGGCACCGTCGGACTGCAACGGTCCCGGCACCTCGGACCACCCTATCGGTCCCCGGCAGGGGTCGCCGAGCACCGGACCGGAAAGCCCGCGCCCTATGCTGAATGGGTGGAAAACGATCTGGTCAGGGCGACCGAGGACGGCGGAGAGTCCCGCACCCCATCCATCGTGGACCGTCTCGGTGCCGCACGGACAGGCAGGATTCCCTTCTCGGTCGAGTTCTCGCCGCCTCGGGACGCGGACGCCGAGGCGCGACTGTGGCGTGCCGTGCGCACGTTCGAACGGCTCGGCCCGGCCTTCGTGTCCATGACCTACGGGGCCGGCGGATCGACACGGGACCGAACCGTGCGAGTCACCGGTGACCTCGCGGAGGAGACCACCCTTCTCCCGGTTGCCCACCTCACCGCCGTCGGGCACAGCATCGACGAGATCCGCGCGATGGTCGGTGCCTACGCCGACCGTGGCATCACCAACATCCTCGCGTTGCGCGGAGACCCGCCGGGTAATCCGCTGGGCGAATGGGAGAAGCACCCCGACGGTCTCGAGCATGCCGACGAACTCGTGCGGCTGGTTCGTGACCTCGGTGATTTCCACGTCGGGGTCGCGTCGTTCCCCGAAGGACACCACCGCTCGCCGGACCTCGATCACGACACCCGGTATCTCGTCCGGAAACTGCGCGCCGGCGCCGAATACTCGATCACGCAGATGTTCTTCGATGTCGAGCACTACCTGCGCTTGCGCGACCGCGTCGAGGCGTGCGATCCGGAACAGGCTGCCAAGCCGATCATTCCGGAGATCATGCCGATCACCTCGCTGCGTTCGGCGCGCCGGAGCCTCGAACTGTCCGGCTCGAAGCTGCCCCCGTCCCTCGAGGAACGGTTGGTGCGCGCGGCAGGAGACGGACCCGAAGAGGACCGCGCCGCCGTGCGTGAGGTCGGCATCGAGGTTGCGACCGAGATGTGCGAACGGCTGATCGCCGAAGGCGCACCGTGCCTGCATTTCATCACTCTCAACTTCGCCCGCGCGACCAGCGAGGTGCTCACGCGCCTCGGTATCGAGGTCCGGTCCACCGTGCCTGCCGGGCAGCCGGTCTGAGCGACCCGGGCATCCGATCGGCCTGTCCGATCACCCGACCGATCAGGGCAGGAGACGGTCTTTCCAGACCGCTCGGCCCGCGCTGCGGACGCGGACGGAAGCGGCGGTCAGCCACCCGAAGACGAGGATGGACAGCGGGTGCGCGGCAGCGCCCAGGGTGTCGGCGGCGCCGAGCCTGGTGCCCCGTTCGGCCGACCTCGCGATCAGTCGTGAGAGCACCGCCGCGCTCGTGCCCAGTACCCCCCAGCGCCGGACGCGGCCACGTCCCGTCAGCGCGGCCACCGGGGGAATCACGTACGCGACCGTGTAAGCCGTGACGACGGCAGCCGCGCCCGTCCGGGATCCGAACGCCGACCACAGCCAGCGCGTGTAACCGCGCGACACGGCAGCGCGGCCCTCGTACATGCGGCACGACACGAGTGGGCCACCCGCGGCGACGACCGTCGCCCGTCCGGCCCGGCGCAGCGACCGCGCCAGATCGAGGTCCTCGGTGGCGCTTGCCGCGACCGCCGAATGCCCCCCGATGCCGCGATATTCCGCTGTGTCGAAGGCGAGGAACTGCCCACAGGCGACGGCCATCGACGGCCGCCGCGTGCGGTGGGAGAGCGCGACCGGCAAGAGCGAGAACCACGACCAGAACAGCAGGGGCTGCACGAGGCGCTCCGCCGCGGAGCCCGCGACCTGGAACGGCCACGGCGACACGAGCGCCGCAGAACGTGCGCGCAGCAGTGCTACCGCTGCGGCGATCGCGCCGGGTCGTAGCCGGACGTCTGCGTCGATGAACACCACGACGCCGGTCTCACCCGGATCGGCCAGGGCGAAGGCGCGCTCACACGCTGCGGCCTTGCCGGTCCAGCCGGGCGGGGGCGGCGTGGTGGAACGCACCACCGTCACACGTGGATCGTCGCCCGCAGCCTGCCGGGCGATTTCGAAGGTGTCGTCGGAGGAGTCGTCGTCCAGGATCGTGATGCGCAATTGCGGGACCCCGCGCTGTGCGCGGAGGTCGGCGACGACGGACGCGATCCGGGAGGCTTCGTCGCGGGCCGGAACGACGACGGTCACCGGTTCGGTGACGTCGGCACCGTCGTGCAGGCGCGGGAGAGTGAACCGGTTGGTGGCCGCGACGAGCACCCCGTACAGCGCAGCACCCGCGCCGACGGCAACCGTTCGGCGCAGGACCCGCGGGCCGTAACGCCCGGCAGCGGAGAAACTGTCGCCGGCGGACGGCGGAATCATCGGGCTCAGGTCCGGTCCTCGTCGTCAGGCAGGGTTCGCTGGGGCACCGGGTCGCGGGTCCACCATGCGAGGACGCCGATGAGGAGTGCGACACCGAAGGTCCCGCCCGCCATGATTCCCGCCCACCCAGCGAAACCACGCGTGTTGGGGTCGGAGTAGCGCACCTCGGCGCGCATGGTGCTCACCTCGCCCGCCGGCAGCTTCCACGTCACGATGGAGTCGGATTCACGCGTGCCGTTGGTTGTCGCCACCCGGGCGGGGAAAGCGATCGTGAACTGCACATCCGTACCCTGTGTCGGCGCCGATTCGAGGTCGACGCGGCCGTTGAGCGTGACCAGATCGCCGTTGCGCTGAAGGTTGAGCTGAAGCATCCCCGAGCCCTGCTCGGACATCGTCGCCAACTGCTGCACATCCCCGAAGGTCAGGTCGCTGAAGAAGACCTGGCTGCCGACGTAACCGTCCTGCTCGTACTCCTGGACTCGGACCTTGCTTTCGAGCGACACCGGTGCGACGAGTATCGGGCCCGGGTCGTTCTCGTCGGCCGGGATGGTCGCGGCGACGATCTGCCCCGACACCCGGTCGTCGGACGAGATTCCCATCGACGCCTGGACCCGGAGACAGCCGGTGAGGAACGGCAGGGCGAGAAGTACGAGTCCCGCGACCGTGAGGGCGCGGCGGACGGACGAAGTGGACTGCTGCACGAGGAATATGGTGCCAGGCGCGGTCACGGTCGGCGGGCCATCCGGGTCGCTGCGGCGAGTCGCCGGTCGGTCTCGTCCGGCGACGACGGCACGAGGGATCGCAGCAGCGGAACACCCAGCACACCCATGACCACCAGACCGTAGATCGAAGAAAATCGCAGCTCGGGCGCGTCGAGAAAGACACTGTGGGCCAGCGCCGAACCCAGCCACGTCCACAGGAACAGGGCGATAGGAACGGCGTCGTGCCGGGGAGCGGGTCGCGGCGACCGGGCCTCGAACGCGAGGAGAGCGACGGCCATCGCCGCGGCGACGACCACCCAGCCCGCATAGTTGGTGAGCGGGATGTGCGCGATGCCGGGCAACCCCCCGCCGTTGCACCACGTCCACTGGCCGTCGGCGACCATCTGCGGGTCGAGATACAGATCCCAGCCGAGCATCCCGACGGTGACCGCGGCGACGCGACCCGGGGCCGCGCGGGTGATTCGCGTGGCGACACACCACACCGGGTAGAGGCCGGCGGTCCAGGCCAGCGGAACGACCAACGGCACGTCGGCCAGTGCCGGGCCGAGCCGGTCGACGGCGTAGGCGTAGCAGCCGTACGGGTAGCCGGTCGCTGTCCCGATCACCTCGGAGGCGAAACCGCCGCCCGCGGAGACGACGAGGAGCATCGTCGCCCAGCAGACGCCGCGGTGTATCGCAGCGTGTGTGAGGGCGGCTGCGGCGAGCAGGACCACCACTGCGACCGTGACCCCGTCCCGCGCGGCTCCGCCGGTGAGGGGATACGCGATCTGCGCGACGACCGCCGCCGCCGCGATCACGATCGGCACGGCCGTCAGCGACCGCGGCGATGTCCGTTCGGAACGGACGGTGCTCACCCCGAGAACCGTTTCCACGTTCGCCGCAGAACTCCGCCTCGTGCATCCGCGAGTGCGGCCCGGGCGGCGCTGCGGCCGCTCGCGCCCGACACTCCGCCTCCCGGATGGGTCGACGCGCCGGTGAGATACATCCCGGGAGCGTCGGGGACCCGGTAGTCGGACAGTTCGGGGAGCGGCCGCCACAGGAACATCTGATCGAGCGACATCTCCACGTGCATCACGTTGCCACCGAGCAGGCCCAGTTCGCTCTCGATCGAGGCGGGGGTCTGCACGTATCGGTGCCGGATGCTGTCGGTGAAGCCGGGCGCGCGCAGTTCCATCTCCGCGAGAATCCGTTCGGTTTCGCTCTCCGCCACCGCGTCCCAGGTCCGTCCGCCACTGAGCCGGTAGGGGTGCCACTGCGACCACAGGGTGACCTGGTGCTCGCCCTCGGGGGCAATCGTCGGATCGATCGCGGAGAAGCTCATGCCGAGGACCGACGGGCGCGGCGGAAGCTCACCCGCCATTGCGGCGCCGTGCGCGAGACGCAGTTGCGCGCGGTCGTCGACGAGCAGTTGCAGGCCGGTGGTGGTGTCGGCGGGGTCGTCGGCTCCGAGGTAGTCCGGAAGAGCGTCGGTGCCCAGGCGGAGCACCATCCCGATTCCCGGCCCCACCCGTACCGCGCGGCGCCACTGCTCGAGCTTGTCGCGGTCGTAACCGCCGCGTTCCAGCAGATCGAGAGTGGTGAGGATATGGCATCCGGCGATCACGGTGCGAGCGGTGAAGACGCTGCCCCCGGTTGTGTGCACCGTCCACGTCGAACCGGTTCTGCGGATCTCGGCGACGGCGTCGCCGAGGGTGACCGACCCGCCGTCCGACTCGAGGCGCGAGAGCAGCGCCTGAGTGAGTGCGCCGCTGCCGCCGATCGCCCGGCCCGGGGGGAGGGTGTGCATGAGCGCGGCGAAGCCGACCATCGCGGCGGTTCCGGGTTCGGACATCGGTGGGCCGGACTGGGCACCGAACCACGCGAGCGCAGCCTTGAGCGGTTCGTCGTCGAAGTACTCGTCGAGGAGTGTGTCGCCCGTCGTGAGGAAACGCCGCGACAGTGCGCTGCCCCCTTCCTTCGCGTCGAGTCCCCAGAACGACGAGAGCAGGTGGCGGCCCGTCGGAGGGTTCGCGAACGACTTCATGACGGCGGCACTGCGGGGACCCCAGTCGGTCACGAAGCGGCGATACGCGTCGGCCTCCCGTCTGCCGCAGGCCTGTTCGATCGAGACGCACGTCCGGTCGAGGTCCCGGTGGAACACGATGCCGGGACGGTCGGAGCGCGGAGGTGGCGGGGCGAATGCCCACGGATCACAGTCCAGATACCGCAAACCGTGGGCGGCGAGATCGAGTTCCTCCACGATTCCGGAGTGCCGAACCATGATGTGGGCAGACGACCCGCGGTCCACCGCGTAGCCGGGAAACCGTTCGACGGTGGACACGGCTCCGCCCGGCACGGTGTCGCGTTCGAGCACGTGGACGGACCAGCCCTCTCGGGCCAGATAACACGCCGACACCAGCGCGTTGTGTCCTGAGCCGACGACGAGCGTGTCCAGCACTTGCGTCATGAGGGTCCTGTCGAAGCGGGAGGGGCGAGATGCGGTTCGAGCGGGAGCGTGCGGCCGAGCACAGCGAACGGTCGCGCGTCGCCGGTGAAGACGAATCGTCGTACGACGTCGACGAACCCGAAGCGCCGGTACAGGCGCCATGCCCGATTGTCCTCGCCCGGAACCTCCGGGGTCGAGAGCAACACGGTTCGTTCGGTGCGATCGCGCAGCAACCGGTACAGCAGGGAACGGCCGAGACCGAGACCCTGAGTGTCGGGTCGGACATGCAGTTCGGTCAGTTCGAAGTAGTCGCCGAGAACGGAGTCGATGTACTCCCGGCTCTTACCGGTGTGCCGCATTCCGGTGCGAACCTGCTGGTTCCACCACTGGTGCGGGTCGCCGCGGTATCCGTAGGCGATGCCGACGAAGGTGCCCGGATCTTCGGGCAGGGCGACGGTGACTGCCTGCCATCCGGTGCGTCCGGCATGTTCGGACCACATCGGTGCGCGGTGGCTTTCCGTCCCGCGAGGGTATTTCATCGCGGCGACGTACACCGACAGTAGCTGGGGCAGATGCGCCCGGAACGCTGCGGGGGTCAGGTCCACGAAGATGGGTGCGCCACGAGCAGGCTCGTGACGTGCGGTGCCCGTCTCGGCGGGCGGTTCGGCGGGTGGGTTCACAGAGAATCGGTGCTCGTCTGGGATCGGAGGCTGCCTTCTCTTGACGGGTTGTCGGTCGGTCCGGCTATCATTCAATACATCGAACGCATGTTCGATACCGGTGATCCGGTGATGTTCGAGGGAAGCGAACATCCCCGGATCACTCCGGGCTACTACCGGAACTTCGGTAATACCACCATCGAGACCTCGGTGGTGCGGCACTGCCGGGAGCCGGTGGTGCGGTCGAGGAGGTGCACAGCATGTCCACCATAGATTTCGGGATACGAGGGCCACGCCACCTGCCGGGCGAGTCGGCGAGCGGCCCCCGCTGCGTCGGACGTTCGACGTCGGCCCGCGCGGCGACGCTGCTCGGCAAAGCGGACGGACTGCTGTCTGCGGCAGCCGGCGCCGATACGGCGGCCGAACGTTTCCGGCTCGCGTACCTCGCGGCGCTGCGCGGCGCGGGCGCGGTGGTGGCAGCGGCGGAGCTCCGTGCGCCGCAGCGTCCGCTGCGACGTCCGAACACCCGGAACGCGTGGGTGCTGATGGCTCGCGCCGACGACTCCTTCGCGGCCTGGGCGGATTACTTCGCCGACCGCTCGGCGACGCGTACCGCGATCGAAGCGGGGGTCGCCCGTGCGGTCGATGCCGACCGGTCCGACGAGTTCTACGACGAGGTCGGGCGCTTCCTGCACGACGTCGAGGACTATGTCGGCAGCGACCAGGGCGGCGACAGTGATCCCGGTAGCGACGACGCTCGAACCGCCTCTGCGCGGTGAGTTTTGTCCCCGTAGGCACGTTGCTTACCGGGTCTCTCCGGGAACTCGGAAGCAGAGTTGGTGGTCCCGGGAGAGATGTACTCGTATTATCAACTCAGGCGGCCGTCAAAGTCGGCCCCCCGTCGGATTCACCCAGAATTCGGTGGCCACCGTTTAGTGCCGGGGGAGGTACCGTGCCACTCTCCGAGCACGAGCAGCGCATGCTCGATCAGATCGAGAGCGCGCTCTATGCTGAGGACCCCAAGTTCGCCTCGACCGTCCGCGGGAAGCGGCTGGGAATGGCGTCGAACCGGCGTCGGCTACAGGCCGGCGTGCTGTTCGTCTTGGGATTGACACTGTTGATCGCTGGAGTCGCGTTACCGGTCAAGCCCGGTGGATTCCCGATCATCAGTTTGCTCGGGTTTCTGGTGATGTTCGCGGCTGGTGTTCTGCTCCTTGTAGACGGTCGTCGCCGTTCGAATCCGGGAGACACAACCAGTCGGCCAGCCTCGGGCAGATCCGGCGGCACCGGATCCCGGGGCGGAAAGAAATCCGGCGGAGGGTTCACTCACCGCATGGAGGAACGTTTCCGAAAGCGCTTCGAACAAGACTGACGCATCGCCGATTCTCACGTCCTACGGCGCGACCCGACGGGTCGCGCCGTAGTCGTTTTCCAGGCGGTGTCCGGTCCACCGCCGACGACGGCGAGAGCGGTCCCCCACCGCCGCCCACCTTGTCCGTTCCGGCGCCTACGGGAGCGTCGACCCATCCGCCGCGACCACGGCTTTTACCGGTGGCGGTGTGACCTCTATCGCACCGGCATGGCGGCATGTCGATCGTCGCCGGCGAGAAGTGAAAATCGGCCCCACCTTGCTCCACCCGGGGTGAGCTGGCGCTTTTCGTACAACACACCCGAAACGGGTGCGGTATTCGGGCTGTGGTGGGGGAAAGTGGGGTACTGTGGGTCGCGGCGGGGGCAGGATCGCCCGCCGTAGACGTAACAGCCGTCCGACGAAGGCGGGAGGTGCCGGGTGTTCCTCGGTACCTACACGCCGAAGCTGGACGAAAAGGGTCGGCTGACTTTGCCGGCGAAGTACCGAGACGAATTGGCGGGAGGGCTGATGATCACCAAGGGGCAGGATCACAGCCTCACCGTGTTCCCTCGCGAAGAGTTTGCTGCCTTGGCGGAACGAGCTGCGGGTGCTTCGCGCAGCAACCCCCAGGCTCGTGCGTTTCTGCGGAGCCTCGCTTCCGGAACGGACGAGCAGCGTCCGGACGGCCAGGGTCGCATCACCTTGTCATCGGCGCACCGCAAGTACGCGGGGCTGACGAAGGACTGTGTGGTGATCGGCTCGGTCAAGTATCTGGAGATCTGGGACGCCGAGGCGTGGGACGCCTACCTGGCCGAACACGAAGAGGACTTCTCCGAAGCGAGAGACGAGGCGCTGCGCGACATCCTGTGACCGCGACACCTCGTGACGGAGCCACGGCTGCGCGGCGAATGCCGCGAGGTCTCTGCCCGACGCCGGCCCTGACGCACTTCCCCAGCGCCAGGTTCGGACAGGGAAGCCCTGACGCACTTCCCCAGCGTCAGGTCTCCCGCGCTCGGACAGAGACCTCGAGGCATTCGCCGCAGCCGTTTCCGGAACCAGTGCGACACCGAGCATCTCGATCGAGTACCCGACAGACCGTATGCGGCCCGAGCAGGATTCCGGAGGAGACATGGTGGACGGCGAGGACGAGTCGACCGCGGACGAGCAGGGAGAATTCGGGCACGTTCCCGTCCTCCTCGGCCGAGCGGTCGAGATCCTCGGCCCCGCGATCGAAGCGGTGGGTCCCGGTGGTGAGGGCGCGATCTACGTCGATGCCACGCTCGGTCTCGGTGGGCATGCCGAGCATTTCCTGAGAACGTATCCGGGTCTGCGCCTCGTCGGACTCGACCGCGACCCGAACGCCCTGGCGATCGCCCAGGACCGGCTGTCCGAGTTCAGCGACCGAACCGACTTCGTACACACGCGCTACGACGGAATCGCCGACGCGCTCGAAGAGTGCGGGCTCGACCGGGTCGGGTCGGTCCACGCCGTTCTGTTCGACCTCGGGGTCTCGTCGATGCAACTCGACGAGGCGGACCGGGGCTTCGCGTACTCGAAGGACGCTCCTCTCGACATGCGCATGGATCCCACCATCGGGATCACCGCCGCCGACGTCCTCAACACCTACAGTCACGGCGACCTCGCGAGAATCCTCAGCACCTACGGTGAGGAGCGGTTCGCAGGCAAGATCGCTTCCGACATCGTCCGCACCCGTGAGAAGTCCCCGTTCCGGACGAGCGGCGAACTCGTCGAACTGCTCTACCGCGCCATTCCCGCCGCGGCACGCCGCACTGGTGGCCACCCCGCAAAGCGCACCTTCCAGGCACTGCGGATCGAGGTCAACAGTGAACTCGAATCGCTGCGCGACGCGATTCCTGCGGCACTCGACGCGCTCGCCGTCGGCGGACGGATCGTCTTCATGTCGTACCAGTCGCTCGAAGACCGGGTCGTCAAGCAAGAACTGACGCCTCGCGCGAAGTCGCGGAGCCCCGAAGGACTTCCCGTGGAGTTGCCGGGAATGGGAGCTGAACTGCGGATTCTCACCCGTGGCGCCGAACGCGCCTCCGACGAAGAGATCGAGATCAACCCACGTTCGGCTCCCGTCCGCCTGCGTGCTGCAGAACGAATCGCCAGGAGGTAACCGATGACCCTACAGGTGGCGTCGCAGCCCCGCCGCGGGCCGGCTCGATCCACGGCGGCGCAACGCGCTTATCAGCGCCGGAACCAGCGTGCCGCGCAACTCGGTATCCCCGTGGCGCAGACACGCGGGCGCACCACCGGCGCCGGACGCGTCCGGACACGGATCCCGTTCGTCGCGACGATCCTCGCCCTCCTCGGAGTCGGGATGGCCGCGACCCTGCTGCTCACCACCGGCGCCGCGGAGGACTCCTATCACCTGAGCACCGCCCGGGCCCACAACGAGACTCTCGTTCAGCAACGAGCAGTACTCCAGCGCGACGTCGAGGCCGGAAACTCCGCGCCCGTACTTGCGGTGGAAGCCGCGAAGCTCGGCATGATCCCCAGCACGCAGGTGGCGCGGATCGTCGTCGCCGAGGACGGATCCGTCAGCGTCGTGGGCGAGCCCGTCCCGGCGCAGGGCGCACCGCCTGCTCCGCTCAACAACGCGCGCCCGCGCACCGATGCGCAGGGCCAGGCTCCGCTGTCGGGCAGCGCCGGAGTCGAGAGTCCCCGCCCCCTGTCCGAGGTGGGAGAGGCGCCGACGCCGCGACCGAGAAGTACGGACGCGCTGGCCGGCGACGCCGGTCCTCGCCCCGCCGATCAGCAGGTCCCCGCCACGCCGGGGATCGCGAATGACGGGACCCCGGCGCGCGAGGCGGAACAATTGGCGGCTGTGAGCGAGATGCCGCAACCGGAGGTCGTGGCGCCCCTGGCCGAGGCGCCGGGCGGACCGGTAGAACCCGAGGACGGGCGCCGGTGACGCGAGGCTCCACCCGCCGTGTACCCCGGGGTCGTGCGACGCCGGCCCCCCGCGGCAAAACCGGACGCACCCGGATGCGTCCGGTTCGACGGCGTTCCGGCACCGCCGGATTCGACTTCCGCACCAAGATCGGCCGAGGCGTCATGTTCCTCGCCCTGGCCGGGGTCGCCATGCAGTTGCTGATCGTCCAGGTGTTCCAGGCGCCGACCCTGTCGGCGGAGGCCGCAAGCCAGCGGACCACCCGTCTCGTCGAACCGGCCACGCGCGGGACGATCGGCGACCGGAACGGCAATCCGATCGCCTACACGATGGAAGCGAAAGCACTCACCTTCCAGCCTGTGCGCGTCCGCAAAGAACTCGAGGAAGCCCGCGAGAAGGATCCGTCCGCGCCCGCCACCGACGAGTACCTCGCGGGCGTCGCGAAGGCTGTGCACAAGGCGCTGGGTTCGGCGGCCCCGGAGAAAGATGTCCTCGAAAAGCTCGAGAGCGACGAGAGTTTCGTCTACCTCGCCCGCGGGGTCGACCCGGGTGTAGCCGCCGAGATCGTCGCCGACTACGACATGGTCGGTCTGGAACGACAGGATATCCGGTTGTATCCGGGCGGGTCGCTCGCCGCGAACATCGTCGGCGCGACGGGCTGGGACGGGCACGGGCTGATCGGTCTCGAGGCATCGATGGATTCGATGCTGGCGGGCACGGACGGCTCGTCGACCTACGACCGGGGATCCGACGGCGCGGTCATCCCGGGCAGTTGGCGCGACCGGCAGCCTGCCGTCAACGGCTCGTCGGTCGAACTCACCATCGACAACGACATCCAGTACTACGTCCAGCAGCAGGTGCAACGCGCCCGCGACCTGTCCGGAGCGAAGAACGCGTCGGCCGTCGTACTCGACGCACACACCGGCCAGGTACTGGCGATGTCCAACGACAACACCTTCGACCCGTCGATCGGTGTCGCCAACAATCCACGCGATGCGGAGCAGGGCAACCTCGCGGTGAGTTCGCCGTTCGAGCCCGGGTCGGTCAACAAGATCATCACTGCGGCGGCGGCGATCGAGGACGGTCTCACGACTCCTTCGGAGGTGCTGCAGGTTCCCGGCACCATCACCATGTCCGGTGCCACGGTCAAGGACGCGTGGGATCACGGCGTCGTTCCGTACACCACGACCGGCGTCTTCGGAAAGTCGTCGAACGTGGGCACGCTCATGCTCGCGGACCGCGTCGGAGAAGATCGCTACGCCGAGATGCTGAGCCTGTTCGGGCTCGGGCAACGTACCGAGGTGGGCCTGCCGGGCGAATCCGCCGGACTGGTGCCCAGCCGGGAACAGTGGTCGGGCGGCACCTTCGCCAACTTGCCGATCGGGCAGGGCCTGTCGATGACGCTGCTGCAGATGACGAGCATCTACCAGACCATCGCCAACGACGGAGAGCGTGTGCCGCCGCGCATCGTCCGCGCGACGATCGGACCGGACGGGTCGCGGACCGAAACCCCCCGCCCCGATCCGGTGAGGGTCGTGAGCCCTCAGACCGCAGCGACCGTCCGCGACATGTTCCGGTCGGTGGTGCAGGACGACACCGGCAATCAGCGGGGGACGGGTACGGGCGCCGCGATCGAGGGCTACCAGATATCGGGTAAGACGGGCACTGCCCAGCAGATCGATCCGAACTGCAAGTGCTACTCGAACTCGGACTACTGGATCACGTTCGCCGGTATCGCCCCGGCAGACGACCCGCGTTACGTAATCGGCATCATGCTCGACGCGCCCGACCGTAGTTCCGACGGCACCGGTGGTCAGTCCGCCGCTCCGCTGTTCCGCGACATCGCGTCGTGGTTGCTGCAGCGCACGGGAGTGCCGCTGTCCACCGACCCGGGGAGCAAGTTGATCCTGCAGATCGACTGATCGCCCGACCGCCTGCTGTCCTTACCCCGGCACGTCGGTAACGTGATACGCCGGAACGAACGCAATTGTTGGAGCCCGGCAGCAAGACGCTGCGGTGATAGTGAGAGGAACCTGGTGCCTGTGTCATCGAGTCCGGATCCGACGCCTCCGGAGGAGAGCCGTCGGCCCGAACATCCACCGGTGACGCGGATCGGAGACCTCGCCGCCGCGGTCGGCGCCGAGCTGTCCTCGGTCGGGGACGCCCCGCCTGCGGGGGACACCGCGGTGACCGGCATCGATCTCCGGGCGCAGGGTATCCGGCCGGGTGATGTCTTCGCCGCTCTGCCCGGTGCCCGCGCGCACGGCGCGTCCTTCGCGGCCGATGCGCTCGAGCGGGGCGCTGTCGCCGTTCTCACCGATGCGGCGGGGCGCGACCTCGTCGCCGAGGTCGCCTCCACCTCGGTTCCCGTCCTGGTGCATCCCGACCCCCGGTCCGTGCTCGGTGCGGCCTCGGCGACGGTGTACGGCCATCCGTCCCGCCGGATGCGGATCATCGGGATCACCGGCACCTCCGGTAAGACCACCACGGCCTATCTCGTCGAAGCCGGTCTCACTGCGGCCGGACGCGACACCGGACTGGTGGGCACCGTCGAAACCCGCATCCGCGGCGTCCGGATCCCCAGCGCGCTGACCACGCCGGAGGCCCCGCAACTCCACGCCCTCTTCGCCGCGATGCTCGAGCAGGGCGTCGACACCGTGGTGATGGAGGTGTCCAGTCACGCGCTCGCACTCGGACGCGTGGACGCGACCGAGTTCGCCGTCGGCGCCTTCACGAACCTGTCGCAGGATCATCTGGACTTCCACAAAGACTTCGAGGACTATTTCTCCGCGAAAGCCCGGCTGTTCACGCCCGACTCCCCGGTCCGTGCCGCCCGTGCCGTGGTGTGCGTCGACGACACCTGGGGGCAGCGGATGGCCGAGATCGCCGCGGTCGGCCGCGCCGACGAGGAATCGGTGCGCACCGTCGCGACCGGTGCTGATGTGGCGGCGGACTGGACGGTGTCCGAAGAATCCGCCGGGCCCGCCGGCGCACAGGAATTCACCCTCGCGGGACCGGACGACGCTCCGCGCCGCGTGTCGGTCGCGCTGCCCGGCCGGTACAACGTCACGAACGCGGCTCTCGCGGTAGCGATCTGCGACGCGGTGGACGCCGACCTCGACGCTGCCATACGGGGGATCGCCACCGTCGCGGTGCCCGGACGCGTCGAGCGTGTCGAGCGCGGCCAGGGCTTCCTCGCGATCGTGGACTACGCCCACAAGCCCGCTGCTCTCTCGGCGGTGGTGGAGACCCTGCGCAACAGTGTCCCCGGACGCATCGCAGTCGTCGTCGGTGCCGGTGGAGACCGCGACCGCGGCAAGCGGCCGTTGATGGGCGAAGTCGCCGCTCGTGGCGCCGATCTACTCGTCGTCACCGACGACAATCCCCGGAGCGAGAATCCCGCCGCCATCCGCGCGGCCGTTCTCGACGGTGCGTGGGCCGTCCCCGGCGACGAGCGCGGTGAGATCCTCGAGATCGGCGACCGCGCAGCCGCCATCGACGCTGCCGTGCAATGGGCCGGGCCGGACGACGTCGTCCTGGTCGCCGGCAAGGGTCACGAGACCGGCCAGGAGATCGACGGCACCAAGCATCCTTTCGACGACCGAGAGGTGCTGGCCGCGTCCATCGACCGGCTCAGGGCCTCCGGGCATCACGGTCACAACCCGCCCGCTGTGGGCGGTCCGCATCACGGAGGCACTGCATGATCCCGATGACACTCGAACGCATCGCGGAGGTGGTCGGGGGCACCCTGCACGACGCCGACGATCCCTCTGTAGAGGTGACGGGAACCGTCGAATTCGACTCCCGCAAGATCGGGCCCGGAGGACTCTTCCTCGCGCTGCCCGGCGCCCGTTCGGACGGGCACGACCACGCGGCCGCCGCCATCGAGGCCGGCGCGGTCGCGGTGCTCGCGGCACGTCCGGTCGGCGTTCCCGCGATCGTGGTACCGACGCCCACCCCGAGTGCCACGAACGCGCTTGCACTCGAACACGACACCGACGGTTCCGGTGCCGCGGTGCTTGCAGCGCTCGCCGCGCTGGCCCGTTCGGTGGTCGACACGCTCACCGAACGCGGACTCACGGTCGTCGGCGTCACGGGATCTGCCGGTAAGACCTCGACGAAGGACCTGCTCGCAGCGGTTCTCGAGCCGCTCGGACCGGTTGTCGCGCCGCCGGGGTCGTTCAACAACGAACTCGGGCACCCGTGGACCGCGCTGCGCGCCACCGAGGACACCCGGTTCCTCGTCCTCGAGATGTCGGCACGCGGCCGCGGCCACATCGCCGCGCTCGCGGCTATCGCGCCCCCCAAGATCGGCGTGGTGCTCAACGTCGGCACCGCTCACCTCGGGGAGTTCGGGTCGCAGGAAGTCATCGCCCAGACCAAGGGCGAACTGGTCGAGGCATTGCCCGACGCCTCGGAGGGTGGCGTCGCGGTGCTCAATGCCGACGATCTGCTCGTGGCGAAGATGGCGGCACGCACCGGCGCGCGCGTGGTGTGGGTCGGTAGCGGAGAGTCGGCCGACATCCGCGCGGAGGAAGTGCACCTCGACGACGAAGCGCGTGCCTCGTTCACCGCGGTGTTCCGCGACGGCGCCGACGAGCGCCGCGTCCCGGTGACGCTGGCCGTGCACGGTGAGCACCAGGTCGGCAACGCTCTGTCGGCGCTCGCCGTCGCCGTCGAGTGCGGCGCGACCCCCGAGCAGGCGGCCGCTGCCCTCGCTGCCGCAGCGCCCGTATCGGCGCACCGCATGGCTGTGCGCACCCGCGCCGACGGAGTCACGGTCATCGACGACGCGTACAACGCCAACCCGGATTCGATGCGCGCGGGCATCAAGGCACTCGTCACGATGGCGCGCTCGGGAGGCGAACGCCGGCGCACCTTCGCCGTACTGGGGGAGATGGCAGAACTCGGAGACGACTCCGTGATCGAGCACGACGCGATCGGCCGGCTCGCCGTGCGAGTCGATGTCTCCCGCGTCATCGCGGTCGGAGCGTCGAGGCAGGTGCGCGGGCTGTACCAGGGCGCCGTGATGGAAGGATCCTGGGGCGAGGAGGCCTGCCACGTGCCCGACGCGGACGCCGCGATCGCATTGCTTCGTGAGGAATTGCAGCCGGGCGACATCGTGCTCGTCAAGGCATCACAATCGGTCGGACTGTGGTCGGTGGCCGACGCCGTCCTCGCCGATCGCGGTGAGAACACCGCTGCTACGGGGACGGAGGACGCCCGGTGAGACAGATTCTCTTTGCCGCAGGTATCGCACTTGCGGTGTCGATCCTGCTCACTCCCGTGCTGATCAAGGCGTTCTCCCGGCAGGGCTTCGGTCAGGAGATCCGGGTCGAGGGCCCGCAGAGCCACCAGTCCAAGCGCGGCACACCCACAATGGGCGGCGTCGCGATCCTCGCCGGACTGTGGGCGGGGTACTGGGGTTCGCACCTGATCGGCCTCGGATACGACGCCCAGGGCCCTACGGCGTCGGGCCTGCTGGTCCTCGGTCTGACCACCGCACTCGGCGGTGTCGGCTTCCTCGACGACTTCATCAAGATCCGCAAGCAACGCAACCTGGGTCTGAACAAGACGGCCAAGCTCGTCGGCCAACTCGTCGCCGCCGTTGCCTTCGGCATCCTGGCCCTTCAGTTCCGCAACAGTGACGGACTGACGCCCGCCAGCACCGACCTGTCGTACGTGCGCGACATCGCCACCGTGTCGATGGGGTCGATCGTCTTCATCTTGTTCGTGTACCTGCTGGTCAGTGCCTGGTCGAACGCGGTGAACCTCACCGACGGACTCGACGGACTCGCCGCGGGATCGATGGCGCTCGTGCTCGGCGCGTACGTCATCATCACGTTCTGGCAGTACCGCAACGCGTGTGTGGTCGAACCCACCGCCGGTTGCTACGACGTCCGCGACCCGCTCGATCTGGCGCTGCTGTGTGCCGCTGCCGCCGCGGCGTGCATCGGCTTCCTGTGGTGGAACGCCGCGCCCGCGAAGATCTTCATGGGTGACACCGGTTCGCTCGCACTCGGCGGAATGCTCGCCGGACTGTCCGTCACGACCCGCACCGAACTCCTCATGGTCGTCATCGGCGCGCTGTTCGTCGCCGAAGCCGCGTCGGTGGTCGTCCAGGTGGCGGTGTTCCGGTCCAGCCGACGACGCGTATTCCGGATGGCACCGTTCCATCACCACTTCGAACTCGGAGGGTGGGCGGAAACCACGGTGATCATCCGGTTCTGGTTGCTCGCGGCCATCGCCTCGGCCATCGGACTTGCCCTGTTCTACAGCGAGTACCTCGCGGCGATCGGGGACTGACGTCATGACCTACGATCTCGAGCGACTGCGCGGAGCCCGTGTCCTCGTCGCGGGCGCGGGGGTGTCGGGCCGGGCGACGATCGCACCCCTGGCGCACCTCGGCGCCCACGTCACCGTCACGGACCGCAACGCCGAGGCACTGGCGCGATGCGCCGAACTGGGGGCCGCCACGGTCGAACTCGACGCCCTGCTCGGCGACAACGAGTCGTTGCGGGAGTTCGCGCTGGTCGTCACGAGTCCCGGGTTCCCGCCGAGCTCGCCGCTGTTGTCACGTGCCGTGGGTGCCGCGGTCCCCATCTGGGGTGACATCGAGCTGTCCTGGCGTATCGACCGCGCGGAGATCTACGGTCCTTCCCGCAGGTGGCTGGTCGTCACGGGCACCAACGGCAAGACCACCACCACGATGATGCTCCATGCGATCCTCGAGGCAGCGGGCATTCAGAGCGCTGCCTGCGGCAACATCGGTCTGCCGGTGCTCGACGTGCTCCGGAGAAGCGACCCCCGTGCCGACGTGCTGGCCGTGGAACTGTCCTCCTTCCAGCTGCACTGGGCTCCGTCGGTGCGTCCCGACGCCGGGGTGATCCTCAATATCGCCGAGGACCACCTCGACTGGCACGGCGGGATCGAGAACTACATCGAGGCGAAGCTGCGGGCTCTCACCGGAACCGTCGGTGTCCTCGGGCTCGACGACCCCATCGCAGGGTCGCTGCGCGATCGCTCCCGGGCCGTGCTCACGGTCGGGTTCACGCTCGGCTACCCCGATGAGGGTGAACTCGGAATCAGCGGTGACGTTCTCGTCGACCGCGCGTTCGCCGACTCCGCAGTCCTCGCCTCCGTCGCCGATGTCACCCCGCCCGGCCCCGCGGGACTGTCCGACGCGCTGGCCGCGGCCGCCCTCGCCCGTGCCATCGACGTTCCGGAATCTGCTGTGCACGACGGTCTGCTGCGGCACCGAGTCGGGCCGCACCGCGCCGCGCCCGTCGGTGCTGTCGACCAGGTCGACTACATCGACGATTCGAAGGCCACCAACCCACATGCGGCACGCAGTTCGCTGCTCGCCCATGATCGGGTGGTGTGGATCGCGGGTGGGCTGCTCAAGGGCGCGCGCATCGACGACCTCGTCGCGGAGGTGGCGCCGCGACTCGCGGCGGTGGTGTTGCTCGGACGCGACGCCGGCCGATTCGTCGAGGCACTCGCGCGACACGCACCCGAGGTCCCCGTCGTGCTGCTGGACACGCGCGACGATGGTCCGATGACCAGTGAGCTCCCCGGAGACGCACACGGGCAGGACGGACCCAGGCGTATCGCGATGCCCGGCGCCGACGCCGCCGCCGCGATGAATGCCGCCGTGCGGGAGGCTGCCGGGTACGCGCAGCCCGGCGAGACGGTGCTCCTGGCACCGGCCGCCGCGTCCCTCGACATGTTCGCCGACTACGCGCAGCGGGGCCGGAGTTTCGCCGCCGCCGTCGAAGAACTCCGCCGGGGCGGGACCGGACGGTGATCTCCAAGCGCGGCCCGGCATCCGAGCATCCGGCCGCGGAGGCACGCGGACGGGTCGGGGCGTGGATGGCCCGGCCCCTCGCATCGTTCCACCTCGTGGTGACGATCGCGGTGCTGCTCACCGTGCTCGGCTTGGTGATGGTGCTGTCGTCGTCCAGTGTCGGGGCCGTGGTGTCCGTGGGTTCGGCCTACGGGTTGTTCACCTCCCAGGTGGTCTTCGCCGCGATCGGCATGGTGATCTTCTACATCGCCTTGCAGATACCGATCCGCGTGCTGCGCAAGTACTCGTTCGTCGCGTTCGCGGCGTCGGTCGTCGCGCTGGTACTCGTGCTCATTCCGGGTATCGGCACCCTCTCGCAGGGCACGCGAGGCTGGTTCGTCGTCTTCGGCGTCTCCCTGCAGCCGTCCGAGATCGCCAAGATCACGCTCGCACTGTGGGGCGCGCACCTCCTGGCATCGCGGCGGGGCGAGAACTCGACTCTCAAGGAGATGCTCGTCCCGCTGATCCCGGCCGCGCTGCTCGTCACCGGGCTGATCGTGCTGCAGCCCGACCTCGGTACGACGGTCTCGCTCGTCATCATCGTGCTTGCGCTGTTGTGGTTCGCGGGGTTGCCGCTCAAGCTGTACCTGGGAATGCTCGGCACGGCGGTCACGCTCGCCGCGATCCTCACGGTGACGGCGGGGTACCGCTCGCAACGCGTGCGTGCCTTCTTCAATCCCGGCGACGACCCCCAGGGCATCGGCTATCAGGCCCGGCAGGCCAAGTTCTCGCTGGCCGACGGCGGGCTGTGGGGTCGCGGGCTCGGCCAGAGCCGCGCGAAGTGGAACTACTTGCCGAACGCGCACAACGACTTCATCTTCGCGATCATCGGGGAGGAACTGGGCTTCCTCGGCGGCGCCGCGGTCATCGGGTTGTTCGGCCTGTTCGCCTTCGTCGGACTCCGTATCGCGATGCGGTCGGTCGACCCGTTCCTGCGGTTGTTCACCGCGACGGCGACCACCTGGATCATCGGACAGGCGTTCATCAACATCGGGTACGTCGTCGGTGTGCTTCCCGTGACGGGACTTCAGCTGCCGCTGGTGTCTGCGGGCGGCACCTCCACGGCCACGACCCTTCTCATGTTCGGCTTGATCGCGAATGCCGCCCGGCACGAACCGGAGGCGATCGCCGCGCTCCAGGCCGGTCAGGACGGCCGGTTCGCCCGCCTGCTGCGGTTGCGTCAGCCGGAGCCGTACCTGCCGCCCCGGGCCGGAACGCGTACCGTCACACCACGGGCACCGCAGCAGCGTCGCGGTGAGCCGCGGGGAGCGACCAGGGACGACCGCGGCCGTTCCTCCGGCGCAGGCACCCGTACGCGACGGGCACCCGCCCGGGTGGACGGTGCCCCGACGCGCAGGGCCCAGCCCGCGCGAGAACCGGGCCGTGCTGCCCGGCAGAAGACCACCCGCACGACACGCGGTACGAATGGACGAACCGGAGAGCGAGGGAATCGTAGGTGAGTGGGGAGAAGTCTGCCCTGTCCGTGGTGGTCGCCGGCGGTGGGACCGCCGGCCACATCGAACCGGCACTCGCCGTGGCCGATGCCGTCCGGGAACTCGTTCCCGACGCGAGGATCACCGCTCTCGGTACCGAGCGAGGTCTGGAGACGACGCTCGTGCCGCGGCGCGGCTACCCGCTCGAGCTGATCCCGCCGGTCCCGCTTCCCCGTAAACCCACGCTCGACCTGGCGAAACTTCCGGCCCGGGTGGTGGCGTCGGTGCGACGCACGCGCGAGATCCTCGACGAGGTCGACGCCGATGTAGTGGTCGGATTCGGTGGCTACGTCGCGTTGCCCGCTTATCTCGCTGCCGGCGCCGGGCCGTTCCGGAGACGCCGTCGCATCCCTGTCGTGGTGCACGAAGCCAACGCGAGCGCCGGCATCGCGAACAAGATCGGTGCGTTCCGGGCGGAGCGGGTCCTCGCGGCGGTTCCAGGATCGGGAATCGTGCGGCGCGGTGACGCGCAGATCGTGGGCATTCCCGTGCGGTCGTCGATCACCCGCCTCGACCGCCAGGCACTGCGTGCCGAGGCGCGCCGCCACTTCGGGCTTCCCGACGACGTGCCGGTGCTGCTCGTCTTCGGTGGATCGCAGGGCGCACGGTCGCTCAACGAGGCGGTCGTCGGTGCGTCCGGGGCTCTCGCCGACGCGGGGATCGCGGTGCTGCACGCGCACGGACCGAAGAACACCGTGAGTGTGCCGCCGCACCCCGGGCATGCGACCGCGCCGTACGTGACCGTGCCTTACCTCGAACGCATGGATCTCGCCTATTCGGCGGCAGACGCCGTCCTGTGCCGTTCCGGCGCGATGACCGTCGCGGAGGTGTCGGCCGTCGGATTGCCTGCCGTGTACGTGCCGCTTCCGCACGGAAACGGTGAACAGGAGCTGAACGCCCGTCCCGTCGCTTCCGCCGGGGGTGCGATGATTGTCGCCGACGCCGACCTCACGCCCGCGTACATCGCCGATACGGTGGTCCCGTTGTTGCGCGACCGTCAGCGAATCGAGGACATGGGCCGGCGTGCCGGCGCGGCCGGACATCGCAGTGCCGCGGCGGAAATGGCACGGATCGTGCTGGCCGTCGCCGGTACGGAACCGAACAGGAGCGAACGATGAGTGCGCAGTTGCCCGCAGAACTCGAGCGGGTGCACATGGTCGGGATCGGTGGTGCCGGCATGTCCGGTATCGCCCGCATCCTTCTGGCTCGGGGCGGTCAGGTCTCCGGGTCGGACGCCAAGGAAAGCCGCGGAGTGCTCGCCCTGCGCGCCCGGGGCGCGCAGGTCCGCATCGGACACGACGCCGGGGCCCTCGACCTGCTCGACGGCGGACCCACCGCGGTGGTCACCACGTTTGCCGCTATCCCGCAGAACAATCCCGAACTGGTCGCCGCCCGGCAACGCGGTATTCCGATCCTGTTGCGCCCCACCGTGCTCGCATCCTTGATGCGCGGCCACCGCACGTTCCTCGTCTCGGGTACGCACGGCAAGACCTCGACCACGTCGATGCTGGTCGTCGCGTTGCAGCACTGCGGGTTCGATCCGTCGTTCGCCGTGGGCGGTGAGCTCAACGAATCCGGGACCAATGCTCACCACGGCAGCGGGGACGTGTTCGTCGCCGAGGCCGACGAGAGCGACGGCTCGCTGCTGCAGTACGACCCCGACACGATCATCGTCACCAACATAGAGCCCGACCATCTCGACTACTTCGGCACTGCCGAGGCGTACACCCGGGTGTTCGACGACTTCGTCGCGCGTCTGCCCGAAAGCGGGCTGCTGGTGGTGTGTCTCGACGACCCGGGTTCCGCTGCGCTCGCCGAGCGAGTGGTCGCTCTCGGTCGCCGCGGCCTGCGCGTGCTCGGCTACGGAACATCCGACGTCATCGGCACCGATCCCGAATACCGCGGCGTGCCCGTCGGCGTGAGACTGCTCGACTGGGAAGCCAAGGACATCGGCGGTGTCGCCGAGTTCCACCTGGCCGGTGAGGACACACCGCGCACCGTGCGACTTTCGGTGCCGGGCCGGCACATGGCACTCAACGCGCTCGCGGCGCTGCTCGGCGCACTCGAAGCCGGAGCGCAGGTCGACGAGGCGATCGAGGGGCTCGCCGGATTCGGCGGGGTCCACCGCCGGTTCCAGTACACCGGCCGTGAACACGGCGTGCGCGTCTTCGACGACTACGCGCACCATCCCACCGAGGTCCGTGCAGTGCTGGCGGCCGCGGCCGAACTGGTCGCCGGCGAACCGCTGCGGTACACCGAATCGGGAACGGAACGGCCCCGCGTGATCGTGGTGTTCCAGCCCCACCTCTATTCGCGCACCGAGACTTTCGCCACCGAGTTCGGTGCGGCACTCGATCTGGCCGACGAGGTGGTCGTCCTCGACGTGTACGGCGCTCGTGAGGAACCGATTCCGGGTGTGAGCGGCGCGCTCGTGGCGCGGGCGGTGACCAAGCCCGTCCACTACCAGCCGGACCTGTCTGCGGTGCCCCGCCAGGTGGCGAACCTCAGCCGGCCCGGTGACATCGTGATCACCATGGGCGCAGGTGATGTCACCATGCTCGGCCGGCAGATTCTCGACGCGCTGCACGCCAGGCCCAGCCGGTTCCGCCCGGCCGGTTCCGGACCGGAGCCGGCCGGCTCGTGACGCCCACCTCCACCCGAACGCGGGACAGACGCGACCGCAACACCGCGCGACGGCCCTCCGGGCGCTCCGTGCGGGTACGGACGGTGTTCCTCGGGGCGGCCGTGGTCGCGACCCTCCTCGCCGCGATCGCGGTCGCCTGGTTCTCGCCGCTGCTGTCGGTCCGCACCATCGCCGTGGACGGGCTCGGTGCGGTGACCCGCGAGGAGGTGCTGGATGTGCTCGCGGTTTCGGAGGGCACACCGCTGCTTCAGGTAGACACCGCCGCGGCAGCGCAGCGCGTGGCTACCCTTCCCCGTGCCGTTTCCGTCCGCGTTCAGCGCGAGTATCCGTCGTCGTTGCGGGTCACCGTGACCGAACGCGTGGCGGTTCTGTACTTCGAGGCGACCGACGGAACCCACTCGGTCGACGTCGAGGGCGTCGATTTCGCTGTCGAACCCCCGCCGCTGCTGACCCCGCGCCTTGTCACCGCGACCCCCGGTACCGGCGATCCCGCGACCGTCGCGGCCGTGCAGGTGCTCGAGGCGCTGCCGCCCGAGGTCCGCGTACAGGTCGAGGCCGTGGAGGCCCGGTCGGACACGGACATCTCCCTGGTTCTGGTGGACGGCCGGGTCGTGGTGTGGGGCAGTGTGGAAAGATCGGAACGTAAGGCAGCGGTGATTCTTCCGTTGCTCACCCAGCCGGGGCAGCAGTTCGATGTCGCCAGCCCGGACCTCCCGACCGTGCGCTGAGAAAACCGGCGCGAAATTCGTGTGCTCTCTCCGGCGAGTCCACTAGCAAATCCCCGTCGCGGTGCCATAGCGTTTCGAACCAGTCGCGCACTTGACATCACCTTCAAGCTATGGTTGAGGGTTTTCACGGTGGCGACAACGATTGATCGAAGCGTGGCCCGAAAACCCAGGAAGGCGAGAGCCCATGACGCCCCCGCACAACTACCTCGCCGTAATCAAGGTCGTCGGTATCGGCGGTGGCGGCGTGAACGCGGTCAACCGCATGATCGAACAGGGACTCAAGGGAGTCGAGTTCATTGCCGTCAACACCGACGCGCAGGCTCTGCTCATGTCCGACGCCGACGTCAAGCTCGATGTCGGCCGTGAACTGACCCGTGGACTCGGCGCGGGCGCCGACCCCGAGGTGGGCCGGAAGGCCGCCGAAGACCACAAGGACGAGATCGAAGAGGTGCTCAAGGGCGCCGACATGGTCTTCGTCACCGCCGGCGAGGGTGGTGGCACCGGCACAGGCGGTGCGCCCGTCGTGGCCAGCATCGCCCGCAAGCTCGGTGCCCTGACCGTCGGCGTCGTCACGCGTCCGTTCTCGTTCGAGGGCAAGCGTCGTGGCAGCCAGGCCGACAACGGCATCCAGGCGCTCCGCGAGTCCTGCGACACGCTCATCGTGATCCCCAACGACCGGCTGCTCCAGCTCGGGGACGCCGCCGTGAGCCTCATGGATGCCTTCCGTTCCGCCGACGAGGTTCTCCTCAACGGCGTCCAGGGCATCACCGACCTGATCACCACGCCGGGTCTGATCAACGTCGACTTCGCCGACGTCAAGGGCGTCATGTCCGGCGCCGGGTCCGCGCTCATGGGTATCGGTTCGTCGCGCGGTGAGGGTCGTGCGATCAAGGCGGCCGAGGCCGCGATCAACTCCCCGCTCCTCGAAGCGTCGATGGAAGGCGCGCGCGGCGTGCTGCTGTCCATCGCCGGTGGATCCGACCTCGGCCTGTTCGAGATCAACGAGGCTGCTTCGCTCGTGCAGGAAGCCGCTCACATCGACGCCAACATCATCTTCGGCACCGTCATCGACGACTCGCTCGGAGACGAGGTGCGCGTCACGGTGATCGCAGCCGGGTTCGACGCAGGCACCCCGCCCGCGCGCCGGCCCGTCGAGTCCACGCAGTCGACGCAGACCTCCGGCACCCGCCCCGGGAGCATCGGTGCCGGGCGCGCCGGTGACCTCGGCCGGTCCGACCGCGAAACGGCAGACACGGCGACGGTGCGCGATTCCGGTCCCGCATCCGGTGGTGGACTTCCGCCCGCCTCCGGAGGCCAGCAGACGCGTCCCGTCGACGACGAGGACGACGGTGACGACGTCGACGTGCCTATCTTCATGCGCCGTTGAGCGATTCGCATACCGGGTTGCGTTCCCGCCGGGTCGTCACCACACGAGCCGGCGGGGTCTCGGCCCCGCCTTACGACAGCTTCAATCTCGCCGCTCACGTCGGTGACGACCCCGCCGCTGTCGCGGCGAACCGTCGCCGTCTGGCGTCGGCGATCGGGTTGCCCGAAGAACGACTCGTGTGGATGGAACAGATCCACAGTCGCAACGTGACGGTCGTGGACGGTCCGGTCGTGGGGGAGGTGCCCGCTACCGACGCCCTGGTGACGCGGGCAACCGATCTCGCACTGGTCGCGCTCAGCGCGGACTGCGTGTCGATCCTGCTCTCGGACGACGAAGCAGGCGTCGTCGCGGCAGTGCACGCCGGACGTGTCGGTGCCCGGATCGGGATCCTGCCGCGCGTGCTGGATGCCATGCGCGAACTCGGCGCGCGACCGGAACGCATTGGGGCACTGCTCGGCCCGGCGGCCAGCGGTGCACGCTACGAGGTTCCCGCCGCGATGCGTGACGACGTCGAGGCCCACCTTCCCGGTAGCGCGACCCGCACCGAGCGCGGTACACCGGGTCTCGACCTGCGTGCCGGCCTGCGGAGGCAGCTGGCGGAAAACGGGGTCACGTCGGTCGTCGAGGATCCCCGCTGCACGATCGAGGACCCGACGCTGTTCAGCCACCGCCGTAGTTCGCCCACGGGACGGTTCGCGTCGGTGATCTGGCTCGAGAACATCACCGCGGGCGGTGAGAAGGAGGACACCGCGTGAACGCGGCCGAACAATCCCGCCAGCATCGTCGTGCGGAACTTGCGGGCCGGTTGGTCGCGGTGCGCGAGCGCCTCGATGCCGCCGCCCGTGCGGCAGACCGCGAACCGTCGGATGTCGCACTGCTGGTGGTGACGAAGTACTTTCCGGTCACCGACGCGGTACTCCTGTACGAACTCGGGTGCCGCGCGTTCGGTGAATCCCGCGAACAGGAAGCCGCGGCGAAGATCGCGCAGTTCCGGGAAACGGTGCCGGGCGAGGTCGAGTGGCACATGATCGGCCGGCTCCAGCGGAACAAAGCCCGCGCCGTCGCGCGGTGGGCGCACACGGTGCACTCGGTCGACAGCCTCAGGCTCGCGTCCGCACTCGCCAAAGGCGTTGCCGCAGCTCAGGATTCGGGGGAGCGATCGACGCCGATCCGGGTGCTTCTGCAGGTCAGCCTCGACGGTGACCGTGAGCGCGGGGGTGTCGTCGCCGACGAACTCGGTTCTCTCGCAGACGCCGTCGCCTCCGCCCCCGAACTCGAACTCGGGGGACTGATGGGTGTCCCGCCGCTCGGGTGGGAACCGGACGCGGCGTTCGCTCGGCTGGCCGGACTCCACACGAGTCTGCTCGCCGAACACCCCGGCGCAACAGAACTCTCGGCGGGCATGTCGGGTGATCTTGAACACGCTGTGAGGTGGGGATCTACCTGCGTGCGTGTCGGAACGGCAGTTCTGGGTACCCGGCCGATAGCCTGATGGGAACCGCCGCGCGAGGGAAGGGCGATCGAATGAGCACGCTCCACAAGTTCAAGGCCTACTTCGGGATGGTGCCGCTCGAGGATTACGAGGACGACTACCTCGACGATCCGTCGAGTGCGCGTCGTGAGCGGGATCGCGACTACGGCGAACCGGACTACTCCTCGTATGCACCGTCGCATCGCGACGAATACCCGCCGGTTCGGCGGGAAGAGAGCGTCCGCGAGTTCGCGGACGACGACTTCGATCACTACGACCCGCCCGCGCGGACTCCGCGCGTGGAGCCGATCACCGCGCGTGCGCCCCGGCCCGTGGCTCCGGCCCGCGTGCCGGTGCGGTCGTCGCTGGGCGCCGAGACCCGAATCGACCGCGCGGAGCCCCGCCGCGGCGCCCTGTTCGACGAAGGCGGACCGTTGTCGAAGATCACCACCCTGCGTCCCCGCGACTACGGGGAGGCGCGCACGATCGGTGAGCGCTTCCGCGACGGGACGCCGGTGATCATGGATCTGGTGGAGATGAGCAACGCCGACGCGAAGCGACTCGTCGACTTCGCGGCGGGCCTGGCCTTCGCGTTGCGTGGTTCGTTCGACAAGGTCGCGACCAAAGTGTTCCTTCTCTCTCCCGCCGATATCGACGTCTCTGCCGAAGAACGCAAGCGCATCGCCGAAACCGGCTTCTACAACCAGCAGTAACTGCGCGCGAGTCTCCTCCCTCGCGACTCGCGGACACGCCCGGCCATGATGCAGGTCACTGCAGGCCGGGCGTTTCGGTTTGGCTAGGCGCTATTCGTCGGGCATTGTGGAAACGTGGCCGTATTCGAGGTGCTCTGGTTCCTGCTCTTCATCTTCTGGCTTCTGCTGATCGGGCGGATCATCGTCGAGTTCATCAGGACCTTCGCGCGGGACTGGAAGCCCTCGGGGTTCGTCGTGGTGATACTCGAGGCGATTTTCACGGTCACCGATCCACCGGTGAAGTTGTTGCGGCGGTTGATCCCACCGCTCAATCTCGGCGGTGTCCGACTCGACCTTTCGATCATGGTCCTGCTGTTCATCGTGTACTTCCTGATGGCCTTCCTGCCGCGCGGCGGGGTCGTATGACGCGCCGACTCGGCGCGGCCACGAGGCTCGCGACGACCGCGATGTGCCAGAATGGAATGCCAGATACAGTGGGTTTTGATACGCGTGACGCACTGTCGATATCACCGAACGCCTGCTTGACCGCTTATTTGACGCGTGAAGGGACCCTTCCATGCCGCTGACACCAGCTGATGTGCACAATGTCGCGTTCAGCAAGCCCCCTATCGGGAAGCGCGGGTACAACGAGGACGAGGTCGACGCATTCCTCGACCTCGTCGAGCAGGAATTGACCTCCCTGATCGAGGAGAACGCCGACCTGCGTCAGCGTGTGGCCGAACTCGACCAAGAACTGGCCGAAGCCAAGAAGGCTCCGCGGTCGACCTCGTCGAACCAGGTTGCACAGCCCGCCAAGCCCGAGCCCGTGCGCGCCGTGGAGACTCCGAAGCCCGAGCCGGCACCCACGCCCGCCCCCGTGGCGGCCGCAGCGCCGACGACCGGCGACGCGAGCATGCAGGCAGCCAAGGTGCTGGGGCTCGCGCAGGAGATGGCCGACCGTCTCACCGGCGACGCCAAGAACGAGGCCGAAGAGCTGGTCCGCAACGCCCGGACGAACTCCGAGCAACTCGTCTCCGACGCCCGGACGCGGAGCGAGGCGATGATCGCCGACGCGCGCCAGAAGTCCGACGCGATGCTCTCCGATGCGCGCACCCGGTCCGAGACGCAGCTGCGTCAGGCGAAGGAGAAGGCCGACGCTCTGCAGGCCGACGCCGAGAAGAAGCACACCGAGATCATGGCGACGATCAACCAGCAGCGTTCCGTGCTGGAAGGACGCATCGAGCAGCTCAAGACGTTCGAGCGCGAGTACCGGGTGCGCCTGAAGTCGTACCTCGAATCGCAGCTCGAGGAACTCGAACAGCGTGGGTCCGCGGTCCCGGTCGACGGCGGCCAGGACGCGTTCAACCAGTCCAACTCGTCGTCGTTCGGTTCCTCGTCCTTCGCGAAGGGCGCCAACTGACCGGGTTGTTCTGCAATCGGTGAAGTCCCGAAGCTGAGAGGAGCGTCGTGCTGGTCGTGACGCTGATGCTCGCGGCAATCGGATTCGGTCTTCTCGTCATCGCGCTGATCACCGGTTCGGTGGCGTGGGCCTGGGGCTGCATCGCGGTGTGCGTGATCGGAGCAGTGCTCCTGCTGGCGAGCGCACTCGGCGCGCGTAACGCCCCGGCCGGAGAGGGCGCGACACGCACGACCCGCTCGTCGAAAAAGCGTAAGCAGTCCCGGGAAGACCGGGATTCCTCGGACGGCTGATCACTCCCTACAATGGAAAAAGCAAGACTCGCAACATGAGGCAAGATCCCCGCGCAGCGGGGCGGCGTCGATCCGGCCATCACCGGGGAGCCTTCGGAAGAACAGCGGTGCGCCATGCGGTGCGTCGCTTAGTAGAACCGAACGGGAGGGCCCGTCACAGCCCGGAGAACGAGTGGCCCGTTCCGTACGGAACGGCGCAAGCGGGGTGGTACCGCGGTGACCGTGCGCAGTGCACGGTGATCGTCCCCGTGCCGAACATCCAGGCACGGAGGTATCTACGCTGTGATCGAGAAAAACACCGCACCGGATCACACCTCGGACGCCGCAGCCGGCGCCGGTTACCCGCGAGTCGACTACGGGCTCCCGCGCGATTCGGGCGTCGACTTCCCGGACCTCGAGGAGCGTGTCCTCGCGCACTGGGCGAAGGACGACACGTTCCGGGCCTCGCTCACCAACCGCGAGGGTGCCGAGGACTTCGTCTTCTACGACGGTCCGCCCTTCGCTAACGGCCTGCCGCACTACGGCCATCTGCTCACCGGGTACGTCAAGGACCTCGTGCCGCGATTCCAGACGATGCGTGGCAAAAGGGTCGACCGTCGTTTCGGCTGGGACTGCCACGGCCTTCCGGCCGAACTCGAAGCCGAGAAGCAGCTCGGCATCACAGACAAGTCGCAGATCGACACGATGGGTCTGGCCGAGTTCAACGCCTACTGCAAGCAGTCGGTCTTGCGGTACACGGGGGAGTGGCGCGACTACGTCACCCGGCAGGCCCGCTGGGTCGATTTCGACAACGACTACAAGACCCTGGACCTGGACTTCATGGAATCGGTCATGTGGGCGTTCAAGTCGCTGTACGACAAGGGCCTGATCTACCAGGGTTTCCGTGTGCTGCCCTACAGCTGGTACGAGCAGACACCCCTGTCCAACCAGGAGACGCGGCTCGACGACGCCTACAAGATGCGTCAGGACCCTGCCGTCACCGTGGACATGGTGCTGCACGCACCGGGCACCGAGCTGGACGGCGCGAACGCGCTGATCTGGACCACGACGCCGTGGACGCTGCCGTCCAACCTCGCGATCGCGGTGCACCCGGACATCACCTACGTCGCGGTGCGGACCGGCGAGGGCGACGACGCGAAAACCTATCTGCTGGCGAAGGACCGGCTCGGCCACTACAGCCGTGAGTTCGGCGACGAGCCGCTGGTTCTCGCCGAGTACGCCGGGTCGGATCTCGTCGGTCTCGCGTACGAGCCGCCGTTCGATTTCTTCGTCGGCCGCGACAACGCGCACCACGTCATCGCCGCGGATTACGTCACTACCGATTCCGGTACCGGAATCGTCCACCTCGCACCGGCTTTCGGTGAAGAGGACATGGAGTACTGCCAGCGCAACGGCATCGAGCTGGTGCAGCCGCTCGACCCGGGCGGCAAGTTCACCTCGATGGTGCCGCCGTACGAGGGACTGCAGGTCTTCGACGCCAACCCGGTGATCATCAAGGACCTCAAGGCGGCCGGAAAGCTGCTGCGCCACGAGACGATCGAGCACTCGTACCCGCATTCGTGGCGTTCCGGTCAGCCGCTGATCTACATGGCTGTCCCGTCGTGGTTCGTCGCCGTCACCCAGTTCCGCGACCGCATGGTCGAGTTGAACAAGCAGATCACCTGGGTGCCCGAACACATCCGCGACGGCCAGTTCGGCAAATGGCTCGAGGGCGCACGCGACTGGAACATCAGCCGGAACCGCTACTGGGGCAGCCCGATCCCGGTCTGGGTGTCGGACAACCCGGAGTATCCGCGTGTGGACGTCTACGGTTCGCTCGACGAACTCGAGCGTGACTTCGGCGTGCGGCCCGATGATCTGCACCGGCCCATGATCGACATGCTCACCCGGCCCAATCCGGACGACCCGACCGGCGCGTCGACGATGCGACGGGTCCCCGAGGTGCTCGACTGCTGGTTCGAGTCGGGCTCGATGCCGTTCGCGCAGGTGCACTACCCGTTCGAGAACACCGACTGGTTCGACTCGCACTTCCCGGGCGACTTCATCGTCGAGTACAACGGGCAGACGCGCGGGTGGTTCTACACCCTGCACGTCCTGGCGACCGCGCTCTTCGACCGTCCGGCGTTCAAAACCGTTGCTGCCCACGGCATCGTCCTCGGTGAGGACGGCTTGAAGATGAGCAAATCGAAGGGCAACTACCCCGACGTCAATGAGGTCTTCTCCCGCGACGGCTCCGACGCCATGCGGTGGTTCCTCATGTCGTCGCCCATCCTGCGCGGTGGCAACCTGGTCGTCACCGAACAGGGCATCCGTGAAGGTGTGCGGCAGGCACTGCTGCCGTTGTGGAACGCCTGGAGTTTCCTCCAGCTCTACGCCTCGACGCCGGGCACGTGGCGGACCGACTCGACGAACGTGCTCGACCGGTACATCCTCGCCAAGCTCGCCGAGACCCGCGACGTCATCACCGACGCGCTCGAGGCCGTGGACATCGCAGGCGCCTGCGACGAGCTGCGCACGTTCTGCGACGCCCTCACCAACTGGTACGTGCGACGTTCGCGCACCCGGTTCTGGGACGAGGACCGCGACGCGATCGACACGCTCCACACGGTTCTCGAAGTGGTGACCCGGCTTGCGGCACCGCTTCTTCCGCTGGCCACCGAGGTGATCTGGCGGGGACTGACCGGGGAACGCTCGGTGCATCTCGCCGACTGGCCCACCGCGGACGAACTGCCCGCCGACCCGGAGCTCGTCACCGCGATGGACGAGGTGCGGGGTGCGTGCTCGACGGTGCTGTCGCTGCGTAAGGCACAGCACCTGCGGGTGCGGTTGCCGCTTCCGCTGGTCACGGTGGCGACACCCGGTTCGGCGCACCTCGAGCCGTTCGTGGACCTGATCAAGGACGAGGTGAACGTCAAGCAGGTCGTGCTGACCGACGATGTGGAAGCGCACGGCCGTTTCGAGGTCGTCGTCAACGCACGGGTCGCCGGTCCGCGGCTCGGCAAGGACGTGCAGAAGGTCATCAAGGCCGTCAAGGCCGGCGATTGGACCGAGTCCGAGGACGGCATCGTCACCGCGGCCGGGATCGAGCTGCTGCCCGAGGAGTACACGCGCAGGCTCGTCGCGGCGGAACCGGAATCCACTGCGGCACTGCCGGGCGGCAACGGGCTCGTCGTCCTCGACACGAATGTGACGGAGGAACTCGAAGCGGAAGGCTGGGCCAAGGACCGCATCCGCGAGTTGCAGGACGCTCGCCGGAACCTCGGTCTCGACGTGTCGGACCGTATCTCGGTGCAGTTCGAGGTGCCCGCCGAGCGCGCCGAATGGGCTGCCCGGCATCGGGATCTGATCGCCGGCGAAGTGCTCGCCACGACATTCGAACTCGGCACCGCCGGAGCCGACCCGATCGACCTGGGTGAAGGAGCCCGCGCGTCGATCACCAAGGCGTGAGCGCAGGCGGGCGGGGAACGAGCGCGTCGGTGCGAGCCTCTAACCTGGAGACATGCCCGCCTCCGTGAGTCGGCGCTGGGTTCTGCACCTGGACCTCGACGCGTTCTTCGCGTCCGCCGAGCAACTGACCCGGCCGACCCTGCGGGGTCGGCCGGTGCTCGTCGGCGGACTCGGTGCCCGCGGCGTCGTGGCCGGGGCGAGTTACGAAGCGCGCGTCTACGGGGCCGGATCCGCCATGCCGATGAGCCGCGCGCGCCGGCTCATCGGGGCGTCGGCGGTGGTACTGCCACCGCGGGGCGTCGTCTACCACCACCTCAGTTCGGTGGTGTTCGAGACGCTGCGCGCGCACGTACCCATCCTCGAGACGCTCTCTCTCGACGAAGCGTTCGCCGAACCCACCGAACTCGCCGGAGCGTCCGCCGACGAGGTCGAACGATTCTGCACCCGGCTGCGCGAGCACGTCCGCGAGCGCACCGGCCTGGTGGCGTCGATCGGGGCGGGCTCCGGGAAGCAGATCGCCAAGATCGGGTCGGGACTCGCCAAACCCGACGGCCTTCTCGTCGTGCGCCCGGACGAGGAACTGTCGCTGCTGCACGGTCTTCCGGTGCGCAAGCTGTGGGGGATCGGGCCGGTCTCGGAGGAGCGGCTGCGCAAACTCGGAATCGAAACCATCGGTAACCTCGCGGAACTGCCCGTCGCAGAGGCGGCGTCCATCCTCGGGCCCACCGTGGGCCCCGGGTTGCACCGGCTCGCGAACGGGCACGACGACCGGCCCGTCGCCGAGCGGGCGGAGTCCAAACAGATCAGTGCCGAAACAACCTACGCCACCGACATCGTGGCGCTCCCGGACCTCAGGCGCGCAATATCGGCGAGCGCACTGGCTGCCCACAGCCGGCTGTGCAAGGACGGTCGCGCGGCCCGCACGGTGGTGCTCAAGCTGCGGAAAGCCGACATGTCCGTGCTCACACGGTCGTCGACGCTGTCGTATGCCACCGAAGATCTGCACGTGCTCACCACCGCCGCACAGCGATTGAGTCTCGATCCGCTCGACATCGGCCCGATCCGTCTCGTCGGGGTCGGGTACGCGGGGCTGTCCGCGTCGGCGCAGGACACACTGTTCCCGGAACTCGACCGGATGGAGAGCGACCCGTCGGAACCGACATCGGACGACGAGCAGCAACCGGCGAACTTGCCCGTGCCTGCGGACCGATGGCGTCCGGGCACCGACGTGTTCCACCCCCGATATGGGCACGGCTGGGTCCAGGGCGCCGGCCACGGTGTCGTGACCGTGCGATTCGAGACCCGATCGACAGGACCGGGACCTGCTCGTACACTCGCCGAAGGCGATTCGGAACTCGAAGCCGCCGACCCGCTCGCGAGCTTGAACTGACACGGGTTCTCGCTACGCTGATGGAGTTCTTACTACCGCCGGGTACTCTTGCGGACGATCGCAACCGGATGAACCGGGCACGAAGACTCGTGCACGACCGAGAAACGAGAAGGACGACAAGTTGAAGCTTCGCAAGATCACCGTGGCCACGGTGGCGCTCGCCGCCGCCCTCACGATGTCCGCCTGCAGCTCGGATGACGGAGGTAGCACCGAGACCACCGCGAAGACCACGACGGCAACCACGACGACCGAGGTCGTTGCGGACTACCCGCCCGTCCCGACCCCCGAGGAACTGCAGGCCTCGCTCGACCGCGCATTCGACGAGACCGTGCCGGCCGAGGAGAAGACCGACCTGGTGCAGGGCGCCGAGCTCGATCCGACCCTCATCGACCAGGTTGCCGCCGCTGCGAAGCAGGCCGGCGCGGTGATCACCATCATCGACGTCAACGACAACGAGAACGGCACCGCGACCGCCGGTATCGAGACCCAGCTCGGCGATCAGGTTGCCACCGGCACCGTCGATTTCGTGGCTGAGGACGGCGTCTGGAAGCTGTCGAAGAACAACGCGTGCGGCATCGTCGCGGCCGCACAGCTGCAGACCCCTGCCTGCCCCTGATACCAGGGCCGGCACCGAAAACGGTGCCCTACGCGGATCTCCGCGTAGGGCACCGTTTTTCGTTGTACAGAAGCGATCAATTCTCGGGGGAGTGCCACTCCACCCGGTCGACCTGCGACTGGGCGAGCCGGGTCGTGCCCTCGGGGTCGACGTAGACCTGGTCACCGGAGAGGACGAGTGCTCCGTCGACCGGCAACGGAAGCGCCGGGTCGAACGTCACGGCGCCTTCCCCGGCCATCGTGTACTGCTCGATGTCGAGTTGGCCCTGCCCGTTGGGCAGCATCCACACCGACTCCCTGGGTGTCTGTTCGACCCGGACATCGACCGTGAGACGGTCGCCGTCCCGAGACACGAGCGTGGCGGTGCTCCGTTGGTCGATGGTGACGCCGGCGCTCATGACCTGCTGATGGATCTGCCACACCGCTCCCACACCGATTTCGGAATCCGGGAACGAGATCGTGCGGTAGACGGACTGGTAGAAGGCCTGTTCGATCGCGGAACGCGCGATGTTCGCCGTCTCCACGGACGGCGCCAGCCGGAGTGCGCTGATCGCGCCGGTAGGGCCGATGGTCAGGCCCGCCCGGGACCCCGTGGCGTCGGCGAGCGAGGAACCGAGCATCGGATCGGGTGACGTCGCCTCGCCGACGGTGATGTCGACCAGGGTGCTCGGCGCGCTGTCCGACACCGCCTGGGTGACCGTGGCCGTGAGGGGAAGGGTCACTTCGGGGGTCGAGAAATCTTGGCGCGGCTCGGAGCCGATCTGCTGGAACACCTCGGAGCGAGTGGTCAACACGACGTTCTGCTCTTGCCTGGCGACCGGAGCGATCCGCACCACCTCGCGGGGTTCGCTCCCGGCCTCCGACACGGTGGTGGTCACCGCGGACACCGGCACCGTCACCTCGGAGGATGTCGCCGCGGGGGCGGGAGGGGCTCCGTCCGAAGAATCGCCGCATCCGGTGACGAACGCGGCGAGCGAGAGAACGGCGGCGAGGGCATACGGCCTCGGGTGAGGGAATCTGGACAGCACAGGCACATCCCCAGGGTAGCCACGGCGGGAGGGGTGACGGCCCGCTCGTGCGAGTAGGGGATGATGGAACGGTGACTGACGAAGCTTCCCGGCCCGATCCCGCGGCCGATCCCGCTGTGCCGAAGGTGGAGGAGACTCCCGTCCCCGACACGGCACAGACACCGGTGCCGGCCACGGCACGCGGCCCGGTCGGTCGTCCCGCGACTCGCGCCCTCTTCGTCCTCGCGATCCTGATCTACGTCGCGGACCTGGTGACGAAGGTTCTCGCCGTCCACTACATCGACCCCGCCGATCCGATCTCCATTATCGGCGACACGGTCACCCTCACGCTGGTGCGCAACCCCGGCGCGGCGTTCTCCATGGCCACGGGCATGACGTGGTTGCTCACGCTCGTCGCGATCGGCGTGGTGATCGGCGTGGTGAAGATCGGGCGCACTCTCCGGTCGCGCTGGTGGGCGCTGGGCCTCGGTCTGGTGCTCGGTGGCGCACTCGGCAACCTCACCGACAGACTCTTCCGGTCGCCCGGACCCCTCCAGGGCCACGTGGTGGACTTCGTCTCGGTCGGCTGGTGGCCGGTGTTCAACGTCGCAGATTCATCCATCGTGTGCGGAGCGGTCCTGCTCGTGGCGCTCACCGTGTTCGGCATCGAGCCGACCGGCAAAGAGCCGACCGAATCCGAGACCAGCGGAAAGGAAACCCGCCAGTGAGGGAAACGCGGTCGATGCCCGTACCCGACGGGCTCGACGGGATGCGTGTCGACGCGGGCCTCGCCCGTCTGCTCGGTCTGTCCCGTACCGCCGTCGCAGCACTCACCGAGGAGGGCGCCGTCCTCGTCGACGGTGCTCCCGTCGGTAAATCCGATCGTCTCTCGGCCGGGTCGTGGCTCGAGGTGCAGCTCCCCGAACCGCCGCGGCCGCTGACCATCGAGGCGCAGCCCGTCGAGGGCATGGAGATTCTGTACGCCGACGACGACATCGTCGCGGTGGACAAGCCCGTCGGGGTCGCGGCCCACGCGAGCGTGGGATGGACCGGGCCGACCGTCATCGGTGGTCTTGCCGCCGCAGGTTTCCGCATCTCCACCTCCGGCCTGCACGAGAGGCAGGGCATCGTGCACCGCCTCGACGTGGGGACCTCGGGAGTGATGGTCGTCGCCACCTCCGAACGGGCCTATACGGTGCTCAAGCGCGCCTTCAAGCAGCGCACCATCGACAAGCGCTACCACGCTCTCGTGCAGGGCCACCCCGATCCGAGCAGCGGCACCATCGACGCACCCATCGGCCGGCACCGGAGCAGCGACTGGAGGTTCACCGTCGCCGCCGACGGCAAGCCCAGCGTCACCCACTACGACACCATCGAAGCGTTCCAGGCCGCGAGCCTGCTCGACGTGCATCTCGAGACCGGGCGCACCCACCAGATCCGCGTGCACTTCTCCGCGCTGCGGCATCCCTGTTGCGGGGACCTCACGTACGGCGCCGACCCACGGCTCGCCGCCAAGCTCGGGCTCGAACGGCAGTGGCTGCACGCCAAGTCACTGGGGTTCGCCCACCCGACCCAGGGCAACTGGATCGAGATCGAGAGCAAGTACCCCGCAGACCTGGAACATGCGCTCGATGTGCTCCGCAACGCCTGACCGATGAGGCGCGCGCTGTCGTGGGCCGCCGTCGCCGTCCTGGTGCTGGCGGTGCTCGTCGCCGGGTGGCTCTCCCCGGTACGGCCCGCGTCGGTGCGGAGCGACGGGCTCGGCCCCGACAGCGGTGAACTCGTCCGCGACTACCTCGCGCGCGCCGACGAGAGCCTCACCGAAGCGGAACGGGAGCCGGGCACCGAGCACTGGGGCCTGATCTCGTTCGAACGGGAAGTGAGCGTCGACGACGTCGCAGCCCTGCCCGGGGACCTGAGGATCGCGCAGGTACTCTTCCGGGTCCCGATCGACCGGGTGCAGACACCGCTGGTCCCGGTCGCCGTGTCGGCGCATCCGGAGGCGCTGCGCTCGGCTGCGCGGGTCGCGGCGGGACGGTTACGGCTGCAGGCGTCCGGGACGGACCGGGCCGCGCAGATCGCCGCGGCCTCGGCCGATCGGCTGGCCGCGGGCTGTGCCTGCATCGTGGGTGTCGCGGTGCGCGGTACCCCCGCGCAGTTGCGTGCCGCTGCCGGCGATCCCGGTGTCCGCACGGTGGAAGTGCTTCCGTCCGATGCGGTCGCAGGGCGGTTCTCCCTGAATCCGCTGCTGCCCGAGCACGTCGAGTCCGTCGTTCCCGGTCCGGACGACGCCGAACCGTGAGCTCCCCGGCCCCCTGACGCGTGGGCGGGCCTTCGCAGCCGTACGGTGTCCTCGTGAAGCGGCCGACTGCCCCCGCCCTGCGTACCGGTGTGCTGTGCGGTCTGGGCGCCTACCTGACCTGGGGACTGTTCCCCGCCTTCTTCGGTCTGCTCGCCCCGGCCGGTGCCGTCGAGATCCTCGCGCACCGGGTGCTGTGGACGCTCGTGCTCATGGTGGTCGTCCTCGCCGTGATGGGCAGGCTGGGTTCACTGCGTGGCCTGCCGCTGCACACCTGGGCACTCGTCGCGGCCGCGTCTGCGGCGATCGCGGTCAACTGGGGTACCTACATCTACGGCGTGACGTCGGGACGCGTCGTCGAAACCGCGCTGGGGTACTTCATCAATCCGCTCGTCAGTGTGTTGTTCGGCGTTCTGTTCTTCCGGGAGCGATTGCGGCCGGCGCAGATCGGCGCGCTGATTCTCGCTGTGTGTGCGGTGCTCGTCATCACCGCCGACTACGGTCGGCCTCCCGTCCTGGCGCTCACGCTCGCGTTGTCGTTCGCGCTCTACGGAGTCGTCAAGAAGGTGGTACCGCTCGATCCCCGGACGTCGCTGGCGGGCGAAGGCGTCGTCGCGGCACCCTTCGCCCTTGCCTACGTGATCTTTCTCGCTGTGACGGGTACGGGCACGTTCATCGGCTTCGGTGCCGGTCACACCGCGTTGCTGCTGTCCGCCGGTGTGGTCACCGCGGTGCCGTTGCTGCTGTTCGGGGCTGCGGCCCAACGGGTTCCGCTTGCGACTCTGGGCATGTTGCAGTACCTGACACCGAGCCTGCAGATGGCGTGGGGAGTGTTCGTCCTCCACGAGGACATGCCCGCGTCGCGTTGGATCGGTTTCGTCCTGATCTGGGTGGCGCTTGTGGTGTACAGCACGGATGCGCTGATCCGCGCGCGGCGTGGGCGCGCCGTGGTCGGAGCTGTCGGTAGCTCGGCTTAGACTCGTCGGTGCCCACAGACATCCCGGGAGAGGCACGCGTGGCTGACTCGTTCGTTCATCTGCACAACCACACCGAGTACTCGATGCTCGACGGCGCCGCGAAGGTCGGTCCGTTGTTCGCCGAGGCGCAGCGGCTGGGGATGACGGCCGTCGGCATGACCGACCACGGAAACATGTACGGTGCCAGCGAGTTCTACAACGTCGCCAAGAAGTACGACATCAAGCCGATCATCGGCATCGAGGCGTACGTCGCACCCGGCTCCCGGTTCGACACCAAACGTGTCAAGTGGGGCGACCCGAGCCAGAAGTCCGACGACGTGTCCGGCTCCGGTGCCTACACCCACATGACGATGGTCGCCGAGAACGCGACCGGCCTGCGGAACCTGTTCAAGCTGTCCTCGCTCGCCTCCATCGAGGGGCAACTGGGCAAATGGGCTCGCATGGACGAAGAACTCATCGCGACGCACGCCGAGGGAATCATCGCCACCACCGGCTGCCCGTCCGGGGAGATCCAGACCCGGCTGCGGCTCGGCCACGACCGGGAGGCACTCGAAGCTGCGGCGAAGTGGCAGGAGATCTGGGGCAAGGACAACTTCTTCCTCGAACTGATGGACCACGGGTTGTCCATCGAACGCCGGGTCCGTGAGGGTCTGCTCGAGATCGGCAACAAGCTCGGCATCCCGCCGCTGGCCACCAACGACTGCCACTACGTCACCAAGGACGCCGCGGAGAACCACGAAGCGCTGCTGTGCATCCAGACCGGCAAGACGCTGTCGGATCCCACCCGGTTCAAGTTCGACGGTGACGGCTACTACCTCAAGTCGGCCGACGAGATGCGCGCCATCTGGGATGCCGAGGTGCCCGGAGCGTGCGACAACTCGATGCTGATCGGCGAGCGGGTCCAGCCCTACGACGACGTGTGGATGCACCGCGACCGGATGCCGATCTTCCCGGTGCCCGAGGGCCACACCCAGGAGAGCTTTCTGCGGCACGAGGTGATGCGCGGGCTCGACCGACGGTTCCCGTCGGGTCCGCCGCAGGAGTACCTGGCACGCGCCGACTACGAGATCGGCGTCATCAACGAGATGGGCTTTCCCGCCTACTTCCTCGTCGTCGGCGACCTGATCAACCATGCGCGGGAGGTCGGCATCCGTGTCGGGCCCGGTCGCGGTTCGGCTGCGGGCTCGCTCGTCGCGTACGCGATGGGCATCACCAACATCGATCCGATCCCGCACGGACTGCTGTTCGAGCGATTCCTCAACCCCGAGCGTGTGTCGATGCCCGATATCGACATCGACTTCGACGATCGCCGACGCGGCGAGATGGTGCGGTACGCGTCGGAGAAGTGGGGAACCGACAAGGTGGCGCAGGTCATCACGTTCGGCACCATCAAGACGAAGGCCGCGATCAAGGACTCCGCGCGCGTGCAGTTCGGGCAGCCCGGCTTCGCGATCGCCGACCAGATCACCAAGGCGCTGCCGCCGCCGATCATGGCCAAGGACATCTCGGTGTCCGGCATCACCGACCCGAACCACGAGCGGTACAAGGAAGCCGTCGAGGTCCGCGCACTGATCGACTCGAATCCGGACGTGAAGAAGATCTACGAGACCGCGAAGGGTCTCGAAGGTCTGATCCGCAACGCGGGCGTGCACGCCTGCGCGGTGATCATGTCGTCCGAGCCGCTGATGGATGCGATTCCGCTGTGGAAGCGCGCGCAGGACGGCGCGATCATCACCGGCTGGGACTACCCGTCGTGCGAGGCCATCGGCCTGCTGAAGATGGACTTCCTGGGGCTGCGCAACCTCACGGTGATCGGTGACGCGATCGAGAACATCAAGGTCAACCGGGGGATCGATCTCGATCTCGATAATCTTCCGCTGGAAGACCCCGCGACCTACGAACTCCTCGCGCGCGGCGACACCCTCGGCGTGTTCCAGCTCGACGGCAGCGCGATGCGCGACCTGCTGCGCCGCATGCAGCCCACCGGCTTCGAGGACATCGTCGCCGTGCTCGCGCTGTATCGCCCCGGCCCGATGGGCATGAACGCCCACAACGACTACGCCGACCGGAAGAACGGCCGGCAACAGGTCACACCGATTCACCCCGAGCTCGAGGAACCCCTCAAGGAGATTCTCGCCGACACGTTCGGACTGATCGTCTACCAGGAGCAGATCATGCAGATCGCTCAGAAGGTGGCCGGTTACTCGCTCGGACAGGCCGACATCCTGCGGCGCGCCATGGGCAAGAAGAAGCTTTCGGTGCTCGAGGAAGCGTATGCGGGCTTCCGGGAAGGCATGCTGAAGAACGGCTTCTCAGAACCGGCGATCAAGGCGCTGTGGGACACCATCCTCCCGTTCGCCGGGTACGCGTTCAACAAGTCGCACGCAGCCGGCTACGGTCTCGTCTCCTTCTGGACGGCGTATCTGAAGGCGAACTACCCCGCCGAATACATGGCAGGTCTGCTCACCTCGGTCGGCGACGACAAGGACAAGGCCGCGATCTACCTGGCCGACTGCCGCAAGATGGGCATCACCGTGCTGCCCCCCGACGTCAACGAGTCGCACACCAACTTCATGTCGGTGGGCGAGGACATCCGGTTCGGACTCGGTGCGGTACGCAACGTGGGCACCAACGTGGTGGCGTCGATCATCAAGGCCCGCGAGGAGAAGGGGAGATTCACCGACTTCTCCGACTATCTCGACAAGATCGACACGGTCGCCTGTTCGAAGAAGGTCACCGAATCGCTCGTCAAGGCAGGCGGTTTCGACTCGCTCGGCCATCCCCGCAAGGGATTGATGCTCGTGCACGCCGACGCGATCGACGCGGTGATGAGCACCAAGAAGGCCGAGGCCATCGGCCAGTTCGACCTGTTCGGCGGCGCCGACGCCGACGAATCCGTCGCTTCGGTGTTCAACGTGAAGATCCCCGACGAGGAGTGGGACAGCAAGCATCGTCTCGCCCTCGAACGGGAGATGCTCGGTCTCTATGTCTCCGGGCACCCGCTCAACGGCGTCGAGCACGTTCTCGCGGCGCAGTCCGACACGCACATTCCGGCAATTCTCGAAGGCGGATTCAAGGACGGTACGCAGGTCACTGTCGGCGGCATCCTCGCGTCGGTGAACCGGCGCATCAACAAGAACGGTCTCGCGTGGGCGTCGGCCCAGCTCGAAGACCTCACCGGTGGCATCGAAGTCCTGTTCTTCCCGCAGGCCTACGCCGTCTACGGAATGGACGTCGTCGAGGACTCGGTGGTGCTCGTCAAGGCACGGGTCTCCGTCCGCGACGATCGCATCTCGTTGATCGCCAACGACCTCGCGGTGCCGGACCTGTCGCAGATCGGCGTCGCGAAACCGGTGTCGGTGTCGATGCCGACGCGGCTGTGCACTCCCGACAAGGTCGGGGCGCTGAAGAATGTGCTCACCAGGCATCCCGGGACGGCCGATGTGAACGTGCGCCTGATCAGCGGGAGCAAGGTCACCGTGCTCCGACTCGACGACAGTCTGCGCGTCGAGCCGTCGTCGGCACTGATGGGCGACCTGAAGGCGCTGCTCGGTCCGAGCTGCCTGGCCACCTGATCGAACGGAGCGGGGAGGCGGCCGGGACCCGGTCGCCGGAAAGCCCGGTGGGCGCTATGCCGCCGCTATGCGCGGAGGTAGTAGGCCCGCCGCGCCCACCACACAACGGTGGCTGCAGCGGCAGCGGAGAGCACCGCGGTCTGCGCGGTAGCGGTGACGAGGAAGAGCACCAGAAGGACGACGAGCCCCACCGCGACGGCCTCGAGCTTGTACAACGGCCATGCGGTGCCGGCGAGATCGATGTGGCTGTCGCGCGCGACCTTGCGTGACGGCGAGTCCAGGGTCGTCATCGCTCCTCCTGCAGGGTCGTGGAAAGTCTTTCCTCAGGGTAGTCGCATTCGAGAATTCGGGTCAACGAACTTTCATGCGGACGTGTGCCGCATCACTGAACAGTGTTCACTGGAGGCATGCCTCTTACCGGAGAATACGAACCCAGCCCGTCGACGTGGGCGGCCGATCAGGTCGCGACCTACGAGTCCTCGGGCGGAACCGAAGGCACCACGCTCGGCGGCCGGCCGGTGGTGATCCTGACGACGCGCGGCGCCAAGTCGGGCAAGCTGCGGAAGACCCCACTGATGAGGGTCGAACACGACGGCACCTACGCGGTCGTCGCCTCGCTCGGGGGCGCGCCGAAGAATCCGGTCTGGTACTACAACGTCGTCGCAGACCCGCACGTGGAACTGCGCGACGGCACCGAGGTCTACGACATGGTCGCCCGCGAAGTACACGGTGACGAGAAGGCCCTGTGGTGGGAACGCGCCGTCGAGGCGTACCCGGACTACGCGGACTATCAGACCAAGACCGAGCGCTCGATCCCGGTTTTCGTCCTCGAACGGATATAGGCCGATGGCTGGGCGCACCGTCGCGGACCAGCTCGTCGCTCAGCTCGTGGACGCCGGTGTCCGGCGGATCTACGGGATCGTGGGCGACAGCCTCAATCCGGTGGTCGACGCGGTGCGCCGTACCGGCGGCGCCGCCCGACGCGGCATCGACTGGATGCACGTGCGCCATGAGGAGGCGGCCGCGTTCGCCGCTGCGGCCGACGCCCAGATCACCGGAGAGCTGGCGGTGTGCGCCGGCTCGTGCGGACCGGGAAATCTGCATCTGATCAACGGGCTCTACGACGCCCACCGGTCGGGCGCTCCCGTACTGGCGATCGCGTCGCACATCCCGTCGACGCAGATCGGAACGGGCTACTTCCAGGAGACGCACCCCGATCGGTTGTTCGTCGAGTGCTCGACCTACACCGAGCTGATCGGTGCGGCGGCCCAGGCGCCCCGGGTCGTGCACAGCGCGATGAGCCACGCCCTGGCCGGTCCGGGTGTCGCGGTGGCCATCCTGCCCGGCGACATCGCCGCGCTGCCCGCAGCCGGAGTTACACCCAGGGACCCCGCCGACATCGTGGTCGAACCCACCGAGATCGTGCCCGATGCGGTCGTCGAACCCACCGAGGCAGTGGAATCCACTGTCGAGGGCACCTTCGAGCTCGACGACACGCTCGCCCAGGGCCTACGCGCCACCGACAACGTCCGGCCACTGCACGAGCGGGCCACCCGAAAAGAAACCCAGCACCACACCGACCCGATGCAACAGCACGAAACCGGATACGAAGGCGGATACGACGGACGCGCCGTCTGAACTCGGCCATAGGCTCGAACCGCCGGTGGGGCAGGGCATCACCGTCCTGCCCCACCCACCACACCGTCGACCAGGGGGGGAACCTGTGACACCACGCAAGACCGAAGCCGAAGCCCGCGCCGCCGTCGCCGCAATGGAACCGATCATGGCCATGGAGGGCCGCGAGATGAGCGACGGCGACAAGGAACTCCTGGTCGAGCTGATCCGGGGCACCAAGACTCTCGAAGACGTCACCAAGATCATCGCTCGTGATGCCGGCTACGAGATCGACTGACATGGCGCCGCGATACTCCCGTGAATGGCTCGACTACTTCATCCCCGAGACGATCGACTGGCACCGAGACGGGATGCCCGACACAAGCCGCGCCGTGATGAAAAACCTCGTGCTGCAATCGCAGCTGTGGCCGCACGGCATCCCCGATGTCGAGGTCATCCACCGCGTCGAAGGCGTGGTGAGCTACCAGCGGATGCAGGCACTGGTCGACCGGCCCATCCCAGGCCGGTTCGACCTGGAACACTTCCAACGCATCCACCACCACCTGTTCCAAGACTTCTACCCCTGGGCCGGGCAGCTGCGCACCGCACCGCGGGACTGGCCGATGGTCAAGATGGGACCGGACGTCGCCGCAGTCCGTGCCGGACAGCGCCACGTCACCGAGATCCCACACTCGTACTTCAAGGCCAGCGAAGTACCCCAGGCCGCGGCCGCAGTGCTCGACCGGATCGCCGCGAAGAACAACCTTCGTGGACTTCCGCGAGCCCCGTTCCTCGACGAACTAACCAAGGTCTGGGCACGGGTCAATGCTGGTGGAAGTCCATTATTCGGCTAAGAACTATTGATCTGGGCGGTTCTGCGCAAGTAATGCCGACTCTGCTCCACCCGAAAGGGATGCCGTCGGGCGTGTCGCCGTATCAAGTTCACGTCATCGATAGGAGACTCCTCGTGTGGGCAGGACCGAAACGACACTGTGGATGATCGAGGACCTCGAACTGTGGCCGGGCGACTCTGTCGTCGCGGCTGCGCTGCGGTGACGCTGCAGTGACAGGTTTGAGCGGAAGCCACGCTTACGAACCACCGTGTCCAGCTGCCAACAACCATGCACCGCGATCACGGGCACAACACCGGCCGCACGACACCCTCTGGATCTCGGTGGTGGCTCTGCTGCCAGTACTGTTCGCAGCCGCGACCATGCTCAGCGCGCATTACCTCGACGAGCACCGTCAATCCGGCATCGGCGATGTCCTGAGCAACTGGTACTTCATCGCTGTGATCGGGTCCGTGGTGATCGCGCCGGTCGTGGCGGTCTCGCTCAGTGGGGCCGCAGCGCTGACCCGGCGGTTCCGCATCGGTCGTCTGCTGTCGACGGTGGGGTGTACGGCAGCGCTGCTGCCAGCTGCCGCGCTCACCTACGCCGGTATCTCCGAAGCGCTCTCCGGCGGCATTCGGCAGCAGGACCCCAACAGCTGGACACCGTCACTGTCCGCCCTCGAAACCCTCGTGTTCACGGCACCGTTCGCCGTGATCGCCGGTGCCAACATATGGGTGCTCGTCCGCCTTTGGACACGCGGACCCTCGACACAGGACGACAAGGCCTGAAGCCACCGCAATCGACCGCCGGTTGCTCGCGTGTTTTATAACGACCCTTGCGACTCCGCTCTCCCCTTCGCGTCCGAGTTGGGACTGCATCTGTCCGGCGACGACAATGTCGTCTCTTGCGAATGGCACTCGAACTTCCCGGACTCCTCTGGAACTGTCATGGTGCGTACCGCGTCACACGCCACGCGAGATACCTTGCTGGAGCGGTCCGGTGTGAGCGAGGAGCCTTACCGAGCGAACGTGAGTATCGACGACGGCCCATTCCGCGAAGAGGTACCCAGACCGAACCTCGAACGCAGTGCGCAGGTGTACATAGCCACCCCGCCGAATGGCCACCAGCTGAGAATCAGCTATGACGAGCATGTGGAGTCCGGACTCCTGCTCACAGTGCGGGCTATCCAGGGTGTGACCACTCTTCCTACCTCGTCGCATCCCGTTAACGAGGTGGATCGATGCGTACCCGCTGGGCTTCCAGCCGAACACGATTCGAAGCCTGTACCGCTTTACAAGATCACCTGTAGGCTGGCTTTCTTCGTCTCGAGGGATGGAGTACCCGGGAGCCACACCGATGACCGACCCCACCAGGCAGCTGCGTCCACACCGGCAGTTGCGGTTGTTGGCAGGCCAGGACGCCATCCTGGACGGTCAGATTCCCCGCCCGACGGTCGGGCAGGTCGGGGTGTTCTGGCTGCTGTTCGAAGAAGTACCCGCCGATCCACGGGATCCGACGCTATCGACGATCGAAGCCGACGCCGAACCGCTCGCACCCCCACGCCTCGAACCCGCAATCGATGCACCGCCGGCGATACCACGAACGTGGATCTGGCGGATTCTGCTGCGTGGAGACGGCTGGTCCGCGACCTGGTACAGCCCCCGCCCCGCCACCGGCCGCGTCCGCATCACCGGCCGCCTCGTCGGCGACTTCGCCTACGCCACCACCGGCTCGGTACGAGGACGAGTCATCTCGGCGCGGAGCCTCGACGAAGCGGGCACCGCAGGACGGCACGAACCCGGAATCCTGGCCGAACTCGACCTCGACGACGTGCCGCCACCGGCGATCCGGCCCTCTTTCGTACCGCGGGCGCTCTCCGCGGCCGGGCGGGTGCTGTGGGCGGCCGACGAGCAGCTACCTCTGATCGTGCGGATCGATCTCGACAACCCGACAGACGTGCGGGAGATCGTGATCCCCGCACCGATCGCTCCAGAGCCGGGCCGTACCCCCTGGCGGTTGCACGCCGATCCGGCCGGATGCTGGATCGTCGGCTGGTACGGCATCTTCCGCGCCACCGGCACCGGCACGGTGCACCGCCTCGACGACCGCCCGGTGAGCGCGTCCGCAGCGCACAAGGGGACGCTGCTGACCTGCACCACCGACAAGACCGCGACACGCATCGACCTGTGGCACCCCGACGGGCAGTCCCACCACGACGACACCACCGTCCCAGCCGGGACCATCGGCTCGGTCACGGCCCACGACAACGGATTCCGCATCCTCATGCGCCGCCGGGATACGTGGCCGACCACCACGTTCGTCGTAGCCGTCACCGTCGATGGGCATGTCACCATCGGGCCTTCCATCGATGACGTGGACGACTACGCCATCCTCACCGCCGATCCGCCTGGCATCATCGATGTGCGCAACACCGTCCGAACGTTACGACCCGACCTGCGGGCCGATCCCCCGACACGCTGGCCGCTGCCCGGCCTCACGGGCGGCACCGTCGGAAACCTCGTATGGATCGAACACCACGACCGCGACCGCGACCTTCACGACAACCGCCGGTACTGGCTGCTCAGCCTCGCCGATCCCACCGGGGGCGTCATCGCCCGCACCGAAATCCACACCCCCGAACCCAGCGTCACCATCGACAGCCACGGCACTGTATGGATCACCGACCACAACATCATCGCCGTGTACACCCCCACCGGCACCCTCCCTCTACCGTTGTCCCCGGCCGAGCTCCTCGACCACCACCGGTCGGACCCGCCACTCTCCAGGTGAATCTTGGCGGATGCTGTACCTCGGTCTGCACCGAGTTGCCGATCTCTCCGACCTGAGGAACCGACACCGGCCGAAAATCGGTCCGCCGCGATCGTCAAGAGACGATGCGGTTTGAGAGTTCAGAGCCTCAACTTTCACTCGTACGAAAGGAGCGAAGCATGAATGCCGACGAACACGGTCAACCACCAGGCAACCGGCGCCCGACCGCACACGATGGGCGTTCACCCTGACAGTCGACGGGGAGGTCTTCACCGTGAGACTGCGCCCGGAGGAACCAGGCGCCTGCGACTATGAATGGGTGTCCGGACCGAACAAAGGGTACGGATTTTCGAGCTTTCAACATGTGGCCTACTCCAGCATCCAAGACCGAGCAGGCACGCCATCTGCACTTCAGCCGGCAACGGTTGACGAGCATCGCGAGTCGATCCGCGACTTCCTCAGCCAGATCAACCCTGAGACTGGATATCTTGGCGACTAACTCATCGAATGTGGGGCTACGTCGTGATGTCGCAGACCGGGGTAATCGCCGCGGGTACCGGCGGCGAGGTGCGCGTAGGTCTCGAAGGTATTGACGCGGAAGCCGAGCATGTCGGCCAGCACCTTCGCGGGCACGGCACCCGCGAGACGGAAACGAGCGGTCTTCTGCAGCGCGGAGATGCTGGTGCCGAGCATGCGCAGCTGCCGGGTGAGATAAAGCGTGTTTCGCGGACGTCCGGGCTGTCGCCCCGGGAACAGCCAGTCCTGCGGCCCGACGTCGGGATGCCGAGCGACATAGGTTCGGGTCAGGTCCGCCAGCGGTTCGGGAAGCCGCAACGGCCGGTCACTGACGTTCAGGTCGATCGCCTCGCCGGTGTCGTGGAGTTGTTCCCGGCGGAGTCTGAGGATCCTGGACGCGGGGAGGCCGTAGACGGCGATGAGCAGGGACGGCAGGCGGACATCGAGGGCGATCGTCTCGTCACGGACGAGAGTGGCAATGGTGTGTTCGTGATCGCGTTCGGAGGCGGTGACGTTAGGCAGGCCCGGGGTGAGGACGGGGACTTCGAGCTGCGGCGCGAGACCACGCTCGTGTGCCCAGCCGAGGAACTGAGGCAGCCAGCGTTGCGCGGAGCGAACGGTCAGGAACTGTTCGACCTGCCCCTGCGTGACAGCGTCGAGCGGGGTGTTCTGCTCGTCGAGCCAGGTGAGAAAGGCGATCAGGCCGCGGGTTGCGGCCTTGACATGGTCGGCGGCACCGGGAGTGATATCTCCTGCGCGGCTGTCGTATGAGGCGCGACGCAGCAACACCCAGCGGACATAGGTGGCCAGCAGCCGGCGGTGCCCGACAGGGGCGTCGGCGATGATGCGGACCGTCCAGGCTTCGAGGAGATCGGCGGTGGCCCGGTCGCGGGAGATCACGCCGGCGTCGACCAGCAGGGCGTGAAGATAGTCGAGGCCCTTGTCGCCGCAGGGCCGGACGAAGGATGCTGCGGTCAACGGTGTTCGGCCGGAGGCGATCTCGCACAGAAGATCGATGTGCGGGCCGCGGCGCAGCCATTTGATGATCTGCGCCGGCCGGGGCCGGGTGCACAAGTGGTCGCGTAGGGCGCGCATCGGTTCGCTGATTGTCCCGTCGGGGCCGGTGAGTAGTTCGGTGCAGCGGTCGTCGAGGACACAGCGTGCGCAGAGCCTGCCGTAGTGGTGTTCCTCGCCGCCGCAGCGGCGACACGCGTACCGGGCCGGCTGACCCGCGCAGCCTGCACAGATCGCCGTCGCGGTGTCGCCGAGAAAGGCGAGGATACGGATCCAGCCGCAGCCGGGACACGGGGCGGGGTTGCGCAGCACACGGTTGCGGCAGGCAAAGCAGTGCGGGCCGGTCAGGATCGTGGTGGCGATCTTCTTGTCGTGTCCGCAGGACACACACCGCCGGGCCGGTCTCGGATAGCAGTTCAGGCAGTGCCACCGGCCGTCGACGCGGCTGGCGACGGTCACCGTCTTCGCGCAGGCGGTGCACTCGAAGGTCGGGGCGCCGTCGGGGCCGCAGCGTTGGCAGACCGGCCTCCCCTCGATGCCGGTGGCAACGAGCTTCTTTCTCCGCAGACAGCTGGGGCACTCTCCGTAGGCCGACAGTTGGGTACACCGAAAGCAGATTCGTCGCCCCTGTTCGTCCCGCATCTTGACGACCTTGGCGGTGCGGCAGCCGGGACAGATCGGCAAGCCGATACCGGTCACGCCGTGGCGGTCAAGATGCGCCAGCAACTGTTGCACCACGGTCGGTGTGTCTGCGGGAATCCGGGACGGGGTGAACGTGTCGCTGGTCAGGAACCGCAGCGCCCCGTTGCGCCGGGGCGCAGGGATGATCCGTTCGGCGGCTGCGATCACGAGTGGCTCGGGCGCGTGTATTCCTCTGCCGGCCAGCGCCGCGGCGACTCGGGGGCCGAATTCGCCGTTCGGCTGCGGGGTTCCTCGTCGGATCGTCACGAGTGCTTCGGCCGGTGGATGCGGGCAGGGACCGGGCGCAGATCGCCTATGGTGTCGATCGGACCGCCGGTGCCGGTGGCTTCGGCGGGCTGCTGACCGGCTTGTTCGAGGACGAGCAGATCATTGGGGGTGCAGCCCAGGATCGTGCACAGGGCGGCGAGGACCTCCACGTTCAGTCGTTGCGGGGTCTGGGTCACCAGGCGGAACACCTGTTCCCGGGACAGGGCAACGCCCTCGGACTGGAGGGGTTCGATCAGGTCGGTGGTCTTGAACATGCCGCGCTCTGCCATCAGGGTGCGTAGCCGCCAGGTGATCGTCTTCGTCGTCATTGCTGCTCCTGCGGGGTGAAGTAGAACTTGTCGATTGCGGCGGTCAGGACGCGGTTGCGGTAGTCGTCGGTGACGGAGGTGTAGATCGCGGTCGTCGAGGCGTAAGCGTGCCCGACCTGACTCTGCACGAACTGTTCGGCGTACCCGAACTCGACCAGGTGCGTCACATACGAGTGCCGCAGACTGTGCAACGTCAACTCCGGCGCAAGTCCCGCCTCATCGCGCAACTGCGCGAACCGTCGATCCAGATACCGGTAACCCACCCGGGTGCCCCGCTCGGTCGGCCACAATCCTGGATTCACGGCCGGATGAAACCGATCTCGAACCTTCTCGACATAGATCCGTAGACCCTCGATCGCCCACCTCGAACTCCGGCAGCGAGAGCACCGAGCGACGCTTGGGAATGCTGCCCTTGGATGACTTACCGTGCCGCACATGTATCAATGCGAAGCTGCCCCACTGCGGTGCCTTCGGGTTCGAACGCAGATCCACCAGATCCAGGCCCAGCACCTCGCGCCGCCGCAGACCCCACGCGTAGGTTGTCTTGAGCAACTGCGCATCCCGCAGCGCCGCCAACGCACCCTTGCGGCCCTGCCCCACCAGCTCGTCCACCCGGCCGTCCGCGACCGCGAACAATGCCTCCAACTCGTCGTAGTCCAACGGCCGCCGCCCCGGCCGCCCTTCGAAGTCGGCGGTGTGCGCAACGGTGTTCCACTCGAAACACACCTGCGTCGGCACCGCCCCGAACCGCGATCGGCATTCTGCGACCCAGCCGTAGCGCTGATCGGTCACGAAGTTCAAGAACGCCCGGATCGTCAGGTGATAGATCCGCACCGTCGACCGCGCCAAGGGCCGGGCGCCGCTGAGCAAGTGCGTGGTGAAGTCCTCCACATCACCCGGCAACCATTGCCACGGGTACGTCTCGGTGAACCGCTGGAACCGTTCCACCTGCCACCGCCGCACCAAAATGGTCTGGGACGCCAACCCCCGGCTGGTCTGCTGACGGGCGAAACCCTCGAGCATCGCCCCGAAAACCGCTGCGGGCTCGTTGAGCAGCACGACACCCCGCGACCTCAGGCTCAGAACCTCGTCGCTGCGATCCATCGCAACATAATTGCATTAGAAGCATCATTTAGTGCAGGTTTCGTCTTCTTCGCAGGCAGGAACGCGACTGATACTCGCCGCTCGAGAGCCGAATCGACCCACCATCCAGGTAGGGTAACGTCGCAGCATTTCCGATCAGCCTGTTGCGGTACTGCAGGTCGACAGGCGAAGTGAGGTCACCACACGGCTTTGCAGAGCCCGCCGATCGGGGCCACCACCTGATCTGTGTGGCGATCGAACCACACCGCCACCTCGTCCATGCACCGCGCGCTCAGCAGCTGTCCACCTTGCGAAGGCCATTGCACGAAGTCGTAGCCCGCCAGTTCGGTTTGCGCGGTGTCCGCCACCCACCTCGCTGCCTGCGCGAACGACGCGTCCGTGCGCATCGTGCCGTCGCACAGTGAAAACCCACTGATCCCGGCGGTCCCGTTCCATCCGACCATGACAGCATCACCGTGCCCGACGGACAGCTCCCAGATCAGCCGATCCGGGTTCACATCGCGCCCGTACCGGAAACACCGAAGATCACGGGCGACCGCCACGATCGCATCCACCCACACCGCGGGCGGATCGACATCCCCAGCGGGAGTGTCGTAGAAATCCGGTTCGTCCTCGACCATCATGAACCGCCAGGTCCGCTGATCCGCATCCCGAATATCGGGCCAGGGCATGACTTCTCCTCCAATGGTGTCTCCGGTTGGTGTGCGTGATGGTGCTGCCCACCATGTCGGTGCCTCGTCTCCGTCAGTAGAGGTAGCCGGTCTCGGGGTTGATGTTGCTGAGAAAATTGCTGATCGACCTGCGGTGCTCCGCGATCGTCATCAGGTACTTCGCGTTCGGATCGCCGACAGTCCGCACTGGGCCACCACCGAAGCCATAGCCCTCGTTCGGCCCGGATTCCCAGCAGAAGTCATCCCCACCGTCTGGACGCATGCGGAGGGTGAAGATCTCTTTGTCGGCAATGAGGGTTATCGGTCCTTCTCCTGGTTGCGGTCGATAGTCGTCCGGCAGCGCATCTGCGTTCATCTATCCGATTCTGTCGGATGCGACTCGCGTCATGCGATCTCGACATGCACGTTCTGACACCCCGTCGAAGCGGCGCGCATCGGCGGATCGGGTTCATCCGGGATCGTCCCTACAGCGATTCGGTTGACGATCAGTCGGGCCGATCAGTCAATAGACGAGATCATGCGTTCTTCGGGGCTCGTGACTTCGTAGCAGGTCGTGGGGCTACACCATCCGGGCTCGCCCGAAGTAGCGCTCCAGTACCGTGTTGCATCAGGCCGAATAGTTCCCGGTTCTTCGTGCACCCCTTCCGCGAAGGCAACACCCGCACCCAGTTCGCGTTCTTCCAGCAGCTGAGCACCGAAGCCGGCTACACCCTCGACACGGAACGCTTCAAAGCCCTTGAGCTGCCTGAAAGCGAGCCGAACACCCTGGTCGGAGACCTGCGCGAGCAATTCGTGTGGGGACGCTTCGAATACATCCAGACCGGAGTAACAGGGTTGCTGCGCGAAGCTTTGGACATCGCGCTGACCGACCCAGCCGAGAGCTATCCCGCCGGCGCGACCATCGACCGCGGTCTCGACGTCAGCGCCCTTGCAGCAGCGACCCTCGGACACCTCCCATCGCCCGGCCTACCGCCCAGGAGCAATCCCTCCCGCAGCGGCCGCCCCGCACCACCCGCATTCCCCGACATCGACCCCCAGGTCGGCCATGAGCCGAGCCTGTAATGGTTGCGGCTCACGGACGCACCGAGCCCGGAACCTTTGGCGGTTGGTGGGCCCTCGCCGCATCTGCGCGAGATCGCGGGCTGATCGGAGCTCGGCCCGTACAGGACGGCTTGTCGGAGATACTCCGGGTAACCCCGGTCTTCATTCCCAGAAAACCAGCACGGTTTGTTGGCTGATTAGAAACATCGGCAGCACGACGAATCCTGCTAGAGCTGCGAGAAGGACGACTAGCCGAATGGTTCGAGCCCAGCTCTCAAGGGCGAAGCGCACCGTTTCCCAGGCATCTCCGCTGAGCATCGGTCGCATGCCGATCACCCCGCAACCGCAGGTTTGGCATCCACCGCAGGTGTGTTCGCCGATGAGGCTGGCGGAGGATTCGGCACCGGGTTGCTGTTCTTCGTCCGCGCGATCTGCGCTGCTTGCTGAGCAAGCATGCGTGCCTCATAGCTGAACGGCCCCGTCAATGAGTAGTGGATCCACGTCGTCGATCCGGTCTTAGATAGCGGAGCATCCTTGACCTCGTATCGCTTGTGGACGAGGCCCAGCGCCTCCAACTCGGCGACACCGTTCTGCGCGGTCCTGGAGGAGATCCCGTACCACTCAGCGACCCTGTTGAACGGTATGGGACGCTCCGGACCACCGCTGGTTTCCTTGGCAATGATCAGCAGCATTGCCAAGCCGGGGAGCTTGAGTTTGGCGAAGTACTTGTCAATCCAGAATGTGTTCGGAAGCGTGAAGTACTTGTTGTGGCGGTCCCGCTCACCCGCAGGCGCACGATAGGCGGCGAGGCTGTCCTCGCGACGTGGAACAACCTTCAGCAAGCGGCCGTCGCGGACACGATCTTCGATGAGGCCGAAATGCTCGAGGTCACGCCACGCTCGCGATAGCGCCGATTGTGACCAGGTCAATGAGCCGGTGACATCCTCCGCGGTCAGTGCCCGCAACCAGACATCTGAGGCCAGTGGTTCCCGGCTGTCCTTGAGCCACCGCCAGGACCAGAGCAGTAGTAGGTAGAGCAGCAGTGCTCGGTGCTTGCGCCCGCTGACCATACGTCCGAGCGTTCCGGGGCGGGGGTCCTCGGGATTTTGAACCAAGACGTGGCGCACCGGGTAGAACCCCGCAGGACGAAATGTCGCATACTCCTCGCGTGTTCGGTCGCACTGTGCGATCGCCTTCAGTCGCTCAGCCGCGGGGGACTCCGTGGCCGTCGCGTTGTCGGACGGTGTGCCGCTGGATGCACCATCCTGTTGCGGCGAATCAGGCGTTGTCATGCATCTGATTAAACCAGAAACAGTCCTCCCGGTATCCACGCTCACGTAATCACTCTTGCGCTCTCGTGCCAGGTAATTCAACTCCTCTGCAACTCATGTGCGACCACACCTGCAACACGCTGCAACTTGATATGGGATCGCGGTCAAGATCGGGCGGGTACTGCTCTTCCAGACTGAACGATTCGAGGGACTTCGAGTCGTTACTGGAAGCACGTGAGCCGGGTGGCGCGTCTCCGGGGAGTGAGCCCGCCCCACCGTGCGAATCCTGAATGACCACGACCTTGTGGCCCTGGCCGGAGGAGTCGCTAGCCTTCTGAAAGAAGGCCGGCCGTGCGCGTCGAGAGCGCCGATCTCCCCGTCGAGGATCGCCTCACGCCCGCCAGGCCATCGAACAGCGGGCCGGTCACCTCCGGGAAAGTGGCAGTAATGTCGTTGCCGTTTCGGCTGAACATACGCACCGACCGGCTTCGACCAGCGCAATCGCCCGTTGCCACGCCCCACTTCCCTCGCCCACCCTTCACCCTCCGGGCAGCTGGCCGAGCGTGGCCAAACATCGGAGAGGCACCGTCGACGACGGGGGCATTCTCCGAGTGTGCGGAATCCTGTTGGCAGCCGAGACGGAAACGAAGGACCGCGGTTGGCTAGGCGGCGCAAATACCGCAACATACGGAAGTCGGAGAAAACCCGAACCCCAAGCAACACCGCCGATCAGCGGCGCCCGCGACGACTTTCCAGAGCGGACAGGAGCACGAATTTCGTGCACGCCAGATCGAGCGTGGCCTCACCGTCACCGGCGACGAGAAACTCATCCGGAACCACGGCTACCGTCCGTATAGGTTTTGACTGTGTCGCTCCCGAATTCGCCTGTACCCCCGCCCGAAGACAACGTGCCCGTGACCCGAGCACAGCAGGTTTCGCCGAAGAGCTTGGTCTCCTACGGAGTCGGCACGTTGCTACTGGTCGGTGGTCTCACCTGGGTACTCGCCGAACTTGCCACCCCAGTCGGCGTTAGCGTGGTCACGGCAGATCTGAGTGGCCTGGGGCGGACTGTCGGGCTGATCGCCGCAGCCGCCGTCGGCGTTCCCGCAGCAGTCCTCGCATATCACCGGCAGCGAGCACTCGACACCGCCAACCGGACCGCTGCCGCCCAGCACGAGACGGCTGCCAGGCAACATGAGCACAAGGTCCGCGTTGATGACCGCGAGCACCGTACCGGCACAGAGCGGCACCTGCGTGAGCGGTACACCACTTGCGCCGAACAACTCGGCCATGACAACTCCGCAATTCGGCTCGCCGGCGTCTACGCAATCGCTTCACTGGCGGACGATTGGCACGAGTTTGGAAATGATTCGGAACGACAGGTCTGCATCGACTTGCTGTGCGCCTATCTACGCAGCCGCCCGCAACCAGATGAAGGGAATCACGTACGAACAGCGATTATTCGGGCCATCCGGTCTCGAGCGGATCGCGGGCAATGGGCGGGCTGTCAGTTTGATTTGGCCGGCGCGGACCTCACGGGGTCGAACCTTGTCGGTGCGGAACTGGACGGAGCGCTCCTGGACAGTGCTCGCCTGGACAGTGCTCGCCTGGACAGAGCGTCCCTGAACAGAGCGAATCTGAACAGAGCAAATCTGGACAGTGCGAGCTTGAAAACTGCAACTTTGACCGGCGCGCAACTAATGGGTGCGAATCTGACCGGCGCGAACCTGTTCGGTGCGGACTTGACCCACGCGAAACTAAACGGAGCACGCCTGAGCAACGCGAACCTGTTCGGTGCGGACTTGACCGCAGCGCGCCTGAACGGAGTACGCCTGAGCAACGCGAACCTGACCAACGCGAACCTGACCCACGCGAACCTGACCCACGCCCGCCTGACCAACGCCCGCCTGACCAACGCGCGCCTGACCAACGCGGACTTGACCAACGCGGACTTGACCAACGCGGACTTGACCAACGCGGACTTGACCAACGCGGACTTGACCAACGCCAATCTAGAGAATTGCCGCTATTCAGAAACGACCCAATGGGCCGACGGGTTCACGCCGCCACCGCTCATCGCCAGCGCGTCCAACTCGGAATAGCAGTCCACACTGCGGCAATCGGATGCTCTGGCAGGGAAGGCCGAATTTGCCACGACCGCTCTACCTCAGATGCCGATACAGAGTGGTGCGTCCGACACCGAGGATCTCTGCGATTTCGGTCTGACTCATCCCGTTGTCGCGCATTAACTTCGCCTGTTTGATCTTCTTCGTCGTCATCTTCGGCGGCCGGCCGCCGACACGCCCTCTGGCGCGGGCAGCGGCCAGGCCGGCAGAAGTGCGCTCACGAATGAGGTTGCGTTCGAACTCCGCGAGCGCGCCGAAGATGGAGAAGATCAGCTTGCCGCCGGCGGTCGTGGTGTCGATGGCCTCGGTCACCGACCGGAAGCCGATGCCACGCTCCTCAAGGTCAGTGACCACTTGAAGCAGATGAGGCAGTGAGCGCCCGAGACGATCGAGCCGCCACACCACCAGAGTGTCGCCGGCTCGGAGGTGAGAGAACAGGTCGTCGAGTTGCGGTCGGGCGGTGGTTGCCCCGCTCGCGGTCTCGGTCCAGATCCGCGAACACCCGACGGCGCTCAGGGCGTCGCTCTGCAAATCGAGGGTCTGTTCGGTCGTCGAGACCCTGGCATAGCCCAAAAGTTCGCTCACGAGCTCGCAGTGTTCCATAACTCACCGACAGCAGTTATTTCGAAACGCCGGTTTTGGACACGAGTTTCGGAACGGAGGGCGTGCCTGGTCGCCCGATTCGCCCGCTCGTGTTCCATAAACGACTGTATTTGAAACACGCGCCGGACAACCCATCCAGTTGCCGATCGGGTGTCGTGCAAGCGACAGACGTCGCGGACTCAAGCGCGCACACCGCGCTAGGTGCAGGCGCCGGGCGTGACGGATGTCGGACATGGAAGCGGAAAGTGAAAGCCATGCCTGACAACCATCGCGTCTCGGGACTGGACAAGTGAACTACGGAATGGCTTGAGGAGTTCCTGGAGGATCTCAAGCGCGAGGACGTGCCACATACGGAACCAGGAAAACCGTTCCTCACCTACAATGCAGTACGCGCCGAACTCGCTCACCGCCGATCCGAGCATCCTGAGGCTTAGGAGCCACGTTCGATATGCGACCAGATCCATGCGACATTTTCGATACCAGTCGGGTTCACCTTAGTCTTAGCCGTGTTCACCGTCCTACACCGCACAAGCCGGACATCCTCACTCTCATTCGTAATAGATTGAACTGGTGACAGCAGTGAAGTGGGACGAAGTCGCTCATCGCTATGAGGACATAGCTTCGGTTCTCTTGAGCACCCTGCATCCGTCTGCCCAGCGGATCGACGGGGCCGGCGGGGACGGCGGACGGGATGTGCAGATCAAGGAAGATGGCGAACTGCATATCTTCGAATGTAAGTCATTCACCGGGCGGCTGGGTTGGCAACAAAGCCGCCGGTCACAAGTAGAGAAAAGCCTCAAGAATGCGATGGCACACCAACCCGATAGCTGGACATTGGTTGTCCCAATCGACCACACTCCAGAGGAACTCAAGTGGTTCGATTCACTAAAAGAAAAGTATGACCTTGAGTGCCCAATCTACTGGCTCGGAAAAGACTGGCTCAACAAGCAGATGGCGGAGCACCCTGCTATCATCAGATACTTCATCGATGGAGCCAACGATGAAGTCGTCCGACTACTTCGTGAGCTGAATCAGGAACAAGCCACATTTGAAAATCTTTCATCGGGCCTTGAGCGTTTACGAAACCTGGCTAACCGACTTAACGAGATCGATCCATATTACAAGATCAATATTTCCATCATTGATGGCGAAGTATCGCTAACGCACGTCCCTCGATGGAACGGCGCCGACCAAGAACGGCCTATTACCTTTTCTATGAACTTCAATTTTCCTGACTCGGAGATCGGGAAACTCGAAGCCAAAAATTTCCGGGACCGCATCGATCGCGGAGAGGCGGTCACAGTGGATGGTGCATACGCGAAAATAATCAGCGCATCCGGTGCCGCAGGGATCTCCGACCTAACTGGAAAATCAGTAAACGTGAGGATTGGATCCACACGAGCACCGATAGCCGAAAGAATAGATGGTCGGATCGTCATCTCAGACCCCCACGGTCTCAGGAAAGCAACCCTCCCGATCCAATTCCGAGAACGCCAGATCGGACGCAGGGTTGCAACGATTTACGGACACGATAGAACTGATTCGGTTCACGTTGCAGCAGAGGTAGAGCCCGAGACTGCGGCAGTCACAGTCAAGGCACGCATTAAGGTTGAATTTCAACCGAAAAGCGACCTCTATCCCCATGAACTCCTGACCGTACTGAAATTTGGTTATCACTTGCGCGCACCCAATAGGATCGATCTTGAATTGGGTAACGCCCGTCCAGTCGGCTATTCCGTTCAGCTTGAATGCCCATCCCCAGTCCCTTCCGTTCTGATCGAACTCGTAGAACGCCTTGCGCGAATACAGTCTACGAGTAACACACCATTTCCGTCCCCAGTTGCATTTTCCGACGACCAAAGACGAGAAATAGATATCGCAACTCGCCTTCTGGACGGCGAGAGAATTCCGGTCTCCGGACCAGCCAGATTCACGTCGACACTTGAATTCTCCAAAGATGATGGTGACGGCGTCAATATTTCTCAGAGAATGACCGAGAAGCCCATGCGAATCACTCTTTCCGAGTACCGGCCTGTCCCCGTGTGCGGAGAGCAAGTATATCTCGGATTTGGCGTCTACGAATGTCGCAAAACTAAGATTGAAAACATCGAGGAGGCGATAGATTTCATGAACGGTAGAAGTTTGGCGGACGCGATACAGATCGCGCTAGTACCAATAGATGATGATCCTATCTATTTCCGGCTTCTGCAGGACGATGATCCCGAAGAACTGCGAACCAACGGCCAAATGATCCTGGACGTCTAGCATCGGGGAGTTGGCATATGGCGGACGTTATGAGTTCGTAGGCCCAGATGCAGTGTCCGGAATCGTATGCCCTACAGGTATTTACCTCTGTTGACCGAAAGCCGATAATTTAGGATTATGTCAACTAGGCTATCGGCGGGACAGTCCCCTCCAGCTCTTGGTGCAGCAACTGTCGTGCCTATCGCGTTCGCTAACACCGGTGCTTCTTCTTTCCGGTGGGTGCGGCAGCTCCGGTCATATACTCCCCCTGTTGTCGATTGCCGGCGGCTCGACGGAATCCAGCGTCCGGACCCGTAAAATCCGGCATAACGCCTGAATCGCCCCGGTGTGGACCAGCGTTACAAGCGCGAGTTTCGTATTGACCGTTATGGAAGGTTTTCGGAGCATGGTGCCCGAAAGTTGGACCCGGGCCGCTGTGAAGGGTGGGAGCCGCCGATCCGAGTAGCGGCCGCAGTGGCAGGTCTCGGCTCCCCCAGGCGGTGGGCCCGCTGTGGCCGCAGGCAGCCGATCGTTCCGGCGAGCTAGCCCGTCACCTTGGGATCACCGCGTGAACTTGATGGTGTAGCCGGACAGACCATTGATCTTCACGCGGTATTCGATGCCCTCAAGCGTTGCCATGTTCCAGCCTTCCTTGATGCTCAGCGTCTCGCCCATAGGCAACCGCATGACTTCACTGATCGCGAACGCGTCGACGTCGCCGTCGCTTACTTCCCGGACGTCGTATTCGCCCTGTTCGGCGTTGGTGGCCTGGGTGTGGATCATGCTCACTGCTAGATCCGGCGATGTGTTCTTGACGGTGATCGGGAAATAGACGCTCACGGGCTGCGGAGGCAAATCATACGCGATGATCGCGTTCTCACTCAGCGTGAACTCGACCGGTGCGCCCACGGTGATCTCCAGCTTCACCTCGCCCGACCGCACCTTCTTGCTGTAGATCGCGGTCTGGCCGAACTTACGTGGATCGCTGAACAATCCCGTCGTATCACAGATCATCGGGTCAACCGACGAGGAGGGATCCGCTTCCGGTTCCGGAGCAGGCTGTGGGGTGGACTGCTCGACGTTCGAGGCTGCCACGGCATCGGTCGTAGAGGCGTCGCTGTCGCCTTCCACTAGCGCCCCGACGGTCATAATGCCCACCAGGATGACACCGACACCACCGAGTGCGGCCCACAATCGCCAGGGGGGCTTCGGCTTTGGTCGACGGAAAGTCATGGTGGTTCGCAGGCCGCCCTTCTCTTGGGTGACCAGCTCCCAGCCTTCTTGCTGCATGCTTGTAATCTTTTTCGACTCGGTGCCCCGGATCGCTTTGATCTCAGTGACTTCGTGCCGTGTGTCCTCGCCAATCATGTCTCTTCCCGTCCTTCGGTAGCGGTGTGGTGGTGAACCCGTATCCAAGGACGGGAGAGGTGCAGTGTGCAGTGTGCACTATGCGGTTGGCATCCACGGATGCCATCCAAGAAACGTTGGGGTGAGCTCGCCGGGAGTGTCGGGCATCGCGTCGTAACCGCCACTCCCGGCGAGAGATCCGAGGTTGTAACGGTGGCCGGCCGGGCGGCTATAGAGGTTTGTGCATCAGCTCACGTTGTGCACGCTGCAGCCTCAAACGAGGCTCAGGACTTTTAGGGGGACAAATGAGTGAAGACCTTCTCGGCATGCTTGTCGTGTCCATCTTCGTCGCTGTCGTGTGCGGCCTTATCGCCAGCGGGATCGCGAGCAGCAAAAACCGGAGCGGTGGGGGCTTCTTCCTCCTTGGTGTGCTCGGACCGATTGCGATCATCGCGGCCGTACTGGCCGCGAAAGGCGAGCCGCCCGCCCCGGCCGGAATGAAGGCGGCGACGTGTCCGCGCTGCAACGCCCTCCAGAACGTCGATCCGAGCCAGGAACAGTACGAGTGCTGGCAGTGCAAGCTGGCCGTACCGAACGTGGCTGCCTGACTACCGTTCGTCGGACCTGACTACGTCAGGTGTCGGGTCCGGCCGTCATCCTTTAGTGATGACCGGGGAGGTCGATGTCGGTCGGGGACTTGTCGTCGCGCAAGCCTTTCCACGCAGGATGCCGAAGACTCCCGCCGACATACTCACGGAACTTCACGTCACCGACCAGTTCGGGTTCTACCCAGTGAGCGCCCTTCGTGTCCCGAGCCGGCGGCGGCGCAGCGAGCGGACTCGTCGCCCGCTCCAACTGAGTGAGTTGCTCCCGCAGCGCCCGTCGGCCGGCACCGGTGAACCCGGTACCCACATGCCCGATGTAGACCAGCCGCCCCTCATCGTCGTACGCGCCGAGCAACAGGGATCCGACGCCACCGCGAGCGCTACCGGCTCCGTCGACCCAACCGACGATGACGGCTTCGGTATTGGCGCGAAACGGGTGCTTGACCCAGTTGGGAGACCGCCGACCCGGCCGGTAGGTGGAGTCGACGCGCTTGGCAACCACACCCTCGAGGTGGTGCTCACGCGCCAGGTCGAGCATGCGGCCGCCGTCGACGCCGGTCCAGAACGGCGGTACCTGCACCCGCGGTCCGGTAAAGTCCAACGACTCGAGCTGTTCCCGCCGCTCGAGATACGGCAGGCCGGTCGTCGACCGACCGTCGAGCGCGAGAACGTCGAACAGGTAGAAGGTGACCGGTGTGCCGCTCTGCAGCGAGGCGGTAGGCCGCAGTACGTGCATCCGGCGCTGGAGTCGGCCGAAAGAGGGCCAGCCGTGCTTGTCGAGAGCGACGATCTCCCCGTCGAGGATCGCCTCACGGCCGTCGAGGACCTCGACGAGCGGGTCGGCCAATTCCGGGAAGGTGGCCGTGATGTCGTTGCCGTTTCGGCTGAACATCCGAACCGAACCAGCCTCGACCTGGGCAATTGCCCGTTGTCCGTCCCACTTCATCTCCCACGCCCAGCCCGCGCCCTCCGGCAGTTGGCCGAGTGTGGCCAACATCGGAGAGGGCACCGTCGACGACGGGGACATTCTTTGAGTGTGCGGAAGCCCGCTGGTGGCCGAGGGGAAACGAAGGACGCGGGCGACGACGGGACGCGGTCGTGTCGGTGGCAAGCCGGCGCGCAGCGGCGGCGCGGCAGCACCAGCCTTTGGGGGAGAATCGACTCGCCGGGTCCGGCTGTCTGCATTGCCAGCCCGGTAATTGCGGTACGTGCATATAGATTCTGCCTGTGTCACACCCGAATTCGCCTGTTCCCCCGCCCGGAAACAAAGTGCCCATGACGCGAGCGGAGCGGGTGTCGCCAATGAGTTTGGTCTTCTACGGGGTCAGCACCTTAATCCTCGTCGCCGCCGTCACCTGGATTCTCGCCGAACTAGCCACCCCAGACGGGGTCAGTGTGGCGACTGCCGATCTGAGTGGCCTGGGACGGACTGTAGGGCTGATCGCCGCAGCCGCGGTTGGAGTTCCCGCAGCAGTGCTCGCCTATCACCGGCAACGAGCACTCGACACCGCGAACCAGACAGCTGCCAGTCAGCACGAACACAAGGTCCAGGCCGACAACCGCGAGCATCACAGTGGTAGGGAGCGGCACCTACGCGAGCGGTACACCACCTGCGCCGAGCAACTCGGTCATGACAATTCCGCGATTCGTCTCGCCGGCGTCTATGCGCTTGCCTCACTGGCTGACGATTGGCATGAGTTCGGCAACGACTCCGAACGACAGGTCTGTGTCGACCTCCTGTGCGCCTATCTCCGTAGCCGCCCCCAGTCGCCCCCAGGCGATGGTCCCCAGGAGGTTGACGCCGACGAGGCCAGGCCCAGCCGCGAAGAGCAGCAGGCGCGGACGGCAATTATCCGGATCATCCAGTTGCGTACAGAGGACGGGCTTTGGACGAACTGCCATTTTGATTTGGTCGAAGCGAACCTGTCCGGCGCAGTCCTGTCCGGCGCAGTCCTGTCCGGCGCGAACCTGACCGGCGCGAACCTGACGGGCGCCAAGCTGATCGGCGCGAACCTGCTCGGCGCGAACCTGCTCGGCGCGAACCTGCTCGGCGCGAACCTGACGGGCGCCAAGCTGATCGGCGCGAACCTGACCGGCGCAAGGCTGATCGAAGCGAACCTGACCCGCGCGAACCTGCGCAGCGTGGACCTGACCTACGCGAACCTGACCCGCGCGAACGTGACCCGCGCGAACCTGGCCTACGCGAACGTGACCCGCGCGAACCTGACCAGCGTGAACGTGACCCCTGCGCAGGTGACCCACATCTTCTACACAGAGCCTCCAAGGCACTGGACTGCCGCCATACCGCTTCCGCCGAGTAGCAAAACCGACCTCGACGCAATCCGCTTGCCCGCGACAACGCGGAAGAACGCCGCATTACCCGATTTCTGAGCGTCGCCTCTCCAGAGTTGAGAGCAGCACGAACTTCGTTCGCATCAGGCTCGACGCCGCGTTGGTGTCACCCGCAACGAGGAATGCGCGCTCACGCCGATGCAGCGCCGCGATCGCCGTCTCGAATTCGTCGTCCGTCATTGCGGTGGCCGCGTGTGAGAGACCTTGCTCAACTTCGTGCATGAGCAGACCGTATCGACTCGCCTGGGAACCTTGAGCGTAGGCATCTCAGTCACCCTCTGAGGGCCACCTCCGGTGTCCACCGAGTCGAGCTTCGCTGCGCTCCGCCCTGCAAATGACTCTCTCTTTTCCCTTCTGGCCTTCCGATCATGACCGGTCGGCCGCTGCGCACAACCCCTGGGCGCTTCGCGGCCTGACGGCCCGAAAACTTTCTCCCCCGCTTCGCTCCTCCGAAACTTTTCGTCCCAGGGGTTGCGCTCCGCGTCCTTAAGCCGGTCGTTCTCTCCATGCCAAAAGGCAAAAAGAACAGGCGGGCCGAGCAGGTCCGCCGCGACCTCGAGGAGTGGTCTTGTCCGACCGCATTCAGATCAAGAGCATTGGCGAACTCAGCGGCGCCGCGACTCGTCCGCACCGGAGCCCCGACGCTCGTTCCCGAGCCCGCCGACGTCCACGCGCTCGCCGAGGCGATCAACGGAGCCGACAAGATCGCGATCTTCGCGGGCGACGGGGTCAGGGGTGCGCGGGAGGAACTGCTGGCCCTTGCCGACACGGTGGCAGCGCCCGTGGGGCACAGCCTCCGCGGCAAGGAATGGATCCAGTACCAGAACCCGTTCGACGTGGGAATGACCGGCCTGCTCGGATACGGCGCCGCCCACGACGGGATGCACGGCGCGGACCTGCTCCTCCTGATCGGCACGGACTTCCCGTACGACCAGTTCCTGCCGGACGTCCGCACCGCGCAGATCGACGTCGACGCCGCGCGACTCGGCCGGCGCACCGAACTCGCCCTCGCCGTGCACGGAGACGCCGCCGCGACCTTGCGTGCCCTGCAACCGCTGATCCGGCGCAAGACCGACCGCAGTTTTCTGGAACACACACTCGAGCGGCACCGGAATCTGATGCAGAAGGTCGTCGGGGCGTACACCACCCCGGTCGGACAGCGGAAACCGATCCACCCCGAATTCGTCGCATCGATTCTCGACGATGTCGCCGCCGATGATGCGGTGTTCACGGCCGACACCGGAATGTGCAACGTGTGGTCCGCCCGCTACCTCAATCCGAACGGGCGGCGACGGTTCCTGACTTCGGCGCTGCACGGATCGATGGCCAACGCACTGCCGCATGCGATCGGCGCGCAGACCGCTGCGCCGGACCGCCAGGTCGTGTCCGTCAGCGGCGACGGCGGACTGGCGATGCTCCTCGGGGAACTCGTCACTGTCGTCATGCACCGGTTGCCCATCAAGATCGTACTGTTCGACAACTCGACGCTCGGCATGGTCAAACTCGAGATGCTGGTCGACGGCCTCGCCGACTTCGGTGTCGACGTCCCGTCCGTGGACTATTCGCGGGTGGCCGATGCGCTCGGCATCTACGCACGTCGCGTCGAGGACCCCGCGGACGTCGAGCACGCACTGCGGGACGCGTTCTCCCGGCCGGGACCGGCACTGATCGACGTGGTCACCGATCCGCGTGCCCTGTCGTTACCGCCGGCGATCACGGGCGAACAGGTCAAAGGCTTCGCCCTGGCCATGTCGAAGGTCGTGATGAACGGCGGGGTGGGCGAGGCCGTGCAGATGGCGAAATCGAACCTTCGCAACGTGCCGAGACCGTCGCAGTTCGGCTCGTGAACTGGGTCGACCACCACCGTCGACGGCGTGGGCCGGGGTCCGCGTTGTGGGTGCCGAGTGGGAAGTGGCAGCATTGACCGGTGACCTCCACCGCGCGAACAGCTGAACCGACACACGAGACCACCGTGCCCAGCGCGGCTGACATCGATGCGGCAGCCGAGCGAATTTCTGCGGTGGTCTCCCCGACGCCCCTCGAACCGAGCCCACGGCTGTCCGCTCTGACCGGCGCGAACGTCTATCTCAAGCGTGAGGATCTCACGCGTGTGCGGTCGTTCAAGTTGCGCGGTGCCTACAACGCGATGGCCCAGCTCGACGCGAGCGAGCGTGCCGCCGGAGTGGTCGCCGCGAGCGCCGGCAATCACGCGCAGGGGGTCGCGTACGCCTGCCGTGCGATGGGAATCAGAGGGCGCATCTACGTGCCGACCCGCACACCCAAGCAGAAGCGCGACCGCATCCGTGTGCACGGTGGTGATTTCGTCGAGCTCATCGGTATCGGCGACACGTTCGACGCGGCCGCGGCCGCCGCTGCCGAGGACGTCGCGCGTACCGGTGCGACGCTGATCCCGCCGTTCGACGACGCGCGGACCGCCGCCGGCCAGGGCACCATCGCCCACGAGATCGTCCAGCAGTTGCACGGAGACCTGGATCTGCTGGTCGTGCCGGTCGGTGGTGGCGGGCTGATCGCCGGCCTCGCGTCGTACCTGTCCGAACGTTCGCCACACACGTCCATCGTCGGTGTCGAACCCGCCGGCGCTGCGTCGATGACCGCCGCGCTCGTCGCCGGTGGCCCGGTGACCTTGCCGGAAGTCGAACCGTTCGTCGACGGCGCCGCGGTCAAGCGGATCGGAGACCTGCCGTACGCGGTGGTCTCCCGTCTCGGCGCGGAGATCGTCACCCACTCGAATCTTCCACTCGTGGCCGCGTTGCGGCGTGACGGCCTCGGCAGTGCGCCGTTCGGCATGGCCCAGGTCGACGAGGGAGCGATCTGCACGGCGATGCTCGACCTCTACCAGAACGAAGGGATCATCGCCGAACCTGCCGGTGCGCTGTCGGTCGCTGCGCTCGAGTCCCTCGCGGTGCATCCGGATGCCAACGTCGTCTGCCTGGTGTCGGGCGGCAACAACGATGTTTCGCGTTACGGCGAGATCATCGAGCGCTCGCTCGTGCACCGCGGCCTGAAGCACTACTTTCTCGTCGACTTCCCGCAGGAGCCCGGCGCGCTGCGCAGGTTCCTCGACGAGGTGCTCGGCCCCGACGACGACATCACGTTGTTCGAGTACGTCAAGCGCAACAACCGCGAGACGGGTGCGGCGCTGGTCGGTATCGAACTCGGCGCGGCAGAGAACCTTTCGTCGTTGCTTCATCGGATGGACGTCTCGCCGGTGGAGGCGCAGCGGCTCGAGCCCGGGTCGCCCGCCTACCGGTACCTGACGTAGACCGGCGATCGTCGCCGTCCGGGCGGCACCTGGGCCTGTGTCCCGGTGCCGCCCGGACGGGGTTCGTCGCGGCGGCGCCTGTCAGTTCGCGGCGGAGGGAGCTTCCAGAACGACGAACGAATGTCCGGGTACCAGTACCGCCGACTCGGTGCGGTTGACCGTCGGTTCGTCCCACCACAGAATCGGGCGGCCACCGACCGGTACCGTCACCGGATCGGGACCGAGGTTGCACACCACCCTCGACGAACCGCGGTACACGGCGATCCAGCGTTCGTCCTCGTCATAGGTGACGTGCAGATGCTCGAGCCACGGATCGCTGACTTCCGCCCGGGAACGTCGCAGCGCGATGAGGTTGCGATAGCACTCGAGCAACCGTGCATGATCAGGTGCGGAGCGCTCTGTCCAGTCGAGTTTCGAACCCTCGAATGTCGCCGGGTCCTGCGGATCAGGCACGTCCTCGGTGTTCCATCCGTGCTCACCGAACTCCCTCCGCCTGCCCTCCACGACAGCCGCAGCGAGTTCCGGTTCGGGGTGCGAGGTGAAGTAGCGGAAAGGCGTACCGGCACCCCATTCTTCACCCATGAAGAGCATCGGCGTGTACGGAGACGTGAGCACGAGCGCGGCGCGAACGGCGAGTTGCCCGTCGTCGAGATAGGCACCCGGCCGGTCGCCGAGAGCCCGGTTGCCGATCTGGTCGTGCGTGCACGTGTAGGCGATCAGCGAACTTGCGGGCGTCCGGCGGATGTCGAGGGGACGGCCGTGGATGCGCCCTCGGAACGTCGAATACGTTCCGGCGTGGAAGAACCCGTGGCCCAGGGTCTGGGCAAGACTCTCGAGAGAGCCGAAATCTCCGTAGTAGCCCTGACGTTCACCCGACACGGCGGTGTGGATCGCGTGGTGGATGTCGTCGGCCCATTGCGCCTGCAGGCCGTAGCCGCCGCCGGAACGTGGGGTGATCATGCGGGGATCGTTGAGATCGCTTTCGGCGATGAGACTCAGCGGTCGTCCGAGATGTGCGGAAAGACTGAATGTTTCGACCGCGAGTTCCTCGAGGAGATGGGTCGCGGTGTGGTCGAGCAGAGCGTGGACGGCGTCGAGTCGCAGAGCGTCGATGTGGAATTCGCGGAACCAGCGAAGTGCGTTCTCGAGAACGTACCGGCGGACCTCACCGGACTCCTCGCCGTCGAGATTGATGGCATCACCCCAGATGCCCGGTGCCGGAGCGACATACGGTCCGAACCTGCCGAGGTAGTTTCCCGACGGACCGAGGTGGTTGTAGACCACGTCCAGCGCGACCGCGATTCCCCGTGCGTGTGCTGCGTCGACGAAGCGCTGCAATGCGGCGGGGCCGCCGTAGGGTTCGTGTACCGCGTACCAGAGCACCCCGTCGTACCCCCAGCCGTGAGCGCCGTTGAAGGCGTTGACCGGCATCAGTTCGACGAACCCCACACCGAGGTCGGCGAGTTCGTCGAGTCTGCCGATCGCGGCGTCGAGCGTGCCTTCCTCGGTGAACGTTCCGATGTGGAGTTCGTAGATGACGCTGCCCGGCAGTTGCCGGCCTGTCCACAGCTGATCGGTCCACTCGTCGGGGTCGGCCGTGTAGAGCTGCGAGAGACCGTGGACTCCGTCGGGCTGGCTTGGTGAGCGCGGGTCGGGGAGCACCGTGTCGGTGTCGTTGTCGAGGACGAAGCCGTATCGGGCGTCGGGTGGGACGTCGACATCCGCGCGCCACCACCCCCGCCTGTCGCGCACCATGGGGTGAAGGGTGTCGTCGGCGTACAGCTGCACTGATGATGGGAGTGGGGCCCAGACCTCGAAGGTATGCACCACACCAGCATGCCGTGTGTTCACCTGTGGTGCAGCGTGTCACCCACGCAGCCACACCTTTTGGTACGTCGGTGCCGTACCGGGTGCTGCTAGGGTGTGCGTGATGTCCGAGCTTGTCCGAAGAACCTACAGTTCGCCGCTCAGAGAAGAAGCAGCGCGGCGGACCAGGGCCGCGATCCGCGGGGCAGCGTCGCGCCTGTTCGTTCGCGACGGATACGTCAGTACTACTGTGCGGCACATCGCCGAGGAGGCGGGTGTCGCGGTGCGAACGGTCTTCACCGCCTATCCCGGTGGGAAAGCGGACCTCTTCCGGGAAGCGCTCGACGAGGCCGTCGCGGGCCCCGGCGATTCACCGCCCGTTCCGGCTCGGCCCCTCGTACGCAGACCCGGTGACCGTCCGGCGACCGAGGCGGATCTCATCGTCGAGCAGGTCGTCGACTACGGCGCGGCGATGCTCGAACGCGCAGGCGGACTGCTCATGACCTCCGTCGAGTCGTCCGGTGCCGACCCGGACATGCGCAGGTTCGCGGAAGACGACGCCCGTGCGACCGCCGATAACGCACGCACCATCGCGGAGGGTCTGTACGAGGGAGGCTGGCTCCGCCCCGACGTGACCGCCGAGCACGCAGCCGATGTGCTGTTCACCCTCATTTCCCCGCAGGTGCACTCACTGTTGCGCCGCGACTGTGGGTGGGACGTCGCGCATTACCGCTCGTGGCTGTCGTCGACTCTCCGCGCGACACTTCTCCGCTGACCCGGCCTACCTCCCGCCGTCCGCGTCGAGGTAGAACCATTCTCCGTTCTCGCGCACGAACCGGCTGTGCTCGTGCATCGAGTCGGGCACGCCGCGATGCGACGAGTGCGCGCGGAACTCGACGGTGCCTTCCGTGTGGAGGAACCCGCCCCCGGTGGTGTGCAGGATTTCCAGACCGGTCCAGCGGGTGTCCGGATCCAGGTCGAGGGTCGCGGGCCGGGTGGACGGATGCCAGGTGCGGAGGAGGTAAGCGGCGTCGCCCACGGCGAATGCGGTGTACCGCGACCGCATCAACTGTTCCGCGGTCGGCGCACTACGTCCGGCGAGGAACACCCCACAGCATTCGCCCAGGGGGATGCCGCGCCCGCAGGGGCACGCGGTGTCGGCGGAATGCACGGACTTCTGACGGCGTCGGACCATCGCGCCATTGTCCCACTGCCGCAGATCCCGCACCGAGGGGCGTGTGGTGGTGCAGAATGCCGACCATGCACGCTCAGCGATACGTCGGGGTGGTCGGACCGGGTGACGCCACGCCCGAGCAGCGACGGGACGCCCGCACTCTGGGCGGACTGCTCGCGGGCCGTCGCGCGATCGTGGTGACCGGAGGGCTCGGCGGCATCATGGCCGCGGCTTCGCGGGGCGCGGTCGAAGCGGGTGGCACCACCGTCGGGCTTCTTCCGGGTGACGATCGCAACGACGGCAATCCGTATCTGACGGTGGCGATTCCCACCGGACTCGGCGAGATGCGCAATGCGCTGCTCGTCCGGAGTTGTGATGCTCTCGTCGCAGTGGGCGGCAGCTGGGGGACGATGAGCGAGATCGCGCTGGCGGTCCGGACAGGCGTACCCGTCTTCGCGGTGGGCGGCTGGAAGATGCCGGCCGGCGGCGTGCTCGACGTCGGGTCCCCGGCCGAGGCCGTCGAGTGCGTGCACGCGCTGCTGTGGCGTAAGGAGCCTCAGTAGCGCGCAGCACCGGCGATCCCGTGGGACGGCCGGTGCTGCAACGGATGCCGAGAGGAAGCGGTGCGGTAGTGCCCTTCCGGTGTGGACGTGGCACGCTGCGGGGCGTGCCACGTCCGCCGGTGGCTACGAGTTACGAGTTCGCGAGTTCGTAACGTCGCCGGTACTCGGTCTTGGACGTCTCGCTGATGTCGACGTCTGTGGCCCGGGCACGAAGCGCACCGACGGTCGCCTGCTCACGGGGAATGTGCGCGAACGGATCCCAGTCGAAGAATCGGGCGGCGTTACCGAAGGTGATCTTGTCGATCTCCTCGTCGGTGCATTCCGACGCGACCAGTTCTTCCATGAGCATCTCGGGGGAGTTCGGCCACGTCGAATCCGAATGCGGGTAGTCGCATTCCCACGCGATGGTGTCGATACCCAAGTGGTTGCGGTTGTTCAGGCCGCTCGGCTCGGTGATGTAACACGCCAGGAAGTTCTTGCGCCACACGTCCGTCGGAGTCATTCCCTTGGGCAGGAAGCTCACTCCCGTCCAGGACTGGTTGACGATGTGCCGCTCGAGCCGGTCGAGCCACGGAGCCACCCAGCCCACGCCGCCCTCGCTCATGGCGAATTTGAGGTCCGGGAATTTCTGGAAGACACCGCTGAGCATGACGTCGTTCGCCGCGATCGTGGAGATGAGCGGCGTCAGCACCATCATGTCGTCGATGTTGAAGCCTTCGGGCCGCTTGACCAGGCTGAAGCCGCCACCGATGTGCAGACTGAGCACGATGTTGTTGTCGACGCAGGCCTTGAAGATCGGGTCCCAGTAGCCGGACTTGAAGTCCGGGTAACCCTCGCCGACACCGTAGGGGGTTTCGGGGATGCTGATCGAGCGGCAGCCCATGGCGGCGAGCCGCTGGATCTCCTTGACGGATTCGTCGACGTCGAAGAAGGGGATGATCCCGAGCGGGATGAACCGTCCGGGGTGCGCGTTGGGTACTTCACCGACCACCCAGTCGTTGAACGCCTTGCACGCGGCGAGGGACAGCTTCTTGTCGGGAAGGCTGGCCAGGTGGGTGCCGGCGAAGCCGGGGAAGGTCGCGAACAGCGTTGCGGCGAGGGTGCCGTTGGCGTCCATGTCGCGGACGCGCATGTCCATGTCGTAGACGCCGGGCCGCATCTCGGCGTATCCGGTGGGGTCCATACCCCATTCGCTCTTGGGCCAGGAGACGACGGCGTTGAGGCCGGAGCTTCCCACGACCTTGTCCTGGAACAGCCAGGCCTGCACGTTGGGATTGCGCGGATGGGCGGTCAGGCGCGGTGCCTGGTCCATCAGGCTCTTGGGGAAATACTTTTCGAAGATGTCAGCTGGCTCCACGACGTGATCGTCGATGCTGATCATCACCATGTCATCAATGTTCATTTGGGTCCGTTCCTCTCCTGTCCTGCGCGGTGAGCGCTCGCAGCGATCCCGGTCACATAAGAGAATATCGCTTCCATGCACGAGAATCACGTTCCACACTACTGAATATGCTGCTTCTTGGGAATCCTCGGCCGCCCGAGGTCGGGTAGGTCGTCGTTCCGGTAGGGGAGGTGGGTTCGAGGGAATGTCCGGCGCCCGCTCGCCGCGCTGTCCCGTGCCGATGGGTTCCCCTTCGATCAATTCGCTGAAATGCCAGTTCATCGACAGTTTTCGGGGCGGAAGACGCCATGATCGACCTCGTGGTCCGGCACCGTCGATGAGGGATGGTCGGTTCCGGGGATGAGGAAGGACGTAGCGGTGGCGCAGAGCGGAGAGGTCCCCCTGCCGGTCGAGGGCAGCGATCCGGCGACGGCGGCCGAGCGGTGGGTCGAGACCGGAAAGCGGGGCAGAAGTGGGAACGTCTCGGACAGTATGCAGTTGCGGCGTGATCCGCTGATGGGCTCGTGGGCGGGGCTGCCGATATCGACGCGCGCGCCGATGATCGAGATCGGCGTCGAGACCGCCGTTGCGGTCGTCGCCGAAGAACGCCCCGATCTGGTATACCCGATCTGGTATGTGCGACCGCGGACATTCCGCGCGCGCGTCTGGCTGCGGAGCTGCGCGGGAGTGTGATCCCGAATCTGCCGGCGCCAGAAGCGTCGGACACTACTTCCCGGTCCTCGGATGGGACTTACACGCTCGACGGCGGTGCCTCGTTCACAAAATGCGGCCACGATGCTCGGGTAGCGATCGGCGCGATACTCGGGGCACGCGACAAGCCGATCCCGGACTGGATCGAGCGCGTCTACCGCCCCCACGTCCAGGCCGGTGCCACCCCATGACGGGGTTACCGACTACGCCCGGAACGACGAGTTGTAGCGCCAGGGAATCATCCACCGGCCGCGCAGCGATTTCCCGGCCGAGGTCGACCTCCTCGAATCACTCGGCCACCCTTGCGGGTGAACGGCGTGTCCGAGATCCGGGCGACGAGCCGGGTGTGACGAATTGCAGCCCGACGCCGAAGGGGTTGCAAAATAGGGACTTTCACCCTCTCGTGGGCGCGGGCACGGCAGTGCTTGCGTGGAACCGGATTGCACTGCGCCGCAGTATGATTCCCCCGCCAGATTCACTATCCCTTCGTCAAGAATGGCGTTCCGCAATACGGGAACGATAGTCTCCCGCTCGCGCGTCTGCAAGGATTTCCGGGAAACTCGTTCGATCTGCGTCGAATTGCTTGGTGCCGTTGACAAATGGGCGATCCTCCGTGACAGTGAGCGTCACATCGGGCGGTCCTGCTCCTCACTCGATGTGATGCGTCTGTTCGTCTCGGGCTCCGAGCGCCCGAATCGAGTTCTGTCGATCCGCTGCACTGCGCATGGGTGGATGTGTGCGCGGATGTTCGGTTCGCCCCCGTTTCGCACATCGAGAGGTCTACATGTCCAGATCACAGCGCTTCCTACCCGCGATAGCGGCGGCCTGCGCCGCCGCACTACTCCTGACCTCCTGTGGGAGCAGCGAATCCGGCAACGTCGCCTCCGCGGCAGGCGCCGACGCGGGCGACCCGGTGGCGGGCGGGGTCCTCCGCGCCATTCAGATGGGGGAACCGCGCAGCTTGGATCCGGCCGCGCTTTCCAATACGTGGGCGCATCAACCCGTACTCGGAAACGCCCTCTACGGAACGCTGATGATCAACAATCTCGACACTCTCGAAGTCGAGTACAAGATGGCCAGCGACTTCTCCACCACCGACGGGGGAGCGACCTTCGATCTCGTGCTGCGCCCCGGGCTGACGTTCACGGACGGCACTCCTCTCGACGCGGCAGCGGTGAAGTTCAACTGGGACAGACTCCGTGACCCGGCGCTGGGATCGACCGCGATCCGGCAGGCTGCACAGGTGGCCTCCTCCGAGGTCGTCGATCCGACGACGCTGAGGATCACTCTGGCGTCACCCAACCCGCACTTCCCGCAGGGCATGCTCACCACGTCGATGAACTGGATCGCCTCGCCCGCCGCGCTGCAGAAGGGGCCGGCCGAGTTCGATCGGACACCGGTCGGTGCGGGTCCGTTCACCCTGAAGAACTGGATGCGTGGGGACGCGGTCGAACTGGTGAAGAATCCGCAGTACTGGGATGCGCCGAAGCCGTACCTGGACGAACTCACCGTCCGTACCGTGGCCGACAACTCGCAGCGGTTCAACATGATGTCCTCCGGTGGCGCGGACCTGTCGCTGGAGGCGAGCTGGGGAACCCTGGCCAAGGCCGAAGCAGCCGGGATTCCCTCCGAGGTGGTACCGGCCGGCGGCGGACAGATCATGATCATGAATACGGCGAGAGCGCCCTTCGACGACGTGCGGGCCCGCCGCGCGGTGTCCTTGGCGACAGATCTCGACGCGCTGAACAGTGTCGTCTTCAACGGCGAGGGTGAAACTCCCGAGACGCTCTTCCCCGAGGGCTCGCCGTATTTCGCCGATATCCCGCTGTGGAAAGGCGACAAAGAGACCGCTCAGAAACTGTTCGACGAACTCGCGGCGGAGGGCAAGCCGGTCTCCTTCACCTTCATGTCGTACCCCACGCAGGAGACGAAGGCGGCCGCCGAGTCGCTGCAGGCGCAACTCGCCGCTTTTCAGAACGTGAACGTCGAGGTTCAGGTGGTGGACTACGCCGCAGCCACGGCCCGCGTCGGTGCTCGCGACTTCGACATGGTGATCTCCTCCGCGATCACACAGGATCCGGACTACGCGTTGTGGACCGCCTTCCACGGTGACTCGCCGGGCAACTTCTCGGGCCTCGACGACGCGGAGCTCAACGATGCCCTCGATGCCGGTCGTATCGCCCAGACGGTCGAAGAGCGCAAAGCGGCGTACGAAACCGCGCAGAACCGGCTCGTCGATCTGGTGCCCGGCGTCTGGTACACCAAGGCCGCTCCCTCGGTGATGTACGGCGAGAACGTACACGGCGTCCGGATGTTCACGCTCGGCTCGCCGATGCCCGAAGAAATGTGGATGACGAACTGATCCGGTTCGGCGACAGGAGAGTGTGATCATGGAATTGGCTTCGGCGCGACATGCATTCGTCACCGGCGGTGCCGGCGGGATCGGCCTCGGGATCGCCGATGCGCTGGCGGAGCACGGCATCCGCGTGACGATCGCGGACATCGACCGCGAGGCGGTCGACACGGTGGTGGCGCAGCGGCCGGACGACGTCCGCGGAGTCGGGCTGGATGTGCGCGATCGTGACTCCTGGGCGCGAGCCGCAGATGAGGCCGAATCGGCGTTCGGGCCGGTCGACATCCTGATCAACAATGCCGGAATCGGATTCAACGGCCGCGATGTCGTGGATACGGACGCGGAAGTCTTCGATCTGCTCGTCGCCATCGATCTCGCGGGGGTCTTCCACGGGGTGTCCACGTTCGGCGCCCGGATGCGGGATGCGGGACGCGGACACATCGTCAATACGGCGTCGATCATGGGGTTGACGGCGGGCGCTCCGGGCCGGGGAGCGTACAGCGCGGTCAAGAGTGCGGTGGTCGCTCTCTCGGAGGCGCTTCGCATCGAGATGGCGCCCCACGGCGTGGGTGTGTCGGTGTTGTGCCCGGGGCTCGTGAGATCCAACCTCGACGCGAACACCCTTCGGCTGGGAGGCCACGTCGAAGATTCTCGGCACATCAAGGGGGCGGGCGATGTCGGGATGACCCCGGCAGAGGCAGGTGCCTGCGTGGTGCGCGGGATCGCTCAGGACCTGCCCTACATCCTCACGCACCTGGAGTATCTCGGCCACATCGAGAAACGGATGGAAGCCATCCGGTCGGCGGCCGGTGCGAGCGCCGGCGCCGGCCGGGCGAGCTGACAGGAAAGGATCGCGTCCGGCTCCTGAGCGGGAGCAGTCCGAAAAGGCAAGTGTTTTTGACAAAAAATGACAAGCAGGCTTTACTTTTCCTATGCCGGACACGCCGAGAGGCAACAGGGTTCGCGAGTTGCGCAAGCAGTCGCGCCTGACGCAGGCAGAACTCGGTGCGGCCGTCGGAGTCAGCCGTCAAAGCATCGTCTCGACCGAGAAGGGCGATTACGCGCCGAGCGTCTACCTGGCTCTGCGACTCGCCCGGACTCTCGGCACCAATGTCGAAGAACTGTTCCCGCTCACCCCGGAGGGGCTCCCGTGACCGCATTTCTCAAGGCTGCTCGCGTCGTCGCCGACCTGGACGACGACTTCTACCACGACGAACGGCAGCGCGACGTCTGGAACGAGGCCTCCGCGGTGGGGTTCCAGCTGTTCCAATGGTGTGCCCTCGTGGTCGGCGCGGTCTTGCCTTGGGTCGCCGGGCGGGGCGGTGCCTACGTCGCGATCGGTGTTCTCGCCACGTGGTTCATCCTCTCGATGGTGACCATCGCCTATGCCCGCGCTCGCGATGTCGACGTCTACGCCACCGTGAAGGCGCTGCGCCCGCGAATGATCTTCGCGTTCGTGCTCTACCTCGCGGGTATTGCCGGCATCTACGTGGAACTCGCGAACCCCGTCGACTACGACGGTGCGACCTGGGCGGGCGTGGCCGTGGGGGCGTTCGTCGGTGCCGGCGCGGTGGCGGCCGCATTCGTGTGGGTCCGCCGCCGCGACCGGCGCCGCGAGTCCGAGCAAGCAGCGCGGGACGAAACCGAGATGTGAGTACAGCGCCCGCAAGTTTCGGGTTAGGTTTTGCCCGCTGTGCGGGCAATTATCCACCAAGGGCGGCAGGCGTCAGCTCAGTCGCGCACCAGCGCCGCCACCGGCAGCGCTCCGAAAAGATCTGCGGACCGGACGGTTCCGGAGAATCGCCGCCCCGAGAACACGTCGGTCCAGGAGCCGAGGGGAAGAGGCAGCACCGTATCGCCCCAACCCGCCGCCTCGAGGGCCACGGTGTGCCGCAGGGACAATGCGAGCACATCCAGGTCCTCGGCGGACGGTCCGCGACCGAACGCGAGGACGTTCTCGGCGCCCGGTCCGACGGCGAACATCGGGACGTACACGCCGCCCACGAAACTTTCCGGTCGGTCCCGACGGAGCCGGAGGGCTTTCTGCACGACCGTGAACTTGGCCGGCGCCGAACCGGGCTCCTCGAGTAGTCCGCGGCGGATCCCGAAATCGACGGGCCGTCTGTTGTCGGGATCGACGAGGGAGTCGTCCCACAGTTCCGTGCCCTGATAGACGTCGGGGACACCCGGACCCAGTAGTTGCAGAAGCTTCTGCCCCAGCGACACAGCGGCGACATGCGGCTCGAGCTCGGCAACCAATTCGGTCAGGGCCTCGCCCACAGGACCGTCGCACACCGCATCGATCCAGTTGTTCACGGCGCCTTCGAATTTTGTGTCCACGTCGGTCCACGTCGAACGGGTACCGTTTTCCCTCAACGCTTTCGTGGCGTAGTCGTGGAGTCGTTCGCGTAGCTCCGTGGTCACGACACCGTCCACCGGCCACGCCCCGAACAGGGTCTGCCAGAAGAACAGCCCGATGGCTGGGTCGGGGGCGGGCGCCAGAGCATTCCATTCACGCAGACGTTCCGCCCACAGTTCGGCGACCTGCGACAGCACCCCGATGCGTGCCCGCACGTCTTCGCTGCGTTTGGTGTCGTGCGTGGACAACGTCGTCATCGCACGCGGAAGGCGCTGCGCGCGCTGAGCCCAGGAGAGATGGAACTGCTTGGCGCCCAACGAGAACCGGCCCGGCTGGCCGCCGACCTCCTGCAAGGACACGAGCCGGGCAGCCCGATAGAACAAGCAGTCCTCGACCGCTTTGGCGGTGGCGGCTCCACAGATCTGCCCGAATCGGGCGGCCGCTTCTCCACCGATCGTGAGTGCGCGTACGAAGGTTCCGAGAGCAGGTTCGAGATCGGGCTTCTCCCGGGCTACCTCGCCGACGATGCGGGGCAGCATGGTGGTGAGCGGCGCGTAGTCGGCGCGGTAGACCGGCACCCGAGCCGCGACCGCGATCACTGCCTCGCGCAACGACTCCGGACACTCGGTCTCGTCCGTAGGCGCAGCCTCGCGCCGGGTCGCGCGGACCAGGCGGTTCACCTCGGGCGCGAGACCGGATTCGAGTACCGAGCGTTCGAGTTCGCGTTCCTGGGCGTGCAGCCACGCTGCGTCGCCGTCGTTGCCGGTGAACGTCCGGGACAAAGCCGTGAGTGCCGGTTCGCCGCGCGGATCCACGAACACCGCGGCGAGTTCGTCGAGTGCGTCGTAGCCCGTCGTGCCGTCGACCGGCAACGTCAGGTCGAGAGGCTCTCCCTCGGCGAGGATCTTTTCGATGACGAGCCAGCGCTGCGGGCCCGCCAAGGCGCGCAGCCGTGCCAGATATTCCGCCGGATCGGCGAGACCGTCCGGATGGTCGACGCGCAGGCCGTCGACGAGGTCGTCGTCGATCCACGACGCCACCTGGGCGTGTACCGCATCGAACACTCGAGGATCCTCGACCCGGACCGCCGCAAGATCGTCGACCGTGAAGAATCGCCGGTATCCGATCAAGCCCGAATTCCAGGCCACCAGGCGGTACGCCTGGCGCGCATGGATTTCCGTCGCGGTGCCGTTGTCGGTACCCGGAGCGATCGGAAAACGCTTGTCGTAGTAAGCCAGTAAGGGTTCGTCACCCGAACGATCCACCGTCAGTTCCTCGACGGCATCGGCGGAACCGAGCACCGGGAGTGCGATCCGGCCGTCCGCGCCGTTGTCCGCCGACCAGTCGATGTCGAAGAACGCGGCGTACGCGGAGTCGCGGCCGCGTCGCAGTACATCCCACCACCATGCATTCTGGCGCGGATCCCCGACGCCCACATGGTTCGGCACGATATCGACGATCACGCCCATTCCGCGCGAACGCACTTCTTGTACCAACTGTTCGAAGCCTGCGCGTCCCCCGAGCGCCGACGACACCGTGGACGGATCCACGACGTCGTACCCGTGGCTCGATCCGGTGGTGGCGCTGAGGATGGGGGACAGGTAGACGTGCGAGATCCCAAGAGCGTCCAGGTAATCGACCACAGCGGTCGCATCGGCGAACGTGAACGCGTCTCCCCGCATCTGCAACCGGTAGGTCGACAGCAACGGAAGAGCGCTCATGCGGTCCTCCGCAGGACGAGCATCGAGCGTGCCCCGACCCGGACCGGTTTGCCGGCGGTGATGGTGCACTCCCGCAATCCGTCCGGGATCTCCGTGTCGATCGCCACGGACCACTCGTCCGCGTGGGCGCCGTCCGGGGTGACGAAGTCGAGCGGCTCGTGATGCGCGTTGAAGCACAACAGGAACGAATCGTCGACGACGCGCTGCCCGCGCTGGTCCGGCTCGGGTATGCCCTCGCCGTTGAGGAAGACCGCGAGGGACTTGCCGAAACCGCTGTCCCAGTCCTCAGGGGTCATCTCGTCGCCCGACGGGGTCAGCCACGCGATGTCGCGCGACTGGGCGCCGCTGCGGATCGGCCGGCCCTCGAAGAATCGGCGGCGCCGGAACACCGGATGCTCGGTGCGCAGTGCGATGACGTTGCGGGTGAACGACACCAGATCGGCATTTGTCTCCGCGAGAGACCAATCCATCCACGACAAGTCGTTGTCCTGGCAGTACACGTTGTTGTTGCCGTGCTGGCTACGGCCCATCTCGTCGCCGTGTGCGAGCATCGGGGTGCCCTGCGACAGCACCAGAGTCGCGAGGATGTTGCGCTGCTGGCGCCCCCGCAGAGCAAGGACCTCGGGATCGTCCGTCGGCCCTTCCACTCCGCAGTTCCACGACCGGTTGTGGGACTCGCCGTCGCGGTTGTCTTCGCCGTTGGCTTCGTTGTGCTTGTCGTTGTAGGACACCAGATCTGCGAGCGTGAAGCCGTCGTGTGCGGTGACGAAGTTGATGGACGCACCGGGGCGCCGGCCGGTGTCCTCGTACAGGTCGGAGGAGCCGGTCAGGCGGGAGGCGAACTCGCCGAGGGTGGACGGCTCGCTGCGCCAGTAGTCGCGGACAGTGTCGCGGTACTTGCCGTTCCACTCGGTCCACAGGCTCGGGAAGTTGCCTACCTGGTAGCCGCCCTCACCGATGTCCCACGGCTCGGCGATGAGCTTGACCTGCGAGACCACCGGATCCTGTTGCACGAGGTCGAAGAACGCCGAAAGCCGGTCCACATCGTGCAGTTCGCGGGCGAGCGTGGACGCCAGGTCGAAGCGGAAGCCGTCGACGTGCATCTCGGTGACCCAGTACCGCAACGAATCCATGATCAGTTGCAGCGTGTGGGGGTGCCGGGCGTTGAGGCTGTTGCCGGTACCGGTGTAGTCCATGTAGTGGGTCTTGTCGTCGTCGACGAGACGGTAGTACGCGGCATTGTCGATTCCTCGGAAGCTGATGGTCGGCCCGAGGTGATTTCCCTCGGCGGTGTGGTTGTAAACCACGTCGAGGATCACCTCGATGCCCGCCTCGTGGAATGCGCGGACCATCGCCTTGAACTCGGCCACCGCTTCGCTCGGCTTCGACGACGACGAATACTCCGCGTGGGGGGCGAAGAACCCGAAGGTGTTGTACCCCCAGTAGTTGCGCAGACCTTGGTCGAGAAGCACCTGATCGTGCATGAACTGGTGCACCGGCATCAGTTCGATCGCGGTCACCCCGAGGTCGTGCAGGTGATCGATGACGGCGGGATGGGCGAGGCCCGCGTAGGTGCCCCGCAGGTACTCGGGCACATCGGGGTGTGTGGCGGTCATCCCCTTGACGTGCGCCTCGTAGATCACCGTCTCGTTGTAGGGCCGCCGGGGGTGGCGATCGTTCGCCCAGTCGAAGAAGGGGTTGATGACCACCGTCGTCATGGTGTGACCGAGGGAATCGAGCTGCGGGAAGTCCGAACCGGCTGCTTCCGTTGCGGACTCGTCGTCGTCTGCCGGCGTGGCGTCGGACTCCGCGTCGCCGCTCGACGGAAGTGCGTACGAGAACAAGGACGGATCGCCGTCGAAATCCCCGTCGAACGCCTTGCCGTACGGGTCGAGCAGCAGCTTGCTCGGGTCGCACCGGTGACCGTTCTCGGGGTCGTAGGGCCCGTGCACGCGGTAGCCGTAGCGCTGGCCGGGGGAGACTGTGGGCAGATACGCGTGCCACACGTATCCGTCGACTTCCTCGAGGGGGATCCGGGTCTCGGTGCCCTCACGCGAGATCAGGCACAGTTCGACCTTCTCGGCGATCTCGGAGAACAGGGCGAAGTTCGTTCCGGCCCCGTCGTAGGTCGCGCCGAGGGGATAGGCACTGCCGGGCCATACGGGGATGGTCTCGGGGGTTTCTTCGCTGTTGTCCGTGGCGCTGGGCTGCATGACTGCACAGTAGCCTCACCCGGCGCGATGAACCCGCCTGGCGTTCACCACCAGCCGGTGGCCGGACCCAACTGCTCGTCGAGATCGGGCGTCATCGTCCGCACGTACGTGGTCGTGAGGTGATTGTCGTCACGATAGATCAGAACATTGCCTTCGATCACGCGGCAGGTGTTTGCCCGGCACAGCGAGTCCGAGAGGTCGATGAGGCTCACGTTCGGGGAGAACGCGGAGGCCTCGATCGCCGGATCGACGGGGTCGAGCGCGTCGGAACGAGCCACCCCACACGAATCGGAACTACCCCCGCCCGCGAGACAGTCGGCGGCGCGGTATCTCGTGTCGCCGTGGAACAGCCACGGATTGTCGCGGATCGCGACCACGGGGATGCCGTACTCGTCGAGTGTGCGCCACAGATCGACGTACCAGAACGGCGTGAAATCGCCGGGGCCTTCACCCTCGTCCTTCGTCCGCGTGGATGTGGTGAAGAGATAGTCGGGCGGATCGGCCTGCAGTTCGGCAAGCACCTTGACCGACCACGTGTCGCACTCGACGGTCGGGGACTCCTCCGTGAGCGGCGCGAGCGGATCCGAGAGGGGACAACCGACCTTGAGATAGGTGTCGATCCGGAATCCGCGCTCCTTGCCGATCGTGTCGAGTGCCGCGAGCCACTGTTCCGAGTGGGAACCACCGGCGAGGACCATCCGCCTGGTCGACAACGGATCACCGTAGGTGCAGGTGAGCGGTTCGCGATTGGTGTGCTGGGCGATGCAGTGGTCCAGCGTTGCCGGCGGCAGGTCGAGGTGCGCGACAAGCAGCGGCGGTTGCACGGGCTGCGGTTCGGCGTCGGCGAAGCCGGTCAGTGCCGCTGCGCCGGGGTACCGGTCGGGGGTCAGCGCCACCACACGCTCGAGCACGCCGTCCTGGCGCGCCACATGGGTGGTCCAGCTCGCGGACGCGGCCATCAGTACGAGACCGAACACGGTGACGGAGGCGACGAGGACGGTGCGCATCCTTCCGGAGTCGGACCGGCGGATCGGATTCTCGAGCCACCGAGTCGTGGCTTCCGCGAGCACCAGCGAGATCACGATCACCGCGAGTCCGCCGAGCGGGCCGACGGACGGCGTCTCACGGATTACGAGGTAGCCGATGAGCACCGGCCAGTGCCACAAGTACAGGGCGTACGCAACGGATCCGAGCCGGACCAGCGGGACGCTCGACAACCATCTCGCGGTGGGTGTGTCGGCGGTGCCGTCCCCGGTCGGCGTGTGACCGCCCAAAATCAGTGCCATGGCCGCACCCACGGGCACGAGTGCCCACGGGCCCGGGAAGAGGCTGTTTCCGTCGATGAGGACACCGCACAGGAACAGCACCGCGAGACCTGCGGCACCGAGGACGATGCGGAGCGGGCGCGGGATCCGCAGCCACGGGATCACGCAGGCGAACACTCCGCCGAGTGTGAGCTCCCACATCCGAGCAGCGCTGTCGTAGTACCGCCACGACTGCGGTACGTCGGCCAGTATCGCGTACGTGAGGGAAGCCGCGGTCAGCAGCGCGAGGAGCACCGCGAGCGGTCCGCGTGAGGGAAGCGACCTCCGTCGCAGCACCCACACCGCTCCGAACACCACGAGCAGCGCGCCGAGATAGAACTGGCCCTGCACCGAGATGGACCACAGGTGCTGGAGGGGGCTTACCATCGGGTCGGCGGCGAGGTAGTCGCTCGCCGTGCGCGCGAGGTGCCAGTTCTGCATGAACAGCAGAGACGCACCGGTCTGTTCGGCGACCCGGAACCACTGCGTATACGGCAAGAGGGCGACCGCCGCGACGGTCGTGCCGAGCAGCACGACGATCAGCGGCGGAAACAGTCGCCGTCCCACCCGTCGCAGCACCGGCCGGGGGTCGAGCGGAGCATGCGACTCGGCGACCCGCAGCAAGGTGCCCACGAAGAAGAACCCGGACAGTGCGAGGAAGACGTCGACACCACCGGACACGCGCCCGAACCAGACGTGGAAGACGACGACGAGAGCGATCGCGAGACCTCGGACACCGTCGAGGTCGGCGCGATACGGGAGACGGGTGGCAGTGGCCGCGGCTGCCTTCGGACCCGAGTCCGAGGTGCGGACTGCCATTCACGTTCTCCTTAGTCTCGTGGCTCGACTTAGTCTCGTGGCTCGACGTTGTCTCGGTGCCGTTGTCTCGGTGTCTCGGGCGGGACCCGTGGAACACGCAAGATCGATTCCTGTGACCTTCGTACCCAGGAACTTGGGCAGACTACGCGCAAGGTGGCCGCCTGCTCCAACCGCCTACAGTCGTGCCGTGGTTTCTCTCCCCATGTCTGCCGAGCGGATCGCCGCCCTCGACGCCGACCATCTGTGGCATCCCTACGGCGCATTTCCGGCCTCCACCGAACCCCTGGTGGTTGACAGTGCGACAGGTACGAGGCTGCTCCTCGCGGACGGGCGCGAGCTCGTCGACGGCATGAGTTCGTGGTGGGCGGCGATTCACGGGTACCGGCATCCGGTGCTCGACGCTGCGGTCACCGGGCAACTGGAGAAAATGAGCCACGTGATGTTCGGCGGGCTCACGCACGCTCCGGCCGCGCGCCTCGCAGAGTTGCTCGTCGAGATCTCCCCGGAGGGCTTGGACAAGGTCTTTCTCGCCGACTCGGGGTCCGTCTCGGTCGAGGTGGCTGCGAAGCTCGCGCTGCAGTACCAGCGCGCGGTCGGCCGTCCGGAACGACACCGCCTGCTCACCTGGCGGGGTGGGTACCACGGCGACACGCTCGCCCCCATGAGCGTGTGCGACCCGGAGGGCGGCATGCACGCGATGTGGACGGATGTGCTGGTCAGGCAGGTGTTCGCGTCGGCGCCGCCCCGCGAGTTCGATGCGTCGTATGTCGCCTCGTTCGAATCGGTCCTCGAGGAACACGCGCACGAACTCGCCGGGGTGATCGTCGAGCCCGTGGTGCAGGGCGCCGGGGGCATGCGGTTTCACGACCCGGGCTACCTGCGCGAATTGCGGCGCATGTGTGACGAACACGGGCTGGTGCTGATCTTCGACGAGATCGCGACGGGGTTCGGCCGGACGGGGGAGTTGTTCGCCGCCGACCACGCGGGGGTCGCGCCGGACCTGATGTGTGTGGGCAAGGCGCTGACGGGCGGGTACCTGACGCTCGCCGCGGTGCTGTGCACGACGCATATCGCGGAAGCGATCAGTGCGGGCGAGGGCGGCGGCGTCATGCACGGGCCGACGTTCATGGGGAACCCGCTCGCGTGCGCGGTCGCGGTGGCGTCGACCGAGCTGCTGTTGTCGAGGGACTGGCGCGCGGAGGTGCGCAATCTCACGGCGCAACTCGAGTCCGGTCTGGCACCCGCGCGGGACCTGCCCGGCGTGACCGACGTGCGTGTGCTCGGCGGGATCGGGGTGGTCGAGACGGTGGAACCGGTCGACATGCGGGCTGCCACCGCGGCTGCCGTGAAGGAGGGGGTGTGGCTGCGCCCCTTCCGCAATCTCGTCTACACAATGCCGCCATATGTGTGCACCCCGGCCGACGTCGCTGCGATCACCGCGGGCGTGGTTGCCGCCGCGGCCACCGTGCGGGGCTGAGACCGGGCCACGCTTCCGTACTTGAACGGTGTTCAAGTACGGTGTGAGCATGCTTACCCCTGCCGGTCCGGCCTGGCTCGACGACGCTGCCGAACGGCGGCGGCTCGCCGGGCTCCACCGGGAACTCGCGCCCCGCAGCGCCGCCGCCCCGCTCATCGACCTCGCGTCCAACGACTACCTCGGACTCGTCCGTCATCCGGAAGTCCTCGCTGCGGCGACGGCCGCGCTACGCCGGTGGGGTGGCGGCGCGACCGGTTCGCGGTTGGTCACCGGGACGACGGCCGAGCACGAGTTGCTCGAACTCGAACTCGCCGAGTTCACCGGCGCCGAGACCGGCTTGGCGTTCTCCAGCGGATACACCGCCAACCTCGGCGCCGTGACCGCGCTCGCGGGCAAGGAGACTCTGGTCGTCTCGGACGCGGGATGTCATGCGTCGCTCGTCGACGCTTGCCGGCTCTCCCGGTCGAGGATCTGCGTCACCCCGCACGGCGACGTCCACGCGGTGGCACACGCCCTCGCCACGCGGACCGAACCGAGAGCGCTCGTGCTCACCGACTCGGTGTTCAGCACCGACGGCGACCTCGCGCCCCTGCGGGATCTGCACCGCGTGTGCCGCACCCACGGTGCCCTGCTGCTCGTCGACGAAGCCCACGGGATCGGGGTCAGGGGGGTGGGTGGACGCGGGCTCGTCAACGAAGTCGGTCTGGCCGGGGAACCGGACGTGATCGTCACTGCGACCCTCTCGAAAGCCCTTGCCTCCCAAGGCGGTGTGGTTCTCGCGGCCGGCCGGGTACGTGACCATCTCATCGACACCGCCCGCACGTTCATCTTCGACACCGGTCTCGCTCCCGCCGCCGTCGGTGCTGCGCGGGGCGCTCTGAAAGTGCTGCGAGCCGAACCCGGCCTCGCCGGAGCGGTGCTCGATCAGGCCGCGCACCTCGCCCGGGTGACGGGAGTGCAGCCGCCACCGTCCGCGGTGGTGTCGGTGATTCTCGGCGACCCGCACGTCGCGGCCGGAGCGGCCCGGCGCTGTCGTGAACGCGGCGTGCAGGTCGGGTGTTTCCGGCCGCCGTCGGTGCCCGAGGGAACGTCGCGCTTGCGTCTGACCGCCCGCGCGAACATTTCCGGCCACGAACGCGCCGTGGTGGACTCGGTGCTCACCGACGTGCTGGCCGAGGTCCGCGTATGAGCATTCTGTTCGTCACCGGCACGTCCACCGGAGTCGGGAAAACCGTCGTGACCGCCGCGCTCGCATCGCGTGCCGCGAGCCGTGGACTGCGGGTCGCGGTGTGTAAACCGGCCCAGACCGGGGTCGGCGACGACGAACCCGGCGATCTGGCCGAGATCGTCCGCCTCACCGGAGGTGGGATCGACACCGTCGAACTCGCCCGGTACCCGGATCCGCTCGCACCCGACACCGCCGCCCGACGCTCGGGACGAGCGTTGCTCGACCTCGCGAGCACTGCCGACGCTGTTCGCAGGCTCGGGAACAGGGCAGATCTGGTCCTCGTCGAGGGCGCCGGAGGCGTACTCGTCCGACTCGGTGCCGCGGGGTTCACCCTTGTGGACCTCGCCGCAACGCTCGACGCGCCGGCGGTGGTGGTCGCCGCCGCGTCGCTCGGGACTCTCAACCACAGCGCGCTGACCGTCCGCGCGCTGCGCACGGCTGGGGTGGAATGCCGCGGAATCGTCATCGGCAGCAGTCCTGCCACACCGGATCTGGCCGAGCGATGCAACGTCGTCGACCTGCCCGCGGTGACGGGTGTGCCCCTGCTGGGTGCGATACCCGAAGGCGCGGGCTTGCTCCGTTCTGCGGAGTTCGTATCCGCGGCGCCGCACTGGGTGCGGGACGTTCCGGTATAGCCGGGCGTGGGCGGCGCCGCACCAGTTTCCCGGCCAGAACAGTGTGGGGCAGTGCAGACCCCGCCTCCGCCACGTGACCGTGGCGGAGGCGGCAGTCCTCACGACATTGCCGGCGGTGGGATGCCCGGGTCGGTCATGTCAGATTCCGTCCGTGGGTGCACCCACAGCGGCGGCAACACGCCGCAACGCCGTGTTGGTGTGCCGCGCCGCGTCCAAGGTGGCCGCCGCCGGAGTGGTGGGGAGATCCGAGACGGTGCCGCCGACCTTGGCCAGAACGGCTCGCGATAGGAGATAGTTCTGGTCCACCACCTCATCGAGCGTCGGTACCGGTGCGGGACGCGGGATATCTGCGTGGACCGTGTGCCGGTAGAGATTGATCTGGTACGGCCAGCCGTCGCGGGTATCCCATTGGGAGACCAGGACATAGAGCTCGTCGAGCGTCGAGCCCACGAGGACGTACCCGCCGTAGCACTGCGCCAGAGTGTTGTTCGGATCCTGGGGCTCGACGTCGTGTTCCACGTGACGGACGACGGTCGTCGTGGGGGCATCCCCGATATGGGACGTCGGCCCGTTGCGAAGGCCCTTGACGTTCACTCGGATATCCGGAGCGGTCTGGGTATAGGTGAGGAGCCATTGGCCTTGGACCAGACGGAGATTCATCTCCCGGACTTTTGTCCCCGCCGGGAAGATGTCCGAGCACGCCCGGTTCCATCCCCAGTCCGTCCCGTTCCATCCCCAGCCGGACCACTTGGAGCGGTCCGCCACCTCGTTGGGGCGGCAACGGTAGAGGTGGACGTTGGAGCCGCCGTCCACCAACCACTTGTTGCCCATGATGTAGACCCAGCCATCGGTCCCCAGTTCCCACGTAATCCCCATCTGGAAACCGCCCTCGTGATGCCACTCGCGTTGTCCGGCGGGGCCGGCGTGAAACCAGGTCTGGCCGTTGTCGTCGGAATACTGGATTTCCGTCCAGAGGATCTCCTCGAGGGACCGGCAGATCGTCACGAACAGGTAGATCCGGGAGCCGACGACCAGAAGGTCCGAGGGCAGGACGGTGGAGAATCCGCCGTTGGTCCACGGCGACCTGTCGTGGGTGTACGGCCACAACTGGCGGGCATTCGGTCCGCCGATGGCCCCATGGAACGTCAGGCCGTTGGCGTAGTCTGCCGGGCTCTGCTCGTCCGTGAGGAGCATTACCGGAGACCGCCACCCGGGACCACCGACGCGCATCTCTTCAAACGTGTCACCCAGGACGATGGCCTGGCGTCCGTTGGGGAGCCGGCGGGCTATGCCCAGGTCCGTGCCGCCGACGCCGAACGGGACCGCCGACGTGTTGTGCCCGGTCACTGCTCCGATTTTCGTAGTCATTCGGGAACTCCGTTCTGTAAAGGGAGAGGCGGGCCGGGACCGGCTCCGCCGTCGTATTCGGCCGGCGGCTTGATGCCGAGGCGGCCAGGAACTCCCCCGGGGTCGCCCGGGAAACAGTCGAGGTCCACGTCCGTGGACCAGGGAGCGCGCCGCCCGCCCGCGCGTACGAGTCGGACTCGAGCACGATCGGGGAGCCGACAAATAGTGAAAAACCTTATGGTGCAGGGTGAGTCAGCGCCAACTGCTGTCGCGGCACCGTCGTTTACCGGACATGCGCCAGCCGCGCACCGGGCCGAGGATGCTCGTCGACGTCGGCGGTTTTCGTCGTCGTGTGAGGCGGCGGTGCGGCCGCCAGGGGACTGCCTTACAAGGGGTGAACGCCGGCTGTGCGGGAGACAGCCACGATCGACGCCGTTCCGAACTGAGAGGCAAGCAAAGGAGGTGTTTCTCGCATGGTGGGTGCCTCGATTCGAACAGATGGGGTACGCCGACGTACGAGATGTCGCAGGGACGCCGGCCTGCGTTACCGCGTCCGCAACCCGAGACGGAAACGACGCTTCTCGGGCCGCCGAGCCACGATGTCTTCGGGCCGGTGCGTTTGTGGTCGGCGACAACTGCTAGACGCAACCCGGGAAACGGCTCGCAAGCGCGTGCACCTGTCGTAGTGTGAACGCCATCACATGGAGTCGGCGGGCGTCGGCGTGCCGACCGTTTTGTTTCGGAGGTACCGATGTCCACCACCGATATGCATGATCTTCAGAACGCGATCGGGCAATTGCGTCGATGCGTCGGTTCGCTCAGGTCGCGGTACGGCGACGCCGCGTCCGTCCGCAGGCTCACCAACGACCTCGACCGTCTCGACATCGACGCGCGCGACTTCCAGGAGACACCGCCGCGGCCACTGTGGGCGGCGTCCGAGGACCGCATCCCGATTCCGGATTCGCCGTACGACGAGTCGTTGTTCCGCGGGGTCGACGCCGACGACGAAGGACTCGGCGGATTGCACGGGGAGCGGTGAGCGCCCCTGTCGGCGCCGGGGTCCGAAATGCGGCCCGGGCGCGCATAGCCGCGCGCACACTACGAACCGATCGATGGTGGCAGACACCTGCGCTGACCGTCCTCGGACTGGTCGCCTTCATCGTGTACGCCACCGTCCGCTCGTTCGCGCGTACCGCCTACTGGGTGGACGACTACCACTATCTGACGCCGTTCTATTCGCCGTGCGTCAGCGCGTCGTGCCTGCCGGGTTCCTCGCATTTCGGTGTGTGGGTCGGTGAACTCCCACGGTGGATTCCACTGGCATTCGTGTCGCTGCCGTTCCTGCTGCTGTTCCGGCTGACCTGCTACTACTACCGCAAGGCGTACTACCGGTCGTTCTGGCTCTCGCCGCCGGCCTGCGGGGTCGCGGAACCGCACCGGACGTACACGGGTGAAACCCGGTTCCCCCTCATCGTGCAGAACGCGCACCGCTACTTCTTCTACATCGGGTTCGTCATCTCGCTGGTCAACACCTACGACGCGATACTCGCGTTCCACAGTCCGAGCGGATTCGGGTTCGGGCTCGGGAACGTGATCCTCGTGGTGAACGTGATCTTGCTGTGGGGGTACACGCTCTCCTGCCACTCCTGCCGGCACGTCACCGGTGGCCGTCTCAAGCACTTTTCGAAACATCCTGTGCGATACAAGCTTTGGACGTACATTTCGAAGCTCAACGCCCGGCACATGCAATTCGCCTGGATCACTCTCGGAACGCTGGTGCTCACCGACTTCTACATCATGCTCGTGGCGAGCGGCACCATCTCCGACCTCCGATTCATCGGCTGACACCGGCACAGCGACCACCGCAAACAGGCACGACGCAACTGGGGAAAGGCGACATACATGGGGGAAGTCGAGCATCACAGCTACGACGTGGTCGTGATCGGCGCGGGGGGAGCGGGGCTACGGGCGGTCATCGAGGCCCGGCAGCGCGGACTGCGAGTCGCGGTGGTGTGCAAGTCGCTCTTCGGTAAAGCGCACACCGTGATGGCGGAAGGCGGATGCGCCGCGGCGATGGGCAACGCCAATTCGCGTGACTCGTGGCAGGTGCACTTCAAGGACACGATGCGCGGCGGAAAATTCCTCAACAACTGGCGGATGGCCGAATTGCATGCCCGCGAAGCGCCCGACCGGGTGTGGGAACTCGAGACGTACGGGGCGCTGTTCGACCGCACCCCGGACGGCCGGATCAGCCAGCGCAACTTCGGCGGGCACACCTATCCGCGGCTCGCGCACGTCGGCGACCGGACGGGGCTCGAACTGATCCGCACGATGCAGCAGAAGATCGTGTCGTTGCAGCAGGAGGACTTCGCGGCGACGGGCGACTACGAGGCGAAGGTGCGGGTCTTCTCCGAATGCACCATCACCGAACTCCTCGTCGACGAACAGGGCCGGATCGCGGGCGCCTTCGGGTACTGGCGGGAATCTGGAAGGTTCGTCCAGTTCACCGCGCCGGCCGTCGTCATCGCGACCGGAGGAATCGGAAAATCCTGGAAGGTGACCTCCAATTCGTGGGAGTACACCGGGGACGGGCACGCCCTCGCGCTGCGGGCGGGCGCCGCGCTGATCAACATGGAGTTCGTCCAGTTCCATCCCACCGGGATGATCTGGCCACCGAGCGTGAAAGGCATCCTCGTCACCGAGGGGGTCCGCGGTGACGGCGGCGTTCTGAAGAACTCCGAGGACGAGCGATTCATGTTCTCGTATATCCCGCCGGTGTTCAAAGGGCAGTACGCGGAGACCCCCGAAGAGGCGGACCGCTGGTACGAGGACCAGGAGAACAATCTCCGCACCCCCGACCTGCTGCCGCGCGACGAAGTGGCTCGCGCCATCAATTCCGAGGTCAAGGCGGGCCGGGCGACCCCACACGGCGGGGTGTATCTCGATATCGCCTCACGAATGCCCAAGGCCGAGATCATCCGCCGGTTGCCGTCGATGCACCACCAGTTCCTCGAACTCGCAGACGTCGACATCACCCGGGAAGCGATGGAGGTCGGCCCGACCTGCCACTACGTGATGGGCGGTATCGAGGTCGATCCCGACACCGGGGCGGCGTCGGTTCCAGGCCTGTTCGCGGCGGGGGAATGCTCGGGCGGCATGCACGGGTCCAACCGGCTTGGAGGGAATTCGCTGTCGGACCTGCTCGTGTTCGGGCGCCGGGCGGGGCTCGGCGCCGCCGACTACGTGCACGGTCTCGAGGACCGGCCGGTGGTCACGGAAGAGGCGGTGGAACAAGCAGCGCGCACAGCACTTTCGCCGTTCGACCCCGCCGATCACGAGAATGCCGAGAACCCGTACACCCTCCACCAGCGATTGCAGGGAGTGATGCACGACCTCGTGGGAATCATCCGCACCGCCGAAGAGGTCGAGCGCGCACTCGCAGAACTCGCCGAGTTGCGCGAGCGGATCCCGGACATCGCGGTGGAGGGCAACCGGCAGTACAACCCGGGCTGGCACCTCGCACTGGATCTGCGCAACATGCTGCTGGTGTGCGAATGCGTCGCGCGGGCCGCGTTGCTGCGCACCGAGAGTCGCGGCGGCCACACACGCGACGATCACCCGTCGATGGACCCGAACTGGCGGCGGACGTTGCTCGTGTGCCGTAAATCCGGAGAGGACCGCACCATCCCGGAGGTGTCCGTCGAGCGGCAAGAGCAGACCCCGATGGACCCGGAACTACTCGAACTCTTCGATATCGAGGAACTCGCCAAGTACTACACCGACGAGGAGCTCGCCGGTCACCCCGGACGGAGGCACTGAGATGGCCGAGAGCGACCAGGGCTACACCGCCGAGTTCAGGATCTGGCGCGGGGACCGCGACGGTGGGGAACTGCAGGAGTATTCGGTGCGGGTCAACGAGGGCGAGGTGGTTCTCGACATCCTCCACCGGTTGCAGGCAACCCAGGTGCCGGATCTCGCGGTGCGGTGGAACTGCAAAGCAGGCAAATGTGGTTCGTGCTCGGCGGAGATCAACGGCCGTCCGCGCCTGACGTGCATGAGCCGCATGTCGCTCTTCGAGACGGACGAGCCGATCGTGGTCACACCGTTGCGGGGCTTCCCCGTCATCCGTGATCTCGTCACCGACGTGTCGGGCAACTACGCCAAGGCACGGGAGATCCCCGCATTCGCGCCTCCCCCGGATCTCGCTCCGGGGGAGTACCGCATGCAGCAGGTCGATGTGGAACGGTCGCAGGAGTTCCGCAAATGCATCGAATGCTTCCTGTGCCAGAACGTATGTCACGTGACGCGCGACCACGAGGAGAACCGTCCCGCGTTCGCGGGACCCCGGTTCTTCATCCGCCTCGCCGAACTCGACATGCATCCACTGGACGTCGCGGACCGGCGCGATCTCGCTCAGGACGAAGCCGGACTCGGCCTGTGCAACATCACCAAATGCTGCACCGAGGTGTGCCCCGAGTACATCCACATCACCGACAACGCCATCATTCCGATGAAGGAACGGGTGGCCGGACGCCGCTACGACCCGGTGGTGTGGCTGGGCAACAAGCTGTTCCGGCGCTGACCGGCCCGGGTGCGTACGCCGGTCGTCAGCCGACGCGCTCGCTGAGCAGCGGGACCAACTGCTCGAGCGCGAACGGAATCGACAGCGCCGAGTTCAGCGAGATGGCGTTGGCGATGTCGCTGCCGCTGTCGAGGACGAGGAACCGTCCGTCCTGCACGGCCGGAATCTGCTGGAACAACGGGTTGTCGGTGACCTCGGAGGTCTCCACGTAGATGGGCAGCACAATCAGCAGGTCGGCGTCGAGCATGCCGAGGTTCTCGTTCGAGATCGGGATGAAGAAGCTGTCCGCCTCGACGGCTTCCACCGCCGGGTTGTTGACGAACCCGAGATCCTGCAGGAACTGGACGCGCGCGTCGCCGGAAACGTAGGCGCCCCACCCGTCCGAGGTGTACGCCGCGACGGTGACGGTCTTGCCGGCGAACTCCGGATGCTCCGCGGCCGCGGTGGCGAACTGTTCGTCGATGTCCGCGACGACCTCGGCACCCTTGTCGGGCACGCCGAGCGCGGACGCCACCATGGAGATCTGCTCGTCGCGCGGCGTCAGGTACGCGGTGGCACCTTCGGGAGGGCCGACGGTCGTGGCGATCGCGGAAAGCGTGTCGTACCGGCCCTGATCACCCGCACTGGCGGTGTCGAGGATGAGATCGGGTGCCAACGCGGCGATCTTCTCGAAGGACGGATCGACGGTGCCGATGATCTCGGGAGACTCCGCGTAGCCCTCTTGAACCCACGGACCGACTCCGTCTTCGCCGAATGCCAGCCAGTCGCTCGCGCCGACGGGCTGCACACCGAGCGCCAGCGCGGTCTCCGCGTCGCCCCAGCCGAGGGCGACGACGCGCTCGGGTTGTGATTCGACGGTCACGGACCCGAACATCGTCTCGATGGTGGCGGGGAAGGCGCCGGTTCCGTTGCTGCCCGTCTCTTCGGCCGAACCGTCGTCGGTCGAGCCGCACGCACCCACGGCGAGCGTGGTGGCGGCGGCCAGCGCCATAAGTCGGAGTTTCACAGATGTCCTCGATTCGCTTGCCGGTGCACGTCGCGTGCCGGTTAGGTAATCCTAATACCCGCGAAAACGGCTCGTGGCCCGGCACCACATCTCGGCAGACGAACTACACCGATTGTGCCCAGCGCCCGACATCGCCACGTTCGAGCGCAAGTGCCAGCAGGTCCGGGAACCGTTCGGGAGTGCACGCGAACGCCGGCACACCCAGAGCGGCAAGCGCGGCTGCGTTGTCCCGATCGAACGACGGCGCCCCGTCGTCCGACAGCGCGAGGAGCACGACGACCTGTACCCCGGCGGCGAGCATCTCGCGCACCCGGGCGAGCATCTCGGTACGGATTCCGCCCTCGTAGAGATCCGAGATCAGCACGAACAACGAGTCGGTGGGCCGCGTGATCAGCGACCGGCTGTAGGCGATCGCCCGATTGATGTCGGTGCCCCCACCGAGCTGGGTGCCGAACAGGACGTCGACAGGATCGGTGAGCTTGTCCGTGAGATCCACGACGGAGGTGTCGAACACGACGAGGGACGTGCGCAACGCCTGCATCGAGGCGAGCACCGCGGCGAAGACCGACGCATACACCACGCTCGACGCCATCGATCCCGACTGGTCCACCGCGAGTACGACATCCCGTTGCACCGCCTGCGAGCGCCGCCCGAATCCGACGAGGCGTTCCGGGACCACCGTGCGGTATTCGGGTTGGTAGTGCGCAAGATTCGCGCGGATCGTGCGGTGCCAGTCGATGTCGCGAGGCTTCGGATTCGAGGTGCGAGCCGACCGGTTGAGCGCTCCGGTCACCGCAGTCCGGGTGCGCTGCGCGATGCGTTCCTCGACCTGCCGGACCACCTTCGCCACCACCGTCCGTGCTGTGGCCCTCGTGGTTTCGGGCATCACCTTGTTCAGGCTGAGCAGGGTGCCCACGAGGTGCACGTCGGGTTCGACGGCGTCGAGCAGTTCCGGTTCGAGCAGAAGCTGATCGAGACCGAGTCGGTCGACCGCGTCGCGTTGCATCACCTGCACGACCGACGTGGGAAAGTACGTGCGGATGTCACCGAGCCACCGCGCGACCTTCGGCGCCGAGGCGCCGAGTCCGCCGCTGCGCGGGCCCGTCGTTCCGTCTGCGTCCGTGTCGTACAGCGCGGCGAGCGCTCCATCCATCGCCGCGTCGCTTCCGGCACCCAGCGAGGTGGTGGACTCCTCGGCGGCATCGCCGAGCAGCAGACGCCAGCGCCGCATCCGCTCGTCGAACTCCGTTGTCATACGGGTACCCCCAGGATCAGTGCCGTTGCCGTGAGCGCGCGGTGCCCGCGCGCAGGTTCGAGTGCCGCCGTCGCGCGGTGCTCGGAACCCCCTCGAACGGCACGGCCGAGCAACGTGCGTTCCCCGTGCGCAAACGACCCGAACGTGCGACGCAGCACCGGCAGGACGTCGACGAAATCCTCGGCGCGGAGCCCCGACACCCAGGAGTCGATCAGCGACAGCAACCCGCGGTCGTGCACCAGCAGCAGCCCGCCGCCGCCGACGAACCCGTCGATCCAGCGCGCCTTCGCCGCGGGGGCGGACCCGACGGACAGGGCTCGGGCGACGCGGACGCCGGTGGCGTGCTCGTCGAATCTGCCCACGTCGCGGAGCATCCGCACGGTTCTGCCCGTCAGTACGCCGTCGACGTCGTCGCGGTCGCACACCGAGGCGAGGGTGTCGAGCCACCGGCCGGCCGCGTCGGGGTCGTCGCGCAACGCCAGCGCCGTGTGCACGTCGTCGACGGCACGTCGGATCGCATCGGCGGCGTCGCTGTCGAGGCCGGTGACGGCAGACGGCAGGCCCGCACAGACACGGGCGAGCACCGCGTCGGCGACATGCGCGAGCGAGGTCAGGTCGGTGCCGCGCACGTCGCCGTACCGCACGGTGCGGATCAGCGCGGGCAGCGCCGACATCAGGTGCAGCACATCATGATCGAGAGCGGCAGCGGCGTCGATGGCGGTGACCAGGTGCGGCACCGCGTCGCGGAGGTCTGCCAGGAGCGCCTGTTCGAGGAGGTCGGTGACCTCACCGAGTGTGGTGCCCGGCTTCCGGGCACGGTCGAGGACGGTCGCGGAGGCAGCGGCCTCGACGGTGGTACCCCAACGGGAAGCTTCCACGATTGCCACCGACAGTTCCGGATCCCATTGCAGCGACCAGGTTTCGCGGAACGTTCCGGTGGACCGCACCGCGCTCTCGGCCGGCAGCGCCCACTCGATTCCGAGTAGGGACAGCCGATGCAACAGGCGGGATCGTTGCAGATCGAGGTCCTTACGGAGGTCGAGATCCAGCTTCTTGGCGATCGGGGCACGTTTGAGCCGAAGGGTTTTCGAGCGCGCCTGCAGGTCGGCGTCGAGCGGAACCGTCGGGGTGTCCTCCGGAACGGCTCCGAGCGCTTCTCCGACCACGAGTTTGCGTGCCACGAGGTCGAGCAGCACATCGTCGCCGTCGCACAGCACCGCGCGCGTGGCTTCTACGGCTTCCGACAAGCCGGGCAGGGCACGACCGCGCAGCACCGCGAGCGTGTCGGCGAGCCGGGTGGCTTCGATGACGTGCGCACTCGATACAGGCAGATCTTCCTCGCGCAGCACCCGCGCGACGCGGGTGAACCAGCGCGCGGTGGTGTCGTCGGGATAGGTGAACAGGTGGTCGTACCAGCCCGGTGAGGTGATGCCGGCACCGTAGCCGGACGCAGCCGACAGCCGGGAATGTGTCCACGGAACCCAGGTGAGCGCCGCCTTCACCTTGGGAAGTCCTCTGAGCAGTCGCGCGTCCGGCGCGGCGGGCCCGAGGGGACCGGTCAACGCGGGCGCGTGCATCGCGCCGCACACCACCGCGATGTTCCGGGCTCCGGCCTTGACCGCGGTGCGCAGCACCTGACGCATATGGGCCTCGCGGCGCGCGGTGTGCTCGTCCAGGTCGGTGTCGGCGCGCAAGACCTCCATCGCCGCGGTGATCTCGTCGAATGCTCCGGCTCCGGCGCCTTCTGCATCCCCGGGACGCGCATGTTCGATCACTGCGTCCCACCACTGCTCGAAGTCGTCGTATCCCCCGGCAGAAGCGAGCGCCGCCAGCGGGTCGGGGCGCTCCGCCGATTCCGGAGACTGCTCCGCAGCCAGCGAGATCGCTGCCGGCAGATCGCAGAACCGCACATCGGCGTCGTGCAGAATCGCCCAGCGCAGCGCCTGCCACTCCGGCGAGAACGCGGCGAACGGCCAGAAGGCCGCCCGTGCGGGTTCGTCGCGCACGTACGCGAGCAGCGCGACCGGTGGTTGCATGTCGTCGGACGCGGCCAGGGCGAGGAAGGGATCGGCGTCGGCCGGGCCCTCGATCAGAACGGTGTCGGGTTCGAACTCGGCGAGCGCCCGCGCAATCGCGCGCGCCGACCCCGGCCCGTGGTGCCGGATGCCGAATACCCGGATCTCGGCGTCGCCGGTCACCCGGTGATCTCCCGGCATGCGCGGTAGAAGTCGGCCCACTCGGGGCGCTCACGCACGACGGCCTCGAGGTATTCGCTCCACACCACGCGGTCGGCCACCGGATCCTTCACCACCGAGCCGAGGATGCCGGCGGCGATGTCCGCGGAACGCAGGATGCCGTCGCCGAAGTGCGCCGACAGCGCGAGCCCGCCGGTGACGACGGAGATGGCTTCGGCGGTCGACAAGGTGCCGGACGGCGACTTGAGCTTGGTGCGCCCGTCGGTGGTGACGCCCTGGCGGAGTTCCCGGAACACCGTGACCACGCGCCGGATCTCGTCGGCTGCAGTGGGCAGAGCGGGGAGTTCGAGTGCGCTCCCGAGTTGTTCGACGCGGCGGGTCACGATCGCGACCTCGTCCTCTTCGCTGGCGGGCAGCGGGAGCACGACGGTGTTGAATCGTCGTCGCAGCGCGGAGGACAGTTCGTTGACGCCCCGATCGCGATCGTTGGCGGTGGCGATCACGTTGAAACCCTTGTTCGCCTGCACTTCGATCCCGAGTTCGGCGACGGGCAGGGTCTTCTCGGACAGGATCGTGATCAGCGCGTCCTGGACGTCCGCGGGGATCCGGGTGAGTTCTTCGATGCGGGCGATGGCACCGTCGCGCATCGCGGTCATGATCGGCGACGGGACGAGCGCGTCCGCGGACGGTCCTTCGGCGAGCAGCCGCGCATAGTTCCACCCGTAGCGGACGGCATCTTCGGATGTGCCCGCTGTGCCCTGGACGAGGCGGGTGGACGTACCGCTGATCGCAGCGGAAAGATGTTCCGACACCCAGGTTTTGGCGGTACCCGGAACGCCGAGCAGCAGCAGGGCCCGGTCGGTGGCGAGGGTCGCCACCGCGACCTCCATCAATCGGCGAGGTCCGACGTATTTGGGGGTGACGACGGTGCCGTCGGACAGTTCACCGCCCAGCAGATACGTCACGACCGCCCAAGGCGACAGCTGCCAGGACGGAGGGCGCGGCCGGTCGTCGAGCCGCGCCAGCGCCGCCAGTTCGTGCGCGTACTGCTGCTCTGCGTGGGGGCGCAGCAGCGTGGGGTCGGTAGCGGCGTCGGTCAACTCAGCTCCTCGTGAAGGGTTCGGCGAAGGGTCAGGGTGTCGGCGGCCGTCGCGAACAGATTCAGCCGGTCGAGGTGGTCGGTGCGGGTGGCGGCGTCGGCGAGCAGTTCGGTGAGTTCGAACGGTGCGCGGTGCGCGATCAGGGTGATGATCGTCTGGAACGAGCGGATACCGGTTCCCCCTTCGCGATACAGGGCGATCAGGACCTTCTCGGCCAGGTCGCGAGGCCATGGCGCGGCGAGAGCCCCGAGCAAGGCGGGATCGAGCAATGCGCGTCCGGACGACCCGAGCAGGTGGGAGACGAGCATCTGCCGGGGGAGGGCCTGCGCGACGGCTGTATCGGCGGTGCCGTCCCGGCGGAGGAAAGCGCGCGCCCAGTCGCCGTCGCGGTGTACGGCGACGGCCGCGGTCCAGCCTGCGTCGAGCGCCTCCCGTACGGGTTCGTCGACGCGCAGCGCCAATATCTGCTCCGGGGTCGGTGCGAGGTGCTGCCACGCGGCCGGCGGGGCGGACGACGCGACCGCGGTGAGCCGGCGCATCTTCTCCCCACCGGTCCGGGAGGCGCCGTCGTCGACACCGTCCCGAAGTGCTTCGCCGTCGAGACGGTTCGGTACGTCGACGACGAGTTCGTCGCCGGCGACGCGCGTCCACTCGCGTACCCGACGGGTCATCCTCGCGGCGAAAGCCGAGTCGGGCAGACGCCGCAGCAGGTCCAGGGCAACCGGGCGGACCTTGCGGCTACGGTCGTCGAGCGCTTGCTCGAGCAGGGCTTCGTCGTGCGCGCCGAGGCCGTCGGCCAGCAGTTCGAGTAGCGCGCCTCGCTGCGCCGCCGTCTCGGACGACCATGACGCCGTCAGTCTTTCGGTGGCGGCGTGGGGGTTCGAGGCGCGCAGCACCGCGAACCACCGACGGCGCTGCAGGGGAGATCCGTGCAACCAGGGACGCTCGTCGGACGGATCGGGGGTGACGAGGTGGGACCACGCGGGGTTCTGTGCGGCGACCCACTGGCCGCGGACACCGGCGAGACGTAGGAGGTGTTTGCGGTGCGGGGTGTCCGGTGCGGCGAACCACAGCAGATCCACCACGATCTCGTGCGGGGCCCGGAACCGCTCGGCGAGCGCGAACCACTCGGGTAGCAGCGGAGACCGGACGACGAGCAGACCCCGAAGCCGGTCGGCCGCCGCAGCCGGAAGCGTGAGGCGATCGTCGTCGGGAGCGGGTTCCGGCAACGTCCGGACCGTCGGGAGCGTCGCTGCGGTGAGAAAGGCGGACTCGAGAGCGGCCGCCGCGAGCAGACGCGACGCCGGATCGCCGGTCAGCGCTGCCGCTGCGTCGGAAGTGTGTAGCGTCGCCGGTGCGGGCGCCGACCGAGCCGTCCCGAGTAGTGCTGCGGTGGAAAGGGTTTCGAAGGTGTCGGTCACAGGGATACCTCCTGTCCCGCGGTGAACAACGACGCCGGTGCCAGCCGGGTGCCGTCCCAGTCGCCACACACGGTCAGTGGCTGACCACCCGCGACCGCTACTAGTCGCCACCGGGTGTCGTCCTCCCCACCGAGGGGCAGAGCGCGGCCGTGCCGGTCGACGAGATGCCAGGCCCCGCTCGATTCGACCGGGACCACGCTGTCGAGCAGCATCGGCCACGAGCGGATCCATGGGTCGGCGCCCAGAACGCGGGCGTACTCGTCCAGGGCCGCGTCGAAGTCCGGCGCCGTGCCGGGCAGCGACGCCGGCAGCGTGGTGAAGGGTTCGGGAACGGAGTGCCGCGTGCCGGCGAGCGCGCGCAACGGTGCGGCACCGGGATAGAAATGCAGGTCCGCGTCGACGAGCATCCCCGGCGGGGGAGTCTCGACGGGGAAGCGGGCGGTGCCGTGGGCGAAATCGAGGACGATCGCCCAGCGTCCGGTGTCGCGTCCGCGGAGCCACACCTTGCGCGTGAAGAGGCGGCTGTCTTCGGAGATGCGCGTCGCGAGCACCTGCCATCGGTCGCGGACGGCCGGTTCGGAGCGTACGTCGTCGGCCCGTGTGGGAAATCCCAGGTGGGTGTGCACCGAGCGTGCGAGCGGGCCGGGAAGGTCGTCGATCTTTCGGTAGGCGACCACCAGCAGGTGCAATCGGGCGTACTCGGCGAGGACACGCGCCGGCCAGTCCACCTCGGTCGCCACCACGCCGGCGAGCCCGCGCAGAGCGGACGCGATACCCGGGACCTGCGCGTCGACCATCCGCGCTGCCATGTCGTCGTACGTCGAACAGCTGTGGTCCACGGAACCGAGACCGCTGCGGATCCGGTCGGTCAGCCACCGATCCAGGTCGTCCAGACCGGCAGCGGCGCGCTCCGCGCGGCGTCGCACAGTGGCTGGGTCGGGCGTCTTGGCCGGTTCGCCGGGAGCCTCGTTCGCCGGTGCCGCCTCGGCTGTGCGTGCGGCCAGCCATTCGGTCACGGAATCCGGCGGTGCGGACTCCGCTATCGCGCCCTCGGACCAGCGCATGAGCAGCGCCAGCGCGTGCTTGCATGGGAACTTCCGGCTCGGGCACGAGCATCGGTACGAGGGCCCGTCGAGGTCTATCGCGGTGCGATAGACGGCGGTACCCCGGCCCCGGCATTCGCCCCAGAGTGCTCGGTCGTTCCGCCCGGTGCCGTTCCACGCAGACCCGAGTCCGCGGGCAGCCGTCATGGAGGACGGTTCGGGTGCTACGGCGGCGATCCGCTCGGGTGGCCAGGGGCTTGTCACGTCCTGAGAACGTACGGCAGGGTCCCGACACCTACCGAATCGTCAGGATGTGGCACTGGCGTTCAAGCGCCTCCGGATGCCGTCGACGAACAGTGTCAGGCCGAAGTCGAAGCGGACTGCAGGATCGCCGTCGAGGAGGTCGTCGTCCGAGGTCGGCGGGGTCTCTGTCGCGACGTCGGGCGCCACGGGTGCGCGGGTGAGCGCGCCGAGTTCGGCGAGCTGTGCGCGGGACTGCTCGTCGACGGTGTGGCCGAGCACATAGTGCAGCAGCGCGTAACCGGCGAGTTCGGCGTGCGCGCGGGAGAGCCCCGCACGCTGCGCCGCGACCACGAACGCGTCGCGGGCGCGAGAGGTGGTCAGCCGGGAGGCGTACGACGACGCGACGAGTTCGGCGCCGTCGCGATGGGCGAGGAGGGCGGCGCGCAACCGGTGGGCGAGTTCGGTGAGCGCGCCGTCCCAGTCGGTGGCGGCCGGTGGCGCGTCGACGCCGTCCAGGATGCGGTCGGCCATCGCGCCGAGGAGGGTCTGCTTGTTCGGGAAATGCCAGTACAGGGCGCCTGGCTGCACGCCAAGGGAGGTCGCGAGCTTGCGCATTGTGAGGTCGCCGAGCCCGTACTCGTCGAGGATCGCCATGGCGCCGTCGAGGACGTCGCCGCGTCGCAACTGCACCTGTCTGCTCCTGTCCGTCCCGCCGTGCCGAAGGCCTCCTTTGACAGTATCGGACCCGCCCCCTAACCTGAACGCCGTTCAAGTGAACAGTGTTCAAGTTCGAGTCAGGAGACGCAGTGACCTACGCGCCCACACGCACCGACATCCTCGACCTCGCCCGCGACCAGGTGCTCAGGCGCGGAGTCGGGTTCGATCGTGACCGGACGCTCGAGGTGCTCCGGTTGCCCGACGAACGACTCGAGGAACTGCTCGGTGTCGCCCACGAAGTGCGCATGGCGTGGTGCGGTCCCGAGGTGGAGGTCGAAGGAATTGTCAGCCTCAAGACGGGTGGCTGCCCCGAGGACTGCCATTTCTGTTCGCAGTCGGGCCTGTTCGCTTCGCCCGTGCGGGCTGCGCGTCTCGACATCCCGTCGCTCGTGGAAGCGGCGAAGCAGACCGCCAAGACCGGCGCCACCGAATTCTGCATCGTCGCCGCCGTGCGCGGCCCCGATGAACGGCTCATGGCGCAGGTCGCCGCCGGCGTCGCAGCGATTCGCGACGAGGTCGACATCCAGGTCGCGTGCTCACTCGGCATGCTCACCCAGGAGCAAGTCGATCAACTGGCGGCCATGGGCGTGCATCGCTACAACCACAACCTCGAAACCGCGCGCTCCCACTTCCCGAACGTGGTCACCACCCATACGTGGGAGGAGCGATTCGAGACGCTGCGAATGGTGCGGGAAGCGGGCATGGAGGTGTGCTGCGGCGGCATCCTCGGAATGGGTGAAACATTGGAGCAGCGAGCCGAATTCGCCGCAGACCTCGCCTCGGTCGAACCCGACGAGGTGCCGTTGAACTTCCTCGACCCCCGTCCCGGTACGCCGTTCGCCGAACTCGAGGTGCTCCCGGTCACCGATGCGCTCAAGGCGATTGCCGCCTTCCGGCTTGCATTGCCGCGCACGATCCTCCGGTTCGCGGGAGGCCGGGAGATCACTCTCGGCGACCTCGGCGCCCGGAAAGGCATCCTCGGCGGCATCAACGCCGTTATCGTCGGCAACTACCTCACCACCCTCGGGCGTCGTGCCGAAACCGACCTCGACCTGCTCGTCGACCTGCGGATGCCGATCAAAGCGCTCGGCGAAAGCATCTGACGTGTTCGACGCCTACACCGGTGCCGAACTCGTCGACGGTCTCGAGGTCGAGAGTCGCCGGGGAGTTCGGCTCGGCCTCGAACCGCCCCGGTACTGCGCGCAGTGCGGTCGCTGGATGATCGTTCAGGTCGTCCCCGACAGATGGTGGGCGCGGTGTTCACGCCACGGCATCATCGATTCGCACCGCAACGAGCAACGCTGACCGGAAGGCGATCAGAGGTCCGAATCCGGCGAAGAAGATGGTATCTGCCGGACGACGCGGGCGGGCACGCCCGCAGCCACCACGTTTCGCGGCAGATCGCGCGTCACCACCGCTCCGGCCCCGACAACAGTGTTCTCGCCGATCGTCACTCCGGGGCAGACGATCACGCCGCCCCCGAGCCACACGTTGTCGCCGATGGTGATCGGTTCGGCAGCTTCCCATTTCGCGCGTCGCAGTTCGGCATCGAGGGGGTGGGTGGGTGTGAGCAACTGGACGTTGGGTCCGATCTGCACATCGGCGCCGATCGAGATCCGCGCGACGTCCAGCATGACCGCTCCGAAGTTGACGAAGGTTCGCGGGCCGATCGTGATCTGGTATCCGTAGTCCACATGCAGCGGGGCGCGCACCTCGGCGCCCTCGCCCAGCGATCCGACCAGGGTCGTCAGAATCGCTCGCCGGGCTGCGGGATCGGTGACGCTCGACGAATTGAACTTCTCGCTCAGTTCCGCTGCGCGCGAAGCGTCGGCGGCGAGTTCGGGGTCGTCCGCGATATACAGTTCGCCCGCCAGCATGCGTTGCTTCTGACCTGTCACATCGCTCCTTCCTCGACCGTGAGATTCACGTGCACACCGGTAGATCCACACCTGAAGCTACGCTGCCGACCGCGCTCTACGGGGAAATCTCGCCCGTTGTCCGGTCCGTCCGGCCGGCATTCTGCTTTCGCATCCGCCTAGCGGATCTTGCGTCGGTAGACGGCCGTTGCCGTGAAGAACGCGAGAACGAGGAGACCGACGCACCAGGCAAGCGCGATCCAGATGTCGCCACCGACCGGTCGCTGGGCGAAGATGTCCCGAAGCGTGTCGACGATCGCGGTCACGGGCTGGTTCTCGGCGAACCACCGCACCGGTGCGGGCATGGTGTCGGTGGGCACGAATGCAGAACTGAGAAACGGCAGGAAGATCAGAGGATAGGCGAATGCGCCTGCGCCGTCGACGGTTTTCGCGGTCAGGCCCGCGATGACGGCGACCCAGGTCAGGGCCAGAGTGAAGATCATCAGGATGCCCGCGACAGTGAGCCAGCCCAGCGCACTGGTACCGGTGCGGAAACCCATGACCAGTCCGATGCCGACAACGGCGATAAGGGAGATCAGGGATGCGAATAGGGAGGTGAGCACGTGTGCCCACAGAGCGCTGGACCGGGCGATCGGCATGGACTGGAAGCGCTGGAAGATCCCGCCCTGCAGATCCATGAACAGTCGGTACGAGGTGTAGCCGATCCCCGAAGCGATCGTGATGAGGAGGATACCGGGCAACATGTAGTTCAGATACGACGTCGATCCGGTGTCGATCGCACCACCGAAGACGTAGACGAACATCAGCATGAGAGCGACCGGAGTGACCGCCGTGGTGATGATGGTGTCCGGACTTCGCATGATGTGGCGCAGGGAACGGCCCGTGAGGGTGACGGTGTCCTTGTAGAAGGTAGCGGTAGTCATCGGTCCTCCCGGGTTCCGGTTGGGACGCTGCTGGTCGTCTCGTCTCCGCCGGTCTCGTCGGTGTCGGTGACGATCGCGAGGAAGATCTCTTCGAGGGTGGGGCGTTTCTCGACGTACTCGACTTTCGCCGGTGGCAGCAACGCCTCGAGTTCGGTGAGGGTGCCGTTCACGACGATCCGGCCCTGGTGGAGAACGGCGATCCGGTCCGCAAGACGTTCCGCTTCCTCCAGGTACTGCGTGGTCAACAGCACGGTCGTTCCGAGCCGGGCGAGTTCGTTGATCGTCTCCCATACGGAAAGTCGCGCCTGCGGATCGAGACCGGTGGTGGGTTCGTCGAGGAAGACGACGGGTGGATTTCCGACCATGCCCATTGCGATGTCGAGTCGGCGGCGCATGCCACCGGAGTACTCGGACGCCCTACGGCCGCCTGCCGTGGTGAGGGAGAACCGGTCGAGCAACTCGTCCGCGACTCGGCCCGGATTGTCGAGGTGGCGAAGCTTGGCGATGAGCACGAGGTTCTCTCGCCCGCTGAGCATGTCGTCGACGGTTGCGAACTGTCCCGTGAGACTGATCGATTCCCGCACCTGTTGCGGATGGGTGGCGATGTCGAACCCGTTGATGGTGACTGTGCCGGCGTCCACGGCGAGCAGCGTCGCCAGCGCTTGCACCACGGTGGTCTTGCCTGCGCCGTTCGAGCCGAGTAGGGCGAAGATACTCCCGGGAGCCACGTCGAAGTCGACGCCTCGCAGTACCTGCAGGTCCTTGTACGACTTCTCGAGACCCTGTACTCGAATCATTGCGTCGGTGGTCATTGCTGTCTCCGTTCCGCGGTGTCGATGGATCGAGTGAGGCGTGCGCGCTCCTTGTCGATCCATTGCCTGCCGGTATAGGCACGGACGAACGTCTCTGCGAAGTCGACCGGGTCGTCACCGACGACTTCCCGAACCGGTGTGCCGTCCACGGCCGCTCGTTCCCAGAGATCGGCCATGTCTCCGACCATCGTGACGAGGGTCGCGCCGTCGGTGAGCCCGCTGGAATAGTTGAGGTATCTCACCAACGCCTTCGCCGCCACGTCGTACGGCTCGGGGAGACCGTCGATGCGGGCAGCGTGCCGTTTGTACTGTCTTTTCTGTTCGAACGAGCCTGTGACTTTCCCGATCCAGTCGGTCATGCTCACTTTCCCCCTCGGCGGAGCTGTTCGATATGTTCTGCAAGGAAGCTCCATGTCTTCCAGAACTCGTCGAGTTGTTCTCTACCTTTTGTGTTGATGGAGAACACTTTCCGTGGCGGCCCCTTCTCCGACGGCACTTTCTCCACGTCCACGTAGCCGCGTTGTTCGATGCGGACCAGTAAGGCGTAGACGGTGCCCTCGGCGAGATCGGTGAACCCCCGCTCTCGCAGGGACGTGGTGATCTCGTAGCCGTAAGCGGGTCGTTCGGCCAGAAGTGCCAGGACGATGCCTTCGAGCGTGCCTTTGAGCATTTCCGTCATCGGATTCGCCATTGCCACCTTCGTCCTACTCAGTGTTGCTGACTACCGGTACAAAGTAACACTGACTACCAGTACTCGGCAATACCGAGTACATGACGAGATTCTCCGATGCCGCCTGAGATGTTCACAGTTCCCGACGTGTCGATGTGCCCAGCCCGATCGGGGTTTCGCCGCACCTTCGACTGCCGTGCCTTCTCCATGCTCGCGGTAACGATCGAGGGAACCGACGCGATGCCACGGATCGAACCGTCGTCCGTTTGCGAGGAGTTGCCGTGAGTACCGATTCTGTGCCGTACCACCGCCCGATCGCGGTGGTCGACGAGCGAGTAGCGAGTGTTGCGATCTGGCACGTCGACATCGGTAACCCGGTTCCTCCGCGCATGTCGCGACTGGTCGGGGCGTGGGTTCTCGACAACAACCGGACCGAGATTGCGACTTTGCTCGACGGTCGCCACATCCTGCGCTGCGCCCCCGATCCCGAAAACTCTGTCCTCGAGAGGATTTCGATTGCCGGCTGGATCGATCTCGATGCCACCGTGGACGCCGTCCGAACCGAGATCCACGATCTCGATAAACGATTCACCGAACATGCGGCCACGGTGAAGAACAAGCTCACCCGACCGGACTGGCCCGACGTCCCCGACCCGCGAGCCGCGCCCCTGCGTTCGGCGACCGGGCCGGGCGATTTGCAGCTCGAAGGGGCGAGAGCACTCGCGCTTGCCCGCGGAATCCGGAACCTGGCTGACGCCTGGGCGCAGGTCGAATCCCAACGCACCATGCGCGCTTTCCTCGTCGAGCCGGCCGGAAACCTCGCCCGGCCGCTTCCACTCGTCACCCGATGAGCGCCCGGGGTCTGTCCTTCGCCGCATTCGACGTCGAAACGGCCAATGCCGATCGCGGCAGCATCTGCGCAATCGGCGTCGTCGTGGTGCGCGATGGAATCCTCGACGGTACGTACAGCTGGGAGTGCCGTCCTCCTGCGGCCGTCGATTACTTCTCCGCGTTCAACACGTCGGTTCACGGCATCACCGGGGACTCGGTCGCCGGGGCGCCGCGTTTCGGGGACGTGTGGCCACAGGTACTCGAGGTGATCGGTGAGTTCCCGCTCGTCTCTCATAACGCCGCTTTCGACACGGGTGCCGTGCGGAAGGCCTGCGATCACAGTGGGCTACCTTGGCCTGTAATACGTTTCGGCTGCACTATGGTCTGGGCGCGTCGGCACCTCGACCTCGTCTCTTATCGGTTGCCGATGGTTTCTGCCGCTCTGGGTGTCGAGCTGGTTACGCACCACGACGCTGCCGCCGACGCGGCTGCCGCAGCCGGCATCGCGCTCGAACTCGCTGCGCGAACCGGATCCGGCACGATCGATGCGTTGGCCGAGGCCATGGAAACCCGAATCGGCCGGATCACCGAAACAGGTTGGGATGGATGCCGCCGGGTCGGAAAGCGCAAGATCGATCGACTGGTCGCCCCTGGCACTGCGGCGGACGTCGATCCCGACCATCCCTTGTACGGGCAGGTCGTAGCGTTCACCGGCGGACTGATGTCGATGACACGGCAAGGCGCAATGAACGCGGTCGCCAGGTGCGGTGCCACCGCCGCGAAAGCCGTCACTCGGCGCACCACCCTGCTGGTCATCGGCGACGGGTTCACCGGCGCCGACCCCTCCGCGTTCACGACCGGCAAGGCGGCACGGGCTTCGGAATTGCGGGCCAAGGGCTTCGGTATCGAGGTCCTGACCGAAAACGATCTCCTCGAGTTACTTGCTCAGGAGGCCCCGACCGAATCGCCGTCCACTTCCGGCGCCGTCTCCGTTCCGCCTCATCCCGGCCTTGTGGGAACGCAGCCCCCGATGTGACTGCTCCGAACGCTCGGTGGCCGGTCGGGGCATACCTGACTGTCCGGTGATGCCGGCGACCATGTGGAGCCGGCCCGCAGAGGATGGGCCGGTCTCCACGGTCAGCTGAGCGCAGCGGTGTCCCTCTGCGGATCGGCCGGGACCCCGATGACTATGCGCCGAATCCGCCGTCGATATCGAGGCTGGAACCGGTGATGTAGGCCGCCTCCGGACCTGCGAGGTAGGCGACCAGTGCGGCAACCTCGACGGTGGTCCCGAAGCGGTCTACTGCCATGACTCCCAGCATGTTCGGGGCAGCGGGACCGTCGGCGGGGTTGGCATCGGTGTCGATCGGGCCGGGCTGGATGTTGTTGACCGTGATGTTGCGCGCGGCCAGGTCCCGGGCGAGGCCTCGCGTCAGGCTTGCCAGTGCTCCCTTGGTCAGGGCGTAGACGGATTGACCGGGAAACGGGGTCCGATCGGCGTTGATGCTGCCGATGTTGATGATCCGGCCGCCGCTGCCCATGTGGCCGAGCGACTCGCGGATGGTGACAACCGCAGACCGCACGTTGATGGTGAGCATCGCGTCGATCTCGTCCATCTTCAACTCGTCGAGGGGGCCGAAGGTGCCGACCGCGGCGTTGTTGACCACGATGTCGAGACTTCCGAACCGATCGACGGTCTGTGCGACAGCAGACGTCACGTCCTCCTCTTTCATGCTGTCGGCATGGATGGCATGTGCGATGCCACCGCTCGCGACTGCCGCGGCAGCGACGTCTTCGGCCCGGGTCCGGGAGTTGGCGTATGTGAACGCCACCTGCGCACCGTCTGCGGCGAGGCGCGCCACGATCCCTGTGCCGACGCCTCGCGATCCTCCTGTCACCAGTGCGGTCTTGCCTTCGAGCAGTCGTGTGTTCATGAGCGGAACGTCCCTTCGCGGTTATTGAATGGTCGCTCAAATAAAGAGCACTAGCGTCCCGAAGTCAAATTTGAGGGATCATTCAATAACGGGTACTCTCGCCTGCATGGCCAGGCCTAGGAAGTTCGACGAACAGGACGTCTTGACCGCCGCGAGGGATGCATTCTGGCGCGGCGGTTACACGGCGACATCTGTGCAGGATCTCGCCGAGGCGACGGGGTTGGGCGCGCAGAGCATCTACGGAGCGTTCGGCAGCAAACGCGACCTGTTCCTGCGGATCCTCGACGACTACTGCGCCACCCAGAAGGAGGGGCTCGAATCCGCGGTGACCGCCGATTCGAGTCCGTGGCACGGGCTCACGTCGGCAGTGGTGTTCGAGGATGGTGGGCGTCTGAAATTGCCGGAGCAAGGTTGCCTGATGGTCAACACCATCGCGGCGCTCAGTGCTCAGGACGACGACGTGCGAACGCGCGCGTGCCGCGTGTACGACGACACGCTCGCGCTGTTCGCGCGGCAGATCACCGAAGCCCAGGAGCGAGGCGAGATCGATTCCGATGTCGATCCGACGGAAACGGCCCGGGCCTTGATCACCGTCATGCAGGGCATCGAGTTCCTGCAGAAATCGGGTATCGCCGAGGATGAGGTGCGACGTCTGAAGCACGCTGCGCTCGACATGATCGAACGGGCCGTGACGAAAACCGCTGACCCCGAGGAGGTTCAGCCGTGACGACCATCGGAATCCTCGGCGCGGGGGAAGTGGGTAGCCAGATCGCGCGAGCAGCGATCGGGGCCGGATACGCGGTGGTCATCGCCAATTCGCGAGGCCCCGAGACTCTGACGGATCTTGTCGACGAACTCGGCCCGTCGGCACGCGCCGACACGGCTGCCGGCGCTGCGGCTGCGGGCGATTTCGTGGTGGTAGCCATCCCCCTGAAGCTGGTCGACAATCTGCCGGTGGACGAGCTGGCAGGCAAGATCGTGCTCGACACGAACAACTACATGCCCTGGCGCGACGGAAACTTCGCCGTTGTGGACTCGGGAGAGAAAACGGTCCACGAACTGCGCCAGGAACAGCTTCCGCTCTCGAAGGTGGCCAAGGCTTTCACACACATCCAGGCGCCACGCCTTCTCGCTTCGGCCCAACCCGCCGGGAGCCCGGACCGTCACGCGCTGTCGGTCTCGAGCGACTTTCCCGAGGCTGTGGAACTTGTCACCGCGCTCTACGATCGGTTCGGATTCGACACCGTAGACAACAGCCCCCTCGGCGAGTCGTGGCGCAGCGGTCCGGGCCAGCCTGCGTGGCTCGCACACGAACACCAGACGCGACAAGAATTGGCCGCCAACCTCGCTGCAGCACAACCGCTCGGCCGGGTGTGAGGTGATGGCCGGGAGTCGCGCGAGGACCAGTCGAAGCACGCCGCTGAGCGCGAAGAGTCACTCGTACCCTTCGTGTGTCTGCAGCGTCGTCATGTCGCGTCGTCGACGCCTGGTGGCGCCATCCGGAAGGGCTGGGGACTCGGGAACACAGTGAGATGTGATTCGTCTCACATATGATGACGGGTGTTGCACGATCACAGCCCGGGAGGCATCTCGATCAGGGAGGTCCACGTGACCGACAGCTCCCCCATCCCCACGAACGACACCCCGAACATGGCCGCGACCGGTGAGGCGGCCGCAGCGCCGGCCAGCTCACCGGCAACCGACGGGCCACCGGCCGGTGACGGCCACTCGCACGACGTGATCATCATCGGGGCGGGCCTGTCGGGTATCGACTGCGCTTACTGGCTCCTCGAGCAGAATCCAGGCTGCGACTACCTGGTCCTCGAGCGCAGGCAGCGCGTCGGCGGGACCTGGGATCTGTTCCGTTATCCGGGCGTGCGGTCCGACAGCGACATCTACTCGCTCAGTTACCCGTTCGAACCATGGGCGAAGCCGGGCGCACTGGCCGAAGGTGCCGACATCAGGGACTACATCGAACACACCGCGCGCAAGTTCGGCATCGCCGAGCACATCCGCTTCGAGCAGCACGTGCTGACCGCCGACTGGGACTCGGACAGCGACACCTGGACGCTGGGCGTCGAAGTCGGGGAGGGTGACGAGAAGCGTCACGAGAGCTACCGGTGCCGGTTCGTCGTCTTCGCGACCGGCTACTACGACTACGACCGGCCGTACACCCCGAGATTCGCTGGAGTAGAGGACTTCACGGGTCAGATCGTGCATCCACAGCACTGGCCGGAGGACCTCGACTACCGGGGCAAGCGCATCGTCGTGATCGGCAGCGGCGCAACCGCGGTGAGTCTGATTCCCAACCTCACCGACAAGGCGGCACACGTGACGATGCTGCAGCGCTCGCCGTCGTACATCTTCTCGGCCAAGCAGAAGCAATACCTCGTGCCCGTTGTGCGGAAGCTCCTGCCCGCCGGGGCGGCGCACCGGGTGATCCGGTGGCGGTATGCGGCACAGACCGCGGCGATCGTGCACCTCACGCACCGGTTCCCGAAACTGGGCCGCAAGTTGATCCGCGCGAACGTGGCGGCCAACCTGCCCGAGGACTATCCGGTCGACGTGCACTTCAACCCCACCTACAACCCCTGGGACCAGCGCATGTGCATGGTTCCCGATGCCGATCTGTTCAGCGGCATCACGGAGGGCTCCATCGAGATGGTCACGGACCACATCGACCGCTTCGACGAGACCGGCGTGCGACTGACTTCCGGCCGGCACCTCGACGCCGACATCATCGTGACCGCTACCGGCCTGCAACTGCTCGGCTTCGGTGGGACACGCCTGGTGGTCGACGGTGACGAGGTGAAACCGCACGATCGATTCGTCTTCAAAAGCCACCTGCTCGAGGACGTCCCCAATTTCGCGTGGTCGGTCGGTTACACGAACGCCTCGTGGACACTGCGGGCGGACATGACAGCGCGGTCGGTTGCGAACCTCGTCAGATACATGCGTGAGAACGGTTACACCCATGCCTATCCCCACCTGGGTGACGAGCCGATGACCGCGCAACCGTTGTGGGACCTCCAGGCCGGATACGTGGAACGGTCGCCGGACGCGTTGCCGAAGTCGGGCACCCGAGGGCATTGGCGGGTCCGTCACAACTACTACCGCGACGCCATCGACCACAGGATCAGCAGGGTCGAGGACTCGATGGTCTTCGGTCCGGTCGCACCTCTCGGCGGATCTCGCCGGTGAGCGAATCCCCTCGGTCGCACGGGTGACAGACGCTCCGATCCGGACCGCGCCACGCATCGGTGCGCCGCCAACGAGCGATATTCGTGGGCGATGACCATCAGGGCTCATCGGTCATCCTCGGGGGTGTTCACGAACGCACGTGCATCCGTTCCCCCTGCGGACCGAAGATCGCCAGAGCTTCGCACGCCCCCGGCCCAGGATTGCCGATCCAGTGCGGCGTGCGGGTGTCGAATTCGACCACCTCGCCGGGTGCGAGCACCATGTCGCGGCTACCGAGGATCAGTCGAAGCCGGCCGCTGAGTACGTAGAGCCACTCGTAGCCCTCGTGCGTTTGCAGCGTCGGCTGGGCAACGTCGTCGACCGTCGGCAGCACCATCTTGAAGGACTGGAGCCCGCCGGGACGCCGGGTCAACGAGAGGAAGGTCCGGCCGTGCCGGGTCACCGCCTTCGGCCGGATCCTGGGGTCGCCGGTTTCCGGCGCGTCGACGAGTTCGTCGAGCGCGACCCGGTAGGCCCGGGCCAACGGAAGCAACAGCTCGAGGGTCGGCTTTCGCCGGCCCGATTCCAGCCGGGAGAGCGTGCTGACGGAGATGCCGGTCTCCGACGCGAGGTCGCCGAGGGTGGCCTCCCGTTCGAGCCTGAGTTGTCGCAGTCTCGGGCCCACACCCTTCAGTACGTCTTCGTCTTCCATGGCATCCAGTATGCCCGAATTTTTTGCTGACCCGGCAAGAATGTTTGCCGATTCCGGTCCCTGGTCTGCACCCTGGGAACATGAGTGAAATCGAGAACTACGACGTGGTGATCGTCGGCGGCGGCGCTGCCGGCCTGAGCAGCGCGATGGCGCTGGGCCGGTCCCGACGGCGAGTGCTGGTGATCGACGCCGGAGAACCCCGCAATGCCCCCGCCGAACATGCCCACAACTATCTCGGCCGTGAAGGCGTACCACCGCTCGAACTGCTGGCCGACGGCAGAGCCGAGGTCGCAGCCTACGGAGTAGAGGTCGCAGCCGAACGCGTGACGGCGATGACCCGCACCGACCACGGTTTCACTGTGGCCACCGCAAACGGACGCGAGGTCGGAGCCCGCCGCGTCGTGATCGCCACCGGCGCCGTGGACAAGTTGCCCGACGTGCCCGGACTCGCCGCACGCTGGGGACGCGACGTGCTGCACTGCCCCTACTGCCACGGCTGGGAAGTACGCGACCGCGCGATTGCCATTTTGGCGACCAGTCCCGTTGCCGGGCACCAAGGTCTGCTCTTCCGCCAACTCACAGACGATGTCGTCATCGTCGTCGCAGACGGTGTCGAGTTGCCGCCCGACGATGTGGAGCGCATGGCGGCGATCGGCGTACGGATCGAGCACGGCACGCCGCAGGAGGTCGTCACCGAAGGCGAGCGACTGCTCGGCCTACGGCTCGCGGACGGCTCACTGCTCGAACGCGATGCGATCGTGGTCGGCACACGACCGCAGATACACCTCGAGTTCTTGGAATCGCTGGGCCTGCAACCGGAACCGGTCGAGTTCGGCGGTACACCGATGGGCACGGTGATCGCGGTCGATCCGATGGGCGCCACCGGAGTGCCCGGCCTCTACGCGGCCGGCAACGCCACGGACATCAGCATGACTTTGATCGGCTCGGCAGCTCACGGCAATCGAGTGGGTGCTTTCGTCAATGCCGACCTTGCCGCCGAGGACGCCGACCGCGCTGTCGCCGAACGCCGAGCCGAAATGTTCGAGCAACCCGCGTGGGAGGACCGCTACTCCGGAGAACGTGTGTGGAGTGGACGGGTCAACCCGCAACTCGAAGCCGAGGCGGCACCTTTGACGCCCGGTCGTGCACTCGACGTGGGTTGCGGCGAGGGTGCCGACGCGATCTGGCTGGCCGGTCGCGGCTGGTCGGTGACCGCGATGGACTTCGCGCGTGCGGCACTGGAGAAGACAGCCGCGCACGCCGCCGAGTCCGGCGTCGGTGACCGCGTCACCACCCTTCAGGCCGACGTGCGTAGCTGGGAGCCCGGTGACGAACGGTGGGATCTGGTCTCGTCGCAGTTCATGCATCTGCCCGACGGTGGGATGGTCGACCTCACGCGGCGTCTCGGCTCCGCGGTCGCTCCCGGTGGCACCTTGCTCGTCGTGGGCCACCATCCCGACGACATGGAGACGGGGCTCCGCCACGGCCACCATTCGTTCCTCTTCACACCGGAATCGCTTGTGCCGGCGCTCGCGGACGGCGACTGGGAGATCGAACTATGCGAAGCCCGATCCCGCACGGCCACCCACCCGCACACCGGCGAGGAGATCACCGTCCGCGACTCGGTGCTGCGGGCGCGACGGCTCGGCTGAGCCGCTCGGGTGCACCGGCACGGCGGGACCGTGGTGGTGGACACCACGTCCACCACCACACCGGTGCCGAACCCCCTTACGCCGCGAAAGCGTCGGACAGGCCGGTGAGCCGGTCGACTTCGAGGTCGGTAAGGGTGAGACGTGTGGCATCGAGCAACGCCGGTAACTGCTCGATCCGGCTGACACTGGCCAGTGGGGCGACGACGCCGGGCCGGGTGAGCAGCCAGGCCAGCGCGACCGTGGAGATCTCGACGGCGTGGGCGGTTGCGATCTCACCGAGCGCGTCGACCACGGCGAGGCCGGCGTCGGTGAGGTAGCGCGAAGCCATTCGCTCCCGGACCCGGCCGGTGACGTCGTCCTGCGACCGGTACTTGCCGGTCAGGAACCCGGATGCGAGAGAGTAATAGGGCAGAACGCCCAAGTTGTGTTCGAGGGCGATAGGGGCGTAGCCGGTCTCGTACTCCGCGCGGTGCACGAGGTTGTAGTGCGGTTGTAGCGAGACCGGAGCGTCGAACCCGTGCGCGTCCGCGATGTCGAGCCATTCCTTCACGCGGTCGGGGGAGAAGTTGGACAGGCCGACGTAGCGCACCTTGCCGTCACGGACCAGTTCGTCGAACGCGGCCACGGTTTCGGCGAGCGGGGTCTCGGGATCGTCGGAATGCGCGTAGTACAGGTCGATGTGGTCGGATTGGAGCCGCTTCAAGGAGGCGTCGGCCGCGGCCCTGACGTTGGCCGGTGCGAGACCGGGGTGTTCGGGATGGTGCCCGACCTTGGTCGCGATCGTCACCTCGTCGCGAATGCCGCGCGCTGCCACCCAGTTGCCGAGGATCGTCTCGGATTCGCCGCCCGAGTTGCCCGGTGCGAAGGCGGAGTACGAGTCCGCGGTGTCGACGAGGTTGCCGCCCGCCGCGCGAAAGGCGTCGAGGATCTCGAAGGATTCGGTTTCGTCGGCCGTCCAGCCGAAGGTGTTGCCGCCGAGGGCAAAGGGGAAGATGTCGAGCCGGGAATTGCCGATCGTGGTCACGATGCTCCTGCGATAGCCGATGTCGAGTACGTGGGCACCCTAACCGGCCTCCGCGGCACCCGCGGTTCGTTCCCGGTCGGCCCGGTCCCGGCCCCTGGTCAGGTGGGCGGCCGCAACGCGGCGAATTCGTCGGTCACGCGAAGGCGTGATTCGGTGAACCGGTACAGCGCGGGCGGGCGTCCGCCGCTGGGTCCGGGCGGCGCGGTGTTCCCGGTGGCTGTGAGCACGCCGCGCCTGGCCAGTACCCGCTGGAGGTTCGTGGCATCTACTTGGTAACCCAATGCAGCGCAGTAGATCTCGCGCAGGGTCGACATGGAGAACTCTGCAGGCGCGAGTCCGTAGGCGATGTTGGTGTAGGAGAGCTTCGCTGCAAGACGGGCGCGCGCGTTCTCCACCATCCGGCCGTGGTCGAACGACATCTCGGGCAGGTGGGAGACAGGATGCCACGAGGTGTCGGAGGGCAGCTGGGGGTCGGACGTGATGGGGACCAGGCCCAGGTAGGTCGACGCGACTGTGCGTTCACCAGGTACCCGGTGAGGGTCGGAGTACACCGACAACTGTTCCAGATGGGCGACCTCGCGTACGTCCACCTTCTCGGCCAGTTGCCGCCGGGCGGAGGTGGTGAGGTCTTCGTCGTTCCGCAGCGTGCCGCCCGGGAGCGACCACGTTCCGGCCTCGGGATCGAGGGCGCGTTGCCAGAGCAGAACCCCGAGTTCGGGGTCGCCGGCGGAGTTCCGGGACGAGGGTGGGAAGGCGCGAACCTGGAACACCACGATGAGCACTTCGTGACGAGTGTTACTATGTGGCATGTTTTCGATTCTAAGTCGAAAACCCCTGAAAGCGGAAATTCGGGCGCAGCCCGCCCGGAGTCCCCTTCCCGAAGGAGCAAGGCCATGACCACGACCGAGTGGGCGGGAGCCGCCGCCATCGTCGACGGACCCGGTGGTTACACGGGCGTCGAGGCGACACCGGAATGGGCCGACGAGGTCCGCCGGCTGGCCCGCGCGCGCAACGCGACGGTGCTGGCGCACAACTATCAGCTGCCCGCGATCCAGGACGTCGCGGACCACGTCGGCGACTCCCTCGCCCTCTCGCGCATCGCCGCAGAGGCCGAGGAAGGCACCATCATCTTCTGCGGTGTCCACTTCATGGCGGAGACCGCGAAGATCCTCAGCCCGGACAAGACCGTGCTCATCCCCGACGAGCGCGCGGGCTGCTCGCTGGCGGACTCCATCGACGCCGACCAGCTGCGCGAGTGGAAGGCCGAGCACCCGGACGCACTCGTCGTCTCCTACGTCAACACGACAGCCGAGGTCAAAGGCCTGACCGACATCTGCTGCACGTCGTCCAACGCAGTCGACGTGGTCGCGTCCATCGACCCGGACCGGGAAGTGCTGTTCCTGCCCGACCAGTTCCTCGGTGCGCACGTCAAGCGCGTCACCGGTCGCGAGAACATCCACATCTGGGCAGGGGAGTGCCACGTCCACGCCGGCATCAACGGCGACGAACTCACCGCCAAGGCCAAGGCGCACCCGGACGCCGACCTGTTCGTGCACCCCGAGTGCGGCTGTGCGACGTCGGCGCTCTACCTCGCCGGGGAAGGCTTCGTCCCGGACGACAAGGTCAAGATCCTCTCCACGGGCGGCATGATCGACGCGGCGCGCGCAACCGGCGCCAAACAGGTGCTCGTCGCGACCGAGATCGGCATGCTGCACCAGCTTCGCAAGGCAGCGCCGGGCATCGACTTCCAGGCCGTCAACGACCGCGCGTCCTGCCCGTACATGAAGATGATCACGCCCGCCGCTCTGCTGCGATGCCTTCAGGAAGGCAAGGACGAGGTGCACGTCGCCCCTGACGTCGCCGAACGTGCCCGCCTGTCGGTTCAGCGCATGATCTCCATCGGAAATCCGGGCAGCGGCGAGTGACCACCGGCACGAGCCGGGTGGCGTGGGAGGACCACGCCGACCTCGTCGTGATCGGCGGTGGGGTCGCCGGGCTCACCGCCGCACGGGCCGCGTCCCTGCGCGGCATGCGGGTGCTCACGCTCAGCAAGGGCGGCCCCACCGACACCTCCACCCAGTACGCACAGGGCGGCATCGCCGTCGTCGCACCGGTCGGTGACACCGTCGACGCGCACGTCGCCGACACACTCGCCGCCGGCGGCGGTCTGTGCGACGAGGACGCCGTGCGGTCGATCGTCTCGGCCGGCCCCGACGCCGTCGCCGCGCTGGGCGACCTCGGAGCGGTGTTCGACATCGGCCGGGACGGCGCTGTCGCCCGCACCCGCGAGGGTGGGCACAGCATCCGCCGCATCATCCATGCCGGCGGCGACGCGACCGGCGCCGAGATCCAGCGGGCGCTCAACGCTGCGGGTCTGCCGGTGCTCTTCGGCGCCGCAGCGGCACGGATCCTGACCGACGCCCGGGGCGTGACCGGCGTGCTCGTGTTCGACCACCGCGGCGCGGGCATCGTCCACACTCCGGCGGTGCTGCTCGCCACCGGCGGGCTGGGGCAGCTGTACGCATGCAGCACCAATCCGCCCGGCGCGACAGCCGACGGCATTGCGCTCGCTCTCGGTGCGGGCGCCGGGATCGCGGATCTCGAGTTCGTCCAGTTCCACCCAACGGTGCTGTTCGCCGCCGGTGGCGTGGGACGGCGACCTCTGATCAGCGAGGCGGTCCGAGGAGAAGGTGCCCGCCTGGTCGATTCACGGGGCAGGTCGATCACCGACGGTCTCCACCCCCTGGGCGACCTGGCGCCGCGCGACGTGGTCTCTCGCGCGATTGCGGCCCGGCTCGCCGACCTCGGCGAAGACCATGTCTTCCTCGACGCCCGCCACCTCGACGGCTTCGCGGACCGGTTCCCGACCATCACCGCGATGTGTGCCGACGCGGGGCTCGATCCGGCCCGCGATCGGCTGCCCGTCGCGCCGGCCGCGCACTATTCGTGCGGCGGAGTCGTCACAGACGTCCACGGCCGCACACGGATTCCCGGGCTCTACGCGGCCGGGGAAGTCGCCCGGACCGGCTTGCACGGAGCCAACCGCCTGGCCTCCAACAGCCTGCTGGAGGGTCTGGTTCTCGGCGAACGTGCCGGGATCGCGGCGGCCGTCGAACGCGGTGGTCTCCGCGTGCAGGTCCACGACGCGCCGACGCCGGTCCTGCCCCGACTCGAACGAAACGCACTGCAGCAACTGATGACGCAGCACGCCTCCGTCGTCCGCGACGCGGACGGACTCGCCGCCGCATCGGTCGCCCTCGACTCCGCGCCGATATCCGCTTGCACCGACCCGGCGAGCCTCGAAGACGCGGCCCTCACCGTGACCGCGCGGATACTCGTCCGGGCGGCGCAGCGGCGCACCGAATCACGCGGGTGCCACACCCGCAGCGACCATCCCGTGCCGGACCGGGCGTGGGTGCACAGTCTCGAACAACGCCTCGACAGCGCCGGCGAACCGGCCGTCACGATCCCGCAACTGACAGGAGCGAACTGACATGGCCACCACCCTGCCCGCAGGCCTCGACCTCGACGAGACCCGCGCCCTGGTGGTGCGCGCCCTCGACGAGGACCTGCGCTACGGACCCGACATCACCTCGGATGCGACCGTGCCCGCAGACGCGACCACCACCGCGTCGGTCGTGGCCCGGCAAGCCGGCACGATCGCCGGTCTCGACGTCGGACTTCTCGTCCTCGACCAGGTGATCGGACCGAACCACTACCGGGTGGTCGATCGGGCCGAGGACGGCCATCGCGTCGTGCCCGGCGAAGCCGTCCTGACCGTCGAGGCGCCCACCCGCGGGTTGCTCACCGCCGAGCGGACGATGCTCAATCTGCTCTGCCACCTGTCGGGTATCGCGACCGCCACGTCGCACTGGGTCGACGCGGTGCGCGGCACCGAAGCGAAGATCCGCGACAGCCGTAAGACGCTGCCCGGACTTCGGGCGTTGCAGAAGTACGCGGTGCGCGTCGGCGGTGGGGTCAACCACCGGATGGGGCTCGGCGACGAGGCGCTCATCAAGGACAACCATGTCGCGGCCGCGGGGTCGGTTGTCGCCGCGCTACGCGCCGTCCGGGAACACGCACCGGGCATCCCCTGTGAGGTCGAGGTCGACACGCTCGAACAGTTCGACGAGGTGCTCGCCGAGAACGTCGACCTGATTCTCCTCGACAACTTTCCGCTGTGGCAGACCCAGATCGCGGTGCAGCGGCGCAACACCACCGCTCCGCAGACCAGGCTCGAATCGTCGGGGGGTCTGTCGCTCGACGTCGCCGCCGACTATGCCCGCACCGGAGTCGATTTCCTCGCGGTCGGTGCGCTCACTCATTCGGTGACCGTGCTCGATCTCGGGCTCGACATGTAGTCGTCAGCGCCCGGTCAACCCGCGGATCAGCGGACCTGCGGGAAGCGCGGCGAACAACCTCGTTTCGTCGCGCAGTGAGGTGTCCTCGTCGAGAAAGCGCAGCACCGGAGCCGCCGACCCGCGCGCGAACAACGCGGCGAACAGTTCCTCGAGGAAGCTCGGACGACCGAGTACTGCGGTGAGCAGCGCGCGATCGTAGCGGGCGAAACGGTTGTGGCGCTTGGGAACATCGAACGGGTGCCCGTGCTGCGCGAACGACCGCGCGATTGCTTCGCAGTCGCGTTGGATGTGCTCGTAGGCATAACCACTGCTCGCTTTGAGCAATCCGGCGGCCGCTCCGATCCGCATCATGCGGCCGTCGGTGCGCTCGGCCGGCTGCGCCACCAGCGGCAGGCGCGCGTGCTCCGACGCCCCGATCTCGTAGGTGCCCTCCGCGACTCCGAGGACCTCGGAGAAATAGACGCGAATCGCCGCGAGGTGCACGTCGGCGGGTACGCCGGGGGTATCCGGATCGAGAAAACAGACGTGCTCGACGAGCGCGTGATGGGCGTCCGTGGGGAGTACGTACACGAACGACGCCCGGTCGGTCTGATCCGTGCGGAAGTCGAACAACACCGGCACATGCGGGTCGAACAGGGGATCGTCTGCGCGGATACGCACCCCGAGGAAATCGAGGGCGGCGTCCGCGCGGGAATCGACCTCCACCGGACCGCGTGCGTCGAACACCCAGTCGGGCCGCAACTCCCGGCCGTCGTCGAGAACCACGCATGGCCGCTGCGCGTCGTCGACGTCCACGACACGCCCGATCGACGACCCCACGTCGGGTACCGGGTCGGTGTGGCGGCGCACCGCCGCCACCAGGGCAGCGCCGTGGACCACGCGATACCGGTAGTCGCCCAGTGCGAGGGTGCGGTCGTGCCCGCCTGCCACGACACGCATCCGATCGAAGACCTCGGTGGCCGCGGACTCGAGCAACCCGGTGCGTCGTGTCCACGACGCCCACGAGGCGGCGGTGATGTCGTGCACGCCGTCGTCGACGACCACAACCGGCCCCGGCCGGGGAGGGGTGGCGGCGAGATGCGCGGCGAGCGAGAGCCCGCTCAGTCCGCCGCCGAGGATCGCGATGCCGCCGTTCAGCGGACCGTCCCAGGTTCGAAGACTCACCGGCCCTCCGTTCGTCGCGGTTGGCGCCCATTGTCCGGTACCGGCACCGCCGATGCAGCGGTATTGCCTCCGGGCGAAACCCGCACGTCGTGCCGAGTCCCGGAACTGTGGCGTTCCGGACCGTGGCCGAACGATCTGCGGTACAAATATGAATCCGAGTTCAGCAATGTCGGTCAGCGGGGTTGGGGCGGCCCCGCGCGGAGCACAGTTCTCGTCGACGGGGGCGGAAAGATTGACGATGCGGTTACCGATGGCACCGACCGATTCGATGTTCCTGCTGGGAGAGTCTCCCGACCACCCGATGCACGTGGGTGGACTGTTGCTGCTTCAGCCTCCCGAGGGATCCGACGCCACAGAGTTGAGAGCCCGGTTCGACGAAGCGCTGCGCCGCGAGGATCCCGCTGCGCCGTTGTGGCGCAAGCGGCCCGTCCGGTCGGTGACGACGCTGGGACAGTGGGCGTGGGAGGAAGATCCGCGCTTCGACATCGAGTACCACGTGCGGTTCAACGCCTTGCCGGAACCGGGCACGACCGAGGTCCTGTGGGAACTCGTGTCCCGGCTGCATGCCTCGCTTCTCGATCGCACCCGGCCGCTCTGGGAAATGCACCTCATCGAGGGACTGGCCGACGGACGCTACGCGCTCTACGTGAAGATCCACCATTCGCTGGCCGACGGCATCGGGGCCATGCGGCTGTTGCGACGCGCGCTCGGCACCGATCCGGCCGAGACCGGCATGCCCGCACCGTGGGTGGCGTCCGACGCGACACCGCCCGCACGCTCCACGGTCGCTGCGGCCATCGGCTTCCCGGGCCACGTCGTGCGCGCCGCCCGCGGCGCGACTTCGGAAGTGCTGACGGTCGCCACGGGCGCACTGTCCCTCGTTCCGGCGCTGGTCGGAACCGTCGACCGTGCTCTGCACGACCGCGGCGGTGCGCTGTCGCTCGCCGCGCCCCACACCATCCTCAACGACCAGATCTCCGGGTCGCGGCGGTTCGCGGCCCGCTCGTGGTCGCTCGAGCGTCTCCGCCTGGTAGCCAAACTCACCGACAGCACGATCAACGACGTGGTCCTCGCCCTGTCCTCGGGCGCCCTGCGGACCTACCTTCTCGAACACGACGCTTTGCCCGAGCGGTCGCTCGTCGCGATGGTCCCGGTCTCGCTCCGGAGCAAACAGTCCGGTAACGACATCGCGGTGTTGATGTGCGACCTCGGCACCAGGCACCCCGATCCGGAGCAACGGCTCGAGCGAGTACGGACCTCGATGACCGAGGGCAAACGCGCGATGCGGGGAATGACCAAGATCGGCCGCCTCGCCGCGAGCGCGGTCGGGGTCGCACCCGTCGCGGTCGGTGTCCTGACAGGCAACCGGGTGGTGCCGTGGACACCGTTCAACGTCATCGTCTCCAACGTTCCCGGGCCTGAGGAACCGCTGTACTGGAACGGCGCTCGTGTCGACGCGCTGTATCCCTTGTCGGTGCCGGTGGACGGTCAGGCTCTCAACATCACGTGCACGAGCACCGACGACGAGATCGCCTTCGGTCTCACGGCGTGCGGGCGTACGGTGCCGGACCTGGTGTGCCTGCTCGATCATCTCGACGCGGAACTGGCCGCACTCGAACGCGCCCTGACGGTCGGCACTGTCGCCGAGGACGGGTGACCCCCACGGATGCTGCGGTTTCGCTACGCTCGACGCCTGTGACCGAATTCGGACCCGATGTAGTGGCGGCTGTAACCGCTCATATGAACGACGACCATGCCGCTGACAGCCTGCTCATCGTGCGGGCCTTCGCCGAGCCGCGGACCACGCACACCCGGATGACCGGGGTGAACAGCGAGTCGGGGGAGTGGGTGATCGTGATCGACGGCCACGAACGGACCGTACGGATTCCCTGGATCGAACCGGTCACCGATCGCGCCGGGCTCCGTACCGCGGTGGTCGCGCTGTATCAAGCGGCGTGCGTGCGCCTCGGCGTCGATCCCGCCGAGCACTGACAGATTCCGCCGAGCACTGACAGGTCCCGCAACCGGCAGGTCACCGCACACGGGTCTCCGTGATGATCTCGCGGTAGGCGTCCACACCGTCGGTGGGCCGCCGCGTGAGTGCGGGATCGGTCCGGACGTCGACCGTGTACAACCCGAAACGAGGCTCGTACGAACCCCATTCGTAGTTGTCGGTGATCGACCAGTAGTTGTACCCGAAAACCGGTGCGCCGTCGGCGATCGCACGCACCATCTGCGTCACATGCTCCTGCAGGTGCCGTGACCGGGTCCAGCCGTCCGCGCGGGGCGCCCCGTCGGCGGTCGGCATCCCGTTTTCCACGACGTACAAGGGCATTCCGGGAAAGCGCCGGGTGTAATCCATGAGAGCGTCGTACAAACCGGCCGGGTGCGGGGTCACCGCGTACGGCCGCTCGATCGCAGCATTGACCGCGGTGAGATTGTCCGGGGTGACCCCGTAGTAGTAGTCGACGCCGACGAAGTCGAGACGATCCCGGACGCGGTCGAGGAACCACGTGTCCAGATACGGAGCCGCACCGGGAATGTAGGCGGCGTTGGAGGTGACCTGCGCACGCGGGTCGTACCGGTGGATCGTCTCGTACGCCCCACGATGTGCCTCGACGAGACGGTCGAACATCATCGGCGCCTCGCCGGCAGCGAGACCACCGTTGGACACCTCCTGCCACACGTAGGCGCTCGGCTCGTTGACCGTCACCCACAGGGTGCCGTTCCCGGCGTATCGGGCGGCGACGGCATCGGCGTGTGCCAGCCACGCGTCCACCATCCCCGGATACGCCCAGCCACCCCGGTCGGCGATCCAGCCCGGGTACACCCAATGGTCGAGGGTGATCATCGGAGTCATGCCGAACTCCCGGATCGCCGCGATCACGTCGTCGTAGTAGCCGAGTTCGGTTTCGTCCCAGTGCCCGGGCGCGGGTTGGATACGCGCCCACTCCACGGACACGCGGTAGACCTCGGCGCCCAGGTCGGCGGCGCGCGCGATGTCCTCCCGGTAGCGGTGCCGGAAGTCCACCGCGGTGCCCACGGGCTCGTGCCGCGCACTCGCCGCATAGCGCGACCAGTTGCTGTCCGGGCTCGCCCCCTCGGACTGGAAACCCGAACTCGACACGCCCCACAGAAACTCCCGGTCTTCGGCGTGAGCGGGGACACCCGCCGCGCCCACCGCCAGTGCCATCAAGGTGACGACCACCACGTGGAGCCCAGCGCGACGAGGCGTGACGAAGGACCGGGCACTCGCCGCAGCAGTCATGTATCGCACGGTAGAGCGCCCGTCACACCGCCGCGGCGCTTCTGGACGGATTCGGCGGGCGTGCCGCCGGTCTATGGTCGACGGGGGCGCAACACGCCCGCTACGGGGAGTGGATGACAGACCACTCCGGATCATCGCGGATAATGGGTGGCGATCCCTGTTCTGCGAGAGAGGACACCTCATGCTTGCCCGCACCGACCTGCGTGGTCGTACACCCACCACCGCGGAGCTGAGGGGCGCGCTGCCCCGAGGCGGAGTGGATGTGGACGCGGTGCTCCATCAGGTCCGTCCCGTAGTCGACGACATCCGCGAGCGCGGCGCCGAGGCTGCCCTCGACTACTGCGAGAAGTTCGACGGCGTGCGGCCGGCATCCGTCCGGGTTCCCCGTGCCGAGCTCGACCGTGCGCTCGCCGAACTCGACCCCGCCGTCCGCGCGGCTCTCGACGTCGCCATCGAACGGACCCGCAAGGTCCACGCCGAACAGCGTCGCACCGACACGGTCACCGAAGTGGTCCCCGGCGGCACCGTCACCGAACGCTGGGTCCCCGTCGATCGTGTCGGCCTGTACGTGCCCGGTGGCAACGCCGTCTACCCGTCGTCGGTCGTGATGAACGTGGTGCCCGCGCAGGCCGCCGAGGTCCAGTCCCTCGTCATCGTGTCGCCGCCGCAGAAGAACTTCGGCGGTCTCCCGCACCCGACGATCCTCGCCGCCGCCGCACTGCTCGGTGTCGACGAGGTCTGGGCGGTCGGAGGCGCGCAAGGCGTCGCGTTGTTGTCCTACGGCGGAACCGACACTGACGGTGGAGAGCTCGCCCCGGTCGACATGATCACCGGCCCCGGCAACATCTATGTCACCGCCGCCAAGCGACTGTGCCGGTCGGTGGTCGGTATCGACGCCGAGGCCGGCCCCACCGAGATCGCGATCCTCGCCGACCACACGGCCGACCCGGTACACGTCGCCGCCGACCTCGTCAGCCAGGCCGAGCACGACGTCATGGCGGCCTCCGTCCTGGTGACCACCAGCCCCGAACTCGCCGACGCGGTCGATACCGCGCTCGCCGCGCAACTCGAGCTGACCAAACACCGGGAGCGGGTCACCACCGCACTGTCCGGAAGCCAGTCGGGCATCGTGCTGGTCGACGACATCGAGCAGGGCCTGGCAGTGGTCAACGCGTATGCGGCCGAGCACCTCGAGATCCAGACGGAGAACGCGTCTGCGGTCGCGGCCAGGGTGCGCGCGGCCGGAGCGATCTTCGTGGGCCCGTGGGCGCCGGTCTCGCTCGGTGACTACTGCGCCGGCTCGAACCATGTGCTGCCCACGGCTGGCTGCGCACGGCACCAGTCCGGGCTGAGCGTGCAGACGTTCCTGCGTGGCATCCACGTCGTCGAGTACTCCGAGTCCGCACTGAAGGACGTCGCCGGCCACGTGATCACGCTCGCGAACGCCGAGGATCTGCCTGCGCACGGTGAAGCGGTGCGGCTGCGATTCGAGGCACTCCGGTGACCGGCCCGTCGATTCCGGGCGCCCGCATCACGCTCGACGACTTGCCGCTGCGGGAGAACCTGCGCGGCAAGTCGCCGTACGGTGCGCCCCAGCTGTCGGTGCCGGTGCAGCTCAACACCAACGAGAACCCGCACCCGCCCACACAGGCACTCGTCGACGACGTCGCCGAATCGGTCCGTGAGGCAGCGACACAGCTGCACCGGTATCCCGACCGCGACGCCGTGGCGCTGCGCACCGACCTCGCCGCGTACCTCACCCGCCAGACGGGCGTGACTGTGGGCGTCGAAAATGTTTGGGCGGCAAACGGTTCCAACGAGATCCTGCAGCAGCTGTCGCAGGCGTTCGGTGGACCGGGCCGGAGCGCGATGGGATTCGTACCGTCGTACTCGATGCACCCGATCATCGCCGACGGCACGCAGACCGAGTGGGTCGCCACGTACCGCCGTTCCGACTTCACCCTCGACGTCGATGCATCGGTTGCCGCCATCCGCGAGAGCGGTCCCGACATGGTGTTCGTCACCAGCCCCAACAACCCGACCGGACACAGCGTCCCGCTCGACGAGTTGCGCAAGATCCTCGACGCCGCTCCAGGCATCGTGATCGTCGACGAGGCCTACGCCGAATTCTCGAGTGCCCCCAGCGCTCTCGCATTGATCGACGAGTACCCGGCGAAGGTCGTGGTCTCGCGCACCATGAGCAAGGCGTTCGCTTTCGCCGGCGGCCGCCTCGGTTATCTTGCCGCCGCGCCCGCAGTGATCGACGCTCTGCTTCTCGTCCGGCTGCCGTACCACCTGTCGGTGGTGACGCAGGCCGCAGCGCGCGCGGCACTGCGGCACGCCGACGAAACCCTCGGCTCGGTGGCGGAACTGGCTGCCCAGCGCGACCGCGTCGCCGCCGAACTCGCCGGATTCGGCTACGACGTGATCCCGTCCGACGCCAACTTCATCCTGTTCGGACGTTTCGCCGACGCGCCCGCCACCTGGCAGCGCTACCTCGACGAGGGCGTCCTGATCCGGGACGTCGGCATTCCCGGATATCTGCGCACCACGATCGGCCTGGCACACGAGAACGACGAGTTGCTGCGGGTCAGTGAAAAACTCGCCGCTACGGAAATCGAGGAAACCCGATGAGCGACCGCATCGCAAAGGTCGAACGCACCACCAGGGAGTCGTCCATCACCGTCGAACTGAACCTCGACGGCACCGGCCGCACCGACATCTCCACGGGTGTCCCGTTCTACGACCACATGCTCACCGCGCTCGGCCAGCACGGCAGCTTCGACCTCACCGTCCACGCGAAGGGCGACGTCGAGATCGACGCACACCACACGGTCGAGGACACCGCAATCGTTCTCGGCCAGGCGTTCGACCAGGCCATCGGCGACAAGCGCGGCATCCGGCGCTTCGGCGACTCGTTCATCCCGATGGACGAAACGCTCGCCCACGCGTCGGTCGACGTGTCGGGACGCCCGTACTTCGTTCACACCGGAGAACCCGACTACCTGGTGCACTCCGTGATCGGCGGATACCCGGGTGTGCCGTACGCGACGGTGATCAACAAGCACGTGTTCGAATCGTTCGCCTTCCACGCGCGGATCGCACTGCACGTGCGAGTGCTGTACGGGCGCGACCCGCACCACATCACCGAGGCCGAGTTCAAGGCTGTCGCGCGGGCGCTGCGCGAAGCGGTCGAGCCCGACCCCCGCGTCACCGGCGTGCCCTCCACCAAGGGAACGCTCTGACGGTATGGATGTCGTACTGACCTACCTGTGTTTCATCGCTGCGGGAATCCTGGCCGGCGGCACGTGGTCGATGTGGAAAGCCCGCAACACGCTGTTCGCGGGCATCCTCCTCGCGCTCGGACTGCTGGCGGCCATCGCCGGTGTCCTCCGGCTGCTGTGACGTGGCCGATCCCGAAGTGACGGACGATCCCAGACTGTTCGGCGTCCGCGGGCTCGTCGCGGCATGGTCGACGTCGGCGGCAGCCTTCGCCGGGTTCTCGCTGTTGCTCCCGGTGGTGCCGTGGGCGATCGCGGAAGAAGGCGGAAGCGACACCGTCGCGGGCTCGGTCACCGCGGTGTTCATGTTCACCACGGTGCTCACACAGATCGCGATGCCCAGGTTGCTCCGCAGGTTCGGCCATCGCGCGACCCTCGTCGCCGGCTGCCTGTTCCTCGGCCCACCCTCCCTGCTGTTCCTCGTGTCCATGGAACCCGCTGCTGCGCTGGGGATCTCTGCGATCCGGGGAATCGGGTTCGGGATGATCACGGTGGCCTCCGCGGCGCTGGTGGGTGAACTCGCGCCCGCCCGGCTGCTCGGGCGGGCCACCGGGATGCTCGGCATCGCGATCGCCTCCTCCCAGATGATCGGACTGCCCACCGGGCTCGCGATCGCCGAACGGTTCTCCACCACGCCGGTGTTCGTGCTGGGAGCGATCCTGTCGTCGGCGGGATTGATCGCCGCGGCCCGGCTGCCCCGTCTCGAAACCCGCACGGGTCCACCTCCGGCGCGGATGCCGTTCGTGCTGCTGCTCCTCCCCACCGTGTCGGTGGGTGCCGGCGCGATCGCGTACGGCGGTCTGACGTCGCTGCTCGCCATCGCCGTGGCCGACCTTCCCGTGGCCGCAGCACTGGCTGTGCTCAGCGGATCCACGCTGATCGGCCGGTTCGGCGCCGGAGCGATCGCCGACAGGCTCGGCGCGGGGCGGATGCTCCCGGTGGGGCTCGGACTCGCCGCGCTCGCCATGGTGCCGTTCGCGCTCGTCGCCGACGGCCGGGCCGGCGCCGTCGTTCTCATCGGGGCGGCGGTGTGCTTCGGACTCGGGTTCGGTGTCGTGCAGAACGAGGCGCTGCTCATCGCGTTCCGCCGGGCAGGATCGGAACACATAGGGTCGGCCAGTGCCGCCTGGAACATCGGCTTCGACGCCGGCACCGGGGCGGGCTCGTTCGCACTCGGTGCGATCGCCGCGTCCGCCGGGTATCCGACGGCGTTCACCGTCGCTGCGGTGCTCGTCCCGGTTCTGCCTCTGCTGGCTCGACTTGCCGGCCCGTCGGAGCGCCCAGGCGTGGCACAGAGTGCGGAGCGCCCAGGCGCGGACTAGGCGCGACCCTGCCGCCCCACAGGGCCGTTCCCGGCGGCGCATAGAATCGACTCCATGAGCACAACCAAGGTCGCCGTCCTCGACTACGGCTCCGGCAATCTGCACTCCGCGATGCGGGCGATCGCCCGCATCGGCGTGGATGTGGAGGTCACCTCCGACCCCAAGGTTGCGCTTGCCGCCGACGGACTGGTCGTGCCCGGCGTCGGAGCATTCGATGCGTGCATGCGCGGGCTGCGCAGCGTCGGCGGCGAGAAGATGATCGGCACCCGGCTCGCGGGTGGCCGTCCGGTGCTCGGTATCTGCGTCGGCATGCAGATCCTGTTCGAAGACGGGATCGAGCACGGCATCGAGACCGAGGGGTGCGGTGAGTGGCCGGGGACCGTGGAGCGCCTCGACGCACCGGTGCTGCCGCACATGGGGTGGAACACCGTCGAGGCCCCGGCAGATTCGGTGCTGTTCGCCGGCATGGATGCCGACACCCGCTTCTACTTCGTGCACTCGTACGCGGCGCAGAAATGGGAACTGCCCGACCCGGAGCGGCTCGCTCCGCCGAAGCTGACCTGGGCCGAGCACGGAAGCCGGTTCCTTGCGGCCGTCGAGAACGGTCCGTTGTCGGCAACGCAATTCCACCCCGAGAAGTCCGGGGATGCCGGGGCGCAGTTGCTGAGGAACTGGGTGAACTCGTTGTGACACGTGGCGGGGACGACGAGCCGGGTGCGAATTTTTCGCTGGCCCGGCTCGCTCTGTCCTCGCTCGGGTCGGCAGCTGCGGTACTCGCGCTCGTCGCCGTGGTCATCGTGGTCCTGAAGCCGAGTCCGGGACTGGGCCTCACGATCGCACTGCTCGGTGTCGCGGGCGCTATCGCAGCGATGGGATTCGTGTCGGTTCGCATCACCCGCCGCGCCTTCGGGCGCCACGAGCGTCGATCCTGACGGCCGAGTCCGCGCTGGACCTCCCTGCCACCGGCAGTGCTTCACGGAATCGGACCGCAGGTTCCGCCGCTCAGCTCCGTTCTCCCGTTGCTTCGAGATGGCGGAGCACCGCCACGACCCGTCGATCGGAGTCGTCGCCTGCCTGCAGGCCGAGTTTCGAGAATATGTTCCGGATATGTTTGTGCACAGCATTTTCCGTGATGAACAGTCGACTTGCGATTGCGCCGTTGCCCATTCCTTCGGCCATCACCGCGAGCACCTCCCGTTCTCGCGCGGTGAGGTCGGAGAGCCGGTCGGCGGCGCGCTGTCGCGCGAAGAGTTGAGCCACCACTTCGGGATCGATCGCGGTGCCGCCACCGGCGACACGGCGGAGTGCCTCCAGAAAGTCCCCGACCCGCCCGACACGTTCCTTGAGCAGGTACCCCGTGCGGTGTGCGCCGCCCGCGAGCAGTTCGGTCGCGAAGCTCTGCTCCACGTAGGCCGAGAGCACGAGAACCGCGAGTCCGGGGTGGGCCGCTCGCGCCGCGACGGCTGCGCGGATGCCCTCGTCGGTGTGGGTCGGGGGCATGCGGACGTCGACGATCGCGACGTCGGGGCGATGACGCTCGACCGCCTCGAGCAGGGCGTCGGGATCACCCACGGCGCCGACGACGTCGAGTCCTTCGCCGCGCAGCAACAGTACGAGCCCTTCCCGCAGCAATGCATCGTCCTCGGCGACCACTATCCGCACGGGATCACCGCCGTCACGAGCGTCGGTCCACCGGCAGGGCTGTGCACCTCGAGCGTTCCGTCGTGGGCTTCGACGCGTCCCTGGATTCCGGCGAGGCCGGATCCTGGCCGGACGACCGCGCCGCCGATACCGTCGTCCTCCACCTCGACGACGAGTGTGTCGCCCTGCCGGTGCACCCGCACGTCGGCCCGCTGAGCCCCGCTGTGTCGGGTGACATTGGTGAGCGCTTCGGCGACGGTGAAGTACGCAACGGCTTCGAGGGCCACCGGGCAGCGCGGGGATACGTGGGTGTCCACGCGGGTCTCGACCGCGCATTGTGCGGCGAGCGCCGACAATGCCCCCGGTAACCCTTCGGATTCGAGGACCGGCGGCAGGATGCTCCGCACCACCGATCGCAACTCTGCCAGCGCCAGTTCGGCGCTCTGCTGGGCACGTTCGAGCAACGGGTCGGCGGTAGCGGGATCCCGTGCCAGTGCTTGTCGGGCCGCGCCGGTGAGGACCGCGACGGTCACGAGCCGATTCTGCGTGCCGTCGTGCAGTGCCCGTTCGATCCGGCGCAGCTCCACGGCGTGTGCGTCCAGGGCCGCAGCTCGGGTGGCGGTCAGTACTGCGACGCGTTCGGAGAGGTCGAAGTCCGGGTGCGGAGCGAGGAGTCGGACACCCGGCGCGACCTGGGCATTAAGCAACGACGGCGACAGCGCCAACCAGAGGGTCGCCCAGACGAGACCGGCGACGAGGGCCCACCACGCGTCGGTCCACGTCGTGACAGAAACCAGGCCGCCGACGAAGGTCGCGGCACCGGGCGAGACGACGTGCCACCACAGCGGCGTCGTGAGTTCCTGTATCGCATTCGACAGGAACTGCAACGGGAGCAGACCCACGACGAGACCGAACGTCGCGTGAATGCCTATCCAGGCGACGTCTCGTCGGGGGCCGGGATCTGCGCGCAGGAATTGCCAGGCGGCGTGCCAGTCGGTGGGAACGGGTCCGTAGGGCGAGCGAACAGACCGTCCCATCGCGGCCAGGCGGCGTCGTTCCAGCTGTGCGATCCACCGGACGGCGGACAATATCGGTCCCAGTAGAAGCAATCCGATACCCACCAGGCTGAGCAGCGCGACCGTGATCAACGCAATCGCAAGCACCAGTGCAAGTATCGCGGTGCCTGCCCCGAGTACGAGCCATTTCGTCGCGAGGACCGCCTGTGTGGCTGTTGCCGTTGCCTTTTCGCGCAGCGTAGTGGGCCATGCGTCGCGAACCGCTGTCACGTGTCCTCCTCGGATCCTCCTTCGGGTGAAGGCTGTGGGTGCGTGACGACGTTATGCGGTGGTCGACGGTGCCGTCCACGTGGGCGGGCAAAGGTACAGCCTGCTGTACCGGACCGGGGTAGAGGACGGGATGTCGGAACGCCGCGTCCGCTCATAGCGTCGAGTCGAACCACAAACGACGTGAAGGAGACATCGTGGACGACACCTATCGCATCCGACCGAACGAGGAAGCCGGGGTCTTCGATCCATCGACGACGACGACGGATGCGTCCTCGAATGCGACGTCACGCGACGGGGTGGCGGGCGCACTGTGGGCCGCGCTCGCCGTGTTCGTGGCACTGAACGCCGCGTTCTCGATCATCCGGCCCGACGACATCGTGTTCTCGCTGTTGTTCGGTATCCCCGGCGTTGTCTGCCTTGCCGTACTGGTGATGCGCTACCTGAGCCGGCGGCACGCGTGACCACTGCCGCTCCGCGCACGACCCTCACCGTGGCCGACGAGTCCGGTGGGATACCCGCTGTCCGAATGGAATCCGTGACCAAGGTGTACCGGCGCGGTCGGGGCGCACCTGCCCTCGACGGCGTGAGCCTGACCGTGCCACGCGGGGTGTTCCTCGCGATCATGGGTCGCTCGGGTTCCGGGAAGAGCACACTGCTGCACTGCGCAGCCGGACTCGACGCACCGACGCGCGGCGCCGTGTGGATCGGGGACACGGAGGTCGGAAGGCTGCGGGAAAGTGCCCGCACACGGGTGCGGCGGGAGCGGGTCGGGTTCGTCTTCCAGGCCTACAACCTGATCCCGTCCCTGACCGTCGAGGAGAACATCACGCTGCCGCTGCGGCTGGCGCAGACGCCCGGCGACCCGGCGTGGCTGACCACGGTCGTCGACCGGGTCGGACTGGGTGAGTTCCTGTCCCGCATGCCCGGTGACCTGTCAGGTGGTCAACAGCAGCGGGTCGCGGTGGCGCGCGCTGTGGCAACCCGCCCGGACGTCATCTTCGCCGACGAACCGACCGGAGCACTCGATCCTGAGACCGGCGACCGGATCCTTTCCCTGCTGGGTGATCTCGTGCGTGATCTCGGGCAGACCGTCGTGATGGTCACCCACGACCCGGCAGCGGCGGCCCGGGCCGACAACGTCGTGGTTATGGCGGAGGGCCGCATCCAACAGATCGTGCACAATCCCGACACCGTCGGGCTGACCGCCGCCCTGGGCGGGAGAACCCGATGACGGTGCGATTGCCCAGCCGAGGGAGCGAGATGCTGGCCGTGGCGTGCGCGGTGGCGGTGGGCGCCGCGCTGGTCACGTTCTGCCTCGTGATGGCCGAGTCGGGTCTGCGCTCCGCTGTGCCGGCCGAGCGCTTCGCCGGTGTCGACATGCTCATCGGTGGTGACCAGACGGTGCGGCAGGACGAGGACTTCGACCTTGTCCTGCCCGACCCCGTCGGAGTGCCTGCCGACCTGGCCCCCGCCGTAGCGGAGATCCCGGGTGTGCGGGCGGTGGCGATCGATGTCGGTTTCCCGGCGGCGGTCGCAGACGGACGCGGTGGGGTGGTGCCGGTGGAGTCCGTCCGGCGCAACGGGCACGGGTGGGATGCGTTCCTCGGCACCGTCGGACTGACCGGCACACCCCCGATCGGCCCTGACGACGTGGTGCTGGCTGTGGATGCGGCCGACGCGGCGGGCGTCTCGCCCGGCGACCCGGTGCAGGTGCTGCTCCGTGGCGAGGTGCGGGACATGCGGGTCAGCGGTGTCGCGGATCTGCGGGGTGGGGGTGTGTTCGTGAGCGATGTCCTGGCGCGAGAACTTGGCGAAAGGCCGGAGGGCATCGTGGACCTGCTCTCGGTCGTCCTCGACGACGACGCCGATATCGGCGCGGTCACCGACTGCGTCGAGGCGCTCGTGGACAGTCGGGGCCTGGTGGTTGCGGCGGGTGACGACATCGGCCGAGTCGAACGACCCGCTGCGGCGGCCGGCCCCGGAATGCTGCTGACGTTCGCGTTGTCCGCCGGAGGGGTGGTGGTGACCCTCGTCGGATTCATCACTGCGGGAGCGGTGTCCGTCGGGGTGGCGGGCCGGGCCCGCGAACTGGCTTTGTTGCGTGCGGTGGGCGCGACACCGGCGCAGATCCGATCGATGACGGCGCGGCAGATCACCGGAGTGGCGCTCGGCTCGACGATTGTGGGGATCGTCGCGGGCATGCTGGGGGCCGCAGCCGCCACCGGATCGCTGGTGGATCTGGGACTGCTCGCGCGCGGGCTGTCGCTGAGTTGGAGTCCCTTGCCGGCGTTGGCAACCGGGCTGTTGATGCTGGGTGTGGTTCAGGTGGCGGCGCGGGCGGGGTCCTTCCGGCTCTCCCGGATGACCCCGGCCGACGCGATGGTGGAGACCGAAGCCGAACCGCGCAGTGCGAATTCCGTGCGCACTCCCGTGGGGTCCATCGTTCTGGCGTTGGCGGCCGGGTCTGCCATCGTCCCGCTTGTGACGCGCAGTGAGACAGCCGTGATGGGTGCCGCGTCGGGGACCCTGCTGGCGGTAATCGGTGTTGCACTGATCGCCCCGGCGGTGGTCGGCCGCATCGGTGGATGGCTCGCCGCCCTTTCCGGGCCGGCGAGCCGCTGGCTGGCCGTGCGCAACTCGGCAAGCTATGCCGTACGCACCGGTGGGACCATCAGTGTCCTCGCGCTCGCGGTCGGGTTGCTGACGACCCAGGTGTATGTGGGGTCGACGGTGAGCGCGGCTGTCGACCATGAGGTGAGGGAGGGCACGGTGGCGGATGTGCTCGTGTCCGCGCCCGCGGCCGGCGGTGTGTCGGCGGCGACGGTCGCGGCGATTGCGGATGACCCGTCCGTTGTTGCGGCGGTTCCGATGGTCAGGTCGACGGTGATGAGACCCGTCGACGAGTACGGTGTGGCACTCGTCGAGAGCTACCCGATGTCCGTTGTCGGCTCCGGAATCGACTGGGTTCTCGACCTCGGAGTGGTGGACGGAGACCTGTCGAAACTCGACAAAAACTCTGTGGCACTGGATTCCGCGACAGCTCGGTCGTCAGCGATCGACGTCGGGGACACAGTGTCGCTGATCCTGCCGGACGGCACGGCGGTGGAGCCGACGGTGGTCGCCACCTACGCCCGGGGCTTCGGGTTCGGCAAGATCGTGGTCTCGTTCGACCTGCTCTCCCAGGAGGCAAGCGGCCCGTACGATTCGGTGCTGATCGCTGGTCGGACCCCCGCAGTTGCAGCAGATCTCGACGATCTGATCTCGGTGACTCCCGGCTTGCAGGTCGACGACGCGACCGCTGCGCTCGTCGGTCCGGTCTCGCAGGATCCCAGTCGCCTGCTCAACCTCGGGATCTCCGTGGTACTGATGGGCTACATCCTGCTTGCGGTCGCCAATCGCCTCGTCGCGACCACTCTTCGGCGTCGACGGGAATGGCAGCTACTGCGAGCTGTCGGAGCCACCCCGCGCCAGCTCCGATCGATGGCGCGGACGGAAACCGTGCTGGTGTGTGTCGGTGCCATCGCGGTCGGACTGGTGATCTCACTCGGTCCGATGTCGGTGCTGGCCTTCGGGTTCGTCGGTAAGCCTTGGCCGCAGGGTCCGTGGTGGCCGGTGGCAGCGACAGTCTTCGTCGTCTGTGTGGTCGCGTATGCGGCGACGATGCTGCCGGTTCGCCGCTTGCTGCACGGCGCGAGTATCCCTCAGCCGCCAGGATGATCTGCCGGGGTGTCGGTCCGCCAGGTCATCCGAGCGGCCGAGACGGCCGACTGCAGGAGCGTCTACTCGCTCATCCACACTCCGTCGAGCATCGCGGACCCCATCCCGTACATCCGCACCCCGTGCACGTCCGGACCCGAGACGACCGACGGCGCCGACTGGATGTAGAAGACGCCCGGAGCCAGATCGACGAGACGTTGCTGCGCGACGTCGTATGCCGCCTTGCGCTCCTCGACTGTCGTGCCGACGCGGCCGGCGTCCAGCGCGTCGTTGAGTTCGGGGTCGTCGATGCCGGTGGGGTTGCCCTGGGACCGGGCGTGGAAGGACGTCCACAGTGAGGAGTCAGGGTCCTGGACGACGGCGGCAGCGATCGTCATGTCGAAGTCGCGGGCGGCGACCCTGGCCTGCGCCGCGGTGAAATCCATGATCTCGACGGCGATCTCGACGTTGTCGAACGCCGCGAGCTGTGCCTGGACGACTTCCGCCACCGATTTGATCTCGACGAGGGAGTACGCCAGGAACGTGAACTTCACCGGAGTGCCGTCGGCTGCCAGTTCGTCGAACAGTCGTTGTGCCTCGGCGTCATCGGAATTCGACAGTGCGATGTCCTCGAAGAACGGCGAGGTCTCCGGGAAAAGGGTCCGAGGGACGGTGCCGGTGCCCTCGAACACCGCGGTGTTGATCGCGTCCAGGTCGAGCGCGAGGGAGACCGCGCGGCGGGCACGGGCGTCGTCGAACGGGCTTCGGCGCGTGTTCATCGCGAGGTACTGACCTCCGCCGAGCGGAACGACGGACGTGGACAACTCTGCACTTTCCGCTTTGCTCAGGTTGGACCAGCTGCTTTCGGACGCCAGATCGGCACTGCCGGAGGTAAGGGCGTTGAGGCGTTGGTTCGCGTCGGGCACCGGGCGCAGGGTGATGCCGTCCAGGTACGGCCGCGGCGCATCCCAGTAGTCCGGGTTGCGGGTCAGTTCGAGTACGTCCTGTCGAGCCCACTTGGTGAGGGTGAACGGCCCGGCGCCGACGGGATTCTCGTCGAACGCCTGCCTGCCCTTCGCCAGCGCGGTGGGGGAGGCGATCCAGTTGAGTCCGGACAGCACCAGCGACGAGGCGAAGACCGGACTGGGTGCGACCATCGTGACCTTCAGTGTTTCGGCGTCGACGACCTCGGTGCCGGCGATCTGCGCGGCCTGCCGAATCGACTCCGATCCGTTGGCCGGGTCGCGCAGGCGATCCCAGTTGTATGCGACGGCGGCGGCGTCCAGGGGAGTGCCGTCCGTGAACGTCAGTCCCGGTCGAAGTTTCAGAACGAACGTCCGGCCTCCGTCGTCGGTCGAGAAGTCCGTGGCCATCGAGTACTCGATCTCCAGGGTGTCGACGTCGTTGGTCATCAACGTGCCGTACAGGGCGTTGCCGAGCAGTCCGGAATTGGTCCATACATTCGGGAGCGCGACGGGGTCGAGGCTGATCGGCTCGCGGATCTGGATGGCTTGGAGTGTGCCGCCCGAGACCGGGTCGCCGACGGGCGTCCCGGGGGCGGCCGCAGTCGTGGTGGTGCCACCGCCGCACGCGGTCAGCGCGAGAACCGCGACACACATTGCCGCGAGTGTCGAAGTGAGGGAGCGTCGTCGTCGGAGCATCGTTGCCTCGTATCGGATGGTGGGCCGAAAGTTGCCGCGTCCGCTCGAGGCTCGCGTCGATAAGAATCAACCTACCGGCAGAGCAAAACAGCATTCTTATAAGAGCGGAACGTAGTTCTGTCTACCTCACTCGGGGGTCGGTGGGAAGAGGTAAGCGGAGCCCAGCTTGAGAGAGCAGGCTTCATCGAGCGCCTGCCTCCTCGGAATCGGAGGAGGCAGGCGCCGAACGCAACCCGTTGCATCGTTGCGTAAGCACCGGCAGGAACGGGTGTCTCGCACATCGACTTCCAGCGAGCCCCTTACATCGACGAGCGCGAACAGCATTCACCTGATCCGTTGCCGAACCGCATCTCGCTATCCGCGAAGCCGCTGACCCTTAGGAGTGGGTCGGAGATCGGCAGGTCGAACAGGCGTCGCGTTTTGGCTGATCTTCGCTGCAGATCGACATCCGAACCGAACATTCATGACGCTGGCGCTCATCTGACAGGGTCCTGTTTGATAATCCTCGAGCAGGACGCGTGTCTATCGGTGCTACCACGCCTTGCGTGGCCCCTATGGTTGGTTGATGCGCGCACACCGTATCGACCGTCCGGCCGATCTCGACGTGGTCCGCGAGTCCTATGACCGAGTGGCGGACAACTACGCCCACATGGTAGCTACGACGGGAATCGGCGACATTCGAAGCCATCCATGGCTGAAGGCATCCATCGACGCGTTCGCAGACACGGTGAGCGACCTCGGACCCGTCCTCGATGTCGGTTGCGGGCCGGGCACGGTGACCGCCTACCTCGCCGAACGCGGACTCGACGCGTCCGGAGTCGATCTCTCACCCCGCATGATCGAGAACGCGCGCCGTCTTCATCCGCAATGCCGCTTCAGCGTCGCGTCCGCCACCGACCTTCACCTCGGTGAAGCGTCCCTCGGCGGTGTACTCGGGTGGTGGTCACTGTTCAACCTTCCGCGCGATGTCCTTCCTCAGGTTCTCGCCTCGTTCGCACGTGCCCTGAAACCGGGTGGGCACTTCATCACGGCCACACACGTCGGCGACGAAGACGCGGTGCGTACCGAGGCTTACGGCGGGGTGTCCGTCCGTTGGACGACCCACCAATGGCGGCCGGAACAACTCGTGGACCTGATCGAGCAGGCCGGACTGCGCCCGGTCGCCGAACTTCGGCTCCCCGCAGACGAGCACAGCGGGCCTGGGATGGTCGTCATGGCCAAACGCCTCGACTAAGCCTCGATCCACCGATCTGGTGGTGAAGCTCGAGATGTCGTGGATGAGTCCCACGCTCGGACGGATCGCCCGACCTCGGAAGCCGGGTGTTCCACTTGTCACCCGACCGTTTGAGCGACGGACCGGCAGCATCGCGTTGACCGCCCACGGCGCCCGGTTCCGTCCGCGCGTGCGCTCGGTCCTCGTCCCGCGCGACGCTGCAGTGGCTGCGGTGCTCGATTCGCAGGTACTTCGCGTCGAACAACTAGCAAGCAGACACCCCGCTGCCATCACCACGAAAAATTCCCACGAACCTTTTCGACCGCATTCTCGTCCTTCCTGCGGCAAGACAGACTTCGACATTCCAAACAAGATCGACAAACTGATCCGTTTCGGTAGGCGTGGTCCGTCACCCGCAATCGCTCATCGGTCTGTCTCCGACCGAACCGGGTAGCAGCGAAGGCAGAGGAGGCTGCCGCCAAGACTCAAGAGACTTGAGAACGGTTGGGACCGGCGGGGATACGACACCGACCACCTAGTTGCGACCGAGATCGCTAGCACCTGTTGCCTGCTCAAAGGTTCACCGTAGTGGGCGGTTCCGCCGACATGACAGGCAGGTGTCGACATATCGATTTCCGTACGCGGCCGGGCGGTTTGGGTGATACTTACCATGGAAGGTGTTCGTCCGGAGTCGGATCCGCGGCGGCTCCGCGCGGATATCATCCGGCGGTCACGGCAAGCACCGCAGCCGTCGTAACGACTCCTCATGAGGGGTCGATCCCCTCCTGGGGCGTACCGGTCAGCACACCGACCGGGCTTAACTGTCTGTCGCCCCCGCGCCGAAACACGGGCCGGTCCGGTAGGTAGCGAGTGAACCTGCTCGGTGGGTGACAGAAAGTCGATATCGCATCAAATACACCTTCTTTTCAAAGGAGATCCGAGATGGAACAGCTGGAACATCCATTCGATCGATTCGCTGCGAGCTACGGGCCCATCAAGTGTGTTCCGAAGAATGGTGGGGATCCTTTGTATCTGGGGGCGTCTGCGGCCAACTACATCCCACTTGTCGCAAACGCTGGTGATGGCACAAAATGCATGTGGATGCGAGACGCTCGGGGCGAACTCTGGCTGTCTGCATCGCTCACGGTATACCGATACATGGGATGGGCAGAGCAAGACTATGCTGATTGGGGTCTAGGTCAGGCGCCTGGCGTGGGAAAATATTCTCAGCCGCTTCTTTTCAATTCAGACGGCACCGTCTCGCTGGCGTCTCAACCTGTCCAGCAGCTCTACAATGACGACGGATGGGCAAAATGGGGTGTCGGTCGAGAAGACGCCCTCGTGATAACTCCGGCGCCATAACCGATGTAAACCCGGGGCTCAGCCTTGCGAGGACAAAAGACGAGGCCGCACCCTGGATAACGACATCACCCAGGCGGCGCCGGCGAGTGTCTGCCCGCCCAGAAGGCCGAAATCGCCAAACCGGCATCTACGACTGGCTCGGTTTCGAGGCCTACCGACTGCCAACGACCCTTCCTCCGAACTCGAAGGAGGCGGAAAGTCAACCTACCGGCGCACAACACCGGCGCGCCCGCTCGAAGGCCAGGTAGGGAGTTGTCGAAAGTAGGCCCGGTTCTTCACAGGACCGGGCCTACCGCCGTATCCGCTCCCCGGCACAGGGAGATCGCAACGGTCACACTGGCACTCAACCGACCGGCACCCCCGGCCACGAGCGGGGAGTCTTCACGCACACCTGGATCGTCACCTGCGATTCGGCAGCCCCCACCGAATCCGGCACCGTTTCCACTCAGCTCGTGCAGTGAGCCCGACGCGATGCGGATGCCGGCTCGGCGCAGCAGCTCCACCGCGTCGGTGAGGACTTGTGCCGTCTCTTTTATGCTGGTTCACCCCCTTTTCCTGCTGATACAAGCATCAGATGAGAATTTCTGCTTCAGCTTGTATCCTTCGGCCGTTCCGGGGGACGGATCGGTGACGCATGGGTAGTTTTCTAGGACCGGCCAGGGAGAGCGACTTCGGCTGGGGACTTGCCTGCCCGCAGCCCTTTCCGCGCAGACTCCCGCCGACAAACCCGCGGAACTCGACATCACCGACCAGTTCGGGTCCCGCACGATGTGTGCCCTTCACAAATCGATGGCGAACTCACTCGTCGGGCAGATCCGCACGCCGAGTGGCCAAGCGGCCTGCGTCCGTCATGTCAGTGTTCGTTCGAACAGCGTGACGCTGAACCCGTCCAAATCTCGGCGACCGAACTCACGGAAGCCGCACCGCCTGTAGTAGTCGCGCAGCGCGAGATTCGTTTCGGCGCAGTCGAGACGCAACTTGCTCGCACCGGCCATTCTCGTCTCCTGCGCCGCCCAGTCGAGGAGGTGACGTCCAAGGTTTTGCCCGGCATGGGCGCGATCGATCACCAACCCGTGGACATAGCCGGCGAAAGCATCGTCGTGTCTCCAGATCTCTGGATCTGACCACATCAACCTCATCGCCGCTGCCACAACGCCGCTCGACGGGAAGCGTGCGACGACGAACTCACCTCGATCGATCTGTTCCCTGACGGTCGCGAGCGGAACCTCCCGCGGACGCCACTGGTCGATTCCCTTCTCCGCCAACCAATCTTCGGCAGCATGACGCATTTGGAGAATCACGGCGGCGTCATCGTCACGCGCTGGGCGTACGTCCATCACAGTGAGAATCGCATTGGCGGCATCCCCGATAGCTCGTGTCCCCTCGTCCATGCGCCGAGAGTAGCCACTGTGTTGTCCGCTGCGCGTGCAGTCATCAGCAGGAATGACGACAGTCCCAGGCGGGGGCGCCGGGGACCGCTTGTTCCCGACCTGATGCGACAAGCCTCGTACCGAGGCGAAGCTACCGTTCCGGTTCGAGTCGCCGCCACACAACCGAGTTCACCACTGTTATCGGGTTCGACAAGAACCGCAACAACGTGGTCCTGTCGCGCTGCTCTCTGATCCCTGCCCCGCGGGATCCACGGGCGAAAGGGACAGAAGTCTCGGAGAGCAGAAGACTGCGGTCGCCGATGCGCGCCGATGCGTAGGGTCAGAAGGGTTGGAGCCTGCCGCGGCAGCACGCGACCGACGACGGGCCCGTGATCGACTCGACGCAGAGGAGTACCTCATGAGGCTGACGGACAAGGTCGCCGTGGTGACCGGTGGTGCAGGCGGAATCGGGCGGGGGATCGTCCGGGCGTTCACCAAGGAAGGTGCCCGCGTGTTGTTCGTCGACATCGACGACAACGCGGGCAAGGCGCTCGAGGAGGAACTCGGCGGAGCGGGAAAGTTCATGAAGGCGGACATCTCCGTCGAGGAGAATGCCGCTGCGATAGTGGCGGCCGCGGTGGACGCGTTCGGCCAACTCGACATTCTCGTCAACAACGCACACGCCTCCCGGCAGGCGCCTCTGCTCGAGACCACCCAAGCGATGCTCGACCTGTCGTTCGGAACGGGTTTCTACCCCACGTTCTGGTTGATGAAGGCGGCGCACCCGCATCTCGCGGCGCAGCGTGGTTCGGTGATCAACTTCGCTTCCGGTGCGGGAATCGACGGGCAGGTGACGCAGGGGTCCTACGCTGCGGCGAAAGAAGCGATCCGCGCGATCAGCCGTGTGGCCGCCAACGAATGGGGCGGTGACGGCATCAACGTCAACATCATTTCGCCCCTCGCGCTGACAGAGGGTGTCGAGGCGTACATGAAGGCGAATCCCGGTATGGAGAAGACGCTGCTGGCCAGGACACCGCTGGGCCGCTTCGGGGATCCGGAGCAGGACATCGGCCGGGTCGCGGTCTTCCTCGCGAGCGAGGACGCCGCCTACGTGACCGGGCAGACCCTCATGGTCGACGGCGGCACGATCAAACTGCGTTGAGAGCGCCTGGAGCGCTTCCGCCGAAGGCGCGTGGTGCCGTCGTTCCCGCACGCACTAATGTAGGGGCAGTGAGCCTGGTCCTTTTGCCTGCAGTCGATGTTGCCAACGGTGAAGCAGTTCGCCTCGTCCAGGGAGAGGCAGGCAGCGAAACCGGTTACGGATCGCCGCGTGACGCCGCCCTCGAGTGGCAGAACGCCGGTGCCGAATGGGTGCACCTCGTCGACCTCGACGCGGCGTTCGGTCGCGGAGACAACCGTGAGCTTCTTTCCCGCGTCGTCGGCGAACTCGACGTCAAGGTCGAACTGTCCGGCGGTATCCGCGACGACGCCACCCTGGCCGCAGCGCTTGCCACGGGCTGCGCCCGCGTCAATCTCGGCACCGCCGCCATCGAGAACCCCGAGTGGTGCGCCCGCGCCATCGGTGAGTACGGCGACCGCATCGCTGTCGGCCTCGACGTCAAGCTGATCGACGGCGAGTGGCGGCTGCGCGGACGCGGCTGGGTGTCCGACGGCGGAGACATGTGGGAGGTGCTCGAGCGCCTCAACCGCGACGGCTGCTCCCGTTACGTCGTCACCGACGTGACGAAGGACGGCACCCTCACCGGACCGAACCTCGACCTGCTGCGTGAGGTGTGCGCCGCGACCGATGCGCCGGTCGTCGCGTCGGGCGGTGTCTCGACGGTCGACGACCTGCGTGCCATCGCCACGCTCGTCGACGAGGGTGTCGAAGGCGCGATCATCGGTAAGGCGCTCTACGCGGGCCGGTTCACGCTGACCGAGGCGCTCGACGCCGTGTCCCGCTGATCCGATGACTTCATCCGTCGATCTCGACCGACTGCGCTCGGTAGCGAGTGACGTGCTCGACGAGGTGGCGGACCGTTTCGTCGCCGGGCACGGCGCGCCGCGTTCGGTGGACAAAGGACCCAACGACTTCGCGACCGACCTCGATCTCGAACTCGAACGGCGGATTTCGGCCGAGCTCGTCGACCGAACCGGGATCCCGGTGCACGGCGAGGAATTCGGCGGTCCGGCGGCCGGCGAGGGCACCGTCTGGTTGCTCGACCCGATCGACGGCACCGTCAACTATTCGGCGGGCCTGCCGATGGCGGGCATCCTGCTCGCTCTGGTCCAGGACGGCATTCCCGTCATCGGCCTGACCTGGCTGCCCCTGACCGATCAGCGGTTCTCTGCCGTCGCCGAGGGTTCGCTGTGGTTCAACGGGAAGGTCGCAGAGAAGCTGAGGCCGCGACGTCTCGAGGACGTAATGGTCGGGGTCGGCAGTTTCGACGTCGACAGTCGTGGCCGTGTCCCGGGTACGCAGCGTCTCGCGGTGATCACCGAGTTGAGCCGGCGTGTCTCGCGCCTGCGGATGCACGGTTCGACCGGCGTCGACCTCGCGTACACCGCAGCGGGTTCGCTGGGCGGTGCCGTGGTCTTCGGCCATCATCCCTGGGACAACGCCGCCGGTGTCGCGCTCGTGCGCGCGGCAGGTGGCATCGCCACAGATTTCTACGGGCAGCCGTGGCGAATCGGCTCCGGTTCGGTGCTCGCCGCCGCACCCGGAATCCACGGTGAAATACTGGACATAGTGCAATCCGCGACGGATCCGCGTTTCGAAGGAGATCGATCATGACACTGGCCGTACGGGTAATCCCGTGCCTCGACGTCGACGCGGGACGCGTCGTCAAGGGTGTCAATTTCGAGAACCTGCGCGACGCCGGTGACCCCGTCGAACTCGCCGCGCTCTACGACGCTCAGGGCGCCGACGAGTTGACGTTCCTCGACGTCACCGCGTCGAGCGGGGACCGCGGAACGATGCTCGACGTGGTCACACGCACCGCCGAGCAGGTGTTCATCCCCCTCACAGTGGGTGGCGGCGTGCGCACCGTCGAGGACGTCGACCGCCTGCTGCGCGCCGGCGCCGACAAGGTATCGGTCAACACCGCGGCGATCGCGCGTCCCGAAGTGCTGCGCGAGATGTCCGAGCGCTTCGGGTCGCAGTGCATCGTGTTGTCGGTCGACGCCCGCACCGTGCCCGCCGACCAGCACCCCACCCCGTCGGGCTGGGAAGTCACCACGCACGGTGGCCGCCGGGGCACCGGAATCGACGCGGTGGAGTGGGCTCGCCGCGGCGCTGAACTGGGTGTCGGGGAGATCCTCCTCAACTCGATGGATGCGGACGGCACGAAGGCGGGATTCGATCTGAAGATGATCGCGTCGGTCCGCGAAGAGGTGGATGTTCCGGTTATCGCCTCCGGTGGTGCCGGAGCCGTCGAGCACTTCGCTCCTGCGGTCCACACCGGTGCCGACGCGGTGCTCGCCGCCAGCGTCTTCCACTTCCGTGAGTTGACGATCGGCCAGGTCAAGGACGCGATGCGCGCAGAGGGGATCGTCGTCCGATGAGCGAAATCCTCAACCCGGACATCGCCGCGCGGCTCAAGCGCAACGACGACGGACTCTTCGCCGCGGTCGTGCAGGAGAAGTCCACCGGCGACGTGCTCATGATGGCGTGGATGGACGACGAGGCGCTGGCCCGCACCCTCGCGACCCGCAAGGCCACGTACTACTCGCGGTCACGGCAGCAGTACTGGGTCAAGGGTGAGACCTCCGGGCACACGCAGTACGTACACGAGGTGCGGTTGGACTGCGACGGCGACACCGTATTGCTCGTGGTGGATCAGGTCGGTGCGGCGTGCCACACCGGCACCCACACCTGTTTCGACACCGACGTACTGCTCGAGGCGGAACAGCCCGGCTGATCTCGGCACGGTGAACACGAGATCGCCCCGCACCGAGGTGCGGGGCGATTACTCACTGCGGTAGTTCGAAGTTGCCGAACAGCACTGTTGCGAGACCGAGTGCCACGACGATGTTGACCACTGTCGCCGATCCGAACACCACTACCGGGCGCCATCCCGCGTCGCGCAGTCCCTTCGCGGAGAACTCCAGGCCGATCGAGACGAACGCGAAGATGAGGAACCACGTCCGCAGATCGTTGATGACGGCGATGTCGGCCTTGCCGTCGTCGACGAACTTCACCCACAGGGTGCCGATCACCGACGCAGCGACGAAACCGAGCACGAACTTCGGGAAGCGTTCCCAGAATTCGCCGACACTCGGCCGTGCCGAGCCTGGCCGGCGCTCCACCTTCAGCGCGAAGTAGGCCGTCAAGCCCACCGCGACGAAACCGATGAGGGCGTTCTGCGTGGTCTTCACGATGGTGGCGATCTGCAGGGCGTCGTCGCCGAGGATCGCGCCCGACGCCGCGACCGCAGCGGTCGTGTCGATGTTGCCGCCGATCCAGGCGCCGGCGACGACGTCGGAAAGGCCGAAGACTCCGGCGAGCCAGGGCAGCAGGAAGATCGACGGCAGCGCGAAGACCACCACCAGCGACGCGGCGTACGCGAGCTGTTCCCGCTTGGCCTGCACGGCTCCGGCCGCCGCGATCGCAGCGCTGACGCCACAGATCGACACCGCTGCCGACAACAGCGCCCGTAGCTTCTCGTCCAGCCCGAGCTTGCCGCCGAACCACCAGCTGAACGAGAAGACCGCGGTGATGAGCAGCAGACCCTGCAGGATCGCCGGACCGGCAGCCGTCGCGAGCACCGTCAGGTTGATGGATGCGCCCAGCAGAACCAGACCGGTTTTGATGAAGAACTCGGTGCGGAAGCCACCCGAGAGCTTGTCACGCAGGCCGGTACGAGTGAGGACGAAATTGCCGAGGAGACCGAGTGCGATCGCGTAGACGGGGAACTCGATTGCTCCACCAACGCGTTCGAGCGGTCCGCCCTCCGCCCAGTCCGGGACGTTCTGTTCGAGGAACCTGGTGAGGGCACCCAGCACGAGGACGACAGCGACTCCCGCTGCGGCCCATGCAGGTGCGGAGGGACGCCGTGGGGGTTCCGTCTCGGCCTGCGTTGCACCGTCGACCCGGGGTGCGCTCTCCGTCTCGACGGCGGCGTTCCGCCCGTCGGTATCTCGTGTCGTCACGGGACCAGCCCCGCGGGAATCGCGCCGAGCAGAACGGCGGCGACGAGAAGCAGACCCGCGGCAACCGCGGCCCAGTCCTCGGTGAGCAGCGTGGTGCGCGCGGCATCCACTTGCTGAGGTTCGTCTGTCATGAACGCAGCCAACCAACGCGACCGCGAAAGGTCACGAATTACGTTCGGTGCGAACAGAACCAGTGACTATCCGGCCGAAACGTGCTTTGCGGCGACTCGATGAGTCTCGAGGACCGCGCCCGTACCGGTACCCCGAGGCGTCTCAGCGGTTCAGGTCGATCACGCGGGCACCACCTTGGGCGGCCGCACACAGCTTCGGTTCGGCGTCGTCGTCGACGCTGTAGATCTCGCATCGGCACAGCGCCTGCGTCCGCCCGCCGTTGACGACGGTCGCCACCGCCCGCAACAGCGTGCCGTGCGCCGGACGTACGTAGTCGAGCGTCATGCCGGTCGTGACGATGGACGGGCCGAGGACCGTGCCTGCGGCAAAGGTGAGCGAGTTGTCGGCCGCATAGGCGAGAACGCCGCCGTGCGCGAAACCGAACTGCTGAAGCAGATCGGGGCGCAGCGGTATCTCCAGTTCGGCCCGGCCACGGGTGTAGACGGTCAACCGAGCGCCGAGGAGAACACTGAACGGCTGAGAGACGAGGGTCTCTCGAGCTTCGGTGAGAGTGCCGGCTGCGGTGACCTCGTCGGGCATAGTCCGGAACATACACGCGACGGCGCCTCCCGCGTGGTGCCTCGGCGTGAGCAGGTCGAAGCAACCCGCTGCGCCTTCGGTGGAGGTTTCTTCTGAGTGTTCGCTTCGGGGTAAGGGAAGCAGCCCCTTCAGCGATGGAGTCGAGGGTTTCCGATGAGGAGGAAGGGGAGGGCGGCGGCGCTGTCACATGCGGGGTAGCCCACTCGTCGATGGGCCGTCCTGCGTCGGGGGCGAGGTCGGTAGCTTTTGCGGCCCGGTCGGACCTCGTCCGTCCGGGTCACGCGCGCCCTGGTCGAAACGGAACGGGGGATATTCGTCGCGCATGAGTGCCGCATATGCCCACACGCGGTAGAGCCAGCGATTGATGCCCATCACGAAGTCGAACAGACCTCGGGGATAGGCACCGGTGAACAGCAGCGCCAGTGCCGCGAAGAGCACCAGAATGCCCAGCAGCGAGCCGAAAGCCCAAGTGCCGTTGTCGGTCGCGTCATCGCCACCGGCACCGCTGCCGGTGGCGATCCCGGTGCTCCATCCGCCCAACCACCCGCCGGCCAGTACCGCGAGCACGAGATAGTGGGGGATCGCCAGGAGCCACCACTTGATCAGCACCAGTCCACGGGACAACCGTTCGGGGTATTCGACGTCGAAGTCGGCCGGATAGTCGGTGCGGTGCAGAGTGAACGGTGGGTAGCGGTCGGTGCCCAGTGCCGAGTAGGTGTAGAAGGCGACCCGCCACGTCCAGCGAAGCACACCGACGTTGAAGTCGAACAGAGCGCGGGGATAGCGGCTGGTGAACAGGATTGCGAATCCGGCGAGCAGCGTGGCGAACAGGAACGCTATGTGCAGGAAGAGCAGCACGATGAAGTGCGGTATCGCAGCGGCCCACTTGATCAGCCACAACCCGCGGGACAGCGGCTCGTCCAGATCGCCCCGCAGATGTACGGGATAGGCACGTACCTCATGCGACCTCGGTCCGCCGGGAGGTGCGGTCGCACCGTGCGACATCGCGTGCGGCGCCGCGTACGGGGGCGGCGGACCGTGTCGTCCGAGTCCGATCGCTCCGGCGAGCAGCAGCGGTAACCCGATGATGAGCAGTATCGCGGCACCGCCCGCCGTCGCGAGCGCGATCGGACCGAGCACATCGATGTGCGCCCCGGCCTGCAGGTCGACCTCGATTCCCGGCGAGGCGTCGGCGTTCATGACCACGACGGTCCAGTTCCCCTCCCGCAGGTCCCATTCCACCTGCTGTGTCCCCGCTCCGACGGCGGAGACCGCCCAGAAGGGTTGTTCTTCCGGCGCTGCGGCGGTCTCGTCGCCGGTCACGTTCCGGTAGCCGACCTCGAAGGGATCGTATTGAACATCGGCGACGACTGTGTGTGCGACGTTCGACAGATAGGCGTCGAGGTCTCGAGTCGGGCCGATCCCGATGAAGGTCTCGGTTTCCGGTGCGGTAGCGGTGGCGCGCAGGAGCAACCGGCCGATGTCTTCACTGCGGAATCCGGGGGGCGCCGGCTCGTCGACGAACAGTTCCATTTGTTCGGAGACCAGGGCGGAGGACTCCGTGCGGAACGTCTCGGTGGGGGTGGTGAAATACCCGTTGTCGCGCTGAACGAGATAGAGCACGCCCAGGGACACTGCCGCGACTCCCAAGACCATGCCGATCAGCGCCAGGATCGTGCCGATGACCAGCATGACGACGTTGGCGATTTTCACGGATCGGACCTCCAGACGACCATGGGCGTTTCGGGGTCTTCAGGCGCGCGGACATTTTCACGATAACCGACTCGGACCCAGCAGATATCGGATCATGACTGCACTGCACGAATTCGGATTACCGTGCGGTACGAGGGGCCGCATTCGCCGGGGGGCCGCCCCAGGCACCCGCCGGAGTGCGATCGGTTACGAATGTCGCACCGTCACCACCGATCCGGCGACACGGACGACATGATGCGCACTCGGTGGATCATTCGGTCGTCGGCCACATCATGCGCGCACCTCGCGAACCGATCGGATCGTCAGGTCCGCGCTGAATTCTTCTGCGCCAGCATCTCCCCCCACTGTTCCGCGCGTGCTTCCTCGCCCTCGAGGAGTTGGGTCTGCGTATCGACGAGAAAGCTCTCCGGATCGGCAGCGAGCGTGAAGCCCAGGTGCCGTAGTCTCTTGGAGATTCCTTTCGAGGCGCGTCCGGTGAGAATTGCGGGCTTGTCGACTCGGGTATCGAAAGCGGCGGCGGTTCCTTCGCTCCGGTCGAGCGCATCGAGCCATTCACGAATTCCTGCACTGGCGGCATCGGGTTCCAGCGTCAGGTTGCTCTCCGGTTTCTCGGCAGCCTCGACGGCGCCGCGCCGGGTCGATTCACGGCTCATCCCGTGCACATGCGTAGGGCCCCCGACGATCAGGAGGTCGTATGCCGATATGTCTTCCTGGGACACTTCGGACACGGGAATCGTGGTGACAGCGCCTGAGGGTGCTATTCCGCGTGCAATCGCTTCTGCCACGGTGTGGGTATTGCCGTACATCGACTCGTAGACGATCAGTGCGCGCATCCCGCTTCCTCCTGGCTCGAGTTGTCGGACACCGAACCGTAAGAGTGGGGTTCGATCCGTCACCCCCGGTTCTCGCTCAGTCTTTCACCTCGGGCGCGGATGTTTCCTCGACTCGACGTCGGACGCGGGCTCGCGGGTGAGCATCGTTCTCGGTCCGGCTTCGCATGGGGCCCGGGACGCCGATGCGTCCGAGCAGCTCGAACACCTCGTCGTGGCTGGAAGGCGCAGCGGCGCCGACCGTGAGCGGCCTCAGCTCAGCGGTACGCCGCCGACGCCCCAGTTCTCCCCCGGGACCTCGGTGATGGTCACCCACACCTTGTCGGGGTTCTTTCCGGCTGCTTCGGCGTAGGCCTCGGTCACCGCGGCGATCACCGCGCTCTTCTGCTCGGCGGTCAGGCCCGGGGTCTGGCTGATCTGAATCAATGGCACAGGAGAACTGTGCCATATCCGGGTGTGGCCGGAGCGGCCCGGCTGTCTGGCCGCCTGCCGGACGCGGGAATGTCGCGCCGGACCTTTCGCATTGGTGGAGAATAGTGTTCTCTGTATTGAGAGTTATATATACGTAAACTGAAAGTGGATAGGGGAGCGCATGTTGCTGGATCCGAGTCCGGATCAAGAGTTCTTCCGGGACACCACATCCCGGTTCCTCACCGACCGGGTGCCCGTAGCCGAGATCCGCCGCCTCCGTCACGATCCGGCGGGCTTCGGCGCGGAGTATTGGCGCAGCGGGGCCGAACTGGGCTGGACCAGCCTGCTCGCCGGGGAAGAAGCCGGTGGCGGCTCGATCGGTGAGCACGGCCTGGTCGATCTGACCTTGGTCGCCTACGAATTCGGCACCCACGCGGCGCCGGGTCCGCTGGTGCCGACCAACATCGTTGCCGACGTACTGGGCAGGTACGCCGACGCGCACGGGGACACCCTCGGTGCTCTTGTCGAAGGAAGTGCCACCGCTGCATGGTGTTCCGAGGAAGCGCGTCCGGGCAGCCGGACAGCCTCCGACGCGGTCGAGATTCGCGTGGAGGGAGAGCACGTCGTCCTGCGCGGAACCAAGCGTCCCGTCGAAGCGGCCGTGTCGGCCGACTTCCTGCTCGTCGCCGGGCGCACCGGTGACGGCCTCTCGCAGGTCCTCGTACCGAGCGGGACCCCGGGCGTACGGATCGTGCCGCTGAAGTCCATCGACATCACCCGTCGCTACGCCGCTGTCGAATTCGACGACGTACGGCTGCCCGTCACCGCGCTCGTCGGTGCGGCCGGTGGCGCCGCCGCCGATGTGGAGCGCGCATTGCAGGTGGGGGCCGTCCTGGCCTGCGCAGAGTCGGTCGGTGCGCTGCAGGCGGCGTTCGACCTCACCGTGGCGTGGGCGTTCGACAGATACTCGTTCGGGCGTCCGCTCGCGTCCTACCAGGAACTCAAACACCGCTTCGCGGACATGAAGATGTGGCTCGAGGCAAGTCACGCCATCAGCGACAGCGCGGCGGAAGCCGTTGCCACACAAGCGGACGACGCCCCCGAACTGGTTTCCGCGGCGAAGGCGTACATCGGGCACTACGGCGGCGAACTGTTCCAGGACTGCGTGCAGATCCACGGCGGGATCGGCATCACCTTCGAACACGACCTGCATCTGTTCGCACGGCGCGGCGCCGCGAATCGATCCAACTACGGCACGCCGGCCGAGCACCGCGCCCGCATCGCCGACATCGTCGAATACCAGGAGGCCAACCGATGACCGTCGAGAGCTCGCCGACCAGCCGGGACACGGAATCGCTGGACGAGTTCCGGGCACGTGCCCGGTCGTGGATCCGCGACAACCTCGAACGCTCCGGCCCGTCCTCCCTGGTCGGAGTGATCCGCAACGAGAACACCGACGAGGAGGAACTTGCCGCGGTCCAGCACGAACGAGACCTCCAGCGCGCGCTCTTCGACGCCGGACTCGCGGGAATCTGCATTCCGCGTGAGTACGGCGGACAGGGGCTCACGCGCCCGTATCAGCAGGTGCTCAACGAAGAACTGAGCGGGTACGAGTACCCGTCGCGGCTTCAGGTGCCCACCTTCGTGCCGTGCGCCGCGGTCCTCCTCGAATTCGGCACCGAAGAGCAGAAACAACGGCACATTCCCGCGATCCTCAAGGGCGAGGAACTGTGGATGCAGATGCTGTCCGAGCCGAGCGGCGGATCGGATGTCGCGGGGGCGGTGACCACCGCGGTCCGCGACGGCGACGACTGGATCCTCAACGGGTCGAAGATCTGGACGACCGGTGCATGGTGGTCGGACTGGGCTCTGTGCCTGGTCCGTACCAACTGGGACGTGCCGAAGAACCGCGGGCTGACCGTCTTCATGGTGCCGCTGAAACAGCCGGCCATCGAGGTACACCGGATCGAAATGCTCAGCGGCTCCAGCGAATTCTGCCAGGAGTACCTGACCGATGTGCGCGTGCCCGACAGCGATCGCGTCGGTGAGGTCGACGACGGCTGGACGGTGGGGACGCGGTGGATGTTCCACGAGCGGATGTACCTGAACTCGCCCTACACGACCATCCCGGCGGGCTCGGTCCGCGGCGGATCACGCATCTCCGAACTGTTCGACGTCGCTCGCGACGCCGGAAGGCTCGGCGATCCCGTCGCCCGGGACCTGCTCGGTGAGGCCCGGGCGCTCGAACTGGCCAAGCAGGCACTGAGCCGGCGCGTCGGTCAGGGAATGGCGAACCGGACGATCTCCGATCAATCCGCGAGTATCGCCCGGTTGATGTCCGGCGTGGTCGAAAGCCGTCTGGTCACCATCGGATACGAGTTCACCGGCGCGGACGGCGCTGCATGGGGCTCGGACGACGGAGCGGTCGCCGAACGTGGGGTCGACTATCTGATGCGCCAGGTCTGGTGCATCGCCGGTGGCACCACGGAGATGGCCCGCAACGCGATCAGCGAGCGGGTGCTCGGCATGCCCCGGGAGCGCAGTCACGATCCCAACCTTGCGTTCCGCGACGTGCCGAAGGGCCGCTCCGCGGGATAGCCGCCGGGGTCAGACCTTTCATGATCAGGCCTTCCGGGGTCAGGCTTTGCCGGTTCCGGAGGCGATCCCCTTGTCGATCTGCTCGACGAGCACCGACCCGATGCGTGCGAGATCGCGCACCCGGTGCTCGTCGAGCCCGTCGAACACGAGACGCTGCACCGTCTCCACGTGTGCGGGCGCGGCCTCGACGACCTTCGCGTACCCGGCGTCGGTGAGCACGGCGTAGGACCCGCGGCTTCCGGGGATCGGCTCGCGGCGCACCCATCCTCGTTTTCCGAGCCGGGTGACGACGTGGGACAGGCGCGAGAGCGACGCGTTGGCTTCGGTGGCGAGGGTGCTCAACCCGAGGCGGCGCTCGGGTGCTTCCGAGAGCACGGCGAGCACGAAGTATTCGAAATGCGTCATGTCCGCGTCGCGCTGCATCTGTGTGTCGAGCGCGGCGGGCAACCGGGTGATCACCGCGACCAGGACGCGCCACGCCTCCTGCTGGTCGGCATCGAGCCACCGCGGGTTCTCGCTGTTCATCGGGGGAGTCCTCGTTTCCGTCGTCGTGCCTCCAGCCTGTCGGAGTGGGTGGCAGCGGGTGCACCCGGGGGGAGCGACCTGGCGATCACCGCCGACGCACGTTACGATACTTGAAGCTTCAACTTAAGGAGTTTCATGAGCGAGATGCCCGCCCTCTTCCTCAGCCACGGGGCACCGCCCCTGGTCGACAGCGAACTGTGGGTGAACCAACTCCGCACGTGGGCTGCGGCGCTGCCCCGCCCGACCGCGATTCTCGTGGTCTCCGCGCACTGGGAATCGGCGCCCCTCACGATCGGGTCCACCACCACGGGGACGCCGCTCGTCTACGACTTCGGTGGCTTCCCGCGCCGCTTCTACGAGGTCACCTACGGCGCGCCCGGAGCGCCGGACCTCGCACGCCGGGTGGCGATGCTCATGCCCGACGGGGAACCGGTCGTGCACCAACCGCAGCGAGGACTCGATCACGGCGCCTATGTGCCGCTGACGGTGATGTACCCCGATGCCGACATTCCGGTACTGCAGATGTCGTTGCCCAGCCTGGATCCGCAACGCCTTCTGCGCCTGGGCGAGCGACTGCGGCCGCTGCGGGAGGAGGGGGTTCTCATCGTCGGATCCGGTTTCACGACACACGGACTGCCGTTCCTGCGCGACCCGCGACCCGAGGCCCCCGCACCGGGGTGGTCCGCGGAGTTCGACCACTGGGCGAGCGAACAACTCGCGCGCGGGGATGTCGACGCACTGCTCGATTTCCGCCGCCGCGCACCCGGTATGCCCTACGCGCACCCGACCACCGAGCACTTCGCTCCGCTGTTCGTCACCCTGGGTCTGTCCCGGGATCCGGCGCAGCCGCCCGAACAGGTCGTCGACGGATTCTGGATGGGCCTGGCCAAGCGTTCCATCCAGGTCGCCTGAGACGCGCGTCGTCCGGACACCGCGTCGGTCCGTCCGGGGCGACCGCGCCTGCGCCGCCCCGGATGATCCCTGGGATGATGGGCGCATGTCCGGCGAGCCCACCACCATTCCCGCAGCCACCACCGATGTTCCCGCCGGTGGCTGGTCCGATTCCACCACCACGCGCGAGCAGTTCCGGCAACTCGCGCGAGAGCACCGCGTGGTGCCCGTGACCCGCAAGGTGCTCGCCGACGCGGAGACACCGCTCTCGGCGTACCGCAAGCTCGCCGACGACCGTCCCGGCACGTTCCTGCTCGAGTCCGCAGAGAACGGCCGGTCGTGGTCCCGGTGGTCGTTCATCGGCGCGGGCAGCCCCGCGGCGCTGACCGTCGTCGACGGCGAAGCCGCGTGGTACGGGCACGTCCCGGCCGGCACCCCCACCGGGGGAAATCCTCTCGACGTGCTGCGGGAAACCCTCGAGCTGCTCCACACCGACCGCATCCACGGACTTCCGCCTCTCACCAGCGGCATGGTCGGCTACCTCGGCTACGACACCGTCCGGTATCTCGAGAAACTGCCGCAGCTCGCCGACGACGACCTGCAGATCCCCGAACTGGTGATGATGCTCGCGACCGATCTCGCCGCCGTGGACCACCACGAAGGCACCATCTGGCTCATCGCCAACGCGGTGAACTGGGACGGATCCGACCGGCGCGTCGACGAGGCCTACGACGATGCGGTCGCCCGGCTGGACCGGATGACCGCGGCGCTTGCCGCACCGGCGCCGGCCACCGTCGCGACCTTCTCGCGCCCCGAACCCCAGTACCGCCGTCAGCGCACCACCGAGGCGTTCAGTACCGACGTCCGAAAACTCATCGGGGACGTCGAAGCCGGTGAGGCGTTCCAGGTCGTGCTCTCGCAGCGATTCGAAATCGATTGCGACGCTGCGCCCATCGACGTCTACCGCATGCTTCGGGCATCGAATCCGAGTCCGTACATGTTCCTGCTGCACATCCCCGGGCCGGACGGTGACACCGCGTTCTCGATCGTCGGCTCGAGCCCGGAAGCGCTGGTGACCGTCGCGGACGGCACCGCCACCACACATCCGATCGCGGGAACCCGGTGGCGCGGTGCCGACGAGGAGGAGGACACGCTCCTCGAGAAGGATCTGCTGCACGACGAGAAAGAGAACGCCGAACATCTCATGCTGGTCGATCTCGGCCGCAACGATCTCGGCCGGGTGTGCGAGCCGGGCACCGTGAAGGTGCACGACTACCGCCACATCGAGCGCTACAGCCACGTCATGCACCTCGTGTCCACGGTTACCGGACGGCTCGCCGACGGCAATCGCGCACTCGACGCCGTGACCGCCTGTTTCCCGGCGGGCACACTCTCGGGCGCGCCGAAGGTGCGGGCGATGGAACTGATCGAAGAACTCGAACCCACCCGGCGCGGCATCTACGGCGGCATCGTGGGCTATCTCGATTTCACCGGCGACGCGGACACCGCGATCGCCATCCGGTCCGCGCTGATCAAAGACGGCGTCGCGTACGTCCAGGCGGGCGCCGGCATCGTCGCCGACTCGGTTCCCGAGGCCGAGGACACCGAAGCGCGCAACAAGGCGATGTCGGCTCTGGCGGCGGTCGCGGCGGCCGCGACGGTCACCAACTACAGCGGAGACGCACAGTGAGCGCCCCCGGCTCCGCGGATGCTCCCCGCTCCGGCGCGGGTCGCCGCCCGACGGTCGTCGCGGCCGGTCTGCTCGCGCTCGGCGCCGCGGCACTGTGGGGGTCGAGCCGGATGACGTGGGTGCGGGCCGAGTCGTCCGACGGCCTCGGCGCCGACCGCGTCACCGACCTCGAGGGCGCGAAATGGGCCGCTGCCACCACGCCCCTCGCGCTGGCGCTGCTCGCCGCGATCGCCGCGGCATTCGCGGTCCGTGGACGGGCACTGCGCGTCGTCTCGATCGCGGTGGGGGCGGTTGCGGTCGCCGCGGCTGTTCCGGCCGTGCAGTTGCTCGTGGGAGGGGGCGATGCGGACACCGCGGCGCGGATCGCCGAACTGCCCGGCCGGGCCACGGTCACGGCGGTGACGGTCTCTCCGTTGCCGGCGGTCCTGGCGCTTCTGGGCGCGTGCCTCGCGATCGCCGCCGCGGTCGCACTCTGGCGGACTCCGCGTGAACAGGCCGGCTTGTCGGCGAAGTACGACAGCCCGGCAGCGCGCCGCGACGCGGCCGTGCGACGAGCCGAGACCGACGAACCGATGACCGAACGGACCCTGTGGGACGCAATGGATGCGGGCGAGGATCCGACCGTCGACCGCGACGACGAGGGGAACGACGACGGGGACGTATCCGATTCGGGTACCCGGCGATGAGTGCCGCGGGCGCGCCCACTAGGCTGAAGAAATCCGATGAGCTTAATCACATCGGGATTGACAAGGGTGGGAAAGGACTCGAGCCACGATGACAGTTCTCGACTCGATTCTCGAAGGTGTGCGAGCCGATGTCGCCGCCCGTGAGGCGGTTGCCGACTTCGCTTCCGTCAAGGCCGCCGGTGCTGCCGCGCCCGCGCCGATCGATGCGAAGGCCGCTCTCCGGGAGCCGGGTATCGCGGTGATCGCAGAGGTGAAGCGCGCAAGCCCCTCGAAGGGTGCGCTGGCCGACATCGCCGATCCTGCCGAGCTCGCCAAAGCCTACGAGTCGGGCGGTGCACGCGCCATCAGCGTTCTCACCGAGGAGCGCCGTTTCCACGGCAGTCTCGCCGACCTCGACGCCGTGCGGCGCGCGGTGCGTATCCCGGTGCTCCGCAAAGATTTCGTCGTCGGCCCGTACCAGATCCACGAAGCACGCGCTCACGGCGCGGACATCGTGCTGCTCATCGTCGCCGCGCTCGAGCAGACCGTGCTCGCGGCGCTGATCGATCGCACCGAGTCGCTCGGGATGACCGCCCTGGTGGAAGCGCACACGGAAGAAGAGGCCGACCGCGCGCTGGAAGCCGGCGCGACCGTCATCGGCATCAACGCGCGTAACCTCAAGACGCTCGAGGTCGACAAGAACACCTTCGGACGCATCGCGCCCGGACTGCCCAGCCACGTCATCAAGATCGCCGAATCGGGTGTCCGCGGACCGGCCGACCTGCTCGCGTACGCGGGAGCCGGAGCCGACGCGGTCCTGGTGGGCGAAGGTCTGGTGACCAGCGGCGACCCGCGGCAGGCCGTCGCCGAACTGGTGACGGTCGGTACGCATCCGTCATGCCCCAAGCCTGCGCGCTGAGCTGTACCCCGGGCCGGACCCGGGCATGATCGGCACCGCCGGACCCGGGCATGATCAGCACCGCAACGTGGGGCAGACTGGATACGTGACTGCAGACGATTCCGTACTTTTCGCCAAGGGGCGCGGGCTTCCCTCGATGAGTGACGCCGTGTCCACCCCCACCGCGCACGAACCCGATGTCCGCGGTCATTACGGAGTGTTCGGCGGGCGGTACGTTCCCGAGGCGCTCATGGCGGTCATCGAAGAGGTCACCGCCGCCTACGAGAAGGAGCGGACCGACCCCGGGTTCCTTGCCGAACTCGACCGCCTGCAACGCGACTACACCGGCCGCCCGTCCCCGGTGTTCGAAGCGACCCGCTTGAGCGAGCACGCGGGCGGGGCGCGCATCCTGCTCAAGCGCGAGGACCTCAATCACACCGGCTCGCACAAGATCAACAATGTGCTCGGTCAGGTTCTGCTCGCCAAGCGCATGGGCAAGACCCGCATCATCGCCGAGACCGGCGCGGGCCAGCACGGCGTCGCCACCGCCACCGCCTGCGCACTGCTCGGACTCGAGTGCCGCGTCTACATGGGCGAGGTCGACACCGAACGCCAGGCTCTCAACGTGGCGCGCATGCGCCTGCTCGGCTCCGAGGTCATCGCCGCCAAGACCGGATCGCGCACCCTCAAGGACGCGATCAACGAAGCCATGCGCGACTGGGTGACCAACGCCGACAACACGTACTACTGCTTCGGCACCGCAGCGGGGCCGCATCCCTTCCCGGCGATGGTGCGCGACTTCCAGCGCATCATCGGACTCGAAGCCCGCGCGCAGGTGCACGCGATGACCGGTCGACTGCCCGACGCGGTGGTCGCGTGCGTCGGCGGCGGTTCGAACGCCATCGGCATCTTCCACCCTTTCATCGACGACGCGTCGGTCAAGCTGATCGGTTGCGAAGCCGGCGGTGACGGCGTGGAGACGGGCCGCCACGCCGCGACCATCGGTGGAGGCAGCCACGGCGCTCTGCACGGCGCGTACTCGTACCTGCTCCAGGACGAAGACGGCCAGACCATCGAATCGCATTCCATCTCAGCGGGTCTCGATTATCCGGGCGTCGGGCCCGAGCATTCGTGGCTCGCCGACATCGGCCGTGCGGAGTACCGGGCGATCACCGACAGCGAGGCCATGGACGCGTTCGCGTTGCTGTGCCGCACCGAAGGCATCATTCCCGCGATCGAATCCGCGCACGCCGTTGCCGGCGCCCTGCGGCTCGGACCCGAACTGGGGGAGGGCGCGATCATCCTCGTGAGCCTGTCCGGCCGGGGCGACAAGGACGTCGACACCGCAGCCCGCTGGTTCGGTTACCTTCCGGCAAACGACAGCGACAGCACCCAAGGAGCCGCGCAGTGAGCGCCCCGCACGAACGCCTCACCCAGATCTTCGCCACCTGCCGCGCGGAGAACCGTGCCGCGCTGATCGGGTACCTTCCCGTCGGCTATCCCACCGTCGACGGGTCGCTCGAAGCCATGGCGACGCTGGTGGAAGGCGGATGCGATCTCATCGAGGTCGGTATCCCCTACAGCGACCCGGTGATGGACGGCACCACCATCCAGGAAGCCGCATTCGAGGCGATCGCCAACGGCGTGAGGGTCCGCGATGTGTTCCGGGCGGTCGAAGCGGTGAACGCCGCCGGCGGAGCAGCCGTCGTGATGACGTACTGGAACCTGGTGATGCGCTACGGCGTGGAGAACTTCGCTCGTGACCTCGCGGCCGCCGGTGGCCTCGGGCTCATCACCCCCGACCTCATCCCCGACGAGGCAGAAGAGTGGATCGCCGCGTCCGAGAAGTACGGGCTCGGCCGGACGTTCCTCGTGGCACCGTCGTCGACCAATGAGCGACTCGCCATGACCCTCGACCGATGTGTGGGCTTCGTCTACGCGACTTCGACGATGGGTGTCACCGGCGCGCGCGACCAGGTCGACAACCGCGCACCCGAGATCGTGGCCCGGGTGCGTACCCACAGCGACATCCCCGTCGGTGTCGGTCTCGGCGTGCGCAACGGTGCCCAAGCCGCCGAGATCGCCGGTTACGCGGACGGCGTGATCGTCGGTTCGGCGCTCGTGACTGCTGCGGGTCAGGGCCGCGACGCGCTGCTCGCCCTGACGCAGGATCTCGCGCGGGGCGTGCGCTCGGCTACCGTGGCGTCGTGACAACCACTGCGTCTGTTCTGGCTTATCTGCCGAGTCCGTCACAGGGCGTCTGGTACGTGGGCCCGCTGGCCCTGCGCGCCTACGCCCTGTGCATCATCGTCGGCATCGTCGTCGCGATCTGGTGGGGTGATCGTCGCTGGGTCGCCCGCGGCGGCAAGCCCGGCACGGTACTCGACATCGCCGTGTGGGCCGTTCCGTTCGGTCTCGTCGGCGGCCGGCTCTACCACGTCGCTACCGACTGGCAGAAGTACTTCGGCGACGGCGCGAACCCCGCGGACGCCCTGAAGATCTGGGAAGGCGGACTCGGGATCTGGGGGGCCGTCGCACTCGGTGCGGTGGGTGCCTGGATCGGCTGCCGCCGTCGCGGCATCCCGCTGCCGGCATTCGGTGACGCGCTGGCCCCGGCCATCCTGCTCGCCCAGGCGATCGGGCGCCTCGGCAACTGGTTCAACCAGGAACTCTACGGCCGGGAAACCACCGTGCCGTGGGGCCTCGAGATCTACCAGCGCGCCGACGACGCCGGTCGCGTGTCACCCTCGCTGATCGACGGTGTCTCCACCGGCGAGGTGGCCTTCGTCGTCCACCCCACGTTCCTGTACGAGTTGCTGTGGAATGTCGCCGTGGTCGTGCTGCTGGTTCTCATCGACCGCCGCTTCGCCATCGGCCACGGGCGCCTCTTCGCGTTGTACGTCGCGGGTTACTGCGCCGGACGGTTCTGGATCGAACTCATGCGCACGGATGCTGCGACCGAGATCGCCGGGATCAGGATCAACACATTCACCTCGGGGATCGTGTTCGTACTCGCCGTCGCCTACGTGATCTTCGCGCGCAAGGGTCGAGAAGACCCGGCGACCCTCGGCGGAACCCCGACCCAGGTGTCCGCAACTGCGCCGGTCGGCGCGGGCGCGGCAGCCGAAAAGCCGGTGACCGATGCGTCACCGGCCGGAGTCGAGAAGACCGAGACCGACGATCCGGAGATCGACGCCGGAGCTGAACCCGCAGGTAAACTCGACACCTCACCGCCGGGCAAGAGCAAGGGAGACAACTCGTGACCTCACCGGACCCGGGCGCTTCCGACTCGCACGACTCCGACCCTGCCAAGCCGGACCTGCGCAAACATTCCGGCAGCCGGAAAGCGGACCCGGACGCCCCGAAGGACCCGGATGCTCCGAACGCCGGGGAACCTGCACGCGACTTCGGCCCGACCTTCGACTACGACGCGACGGCGCACGCCTCGTTGTCCGAGCAGCAATCCCCGTCGGAATCCTTCGGTGGCCACACCGGAACCCCCGGGCCCGGATGGGACACTTACTCGGGGGTCGGCAACGGCCCGGGCTGGGGTACGACGCCGAGTTACCCGCCACCGGCCGAGCATCAGTCCGACTACCCGCCGCCCGGCAACTACCCCTATCCGGACCCGAACTCCGCGGGGGGATCCGCAGCACCGGGACCCGTGTACGGCACCCCCGACCCCCGGTACCCGACGTCCGCGCCGGGGATCCCCAACCCGGACGTCCCGCCGGCCGGGTACGGCGCGGCGCCGACGCCGTACGGCCCGCCGCCGCAGGGTTACGGCCCGCCCCCGGGCTACAACCCGTCGCAGGGGTACGGCCCCTCGCAGGGATACGGCCCACCTCAGGGTTACGGCGCCGATCCCTCGGCCCCGTTCGGACGCGACCCCTATACCGGCGAGGCGTACTCGGAGAAGTCGAAGGTCACCGCGGGCGTTCTCCAAATCTTGCTCGGAGCATTCGGCGCCGGCCGCTTCTACCTCGGTCAGCCCGGTACAGCCGTCGCGCAGATCGCCGTCACCTGGCTGACCTGCGGTGTCGGCGGAATTTGGCCGCTCGTCGACGGCATCCTGATGCTCACCGGCAAGGTCCGCGACGAGCAAGGGCGACCGCTCCGTCCGTAAGGCTCGTGTCGCCGCGGCCGACAGTCCGCTCGGCCCGCGGCGATCCGGTTGAATGCCACCGCAACGGGTATACGCGCACCGTGCCGCCACTCGATTTCTCCACCCTCTCGCGCTCCTCAGTGCCCTTGCGCTCGGCGCTATCCTGGACGTTCCGCGCCGCCTCCGCGTTGTGCGGGGCGCGGGTGTTCCACCCCGAGGGTGCTCTGTTCCGCGGTGCGCTGGAGGCGCGCGAGGAGGGTGGACCCGTTCCCCCGGGGCAATACGCGGTCACTGCGGGACTTTCGCGGGGCGTCGGCCTGCCCATCGGTGTGCCCGACTCGACATGGACGATTCCGCAATGACCTCGTTCGACCCCGTGGTGCGCTGTCCTCCGACGCTGCGCATGTGGCCCGGAGTAGTCGCCGAGGTGCGCAGGGAGCCGTGCGGGACGCGGCGGTCGCCTCGACGAGTGAAGTCGACGCTCGCGACGGACAACGTTTCGCCGGTGGATCCCGGCCGAGAAGGAGAAGCAATGACGGCAGAGAAGAAGACTCGTTCCGACGACCGCGACGAGGCGAACGACGCGGACGGGTCGCACGCGCGCGAGCCGAAGGGCGGCCGTCCCGGACCCGCCGACGAAGGTGGGACCGGCGGGATGGCCACCAGGGAGAATGCCCCTGAAATAGCAGAGGACCGGAAGGACTGACACACCGGGTCACCTGGTCCCACGCGGGTTCGCCGGTTACGGACTCCGATGGTGGCCGCGCACCATGGGGGCTAGGCTCGAGTCGTGACCCGACGTACCAAGATCGTATGCACTATGGGCCCGGCAACCTCCGACCCCGACGTCCTTCGGGACCTCGTCGAGGCCGGAATGGATGTTGCGCGCCTGAACTTCAGCCACGGAGATCACGCCGATCACGAGGTCCAGTACAACCACGTGCGCGCAGCCGCCGACGCGTCCGGAAAAGCGGTCGGCATCCTCGCCGACCTCCAGGGGCCCAAGATCCGGCTCGGTCGATTCGCCGAGGGACGCACTGTCTGGAGCAACGGGGAACTCGTCCGCATCACGGTCGACGATGTCGAGGGCACCCACGACCGCGTCTCGACCACGTACAAGGAACTCGCTCAGGATGCGGTCGCCGGCGACCGTCTGCTCGTCGACGACGGCAAGGTCGGTCTCGTGGTCGAATTCGTCGAGGGCAACGACGTCGTGTGCCGCGTGACCGAGGGCGGACCGGTCAGCAACAACAAGGGTGTTTCGCTGCCCGGCATGAATGTGTCGGTTCCGGCCTTGTCCGAAAAGGACATCGCCGACCTCGAATTCGCGCTGCAACTCGGCGTCGACTTCATCGCGCTCTCGTTCGTGCGGTCCCCGTCGGACATCGAACTCGTGCACGAGATCATGGACCGCGTCGGACGCCGCGTGCCGGTCATCGCGAAGCTCGAAAAGCCCGAAGCCATCGAAAACCTCGAGGCAGTGGTGCTCGCATTCGACGCGGTGATGGTTGCTCGCGGTGATCTCGGCGTCGAACTGCCGCTCGAGGAGGTCCCGCTCGTACAGAAGCGCGCGATCCAGATCGCACGGGAGAACGCCAAGCCCGTGATCGTCGCAACGCAGATGCTCGAGTCGATGATCGAGAATTCCCGCCCGACGCGCGCGGAGGCATCCGACGTCGCGAACGCCGTGCTCGACGGCGCCGACGCGGTCATGCTGTCCGGCGAGACCTCGGTGGGCAAGTTCCCGATCGAGACTGTCAAGACGATGGCGCGCATCATCGCGGCCGTCGAATCGGATACGACGGATGTCCCCGCGCTGACGCACGTTCCCCGCACCAAACGCGGCGTGATCTCGTACGCGGCGCGCGACATCGGTGAGCGGCTCGACGCGAGCGCACTGGTCGCCTTCACCCAGTCGGGCGACACGGTGCGCCGGCTCGCCCGGTTGCACACCCGGCTTCCGCTGCTGGCCTTCACGCCCGCGCCGAGCATCCGCAATCAACTGGCACTGACCTGGGGAACCGAGACGTTCTCGGTGTCTCCGGTGGACACCACCGACCAGATGGTCGAACAGGTGGATGCGGCGCTGCTGTCGCTCGGGCGTTACCAGCGCGGCGACCTCGTGGTGATCGTCGCCGGTGCCCCCCCGGGACGGACGGGCTCGACGAACCTCATCCACGTACACCGTCTGGGGGAAAAGGACACCCGGTGACGGATGTCGACACCTCGGATCTGCACGTCCTCCTCGGTCTGCTCGATCTCGAGCAGACCGGCGAGGACGTGTTCCGTGGGCAGCATCCGCCGCAGGTCGGTGCGCGGACGTTCGGCGGGCAACTCGTCGCGCAGGGGCTGATCGCCGCGGGACGCACCGTCGGTGACCGGCCGGTGCACGTGGTCAACGCGCATTTCATCCGCGGCGGCAACGTCAAGGCTCCGATCGAGTACCGGGTCGCGCGGCACCGGGACGGGCGCGACTTCGCCAACCGGATGGTGACCGCCTATCAGGACGATCAGGAACTGTTCGTCATGCTCGTCGCCTTCCAGCGCTGGGGCAAGGGACTCGAGCATTCCGTCACTGTCCCGGAAGTTCCTCTGCCGGAATCTCTTCCACCCATCGGGGAACGGTTGCGGGGTTTCGAGGAGCAGTTGCCGTATTTCGCGGGGGCACTCAAACCCATCGACATGAGGTATGCGAACGACCCCGCCTGGGTGCTGCGGGGCACGGGCGAAAGGCTCAACCACAATCGTGTCTGGATGCGCCCCGACGGTGAGATGCCGGCCGACGCCCTGCTGCACGTGGCGGCCCTCGCCTACAGTTCGGACACCACGGTGCTCGATTCGATCCTGACCACCCACGGATTGTCGTGGGGGCTCGACCGGATCGTGGCCGCGACGGTCAATCACTCGATCTGGTTCCACCGGCCTCTCCGCTTCGACGACTGGCACCTCTACGCCACCGAGTCGCCGATCGCTGCGGGATCGCGAGGGATGGCGACCGGGCGCTACTTCGACCTCGAGGGCCAACTCGTCGCCACGGTCGTGCAGGAAGGCCTCGTACGGCACTTCCCGTCACGTCGCTGAAGGGCAGGCTCTCACGTTCGTTCGCCGGATTCGTCGAGGCGCTCGAGGGCGCTCGACAATCGGCGCAGCGCCGCTACTGCGCCCTCGAACTCGTCCCCGCCCATCTCGTCGCACAGTCGGCGTGCCGCGGTCTCGTGCGCTGGGGTGATCTTCGCCACGGCGTCCTGTCCCGCGGGCGTCGCGGCGACGAGTTTCGCACGCCGATGCGCGGGGTTCGGCCGGTACTCCGCGAGGCCCTGTCCGACGAGCAGGTCGGCGGTGCGTTGCACGCTCTGACGCGTGATGCCCATCTCGCGCGCGATTGCGGCGACCGGCAGGGGAGTGGTGAGCACGGCGCCGAGCACCTGCCACCGTGCGGCGGTCAGCCCCACGGGTCGGGCGAGAGTCTCGGCCAGGTCCAGGAACTGCCCGTTGAGGCGGAACGAGGCCAGAGCGGCGTCGCCGAGCAGTTGCCGCACAGAGTTTTCCGTCGTGCTCATGCCTCGTGTGCCGTTAGTTCGTAGTACCCGGACGGGTCGTGCTGTCCGTAGAGCTTGTACCAAGCGGTGAGAACGTCGGGCGGGTAGAGGTCGAGACGCTCGAAGATCGCGCGGGCGAATTCGACCGGCGCGATGCCGCTCGCGGTCACGAGATCCCCGTCGACGACGGCGAGTTCGTCGCGATAGAGGTGTGCGCCCCCGTAGCCGATTGCGTTCAAGAACTCCGGCGCGTTGCTGGTATGGGCGCGGTCGTCGAGCAGTCCCGCCCGTGCCAGTCCGCCGGTGGCGCCGCAGATCGCTGCGACAGGTACTCCGGAGTCGAGGAATGCGCGGGCGGTGTCGGTGAACGGTGCGAACGCGTCGGTGGGCCAGATGTTGTTGCCCGGCAACACGAGCATCGCACTGGTGGCCGGGTCCACCTCGTCGAGTGCGACGTCCGGAGCGATGCGGAGTCCACCCATCGTGGTGATCGGTTCGCGTTCGACGGCGACGGTGCGCACGGTGTAGCGGCCGGGCCGGATCTGGTGGTCGGGGTTCGCGATACTCGCCATCGCATACCCGATCTCCCAGTCGGCGAGGGTGTCGCAGAGGGCGAAGTAGACGACTTCAGGCATGACAGAATGCTGTCGTAGTGACAGTTGGATGTCAACGGTGATTTGCCCGCCCGTCGCCGGGACGTTTAGCCTTGTTACCGACCACTCTGTGGTTTCGCTGTCGTCTAGGGCCGAGCCGGCCCACCGGAGGGGACATGTTCGGCATGAATCGAGCACGGGACATGCACACACGCGCGGGCGTCGCCACCCCGTCGTGTTGTCGTGCCTGCCGCTGACACCCCGACCGGGGCATCGGTGCCCCGGAAGCCCGTGCCCGAAATTCCTCTCCCGAACCGCTAGCGCCGCTGGTCACGTCCCGACAGGCGCCGGTTCGAAAGGATTTACCATGTCCGTTTCGACGACACTGCCGATCATCGACCTCACCCGATTCGACGGTGCACCCGCGGAGCGAGTCGCTGAACTCGAACGCCTCCGCACCGTCACACACGAGATCGGGTTCTTCCATCTCACCGGCCACGGAATCGATCCCGCCGCGGCCGACGACCTCATCACCGACTCCCGCGCGTTCTTCGCACTTCCCGACGCCACCAAGCTCGAGATCGAGAACACCCACTCACCGCACTTCCGGGGCTACACCCGGGTCGGCGGGGAACGGACCCAAGGCAACATCGACTGGCGCGAACAACTCGACATCGGACCGGAACGTGAAGCGGTGGCCGAAGTCGACGACGCCCGCCCCTGGGAAGTGCTGCACGGTCCGAACCTGTGGCCGGACCAGGTGCCGCAATTGCGGTCCTCGGCACTGCACTGGATGGAACGGCTGCAGACCGTCGGACTCCGGTTGCTGCGCGCCTGGGCCGAATCCCTCGGAGCGCCCGCCGCCTTCTTCGACGAGGTCTTCGCCGATCCGGACCCCTTGCTCAAGATCGTGCGCTATCCCGGGCACGACCGGTCGGTGACCGATCAGGGCGTCGGAAGCCACAAGGACGTCGGAGCGCTGACTCTGCTGTACCCGGAACCCGGCAGCACCGGATTCCAGGTGCAGCGCGACGGGGAATGGGTCGAGATCGACCCTCTCCCGGGACACCTCCTCGTCAATATCGGTGAACTCCTCGAGCTGGCCACCGGTGGATACCTCACTGCCACCGTCCATCGTGTGGAACCACCCGCCGCGGGCTCGGACCGGGTGTCCCTACCGTTCTTTCTCAATCCCGCGCTCGACAAGGCGCTCCCCACCATCGCGCTCTCCGACGATCTTGCGGCCGATGCGCGTGGTGTGGGACGCGACGCGCACGGCGGAGAACTGCACGCGGTGTACGGGATCAACGCGCTCAAATCCCGTCTCCGTGCGCATCCCAACGTCACCGAGCGGTACCACGCACGGTTGCTCCGGTCGCCCGAACTCAGCCGATGACCGCTCAGCCGACCGCCGCCGCGCAGCGTCCCGTGCCCGAATCGTTCGTCCTCGCAACACGTCCGCCGTAGCGGGCGAAGACTTGACCTCCCCCCGGGATGCGCGCAGCGTGTCTTCCGGTCCGTTCCACCCTGTTCCACCTGCCGGTCGTCCGGCAGTTCCCCAACGGAAGGTAGTACCCGATGTTTTTGCGTCGTACCGTCGTCGCGACCGCCGCTCTCACCCTCGCCGTGGGCCTGGCAGCCTGCTCCTCGTCCGGAGGGGACGAGAACACTCTCCGCATCTCGGCGTCGTCGACGCCGCACGTCGAGATCCTCGATCACATCGTGAGCACCGGTGCGCTCGGCGACTACCAGCTCGATGTCCTCGAGATCACCGGTGAGGTGGACCCGAACGAGTTGCTCGAAGCCGGTGACGTCGACGCGAACTTCTTCCAGCACGAGCCGTACCTGATCGACTGGCAGAAGCAGAACGGTGTCGACGATCTCGTCGCTGTCGCCGATGTGCACCTCGAGCCGCTGAGCCTGTACTCGAACAAGATCGGGTCGCTCGACGAGTTGAAGGACGGCGACACCGTCGCGGTTCCGCGCGACACCACCAACTACGCCCGCGCGCTGTACCTGCTCGAATCGGCCGGCCTGATCGAGATGGATGTGCCCTTCGGCCAGGCAGACCTCTCGGTGGTCACCGAAGCGAACATCACCGCGAATCCGAAGAACCTGAAGTTCATGGCTATCGAGCGTCCGCAGCTCGCCCGTCAGCTCGACGACGCGCAGATCACCGCCGCCGTCATCAACTCCAACTACGCCCTCGAGGCCGGTCTGACGCCCGCCGAGGACGGCATCGTCACCGAACAGGTCGAGGGCAACCCCTTCTCCAACCTGCTCGTCGTCCGCGCGGAGAACGAGAACGACCCCGCCGTCGTGGCGCTCGCCGAGGCTCTCGAGTCGCCCGAGACCGCAGCGTGGATCGACGAAACCTACTCGGGATCCGTCGTTCCGGTCCAGCCTGAGAACTGATGATCGTCGTCGACAACCTCGTCAAGACCTACCCCGGCGCCGGTGGCGCCGGGGAGGTCGCGGCGTTGCGCGGGGTCTCTCTGAACATCCCCGACGGTGAGATCTTCGGGGTCGTCGGTCCCTCCGGCTCGGGCAAATCCACTTTGCTGCGATGCCTGAACCTGCTCGAGAAGCCGACGTCGGGCCGGATCCTGCTCGGCGGTGACGACCTCTCGACCTTCTCCGGGGCAGACCTACGCTCTGCCCGCCGCCGGATCGGCACCGTCTTCCAGCAGTTCAACCTGCTCCACTCGCGCACCGTCCTGCGCAACATCGAACTGCCTCTCGAGCTCGCCGGGCTCGGTAAGGACGAGCGACGCACACGCGCGTCGTCGCTGATCGACCTCGTCGGCTTGTCGGGCAAAGAAAAGAGCTATCCGTCCCAGTTGTCGGGCGGACAGCAGCAGCGCGTCGGCATCGCACGGGCGCTCGCCGCGGAACCCGAAGTCCTGCTGTGCGACGAGGCCACCAGCGCCCTCGACCCCGACACGACCGATCAGGTGCTCGACCTCGTCGCGGAAGTCAACCGCACGCTGGGCGTGACGGTCGTGGTGATCACCCACGAGCTGGGGGTCCTACGCAGAATCTGCACGTCGGCGGCGCGGCTCGAGGCCGGCCGGATCGCCGAGACCGGCCGGATCACCGATCTCATCGCCTCGCCCGATTCTGCGCTCGGTGCGGCCATGTTGCCCGTGGGTGACGATCCGTCACTCGGCTCGACCGCAGATACCGCTGTGGTCACGGCCATCGGGGACGCAGCGCACGGGCCGTGGTTGTCGCAGATGATCCGGGACGCCGACGCCGATATCGCCGTGGTGGGCGGGCGGGTCGAGCAGGTCGGCGACGTGACCGTCGGCCGGATGCGCCTGCGTTTCACCGCGGAAACCGATCACGCCCGGGTCGAGCAGTTCGTCGACCGGCACCCGCACCTGACCCTGTCGTGGGGCGCGGGAACCGAACTGGAGGGACTCACCGAATGAGGTCACACGCCCGATGAACAAGCTCACCTGGTACGACTCCTTGCCGGAAGTGTGGGAGGCGACCCTCGAGACGCTGTACATGGTGACGGTGTCGTTCGTCCTCACGGTGATCGGGGGCGTGCTGGTGGGAATCGTCCTGCAGGTCACGTCCCCCTCGGGGCTCGTGCCGAGGAGGACGCTCAACACGGTCCTCGGAGTGATCGTCAACCTGTTCCGGTCGTTGCCGTTCCTCATCCTGCTCATCGCATTGATCGGTGTGACGCGGGCGATCGTCGGCACCGCGATCGGTCCGACAGCGGCGATCGTCCCCCTCACGATCGGGGCGATCCCGTTCTTCGCGCGGATCGTCGAGTCCGCATTGCGGGAGGTCCCGCGCGGCCGGGTGGAGGCAGCCCAGGCCATGGGTGCGTCGACCGGGCAGATCGTGCGGAAGGTCCTTCTGCCGGAAGCGGTGTCTCCTCTGGTGGCCGGAGCGACCCTGACACTCGTGCTGCTCGTCGGGTACTCCGCCATGGCCGGGGTGATCGGCGGCGGTGGTCTCGGTGACTTCGCGATCGTGTACGGCTACCAGCGTTTCAACACGCCGGTGTTACTCGTCGCGGTGGTCGTGTTGATCGTGATGGTGCAGATCATGCAGTCCATCGGCGACGGCATCATCCGGGCATACGCGCATCGTCGATGATCGATGTCCTGCCGAGCCGGCCCGGCTCGGCAGGAAGCGCTGCTCGGCGCATGCAGTGGCACGCGAATACAACGCGGTGACCAGCCACTAATGCGTTGCGAGGTTTATGTCACAGTTGATAGTATTTCCGTTACCAAACCGCTCTCATCGAGCGGCAGCGGAACAGGGTGCCGACTCCGTTGCAAAGCGGAGGAGCGTACCGCCGTTTCGAGGGGCTCGAGCGGCAGGTGCGCGGGCGTGGGGGCGTCCGACAACTCTGTTCCAGGGAGGGAACGGAGAAGTTCGTCATGGTTACACATCGTCGAAAGTCATCCGAGAACGCGCCGTCGTCGCAGCGGAGGATGCTCGCCATAATCGTTCTCTCCGGCATGCTCACGATCGGGTTCTCCGCCGCCGCACTCACCGACTCGTATTCGATCGGCATCATCTCCTCGCTTCTCGTCGGGGGCTGCATCATCGTCGCCCATCTGATGATCGCGCCGGGTGCGATCATCGGGCGTGGAGTCACGTATGCCGCTGCGGGAGAAGAGCTTCCGGTGCCAGCCGACGTTTTCGATATCCGGCACGGCTGACCGACCCCGCCAGTGCCCGCGGTACGGACGACCGGAGCGGCGCCGAGGTGTTCTCGCGCGCGTCACACCGGTCCGGAGCCCTGTCTACGCCCGCATACTCCAAGAACTGATCGGCGGCGCGCACGGCGAGATGGCCGTCACCATGTCGTCGGCCTGCTCGGTGCCTACGGCCGTGCCGTGCGGCAGTGCTCGGCCGAGGTCGGGCACGTCCCCGTGCGGTCGTCCCGCTCGGGGACATCCGAGCCGGCGCGGCACGACATCGTGCGGTCGGCCGACGGTAGCGGCACCTACACCCGGATCCGCCCGGGGCAGGGGGCACAGGGCGACACGCCCGGCGAGTATGTCCGGATACAGGCTCCCGGCCGGGGGAGCCTCTAGCATCGGGCGCGTGACCGCCGCCCCCGACCGCACCGACTCCTCCGCACCGCTGCGCATTCTCCTCTACAGCGACGACGCGGCCGTGCGTGCGCAGGTCCGGGCGGCGCTGGGAGACCGGGTCCATCCCGATCTTCCGCCGCTCGAATACGTCGAGGTCGCCACCGCGCCGGTGGTTATCGCGCACATGGACGCGGGGGAGATCGCCCTCGCGATCCTCGACGGGGAGACGGCACCTGCCGGTGGTCTGGGCATCGCCAAGCAACTCAAGGACGAGATCGATCCGTGCCCGCCGATCCTGGTGCTCACGGGCCGGGCCGACGATGCGTGGCTGGCATCGTGGTCGCGTGCCGAAGCCGTCGTCACACGGCCGATCGACCCGCTGGCGCTGGCGCGGGAAGTCGTGCGGCTGCTGCGTGCAGCAAACCGCTGAGTATCGAACGCGGCGGATGAACCTACCCCATTTGTACTCCGGTCCGGAGCGGACACGCGCGGCCGAATTCGGCACCCGAAATCGCTGACAAGTCCGGCACGAACGCTACTAGTGTGTGTGCGGTAGCTCACAAGTGACCGAGTTGTCCCGGATTGCCGGGCTCGGCACCGGGAACGAAGGTTCGGTGGCTACGGCACGACCGGGGGACGTCAGCGGAACCGGAGGTGGGGATGAACGTCTACGTACCGATCCTGGTGCTCGGAGCGATCGCTCTCGCATTTGCCGTGTTCTCTGTGGTCGTGGCGTCGATAGCCGGGCCCAGTCGCTACAACCGGGCGAAGCTGGAAGCCTACGAATGTGGCATCGATCCGACGCCGCAGGCGGCGGGAGGCGGGCGTTTCCCCGTCAAGTACTACCTCACGGCCATGCTGTTCATCATCTTCGACATCGAGATCGTCTTTCTGTACCCGTGGGCGGTGAATTTCGATGCGCTCGGTGTATTCGGATTGCTGGCGATGGGGCTGTTCATGGTCAACGTGTTCGTGGCCTACGCCTACGAATGGAAACGCGGAGGCCTCGCGTGGGAGTGAATTCCGCGGCGGGCTGACGGTAGAAGACAGTTCGTCGAAGTCGTTGTGCGAGAAAGTGATCCACACCAACTACGGAAGTGGTAGGAGTCGAGCATGGGTCTCGAAGAGAAGGTGCCGAGCGGTTTTCTGCTGAGCACGGTGGAAGCTCTCGCGGGATTCGCACGCAAGGGCTCGCTGTGGCCGGCGTCCTTCGGTCTCGCGTGCTGCGCGATCGAGATGATGTCGACCGCCGGAGGACGCTACGACCTCGCCCGATTCGGCATGGAAGCGTTCCGCGCCTCTCCCCGGCAGGCAGATGTCATGATCGTCGCCGGACGGGTCAGTCAGAAGATGGCGCCGGCGTTGCGGCAGGTGTACGACCAGATGGTCGAACCCAAGTGGGTGCTGGCGATGGGGGTGTGCGCCTCCTCCGGCGGCATGTTCAACAACTACGCGATCGTCCAGGGCGTCGACCACGTGGTGCCCGTCGACATCTACCTGCCGGGATGCCCTCCGCGCCCCGAAATGCTGATCAACGCGATCCTCGCGCTGCACGAGAAGATCGCGCGAATGCCCTTGGGTGCCAACCGGGAAGAAGCCGTGCGCGCTGCCGAAGAGGCGGCCCTGTCCGCGCGGCCGCTCATCGAACTGACGGTGCCGCGCCGATGACCACCGACCACGACCCCGAGAACACCGGCCGCGAACAGATCGACGTCCGGCGCGGCATGTTCGGTGCCCGCGGCAGCGGCGACACCTCCGGATACGGGCGTCTCGTACGACGCATCAGCCTCCCCGGCAGTTCGCCGCGCCCGTACGGAAGCTGTTTCGACGACCTCGCCGACGCACTCGAAGATGCCCTCGGCGCTTCCTCAGGGGCAGGGTTCGCCGAGGCAGTCGAGAAGATCGTCGTCTTCCGCGACGAGATGACGATCCACGTGCGCCGGCAGCACCTGCCACGCGTCGCACTCGAACTACGCAACCATCCCGCCCTGCGTTTCGAACTGTGCCTGGGCGTGAGCGGGGTGCACTATCCCGAAGAGACCGGGCGGGAACTGCACGCCGTCTATGCACTCATGTCCATCACTCACAATCTGAGACTCCGGCTCGAAGTCGCCGCCCCCGAGACGGATCCGCACATCCCTTCGCTCTACGACATCTATCCGACGAACGATTGGCACGAGCGCGAAACCTACGACTTCTTCGGGATCTGCTTCGACGGTCATCCCGCCTTGACCCGCATCGAGATGCCCGACGATTGGCGGGGCCATCCCCAGCGCAAGGACTATCCCCTCGGCGGAATCCCCGTGGAGTACAAGGGCGCCACCATCGCGCCTCCGGACGAACGGAGGGCCTACAGCTGATGAGCGACCACACAACGACTTCCGGCTCCGCACGCGAGGAAACCATCCTCACCACCTCGGGTCAGGACTGGGACGAGGTCGTCACCGCCGCCGCTGCGGCCGGCGAAGACCACATCGTGGTGAACATGGGTCCCCAGCACCCCTCCACACACGGCGTCCTCCGACTCGTCCTGGAGATCGACGGCGAAACCGTCACCGAAGCCCGGTGCAGCATCGGCTACCTGCACACCGGGATCGAGAAGAACCTCGAATACCGCAACTGGACCCAGGGCGTCACCTTCGTCACCCGAATGGACTACCTCGCGCCGTTCTTCAACGAAGCGGCGTATTGCCTGGGCGTCGAGAAACTGCTCGACATCACCCACCTCGTTCCCGAGCGCGCGAACGTGATCCGGGTGCTCCTCATGGAACTCAACCGGATCTCCTCGCACCTGGTGGCGCTCGCCACCGGCGGCATGGAACTCGGCGCCACCACGCCGATGCTGTTCGGATTCCGTGAGCGCGAACTGATCCTCGACGTCTTCGAAGCCATCACCGGCCTGCGGATGAACCACGCCTACATCCGGCCCGGGGGGCTGGTACAGGACCTCCCATCCGATGCGATCCCCCGGATTCGCGACCTGCTGGCGATCCTCCCGTCCCGCATCCGCGACATGGAAATGCTGCTCGACGACAATCCGATCTTCATCTCGCGGACCCGGGGCATCGGATACCTCGACCTCACCGGGTGCATGGCGCTCGGCGTCACCGGACCCATCCTGCGCTCGACCGGGCTTCCCCACGACCTGCGCAAAGCGCAACCGTACTGCGGATACGAAAACTACGAATTCGACGTCCCCACCGACTCGGGGAGCGACTGCTACGGCAGATACCGCATCCGCATCGCGGAGATGAAGGAGTCACTGAAGATCGTCGAACAGTGCCTCGACCGGCTCCGTCCCGGCCCGGTGATGGTGGAGGACAAGAAGATTGCCTGGCCCTCCCAGCTCACCAGCGGCAGCGACGGCCTCGGCAATTCACCGGAGCACATCCGCCGGATCATGGGCACCTCCATGGAGGGACTGATCCACCACTTCAAGCTCGTCACCGAAGGACTACGCGTGCCCGCCGGGCAGGTGTACGTCTCGGTCGAATCGCCGCGCGGCGAACTGGGGGTACACATGGTCAGCGACGGCGGCACCCGGCCCTACCGGGTGCACTATCGCGATCCGTCCTTCACCAATCTCCAAGCGGTCGCGGCGATGTGCGAAGGCGGCATGGTCTCCGACGTCATCGCCTCGCTCGCGAGCATCGATCCGGTCATGGGCGGAGTGGACCGATGAGCACCGGATACGTACGAGGCGAAGACACCACCGAACCCACCGAACGCCCGGCACCGGTCTTCCTGCCGCTGGGGCCACGACCCGACGAAGACGCCGCGCTCGTTCGCCCGGGCGCGCGGCGCAGCTATCCCGAGGATGTGCGCGCCCGGCTCGACTCGGACGCCGCCGAGATCGTCGGACGTTACCCGCACGCCCGCTCCGCTCTTCTTCCTCTGCTGCACCTCGTCCAGGCCGAGGACAGCTACATCACCCCAGCCGGAATCGACTTCTGCGCCGAGCAACTCGGCTTGACGGGCGCCGAGGTCGCCGCGGTCGCCACCTTCTACGGAATGTACCGCCGCAAGCCCACAGGGACCTACCACGTCGGGGTGTGCACGAACGCCCTGTGTGCCGTGATGGGCGGCGACGAAATCTTCGAGACTGTGCGGGAGCATCTCGGCGTCGCCAACGGCGAGACCACGCCGGACGGCACGGTGACCCTCGAACACATCGAGTGCAACGCAGCCTGCGATTTCGCGCCGGTGATGACCGTCAACTGGGAACTGTTCGACAACCGGACCGTCGAATCCGCAGTCGCACTCGTCGACGGTCTCCGCGCCGGGAAACCTCCGCTCCCCACCCGGGGCGCGCCACTGACCAGCTTCCGCGACACATCGCGGTTGCTTGCCGGATTCCCCGACGAACGCGCCGACGCGCTCCCCGCGGGCGGCAGCGCCGGAGAGGCTTCGTTGGCCGGGCTGCGCGTCGCGCGGGCCAAAGACATGACCGCGCCGCCGGCGCCCGGTGCCGACGACGGGGACCTCGGCAACGTCGGGACCGCACTGACGCCCGTGCTCACCGGCTACTGGGACGAAGACCGGGCGTGGACGCTCGACACCTACCGGCGTCATCACGGATACGAGGCACTGCCGATCGCGCTGGGCATGGACCCCGACGACGTGGTGTCGGCGGTCAAGGACGCAGGTCTGCGCGGCCGCGGCGGAGCGGGATTCTCCACCGGCACCAAGTGGTCGTTCATTCCGCAGGGCGACGACAAGCCGCACTATCTCGTCGTCAACGCCGACGAATCCGAGCCCGGCACCTGCAAGGACATCCCGTTCATGTTCGCAACCCCGCACGCGCTGATCGAGGGCGCGATCATCGCGGCCTATGCGATCCGCGCGCGGCACGCGTTCGTCTACCTGCGCGGTGAGGCTGTCCCCGTACTGAGACGGATGCAGGCCGCCGTTGCCGAGGCATACGACGCCGGATACCTCGGACGCGACATCCTCGGCTCCGGCTACGACCTCGATCTCGTCGTGCACGCCGGTGCCGGTGCCTACATCTGCGGGGAGGAGACGGCGCTGCTCGACTCGCTCGAAGGCCGTCGAGGGCAACCACGGCTGCGGCCGCCGTTCCCCGCGGTCGCGGGACTGTATGCGTGCCCGACCGTGGTCAACAACGTCGAGTCCATTGCGAACGTGCCGCCGATCATCCGCAACGGAGTCGAGTGGTACCGGTCCATGGGGACCGAGAAGTCGCCGGGGTTCGCGCTGTTCTCCCTCTCCGGGCACGTCACCACGCCGGGCCAGTACGAGGCGCCCCTCGGCATCACCCTGCGGGAACTGCTCGACCACGCGGGCGGCGTACGCGAAGGCCACAAGCTCAAGTTCTGGACCCCGGGCGGTTCGTCCACACCGATCCTCACCGACGAACACCTCGACACCCCGCTCGACTACGAAAGCGTCGCCGCCGCCGGATCGATGCTGGGTACGCGCGCTCTGCAGATCTTCGACGAGACCACGTGCGTCGTGCGCACGGTACTGCGCTGGAGCGAGTTCTACGCGCACGAGTCGTGCGGGAAATGCACGCCCTGCCGCGAAGGGACGTGGTGGCTCGTGCAGATCCTCGACCGGCTCGAGACGGGCCGCGGCACCGAGGAAGACCTCGCCACCCTGCTCGACATCTCCGACAACATCCTCGGCCGGGCGTTCTGCGCTCTCGGCGACGGTGCAACGAGCCCGATCACCTCGTCGATCGCCTACTTCCGCGACGAATACCGCGCACACGTGGAACAGGGTCGCTGCCCCTTCGATCCGCACAGCGCCACGCTCGGCGCCGGCGCAGCACGCGAGGAGACTCGATGACCACAGCTCCGGGAACGGATCCCGCCGGCGCCGCGCCGACGGACGACCAAGTGACCGTCACCATCGACGACATCGAAATTCGGGTTGCCAAAGGCACATTGGTGATCCGTGCCGCAGAACTCGTCGGCGTGCAGATCCCTCGTTTCTGCGACCACCCGCTGCTCGATCCCGTCGGAGCGTGCCGTCAGTGCCTCGTGGACGTCGAAGGGCAGCGCAAACCCCTGGCGTCGTGCACCACCGTCGTCACCGACGGAATGGTCGTCCGTACCCAGGCCACCTCACCCGTCGCGGACAAGGCGCAGCGCGGAGTCATGGAACTGCTGCTCATCAACCACCCGCTCGACTGTCCGGTGTGCGACAAGGGCGGCGAGTGCCCGCTGCAGAACCAGGCTCTGAGCAACGGCCGCGCGGAATCACGCTACGTCGAAGAGAAGCGCACTTTTCCCAAGCCGATCGCGATCTCGTCGCAGGTCCTGCTCGATCGCGAACGTTGCGTCCTGTGTGCGCGCTGCACCCGGTTCTCGGCACAGATTGCCGGCGATCCCCTCGTCGACATGCTCGAACGTGGTGCCCGGCAACAGGTCGGCATCTACCCGGAGGAACCGTTCGAGTCGTATTTCTCTGGAAACACCGTGCAGATCTGCCCGGTCGGCGCGCTCACCGGCGCCACCTACCGATTCCGGGCGAGGCCGTTCGATCTCGTGTCCAGTCCGAGCGTGTGCGAACACTGCGCCAGTGGGTGTGCGCAGCGCACCGACCATCGTCGCGGTGTGGTGCTCCGCCGCCTCGCCGGCGACGACCCGGAGGTCAACGAGGAATGGAATTGCGACAAGGGCCGGTGGGCGTTCACCTACGCCACCGAACCCGACCGGCTCACCGGCCCACTCGTGCGCGACGACTCGGGTGAACTCGTCCCCGCGTCGTGGCCGATGGCGCTGGCCGTGGCGGCGCGCGGTCTGACGGCCGCGCGCGGGTCGGCCGGGGTACTGGCAGGCGGGCGACTCACCCGAGAGGACGCGTACGCGTACGCGAAGTTCGCCCGAGTATCGCTCGCTACCAACGACATCGACTTCCGGGCTCGTGACCACTCGGCGGAGGAAACACAGTTCCTGACCACTCGTGTCGCCGCGCGAGGAATCGGCGTGACCTACCGCGACCTGGAACGAGCACCGGTGGTTCTGCTGGTGGGCTTCGAACCCGAAGAGGAATCGCCGATCGTGTTCCTCCGGTTGCACAAAGCCGTCCGGAGCGGGAAGACCGCGGTGTGGACGATGGCGCCGTATGCAGGCGCGGGCGCCACGAAACTCGGCGCCCGCCTACTCGAATGCGTACCCGGTCGAGAAGCCGAACTGCTCGATGCGTTGCGCGAAGGAGACCCGTCGGGCATCGACGCTCTGCGCCGCGCCGGAGCGGTCATCGTCGTCGGAGAGCGTCTCGCTGGTGCGCCGGGCGGGCTCACCGCTGCTACCCGTCTCGCCGACGCCACCGGTGCACGCCTGGCGTGGATCCCCCGCCGCGCCGGCGAACGAGGGGCCCTCGATGCGGGCGCCTTCCCGACGCTGCTTCCGGGTGGCCGTTCCGTCACCGACGCGGATGCGCGACGTGAGGTCGCGGCGGCGTGGAACCTGGACTCCGGGGACGCGCTCCCCGAGGCCCCGGGTCGCGACACCGCCACGATCCTCGAGGCGGCTGCGGCAGGAAACCTCGGCGCTCTCGTCGTCGCCGGCGTCGAACTCGCCGACCTACCCGACCCCGACGCGGCGCGGGCCGCACTCGCGGCGGCGCCCTTCGTCGTCAGTCTCGAGGTGCGGCGCAGCGAGGTCACCGATCTCGCCGACGTCGTGTTTCCCGTCGCGCCGGTGGCCGAGAAGTCCGGCACGTTCGTCGACTGGGAGGGTCGGCCACGTCCGTTCGCAGCAGCCCTGCGCGACTCCGATGCGATGCCCGACCGGCGTGTTCTGCACGCGATCGCCGATGCCATGGACGTCGATCTCGGTGCGTCCGAAACAGATTCGGCGCGAACGGAACTCAAGCGTCTCGGAGAGTGGCCGGTACCGGCGGCGCCCCTTCCCGACGTCGCCGCCACCGACCGACGACGACCGGTTCTCGGCGAAGCGGTTCTCGCGACCTGGCGCATGCTGCTCGACGCGGGACGGCTACAGGACGGGGAGCCCAACCTCGCCGGGACGGCGCGAGCACCGGTCGTGCGACTGTCCGCGTCGACGGCTGCCGAGATCGGCGCCCGGGGTGGCGAGCCGGTCACGGTCTTCACCGACCGCGGCGAGATCACGTTGCCCCTCGTCGTGGATGCGCTTCCCGAACGGGTGGTGTGGCTTCCGACGGCGTCGCGGGGCGCGGGCGTCCACGAACACCTCGCGGTGACTGCCGGCGCCGTGGTCGGCATCCGTGCCGCCCAGCCGGAAACGGAGGTACCGCAATGACGGTGACGGTCTCCGGCGCAGTGGTGGTTCCGACAGCACGTGAAGTCGACCTGTCGATGTTCGGGATCGACCCGTGGTGGCTCGTGATCGCCAAGGCCCTACTGATCTTCGCGTTCCTGGTGCTCACCACGCTCGTGTTGATCCTCGTCGAACGCAAGATCATGGCGTGGATGCAGATGCGGGTCGGGCCGGACCGGGTCGGGCCGAAAGGGCTGCTGCAAACCGTCGCGGACGGCATCAAGCTCGGCCTGAAGGAAGGAATCACGCCCAGCGGCGTGGACAAACCGCTCTATCTGCTGGCGCCGGTGATCGCGACCGCCCCCGCGCTGATGGCATTCGCCGTCATCCCGTTCGGGCCCGTGGTCTCGGTGTTCGGGGAGCGCACACCGCTGCAACTGACGGACCTGCCCGTCGCGGTGCTCTACATCCTCGCCGTCACCTCGATCGGGGTCTACGGCATCGTGCTCGCAGGGTGGGCGTCGGGATCGACGTACCCGCTGCTCGGTGGGCTGCGCTCGACGGCCCAGGTCATTTCGTACGAGATCGCGATGGGCCTGTGCTTCGCGGCGGTGTTCCTGTTGGCAGGCACCATGTCGACATCCGGGATCGTCGCCGAGCAGACGGGAATCTGGTACGCACTGCTCCTGCTCCCGGCCTTCCTCATCTACTGCGTGTCGATGGTCGGTGAGACCAACAGAGCACCGTTCGATCTCCCGGAGGCCGAAGGCGAACTCGTCGGCGGGTTCCACACGGAGTACTCGTCGCTGCGGTTCGCGATGTTCATGCTCGCCGAGTACGTCAACATGATCACCGTGTCCGCGCTGGCCACGACGTTGTTCCTCGGCGGCTGGCGTGCCCCGTGGCCGCTGAGCATCTGGGACGGAGCCAACAGCGGATGGTGGCCGTTGCTGTGGTTCGTCGTGAAGATCTGGCTGGTGCTGTTCGTCTTCGTGTGGCTGCGGGCCACCCTCCCGAGGTTGCGGTACGACCAGTTCATGGCCCTGGGATGGAAGGTGCTCATCCCGATCGCCGTGGTGTGGGTCATGATCGTGGCGGTCATCGTCCTGCTCGCCGACGAGGGACGACTCCCTGCCACCGCGTCGCTCGTCATCGCCGGACTCGTGGTCTCGGCGATCTCACTCGGCTACCTCGGATATCGATGGCGTCGCACCGCAGAGCCGCGTGGCGACCCGGATACCGGCACACCCGAGGCGGAGGGCCGGCACGATCCGCTCGCGGGAGGATTCCCGGTGCCGCCGTTGCCCGGCCGACAGCACGAAAGTGTGCAGGCCGTAAAGCAGGAGGAGAGCAATGTCTGAATTCCTCGGCCCACTCGCGGGTTTCGGCGTGACCTTCTCGACGATGTTCAAGAAGCCCAACACCGAGTTCTACCCGGAGGAGAAGAATCCGACCGCGGAGCGCTTCCACGGCCGGCACCAACTCAACCGGTATGCGGACGGCCTCGAGAAATGCATCGGGTGCGAACTGTGCGCGTGGGCGTGCCCGGCAGACGCGATCTACGTCGAGGGCGCCGACAACACCGAGGACGAACGATTCTCGCCCGGTGAACGATTCGGACGTGTCTACCAGATCAACTACCTTCGCTGTATCGGCTGCGGGCTGTGCATCGAAGCATGTCCGACCCGCGCCCTGACGATGACGAACGACTACGAGATGGTCGACGACAATCGCACCGACCTCATCTACGACAAGGGCCGACTCCTCGCGCCGCTGGAAGAGGGCATGCGGCCCCCACCGCATCCGATGGCGCCGGGGACCACCGCCGACGACTACTACACCGGCACCGTCTCGCCGGCCGACGCCGCCGATCCGGCGGCACCGACCGACGGACAACCGTCATGAATTCGACGGGAACTGTGCTGCTCGCCCAGGAACTCACCCAGACCTCGACCGGCGAAGAAGTGCAGTTCTGGATCCTCGCCACCGTTGCGGTGGTCGGCGCCCTCGGAGTGGTCGGGGCAGCCAAGGCTGTGTACTCGGCGGTCTTCCTCGCTATGACCATGGTCGTCCTCGCCGTCCTGTACATCGCCCAGGGAGCGTTGTTCCTCGGTGTCGTACAGATCGTCGTGTACACCGGCGCCGTCATGATGTTGTTCCTGTTCGTGCTCATGCTCGTGGGCATCGACTCGTCCGACTCGCTCGTCGAAACATTGCGTGCACAAAGAGTTCTCGCCGTAGCCGTGGGAGTCGGATTCGGAGTGCTGCTGATCGCCGGCCTCGGAAACGCAGCGATGAGGGGGTTCGTCGGCTTCGATGCCGCCGACGCGTCCGGCAACGTCGAAGAACTGGCCGTCCTGCTGTTCCTGGACTACGTGTGGGCATTCGAACTGACCGGTGCTCTGCTGATCACCGCGACTCTCGGAGCCATGGTGCTCGCGCACCGGGAACGGCTCCGTCCGCGGCGCACTCAGCGGGAACTCTCCGAGGAGCGGTTCCGGACGGGCGGCCGGGTGACACCGCTTCCCGGACCCGGTGTCTACGCGCGCCACAACGCGGCCGACGTGCCCGCTCTGCTTCCCGACGGTTCGTTCGCGGAGAACTCCGTCGGTCCGCTGCTACGTCGCATCGGACGAAACTGGGGGCACGATGATCTCGGCGTCTCCGGCCCTGCGGACGAAGGCCTCGGTGGCGAGAAGAACGCCGGAGACGGCCGTGGCGAGGGGGAGACGCGATGAACCCCGAGAACTATCTGTACCTCTCGGCGTTGCTGTTCACGATCGGCGCATCCGGAGTGCTGTTGCGACGCAACGCGATCGTGGTGTTCATGTGTATCGAACTCATGCTGAACGCAGCGAACCTGGCGTTCGTCACGTTCGCCAGGATGCACGGCAATCTCCATGGCCAGGTCTTCGCATTCTTCACGATGGTGGTCGCTGCGGCCGAGGTGGTGGTGGGTCTCGCGATCATCGTCACGATCTTCCGGACCCGCCGTTCCGCCTCGGTCGACAACGCCGATCTGCTCAGGTACTGACGGTCGCCCCCAAAGGACGGTGAGAGTGACGAACCACGACGCGCCGAGAGGAGACACGACATGACTTCGTTTCCTTCCTCGGCACTCTGGTTGATTCCTGCTATTCCCCTGCTGGGGGCTGTGGTGCTGCTCCTCGCGGGGCGGCGCAGCGACCGCTGGGGTCACCTGCTGGGATGCGGCACCGCGCTCGTGTCGTTCGTGCTCGGCGCCGCGGTGTTCGCCGAGATGCTCGGTGCGGACGCCGACGCACGCAGCGCCCGGCAGACCCTCTTCGAGTGGGTGTCCGTCGGGCAACTCCAAGTCGACATGGGTCTGCGGATCGACCAGTTGTCGGTGTGTTTCGTGTTGCTCATCACCGGGGTGGGGACGCTGATCCACTTCTACTCCGTCGGGTACATGGCTCACGATCCCGCGCGGCGGAAGTTCTTCGCCTACCTCAACCTGTTTCTCGCGGCGATGCTGGTGCTCGTTCTCGCCGACAACTTCCTCGTCCTGTACCTCGGCTGGGAGGGTGTCGGCCTCGCGTCGTATCTGCTCATCGGGTTCTGGCAGTACAAGCCGTCCGCCGCGACCGCCGCGAAGAAGGCGTTCGTGGTCAACCGCGTGGGCGACATGGGACTTCTCGTCGCACTCATGATCATGTTCGCCACCTTCGGCACCCTCGAATACGACGCCGTGTTCGCGGCCGTCCCCGATGCGAGCGAAGGGGTCGCCACCGCACTGGGCTTGACGTTGTTGCTTGCCGCCTGTGCGAAATCGGCACAGCTGCCGCTGCAATCGTGGCTCGGCGACGCGATGGAAGGCCCGACCCCGGTCTCCGCGCTCATCCACGCGGCAACGATGGTGACCGCCGGTGTCTACCTCATCGTCCGAGCGAACGCGATCTTCGAGGCCGCGCCCGCCGCCCGGCTGGTGGTGGTGCTCGTCGGGGCCGCGACGCTCTTGTTCGGCGCGATCATCGGCTGCGCGAAGGACGACATCAAGAAGGCACTCGCCGCTTCCACGATGAGCCAGATCGGATACATGGTGCTCGCCGCCGGGCTGGGGCCGGCCGGATGCGTCTTCGCGATCCTGCATCTGCTCACCCACGGGTTCTTCAAGGCCGGATTGTTCCTCGGAGCCGGCTCGGTGATGCACGCGATGAACGATGAGACCGACATGCGGCGATTCGGTGGGCTGCGTGCGGTCATGCCCGTCACCTTCGTCACGTTCGGCCTCGGCTATCTCGCGATCATCGGAGTTCCACCGTTCTCCGGCTTTTTCTCCAAGGACAAGATCATCGAAGTCGCGTTCGCCGAGGGCGGTTGGCTCGGAGCGGTACTCGGAATCGCGGCGCTGCTCGGCGCGGGATTGACCGCCTTCTATATGAGCCGCGTGATGATCATGACGTTCTTCGGGGAACGACGCTGGGAGGCAAGTGTCGACCCCCACGAGGCGCCACGGATCATGACGTGGCCGATGATCGTGCTCGCCGTCGGCTCGGTGGGTGCAGGCGGCGCGCTGGTGGCGGGCGGCAACCTCGAACACTGGCTCGAACCTGTAGTCGGGGAGGCGCCCCACGGTGGTGGGTTGCCGGTGTGGCTCGTCACGGTTCTCACCCTCGCGGTGGTCGCAGCCGGCGTCTATGCGGCGTACCGGCAGTACGCGACGAGGCCGGTGGCCGAGTCCGCGCCCGCCGACGTGTCGTCGTTCACGACCGCCGCTCGCCGCGACCTCTACGGCGACACCGTGAACGAAGCGGTCTTCATGCGGCCGGGCCGGGTGGCGGTCGACGGACTCGAGCAGGTCGAGAGCCGCGGGATCGACGGATCGGTCACCGGAACGGCAGCGGCCGTGAGGGGTTTGTCCCGCGGACTACGACTGCTGCAGACCGGATTCGTCCGTTCGTACGCCCTCTACATGTTCGCCGGCGCGACGATCATCGTCGGCGCCCTGATGCTGGTGAGAATGTGATGGGGGTGAGCCGCTCGTGACCACCGTGCCCTGGCTGACGATCCTGTGGGTCCTCCCGCTGATCGGCGCAGCGCTCGTCTTCGCTCTGCCCGCCCGGATGTCCTCCGCCGCAAGAGTGCTCGGACTCGGAACGGCAGTAGCCGTGCTGCTCGTCGGCATCTTCCTGGCCGTCGGATTCTCCCCGAACGGCGAGAGGTACCAGTACGTCGAATCTCAGCCGTGGATACCGTCTTTCGGGTCCGCGTATCGCCTCGGCATCGACGGCATCGCGCTCGTGCTCATCCTGCTCACCGTGGTCCTGGTACCGCTGCTGATGCTGGCGGGGTGGCACGACGGCCGTGCCGCCGACCACCCCGAGGCCACCGATCGCGATGCGGGGGGCAGCGTGGCGGAGCCGTCACGCCCCCGCGCAGCGCACACCTACGTCGCGTTGATGCTGGTCGTCGAGGCGATGGTGCTCGTCTCGTTCAGCACGCTCGACGTCCTGCTCTTCTATGTGTTCTTCGAGGCCATGCTCATCCCGATGTACTTCCTCATCGCGGGTTTCGGAGGCCGGGGAAGCGACCGCGCCGCACGGTCGCGCGCGGCCGTGAAGTTCCTGCTCTACAACCTGCTCGGCGGCCTCGTCATGCTCGCCGCGATGGTCGGTCTCTACGTGGTGACCGCAAAGGCGGAACTGGGAAGCGAGCCGGGACTGGGCACCTTCGACCTCCGGGTGATCAGCGACGCCGCTGCGGCAGGAGAACTCGGTGCCGCGCCCGCGGTGCTCAACGCTCTGTTCCTCGGCTTCATGTTCGCGTTCGCGGTCAAGGCGCCGTTGTGGCCACTGCACGGATGGCTGCCCGACGCCGCGGTGCAGACCACACCGGTCGCCGCGGTGCTCATGATGGCGGTGGTCGACAAGGTCGGTACGTTCGGGATGCTGCGGTACTGCCTGCAGTTGTTCCCCGAGGCCTCGGTGTATTTCGCGCCGCTGGTGGTCACGCTCGCGGTCATCGGGATCGTGTACGGCGCGATGCTCGCCATCGGGCAGACGGACCTCATGCGCTTGATCGCCTACACCTCGATCTCGCACTTCGGGTTCATCGTTCTCGGTATCTTCGCGATGACCGCCCAGGGCCAGACCGGGTCGACGCTGTACATGGTCAACCACGGTATCTCGACCGCAGCGTTGTTCCTCATTGCCGGATTCCTGGTGTCGCGCAGAGGCTCTCGTGCGATCGCCGCGTACGGAGGGGTGCAGAAGGTTGCACCGGTCCTGGCCGGAACGTTCCTCGTCGCCGGTCTCGCGACCCTCTCGCTCCCGGGTCTGGCCCCGTTCGTGAGCGAGTTCCTCGTCTTCGTCGGCACCTATCCCCGCTATCAGGCTGCCGCCGTGATCGCGACCCTGGCGCTGGTCCTCTCGGCGCTCTACATCCTGTGGCTCTATCAGCGCATGATGGGCGGTCCGGTCCGCACCGACCCCACCGAGGTGCACGGCTCCGCGTTGACCGACCTGCTGCCGCGTGAATTGTTGGTGGTGGCACCGCTGATCGCGTTGCTCCTGTTCCTCGGCCTCTACCCACAGCCGATGCTCGACGCGATCACGCCGGCCGTCGACGCAACGCTGGTCTCCGTCGACCTGGTTCAGCCGGAACCGACAGTTCCGGCGGAAAGCCCGGTGGCCGAACCTGGTTCGGACAGCGGTATCGAGGAAGGGGCCCACGAGTGACATCTCTCGACGGCGGAGCCGTACTCGCACAGTCGTTGCCGGCGCCCGACATCGACTACGGCATGCTCATGCCGATGCTCGTCGTGTTCGGGGCTGCGGTCGTCGGAGTGCTCGTCGAGGCGTTCGTTCCGTCCCGCGCGCGGTACGCGGCACACCTGGCTCTCAGCTTCGGGGGACTGACCCTCGCGTTGGTCGCGGTGGTGGTCAAACGCACCCGGGGACTGACGGCAGGTGGGGCGGTCGTGATCGACGGCGCGACGCTGTTCTTGCAGGCATCCATTCTGGTGGTAGCGCTGTTGTCCGTTGCGCTCATCGCCGAGCGCAGCGTCGCCACCACCGCTCCGGACCCGGCTCGGGCCCCGGCCGTGGTGTACACCGACGCCTTCGCACCGCAGGCTGCTGCGCTACCCGGCAGCGCCGCCGAGCGAGAAGCGACCGAGGCGGGTGTCACCCGGACCGAGGTATTTCCGCTGGCGTTGTTCGCGGTCGGCGGGATGATGCTGTTTCCGGCGGCAGGTGACCTGCTCACCATGTTCGTCGCGCTCGAAGTCCTGTCGCTCCCGCTGTACCTGCTCTGCGGACTCGCCCGCCGACGCAGGCTGATCTCCCAGGAAGCGGCGCTGAAATACTTTCTGCTCGGCGCCTTCTCGTCCGCGTTCTTCGTCTACGGGATCGCGCTTCTGTACGGATACGCGGGCACGGTGCAACTGGCTGGGATCGCTGATGCGGTCGCGGCCGGAACGGGAGACGAGACGATAGCCCTGATCGGCGTCGGTCTGTTGTCTGTCGGCCTGTTGTTCAAAATCGGTGCGGTGCCGTTTCATTCGTGGACCCCGGACGTCTATCAGGGTGCGCCCACACCGATAACCGCCTTCATGGCAGCGGCGACGAAGATTGCGGCATTCGGTGCGTTGATGCGGGTGCTGTACGTCGCGGTGCCGGGTCTGCGCGACGACTGGCGGCCCATCCTGTGGGCGGTGGCGATCGCGACGATGCTCCTGGGAGCGGTGCTGGCGGTGACCCAGACCGACGTCAAGCGCATGCTCGCGTACTCGGCCGTCAGCCACACAGGTTTCGTGCTCACGGGTGTCGTGGCCACGAATGCCGTGGGGGTGGCGTCCACCCTGTTCTATCTGTTCGCCTACGCCGTGGGTGCAGTCGGTGTCTTCGGTGTCGTCATGCTCGTCCGCGACCCGGACGGGGAGGCCTGGGAGTTGTCGCGGTGGGCCGGTCTCGGCAGGCGGTATCCCGCCCTGGCTGCCGTGTTCGCGCTGTTCCTGCTATCTCTCGCCGGTATTCCGCTCACCAGCGGTTTCATCGCCAAGTTCGCGGTCTTCGGGGCGGCGGTCGCGGGAGATGCGGTGGCGTTGGTGATCGTCGGTGTGCTGGCCAGTGCCATTGCCGCATACTTCTACATCCGGGTGATCGTGTTGATGTTCTTCCGTGATCCGCCCGACGACCCGCCGCAACTCGCGACGACGAGCGCCTACACCGGCGCGGTGGTGGCGTTCGCGGCGGTGACGACCGTGCTGCTCGGCATCATGCCTTCGCCGATGCTGAGCCTCGCCGAACAGGCGGTCGGCTTCCTGCGGTAGCGCATGCCCGGTCGGACGCGGTGCACGCGGTGGAGATCGCGATCACCAGCGGGATGGCCAGTCCAAGAGCGTGCGGGCAGGCGAAGATCGGCGCCGTCAGCGTGCCCACAGCCGTGGCTCGCGGTACCGCCCCGGCACCGCTTGCGGTTCGACGACGTCGTCGAACGCATAGATCAGGTGCTCGGGGAACCACCGCGGATTGGGGTCCGCGGTGGTCGCCACGATCGTCAGCCGTCGCTCGCGTGCCGTCACCGCCGCCTCTGTGAGCAGAGCGCGGGTCCGATGGTCGAGAGCCGCGACGGTGGCTGCGAGGTCGGAGACCAGCAACATTCGTGGCCGCGTCCCGGGCGCCGAAACCAGGTCGGTCACCACGCGAGTCATGTCTTCGGGTGTCGCGGCCGTGCGGGCGGAGCTACTCTGCCCAGGACCCAGTTCGGTCACCCACCGATGCCGCCGGTGCGGATCGAGCACGGTCACGTCGTGGGTCCCTCCCGACAGCACGCTCATCGCCGCGAGGTCGAGGGACACACTCGGCGGGGCGAGTCGCTCGTCGCGTGCGATGAGGAGGTTACGTCCGGCCGACAGATCCCAGGACACGGGCATGCCGGCACCGTCGCGGCCGAAGGGAATCACCGTTCGGGAGGCATGGGTGGCTGTCGTGCACGCGGACGCGCCGAGCGGTGGCCCGTCACCTGGTGTCCGGGGCAGGCGGACGGTGGCAGCGCGAGAGCAGGTCCGGTGCGCGGGAGAAACGACGGGCGGCGTCATGGCGGAAGTCCGTTCCGTGTCGGTGCGGTGTGAAGCATCTCCGATACGGCGCCACCATAGTCCGAACGGCCGACATCTTTCGGTGCCGGCACCGTGGGCGGGACTGCTGCGGTCGCGTTCCTTCCCGGGAGCTCCACGGCCCCGGAACCTCCACGGCCCCGGAACCTTCACGGCCCCGGAACCTCCACGGCGTTGTTGCACTGATCCCGGGGGAGTGCTGTCATCGAACACACGGATCTACGGGAGGGGCAGAGGTGACTGCCGTCGAAGAGTTCGAAGACCTACGTCCGCTGCTCTTCGCCATCGCCTACCGCATCCTCGGGAGCGTCGCCGAGGCCGAGGACGCGGTCCAGGAAACCTGGATGCGATACGACGCATCCGGAACCCGCCCGGACTCGCCTCGCGCGTTCCTGTCCACTGTCGTCACGAGGGTGTCGATCAACGTGCTCGAATCGGCCCGCGTGCGGCGCGAACAATATGTGGGCGAGTGGCTTCCGGAACCGATGCTCGACGAGCCCTACGACGATCCGCAGCGCTCGGCAGAGTTGACGGAATCGGTGTCGATGGCGGCGCTCGTCCTGCTCGAACGACTGACCCCCCTAGAGCGTGCCGTCTTCGTACTGCGCGAAGCATTCGGATTCGGGTTTGCCGAGATCGCCGAGATCGTCGACCGATCGGAGGCGGCGTGCAGGCAGCTTGCGGTGCGCGCACGTCGGCACGTCGATCGAGGCGCGGCCCGATTCGATGCCGATCCACATGCTCACGAACGGCTCACCGCGAGGTTCCTCACGGCGTTTCAGGACGGCGACGTCGGCGGTCTTCGCGACCTGCTGGCCGCCGACGTGCAACTTGTCGCCGACAGCGGCGGCAAGGCGCCGGCGGTGCGCAAGGTTGTAGTGGGTAGCGAGAAGGTGCTTCGTCTGCTCGCCTCGTATATCTCGCCGATGGCACAGGTCGGCATGGTGCTCGAACCCCGAGACATCAACCGGCACCCAGGTCTGATCGTGCGGGACAACAGTGGGGCCATCGTGCAGGTCATGACCTTCGACATCGCCGACGGACGGATCGGGGCGGTCCGGGTCGTGATCAACCCGGACAAGCTCGCTCACCTGGGGCGAGTCGCCGACGTTCGTGCGCTCGCACAACATCTCCGCGACATGCAACGACCGTAGAACGACCGGCTGATCTCCGTAGCCGTGTCACAAACACCGATCCTGTCCTGTCTCCGATGACAAGGGCTCACTCACCCGAGCCACGTAGGGATCGGAGAAACCATGTCACAGCCACGCCCCCGCGTCGTCGTGATCGGCGGCGGATACGCAGGAACTGCCGCAGCCAGTCGTGTGAGCAGGAAGACCGCGGTCACGGTAATCAATCCTCGACCGCACTTCGTCGAACGGACCCGGCTCCACCAGTTCGCCGCCGGAAACCATCATGCTTCCGGCGACTACCGCAAGCTCCTGGGGAAAGGAACCGAACTGCTGGTCGATACCGTCGCCCACATCGAACCCCGCACACGGACCGTCCATCTCGCAACGGGTGGCTCGGTCGGGTACGACTACCTGATCTACGCCGTCGGGAGCGAAGCGACGCGACCGGCCACGGTGCCGGGAGTCGAAGAATTCGCCTTCCCGGTAGCGGAATACGAGCATGCAGAACGCCTTCGGCACGCGCTGAGCACGCTCGACCCCGACTCGGTGGTCACGGTCGTCGGGGCGGGACTCACAGGTCTCGAAACGTCCGGAGAACTCGCCGAACAAGGGCGCCGGGTCCGTCTCGTGTGCAGCGGCGTCATCGGCCCGGTGCTGACCGAGAAAGCACGCCGCGCAACGTACGAACGCCTGTCGAACCTGCGCGTCGAGGTCCTCGAGAATTCGCGTGTCGTCCGGGTCGGCCCGGACGGGCCGGCGCTCGACGACGGCACCGTTCTGCCCAGCGCGGTCACCGTCTGGACCGCCGGGTTCGGGGTCCCCGAACTCGCCCGAGCCAGCGGTTTCAGCACGGACACGGTCGGTCGGATGCTCACCGACGAGACGCTGACGAGCATCGACGACGATCGCGTGATCGCCGCAGGAGATTGCGCGGCGCCCTCGGGAGACCCGCTACGCATGGCATGCCAGTCGGCACTTCCCATGGGACTCACCGCCGCCGGCACGGTTCTCAGCCGAATAGCCGGCGAGGAACCCGCGAGTCTCGACTTCGGATTCAACGGCATCGGTATCAGCCTGGGACGACGATCGGGCGTCGTCCAGTTCCACGAGCGGGACGACACCCCCGAGGATCGGGTGTTCGCCGGCCGGATCGCCCTGTCGCTCAAGGCTCTCGGACTGAAAGCTGCCATGGCGGGCCTTCGCGTGGAGGCGCTGTGTCCTAGCACCGTCGGCTTCCCGAGAGGCGGCCGGCATCCGTCCGGTACCGCGACTCGCACAGGAAGCCCTGATCGCGCCGCGACTTCGAGGAACGCACGATGACTGCCGCTGGAATCGGCACTCCTCCTTGGGAAACGAACGGGTCGCCCTCCTTGGGTACGGAGGGGTTCCCCGCGGTCAGATGACCGCACCGTCGAACAGGACGCCGGATGCGTTTTCGACACTTCCGTCCGCATGTAACGCTGGCGCATAATCCTACGACTGTGATCGTGAGCGCGCGTTGTCGCGGGTTCGGGGGATTCGTCGAATGGGGGAGAACAGACCATGAGAAGCGCCGCAGCAGGATTGTTGGTCGTACTCGGACTTGTGGTTGCAGGATGTGGCGACGGTAGTTCGACGAACGATGGTGCGAATCCCACGACAGCGACGACGACGGTCGCGGCAGGGACTTCCACCAGCACGGCACCGATATCGGCTGCGGCGCAACCGGATCCCGTCGAGCCTGCGGTGCCGACGGAAGCCGGTGACCCTGCGGTGCCGGTCGAGCCACAGCCGCAGCCGAAAGACGCGGATGTGGCGCCCGCTGCCGAAACGAACGATGGGGCCACGGTTGCGCCGCAGGAGCCCGATCCCAACCCGTTCAACTGCGTCGGTGAGATCTGCCCCAACCCCTACACTGATGCGCCGGCGCCCGACCCGAGCGCAGATCCGCGGAATCCACAGATCGTGTGGTGTGGAACCGACAAGTACGTTCACGACCGCGGGGCGACAGTGTGGGATGACGGAACCTGGTCACCGTGGACGCAGCATTGCGCCGACGAGTTCGACGCGGTGAACAATCCACCCAATCCGCCCGGCACGATGGGAGGCGGCGGAGCGGTTGCAGGTCCTTGCCGTCCGGACGAAGAAGGCACCATCACCAACACGCCCGACATGCGAAAGCAGCGGTGCACCGGCGGACAATGGGTGTTCATCCGCTGACCGGAGCGGGTCGGAAGTACAGGCAGAGCGAAAGTGTCGATCAGGAGCGTTTTCAGTTCTGCCGCGGGGCATCAGATCCGGCGCATCACCGAGACCACCTTGCCCAGCACTACCGCGTCGTCACCGTCGATGACCGAATAGGCAGGGTTGCGGGGCTCGAGATATACATGGCCGTTGCGTCGCCTGAAGACCTTCACGGTGGCCTCGCCGTCGATCATCGCGGCGACGATCTGGCCGGAGTGAGCCTCGTCCTGGCGACGGACCACCACGACGTCACCGTCGCAGATCGCTGCGTCGATCATCGACTCCCCACGCACACGGAGACCGAACACCGTGCCGGTGCCCACGAGTTCCCGAGGCAGATCGAGGATCTCGTCGGTGTGCTCTTCGGCGAGAATCGGTGTTCCGGCCGCGATGTCGCCCACCACCGGTACCGACACCCGGTTGTCCGACGAGCGGCCCCCGGAGGCCCCGGGAAGAAACGGCCGCACATCGAGTTGGCGCGCCACAGCGGTACCGCGGCGGAGGAAACCCTGGTCCTCGAGGAGACGAAGATGTTTCGACACCGTCGACGTCGACTTCAGGCCGACCGCGTCGGCGATCTGCCGGGTGCTCGGGGCGCAGCCGTGGGAGGCCACCCAATCCCGGATGGTCACCAGAATTCGTTGCTGGCGAAGCGGGAGGGCGGAGGCGTCGAGGCCGCCGAACATGTCGAGATCGTCGTAACCGGTCACCCGGTGATAGTAGGGGAGTGGCCGCAACCCGAAGCGGCGCCGGTGGCCGCGCATCGATCGACCGGCACCCCGTTCTACCTCAGCTGAAATGGTTCTTGTAGATCTGGCCGTGCACACCGACTGTCCGGTCGACCACCTGCGACACGGTGAAGTCGGCCGCCGCCGAGAGGTACGCGTGGGCGGTTGCGCGGTCAATGCCTGGTCGTTATCGAGGAGGTCGAGGGCATTGACGACAGCGCGCCGCATTGCGGCGTCGAGGTCGCTGCTCTGGCCTCGACCGCACCGTCGGGATCGGACAGGCCGATGGGTATCCAGGATCCGGCAGTTTCCGCGAACGGGTAGCCGTACGCGACACTCGGCGCGTCGCCGGATCCGGGTTTGCACACGGTCGATCGGAAGGTACCGCGCCGCGATCCGGGCCTTCGGGACACTGTCGGCCGCGAGCCTTCTGATCAATGCCCAGTCTTCCAAAGAGTGATCACTCTCCAAGCGTGTTGAGTGTTCACTCTTCAGGCGGCGAAACTGTCCAGTTTTCGAGCGTCGCCGACACACGGGACCACCAGCAATCAAGGCCTCATGAAGCAGCTGGAACCCTCTTCCGATGCACAAACTCGAAAGGTTGTGACACCCTTTCCTTACAGCATCAGCCCTAACCCAAGCTGTTGAGGCGGTCCCGCCCCAGACGGCCGTTGCGCCGTCACCTCGGGGTGTCGCCGGCACCTCGCCAGCCGATCGCATCGATGGATCCCGCACGAAGGAGTCCATACAATGAACAATCCCAAGCCCCAGGTCTTGGTGGGTGTCGTGCCCGGCACTGCTGCGACGGTGGTCGAGGCAGCGGCAGGGTTAGCCGACGATTTGGGCGCGGACTTGGTCTGCGCCACTGTCGACGCCTCCAGCGAGAAGGTTGAGCAACGACCCGATGGGACGGTCGTGTCGGCGCCCATCAATCCCGACCTGCCTTTCACCGAGACCGAGGAATTCGATCCCAGGCTGCGGGCAGAGATCGCGGGAGTCATGGATCCGCTGCCAGTGAAATGGTCCGTCCGCGCGCTGGCGGGTGGTCCGGCGCAGGAGCTTGCCCGCCTGGCCGACCAGTTGGACGCGGCCCTCATCGTGGTCGGCTCACGCGAATCGGGTTTCCGGGGTTCAGTCGAAGAGTTCTTCACTGGGTCACTCTCCGTGCAACTTTCCCACCGTCAGCACCGTCCGGTGGTAATCATCCCGCGCAAACCGGTCCTCGACGACGACGGCTTACTGCCGTGGGAACAAGTCAAGGATCCCAGCGGAGGCTAGATCACGACTCCCGAAACTGCCTGCAAGCGACCACCGCGGACAACGTCGACTCCCGCACATAGCGCAAGATGGGCGAGCGCCGGGGCTACCCAGTTCCCAGGGCAGTGGTAACGACGTTGATGGGCCTGCACGAAGGGCATTTCGCCGACCAACTGATCCTGGACCTCGCCGCGACGACTACGGTCAGATCCTGCACGACTGCTCGATGTGCGGGCCCCCGAACCCGAGACTCTTGCGCGTCATTGATTCCGCGGTTTCTGGCGTGGCCGGGGTCCGGCGTCGAGCAGGACCGTTCGAACGTCCTGTGTGGTTTGTGGTGCCCTCGGTGAGACTCGAACTCACACTGCACGGGTTTTGAATCCGTTTCCTCTGCCAATTGGGATACGAGGGCATGCTTGCGGAGACCACTGTAAGGGATCAGGCGCGTCGGTCAAACACCGGTACCCTTCAATCGTTCCACCCCTTCGCGGGGGCCGCCAGAGCACGATGGGAAGGGCCGATCATGACAACCGCGCCGCACGACAACACTGCAACTCCACGGAGGGTCGTCGTTGCGGAAGACGAGACGCTGATCAGGCTCGATCTGGTGGAAATGCTGCGCGAAGAGGGTTACGACGTGGTCGGCGAGGCCGGCGACGGACAACGCGCGGTCGAGCTGGCGGAGGAACTCTCGCCGGATCTGGTGATCATGGACGTGAAGATGCCCCGCCGGGACGGGATCGACGCGGCATCGGAGATCGCGCAGCGTCGAATCGCTCCTGTGGTCATTCTCACAGCCTTCAGTCAGCGAGAACTCGTCGAGCGTGCTCGTGACGCCGGTGCGATGGCATACCTGGTCAAACCGTTCTCCAAGAGCGACCTCGTGCCCGCGATCGAGGTGGCCGTCAGCCGGTTCGCGGAACTGCGCGAACTCGAACGCGAGGTCGCCGGGCTGTCGGAGCGATTCGAGGCCCGCAAACTCATCGATCGTGCCAAGGGTCTGCTCATGGCGAAGCATGCAATGAGCGAACCGGAGGCCTTCCGGTGGATCCAGCGTGCCGCGATGGACCGGCGGACCACCATGAAACAGGTTGCTGAGGTCATCGTCGACACCTTGGGTTCCGAAGCGGCCGGCTGATCCTCGGCTCGTTACGTCCGGATCAATTCTCCTGCCCGAAATATAACGGTCGGGTCACAACGATTTCGCCTGTGTTCGAATCGTCACTTCTGCGGCTATGTTTCGACGACATCCGGCGCACCAGCCGGGGGGGACAGGCGATTGAAGGAGAGTTGGATGGCAAAACGGACCTATGTCCGCGCCGCTGCGGTTCTCGGTGCTGTGACACTCGCACTCGCGGGTTGTAGCTCGGACAGCGACGATTCCACGAGTGGTTCCGCCGAGGGCGGTGGTTCCGCGACCGCCACGACTGTCGACACCGACTGCGAACCCGAACAGGCCACACCCGGGGCAACCCCGGCGACCGGCCCGCTGAAGATCGGCACCCTGCTCCCCGAGACGGGCAGCCTCGCGTTCCTCGGTCCGCCGGAGGTCGCGGCAGTACGCCTGGCAGTGGACGAGATCAATGCTGCCGGTGGCGTCCTGAACCAGCCCGTGGAGCTGATCCCGGGCGACTCGGGTGACACCACCACCGATACCGCGAACGCCACCGTCGACCGGGAACTCGCCGCGGGTACCCAGGTGATCATCGGTGCGGCGTCGTCGTCGGTCTCGCTCAAGGTGATCGACAAGATCGCCAGCGCGGGCGTGGTCATGTTCTCGCCGGCCAACACGTCCGATCAGTTCGTGTGTTACGCCGATGGCGGCATGTACTTCCGTACCGCGCCCACGGACTCCCTGCAGGCGCAGGCACTTGCTCAGCTCATCGCCGAGGACGGCGCTCAGCGCGTCTCGATCCTCGCCCTGAACGATCCGTACGGCACGGGCCTGGCCGAGAACACCGTGACGAACCTCGTCGACGCCGGTATCCCGGAAGACCAGATCCAGAAGATCATCTACGACCCCAACGCGCAGTCCTTCAACGCCGAGGTCGACCAGGTCGCCAACTTCGGTCCCGACGCTGTGGCGCTCATCGGATTCGAGGAATCGGCCAAGATCATCACGCGTATGCACGAGGTCGGCATCGGCCCGTCCGACGGCATGGCAGTCTTCGGTGTCGACGGGAACATGGGCAACGCGCTCGGCGACAGCGTCGCCGACGGCCTGCTCGCGGGCATGGCAGGCACGACCCCTCTCACCGACACCGGTGAGGCCTTCCAGCAGCGTCTGCTCGAGGTCGACCCCGCGCTCATCGACTTCAACTACGCCGGAGAGTCCTACGACGCAGCGATCGTGTCGGCGCTCGCCGCCGAGGTGGCCGGCTCCACCGCCGGCGTCGACATCGCGGCGAACATCAACGCCGTGACGAAGGACGGCGAGAAGTGCACCACGTACCAGCAGTGCAAGGACCTCATCGCGGCGGGCCAGGACATCGACTACGACGGCGCGACCGGCGAGCTGTCGTTCGTGGATGCCGGTGAGCCCGGTGTCGGCTCGTACGGCCGTCTCGTCTTCGGACCCGACAACACCTTGACGACCGAGGATTACATCGTCGTGGGTGGCTGACAGACACGTAGAACCCTGATGGGGCCGGTCATCCAATCGGATGACCGGCCCCATCGTGTGCCGCGGATACCCGCGTCAGGGAGTCTTCTTCTCCTTGCTGCCCGCGAGAGTCCCGAGGTACAACTCGATGACCTTGGGGTCGTGCATGAGGTTGGACCCGGTGTCGGTGTAGGCGTTACGGCCCTGATCGAGCACGTACCCGCGGTCGCAGATCTGCAGACAGCGCCGCGCGTTCTGCTCGACCATGATGATCGACACGCCCGCGGCATTGATCTTCTTGCAGCGGATGAACACCTCGTCCTGGAACATCGGCGACAGGCCCGCCGACGGCTCGTCGAGAAGCAGGACCGACGGATCCATCATCAGTGCGCGGCCCATCGCCACCATCTGCCGCTCACCACCGGACAACGCCCCCGCCTTGACCTTGCGGCGTTCCCCGAGAAGGGGGAACAGGGTCGAGACCCGGTCGAACTGCTCGCCGAACTGTTTGGGCCGCAGGTAGATTCCCATCTCGAGATTTTCCTCGATGGTCAGCGACGGAAAGACGTTCTGCGTCTGCGGGACGTACCCCACGCCCTTACGCACGAGGACGTGCGCGGGCGCCGAGGTGATCGACTCACCGCGGAGCGTGACTTCGCCTCGCCGCACCGGGATCAGGCCGAACAATGCCTTGAGCAGAGTGGATTTGCCGGCGCCGTTCGGGCCGATGATGCCCACGATCTCGCCCTCGCGGAGAAAGAAGTTGCAGCCGCGCAGGATATCGACTCCTGGAAAATAGCCGGCGACGACGTCGTCCGCACGCACGAGCGCGCCTTCTGCCGATCGTGCGTGCTCGTCGGGGGTGGCGGCCGCTTCGGCCGGGGTCATGGACCCGTCAGGCGGGGTGTCGCTCATGACTTCTCCTGAGATGCGGGTGGATCGGTGGGCCGCACTGCGTCCGGGTCGGACAGGTCGGCTCCGGATTCGAGGACCTGGGCCTCCGCCTCGGCGAGAACCTCGGCGAGTTCCGCGGTCGCTCCCACCGGGTTGCCTTCGTCGTCGAACTCGAGTGCCTGGTCGTGGTGACTGCCGAGATAGGCATCGACGACCGCGGTGTTGTCGGCGAGCCGGTCCGGGGGCGCTTCCGCGATCACCGATCCTTGTGCCATCACCACCACCCAGTCGGAGATGTCCCGGATGACGTCCATGTCGTGCTCGACGAACACCACGGTCATGCCGTCGTCGCACAGCGACTTGATGTGCCCGAGCAGACTCTGGGTCAGCGCGGGGTTCACCCCGGCCATCGGCTCGTCGAGCATGACGATCGTCGGCTCGGTCATCAGCGCCCGTGCCATCTCGAGTAGCTTGCGCTGTCCACCGGACAGGGAACCGGCGAGGTCGTCGGCCTTCTGCTCGAGATTGAAGCGGGCGAGCAGGTCGCGGGCACGTTCTGTGATGGCTCGTTCCTGCGCGTGCCACGTCCAGGGCAGCATCGCGCCCGCCATGCGTTCACCGGTCTGGTGGCGTGCGCCGAGCCGGACGTTGTCGAGCACCGTCATCTTCGACAGTGCCTTCGTGAGCTGGAAGGTGCGGACGATGCCCTGCCTGGCCACCCGGTGCGGTGGCATCCGGCCGAGGGATCGGCCGTCCATGTTCCACGTCCCGGAGTCGGCATGATCGAAGCCGGTGAGGAGGTTGAACAAGGTCGTCTTGCCCGCACCGTTCGGTCCGATCAGGCCCGTGATGCAGCCTCGCTGGATCTCGAGATGGTCGACGTCGACGGCCTTGAGGCCGCCGAAGGTCCGGGACACGTTGTCCACCACCAGAATCGGATCCGCTTTCGGGCTTCCCGGGCGATGGTCGATGTCCGCGAACACGGCTATTCGCTGCTCACGGGTGAGGGGAGTACGGATGGTGGTGTCAGGCATCGAGTTGTACCTCCCGCTTGCTGCCCAGGATTCCTTGTGGACGGAACACCATCATCACCGCGATGAGGATGCCCAGGAGGACGAATCGCATCGCCCCGACCTGCTGTTCGGTGAGCGAGATCAGCGGATCGGGTCCGGAGATCGCCTGGCGCAGGAATGCGTCCGGGAGTGTGAGGATGAACCAGAACAACATCGCCCCGAGGACCGGGCCGAACACGGTGGCGGCGCCGCCGAGGATCAACGCGCCGAACGCGAAGAACGTCTGCGCCGTGGAATAGAAGTCCGGGTTGATGGACTTGGTCTGCAGCGCGTTGAAAATGCCGCCGAGGCCGCCGATCATGCCGCCCAGTACGAGAGCCTGCATCTTGTAGACGAACACGTTCTTGCCGAGGGCGCGGGCGGCGTCCTCGTCCTCGCGGACCGCTTTGAGGACGCGACCCCACGGGCTGTGCGACAGCAGGTAGACGACGCCGCACAGCACGAGCACGAGCGTCCAGCCGACCACCATCGCCCACAGGTCGTCACCGTAGAAGCGCATCCCGAGCAGGTTGTACTGCTTACCGGAGTCGAACGGACTCCAGGCCGTGAACGGACCCGCGAAACCCCACAGTCCGCGGGTCGATCCGGTGACGGAGTCGGACGCGGTGGACCGGAACACCAACCGCAGGATCTCGGCTGCGGCAATCGTGGCGATCGCCAGATAGTCGGCACGCAGGCGCAGCGTCGGGATACCGAGCAGGAGAGCGAGCAGCGCAGGGAGCGCGAGGCCGACGAGTACGCCGACCCACAGCGGCTGACCGTAGGTGACGGTCATGATGCCTACTCCGTACCCGCCGAGCAGCGCGAAGCCGATCTGGCCGAAGTTGAGCAGGCCCGCGTATCCGAAGTGGAGATTGAGGCCGATTGCGAGAAGCGCATAGAAGATGGCCGACGGGCCGATCATCTGCGCGAAGGACACTTGGAGAACAGCGAGGAGGTCCATGTGTCACCCGATCCTTGTTCTGCTGCCGAGGATGCCCTGAGGGCGGATGACCAGAATCACGATGAGTACCAGCAGTCCGCCGATGTACTTCAGGTCGGGATTGATCACCAGTGTGGACAACTGCACGAGCAACCCGACGACGACACAGCCGAGCAGCGCGCCGTAGGCCGTTCCCAGTCCGCCGAGGATGATCCCCGCGAACATCAGCAGGAGCAGCTTGAAGCCCATCTCCCACTGGACGCGTCCCCCGAGCTCGGAGAGACCGAACAACACACCGCCGAGCGCGGCGAGTCCGCCGCCGAGGCCCCACACGAAGCGGATCACCTTCTCGACGTCGATGCCCGACGACGCGGCGAGATCGCGATTGTCGGCGACCGCGCGCATCGCTTTGCCGATCCGGGTGCGCTGGAGCAGCAACGCCACCCCGACGAGCACCACCAGGCTGATCACGATGCACGCGAGATTGACCGGGGTGATCGCGAGCGGACCCCACTGGAGCTGACGCTGTGCTTGGTAGTCGTTGTAAGGCTGAGCGCGGTCGGAGAAGAAGATGAGGATCAGGTACCGCAACGCGATGGCGAGACCGATCGACACCACGAGCTGTGCGATCAGGCCGGTGCGCCGCCGCCGTAGCGGAGCCCAGACCAGCGTGTTGTTGAGCCAGCCGATGATGACGCCGACGATGATCGCGAGGATCGTCGCGGGTACCAGGTGGATGCCGAAGCTGACGTTGAAGACCCAGGCCGCGACCGCGCCCAGCGTCACCAACTCGCCGTGCGCGAAGTTCGTCAGACCCGTCGTCCCGAAGATCAGGCTCAGGCCGACGCCCGCGATGGCGATGATCAGGCCGAATCGCAGGCCGTCGACGATGGTGCGGATCAGTGTCTCCGCGAACGCCACGTTCGACCCGGACCGAGCCTCGCCGAAGGAGAAGATCACGGTGTTGGGCTGGCCGGGGGCCACCTCGCGGCTGACGGTCGACTGCACGCTCACGTCGTCGGGGAGGCTGTCCCCGACCACCTCGAAGACGTACGTTCCGGGCGGCACCGCGAGTTCCCAGCGGCCACCGTCGGCGGACTCCGTCTCCCCGACGATCTCACCCGACGCGTCCGACGCGCGGACGGTGACGCCGTCGAGCCTGTCTCCCGCGTTGTTGAGTGTGCCGCGGACGGTCACGGCGTCGTCGGCGATCTGCGAATCCTCGGAGGGAGGGGCGACGGTGCCTGTGGGCGGCGGCTCCGGAGGGTCTTGAGCGGCGGCGCTTCCGCCACCCGCCACAAGGCCGAACATCACCGCCAGGAGCAATAGCACTAGTTGGAATCCGGACGCCCATCGTCGTCGCCGGAGTCTCACCGTAGGGGCCACGCAGGTCCTCCCAAATCGGGTGCAATGTTGGTCGAGAACGACGCCTGGGCGGTGTCGTGAGTGGGCACTTTAGCGGCTATGACGGAAATGCACCGACATCCTTGGTTTCCCACGTGTTTCGCTTCCGTGCCGCACGAAAACACTGGTGTTTCCGGAACTCGAGCGGCGTGCGCGCGGACTCGGGTCTTCGACGGTGTCGGGGCCGGTCCCTAGACTGAGCGCGTGACCCGTGCTGCATCTTCCTCGACTACGCCCACCGCGGACGCCGACGCCCGCCCGACCCTTCTCCTCCTCGACGGACACTCTCTGGCGTTCCGCGCCTTCTACGCGCTGCCGGCGGAGAACTTCAAGACCCACAGCGGGCAGACCACCAACGCGGTGTACGGGTTCACCTCCATGCTCATCAACCTGCTCCGCGACGAACAGCCCACACATGTCGCCGCGGCGTTCGACGTCAGCCGCAAGACGTTCCGCGCAGAGTTGTTCGCCGCGTACAAGGCTCAGCGCAGCGCCGCACCTGACGAGTTCAAGGGACAGATCGAACTCACCAAGGACGTGCTCGGCGCGATGGGCATACCCGTCATGGCGATCGAGGGCTACGAGGCCGACGACCTCATCGCCACCCTCGCGACCCAGGCGAATGCGCTCGGATACAAGGTGCTCGTGGTGACGGGCGACCGCGACGCGCTCCAGCTCGTCAACGACGACATCACCGTGCTGTATCCGCGGCGCGGTGTCTCCGACCTCACCCGCTTCACCCCCGAGGCCGTCGAGGAGAAGTACGGCCTGACCCCGGCGCAGTACCCGGACTTCGCTGCGTTGCGCGGCGACCCGAGCGACAACCTGCCCGGTATCCCGGGTGTCGGAGAGAAGACCGCCGCGAAGTGGATCAGGGAGTTCGGCAGTCTCAGCGGTCTCGTCGACCGGGTCGACGAGGTGCGCGGCAAGACCGGCGATGCACTCCGCGAGAACCTGTCGAACGTGCTGCTCAACCGGCAGCTCACCGAGATGGTGCGCGACGTGGCGTTGCCGTACTCCCCGGATCAGCTCGCGCTGGCTCCCTGGGATCGTGACCGCATCCACCGTCTGTTCGACGACCTCGAATTCCGGGTGCTGCGAGATCGGCTGTTCGAAACGCTCGCCTCCGCCGCGCCCGAAGCCGAAGAAGGCTTCGAGGTACGCGGCGGGATCGTCGAGCCCGGCGCTCTCGGCGACTGGCTCGCGACACATGCCGTCGCGGGGCAGCGTCACGGGTTGTCGGTCGTCGGACCGGGAACGCCGTACGGGGGAGAGGCCACCGCAATCGCGATCGCAGCGGCCGACGGTGACGGCGCCTACGTCGCGACCATCGCGCTGACACCCGAGGATGACGCGGCCCTCGCGGCATGGCTTGCCGACCCGACCGTCGAAAAAGCGTTGCACGAAGCGAAATCCGCGATTCACGCCCTGCGGGGTCGTGGCTGGACGATCGCCGGCCTCACCAGCGACACCGCCCTCGCCGCCTACCTCGTTCGGCCGGGGCAGCGCAGCTTCAAACTCGACGACCTGTCGCTGCGGTACCTCAAGCGCGAACTGCGGGCCGAGAACGACGGCGACGGTCAGTTGTCTCTGCTCGACGATGCGGACGCTGTCGACGAGCAGGCCGCGCAGACCCAGATCCTTGCCGCCCGCGCGGTCGTCGACCTGGCTGCGGCGCTCGACGCGGAACTGGCCGACATCGAATCGGTGGCATTACTCTCCGAGATGGAACTGCCGCTGCTCGAGGTGCTCGCCGACATCGAGGCCACCGGTATCGCCGTCGACGCCGACCACCTCTACGACCTGCAGTCCGGGTTCGCGGCCGACGTCGCCGCCGCGGCGAACGCCGCCTACGAAGTGATCGGCAAGCAGATCAATCTCGGTTCACCGAAGCAGTTGCAGGTCGTGCTCTTCGACGAACTGGACATGCCCAAGACGAAGAAGACCAAGACCGGGTACACCACCGACGCCGACGCGCTGCAGGGCCTGTTCGACAAGACCGGCCACCCGTTCCTGGAACATCTTCTCGCACACCGGGAATCGACCAAGATGAAGACCACCGTCGACGGGCTGATCAAGTCGGTGGCCGACGACGGCAGGATCCACACCACGTTCAACCAGACGGTCGCGGCGACCGGCCGGCTGTCATCGACCGAACCGAACCTGCAGAACATTCCGGTGCGCACCGACGCCGGCCGGCAGATCCGCGAGGGCTTCGTCGTCGGTGAGGGGTTCGACATGCTGCTCACCGCCGACTACAGCCAGATCGAGATGCGCATCATGGCGCACCTCTCGGGTGACGAAGGTCTGATCGAGGCCTTCCGCACGGGAGAGGACCTCCATTCGTTCGTCGCCTCGCGCGCGTTCGGTGTCCCGCTCGACGAGGTCACCCCGGAACTGCGGCGGCGGGTCAAGGCCATGTCCTACGGTCTGGCCTACGGTCTGAGCGCGTACGGTCTCGCACAGCAGCTCAAGATCTCCGCGGAAGAGGCGCGCGCACAGATGGAGGCGTACTTCACCCGGTTCGGTGGGGTGCGCGACTATCTCCACAATGTGGTCGAGGAAGCCCGGAAGGTCGGCTACACCTCGACGCTCTACGGGCGGCGCCGGTACCTGCCGGACCTCAACAGCGACAACCGGCAGCGCCGGGAGGTGGCCGAGCGCGCGGCGCTCAACGCCCCGATCCAGGGCACCGCCGCCGACATCATCAAGGTCGCGATGATCGATGTGCAGCGCGCCCTGCGCGCGGCGGACCTACGTTCGAGGATGCTGCTCCAGGTGCACGACGAGCTCGTTCTCGAGGTCGTCGACGAGGAACGCGAGCAGGTCGAGGCGATCGTGCGGGAGAAGATGGACTCCGTGATCGAATTGTCGGTGCCCCTCGAGGTGTCGGTCGGCTACGGCCGCAGCTGGGACGCCGCCGCCCACTGACGGGCCGCACCTACCGGATACCGGACAACGACGGCAACGTCCTCCCTACCCGCGAGGGTGGGGAGGACGTTGGCGTGACGGGGAGGCACGGTCAACGGGACCGTGGTCCTGGCAGGTCAGTTCTGGGTGTTCTGCGCTTCTGCGATCTGCTTGCGCACATCGTCCATGTCGAGCGCCTTGACCTGGCTGACGAGGTCGGCGAGGGCTGCCGGCGGAAGCGCGCCGGCCTGGTTGTAGACGAGAATGCCTTCTCGGAAGGCCATGATCGTCGGAATCGACCTGATGTTCGCTGCCGCTGCGATGCCCTGTTCGGCTTCGGTGTCCACCTTGGCGTGCACCACGTCGGGGTGCTCGTCGGACGACGCCTCGAAGGTCGGGGCGAACTGCTTGCACGGGCCGCACCAATCGGCCCAGAAATCGACGAGCACGATGTCGTTGCTGGTGACGACTTCGTCGAAATTCTGCTGCGTGAGAGCCTGGGTTGCCACGGAAATCCTTTCGTCGGCGTATCGCCCGGTCCAACATCCGGATGTCTCGTTTTCTTCCCGCCACGCTACGCGAGCCCCTCCGCTCATGTGGGGCGCTCGGCGAGCCGGGGCCGTCCGAAGGTCAGGAGACCGGCACCGATTCGGCGGCCCGGAAGGCCCGGCGGTAGGCCTGGGGTGTGGTGTGCCGGAGGCGCAGGAAGTGTTGCCGGAGCACCGCTGCGGTGCCGAATCCGACGCGGTCGGCCACAACGTCGACCGGGAGGTCGGTGTCCTCGAGGAGGCGCTGAGCGCCGAGAACGCGCTGGTCGCGCAGCCACCGCGCCGGAGTGGTCCCGGTTTCGGCGGTGAAGCGGCGCGCGAACGTGCGGGGTGACATGTGCACCTTCGCGGCAAGGGCCGGGACGGGCAGGTCGCTTCCCAGATTCTCGGTCATCCAGTCGAGGAGCGGACCCAGGGCCTCGGACTCGCATTCCGGCAGGGGCATCGCGACGTACTGCGCCTGACCGCCGTCGCGGTGCGGTGGAACGACCATCCTCCGGGCGATCGAGTTTGCGACGTGGGAACCCTGCACCGTGCGCACGATGTGCAGGCACAGGTCGATGCCCGCGGCGGTGCCCGCGCTGGTGAGGACCGAGCCGTCGTCGACGTAGAGGACATTCGGATCGACCAGCGCATCGGGGTACATCTCGGCGAGCCGGGCGGAATGCCGCCAATGGGTGGTACAGCGGCGTCCGTCGAGAAGTCCCGCGGCGCCCAGGACGAACGCGCCGGTGCACAGACTCGCCACCCGGGCCCCGCGGTCGACCGCCGCGCGAAGCCGCTCGAACAGCGGCTCGAGGTCGGACGTGTCGTTGCAGTCCCCGCACAGGAAGGACGGATCGTCGAGTGAGGCTGTGTCGGTGCCTCCGGCGGGAAGTATCACCAGGTCGGCGTCGTCGATCTTCGCGAGGTCGTAGGGTGCGTCGATCGTGAACCCGAATCGGGTCCGGGAGGGGGTCGGGCTGCCGGCGATCAACGAGAAATCGTAGGTGGGCAAGCCGTCGTCGGACCGGTCGAAGCCGAAGACCTCGCACACCACACCGAGTTCGAACATCTCGGTGCGGGGCAGGACGGGGACGACGACTTTCTCGAGTTTGTCGGCCATAGAGCCAGTGTGACACCGCAGTGGCAGAAAAGCGAGGAACCATGTCGTTTCTGCCACTGTTGTGCGGTATCGGGCCGCGCGACGCTGGTAATCATGATCGCGCTACTGCTTCTGCTGCTCGTCGTACTGCTTATCCTGGACGTCCTCGCTCTCATGGGTAAGACGCCCGACACCCACATGGAGATCACCCAATTCGGGGATTACAAATTTTGAGCACCGCCCGAGAATGCGGTCAGACCAGCCGCCACTCGCGTTTGGCCGTACCGTCCCACCGGCGGATTCCGCTGCTCGTCCCGGTGAGGTCGCGTCCGCCGACGTGCGCTGCGATCAAGGCGGCGCCGATGCGATCGGCAGGTACCCGGCGAGCCAATGTCACGTGCGGCGTCCATTCTCCGGGCCTGATGTGTGCCGGCACCCCGGGGCACTCCGCGAGTAGACCGAACAGACGCGCATGCAGATCGAGAAGAGCCGACGACGGTACGACGAGCCGGGCAAGCGTCGCGTGACGGTCCCCGAACACCACGACACCGCCGAGTCGCACCGGCAGGGGAGTATCGCTCAGGGTCGCGCGCACCGCATCCTCGACCTCGGCCGGGATCTCGGCCGAGACGAACAGCGTCACGTGTGGCCGATTGCTGGGGGAGCGGATGCGCCCCTGCGAGGTGACACCGGCGTCGAGCATCCTCGACCATTCTTCCCGCACCGCCGCGTCGAGGTCGTCGTCGAGCAGTAGTTCCACCGACTGCACCATGGTGAGCAATGATGACCGGGTGACCGTCCGGGCCGCAATGTCCCGCGCCCGCCGAGGTTGCTGCAGTGCGCGGGCAGGCCGTCGCAGGGGCGCTGTTGCCGATCAGCGCCGAGTCGCCGATGTGGAGTCCCGGACCTGCGTGGGTTCGCGTCATTGCCCGGCGCGAGCGACGGGGACGGCCTGTTATTCGGGTTCCAGGCGATCGCTCAGTGCCACCAATGCGTCCGGAGACCATGTGAGGGTGCCGGATTCGAGGTCGGCGACGACCCCGCGGAGCCAGTCGAGTTCGGCCCGGGCCAGTGCGGCCTTGTGCTCGTTCTCCAGGGTGAGCACGCGCGGCAGGCCGAGTTCCGTGGTCGTTGCGGACGTCTCGTCCGCGTCCGCCAACTGCTGCTCCAGGATCGGGATCCGGCGCGCAAGATGGCCGCGTACCACCTCCGGGGGCAGGATCCCCGCGATGGCCACTGCAGCCCTGAACTCGGGGAACTCGCGTGCGGGCTCGGCCAGCACGACGCCCATCCAGTCGTCGAACGCCGTGCGTCCCTTCGGGGTGATCTCGTACACCGTGCGACTGGGACCGGTTCCCGCCGGATGCGTCTCGCGTACCCGGACCAACTCGTCGCGCAGGAGCCGGTCGATCACCTGGTAGACGCTGTTGCTGCGTGCCACGTTGACCACGTCGTCCTTGCGTCTGGACTTGATCAACTGCTGCATTCGGTACGGGTGCATCGGCCGCTCGGCGAGCAATGCCAGCAACACCATCACGAGGGGAGACCTCGGGCGCAGATTCATGCTAGCCATATTATGGGTATCCATATTATGGTTAGCGGATGACGCGAGCATTGATCGTCGGAGCGGGTATCACCGGGCCCGTGACCGCCATGGCTCTGCAGCGGGCCGGGATCGAATCGACCGTGTACGAAGCCCACGACCGCACCGCTGACGGTGTCGGCGCGTTCCTTACGCTGGCGATCAACGGATTGCACGCCCTCGAGCACGTCGGTATCGGCCCCGCGACACTCGGTGGATTCGACACACCGGCGATGTCGATCCGCAGCGGCACCGGCCGCCGACTGGCGACCTTCGCTTCCGGGCGACCGGGCAGTCCCTTCGTCAGCCGGACCCTCAGCCGCTCGGATCTCTACGCCCGTCTACGGGACGAGGCTGTCGCGCGGGGCATCCGCATCGAGTACGGCAAGCAACTCGTGGATTCGCACAGCACCCCGGGCGGCACGGTGTGGGCCGAGTTCGCCGACGGCACATCCGCAGAAGGCAACGTTCTCATCGGAGCAGACGGGTTGCACTCGCGGACAAGGACATTGATCGACCCTTCATGTCCGGAGCCGCGTTACACCGGGTTGCTCGATACCGGCGGATATGCCCACGGCGTCACCGTCACGGAACCCGACGGCCAGTTCACCATGATGTTCGGCAAGAAGGCGTTCTTCGGCTACCTTCAGCGCCGCCCCGGCGACGTCTGGTGGTTCGCGAACATTCCCGAAAAAAAGCAACTGTCGCCGACGGGCCTCGCCGGATTTACGCCGGAGCGGTGGCGGGCCGAACTGACCGATCGATTTGCCGGTGACGCCGGACCCGCCACCGACATCATTTCCGCAACCGACCACATCGTGCCCCCGTGGAACACCTGCGACCTTCCGCACGTGGACCGCTGGAGTGCCCGTTCGACGGTGCTGATCGGAGATGCCGCCCACGCCATCTCCCCGTCGTCCGGCCAAGGTGCCTCACTGGCCATCGAGGACGGCGTGATGCTGGCCCGGTGCCTGCGGGACTCGGACATCCCCTCGGCGCTTCGGACCTTCGAACGGTTGCGGCGGGATCGCGTCCAGAAGCTGATCGTCCAGGCCAAGCGAACCAGCGATATGAAGATCGCGAACCCGTTGACAAGGGTGATTCGCGACCGCCTCGTCATGCCACTGGTGGCCCGGTACGCACGGAACGCTACCGAGCGACCGGACTGGATCCAGGACTATCGGATCGAGTGGGACGGCCCGGTGCACGGTGGCGCCTGACACAGTCCGGTGTGTGCCGCCGCCGGAGTGATGGAAAACATGTTCCGATCTCGTCCGGCTTCCGGCGTGTCCGCTCAGCAGTTCCGATCGGCCGACGGCAACGGGGGCGACCCCGAATTCGCCGGCACCGTCGTCGCGTCTTCGGCCGTCCCGGCAGGCGTGTGATTCGGTCACGCGGCCACAGGTTGGATACTGTTTCTCTGTGAATGAAACAGTGCGCACCCATGGGTGGGAGCACTCCGAAGGCTCCCGGCCCGCCGGACACCGGGCTCTCGGGCTACGCCGCTACCGACGGTTCGCGGCAGCGTTCATCGGGTCGCTCGTCGTGCTGTGTACCGCCACAGGCTGTGTCGTGAACTCGGAATCGACCGTGCCCGCGGGCGACCGTGTCCGCGCCGAGCGGGTCGACAGCATCGCCGCCCAGCTTCCCGACTGGGCCTCCGACCCCGACCTCCAGGTCGGCGTCAACGTGCCCTATGCCCCCAACGAGTTCCGGGACGACGACGGCACGATCGTCGGCTTCGGCGTCGAACTCGTGCAGGCGCTCGGCGACGTGCTGGGTGTGCAGACCGTCTTCAACGAGGCCGACTTCGACCGGATCATCCCGGCGGTGCAGGCCCGCACGTTCGATCTCGGGTCGTCTTCGTTCACCGACACGCTGGAACGCGAGGAAACCGTCGACTTCGTGACCTACTACAGCGCCGGGGTGCAGTGGGCGCAACGGACCGGCGAGCACGTCGATCCCGACAACGCCTGCGGGATGCGTGTCGCGGTGCAGACCAACACCGTCGAGGACATCGAAGAAATCCCCGCGAAGAACGAGGCGTGTCTCGCGGCAGGACTCCCGCCGATCGACAAGGTCAAGTACGACAGCCAGGACGAAGCCGCGAACGCGCTCATCCTCGGACGCGTCGACGCCCTGTCCGCCGACTCGCCGGTCACCGCGTACGTCATCGCCCGGAGCGAGGGCCGGCTCGAGTCCGCCGGACCGCTGTTCGACGCGGCGCCGTACGGCTTCGTCGTCGCGAAGGAATCACCGCTGGGGCCCGTGCTGCAACAGGCGGTCCAGCACCTCATCGACACAGGTGCCTACGCCGAGATCCTCGAGCGCTGGAACATGTCGGCCGGGGCGATCACCACGTCACAGATCAATGCGGCAACGAGCTGAGAGGGAACCGATGAGCGAGCACACGCATCCGAGCAGCGGTGCGCCTGCGACCGAACCGGAACCGATCCAGGCGGTGCCGCTGCGGCATCCCGGACGATGGATCTCCGGGGCGCTGGTGCTGATCGGACTGGGCCTGTTCCTGTGGGGCGCGGCCACCAACGACGCCTACCGCTGGGATGTGTACGGCCAGTACCTCTTCGACAGCCGCATCACCGCAGCCGCCTGGAAGACGGTGCAGCTGACGGCACTCGCGATGCTCATCGCCGTGTTGCTCGGTGTCCTGCTCGCCGTGATGCGCCTGTCGCCGAACCCGGTACTGAAGTCGGTGTCGTGGCTCTACCTGTGGGTCTTCCGTGGCACCCCGGTGTACGTGCAACTCGTGCTGTGGGGCCTGTTCCCGTCGATCTACAAGCAGATCGACCTCGGAATCCCGTTCGTTCACCAATTCGTCCACATCGACGTCCAGGGGCTCAACGCCGCATTCCTGTTCGCCGTCGTCGGCCTCGCACTCAACGAAGCCGCCTACATGGCGGAGATCGTCCGCGCCGGCATCGGATCGGTCCCGGAGGGCCAGGTCGAGGCGTCGACCGCCCTCGGGATGTCCTGGTCCCAGACCATCCGCCGCACCGTGCTGCCCCAGGCCATGCGGGTGATCATCCCGCCGACCGGCAACGAACTGATCAGCATGCTCAAGACCACGTCGCTGGTGGCGGCGGTGCCCTACAGCCTCGAGTTGTACGGGCGGGCACGCGACATCTCGGGCGCGAACTTCCAGCCCATCCCGCTGCTGCTCGTCGCGGCGACCTGGTACCTCGCCATCACCAGCGTCCTGATGGTGGGGCAGTACTTCATCGAACGGCACTACTCGAAGGGTCTGAGCCGCCACTTGACGAACCGCCAGTTGCAGGCCCTCGCCGACGCGCAGGAGCTGCCGGCCGTCGCGCCGAAGAACCCGAATCACCCCGGAGGTGGCCTCGCATGACCTCGACCGAAACGCCGATGGTTCGCGCGGACCGCGTGTGCAAGAACTTCGGGGCCGTCAAGGTCCTCAAGGGCATCTCCCTCGAGGTGGGACGCGGTCAGGTCGCGTGCATGATCGGGCCGTCCGGTTCCGGCAAGTCCACCTTCCTGCGGTGCATCAATCACCTCGAACGTGTCGATGCCGGACGCCTCTACGTCGACGGTGAACTCATCGGCTATGCCGAACGCGGCTCCAAGCTCCACGAACTCCAGCCCAAGGTCGCCGCCCGGCAGCGCCGCGACATCGGCATGGTCTTCCAGCACTTCAATCTCTTCCCGCATCGCACGGCACTCGAGAACATCATCGAAGCCCCGGTTCTGGTGAAGAAGGTCAAACGCACCGAGGCAATCGAACGGGGTCGCGAACTTCTTGCCCGTGTGGGGCTTTCCGACAAGGCCGATGCCTATCCGGCTCAGTTGTCGGGCGGGCAGCAGCAACGTGTGGCGATCGCCCGGGCTCTCGCGATGGATCCCAAACTCATGCTGTTCGACGAGCCCACCTCCGCCCTCGACCCGGAACTCGTGGGCGAGGTCCTCGCTGTGATGCGTGACCTCGCTGCCGGCGGCATGACGATGGTCGTGGTCACCCACGAGATGGGCTTCGCGCGCGAAGTCGCCGACGAACTCGTCTTCATGGACGACGGTGTCGTCGTCGAAGCCGGCAACCCGCGTGAGGTGCTGTCGAACCCGCAGCACGAGCGCACCCGCGGCTTCCTGTCACGTCTTCTGTAGCGGCGTACCCGCCGGTTCAGGCGGGTTTGCGGCTGCAGAAGATCGCGGTGCCCGGGAAATACTCGCCGCGCAGGGGGCTCCACTGTCCCCACTCGCGGTCGAGGTGCTCGGGCCACTCGGGTTCGATGATGTCGTACACCTCGAGGCCCGCGCCGACGAGTTCGCGCACCCGGTCGCCGATCGTGCGGTGGTGTTCGACGTACGTGGCGGTGCCGGTGTCGTCGAGTTCCACGTAGGGGGTGCGGTCGAAGTACGGGAACATCGCGACCAGTCCTTTTTCGCTCGGATCGTCGGGGAAGATCCAGCGCATCGGATGGTTGACGGAGAACACCCACCGGCCGCCCGGGCGCAACACCCGCGCGACCTCCCGCATGACCCGCGCCGAATCCGCCACGAACGGCACCGCGCCGAACGCGGAACACACGACGTCGAAACTCCCGTCCGCGAACGGCAGATTCTCGGCCCCCGCCTGGACGAGCGGCACCCGGCGCGCAGCAGGCGTGCCGGCCGTGTCCATCGCAGCGAGTCCGCGCTCGAGCATCGCCATGGAAATGTCGAGACCGACGGGACGGGCTCCGTGTTCGGCCAGCCAGCGTGCACACGGAGCGGAACCGCAGCCGATCTCGAGCACGTCGCGGCCCGCGATGTCGCCGAGCAGGTGGACGTCGCCCTCATGAAGTCCTTCGGGACACCAGACGAACTCGCCCGCGGCCGAGTCGACGCCGAGGAACTCGCCGTGTGTGCGGTGGTAGTCCTCGGCGTCCGCGTCCCACCACGCTCGGCTGGCCCGCTCGCTGTCCCGGGACCCGAGCCGGATGCGGCCCACCTTCGACGTTCCGAGCAACGCGTTGGCCGCGGCGTGCCGTTCCTCGGGTGACAGTTGGGACTGGTGAGGTGCTGTGCCGGAGGGGTTTTCGGAGCTGACCATGGATGCGAGAGTAGAGGGGTGCGGCGCGCGGGCGCGCGGGAGGGGCCGCCCTGGTTTGCCCAGCTCCCATGGGGGCGCGTAGCCTGGTGAAGCGAGTGTCCGCTGCTCGGCTTCATCGGTCGGACGGGGACGCTCGCCGTGATTCGATCACCGCTTCATCGCAGTGCCCGATTCGCATGCCCGACCGAAGTTCCATCAACCGACTATCAACCCGTCCGGAGCAACTCAACACATGGCCTCCACCACCGTCACCTCGCCGCAGGTAGCCGTAAACGACATCGGCTCCGCCGAGGATTTCCTCGCCGCCATCGACGCCACGATCAAGTACTTCAACGATGGCGACATCGTCGAAGGCACGATCGTCAAGGTCGACCGCGACGAGGTGCTGCTCGACATCGGTTACAAGACCGAAGGCGTCATCCCGTCCCGTGAGCTCTCCATCAAGCACGACGTCGACCCCAACGAGGTCGTGTCCGTGGGCGATGAGGTCGAGGCTCTGGTCCTCACCAAGGAGGACAAGGAAGGCCGCCTGATCCTGTCCAAGAAGCGTGCGCAGTACGAGCGCGCCTGGGGCACGATCGAGGAGCTCAAGGAGAAGGACGAGGCCGTCAAGGGCACCGTCATCGAGGTCGTCAAGGGCGGCCTGATCCTCGACATCGGCCTGCGCGGCTTCCTGCCCGCGTCGCTCGTCGAGATGCGTCGCGTCCGCGACCTCCAGCCGTACGTCGGCAAGGAGATCGAGGCCAAGATCATCGAGCTCGACAAGAACCGCAACAACGTGGTCCTGTCGCGCCGCGCATGGCTCGAGCAGACCCAGTCCGAGGTCCGCAGCGAGTTCCTGCACCAGCTCCAGAAGGGCCAGGTCCGCAAGGGCGTCGTGTCCTCCATCGTCAACTTCGGCGCCTTCGTCGATCTCGGCGGTGTCGACGGCCTCGTGCACGTCTCCGAGCTGTCCTGGAAGCACATCGACCACCCGTCCGAGGTTGTCGAGGTCGGCACCGAGGTCACCGTCGAGGTTCTCGACGTCGACCTGGACCGCGAGCGCGTGTCCCTGTCGCTCAAGGCGACGCAGGAAGATCCGTGGCGTCAGTTCGCCCGGACCCACGCAATCGGCCAGATCGTCCCGGGCAAGGTCACGAAGCTGGTTCCGTTCGGTGCGTTCGTGCGCGTCGAAGAGGGAATCGAAGGCCTCGTGCACATCTCCGAGCTGGCCGAGCGCCACGTGGAGGTTCCGGACCAGGTTGTCGCAGTCGGCGACGACGCGATGGTCAAGGTCATCGACATCGACCTCGAGCGTCGTCGTATCTCGCTGTCGCTGAAGCAGGCGAACGAGGACTACACCGCCGAGTTCGACCCGTCGAAGTACGGCATGGCCGACAGCTACGACGAGCAGGGCAACTACATCTTCCCCGAGGGCTTCGATCCCGAGACCAACGAATGGCTCGAGGGTTACGAGAAGCAGCGCGAGGAGTGGGAGTCCCGCTACGCGGAGGCCGAGCGTCGCCACAAGATGCACACCGCTCAGATCGAGAAGATGGCTGCCGACGAGGCCGCCGAGGCTGCTGCCGGCGTGTCCAGCAGCAACTACTCGTCCGAGACGGATGCCGAAGAGCCCGCCGAGCAGACCGGTGGCTCGCTGGCCAGCGATGCTCAGCTCGCTGCACTGCGCGAGAAGCTGTCCGGCAACGCCTGACAGATCTGATCGACTCTGATCGACGGAAGACCCCACACCGATTCGGTGCGGGGTCTTCCGCATTCCGGAGGTGCACACCGCGCGGCACCTTCGAGAGCGGACGACGACGGCGACCCCTCCCATCTGGGAGGAGTCGCCGTCGTCGTGTATGTGCAGGTAGTCGCGGTCCGACCCGACCGTGCGGATCAGCCCACGGCGGGCGTGGCCCACTGCGTGGGAAGCGAAGCGGCGCGCTTGCGCATGGCGGCGTGACTGTGCCGCGCGTTGCTCAGCAGCGTGGTGAACCAATTGCGCCGGTGCTCGGCGAGCGCGGCTGCCACCTCGGGAATGAGGACGCAGTGAACACCGTGTTCCATACCGAGGCGATGTCGACCGGAAGGTGAGGGGGAGGAACGCATGGCCTGCCTTCTCGATGAACGGGATAACCGGAGTCGGACGCTTCGACACGACGATAACCGACGGGCAACCTCCTCCCGCGCATTTATTGCAGGTGGGGGGCGTGTTTCTCGTGGGCGGGCAGTCTCGCGACCCGCCTGTGACCGCTCCGTGACTGTGCTGTGACAGCGGCGGGTCGGCTCACCCGGCGCGGTTGTGTGGTGCGACACTGGGCGGCGTGCTGCGAATGGGGTTGACCGGAGGTATCGGCGCGGGGAAGTCCACCGTCGCCAAGGAACTCGTGAATCTCGGGGCGGTGCTCGTCGATGCCGACACGATCGCGCGGGAGATTGTCGAGCCGGGCTCGGAAGGTCTCGCCGAACTCGTCGACGCGTTCGGGGAGGACATCCTCCTATCCGACGGGTCGCTGGACCGGCCCGCGCTCGCGGCCAAGGCGTTCGCGACCGACGACGCACGTGCCGTCCTGAACGCCATCACCCATCCGCGGGTGGGCCGCCGCACCGCCGAACTCGTCGCCGCGGCACCCGACGACGCGATCGTGGTGCAGGACATCCCGTTGCTCGTCGAAGGTGGCATGGCGCCGATCTTCCATCTGGTCGCGGTCGTTCACGCCGGCGAAGACGAGCGGCTCCGCCGGCTGGTGGAGTTGCGCGGCATGCCCGAGTCCGACGCCCGTGCCCGGATCGCCGCACAGGCGACCGAGGAGCAGCGTCGCGCGGTCGCCGATGTCTGGCTCGACAACACCGGCGAACCTGACGAGGTCGTCCGCCGCGTGCGGACGCTGTGGGCCGACCGCCTGGTCCCGTTCGAACGCAATGTCCGCACCCGCGTCCCGGTGGCACCGGCGCCGGTATTGGTTGCAGCTCGTCCCGAGTGGGAACCGAGCGCACAGCGACTGGTCGCACGACTCGCTGTGGCATGTGGCGGCAGCGCGCTGCGTATCGACCACGTGGGATCGACCGCGGTGCCCGGACTCGACGCCGTCGACGCCCTGGATCTGCAGGTCACGGTGCCCGATCTCGCGGCTGCCGACGCGCTCGCGGAACCCCTTGCTGTGGCAGGCTTCCCGCGCGTCGACCGGATCGATCACGACCAACCGAAACCTTCGTACGGTGCCGGCGGTGAGACGGACCCGGCGATGTGGGCGATGCGCTTGCACGGAAGCGCCGACCCGGGGCAGCCTGCGCGCGTCGCGGTGCGCGTCGTCGGCTGGCCCGGACAGCAGTTCGCGTTGCTGCTTCGCGACTGGCTGCGCGCCGACGCAGCCGCAGCGGCGGAATACGCCGACGTCAAGAGGAGCGCAGCACGCGCGGCAACAGCATTCGGTGACCCGGTCGAGGCAGCTGCGGCATACAGTGCGGCGAAGGCTCCGTGGTTCGACCGCGCCTACCATCGCGCGTGGTCCTGGGCTGAGGAAAACGGCTGGAAGGGATAGCCGTCGAAGGCGGTAGCCAGGCTCGCAGTGATCGTATGATGCAGATCGCTATCCAGAAGGCGCGGCGCGCGAAGGACGGCACGATTCCGCTCGCCGAGCGGCCAGCCTTGCGGATACCCTCGGGAGCTCGGCGCACCACTCCCGCGCCAACGGTGTTATACACCGGCGGATGCGTCGTGTCGGCATAAGATGCTGTCCCTGTCGGACGGTGGAACTCCACCGCCAATCCGGGCGGACCGGTCACCGTCGCCTGGTGCAGAAAGCCCTGTGGCCCCGTGGGAAACCTCGGGGCCACATCTGTCTGGAATGAAGCAGACGCGAAATATGATTCGTCGTCGTGGCTAAGCGTCAGCTGATCGGGGCGTCGAACCGGTACATCGCGAACGTCGCTTGATCACCTGAGGAGGGCGAGTTGTGGTTGTATCCGGGTTGACGGACAACGATCATGTCGTTGTGTACCGCGACGATCTGTCCTCCCTCGTCCAGGCTCCACAGCAGTGCACCGGTACTCGCGGCGATGCAGAACATTTCCGACTCGGTGCTCCCGATGAGATTAAAGCCGTCATTGGTGCCATTCGAGTACTCCATGATGATGGAGTAAAGGTCCAGGCCCCCACGGGAATTCTCCAGCAGATCGTCGATCTTACGAGCCCACTGCTCGTATCCCGTAATGGCCGAGTATCCAGTCATGTACCCGCCCTCACGGGCGATCAACGTGTCACCTACCCGACGCATCATGAACTGTCCCCCGGGTTCGTACATCCATTCGGGGGTGCTTTCGTAGATGCTGGCGATCAGACCGAGCTTGTTGTCGATGAAATTGGCAGGGACCCGGTTTCCGGGCAATCCATAAATTCTGTCGACGTCTTCCCCTTCAACTTCGCGAATCTCGCCCGACGGGAACTCACGCCACAGCCAGCCTTCCTCCTCGTTCTCGGGATCGCGGAGCTCGGCATACACGTCATCGGCGTAAACCCACCCCATCTGATCGAGGTTCTGGTGTACGACGTTCCCCTCGCGATCGACGATCGTGAACCATCGATCGTCGTCCTTTCTGTAGGAGGTCATCGAAAGATAGGACGCGCTGGCCCCCATCCCGCAGATGGTTGTCTGTCTGTGGCCGACCTCGACCGTCCACTGAGGATCGAAATCTTCGGCGGCTCCGTACTCCAATCGCGTGCGGTCGCTTCCTGGTGTGCAGATAGCCAGGTTGTCTCCGTCGACCACGACAGTTGGTTCCTCCCGCTTGTCGCCGTCCGTTGATGCCGGTCTCGCGAAGATCGGTGCGCCGTTACTCGCGGAGAAGACGGTTACTTCACCAGCATCCGCAGTACACGCAATCGCGGAACTGTTGGGTATGTGCCTGCCTCGACAATTACCACTCACCTGCTCACTCGTCCACAGGGTCTCTCCGGTATCGACGTCGATTGATCTGAGGACCGAGGTTTGGGCCTTGTAGTCATAGGCGCTAACCACGATGCTTGAATCGCTTGTCAGTACGACATCGAACCGTTCATCCATGGGATGGGACGTTGATAGCAGATGTGGTGCTTGCGCATATGTTCCGGGAAGGGGCGAGAACGAGATGTCACGCGGAATCTCGACTTTCTCCTTCATTACGGAAAATCCGACACCGGTGCCGATGACACCGAGGGCGACTGTTGCCACTGCAGAGATAACCATCGTGCGCTTAGAGACGCGCATATACCACTCCCAAACACGAAGAAGCCGCCCGACGAGTGCAGTCGGACGGCAGGCCACAATGCTCTTTGAACCGAAGGCGGACAATACACGTCATGCGTGGACGTGCGAATAGGACATCCGCTGAGTGAGCATGTGTGGCAGTCCAGGATCTGGAGCCGAGCTACCTGAATGAAGGCCTCTGGATCCGCAAGGGCAGAAAGCGGTTGGTCTGCGTTGGCTCTGTCCGACGAGAATCGTTTCGCCAGTGCGGGGGAACTATCCGAGTTCCAAGAGGCCGACTGTGAGCAGAGCAATCGCCACTCTCGACGACCATGAAGTAGTGGGCCCAACACTGGCCCTGCGCCGAAAGAAGCCCTCGAAGGCTTGCTCCTGAGCAGCACGGACTCAGGCACTGAACTCGACACAACCGCGTGGATGGGCTGCAGCAATGAGCATCGAATCCTGGATTGTCGTCGCAGTTCTCGTCGCCGGTGTCGTAATCATCGCGCGAGTACGGTGCTTGACTGGGACCTTGTTCAGCCGCTCCTGCGTATTGTTGGGCCAGATCGGCTCCCGGTCTGCAGTGAATGCCAGCCGGTCAGCTCGCGCTGCGTCGAGATCCTCCGCGACAGTCGGTCGCTTCGACTCGAGAGCAGGCTGCCTTCTACGGTGACGGGTTCTTCCACAACAACATCTTCTGGAACAAGGAACACACCCAGCGGATGATGGTCTCCCTGCACCGGAAACGCTTCGAACAGTACGGACACGGCGCCGCCGACCAGGCCATCGTCGGACTCGGCGGCCAGGTGTTCATGGCGAGCACCGAGGCGGAGGCCAAACGGGTCTTCCGTCCGTACTTCGACAACGCGCCCGTCTACGGCCACGGTCCGTCCCTCGAGGAATTCTCCGCGACCACACCGCTGACCGTCGGTACCCCCGAACAGGTCATCGAGCGCACCCTCGGCTTCGCCGACTACGCGGGCGACTACCAGCGCCAGTTGTTCCTCGTGGACCACGCCGGGCTGCCGCTCGAGCAGATCGAGATCCTCGGTCGTGAGGTGGTCCCGGTGCTGCGCACCGAGTTCGAACGCTGGCGGCCAGCGCACGTGCCGTCCGACCCGCCGACCCACGCGTCGCTCGTGGCCGAAGGCCCCGGGTCGCCGCACCGGCTCGTCGCTCCTGCTGCGACCGGAGCCGGAGTCCGGGAATGAGCAGGGGAGAGGCCGACGTCAGCGCCAGGTGATCGGCAACCCCACCGACGTGAGCCACGCGTCGACATCGTGACCGTGGGCGGCGATACCGTCGACAGCTTCGAACGCGCGCAGCACAGCCGACTCGGCATCGTCGGTGTCGATCAGGCCCGCAGCGACGGCGGCGAACAGTTCGTCGATATCTTCGATCGCGGTGCCGCGGCCGGTGCGGACGAGCAGATCGATGTAGTGGTCGTACGAATGCCACACCTCGCCATCTCGCCAGTACTCACCGATATCGACATACCGGTCGAGGTCGCGTTCGTGTCCGGGTCGGTAATGGAAGATCGTCACGCGGAGATGGCGGGACGGCAGGAGCCACGACTCGACGTACCCGAACTCGTGATGGTCGGCCGGGCGCGCCATGTACAGACCCCACGGCTCGACCCGATACATCTCCACCGGTCGCACGTTGCCCTTCGGATCGGTGTTCGTCTGCGCGGGGACGTCGAAACGTTCCACTTTGATGGGATGAAGGTGCGACGGCATATTCGCACGGTACCGCCCCTGCCGGAACAGACGCTGCACGTCGGCGGGGAACCGACGCTGCACGTCGGCGGGGGACGGGAGGGCTCGGCGGCCCGCCGCACGTGTCGGTGGGAGCAATTACCCTGGAATCATGGCGTTCGCTAGTGAGCATCCCGTAGTCGCCCATTCCGAGTTCCGTCCGGTGGGCGAGATCGAACGCACCGACGCCCGGTTCGAGGTCGTCAGCGAATACGAACCCGCCGGCGACCAGCCCGCCGCGATCGACGAACTCGAGCGCAGGCTGAAGGCAGGGGAGAAGGACGTCGTACTGCTCGGCGCGACCGGTACCGGCAAGTCCGCGACCACCGCCTGGCTCATCGAGCGACTCCAGCGCCCCACCCTGGTGATGGCCCCCAACAAGACCCTCGCCGCGCAGCTCGCCAACGAGTTGCGGGAAATGCTGCCCAACAACGCGGTCGAGTACTTCGTGTCGTATTACGACTACTACCAGCCCGAGGCGTACATCGCGCAGACCGACACCTATATCGAGAAGGACTCGTCGATCAACGACGACGTGGAGCGGTTGCGTCACTCGGCGAGTTCGTCGCTGCTCTCCCGTCGAGATGTCGTGGTGGTCGCCTCCGTGTCCTGCATCTACGGCCTCGGCACCCCGCAGTCGTACCTCGACCGTTCCATCCAGCTCGAAGTGGGCCTCGAAGTTCCTCGCGACGCCCTGCTGCGACTGCTCGTCGACGTGCAGTACAACCGCAACGACCTCGCCTTCACACGCGGCTCGTTCCGCGTCAAGGGCGACACCGTCGACATCATTCCGGCCTACGAGGAACTCGCGGTACGCATCGAGTTCTTCGGCGACGAGATCGAGGCGCTGTACTACCTGCACCCGCTTACCGGAGATGTCGTCCGCAAGGTCGATTCTCTGCGGATCTTCCCCGCAACCCACTACGTCGCGGGGCCTGAGCGGATGGAACGCGCGGTCAAGGACATCGAAGCCGAACTCGAGGAACGCCTCGCCGACCTCGAGAACCGCGGCAAGCTCCTCGAGGCGCAGCGACTGCGGATGCGCACCCAGTACGACCTCGAAATGATCCGGCAGGTCGGGTTCTGCTCCGGCATCGAAAACTACTCCCGGCACATCGACGGCCGGCCCGCCGGTTCCGCACCGGCCACCCTGATCGACTACTTTCCGGAAGACTTCCTTCTCGTCATCGACGAGTCGCACGTGACGGTGCCCCAGATCGGCGCGATGTACGAAGGCGACATGTCGCGCAAGCGCAACCTCGTCGAGTTCGGGTTCCGTCTGCCCTCGGCCGTCGACAACCGTCCGCTCACCTGGGAGGAGTTCGCCTCCCGGATCGGGCAGACCGTGTACCTGTCGGCGACGCCCGGCCCGTACGAACTCGGACGGACCGGCGGCGAGTTCGTCGAACAGGTCATCCGGCCGACCGGTCTGGTCGACCCGAAGGTCGTCGTCAAACCCACCAAGGGCCAGATCGACGACCTGATCCACGAGATCCGGGAGCGCGCCGACCGCGACGAACGTGTCCTCGTCACGACGCTGACCAAGAAGATGGCCGAGGACCTCACCGACTACCTGCTCGAACTGGGCATCAGGGTGCGGTACCTGCACTCCGACATCGACACGTTGCGCCGAGTGGAGCTGCTCCGGCAGCTGCGACTGGGAGAGTACGACGTCCTCGTCGGCATCAACCTGCTGCGTGAGGGACTCGACCTTCCGGAAGTGTCGCTCGTCGCGATCCTCGACGCGGACAAGGAAGGCTTCCTCCGTTCGAGCACGTCGCTGATCCAGACGATCGGACGCGCGGCGCGCAACGTCTCCGGCGAAGTGCACATGTACGCGGACAAGATCACCGATTCGATGGCCCGTGCCATCGACGAGACGGACCGCCGGCGCGAAAAGCAGATCGCTTACAACAAGGAGCACGGTCTCGACCCGCAACCGTTGCGCAAAAAGATCGCCAACATTATGGACCAGGTGTATCAGGAAGCCGAGGACACCGAAGCCATCGAGGTCGGCGGATCGGGCCGCAATGCGTCGCGGGGACGTCGCGCCCAGGGCGAATCGGGACGCGCGACAAGCTCCGGCGTCATCGAAGGTCGCGACACCACGACGATGCCGCGCGCCGAACTGGCCGATCTCGTGCAGCAACTCACCGACCAGATGATGCAGGCCGCACGCGATCTGCAGTTCGAGCTGGCGGGCCGGTTGCGTGACGAGATCGCCGATCTCAAGAAGGAATTGCGCGGAATGGACGCGGCCGGACTCAAGTAGTCTCCGCTCCGACAGGGGCGGCCTTCGACCCGAAGGCCTTTACCGACGGATCCGTCTGCAGAGAACATGGCCGGGCGTCGGACAAGTGCCGGGGCGGTATGTGAAGCTTGCCGACACAATCGTCGCTTCACCCAACATTTCGCTCAACCTCGCGAACGGCATTGTCGACGGCTTGACACCGATCGGAAGAACAAGTTCGCGGCATCGGTGTCGAACGAGATGTAACCGATCCCGTCGATCAAGCCCGATGCGGGGATCTCACGCAGTTCGATGATCAAGCCGCGCCAACCGCATGAGCCGGCAGTGATCTATTCGGTGACCGGAGCGAACACCTGAGAACCGGCGGACAACTTCCATGCCGTTCGAGACTCTTCACCGTTCGGCGCTGCGTACACGTGCCGCTGTGTCGCGGGTGCGGCGAATTTTCTTCAGTATCCCGCGATCAGCGGTCGTGTGAGAGACAGTGGCACCACGGGCGGACATCGCGCATGCCTTCTCCGGCGCAACGACCGCACTTGCCGACGCCTTCGGCAGTGGTCGCTCCTCGGGCACCGGCGCGTGTCACGTCGGCCTACACCCCGGGGGCAAGGGTCGACCCCACTGGATTGCGCGGAGCAAGTCGAAGGCGAGGCGAGACACGGTGAGGATCGAGTCCGAACGGATGCCGAGGGTCTCGTCGATGCGCCGAGTCCGAGGATGGTTGCTCGAGGACATCACCGAGGAACCGGCCGGCTACCAAGGGCCACACCGGGTGGTATCGAAGGCTGAACATCGGCACCCGTGGTGGAAAGTGATGTGCCTGACCGGTGTCGACTATTTCTCGACGCTGGGTTATCAGCCCGGGATCGCAGCATTGGCGGCAGGCACGCTGGCTCCGGTGGCCACGGTGGTGCTCATCCTGGTGACGCTGTTCGGTGCTCTGCCGGTGTATCGGCGGGTGGCCCGGGAAAGTCCGCGCGGCGAAGGTTCGATCGCGATGCTCGAGAAACTGCTCCCGAGGTGGGGTGGAAAACTCTTCGTCCTGGTGCTACTCGGATTCGCCGCCACCGATTTCATGATCACCATCACGCTGTCCGCCGCCGACGGCAGCGCCCACCTGATCGAGAATCCGTTCGCACCGTCCTGGCTTTCCGGGCGCGCTGTGGTGGTCACCTTGGTGTTGGTGGCACTGCTGTCGGGGGTATTCCTGCGTGGATTCACCGAGGCCATCGGCATCTCCGTTGCTTTGGTCGCCGTGTACTTGGGGCTGAACGTGATCGTGATCGGGGCCGGGTTCTGGCACGTGTTTTCCGCCCCGTCCCTGGTCACCGACTGGACGGCGGCGATCAGCACTGAGCACGCAAATCCGGTCATGATGATCGCGGTGGCGTTGCTCGTATTTCCCAAGCTGGCGCTGGGGCTGTCCGGCTTCGAGACGGGAGTGGTGGTGATGCCCCAGATCCAAGGCGCGCCCGGCGATACGGACGCCGATCCGGCTGGACGAATTCGTCGCACCCGCAAGCTGTTGACCACCGTCGCTGTGATCATGAGTGGTCTTCTGCTCGCCTCGAGCCTGGTCACCACGATCTTGATACCCGGGTCGGAATTCGCGCCCGGGGGCCAGGCGAACGGTCGGGCATTGGCGTTTCTGGCACATCGGTATCTGGGGGAAGTATTCGGCACCGTCTACGATGCGAGCACGATCTTGATTCTGTGGTTCGCGGGCGCGTCGGCGATGGCCGGACTGCTCAACCTCGTGCCACGCTATCTGCCCCGCTACGGGATGGCACCGTCCTGGGCGCGGGCGGTGCGTCCGCTGGTGCTCGTCTTCACCGCCGTCGCAGTGGCTGTAACCCTTTACTTCGACGCCAGCGTCGATGCCCAGGGCGCTGCTTACGCGACCGGTGTGCTGGTGCTGATCACGTCCGCGGCCGTCGCGGTCGCACTGTCCGCCCGTAGACATCACCAACATCGACGGCTTCTCGGCTTCGTCGTGATCACCGCGGTGTTTGCCTACACAACCGCCGCGAATATCGTCGAGCGGCCCGACGGCGTGAAAGTCGCAGCCTTCTTCATCGGTGCGATCCTCATCGTCTCGTTGCTGTCACGAATCTCTCGATCCTACGAATTGCGTGCCACGTCGGTGGAATTCGACGAGACCGCACTGGGATTTCTGTCTGAGGCGGCCGCCACGGGCGCAATCGCTGTTGTCGCCCATGACGTCGATCGGTTGACCGTGGACGAATACCGCGTCAAGGAAGCTCGGCAGCGTGCCGACAGTCACATCCCCGATTCGCAAGCGATTGTCTTCCTCGAGGTGAGCGTCACCAACTCGTCGGACTTCAGTACCGACCTTGTCGTGCATGGCCGGCAGTGTGAGAATTTCCGGATCCTCCGGGTCGACAGCCCTGCAATCCCCAACACGATCGCCGCGGTGTTGCTCCGAATGCGTGATCTCACCGGTGTCATTCCGGATGTCTATTTCGAGTGGACCGAAGGTGGCCCGTTGATGAACCAGCTCCGTTTCCTCTTCTTCGGGGAGGGGCAGGTGGCCTCCGTGACTCGGGAGGTACTGCGCCGCGCGGTTCCCGATCGCGCCGGCCGACCGCGCGTGCACGTCGGCTGACACTCGTGTCTGTGACGGATCCGCGCCGACGGTACTTGCACAGCGCGGCATGCCGAACGGCTGCCTGGCAGCTGTATCCGGGCTCGGTGGCAACGACGTCTGACGGCGTTCGGGTTACCACGTGCTGCAGTGTGACAACGAACGTGTCCTTTCCGGCCCGCTGGTGGAGCGCCAGCGAAAGAGATGTGGGACCCAAATGCCCCATGCGCCCCGACGTCCCCGCTACTGTCTACGCCAGCGCCGCGCGAAGGAGGGCACCGACCTCCATCACCGGCGCCATCGGCGGTACGCGCCGGTGACCGGATACTCGATGGAGGAACGAATGAGCGCCTACCGGACCATTGTCGTCGGGACGGACGGTTCGGAATCGTCGTACAAGGCGGTGGAGAAGGCAGCTGCTCTGGCGGGAGACGCCGGCGCGAAGTTGGTGATCGCCTGCGCGTACTACCCCGCAGATCCCAAGGACACGGCACAGGCCGTGGACGTGCTGCGCGACGAGGCCTACCAGGTCACCGGCTCCGCGCCGACCTACGACATCCTCCGCACGGCACGGGAGAAGGCCACCGTGGCCGGGGCGAAGAACATCGTCGAGCGGCCCATCGTGGGCTCGCCCGTCGAATCGCTCCTCGCCCTCGTCGCCGAGGTCGAGGCCGACCTCATCGTGATCGGCAACCGCGGGCTCAACACCCTCACCGGCCGGCTCCTCGGCTCGGTTCCTTCGGATGTGGCCCGCAAGGCGACCTCCGACGTGCTGGTCGTTCACACCGTCCGCTGACGCCGACCGGGATACCTTCCGGGTGACCGGTGGAGGTCAGCAGTAGGTGTCGCGGGTGATCTCGACATAGTGCCGGGCGGCGTCGTCGTCCGGCACCGCCGTGTGCGTCGCCTCCGCGGCGTACGACGCCAGCGGCCGGGCAGTCTCGAGGATGCGCTCCTCCGGCACTCCGGCGGCCAGTTGGTCGCACAGTCCGCGTGCGACCGCGAGCAATGTCTCGTCGGGGATGTCGGCGACCAGACCGGCGTCCGCCAACGTGTTCTTCAGGCGCGTTGCGCGGGCATCCAGCACCGGTGGGTCGGCCGGGACCGTCGAAGCGGGTGTCTCCACCGCCTCGACGCGGTCGACGGTTGTGCTGCCGGAGCAGGCAGCAGCGGTGAGCACCGCCGCGGCGACCAGTCCCACACGCGCAGCGGCGCCGATCGGCAACAGTCCCATCACCTTCACCTCACACCGTCTCCGTGCCGGACGCACGTATCGCCGGGAGCCGCAGCGACGGCACCGTGGACAGGACCGTACCGTCCCGGCATTACGGAACGATTCCGATTCTCGGCACCGTTCAACTGGCTACCGGCGCCGCGAGACCTTCGAGCACCCGCGGGAGTTCCGTCGTGTACAGCACGCCGAGTCGCTGGGTCGCTCTCGTCAGCGCCACATAGAGGTCGTTCATGCCGCGCGGAGAATCTGACAGGATCTCGGCCGGTTCCACGAGCAGCACCGAATCGAACTCGAGCCCCTTGACGTCTTTGACGGCAGCCACCGTCACCGACGGGGACGCCAGGTGAGCCCACTCCCGTACCAGCCGTGGAGGTACGAGAACTGCAGTCGTGCCCGGTCCCGACTCCTCGTCGAGTGCCTCAAGGACAGCCTCCGCCAACATGTCGGCGCCAACCGGCCGTGCCCACGGCTCGTACCCGGATTCGCGGACAGACTCGGGCGGGATCTGCTCGGGATCGATCTCCGAGAGCACCGCATGCGCGACCCGCATGATCTCGGCCGGAGTGCGGTAGTTGACGGTCAGTTCCGCCTTCTTCCACCGGTTCGCGACATACGGCTCGAGGACCTCCTGCCACGACGAACTGCCCGCCGGATCGCCGGTTTGTGCCGTGTCACCCACGAGCGTCATCCATCGGTTCGGAATGCGACGCATCAGCGCCCGCCACGCCATCTCCGACAACTCCTGCGCCTCGTCGACGATCACGTGGCCGTATGTCCATGTGCGGTCACCCGCCGCCCGTTCCGCTGTGGTCTCGTGACGGCGATGGTCCTGCCGTTCGGCGAGTTGCGACGCGTCGATGAGGTCGTAGGCCATGAGAAGTTCGGGATCGAGGTCGTCTTCGAGATCCTGCGGCGCCGACCCGGTCAGGATGTCGAGTGCGCCCTGAGCGTCGGCGATCTGCCGGCGCCACCGCCGGGAAGCGCGCTCGCGTTCCGCGGCGTCGTCGACGCCGAGAAGTTCGGCGATCTCGTCGAGCAGGGGAGCGTCGGCGGCGCTGAATCGTCCTCCGCCGTGCGGACGGTACAGCGCGTCGATCTGGTCGTCGGACAGCCCGGGAGCCGCCGAGGCCAGACGTTCCCGCGAACCCAGCAGATCCGTGAGCACCTGTTGCGGCGTCAGCTCCGGCCACAAGGCATCGATCGCGGACACGATCTCCCGGTCCGCGCGCATCTCCGACCGGATGTCGTCGATGTCGTCGCGGCTCAGCAGGTTGCCGCCGTTGACCAGATCGGTGCCGATGATCGAAGCGAGCTGGTCTGCGAGTGCTTCGATGACGGCGGACACGAAGATCGGACGAGCGAGGTTGTGCGGCCGCCGGGACGAGCGTGCCCGCCCGCGCGCCCGCGTCACCGACTTCCGGTCCAGGGTGAGGCGATAGGTGTCGAAGGACAAGGTGACCGGGGACGCCGGGACCTCCTGCCGATCCCGCACCGCCTTCTTCAGGATGTCGATCATCGCCGACGAGCCCTTGATTTCGCCCGCCTCGCGGGTGTCGTCGAGGGTTGCCTTCACACCCGGATACATGTCGCCGATGGTCGACAGCAACACGCCGGTCTCGCCGAGGGACGGCAGCACCTGGCCGATGTAATCGAGGAAGGTGGAGTTCGGCCCGATGATCAGCACGCCGCTCTTCGCGAGCTGTTTGCGGTACGTGTACAGCAGATAGGCGGCGCGGTGCAGCGCCACGGCGGTCTTGCCGGTGCCCGGCCCGCCTTGCACCACCAGCACGCTGCGATGCTCGGACCGGATGATCGCGTCCTGCTGCGCCTGGATGGTGGCCACGATGTCGTGCATCTGCCCGGTGCGCGCCGCGTTGAGTGCCGACAGCAGGGCCGACTCGCCTGCCACGCCGCCTGCGGCCGGGGTGTCGGAGTGCTCACGAGCAGCGTCGAGGTCGAGGTACTCGTCGTTGAGGGCGGTCACCGACCGTCCGCGGCTGCGGATGTGGCGACGCAGCACGACACCGTCGGGCGTCGCGGGCGTCGCGAGGTAGAACGGCCGGGCCTGCGGCGCTCGCCAGTCGAGGAGGAGTGATTCGTAGTCGTTGTCCTCGTCCAGGATGCCGATGCGGCCGATGTAGCGGCTGTCGAGGCGTTCACCGTCGGCATCGTCGTGGTCGGTGGCGTCGTTGTTGTCGTTGTCGTTGTCGTTGTCGGTGGAGTCCTCGCGCACGTCGATGCGCCCGAAGCACAGTCCGTGTTCCGCGGCGTCGTACTTCGCGAGATCCTCGGTGTACATCTGCGTGAACGACTCGCGTTCGCTGCGTGCCTGCGGCGTACCGCCCGACTCCCGGAGTACGCGAGTGAGACGTGTCTTCGCGTAGTCGCGCAGGGCGTCGAGGTGCCGGTACAGCATCGCGACGTATTCCTGCTCATGGTCGAGCTCGGGGTGGGACGCGCCATCGGCCGGCACATGAACTCCTCGGATAGAAAACAGATCGAACGCGTAGGCGTCGACGGAAGTGCCCGAGAAGTCTAGTCGGATCCCCAGGCGCGTCGAGGAACACCCGGAGACAAAGCGGCAGGCACGCGGATCCCGGGGACCCGCGTGCCTGCCGCGGAAGCCGACAGCTCGGCTCGCTGTTGCTCGTGACGGAGCGGCTCTACCGCTTCTCGAGCGCCTTACGGTTCTTCTCGATCGTCTTTTCTGCCTGCTTGCGTGCCTTCTCGGCGCTGATCCGTGCCTTCTCGGCGGCCTCGAGAGCTTTGGCGTTGAGGACCGCCGAACGCTCGTCGGCGAGCTGCGCCCACTCGCTGCTGCGATCGCGGGCGGTATCCAGGAACTTGGTACCACGCACCCGCGCGACCTCGGCGAACTCGGGCCCGCGTTCCTTTGCAATGTCGAGGAGTTCGATGCCGCGTTCGCGCGCGGTTTCGGCGAACTCCGGGCCCCGTTCCTTGGCGATATCGAGGAGACCGGTGCCGCGCTCGCGTGCGCGCTCCGCGAGAACCGGTCCACGGTCGCGCGCGATCTCGAGGATGTCGGTGCCGCGTTCCTTCGCCACCTCGGCGAGTACGGGGCCGCGTTCCTTCGCGACGTCCAGCAGATGGCCGCCCTGCTCGGCTGCCTCACCGGTGAGCGACTTCACGCGATCGGCCACATTGCTGAACGCGTCGGACGTGCCACGATCGGCAGCCACGAGGGGGAGCGCGGCGGCCACGGAAGCCTGCGCGCGTCGCGCGGCGCGACGGCCACGCCAGCCGAGCGACGGTTTTCCTTCGGTGTCCACCGCGGCGATGAGAAGCCCGCCCAGCAAGCTGACGCTCTTGATGAACTCGGTGCGCTGCCTGGAACGGGTTTCCGGATCCTGAGCGTTCCAGAAATCGTGTCCGACGGCGGTGGTCGGTACGAGTGAACCTGCGAGCGCAAGTGCCGAGAGTCGCGGTGCTTTACCGAGCGCGAAAAGCGCGCCGGCACCGATCTGCACGGCGGCGTTGAGCTGGACCAGCGTCTCGGGGTTGCTCGGGAGCCGATCGGTGACCGAGGCGGGCAGCGCATTCACCGCCTGATCCAGCGCGGGCTGGGCTGCGTTCGCCCGCGGAGCGGGATTGCGGAGGGCGTCTACGCCCCCGGCAATGAAAATGGACGCGAGCATCGGCCTCGCGAGTCTCCGGACGATCATGTAATTCCTCCCGTTGTCGGGTGTGTTGCCACCGCAACCCGTGTACCCCCACTACTGCCGGAATATGCCCCCGCATCCCGGAGTGCCGCCCGGGATGCCCGTTTCAGCGCCGAAGCCGGATTCGCACCGGACGGAAAACCGAAATAATCCGAACTTCGCGGGGCTCGCACCCGCCCCGAACACGCCACTCGTCGCATCAATCGATGCGCGCGACCTCCGGACGGGCGGTCACCGGGGCGGCGAGTTGCTGCTCGTCGCAGATCCGTTGCAGCTTCTCGAGCGTGGCGCTCAGGCCAGGACCCTTTCGGGGCCCCGGAGTGAAGGACGCGGGCAGGTGCCGCATGCCCTGGATCACGCCGATGGTGTCGTAATGCACCGTCCCCTCGGGATCACATCGGAAGTCCGGCATACGATCGAGCACCGCGGTGAGCATCGACTTGAACACGGTCCGGGCGACGTTGGAGCCGATACAGCGATGGATTCCGAGACCGAAACTGAAGTGCCGGTTCCCTTTCCGATCCAGGACGATCTCGTTCGGATCGGGAAAGACCGTCGCGTCACGGTTCGCCATCGCCCAGGACAGCCACAGTCGCTCTCCTTCGCGCAACTCGGTGCCACCGATCTCGAAGTCGGCGGCGACGGTGCGCCCGTCGCCGGGCGCAGGCGTGAAGAAGCGCAGGAATTCTTCGGTGGCCGAGTCGAGCAGGCGCTCACGATCACGATCGAGCATTTCACGCCTACCGGGATTCTCCGACAACCACTCGAGAGAGTGGGCGGTGAGAGCCGTCGTCGTATCGAAGCCACCCCCGATCAGCAAACCGAGCATGCCGAGCAATTCGAGATCGGGTGCCGGTTCGCCGTCGATGCGCAACGCGACGAGCCCGTCGACGAGTCCCGGGCGGGGGTTCGCCTTGATCTCGGCGAGATTCGACAGCAGGTCGATGCCCATCGCGCGATGCATTTCGGCGACCCGCTCGGCATCCGGCGAGTTCTCCGGCGTGTAGACAGACGCGTGCACCGGTTCGCTGTAGACGGACCATTTCTCGATCGGGATACCGAGCATGGCGAGGGTCAGCACCGCGGGCACGATGTTGGCGAGATCGTCGACGAAATCGATGTGTCCACTTTCGATCTTCTCGTCGAGCGCGGCGTGGACCACTTCGTCGATGAACGGTTCCCAGCGCTTCACGGCAGCGGGAGACAGGTAGGGGTTGAGGACCTGCCGGTAGATGCGATGCTCCGGGTCGTCCATCTCGAGGATTCCGCCGCGCACCATGACGGCGCGACGCGCGGTGGGAATCGAGATTCCTTTGTAGCCGCGCCGGACTCCGTGCACATCGTGGTCGTTGGACACATACGGGCTACGTGCGAGTTCGAAGACTTCGTCGCTGCCGCTGGCCACCCAGTGCCCGTCGTAGGTGTCGGTCCATGCGACAGGGCACCGAGAGTGAAGATCCTCGGTGATCTCCTCGAAGTGATGCCGGTATTCGGGGGTGTGGCGGTCGAAATGGCACCGTGAGCTTTTCCGGTCCTTGTCGACGGGTGCCTCGTCGGTGGTCACGACAGGTCCTTCGCGGTACGCGGGCGTTCGGCCGGGATCGATTTCACTCGGTACTCCTCGTTGTGTGTCAGGTGCTGTTTGCGGTGACGGTGTCGACCGAACCGTCGGGATCGTGTTCGCCGGCGGCGGCGCGCACCGCGCGGACGATGCCCTGGTAACCGGTGCAGCGGCACAGGTTGCCCGAGATCGCTTCCCGGATCTCCTCGTCGGACGGCGTCGGGTTCTCGCGAAGGAATGCGGTCGCCGAGACGATGAACCCCGGTGTGCAGAAGCCGCACTGGAGTCCGTGCTCGTCCCGGAAGGCGGCCTGGACGGGGGACAGTTCCCCGTCTGCCCCGGCGATGCCCTCGATGGTGGTCAGTTCCGCGCCGTCGGCCTGGACCGCGAAGATCAGGCAGGCGCGCACGGCTTCGCCGTCGAACAGGACGGTGCACGCCCCGCACACGCCGTGCTCGCATCCCAGATGCGTGCCCGTCAGGCCGCACCGTTCGCGCAGGTAGTCGGCGAGTGTCAACCGCGGCGGTATGCGGTCGTGGCGGGTCGCGCCGTTGATGCGGACACGGATTTCGACGTCAGTCATCGAGTGCCTCCTCCACCGCGCGCGTCCACGCGCGAGCTACCATCGCGGCCCCGACGCGGCGCCGATACCCGTCCGTGCCGTGACCGTCCGACGGAACCGCGTCGAGGTGTGCGGTCGCGTCGTGGCCGACATCGCGTGCGGAGATCGTCGACGCTCCGCGTCCGACGAGATCGGTTTCGAGCGCCCGCGCGCGGATCGGCGCCGGGCCCATGCCGAAAACCGTGATCGCGCACCGCTCGATGCGATCGTCAGCATCTACGCGGACCGCGACCGCGGCACCTGCCACCGCGAAGTCGCCGCTGCGGCGCGTGAACTCCTCGATTGCGTATCCGCACCGGCCGGTCCACACCGGGAACGTCACCGCGGTCACCAGTTCGTCCGGTTCCACCGCGGTCGTCCACATTCCCTGAAAGAACTCTTCGGCGGGGATCGTGCGCGTTCCTCGGGGAGAGAGCGTTTCGATGTCCGCGTCGAGGGTCATCGCTACCGCCGGATACTCCGCGGCCGCATCGGCGTGGGCGAGGGAGCCGCCGATCGTGCCGCGATTTCGGATCTGGAAGTGCCCGATGAGTGGGGTCGCGCGGGCGAGCAGTGGAACACCTCGCGCGATCACCTCGGAGCGGCCGACGGTGGCGTGAGTGGTGGTGGCCCCGATCCGGACGGTGCCGGTTCCGGTGTCGATGCCACGCAGGCCGGCCGGTCGCCGGAGGTCGACGAGATGCTCGAACACGGCGAGTCGGAGGACGAGCAGCGGCATCAGGCTCTGTCCGCCTGCGATGAACTTGGCCTCGTCCCCGAGTTCGGCGAGGAGATCGACCGCCTCGGCGGCGGTCTCCGGTGCGTGATAGTCGAACGCGGCCGGCTTCATTCGGTGCCCTTTCCGGCGGCGCGGGCCTCGTCGATCATCCGCAGCACGGCGGAAGGGGACAGTGGCAACTGCGACAGTTCGATTCCGAACGGAGCGAGAGCGTCCGCCACCGCGTTGAGAACCGCGGGGGTCGCGCCGATCGCCCCGCCTTCCCCTACGCCCTTGAAGTTCCCGGGCCCGGGGCTCGGGGTGTCCACGTGCCCGATTTCGATGACGGGAATCTCGGACGCGGTGGGCAGCAGGTAGTCCATGAAGGTGGTGGCCACGGGATTGCCGCTGTCGTCGTAGGCGAGGTGTTCGTACAGTGCGCCGCCGATTCCCTGGACGGTGCCGCCGCATATCTGGCCCTCCACCACGGCCGGATTGATCATCTTGCCGCAGTCTTCGCTCACGATGTAGCGGAGCAGAGAGACCTTGCCCGTTTCGACGTCCACCTCGCACGTGCACACGTGGGTGGCATTGGCCCAGATCATCATGTGCGGTGTCCGGTAGCGTCCACTCGCCTCCAGTCCGGGCGGGACGCCCGGTGGGAGCGCCTCGCCCTGGAAGTAGGCAATATCGGCGATTTCGGCCAGCGACAGTGACTTGTCCGGGGCGTTTCGCACCGAGGCGATGCTGTTCACGAAGTCGATCTCGTCGGGAACCGTGCCGAGGCGGTGCGCCGCAATCGCAACGATCCGCTCCCGCAGGCCCCTGGCCGTTTCGGCGATCGCCCCGGCCGTCATGGATCCGGATCTGCTGCCACCTGTTCCGGCTCCGAACGGCGTGATCGCGGTGTCGCCCTGAATGGTCCGCACATCCGCCATCGCGACCCCGAGCGCATCCGCCGTCAGCTGGACGACCGTCGTCTCCAAGCTGTTTCCTGCGGAGCCGCCCGCGACGTAGACGTTGACCTTGCCGGTCGGCTCGATCCGGATGGTGGCGCCCTCGGTGCTGTGGAACGAGGTTCCACCCGTGGTCGGCTCGACGTAGGTGCACGTGCCGACGCCCAAGTACCGGCCTTCGGTGCGGGCTCGCTTCTGCTCCTCCCGGAAGTCCTCGTAGCCCAGCATCGCCACGGCCTGCTCGAGCGTTTCCAGCGGGGAGATGTGGTCGAGGGGCATACCGTGCGGATTGAACGCGGGCAGGTCCTCGCGCCGGATCATGTTTCGCCGCCGGAGTTCGACGGGGTCGATACCGATGCGGCGGGCTGCATGATCGAGAAGCACTTCGCGAGCGACGGATTCGAACTGCCACGGACCACGGTAGGCCAGCCGCCCGACGGTGTTGGAATAGTGGAACTTCACGCTGAAGGATGCATCCGGGACGCGATAAGGGCCGGGGAACAACATGCCCACCACGACTCCTGCGGTGAGCGGCGACGGAGTGGGATAGGCACCCACGTTCTGCACGTGATCCATTCCCGCCGCGAGAATCCGGGCCTCCGCGTCGAACGCCATCCGGACGTCCGCGTGCTCGTGGCGCGCCATGCCCGACGACATCAGGTTCTCCTGACGATCTTCGATCCACTTCACGGCGGTGCCGAGTTTGCGTGCTGCGAGTTGGACGCAGATCTCCTCGCGCAGCGGCGCGACCTTCAGTCCGAAACCACCTCCGGTGTCGCGCGCGACCACCCGTACCCGGTGTTCGTCGATGCCGAGCAGGCGGGCACAGAAGCCGCGCACTTCGTGGGGTGACTGGGTGGAGATCCACACGGTCATCTCGGCTGTCGACGCCGACCACTCCGCCACCAGGCCACGGGTCTCCATCGGAACGGGGAGATAGGCCTGCTGAAAGATCTGCTGCTGCACCACGTGTGCGGCACTGTCGAAGATCGGATCGAGATCCGACGCCGGGCGGCCTGCCATCTCACCGGCAGAGTTACCGGCGAAGCCGGCATGCACGAGATGCGGGGACGTGTCCGCGGTGACGTAGTCGAGTACCGGCTCGAGCGGTTCGTACTCGACCTCCACAAGCTCTGCGGCGTCCTCGGCGATGTACCGGTCGGCGGCGACGACGAGGGCGACCGGGTCGCCGACGAACCGCACCTCTTCTTCGGCGAGCGGCGGCCGCGGTACCGGCGGCATACCCGGCATGTCGAGTGCGTACGAGATCTGGTGCGCGACGGTATTGAGTTCTGCTGCGGTGTAGACCGCGAAGACGCCGTCGAGTTGCAGTGCCGCGGACGCGTCGACGCTGCCGATTCGCGCGCGGGGCAACGGACTTCGCACAAAGCAGGCGTGCACCATGCCGGGGCGGGTCACGTCGTCGACGAAAGTGCCGGCCCCGGTGACCAAGCGAAGGTCTTCGATTCGCGGAACGGAAGTGCCGACGACGCCGGTCGCCGGGGGAGCCTGCGTCCGGGTCATCGCGGTGCTCGTCGCAACGCGGAGGATGACATGCGGGTAAACGATGGTGAAGGTGTCATGCGGCAGTTCTCCGTTCACCTGGACTGTCCGTCAGGCGTCCGCTGAAGGCTTGTGCCCCAACGGTTTCGAGAATATGAGCGGCAACATGCGCGGAGGCCGGCACCCCGCGAGCCGAATCGGGGAGGGGTCGATCGTCGAATCCGGGCCCTGCGCAGAATGTCTAACATCGGCGACTGCATAGTGTCAACAGAGTATGTCGTGGACGAATACGACATTACGGCTTCGGGAGAATTACATTCACATGTAATTCATGTGTCCGCTCGGTTCGCAGACTTCGTGCGCGCCGTGTCCGCATTCGCTCCGCCCGGGGAGAGAACCAGATCGGCCACGACCTCGAAATGGGGCGCTGAGGCACCGCTGCCGGTGGTCCGTTCCACCGACACCCGAGCGGCTCGACCGTCCAACCGGAGAGTCGCGATCTGGTTGCCGAACGTGGGGCCGGCGATCCGATCCCACTCCACCGGAGATCGGGGCACGGGAGCGACGAGCCGGAGCAATGCCCTTACCGAGCGTTCCGCAGTGCGACTCCACGCCGCCCGGAACCCGGCCCGCACCACCGCCGGAACGCGATTGTGGAGCGGTGAACATGTCAATTGGTACACCAGCGAGTCCGTCGGAAAAGTGAAACGCGCTTGTGCCGCGTAGGCGTGGTGGACGTCGCCGGACAGTACGCAGATCGTCGCCGGTGGGGTACCGGACGGACCTGTGCGGTCGCCGCGGGCAACGGCGCCGAAGAGTCGGGCAAGACGGTCGAACGAGTCGTGGAACGCCGCCCAGTGTTCGAGATCGGCGCCGCGGCGCAGAGCCTCCGCCCAGCGTGCGAGCCGTGGACCCCGCTCACCGAATGCCAACCGCTCGTCCCAGGATTCGGCGTCGTGCAGCGCTCGGGGGAGCAGCCAGGGCAACGATGTTCCCACCAGAAGGTGGTCGTAGTCGCCGGCCGTCTGGTCTTCGATCCAGCCGAACTCCGGATCGGACACCATCTCGCGCCGCTCCGAGGTGAGCACGCGCCCGCAACGCGAGTCGATCACGAGAAGACGCACCGCCCCGAAATCCCGGCGATAGGACCATTGCACCCCGCCGCCGCCGTCGGCTTCCTCGTCGGCGTCGGAGGCGAACGCGCGGAGAATCGCGGTCGCGTCACCGGCAGATCCGCGGACCTTCGCGTACAGGTCGTTCGACTTCAGCTCGTCCGGCGAAAGGTTCCCGAGGTGCTGATAGATCCAGTACGACATGAGCGCACCGACGATGCGTTCCTCCCACCAGTTGCTCGCCTCGAATTCCGCACGCCAGGACTGCGAAGTGTTCCAGTCGTCGTGCACATCGTGGTCGTCGAAGATCATCGAGGTCGGCACCGTCGAGAGTAGCCACCTCACCTCTGGGTCCGACCACGACTGGGCGTACAGCCAGGTGTATTCCTCGAAGTCCCGCACCTGGGGTCCGGGCGGTTCGTCGAGGTGGTGCCGCTCACCCACGCGGCGCAGGATGTCGGGCGACAACTCGTCGGCATACACCTGGTCGCCGAGGAGCACCAAAGCATCCGGCCACGACTCACGGAACTGCGTCTTCATACGCTGCGCATACACGACGAGCGCATCCGCGCCGAGAGAATCATCGGGTTCGTCCTCGGTGGTGGCGACCCGGCACGACCCGAACGCGAGATCGAACCTGCCGTCGTCGCCGAGGGTGCGGATGACCGATGGGGCACCGTCCGCGGCCGGCCAGACTTCGATGTCGTCGAGGTGGACGGTGTACGGCGTGGTGGAACCCGGTTCCAGCCCCTCGATCATCACGAGGGCGTAGTGGTGCCCTGCGACCGACCAGGTCGGTTCGGAACGACCGAGGATCTTCACGGTGCAAGGCCGGGACGTTTCAACCCAGACCGTCGCATCCGTCGAGCCGACGTGTCTGAGGACGGGGCCGAGCAGAAGTGCCGCCATGGTTCACCGTGCCGGGAGTTCGCAGGAGCGAGGCCTGATGCGACCGAATCGTACCGGCTCGTGAGAATCGATCCCCGCGAAACGGGCCCGGGGAAACGGAATCGGGAGGACTCTGATGAGGCCGGACCGCACGGCCCGGCCGAGTGCGCAACGAGGAGGAGCCCGGCGTGGACGACGGCCAGGACGAAAGCGACTGGGACAACCTCGACGAGGACGCGAAGCGGCAGGCCACGGAGAAGGCAGAGAAGATCCGCAAAATGTACGAACCCGGTGTGCGGCGGACCGAGATCGTGCCGGGTACCGACGGCATGGTTTCGGGTACTGCGTTTGCCGAGCCCGACGAAGACAACGCGGAGGACGAATCCGGAACGGACCGGGAGTAGGGCGGGCCGGAATCCTGCCGGGAGTCGACGGCAGGTTGCCGGTCGGTGGCGATGCCGCGGAACCGCACCCGTTTGCGCCGCCGTAGGTGCAAGATGTGCGGATGCCCGCACACATCACCACCGCACCGCCCACAGTTCACACCGCCCTCCTCGGCTTGGGGGTGTACCGCCCGCGTCGCGTCGTACCCAATTCGGAAATCGTCGAGCGCATCGACTCCACGGACGAGTGGATCAGAACGCGCTCCGGTATCGCCACACGCCACTGGGCGGACTCGGACGAAACCATCGTGTCGATGAGCACGGCCGCAGCCCGCGACGCGCTCGCTGCTGCCTCCATGGACGCAGATCAGATCGACGCTGTCGTACTCGCCACGTCGTCGCAAATGGTGCTGGGACCCTCGGCAGGCGCCGTGGTCGCCACGGAACTGGGCATGCACAACACCGCCGCATACGACGTCTCCGCGGGCTGCGCCGGCTTCTGCTACGCGCTCGGCAACGCGTCGAGCCTCGTCCGCGCAGGCCAGGCACGCAACGTTCTCGTCATCGGCGTGGAGCGACTGTCGGACCTCCTCGATCCGACCGACCGGTCGTGCGCGTTCATCTTCGCCGACGGAGCCGGCGCCGCCGTCGTGGGGCCGTCGGATTCGGAGGGGATCGGGCCGGTCGCCTGGGGTTCCGACGGCAGCCAGACCGATGCGATCAAGCAAGACAAAGATTTCCAGCAGTATTTCGGCGAGGTCGACGCCGCGCTGGCCGGCGGACCCGCCCCGGTACGCCCGTACATCCGGATGAACGGAGCAGCGGTGTTCCGCTGGGCCGTGACATTCCTGGAGTCGGCCTGCAAGGACGCGCTCACCCGGTCCGGAGTCTCGGTCGAGGATCTCGACGCCTTCGTGCCGCACCAGGCCAACAGCCGCATCACCGACGCACTGGTCCGCACCCTGGGACTGCCCGGCACAGCCGCGGTTGCCCGCGACATCGCCGAGACCGGCAACACCAGTGCTGCCTCGATCCCCATGGCGATGGAACAACTGCTGCGCTCCGGTGAGTCCAAGCCCGGTGACCTCGCGCTGCTGCTCGGTTTCGGCGCGGGTCTGTCCTATGCCGGGCAGGTCGTGCGGATGCCCGAGATCGTGTAGCGAGTACCGGCCCGGGTCCGGCACCCCGTCATCGCGCGGACGACGCCGCCGCTGTCCGCTCGTGCGGATAGTCGGCGGCGCGGTGCTGGAACGCGGTGATCGCCGGATTCCGGATCGCCCCGTCGCGAATCTCGATCGCCCGGGCGATGACCATGTCGTCGTCCCATGCGTCCGGGCCTGACAGGACCGTTCGCAGGTGGGGGAGCAACGCTTCGCTGATCTCCCAGGTCGCCGAGTTCCACAGGTACGAGGGACTGTGATCCACCGCGTAGTAGTGAACGTTGTCGCCCACCACGAAGCTCGGCTCGGTGAACGAGGTGGGACGCGCCCAGCTGAAACCCATACCGGCGTCGCAGGACACGTCGACGATCAGGCTGCCGGATGCAAAGGCCGCCAGATCCTCCTCGATCAGGAAGGTCAGCGGCTCGTTGGGATCTTGAAGCACGCAGTTGACGACGATGTCGTTCTCCGCGAGGTACGGCGCGAGAGGAACCCGGCCCTCGTCGGTGAGCGCATAACTTCGGTGCGGATCGGTGGCGTCGTGTTCGAACCTGACGATCTGCACCGAATGGATCGGTGATCCGACCGCCGCGACGTCCCGGTTCGTCAGCACCCGGACGTCGTCGATGCCGTGCGCGTTCAACGCAGTCACCGCGCCGCGTGCTGTTGCTCCGAAGCCGATGACGACGGCGCGCAGACGACGGCCGTAGTCACCGGTGGACCCGATGGTCTGCAGGCCGTGGACGACGGAGCTGTATCCGGCGAGCTCGTTGTTCTTGTGGAACACGTGGAGGCCGAAACTCCCGTCGCTGCGCCAGTGGTTCATCGCTTCGAAGGCGATCAGGGTCAGCCGCCGATCGATGGCGTGCTGGGTGACGTCGGCGTCCTGTACGCAGTGCGGCCAACCCCAGACGGTCTGCCCCTCACGGAACTCGGCGAGGTCGGCCGCCTGGAGCTTGGGCAGGGCGATCACGTCGCACTCGGCGATCAGCCGATCCCGGGAACGGAAACCGGCGACCCACGGCTCGATCTTGTCGTCGGACACCCCGAACGGCTCGCCGTACCCGGGCTCGAGATAGATGTGTGCACGCAGATCCTCGTCGATGCGAGAGAAATGGTGCGGATGGATCGGAAGGCGACGCTCGTTCTTCTTTCGAGAGCGCGCCAGAACACCGAGATCGAGCATATGTAGTTGTGCTCCTGCAATTTCGGGTGGTGCGTGGGGAGTCGCGTCAGCGCTTCTTGACGTGGGCGACGATCTCGGGGTCTGCCTTGGCATTCGACCCGGACTTCTTGTCGGCCCGCTTTTCCTTCAGCGACTTGCCGGACTTCTTGGACATGGAACTGCGAGGCGATTTGTCGGCCATGCTGCCACCCTCATTCGAGGACCTGAACGGTCCTGATCACCCGACCCTACGGGATCACCGGCTCGACACCCCGCTCCGGCTCGAATGCGGGGCGCCGAACGGCCGGTGGTGAAGCTCCGGTCGATGACCTGCGACGAGCGCCCGTCACCAGCCGCGTTCGCGCCACTCGCCGAGATGCGGACGCTCCGCGCCTAGCGTCGAATCCTTGCCGTGCCCGGGGTAGAACACGGTTTCGTCGTCGAAGCGGTCGAAGATCTTCGATTCGACGTCGTCCATCAGCGAGCGGAAGGCGTCGTCGTCGGGTGTCTTACCGACGCCGCCGGGGAAGAGGGAATCGCCGGTGAAGATGTGGTGCCGGCCGGTGCCCTGCTCGGTGAGAACCAGCGCAACCGATCCCGGTGTGTGTCCTGCGAGGTGAATCACCTCGAGATTCAGCTCACCCACCCGAATCGACTCTCCCTCGGTGAGTATCCGGTCGGGTGCGACCGGCAGCGGCCCGGCGTCGAGGGAGTGCGCGGCGGTGGGGACACCCGTGGCTGCTGCGACCTGCTCGAGTCCCTGCCAGTGATCCCAGTGCTGGTGGGTCGTGACGATGAGCTCGAGATGCGGCGCGTTGTCGTGCAGGAATTGCACGAGGGTGTCGGGTTCGTTTGCGGCATCGACGAAGACCGATCTTCCGGTCGCGGTGTCGGTGACGAGGTAGGTGTTGTTGTTCATCGGGCCGACGGCGAGTTTGACGATCTCGGCGCCGGGGACGGTGCGTCGCTGAGCGGGACCCCCGGGGGTCACATCGCCGGTGTAGGTGTCCTCGATGATCACGGGCTGCTGCGTCATACCGGCAAACCTACCGTCGTGGCCCCGCGGGGGAGGCGAAGCGTGCCCGGCCGGTGTCGGTGCCCGCGCCTACCATGGACAAAGGCCGGACATCGGCTGTGTCTACAGGAAGGATATGGCGTGGCGGACCGCCTGATCGTGCGTGGAGCACGGGAACACAACCTACGGGGAGTAGACCTGGACCTACCGCGCGACAGCCTCATCGTGTTCACCGGCCTGTCGGGATCGGGCAAGTCGAGTCTCGCGTTCGACACCATCTTTGCGGAAGGTCAGCGACGTTACGTCGAGTCGCTGTCCGCGTACGCCCGGCAGTTCCTCGGGCAGATGGACAAGCCGGACGTCGACTTCATCGAAGGCCTGTCTCCGGCGGTCTCGATCGACCAGAAATCCACCAACCGCAATCCGCGATCGACGGTCGGCACCATCACGGAGGTCTACGACTACCTGCGCCTGCTCTATGCGCGTGCCGGCACGCCGCACTGCCCGGTGTGTGGTGAGGAGATCTCCCGGCAGACGCCGCAGCAGATCGTCGATCAGGTTCTCGACATGGAGGAGGGCGCGCGGTTCCAGATCCTCGCGCCGGTCGTCCGTACTCGCAAGGGCGAGTTCGTGGATCTGTTCGAGCAGCTCACCGTCCAGGGCTACTCGCGTGTTCGCGTGGATGGCGTGGTGTATCCGCTGTCGGATCCGCCGAAGCTCAAGAAGCAGGAGAAGCACGACATCGAGGTCGTCGTCGACCGTCTGGCGGTGAAACCGAGCGCCAAGCAGCGTCTGACCGACTCGATCGAAACTGCCTTGCGTCTCGCGGAAGGCGTGGTCGTGCTCGATTTCGTCGACCGCGACGAGGATGCGCCGGACCGTGAGCGCCGGTTCTCCGAATCGTTGGCGTGCCCCAACGGGCATCCTTTGGCGATCGACGATCTCGAGCCGCGGTCGTTCTCCTTCAACTCGCCTTACGGCGCGTGCCCCGAATGCGCCGGGCTCGGAGTCCGGAAGGAGGTCGACGTCGATCTCGTCGTCCCCGACCCGGACATCAGTCTCGCCGAGGGCGCGATCGCCCCGTGGTCGATGGGACAGAGCGCCGAATACTTCACCCGGCTCCTCACCGGTTTGGCCGACGTCATGGGCTTCGACATCGACACCCCGTGGAAGAAGCTTCCCGCCAAGGTCCGCAAGGCCGTCCTCGAGGGCAGCACCGACCAGGTGCACGTGCGCTACAAGAACCGGTACGGCCGTGTGCGTTCGTACTACGCCGAGTTCGAAGGTGTGATGCCGTTCCTGCATCGGCGACTCGAACAGACCGAGTCCGATCAGATGAAGGAACGCTACGACGGCTACATGCGGGAAATCCCTTGTCCCGCATGCAACGGCGCCCGGCTGCGGCCGGAGATCCTCTCGGTCACCGTCACCGCCGGCAACCACGACAGCAAGTCGATCGCGGAGGTCTGCGATCTGTCGATCGCCGAGTGCGCCGAATTCCTCGACACCCTCACCCTGGGCAGCCGCGAGGCGGCCATCGCCGGGCAGGTACTCAAGGAGGTGCAGGCCCGGCTCGGATTCCTCCTCGACGTCGGCCTGGACTACCTGTCGCTCTCACGTGCCGCCGCGACGCTTTCGGGTGGCGAGGCCCAGCGCATCCGGCTGGCGACCCAGATCGGGTCCGGTCTCGTCGGCGTTCTGTACGTGCTCGACGAACCGTCCATCGGGTTGCATCAACGCGACAATCGCCGGCTCATCGACACGCTCACGCGGTTGCGTGACCTCGGGAACACCCTCATCGTCGTCGAGCACGACGAGGACACCGTCCGCGCATCCGATTGGGTCGTCGACATCGGCCCCCGGGCGGGCGAACACGGTGGCCGGGTGGTGCACAGCGGTACCTACAAGGAACTACTCGACAACACCGAGTCGCTCACCGGTGCGTACCTGTCCGGTCGTGAAGCGATCGAGATCCCGGCGCTCCGTCGTCCCGTCGACGCCAAGCGGCAGATCACAGTGGTGGGGGCGCGCGAGAACAATCTCCACGGCATCGACGTCTCGTTCCCGCTGGGCGTCCTCACCTGCGTGACAGGTGTGTCGGGTTCGGGCAAGTCGACATTGGTCAACGACATCCTCGCGACGGTGATGGCGAACAAGCTCAACGGTGCCCGGCAGGTGCCGGGGCGTCACACCCGCGTCAACGGGCTCGATCAGCTGGACAAGCTCGTGCGCGTCGACCAGTCACCGATCGGCCGCACCCCGCGGTCCAACCCGGCGACCTACACCGGTGTGTTCGACAAGATCCGCACGCTCTTCGCGGCCACCACAGAGGCGAAGGTGCGCGGCTATCAGCCGGGACGCTTCTCCTTCAACGTCAAGGGTGGACGTTGCGAAGCATGCTCGGGCGACGGCACCTTGAAGATCGAAATGAACTTCCTGCCCGACGTCTACGTGCCGTGCGAGGTATGTCACGGGGCGCGGTACAACCGCGAAACCCTCGAGGTGCACTACAAGGGCAAGACGATCGCCGAGGTCCTCGACATGTCGATCGAGGAGGCCGCGGAATTCTTCCAGCCGGTGACCTCCATCCACCGGTATCTCCAGACGCTCACCGAGGTGGGGCTGGGATACGTGCGGCTGGGCCAGCCGGCGACCACGCTGTCCGGTGGTGAGGCGCAACGCGTCAAGCTCGCGGCCGAACTGCAGAAGCGGTCCAACGGACGCACCGCGTACATCCTCGACGAGCCCACCACGGGTCTGCACTTCGAGGACATCCGCAAGCTGCTCGGCGTGATCAACGGGCTCGTCGACAAGGGCAACACCGTCATCGTCATCGAGCACAACCTCGACGTCATCAAGACAGCCGACTGGGTGATCGACATGGGACCCGAAGGCGGCGCGGGCGGCGGCACCGTGGTCGGGCAGGGCACGCCCGAGGACATCGCCGACGTCGAAGCGAGCTACACCGGGCGTTTCCTCGCGGAGGCGCTCGCCCCTGCGCCTCCCGCGCCGAAGAAGGCTCCGGCGCGGAAGCGGGCGACGAAGAAGAAGGTCGCGGCCGCTGGCTAGTCACGCAACAGCACCCGGGACGCGACGGCTCGGCCGTCGCGTCCCGGGTGCGTTGTTCGTCGGGGCCGGTTCAGTAGACGGGACCGGTGTACTTCTCACCCGGCCCGAATCCGGGCTCGTCAGGAGTCGACGACGCCTCCCGGAACGCCCGCTGGAGTGCCTGCAGGCCCTCACGGATCGGTCCGGCATGCGGGCCGAGATACTCCACCGAAGCCGTGACGAGACCGGCGAGCGCTGTGATGACCCGCCGTGCCTCGTCGAGGTCGAGGTGGCTGCTCTGCTGAGGATCGGCGTCGCCGAGGCCCAGCTTCTCGGCGGCCGAGCTCATGAGCATCACGGCGGCGCGGCTGATCACCTCGACGGCCGGGATCTCCGCGAGTTCGCGGACGTCCTCGGGTTCGACGTGGGGGTCCTGGGGATCGGGTGCCTCGGTCATACCGTCGAGGATTCCACTGCGGCCGTGAGCCTCGCTGCCCGGGTGGGCGCTCACGGTCCGATTCGAAGCCGGGTGGCATCTTTGCTAGACTCGGATTCACGACCGCCCGTGCCTTCCAGCATGGGCAGCAAAGTGGAGTCCGACTCCCACCTCTGGCGGCACAATAGATGCAGTTCAGTGGTCCGGTCTTCCCGGTGTTCGCACCGTGGATGCCGCATCCTCGGGGATGCAGGGGCGTAGGTGCAGTGCAACTGCAGTTCGTCGACCGGTCGGTATCGGACCCCGCGTGGAGCCTCGGCACCACAGCGGGGTCTTTTCGTCGAGGAATTCGGGCCACCTGCTGCGGTGCGGTCACACCGACCCACCGTTCTACCTAGGAGGCCACATCAGCGCTGAGACCCGCATCAACGAACGCATCCGAGTTCCCGAGGTCCGTCTTGTAGGACCGGGAGGGGAACAGGTCGGAATCGTGCGTGTTGAAGATGCACTCCGCCTGGCCATCGAAGCCGACCTCGACCTCGTCGAGGTGGCGCCCGACGCACGGCCGCCGGTCTGCAAGATCATGGATTACGGCAAGTTCAAGTACGAGGCCGCGCAGAAGGCGCGCGAATCGCGCAAGAACCAGCAGATGACCGTGATCAAGGAGCAGAAGCTCCGGCCGAAGATCGACGATCACGACTACGAGACCAAGAAGCGCAACGTCGTTCGCTTCCTCGAGGCCGGATCCAAGGTCAAGGTCACCATCATGTTCCGTGGCCGCGAGCAGTCGCGCCCCGAACTGGGTTACCGGTTGCTGCAGCGTCTGGGTGCCGATGTCGCCGATCTGGGCTTCATCGAGACCTCCGCGAAGCAGGACGGCCGCAACATGACGATGGTGCTGGCCCCGCACAAGGGCGCGAAGACCCGTGCGAAGGCACAGGAAGCCGCCCATGCTGCACCGGTCAACACCGCGCAGCCCTCGAGCACCGCGCAGGCCGCACAGGCCTCGGCCCCCGCGACCCCGCCGGCGCCGCAGCAGGCTGCCGAGCAGGGCGACGCCCCAAGCAGCTAGCCGCTCCGGCAGCACCCCGGTGCTGCGGCGAGCACCGATGTACACACCGACAAGAACTGAGGACTCCATGCCCAAGTCGAAGACCCACAGCGGCACCGCGAAGCGATTCAAGGTGTCCGGCAGCGGGAAGATCCTGCGCCAGAAGGCCGGGCGTCGCCACCTTCTCGAGCACAAGCCTTCGACGGTCACTCGCCGTCTCGACGGCGTGGCAGTGGTCGCGCCGGCCGACACCCCGCGTGTCAAGCGCCTGCTCGGCCTCTGAGCTTCCCCGACCTTTCCGCTCTCCGGGTACGAAACGACTTCGTCCCCCGAACTTTGACAGGACTTAACCAGTGGCACGCGTGAAGAGGGCAGTCAACGCCCAGAAGAAGCGCCGTTCGATTCTCGAGGCCTCCAAGGGCTACCGCGGGCAGCGCTCGCGTCTGTACCGCAAGGCCAAGGAGCAGCAGCTTCACTCGCTGACCTACGCCTACCGCGACCGTCGCGCTCGCAAGGGCGACTTCCGCAAGCTGTGGATCAGCCGTATCAACGCTGCGGCCCGCGCCAACGACATCACCTACAACCGCTTCATCCAGGGCCTCAAGGCCGCGGGTGTCGAGGTCGACCGCAAGATCCTCGCCGAGCTCGCGGTGTCGGACGCCGAGGCCTTCGCCGGCCTGGTTGCGGTCGCCAAGGCTGCGCTGCCGGCCGACGTCAACGCTCCGGCTGCCTGAGCGCGACGCTGAACGACGACACAACACAGGAACGGCCCGTGGACCCGCTCACCGAGCGCACCCCGCGGGTCGTTTCTGCTGTGAAACTGTTGCGGGCCGCCGAACGACGCAAGACGGGACGGTTCCTCGCCGAAGGTGAGAACTCCGTCACCGAGGCGCTCGCCGCCGGTCACGTCCACGAACTGTTCGTCACCGACGCCGCCGCCGATCGCTACCGGACTGCGGTCGACGCGGCCCAGCGCGCCGGTGCCCGCGTCGCGATCGTGACCGAGAAGGCCGCGTCCCGCCTGTCGGACACCGTCACACCACCCGGGATCGTCGCCGTGTGCGACACCCTGGACGTGCCGCTCGAATCGGCGCTGTCGGCTCGGCCACGGCTCCTGGCGGTGCCCGTCGAGATCGCGGAACCCGGCAACGCCGGCACCCTGATCCGGGTCGCGGACGTCGTCGGCGCCGACGCGGTGATTCTCGCCGGTGATTCGGTCGATCCGCACAACGGGAAATGCGTGCGCGCCTCGGCGGGCAGCATCTTCCACCTGCCCGTCGCCCGGGAGCGGGACACCACCCGCGTCCTCGAGGCACTATCCGATGCAGGGGTGCAGATCCTTGCCACCGCCGCCGACGGAGAAGTCGATCTCGACGACGCCGACGAACTGCTCGCCGGTCCGACGGCATGGCTCTTCGGTAACGAAGCCCACGGTCTCGATCCGCAGGTCGCTGCCCGGGCGGATCACCGGATCCGTATTCCGATCCGTGGCCGCGCCGAATCGCTGAACCTCGCCACCGCCGCGTCGATCTGCCTGTACGCCAGCTCCCGGGTCCAGCACCGTCCGCCGGTGCAGGACCGGGTCTCCGGGCCCATCACATAGGATTTGCCGGGTGCCCCCCGACCGTCCCGGTCGCGGCAGCGCCTGCGAGAACAATTTCGAACACCGTTCGCCGAAGAAGGAGTTGCACCGGTCGTGGCCAAGAAAGAGGGCGGCACACCGCCCGCAGTCGATCCGAACGCCTTGACCGAGGAAGCTCTCGCCGCGGCGGAAAAGGCGGCAATCGAAGCGTTCGCGGCCGCTGCCGACCTCGACGAGCTCGCTCGGACCAAGGTCGACCACCTCGGCGACAAGGCACCCATCTCGCTCGCCAAGCGCGCACTCGGCTCCCTGCCCGGCAAGGAACGCGCCGATGCGGGCAAGCGAGTCAACGCGCACCGCACTGCCGCGCAGGCCGCGTTCGACGCCCGCAAGGCCGAACTGCAGGCCGAGCGGGACGCGGCAGTCCTCGTCGCCGAAGCCGTCGACGTCACCCTGCCCGCGACTCGTCGCCCGCTCGGTGCCCGGCACCCCATCAGCATCATTTCCGACCAGGTCTCCGACGTGTTCGTCGCGATGGGGTGGGAGATCGCCGAAGGACCCGAGGTCGAGACCGAGCACTTCAACTTCGACGCCCTCAACTTCCTGCCCGATCACCCGGCCCGCACGATGCAGGACACGTTCCACATCGCACCGGAGGGATCGCGCCAGGTGCTGCGTACCCACACCTCGCCGGTGCAGGTGCGCACCATGCTCCATCGGGAGATCCCGATCTACGTGGTGTGCCCGGGACGAACCTTCCGCACCGACGAACTCGACGCCACCCACACGCCCGTCTTCTCCCAGGTGGAAGGCCTCGCGGTGGACAAGGGCCTGACGATGGGGCATCTGCGCGGCACCCTCGACGCGTTCGCCCGTGCCCTGTTCGGTCCGGAGACCCGGACCCGTATGCGGCCCAACTACTTCCCGTTCACCGAACCGTCCGCCGAGGTGGACGTGTGGTTCCCGAACAAGAAGGGCGGCGCCGGCTGGGTCGAGTGGGGCGGCTGCGGCATGGTGAACCCGAACGTGCTGCGGGCCTCGGGAATCGATCCCGAGGTATACACCGGATTCGCGTTCGGCATGGGCCTCGAACGCACACTCCAGTTCCGCAACGGCATCTCCGACATGCGCGACATCGTCGAAGGCGACGTGCGTTTCACCCTGCCCTTCGGTGTGCAGGGCTGACGCCCTCCACCGCCCATCCGTGCCCCGAAACGAACGAGAAAGCTGAACCCAAGTGCGAGTAGCGCAATCCTGGCTGACCGAGATCCTGCAGCGTGCCACCCCGGAGTGGAACGTCACGGCCGAGGAACTCGACGCGGGATTCGTCCGGGTCGGGCTCGAGGTCGAGGACATCGAGACCCTCGAACGCATCGACAACCTGGTGGTCGGACGGGTCGCCGAGATCACCGAGCTCGACGGATTCAAGAAGCCCATCCGGTTCTGCAAGGTCGAGGTGGGCGAGGACGAGCCGCGCGGCATCGTGTGCGGCGCCCGCAACTTTGCCGAAGGTGACCTCGTGGTCGCCGCTCTGCCCGGTGCGGTCCTCCCCGGCGGCTTCGCGATCGCGAGCCGCAAGACCTACGGGCAGGTGTCCGACGGGATGATCTGCTCGGTGAGCGAGCTGGGGATCGGCACCGACCACTCGGGCATCCTGGTTCTCGAGCCTGGCAGCGCCGAACCCGGGACGGACGCGAACGACCTGCTGGGGCTCGGCGACACGATCGTCGAACTGAACATCACCCCGGACCGCGGCTACTGCTTCTCCGCCCGCGGCTTGTCGCGCGAGCTGGCCTGCGGATTCGACCTCGACTTCGCCGACCCCGCCCAGGTCACCCCGCTACCGGCCGACGGTGGGGAGGCGTACCCGATCCGGCTCGAACCGGAAACGAACGCGTCCCGGTTCGCGGCGCGCCGGGTGACGGGCATCGATCCGAACGCCGTGTCGCCGTGGTGGCTGCAGCGCCGCCTGCACACCGCCGGCGTGCGTCCGATCTCCCCGGCGGTCGACGTGACCAACTACGTGATGCTCGAACTCGGCCAGCCGCTGCACGCGTTCGACGCCGCCGCACTCCAGGGCGACATCGTGGTGCGCCGGGCCCGGGCGGGGGAGAAGCTCACAACCCTCGACGGCGTCGAGCGTGACCTGGATCCCGAGGACGTCGTGATCTGCGACGACTCCGGTGTCATTTCCCTCGCAGGAATCATGGGTGGCGCGACCACCGAGGTCGGGGACGACACCACGGATATCCTCCTCGAAGCGGCTACCTGGGATCCGCTCGCGGTGTTCCGCGGGAACCGTCGTCACAAGCTCTCGAGCGAGGCCGGCAAGCGTTTCGAGCGCACCGTCGACCCGGCCGTCGCGCGCGCCGCACTCGATCGCGCGGCATCCCTGCTCGTCGAGATCGCCGGCGGCACGGTCGAGTCGACCCTGACCGACATCGTCGTTCCGTCCGAACCCGTGTCGATCCGGATGGACATCGATCTGCCGGACCGGACCGCCGGAGTGACCTACCCCAACGGCACTGCGGCCCGTCGCCTGACCCAGATCGGGTGCGCCGTCGAGGTCGGTGTCGGCGCCGACGGCCACGGTCAGCTGGTGGTGACACCGCCGTCGTGGCGTCCCGACCTGCGTCAGCCCGCCGATCTCGTCGAAGAGGTGCTGCGACTCGAGGGACTCGAGCAGATCCCGTCGGTGCTCCCGGCCGCACCCGCCGGTCGCGGCCTCACCCCGGCGCAGAAGCGTCGCCGGTCCGTGGGCCGGGCGCTGGCCTACGACGGGTACGTCGAGGTGCTCGCACCGGTCTTCCTGCCCACCGGCGTCTTCGACAGCTGGGGACTCGACGCCGACGATCCGCGCCGCGTCACCACCAAGGTGCTCAACCCGCTGGAAGCGGACCGCCCGGAGCTGGCCACCACATTGCTGCCCGGCCTCCTCGAGGTCCTGGCCCGTAACGTCTCGCGCGGCCAGCGCGACCTGGCGCTGTTCTCGATCGCACAGGTGGTGCAGCCCGGACCTGAGACGGTGTCGGTTGCGCCGCTGCCCGTCGATCGGCGGCCCAGCGACACGGAGATCGCGACCCTCGAAGGGTCGCTGCCGGCGCAGCCCGTGCACGTCGGCGGTGTGCTCGCGGGACTGCGTGAGCCGGCCGGGCCGTGGGGACCCGGGCGCGCCGTCGAAGCCTCCGACGCCTTCGCCGCCGCCGAGACCATCGCCAGGGCCGCAGGCGTTCGGCTCGAACGCCGTGCTGCGCAACACCTTCCGTGGCATCCGGGACGGTGCGCGGAACTCGTCGTCGACGACGTCGTCGTCGGTTACGCCGGCGAACTGCACCCTGCCGTGGTCGAACGGGCAGGGCTCCCGGCGCGCACCTGCGCCTTCGAACTCGACCTCGACGCCCTCCCGATCGTGGAGTCGCTGCCCGCTCCCGTGGTCTCGCCGTTCCCGGCGGTGCTGCAAGATGTCGCGGTGGTGGTGGATGCGGCAGTGCCGGCCGCGTCTGTCGAAGCCGCGCTGCGCTCCGGTGGCGGGGAACTGCTCGAAGACATCCGGTTGTTCGACGTGTTCGAGGGTGCGCAGGTCGGCGAGAACCGAAAGTCGCTCGCCTTTGCGCTGCGGTTCCGGGCGCCGGACCGCACTCTGACGGAGGGCGAGGCGAGTGCCGCACGTGACGCTGCGGTCGCGGCCGCTGCGGCGGCGGTGGGCGCAGAGATGCGTCGCTGAAGTCGTCGTCGCTGAGGTCGTCGTCGTCACCGAGGTCGTCGTCACTGAGAGCACTGCCGCCGGGGGTGTCGTCCCAGGTTGCCGGACGTCACCTCCCGCGGATGCCGGTGGCACGTAACCTGGAGATATGAGTACCGACGAGCGGAACCACGGCCGCATACCGGAGCCCGAGGCACCGGACGAGCCCGCGCCGGACGTCACCCCGGCCGAACCGGGGACACCCACGGTGCCCGACGTGCCGCCGGGACCGGCCATCCCGGATGTGCCGCCGACCGAGCCGGAACCGGCGACCGAGCCCGGTCCTGCCGGTTCGGGGGTCCGGGCGCCGACGATCGAGGAGATCACCGGATACACCCGCGACGGTGTGCCCACGCTGGACTCGGTGCGGGAGAAGATCGAGCACCGGTCGGCCACGGCGATCGGTGCGGAGGAACTGGCCCGGGAAAGCGTGTCCGGCCGGAGTCTCGAAGACGAGTACGAGGCGCGGCAGGCGGCCGCGGCCGACAAACTCGCGGAGATCCGGCGGTCGCTGCGCCCGGAGTGACCTACCGCTCGATGAAATGATTTGCACCATCGTGCATAATCAATCGTATGGGTAATTCACCGGCATTCACGGCGACGCCGCAGTCGCCGCTACGCGTGGCCGTCGCAGGAGCGAGCGGCTACGCGGGCGGCGAAATCCTGCGCCTCCTCCTCGGCCATCCCGCGTACGCAGACGGCTCGCTCGTCATCGGCGCGCTCACCGCCGGGGGCAACGCCGGAGCTACCCTCCGCGAGTTCCACTCGCATCTGCTGCCCCTCGCCGACCGGGTGCTAGCACCCACCGACCTCGACAGCCTCACCGGGCACGACGTCGTCTTCCTCGGTTTGCCCCACGGTCACTCCGCAGTGATCGCCGAGCAGCTTCCCGACACCACGGTCGTCATCGACTGCGGCGCAGACTTCCGGCTGACCTCCGGCGACGACTGGAAGCGCTGGTACGGCACCGACCACGCCGGCACCTGGCCGTACGGCATGCCCGAACTCCCCGGCGCGCGCGACAAGCTCGTCGGCGCGACCCGCATCGCGGTACCCGGCTGCTACCCGACGTCCGCGTCGCTCGCCCTCGCGCCCGCGGTCGCCGCCGGCATCGTGGAGCCGTCGGTGCAGATCGTCGCGGTCTCCGGTGCCTCCGGGGCCGGCAAATCGCCGAGAGTCGACCTGCTCGGCTCCGAAGTAATGGGGTCGGTGCGGGCCTACGGCGTCGGCGGCGCCCACCGCCACACCCCTGAGATCAAGCAGAACCTCTCGGCGCTCGCCGGAACCGACGTCTCCGTGTCGTTCACCCCGGTTCTCGCACCCATGCCCCGCGGCATCCTCGCGACCTGCACGGCGCCGACCACGGCCACCGCCGACGAGGCCCGCGCCGTCTACGAGAAGGCGTATGCCGACGAAGCATTCGTCCATGTGCTCCCCGAGGGCGTACTTCCCGCCACCGGCTCGGTGATCGGTTCCAACGCCGTCCAGCTCGCCGTCACCGTCGATCCCGACGCCGGCCTGCTGGTCGTGATCGCCGCGCTCGACAACCTGACCAAAGGCACCGCCGGAGCGGCGGTGCAGTCCATGAACCTGGCGCTCGGCCTGCCCGAAGGCGCCGGCCTGTCCACCGTAGGAGTGGCGCCGTGACCGACCTGACCGACAGCACGACGGACGACAACCTGGACGGCGCCTACGCGCACGCCGAGGAGATCGCCGGCGGACGGCTCATCCGCACCCAGGGCGTGACCGCTCCCGCAGGTTTCCGCGCCGCAGGCATCCGGGCAGGAATCAAGGTCAACGGCAACGCCGACCTTGCCCTCGTCCTCAACGAGGGCCCCGAACTCGCGGCCGCGGGGGTCTTCACCACCAACAAGGTGAAGGCCGCTCCGGTGCTGTGGTCCCAGCAGGTCCTCAGCAGCGGCGCGCTGCGCGCCGTGATCCTCAATTCCGGCGGCGCCAACGCATGCACCGGACCGGGTGGCTTCCAGGACACCCACGCCACCGCCGAAGCCCTCGCCGACGCCCTGAGCAACTGGGGGACCGAGACCGGAGCGGGCGAGATCGCCGTGTGCTCGACCGGTCTCATCGGCGACCGGCTGCCCATGGACAAGGTCCTCGCCGGCGTGGGCGAGATCGTCCACGAACTCGCCGGGGGCATCTCCGGCGGCACCGATGCCGCCCACGCGATCATGACCACGGACACGGTTCCCAAGCAGGCGGCGCTCCACCACGCCGGCAATTGGAACGTCGGCGGTATGGCCAAGGGCGCCGGCATGCTCGCTCCCGCGCTCGCCACCATGCTGTGCGTGCTCACCACCGACGTCGTCGCAACCCCGGAGCAACTCGACCGGGCACTGCGCCACGCCACCCGGAAGACGTTCGATCGGCTCGACATCGACGGCGCGACCTCCACCAACGACACCGTGCTGCTGCTCGCCTCCGGCGCCAGCGGAGTCAGCCCCGCCCAGGACGAACTCGACGCGGCCGTACTCGCCGTATGCGACAGCCTCGCCGATCAGATGATGGCCGACGCCGAGGGCGTCACCAAACGCGTCACCGTCACCGTTCGCGGCGCCGCAAGCGAAGACGACGCCCTCATCGGCGCCCGCACCGTCGCGCGCGACAGCCTCGTCAAGACCGCGCTGTTCGGCTCGGACCCCAACTGGGGACGGGTGCTCGCCGCCATCGGCATCGCCCCGATCGAACTCGATCCGAACACCATCACCGTCATGTTCAACGGCCGGCCCGTATGCATCGGCGGCGTCGGTGCCCCCGGCGCCCGCGAGGTGGACCTGTCCGGCATCGACATCTCTCTCGACATCGATCTCGGGCTCGGCGATGCCGAGGTGTCGATCCGCACCACCGACCTTTCGCACGCATACGTCGAAGAGAACTCGGCGTACTCGTCATGACCGCCCCTGCGACCGGAGACGGCATGACCCCAGAGCCCATCGCCCCAGAGCCCATCGCCACAGACCCCATCGCGAGCCTGACCGCACACCAGAAGGCATTCGTCCTCGCCGAAGCACTGCCGTGGCTGCAGAAGTTCCGCGACAAGATCGTCGTGGTGAAGTACGGCGGCAACGCCATGATCGACGACGAACTGAAAACGGCCTTCGCGGCCGATATGGCGTTCCTCCGCACCGTCGGCATCCACCCGGTGGTCGTGCACGGCGGCGGCCCGCAGATCAACGCGATGCTCCGGCGGCTGGGGATGGAAGGCGAATTCCGGGGCGGTTTCCGCGTCACCACTCCCGAAGTCATGGACATCGTGCGGATGGTGCTGTTCGGCCAGGTCGGCCGCGAACTCGTCGGCCTGATCAACGCGCACGGCCCCTACGCCGTGGGGATCTCGGGTGAGGACGCGCAGTTGTTCACCGCGACCCGTCGCACCGTCGTCGTGGAGGGCGCCGACACCGACATCGGCCTCGTCGGCGACGTCACCACCGTCGACCCCGCCGCAGTGCTCGACCTGGTCGCAGCCGGCCGCATCCCCGTGGTGTCGACCATCGCGCCCGACATCGACGGCGTCGTCCACAACATCAACGCCGACACCGCTGCCGCCGCGCTCGCCGAAGCGCTCGGCGCCGAGAAGCTCGTGGTGCTCACCGACGTGGAGGGGCTGTACACGAACTGGCCCGACCGCTCGTCGCTGACCTCCGCCATCGACACCGACACGCTCGCGAAACTGCTGCCCTCCCTCGACTCCGGGATGGTCCCGAAGATGGAAGCGTGCCTGCGAGCCGTGGAAGGCGGGGTGCCCAGCGCCCATGTGATCGACGGACGCCAACCGCATTCGGTGCTCCTCGAACTGTTCACCGAGGAAGGCATCGGCACGATGGTCACCCCGGCCCAGGAGACTTCCTCACACCCCTCGACGGTGCTCCCCGCCACGGAAGGAAACGCATGACCGGCACGTCCGAGCTGCAGCAACGCTGGGCAGGCTCGCTCATGAACAACTACGGCGTACCGAAACTGGCGCTCGTCGCCGGTGACGGTGCGGTCGTCACCGACGCCGACGGCATGCAGTACCTGGACCTGCTCGGCGGCATCGCGGTCAACAGCCTCGGCCATCGGCATCCCGCGATTCTCGAGGCAGTCACCGCTCAACTGGGGCAGCTCGGCCACGTCTCCAACCTCTATGCCTCCGCGCCCGTCGTGGAACTCGCGGAGCAACTGCTCGGGCACTTCGGGCAGCCCGGACGCGCGTTCTTCTGCAACTCCGGCACCGAAGCCAACGAAGCGGCCTTCAAGATCGCACGCCTCACCGGACGACCGAAGATCATCGCCTGCGAGAAGGCATTCCACGGCCGCACCATGGGAGCTCTCGCCCTCACCGGCCAGCCCGACAAGCGAGCGCCGTTCGAGCCGATGCCGCCCGGCGTCGAGTTCGTTCCCTACGGCGACATCGCCGCCCTCGACGCGGCGGTCGACGAGGACACCGCCGCCGTGTTCCTCGAACCCATCATGGGGGAGTCCGGGGTCGTCGTACCGCCGGAGGGATACCTCGCCGAAGCTCGTCGCATCACCCGCGAACGCGGAGCGCTCCTCGTGCTCGACGAAGTCCAGACCGGCATCGCCCGCACCGGCACCTTCTTCGCCCACCAGGCAGTCGGTGTCGTCCCCGACGTGATGACCCTCGCCAAGGGGCTCGGTGGCGGCCTGCCCATCGGCGCCGTCCTCGCCACAGGACCGGCCGCCGACCTGTTCCAGCCCGGCAAACACGGGACGACGTTCGGGGGCAACCCGGTGTGCGCCGCCGCGGCTCTCGCCGTACTGCGCACCATCGACGAGCAGAACCTGCTCGACCACGTCAATGCCGTCGGCAAGACCCTGAGCACCGGCATCGAGTCGCTCGGGCATCCCCTCGTCTCGCACGTGAGGGGCTCGGGCCTGCTGCTCGGCGTGGTGCTCACCGACGCGAAATCCGCCGCCGTCGAAACCGCCGCTCGCGATGCCGGATTCCTCGTCAACGCCCCGGCACCCGACGTGATCCGGCTCGCGCCGCCCCTCGTCCTCACCGAGAGTCAGGCCGAGAGCTTCGTCGCCGCACTGCCCGCCATCCTGGATACCGCCGTCCGCGAAGGGAACTGAAGAACCGTGCTACGACATCTTCTGCGTGACGACGACCTGTCCCCCGCCGAACAGAACGAGATCCTCGACCTCGCCGCCGAACTCAAGAAGGCCCCGCTGTCGCGGCGCCCGCTCGAGGGCCCCTACAGCGTGGCGGTGCTGTTCGACAAGCCCTCCACGCGCACCCGGTTCTCGTTCGACGCGGGGATCGCCCAGCTCGGCGGGCACGCCATCGTCGTCGACGCGGGATCCACCCAGATCGGCAAGGGCGAAACCCTCGAAGACACCGCGCGCGTGTTCTCCCGGTTCACCGAAGCCGTCGTCTGGCGCACCTTCGGCCAGGACCGGGTCGAGACGCTCGCGGCGCACTCCACCGTGCCCGTGGTCAACGCCCTCACCGACACCTTCCACCCGTGCCAGGTCCTCGCCGACCTCCAGACCATCCGCGAGCACAAGGGCCGCACCCAGGGCCTGAAGCTCTCCTACTTCGGCGACGGCGCCAACAACATGGCCAACTCCCTGATGCTCGGCGGCGTCACCGCCGGAATGCACGTCACCATCGCGTCCCCCAGTGGATTCATGCCGGATCCCGACATCGTCGCGGCAGCCCGCCGGCGCGCAGAGGAGACCGGTGGCAGTGTGACGATCGTCGAGGACCCCCGCGCGGCGGCGACCGGCGCCGACGTCCTCGTCACCGACACATGGGTGTCGATGGGACAGGAAGTCGACGGCAAGGACCGCGAGGCACCGTTCCGTCCTTACCAGCTCGACGAGGACCTCCTGGCACTGTCGGATCCCGCTTCCATCGTGCTGCACTGCCTGCCCGCGTACCGCGGGAAGGAGATCACGGCAGAGGTCATTGACGGACCCCGCTCCGTGGTGTGGGACGAGGCCGAGAACCGGCTCCACGCCCAGAAGGCGCTGCTCGTCTGGCTGCTCGAGCAGCGCAGGAGCTGACCGTGGACACCACCGCGCAGGGAGCTCCCGAACGGGTCGGCGGCGCCGCCCCCACCCGGGCGGCACGGCAGGCGCGCATCACCGCGCTCCTGGCGACCCGCGCGGTGCGCAGCCACACCGAGCTCGCGACACTGCTCGCCGCCGAAGGCATCGAGGTCTCCACCGCCACACTGTCCCGTGACCTCGAAGAACTCGGTGCCGTCAAACTGCGCGGCGCAGACGGGGGAGCGGGCGTGTACATCGTGCCGGAGGACGGCAGCCCCGTCCGCGGAGTGACCGGCGGAACAGATCGGCTCTCCCGGCTGCTCGGTGAGCTGCTCGTCTCCACCGACGCCAGCGGCAACATCGCGGTGCTCCGCACCCCGCCGGGGGCGGCGCACTATCTGGCCAGCGCACTCGATCGGGCATCATTACCTGAGGTGGTCGGCACGATCGCCGGGGACGACACCATCGCGGTGATCGCCCGGGAACCGATGACAGGGGCCGAACTGGCCGCCCTGTTCGAATCACTGGCCTGACCCATCAAGATCTAGACGTAAACGAAGAAAAGAAGGAGCACAAGACAATGGCCGATCGCGTCGTACTCGCCTACTCGGGCGGGCTGGACACCTCCGTTGCCATCAGCTGGATCGGCAAGGAGACCGGCAAGGAGGTCGTCGCCGTCGCCATAGATCTCGGTCAGGGCGGCGAGGACATGGAGGTCGTGCGTCAGCGCGCCCTCGATTGTGGCGCCGTCGAATCGGTGGTCGTCGATGCCAAGGACGAGTTCGCCGACGAATACTGCCTGCCCACCGTGCAGGCGAACGCGCTCTACATGGACCGCTACCCGCTGGTCTCGGCGATCAGCCGCCCGCTGATCGTCAAGCACATCGTGAAGGCGGCCCGGGAGTACGGCGGCACCATCGTCTCGCACGGCTGCACCGGCAAGGGCAACGACCAGGTGCGCTTCGAGGTCGGCTTCGGTGCCCTCGCGCCCGACCTGCAGGTCATCGCACCCGTGCGTGACTACGCCTGGACCCGCGAGAAGGCCATCGCCTTCGCCTCCGAGCACAACCTGCCGATCAACGTCACCAAGAAGTCCCCGTTCTCCATCGACCAGAACGTGTGGGGACGCGCCGTCGAGACCGGCTTCCTCGAAGACCTGTGGAACGCTCCCACCAAGGACGTCTACGACTACACCGAGGACCCCACCCTCAACTGGCAGGCTCCCGACGAGCTCATCGTCTCCTTCGAGGCGGGTCGCCCCGTCGCGATCGACGGCAAGCCCGTGTCCGTGCTCGAGGCGATCCAGGAACTCAACAAGCGCGCCGGCGCGCAGGGTGTCGGCCGGCTCGACATGGTCGAGGACCGCCTCGTCGGCATCAAGAGCCGCGAGATCTACGAGGCGCCCGGCGCGATCGCGCTGATCACCGCGCACCAGGAACTCGAGCACGTCACCCTCGAGCGCGAGCTCGGCCGCTACAAGCGCCGCGTCGAAGAGCGCTGGAGCGAGCTGGTCTACGACGGCCTCTGGTTCTCCCCGCTCAAGTACGCGCTCGACGCGTTCATCCAGAACACGCAGGAACGCGTCACCGGCGACATCCGGATGGCCATGCACGGCGGGCACATCACCGTCAACGGACGTCGCAGCCCCGAGTCGCTGTACGACTTCAACCTCGCCACGTACGACGAGGGCGACAGCTTCGACCAGTCCAACGCCAAGGGCTTCGTCCAGATCCACGGCCTGTCGTCGAAGGTCGCCGCGAAGCGCGATCTGGGCCTCTAGTCATGGCCACCCACGGCACCAACGAAGGTTCCCTGTGGGGCGGCCGGTTCGAAAGCGGACCGGCCGCCGCCATGGCGGCATTGAGCAAGTCCACCCAGTTCGACTGGGTCCTCGCTCCCTACGACGTGCGGGCATCCCAGGCGCACGCCAAGGTCCTGCACCGGGCAGGGCTGCTCGGTGACGACGAACTGGCGACCATGCTCGAGGGGCTCGAAAGCCTCGCCGCCGATGTCGCGTCGGGCGCCTTCGCCCCGGAAGAATCCGACGAGGACGTCCACGGGGCGCTCGAACGCGGTCTCATCGAGCGCGTCGGACCCGAGGTGGGCGGTCGCCTGCGTGCCGGACGTTCCCGCAACGACCAGGTCGCCACACTGTTCCGCATGTGGCTGCGCGAGAGCGCGCGGCGCGTCGCCGACGGTGTGCTCGACGTGGTCGAAGCCATCGCGGGCCAGGCCGCCGCGCATCCCGACGCGGTGATGCCGGGCAAGACCCATCTGCAGGCGGCACAACCTGTCCTGCTGGCGCATCATCTGCTCGCGCACGCGCATCCCTTGCTGCGTGATGTCGATCGGCTGCGTGACTTCGACCGGCGGACGGCTGTGTCGCCGTACGGGTCGGGCGCGCTCGCGGGCTCGTCCCTCGGGCTCGACCCCGACGCGATCGCCGCCGATCTGGGATTCGACGCTGCCGCCGACAATTCCATCGACGCGACCAGTGCGCGCGACTTCGCCGCAGAAGCAGCGTTCGTCTTCGCTCAGATCGCGGTCGACCTCTCGCGGATGGCGGAGGAGGTGATCCTCTGGAGCACACCGGAATTCGGGTATATCACCCTCGCCGACGCGTGGTCCACCGGATCGTCGATCATGCCGCAGAAGAAGAATCCCGACGTCTCCGAACTGACCCGTGGCAAAGCGGGCAGGCTCATCGGAAACCTCACGGGCCTGCTCGCAACGCTCAAGGCGCAGCCGCTGGCCTACAACCGGGACCTCCAGGAAGACAAGGAACCGGTCTTCGATTCCGTCGCGCAGCTCGAGCTTCTGCTGCCGGCCATCGCCGGACTCGTGTCGACGCTGACGTTCCACACCGACCGGATGGCCGAGCTCGCGCCCGCAGGGTTCACTCTCGCGACCGACATCGCGGAGTGGATGGTTCGTCAGGGAGTGCCGTTCCGCGTCGCCCACGAGGCGGCAGGTGCCTGCGTCCGCGTAGCGGAAGCCCGCGGCGTGGGGCTCGAGGATCTCACCGACGAAGAACTCGCCGCCGTGGATCCCGCGCTGACCCCGCAGGTGCGCGAGGTGCTCACGGTCGAGGGCTCTATCGCGTCGCGAAACGCCCGGGGCGGCACCGCCGGAGTTCGCGTCGCCGAGCAACTCGCGACGCTCCGCGAGACCGCAGCCGCGCTGCGTAGCTGGGTACGCGGCTGATACGACCGGCGTAGGTCGACGGCGGTCGCCCGTCATCTCCTCGTCGCGGTCCCGGGCAGCGTCCGAATTGCCCGGGACCGGATCGCGGATGTGGCAGGCTTACGCGTACACCCATCATGTACCGGGGACATTGCGTCGTGGAGGGAAGCGATCGTGGGACTGGACAGTAGAGCGGTGACCGGGCCGATGCGTCGCCTGATCGCGACGGCCCAGAACGGTCTCGAAGTGATCCGGTTCGGGGGGCTCGAACCGGACTCGTCGTCCTCGCCCTATCAGGTCGTGGAACGCTCCGGGATGTACCGCCTCCGGCGTTACTACCCCGACTCGGACACCGCCGCGTCCGGACCTCCGGTGGTGCTGGTGCCGCCGATGATGATGTCCGCCGATGTCTACGACGTCACGCGCGACCGCGGGGCGGTGGGCATCCTCCACGCCGCCGGGCTCGATCCGTGGGTGGTGGACTTCGGATCACCGGACAAAGAAGAAGGCGGGTGGGACCGCACCCTCACCGACCACATCCTCGCCCTCGACGAGATCGTCGACCGGATACACGCCTACACCGCACGCGACGTACACCTCGGTGGGTATTCCCAGGGCGGCATGTTCTGCTATCAGGCCGCCGCCTATCGCCGCAGTCGCAACATCGCCAGCCTCATCACCTTCGGCAGTCCCGTCGACACGCTCGCCGCACTGCCCTTCGGTATCCCCGAAACCGTGGCGACGCTGTCGGCGGACTTCCTCGCCGATCACGTCTTCAACCGTCTCGCGATCACAGGCTGGATGGCGCGCACCGGATTCCAGTTCCTCGATCCGGTCAAGACGGTGCGGTCGCGCATCGACTTCCTCCGTCAACTCCACGACCGCGAAGCCCTGCTGCCGCGGGAGCCGCAGCGCCGGTTCCTCGACACCGAAGGCTGGGTCGCGTGGTCCGGTCCCGCCGTCGCCGACCTGCTGCGCCAGTTCGTCGCCCACAACCGGATGGTCAGCGGCGGCTTCGTGATCAACGACAAAGCCGTGACAATCGCGGAGATCACCTGTCCCATCCTCGCGTTCCTCGGGGAGGTCGACGACATCGGCCAGCCGCTCGCCGTCCGCGGCGTCCGCAAGGCAGCACCGCGCGCTGAGGTGTACGAGTACTCCCTGCGCGCGGGCCACTTCGGGCTCGTCGTCGGATCCGTTGCAGCGCAACAGACCTGGCCCGCCACGAGCGAATGGGTGCAGTGGAGGGAAGGGATGGGGGACAGGCCGGTCGGGGTCACTCCGATGGCCGCACCCGACCCCGACGGCGTCGGGGACACCGGCGTCTCCATCAGTAGCCGCGTGGCGCACACCGTCGCCACGCTCGCCGACGTGGGCGCCGATATCGGCAAGGGGATCGCCGAGGTCGCCACCGGCGCGGTGCGCGGTGCCCGCGACCTGTCCGGCGAAGCCGCGCGGGCGCTCCCGCGGCTCGCGCGCCTCGGCCAGATCCAGCCCCGCACCCGCGTCTCGGTCGGAAGCCTCCTCGCGGAACAGGGCCGCAGGGCACCCCAACGCGAGTGCTTCATCTTCGAAGACCGGGTCTACACCTACGAAGCGGTCAACCGCCGCATCGACAACATCGTGCTCGGTCTCGTCGACAACGGCGTCCGGCCCGCCATGCATGTCGGGGTGCTCATGAACGTCCGGCCGAGCGCAATGGCGGCGGTGGCGGCGATCTCGAGGCTCGGAGCGGTGTCGGTGCTGATCCCGCCGGGCCCGGACGCGGTCGCCGCCGCGCGGCTCGGAGGCGTGGAGAAACTCGTCGCCGATCCCGAGAATCTCGACCTCGCCGTCGCGACCGATCTGCCCGTCCTCGTGCTCGGGGGCGGCGACGTCCGCGACCTCGACGTCGCTCCGGGCGCCGACGTCGTAGACCTCGAACGCATCGACATCTCCGATGTCCAGTTGCCGGGGTGGTACGTCCCCGACCCCGGTCTCGCCCGCGAACTGGCATTCATCCTTTTCGTGGGCGGTGGACCGACGCTCGAAATCAAGCGGATCACCAACTACCGCTGGGCGCTGTCTGCATTCGGTACCGCCACGGCAGCGTCGCTGGGACGAGGCGACACCATGTACTGCCTCGCTCCGCTGCACCACTCGTCGGGTCTGCTCGTCAGTTTCGGCGGCGCGCTCGCCGGCGGGTCGCGGATCGCGCTGTCGAACGGACTGAACCCGGCGAAGTTCGGAGAAGAGATCCATCGGTACGGCGTCACCGTAGTCACCTACACGTGGTCGATGATGCGGCAGGTGCTCGACTCTCAGTCCCTGCACATCGACGCGAGTCACCCGGTCCGGTTGTTCATCGGGTCCGGCATGCCTCCCGGCCTGTGGTGGCGCACGCTCGAACGGTTCGCCCCCGCGCGGGTGGTGGAGTTCTACGCGTCTGCCGAAGGCGACGTGATCCTCGCCAACGTGTCCGGATCGAAAGTCGGATCCAAGGGACGCCCGCTGCCGGGCAGCGCTGCCGTATGTCTCGCGGCCTACGACCCCCTCACCGGGCGTCTCGTCGAGGACGAGCGGGGCTTCGTGCGCCCGTGCGCGGACGACGAGGTCGGTCTTCTCCTCGGAAAACCGGGTGCGGCGAGCGAAGCGCTCGGCAACGTCATGCGTGGAGTCTTCGAACCGGGAGACGTGTGGGTCCCGACGGAGAACCTGTTCCGCCGCGACGCGGACGGCGACTACTGGCTTCTCGACAACAAACGAAGTGTGGTCGTCACCGCGCACGGCCCGGTGTACGCCCAGCCGGTCATCGACGTGCTCGGGATGATCCCGCGGATCGACCTCGCGGTCTCGTACGGAATTTCATTGGGAGACGACGACATCGCGGTCGCCGCATGTACTCTGCGTGGCAAGAAGGCGCCGACGGCCGCTGAGATCACCGCCGCACTCGACACCGTTCCCGAAGGTGAGCGACCCGATCTGGTCCACATCGTCCCGTCGATCCCTCTCGGACCGTCGTACCGTCCCGCTGCGGACACGCTGCGAGAACGGGGCATGCCGACTCCCACCGTCCGCTCCTGGTACGCGGACCGGGAGACCGGCACATACCGGAGATTCACGAAGGCGGTCGCCGCACGATGGACAGCGGGCGCGACCGGGGCGGCCCCCGCCGCGCGGTAGGCTGGACCGGTTCCGTTGTGTACGAAGTCGGAAGGACCCCCGTGGCCGTCGATCCCACGCTGTTGAACATTCTTGCCTGCCCCGAGGACAAGGGGCCGCTGCTTCTCGTCGACGACACGGTTCTCTACAACCCCCGGCTGCGCCGCGCCTACCCGATCGAGAACGGCATCCCGGTGCTGCTCATCGACGAGGCGGTCTCCGTCGGTGACGCAGAGCATGAGGACTACGTCGCGCGCGGCGTCCCGGGCTGGACCCAGGACTGACCAACCGACCGGTATGAGCGCGCAGGACCTCGCAACCCTCGACCCGGTCGAGGCTGCCTGCGCCCTGCTCGGCGCAGTGGTTCGCGTCGGTGAAGTCGCAATCCGGTTGACGGAGGTCGAGGCGTACGGCGGCCCGGAGGACGGTCCGTGGCCGGATCCTTCGGCGCACTCGTATCGGGGGCCGAACGCACGCAACGCCGTGATGTTCGGACCAGCCGGTCACCTGTACGTCTACCGCAGCTACGGCCTGCATCTGTGCGCGAACATCTCGGTCGGACCCGACGGCGTCGCCGCCGCGGTATTGCTGCGCGGAGGTGAAGTCGTGGAGGGTGAGGAGTGCGCCCGGCAGCGACGAACGCCGGGAATGCCGGCCGACAAGCTTGCCCGCGGACCCGGAAACCTCGCCGCGGCACTAGGATTGGATATCTCCGATAACGGTCTCGACATGTTCTCCGAGCAGTCGCGGGTACGCCTGGAACTCCCGGAGCAACGTCCTGAAGTCGCCGTTGCCTCCGGACCGCGCGTCGGGATCAGCGTCGCCGCGGACCGGCCGTGGCGTCGGTGGATTCCCGGCTCACCCGGGGTCTCGGCGTATCGACGGAGCCCACGGGCGCCGGCGCTCCGAGCGCGAATGGGATGATCGAGCGGTGACTGAGCACATTCTCGACGAACTGACCTGGCGCGGGCTCATTGCCCAATCGACCGATCTCGATGCACTCCGACGCGATCTCGACGCAGGTCCGATCACCCTGTACGCAGGCTTCGATCCGACCGGACCGAGCTTGCACGCCGGTCACCTTGTCCCGCTTCTCGCACTCAAACGGTTCCAGCGGGCCGGGCACCGCCCGATCGTCCTCGCAGGTGGCGCAACCGGCATGATCGGCGATCCCCGGGATGTGGGGGAGCGGACGATGAACTCCGCCGACACCGTCGCCGACTGGGCGCAGCGGATCCGCGGGCAACTCGAGCGCTTCGTGGACTTCGACGAGTCGCCGACCGGTGCCGTGGTCGCGAACAACCTGGACTGGACGGGGCAGCTGACCGCCGTCGATTTCCTGCGTGACATCGGCAAGCACTTCTCGGTGAACGTGATGCTCGCCCGCGACACCGTCAAGCGACGGCTCGAAGGCGACGGCATCTCTTACACCGAGTTCAGCTACATGCTGCTGCAGGCGAACGATTTCGTGCAGCTTCGCCGCGACTACGGATGTGCACTCCAGGTCGGTGGCTCCGATCAGTGGGGCAACATCATCGCGGGCGTCGAGCTCAACCGCCGGACCGACGGCGCGTCGGTTCACGCGTTGACGGTCCCCCTGGTGACGTCGTCCGACGGCAAGAAGTTCGGCAAGTCGACCGGCGGCGGAAGCCTCTGGCTCGACCCGGAGATGACCAGCCCGTACGCCTGGTACCAGTACTTCGTGAACGCGGCGGACGCAGATGTCATGAAGTACCTGCGCTGGTTCACGTTCCTCGACCGCGAGGAACTGGCCGAACTCGAGACCGCAACGGTCGAACGGCCGCACGCGCGCGAGGCGCAGAAGCGACTCGCCGCGGAGATGACCACGCTCGTCCACGGCGCGGCGAACACCGCGGCCGTCGAGTTGGCGAGCCGTGCCCTCTTCGGGCGCGGGGAACTGGCCGACCTCGACGAGCCGACGCTCGCCGCCGCCCTGACCGAAGCGTCGGTGGTGGATCTGCACCCGGGTGAGCCCGACACGATCGTCGACCTGCTCGTCGCCACGGGTCTGTGCGAGAGCAAGGGCGCAGCCCGCCGAACGGTGAAGGAGGGTGGCGCCTCGGTCAACAACGTTCGGGTGTCGTCGGAAGAGTGGACACCGGGCGACGGCGAGCTGCTCCACGGCAGGTGGCTCGTCATTCGCCGGGGCAAGCGGAACTTTGCCGGCGTACGCGTCGATCGGGGCTGACCCCGCACGTTCGCCGCCCGCTTTCGGGCCGTTGACCAGCGGATTTGACGGCTCGTTAGCGGCGGCGTAACTTTGTCGTCGTTCGAGCGACACGGACACCGACCCGGACCGAAAGGTACGGAGTTCACTGGTGTTCGGGTAAGTCACTTCGAGCACCTGCCCGAAGACCAAGAAGCACACAAGTTGCGCTCCTCGGATCGACGGTGATAGGTTGGAACGGTTGCCCCGGAGCGGAAGCGGACAAGTCCGAAACGCAAA
>NZ_BDAM01000001.1 GCF_001895045.1 Rhodococcus coprophilus NBRC 100603 | reverse complement strand
AATAGTGGGTCCCCTTTCGTGCGTCTTGGATCGGGTTCGTTCGGAGTCGGCGTGGTGCATACCCGATCCTCCGGAGTTTCATGCCCGATCGCTGTCTCGTGGAGTCATTAGGTCACGAGATGGTAACGACGCCCTTCTGTATCCCGCGTTGCCCCGTGATGTGAGTAACGTCCGCTGGTGCAAGATCCGCTTGGATCGTGCTGCACGGCGGTGCGCATCCTCCCGGGTCGTTCTCAGGGCGACGAGAGGGCGAGACTATGAAGAACCGTTTGGGCTCCATGGGAATCTCGAAGACGGCGGCGGCAACTGTTGCGGGCGTCGGTCTCATCGGTGCGTCGATGACGGGATGCACGAGCGTGGACAACTCGGGCGACGGGTCGACACTCCAGCGATTGCAGGACAGCGGAACCGTCACTGTCGGTTTCGCGGGCGAGGCGCCCTACAGCTTCATGCAGGACGGTGAACTTACCGGTGCGACTGTGGCACTGCACCGGCAGATCTTCTCCAACCTCGGAATCGACAATGTGGAAGGCGTCGCGACGGACTTCGGCGCGCTCATTCCGGGGCTTCAGGCGGGACGGTTCGACGTCGTCAGCGCCGGCATGTCGATCCTGCCGCAACGGTGTGAACAGGCTCTGTTCAGTGAGCCGGAGTTCAACTACACGACGGCACTGATGGTTCCCGAGGGGAACCCGCAACAGCTCAGCGACATGCAGACGATTGCCGACAAGGACGTCCGCATGGCCGTGCTCACCGGCGCGATCGAGTCCGACTACGCCTCGGAGCTGGGGATCGACGCGATGCAGGTGGCGTCGCCGCAGGACGGCATGGATGCTGTGGTCAACGGCCGCGCCGACGTCTTCGCGTTGACGGGCATCTCGCTGAACTGGATGAAACAGAACAACGAGAACGCGCCCGTCGACGTCACGGAGTCGTTCGTCGCGAATATCGACGGCGTTCCCCAGGTCGGCGCGGGCGGCACCGTGTTCCGTACGGACGACGCGGAACTGCGCGACGCCTACAACGCCGAACTGGCCAAGATCACGTCGGACGAGGCCACCTACCTCTCGATCGTCGGGGAGTACGGCTTCACGGCGGAAGAACTGCCGGACCCGGAACTGACGACCGAGATTCTGTGCGAGGGTACAGCCTGATTTCGGGATCCGGACAATGGCTACGGACTCGAATTTCGACCAGTTTCGGGACGCGATACCCCGCATTTTCGACGGGATCGTGGTCACGCTCGAATTGACCATCGGTAGTGCGATTTTCGCATTCCTGCTCGCTCTCGTGCTCGGCCTGGCGGGTGCCGCCGAGAATCTTGCGCTCCGCGGCAGTGCCCGCGTGATCATCGAATTCTTCCGGGGCACATCGCTGCTGGTGCAGTTGTTCTGGTTCTTCTACGTGCTTCCGCTGTTCGGGTACCGGCTCGAACCGATCGTGTGCGGGATCCTTGCCCTATCGCTCAACTACGGGGCATACGGGGCAGAGGTGGTGCGCGGCGCGATCGCATCGGTTCCGCGGCCACAGTGGGAAGCAGCCACTGCTCTCAACTTCGGGTACTGGCAACGGCTGCGCCGGGTGATCTTCCCGCAGGCCTGGGCCGAGATGATCCCGTCGCTGACGAATCTGCTGATCCAGTTGCTCAAGGGCACCGCGCTCGCGAGTTACATTCTGCTGCAGGATCTCACGTTCGAGATCGAACAGTTGCGGCAGAGCACCGGCGACACCCTGTTCGCGTTCGGAATCGGGCTGGTCCTCTATTTCGTGCTCGGGTACGTGCTGACGTTGTTCATGAACGCTCTAGAGGTGCGCGCGAAACGCCGGCTGGGTACCGGTCCGAGCATGCGTGAGATCTTCGGAGTCGCGCCGGCTCTCGACGAACCCGCGGGGGTGGTGAAGACGTGAACGTGCAATGGAGTTGGCAACGCGCCGGGGAGGCGCTGCCGGTGCTGCTCGAGGGATTCCGGATCACGCTCCTGGCGACGGTACTGGGATTCGCTCTCGCAGCAATACTGGGTCTGGCCGTGGCGATCATGCGGCGCTCCTTGCCGAAGGTGCTCGCAAAAGTGCTCTCTGCGGTAGTCGAATTCATTCGGTTGACGCCGCTCGTCGTGCAGTTGCTGTTCGTCTACTATCTGCTCCCGCAATTCTCGGCGTTGCAGATCGGCATCGGGGTGCTCGGTATCCACTACGCGACCTACATGGCCGAGGTGTATCGGGCTGGTATCGAAGCGGTACCGGTGGGGCAGTGGGAAGCGGCTAGGGCACTGTCCCTGCCCCCCGCGCGTACATGGCGTGCGGTGATCCTGCCGCAGGCCGTCCGGCGTGTCGTTCCCGCACTCGGCAACTATGCAGTGTCGATGTTCAAGGACACGCCGTACCTGTTCACCATCTCCGTGGTCGAAATGGTCACGGCCGCGCAGCAATTCGGTGCACGAAACTTTCAGTACCTCGAGCCGCTGACGATGGCGGGGCTGATCTTCCTCGCAGCCAGTTACCCCACGTCAGTGCTCATCCGCAGATTGGAGCGTCGACTTGCCCACTGAACCCGCCCTCGACGAGGACATCGCCACCGCGCGAGGCACATCAGGTGTGCCGATGATCGAATTCGATTCCGTCGTCAAGAAGTTCGGTGACAACGTGGTCCTCGACCACCTCGACTTCAAAGTTGCGGCCGGCGACAGGGTGACTCTGATCGGCCCCAGTGGTTCCGGAAAGACGACCATCCTTCGCCTTCTCATGACTTTGGAGAAAGTGGACGGCGGCGTGATCCGGGTCAAGGGTGAGCCCCTCAGCCATGAGAAGAAAGGGGATCGGCTGGTTCCTGCCTCGGAACGACACCTCCGAGCGATGCGTCGCAGTATCGGAATGGTGTTCCAGCAGTTCAACCTTTTTCCGAACATGAACGTGATGGAGAATCTCACCGAAGCGCCCATCCACGTGCTCGGTCGCAAGAAGTCCGAAGCACAAGAGCGCGCACGTGAACTGCTCGCGACCGTCGGATTGTCGGACAAGGAGACTGCCCATCCCACGCAATTGTCCGGTGGGCAGCAGCAGCGCGTCGCTATCGCGAGAGCCCTCGCGATGGATCCCGACATCCTGCTGCTCGACGAGGTCACCTCGGCCCTCGATCCCGAACTCGTCGCCGATGTGCTCGACGTGCTGCGCACCATCGCGGAGACGACGGACATCACGATGCTCATCGTCACCCACGAGATGAACTTCGCGCGCGACGTCTCCAACCGGGTGCTGATGTTCGATCAGGGGCGCATCGTCGAAGAAGGCACGCCCGAGCACATCTTCACCAACCCCGAACAGGAGCGCACCCGGCGATTCCTCGACGCGATCATCGCGGGAGAGTAAGCACGCCGGAGTTTGTCAGCAGGCCGGAACTGCCAAGTGGGTCGACTCCAACCGTCCCCGAAGCACCACTTCCTCGCCCAGCGTCCATCGCGCGCGTTCTTCGCCGGAAGCGGCGTCGAGCGCACGGCGTGAGGCGACGACGTGTCCGGGCACCGTCTTGGCGAACTCGGACAGTCGTGCTGCCTCGTTGACCGGATCCCCGATCACCGTGTACTCGAACCGTTCTTCGGCCCCGATGTTGCCGGCGACGGCGATCCCCGCGGTGATCCCGATCCCTGCCCGGCATTCGGGCACCTCGGTTTCCAGTCGTTGTGCCATTCTGCGTGCAGCCGCCAGCGCCCGCCCCGGAGCGTCGTCGACTGCGACCGGGGCGCCGAAGATGGCGAGCGCCGCGTCGCCCTCGAACTTGTTCACGAAGCCTCCGGCGACGTGGATCTCGTGGACGACGACGGCGAAGAACCGGTTGAGAAGTTCGACGACCTCGGTGGGTGGTCTGCTCGCTGCGATCCCCGTCGAGCCGATGATGTCGATGAACAGCACAGCGACTTCCCGTTCTTCGCCACCGAGTGTCTCTGCACGGTTCAGGGCGGCCGCTGCGACATCTCGGCCGACGTGTCTGCCGAACACGTCCCGCATACGTTCGCGTTCGCGCAGTCCTTCGGCCATCCGGTTGAACCCTGTTTGCAGCTGGCCGAGTTCGGTGCCGTCGTAGACGACGACGGCTGCGTCGAAGCTGCCGTCCTCGATCCTGCGCATCCCGAAACGCACCGATTCGATCGGGGCGATGGTCGATCGGACCGTCAGGTACATCAGCAGCGAACCGGTGAACAGCGCGATCGTGCAGAGAACGAGGATGGTGATCGCGAGGCGGGTGGTGGTGACCGGGCGGATGAAAGCGAACACCGCGACCAGGATCAGCCCTACCACGGGTACCGCGCTGCCGAGAGCCCAGGAAAGCATCACCCGTCCGGTGGTGCCGGCGAATCTCCGCCGGGGCGGTGTGCCTGCCTCGAGTGCCCTGGCAGAGATGGGACGTAACGCGAATTCGGTGAACATGTACGCGAAGCCGCACACCGTGAACCCGGCGAGGGTGATGGTCAATGCGACCTTCGGGATGGTTTCCGGGTCGACGAGGCCGAAACACGTCGTGAAGAGAATCAGCCCGAGAAACCACAATCCGCCCTGTTCGAGCGTGATGCGCCAGGGCATCTGCAAAGCGATGCGCTGTTCCGCGGCGGTGGGAGGCCGGTCTTCGAGGGCCCACCGCAGCCGCCGGAGAGCGCCGCGCGTGAACATGACCGACCCCAGCACGATCGCGACCCCCACGTACACCGGCGCGAGGATTGCGGTGACCACCAGGAAGTCCGACGTGAGAACGGACGGGCCCGGGATGACGACGTTGATGAGTGCCGCCACGAGCGCGGCACCCACGAGGTGCGTCGCCACGAGCGAGAGGGTGAGCAGCGACTGGATACGGATGCGTTGCCGCCGGACGGGTTCGGCGGGCTCACCGAGAATCGCGGAGCCCAGAGGAGCGGTGCGGTTGCTGCGTGCTGACATGGTCGTTCGAGAGTAGTCGAGCAGATCCACTAGGGTGGGTCCGTGCGTCTTGTGATTGCCCGTTGCCGTGTGGACTACATCGGACGCCTGACGGCGCATCTGCCCTCGGCACGCCGACTACTCCTCGTCAAAGCCGACGGTTCGGTGAGTATCCACGCCGACGACCGCGCCTACAAGCCTTTGAACTGGATGAGCCCGCCCTGCTGGCTCGTCGAGGAGCCGGCCGAGGCGGCGCAGGCGCTGTGGGTGGTGACGAACAAAGCCGGTGAAGAACTGAGGATCACCCTCGAGGAGATCGAGCACGACTCCAGCCACGAACTCGGAGTGGACCCCGGGCTGATCAAGGATGGCGTCGAAGCGCACCTGCAGGAACTCCTCGCCGAACATGTGGAAACACTCGGGCGGGGGTTCACCCTGGTGCGGCGTGAGTACCCGACTGCGATCGGTCCCGTCGACCTCCTGTGCCGCGACGCCGACGGCGCCACGGTGGCGGTGGAGATAAAGCGCCGCGGGGAGATCGACGGCGTCGAACAGCTCAGCCGCTATCTCGAGCTTCTCAACCGCGACCCTTTGCTCGCTCCGGTCAGCGGCGTCTTCGCCGCGCAGCAGATCAAGCCGCAGGCGAAAACCTTGGCGACGGATCGAGGGATCCGTTGCCTCGTTCTCGACTACGAGGCTCTGCGCGGGACCGAGAGCACCGAGTTCAGACTGTTCTGACCGTGCCTCGCCGCAACCGTCCCCCCAGCTCGGCACGCAGACGCGGACACCCCGATACGGAGGGGACCGCGTTCGGTTTCGCGACGAGCCGTACGGAGAACGGGCCGGCAGGAGCGCACGACGAGCGATACACCGTGCGGACCGTGCCCGGCAGTCGTGCCACCAAACCGTACCGATGCCCGGGTTGCGACCACGAGATCGCTCCGGGCACACCGCACGTGGTGGCGTGGCCCGTCGACACACCGGGCGGCGCCGACGACAGGCGGCATTGGCACAACGGGTGCTGGAAGGGTCGCGGAACCCGTCGGCCGACCCGCCGGTGGTCGTAGCGGGCATCGTGGTCAGGTTCTCGGACTCGCACGCATTTCTGTCCGTTCACTCGTAGGCTCGTCTGCGCGCACCCGAGTGTCGCGAGCGCGGGCTGGGATCTGACCACCGGCCGGGTGGCACGCAACCCCGACGGCCTGGATCTCGCGGGGCTGCTCGACGTCGTCGAGTCGGAGATGAAGGATGCTCCCGACCGACTGCAATGGTCGATGAACCACTGTCTTGCCCAGATCGGAATCGAGCACGAACAGTACCGGCCGCGCGCCCTCGAGATCGGGGAGCGGCTCTCGAGGACTACCCGACCTCCCCGGGTTGCACGTCGCCGTACGCGCCGGACTGGATCAACGAAATGGTCGGCCGGCGGATCTGACGGTCACTTCGTCTAGTTCCGTACCTTGCTGGCGACGGCGGGGGAGCGGCCCTGGATGTTCGGTCCGGCCGCGGTGGTGTTCCGCGGCTGTGTACCCGACGCGCCGGGGCCCTCAGCCGGCTTGGTGGCATTCGCCGGCTTGTTCGCGTTCGTGTCGGCAGGCTTGCCGGGCGCCGCCGATTGTGCGGGCTTCGCCGCTTCCGCGGGCTTCGGGGTCCCGGACTTCGGGGTCCCGGACTTCGGTGCCTCTGCCGACTTCGGGGCGCCGCCCGACTTCGGGGCACCGCCCGGCGTGGCGGCACCGCCCTGCGTCGGCCGTGCAGACGACGCGCCCTGGCCGTCGGCGTTCTCCGCCTTCTCGGGATTGCGCGCCGGAGATCCACCCTCGGTGCTGCCAGTGGCCGGTCGAGGCCTGTCGAGCGAGATCTCCCGATCGAGCAGTTCGCCCTCGCGATTGATCGCGGCGAGCATCGTCGGCACGTCGTCGAGTTGCTCGCGTACCGCGTCGAGCTGGCCCAGGATGCGTCCGCGCAGCATCCGCAGTTCCTCGGTGAGGTCCCGGGCGTTGGCGACCTTGCGCTCGGACTGCTCCGTGGCCGTCGAGAGTCGGCGAGCGGCTTCTTCCGTCGCCACCTCGATGCGTCGTTCGGCCTCGGCCTTGCTCTTACGCTCGAGTTCGTCGAGCGCGCCGAGAAGCTTGCTGCGGCGCTCGGCCATCGTGATCTCGAAGTCCTGCTGAACTTGCTCGCGCTTGCTTTCCGCTTCGGCGGCGTGACGGTCGGCTTCGGCGTGGGCAGCCGTGACGATGCGGTCGGCTTCCTTGCGCGCGGCAGCCATCGTCCGCTTGTGCTCTTCCTCGAAAGCGACGCGGCGATCCTCGAGTTCTGCGAGCTTCTGTTCGTAATCGCCGCGGAGCCGGATGCCCTCCTGCTCGGCGAGCGAAATCATCTCGGCGGAGTCCGCTTCCGCGCGTGCCCGCAGCTCGGATGCCTCGTCGGACGCGAGTCGCAGCATCCGCGAGATGCGGTCGCTCATGCCCTCCGCCGTCGTGGGCGGGACCGAGAGCCGGTCCACATCCCTACGGAGTTCGTCGATCTCGTTGCGTGCGTTCTCGAGCTGTCGCGCCAGGTCGCGCGCTTGGGCGGATGCGGCGTCGCGGTCGGTCGCGGTCACGCGCAACTCGGCTTCGAACCGGGCGAAGTAATTGGTTACCTCGTCGCGGTCGAAGCCTTTTCGCACGATCGAGAACGGCAGGTGGCTGGGGGTGCGATCACGATCGAAGACCATGGCGACAATCTACCTGTTGAGACCGGAGGACACGCTGCGCTCCCGCCTATAACTGGACGGGAGCGAAGTCGCGGTCCTGCACCAACAGTTCGGTGCGACGGGCAGCTAGTGCGCAGCGTGCGCGGCCGGCTCCACCAGTTCGACGAGAACGCCGCCCGCATCCTTGGGGTGGAGGAAGTTGATGCGAGAGTCGGCGGTGCCGCGACGAGGCGCGTCGTACAGCAGACGGACGCCGTTGGCGCGCAGTGCCGCGCTGACAGCGTCGAGGTCGGATACGCGGTATGCGAGCTGCTGCAAGCCCGGGCCGCTGCGGTCCAGGAACTTCGCGATGGTGGAATTCTCGTTCAGGGGTGCGAGCAGCTGAATCTGGGTTGCACCTTCGGGGCTGCCCGGCACGGACAGCATCGCTTCCCGGACACCCTGCTCCTCGTTGACCTCCTCATGGGTCGACACGAGGCCCAGGTTCTCGGCGTACCACGTGAGGGCCGCGTCGAGGTCGGGGACTGCGATGCCGACGTGGTCGATCGCGGTGACGAGGCCGGTCGCGAGAATTGCGGCGCCCGGAGCGGAAGTGGGGGAGATCTCAGTCATGTTCTAGACGGTAGCGTTAACGTTGCATGCGTTCATATCGGGAGTGGCATCGAGCCCGGTTGGGCGCCCCATTTCTTCACCGATCGTCGGAGGTCGTTTCCGTGAGCAGTTCTGTCATCGTCGCCGGAGCCCGTACGCCCATGGGGCGTTTGCAGGGTTCACTCAAGGATCTCTCGGGATCCGACCTCGGTGGCGTCGCGATCAAAGGCGCTCTCGAGAAGGCAGGCGTCGCCCCCGAACAGGTCGAGTACGTGATCATGGGACAGGTCCTTACCGCCGGCGCCGGGCAGATCCCCGCACGCCAGGCCGCTGTCGCCGCCGGGATCCCGATGGATGTTCCGGCACTGACCATCAACAAGGTGTGCCTGTCGGGCATCAGCGCGATCGCCATGGCCGATCAGCTGATCCGTGCGGGCGAATTCGACGTCGTCGTCGCAGGTGGCCAGGAATCGATGAGCCAGGCGCCGCACATGCTCGAGAAGAGCCGCGCCGGCTTCAAGTACGGCGATGTGACGCTGCGTGATCACATGGCGTACGACGGCCTGCACGACATCTTCACCGACCAGGCGATGGGCAACCTCACCGAGTCCGCCAACAGCGACGAGCGTTTCGTCTCCCGAGAGGAGCAGGATGCATTCGCCGCGGCCTCGCACCGGAACGCGGCGCGCGCCTGGAAGGACGGGCTCTTCGACGAAGAGGTCGTGCCCGTGGCGATTCCGCAGCGCAAGGGCGACCCGATCATGTTCGCCGCCGACGAGGGAATCCGCGCCGACACCACGACCGAATCGCTCGCGAAACTGCGCCCCGCCTTCTCCAAGGACGGCACCGTGACTGCCGGTTCGGCCTCGCAGATTTCCGACGGCGCCGCTGCGGTAGTGGTGATGAGCAAGGCGAAGGCCGAGGAACTCGGCCTGAGCTGGATCGCGGAGATCGGCGCGCACGGTGTGGTTGCCGGACCCGACTCGACGCTGCAGTCCCAGCCCGCCCGTGCAATCGCGAAGGCATGCGCGCGAGAAGGTATCGACCCGAAGGACCTCGACCTGATCGAGATCAACGAGGCCTTCGCAGCCGTCGGCATCGTCTCGGCACGCGAACTCGGCATCGACGCGGACAAGGTCAACGTCAACGGTGGGGCGATCGCGCTGGGCCATCCGCTCGGCATGTCGGGTGCCCGCATCGCCCTGCACCTCGCGCTGGAACTGAAGCGCCGCGGTGGTGGCGTCGGCGCGGCCGCACTGTGCGGTGGTGGTGGCCAGGGCGACGCCCTCGTCGTACGTGTCCCGAAGGCCTGACCTTCAGGCTCAGAGCACGATCACGGCCCCGGTGCAGCACACCGGGGCCGTGATGTCTCTCACCACCACTACAGGCGGTCGTAGCCGTCCGGCACAATGGGCGCCATGACCAACTTCTTCGACCTGTCCACTCCCGCGAAGAGGTTCCGCCTCGTCGCGATCTGGGAAGCCGTTACCTGGCTCGCGCTCTTGATCGCGATGTTCTTCAAGTGGGTGCTCGGATACGAAGAAGCAATCGCCATCCCGGGCATGGTGCACGGCGTGGCCGGTTTCATCCCGTTCGTTCTCGTCGCACTTCTCACCGCATGGTCGCTCAAGTGGGACCTGAAGACCACATTCCTGGCCCTGGTTTCGAGTGTCCCGCCGTTCGGCACGATCGTCTTCGAGCGCTGGGCAGTGCGCACCGGCCGTCTCGCCGAACTGTCCGCCCCCGAAAGCCGCGAGAAAGTCGACACAGCAGCCTGACCGCCCGGCGCACCACCGCCCGGGCATGACAAACTGGATGGCGTGACTCGACCCGGTTCCCGTCCAGCACGTTCCGCTGCTGCAGCCGCAGCAATGTCCGGCGCGGTGGATCTCGCGCCGCTCAAGGCGAGGGCCACCGCCCCGCCGCCACCTCCGCCGAGCGACAACGGCACCCCCGGCACGATCGCGTCGATCATCGACGTCACCGAAGCCACGTTCGAGGCGGAGGTTCTCGAACGGTCGATGCAGGTTCCCGTGATCGTCGATCTCTGGGCGACGTGGTGTGAACCCTGCAAGCAGCTGACCCCGACGCTCGAAAAGCTCGCCGCCGAAGCCGGCGGCGAATGGGTGCTCGCGAAGGTCGACGTCGACGCCAATCCGCGTATCGCGCAGGCGTTCGGTGTGCAGTCGGTACCCACCGTCGTCGCGCTCGCCGCCGGGCAGCCCCTCGCCGATTTCCAGGGTGTCCAGCCCGAAGCCGCGCTTCGGCAGTGGCTCGACGCGATCCGCGAGGCCGTCGCCGGCAAACTCACCGGACCGCCGAGCGCCGACGGTGAGCCTTCCGAGCAACCTGCGGACCCCCGCTTCGAGGCGGCCGAACAGGCTCTCGAGCAGGGTGATTTCGAGGGCGCCGAGGCCGCGTACCGGCTGATCCTCAACTCCGAACCGAACAACACCGACGCGCAGGCCGCGTTGCGGCAGGTCAGGTTCCTCGGGCGCGCCCAGAACCTGCCGGAGGACGCGGTCGCACGTGCGGACGCCGCCCCCGCAGACCTCGACGCGCAACTGGCAGCGGCGGACGCCGAACTGTTCGCTCAGGATCCGGTAGCGGCGTTCACGCGGTTGATCGAGTTCGTGCGCCGCAGTGCCGGCGACGAACGCACCGCGGCACGGACCCGGCTGCTCGAACTGTTCGAGTTGTTCGACCCGGCCGAGGATTTCGTGGTCGCGGCGCGTCGCAAGCTCGCGATGGCGTTGTACTAGCCCCCGAGGCCGACCGGAACCGAGACCGCCCCAACGGCCGCTGCTTATCGGTAGCGGCCGTTGCAGGCTGCCTCGCCGCCGAGCACCCCCGTACGGAACGCGTCGACCCGCGAAAAGCCGCTGGGCACGGTGGTTCCGTTGACGTCGCTGGCGGCCAGGCCGTCGGTGAGCAGCCCGGAGACCGCCTCGTCGAGATCCCCGGGGGAGAGCCACACCATTTCCGCGTCGGGCTCGAGTTCGGCCGCGAGCGCGCTCATCGGACTCAGTGCGGCACTGATGACGCCGGACAGACATGCCGCGCGCAAAGCCGTGCGCGGATCGGTGAGCGATTGCCCGTTGGAGTGCTGCACGGCCAACGCGTACCGGGACGCGACCAGCACGTACGCGTTGTAGTCGCCGCGGACGTCGGCATCGAACTCGTCGTTCCCCGCCGTCGTGGGGGTGCCGCGCTCGGCGAGTTCCTCGAGGTCGACTCCCACGGTGTTCGTCGCCGGGCAGTACGAGACCGGTGACGTGGCCGCGGCATCCGCGCAGTCGAGGTCCGCGCCGGACAGGTCGAGCCTCGGCGGGTTCGCCAGTTCGAAGACGCGGTCGAACGAATGGAAGATCAGGTCCACGGACTCCGCGGTGACCGCGAGCTCCCCGTCGTCGCTGCCGTCGAAGTATTGCGGCAGGTCCGCCCGTCGCGTCTCGATCTCTGCGGCATCGATCTGGGCGCAGGCCCCTGCGCCGTCGGTGAACCCGATCTGGACGGCCGTGACCCGCTCGAACGCTGACCCGTGGATGGAGTCCGGGTCGTTGGGATCGGTGTCGCGGAACAGCAGCATCGACGCGAGCACATTGTTCAGGCCGTCGGAGGTGTCGAGTTCGAAGTGTGCCGCACGGCCCTCTGCCACATGACGCATGAACGCGCCGGCGAAGCAGTCGGCCTGCTGCTCGAACACGATGCCCGGGTCGTCGTCGGCGATCAGCCCCGCCGAGTACTGGATCGCGTGACCGTACTCGTGGGCGAGCACCATCACGGCGGCCATGGGCCCGAAGTCGTCGATCAGCTGAGGCATCAGGTAGGACCGGTCCCAGCCGATGACGTCGCCGGGACTGCAGTACGCGGCATTGACGAAGTCGAAGGTCGGTTCCCCGCAGAAGCGGGGGCCGCGCCGTTCGGACGGATCCCACGACATGATCGTGGACACCGGCTCGAACGAGCCCTTGGCGATGCTCCTGAACTCCTCGCGCCAGTAGTCCTCGATGTCGCCGATCGCGTTGCCCGCCAGAACATCGACGGGGCCGCCGTCGGTGTTCTCGACGACGACGTCGGCGTCGAGAACACCGACGCGGGGCCCGCTGTAACCGTTCGTGACGGGCAGACCGGCTACCGTGAAAGGGTTGTCGTATATCGACACGGCCGTGCCGCCGACCTGTTGAGCACACCCCGCCAGCAGAACCACGGCCATCACGGGCACCGCCACCCGCTCGAACCGTCGTGTCCGTCTCACGTTGTGGTGCTCCTTCGTCGCGTGCGGGTCACCCCCGCAACGACAGCCAGATGGCACCGTGCGCGGGCAAGGTCACCCGAGCCGACGCAGGACGCCCGTGCCACGAATGCTCTGTCGCCTCCACCGCACCGAGGTTTCCGGTGCCGTGACCGTGGTAGGCGGTCGCATCCGTGTTGAGAATCTCTTCCCATGTGCCGGGTTCGGGTAAACCGACACAATAGTCGGCGTGGGTGGTCCCGGAGAAGTTGTGCAGGCACGCGACGACCGAACCGTCGATGCCGTACCGCAGGAAACTCAGCACGTTGTTGTGGGCGTCGTTCGCATCGATCCACGAGTACCCGTCCGGTGCGCTGTCGAGTGTGTACAGCGCCGGATGCGCCCGGTAGGTGCGGTTGAGGTCGCCGACGAGCTTCTGGATACCGCGGTGGAGTGGCTGATCGAGCTGCCACCAGTCGAGTCCGCGTTCCTCCGACCACTCGGCGACCTGCCCGAACTCCTGCCCCATGAACAGCAGTTGTTTGCCCGGATGCGCCCACATGTAGGCGAGCAGCGACCGCAGACCCGCGGCCCGCGTCTCGTCGTCGCCCGGAAGACGGGTCCACAGCGTGCCTTTGCCGTGCACCACCTCGTCGTGACTGATGGGCAGGACGAAGTTCTCGCTCCACGCGTACATCAGCGAGAACGTGATCTCGTGGTGATGGAACGTGCGGTGCACCGGGTCGCGCGAGAGGTAGCCGAGGGTGTCGTGCATCCAGCCCATGTTCCATTTCATGGTGAACCCGAGCCCGCCGACGTTGGTCGGACGTGTGACACCCGGCCACGAAGTCGACTCCTCGGCGACCGTCACGACCCCCGCGTGGTGCTTGTGGATCGTCGCGTTGAGTTCCTGGAGGAACCCGACGGCCTCGAGATTCTCGCGACCTCCGTAGATGTTCGGGGTCCACCCGCCGTCCGGCCGCGAGTAGTCGAGATAGAGCATCGAGGCGACCGCGTCGACGCGCAGGCCGTCGATGTGGAACTCCTCGATCCAGTACAGCGCGTTCGCGACCAGGAAGTTGCGCACCTCGGCTCGTCCGTAGTCGAAGACGTAGGTTCCCCAGTCCAGCTGTTCGCCGCGTTGCGGATCGGCATGTTCGTACAGCGGCGTTCCGTCGAACCGGGCGAGTGCCCACTGATCCTTCGGGAAGTGGGCCGGAACCCAGTCCATGATCACGCCGACTCCTGCGGCGTGAAGCCGATCGACGAACTCGCGGAATTCGTCGGGGGTGCCGAAACGTGAGGTCGGAGCGTAATAGGAGGTGACCTGATAACCCCAGGACCCGCCGAACGGGTGCTCGGCGACCGGCAGGAGTTCGACGTGCGTGAAGCCGGTTTCGAGGATGTACTCGGCGAGTTGGTCGGCCAGTTCGACGTAGGTCAGGCCGGGCCGCCATGACCCGAGATGTACCTCGTACACCGACATCGCCTCACGCAACGGCTCGGACACCGCCCGCGCGGCCACCCACTCGTCGTCGAGCCAGGTGTAGTTGCTCTCGATTACCCGTGAAGCGGTGGAGGGTGGCACCTCCGCGGCGAAGGCCATCGGGTCGGCTTTGTCGACCACCGAACCGTCGTGCCCGTGCACGCGGTACTTGTAGAGCGCACCCGGTTCGACACCGGGGATGAAGACCTCCCACACCCCGCTCGACCCCAGCACCCGCATGGGTGCTGTGCGCCCGCCCCAGCCGTCGAAGTCGCCGATGACGGTGACTCCGCGCGCGTTCGGCGCCCACACGGCGAAGGAGGTGCCGGTCACGGGCCCGTCGGGTGTGTCGTAATGACGCGGGTGCGCGCCGAGAATTTCCCACAGGCGCTCGTGCCGTCCCTCGTTGAACAGGTGACGGTCGAGCTCGCCGAGCGTCGGCAGGAATCGGTATCCGTCGGCGACGACTTCGGTGTGGTCGAACGGATAGGTGACGACGAGGCGATAGTCGGCCAGGTCGAACTGGGGGACCAGGGCACTGAAGACATCGTTGCCCACCGCCTCGAGGGGGTAGTCGACACCGCCGATGCGGGCAGCGACCTTCTCCGCGCCCGGACGCAATGTGCGCACGACCGTGCCTTCCGCGTGCGGGTGCGCACCTAGAACGGCGTGCGGATCGTGGTGCTCACCGGCGGCCAACCGCGCGAGATCCTCCGGGCGCGGGCTGTGCCGCCGGCGCGGTGGTTCCTCGGCGGAAGGCGGTGGGGGCACTGTCACGTGAGTCTCCTGTAGGCGAGAGTCGATCGGGTCGGAATCCCGATCGGGGGCAGGACCAGAATGTGCGCGACCGATTTCCATGGCTCCAGCCGAACATAGTTGGCTTGGCCCCACGTGTACTGTTCCCCGCTCACCTCGTCGTAAACGGAGAGGTGGTCCTGCCACTCGCGACCGATCGACGGCATGTCCAGCCAGACGGTGCCTTCCTCGGCGCCGTACGGGTTGAGGTTCACGATGACGAGCACCGCGTCGCCGGTGACGGGGTCGTGCTTCGAATACGCGATCAGGGCGTCGTTGTCGATGTGGTGGAAGGTGATGTTCCGCAGTTGCTGTAGCGCGGGATGCGCGCGCCGGATTCGGTTCAGGGTCGTCAGCCACGGCTCGAGCGACTCGCCGCGCCGGCGCGCTTCGTCGAACCGGCGTGGACGCAACTGGTACTTCTCCGAGTCGAGGTATTCCTCGCTGCCGGGACGGACGGCGAGGTGCTCGTACAGTTCGTATCCCGAGTAGACCCCCCAGGTGGGGGACAGCGTCGCGGCGAGTGCGGCCCGCAGGGCGAACATGCCGGGCCCGCCGTGCTGGAGCGTCTCGTGGAGGATGTCCGGAGTGTTGACGAACAGGTTGGGGCGGGCCTCGTCCGCCTTGTCTGCGATCTCGCGTCCGAACTCGGTCAGTTCCCACTTCGCGACACGCCAGGTGAAGTACGTGTAGGACTGCGTGAATCCGCGTCGGGCCAGCCCGTACATGCGCGCGGGCCTGGTGAACGCTTCCGCCAGGAACAACACGTCCGGGTCGGACTTCTTGACCTCGGCGATGAGCCACTCCCAGAAGTCCGGTGGCTTGGTGTGCGGGTTGTCGACCCGGAATATCTTGACTCCCAAGGAGATCCAATGTCGCACGACGCGCAGGACTTCCGCGTAGATCCCGTCCCGGTCGTTGTCGAAGTTCACCGGGTAGATGTCCTGGTACTTCTTGGGCGGGTTCTCGGCGTAGGCGATGGTGCCGTCCGGGAGAACGGTGAACCATTCCGGATGGTCACGGGCCCACGGGTGATCCGGGGCGCACTGCAGCGCGAGATCGAGCGCGACCTCGAGGCCGAGGGCCTCGGCCCGCTCCCGGAATGCCAGGAAACTGTCCTCGTCGCCGAGTTGCGGGTGGATCGCGTCGTGGCCGCCCTCCTCTGCACCGATGGCCCAGGGCGAACCCACGTCGTCCGGTCCCGCCACGAGGGTGTTGTTGGGTCCCTTGCGGTTGATCCGGCCGATCGGGTGGATCGGCGGCAGATAGACGACGTCGAACTCCATGGCGGCGATGCGCGGGAGATCGTCGGCCGCGGTCTCGAAGGTGCCGTGCCGCGGCGTGCCGTCCTCGTTCCAGCCACCGGTCGAACGAGGAAAGAACTCGTACCACGAGCCGAACAAAGCCCGCGTCCGATCGACCACCAGAGTGAAAGCTCTTCCGCGTGTGAGCAGTTCACGCAGCGGCTGAGCCCGCAGGATCTCGGTGACATCCGCGGAGAAGGCCGGAGCGACCCGCTCTGCCAGTGGGAGTTCGGAGCGCAGCGACGCGGCGACGGCCAGCAGGGTGGGGCGATTTCCGCGCAGTACGCCCCGTGCGGCTTTCTCGAAAATCCTTGCGCCGCTCTCGAGATCGTTCGCGAGATCCTCGGGGCCTTGTCCCGCAGTTATTTTGGCGTCGACCGCGTGACGCCAGGTGGACACCGGATCGCTCCATGCCTCGATGCGGTACGTCCAGATCCCGGGCGCGGTAGGGGCGAACACCGCGTGGAAGGTGTCGGGTTCGGCCCCCGGCGTCATCGGGATCCGCGTCGGTTTGGCCGCAGGCGCCGGGGCGGTGGCAGGGCCGCGGACGGTCAGCGTCGCGGCGATGGCGTCGTGGCCCTCGCGCCACACCACTGCCGATACCGGTACCACCTCGCCGACGACCGCTTTGGTGGGATACCGCCCACCTTCGATCGAGGGTTGGACGTCGTCGATGCCGAGGCGACCTGTCACGCTTGCTCCGTTCCGTGCGGGGCCCGGGACGTACCCGGGACCGGGGCGTACTGCGGCCGTGTGTTGTGTCAACCGTAATGGAGGCGGCGGCCCGCGGCCGACCATTGATCGTGACCTCGGAATACCCGGAATCGGGCGTGACGAACCGTATCGGTTACCCACGGTTCACAGCGCGTGACCCAGGCGCAATGCGGCGTTCCATAACCTCTTTCCCGTACGGATCCACGTCTCCGCGGAGGCAATCCGAAAGGACGAGCGCATGGGCGTGCACATCCGGCCGAGCCGGATTTGTCGGGGCTGTTCGAATGGGGCCGGGGGATATGTCCTCCCTGTCCTCGGTTCCGGCACCGAAGGCGCCGCGCCGCGGCGGACATGGGTAGGCTTCCCAGAGTGAAAGCCTTGCGTCGGTTCACCGTACGAGCCCACCTTCCCGAGCGACTCGCTGCGTTGGGGACACTGACCGCCAACCTGAGATGGTCGTGGCATCCGGAGACCCAGGATCTGTTCGCCGCGGTCGATCCCGAGTTGTGGGAGCGATGCGGTAGCGACCCCGTCCGACTGCTCGGCGAGGTCCCACCGGAGCGGCTCGACGCCCTCGCGGAGAACGAGGAATTCCTCGTCCGGCTCGACGCCGCCGCCGCCGATCTCGACCACTATCTGTCCCGCCCCCGGTGGTACCAGCAGCAACAGGAACGCGGCACCGCCGTGCCCGCGGGGATTGCGTACTTCTCCATGGAGTTCGGCGTCTCCGAAGTCCTCCCCAACTACTCCGGCGGACTCGGCATCCTCGCCGGTGACCACCTCAAGGCGGCTTCGGACCTGGGCCTGCCGCTGATCGGCGTCGGATTGCTCTACCGCTCCGGCTATTTCCGGCAGTCGCTCAGCGCAGATGGATGGCAGGTCGAGCACTATCCGGCATACGACCCGCAGGGGCTGCCGATCAAATTGCTCACGGAGGCCGACGGCTCCACGGCGCTCGTCCAGGTCGAGATTCCGGGCGGGCGCACCCTCGACGCGCGGGTGTGGATCGCCCAGATCGGCCGGGTGCCGCTGCTGCTGCTCGACTCGGACATCGCGAGCAACGACGAAGAACTCCGCGGGGTCACCGATCGGCTCTACGGAGGCGACCAGGACCACCGCATCAAGCAGGAGATCCTCGCCGGGATCGGCGGTGTGCGTGCCGTCCGTGCCTACACCCGGATCGCCGGCCTGCCGGACCCCGACGTGTTCCACATGAACGAGGGACACGCGGGCTTCCTCGGTGCCGAGCGCATCCGCGAACTTGTCACGGGCACAGGCCTCGATTTCGACGAGGCGCTTGCCGCGGTCCGGGCCGGAACCGTCTTCACCACGCACACGCCCGTGCCCGCCGGTATCGACCGGTTCCCGATCGACCTTGTGCGCCACTATTTCTCGGGGCGTAACGGCGAGAACGAGTCGGCGCTCCTGCCGGGTCTCACCGTCGACCGCATTCTCGCTCTGGGCCGCGAGTCCGACCCGGACGTGTTCAACATGGCCCACCTCGGACTGCGGCTCGGGCAACGCTGCAACGGCGTCTCGAAGCTGCACGGCGCGGTCAGCCGGAACATGTTCGAGGAGCTGTGGCCCGGGTTCGACGCCACCGAGGTTCCGATCGGATCCGTCACCAACGGCGTGCACGCACCCACTTGGGCTGCGCGCGAATGGCTCGCCCTGGCCGATCGCCTGGCCGGACCTGATCTCGTCGAGGAATCGCGCGGATGGGAACTGCTGCAGACCGTCGACGCCCGCGAACTGTGGGAGATGCGCAACACCCTGCGAAGCATGCTCGTCGAAGAAGTGCGTCGTCGTCTGCGCAACTCGTGGATCGAACGCGGTGCGACCGAAGCCGAGCTGGGCTGGGTCGATTCGGTCTTCGAACCCGGTGTCCTCACCATCGGTTTCGCGCGGCGCGTGCCCACCTACAAGCGCCTGACGTTGATGCTGCGCGACCCGGAGCGGTTGCGGGCACTGCTCCTCGACCCCGAACGGCCACTCCAGCTGGTCGTCGCGGGCAAGAGCCATCCCGCCGACGACGGTGGAAAGGCGCTCATCCAGCAGGTCGTGCGGTTCGCCGACGAGTACGACGTCCGGCACCGCGTGGTGTTCCTGCCCGACTACGACATGTCCATGGCGCGCTACCTCTACTGGGGTTGCGACGTGTGGCTCAACAACCCGCTCCGTCCGCTGGAGGCCTGCGGGACGTCCGGCATGAAGTCGGCGCTCAACGGCGGACTCAACCTGTCCATCCGCGACGGATGGTGGGACGAGATGTACGACGGTGAGAACGGCTGGGCGATCCCCACCGCCGACGGGGTCGACGACGTACGCCGCGACGACCTCGAAGCGAATGCGCTGTACGAACTGCTGGAACGTTCGGTGCTTCCGCGCTTCTACGACCGCGACGGGGACGGAGTGCCCGGCCGGTGGATCGAGATGGTGCGCCACACTCTCGAGAATTTGGGACCGAAGGTGCTCGCCTCGCGCATGGTCCGCGACTACGCCGTCGACTACTACATTCCGGCGGCAGCGGCCGCGCGGTCCGTCGCGGCCGACGACTTCGCCGGTGCGAAGGCCGTCGCCGAGTACCGGGAGCGACTCGAAGCGGCATGGCCGTCGGTGCGGGTCGCGCAGGTCGATACCGAAGGGCTGCCCGAGGTGCCCGAGATCGGCTCGAGGCTCGCGGTCACTGCCCACGTGGAACTCGGAGCGCTCGCGCCCGACGACGTCGAGGTGCAGGCGGTGATCGGCCGGGTCGGATCGGACGACTCGCTCAGCGACATCGTCTCGATCCCGATGACCCACACCGGCAAGGGATCGTTCGGTGAAGTGTTCGAGGCAGATGTCAGGTTGCCGCTGGCCGGACCGGTCGGTTACACCGTGCGGGTGTTGCCGCACCACGATCTGCTCGCCTCGCCGGCAGAGTTCGGCATGGTCCGCCTGCCCTGATGTGCGACCGGGTGGATCCGCGTTCCGTCGCGAACCGGATCCACCCGCAGGTCAGCCACGTAGGCGGGCCAATGCCTTGCGCACGATTTCGGGGTCGGTCGTCTCCCAGAACGGCGGCAGCGACGCGCGCAGGTAGCTGCCGTACCGGGCGGTCGCCAGCCGGGAATCGAGCACCGCGATCACGCCGCGGTCCTCGGTGCTGCGAAGCAGCCTGCCCACGCCCTGAGCGAGGAGCAACGCCGCGTGGTTCGCCGCGACCGCCATGAACCCGTTGCCGCCGCGGGCCTCGACCGCTCGCTGGCGGGCGACGAGCAGGGGATCGTCGGGCCGGGGAAACGGGATGCGGTCGATGATCACCAGAGACAGTGACGGTCCGGGCACGTCGACCCCCTGCCACAACGACAGCGTGCCGAACAGGCTCGTCGGTTCGTCGGCGGCGAACTTCTCGACCAGCGCGCCGGTCGCGTCGTCGCCTTGACACAAGATCGGGGTGTCCACACGTTCGCGCAAGGCCTCGGCGGCGGCCTTCGCCGCACGCATCGACGAGAACAGCCCGAGTGTGCGTCCGCCGGCAGCGGTGACCAGCTTCTCGATCTCGTCGAGATGGCTCGGCGGCATCCCGTCGCGGCCGGGCGGCGGCAGCTTCTTGGCGATGTAGAGGATGCCGGATTTCTCGTGGTCGAACGGCGATCCGACGTCGATGCCGTTCCATTTCAGGGTGCTCGTGTCCGAGGGCGGCTCCGCGCCGGAAGCCGCGGCGGTGTCGCTGCGGCTCGGAGACTGCGGGGGAAGCCCCCAGTCGACGGCGAGACCGTCGAACGAACCACCGACGGTCAAGGTCGCGGAGGTGAGGACGACCGTCGATTCGCCGAAGAGCTTCGAGCGCAGCAGACCGCCCACCGACAGCGGCGCCATCCGGACAGTGCGGCGGGCGACGCCGCGGAACTCGTCGGCCGCGAGCCAGACGACATCCTTGCGTTGCGACGGATCGGGCTCGTCGAAGGCCGTCAGGATGCGCACGGCGCAATCGTGGACGTCGTCGATCTCCGCGAGAGCCTGACTGCGAGCCGCGGCGGCCTCAGGATCCATGCCGGGTTTGGGCGACCCGATCGAGGTGTGCACCGCCCACGCGGCGTCGCGGATCGCGGCGAGTGCGGCACCCGCGCCGTCGGGCACCGCGTCCCACCGTCCGGGTGGAAGCTCGTCGAGCAGGGCATCCCAGTTTTCTGCGGCGCCCTCGAGCCGGTCGACTTCCTCGTCTCCCGCGAGCTTGAGGCACCGTCGCGCGGCAGCGGAGACGCTGCTGCCCGACAGTTCGGCGGTGGCGACCCCGGTGACCCGGTCGACGAGTTCGTGCGCCTCGTCGACGACCACCACGTCGTGCTCGGGGAGGATCTGGATGCCGGTGATCGCGTCGATGGCGAGGAGCGCGTGGTTGGTGACGACGACGTCGACCTGCGCCGCTTCCGCGCGCGCGATCTCGGCGAAGCAGTCCTCGCCCACCGGGCAGCGCGACTTGCCGAGACATTCGCGCGCGGTGACGCTGACCTGACGCCAGGCCTGGTCGGAAACGCCGGGGCTCAGGTCGTCGCGGTCGCCCGTATCCGTCTCGGAGGACCACTCGGTGACCCGGCGCACCTCACGTCCGATGCGCGAGAGCGCGAAGGCGTCGAACAGCCCGGTGTCCGGTGGTTCTTCCGCGAGACCGGTATGAATCTTGTTGAGGCACAGATAATTTCCGCGGCCTTTGAGGATCGCGAAACGTGGCCTGCGGCCCAGCGAATCGGTGAGCGCCTTTGCGAGCCGCGGAAGGTCGCGCTCGACGAGTTGTCGTTGCAGCGCGATGGTGGCAGTGGAGACGACGACGGTGCGGCCGGTGCGGACCGCGTACCGGATACTCGGAACGAGATATGCAAGCGACTTGCCGGTACCGGTGCCGGCCTGGACGGCCAGGTGCTCGCCGGTGTCGATGCTGTGTGCCACTGCCGACGCCATGGTCAGCTGGTTCCGTCGTTCCTTGCCGCCCAGCGCGTGTACCGCGGTTCGCAACAGCTCGGGCACTTCGGGAAGATCGGGCACCCGTCAAGGGTAGCGGGCAGCACCGTCAGGTTTCGGGTCCGGCCGACGCGGTCCGCGGCGATCCGGGACACGGCACCGTGCGTCCACCGGGCGCCGGTCCCGCGGGCTGGTTACCTCGCGCGAACGAACCGGGTCGGGATCGCGGGATCACCGGCCGACAACGTCATCCCCTCCCACGGCAGGCTCACCATGCCCCGGGAAAGGAAACGTCGGCTCTCCTCGAGCGTCGGAAGACCACCGACCGGGTCACCGTCGCGGACGAGAGGAACCATCAGGTCGTGCACGACCGATCCGTCACCGTCGGGGACCCGATCGAGGTCGGCCGGATAAACCACTTCCTCGACGAGTGTGCCGCTGCGACGCGCATACCGCACTGCCTTCTTCGCCCCGCCACGCGACTCCTTCGCGGCGCTGCGCTTCTCGACCGGAATACCCGCGACCTCGACGAGCTTGTAGACCATGCCCGCGGTGGGAGCTCCCGAGCCGGTCACCACCGACGTCCCGACGCCGTATGCGTCCACGGGCTCGGCGCGCAGGCCCGCGATTCCGTACTCGTCGAGATCGCCCGACATGACGATCTTGGTGCGGTTCGCGCCGAGGCCGTCGAGCTGACGGCGGACCTGCCGCGCGAGGACACCGAGATCACCGGAGTCGATGCGGACGGCGCCGAGACCGGGGCCCGCGACCTCGATCGCGGTGTTCACTCCGGCCGTGATGTCGTAGGTGTCGACCAGCAACGTGGTATCCACCCCGAGCGTCTCGACCTGGCTGCGGAAGGCCGACGCCTCGTCCCGGCCCGCGGACGTCGTGTGCAGCAGCGTGAACGCGTGCGCCGCGGTGCCCGCCGCGGGGATACCGAAGCGACGTGCCGCTTCCAGATTCGACGTCGAGTCGAAACCCGCGAGATACGCGGCGCGGGTCGCAGCGACCGCCGCTTCCTCGTGCGTGCGACGCGAGCCCATCTCGATCAGGGTGCGCCCGTCGGCGACGCTGACCATCCGTGCGGCCGCGGACGCCACCGCGCTGTCGTGGTTGAAGATCGACAGCACCAGCGTCTCGAGCAGCACGCATTCGGCGAACGTCCCGCTCACCGACAGGATCGGGGAGCCGGGGAAGTAGAAATCGCCTTCGCGATAACCGTCGATGTCGCCGGAGAAACGGAAGTTTCGCAGCCACTCGACGGTGCCGGGCGCCAGAAACCTCGACACCGATGCCAGTTCGCTCTCCCCGAAGGTGAACGTCGCGAGGGCGTCGATGAGGCGGCCGGTACCGGCGACCACGCCGTACCGGCGACCGCTGGGTAGGCGCCGGGCGAACACCTCGAATACGCAGGGGCGATCACCCGACCCGTCGGCCAGTGCGGCTTCGAGCATCGTCAGTTCGTATTTGTCGGTGAACAGTGCGGTGCTGCCGGGAATCACAGCGGAGGTGGCTTCGGACACTCGAATACTGTAGATCGAGGGCCGGTGGGCGGGTTTTTCGACGCGCGCCGACGTCGTACCCTGGACCTTATGGTGCCGGGGTCCACGACAGATGAGTTCGACGTCCGCATGATGGCAGCGGGCCAGGCCGTCCCGGCCGAGGCCGAGGCGGTCGAGGGGGCCGCGGCCGTCGACCGGCCATGGGTCACCGTGGTCTGGGACGACCCGGTCAATCTGATGCACTACGTGACGTTCATATTCCAGAAGCTGTTCGGGTACAGCAAGGCCAAAGCCACCGAACTGATGCTCGAAGTCCACAACGAGGGCAAGGCCGTCGTCTCGAGTGGCACGCGTGACAAGATGGAGCACGATGTAGAGCGTCTCCATGCCGCCGGTTTGTGGGCGACCATGCAACGGGACGAATGACCCCACCCACAGGAGGACCCGACCGACGTGCGGCCGTGGATCAGGAAGAACTCGCTCAGCGGACCGAAACTTCGCTCGGAGATGGACGCCCACGAGGCGTCGGTCCTGAGGTCTTTGGTCGCATCCGTGCTGGGCATGCTCGAGGATCGCGCCGGCCAGGCGCCGCAGGACGATCTGGCCCAGCTGACCGGACTGCGCACCGGTAACGCCACCCCGCCGGACATCCCGGCCGTGCGGCGACTGCTTCCCGACTTCCATCGCCCCGACCCGGACGCGGCCACGAACGCCGACGACGAGTCCGCCGACCTCAACGGCGCGATGCGCAGCCTCCACGAGCCCAGCATCATCGATGCGAAACTCGCCGCCGGGGCGATGATCCTGCGCACCGTGCCCGAGTCCGGCGGCCGCGTCGTCCTGACTCCCGAGCAGGCCGAAGCGTGGCTGTACGGACTCAACGACGTCCGCCTTGCGCTCGGCGCGACCCTCGACATCGACGACGACACACCCGAGACTCTCGACGACGACGATCCGCGCGCCCCGCATCTCGACGTCTACCACTGGCTCACGTGGGTGCAGGATTCGCTGGTACAGGCCCTCCAGCCGTGACGGTCGCCGGGCCGACCGACTCCATCCTCGATGTGCCCGGTCTGCGCGTCGGGCACTGGCAGGCCCTCGACGCCGACGTTCGTCTCGCGCACGACGGCGTCCCCGGACACGGATCCGCCACCGGATGCACCGTCGTCCTCGCCGAGTCCTCAGCGGTAGCGTCCGTCGACGTACGCGGCGGGGGGCCGGGCACGCGGGAAACCGACCTGCTCGACCCGAGCCATTCGGTGCAGCGCGTCGACGCGGTGCTGCTCACCGGCGGTAGCGCCTACGGGCTCGCCGCCGCAGACGGCGTCATGCGATTCCTGGAAGAGCGTGGCCGCGGCATTCCCATGGGTGCGCCCGGCGCCGTCGTGCCGATCGTCCCGGGTGCGGTGATCTTCGATCTCCCGGTCGGGGCATGGGACGTGCGACCGGATGCCGCCGCAGGGTATGCGGCGGCTGCCGCCGCCGGCGACACCTCGCTCGCGCGCGGATCCGTCGGCGCCGGAACCGGCGCCCGGGCGGGGGTTCTCAAAGGGGGAATCGGCTCGGCAAGCGTGCGGATCACCGACGGACCCGCCGCGGGAGTGACGGTGGCCGCGCTCATGGTCGCTAACCCCGTCGGTTCGGTGACAGATCCCGAAACCGGCCTGCCCTGGGGGTTGGGATACGCCCGCGCCGCAGAACTGGGAATGTCGACGCCCATCGCGTCCGAAGTCGCCGCGGCGCGCGCCCTCGGCGAAAAGGGAACCGTCCTGAACACCACCATCGGGGTGGTAGCGACCGACGCGCCGCTGTCGAAGGTGGCGTGCCGGCGGATGGCGGTCGCCGGTCACGACGGACTCGCCCGCGCCGTACGGCCCGCCCACTCCCCGCTCGACGGCGACACGATCTTCGGCCTCGCCACCGGCACAGCCCACCTTCCCGACGGCCCCGGCATACCGGATGCCTTCGATCCGGGCCTGCCCGTCCTCGCCGCGGTGGGGGTCGCCGCCGCGGAGGCCGTCGAGCGAGCGATCGTCGATGCGGTCCTCGCGGCGACCGGCGTCGCCGGAATCCCGTCCTACCGCGAGGTCTTTCCGTCCGCATTCCGCTCGCCGACGACCTGATCCCGCCCAGAAGGCCACAATGGAGCAATGACCATCCCGACCGGTAACGGCACCGGCTCCACGCACAGGCCGATCTGGCAGCGCGCCGCGCTCTGGACCGGTGGGTTCCTCGTCCTCCTCTACGGGATCGAAGCGGCGGACACTGTCCTTCCCGCAGACCTCGACGCCGCGGGTGTGGAACCTCGCACCGGCGACGGATTGTGGGGGATCCTGTTCGCGCCGCTCCTGCACGCAGACTGGGCACACCTGACGGCCAACACCGTTCCCGCGCTCGTGCTCGGATTCCTCGTCATGCTCTCCGGCATCGGGCGGGGCATCGCGGCCACGGCGATCATCTGGCTCGTCGGTGGCATCGGCACGTGGCTGTTCGCCGGGACCGGCGAGAACCACATCGGCGCCTCGACGCTGATCTTCGGCTGGCTCACCTACCTGATCGTGCGCGGAATCTTCACGCGCAAAGCGGGGCAGATCCTTCTCGGCATCGTCGTCCTGTTCGTGTACGGCGGGATGCTGTGGGGAGTCCTCCCGAGTCAGCCCTGGATCTCGTGGCAAGGTCACCTGTTCGGGGCGCTCGGCGGCATCCTCGCTGCCTGGGTCCTGTCCTCAGGCGCTCGGGCCACACGGCGCACGACGACCGCGCCTTCGCTACGCTGAGCGGAAACCAGGTCCCGCGTGCGCCGTCCACTCCGGGCCCGCACGTCACAGCTTTGTCGCAACTGTGAGTCTGCGCGTGAAATGTCGCGTTGGCTTCATCATGGGGCCTCCGGCATGGCAGCATGACGTGTATGCGCATGACCGTTCTGGGGTGCTCCGGCAGTGTGGCCGGGCCGGATTCCGCCGCATCCGGATACCTGTTGACCGCGCCCGACACCCCGCCTCTGGTCATCGATTTCGGTCCCGGCGTCCTCGGCGCCCTGCAGCGCCATGCGGATCCCGGTGAAGTCTCCGTCCTGTTGTCGCATCTGCATGCCGACCACTGCCTCGATCTGCCCGGTCTGCTGGTGTGGCGCCGGTATTCGCCGAACCCTCCCGTCGTCCGCACCCTGGCGTACGGCCCCAGTGGGACGGCGCAACGGATCGGCGCAGCGTCCGCCGAAGCCCCCGGCGAAACGGACGATGTGAGCGACACCCTCGATGTGCGCACCATCGTCGAAGGCGAGCCGATCCGGTTCGGCACGCTCGAGATCACTCCGGCGAGGATGCAGCATCCGCCGGAGGCCTACGGATTCCGGGTCACGAGTGATTCCGGGCGCACGCTCGTCTACACGGGTGACACCGGCATGTGTGATGCGGTGGTCGATCTCGCGCGCGGCGCCGACGTGCTGCTCTCGGAAGCATCCTGGACGCATTCTCCGGGGGAGCGCCCCGAAGGAATCCATCTGTCCGGCACCGAAGCCGGACAGATCGCGACCCGAGCGGGTGTCGGAGAACTGCTCCTGACTCACATTCCGCCCTGGACTTCGCGTGAGGACGTCATCGCCGAGGCGAAGGCCGAGTACTCCGGCCCGGTCCACGCGGTGTCCGCCGGCGACGTCTACCGCATCTGAGACCGCCTCGGCCATCGCCTAGGCTCGGTGCGTGACCACACGAGAAGACGGCAGGGCGGACGACCAACTCCGCAACATCCGCATCACCCGAGGATTCACCAACCATCCGGCCGGGTCGGTACTCGTCGAGTTCGGGCAGACCCGCGTGATGTGTACGGCGAGCGTCGAAGAAGGCGTGCCTCGCTGGCGGAAAGGCTCCGGGCTCGGTTGGGTCACCGCGGAGTACGCGATGCTTCCCGCCGCCACCCATACCCGCAGCGGACGCGAATCCGTCAAGGGCAAGCTCGGTGGCCGGACCCAGGAGATCAGCCGCCTGGTGGGCCGCTCCCTCCGCGCGTGCATCGATCTCGCCGCGATCGGCGAGAACACCATCGCCATCGACTGCGACGTGTTGCAGGCGGACGGAGGAACTCGCACAGCTGCCGTCACCGGCGCGTACGTCGCGCTGAGCGACGCCGTGACTTGGCTCCGCGCTGCGGGCCGCCTCGCCGATCCCCAGCCGATCTCGTGCCAGGTCGCCGCGGTGAGCGTCGGAGTGGTCGACGGGCGCGTTCGCCTCGACCTGCCGTACGAGGAGGACGTCCGGGCGGAGGTCGACATGAACGTCGTCGCCACCGACACCGGCACGCTCGTGGAGGTCCAGGGCACCGGCGAAGGCGCGACCTTCCCGCGTACGACGCTCGACAAGCTGCTCGACTCGGCGCTCGCCGGCATCGACGAACTCTGCCGGATCCAGCGCGAGGTTCTCGCTCAGCCCTATCCGGGTGTTCTTCCCGCGGTCGCCGACCACGGGAAGAAGAAGTTCGGAGTCTGACATGACCGTGCGAGTACTCGTCGCAAGCCGTAACGCGAAGAAACTCCGGGAACTGCAGCGGGTGCTCGACAGCGCCGGCATCGACGGAATCGAGCTGGTCGGCCTAGATCAGGTTCCCCCGTTCCCGGAAGCACCCGAAACCGGAGCAACCTTCGAACAGAACGCGGCGGCGAAGGCGCGGGACGGCGCGGCCGCTACCGGGATGCCCTGCATCGCCGACGACTCCGGACTCGAAGTGGACGCCCTGCGCGGAATGCCCGGGGTCCTGTCGGCCCGGTGGAGCGGACGGCACGGCGACGACGCCGCCAACACGGCGCTACTTCTCGGCCAGCTACAGGACGTCCCCGAGGACCGGCGCGGCGCAGCTTTCGTCTCCGCATGCGCGCTCGCGTTCCCGTCGCAGGACGGTGAGACCGAAGTGACGGTCGTGCGGGGGGAGTGGCGAGGCCACATCGTGCGTGAACCGCGCGGAGCGAACGGCTTCGGGTACGACCCGGTATTCCAGCCTGAAGGGGAGGAGCGCACCGCGGCGGAACTCACGGCGGAGGAGAAGGACGCTTCGTCGCATCGGGGTCGTGCGCTCGCGCAACTCGTCCCCGTGCTCGCTGCGCTCGCCGCGTCCGGTTAGCGACGGCTTGCGGGCGCGTTCGGACCGGCACTCGCGCTGCGTGCAGACGGTGGACACCGAACCTGCCCGACACTCGAGCAGGACAGCTGTCAGGGCTCGATCAGGGGTGGTGGACGAAGGCACCTCGGACGTCAGACGACGTCCGAGGTGCCCTTCTCGTCCAAGGACCACCGCATGTCGACCACAGTGCCACCCGGTTCCCGCTCGACCACCATGTCGGTGGTCAGGTTTCGGATCAGCGTCAATCCGTGGCCGCGGGAACGCCGAGATTCGTCGTCTTGTGCGTCGTGCCACACCCCGTGATCGGAGACGCGCACGTGTAGTTGCCCCTCGGCGCGGTGATAGGTCGCTTCGAAATCGAGTGTTGCGTCCGGGTCGGACGGGGCATACGCGTGCTCGACCGCATTGGCCAGCGCTTCGTAGCTGGCCAGGAGGATGTCCTGACGACGGTCGTCGTCGAGGGGGAGGTCGGCCAACCAGCGCCGCATTGTGCCACGCAGAAGCGCGATCTCGGATGGATCGGCCCGCACACCCCGATGGCTGATGCCCTCGGGGGTGAACGATGCGGGCTCGTCAAAGGCGGACGACATGGGTTCCTCGGTTCGTCGATGCTGTTACGCCTGCGGTGAGGAGTCCTCCGCCCCACCGGCGAGCGCGCCGACTGCGTCGGCGAGGCGAGGATGAACTGCCAGCACCTCGCCGAGACCGAGCAGTTCCAGCGGACGGGCGGTCGCGCTGCCGTGTGCGACCACCGCGAAACGGCGGTCGTCACCGGCACGCTTGGACAGTTCGACCAACAGGGCGATGCCCATTGATGCCAGGAAGTCGACTGCGGTGAGGTCGACGACCAGTGCTGTCGCGTCGGTATCGAGGAGGGTGAGCGCCTGCTCTTCCAGCAGGGGGGCACTCGTCATATCGACCTCTCCGCTGACCGAGAGGATAGCGACGGAACCCTCTCTCGACGCCGAAAGAGTCATATGAGGATGCGCGGTAAGTGGATCGTTCACCGCCCTATCATGCAAGATCGCGCCGACAGATGCGAGAAACAGGTTGAAGATTACGCCGTCCCAGCCGTCGGGACCGACCCAAACGGGTGTCTGTATTGTTCGAATGCAGCAGGGAAGGACGACCAACGTGGACGTGTACCGACCGGATGACTCGACGTACCATCCGTCGCTACTCCTCATCGAGGACGACCCTGGCGACGCGTTGCTCGTAGAGGAACTGGTTGCCGACAGCGCCCCCGAGATGAAGGTTGTTTGGGTCCAGTCGCTCGCCGCGGCGCGCGAGGAATTCGCCGTCCGGATGCCGGATTGCGTGCTGCTCGATCTCCACCTCCCCGATGCCAGCGGCCTCGAAGCCGTCGCCAAGGTCAAGGAAGTCGCCGAATCGGTTCCGATCGTCGTACTCACCGGCTTGGCCGAGGAACAGACCGGGCTCGCGGCGCTGTCGGTCGGTGCGCAGGACTACCTGGTCAAGGGACGTGTCGAGCCCGATTTGTTCGGCCGCGCCGTCCGGTATGCGATCCAGCGAAAACAAGCGGAACAGGCCGCGTCGGCGCTGCAGGCCGGTCAACTTCGCGCCCAGGAGAACGCTCGCCTCGAGCGAGGATTGCTGCCGTCCCCGCTGTTGAAGCCCGATGCGGGTTTCGACGTCGTCGCCCGGTACCGGCCCGGCCGCACCTCGGCGCTGCTCGGTGGTGACTTCTACGATGTCGTCCAGACCGAGGACGGCACCGTGCACGTCCTCATCGGCGACGTCTCCGGACACGGGCCGGACGAGGCCGCACTCGGGGTCGGGCTGCGCATCGCGTGGCGCACTCTCGTGCTTACCGGAGTCACGGGACCGCGCCGGCTGCACAAGCTCGAGGAGATCCTCGTCGCCGAACGGGCGGGGAACCGGATCTTCGCCTCTGTGACCAACCTCTCGATGTCGGCCGATCGCCGGACCGTGCAAGTCATGCGAGCGGGACACCCGGGTCTGCTGCTCCGAAACGGCAGTAGCGTGGATTGGCTGGAGGCGCCGGGAGGGCCGGCGCTCGGCCTCGTGCCGAGTCTCTCGACCTGGCCGGTGCACGAGATCACCTTGCCGGCCGGTGCTGCGCTCGTCCTGTTCACCGACGGACTGTTCGAGGGGCATCGCGGCGAAGGACGAGAACGTCTCGGAGAGGAGGGCCTGCTTGCTCTGGCACGGGCCTGCGCAGACCTCGAACCCAACGATTTCACCGACTCCCTCATTGCACGTGCGGAAGAACTCGCCGAGAGCAACGGCGGACTGTCCGACGACGTGGCAGTGGTGTACGTGCAATGGAAGAAGGAAGTGACCGCACCCGCATGACGAAAACCGACACCCGGGAGTCCGAGACAGGGCCGGCTACCAGCGCCGGGGCCTCCATGGTGAGCCACGACCGCGGACCCACAGTGCAGGGCTGGTTCCTGATCGTGCTGAGTGTCATGGGGGTGCTGGTCGTGATCGGCACCCTGGTCGGCAGCCACTACCTGCGCGAGACCACCAACATGTCGGACTACGTGCGGGACCGCATCCAGCCCGCCCGCGTCGAGGCATACAGGCTGCAAGCCGCGCTGGTGAACCAGGAAACCGGGGCGCGGGGCTACATCCTCGCCGCCGATCCCGCGTTCCTTCAGCCCTACGAGGACGGCCGCCTGGACGAGCAGGAGGCAGCCGAGTCGCTGCGGGAACTGGTTGCCGGTGAGGACGAGCTCATCGCCGACCTCGATGCGGTCGAAGCGGCGGCGGAGGAATGGCGTCGCGTCTACGCCGCACCGCTCGTGTCGAGCGTGGTTCCGGGCAACCCTCAGCCCGTCGATCCGGTTGTGGTCGAAGCCGGTCGCGTGGCGTTCGACCGGCTGAGAGTGCTCTTCGACGTCCAGAACGCAGGTCTGCTCGACGCCCGCGAAGAGGGAATCGAAGAACTCGAAGAGGTCCGGACGAACCGCGACACCATCTTCGCGTCGATGGTCGCGGTCTTCCTGCTCACCGGAGTGGGAATGGCATTCCTCGTCCAGATGATCGTGGTCCGGCCGCTGGCGCGCCTACGCGAAGCGACGCGGAAGGTCGTCGCGCGCGAAGAATTCGGCCACCACATCACGCCGGAGGGCCCGGCCGACATCCGTGCGCTCGGACAGGACGTCGAGAACATGCGCGAGCGGATCGTCCGCGAACTCGAGGTGTCGCGCGAACGGCACGCAAGGCTGGAAAGCCAGGCGATCGACCTCCAGCGGTCCAACGCAGAACTCGAGCAATTCGCATACGTCGCTTCGCACGACCTGCAGGAGCCGTTGCGCAAGGTGGCGTCGTTCTGCCAGCTACTCGAAAAACGGTACGGCGACAAGCTGGACGAGCGCGGGGCGCAGTACATCGCGTTCGCGGTGGACGGCGCCAAGCGCATGCAGGTCCTCATCAACGATCTGCTCACGTTCTCCCGGGTCGGACGCGTGAGCGACAACCACGTCCGGGTGGCGCTCGCTCCGACGCTCGATGCCGCCCTCACAAACCTCGAGCAGGCGATCGAGGAGTCCGAGGTCGTCATCGAACGACCGGACTCGCTACCGGAGGTCGTGGGGGACCCCACGCTGCTCGTGATGTTGTGGCAGAACCTGCTGGGGAACGCCATCAAATTCCGTCATCCGGACCGCCCGATCACGATCCGGATCGCGTGTGAGGAAGCTCGCGAAGGCGACGAAGCGGTGTGGCAGTTCGCAGTACAGGACACCGGCATCGGCATCGCCCCGGAGTTCTCCGACAAGGTCTTCGTCATCTTCCAGCGCTTGCACGGACGTGACGTCTATACCGGCACCGGTATCGGCCTTGCGATCTGCCGCAAGATCGTCGAATACCACGGCGGGGAGATCTGGCTCGACCCCGAGTACAAGGGCGGTGCCCGGTTCTGCTTTACCATTCCCGTTGTGGGTGACAACGAGCCTGCACAAAACGAGGCTCTGGAAGGAGCATCCGCATGACCGTTCCCGGTGAACCGATCGACGTCCTCCTGGTGGAAGACGATCCCGGTGACGAGCTTATGACACGCGAGGCGTTCGAAGACAACAAGATCGGTAACACGCTGCACGTAGTTCGCGACGGCGAGGAAGCACTCGACTTCCTGTACCGGCGTGGAGCTCACGAAGGTGCGCCCCGGCCAGACCTCATTCTCCTCGATCTCAACCTGCCCAAGTACGACGGACGGCAGGTGCTCGAGAAGATCAAGTCCGACGCCGACCTCACCGACATCCCCGTCGTGGTGCTCACCACGTCCGCTGCCGAGGAGGACATCCTCCGGAGCTACAAGCTGCACGCGAACGCGTATGTCACCAAGCCTGTCGACCTCGACCAGTTCATCCGGGCGGTCCGGCAGATCGACGAGTTCTTCGTCCAGGTGGTGCGTCTGCCGCGGCGCTGAGCGCCCACGAACGCGAATCGGGTGGATGCGACCGGATCTCTCCGGATCGCATCCACCCGATCGTCGTAGTGGGGAGGTGCCGGGTCAGACCCCGAAGTCTGCCTTCACCTGCTGAGTGCGCTTGTGCTCGACATAGAACGACAGGAACGGGATCGTGCCGGCTAGCAGCGTGCCCACGGTCTTTCCGACGGGCCAGCGGACCTTGATCGACAGGTCGAAGGTCAGCACGAGGTAGATGGCGTACACCCACCCGTGCACGATCGCGATCCATGCGGGCACGTTCTCGATGCCGATGATGTACTTGGCGACCATCTCACCGGTGAGGATGAGCAGCCAGATACCGGTGGCGTACGCGAGCACCCGGTAACGCAGCAGGGCGGAACCGATCTTCTTGCGATCGGCGTCACTGATCACGCGCTTCGTGGCGGTGGTGCCGCCTGGCGCCTGCTCGGGTGTGGTGCTCACTGCGTGCTCCTATCGGACCTCCGCGCCAGCTGCGCGAGGTACTCGTTGTACTCCTGGGTCTGTCGTGCCTCAGGATCGTCGGCCTCTTCTGCCAGCGCTTCGGCCACCGTGCGGGGGCGCGTCGGGAGAAGATCCGCGGGGATCTCGGTCGGCTCCGTCGACTCCGACGGGCGCGGGGCGCCGGTGGCTTCGGCTTCGGCTTCTTCCGCTTCGAGTTTGACGAAGCGGCGGTAGGCGTACACGCAGAAGAAGGCGAAGGCCGGCCACTGGAATGCGTAACCGAGATTCTGGTAGTTGCCGCCGGCTTCCTCGAAGCGCATCCACTGCCAGTAGCCGAGCCCCAGGCATCCGGCTGCAGCTACGAGAACCAGGACAACCAGGGCCAACCTGCGGGGTGGTCGATGCTCGGACACGCTGTCGACGGTACCCGAGCGGTGCACCGACCTGCCAAGACGGTCGATGCACCGTGGGTGATCTCACGTGGTGCGCGAGGGGGGACTCGAACCCCCACGTCCGAAGACACGGGTACCTAAAACCCGGGCGTCTGCCAATTCCGCCACTCGCGCTTCACGGACACAATACGTTACGGCCTTTCACCTGCCGACTCGCAGCCGAGCCTGTGCCTGCCGGCCCAGGTCGGTGTCTGGCTGTGGCAGTTCGGACAGAGAAATCGCACGTTGCCGGGGCGGGAGTCGTTGGGGTTCCCGTCGATGTGATCGACGTGGAAGATCAGAGCCTGTCCGGCCCAGATCGGCCCGGTCCCGCAGAGCGCGCAGAGATGGTCGCGCCCGGTCTCGAGGAGGGCGCGCCGAAGCAGATGGGGCTTCACACGAGGTGCCCCGCGCGGGCGTTCGGTGAGGATCGCCGTCCAATGGTGTCGTCCCGCTCCGCCACTGGGCAGACGTGGCCTGCCGGTGAAGTGAGAGGTGTCGATGCCCAGCGCCTTGATTCTGCGGCCCAGATGGGTGTGATGCCCGCCGTTGGGTTTGAGTCCGAAGTACCTCATGACCTCCGCGACGTTGGTCGACTGTCGCACCGCCTCTTCCAGTAGCTCCTTCGTGTACTTGGCCGGTCGTGCCATGTGCGCCCCCTGTTTACGAACGTATGTTCGATTTGGTGCCGAGGCTAGCGGCACGGACCGACACGGTTGTCGTCTCGACGCACGAGTTCGATCTCTCGTCAAGATGATAACGATTCGATAACGATAAAACGTGAGGGTTCCTCGGGTTATCGGACGTCCACGCAATGACGCGGCCAGCGGCAATTCGGGTTACCCGCCGGTTCGATTCGGCGTCGACTGTGAGGCAACTCACCGGTCGTGAGGCTGCGCCGCTCTCTCGGCGCTCAAAACATGAGGAAGTCCTCATGATTCTGTGCGAATCTGGGCGTGCCCGTAAGAGCACATCGAGTCCATGCGACAAACCCGCGCAGGCAGTGCTGCACCACAGGAAATGCCTCGACGCAGGGGTGTTCAGGAGAGGAAAAACACGCGTGACGATCGACGAGACCACACCAGGTGACAACGGACGGAACTCGAAGGCCTCACGACGCACCGGCGAACAGGGAGCGGCCACCGCTTCCCGGTCGGCACTCGTGGACAGGTTCCTCGCCGGTGAGCCCTACGCCGTCGCATTCGGCGGTCAGGGCGCACCCTGGCTCGACTCGCTCGGTGAACTCACCCGGGACAACGGCCTCGAACCCGAGCTGACCGAACTGGTCAACGCCGCCGCCACGCACCTCGGTCCCGTCGCCGCCGATCTCGTCGTCGTGCGGCCGGTCGGTTTCGACCCCGTCGCGTGGATCCTCGAGCAGGAACTCGCCGACGAGGACGACGCGCCCGCCGGACCCGACGCCGCAGTCCTGACTTCCGCCGCCGTGTCTCTCCCCGGCGTGCTCCTGACTCAGCTCGCGGCCCTGCGTGCGCTGGCGAACCAGGGTCTCGACGTCACCGAGGTGGCGCCGTCCGCCGTGATCGGTCACTCCGCCGGAGTCCTCGCAGTCGAAGCCGTGTCGGCCCGCGGAAACAAGGATTCCGAGATCCTCGCGCTCGCGCAGCTCATCGGAGCTGCCGCGACCCTTGTCGGACGACGTCGCGGTCTGCTCGCGCGCGCCGGCAAGTCCCCGATGCTCTCCGTTGCAGGTGCCGACCCGGAACGCCTCGGCGCCGTCGTCGCCGAGTTGTTCGACGGCAAGGATCCCGCCGTCAGCGCGGTCGTCGCTATCCGTAATGCACGACGTCGCGTCGTGTTGTCCGGTCCGCCGGCGGCGCTCGAGCGCGTGCAGCAGCGCTGCGAGCAGATCTCCGACGCCGAGACCCGCGAGCGCGAGTCGAAACAGCGTGGCGGCGCGGTCTTCTCACCGACCTTCGAATCGGTGTCGGCCGAGGTGGGATTCCACCACCCCGCCTTCGCCGATGCCGTCGAGCAGGTTGCCGACTGGGCTGCCCGGTGCGACCTCGACGCGGAACTCGCCCGGGCCCTTGCCGAAGCGATTCTCGTGCGACCCGTCGACTGGGTCCGGGAGGTCGACGATGCACTCGAGTCCGGTGCGTCGTGGATCCTCGACCTTGGCCCCGGAGAACTCCTCACCCGTATGACCGCCTCGGGCCTGCGCGGCCGGGGCGTCGGCATCGTTCCGGCGTCTACCCGTGGCGGTCAGCGCAATCTGCTCACCCCCGGCGCGGAGCCCGAGGTGCCCCGCGCATGGACCGAATTCGCACCCACCCCGGTCGTGCTGCCGGACGGGCGCGTCGGTGTGGAGACCTCTTTCACTCGCCTGACCGGCCGCTCGCCGATCCTGCTCGCGGGCATGACGCCGACGACCGTCGACCCGCAGATCGTCGCGGCCGCAGCCAATGCCGGCCACTGGGCCGAACTCGCGGGCGGCGGACAGGTCACCGAGCAGATCTTCGCCGACAACGTCGCCGGCTTGCAGAAGCTGCTCGAACCGGGTCGCGCAGCCCAGTTCAACTCGATGTTCCTCGACCCGTACCTGTGGAAGCTGCATGTGGGCGGTAAGCGCCTGGTGCCGAAGGCCCGTGCGGCCGGTGCGCCGTTCGACGGTGTCGTGGTGACCGCCGGCATCCCGGAACTCGACGACGCGGTCCAGATCATCTCCGACCTGCGCGACGCCGGAATCGAGCACATCGCCTTCAAGCCGGGCACCGTCGCACAGATCCGTTCGGTGATCCGGATCGCGAACGAAGTTCCGAACTTCCCGGTCATCGTCCACATCGAAGGCGGGCGCGCAGGCGGCCACCATTCGTGGGAGGACCTCGACGACCTGCTGCTCGACACCTACGCCGAGCTACGCACCCGCCCCAACCTAGTGCTGTGTGTCGGCGGCGGGATCGGCACGCCCGAGAAAGCTGCCGATTACCTGACCGGCCGCTGGTCCACGGTGCACGGTTTCCCCGCGATGCCCCTCGACGGCATTCTCGTCGGCACCGCGGCGATGGCCACGCTCGAAGCCACCACCGCACCGGCAGTCAAGCAGTTGCTCGTCGACACACCCGGCACCCCCGACTGGGTCGGTGCGGGCACCGCTTCCGGCGGCATGGCATCGGGCCGTAGTCAACTCGGCGCCGACATCCACGAAATCGACAACGCGGCTTCGCGCACGGGCCGGCTCCTGGACGAGGTCGCCGGTGACGGCGAGGCCGTGGCGGCGCGTCGCGCCGAGATCATTGCCGCTCTCGACGTCACGGCCAAGCCGTACTTCGGTGACCTCGGCTCGATGACCTACCTGCAGTGGCTCCGCCGCTACCTCGAGCTTGCCGTCGGCACCGACGCCGTGGCCGACTTCGATTGCGGCACGGACCTGGCCGACGCCGTTTCCGCAGCGCACACGAGCCTGTGGACCGATGTGACGTGGCGTGAGCGCTTCCGGGAGATGCTGCAGCGCGCCGAAGCTCGCCTGCACCCGGTCGACCGTGGGCCCATCCCGACCTTGTTCGCCGACGACGCGACGCTCGAGCAGCCTCACGCGGCGCTCCACGCGCTCACCGCTCAGTACCCCGACGCGGACGAGGTTCTGCTCCACCCCGCCGACGTCCCGTTCTTCGTGACGCTGTGCAAGACCCCCGGCAAGCCCGTCAACTTCGTTCCCGTCATCGACCGGGACGTGCGTCGCTGGTGGCGTTCGGACTCGCTGTGGCAGGCTCACGACCCGCGTTACAGCGCCGATCAGGTCTGCGTGATCCCCGGCACCGTCGCCGTTGCGGGAATCACGCGAGTGGACGAGCCTGTCGGCGAGTTGCTCGACCGTTTCGAGAAGGCCACCGTCGACGAGTTGCTCTCCGCCGGTATGGAACCGACGGCGATCGTCGCTCGCCGTCACCTCGATCTCGCGCCCGGCGTGCTGGACGCGGTGCTCTCCGCACCGGATGTGCACTGGGCGGGTCGTCTCACCCGTAACCCGGTCCACCGTCTCGGTGATCTCTCCGAATGGACCGCCGAATCGGAGTCCGCGGTGTCGCACGCACCGACCGGCGCCACCCTGACCGTCCTCGACGACCGGCACGTCGGGCTCCGGGTTCCGCTCGCCCGCGACAAGGCCGTCGAGATCCGCATCACCGTGCCGGCTTCCGTGAGCACCGGTGGCGCTCCGGTGGTGAGCGCCGCAGACGCGGACGCTGCGATGTCCGCGCTGCTCGGTGTCGCCGCCGGTCAGGAACTGCCCACCGTCAAGAAGGGCGCCGCCCGCATCACCTTGGGCTGGCTGCCCGAAAAGATCGCCGACCATGCCGGAGTGACGGGTTCGGGCCTGCCCGGGAACCTGACTCCGAGCGGCAACGGTGTGCCCGACGTCCTCGTCGGCGCGTGCTGGCCGGCGGTCTTCGCCTCGCTCGGCGCCGCCCGCACCGGCGACGGTCTTTCCGTCATCGAGGGCATGCTCGACCTGGTTCATCTCGACCACGCCATCGACGTCAAGAACGGCCTTCCCACGGAACCGGCGTTCCTCGGGGTCAAGGCAGAGGTCGCGGGAGTCTCCGACACCGACCTCGGCCGGGTCGTGGAGGTCCGCGTCGTGATCACCGCAGACAGCGGTGACGGTTCGGGCGGCAACATCGTCGCGACCCTGACCGAGCGATTCGCGATCCGCGGCCGTACCGGCACCGCCGGACTCGCCGATCCGGTCCGCGCCGGCGGCGCTCTGAGCGAGGACGCCACCGACACTCCGCGTCGCCGACGCCGGGATGCAGTGATCGTCGCGCCGACCGACATGGCGGCGTTCGCGAAGGTGTCGGGCGACCACAACCCGATCCACACGTCCGGCAACGCCGCCCTCCTGGCAGGACTCGGCAGCCCGATCGTGCACGGCATGTGGCTGTCGGCCGCTGCTCAGCAGGTCGTCACGGCCGCCGAAACGGACGCGAAGCTGCCGGTCCGCCGCCTGACCGCGTGGACCACCCGCTTCCTGGGCATGGTGCGTCCAGGGGCGAAGATCGACGTCCGCGTCGACCGGATCGCTACCGACCGCGGCGCCGACGTCGTCGAGGTCGGCTGCCGGGTGGACGGCGACCTCGTCATGGTGGCCACGGGCCGGATCGCCGCTCCCAAGACCGTCTACGCATTCCCGGGACAGGGCATCCAGCGACCGGGCATGGGCCTCGACGCCCGCGCCCGCAGCAAGGCCGCCCGCGAAATCTGGGACCGCGCGGACAAGCACACCCGCAAGGCGCTCGGCTTCTCGATCCTTGCCGTCGTGCGCGACAACCCGACGGTGCTCAAGGCCCAGGGCGTCACCCACAAGCATCCCGACGGTGTGCTGCACCTGACCCAGTTCACGCAGGTCGCCATGGCCACGCTCGGTGTCGCGCAGATCGCGGAACTCCGTGAGGCCGGAGCGTTCATCGAGGATGCCCTGCTCGCCGGGCATTCGGTCGGCGAATACAACGCCCTCGCGGCGGTCGCCGGCGTACTGCCCCTCGAGGCCGTACTCGAGGTGGTCTTCCAGCGCGGCTCGGCGATGCACGCTCTCGTGCCGCGCGACGCACAGGGCCGCTCCGACTACCGCATGGCGGCGATCCGTCCGTCGCAGTTCGGTGTCGCGGACGAGGATCTGGAGGCGTTCGTCGCCGAGGTCGCAGAGCAGGCCGGAGAGTTCCTCGAGATCGTCAACCTCAATCTGCGTGGATCGCAGTACGCGATCGCGGGCACGGTCGCGGGGCTCGATGCTCTCGAAAAGGTGATCGAGCGGAAGGTCGCCGAGTTCGGCGGCAAACGCGCATTCATCCTGGTTCCCGGGATCGACGTGCCGTTCCACTCGACCGTGCTGCGCGGCGGCGTCGACGATTTCCGTGAGCGTCTGCTGCATCTGCTGCCCGAGCAGATCGATCCGGACATCCTCCTCGGCCGCTACATCCCGAACCTGGTGCCGAAGCCGTTCGACCTGGGTCGCGACTTCGTACAGGAGATCGCCGACCTGGTTCCGTCCGAACCCCTGGCCGACGTCCTCGCGGACTTCGACACCTGGTCGGCCGATCGGTCCAAGCTCTGCCGCGTCGTGCTGGCGGAACTGCTGGCATGGCAGTTCGCGTCGCCGGTGCGCTGGATCGAAACCCAGGATCTGCTGTTCACACCGGAATCCGAGGGTGGTCTCGGTGTGGAGCGATTCGTCGAGGTCGGCCTCGGCGCGGTCCCGACCGTCGCGAATCTCGCGTCGCAGACGCTCAAGCTGCCGGGCCGCTTCGGCGAACCCGTCGAGGTGCTCAACATCGAGCGGGAGGCGTCGGTCGTGTACTCCACCGATGTCGATCCGGCGCCGGTCGAGGACGACGAACCCGTCGTCTCCGAGGCGCCCACCACCGCTGCGGCGCCGGCAGCCCCGGCAGCCCCGGCGGCTCCGGCGGGTGGCCCACGGCCCGACGACATCGCATTCAGCGCTGCCGACGCTACCCGGGTGCTCATCGCACTGTGGACGAAGCTGCGTCCCGATCAGATCGGTCCCGCCGACACGATCGAGGCGCTGTGCGACGGTGTGTCCTCGCGTCGCAATCAGTTGCTCGTCGACCTCGGATCGGAGCTCTCGCTCGGCGCCATCGACGGTGCCGCCGACGCGGACATGGGCGCACTCGCCGGGACAGTGGACCGGCTTGCCCGCACGTACCGTCCGTTCGGGCCCGTGCTGTCCGATTCGATCAACGATCATCTGCGGAAGGTCTTCGGGCCGTCGGGCAAACGTCCGGGATACGTCGCCGATCGCGTCACGAAGGTGTGGGGCCTCGGGGAAGGCTGGACCCAGCACGTGACTGCGGAGGTCGCACTCGGCAGCCGTGACGGAACGTCCGTTCGGGGCGGGGACCTCGGTGGGCTGGCGCAGGGTGCGCTCGCCGACACCGGTGCCGTCGACGCGCTGATCGACGCCGCGGTTCAGTCCGTCGGGTCGCGACGTGGCGTCTCGGTCACGCTTCCGTCCGCCGGCGGCGGTGGCGGTGGCACGGTCGACGCTGCGGCGCTCGGCGAGTTCACCGAGCAGATCACCGGTCGCGACGGAGTCCTGGCGAACGCCGCTCGACTGGTACTCGGCCAGCTCGGTCTCACCGAGCACGTGGACGGACTTGCGGACAAGGCCGACGACGAGCTCGTGGAGCTGGTCTCCGCCGAGCTCGGTTCGGACTGGCCGCGACAGGTCGCGCCCGCGTTCGACACACGTAAGGCTGTACTGATCGACGACCGCTGGGCCACGGCACGCGAGGATCTCGCCCGCATCTGGCTCGGCGACCCGATCGACGTCGAGCGCTTCGCGGCATCGGGCAGGACGGTCGCTGCGCACGCTACGTTCTGGCGAGCCAAGGCCATCGAAGCCGGTCGCGTGGTCCTGGCCGAGACGTACGGCCGCATCGCTGCGGCCGCCCAGGAGACGGTGGATGCCGAGTACGGCGACGAGGTCGCGGTCGTCACCGGAGCGAGCAAGGGCGGTATCGGTGCCGCCGTCGCCGCACAGCTTCTCGCCGGAGGCGCGACGGTGATCGTCACGACCTCCCGCCTCGACTCGTCCCGGCTCGGGTTCTACAAGGACCTCTACGCCCGGCACGCCCGTACCGGTGCCGCCCTGTGGGTGGTGCCCGCGAACATGGCGTCGTACTCCGACGTCGACGCTCTCATCGAATGGATCGGCACCGAAACCGTCGAGAACGCGGGCGGCGCCAAGAAGCTGATCAAGGACGCCCTCACCCCGACGCTGCTGTTCCCGTTCGCCGCACCGCGCGTCGCCGGGTCGCTCGCCGACGCCGGAGCGCGTGCCGAAATGGAGATGCGGGTCCTGCTGTGGTCGGTCGAGCGGTTGATCGCCGGACTGTCCGCCATCGGATCCGACACCGATGTCGACACGCATCTGCACGTCGTGCTTCCGGGCTCTCCGAATCGCGGCATGTTCGGCGGCGACGGCGCCTACGGCGAGTCGAAGGCGGCGCTGGATGCGATCGTCACTCGCTGGAGCGCCGAGCGCACCTGGGCCGAGCGCGTCACCCTGGCCCACGCCCTCATCGGCTGGGTTCGTGGGACGGGCCTGATGGGCGGTAACGACCCGCTGGTCGAGGCGGTCGAGGCCGCGGGTGTGCGCACGTGGTCGCCGACGGAGATGGCCGCTGAGCTCTGCAAGCTCGTCGGACCGGAGGCCAAGAGGCTCGCTCAGGAGGCACCGCTCGTCGCCGACCTCACCGGTGGGCTCGCCGAGGCTGATCTCGATCTGCCGGCACTCGCCAAGCAGGCGCAGGACGCAGCGGCCGACGCCTCCGACGACGCGGACGAGGACCGGGACGCGACGATCGCGGCTCTGCCCGCAGCGCCGCGCGCCGAGGACGTCCCCACCCCCGAGTGGGCCGCGCTCGACATCGACCCTGCCGACATGGTCGTCATCGTCGGTGCCGGTGAGCTCGGCCCGTACGGTTCGGCACGCACCCGCTTCGAGATGGAGGTCGACGAGGAACTGTCGGCAGCCGGCGTACTCGAACTGGCGTGGGTCACCGGCCTCGTCGTGTGGGAGAACGAACCCGAGCCCGGCTTCTACGACGCCGAAACCGGCGAGCTGGTTCCGGAATCGGAGATCGCCGACCGCTATCACGACACCGTCGTCGAACGCTCCGGTATCCGGCGCTACGCCGACGACGGCGCGATGACCGACAACACCGCACCGTTGCTGACCTCGGTGTTCCTCGACAAGGATCTCTCCTTCGTCGTGGGCTCCGAAGCGGAGGCTCGCGCCTTCGTCGATTCCGATCCGGAGAACACGACCGCCTCGGTGGATTCCGAGTCGGGGGACTGGACGGTCACCCGCAAGGCCGGAACCGAGATCCGGGTGCCGCGGAAGGCGAAGCTGACCCGTACGGTCGGCGGTCAGATCCCCACCGGCTTCGACGTCACCAAGTGGGGCATCCCCGCCGACATGGCGGACTCGGTGGACCGGGTGGGTCTGTGGAACATCGTCACGACGGTCGACGCGTTCCTGACCGGCGGTTTCACCCCGTCGGAGCTGCTCCGGTGGGTGCATCCCTCGCTGGTCGCCAACACGCAGGGAACCGGTATGGGCGGCATGACGTCGATGCGCTCGCTCTACATCGACACGCTGCTCGGGGAGTCCCGCGCGAACGACATCCTGCAGGAAGCCCTGCCGAACGTCATCGCCGCGCACGTCGTGCAGTCCTATGTTGGCGGGTACGGCGCGATGGTGCACCCGGTCGCCGCCTGTGCGACTGCCGCGGTGTCCGTCGAGGAGGGTGTCGACAAGATCAAGCTGGGCAAGGCGAAGCTGGTGGTCGCGGGTGGCTTCGACGACCTCGGTATCGAGGGGATCATCGGCTTCGGCGACATGTCGGCGACCGCGAAGTCGGACGACATGCGTGCGAAGGGCATCGACGACCGTCGCTTCTCGCGGGCCAACGACCGTCGTCGCGGTGGGTTCGTCGAGTCGGCCGGCGGCGGCACCGTTCTGCTCGCCTCCGGTGATGTCGCACTCGAAATGGGGCTGCCCGTACTCGGTGTGGTCGCGTGGGCCGGTTCGTTCGCCGACGGCGTGCACACCTCGATCCCGGCTCCGGGAATCGGCGCGCTCGGCGCAGGTCGCGGTGGCCTGGAATCGGGATTGGCCAAGGAACTGCGCAAGCTCGGCGTGACCGCCGACGACATCGCCGTCATCTCCAAGCACGACACGTCGACGGCTGCGAACGATCCGAACGAGGCGGAACTGCACGAGCGGCTCGCCGCGGCACTCGGCCGCAGCGACGGCAATCCGATGTTCGTGGTGTCGCAGAAGTCGCTGACCGGACACGCGAAGGGTGGTGCGGCAGCGTTCCAGCTCGTCGGGCTGTGCCAGGTGCTGAGCCAGGGTGTCGTTCCTCCGAATCGCAGCCTGGACTGCGTGGACGACAAGATGGCGGAGTTCGAGCACCTCGTGTGGGCACGCACCCCGCTGCGTTTCGGCGAGCAGTACGCGCTCAAGGCCGGACTGCTGACCAGCCTCGGGTTCGGTCACGTATCCGGGCTGATCGCGGTGGTGCATCCGCAGGCGTTCGTCGAGGCGATCCCCGCGGATCGGCGTGAGGAGTACCGGACCGCGGCGGCAGCCCGGACCGTCACGGGTAAGCGGCGTCTGGCCGCGGCCATGACGGGCGGCGCAGCCCTGTACCAGCGGCCGGCCGATCGCCGGTTCGGTGGCGACGCGGTGCCGGCAGCCGCTGCCCGGCAGCTCGAGGCGGACGTGCTGCTCGACGCGGATGCACGACTCGGCGACGACGACGTGTACCGCTCGGGCCTGCCCGGCTGCAAGTAGCGTCACGCAACCGAAGGGACGGGTACAGCAGGATGGGAGTTGCGGGTATCGGGTTCGACCTCGTGTCGGTTCCCGAGTTCGCTGAGCAGTTGGGCCGTTGCGGCACGACGATGCTGGCGAACTTCACACCGGGGGAGCGCCGTGATGCGAATACCCGCAGCTCCGATCCGGCCCGGCATTTCGCGGCCCGGTGGGCGGCGAAAGAAGCGGTGATCAAGGCGTGGTCGGCCGCACTGTTCGGCCGCCCGCCGGTCCTGCCCGAGACCATCCATCAGCAGATCGAAGTGATCTCCGATGCCTGGGGCCGGCCGAGCATCCGCTTGCACCGGGAGGTGGCAGAGCACCTGGGGGGAATGCGGATCCACGTGTCGCTGACCCATGACGGCGACATGGCCGGCGCGTTCGTGGTGCTCGATTCGGTGGACGGCGACAAGCTGTGAGGGGTTGCGGGTCAGGGTTGCCGGGGAGAGGTGGGCTCGGCGCGGTGCGCGCCGGCGTGCTGGGCTTCCCGGGAGCGTTCGGACTCCTCACGTCGTTTGCGCTTCGCCGCTTGGGTTCGTGAATCACGCTCGGCCACTTGCAGATACGCGACCATGATGCGTTTGAGTTCGGCCACCGCCTCGGCGTGCGTCTGGTCGTCCTGTACGGAGAAGTTCAGCATCGAGTACACGACGTGGACGAGCACCTCGGCCATGAGTTTGCGGCGCGGGCGGGGAGTGTCGGGAGTGAGGGGTGCGAGCATCCGCGCGACCTGCTCGGCGAATTCCCGCTCGTGGATCGCGCCGGTGGCCCGGGTGGAGGGTGTGGACTGCATGGCGAGCCACACCTCCCGCCGTGAGGGATCGGTGGCCCACAACCCCGCCATGTGGTCGACGAAGCTGTTGAGAAAGCGCAACCAGTCGACCGACGGGATCTCGCCGTTGAACTTGGCGAGTTCCTCCTGGACGCCGACGAGGTCCTGACGGTTGAGCTCGCATACGATCACGTACTTGTTGGCGAAGAACTGGTACAGCGTGCCGATGGGGACGTCTGCGCGGGCCGCCACTTCCTCGCACGTGAAGGATTCGAATCCGACTTCCGTCAGCAACTCCCGGGACGCGGCTAGCAGCGCGTCGAACTTGCGCCGGCTCCGCTCCTGGGTGGGGCGTCGACGAGGTACCAGCTCCTGTGGTTCCGTCTGAACCTCGAGCGCCGGGTCGATCCGGCGCGGGGTGCGGCGGCTGTTCGATGCTGACTCCACTCGCCCAGGCTAGCCGTAGCGCACGGGAATGCCGAGTACTTGCTGTGTACGCGAGTGCCAATAACTCGGGTTGTGCTGCCCGGCGGCTCCGGGGGCGCCCCATAGACCGGAGCCGATGAGCGCACGGCTCGGACGTACACCCGCGTGCACCGGGCGCGTCGTCCTAGGATTGCGGCAAGCGACCGATCGATCCCGGCGCCCAGGACCGCGACGATGCCCTACCGTAGCCTCGGCCGACGATGCTGCGACCGGCGTCGGTGCGAAGACGGTGATCCGGGCAGCGGCGAGGGAGTGAAAGGGCGAGTGGCTCCGAGTGTTCCGCTCGCCCGCCGAGCCGGGCACGTTCGCGCGGAAACTCGCAGGCTCGAGAGTTGCGACTCCGATCATCGGCTCGGATCGGGTTTCCCGACGACATCGACGGTCCACATCAGGCCGACCGAGGAGAAACGATGAGCAACGAAGACACCGTCCAGCAGATACGCGACCGGGTGCGGGGATCCATGTCCGCAGCCCGAGGTGAACTCGAAACGCTCGTCGCGTTCCGTTCGGTCGCCGACCCGCGGCAGTACCCCGCCGAAGAATGTGTTGCGGCCGCCCGATGGGTACGAGATGCATTCGCCGATGCCGGCATCGAGCAGATCGAGCTTGTCGAGACCGTCGACGGGTCACTCGCGGTGGTCGGCCACACCCCCGCACCGCCCGGCGCTCCCACCGTCCTGCTCTACAGCCACTACGACGTCCAGCCCCCCGGCGACGAATCGAAATGGGAAAGCCCGCCTTTCGTCCTCACCGAACGCGACGGGCGCTGGTACGGGCGGGGCGCCGCGGACTGCAAGGGCAACATCGTGATGCATCTGCTCGCCCTACGCGCGTTGCGGGCGGACGGCCCACTGCCCGTCGGCGTGCGGATCGTGATCGAAGGATCGGAGGAGATGGGCGGTGAGGGCCTCGAACGCCTCGTCGCCGAGCGACCCGAACTGTTCGCCGCCGATCTCATCGTGATCGCCGACAGCGGTAATACGGAGGTGGGCCGGCCCACCCTCACCACCACGTTGCGCGGAACGGCGAATGCGGTCGTGCACCTCGAAACCCTCGCGGGGCCGGTCCACTCCGGGATGTACGGCGGAGGCGCTCCGGATGCGCTGGCCGCGCTGGTGCGACTACTCGGCACCCTGCGCGACGAAGACGGAAACACCGTGGTCGACGGACTCGACGCCACCGCGACGTGGGACGGCGTGCCGTACCCGGAGGAGCGCTTCCGGGCCGACGCCGGAGTGCTCGACGGAGTATCGCTGCCGACTTCCGCCACCGTGGCCGACGCCGTCTGGGCGCGGCCCGCGCTCACCGTTCTCGGTATCGACGCCCCGCCCGTTGTCGGATCGGCGGCCGCGATCGTGCCGCGCGCGTCGGCGCGCCTGAATCTCCGTGTACCGCCGGGAGTCGACGCGGTGACCGCGCAGGACGCACTCGTCGCCCACCTCGAAGCGCACGTACCGTGGGGTGCTCATATGCGAGTCGAACGCGAAGTCGTCGGCGAACCGTTCCGTGCCGCGACCGACGGACCGGGTTACGCCGCCCTGCGCGGAGCCCTGGAGACCGCATACGGCCGCGAGGTCGGCACGGCAGGCCAAGGCGGCTCCATCCCGCTGTGCACCGCGCTGCAACGCGCGGTCCCGGGGGCGGAGATCGCTCTCATCGGCGTCGAGGAACCACGCTGCGTCATCCACGCGCCGAACGAGAGCGTCGACCCGTCGGAGATCGAGAATCTTGCGGTCGCCGAAGCGCTCGTGCTGCGTACTCTCGCGTCCGGCTAGCTCAGGAGTCTCGTCAGCTCCGGCGTCGGGCTAGACGGAGAGGTCGCGCCGCAGCTTCGCGACGTGGCCGGTCGCACGCACGTTGTACTGGGCGACCTCGATCTTGCCGTCCGGATCGACCACGAACGTCGATCGGATCACCCCGGTCACGGTCTTGCCGTACATCTTCTTTTCGCCGAATGCGCCCCACGCGGTGAGCACTGCCTTGTCGGGGTCGGACAGCAACGGGAATGTGAGACCTTCGTTGTCCCGGAACTTGGCGAGCTTGGCCGGCTTGTCGGGCGAGATCCCGATCACGTCCAGCCCGGCATCGCCGAGTTCGGCGAGACTGTCACGGAAATCGCAGGCCTGCTTCGTGCAGCCCGGCGTGCTCGCGGCGGGGTAGAAGTAGACGATCACCTTGCGTCCGCGGTAGTCGGACAGCGAGACCTCGTTGCCGTCGGCGTCCGGGAGAGTGAAGTCGGGAGCGGGGTCGCCGGGGACGAGTCTGTTGTTTTCGGTCATGTCCGCGACAGTAGTAGACCGATCGTCCACTACCGTGGTCGCAGCACACTGCAGCGACCTTCTGGAGGATCACGTGGGTAGGGACACCGAGGACATCGAGCGGGAGATCGAAAAGGCCCGGAACCAGCTCGCGAGCACGCTGGACGAACTGACCGTTCGTGCCAACCCGAGGGTTCTGGTGGCGAACACGAAGCAGACCGTCGCCGCGAAGCTCAATCAGCCGGCGGTGAAGAAGTACGCGCTGGTGGCAGCGGGCGCCGTGGTCGGGCTGCTGGTGCTGCGCAAGATTCTGCGCTGACACAACCCGTTTGCACCTGTGCCCGCGCCGACCGGCGCGGGCACAGTGCGTTTCGGGCAGTGGTGGTCCGAGAAGAGTGGTGAAGAGCTCTCGGCGAGGAGAGGTTGGGGACGGATCACAGACACGCGTCGCCGAAACGAAGAAGTCCCCTCCCAGCAGATGCTGGGAGGGGACTTCTGTGGTGCGCCATCAGGGACTCGAACCCCGAACCCGCTGATTAAGAGTCAGCTGCTCTGCCAATTGAGCTAATGGCGCTTGGCTGGTGTCTCCGTTCCGTTGTCCCGGCGACGAAAAGAAGATTACACACCTTCGACTATCGCACCAAATCGGCTGGTCAAGGCGATTTTCGGGGCTGGGGCTTGTAACGAGCACGAGCGAGTGCGCGATTGTCATCGGAACGTTATCGCTATGGGGGGAGTCCTCCATCCCGGCGGATGTCCTACTGGCATCATCTGAATACAACGTATGACGTGCAATTTCGGTGCCTTGTGGGGAGGGGCGGAATCGGAGAATGGCAGTGAAGGCTGGATGTGTGACGCATACTCGGCGGCGAAGTGCCGGGGCGATGCTCGGGATGTTGCTCGTCGCGGTCATGGCGTTCGTCGCGGCATGCTCGAGTGGGACGGGGACCGGCGCGGAAGAGGTGCCGATCGACTCGAATCCCCTTGCCGCCCTCATCAAGCCGACGGTCTCCTCCAGCGTCGCCGACGGTGGCATCGGTTTCTCCCCGGTCGATCCTGTGACGGTCTCCGTGGTCAACGGAAAGCTCGAATCCGTCGCCCTCGTCGACCCCACCGGGGAAGCCGTGAAGGGTGAAGTGGCGTCCGACGGTCTCAGCTGGGTCAACACCGAACCGCTCGGTTACAACCGGGAGTACACGCTCGAGACCGTCGCCTACGGTCTCGGCGGGTCGGCTACGTCCACCGTGACCTTCACGACATCTGCGCCCGGCAATCTCACCCAGCCGTACGTGATGCCCGGGGACGGCGCCGTGGTCGGCATCGGGCAGCCGGTCGCCGTGCAGTTCGACGAGAACATCCCCGACCGCCGCGCGGCCGAGGAAGCGATCAAGGTGGTCACGGACCCGCCGGTCGAGGGCGCGTTCTACTGGCTCAGCAACCGGGAGGTGCGCTGGCGTCCCGAGCAGTACTGGACGCCGGGCACGACCGTCACGGTGGACGTGGACGTCTACGGCAAGGATCTCGGCGACGGTCTGTTCGGGCAGGACGACGTCCGTTCCACGTTCACGATCGGTGATGCTGTGGTCATCACGGCCGACGACAACACCAAGCAGGTCACGGTCAATCGCAACGGCGCGGACGTCATGACCATGCCGACGTCTTTCGGCAAGGCCGACACTCCCACCCCCAACGGGGTGTACACGATCGGTGACCGCTTCGAGCATCTGGTGATGGACTCTTCGACCTACGGTGTTCCGGCGGATGCGCCGGAGGGATACCGCACGCCGGTGGACTGGGCGACCCGCATGTCCTACAGCGGCATCTTCTTCCATTCGGCGCCGTGGTCGATCGGTGACCAGGGCGTGCGCAACGTCAGTCATGGATGCCTGAACCTGAGTCCCGCAAACGCCAAGTGGATCTTCGACAACACCAAGCGCGGCGACATCGTCATCGTCCGTAACACCCTCGGCGGAATCCTGGAGGGCGTCGAAGGGCTCGGCGACTGGAATATCCCGTGGTCGACCTGGAAGGCCGGCAACGCCGAGACCTGACAGTCTGTGCCGCACCTGGGGCGACGCCCTGCTCCGGGTGCGGATAGGTGACGCAGGGGAAACGCACTACGAAGACAGCTGATCACGAAGACAACTGATCACGAAGACAACGGAAAAGGCCCCCGACCGGGATCGCCGGTCGGGGGCCTTCTTTTGGGTGAGTGACGGGACTCGAACCCGCGACAGCCAGGATCACAACCTGGTGCTCTACCAACTGAACTACACTCACCATTGCATTCGCATGTGGCCGGGGCCGCTTGCTCCTGCGGTAGAGATACTAGCGTGACTTCACCGAAAACGACGAATCGGCAGGTCAGGCCGGTCCCAAGTCCTCTACGACGGCAGCGATGTCCTCCGGGGACGGGCCGGGCTCGGGCACGAAGGCGGTGCGCCGGTAGTAGCGCAGCTCGCGGATCGATTCCTTGATGTCGGCGAGCGCACGGTGGGACAAGCCCTTCTCCGGCTGGCCGAAGTAGATCCGCGGATACCAGCGGCGGCACAGCTCCTTGATCGAGCTCACGTCGACCATCCGGTAATGGAGGTACTTGTCGAGTTCGGGCATGTCACGGGTGATGAACCGCCGGTCGGTGCCGATGGAGTTGCCCGCGAGCGGTGCCGTGCCCGCTTCTCCGACGTGCTCGCGGATGTAGTCGAGCACCAGTTTCTCGGCCTGCGCGAGCCCTACCGTCGAGCGACGCACCTCTTCGGTGAGGCCCGAGCGCGCGTGCATCTGCTGCACGACTTCGGGCATCGCCGCGAGTGCCTCCTCGTCGGCGTGGATGACGATGTCCACGCCTTCTCCGAGCACATTGAGTTCGCTGTCGGTTACCAGTGCCGCGATCTCGATCAGCTTGTCGCTGTCGAGCTGTAGCCCGGTCATCTCACAATCGATCCATACGAGTTTGTCCTGCACGAGATACAGCGTAGCCAGACGTCGAAGCCGTTAAGGTCGGCAGTGGCACAGCAGTGGCCGTGCACAGTCGAAGGAGCATCCGTATGCCGGACCGAGACAAGCGCCACGAAGACCCCGGCGATGCGTCGCGCCCGGCGGACGCAGCCGCACGGATCGCCGCCGGATACGCGGTGTCCGGACCCGCCCTCGACCTCGGCGCCGTTGTAGTCGACGGCGTGGCGAACCCGTCCGCCAAGGTCCGAATCCCTCTCGCCACGCTGAACCGCCACGGCCTCGTCACCGGTGCTACCGGGACGGGAAAGACCGCGACGCTGCAGTTGCTCGCCGAGGAGTTGTCGGCCGCCGGTGTGCCCGTGGTGATGTCCGACGTCAAAGGCGATCTGTCGGGCCTCACGGGCGAAGGCAAGATCGAGGAGAAGATCGTTGCGCGCGCGATCGACACCGGTGACGAGTCGTGGGAACCGCACGGCTACCCGGTGCAGTTCTATTCGCTCGGTTCCGAGGGCGCGGCCATCCCGGTCCGGGCGACTGTCACCTCGTTCGGGCCGATCCTGCTGAGCAAAGTGCTCGAGCTCAATGCAACCCAGGAGTCCACCCTCGGCCTGATCTTCCACTGGGCAGACCAGCGCGGCCTCGCGTTGCTGGATCTGAAGGACCTGAGCGAGGTCGTCAGGTATCTGACCAGCGACGAGGGAAAAGCCGACCTCAAGAGCATCGGCGGGGTGTCCGGAGCGACGGCCGGGGTGATCCTGCGCGCACTGGTCAACCTCGAGCAAGCCGGCGGAGACACTTTTTTCGGGGAACCGGAACTCGAGACCGAGGATCTGCTCCGCCTCGCCGACGGCCACGGCGTCATCAGCCTGTTCGAACTCGGCGATCGCGCGACCCAGCCGGCGTTGTTCTCGACCTTCCTGATGTGGCTGATCGCCGACCTGTTCCAGGCGTTGCCGGAGGTCGGGGATCTCGAGAAGCCGAAGCTCGTGTTCATCTTCGACGAAGCGCATCTGCTGTTCACCGATGCGTCCAAGGCGTTTCAGCGACAGATCGAGCAGACCGTCAAACTGATCCGCTCGAAGGGCGTCGGGGTGATCTTCTGCACCCAACTGCCATCGGACGTGCCCCAGGCGGTGTTGTCGCAACTGGGAGCACGCATCCAGCACGCGATGCGCGCGTTCACCCCCGAAGACCGCAAGGCTCTGGACAAGGTTGTGCGCACCTACCCGGAGACGGACGTATACGACCTCGGACGGGCACTGACAGAACTCGGAACCGGCGAAGCCGTCGTGACGGTGTTGTCGGAGACCGGTGCGCCCACTCCCGTCGCCTGGACCCGGATTCGGCCACCGCGCTCCCTGATGGGTTCGGTGGGGGAGAACGCGATCCTGGCGGCCGCTCAGTCGAGCGCGCTCTACGGCAAGTACGGCCGCACGATCGACCGCGAATCGGCGTACGAGAAGTTGACCGCATCGGTGGGCGGGGCCCCCGACGTCGATCCGGAGTTCGAGACCCCGCCGCTGCCTGCCGGAGCGGGGGAGGTACTGCCGGAATCCGCGCGGGACGACGAGCCGTCGATCATCGAACGAGCGATGGGGAGCCCGGCGGTCAACAGCTTCCTGCGGTCGGCGGCGTCCGCGGCGGGCCGGGAGATCAGCCGCAGCATCTTCGGAACCGGACGCCGCCGCCGGCGTTAGTCGGAACCGAGTTTGCGGTAGAAGGCGCCGGCGATGGGCGCGGAGACCGACCGCGGCGCGAACTGTCCCGCCGCCGACATCGCCTTGCTGATCACGCCGGGCACGACGCGCATCCGGTTGGCGGCCAGGGCGTCGAGCGAGACCTTGGCGGTGTGAGCGCTCGAGATCCACAGGAAGTCGGGCACCAGTTTGTCGACGATCGACGCCTCCGCCGGATCCGGTTCCTCGGTGCGCACCGGTCCGGGAGCGAGCAGTGTGATGTGCACGCCGGTGCCTTTGAGTTCGCCGCGCAGCGACTCGGAGAACGTGTTGACGAAAGCTTTGGTCGCGGCGTAGGTCGCGTTGTGCGGGATAGCCATGTTGCCCGCGGCGGAGCCCACCATCAGGATCGCGCCGGACTTGCGCTCGACCATCTGCGGGAGCACCGCGAGGGTGAGGTCGTGCACTGCGACGGCGTTCAGTTCGACCTGTGCGCGCTCGTAGGCGGGGTCGAGTTCCGCAACGGCACCGAACGTCGCGATCCCCGCGTTGTTGCAGAGGATGCTGATGCGACGGCCGGCGAGTTCGCCGACGAGGACCGACCGAGCGTCGCGGTCGGACAGGTCGCACGCCCGAACCTCCACGGCGACGCGGTGCTTCGTACGCAGCGTCTCGGCGAGCGATTCCATCACCTCACCGCGGCGCGCAACGAGTATGAGGGAATGCCCCCGGGAGGCGAGTTCGGCGGCGAGTGCTTCGCCGATACCGGAAGAAGCTCCGGTGACGACGGCGCGGGCATCGGGATGGGGAGTCGGCAGAGTCACGGTGGGTCAGCCTAGCGGGATGCGGACCGGACGGGTCTGCGGCGTCGGCCGGCGCGACTCGCGGCACCGCTGCGGGACACGATCGGTCTCGAGCGGGCTTAGGCTGCGCACCATGAGCGCACACACGCACGCTCCGGCCGGCGCCGGGGGTGCCACGACGAAGAAACAGGTCTTCGCGTGGGGTCTGTGGGACTGGGGATCATCGGCATTCCACGCGGTGATCCTCACCTTCGTCTTCTCGGTCTACCTCACCGACGCTGTCGGCGACGACCTGCCCGGCACCGTGCCGGCGTCCGCGTGGCTCGGGTGGGCGCTGGGCATCTCGGGTGCGCTGATCGCCGTCACGGCACCGATATTCGGCCAGAGGTTCGACGCGGCCGGTCGCCGGAAATGGTCGCTCGCGATCCTGACGGCGCTGACCGTGGCCGCGATGGCCGGTATGTATTTCGTGCGCGACGACTACAGCTACCTCTGGCTCGGTCTCGTGCTTCTCGGAATCGCATCTGTGGGCGCCGAGCTTGCGCAGGTCCCGTACAACGCGATGCTGCGGCAGGTCTCGACGGAGGACACCGTCGGCCGGGTGTCCGGGTTCGGTTGGGCCATGGGGTATTTCGGCGGGATCGTGCTGCTGTTGCTGTGCTACGCCGGTTTCATCGCCGGTGACGGCGATGCGCGCGGTCTGCTCGGTGTCTCTACCGAAGGGGGCGCCAACATCCGGCTCGTGGCGCTACTGGCGGCAGTATGGTTCGCGCTGTTCGCATTGCCCGTGCTGTTCGCGGTTCCGGAGAAACCGGTCGAACGTGGTGACGACCGGCGACGCGTCGGCATCGTCGAGTCCTATCGCGTGCTCTGGCGCGATCTGCGCCAGCTGTGGCAGGCCGACCGTCGCACCATCGGCTATCTGGGGGCGTCCGCACTGTTCCGGGACGGTTTGGCAGGTGTGTTCACCTTCGGCGCGGTCCTGGCCGTCAATGTCTACGGAATCAGCGCGGCGGACGTGCTGCTCTTCGGCGTCGCTGCCAACGTGGTCTCTGCGCTCGGCGCACTTGCCGCCGGACGCATCGACGACCGGCTCGGCCCCAAGACCGTCATCGTGGGTTCGCTCGTCGCGATGATCGCGGCCGGAACGGTCTTGCTGGTGGTGTCGGGGCCGACGATGTTCTGGATCTTCGGTCTCGTGCTGTGCCTGTTCGTCGGTCCTGCGCAGTCGTCGGCCCGCACGTTTCTGGTCAGGCTCACCCCGCCCGGACGGGAAGGGCAGATGTTCGGCCTCTACGCGACCACCGGTCGTGCGGTGTCGTTCCTCGCCCCGACTCTGTTCGGGTTCTTCGCGTGGTGGTTCGCCACCGATCGGGCCGGCATCGTCGGGCTGTTGCTCGTTCTCGCAGTGGGCCTCGCCGCACTGCTCGCGGTCCGCGCACCCGAAAGCTCGTAAGCGCAGGTCACGGCACTCCCCGGTTTCCGCGCGCGGCCGATCACTCCGGGTCGAGCATCGGTACGAGGAATCGGCGCGCGATCGTGGCGAGCTGGGTGTCGTCGTCGAGGTCGACGAGACGGCTCGGGAAGGTGAGGAACGACGCGGACACCCGCACCATCATCTCGGCGACCAGATCCGTGTCCAGCGCGTGCGACACGTTGCCGGCCTGCTGTTCGCGCCGAAGCTGGCCTGCGACGAAAGCCCGCACGGTCGCGAGCATCTCCTCGCCGTTGCCGACCACGGAACCGGCGAGCAACGTGGGTTCCGTGTCGAGGAGACCACCGATCAGCGGATTGGTCCGGACGGCACGGAGGGAACTCACGAACCCGGCCACCACGCGGTCGGCGGCGGTGTCGGCACGCGCGATGTCGTCGAGGAACCTCGTGAAATAGCGGCGGATCTCGCGAAGGACCACCTGATCGACCAGAGCGTCCTTCGACTCGAACTTCCGGTACAGCGTGATCCGGGACAGCTGGGCACGACGCGCGATCTCCTCCATCGATGAGCGCTGGATGCCCAAGCGGCAGAACTGCTCGTATGCGGCGTCGAGAACGCGCGTGCGGGTGCGGTCGTCGTCGCCGGGCTGTTCGCGGGCGTCGTGATACGCGCGGTCGAGCAGCGACTCCGATTCCGGGGTCCTGCTGCGAACGAGCGGCGCTTGTTCCACGGTGTCCTCCTGGGAAGCCGAGTCTACTGCGGTGTCTCGTGCCGCACCGCGCTCGCCGGGTGTCGCAGGCGGGTGGAAAGGATCCGAAAACGCCGCCCGGGGTGGATGAATATGCTCTGATGATACAGGGACACAAAAAGTGTTTCATTGCATCATCGCGGGCGTCATCACACGGGCAAGCTCACAGGGGCGGTGGAGGGCATCGATGGAAGAACTCAGCAGGCGCAGGGTCCTCGAATTGGGGGGCGCGCTCGGCGCGGTGGGAGCGTTTGCATTTGCAGCGCCCGCACAGGCGCGACCGTGGAGGTGGTCGCCGGCCGGATCGATCCCGGGCACAGGAAACGGCGCCGATCCGAGGACGGTATGGGACCCCGAAGCCGACCAGCTGGTGGCGTCGTTGCTGGACCGGGGGGATGTGCCGAGAGTCAACGAACTGCTCAGGACCTGGACCAGGAACGGTCAGCCGCTGCCCGGTGGTCTCCCCGCCGATCTGCGCGACTTCATGGAGCGGGCCCGGCAGCTTCCCGACTGGGCCGATCCCGCCAAGCTCGGGGCCGCCGTGCGGTTCAACGAGAAACGGGGGCTGTACCTCGGCGTTCTCTACGGCTTCGCGAGCGGGATGATGAGCACCGTCATCCCCAAGGAGGCGCTTGCGGTCTACTACTCGAAGGGCGGCGCGAACATGAAGCGCCGCATCTCCAAGACGGCAAAGCTGGGCTACGACATCGGTACTCGCAACGCCTACCTACCCGACGGTGAAATGGCCGTGACGGCCGTCAAGACCAGGCTCGTTCATGCCGCGGTGCGTCATCTGCTGCCGCAGTCCCCGCACTGGGAGCACGCCGCGCCCGAGGACGTCCCGATCAGCCAGCACGACATGATGGTGACCTGGCACAGCCTGCCGACCACGGTCATGCGGACACTGAAAGCCTGGAAGGTGCCTATCGCCGCGGACGAATCCGAGGGCTTCCTGCATTCGTGGCAGATCAGCGCGCACATGCTCGGTATCGAGGATCAGTACATCCCCGCGACGTGGGACCTGGCCGAGTCGCAGGCGGTGGAGGTGCTCGACCCGATCCTCGCCCCGACTCCCGAGGGCATCAAGCTTGCCGACATCCTGCTCGACCTCGGCGCGGGTCTCGACTTCACCCTGCTCACCCGGCCGATCCTGGGCGCTCTGACGCGGTTCATGCTCGGGGACGAGATCGCGGACTGGCTCGGTATTCCCCGCGAGCCGGTGTGGGGGACCCTCCTCGACGTCGCGTGGGGGCCGTTCGTCGCGGTTCGCGAAGGACTCCTGCCGCTGCCTCTCGCGCCGGAGGCGTACTGGACGTTCGACGAGTTGCTGCGCCAGTTCGTATTGCTGTACATGTCCGAGTTGCGGCCCATCAGCATCGAGATCCCGGAGTTCAACAATCCCAACTACCGCTGAAACGGTCCCGGACGAGAAGATCAGCTTTCGGCAGCAGTGCCTGCCCGCCGCCGGATCGCCTCGGCGGCGGCATCGGGCGCCTGTTCCGGAATCCAGTGCGAGACGTCGGGGAGAACGACGAATTCGTAATCCGCGTCGACGAATTCGCCACACCGCTCCGCCGCGGCGGAACCGATGGCCGAGTCCCCGGTACTCCAGACGTAGGTCGTGGGTACCTGAACCGGCGGGGTCGACTCGAGATCGCGCGTCATGGCGCGGTACCAGTTCAGGGCGGCGGTGAGCGCGCCCGGCCGGGACAGGGTCCGGACGTAGTCGTCGATCGACTCGGGATCGACGCTCGGATCGAACATTGCTCGCAAACGTCGCGCATCGTCCTCGAGCAGTACGGATTCCGCCTTGCCCTCCATGCGCAGAAGCCGGATGTACGACGAACGCTCCCGCTGGTCGTCGTCCTCCTGCAGCGCCCAGCCGTATGCGGCGAGATGCGGCACCGAGAACGCCGTGAGGGTGGACACGCGGTCGCGGTGGTGCGCGGCGGTCTGCCAGGCCACCGCGGCACCCCAGTCGTGTCCCACGAGGTGTGCCTGCTCGATCTCGAAATCGTCGAGCAGACCGATGATGTCGCCGGCCAGCGCCGGCAGTTGATAATGTTGCACGCCCTCGGGTCGCGCGCCGGGAGAGTAGCCGCGTTGATCGGGTGCGATCACCCGGAATCCGTCGCGCACCAACAGGCGCGCCACGGGTGTCCAACTGCGTGCGGTTTCCGGAAATCCGTGCAGCAACACGACCGGGGGACCGTCGGGCGGTCCCGCCACCCGGACATCGAAGATCAGATCTCCCAGAGTCGTTTCGGCGTTGCCGGTCATGCCGTCCACCGTACGGAGATCGTGTCAGTCGTGCGCCGGCTTCCAGGCCGCCATTCCTAGCAGGATCAGCCGCATCTGCTTCTCGGCGCGGGCGATGACTTCGCACTCCTCGGCGCTTCCGGGGCGCGGCACGGACAACAGTTCCAGCACCACGTCGAGCATCGCGGTGACCAGCAGGTCGGCCACCATCTCCAGGTCGTCGAAGGGCCACCGCTCGAGGCCGGGGGTGCGTGCGAGGTCCGCGGCCAGTTCGCCGGCGAGCAACCGCAACTCGGTCGTGACGGTGCGTGCGACTTCCGGTTGACCGCCGTGTCGTTCGCGTGCGATGAAACGGAAAGCGGGTTCGTGTGTCCGCACTTCGCGCACCAGGATGCGGAGCGATTCGCGTGCGGTCGCGGGGCCGGGGGAGCGGCGGGCGTCGCGCAGCAGGCGTCGCAGGACGCGCATCGTGTCGGCGGTGAGGGTGACGCCGAGTTCTTCCATCGATGCGAAGTGACGGTAGAAGGCGGTCGGCACAATTCCGGCGTGGCGGGCGACCTCGCGCAGGCTGACACCGGCCAGACCCCGATCCGACGACAGTTCCAGGGCCGCGTCGAGCAGTGCCTGGCGAGTGCGCTCCTTGCGCTCTGCTCGGGTTGTCGATGTCGGTGCGGGTGCTGCGGCCACGGTTCGAGTGTAGGCAGAGCGGTGTTCGGTCTGCGCGTGGGGTGTAACCGCGGTCACAATCGGGTTGACACGAGGGCGGAACCGCCTGTCACACTTAGTTCAGTGCACGGATGTGCACTGGAATCCGATCCCTTCGGAAGGCAGGCACCGATGATTGCGCGCCACCTCCCCCCGATCGACAACGCGCGGATGCTCGCACGAAAAGTGCTCGTCGGCGCACTGGGGACCCTCTCGAGCCCCCACCACCCCGACCGGTACCTCGAACTGGTCGATCCCCTTCTCGTTACCGCCGTCACCCGCGCTCGGGTTACACATGTGGACCGAAACGTCTCGGGTTCGGTGACCTTCACTGTCAGCCCGGCGCGTCCCGTCCGCTTCGAACCGGGCAACCACATTCCGCTGTCCGTCACGGTCGACGGAGTGCGGCACACCCGCACCTATTCGCCGGCGTACGCACCCGGGGCGTCGCGTGACGGTAGCGGGCCGATCGTGTTCACGGTTGGACTCCACCCGGACGGGATCGTCTCGCGCTACCTCCACGACCACGCCGAACCGGGACTGGTCGTCGAACTCGGTGAACCCGCCGGTGACTTCGTGCTTCCGACGCCACGGGCCGAACGGCTGATCCTCATCGGAGGCGGCTCGGGAATCACCCCGGTGCTGTCGATGCTCGAGGGGCTCGTCGCCGAAGGGCACACCGGTGCGGTCACCTTCCTGTACTACGCCCGAACGCCGGAGCACGTCCCGCGTCGAGAGGCGCTGGAGGCGCTCGGCGCTCTGCCCAACGTCGAAGTGGTCCTCGCCTACACCCGGTCGGGCGGTGGTGCTCTCGAAGGACGGTTCGACCCCGCGCACCTCCGGGCGGTCGCGCCCTGGTTCGCCGATACTCCGGCGTACGTCTGCGGACCCGCCGGCCTGGTCTCCCGGGTCCGGGACGTCTACGCCCGCAACGACGCGGAAAACCTCGTGCACGTCGAGGAATTCACTCCGCCCACGTACACCGTCGACCCGGACGACGCCACCGGCGTCATCTCGTTCGCCTCCTCGGGCGTCGTCGCCGACAACACCGGTGTCACCCTCCTCGAGCACGCGGAGAGCGCCGGTCTCACACCGGAGCACGGATGCCGGATGGGAATCTGCCATTCGTGTACCGCCGTCCGGATCTCCGGATGCACGCGAGACGTGCGCACCGGTGAAGTCGATGCGGAGCCCGGTACTCGAATTCAGATCTGCATCAACGCGCCGGTCGGCGATGTAGCCGTCGACCTCTGACGCGCCACCCGGCGCACCCCCGGATCGACACCTTTACTGCGAAACCATTGGAGGACACCATGTTCGGACTGTCCCTACCCACCATCCCCTTTCTCCCGTTCCTCTCCGGCTCGTCGGCGCCCGCAGATCCCGAACCGTTGGTGCTGACTCGCGAGCACATCGACGAGCTGGGGCGGGAGTTCGACGCACTGCGCGAAGAGACCGTGGCGTCGCTCGGCGACGAGGACCGCGAATACATCTATCGCATCATCAAAACGCAGCGTGGATTCGAAGTCGCCGGCCGAGGGCTGATGTTCCTCGGATTCTTTCCGCCCGCCTGGGTCGCGGGGGTCACGGCACTGAGCGTGTCGAAGATCCTCGACAACATGGAGATCGGGCACAACGTGATGCACGGCCAGTACGACTGGATGCGGGAACCGTCCCTGAACTCGCGCACGTTCGAGTGGGACACCGTGTGCCCGTCCGATCAGTGGCGGCACTCGCACAACTACATGCACCACACGTACACCAACATCGTCGGCAAAGACCGCGACATCGGGTACGGGATCCTGCGGATGGACGCCAGCCAGAAGTGGCACCCGTACTACCTCGGCAACCCCGTCTACGCGACCGCATTGATGCTGCTCTTCGAGTGGGGCGTGATGATGCACGACGCCGAGGCGGAGAACATCGTCGCCGGCACCCGGTCGTGGCGGGACGTCCTCCCGCTCGCGAAAGGCTGGTGGCGCAAGGCGCGTCGCCAGGTCGTCAAGGACTATGTGGCGTTCCCGCTGCTCACCGGCCCGTTGTTCGTGCCGACTCTGCTCGGCAACGCGACCGCCAACGTGGTGCGCAACGTGTGGGCCTACTCGATCATCTTCTGCGGCCACTTCCCGTCGGGCGTGCAGTCGTTCAGTGAGGAAGAGACCGCCGAGGAGACACGAGGCGAGTGGTACGTGCGGCAGTTGCTCGGCAGTGCGAACATCTCCGGCTCACCGCTGTTCCACATCATGTCGGGCAATCTGTCGCACCAGATCGAGCACCACTTGTTCCCCGATATTCCGGCGCATCGCTACCCGGAACTCGCACCGCGGGTCCGTGAGCTGTGCGAACAGTACGGGCTGCCCTACAACAGCAGGGGACTCACCGCTCAGGTGGGGTCGGTGTGGAAGAAGATCTTCACGTTCGCGCTGCCCCCCAACTGGGTCACGCAGACCCCCGACGTCGCGGTGCTCCTCGAGCGTTCGCCACGCGAGCAGTCCGACGCCGCTCCGGGTACCCTCGCACGGGAGAACGTCTGAGGGGGACTGCCATGGTCGGGAAGTTCGAACGCAACAAGGACATCGCCCAGGAGATGGCTGAATCCGCGGCGACACGCGTCGGCGCGATCGCGGGAATCATCACCGGAGCTGTCCGTGACGTCACCCGCGAGGTCGGCGGCTGGATCACCGACGGGATCGAGATGCGCGAGGCCGCACGCAAGGCGCGCAGCGACGATGAGCGGGGCACAGCGGGCAGCAACCCGACCGAATAGCGGGCTTCGACGCCCGCCCCGTACGGGACACCCCAACCACGGACAGCGGCGGTCGAACACCCGGGTCGAATGCAGAAACGGCGGGCTCCGGAAAACCGGAGCCCGCCGTTTGCGTCGACGCGGTCGACGTCAGATGACGCCGAGGGCGAACATCGCGTCCGCGACCTTCACGAAGCCCGCGATGTTGGCGCCGTGGATGTAGTCGCCCGGCTTGCCGTACTCGGCCGCCGTCTCGACACACCGGCTGTGGATGTCGCGCATGATGCGGGCGAGACGCTCGTCGGTGTAGTCGAAGTGCCACGAATCGCGCGACGCGTTCTGCTGCATCTCCAGCGCGGAGGTAGCGACGCCACCGGCGTTGGCCGCCTTGCCCGGGGCGAATGCCACGCCGGCGTCGCGGAACACCGCGATACCGCCGGGAGTCGTGGGCATGTTGGCACCCTCGGCGACAACCTTCACGCCGTTGTTGACCAGGATCTTCGCCGAGTTCTCGTCCAGCTCGTTTTGGGTGGCACACGGCAGCGCGATGTCGCAGGGGACGTTCCAGATGTTGCCACCCGGGTAGAAGTCCGCGTCGCCACGCTCGTCGACATACTCGGAGATGCGTCCGCGCCGGACTTCCTTGATCTCCTTGAGCAGTTCCACGTCGATGCCCTTGGGGTCGACGATGTATCCCGACGAGTCGGAGCACGCGACCACGGTGCCACCGAGCTGGTGGATCTTCTCGATCGCGTAGATCGCGACGTTTCCGGAACCGGAGACGACGGCGGTGCGGCCCTCGACGGAGGTCCCGGCGTGCTTTGCCATCTCGGCGACGAAGTACGCGGCACCGTAGCCGGTCGCTTCCCTGCGGACCTGCGACCCGCCCCAGGTGATGCCCTTGCCCGTCAGCACACCCGACTCGTACGAGTTGGTCAGGCGCTTGTACTGGCCGAACAGGTAGCCGATCTCGCGACCACCGACGCCGATGTCGCCGGCCGGGACGTCGGTGTACTCACCGATGTGGCGGTGCAACTCGGTCATGAACGACTGGCAGAAGCGCATGATCTCCTGCTCGGAGCGACCCTTGGGGTCGAAGTCCGAACCGCCCTTGCCGCCGCCGATGGGCAGGCCGGTGAGGGCGTTCTTGAAGATCTGCTCGAAGCCGAGGAACTTGACGATTCCGAGGTTCACGCTGGGATGGAAGCGGAGTCCCCCCTTGTAGGGGCCGAGCACGCTGTTGTACTGCACGCGGAAACCGCGGTTGACGTGCACCTGACCGTGGTCGTCGATCCACGGCACGCGGAAGATGATCTGACGTTCGGGCTCGCACAGCCGCTCGATGAGACCGGATTCGAAGTAGCCCGGGTGGCGCTCGAGCACGACGTGCAGGGACTCGAACACTTCGGCCGCAGCCTGGTGGAACTCAGGCTCGCCCGCGTTCCGGGCCTTGACCTGCTCGTAAATCTCTGCGATGCGGTCCGAAGTCGACACGCTACCTACCTGACTGTGAGGATTCTGTAACACGGCATTTACCACCAGAACTATAGGACGTAACAGAGGGCGCTGTTAGTCCGGGGCCGCAGGTGGGAGCGAAAACACAGGGTGTCGAGAGTCCTCGGTCGGGAGATCCTCGGGCGGTTGGGTAGGGGTGCGCAGCCCTGTCCTTGCTCGCGGGGCGCCGCTACGGTGTGGACCGCGGCGCAGCGCCGATCGCAACCACCGTGCTCGGGGGCCGTACCGGCACGCCGCGACCCGTTTCGGGACGCCGGCGCCGCGGGGCAGTCAGGGAGCGGGGACAGTCAGGGGTCCATATTGCAGTTCACCGCGGCGGGCCCGGCATGTCGGACGCACCGGGCAGGCCGCGTGGAGTCAGTTCTTCATGAGGATCTGCTGCTCCGTCACCAGTGGGTACGAGGCGAGGCCGGTTCCGTCGAGGTCTTCCTTGTGCATGTCCACGCCGGTGATCTGGCTGTTCTCGTAGGTCCGGTAGTAGTAGACGCCTTTGTCGGTATTGCAGCACGACGAGTAGATGGTGATCTCGTACTTGTCCCCGAGGCGAACGCATCCTCGCTGCTGTTCCACGGAACCCAGGATGTGAAAGAACTGGCTGATCGCCTCGGATTCCGATTGGCCGGACACCGAATTCACCTTCGTGAATGCGGCTTTGACGAAGCGCGACATCGAGGACAGGTCGCCCGGCAATCCGACGGCGCCGAGTCCGCGGCTGTACACATCGAAATCGATCTCCTTCGAGAAATGCGGCTCCGGCGGGTCGATCGACAGATTCATATAGTTGTTGATGTTGAACAGCTGGATATCGAAGGTCGGATTGTTGGTGAGGACCTGGATCGGATTGTCGTGCACCTTCAGGCCTTCGGCAACGGACTCCACCGAGATGGATTGGGTTCGGTCGGAGATGATCCAGTGCAGCGGTGACGGCGGAAACTCGGCGCTGAACGCGGTGTCGACGATGCGCACATCCGCCAGTGCATCTCGCACCTCGGCGACGGTCTCGAACTGCCCGAGGACCCACGGAATGAATTCGAAGGACGCGATATTCGTCCCGTCCTCGGAGACGGGTTTGTAGTCGGCATTGCCGGGAAAGTTCAGTCCCGCCATGCTCAGACCCTTTTCGTTGGTCGCGTCGTAATACAGCGGGTAACCGTCGGCGACCGTCGCCATCCCGATCAGGGCGTGGTGCGTATTCTGTGCGGGCACGTTCCGGAACTCGAACGGGAAATTGCGCGGCGTGACCGTTACCGCTTCGTGGTAGGAGTATTCGAGGTCAAGGTTGCGGCCGAAGTAGTGATCCTCGGCGACGTAGTTGGCGGCTGTGCACATATGACTACCTCCGAACTCTCGCGGTCCACCCCGATGTCATGACGAAGGCGAGGAGACACCCGTTCAACTCGGCTCGGCTCGACGCGCGCGTGGGACGAAAATTCTCACGAGCCCATCGGTGTCCGATGCGAAGTAAGTGGAACCAACGGTATCGGAGTCGATGTGTTCCCACCCCAGGATCGGACGCACTGGGCATCTCGGGAACACGTGTCCGGGGACTTCCCAGCACCGGTCCAGGGAAGAAGAACCTTCGAAGCCTTTGGTGCGCCTTCGTGGATCTTGTTCGAACCCTGCAGGCGCACCCCGGCCGGACGCCGGCAGTGCCACAGTGCCCCCGGCAGGAATCGAACCTGCGACCTAGAGATTAGAAGGCTCTTGCTCTATCCAACTGAGCTACGGAGGCGCGGCCAGAATCTTAACGGCTCGACGGGGATCTGTATGCAGGGACCCCTGCTAGGCATTGCGGGCAGGCCCGGGCTTCTTGCCCTTCGGTTCGGACTCGGACTCGGACTCGTCTTCGGCCGGAGCGACGCGCGGGATGTCCACTTCGTCGTGCCTGAGCCTCTGCATCACGTGGTCGATCCCGATACCCAGGACGACGGCGACGCAGACGGAGATGACGGCGCCGAGCAACGGCTGGGACTCGAACCAGCCGCCGACGAGCCGGCCCATCAACGACGAGTAAAGGGCCCACGTGACCCCACCGAGAATGGTCAGCGGGACGAACTTCCTGCGCGGATATCCGGTCGCGCCCGCCGTCATGTTCACGGCGATGCGGCCGATCGGGATGTACCGGGCGGTGAGGATGACCGCCGCTCCGCGTTTGTCGAGTCCGCGCCGGGCCCACGCGAACGCGGCTTTGCCCTTGGGGGTGCGCATCCACCGGAATCGTTCGGTGCCGACCCGCTTGCCGATCGTGTACGCGATGTTGTCCCCGACGATCGCTCCGACTGCGGCGATCACGATGATGGCGGCGAGGTAGGGCCGGCCGGTCGATCCCGACAGCGATGCCAGGGTGACGAGCACCGTCTCGCTGGGGACGGGCGGGAAGAACCCGTCGACTACGCACACCACGAGGAGAAGCGGGTAGACCCACAGCGCACCCGCCTGGCCGATAATGAACTCGTTGATCACTTGCATGAGCTGGTGGTGTGCTCCCGTCGGGTGTAAAGCGCACTTGCTCAGTCCACGGTATGCGTTCGGCGCGGCAGGTGGGAAAGGTCGCGACGACTCGATCCGCTCATACGACGAGTCCGGCCCGGAACGCGGCCAGTGCCGCTTCCACCCGATTGCGGGTGCCGAGTTTGGTGAACACCGCCGAAATGTGTGTCTTGACCGTGGTTTCGCTCAGGAACAAGCGGCCCGCGATGTCGGCGTTGGACGCACCGGTTGCGAGCACCTTCAGGACGTCGCGTTCACGCTCGGACAGCTTGGTGAGCTCCGTCACGGCCGGCGACGCGGTGGTCTCGCGACGACTCGCCACGATGCGGCGGAGGGAATCTTCGCTGAAGAGCGTGTTGCCGGCGGCGACAGCCCGCACCGACTGGTGGAACGTGTGCGGAGGCTCGTCCTTGCTGAGGAAACTGTGAGCGCCGGCAGCGACGGCCTGGACGACGAGATCGTCGACGTCCATCGCCGTCATGGCGATCACGCGCGGTGGGTGGGGCATCGACATCAGCTGACGGGTTGCGTCGAGGCCGCCTACCCGGCGCATCTTCAGGTCCATCAGCACCACGCGCGGCGAGAATTGGTGGACGGCCGCGGGAACCCGATCGCCGTCGTCGACACCGGCGACGACCACGATGTCGTCGGTCGCGGCGAAGATGTCGGTGACGCCGCGGCGAACGAACGGATCGTCGTCGACGACTAGCACGGTGATCATCTCGGCAGCGGTCACGGGCACGAGCCTAGATCCAGGCTCCGACAGCGAGACGACCCGTCGACGCCGGGAGGCAGACGCCGCGGGTTCCGGCCTCAGGCGGACCAGGGCACCCAGCAATCCACGACGAATTCGTTGCCCGCCACCCCGGCCCGGAGCGTGCCTCCGATCTGACCTGACTGCTCGGCGAGGCCGGTCAGTCCGGTGCGCGAGCCGATGGGCACGGTCGGAGGCAACATGCTGAGCGTGTTCCGCACCTCGATCCGGATGCCGTGTTCGGCGGCTCCGGTGATGGTGATCCGTACCGTCTGGTCCGACGCGTACTTCTGGACATTGGTGAGTGCTTCCTGCACCACCCGATACGTCACGTGCCCCGACACCGTGCCGACGTCTCCGGGCTGGAGATCGGTGAACAGGACGGTGTGCAGCCCGGCCGCGCGGGCGGACTGGACGAGATCGGCGACGGCGTCGATGCCCTGATGCCCGCTGGCTCGTTGCGCCCCGGTGGTCCCGCGGAGCACACCGACGATGCTCTTGAGTTCGTCGAGGGCTTCGTGCGCGGTGCTGCGAATCATGGCGGCCGTATTGGCGGTCTTCTGCGGATCATCGGCCCCACCGACCTGCAGTGCTCCCGCGAACAGGGAGATGCGGCTCAGGCCCGCGGCGAGCGTGTCGTGCATGTCGCGGGCGATCCGGGTTCGTTCCTCGGTACGGATCATCTCGTCGTGGATCGATTCCGTCTTCGCCGTCGCGCGGTCGCGCACGTGTTCGGCGACGGTCAGTTGCGAGCGGGTCTGCTCGAGTAGCGCGAGCACCACCACGACCGTGACGAGCGCCGCCGCGACCAGCCAGGGGATCCACCAGGCGACCTCCCACATCGGCTTGGGCGCGGCGTCCTCCGGGCGCATAGTGCCCATCGTGAGCACCGAGTTGTCGCGAGTGCGGTGCGCGTCGTAGGTGAGTGAGATACCGCATGCGAAGAAGACGGCTCCGGCTGCTCCGGCGAGTCGTCCGCTGCGTTCCGATTTGACGACGGCGTAGAGCGCGATGAGGGCGGCGGTGGCATCGGTGGAGAACAGCAGCGGTCCCAGGAGGGTGACGGCCAGCACGATCCAGGGGCGTCGGTGTCGCTGTACGAGAGCTCCCGCTGCGACGAGGCCCAGCACGAACCCGAGTGCGTAGTTCCATTCGGGAACCGTGTTCGAGTCCGACGAGAGGCCCAGCGTCAGGAACGTGCAGAACAAGCTCAGTGTCACGGCAGCTGTGGTCCAGACACGCCGGCGCCACGCCGGCGGTCGTCGCAGCTCCTGAGCGGAAGTAACCATCACCTCGTGCACGCTACGCAATCCCGTGCCGCACCTACATGGTCCGAACGGTCCGCACAGCCGTAGCGATCGGCCCGAAAGGATGAGGTGGTCCGTCCGATCGGACGAGGTGCCGGACCGGTTGGGTCGGGTGAGCTGTTCACACCGGAGGAGCGGCACCGCCTGCTCCGCATCCCCAGCCCAGACCGATGAGGAGAAGTGTGATGACGCACCCGATCTCGTACCCCGCCGACCCGAGCCAGAACCCGCAGGGACGCCCGCCGCGTGCCAGGCGCCGGGTGTGGCCCTGGATCGTCGTCGGTGTGCCTGTTCTGCTGTTCGGCGCCTGCTCGATCGCCGTAGTCTCCAGCGTCGGCGGCGAGAAGGAAGCTACCGTGATCTCGGGACCCACCGGAGAGGAGGTCGTGGCAGACCGAGGGCCGGAATTCCCCGGCAAGCTCGACCACGACACCGCGGCAGTGGCCGGCGCCACCATCAGTCGCGACGACCTCGCCTACACCGTCGGGCCGCTCCAGGCCGTCGACTCGTTGCTCGGCAGCTATTTGTGCAGCGAGGTGACGATCGTGAACGTCGGCACCGCTGAGAACGACTTCAACGGATACACGGACTGGCATGTGCAGGACGCCGGTGGCGCGATCCGTGACTCCACGTTCGGCACCGACCGTCCGATGCTCCAGTCGGGCCGCCTCGCGCCGGGAGGGACAGCGACCGGAAACGTGTGCTTCGATGCTCGCTCCGGTGCCGCCCCGGGGACCTACATCGTCCTGTACGAGGACACTTTCTCGCTCTCGACCGATCGGCTCGCCTGGGTTTCGGCCCTCTGATCCGACTGTTCGATACGTGCCCGTCGGAGTGATCTCCCGACGGGCCGTCGGAGTGATCTCCCGACGGGCCGTCGCAGTGATCTCCCGACGGGCCGTCGCAGTGATCTCCCGACGGGCCGTCGCAGTGATCTCCCGACGGGCCGTCGCAGTGATCTCCCGACGGGCCGTCGCAGTGATCTCCCGACGGGCCGTCGCAGTGATCTCCCGACGGGCCGTCGCAGTGATCTCCCGACGGGCCGTCGCAGTGATCTCCGACGGGCCGTCGCAGTGATCTCCGACGGGCCGTCGTAGGCGCGGCAGGGAAGGTCCTACCCTGGTAGGCATGGCAGCACCCGAGCTCGCGTCCACTGCGCAGCCCTCCGTTCCCGCGCCCGGACGCGGGAACCCGTCGGTCTTGTTCGTCCTCTTCGGCATCCTCGCGGCAATTGTCGCGTCGCTCGTCGTCGGCCTGTCCGCCGCGCAGGCGCTGGTCTTGCTCGGCATCCCGGACCCGGGGGCACTGACCACCTACGGTCTGCCCGCGGTTCGGGCGGTGTCGGAGGTCGCGACCGTGATCACGATCGGCTCGCTGTTCTTCGCGGCGTTCCTCGTGCCGCCGCAGAGGAGCGGTGTGCTCGACGTCGGGGGATACCGCGCAGTCCGGACGGCAGGGATCGCGGCGGTGGTGTGGGCCGCGACGGCTGCGCTGATGGTGCCGCTGACGCTGTCCGACACTTCCGGTGCGTCGTTCGCCGAGGCTCTCCGGCCCGACAACCTGTTCGGGGCCCTCGGACAGGTGGAAACCGCTCTGGCCTGGGCCTGGACGACGGTGCTCGCCCTGATCACCGCGCTGCTGATCCGGCTTGCAGTGCGCTGGTCGTGGGTGCCCTACCTCCTGCTGCTCTCGTTGGTGACCCTGATGCCGGTCGCGTTGACGGGCCACTCGTCGTCCGGCGGCTCGCACGACCTCGCCACCAACAGCCTCGTGCTGCACCTCGTGGCCGCGTCGGTCTGGGCCGGCGGGTTGTTCGCGTTGCTCGCGCACTCGTGGCGCGGCGGCGACCACACCGATGTCGCGGCTCGCAGATTCTCCTTCGTCGCCGGCCTCGCGTTCGTGGTGATGGCTCTGACCGGCGTGATCAACGCGGGAGTGCGCGTCTCGTTCGAGGATCTGACGACGACCACCTACGGCAGGCTCCTGATCGCGAAGATCGTGGCGTTGATCCTGCTCGGGTTGTTCGGATGGATGCAGCGGCGCCGCGCGCTCCCGGCCCTCGAAGCCGATCCGGCCGACCGGGGCGCACTGGTGCGCTTCGCTGCCGTCGAGGCGTTCGTCCTGGCGGCGACCGTGGGACTTGCTGTGGGCTTGGGCCGTACCCCGCCGCCCGCGCCGGATGCCGTGCCCTCGGTTCAGGAAGTGGCGCTGGGCTACAACCTCGAGGTGCCGCCGTCGTTCGCCAACCTGTTCTTCGGGCAGTGGCGGTTCGACCTGATCTTCGGCACGTTGGCCATCGTGCTGGCCGTGGCCTACGCCATCGGCCTGTGGACTCTGCGTAAGCGCGGAGACGCCTGGCCCGTGGGACGGAGCATCGCCTGGTTCTCGGGTTGCTTCGTGCTCCTGGTCGCCACGTCGTCAGGTGTCGGTATGTACTCCGCGGCGATGTTCAGCGTGCACATGGGTGCGCACATGGCGATGTCGATGCTCGCGCCGGTGCTGCTGGCACTCGGCGGCGCCATGACCCTCGCGCTGCGCGCGTTCAAACCGGCCGGACGCAATGCCCCTCCGGGTCCACGCGAGTGGATCCTCGAGTTCCTGCACAGCCCGCCGTCCCGGTTCTTCACCCACCCGATCGTCGCGTCGGTGATGTTCGTCGGCGGCTTCTACGCGTTGTATCTCGGCGGGATCTTCGAGACCTTCGCCGACAGCCACACCGCGCACGTGCTGATGAATCTCCACTTCCTGATGAGCGGCTATCTCTTCTACTGGGTCGTGATCGGTGTCGATCCGTCGCCACGCGACCTGCAACCGGTCACGAAACTCGGCATGGTCTTCGGGTCGCTGCCGTTCCACGCGTTCTTCGGCGTGACCCTCATGAGCATGGGAACGGTGATGGCCGAGTCGTACTACCGCGGGCTCGCGCTGCCGTGGAACTACGACCTGTTCGACGATCAGAAGGTCGGCGGAAGTATCGCGTGGTCGGCGGGGGAGATCCCGCTCGTGCTCGTCATGCTCGCGCTGCTCGTGCAGTGGTCGCGCAGCGACACGCGAACCGCACGCCGGGTGGACCGGGCCGCGGATCGGGACGAAGACGCCGATCTCGCGGCGCACAACGCCATGTTCGCGGAGTTGGCGCGCCGGGATCAGGAAACGCGCTAGGCGGCGGTAGCGCCTGCGTTTCGGTGTCGGGCAGGGGTGCGCATACGTCCCCGGTCGGTCGCGATGCGCACGGCCACCGCTGCCACGACTGCTACGACGGCGGCGACCGCTGCCGCCACCGCCGCGGGCGTCGAGTTCCAGCCGTCGTCGGCGGTGCGACCGACCGCGATCCAGCCGAGCCCCCAGGCCATGGCCGCGGCGACCGCGAGGCGGCCACGGCCGGCGAAAGCGACGACCACCGATACCGCCGCGACTACGGCAAGGATGACCACGGCCCAGATGTCGGCGCCCCAGCCGAACGGATCGATGTCCGCGGAGTTCAGTGCTGCCGCGGTGTTGGCGACCGTCGCGACCGCCACCCACCCCAGGTAGACGAACATCGTGCCGTCGACGACGACAGCCTCGAGCCGGCTCGCCGGGGCAGTCGCCGTGAGCCCGAGGAACACGCGCACGAGAACCGCGAGCAGTGCGACGATCACCACGACGCTGAGGCCGACCTGATCGATCTGGATCGCCCCGATCCACAGCGCGTTGAGCAGCATCGACGCGGCGATCCACCAGCCGAGCTCCCGTTGCCTCGGGTCGGTGTGATGCGCGGGCAGCAACTGCCACACGGCGAGCGCGATCAGGCCGACGTAGATCAGCGTCCAGATCGAGAACGCCGCCCCGCCCGGAGCAACGGCGGTCGCATCGGAGGCAAGCGCTCCACCGGCCGCTTCGGCCACAGGCGTCCCGGCAACGGCGCCGGAGCCCAGGAACGACACCGCGACGGCGATCACCGCACTCACCGCGACTGTGACGACGCGCGCGACATCCCTCCCGGTCCTGGGCGCGACAGCCGGAGTCGGCGAGGTGAGGGAATGTGAGGTCATGCACACAGGTTGCCCGGCAGGGCAGCCTCCCAATCGGGATCCTTCGACGTCCGATCGCGATGTCCGATCGCGATGTCCGATTTGCACTGCCGGAGGCCCGGCGGCACGTATGGTGCTCGCTGTGACTGCGCGCAGGGGGACGGGCAAGGCGACACGGCACGGATGGGCGAGGCAGCAGGGGTATCTCGGGAGCGCCGTCGCAGGCGTTCTCGTCTGCCTTCTGGCGCTCGGAGCGCCGGCGGCGATTCCCCGCACCGCGCACGCCCAGCCGGCCCCCGGATCGGTGGTCTCGGCGACACCTCTCGACGCTCGCCTGTCGCTGCCTGGCGCAGCCTCGGCTCATGCGCTCTCGTACACGACGCAGTGGCGTTCGGGTGAGACGACCACCGCGACCGGGGTGGTGTTCCTGCCCGGTGGCACTGCGCCGGAGGGCGGGTGGCCCGTGGTCGCCTGGGCACACGGCACGACGGGTCTCGCGGACGACTGCGCGCCCTCCCGCAACCCGCGCAGCGAACGCGACGCTGCCTATCTCGAGCACTGGCTCTCCCAGGGATATGCCGTCGTCGCCGCCGACTATCCCGGTCTCGGCTCGGACGGCCTGCATCGATACCTCGACGGGCAGAGCGCGGCGAACAGCATCGTCGATCTCGTGCGTGCCGCGCGTGCGGTCGAACCCGCGCTGTCGGAGCGCTGGGCGGTCGTCGGTCAGTCACAGGGAGGGCATGCGGCGCTGCACACGGCGCGCACGGCCACGGTCCGCGCGCCCGAACTCGACTTCCGCGGGACGGTCACAACGGGAGCGCCGTCGAATCTCGAGCTGGTATTCCCGATCGGTTCCCCGGAATTCCCCGACCTTCCCCTGGATGGCCTGACGGTCTTCGGTGCGTACATCTTCGCGGGTCTGCGAGAGGCGAACCCCGGGCTGGACCTCGACGGGTACCTCAGCGATCTGGGGCGTGAGGTTGTCGATACCGCAGGGACGCTCTGCTACGACGAGATGCTCGAGCGCTACACCGGCGTCGGGATCGGTGATCTGCTCGCCCGGCCGCTCGGCGAGGACCGATTCCCAGGCGCTCTCGCCGACTACCTGGGCGTTCCGGCGAACGGATACGACCGGCCGCTGTTTCTGGCGCAGGGTCTGAACGACCGGGTTGTGCCGGCACCGCTGAGTTTCAAGCTCGTCGCCGACCTGTGGGCCGGGGGAGCGCAACCACGGTTCGCCACCTACCCGACGGGACATTCGGAGACGATGGCCGCCTCGCTTCCGGACACCACACCGTTCGTCGCGGAGTTGTTCGCGCGCTGACTCCGGTGCCGCAGTTCGGCGGGACGACGCGCAGGATGTGGGTTATCCCGCCCGGGCGGATACGCTGGTCGCCATGGCGGAGTTCATTTACACGATGAAGAAGGTGCGCAAGGCGCACGGTGACAAGGTCATCCTCGATGACGTCACCATGAGCTTCTACCCGGGCGCGAAGATCGGCGTCGTGGGACCCAACGGCGCGGGAAAGTCGTCGATCCTCAAGATCATGGCGGGCTTGGATCAGCCCAGCAACGGTGAGGCGTTCCTCGATCCCGATGCGACGGTCGGCATCCTCCTGCAGGAGCCCCCGCTCAACGAGGAGAAGACGGTCAAGGAGAACGTCGAGGAGGGCCTCGGCGACATCAAGGTCAAGCTCGACCGGTTCAACGAGATCGCCGAGCTGATGGCGACCGACTACTCGGACGAACTGATGGAAGAGATGGGCGTCCTCCAGGAGGAGCTCGATCACGCCAACGCGTGGGATCTCGATTCACAGCTCGAGCAGGCGATGGACGCGCTTCGCTGCCCGCCGCCGGACGAGCCGGTCACCCACCTCTCCGGTGGTGAGCGCCGCCGTGTCGCGCTGTGCAAGCTGCTGCTGAGCAAGCCCGACCTGCTGCTCCTCGACGAGCCCACCAACCACCTGGACGCCGAGTCGGTGCTGTGGCTCGAGCAGTTCCTCGCGAGCTACCCCGGCGCCGTCCTGGCCGTCACTCACGACCGGTACTTCCTCGATCACGTCGCGCAGTGGATCTGTGAGGTCGACCGCGGCAAGCTGCACCCGTACGAGGGCAACTACTCGACCTACCTGGAGAAGAAGGCCGAGCGCCTCGAGGTGCAGGGCAAGAAGGACCAGAAGCTGCAGAAGCGCCTCAAGGAGGAGCTCGAGTGGGTTCGCTCCGGCTCCAAGGCACGGCAGACGAAGTCCAAGGCACGCCTCGGACGCTACGAAGAGATGGCAGCGGAAGCCGAGAAGCACCGCAAGCTCGACTTCGAAGAGATCCAGATCCCCACTCCTCCGCGCCTGGGCAATGTCGTCGTGGAGGTCGAGCACCTCGACAAGGGCTTCGACGGCCGCGTGCTCATCAAGGATCTGTCGTTCACGTTGCCGCGAAACGGCATCGTCGGCGTGATCGGCCCGAACGGTGTGGGTAAGACCACCCTGTTCAAGACGATCGTCGGACTCGAAGAGCCCGATTCGGGCAGCGTCAAGGTCGGCGAGACGGTCAAGCTCAGCTATGTCGACCAGAACCGCGCCAACATCGACCCCACCAAGAACGTGTGGGAGGTCGTGTCCGGTGGCATGGACTTCATCGAGGTCGGCCAGAACGAGATGCCGTCGCGCGCGTACGTCAGTGCCTTCGGTTTCAAGGGACCGGACCAGCAGAAGAAGGCCGGCGTGCTCTCCGGTGGTGAGCGCAACCGACTCAACCTCGCGCTGACCCTCAAAGAGGGCGGCAACCTGATCCTGCTCGACGAACCGACCAACGACCTCGACGTCGAGACCCTGAGCTCGCTCGAGAACGCACTGCAGCAGTTCCCGGGCTGCGCCGTCGTGATCTCCCACGATCGCTGGTTCCTCGACCGGACCTGTACCCACATTCTCGCGTGGGAAGGCAACGTCGAAGAAGGCAAGTGGTTCTGGTTCGAGGGCAACTTCGAGGCGTACGAAGCCAACAAGGTCGAGCGCCTCGGTGCGGATGCGGCACGTCCGCACCGCGTCACCCACCGGAAGCTCACCCGTGACTGATCGGCTCGACACGCATTCCAACGGAATCGGGCAGGACGGGCTTCGGCAGGACGGCCTCGGGACGAACGGCGGCGGCGAGCCCTTCCGCTGTTCGCTCGAGGTGCGCTGGGCCGATTCCGATCGCCTCGGTCACGTGAACAACACCAAAGTGGTCGAGTACATGCAGGAAGCTCGGATCAAGTTCCTGCTCGCCAACCTCTCGGCACGCGGCGCCGTCGCGGTCCGCAAGATGACCGTGGAGTTCCTGCGGCCCATCAAGGACGCCTCGGGGCCACTCGACGTCGAGATCTCGGTGTTGCACGTGGGCACCACGTCCTTCACGCTGCGGCACACGATCCTCGATCGCAGCGGTGTGGTGTGTGCGCACGGGGATGCGGTCCTCGTCGGATTCGATGTGGACACAGACCGTTCGAGGCCGCTCGACGACCGCGAACTCGAGGTGCTCAACCGGTACCGGGTTGCGACGGGGACCTGATCGTCCCGTGTGATGCTCGCTCTCTCGTGGCGCCGCGGATAGGCTCGCTCTCGAGCCCGTCCGCGGCGCTCGGTTTTGTCCGACAAGTAGCGAGGGAGCAGCTTTGATGACGGATTCGACTGCATCGCAACTGGATTCGTCATTCCTGACGGTTCTGACGCATGCGTACGAGCAGTCCGGGGAAGAAATCGGTGATCCCGCGACGATCGCCGGCGCCCACCTCGAACTGGGACGCGACCGCATGCCCGGTACCGCAGCCGTCCATGTCCGTCCCCCTGGCGACGACCCGCTCGGCTCGACCGCCCAGATCGTCACCGACGACATGCCTCTCCTCGTCGAGGCGGTCCTGGCGTTGTTCGCCCGGCTCGGCGTGAGTGTCGACGCGGTCGTACATCCCGAGTTCTCGGTGCTGCGCGACGACGCCGGACGACTCCTCGGACTCTCGCTCGCAAACCGAACGCCGGGCGACGAGGCGGACACCGCACTCCGGGTCGCGGAGTCGTGGATGCACGTGCAATTTGCCGTGGGCGCCGACGGCCCCACGGCCGAGGCGATCGAGGACGGCCTTCGCCATGCGCTGGGCGATGTCCGGCAGGTGGTCTCCGACACCGGCCCGATGCTGGCTCTCCAGCGCGAACTCGCTTCCGCGCTGGACGCGCTCGCTGCTGCTCCGCCGCCGCGGCACACCGCCACCGTTCTCGCAGAGACCGCAGACCTGCTGCGCTGGCTCGGGCGGGGCCACTTCACCATGCTCGGTTACCGCCGTTACGACTTCGTCGACCCCGAGGGATCGGGTGTTCTCCATTCACGGCCGGTGCCCGGCAGCGGCTTGGGGGTGCTGCGCAGCGCGGACGGTGATATCGACCTGCTCGACCTGCCGCCCGGCGCACGTCCCGATCGCCGTCCGTTGCTGGTGCTGACACAGGGAGCGCTGCCCACGACCGTGCACCGCTCGGTGTATCCGTACTTCGTGGGGATCGCAGTCCTCGACGAGGAGGGTGGTGTGGTCGGCGAGCACCGGTTTCTCGGGGTGCTCACGGTGACGGCCCTGAACGACAACATTCTCGACATCCCGCTGATCTCGCGAAGAGTACGTTCGGTGATCGACCGCGCTCACGTCGACCTCACGTCGTACACCGGGCAGGCGATGCTCGAGATCATGCAGGCGATCCCGCGCGCCGAACTCTTCTCGATGGACACCGCAACCCTCTACGACACGGTGTCGTCGGTGGTCGACATCCGAAGGCAGGTCCGGTTGTTCGTGCGTGTCGACACGCACCGCCGTTACGTGTCGTGCCTGGTGTACCTGCCGCGCGACCGGTACACGACGAAGGTGCGGATCGCGATGCAGGAGATTCTTCTGCGCGAGTACGGCGGCGGGGTCCTCGATTACACCGCCCGCGTGTCCGAGGGTGAACTGGCGCTCCTGCACGTCACCATCCGATTCCCGGGGCGAGGCCGGCGCGAGATCGACACGTCCGACGAGAACCGCGCCCGGATCCAATCGCTCCTCGCCGAGACCAGTCGAAACTGGGCGGACCGGCTTTCCGAGGCTGCCGCAGGCGATACCCGCGTCGACGCGGCGCTGGTGCAGCGCTACGCCGATGCGGTGCCCGAGGCGTACAAGGAGGATTTCCCGTCCGACCGTGCGCTGTCCGATCTGGTGCTGCTCGACAGGCTGAAGGTCGGCGAGATCGAGACGCGGCTCGACCGGCCCGACCCCTCGGTGCCCCGCACGTGGCGCTTCACCCTGTATGTGGGCGACGAGGCCGTCACCCTCGGCCGCGTGCTTCCCGTCCTGCAGAGCCTCGGCGTCCAGGTCGTCGACGAACGTCCCTACCGAGTGCCGCGATCCGACGGGATGGTGTGCTGGATCTACGATTTCGGCCTCGAGGTGCCCAACGATCTCGAACCCGGACTACTCGATACGGACCCGACGCTGGCGCGGCGGTTCACCGACATGTTCGTCGTCGCCTGGCGAGGTGACGCCGAGACCGACAGGTTCAACGAACTGGTGTTGCGCGCGGGACTGGCATGGCGCCAGGCGGTCATGCTCCGGGCGTACGCGAAGTACCTGCGCCAGACCGGCTTTCCGTACAGCCAGCACAACATCGAAGGCGTGCTGCTCGACCACCCGGACATCACCGTCCTGCTGGTCGGTCTGTTCGAAGCGCGATTCGATCCGGACGCGGCGTCGCCCGGGCGCGAGGAACAGATCACCGACGAACTGTCCTCGAGGATCGAGGCTGTCACCGGACTGGTCACCGACCGGATCCTGCGCGCGCTCTTTTCGCTGATCCGCTCCACCCTGCGAACGAACTACTTCGTCCCGGCGGACGACGGCCGCGCGCGCGGTCGTGTCCTGTCGATGAAGCTCGATCCGGCCGGGATCCCCGAACTTCCGCAGCCGCGCCCGAAGTTCGAGATATTCGTCTACGCCCCCGACGTGGAGGGCGTGCACATGAGATACGGTGCCGTGGCACGCGGCGGTCTGAGGTGGTCCGACCGCCGGGAGGACTACCGCACCGAAGTGCTCGGGCTCGTCAAGGCGCAGGCCGTCAAGAACGCCGTGATCGTTCCAGTCGGAGCGAAGGGCGGGTTCGTCGTCAAACACACGCCCGAACCCACCGGTGACGCGGCCGCAGACCGGCAAGCCGTCCGTGCCCGCGGGGAACTGTGTTACCGCAGATTCATCTCCGGACTCCTCGACCTGACCGACAATCTCGACACATCCCGCACGAATGTGATCCCGCCGCAGCGGGTCGTGCGGCACGACGGTGACGACACCTACCTCGTCGTCGCTGCCGACAAAGGCACCGCCTCGTTCTCCGACCTCGCGAATTCGGTTGCGGCCGAATACGATTTCTGGCTCGGTGACGCGTTCGCCTCCGGTGGGTCGGCCGGATACGACCACAAGGAGATGGGCATCACCGCCCGCGGAGCGTGGGAGAGCGTCAAGCGGCACTTCCGTGAGCTGGGGCTCGACACCCAGTCGGAGAACTTCACCGTGGCCGGCATCGGCGATATGAGCGGAGACGTGTTCGGCAACGGGATGCTGCTCAGCGAACACATCGAACTCGTCGCCGCATTCGATCACCGCCACATCTTCCTCGACCCGGAACCGGACGCGGCCCGCTCGTTCGCCGAACGGCGCCGGATCTTCGAGCTTCCCCGATCGTCCTGGGCCGATTACGACCCGGCGCTGATCGGCGAGGGCGGCGGCGTGTGGGAGCGGACACGCAAATCGATCCCGGTCAGCGCCGCGGCCCGGCGCGTACTCGGCCTGGACGACGACGTCACCGAACTCACCCCGCCCGAACTGATCCGGGCGATCCTGCGTGCCCCCGTAGATCTGCTGTGGAACGGCGGTATCGGCACGTACATCAAGTCGGAGTCCGAAGCACACGCCGATGTGGGGGACAAGAGCAACGACGCGGTGCGGGTCGACGGTGGGGGCGTTCGGGCACGGGTGATCGGTGAGGGTGGCAATCTCGGAGTCACTCAACTGGGCCGCATCGAGTACGCCCGCACCGGCGGAAAGATCAACACCGACGCGATCGACAACTCGGCCGGCGTGGACTGCTCCGACCACGAGGTCAACATCAAGATCCTCCTCGACTCGATGGTGACCGCCGGCGAACTGCAGGTCGCCGACCGCAATCCCTTGCTCGCCTCCATGACCGACGACGTCGCCGAACTCGTCCTCGCCGACAACATCGGCCAGAACAACGTCCTGGGTCTGGAGCGGGCCGCTGCACCCGCGATGCTCGCCGTCCATCAGCGACTCATCCGCACACTCGAAGCGGAACACGGACTCGACCGCAGCCTCGACGCGCTGCCCGACGACACCGAGATCGCGCGGCGTCTCGCCGCGGGGGAGGGGCTCACCTCACCCGAGTTGTCCCAACTCCTCGCGCACGTCAAACTCGCGCTGGTCGACGAGTTGCTCGAGACCGACGTGCCCGACAACGACACGTTCGCGTCGCGTCTGCCGGGTTATTTCCCTCCGGCGCTGCGGGACCGATTCGTAGCCGGAATCAAGGCACACCCGCTGCGCAGGCAGATCGTCGCGACCATCCTCGCGAACGAAACCGTCGACAACGGTGGCATCTCCTTCGTGTACCGGTTGACGGAAGAGACCGGTGCGTCGAGCACCGACGCGATCCGCGCGTACGCCGCGGTCACCGCGATCTTCGGGCTTCCCGCGATCTGGGACCGGGTCCGCAGTGAACGGCTTCCCACCGACGTGGAGGACGAGTTGCTCCTCGAATCGCGCCGCGTACTCGACCGCGCGTCGCGGCGACTGCTCTCCACGCGTCCGCAGCCGCTCGCGGTGGGTGCCGAAATCAGCCGCTACCGAGACCGTTTCGCGCGACTCGCACCGCGGGTGAGCGAATGGGTTCGGGGGCACCACGTCGAAGATTTCGCACGCAGGACTGCGCCGGTGCTGGAGCGGGGCGCTCCGGTCGATCCGACGGAAGCGGTGTACTACCTTCTCGTGCAGTTCGTCCTTCTCGACGTCATCGACGCCGCGGACATCGTCGAGCGTGACGACGAGGAGGTCGCGGAGCTGTACTACGCACTCGACGCGCATCTCGGTATCGACCGGCTGCTCAGTGCGGTGTCCGTGCTCGAAAAGGGCGACCGTTGGCACTCGCTGGCGCGCTTGGCATTACGCGACGACCTGTACGGATCGTTGATTGCCCTGGTGCTCGACGTGTTCGCCGGAGCGGAGCCGGGTGAGACGACCGCGGAGATGATCGAGGACTGGGAATTGTCCAACGGATCACGGCTCGTGCGCGCCAGGGCGGCGCTCGACGAGATTTTCGCGTCTGGAAACCTGGACCTCGCCATCCTGTCGGTGGCGGCACGCCAGATCAGAAGCATGGTGCGCACGGGCGCATCCGATCGGAGGTAACGAGTGGGCAGCGTGGGGGAACAGTTCGGATTCCATACCGAGGTGATGGTGCGGTGGTCGGACATGGATGTCTTCCAGCACATCAACCACGCCCGGATGGTGACACTGCTCGAAGAGGCGCGCATCCCGTGGCTCTTCGCCGACGGCCGGCCCACCCAGACGCTGCGGGACGGCGCGGTGATCGCCGACCTCCACGTGCGGTACCGCCGTCAGTTGCGTCATTCGGACGGACCGCTCGACATCATGATGTGGACCGAGAAGGTGCGGGCGGTCGACTTCACCATCGGCTACGAGGTGCGTCCGGGCGGTGCTCCGGCCGACTCGGCTCCCGCCGTGGTCGCCTCCACTCAGATTGCCGCGTTCGACATCGACACCCAGCGTCTGCGGCGCCTCAGCGACGACGAACGAGAGTTCCTGTCGCGGTGGCGGCGTGACTGAGCCGGGTGCGGGCGGGGATGGCGGCGCACGCCGGGAACGTCTGGTCCGGCTCGACGCGCCGGCCGACCGCACCGATCTCGCGACATTCCTCACGCACGCACTGCGTCTGGACGACGCCGCGGTGGTGCGTCTGCGGCGCCGGGGTGACGGACTGTTCGGTGTGTGGACACAGACCGGTTTCGACGTCCTCGCATCGCGTCTCGTGCGCGGGACCGTCGCGCCCGCCGATACCTGTGTTGCCGCGGACGGCCTGCGGGCCGCAGTCGTCGGTGCACCCGGCGCGGGCATCGAGGTGGATCCGGGATGGGCGATGGATTCGGCGTGGCGCGGGGCACTGCCTCCGGACGACGGGTTCGCGCACGTCGACGACATCCCCGCGCGGGTGCTCGTCGAACTCGCACATCGCGGCGTCGCACTGAGCCGCGAACACGGTGCACAGGGCCCGCCGGCGTCGTTGCTGGCGCAGGAGGTGCTCGAGGTCAGTGGCGGCGACCTCACAGTCGGGGTGCCGATGCGGATGGTATTCGCGCTCGGCGCAATGGGATTCGTGCCGACGACGAGCCGGGACGCCGGAGACCTCGAGGGTATCGATCCCGCCGAGGTGGTACGAGTCCGCGCCTCGGCCACATGGTTACGGCTCGATGCGCGATACGGGTCGGTCCATCTGCGTCGCGGCGGTGGCCTCGGTCTGAGTGTGGTCTGATCCGGTCAGACGAGCCAGACGGCGCTGTTCCCCGGGAGTTGCCCGTCGGCGATCGGTGTACTGGACAGCAGCGCGGTGCCTGCGGGAAGCGCCACCGGCTCCGTGCCGGCGTTGAGCACACACGTCAATCCTCCGGGGCGCCGGAATGCGAGGCATCCGGGTGGGCTCGCATGCCAGCCGATGTCGTCTCCGGTTATCTCCGGACGGTCGCGCCGCAACCGGATCGCTTGCCGGTACAGCGACAGCATCGACCCCTCGTCCGCGAGTTGGGCTTCGACGGTGAGCGCGGCCCAGTCGTCCGGCTGAGGCAACCACGACTCCGACGCGCTGGTGAATCCGAACGGCGGGGCCGTGCCCTCCCACGGCATGGGGACCCGGCATCCGTCCCGGCCGCGGTCGGTGCGTCCAGAGCGTTCCCACACCGGGTCCTGGAGCACCTCGTCCGGGAGATCCACGTTCGGTAGCCCGAGTTCGGCCCCGTTGTAGACGAACACCGCACCCGGTAGCGCCAACTCCACCAGGATCATGGCGCGGGCGCGGGCGAGGCCCCTCGCACCGCCCCCGTATCGGGTCACCTCGCGGTCCACGTCGTGATTGGACAACGTCCAGGTCGGGGAAGCGGGCGTGCCGGCGACAGCGGCGAATCCCTTCTCGATGGCTTCCCTGATCTCGTCCGCATCCCAGCCCGCGAGCGTCAGATGGAACTCGAACCCGAGGTGCAACTCGTCCGGTCGCAGATATGCGGAGAACCGCTCGTGGTCGCTGACCCAGATTTCGCCGATGGTCACGGCGTCCGGATACTCGTCGAGCACCTTCCTTATTTCCCGGTGGATCGCATGGACTTCGGGGTTGTCGAACCGGGGATCGGACGCGGCATGCCCGAGCAGTTCGTTCTCTTCCCAGCCGTCGTGATCTGCCAGGTCGGCGGGTTTCGCCATCCCGTGCGCCACGTCGATGCGAAATCCGTCCACGTGCCGGTCGTGCAACCAGAAGCGCAGTGTTTTCTCGAGGTCTTCGGCCACCCCCGAATCGGCCCAGTTGAGGTCGGGTTGCTGCGACGCGAACACGTGCAGATACCACTGCCCGGGCGTGCCGTCGGGTTCGGTGACCCGCGTCCAGGCAGGACCGCCGAAGATGCTCGGCCAGTTGTTCGGTGGCTCGTCTCCTTGCGGTCCGCGACCGTCCCGGAAGTGGAACCGGTTGCGCTCGGCGCTGCCCGGTGCGGAGGCGAGCGCCTCATGGAACCAGGGGTGTTCGCTGCTCACGTGATTCGGTACGAGGTCCATCACCACACGGATGCCGCGCGCGTGCGCCTCCTCGACCAGCGCGTCGAAAGCAGCGACGTCGCCGAACAACGGATCGACGTCACGGGGGTCGGAGACGTCGTACCCGTGGTCGGCCATCGGTGACCGCATCACCGGGTTGAGCCAGATCGCGTCGATGCCGAGCAGGACCAGGTAATCGATGCGGTTTCGGATCCCGCCGAGATCGCCGACGCCGTCGCCGTTCGAATCGGCGAAGGACCGCGGATATACCTGGTAGAACACCGCGTCATGCCACCACGCCCGCGCGGGGGCGGGACCGGGAGTCGGCACATCGCTGGGGCGGGCCACGGGTCACATCGTGACAGATGCGCGAGCGGGGGACAGCTCGAACCACGGTAGGAAGTTTCTGTGACCGGGCGCACGTGATAGGACAATCCCCATGAATAGGACATCCATCGTCGCTGTCTCACTCGACGACGTGGAGCTTCGCCCAGACCCCATCGACCCGGATTGGATCCACGACGGAGCACCGGTGGCCCGTAGCGGTCAGTGGTCCACCGGAAGCGATCTGACCACGACCACCCACGTGTGGGACTGCACCGCGGGCCGCTTCACGTGGCACTTCGGAGTCGACGAAATCGTCCACATCGTCGAGGGCTCGGTGATCGTCAGTTCGGACGACGCCGATCCGCGGATTCTGCGTGCCGGGGACGCCGCGCTGTTCCGTGCCGGGACCACCGCGTTGTGGGAGGTGCCCGAGTACGTCCGGAAGCACGCGATTCTGCACCGGGTCATGCCCGCGCCGTTCGTCTTCGCACTCCGCGTCACCGGCAAGCTCCGCTCGCTGCTGCCCGGGCGGTGACCCGCCCGGCCGGGACTCACACGGCCGAATTCATCATCGAGTCGGCCGCCATGTTCATGTAATCGAGCAATTGGCGGCGGTGCGCGTAGTCGAGCGTCTCCGAGTCGATCGACGCGATAGCGGTGTGCATGCAGCGCAACCACGCGTCCCGCTCGAGCGGCCCGATGCGGAACGGGTGGTGCCGCATGCGCAGCCGGGGGTGGCCGCGCTCGTCGGAGTAGGTGTGGGGGCCACCCCAGTACTGCTCGAGGAACATCCGCATGCGTCGCTCGGCCGGACCGAGATCTTCCTCCGGGTACAGCGGCCGGACGATCTCGTCGGCGGCCACCTCCTCGTAGAAGCGCGCCGTGATCTTGCGAAACGTCTCGGCGCCGCCGACTGCGTCGTAGAAGGTCTGCTCGTCACTCATCGGTCTCTGCTCACCATCCCTCTCGAATGTCCATTGTGCCCGTTGCCCCGGTCGGTCCTCAGCGGGCCGGGTGCACGGCGTGCCCGCACCCGAAGTTCACCCGCCTGACCTCGACCTGTCGCACGATTCGGGGTGCGATTCCGGACTATCCGTGATGCACTGTTTCCAGTCTTCCGGAGGTCGTATGAAGCACCGCAGCAGCGCACATCGACAACTCCCGCCCGCGGATGCCCCGATGGGGGCGCCGGGGGCCAGCAACCTGCGCGTGGTGTACGACAGCACGGCCGTCCCCGACTGGGTCAAGCGGCGGGTGCTGCTCCTGAACGCCACATACGAACCTCTCACGGCGCTGCCGGCCCGGCGCGCCGTCATTCTGATGGCGGGCGGCAAGACCGACACCGTCCACGACGATCCGCACGCGCCCTTCGTCCGTTCCGCGGAATGGTCGGTGCAGTTGCCGTCGGTGATCCGCCTGCGCAGTTACGTGCGGGTGCCGTATCACGCCCGGGTCCCGATGACGCGCGCGGCGCTCATGCACCGCGACGGCAACCGCTGTGCCTACTGCGGAGCGAAGGCCGAGACGATCGATCATGTCGTCCCCCGTAGTCGCGGTGGCGAACACACCTGGGAGAACTGCGTCGCGTGCTGCGCGTCGTGCAACCACAAGAAGGCGGACAAGATGCTCGCCGAACTCGGCTGGACGCTGCGCGCCGCACTCACCCCTCCCAAGGGCCGCCACTGGCGCCTGCTCGCGACGCTTCCGGAGTTGCACCCCACCTGGCTGCCCTACCTGGGAGAGGGCGCCGCCTGAGCGCACCGCACCGATTCCGGGGCGTGTGCGGCCTTTCACAGGCGCCTGGGCTACCGTTTGCGTGTGAGCATTCTCGAGACAACCCTGATCTTCGTCGGCATTCCGCTGCTGATCGTCTTGGTCTTGGCCGGTGTGTCCCTCACCGGGCAGCGGTACCCGGGCCCGGTTCCGTCCGACAACCCGTACACGCTCGGACAGAAATGGGAGCACGGGCCGGTGCTGTGGACCGCCACGGACGAAGCTACGCACCCCGGGCACCACGCCCATCACGGACATGTCGTCGGCAACCCGGCGGATCTGATCGGAGGTACCGCAAGTGGCAAGTGGTGACGTGATCCACACTCCCGTCCGTTCCACGGAGACCCTTCCGTACGGTGCGGCTCTCACGGCGAGCGGCCGGATTTCGAGCACCCGCCCGCTCGGTGATCCGTTCGACGGCCCGCCCTTCAAGGAGAGCGAGCTGATCCGGCTCGACGACACGCTGACCGACGCTATCCGGGCCACCCATGTGCGCTTCTCCGTGTACATCGGTGATGCCGTGGATCCGGCTGCCGAGACCGACGCGCTGTTCCCGACGACGCCGGACGCGGAGAACTCGGTGCTGCTCGCCGTGTACCCCAACCAGCGGTCCATCGAGATCCGCTCGGGACGCCAAGCCGCAGATCGCGCCACCGACCGCGTCGCCCAGCTCGGCGTGACGGCCGCGCTGGCGTCTTTCGGTCAGGGAAACCTGATCGACGGCATCACCAGTGCCGTCCGGGTGATGGCCAACGCGATCGTCGCCCCGTAGTTTCGGCAATCCCGTAGTTCGGCGCTACCGTCACTGCGGGTTCCGCCACCGTGGCCCCGGTGCCGCGCTCGGTCCTCGGACCGGGTGCGGCACCGGGGCCACAGGCGTTTCAGTGGACCTGCGTCACGATGCGTCGAACGAGCGCGCCTTCAGCGACCGCACGATGCCGGCGCGTCCCTCCACGATGAGACGGCGCAATGCCGGCGGATGATCGCCCGTGAGGAACTCGTCGGCCGCGGCGACCGCGTCCTCCGTCACGGCCCACGACGGGTACAGACCCACGACGACGGTCTGCGCGACCTCGCTCGAGCGCCGTTCCCACACCTGCGGCACGTCGGCGAAGTACCGCGCGACATACGGCGCGAGCAGTTCGCTCTGGCCGAGCGGCGCGAACCCGCCGATGACGGACCGGGCGGTGATGTTGGGGACGGTGTCGTCGTGCACGACGGTCTCCCAGACCTGCTCCTTCACCGCAGCCTGCGGACGCGCGGCACGCGCCGCCGCTGCCTGCCGGGCACCGGCCGCGGTGGGATCCCGGCGAGCCTCCGCGTCGATGAACGGTGACTCGAGGCCGTCGGCGTCCACTTCACCCGCAGCGGCGAGAGCGTGGACGATCCGCCAGCGCAGATCCGTGTCGACGACGAGACCGTCGAGCCCCACCGACGCCGGGTCGGCGTCGAGCAGTTCCGCCAGCACCTCGGTGTGCCACGGCGACAGTTGCGCACCGCCGAGCGCGTTGACGAACGCGAGCTGATGGTCCGAGCCACCCTCCGCCTCACGGGCGAGCTCGAGCAGCCGGTTCGCGAAGTCCGGCCATCCCCGCTCGTTCGCCCAGGACGGCTCCGCATAACTGCTCAGTGCGGTCGCTGCCTGCATCAGCAGTCGCTGCACGACACCCACTTCGGTTTCCGCGGCGATACCGCGCTGCACGAGCGCCACGAAGTCGCGGGCCTTGAGTTCCGCCTGCCGGGTCATCTCCCAGGCCGCCGACCACACGAGCGTGCGTGGCAACGATTCCGTGATGTCACCGGTGCGCTCGAGGACCGTCGCCAGCGACTCGTCGTCGAGACGCACCGAGCAGTACGTCAGGTCGTCGTCGTTGACGAGCACGAACTTGCCGCGCGGCACGCCCACCAACTCCGGGACCTCGGTTCGCGCGGCCGCATCGACATCGATTTCGACGCGATGGGTGCGGACGAGTCGGCCGGACCCGTCGTCGTCGTAGACACCGATCGCCAGGCGATGCACGCGCCACTCGCCGGCACCGGGCTGGGCGCCTTCCTGGACTACCGCGAAGCGCGTGAACGTGCCGTCGTCCGCGACCTCGAAATCGGGTCGCAAGATGTTCAGGCCCGTGGTCTTGAGCCACTGCGTTCCCCAGTCGGAGAGGTCGCGTCCGGAGGACTTCTCGAGCGCCGAGAGCAAGTCGTCGAAGGTGGCGTTCCCGTACGCGTGGTCACGGAAGTAGTCGCGCAGGCCAGCCAGGAACGGTTCCTGCCCGACGTAGGCGACGAGCTGCTTGAGCACCGACGCGCCCTTGGCGTACGTGATGCCGTCGAAGTTCACTTCCACGGCGGCGAGATCGGGAATGTCCGCGGCGATCGGATGCGTGGACGGCAGTTGATCCTGCCGGTACGCCCACGACTTCTCGACGTTCGCGAACGTGGTCCACGCGTTGGTGTACTCGGTGGCGGACGCCTGGCACAGCACCGAGGCGAACGTCGCGAAGGATTCGTTGAGCCACAGGTCGTCCCACCACCGCATGGTGACGAGGTCGCCGAACCACATGTGCGCCATCTCGTGCAGCACCGTTTCGGCGCGACGTTCGTACGAGTAGCGGGTGACCTTGGAGCGGAAGACGTAGTCCTCGAGGAACGTCACCGCACCCGCGTTCTCCATTGCCCCGGCATTGAACTCGGGCACGAACAACTGGTCGTACTTGCCGAAGGCATACGGCACGCCGAAGTTCTTGTGGTAGAAGGCGAAACCCTGCTTGGTTTCGGTGAAGAGGCGCTCGGCGTCCATGTGCCCGGCGAGCGAGGAACGGCAGTAGATGCCCAGCGGAATGGTGCCGTGCGCGTCGCTGTACTCGTCGGTCCACTGCGCGTACGGACCGGCGATCAGAGCGACGAGATACGTGCTCATGCGCGGGGTCGTGCGGAAGATGTGCTTGCCGGGCTGCGCGGCGGCTGTCTGTACCACCTCGGCGTTGGAGATGACCTTCCAGCTCTCGGGCGCGGTCACGGAAACGTCGAACGTCGCCTTGAGATCGGGCTGGTCGAAGCAGGCGAACATCCGCTTGGCGTCGGCGGTTTCGAACTGCGAATACAAGTACACCGAGTCGTCCGCGGGGTCGACGAATCGGTGCAGGCCCTCACCGGTGTTGGTGTACAGGCACTCGGCGTCGACGACGAGTTCGTTCCGCGCGGCCAGCCCGGTCAGCGCGATGCCCGTGTCCTCGGTGTAGCCGGATACGTCCACGGCGACACCGTTGAGGGTGGCCGAGTTGATCGACTTCGCGATCAGGTCGATGAACGTCGACGCTCCCTCGGTCGCGTCGAAACGCACCGTGGTGACGGAGCGGAACGTCGTCGTGCCGGGCGCACCGGCGCCGTCCGTCAGATCGAGTTCGATGCTGTAGTTGTCGACGGACAACACGGCGGCACGTTCGGCGGCCTGCTCGCGGGTCAGATTCGGTGGTGCCACTGAAAAGCTCCTTTTCACGACGGGATGCCGGTAGGCGTCCATCCCACCATGATCGTCGTACGTCGACGGCCGAACCGTCGCTGCGGGTGCCGGGCGGTACGGGCGGTCCGTCACCCGAGGGCGAGCGGCTTCGGGAAGAATCAGGGACGCAAGACTGTTGCACGCCGCATCCCGGCGACCGCCGTGTTCGGACCACTTCTGAGGAGAACTTCGTGAGCGACTCGACCAACCCCACCGGCAAGGACACCGCAGACTTCTGGTTCGACCCGCTCTGCCCGTGGTGCTGGATCACCTCGCGCTGGATCCTCGAGGTCACGAAGGTGCGCGACATCGAGGCGCGATTCCACGTGATGAGCCTGGCGGTGCTCAACGAGGGCCGCGACCTCCCGGAGGAATACTCCGAGCGGATGAAGCAGGCATGGGGTCCCGTGCGTGTCGCCGTCGCGGCGGCGCAGAAGTACGGGGACGACATCCTGGAGCCGCTCTACACCGCGATGGGCACCCGGATCCACAACGAGGGCAACGAGGACCTCGGTGACGTCATCGCCGGTGCGCTCGCAGAACTCGACCTGGATCCTTCGCTGGCCGATGCCGCGACCACAACCGAGTACGACGCGGCGCTGCGCGCGAGCCACGCCGCGGGCATGGATGCCGTGGGTGACGACGTCGGAACCCCGACCATCCACGTCAACGGGGTCGCGTTCTTCGGGCCCGTGCTGTCGAAGATCCCGCGCGGTGAGGAAGCCGGCAGGATGTGGGACGGCGTCGTGGCGCTCGCGTCGTACCCGCACTTCTTCGAGCTCAAGCGCAGCCGCGACGAAAACCCGAGCTTCGACTGATCCCGGCATGTGAAGGACTCCGGTGGCGAAGGAGCGGCCGCTTCGCCACCGGAGACCTCGGGTGTGGGTGGGCCGAACGTCAGCCGAGCACGGTCTCGAGGTCGTCGAGGATGCTGTTCGCGCCGATGACGCCGATGCCGACCATCCAGGTTTCGTCCTCGAACTCGAAGGTGTTTCCGCTCAGGACTGCGGGCTGCGATCCCCAGAGCCCGGTCACGGTGCCCATCGTGGACGCGTTCGGATCACCGGCGGGGTTGGTGAAGAAGATGACGTCGCCGTCGATCCGGGTGTAGTTCTCGGGGCTCAGTTCGAGCATCGAGTACTCGTTCCAGTCACGTTCACCGAGGTCGAAACCGACCTTGGTGAGGATGTTGCCCGAGAACGTGTCGGGTCCGTACAGGCGGAAGTTGTCCGGGCGGAATCGGACCATCGAGGCCGTGCGACCGTCGGCTCCCACGGCCTCGCCGACCTGGGCGGCGCGGTCGTCGAGCGTGGTGAGGAGGGTTTCCATCTCGTCGCTCTCGTTTACCGCGGCGGCCGTGATGCGAGCCTGCTCCTCCCAGTCGGTGCCGGAGTTCACAGAGAAGACGGTCGGAGCGATGGCGGAGAGCATGGGGTACAGCGCTTCGTGGCGGACCTGTGCGCCGATGATGAGATCGGGATTCAGGCTCGCAATGGCCTCGAGGTCGGGCTCGGAGGTCAGGCCCACCGTCGTGGTGGCGGCGAGCTTGTCGGCGAGGTAACCGGGTACGCCGTTGGCCGCGCTGGATTCGGTGGCGCCGACCGGGGTGATGCCGAGGGCGACGAGGGTGTCGAGGTGCGGCGAGTCGATGACCACGATGCGCTCGGGGGTGCCCTCGAGGGTGGTTTCGCCCATGGCGTGTTCGACGGTGTAGGACTCGCCGGCGTCCGCGGGCTCCTCGGTCGTACCGGAACTGCACGCGGACAGTAGGACTGTGCCGGCTACTGCGGCGGCACCGAGGAGGGCGCGCGCTGAACTTCTGTGTGATCGGGACATGATCGCTCACAGTAGAGCAGGAACTTAGGTTAGCGAAACCTTAGGGTGGGGGTGCGGTTCGCCGGAGCGAGTGCCGTGGCAGACCGAGACCTCGTTAGACTCGGCCCCATGCGCGTGTACCTGGGAGCTGACCATGCAGGCTTCGAACGTAAGAACGAGATCATCGAACACCTGACGAAGAACGGCCACGAGCCGATCGACTGCGGCGCCTTCGAATACGACGCCCAGGACGACTACCCGGCGTTCTGCATCGAGGCGGCCCGTCGTACGGTCGCCGACGAGGGCAGCCTCGGCCTCGTGCTCGGTGGCAGCGGCAACGGCGAGCAGATCGCCGCGAACAAGGTCCCCGGCGCGCGTTGCGCGCTGGCGTGGAGCGTCGAGACCGCCACCCTCGCCCGTGAGCACAACAACGCCCAGCTCATCGGCATCGGCGGCCGGATGCACAGCCTCGAGGAAACCCTCGCCATCGTCGACGCCTTCCTCGCGGCCGAGTGGTCGAACGAAGAGCGTCATCAGCGTCGCATCGACATCCTCGCGGAGTACGAGAAGTCCGGTGTGGCTCCGGCTGTGCCGGGCGCGCAAAACTGATCGATGCCCGAAGGACACATCCTGCACCGGCTCGCCCGGTTGCACACCGAGTGGTACTCGGGTGGGCCGGTGCGGGTGTCCAGCCCACAGGGGCGCTTCGAGGACGGTGCCCGGGCAGTCGACGGCCGCGTGCTCGTCCACGCGGACGCGTGGGGCAAACATCTGTTCCACCACTACGACGGCGGTCTCGCCGTCCATGTCCACCTCGGTATCTACGGAGCCTTCACCGACACGGAACTGCCGCTCGGTGAGCCGATCGGGCAGGTCCGCATGCGGATGATCGGTGCGCGGTACGGCAGCGACCTCCGCGGACCCGCAGCATGCGAGGTGCTCACCGAGGGTGAGGTCGACGCCGTCGAGGCGCGACTCGGACCCGATCCGCTGCGACCCGACGCCGATCCCGAGCGGGTATGGGCACGGATGAGCCGCTCCCGCAGCCCGATCGGTTCGTTGCTGATGGATCAATCGGTGATCGCCGGGGTCGGCAACGTCTATCGCGCGGAAGTGTTGTTCCGTCACAACATTCACCCCAACCGTCCCGGCCGCGACGTCACACGAGACGAATTCGACGCGCTGTGGGCAGATCTCGTCGACCTCATGGAGATCGGGGCGCAGCGCGGACGCATGCACGTCGTGCGGGCCGAGCACGACGGGGGAATGCCGTCGTATGCGAAGGACCGGCCCCGCACGTACGTGTACCGCCGCACCGGTGAGGCATGCCGCGTGTGCGGGACGCCGGTGCTGCACAAGGTGATGGGGGCGCGGAACCTGTTCTGGTGCCCGACCTGTCAGCCCGGCTGAACGGTGATCTCGTCCGCGTCGGGATCCTCGGTTGCGCCGAGTACGGCGCTGATTCCGCTGCGCAGACAGTCGTCGAACACCTCTCGATCCGGCACCGCGCCGGCGTCCACGGTGATTCCGATCCAGCATCCCGACCGATACGACATGAGTGTCGCGTTCAGCGCCGCACCGTGGGTCGGTCCGAAACCGTAGTACCGCTCGACCTTCGCGCCGCCGATATAGAGCGGCGCGCTCGATCCGGGGAGCGTGGCAGTGAACACGTCCTGCGGGCCGAAGAGCGCCTCCTCGTTCGCCAGCGCCGCCACGGGTTCGCCGCGTCGAGCCCGCAGATCCACCGGGCGTGACCCGGAGACCTCGGTCGGGCCCGCGCGCCGCGTCTCGATCCGTCTCATCAACTCGTCCGGATCTTCGGTGCCTTCCGCCGATGCCGTTCTGAGAGGGTGGCCCGAGCCCGCCATCGCGGCTCGCAGTTCGTCTGTGTTCCGGCCGTGGCGGCGTCGGTATGCGGCGCAGGCGAGCAGCATCGCGGCGACGAACGCGCTCTCGAGTCCGCAGCCCGCCCGGTCTGCCGCGGCCCGAAGGTCGCCGAGCGGAACGTCGACCACATGGAGACGACACGCAGAACGCCCGGGTACACACACCTGATCTTCTTCCCCGTCGGGTCCACCGAGAAGCGAGTTCACGAGAGAGGTCGTGACGCGGTTGAGGCCGCGTGCGGCCGACCGAGCCCACGACCGGACGACATCGCCCGGGTCGTCGCCGGGAGGCGCGAGGTGGTGCAACCGGATCACCAGTGCCGACCCGCCACCGGTCAGCCCGTCGAAGAGAGTCAGCCGCCACAGGGGGTGTCGCAAGCCCGGCACCGGAGGAGTGGTCCTCGCAGAATCGAGCACGTCGGCAAAGGTCGCGGGTGTGGGCAAGGACACACGGTCGAGTTGCCAGGGCGGATCGGAATCCGGGCCACCGGGCCAACGTGGGGGTTCCAGACCGAACGGCACATCGACGACCCGGTGGCGGAAGCCCGGCGACTCGTGATTTCCCGGTGCGAGCATCCCGGTCACCCGATCCCAGTCGGGGACTGCGTCGAGTACGACGACTGCCACGACGACCGAACGCGGCACGCCGTCTCCGGTGGCTTCGCCGCGCTCGGGTGGGTCTGTCACAGAGGGGACGTTGTCACATCGAACGATCTGCGGGATCGGCTTGGAGCGCACTTTGCGGATTCGAGTCGAAAAGGTGATCCGTGGCCGGACGATACGGGCAGCTTGCCGCCGTAACGAAAAACGCCCGCCGACCTGGTGGTCGGCGGGCGTCCCGCTATGGAGGGGATGACGGGAATCGAACCCGCGTAGCCAGTTTGGAAGACTGGGGCTCTACCATTGAGCTACATCCCCGTTGCTGCAACTTTCACCGCTTCTGCGGTGTCCGCTCCGTGCAGGATGAGACTGTACCGAACCTCGCTTTGGAATTCATAATCGGGGGGCCGTAGGATTCCTGCTGCGGGTCCCCAGGGATGCTCTAGGGGTGCCGGTGACGGGATGTGGCGCAGCTTGGTAGCGCATCCGCTTTGGGAGCGGAGGGTCGCAGGTTCGAATCCTGTCATCCCGACCAGATCGAACGGCGTCAGCGCGCTCAGTAGTGAAACGAACGACCGACCAGACAGCACGACAGAAGGAGCATGTCCCGTGAAGAGCACCGTCGAGCAGCTGAGCCCGACGCGAGTCCGTATCAACGTTGAGGTGCCCTTCGAGGAGCTCCAGCCTGATTTCGACCGCGCCTTCCAGTCCCTCGCAGGACAGGTGCGCATCCCGGGCTTCCGTCCGGGCAAGGCGCCCCGCAAGATCCTCGAGGCCCGTGTCGGACGCGGCGCCGTGCTCGAGCAGGTCGTCAACGACGCCATCCAGTCTCGTTACAGCGAGGCCGTGACCGCCAACGAGGTCAAGGTCCTGGGACAGCCCGAGATCGACGTCACCAAGCTCGAAGACAACGTGGAGCTCGTCTTCAACGCCGAGGTAGACGTGCGTCCCGAGATCACCCTCCCGGACTTCTCCGAGATCTCCGTGACCGTCGATCCCGTCGAGATCACCGACGAGGACATCGACGAGCAGCTGCTGTCGCTGCGACAGCGTTTCGGCACCCTCACGGGCGTCGATCGCCCCGTGCAGGACGGCGACTTCGTCTCCATCGACCTGTCGGCGACCGTCGACGGCAAAGAGGTCACCGAGGCTGCCACCGAGGGACTGTCGCACGAGGTCGGTTCCGGCCAGCTCATCGACGGTCTCGACGAAGCGATCATCGGCACCTCCGCCGGCGAGTCGAAGGACTTCGAGTCCACCCTGCTGGCCGGAGAGTTCGCCGGTCGGAAGGCCGTCGTCACCGTCAAGGTCAACTCGGTCAAGGAGCGCGAGCTCCCCGAGGCCGACGACGATTTCGCGCAGCTCGCGAGCGAGTTCGACACCATCGACGAGCTGACCGCCGACCTGCGTGAGCGTGTCGAGCGCGTCAAGAAGGTCGAGCAGGCCGGTCAGATCCGCGACAAGGTTCTCGAGGTTCTGCTCGACACCGTCGAGATCCCGCTTCCCGACGCGGTCGTTCAGGCCGAGGTCGACAGCGCCGTCCACGACGCGATCCACGAGCTCGACCACGACGAAGCGCAGCTCGACAAGCTGCTCGAGGCACAGGGTTCGAGCCGCGAGGAGTTCGACAAGGAGGCTCGCGAGTCCGCCGAGCGCTCCGTGAAGACCCAGCTGCTCCTGGATGCGATCGCCGAGGCGGAGGGCACCACCGTCGAGCAGCAGGAGCTCACCGAGCGGATCTTCTTCCAGGCTCAGCGCTACGGCATCCCGCCCGAGCAGTTCATCCAGCAGATCAGCCAGGCCAACCAGCTCGGTGCCGTGTTCGCCGACGTGCGTCGCGGCAAGGCGCTCGGTTCGGTGGTCGACCGCGTGACCGTCACCGACACCACCGGTGCGTCCGTCGACACGAGCGAGCTGTTCGGCACCAAGAAGGACGACGCGGATGCCGAGGATTCGGCTGCCGAGAGCACCGAGGATTCCGCCTCCGAGTAGTCGGATTTTTTCCGCTTTGAGCGAAGAGGGGCGGCACCGGGCATCCGGTGCCGCCCCTCTTCGTTAGTGTCAGTGTCAGCAATCCACGATTGACGAGAAGGCAGGTACCCGTGACTCATCAGAATCCGGCGACATCCATCGGTCCGACGATGACCTCGGCCACCGCTGGGCTCAACCTCAGCGACTCGGTGTACGAACGCCTGCTTCGCGAGCGGATCATCTTCCTCGGCACCCAGGTCGACGACGACATCGCCAACAAGCTCTGCGCACAGATCCTCCTGCTGTCGGCGGAGGACCCCAACCGCGACATCTCGCTGTACATCAACTCCCCGGGTGGTTCGGTCACCGCGGGTATGGCGATCTACGACACGATGAAGTTCGTCGAGTGCGACGTGGCGACTTTCGCGATGGGTCTGGCCGCGTCGATGGGTCAGTTCCTGTTGTCGGCCGGCACCCAGGGCAAGCGTTATGCCCTTCCGCACGCGCGGATCATGATGCACCAGCCGTCCGCCGGTATCGGCGGCACCGCGAGCGACATCGCGATCATGGCCGAGCAGTTCGCGCACACCAAGCGGGAGATGGCGGAGCTGATCGCCGAGCACACGGGGCAGACCGTCGAGCAGATCACCAAGGACTCGGACCGCGACCGGTGGTTCACCGCTCAGCAGGCACTCGAGTACGGCTTCGTCGACCACGTCGTCGCACGGGCCCAGCAGGCCGGCGGTACCGGCAACTGATCCCCGGGTACTCACCGACCCGCTCCACGCCCCACGAATTCTTGGAGAAGCGATGACCAACATGTTCGATCCGCGCCAGCTCGGCGGCCAAGCTCCGGCCTCTCCGGCGAGCCGCTACATCCTGCCCTCGTTCATCGAGCACTCGAGCTACGGCGTCAAGGAATCCAACCCGTACAACAAGCTGTTCGAAGAGCGCATCATCTTCCTCGGTGTGCAGGTCGACGACGCGTCGGCCAACGACGTCATGGCGCAGCTGCTGGTGCTCGAGTCGCTGGACCCGGACCGCGACATCACGATGTACATCAACTCGCCCGGTGGTTCGTTCACCTCGCTCATGGCGATCTACGACACGATGCAGTACGTACGCGCCGACATCACGACGGTGTGCCTCGGCCAGGCCGCGTCGGCAGCAGCCGTGCTCCTCGCTGCCGGCACGCCGGGCAAGCGCCTGGCCCTGCCGAACGCGCGGGTTCTCATTCATCAGCCCTCGACCGGCGGGATTCAGGGTCAGGTTTCCGACCTCGAGATCCAGGCCGCGGAGATCGAGCGGATGCGCCGTCTCATGGAGACGACCCTCGCTCGGCACACCGGTAAGGACGCGGAGCAGATCCGCAAGGACACCGATCGCGACAAGATCCTGACCGCCGCGGAGGCCGTCGAATACGGATTGATCGACAACGTTCTCGAATACCGGAAGCTCTCAGCCCAGAAGTAGCCGAACGGCCCGGCCCGACCGCGTGTCTCGTGGTCCGGGCCGGGTCGATGTGCAATTGTGAGCGGGACCAGGTGCGGGGCCGACAAATGTGGCCGGAAACGCCGGGAACCAGTCGACCCGAACGCCGGACTCCGGGTACGGTCGAGCAAGGGCCCGCTCCCCGGGCCGGCGCGCAACGAAGATCGCGGCAGCAGTTGCACGCACACGAGGAAGTAGGGACCTGACAGATGGCACGTATCGGTGACGGCGGAGACCTGCTCAAGTGCTCGTTCTGCGGAAAGAGCCAGAAGCAGGTCAAGAAGCTCATTGCGGGGCCGGGCGTCTACATCTGTGACGAGTGCATCGATCTGTGCAACGAGATCATCGAGGAAGAGCTCGCCGAAACCAGCGAGGTCAAGCTCGACGAACTGCCCAAGCCCGCCGAGATTCGTGACTTCCTCGACAACTACGTGATCGGCCAGGACTCTGCGAAGCGGACGCTCGCGGTCGCGGTGTACAACCACTACAAGCGGATCCAGGCCGGCGACAAGGCCCGCGACGCCCGTGGTGAGGCCGTCGAACTGGCGAAGTCCAACATCCTGCTGCTCGGGCCTACCGGGTGTGGCAAGACGTACCTGGCACAGACCCTCGCGAAGATGCTGAATGTGCCGTTCGCCATCGCCGATGCCACTGCGCTCACCGAGGCGGGTTATGTGGGTGAGGACGTCGAGAACATCCTCCTCAAGCTGATCCAGGCCGCGGACTACGACGTCAAGCGCGCCGAGACCGGCATCATCTACATCGACGAGGTAGACAAGATCGCGCGCAAGAGCGAGAACCCGTCGATCACGCGCGACGTGTCGGGCGAAGGCGTGCAGCAGGCGCTGCTCAAAATTCTCGAGGGGACGCAGGCGTCGGTGCCACCGCAGGGTGGACGTAAGCATCCCCACCAAGAATTCATCCAGATCGACACCACGAACGTGCTGTTCATCGTCGCGGGTGCTTTCGCCGGCCTCGAGAGGATCGTGTCGGATCGAATCGGCAAGCGTGGCATCGGGTTCGGCGCAGAGGTGCGGTCGAAGGCCGAGATCGACACCACCGATCACTTCGCCGATGTCATGCCCGAGGACCTCATCAAGTTCGGCCTCATCCCGGAGTTCATCGGACGCCTTCCGATCGTCGCGTCCGTGACGAACCTCGACAAGGAATCGCTCGTCGAGATCCTGTCCGAGCCGAAGAACGCACTCGTGAAGCAGTACGTGCGGTTGTTCGAGATGGACGGCGTCGAACTCGAGTTCTCGCAGGACGGCCTCGAGGCGATAGCGGACCAGGCGATTCTGCGAGGCACGGGCGCACGTGGTCTTCGCGCGATCATGGAAGAAGTCCTCCTGCCCGTGATGTACGACATCCCCAGTCGCGACGATGTGGAGAAGGTCGTGGTCACCGCGGAGACGGTCACCGACAACGTGTTGCCGACGATCGTGCCGCGCAAGACCGATCGTGAGCGCCGCGAGAAGTCGGCCTGACCCCTTCTCGAACGACTCTTCGGACAGACCTCGGCCCCGGCAGGAAATCCTGCCGGGGCCGAGGTCTGTTCCGGGTGAAGGTCAGGTGCAGTTCGCCTCTTGCTGTCGGCCTGCCCGGTACCTTCGCAGTGATGTGATCAGTCGACTGCGAGTGCGACCTTCTCCAGTTCCGCGATGCTGTAGGCAGCGTAGTTCTCGTACTTGCCGCGTCCGGTGAAGTACGACGAGAGCTGTTCGTCGAGTTCCTCCACGGTGAACGCCGAACCCGCCGCGTCGAAACGGTTCTCGACCTTCGGGGAATCCATGAGTGCAACCATCTTGCCGTACACCACGAACACCTGGCCGTTGATCTCGTGCGAGGCGGGGGAGGCAAGGTACGAGACGAGGGTGCCGACACGCTCGGGTGCGAGCGGGTCGAGACCGGTGTTCGCAGCGTCGGCCTCACCGAACGCCTCCGCCGTCATCGCTGTGCGGGCACGCGGGCAGATCGCGTTCGCGGTGACGCCGTAGCGGGAGAGCCCCTGTGCGGTGGACAGCGTCAGGGCGGTGATGCCCGCCTTGGCGGCCGAGTAGTTCGGCTGTCCGGCAGAACCGAAGAGAAATGCTTCCGACGACGTGTTGATGACGCGGCCGTAGACGGGGCCACCGGTTTCCTTGCTGGCTGCGCGCCAGTGGACGGCGGCGGCGTGGGACGTCGCGGCGTGTCCCTTGAGGTGCACGCGAATCACGTCGTCCCAGTCGGATTCGGTGAGGTTGAAGATCATCTTGTCGCGGATGATGCCGGCATTGTTGACGAGGATGTCGAAGGAGCCGAACGCCTTGACCGACTCTTCGACGAGGCGGCCACCCAGCGACCAGTCGGAAACGTCGCCGGTGACGGCGATCGCCTGTCCGCCCGACGCGACGATCTCTTCCGCGACCTGGTGTGCGGCGTCGCCCATGTCGTTGACGACGACGGCGGCACCGGCTGCAGCCAGTGCGAGAGCCTCGGCGCGCCCGAGACCGGCACCGGCCCCTGTCACGACGGCGCTGCGACCGGACAAGCTGACTGATTCACCCATGGATGCCTCCGGTGTTGCGTTGCCACGAGCAGAAACCCGACTCGCAGAATTAGTATTGATTCTAGTTTGTGACGACGGCATACCTGTGGCGTGGCCTGTCCCACTGAGCGAGAGTGTCGCAGATCACGCGCTGACGGCGTGAAACCTTAGCGAAGCCCTTTTCGCTTCTGTCGGAAGGAATTTAGACGTCGCTCGATCGTGCCGATCTGTTCGAAGCCGGCTATCGCTGGGCCAGGGCGGTTCTCCGGTCGGCGGAGTGAGCCGTGCACCCGTGCGTGTTTTCCCGGTGGGCTACCAGGGGTGGTGCACGGGTGGAGTGCCTGGTGCGAGCGGTTTCGTGGTCCGAGATCGAAGGTGTGAACTACAGCACTCCGGGGCGAAGTCGGGGAGGGATTTCCGCAGCGCTACAGGCGATCTCGACGCCTGCGCACTTCCCGCTTACCGGAACGCGGTGGTGAGCAGTACCCGTGGATGAGAGTATTCGTCTTCGGTTTCGTCCGAATCGGTGAAGGGGTGGCGGGCATGCCGAGACTTGCGGAGGTGCGCGATGCCGCCGAGCCCTCTTCGGCCGAACAGCGCGCGCGGCACAGCCGGATTCTCAGGGTGGCGGCCCAGTTGGGCGCCGAGAAGGAACTCGAGCGCGTCCAGATGCAAGAGGTCGCGAAACGGGCAGGGGTCGCGCTCGGCACGCTCTACCGGTATTTCCCATCCAAGACACATCTGTTTGTCGCGGTGATGCTGGACCGGATCGATCGACTGGACGCGCAGGCAGAAAAGCGTCCGCGCGGATCGCTGTCACCTTGCGATGCTGTCTACGAGACGCTCGTCCGGGCGGGTAGGGCACTGCTGCGTGCGCCACTGCTGGCCAACGCGATGCTCCAGTCCGCGGGCACGTCCAACGCGGCCACCGTCCCGGACTCGGCGAAGATCGACCAGCATTTCCAGCAATTGCTTCTCGACGCCGCGGGCATCGACGAGCCGACGACGCGCGATGCCACGGTTCTGCGGCTCGTGGTGGCGTTGTGGTTCGGCCTGCTGCAGTCCGCTCTCAACAATCGGACATCGATTCCCGAGGTCGAGTCCGACCTGCGGGTCGCGTGCGACCGCCTGCTCGGCGACCTGCCCGGCAACCCGCGCTGACCGTTCTTCCAGCCTCTTCGGTCGACTGTCGAGGCCTCTCACGTGCACAGTCCCGCTCGGTGGGACGACACGGTTCCGCACTCTCCTGATTCCTAGAATAAATTTCAGTATTTCCGAAATGGCAAGGAGTGACATGAGTAACGTCGTCATCGTCGAGGCTGCGCGGACACCGATCGGCCGCCGCCGCGGTCAATTGGCGGGGGTCCATCCCGCGGTGCTGCTCGGCACCGCACAGAAGGCACTCCTCGACCGCACCGGGCTGCCGGCAGAGCGGATCGGTCAGCTCGTCGGCGGTGCCGTCACCCAGGCGGGGGAGCAGTCGAACAACGTCACCCGGCAGGCGTGGCTGCACGCCGGCCTTCCGTATTCCACCGGTGCGACCACGATCGACTGCGCATGCGGTTCCTCGCAGCAGGCCGTGCACATGGTCGCCGGTCTCATTGCGTCCGGGCAGATCGATGCCGGTATCGGCTGCGGCGTCGAGGTGATGAGCCGGGTGTTCCTGGGCCAGGCGAACGCCCCGGGCACCGGAAACCCGTACCCCGACGACTGGTCCATCGACATGGGCGACCAGTTCACCTCAGCCGAGCGGATCGCCGTCAATCGCGGTATCGGGCGCGACGATGTCGATGCGTTCGGCCTCGAGTCCCAGCGCCGCGCCGCGATCGCATGGGCCGAGGGCCGGTTCGACCGCGAGATCGTGCCGGTCGACGCACCCGTCGTCACGAAGGAGGGCGAGCTCACCGGGGAGGTCGCGACCGTCACCCGCGACGGCGGACTCCGCGAGACCACCGCTGAGGGACTGGCGGGCCTGCGGCCTGTCATCGAAGGCGGAATCCACACCGCCGGCAACTCGTCGCAGGTCAGCGACGGCGCGGCTGCGGTGTTGCTGATGAGCGAGGATGCTGCGCGGGAAGCCGGACTGCGGCCGCGCGCCAGAATCCTCGCCTCCACGCTGGTCGGCTCCGATCCGTACTACCATCTCGACGGCCCGATCGATTCGACCCGAGCCGTTCTCGAGCGAACCGGAATGTCGTTGTCGGACATCGATATCGTGGAAATCAACGAGGCGTTCGCGTCGGTGGTTCTGTCGTGGGCGCAGGTGTACAAGGCAGACATGAGCAAGGTCAACGTCAACGGCGGTGCGATCGCGCTCGGCCATCCCGTCGGCTCCACCGGGTCGCGACTGATCACCAGCGCATTGCACGAACTCGAACGGTCCAACGGCTCCACTGCTTTGGTCACCATGTGCGCGGGCGGTGCGCTCTCGACCGCCACCGTCATCGAGCGCATCTGACACCCCGCTCGCCCCGGCGGATCGCCGTGTCGAGGCTGTTCGCCCACCCGTCATTCGGAATTTCTTCTAACAAAGGATGCGTTCGTGACTCTCGGCTTGAGCGATGATGACTGCGACCTGCGCGACTCCGTGCGGGGCTGGGCCGGACGGCACGCCACGCCGGCGGTGATCCGTGAGGCCGTCGAGGCCAAGACCGAAGCCCGGCCGTCGTACTGGGGTTCGCTCGCGGAACTGGGAATGCTCGGTCTCCACCTGCCCGAGGCGGTCGGTGGTGCCGGATTCACCTTGCTCGAAACAGCAATCGTGGCAGAAGAACTCGGCCGTTCCATGGTTCCCGGCCCGTTTCTGCCGACGGTCGTCGTCTCTGCCGTGCTGCACGACGCCGGCCGCACCGACGAACTCGCCGGCCTGGCGGACGGTTCGGTGTTCGGTGCCGTGTCCCTGCAACCGGGCGGTCTGAAGATCTCTCGCGACGGCGACTCGGCCACCCTGTCCGGCACCTCGAGCCACGTACTCGGCGGGCAGGTGGGCGATCTGTTCCTGCTCGCAGCGCACGATGCCGGTGAGCTCGCCTTCGTGCTCGTCCACCGTGACCGTCTCGACGTCACCGACCTGCCCGGCTACGACGTGGTCCGCCGGAACGCCGAAGTGACCGTGAACGATCTGCCGCTGACAGCCTTCGAGGTACTCGAGGCCGCACCCCAGCGGGTGCTCGACATCGCCGCGACGCTGTTCGCCGCCGAGGCTTCCGGCCTCGCCGACTGGGCTACGACCACCGCCGCCGACTACGCCCGAGTCCGTCAGCAGTTCGGACGGGTAATCGGCCAGTTCCAGGGCGTCAAGCACAAGGCCGCACGAATGCTCGGCCTCACCGAGCAGGCCCGTGTCACGGCGTGGGATGCGGCGCGCGCACTCGGCGAAGACGTTCCGGCAGCCGAATCCTCGCTGGCCTCTGCCGTTGCGGCCGCTGTCGCACTCGAGTCCGCGTTCCAGGTCACCAAGGATTGCATCCAGATTCTCGGCGGAATCGGATACACGTGGGAACACGACGCCCACCTGTACATGCGACGCGCACAGACGCTGCGAATCCTGTCGGGTTCCACCGCATCCTGGAAGCGCCGTGTCGCGGCACTCACCCTGGACGGTGCGCGGCGTGTGCTCGGCATCGAACTGCCTCCCGAGGCGGAACAGATCCGCGCGGATGTCCGCGTCGAACTCGCGCCCGCATCGGACCTCGAGGGTGCCGAGCGCAAGGCGTACCTCGCGGAGAAGGGCTACACCTCGCCGTATCTGCCCGCGCCGTGGGGCAAGAGCGCCGACCCGGTGACCCAACTCGTCATCGCCGAGGAACTGCGCGCCGCGGAACTCGAACCGCACGACATGATCATCGGCAACTGGGTGGTGCCCACCCTGCTCGCGCACGGTAACGAGGAGCAGATCGAGCGCCTGGTGCCCGGATCGCTGCGCGGTGACATCGTGTGGTGCCAGCTGTTCTCGGAACCCGGAGCCGGATCCGACCTCGCGTCGCTCTCCACCAAGGCCACCAAGGTCGACGGCGGGTGGAAGCTGCAAGGGCAGAAGGTCTGGACCTCGATGGCGCGGGTCGCGGATTGGGGTATCTGCCTCGCGCGGACGGACGCGAGCGTGCCCAAACACAAGGGACTTTCGTACTTCTTGATCGACATCAAGAACACCGAGGGGCTCGATATTCGCCCGCTGCGAGAGATCACCGGCGAGGCTCTGTTCAACGAGGTGTTCATCGACGACGTGTTCGTCCCCGACGAATGCCTCGTAGGTGAGCCGGGCGACGGCTGGAAGCTCGCCCGCACGACTCTCGCCAACGAGCGGGTGTCGCTCTCGCACGACTCGTCGCTCGGTGCGGGCGGCGAAGCCCTGCTGTCGCTGGCCGAGTCGGTACCCGGCGGACTCGACGACGAACAACTCACCGTGCTCGGCAAGGTGCTGTGCGACGCCCAATCCGGCGGCCTCATGGGCCTGCGCTCGACTCTTCGGTCCCTGACCGGTGCGCAGCCCGGCGCCGAATCGTCGATTGCCAAGCTGCTCGGAGTCGAGCACCTCCAGCAGGTGTGGGAAGTGGCGATGGAGTGGGCCGGCCCGTCGTCGCTGATCGGCGGACAGGATCGCTGGTCTGCGACGCAGATGTTCCTCAACGCGCAGTGCATGTCCATCGCCGGTGGCACCACGAACGTCCAGCTGAACATCATCGGCGAGCGGATCCTCGGTCTGCCGCGTGATCCCGAACCCGGAAAGTGACCCACTGCCGGTCCCGCACCCTCTCGAAGGAGTCGTAACCCCATGCCGATCGATGTGACCGCCGCGCTGACAGCCGATCCCACCGTCCGCGCCGCCCGCTGGACGGAGCGGGACGTGATCCTCTATCACCTCGGCCTGGGGGCGGGTGCCGACTCCCTCGACCCTGCCGAACTGCGCTGGGTCTACGAGAAGAATCTGAGGGTCCTCCCGACTTTCGCCATGGTCGCGGGGCAGGGCATCTCAGCCGGCGCGGTGACGCATGCCGGACTGAACCTGCCGGGGATCGACATCGACCTGCGCAGAATCCTCCACGGCGGGCAGTCCGTCACGGTGCACGCTCCGATTCCGGTGTCGGGTTCCGCGACCCTCTCGTCGCGGGTGTCCGACGTGTGGGACAAGGGCAAGGCCGCGGTGATCGTCCTCGAACAGTCCGCGGTGGACTCCGACGGAAAGCCGTTGTGGACCACGGCAATGCAGATCTGGGCGCGCGGCGAGGGCGGCTTCGGTGGCGCCGCCGGGCCCGAGACTTCGAGCACGGTGCCCGAGCGGGAGGCCGACAAGGTCCTGGTATCGCCGACGTCACCGCAGCAGGCGCTGGTGTATCGGCTCAGCGCCGACATGAACCCGCTGCACGCCGATCCGGATTTCGCGAAGTCGGCGGGCTTCGACCGGCCGATCCTGCACGGGCTGGCCTCGTACGGCGTCGTGTGCAAGGCCGTGGTCGACGGTCTGCTCGACGGAGACCCCACGCGCGTCCGGTCGTTCTCGGTCCGCTTCGCAGGGTCGCTGTACCCGGGGGAGACGATCGAGACGGCAGTGTGGCGCGACGGCGACACTCTGACGATTGTCGCCACGTGCCCCGAGCGAGACGGCGGGCCGGTACTCACCCACGCCACGATGGAGATCCGATGAGAGTCGATCCGAACGTCCACCCGACCGTCGGGAACGCTCCCGACGGCACGATCCTCACCTCCGCGCCGCAGGACACCGCCGTCGACCGGGCCGCATCCGCCGCTCGGCGCGTGGTGGACGCGCTTCTGCGCACCGACCGCAACAACGCGAACCTCGAGCGGGTCGCGGAAGAACTCGACAGCATCGCCGCTCACCTCGAGGAGCACGCGCCCGAGGTGCAGGAACGTCTGATCGACATGTGGCACGGGGAGGGCGTGACCCGTCATGACCCCGTCACCGGACCCGAGAACGCGCTGGCGCCGCCGTTGGTGCTCGCCGGTCGCGAGGACGGATCGGTGGAAGGGGTTGTCACGCTGACATTCCCGTACCAGGGTCCCCCCGGGCATGTACACGGCGGCGTCGCCGCATTGCTGATCGACCACACGCTCGGTGTTGCGAACGCCTGGGCCGGACGCAGTGGCGCCACCGCGCAACTCAACGTCCGGTACCACCGGCCCACCCCTTTGTTCGAACCCCTCACCGTGACCGGACGGTTGGTCCGGCAGGACGGGCGCAAGATCGACACGGTCGGTGAGATCAAGACCGCGGACGGCACCGTGTGTGTGTCCGTGGAGGCACTGTTCATCGACAAGACGGTTCCCCGCCCGCGCTGACGGGCCGTCGGTGAACATCTCCCCAACCTGGAAGGAAGTCGGCATGGGCAAGTTGGACGGGCGGGTCGCGGTGGTCACCGGAGCCGGTATGGGAATCGGGCGCGGTGTGGCGGGTGCACTGGCCCGCGAGGGTGCGAGCGTGCTGGTCGCCGAAGTGGACGAGGACGCCGGCGCCGACACCGCGCGGTGGCTGACCGATCAATGGGGTGTCCGTGCGGAGTTCGTCCGCACCGACGTCACCGATCGTGAGCAGGTGCACGCGATGGTGGACACCGCAGCTCGCGAGTTCGGCCGCCTCGACATCCTCGTCAACAACGCCTGGCGGTCGCTGGGTTTCGCGCGGATGGAGAAGACGCCCGAGGACAGCATGCGGGACGGATTCGACATGGCCGTGATGGCCGCGTTCTGGGCGATGCAGCGCGCGTACCCCGAATTGGCGCGGCGCGGAACCGGGCGGGTGATCAACATGTGCAGCCTCAACGGCGTCAACGCGCACATGTATTCGGTCGCCTACAACGCGTCGAAGGAAGCCCTGCGCAGCATGACTCGCACTGCTGCGCGGGAGTGGGCGCCGAAGCAGGTGTGCTGCAATGTCATCTGTCCCGGTGCGCAGAGTGCCGCGTACCGACGGGTCGCGGAGGCAGATCCGGGCATGGCCGCGACCCAGGCGGCAGCGAACCCGATGGGCCGGATCGGTGACCCTCTCGACGATATCGGCACCGTCGTGGCGTTCCTGGCGAGCGACGATTCGCGTTACCTGACCGGCAACACGCTGTTCGTCGACGGCGGTAGCCACATCAACGGCGTGCAGTGGGCGCCGAACGTGGACTGACCGCGTCTGCTCAACCCACCTTGATGCGCTCGGGCGCCGTGTAGAGGTTCATGGTCTCGCCGCGGAGGAACCCCACGAGGGTCAGCCCCGACTCCGCGGCGAGATCCACGGCGAGGGACGACGGTGCCGACACCGCGGCGAGCATCGGCACCCCGGCCATCACGGCTTTCTGGACGAGTTCGAACGACGCGCGCCCGCTCACCATGAGCACACTGTCCGAGAGCGGGACCCGATCGCCGGTGAGCGCCCAGCCGAGGACCTTGTCGACCGCGTTGTGCCGGCCGACGTCCTCGCGCACAGCTAGTAGTTCGCCGTCCGGAGTGAACAGTGCTGCGGCGTGCAGGCCGCCGGTCGAGGCGAACACCTGCTGCTTCCGGCGCAGCGCGTCGGGCATCGTCGTGAGTGTCCCGGCCGCGACCATGGGCGAGTCCGCGTCGGTGAGCGGAAACCGCGTCCGCGTCCGCACCTGGTCCAGCGATTCCTTGCCGCACACGCCACACGCCGACGTGGTGGTGAACGAGCGCCTGCCGACTCCCTCGCCGATCGTGACGCCGGGGGCGAGCGCGACGTCGAGCACGTTGTAGGTGTTGGCGCCGGTCTCGTCGACTCCGTTGCAGTACCGGACCGCCGCGACATCCTCCCGGCCGCCGATCATGCCCTCACTCAACAGGAATCCGTGGACCAGATCGACATCGTGACCGGGGGTTCGCATCGTGATCGTCAGCGCGTCGCCGCCGAGCCGAATTTCGAGCGGTTCCTCGACGGCGAGGGTGTCGGGTCGCCGCGACACCCGGTCCGCCGTGATGCGCAGGACAGGTCGACGGGCGGTCACGCGTCCCATCACTCACCTCCGATGCCGGAGCGGGGAGCTCTCGGCAGTTCTGTAATCGCTGGGGTAGCAGCGGTGTTCGTGGTCGCGGTGTCTCGTTCGGCCTGGTCGCATGCGTTCCCCGGCGGGGTGCGGCTTCCGTTCCCGGCCGAGGTGTGGTCTTTCCACGATACGGAAGTCGGCGCCGGAACGCTCCCGCGGCCCGTGCGGAGCCGGGCGGCTCGCGTACCGGGCGACTCCGGGACCGTAACGAGATCTTCACGGCTCGGGAGTGTGCGGGTTTACATGCTGGGTCCACTCTCAGGGAACGGTGATGAACAAGGAAAGACAGTCGCCGATCGATGGGCCGAAAGGTCTTCCCTCAGGACTGGACAAGGTGACCCTATGGAACAGGCACTTGCTGCCGCGGATACCGCCTGGATTCTGGCGGCGTTCACGGCCGTCGCACTGATGGTCCCGGGCCTCGCGCTGTTCTACGGCGGAATGCTCGGCATCAAGAGTGCGCTCAACATGATCATGATGGTGCTCGGAGGCTTCGCTGTGGCGGGCGTGGTGTGGGTCTTCTTCGGCCCCGGCGCGGTGCTCGGCGACAGCGTCGGCGGACTCGGCCTCATCGGCAATCCGTTCACGGACGTCGGACTCGCCTCGCTGCTCGAAGAAGACCCGGCCGGCGGGATTCCGGCCGCCCTCACCGCCGCCTTCCACCTGCTCTTCGCAGGAATCACGGTGGCGATCATCGCGGGCGCGGTCGCGGACCGGATGAAGTTCTCCGCGTGGCTCGTGTTCTCAGGGATCTGGCTCGTCCTGGTGTACTTCCCGGTCGCGCACTGGGTGTTCGCGTTCGACGACGAAGATGCCGGCACCAAGGGCGGTTGGATTGCCAACGCGCTCGGCGCGCACGACTTCGCGGGCGGCACCGCCGTCCACATGAACGCCGGCGTCGCCGCGCTCGCGGTCGCACTCGCGCTCGGTGCCCGGCGTGGCTTCCCGCATGTGGCGCGTCCCCACAGCCTTCCGCTCGTCGTGCTCGGCGGCGGCATCCTCATGTTCGGCTGGTTCGGATTCAACGGTGGGTCCGCGGGCGGGGCCAACCACACCGCGGGCGTGGTCGTCCTCAACACGATGGCCGCAGCCGTGGCGGGCCTGCTGGGCTGGATCCTCGTCGAGCGCATCACGGAGAAACACGCCACCACGCTCGGCGCGGTGTCCGGCATGATCGCCGCCCTGGTCGGCATCACGCCTGCCGCGAGCCTGGTCTCGCCCCTCGGTGCCCTCGCGATCGGTGTCGTCGCGGGTGCGGTGAGCTGTTTCGCGGTGGGCTGGAAGTTCAAGATGGGCTACGACGACTCCCTCGATGTCGTCGCCATCCATCTCATGGGCGGTGTCGTCGGCACGACCCTCATCGCGTTCATCGCGACCGCCGCCGCTCCGGCCGGCGTCGACGGCCTGTTCTTCGGAGGCGGCATCGACTTCCTCGGTCGCCAGATCGTCGCGATGGCTGCGGTGTTCGCGTACTCGTTCGTGGTGACCTTCCTCATCGCGAAAGTCCTCGACAAGATCATGGGTATCCGGGTGGACGCCGAGACCGAGAAGATGGGGATCGATGTTCCGGTGCACGGCGAAACCGCGTACGTGATGGATTCCTTCACCACCGGTACGCAGTCGAAGATGCGTCCCTCCGATTTCGCGGAGGATCGCGACATCATCGTGCCCACCACGTAATGGAGATGTCCTCGACGTCGTGAGCGGACGACGCGCCCCCGCCGGCTTCCGGCGGGGGCGCCGTCATCTCTGGTGATTGTCGGGGTAGGCGGTCACGGCGAGGAACCGGATCGGCAGTGAGACGAGTTCGTTGGGGCCGTGCACGCCCTCACCGTCGAGCAGAAGCGAGTCTCCGGCGGTGAGGCGATATTCCGAATCGCCGTGGCCGTAGAGCATTTCGCCCTCGAGCATGTACAGCAGTTCGGTGCCGGGATGCTGGAAGAGCGGGAAGACGTCGCTCGCGTCGGTGAGCGTCACCAGCACCGGCTCGAGACGCTGGTGTTGTCCGCGAAGCGCGCCGAGCAGCTCGTAGTGGTGGCCGGCGCGGGTGCCGCGGCCGACGATCTCGGCGCCCTGACCACTCTTGGTGAACACGGCCTCCCGGTGTGCGTCTGCACCTCGGAACAGCGATGTGACGGGCACATCGAGACCTGCGGCCAGCCGTGCGAGTGTCGAGAGACTGCACGACGTCTGAGCGTTCTCGATCTTCGAGAGCATCGCCTTTGAGATGCCGACTTTCGCGGCCATGTCTCCGACGGAGAGTCCGCTGGCGAGGCGCAGCGCCCGGACCTGGTGTGCGATGGCCCGCTCGAGGTCGACGCCGGTGGGGGTGTCCCGGGGGACCTCCCGGCCGGAGGTGTCGTGGAGGACCGCGCGGTCCGGTCTGGTCATATCGGCAGACTACATCCTGTTTACCGACAGTGGACAACCGACAAGCACCTCCGATCCGTGACGGATCGGAGGTGCTTGTCGGCGGCTCAGGTCAGGCGGACCGGCCGGGAATCCAGTCGGTGCCCGCCAGGGGCACACGGGCCATCGCCGCGGATTCGATCGTCAGGGCCACCAGGTCCTGCGGCTCGAGATTGCGCAGATGCGACTTACCGCACGCCCGCGCGATCGTCTGGGCCTCCATGGTGAGAACCCGCAGGTAGTTCGCGAGCCGGCGCCCGCCCTCCACCGGATCGAAGTTTTTCTGCAACTCCGGATCCTGCGTCGTGATGCCCGCCGGATCCCTGCCGTCCTGGAAATCGTCGTAGAAACCGGCGGCCGAGCCGAGCTGCTCGTACTCCGCCTGGTACCTGGGGTCGTTGTCCCCGAGTGCGATCAGCGCCGCGGTCCCGATCGCGACGGCGTCGGCGCCGAGTGCCATCGCCTTCGCGACGTCGGCACCCGACCGGATGCCGCCCGAGACGATGAGTTGCACCCCACCGGGAGTGCGGTGCACGCCCATCTCCTGCAGGGCCTGTACCGCCTGCGGGATCGCGGAGAGGGTCGGGATCCCGACGTGTTCGATGAAGACATCCTGGGTCGCGGCCGTACCACCCTGCATACCGTCGACAACGACCACGTCCGCCCCGGCCTTCACTGCGAGCTTGACGTCGTAATACGTCCGGGTCGCGCCGATCTTGACGTAGATCGGCTTCTCCCAGCCGGTGATCTCTCGGAGTTCGATGATCTTGATTGCGAGATCGTCCGGTCCGGTCCAGTCCGGGTGCCGGCACGCGCTGCGCTGGTCGATGCCGACCGGGAGAGTGCGCATCCCCGCGACCCGCTCGGTGATCTTCTGTCCCAGCAACATGCCGCCGCCGCCGGGTTTCGCACCCTGCCCGAGCACGATCTCGATGGCGTCGGCTTTGCGCAGGTCGTCGGGGTTCATCCCGTAGCGCGACGGAAGGTACTGGTACACCAGCGTTTTGGACTGCCCCCGTTCTTCGGGGGTCATACCACCGTCGCCGGTGGTGGTGGACGTGCCGACCTCGCTCGCGCCTCGCCCGAGGGCTTCCTTGGCTCCTCCGGACAGTGCTCCGAAACTCATACCGGCGATCGTGACCGGGGTGTCGAGATGGAGCGGGTACTTCGCGTGACGATCGCCGAGCACGACATCGGTGTCGCACTTCTCCCGGTAGCCCTCGAGGGGATAGCGGGACATGGAGGAACCGAGGAACAGCAGGTCGTCGAAATGGGGGACCTTGCGTTTGGCGCCCCAGCCGCGGATGTCGTAGATGCCGGTGTCGGCGGCGCGCTGGATTTCGTGGATGACGTTGCGGTCGAAGGTCGCCGATTCGCGCAGTCCGGGCTGGAAGGTCATGGAGGTCTCCTCGCTCTCGTGCGGGTCGGGATCAGTACGCCGACGCGTTGTCGACGTGGAAGTGGTACAGGGTGCGAGCGGAGCCGTAGCGCGTGAACTCGGCCGGGTCGGCGTCGAATCCTGCGGCGTCGAGCAGGTCCTGTAACTCGGCGAGATGCTCGGGGCGCATCTGTTTCGCGACACAGTCGGCGCCGAGCGAGGCGACTTTGCCCCGCACGTAGATCCGTGTCTCGTACAGCGAATCGCCCAGGGCTTCCCCTGCGTCACCGAGAACCACCAGTCGTCCGGCCTGCCCCATGAACGCACTCATGTGGCCGATGTTGCCGCCGACGACGATGTCGACCCCTTTCATCGAGATCCCGCACCGTGCTGCGGCGTTGCCTTCGATCACGAGCAGTCCGCCGTGTGCTGTCGCGCCTGCGGACTGGGACGCATCGCCCGTCACCCGCACGGTGCCGGACATCATGTTCTCCCCGACGCCCACCCCGGCGTTGCCTTCGATCGTGACACGGGCATGCTGGTTCATTCCGGCGGCGTAGTACCCCACGTGTCCGTCGATGTGCACGTCGATCGGCCGGTTCAGTCCGCACGCAAGCGCATGCTGGCCTAAAGGATTGGTGACGTGTGCGGCGGCGGGTGCTTCGGTCGCCTGTAGCGCCGCGTTGAGTTCGCGGGTGGTGGTCACGTCGAGGTCGTACGTGGTGATGGTGGGAAGTGTGTCGGTGGTCATGGCTTTCTCCGGCGTCGAAGTGGAGGCGGCAGAACTGGTCAGCGGTGCCATACGTACACCCGTTCGGGTTCGGGTTCGAAGATGTGCGCGTCGGAGATCCCGGGAAGCATTGCCAGAGCGCGGAATTCGGATGCCATGGCGACGTAGCTGTCGGTTTCTGCGACGATCGCGGGTTTGCACGCGATCGGGTCGCGTACCACGGCGAACGAGTCGGCGGTGGAGACGAGCAGGGTGTAGAAGCCGTCGAACCGTTCACCCAGCAACCGCAGTGCCTTGTCGAGGTCGGCCCCTTCGGCGAGGTGCTTGGCCACGAAGCGCGCCCCGACTTCGGTGTCGTTCTCGCTGTCGAACACCACACCCTCGTTCTCCAGTTCCCGTTTGATCGAGAGATGGTTGGAGAACGACCCGTTGTGCACCAGACACTGGTCGGGTCCGACGGCGAACGGGTGCGACCCCGCTGCGGTCACCGCAGATTCGGTGGCCATGCGGGTATGGCCGACGCCCTGGTGGCCCGATGCCCGGGGAAGGCCGAAGTGCTCGGCAAGGTGCAGCGGATTGCCCATCCCTTTGAGGACGGTGACGTCGTCGCCGAATCCGATCACCGTCGAGCCGGGGTCCGTCCGGCGGACCGTATCGGCCAGCAGCGCGGCCGGAACCGGGGCGTGCAGGACGGTGGTGGGGGAGAGGTCGATCTCGGTGACAGGCACACCCAGTGCCTCACCGAGAGCGGTGGACAGGGACGGGTCGGCGCCCAGGACGGACACCGAGGAATGTCCTGCCGGGGAGAGAACCGGGTCGCCGTAGATGGCAACGCCCGCCGAGTCCGGGCCGCGGTCCACCATCCGGCCGAGCATGCCGGTCAGCAAGTGACCCAGCCGTGGTTCGAGTGAGGCGTCACGGAGGTGAAGCCCGACGATTCCGCACATGTCGTCTCCTGTCGAGTGTCAGAAAGCGGTCAGGTAGTTGTCGATCTCCCACGGCGTGACGGTGCTGTGCCACTGGAAGAACTCTTCGCGCTTGAGAGAGGTGAAGTACTCCGCGACCCCGGGGCCGGCCGCGTCGAGCGCTGCGGTCACGACGGGGTCGCCGGCGAGAGCATCCATCGCATGGAGCAGCGTCATCGGCAACGCATCGGACGCGACGCCGTCGCCGGGAGCGCCGGGATCGAGGTGACGGTCGATGCCGTCGAGTCCGGCGGCCACCGTCGCAGCGATCGCAAGATACGGATTCGCGGCGCCGTCGCCGCCTCGCAGCTCGACGCGGTGCGAGTCCGGTACCCGTAGGTAGTGGGTGCGGTCGTTGCCTCCGTAGGTCGCGTGGCGCGGCGACCAGGTGGCTCCGGAGGTGGTCGCGGTCGCACCCGTGCGCTTGTACGAGTTCACCGTCGGTGCCAGCACGCCCTGCAGGGCGCACGCGTGATCGAGGATCCCGCCGATGAAGGAGTAGGCGAGGTCGGACAGTCCCAGCCCCCGAGGGTCCCCGGCGTCGGGGAATGCGGCACGGTCGCCGTTCCACAGGGACATGTGCAAGTGCATGCCGGTACCGGTTCGGTCGGCGAAGGGCTTGGGCATGAATGTTGCTGTCATGCCGCGTTGTTCGGCGAGGACGGAGATCAGGTAGCGCAGAGTCATCACGCGGTCGGCCGTGACGAGGGCCTCGTCGTAGCGGAAGTTCTGTTCGAACTGACCGTTGCCGTCTTCGTGGTCGTTCGCGTAGTTGCCCCAGCCGAGAGTGTTCATCGCCGACGAGATGGAGGTCAGGTGCTCGTACATGCGGGTGACGTCGCGGGCGTCGTAACAAGGCTGCCGCGAGGTGTCGAGGAGATCGGCGGTGCGCAGGGCCCCCTCCTGGTCGCGCTGGACGAGGAAGTACTCGATCTCGGCGCCGACCTTGACCGTCAGCCCCTTTTCCGCCGCGGCGGCGAGTGCCTTCTCGAGGATGATTCGCGGGGCGAAGGGCCAGGGCTTGCCTTCCACGTGGGGATCGCAGTGGACGAGGGCTAGCCCGTCGCGGATGAAGGGGATCGGGGTGAACGAGGAGAGGTCGGGGAGCGCGACCAGGTCGGGATCCTTCGGCACCTGCCCTATCGCACCCGCGGCGTATCCGGCGAAGCCGACACCGTCGCTTTGGAGTTCGTCCGCCGATTCGACGGGAACCAGCTTGGCGCAGGGCTTTCCCGACAGCGTCGTGAAGACGGCGAGGATGAAGCGGGTGTCGGTCGCACGGGCGAGTTCGGTCAGGGTCGGCGGTTCGGTGGTCTCGGGAGACCGGCCGTTCGTGGACGGGAGGCGCAGCACGGACGTGTTGGTGGCTTCCAGCGTCATGGGGGCTCCTCGGATTCGGCAGGCAGTTTCATTCTAGGAATCGATGTCGAATACAAGGAAACAAGTTGTCGATGGCGATCATGTTACGGAGTAGTGAGATCGCGGTGACGGCTGTCAGCGAGCATCCCCGGTCGACCGGGCGGTGCATCGGTTACACGCGTTTACCGGGCGGAAACCACCGGAAGGTTTCTCGCCATTACCGTCTGTTTCACGTCAGCGATCGACGTTCTCGCACCGTCCGAGGTGTTCGCGCACACTGTCCAAGGGAGTGCTCATGTCCGACATCACCACCGGCAAGGGGTCCCGGATCAGGTTCACCACCCCCGAGGGCGCGCTCGCCTACTATGTCGGCCTCCGCTCTTTCGCGCCGTAGGCGACGTCATGAGTGTCTGCATGGACACCACCAGCATGCCGCGGTGGGATGAGGAGCGGCGCATCGCCGAGGGAGGCCGGACCGTCACGATTCTGTCCTTCGGCGAGGAGGCCGGCGAGCCGGCGCGGAAGTTGTTGCCGCTGTTCGCCGGCCGGCGTGTGGACTGGGTACGTCTGCCCACCGAGTGGGGTGAAATCGCGGCGCGCGTGCTCGGGCGTCAACTCGATGCGTCCCGCGTCGGATGGCGCCTGATTCTCGTCGGTCCCGAAGCGTCCGTTCTGGCGGCGTACGCGGCAGCGATCGCCGGCGGGCTTCTCGACGCCGAGATCATGCCGGTACCGGTGGGCAGCGCCGATCGCACTGTCTACTGTGCGCACTGCCACGCCACCCATCTCGCCGCCGTCGAGGTCGGCCGGAGCACCACATGTCCGCGTTGCCACACGGAACTCGTGGTTTATCACCATGTTTCGCGCACACACGGCGCCTATCTCGGTTACATGATCGACGCGGAGGAACGTTGGTGACCACGATCTCCGAAAGTCCTGTCGGGACTGTGCCTGTCGAGACCGGTGCGGTGCTGTCGGTCGGCGACATCACGGAGTTGTCACCGACCGTGCGGCACCTGCGCCTGATCGCGCCGGACGGACACGACTTGCCGTCCTTCACCCCGGGAAGCCACATCGTCGTGACCTGCGGAACCGGAACCGACGGACGGCCACGCCGGAATTCGTACTCGCTCACCGGGCCAGGATTCGAACCGGACCACTACGGGATCTCGGTACGGCGCGACGAGGCGGGCCGGGGCGGTTCCCGCTGGATCCACCACTTGAAAGTGGGCGACCCGGTCTCGGTGAGCACTCCGCGCAGCGCCTTCGCGCCGGTGCTCACCGCCAAGCATCACGTTCTTGTCGCCGGCGGGATCGGCGTCACGCCGATCCTGTCCCACGTTCGCGCCGCAGTGCAATGGGGACGCTCCTTCGAGGTGCACTACACGTTCCGCGCAGACGAAGGCCCCCACCTGGACGAGCTTCGCCTCCTGTGCGGGACGACACTCCACACCTACGCCGGTTCGGACGTGTTCTGGGAAAGCCTCGGTCCGGCACTGCTCGACCAACCCATCGGCACACACCTGTACGTGTGCGGTCCCGCAGGGCTCATCGACGAGACGACGGCACGCGCACGCAGTGCGGGCTGGCCGGATGCGCGCGTCCACTACGAGCATTTCGGCGTCGGTGACCTCGACCCCGGACACCCGTTCACCGCGCACCTGAGGCGGACCGGAACGGATGTGAAGGTCGACTCGGGAATCAGTCTGCTCGAAGCACTCGAAACGCAGGGGATCGCGGTGCCCAACCTGTGCAGGCAGGGTGTGTGCGGCGAGTGCCGACTCCCGGTGGTGGGCGGTGAGGTCGAGCATCGCGATCTCTACCTGACTGCTGCGGAGAAAGAGGCCAGAGATTGCCTCATGCCCTGCGTCTCCCGCGCGAGCGGACAACGACGATTGGAGCTGGACCTGTGAGCAGCACAGTAGATTTCGAGATCCGCGAACGCAGCCGCGAACTTCCCGGTCGGATCGCACGCTTCCCGTTTCCTTTTCCCCGCGACACGTATCGCTACAGCACCAACGTCGAACCTGCGGGCAGCGTGGTGGACACAGCAGCCGGCCGATGGGGAGCACATCCCGTCGATATCGACGGTTACTACGTCGAGGACCTGGCCGAACGAGAGCGTGTCCTCGGTGAGGATCCCACCCGATTCCAGGCTCTTCCTCACATGGAGATCGCGCAGTGGGACGCGATGATCACCCTGATGCGGATGCTCGTCGACGCGGATCCCCGGACCTTCTCGCTCGACCGGAAGGGTGGGATCCGGCGCTTCACCAACCGCGCTCTCGACGTCGAGCAGGCCTTCGTCTTCGGTGAGCGGTCCACACTTCCCGAGCCGCCGCTGCGCTTCATCGGCCGCCACATCCAGGAAGATGTCGTCCTGCTCGACCAGCGTGACGGTGCGCTCTGGGGAGACGCCGGTCTGGTGACCTTCGCTGCCGATTGGTCACTGCGATTCGACGTCGGCATGAGTTTTCTGCAGATCCACGGGCCGGTCCCGCGCGTTCACACGGAAGGAGTGATTCCGCGCGCTCAGAAATTCCTCATGGGGTTACAGGCTGGTCAGCGTTACCGGCGCACGAACTGGTCGCTCACCGTCGATCGCAGGCTCGACCAGTCCACCGAGACGTACCCGCAGTGGGGCCGGGACCGGCGACTTCTCGCCGAGGGGCCGCTGGAGGACGTCGGACGACGGCTGAACCTCCGCGTCGAAGTCCAGCACTTGGTGCGGCTCGGCGCATCCGGTGCGCTCATGTTCCTCATCCGCACCTACCTGCTGCCCTTCGAGGACATCGCCCGGGTCCCCGAATGGTCCGACCGCCTCTACCGCGTGCTCGACGAACTCCCGGAGGACATGGCCGACTACAAGGGCGTCACGCGGACCCGTGAGCCGGGTCTGCGCTGGTTGCTTACCTACGGTGGAGTGCAGCCGTGATCCCATAGGGTTTCTTCGTCGGCGGGTCAGTTGCTCCAGTGGGCCGGGGCCGAGAGGCGACGGGGGAGCGCCGTATCTGAGTTACCTCTTGCTGCGTTGATCTGGGGTTGTGTCACGAACAGCGCGGTCGACAGGTCAGCGCCCTCGATCCGGGCATCTCTGAGGTCGGCGCCGAGTAGATCCACCCCGGCCGCGGTGTTTTCGCGCAGATCCGCCGCTATCAGGCACGAACTGCGGAGATCCGCACCGCACAGGTTGTCCGAGCGCAGATCCCGGCCCGCCAGATCGGCGCCCGCATGTGCTTCGGGGAAGGGGTCGCGCCCGTCTGCCCGATACGCGGCCCGCACTTCTTCGCTGATCTCCCGCAGCGTGAGAGCGATGCGCGAATGCAGCGAGTCCATGTCCGTCGACCGCAAGTCGTCGAGGTGCGCGCGGGATGTGGTCGCGACGAGCGTTGCGAGATCCTGTGCTGCCCGCGCGGCGTCCGGGTCGAAGGTGCGCATCTGTGCCTCCTCGAGATGCCAGAGCATCTCGTGGAGTTGTCGCATGATCGTGAATGCGTCGAACATCTTTCGGCGATCTTCGGGTCGGTCGGGCTCGGTGCCGTCGAAGAGACGCTGGGAGACAGCCTGTCCGGCGCCGAAGCAGTCGAACACCGTGCAGCCCCGGAATCCTCTGGTACGCAACGACCGGTGGATCCGGCACGAATGACCCGGCCCGAGGTTCGGGCACGGTGCCCCGGCGGGCTTGTCGACGGGGAAGTCCGACGAGCGGGAGAATCCGAAAGCGTTACAGCACAGCGCGAAACAGTGTGCGCAGTCGGCCTTCAGTGGCGAGGAAAGGGGGACGTCTACGGGCATGGGTGCTCCAGAAGGTGATGCGGATGCGGATCGGCGAGTGGGGAACCAGCGTCTGGTTCCCTCCCGAAGCGCACGGAATCACCACACCGCAGAGAGGCGACGAGATGTCGACGCGGCGGGTTCGGCTCACAAAGACAGCATGCGTATCACTTCCGACACCGTAGCAAGCGCGGAGACCAGCCGTCGGCAAGCGGGCGCTACACGAGATCGGCCGTCGCCGACAGGACCACCAGACGCGCGGAGGCGGGCGTGGTTCCGCGAAGGCGGACACCCACGACAACATCGAATCGTTTCCCATGAACGCGATCCGCTACTGCTTACTCATTCGGCGCCCGTCCCCGGTCCGTACAGCCGGGCGATGTCGGGGGAGTCGAGCCACCCGGAGTAGGTGGGTGACTGCGGCCAGCCTCCGGGCGAATCCTGCCACTCCTCCTGACGGCCCCACGGCAGGATGTCGACCAACGGGAAGGTGTAGGTGAGTTGTTCGGTGCCCCGCCCGGTGGTGTGCCAGGTGCGGTAGACCTTGTCGCCGTCACGGAGGAACACGTTGACCGCGAAACCCCCACCCGGTGCCGCGTCGACATCGGCACCGAACGAGCTCTCCGACGACGAATACCACTCCATCTTGTTGCCGACCCTGGCCTTGTAGGCAAGTGCTTCTTCGATGGGGCCGTTGGTGACGACGACGAAACGAGCGTCGTAGTTGTCGAGGATGCCGAGTCGCGTGTATTGCGACGTGAGGCCGGTGCAGCCGGGGCACTGCCACTCCTCGCCGTCGGCCCACATGTGGTTGTAGACGATGAGCTGGGACCGACCCTGGAACACGTCGGCGAGCCTGACCGGGCCGTCCGGTCCGATGAGCGTGTAGTCGGGTAGTTCGACCATCGGCAGCCTGCGGCGCTGAGCGGCAATAGCGTCGAGTTCGCGGGTGGCGGCCTTCTCCCGAATGCGCAGGTCCTCGAGCGCACCCTGCCAGGTCTCGCGGTCGACGATCGGGGGAAGGGCACGGGTGGTCTGCTGAGTCATGGTGTCTCCCTGAGTCGGAGTTCTGTTCCCCGGTGTCGACCTGATACGGACCCGAAAGTCATCGCGGTCGTGCCGGCCGGAAGGTCCACGAGATGGGTGCCCACCCGACTCCATCGACGCGCGCTGCAAATGCCGATGAGATCGGAGCGCTCGTCCGGTCCATCCGTAAGAAGATCGACCCTTATCCCGACCTGGAGAGGTGACCGACAGATGACAGCCGTCGACATCGGCGAGATCGACCTGGGCATCGAGTCCTTCGGTGACGAGAAGGCACCTCTCGTTCTCCTTGCGGGCGCGCCGACGATGCTTTCCTGGCCGGACCAGTTGTGCGAACAGCTCGCAGCCGGAGGTTGCCGGGTTGTGCGGTACGACCTGCGCGACAGCGGCGAGTCGACGACGGAAGACCCGGCCGCACCCTCCTATACCCTGCGAGACTTGGCCGGCGATGCGGCAGCTCTCGTCGATGTGCTCGGCGGTGTGCCTGCGCACCTTGCGGGAATCGGGGTCGGCGGGTTGCGCCCGGACCGTGCGACCCCGACCTCCTCGATCACGACAGGGAGCCGATGGAGGGCCTCTTTGGGCTGCGGATTCCCGATTGGAACGACCGCCAGGCGGTGGCGGAGTTCGGCGCCGCTCGGGCGGAACGCTATCGCATCTCGCCGGCGCCGACATAGGGGTGGAGGCTCACCAGAGGTTTGCCCTCGTCGAAGCGGGAGAACCGGAAGTCGTCACCGTCGACCGCCGGGTCGCTCGAGATGCCGTCCAGTAACAGGTCGGCGGCGAGGCGCCCGACGGCGGGAGAGATCTTGTAACCGTGACCGCTGAAACCGACAAGCAGGAACAGACCCGGAACGGGAGACGGCCCGATGACGGGGTTGTAATCGGGTGTCACGTCGTAACATCCGGCGTAGGACGAGGACAGTCGAGGGTCGGGCATGTGGGGAAGCAGGCGGTCGAGTTTCCCGATCGCGGTGGCGACGACGTCGTCGTCAGCGCGGTTGGAATAGGCGTCCGGGTCGGCCCATTCGGGCTGGGAATGGTCGCTGTTGCCGACGAGGAGGTCGCCGTTCGGTTCGCGTCGGATGTACTGCAGATTCACCAGGTCGGAGAAGGTGGGCACATCCGGAGTGCGCATCCCCTGATCGACGAGCAGGATCGACTCCCGTTGCACCCGCACGGGTATGTCGATGCCCGCCGTGGCACCGAGAGTGGGGGACCACGCCCCGGTAGCGAGAACAACTGTGTCCGCGTGGATTTCGGATCCGTCGGCCAGGAGAACGCCGTAGACCTCGCCGTTCTCGCGTTGCAGTAGAGAGGCGACCTCTGTGGACTGCCGGATTCGGACGCCGAGGCGTCGCGCCTTCGAGGCATAGGCCATGCCCGTCATGTAAGCGTCGCCGTGCCCGCCGAGCGGTTCGTACGCGAACGCCGCGAAATCGTCGAGAGCGATGCCGGGCCACAAGCGCGTGACCTCGTCGGCGTCGATGGCCTCCACGGGTACGTCGAGTTCGCGGTGCATCTCGGTGTTGGCGTCCAGGGGAGCGACGTTGTTCGCTCCCACTCCGACGATGTACCCGGTCTGACGGAAGCCGATGTCGGTGCCGAAGATCTCGTCGGCGGAGGAGAAAACCTGCACGCCGTGCCAGGCCATGGCCGCGAGCGATCGCACCCCGTAGTGACAGCGGACGATCCCGCTCGATTTTGCGGTCATGCCGGAACACAGGGTGTTTCGCTCGAGCACGAGGACGTCGGTCTCGCCGCGCTCGGCCAGCGACCAGGCTGTCGCCAGTCCTTCCAGCCCTCCTCCGACGATCACTACGCGGGCACTGTCTGTCATCGGTGGTCCTCGCAATCGCTCCGGTGTTTCTTGCTAGCAAACAGTGTTGCATATTGAGAAACAGAAGAGAGCCCGCGCATGTGACAGGGAAGTAAAGATTCGGGCGCGTACGGTCGCGACGAGTGAGGGTGGCCGTGCGTGCGGCCGGTCGACGGAGGCACGATCACAGCATCACAAGTTAGATCCGAGGTACCTCACCGTGACTCGCGCCGAGCCGAGGGAGGGGGACCGGACGTCGCTGGGAGCGCCACCACACCGTCGTGGCGTTCGACCGCAGGACTTCGACGGTGCGAGCAATGGCTTCGGGATCGCGCAATTCACGACGCGCCTCAGGGTTTTCCATGTAGTGCTCGACGGCCGCGTCGATGATCTCGGGTGCGATCCTGAAGGGCCGGCGGTCGACGAACACAACCACTGCCTCTCCGTTGGTGGGCGAGCGGAGTTGGGTGACAGTGTTGTCGACGCGCCTCCACAGGCGGGGAACCCGCGAGGAAAGAACTGCACGGTGGCCGGGCCTGAGCCAGACGATAAGGGATTTCCAGTGGGTATCGGCCTGGGTGATCGAGAGGCTGTCCCAGGGTATCCACGCGTCGAGAGCGTAACCCCGGAGGTGGATTCCATCGTGGCGGACCGCGATGTAGCCGGGGCGGATGCGTCCGAGCAGGATCAGCACACCGACCCCTGCTTGGTAGCCGCAGGTGACGAGCAGAACGAGTGCCCAGGTGCCCAGATCGAAATCTTTGTCGGCGGTGTATCGAGAGGGGCCCGACTCGGCAGCCTTTACCAGGAACACCACCATGGCGGTGACAGCCGGGAGTGCTACGAACATGGAAAGGTTGAACAGCAACCTGGATCTCCGGAGCAGGAGAGCTGGTATGCCTCCGTCTGTTCCGACGAGGATGTCGGAACGGCGGGTTCGGGGGCTGTGCATGAGCACTAAGCTGATCGGGAAGAGGCCGGTAAGGATCCCGAACGCAATTGCAGCGCCGAGCGAATCGGCAATGAAGGACGGACCGGGTCCGAACCTGTACCGATCGGGATTCGCCGATTCCTGCCAGAGGACGGAAACCAAAGCGGCGCTGGTGAAAATCATGAGGGCGTTGCCGACCAGAAAGAGGCCGTAGATCCTGAGAGTTCCGTACACCCTCTGCCGGCCAGAGCCGTCAGCGTCCAGCGGTGCCTCTTCAATTGCCATCGGTAAGCCCACCTCGCACGGCTCTTCCGAGATCCACCAACGCATCTATTGCTTCGACCGCTTCGCGGCGTCCCGCATCGAGCGTGCTGAGAATTGTCGCGGAGGAATCCTCGTAGACGTGGTCGACGCTGCCGGCAGTCACGATGCCGACCGCTGTTCCAGCGAGTGCACCGACGAGCGTTCCCGCTCCGGGCAAGGCCGACCCCAGAATGGCTCCCGCGGTAATGGATGCTGCGAGCCCGGCCGAATTCGACACCACAGCCTGCTCGAGAGGCTCACCGGCAAAGTAGTCGATTCCCACACCCGCAACAAGCCCCAAGGCGCCTGTCCCCACGGCCAGCCTGGTCGGGACGTGCGCCAGATTCGTATGCTTCGCGAGCGTGCCAGCGAGATCGTCGGTGGATGCTTTGGCCTGTCCGAACAGACGTCGCACTTCGTCGTACGGGGTACCCGGTGCAAGGTCGAGCACCGCCTGCATCGACCGCCCCGAATGCTCGAGACACATGCTCGCTCTCTGCGCGAGTCGATCGACACGTTGGGCCAGTTCGCCGGTGAGATAATCGAATCCGGTTGTGGTGGTGAACAGTGCGGCCCACGCGGGGTTCGTCCACCGATGGGTGACTCCCGCGATCTCGCGTGCCCACCGGCGGTGTACATCTGTCGCGGCACCCGCCAACTCGTCGTAGATTCGGAGCAGAGACTCGTCCGAATTCGGGCCGGGATCGGCGATGGTGTCGCACACGACCGGCAGTCCGGCACTCGCGGCGCGGTCGCGAATATCCGACATATCCGCGAGAGCCGAAGCGAGCGCAACCGACAGTGTGTCGAAATCGTCCGCAGCGGAGAGCGTCCTCGCGTGAAGTTCGTCGATGACCTGCACGATCCGCGAGGCCTCGCGCAGATACCGGTCGGACGCCTCGCCCTCCCACGCATCGTCGGCGATGCGGCGGGCTTCTTCGGCGTCGTCCCCGGTCGCTGCGACGGCGGCCGCGAGGTGTCGGCGGATCGAGTGCCCGACGCGCGAGATGTCGGCGGGGTCGCCGTCGATGAAAGTATCGATCGGCACGGCTCACTCACCCCGGTCGGGCCAGGCGGTAACGATCCGCGCGGCGGTGCCGGCGTCGCTGTCGCGGTACGCCTCGGCGCAGGAATTGAGCATGCCCGCAGTGATACCGAGCGTCTGCACGAGACCGGCGACATCAGCAGCGGCTCGACCGAGTATTCCGGCGAGCGTGCCGGTGGCCGCACCCCCTCGCACCGTCTCGGGAAGCGGGTCGAGTGCCTTCGCCACCACCCGGGCGGAGTCTTCGTATCGTGCTGCGGCACGCAGGAGTTCGCTCGGATCGACGCCCAAGCTCAACGCGTCGCCTGCCGGCGCATCGCGTCCGCGGTGCCCGTGTGAGGGTCTTCGCGGTCGTACGGCACTCGGGCACAAGGACTTTGCAGACGTGGTGCTGGTTCATGCGACGGTAAGGTCACAACGATCCCCCCTGATCGGCCGGCGACGCCGACCCCCCGTCCGGCGACATCGGCGACAGGGTATCAAGATCGAATCGATTGTGCGCGCTGTGGGCCACACGCCCGCGCGCACGGCGCTCAGGCGCCCTGCCACACCGTGTCGAAGGGGGTGTGGCCCGAAACCCGGCCCTCGATGCCCTTGGTGACGAAGTCCTTTGCGATCTGCACCGCGGCAGTCACTTCGGTGCCCTTCGCCAGTTCCGCGGTGATCGCTGCGGCGAGAGTGCAACCGGCGCCGGAAACCCGCTCGCTACCGATCTTGGGTGTCGAGAGCAATGTGACCTCTCGGCCGTCGAAGAGTACGTCCACGGCATCGTCGCCGGTGAGTTCGACGCCGCCCTTCGCGACGACGTACTGAGGGCCGAGGTCGTGGATGCGCTTTGCCGCCTCGACGAGATCGTCGACCGAATCGATGCTGTCCATGCCGGACAACGTGCGGGCCTCGAACAGGTTCGGTGTGACCACGGTGGCGTGGGGGAGGATCTGGGTGCGCAGGGCGTTGTCGGTATCGAGCGCCGCCCCGGGTTCCTGCCCCTTGCAGATCAGTACCGGGTCGAGCACGACGTGCCGCCACGTCCGGCTGCTCAGAGCGTCCGCGACCACGTTGATGGTCGCCGGAGTGCCCAGCATGCCGATCTTCACGACATCGAGATCGTGTGCTGCCGTCGCAGCCTCGATCTGGTCCGCGATGACCTGCGGTTCGATCGGCACGAAACGGTGTCCCCAATTGTTGTTCGGGTCGAACGACACGATGCAGGTGATGGTGCCGACGCCGTACACGCCGAGTTGCTGGAACGTCTTGAGATCCACCTGCAACCCGGCACCTCCGGTGGCTTCCGATCCGGCGATGACGAAGGCGAGATCGACCACGATGAGTTCTCCGTTCGGCAGGGGTGATCGCGGACGGATCACGCGATCGGCAGCAGGCGTCCCAGCCTAACAACAGTCCCGTGACGGCCCACACCGGTCATCGGCGAAACGCCCGGTGTGCGCGGTCTGTGTCCGGCAACATGGGCACATGTGACGGCTGAGACACGTGACGGCTGAGGCGAGGGGACGATGACACGCTTCTTCGGTGTGGTGCTGGTGCTCGTGGCGGTCGTCGCTGCCGGTTTCTACTTCGCCTTGCGGGGCGTGTCCGACTCCGACTCGACACGGACCGTCGAGGACACCCGGGTAGTTCTCGACGGCACGCCCACCACGTGCGGTGAGTTGTTCGGCGCTCCGTGCAGCTTGTCCTTGCAGACCACGTACAACCGGATCGCCCCGCGACTGGACGAATTCGTGCGCGGCACCGACCTCGGTCCGTGGGCCGCGACGATCGGCTTCGACGAGTCGGCCGCCCTCCTCGTCGAAGCGTGCAGCCTGATCGGGCAGCCGGGGCAAACGCAGCTCGAATTCGTCGATCTCGGCCGCGTGTGGCACCCGGAAGCGGGAAGCCCGGAGCTGTTCCCCTTCTGGAATCGCGCGCGAGAGGGTCTGTGCCCGCCTTCGTCGTGACCGGTCCGCGAGGTGCGCTCTGACGCTAGGGTTCCGGCATGACCGCCTTCGACGACCTCGACGAGTACCTCGCGTTGCCGCGTGCCACAGCGCTGGTGATGTCGCCCGACGGGACTCGGCTGGTCCTCGCCCAATCGGTGCTCGACGAGAAGGCCACCGCCTTCACCGGAGCCCTGTGGGAAATCGACCCGGCCGGTCACGCGACTGCCCGTCGACTGACCCACCGCGTGACCGGGGAATCGAACCCGGCGTTCACGGTCGAGGGCGACCTGCTGTTCACGGCGTCCCGGGTCGACGGAGAACCGGCCTCGCTGTGGCGGCTTCCCGCGGCCGGAGGCGAAGCGGCCCCGGTCGCCGGTCGCAAGGGTGGCATCGCGACGGTGCATGCCGCGACCGGTGCAGACCGTATCGTCGCCACCGCGAGCGTGCTCGGTCACCAGGAGAGCGACGACGAACGCCTTCGGGAAGCGCGCGACGACGCGAAGGTCACGGCGATGCTGCACACCGGCTTCCCGGTGCGGTACTGGGATCACGACCTCGGGCCGGACCGCCCGCATCTGCTCAGCGTCGGGGGCAACGGCGAACTCGTCGACCTGACGCCGGGTATCCGGGGTGCTCTGCGCGACGCGCAACTCGACCTTGCCGCCACCGGGTCGTTCGCCGTGTCCACCTGGGTCGTATCCGGCCCGCGTGCCTCCCGGCGGACCACCCTCGTGCGGATCGACCTCGCTACCGGGCTGCGCACGCCGCTCGTCGACGATCCCACCGGGGACGCGCTCCATCCTGTTGTCTCGCCCGACGAGACCAGGCTCGCCTACCTGCACGACGCGGCAAGCGATCCCGACACGCCCCCGAAGGCGACCTTGCGCGTGCTCGACTTCGCGACCGGCACCACCACTGTCGCGGCACCGGGCTGGGATCGTCTGCCCACCTCGATCGCGTGGCTTCCCGACGGGTCCGGGCTCGTTCTCACCGCGGACGACCACGGACGCGCCCCCATCTTCGTACTTCGCTCGGGAGCGGACCGTCCCGACGCTCTCACCGGCGGGGACGAGGCCTACACGGACGTGCGGGTCGCGCCCGACGGCACTTCGCTCTACGCACTGCGAGCCTCGTACCGCATGCCGCCTCACCCCGTCCGCATCTCCCTGACAGGACCCGACGCCGGCACCGTGACTCCGTTGCAGGCACCCACCGAGCTACCGGAACTGCCGGGCCGGCACACCGAGATCACCACGACCGGAGCCGACGGAACCCCGCTGCGCGGCTGGCTGGTGCTGCCCCACGACGCGAGCGACCGGTCGCCCGTCCCGCTCCTGCTGTGGATTCACGGAGGGCCGATGGGCAGTTGGAACACCTGGTCGTGGCGATGGAATCCGTGGCTGCTGGTGGCGCGGGGTTACGCAGTGTTGCTGCCGGACCCCGCACTGTCCACCGGGTACGGCGAAGAGTTCGTCCGGCGCGGTTGGGGCCGGTGGGGAGCCGAACCGTACACCGACCTCATGGCGATCACCGACGAGGCCGTCGCCCGTACCGACGTCGACGCCGATCGCACCGCGGTGATGGGCGGATCGTTCGGCGGTTACATGGCGAACTGGGTGGCCGGGCACACCGACCGCTTCCGCGCCGTCGTCACCCATGCGGGTCTGTGGGCGCTCGACCAGTTCACGCCGACCACCGATGTCGCCTGGTACTGGCAGCGGGAGATGACCCCCGAGATGGCCGTCGAGAACTCTCCGCACCTTTTCGTTGCCGACATCGTCACTCCGATGCTGGTCATCCATGGTGACAAGGACTATCGCGTGCCTATCGGCGAAGCCCTGCGGCTGTGGTACGAGTTGCTCGACGAATCCGGGTTGCCCGCCGAGGACGACGGCACGACCGTTCACCGATTCCTGTACTTCCCGTCCGAGGGCCACTGGGTACTCAGCCCGCAGCACACCAAGCTCTGGTACCGGGTGGTCGAAGCGTTCCTGTCCGAGCATGTCCTGGGCCGGCCGCTCGAACTGCCGGAGATCCTGGGCTGAGGGCTCGCGGACCGGTCCCGTACCAGGTCCCGGACGCGGACGGCGGCGGACGGGCCGTGTCCAGCCGGTTTGTGCTCGACGCTTACGATTGGCTGGTGACCAGTGCGCCAGAGAACCCCCAGAATCCCGCAGATGCCCTCCCCAAGAGCTGGGACCCCAGCGCTGTCGAGGCCGAGCTCTATCAGGGGTGGGTGGACGCCGGTTACTTCGAGGCGGATCCGGCAAGCGACAAGCCGGGCTACTCCATCGTGCTGCCGCCGCCCAACGTCACGGGCAGCCTGCACATGGGGCACGCACTCGATCACACGCTGATGGATGCGCTGACCCGCCGCAAGCGCATGCAGGGCTCGGAGGTGCTCTGGCTCCCCGGAATGGACCACGCGGGCATCGCGACCCAGACCGTGGTGGAAAAGCAACTCGCCGCCGACGGCAAGACGAAGGAAGACTTCGGCCGCGAGCGGTTCGTCGAGAAGGTGTGGGACTGGAAACGTGAGTCCGGCGGAACCATCCAGGGCCAGATGCGTCGGATCGGTGACGGCGTCGACTGGTCGCGCGACCGCTTCACGATGGACGAGGGCCTCTCCCGCGCCGTGCAGACGATCTTCAAGCGCATGTACGACGACGGCTTGATCTACCGCGCCGAGCGGTTGGTCAACTGGTCGCCGGTGCTCCAGACCGCGATCTCCGACATCGAGGTCAAGTTCGAGGAGGTCGAAGGCGAGCTCGTGTCGCTGCGCTACGGCTCCCTCGACGACTCCGAGCCGCACGTCATCGTCGCGACCACCCGTGTCGAGACGATGCTCGGTGACACCGCTGTCGCAGTGCACCCCGAGGACGAGCGCTACAAGCACCTCGTGGGAACGACGATCTACCACCCCATCACCGGACGGCAGATCCCTGTGATCGCCGACGACTACGTCGATCCGGAGTTCGGAACCGGAGCGGTGAAGATCACCCCCGCGCACGACCCCAACGACTTCGAGATGGGTCTGCGGCATAACCTTCCGATGCCCACGATCATGGACAAGACGGGCAAGATCGCGGACAGCGGAACGCGTTTCGACGGCATGGACCGGTTCGAGGCGCGCGTCAAGATTCGTGAGGAACTCGCCGAGCAGGGCCGCGTCGTCGCCGAGAAGCGTCCGTACGTCCACAGCGTCGGCCACTCGGAGCGGTCCGGCGAGACGATCGAGCCTCGTCTGTCGATGCAGTGGTGGGTCAAGGTCGACAAGCTCGCCGAAGCGGCCGGTGACGCAGTGCGCAACGGCGACATGGTCATTCACCCCAAGAGCCAGGAACCGCGCTGGTTCGCGTGGGTCGACAACATGCACGACTGGTGCATCTCGCGGCAGTTGTGGTGGGGTCACCGCATCCCGATCTGGTACGGCCCCGAGGGGCAGGTGCAGTGCTTCGGCCCCGACGAGACCGCGCCCGAAGGCTGGGAGCAGGACCCCGATGTGCTCGACACATGGTTCTCCTCCGGCCTGTGGCCGTTCTCGACGATGGGCTGGCCCGACAAGACCCCGGAACTCGAAAAGTTCTATCCCACCAGTGTTCTCGTCACCGGTTACGACATCCTGTTCTTCTGGGTCGCCCGCATGATGATGTTCGGCACGTACGTCGCCGGCGACGAGGCGATCGGCGGGGGCAAGGTGCCGTTCAAGGATCTGTTCCTGCACGGGCTCGTCCGCGACCAGCACGGCAAGAAGATGTCCAAGTCGCGCGGCAACGGCATCGATCCGCTCGACTGGGTCGACCGTTTCGGTGCGGATGCGCTTCGCTTCACACTCGCGCGCGGCGCGAACCCCGGTGCCGACCTGTCCGTCGGCGAGGACCACGCGCAGTCGTCCCGGAACTTCGCGAACAAGCTGTTCAACGCCACCAAGTTCGCGCTGATGAACGGCGCTGTGGTGAGCGAGATCCCGGCGCGCGGCGACCTCACCGACGCCGACCGGTGGATCCTCGACCGGCTCGACCAGGTACGCGCCGAGGTCGACGAGGCCTTCGAGAAGTTCGAATTCTCCAAGGCGTGCGAGGCGCTGTACCACTTCGCGTGGGACGAGGTGTGCGACTGGTACCTCGAACTCGCCAAGGTGCAGTTCGCGGAAGGTGACGTCCGGGCCGCGAACACCAAGGCCGTGCTCGGCACCGTGCTCGACCAGTTGCTCCGGATGCTGCACCCGGTCATCCCGTTCGTCACCGAAACGCTCTGGAAGGTGCTCACCGGTGGCGAGTCGCTGGTGGTCGCGTCCTGGCCGGTTGCAAGCGGTGTGCCCGCCGACGACGACGCCCTGCGCCGGGTCGAGGACATGCAGAAGCTCGTCACCGAGATCCGCAGGTTCCGCAGCGACCAGGGCCTCAAGCCGTCGCAGAAGGTCGCGGCGCGGCTCGCGGGCATCGAGGACGCAGATCTCGTCGCCCAGGTTCCGGCGGTGCGTTCGCTCGCGCGTCTCACCGACCCGGAGGACGGCTTCTCGGCGACCGCGTCCATCGAGGTGCGCCTGACCCGTGCCACCGTCATCGTCGAGCTCGACACCTCGGGCACCATCGACATCGGAGCCGAGATCGCACGCCTGCGCAAGGATCTCGCGGCGGCCGAGAAGGATCTCGCGGCCACGTCCGGCAAGCTGTCCAACGATGCGTTCCTCGCGAAGGCACCCGAGCCGGTGGTGGCGAAGATCCGAACGCGCAAGCAGGTCGCCGAAGAAGAGATCGCCCGCATCGACGCGCGTCTGAAGGAGTTGGGCCAGGCGTGACCACCGACAATCCCGGTAATCCCGGGGGATCGTCCCCGGTCGATGTCGCCGAACTGGCGCTGGTCGAGGCGGAACTCGACCAACGCTGGCCGGAGACCAAGATCGAACCGTCGCTCGCGCGTATCGCGGCACTGATGGACATCCTGGGCTCGCCGCAGAACAACTACCCGGCGATCCACGTGGCGGGCACCAACGGCAAGACCTCCGTGACCCGGATGATCGACGCGCTCCTGACCCGGATGCACCACCGCGTGGGCCGCACCACCAGCCCGCATCTGCAGCTCGCGACCGAGCGCATCAGCATCGACGGCGCACCGGTGTCGCCGCGAACCTACGTCGACACCTACCGCGACATCGAGCCCTACGTGCGCATGGTCGACGAGCAGTCCGAGGCCGCGGGCGGGCCGAAGATGAGCAAGTTCGAGGTGACCACCGCGATGGCGTTCGCGGCGTTCGCGGACGCGCCTGTCGACGTCGCGGTCGTCGAAGTGGGCCTCGGGGGGCGCTGGGACGCCACCAACGTGGTCACCGGCCAGGTCGCTGTGATCACCCCGATCGGGATCGACCACACCGGCTATCTCGGTGAGACGCTCACCGAGATAGCGGGGGAGAAGGCCGGGATCATCAAGAAGGCCCGGGGCGACGATCTCGTCCCACGCGACACGGTGGCCGTGATCGCGCAGCAGGAGCCTGAGGCCATGGAGGTCCTGCTACGGCAGTCCGTCGAAGCCGACGCCGCCGTCGCGCGCGAAGGGTCGGAATTCTCGGTCGTGCGCCGTGCCGTGGCGGTGGGAGGGCAGCAACTCGACCTCCAAGGACTCGGTGGCGTGTACACCGACATCTTCCTGCCGCTCCACGGTGAGCATCAGGCTCACAACGCCGTGGTGGCGCTGGCAGCCGTGGAAGCGTTCTTCGGCGCCGGCCCGCAGAAGCAACTCGACGTGGACGCCGTACGCGAAGCATTCGCCTCGGTGGTCAATCCCGGTCGCCTCGAGCGCGTCCGGAACGCGCCGACCGTCTTCCTCGATGCGGCACACAATCCGCACGGCGCGAAGGCGCTCGCCGCCGCGCTCGCCGACGAGTTCGACTTCCGCAAGCTCGTCGGCGTCGTCAGCGTGATGGCGGACAAGGATGTGGCAGGGCTCATCGAGGCGCTCGAGCCGGTCTTCGACGAGATCGTCGTTACCCACAACGGGTCGCCCCGCGCCATGGACGTCGAACGACTCGCCGATATCGCCGTCGCGCGGTTCGGCGACGAACGTGTCGTGACCGCGGAGACGCTCCCGGACGCCATCGAGACCGCGATCGCGATCGCCGAGGAAGTCGGCGAGCCCGGTGAGGCAGTATCGGGTGCGGGCGTCGTGGTGACCGGCTCGGTGGTGACCGCGGGCGCCGCCCGTAGTTTGTTCGGAAAGGAACCCGCGTGACCAACCAGAACCCTGCGGAACCGGAGTTCGGACCGCCGACCAGGGATCCATGGAAGGGTTTCCGCGGCGTGATGGCCGGGACCCTCGTCCTCGAAGCGATCGTGGTGTTGCTGGTGCTCCCGGTGATCGCGACGCTCGGTGGCGGCCTGACCGTATGGTCCGGCGGGTACGTCGTCGGTCTCGCCGTAGCGATGATCCTCGGGGCGGGGGTACAGGGACGCTCGTGGGCGATCCCGTTCAACCTCACACTGCAGGCCCTCGTTCTCCTCGGCTTCATAATCGACCTCGCGCTGGGTGCGGTCGGCGTGCTTTTCGCGGTCGTCTGGGCCTACCTGCTCTACCTGCGGAAAGACATCAAGGATCGCGAATCGAGGGGTCTGCTTCCGGGCCAGCGTGGCTGACCTCTACGCTTGTTGCGTGACTGAGCGCACCCTGGTACTGATCAAGCCCGACGGCGTTGCCCGCCGTCACGTCGGAGAAATCCTGTCGCGCATCGAGCGCAAGGGACTGGACATCGTGGCTCTCGAGCTGCGTGTCGCCCCTGTCGAGGTCGCGGGGGCCCACTATGCGGAGCACGAGGGCAAGCCCTTCTACGACTCGCTGATCGAGTTCATCACCGGCGGACCCCTCGTGGCCGCGGTGCTCGAGGGCCCGCGCGCAATCGCGGCGTTCCGTCAGCTCGCCGGCGGAACCGATCCGGTGGAGAAGGCGGTGCCCGGCTCGATCCGCGGCGACCTCGGTCTCGATCCGGGCGAGAACCTCGTTCACGGCTCCGACTCGGTGGAGTCGGCAGAGCGTGAGATCGCACTCTGGTTCCCGGCCCTGGCAGGCAAGTAGCCCATGAACGGGCGGTGGTCGTTCGGCCGCCGCCGGTGCGTTGCGGCAATCGCCCGCGACCACACGAATCGAGCTTCGGAGATCGACCGACGGCGCCCCGCGGGGCGCCGTTGGCGTATCCGCGCACACCTGTGTGGGATACTGGGGAAGGTTGCACCGTACGAAACCCGTCCGGGGCGACCGAACGACATCACGGATCGATGCCCGACATCGCTGTGGCAGAGGACGAAGGAACCACCTCGCTCCGCGACATGCTGGATGTTCCGGCGCTCGAACCGCGATCAAGCCAGGCATCGCTCGGCCGTGCAGTGAAAACGGGCACCGGACGACCGCGTGATGCGAGACCGGATGAACTCGCGCCCCAGGCGCGGGCATACAAGCAGCGCCCTCGCGTGGCCGCTCACATCGCACGAGTCGGTGATGGACGCGCCCGGGGGCTTAGGAGACTTACGTGGCCGATCAAGAGCCGCCGGAGAACAATTCCATCGAGTCCGCGGACGTCGTCGCCGACGACGCCGAGGCACCGAGCCTGCCCGCGAAAATTCGCGTGCACGCGCTCGCCAAGATGCTGGGACTGACCAGCAAGCAGGTGATCGCGAAAGCCACCGAGCTGGGAACGCAGCTGAGCAGCGCGCACGCCACGCTGCACAGAGACGTCGCCCAAGAGGTGTATGCCGCACTGAGCACAGCGCCGGACGCTGCTGCCACGCCGGTGGCACCGGAGGCACGCACGGACAGCCCGGCCGAGGCACCCGAGGCCGAACCGGCCGAAGAGCACGCTCTCACCACCGAGCGCGAGGCCGTCCAGGAGACTTCGGTCGGTGGACCCACCGGTCTGTTCACCTCGCCGGAGCAGCACACTCCGTTGTTCACGTCCCCGGAACCGGTCGCGGCCGATGCCGTCGCGGCCCCGCTGTTCCTGCAGCCGGTCGTTCCCACGCCCGACGATGACGCGGACGAGGAGCCGGTGCGTCCGCGCCGGCGCCGGGCACGTCGCGGAGCCGCCGCCAAGGACGCCGACGAGCAGACCGTCGAAAAGACAGCCGAGAAGACCGCCGACAAGCCGACCGAGAAGACCGTCGACAAGTCCTCCGAGAAGTCGGGGGACGCCGACGTTCAGGCCGAGCAGGCCGACGAAACGCCGAGCCGCGAAGCGGGCACCGAAGGCACCTCCGGCCAGGGGTCGGACGACGACCAGGACGAGCATCCTCGCCGTCGCCGTCGCGGCCGTCGCGGTAGGGGCCGAGGGCGCGGCGACAGCGGCGACACCGACCAGCACGATGAGTCGGCGGAGCACGACGAGAAGACTGCCAAGGACGACAAGAGCGACGCCGTCCCCGCCGCCGATTCCGGCGACGAGCGCAGCGACAAGGCGGCGCCCCCGGCCGACGAGGAGTCGCCGGATCGGACCAAGGCCGAGCAGGCCGGCTCCGACGACGAGAATGCGGACGACGACGAGCAGAGCGACGGCACCTCGCGCCGCCGCCGCCGGCGGCGTCGTCGCCGTGGATCGGCCGACTCCGACACCGACACCTCCAGCGACGACGATGCTGTACCCACCGTCGTGCACGAGCGCGAGCCGCGACCGAAGGCCCGCGTCAAGGACGAGGTGCAGGGCATCAGTGGCTCGACGCGACTCGAGGCCAAGAGGCAGCGTCGCCGGGACGGTCGCGAGGCCGGCCGTCGCCGCCCCCCGATCCTCACCGAATCGGAGTTCCTGGCACGCCGGGAATCCGTCGACCGGGTGATGGTCGTCCGCGAGCGCACCTCGGGTGCGCACGCGGGGATGACACAGGTCGCCGTGCTCGAAGACGGCATTCTCGTCGAGCACTTCGTCACGACCTCCGGGTCCGCGTCGATGGTCGGCAACATCTATCTCGGCCGCGTGCAGAACGTGCTGCCGTCGATGGAAGCCGCGTTCATCGATATCGGCCGAGGCCGCAACGGTGTGCTGTACGCAGGTGAGGTCAACTGGGAGGCCGCGGGTCTGGGAGGAAACTCCCGCAAGATCGAGCAGGCACTCAAGCCCGGTGACATGGTGGTCGTCCAGGTCAGCAAGGACCCCGTCGGTCACAAGGGCGCGCGACTGACCACGCAGATCAGCCTGGCGGGCCGCTTCCTGGTGTACGTCCCGGGTGGCTCGTCGACCGGCATCAGCCGGAAACTGCCGGACACCGAGCGCAAGCGGCTCAAGGACATCCTCCGGGAGATCGTTCCGTCCGAGGCCGGGGTGATCATCCGGACCGCCGCGGAAGGTGTCAGCGAGGACGAACTGGCCCACGACGTCACCCGTCTGCAGACGCAGTGGGAGACGATCAGCGCGCAGGCCGACAAGGTGCAGGCGGAGGCCTCCGGGCATCCCAAGGCGCTGTACGAGGAGCCCGATCTTCTCGTGAAGGTCGTCCGCGACCTGTTCAACGAGGATTTCTCGAAGCTGGTCATCGAAGGCGACAACGCGTGGGACACCGTCGAGTCCTACATCCGGACCGTTGCACCTGATCTTCTGCCTCGTGTGGAGCGATACCGCTCCAACAATTCGGTGGACGTGTTCGGCGCGTACCGGATCGACGAGCAGTTGGCAAAGGCACTCGATCGCAAGGTGTGGTTGCCCTCGGGCGGAACGCTCGTGATCGACCGGACCGAGGCGATGACGGTCGTCGACGTCAACACCGGCAAGTTCACCGGGTCGGGCGGCAACCTCGAGGAGACCGTCACCCGTAACAACATCGAGGCGGCGGAGGAAATCGTTCGCCAGATGCGGTTGCGCGACATCGGCGGCATGATCGTGGTCGACTTCATCGACATGGTGCTCGAGTCGAACCGCGACCTCGTGCTGCGCCGGCTCACCGAAGCCCTGGGCCGGGACCGTACCCGCCACCAGGTGTCGGAAGTCACCTCGCTGGGTTTGGTGCAGATGACGCGCAAGCGACTGGGCACCGGTCTCGTCGAGGCGTTCTCCACCACGTGTGAGCATTGCAACGGCCGCGGCATCATCGTGCATTCGGAACCGATCGAATCGAAGCCGCAGGAAGAGTCCTCGCGTTCGCAGAGCGGTGGATCGCGGCGCAAGCGGGGTCGTGACAAGAGTGCTCCGGAGCCGGCTCCCGAGGTCGTGGAAGAGCCCGCGGCAGCGGCGCCCTCCCACGAGGAACTGGCCCGGCGGGCCGCGCATCCGGTCGCGTTGGCCATGGCTTCGCACCATCCGGAGCACGACGAGCCTGAGTCCGCGGACTCGGTTTCCGGGTCGGACGAGACTCCGGTCACCGGGGCCGCCGACGGTGTTGTCGTGGACGGTGCCGCAACATCTGTTGCGGAGTCCGTGACGACTGCGGACGAAGACGCAGCCGAGGCGAAGACCCCGGCCGTCGAGCAAGCCGATCCGGTCAAGATCTCCGAACCGTTGCGCGCGGCCGACCCCGAGCGGATCGCCGAAAGTGCCCGGACGGATTCGGGCACCGGCGAGGACGCGACCACGGTCACCACCGCTGCCGACGAGGCGGAGGAGGTCGCCGAGGAGGTTGCAGCCGCCGAGGCTGCCGTGGCGGCCGAAGCTCCGAAGAGTGTTGAGCCGGAGAAGGTTTCCGCAGCGGAACCCGAGGCGGAGCCCGCTCCCCGTCGTCGGCGCGCACGCCGGGTGGCTCGGGCGGCAGCTCCTGCCGGCGACCCGGAGGCAGCAGCAACGGTCTTCGTGCTGCCGGCTCCGACCGCCGACCCGGCGCCGGAGTCCGCCTCGGTCTCCGCGCCCGACGAGGCACCCACGAGCACCGACGAGCCGCCCGTCAAGGTGGTCCGTCGAACGCGCTCACGGCGGGCTGCGGGTCGCCCCGCGGGTCCGCCCGTGGACGCAGAAGCATGACCGGGTTCCCCGGGCCGGATGGTGCCGGTCCGGGGACCTCGACCCGGTTTGACCCTGGCCGCCACTTTCCCGTAATCTTGTTCAGTCGCTACTCGGCGATACTGCCCAGCCGCGCCTGGATACGGGATGGCGGCGGGACCGAGTAAGCACCATACAGACCAGTCGCGACCGCAAGACTGTGGCGCGAGCACGTTCGAAGAAGCAAGGGGTAGCCGTCCGATGGCAACGTACGCGATCGTCAAGACCGGCGGTAAGCAGTACAAGGTCGCTGAAGGCGACCTCGTCAAGGTCGAGAAGATCGAGGGTGAGCCCGGCGCTGCTGTCTCGCTTGCTCCGGTCCTCGTCGTCGACGGATCCGAGCTGACCACCGACGCCGACAAGCTGGCGAAGGTTTCGGTCACCGCCGAGATCGTCGAGCAAACCAAGGGCCCGAAGATCCATATCCACAAGTTCAAGAACAAGACCGGGTACCACAAGCGCCAGGGCCACCGTCAGAAGCTGACGGTCGTCAAGGTCACCGGCATCAAGTAACTCGAGCTTCGAGCTTCAACCCCCAGGAGGGTTCGTCATGGCACACAAGAAGGGTGCATCAAGCTCCCGTAACGGTCGCGATTCGAACGCCCAGCGCCTCGGCGTCAAGCGTTTCGGCGGCCAGTCCGTCAGCGCCGGTGAGATCCTGGTGCGTCAGCGTGGCACCCACTTCCACCCCGGCGTGAACGTCGGACGCGGTGGCGACGACACGCTGTTCGCCCTCGAGGCGGGTGCTGTCACGTTCGGCACCAAGCGTGGACGCAAGACGGTCAACATCGTCCCGGTCGCGGCAGACGCCTGATCTGCCGTCCGAACAGGACACTGCGAGGTTGATTCCTCGCGCTAGACACCCATCTGGGGCGGGCCAGGGTCGCACACACCCTGTCCCGCCCTTGTTGGTTTTCACACAGCAAGTTCGCCAGTAGATATCGGGAAGCTTCGAAAGTTCTCGGACGGAAAGAGGTACATCCATGTCCCGCTTCATCGACCGGGTCGTGCTGCACGTCAGCGCCGGCAAGGGTGGCAACGGTTGCGCCTCCGTCCATCGTGAGAAGTTCAAGCCCCTCGGCGGACCGGACGGCGGCAACGGAGGTAACGGCGGCGACGTCATCCTCGAGGTGGGCGGCAACGTTCACACGCTGCTCGACTTCCACTTCCACCAGCACGCGAAGGCCACCAACGGCACCCAGGGTGCCGGTGGCAACCGCAGTGGCGCCAACGGCAACGACCTGGTGCTCGAGGTCCCGGACGGCACCGTCGTCCTCGACACCGAAGGCAACGTGCTCGCCGACCTCGTCGGCATCGGCACCAGGTTCGTCGCTGCGCAGGGCGGACGTGGTGGGCTCGGCAACGCCTCCCTCGCGTCCAAGGCCCGCAAGGCCCCCGGTTTCGCGTTGCTCGGCGAGGAAGGCGAGGAACGCGAACTTGTCCTGGAACTGAAGTCCGTCGCGGACGTCGGCCTGGTCGGTTTCCCGTCCGCAGGCAAATCGTCGCTCGTCTCGGTGCTGTCCGCGGCCAAGCCCAAGATCGCCGATTACCCGTTCACCACGCTTGTCCCGAACCTCGGCGTGGTCCAGTCCGGCGACACCACATTCACCGTCGCCGACGTGCCCGGCCTGATTCCCGGCGCGAGCCAGGGCCGCGGACTCGGCCTCGACTTCCTCCGGCACATCGAGCGCTGCGCCGTGCTCGCACACGTCGTCGACTGCGCGACCCTCGATCCGGGCCGTGACCCGATCTCCGACGTCGACGCGCTCGAAGCCGAGCTCGCCGCGTATCAGCCTGCGCTGTCGGGTGACAACAGTCTCGGGGACCTCGCGGACCGGCCCCGCATCGTCGTTCTGAACAAGGCGGACGTCCCCGACGCTGCCGAACTCGCCGAGTTCGTGTTACCCGAATTCGAGAAGCGCGGTTGGCCGGTGTTCACCGTCTCCGCGGTGACCCACGAGGGTCTGCGTCCGCTGACGTTCGCGCTCGCGAAGATGGTCGAGGAGTACCGGGCGGCTCACCCGCCTGCCGAGCCCACCCGTCCGGTGATCCGCCCGGTCGCGCGGAACGAGAGCGGTTTCTCGGTCGTCGCCGATCCGGACGTGCCCGGTGGGTTCATCGTGCGGGGCGAGCGCCCTGAACGCTGGGTACGCCAGACGGCCTTCGACAACGACGAAGCTGTCGGCTACCTCGCCGACCGGCTGGCACGCCTCGGTGTCGAGGACAAGCTCGTCAAGATGGGTGCCGAGCCCGGAGCCTCCGTCACCATCGGCGACGTCAGCTTCGACTGGGAGCCGCAGACCGCCGCCGGTGTCGACGTCGTTCGTACCGGCCGTGGTACCGATGCCCGACTGGATCAGGTCGATCGCGTCGGTGCCGAAGAGCGCCGGCATGCCAAGAAGGTCCGTCGCGGTCTCGCATCCGACGACGACTTCTGATTCCTAGCCTTCCGAGGAGTGTTGTGAGCGACACGCGAGAGGTCATCTCCGACGCGCGCAGCGTAGTGGTCAAGATCGGGTCGTCCGCGATCACCAGTCTGGTGGGCGGACTCGACCGTGGCCGGCTCGACCGCCTGGCCGACGCGATCGAATCGCGGATGCAGGCGGGATCGAGCGTGGTCGTGGTGTCGTCGGGCGCCGTCGGTGCGGGTCTCGCACCGCTGGGGCTCACCACACGGCCCCGCGACCTCGCCACCAAGCAGGCGGCTGCCAGCGTCGGGCAACTCGCACTCGCCCACGCGTGGGGCACCTCCTTCGCCCGGTACGACCGGGCCGTCGGCCAGGTGCTGCTCACCGCCGACGACATCGCTCGGCGCATCCAGCACCGCAACGCACAGCGCACCCTCGACCGCCTGCGGTCGCTCGGCGCCGTGCCGGTCGTCAACGAGAACGACACCGTCGCGACGGCGGAACTGCGGTTCGGTGACAACGACCGGCTCGCAGCCCTCGTCGCGCATCTCGTGGGCGCGGAGGCCTTGATCCTGCTGTCGGACGTCGACGGCCTGTACGACGGCGACCCGCGCAAGGGTGCGGCCCATTTCATTCCGGAGGTCACCAGCCCCGAGGATCTCGACGGTGTGGTCGCCGGGTCGGGCGGTGCCCTCGGCACCGGGGGAATGGCATCGAAGCTTTCGGCGGCACGACTCGCCGCGGACTCGGGGGTCCCGGTGCTTCTCGCCGCAGCATCGGATGCCGCCAGAGCGCTGACCACAGCCGACGTCGGGACGGCCTTCTCGCCGCGACCCGACCGGTTGTCGGCGCGACTGTTCTGGGTCCGGCACGCCGCCGACACCCACGGGGCACTGCATCTCGACGAGGGAGCCGTCCGCGCGGTCGTCGACCGCCGCAGGTCGCTGCTTCCCGCCGGCATCACCGGAACCAGCGGCAACTTCCACGCCGGCGACGTGGTGGCACTCGTGGCCCCGGACGGCCGGACCGTTGCCCGTGGGGTGGTGGCCTACGACGTCACCGAACTCGACTTCATGATCGGCTTCTCGACCCGGAGCCTGCCCGCAGATCTGCACCGGCCCGTGGTGCACGCGGACGATCTGGTGCGAATCTAGCTACACGCTCGGCGTCGGCTCGGCAGTGCGGGATGTCAACGCCGCCAGCGATTCCGACGTTCCTGCCTCGATCTTGAGGGTCGCGAGGGTGTCGCCGCGCGTCGGTCCCCGGTTGATGATCACCACCGGAATGCTGCGCGCGACCGCGCGTCGCACGAACCTCAGGCCCGACTGCACGGTGAGAGAACTTCCGGCGACGACGAGCACTTGTGCGTCGTCGATCACTTCGAATCCGTCGTCCACACGTGGCCGGGGCACGATCTCGCCGAAGTACACGATGTCCGGTTTGAGCATCCCGCCACAGCGATCGCAGTCCACCACCACGAAATCGTCGGTGTTCGCGACCACCGCGTCGGCGTCGGGCGCCACTTCCAGACCGGTGGCGACCCGCGCGCGTTCGTCGAAGCCCGGGTTGGCGAGGGTGAGACGTTCGTGGAGGGTGAAACGGGAGATGCGGTGCTCGCATCCCAGGCAGCGAACCTGCGCGTAGGTGCCGTGGAGGTCGATGACGCGGCGACTACCGGCCTTGGTGTGGAGCAGATCCACATTCTGCGTGATGACCCCGGAGACGTTTCCCGCGCGTTCGAGTGCCGCGAGAGCGCGGTGACCGAGGTTCGGCCGCGCGGAGTCCATGTGCCTCCAGCCGACGTGGTTGCGTGCCCAGTAGCGTCGCCGGAACACGGGGTCGCCGGCGAACTGCTGGAACGTCATCGGAGTCCGTGGCGGAGAATCCGGCCCCCGGTAGTCCGGAATGCCGGAGTCGGTGGAGACACCGGCACCGGTGAGCACGGCGACCCGCTTGCCGTCCACCAGGGACCGCAGCGTGTCGAGGGAACGTCGAACGTCGATCACCCCTTCTACGGTAGGCCGTCGCTGCGGACGTGGGAGCCGGGGAGCAGCGCGCGCACCGCGTCGATCGTGTCGGCGTCCGCCGCAGATTTGTCGGGGCGGTAGCGCAGAACCCGCGCGAACCGCAGTGCCACGCCGCCGGGGTACCGGGTACTGACCTGGGCGCCGTCGAGTTCGATCTCCACCACCAGTCTCGGCTCGAGATAGACGGTGTGCGCGTCGCGGTGCGACTCGTGGAGAGGGAATTCGCCTGTCTGCCAGCGCAACAACTCGTCGGTGAGACCCTTGAACGTCTTTCCCACCATGATGGGCGGCCCGCCGTCGGGATCGCGCGCCCCCAGGTGCAGGTTCGACAGATACCCGGTCCGCCGTCCGTAACCCCATTCGGCGCCGAGCACCACCAGATCGAGCGTGTGCTCCGGCTTGACCTTCTGCCACGCCCGTCCGCGCCGCCCTGCGCTGTAGAGGGACGTGAGGGACTTCACCATGACGCCTTCGTGCCCGTGGTCGAGCGACGCCGCGAGGTGCTCCTGGGCGAGGTCCGGCAGCGGAGATGCCACGGCCGGTATCCGGTGTGCGGAGGCGACACGGTCGAGCGCGGTGAGCCGATCGGAGAGGGGAACGTCGAGGAGATCCGCTCCGTCGAGATGCAGACAGTCGAAGAAGTACGGATGCAGCAGCAGTTCGCGCTCGCTGCGTGCGCCGAAGCGGCTCATGGTCTCCTGGAACGGCCGTGGACGCCCGGAATCGGTCAGGGCGAGCGTTTCCCCGTCGAGCACCACACTGGTGCACGGCAGGCCGGCGACGAGGTCCACCAGTTCCGGGACGGATCCGGTGATGTCGCGCAGCGTGCGAGTGAACACCCACACCTGATCTCCGGCACGGTGCACCTGGATGCGCGCACCGTCGAGTTTGTATTCCACGCTCACCCCACCGTCGAGCTCGGTGAGTGCCGAGGCGAGGGATTCCGCGGGGGAGGCCAGCATGGGCCGGACCGGCCGGCCCACCTCGAGGCGGAACGCCGCAAGCGCGTCGAGACCGCCCTCGAACGCAGCCACCGCAGTCGCGCTGAGCCGGCCGGAGAGCATGAACGCTCGCCGCACCGGTTCGATCGGCAGTCCCGCCGCAGCGGCCACGGCGTCGGTCATCACGCCTTCGAGGGCGCCCTGCCGCAGATCCCCGCCGAGCAGGCGCACGAGAAACCGCTGTTCTCCCGCGGTCGCGCGTGAGAACAACGCCTCGAGCCGAGCGCGTCGTGCCGCGGCCGAACCCCGGCCCGTGGTGTTCGCGAGGGCGTCGAGGATCGCGGAAACCTCGGAAACCTCGAGTGACGCCGACGGCGCGGGGGCCGGGTCGAGCCCCGCAAGCGTGCGGAACCCGACGCCGATGCGCCCCTGCGACAGCTCTCCCGACAGCCACGACACCACCGACTCGACTTCGGTGGGGTCGGCGCGGACGAGCAAGCCGCGGAGGGCTTCGGTCTTCGCGCGCCGAGAGCGCGTCCCGGCGACCGCCTCCGATGTCTCAACCACGCTCTCGAGCAGCACACGACGACGGTAACGCGGCGGCGCTGCGGCGGCGCCGGAAAACGATGCGGGGTGGTGCACGACGCGCGAGGATGGTTGCACCTCGGCGGGGCGCACGCGGCGGCCCGCGGGTGTGCGAGGAGGGAGTCTCATGGGGAAGGACTCGTCGGAGGCCGTCGAGCTCGACGTGGACGGCTACACGGTGCGGCTCTCACATCCCGAGCGCGTGTACTTCCCTCAGGCCGGGCTGACGAAGCTCGATGTCGCGCGCTACTACCATTCCGTCGGCGAGGGGATCGTGCGAGCGCTGCGGGACCGGCCGTGCATGCTGCACCGGTTCCCTTCCGGGGTGGAGGGGGAGAAGGTGCACCAGAAGCGGCTCCCGCATGGAGCGCCGGACTGGGTCGAGACCGTCCGGGTGCATTTCCCCCGCTACAACCGCGACGCGGACGAGTTGTGCGTGACCCGGGTGGCCGATGTCGTGTGGGCGGTCCAGATGTCCACGGTGGAGTTCCATCCGTGGAACTCCCGGCGCGCCGACGTCGAGCGTCCCGACGAATGGCGTATCGACCTGGACCCGATGCCCGACTGCGGGTTCGACCGGGTGGTGCGCGTTGCCGGGGTGGCGCGGGAAGTGCTCGGCGAACTGGGCGCCGTCGGCTGGCCCAAGACGTCGGGTGGTCGCGGGCTGCACGTCTACGTGCGCATCGAGCCCCGCTGGGGATTCGACGACGTACGCCGGGCAGCGTATGCCTTTGCCAGGGAGGTCGAACGTCGCGCACCCCGCGACGTCACGACGACCTGGTGGCGTAAGGACCGCGATCAGTCGGCGGTGTTCGTCGACTACAACCAGAACGCCCGGGATCACACGCTGGCGAGCGCGTATTCGATTCGTGGCGTGGCCGACGCGCGCGTCTCCACCCCCATCACGTGGGACGAAGTGCTTGACGTCGACCCCCGGGACTTCACCGTCGCGACCGTTCCGGACCGGTTCGCGAGGCTCGGGGATCTGCACGCCGGTATCGACGACGCCGTGTTCTCGCTCGATACTCTGCTCGAGTGGGCCGAGCGAGACGAGGCGTCGGGCGGCGACGCCGAGCGTGCCGAACGCTGACCGGTCAGTACCCGGCGCTCGGGTCGATCGCTGCGACGAGATCGAGCCCGGACGCGAACCGTGTGACGTTCTCGACCACGTGGTCGACGTAGGCGGGGAGGCGCACCGCCGGCGGGTTGGAATCGTGAGGAGTGATCATCGCGTTCGGCAACGACCAGAGGGGGTGGCCGTCGGGGAGCGGCTCGGGGTCGGTGACATCGAGCCCCGCCCCTGCAATGGACCCCTGGCTCAGCGCGTCGACCAGCGCGTCGGTGTCGACGAGACGGCCCCGGGCGACATTGATCACCCACGCGGTGGGCTTCATGGCGGCGAGTTCCGCAGCGCCGACGAGCTGTTCCGTTTCCGTGGTCGACGGGGCTGCGACGACGAAATGGTCTGCGAGCGGCCAGATCTCGTCGATCCGTTCGACGGGATAGGTTTCGACGGCACCGGGGACAGGGCGGCCGCTACGCGTCACGGCAAGGGCGTGAGCGCCCAAGGCCGCGAGCATGGGGATCAGCGCGCGTCCGATTCCACCGGCGCCGATGATGCCGACGGTCGAGCCCCGCAGCGTTCCGAGTGTGGGGTAGAAGGCTTCGGGGGTCCACGAGGTCGCCGCCAGGTGCGCCGGCAGCGACCGCACCCCGGCGAGGAGCAGCATGAGTGCGTGCTCGGCGACGGCGGCGGAATACGCGCCCGCCGCCGAGGTCCAGGTGACCTGCGGGTTGGCGCGGATGATGCCCTCGGAGAGCCAGCGCTCCACCCCGGCGGCCGGTAGCTGGACCCAGCGCACCGATAGGGGGAGAGAGTCGGGGAACGAGTCGGGGCCGTCGGTCCAGATGAGGGCGTCGGGAGCATCGCCGAGATCGCACGGCACTCCGCCGCCGTTGGTGACGGCTCTGACGAGACGCTCGTCCGGTGCCGGACCGACAGCAATGCGGGGCGAACGCTCGAAAGTCATGGTTCGACTCTAAGCGTCCGCCCCGCAGTTGGTCACGCGGTCGCGTCGTGCGCGACGGTTCCCCGGAGGGTGTCAGGCAGGTTCTTCGATGAGGGGATAGACACCGTTCTCGTCGTGCACCTCGCGGCCCGTCACCGGAGGATTGAACACGCACAGCATCCGCATCTTCGTGCGCGGCAGCACGCGGTGGCGTTCGTGGCCGTTGAGCAGGTACATCGAGCCCGGCCCGAGTTCGTACTCCACGTCGTTGTCGAGGTCCTGGAGGGTGCCCTCACCCTCGACCAGCCACACAGCCTCGATGTGGTTCGCGTAGTGGAACTCGTTGACGGTTCCCGCCTGAATAGTCGTCTCGTGGAAGGAGAAACCGACCTTGTCTCCGGCGAGCACGATCCGCTTGCTGGTCCAGTTACCGTCCTCGGACGTGACGTCGCGGTCGGTACCGGTGATCTCTTCTGTCGTACGAACGATCATGTGTGTCGAAAATCCTTAGGGTTGGAACGACTCGGAACGAAAGCGGGGTGCGCTCAGGCCTGCACCTTGGCGGTCGCTTCGGCGAGGATGTTGAGTCCGAATTCCAGCTCGTCGTCGGAGATGGTCAGCGGCGGGAGGAGCTTGACCACCTCGTCGGAGGGGCCCGACGTCTCGGCGAGAAGCCCTTCCTCGAACGCGAGGGCGCACACCTTCTGTGCGTTCTCGTGGGTTTCGAACACGAGGCCCTGAACCAGACCGCGACCGCGGGTGGAGACCCCGTCGAACATGTCGGACAGGTTCATGAAGGTCTGCCGGATGCGCTCGCCCTTGCGCAGCGTTTCGCGCTGGAGCTTGTCGTCGGCCCAGTAGTGCTTGAGGGCGGCGGTTGCCGTGACGAACGCCGGGTTGTTGCCGCGGAAGGTGCCGTTGTGCTCGCCGGGGCCCCACACGTCGAGTTCGCGCTTGAACAGCGTGAGTGCGAGCGGCAGGCCGTAACCGCCGATCGACTTCGACAGCGTGACGATGTCGGGGGTGATACCGGCGACCTCGAAGGAGAAGAACGGGCCGGTACGGCCGCAGCCCATCTGCACGTCGTCGACGATCAGCAGGATGTCGCGTTCCTTGCACAGATCGGCAAGGGCGCGAAGCCATTCGGGACGGGCGATGTTGACGCCGCCTTCGCCCTGAACCGTCTCCACGATCACTGCAGCCGGGCGATTGAGGCCGCTGCCGGCGTCGTCGAGCACGCGGGAGAACCACTGGAAGTCCTCGGTGACACCGTTGAAGTAGTTGTCGAACGGCATCGGCGTGGCGTGCACGAGGGGAACGCCCGCGCCTGCGCGCTTCATGGAGTTACCCGTCACCGACAGCGCGCCGAGCGTCATGCCGTGGAACGCATTGGTGAAGTTGATGATCGACTCGCGTCCGGTGACCTTGCGAGCGAGCTTGAGCGCAGCCTCGACCGAGTTGGTGCCGGTGGGGCCGGGGAACTGCACCTTGTAGTCGAGACCACGGGGAGCGAGGACGTACTCCTCGAAGGTCTCGAGCAACTCGCGCTTCGCGACCGTGTTCATGTCGAGGCCGTGGGTGATGCCGTCGCTCATGATGTAGTCGACGAGCGCCGATTTGAGGATCGGATTGTTGTGCCCGTAGTTGAGGGCACCCGCGCCGGCGAAGAAGTCGAGGTAATCCTTGCCGCTTTCGCTGCGGAGCCAGGATCCGGAGGCTTTCTCGAATACCGTGGGCCAGGTGCGGCTGTAGCTGCGCACCTCCGATTCGAGATGCGCGAAGATATCTGTCTCGCCCGCGGTGCTCGGCTTGTGTTCCAGGATGGTCATGTGGTGGTCCTCCTGCGATATATGAAATTCGAAGTGATCGATTCCCGGTTCCCGGGTGATCACTCTCCGATCGTGTAGAGATCCTCGGCCAGGTGAGAATCCGGAAAATCGTCGGGCGCGAACAAATCGCTCCGGGTGATATGGGTTCCACGGCGACGCGCCAACGCCGTGAACATTGCGATCGATGCGGCGTTGTCGGGACTCACAGTGGTCTCGAGGCGGGTCACGCCGAACGGGGCGAGCCGGTCGAGCAGGGTGTCCAGCATGCGGCCGGCAACGCCACGCCCACGCTGATCGGCGTCGACGGCGACCTGCCACACGAACAACGTCTGGGGTGAATCGGGTCGGAGGTATCCGGTCACGAAACCCACAGGGCGATCGTGCTCGTCGGTGGCGACCACAGACGACTCGGCGAAATCACGGCACCACAACACATACGCATAACCGGAATTGACATCGAGCACCTCGGAGTCGCGGGCGATCTGCCACAGCCGTTTTCCATCGGCGATACGCGGGCTCCGGAAACTCAATTCAGCCGGTTCTACAGACGGGGTACTACTTTCCGTAACAGGCTTCATAAGTCCTCGTAACTTAACAAGATTTGATGTCGAATTCACCCTTTTCGCCCAGCCTGACTGCTAAAGTCCGCGCTTCGCGCAGGTAGAACATGTGGTGTGATACCGGTCACGAACATGTAGCGTCTGGTCTCCTCGTAGCGATTACTTGGGGCTCGCGAGCGCGAACGGCAACACCGCGTCCGCTCCGGCGGCGACGAGAGTCCTCGCCGCCATCGTGAGCGTCCAACCGGTGTCGGTCACCGCATCGACGAGAAGGATCGGACCGTTCACTCCGCTGAGGTCGGGCGTCTCCCACGCATCGACGAGCGCGGCGATCCGATATGCCGAATTCGCGGCCGTCGCCTGGGGATGCCCCGTTCGGCGCCGTAATACACCTAGATCCTGCAATCGGCCCAGTTGTGACAGACGCGACGCGAGCGAGGCGGTAAGGATCGGATGCGTCGGCGACTCGACCGCCATGACCGCGGTGGGGCGTTGCGCCCAGTCCCACGATGCGAGCACCGCCACCGCGGCCTGTACTACGGCGTCGGGGACCGGTCCGTCCGGCGCGTCGAGGAGCGCACGAAGGCGGGGACCCCAGCCCAGGTCGGACAACCGGCCCAGCACACGGCCCGGTTCGGGACCGTCGGTGATGCGGCCCGACAGCTTCACCCCGAGTGTCGCCATGCCGGTCGGCCACTGCCGTCGAGGCGGAAGGTCGACACCGGGTCGTTCGAGGCGCGCCTTCGTCCGGGCGACCTCTTGCTCGTCCACGGCGTCGGACCACCGCGACCCCGTGCAGTTGTCACATCGTCCGCACCCCGGAGTGTCCCCGGTGAGTTCCGGATCGTCGAGCTGGCGGCGAAGGAACAGCATGCGGCACTCGGCGGTGCGTTCGTACTCGATCATCGCGTTCTGCTCGGCGGTGCGCGCCTGCTCGAGCCGGCCGTACCGCTCGGCGTCGTACACCCACGGTTGCCCCGTCCCGATCCACCCGCCCTTCACCCGGCGGACGGCTCCGTCCACGTCGAGCACCTTGAGGACCATCTCGAGGCGCGACCGGTTGAGGTCGACGCGCGGCTCGAGCGCCTGGGTGGACAGTGGCTTCTCGTGGTCGAGCGCGTCGATGACCCGCCGCACCAGCGACTCCTCGGGGAACGCCACGGACGCGAACCACTGCCAGATCTGCCGGTCCTCGGGGCCGGGGAGAAGCACGACCTCCGCACGATCGGTGGAACGCCCGGCGCGGCCGACCTGCTGGTAATAGGAGATCGGCGAGGACGGTGCCCCGAGATGGACGACGAAACCCAGATCGGGCTTGTCGAACCCCATGCCCAGCGCCGACGTGGCGACGAGCGCCTTCACGCGGTTGGCGAGCAGGTCCGCCTCGAGTTGCTCGCGTTCGGCCGGGTCGGTCTGGCCCGTGTATGCGGCGACGGCGTATCCGTGGTCGGAGAGCAGTGCGGCGAGGTCGCGGGCGGCCGACACGGTCAGCGTGTACACGATTCCCGAGCCCGGCAGTTCGTTCAGATGCTGAGCGAGCCATGCGGCGCGCCGAGCGGGCTCATCGATGCGCACGACCGCCAGGTGCAGTGACGGCCGATCCAGTCCGCCGCGTAACACCAGAGTCCCGCTCGACGACGACGCTTCCCCGGCGCCGTCGGGCTGCACCGGTCCGCCGACTCCCAACTGCGCGGCGACATCGGCGACGACCCGGTCGTTGGCGGTCGCGGTGGTGGCCAGGACCGGCACGCCGTCGCCGAGGTCTGCGACGAGCGTGCGGATGCGGCGGTAGTCGGGGCGGAAGTCGTGGCCCCAGTCGGACACGCAGTGCGCCTCGTCCACCACGACGAGACCGGCGTCGCGAGCGAGGGCGGGCAGCACCTGGTCGCGGAAGTCGGGATTGTTGAGCCGCTCGGGACTGACGAGGAGGACGTCGACGTCACCGGACCGGATTCGTTCGTGGATTTCGTCCCACTCGGTCATGTTGCCGGAATTGATGGTCGCGGCCCGCACGCCCGCCTTCTCCGCGGCGGCGACCTGATTGCGCATCAACGCCAGCAGGGGAGAGACGATCACGGTCGGGCCGTGTCCGTGCGCACGCAGCAGCTTCGCGGAAATGAAGTACACCGCGGATTTCCCCCAGCCCGTGCGCTGGACCACCAGTGCGCGGCGGCGATGGACGACGAGCGCCTCGATCGCGGTCCACTGGTCGTCGCGCAGGCGTGCCTGTGGCCCGGCGAGTTCGCGGAGAAGATGTTCGGCGTCGTCGCGCAGGCCGGCGGTGGGGATGCTCATCGCCCCATCGTGCCCGACGACACCGACGCGAACGGTGGCATCGCGTCCCGGTCGCTTGTCGTGGTGCCGCAACTGGTCTGCGGATATGCGCGACGAGCGGCCGATCCGGTCGGTGAGTGGTCGCGAGTGCGCGACGAACGTCCCTCCGGGCGGTCACGGGCCGACGCGCCCGGGGTCTGTCCAGGGTGGCACTGCGTGCCCTGCGTCGGTTCGGGGCGCACCCGAAAGGCTTTGCAGGACAGGACTTCCCTCGGTTCGGACCGCACGGATCACGCTCTACCGGGCCACCTCGGGAACGTGATCGTGCTCGCGCCGGCTCCGCGAGTGTGATCGGCGATCCTCTTCCTCCCTCTATTCTCATCGCCATGCACGCACCCACCCTCTCCTCTGCGCCGTCGAAGGCGGAGACAGTCGCCGGAGTCGCCTCCGCAGGCCGCATCCGCAACGAAAACTTCAGGCGCAAGATCGTTTCCGCCGAGGAGGCGGTGCGGTACATCCGGTCGGGTGACACCGTCGCGATCAGCGGGTTCGCGAGCGCGGGCACCCCGAAGCGCGTCACCCCGGCGCTGGCCGACCACATCCGGCGCGCACGTGCGTCCGGGGACGACTTCACGATCAATCTCCTCACCGGGGCATCGGTCTCGGCAGAAACCGAGCGGCTGCTCGCCGAGGCGGACGGCATCGCGCTGCGCATGCCCTACCAGGCCGAGCCGACGGCGCGCGGCCGTATCAACGACGGACGCATGGATTACGTCGACATCCACCTGTCGCACGTGGCGCAGCAGGTGTGGGAGGGCTACTACGGTCACGTCGACGTCGCGGTCGTCGAAGTCTCCGGCATCACCGAGTCCGGCGAACTGATCCCGGCCACCTCCGTCGGAAACAACAAGACGTGGCTCGACGTCGCCGAGAAGATCGTGCTCGAGGTCAATTCCTGGATCCCCGACGCCATGTCCGGTGTCCACGACATCTACTACGGCACCGCCCTCCCGCCGCACCGCACCCCGATCCAGCTCACCGACGTCGAGGACCGGATCGGGCAGGAAACCTTCCGCGTCGACCCCGCACGCGTGGTCGCCGTGGTGGAGACGGAGGTGTCCGACAGCGCCAATCCGCTGACGGCGCCCGACGCGACGAGCCAGGCCATCGCCGGACACGTCCTCGACTTCTTCGCGCACGAGGTCGCCGCCGGCCGACTCCCCGCCGACACCCTGCTACCACTGCAGTCCGGCATCGGGAACGTCGCGAATGCGGTGCTGGCCGGGCTCTCCGACGGCCCCTACCGAGGTCTGACCTGCTACTCGGAGGTCATTCAGGACGGCATGCTGGAACTCATCGCGAACGGGACGGTGCGCTACGCGTCGTCCACCGCGCTGGCGTTGTCCGAAGCAGGCCTGGACGAATTCGTGCGCAATATCGACTTCTACCGCAACCACATCGTCCTGCGCCCCCAGGAGATCAGCAACCACCCCGAGATCGTGCGCAGGCTCGGCATCATCGCCATGAACGGGATGCTCGAGGCCGACATCTACGGCAACGTCAACTCCACCCATGTCATGGGTACGCGCATCATGAACGGCATCGGCGGCTCGGGTGACTTCACCCGCAACGGGTATCTCTCGATGTTCCTCAGCCCGTCGACCGCGCGGAACGGCGCGATCTCCTCGATCGTGCCGATGGTGCCGCACGTCGACCACACCGAGCACGACGTCCAGGTGATCGTCACCGAACAGGGCCTCGCCGACGTGCGCGGCCTGTCGCCGCGCCGGCGGTCCCGGGTGGTCATCGAGCGTTGTGCCCACCCCGATTTCCGTGCCGAACTACACGACTACGTCGATCGTGCCGAGGCGGCACCCGGGGCCGGACAGACCCCGCACCTGCTCGGGGAGGCGTTCTCGTTCCACGAGAGGTTCACGCGCACCGGCACGATGCGCGCGAACCCGGAGCAGTAGCTCGGTACCGGCAGGAGTGGCTCAGGGGCCGCCGAGCGGAGCGGGATCGATGCCCTGCTGCGGAAGTGCTTCGGCGATCGCGGCCGAAATATCTTGCAGCGGTGTCGGTCCCGATCCGTTGGGAACGGTCAGCGCGACGTAGACGGGCCGGTCGACGGCGAACCATGTGCTCGCGTCGATGCCCTGCGCCGCACCCGAGATCTCGAACCACTGGACCTGGTCGACGATCTGCAGCGCGGCGGCCTGATCGAATTCGTCGGGTCGCTCGAGCCCGCACCGCAACACGACCTCCTCGCCGTCCGCGGATTGCCACGCAGCGGCACCGATCGGTGCAGGGTCGGCGAGTTCGGCACGCTTGAAGTCGCCCAGATCCTCGGGCAGCGCCTCGAGCAGCGACGAGCAGGATTCGGATTCGGCCTCCGGCGCGGGCACCGGGCCGAGGCCCACCGGAGAATTCACCGGCGTCCGCGCGACGAACACGGCGGCGACCACCACACCCACGAGCAGTGCCACCGGCAGCGCGATCGCCGCCGCGATCAACGCGGGATGCCGACGCTCGGGGGGTGTCGCGGCCGGATCGGACACTGCGGTGTCGGCAATTTCCGGCTCGTCGGGATCCTGGTCGGAAGAAGTTGTGTTGTTCATGGTGTCCAGCGTCGGAGGGATGGTGTCGGCAAACGGTAGCGTGAACGAACGTAGCAGGGGGCGTACCGGCCCGTTTGCGCTGCCGACCGAGAAAGAGGCGCCCGTCACCGTGGCAGATCAGACCGGACCGACCGTCGCCGACGTCGGCGAGTTTCCCGCCATCGCCCGTGCGGTCTCGGGGCGCCGGCAACCACGGACCACGCTGGTGGGGCCGGGCCACGACTCCGCGGTCGTCGCCGCGTCCGACGGCAGGATCGCCGTCTCTACCGACATGCTGGTGGAGGGCCGTCACTTCCGTTTCGACTGGTCGAGTCCGCACGACGTGGGACGCAAAGCCGTCGCGCAGAACGGTGCCGACGTCGCCGCGATCGGTGCCCGCCCGGTCGCCTTCGTGGTGGGGCTCGGCTGCCCTCCGGAGACACCCGCCTCCGTGCTCGACGAAATCTCGGCCGGCCTCGGGGAAGCCGCCGAAGCGCTCGGCGCAGGTGTCGTCGGCGGTGACCTCGTCCAGGCGCGCGAGGTGATCGTCTCGGTCACCGTGCTGGGCGACCTCGGTGGACGTGCTCCGTTGCTCCGGTCCGGTGCGCGTGCCGGTGACACGGTCGCGCTCGCCGGCTCCCTCGGCCGGTCGGCGGGCGGTCTCGCGTTGCTCCTCGCCGGCCACGACGCTCATCCCGATCTCGTCGGCGCACACCGCGTCCCCACGCCTCCCTACGAGGCGGGCCCCGCCGCGGCCGATGCCGGTGCCCACGCCGGGACCGACATCTCCGACGGTCTCGTCGCCGACCTCGGCCACATCGCCACCGCATCGGGCGTTGCGATCGACGTCGATCGCACCGCGATCAGCCCCGACGAGCAACTCGTCGCCGCCGGGGCGGACCTCGGCGTGGACCCCTGGGAATGGGTGCTCGCCGGTGGCGAGGACCACGCACTCGCAGCGTGCTTCCCGCCGGGCGTGACACTGCCCAGTGGCTGGCGGCGCATCGGGACGGTGCGGGAGGGACACGGTGTGACGGTGGGCGGACAGCGCCCGGCCGGGCCGGGCGGGTGGCACAGCTTTTCGCCTACCGCCTCGAGATAAGTTGGGCTACATGGCTGTCTATGCACTCGACGATCGTGTCCCGGATATCCACCCCGACGCCTGGATTCATCCCGATGCGGTGGTGATCGGGAACGTCACGCTCGGCGCCCGTGCCTCGGTCTGGCCCACCGCGGTGCTGCGTGCGGATTACGGCACCATCACCGTCGGTGAGGAAACCAACATCCAGGACGGCACGATCATCCACTGCACGGCAATCGAGGCCACCGTCATCGGCGCACGATGCGTGGTGGGGCACAACGTGCACATCGAAGGCGCAACCATCGGTGACGGTGCGCTCATCGGATCCGGGTCGCTCGTGCTCAACGGCTCGGTGATCGGCGCGGGTGCCCAGGTCGCGGCCGGCGCACTGATCCCACCGCGATTCGAGTTGCCCGCCCGCCGGATGGCCATGGGCGTGCCCGCGAAGGTCCGCGACGGAGTCGAGATCCCGGAGGGCAACTTCGACGCGAACGCGAAGATGTACGCAGCCAACGCCGAGTACTACCGCACGGCGCTCCGCCGCATCGACTGAACTGCGCATCGCCGCGCCGACCGGACCGCGCCGTGCCGTCGCGGTCGAGCGACCCGCACCCCGTCCTCGCATCCGCGACGGCGCCTCGCCGAATACCGCGGCGACGACGGCACCGACACCCATGTCCGCCATGACCAGGAGCGCAAGACGTGACCGAGCAGACCGCCCGACCGACCAAGCCGTTGTCGGAGATCGTCGACCCCGGGTGGGCGCAGGCGCTCGCTCCGGTCGCCGACGACATCGCGGCGATGGGCCGGTTCCTGCGGGCCGAACTCGCTGCCGGCCGCCGCTACCTGCCGGCCGGGCCCGACGTCCTGCGGGCGTTCACGCAGCCCTTCGACGACGTGCGGGTTCTCATCGTCGGGCAGGATCCGTATCCGACGCCGGGACATGCTGTGGGGCTGAGTTTTTCGGTGGACCCGGACACCCGTCCCATTCCACGGAGCCTGGCCAACATCTACCGCGAGTACACCGACGACCTCGGGCTGCCCCAGCCTCCGAACGGCGATCTCTCGCCCTGGACGCGGCGCGGCGTGCTGCTGCTCAACAGGGTCCTCACCGTGTCTCCGGGGGAAGCCGCCTCACACCGCCGTAAGGGCTGGGAGACGGTCACCGAACAGGCGATTCGCGCACTCGTGGGGCGGGGAACTCCGCTCGTCGCCATCCTGTGGGGTCGCGATGCCGCGACCCTGAAGCCCATGCTCGGTGACGTGCCCACCGTGGAATCGGCGCACCCGTCGCCGCTGTCGGCGTCGCGCGGGTTCTTCGGCTCCCGCCCGTTCAGCCGGGCGAATGCCCTGCTCGTCGAGCAGGGCGCGGAACCGGTGGACTGGCGACTGGCCTGACCACCGGTTCCGGCGCGATCGGTCAGGAGCGGGCGCGCGCGGCGGCCCAGTCGGGGCGGCGCTTCTCGACGAACGAGTCGACGCCCTCGATGCCCGTGGGTGTGGTGGCGGCTGCGGAGATCGCCGCGGCTTCCGCGTCGAGGTGGTCGGAGAGCGATCGGGAATCCGACTCGGCGACGAGCCTGCGGATCGCCGCGTACGACTGCGTCGGGCCGTGCGCGAGGGTCCGGGCGACGCGCAGCGCCTCGCTCCCGATCTCGTCGTCGGCCACCAACCTGCTGAGGAGCCCGAGCCGGACGCCTTCGTCGGCGTTGATCACCGCGTCGGTCATGATGATCTCCCGGGCACGCGCGGGACCCACGATCCGGGGCAGCGTCCACGACATACCGCCGTCGGGCGAGAATCCGATCGACGGGTAGGCCGCACGCATCTTGGTTCCGGGCCCGGCGAGGGCGACGTCGGCATGCAGGACGATGCTCATGCCGGCCCCGGCGGCCCAGCCGTGCACGGCGGCGACGACCGGTACGCCGATCGCGTCGATCTCCCGGATGAAATCGTGGAACAGGTTCGCGATGTCGAGAAGGTGTGCGCCCCGGTCTTCGGCACCTGCGAAGCCGCGAACGTTGCCGCCCGCGCAGAAGTTGCTGCCCTCACCGACGAGGAGGACCGCGCCGATCTCGGGGCCGGCGGCCCGAAGCGCTGCGGTGCCCTGCTCCATCCCGGCGGGCGACAGGGAAGTGCCGTGTTCGGCGGTGGCCACGGCGATCCGGAGCACTCCGTCCTCGATGTGTACGAGGGACTGTTGATTTTCACTCATCCCGGCACAATATCCGGCACCGATGCGAACGACGAAGGCCCCCTGCGCTTTACGCGCGGGGGGCCTTCGTCTGCAGCTCGACCGAGATCAGCGGGTGACCTTACCTGCCTTGAGGCAGGAGGTGCACACGTTGATCTTGCGGGTGTTGCCCGGGGCAACCTGAGCGCGGACGCTCTGGATGTTCGGGTTCCAGCGACGATTGGTACGCCGGTGCGAGTGCGAGACCGACTTCCCGAAGCCGGGGCCCTTGGCGCATACGTCGCAGACGGCAGCCATGTCGCGAACTCCTTGTGTGTCTAGTGGATAATGCATCTTCTCGGGTCTTGCTCTGCGTCCTGCAAACACGGGGAACACGAGTCACCCGTGCGAGGCAACCCGATCAGCTTAGCGAACTCAGCCGCCGATGACCAAACCGGACGTATGCACGACCCCCGGCTACTCTTTCCGGCAGAGGACGAACAGCGACGTAGAGGGGTGTGAGCTGGTGCTCGAGGTCGGGGACACGGTCGGCGGGCGCGCGCTGCGGCGATGGGCCGAGATCGCGCTCCAAGCCCTCGAAGAGCGGCGCCACGAGATCAACACCCTCAATGTCTTCCCCGTTCCGGACGGGGATACCGGAACCAATCTGGTGCTCACCCTCCAATCCGCCGTCGAGAACATCGGGGGTCCGGTGGACGGTGCGCTCACCGCGTCGGACGTGTCGGAGCGTCTCGCCCGGGGCGCATTCCTCGGCGCGCGCGGAAACTCCGGCGTCATCGTCGCCCAGGCCCTGCGGGGTGTCGCCGACGCGGTGGCCGGGCATACGACCATCGACGGCCGCGGACTCGCAGATGCTCTGCGCCGGGCGTCGAAACTGGTGATGAAGGCGCTGAGCACACCCGAAGAGGGCACCATCGTCAGTGTCCTCGAGGCTGCGGCGGAAGGCGCCGAGAAGGCGGCCCGCAGCACCGACACCACCGTGTGCGACGTCACGGTCGCGGCGGCCGACGCAGCAGCGGACGCCCTCCAGCAGACACCGGCACAACTCGACGTTCTGGCCGAGGCGGGAGTGGTCGATGCCGGTGGACTCGGACTGGTGATCCTGCTCGACTGCCTCGTCGAGATCACCACCGGGCAACGGCCCCAGCGCCGCCTCCAGATCACCCGGACCCCGGCGCCGCCCGTCGCGGCGTCCTCCGGCGACCGTCTCTCCGCCCCGCGCACAGAGACACAACAGGACTACGAAGTCATGTACGTCGTCGAACGTGCGGAGCCCGAGGACATCGACGTACTCCGGGTTCGCCTCGACGCCCTCGGCGACTCGGTGGCCGTCGTCGGGGACGGTGCCGGATCCTGGTCGGTGCACGTCCACTGCTGCGATCCCGGCGCCGCCGTGGAAGCGGGGCTCGCCGCAGGCTCCCTCATCCGTATCGACATCACGTGTTTCGCGCTCGGGGCCACGAACGACGGGGACTGCGCGGTGCCGTCCCACACGCCCGCCGCGGTTGTCCCGCGCCGGACACCGGCCACCGGTGAACGCGCGGTGCTCGCCGTCGTGGCCGGTCACGGCGCGCGGGAACTGTTCGAGAGCGAGGGCGCCTCGGTGCTGCACGTCGATACCGACTTCGGTCCGGGACGGCTGCTCGACGCGGTGCGGGCGCTGCCGAGCGGAGACGTGCTCGTGCTGCCCAACGGTTCCCTGCCGGCACAGGACGTCGTCGCCGTGGGCGCGCAGGCCCGGTCCGAGAACCGGAACGTGATGTTCCTGCCGAGTTCGTCGATGGTGCAGGGCCTGGCCGCGCTCGCCGTCCACGACCCCGGGCGAGCAACCGTCGACGACGCGTTCGCGATGTCCGAAGCGGCGGCAGCCGTCCGATGGGGATCATTGCGAGTTGCCCGGGAACGTGCCCTGACCTGGGTGGGACAATGCGAGCCGGGCGACAGCCTCGGCTTGTCGGGCCATGATGTCGTGGTCATCGAGCATGATCTGGTGGCAGCGGGAGTGGCGCTGCTCGACAAGATCCTCGCCGCGGGTGGAGAGCTCGTGACGATGCTGGTCGGCGCCGACGCTCCCGCCGGACTCGCCGAGCAACTGACCGAGCACCTCGATCACCGCCATCCCGCACTGGAGGTCGTGGTGTACCGGGGTGGCCAGCGCAGCGACCTGCTGCAGCTCGGCGTCGAGTAGTCGGTGCGCCACGCGGGCCACCACACGGAAAGCGGAAGGGACGGCAGTGGCGACACTCGCGGACCGGCTCGATCATCTTCTCGGCCGCAAGACGGCGGACGCCTTGTCCGAGGCCTTCGGGATGAGCACGGTCGAGGACCTGTTGCGGCACTACCCGCACCGCTACGCCACGCAAGGCGCGGAACTGGGAGAGAGCAGTCCCGTCGAGGGCCAGCACATCACGATCATCGCGCGCGTCGAATCGGCGCAGGAAGTACCGATGAAGTCGCGCGCGGGCAAACGGCTCGCGGTCCGGCTGCGCTCCGACCGGCACACCATCGACGTCACCTTCTTCAATCCTCACCGCGTGAAGCACAACATCAAGCCGGGCGTGCGCGCGATGTTCTCCGGCACCGTCAAGTACTTCCGCGACAAGTGGAGCCTCACACACCCCAGCTACGTGGTGCTGCCCGAGCCGCGCAACGCCGAAGATCTGGTCTCGGCGGCACCCGCCCGCGTGCGCGGCGCCGGCGCACTCGCCGGTCTCGCACGAACCGCCCAGGACGCCGACGGCGTGGACATGTCGGTGTTCGACCGCGCACTGATCCCGATGTACCCGGCGACTCGCGACGTCGAGTCGTGGACGGTCATGCGTTGCGTACGCCAAGTCCTCGACCAACTCGATCCGGTCGACGATCCGTTGCCGGACTGGGTGCTGGGCGAGCAAGGGTTCATCGGGCTCGACGAGGCTCTGCGCTCGATCCACCTGCCGGATACCAAAGAAGAAGTGGACCGTGCCCGCGACCGGCTCAAGTTCGACGAAGCAGCCGCGGTGCAACTGGCGCTGGCGCAACGCCGGCACGACGTGGAGTTACGTTCGGCACCTGTCTGCTCGCGTCGCGGCGGGGGACTGGCAGACGAGTTCGACGGCCGCCTGCCGTTCGAACTCACCGCGGGCCAGATCGAGGTCGCCGACGAGATCGCGGCCGACCTGTCGCGGCCCCATCCCATGAACAGACTGCTGCAAGGCGAGGTGGGCTCGGGCAAGACCATCGTGGCGTTGCGCGCGATGCTCCAAGTGATCGACTCGGGTCACCAGTGCGCGTTGCTCGCGCCCACCGAGGTGCTCGCCGCGCAGCACGCACGGTCGCTCACCGCGATGCTCGGCGACCTGGCGTCGGCGGGCGAACTCGGCGCCCACGAACTCGCGACGCGCGTCACGCTTCTCACCGGGTCGATGAACACCGCCCGCAAACGGAAGGCACTCAACGAAGCGCTCACGGGAGACGCGGGAATCGTCATCGGCACACACGCGCTCATCCAGGAGGGCGTCGAATTCTTCGATCTCGGCCTCGTCGTGGTCGACGAACAGCATCGGTTCGGTGTCGAACAGCGCGACTCCCTCCGCTCGCGTGGTCGCGACGGTACGTCGCCGCACGTGCTGGTGATGACCGCGACCCCCATCCCGCGCACCATCGCGATGACGGTGCTCGGCGACCTCGAAGTCTCCACACTTCGGGAACTGCCGCGCGGGCGTTCCCCGATCGTGAGCAGAGTGGTGCCGGCGAAGGTGCACCCGAGCTGGGTCACCAGGGCGTGGGAGCGCATCCGCGAAGAGGTGGCGGACGGCAGGCAGGCCTATGTGGTGTGCTCGAGGATCGGTGACGGAGACGCCGACGACCTCGAGCTCGACCCGGACGGGGCACCCGAACCGCCGCCGAAGGGACGCAAGGGCAAGTCCGGTGCGCAGGAACCACCCGAGACCACGTCCGTGCTCGAACTTCACGAGATGCTCGCGTCGGGTCCGCTGCGCGACCTGAACGTGGGGTTGTTGCACGGCCGCCTGCCCGCCGAGGAGAAGGACGCCGCGATGCGTGCGTTCAACGACGGTGCCCTCGACGTGCTCGTGTGCACCACGGTGGTCGAGGTCGGTGTCGACGTACCGAACGCGACCGTGATGGTGATCGTGGACGCCGACCGGTTCGGCGTCAGTCAGCTCCATCAGCTCCGCGGACGCGTCGGCCGAGGTGGTCATCAGGGGTTGTGCCTGCTGGTGACGGACACGAAGCCGGGATCGCCCACGATGACGCGCCTCGAGGCGGTCGCGGGCACGACCGACGGTTTCGAGCTCGCTCAACTGGACCTGCAGTTGCGCCGAGAGGGCGACGTGCTGGGCAAGGCCCAGTCGGGCACGGTGACCACTCTGCGCCTGCTCTCGCTCGTCGACGACGTGGACGTCATCGAAGCGGCCCGGGCGTTCGCGCGCGCCGTCACCGAGCAGGATCCCGGGCTACGTGAGCATCCGGGTCTGGCGAGCATGGTGACCTCCGCCCTCGACCACGAGCGCCTCGAATACCTGGACAAAGCCTGAAGCCGCGGACCCCGTGCGCCGGTGTGCGTGTTTCGGTTTGCGCACCGGCGCCGGCAGCGGCGTGAGAGGTTACTCCGGGGGCACCCGCCCGATTGCCGCGGTGTTAAGTCTGAGGCGACTGAATTGTTCCAGTCGTCACAGGTAGCCGCACTTTCCCAGCATGTGGAACCGGCGACCCGATTCGATTGTTACGTCGCGGTACCGTCGTCCAATGTTCTCCAAAGTGCTTGTCGCCAACCGTGGCGAGATCGCAATCCGGGCGTTTCGTGCCGCCTACGAACTGGGCGCCGGAACTGTCGCGGTATTTCCGTACGAAGACCGCAACTCGCTCCACCGGCTGAAGGCCGACGAGGCCTACCAGATCGGGGAGGAAGGGCATCCCGTCCGGACCTACCTGTCGGTGGACCGGATCGTCGAGACCGCAGTAGCCGCGGGTGCCGACGCGATCTACCCCGGTTACGGATTCCTCTCGGAGAACCCTGATCTTGCAGCGGCGTGCGCAAAGGCCGGAATCACCTTCGTCGGCCCGTCCGCCGAGATCCTCGAGCTGACCGGCAACAAGGCCCGCGCGATCGCCGCGGCGAAGGCGGCCGGCCTGCCGGTGCTCGCGTCGTCCGAGCCGTCGGCCGACGTCGACGCGCTGGTGGCCGCGTCGGAGAGCATGCACTTCCCGATCTTCGTCAAGGCAGTGGCCGGTGGTGGCGGCCGCGGAATGCGTCGCGTCGCCGAGCCGGAACAGCTGCGGGAGGCGATCGAAGCGGCGTCGCGGGAAGCCGATGCCGCGTTCGGTGACCCCACCGTGTTCCTGGAGCAGGCCGTGATCAACCCGCGGCACATCGAGGTGCAGATCCTCGCCGACACGTACGGCAACGTCATCCATCTCTACGAGCGCGACTGCTCGTTGCAGCGGCGGCACCAGAAGGTGATCGAGCTGGCGCCCGCACCGAACCTCGACCCGGCCCTGCGTGAGCGCATCTGCTCCGACGCGGTCGCGTTCGCCCGCGAGATCGGCTACCAGTGCGCCGGCACCGTCGAATTCCTCGTCGACGAGCGCGGCCATCACGTGTTCATCGAAATGAACCCCCGCATCCAGGTCGAGCACACGGTCACCGAGGAGATCACCGACGTCGACCTGGTGCAGGCGCAGCTGCGCGTCGCGGCCGGCGAATCGCTGGACGACCTGGGGCTGAGCCAGGACAAGATCACCATCCGCGGTGCCGCGCTCCAATGTCGCATCACCACCGAGGACCCGGCCAACGGCTTCCGGCCCGACACCGGCCGCATCACCGGCTACCGGACCCCCGGCGGCGCGGGCATCCGCCTCGACGGTGGCACGTCGGTCGGCGCGGAGATCTCGGCCCATTTCGATTCGATGCTGGTCAAGCTCACGTGCCGTGGCCGCGACTTCGAGGCCGCGGTCGCGCGCGCCCGCCGTGCCGTCGCGGAATTCCGCATCCGCGGCGTGTCCACCAACATCCCGTTCCTGCAGGCCGTCCTCGTCGACGAGGACTTCCGGGCGGGACGGATCAACACCTCCTTCATCGAGCAGCGCCCGGAGCTACTGACGCTGCGCTCGTCGGCAGACCGTGGAACGAAGATCCTCACCTACCTTGCCGACGTCACCGTCAACAAACCGCACGGTGAGCGGCCGACGACGGTCTATCCGCACGACAAGCTCCCCGAGATCGACCTGAGCACCCCGCCGCCCGCGGGTTCGCGACAGCGGCTCCTCGAGCTCGGTCCCGAGGGTTTCGCCCGCGCACTGCGCGAGCAGAAGGCCCTCGGCGTCACCGACACCACCTTCCGTGACGCGCACCAGTCGCTGCTCGCCACCCGCGTGCGCAGCAAGGACCTGCTCACCGTCGCCGGGCATGTCGCCCGGATGACGCCCGAGCTTCTCTCCATCGAGGCGTGGGGCGGCGCGACGTACGACGTGGCGCTGCGGTTCCTGCACGAAGATCCGTGGGAGCGGCTGGCGGCGCTGCGCGAAGCGATCCCCAACATCAACCTGCAGATGCTGCTGCGCGGCCGCAACACCGTCGGCTACACCCCGTATCCCGAAGCGGTGACCCGCGCCTTCGTCCAGGAAGCCGCGGCGACCGGCATCGACATCTTCCGGATCTTCGACGCGCTCAACAACGTCGATCAGATGCGTCCGGCGATCGACGCCGTCCGCGAGACCGGTACGACGCTCGCCGAGGTAGCGATGTCGTACACCGGCGACCTGTCGAATCCGAACGAGAACATCTACACCCTCGACTACTACCTGAAGCTGGCCGAGCAGATCGTCGACGCGGGCGCGCATGTGCTCGCGATCAAGGACATGGCCGGACTGCTGCGCGCACCGGCCGCGGCGACGCTGGTGTCGGCGCTACGTAAGAACTTCGACCTGCCGGTCCATGTGCACACCCACGACACTCCGGGCGGTCAGCTCGCGACCTACCTCGCGGCGTGGCACGCGGGCGCCGACGCGGTCGACGGTGCGTCGGCGGCGCTGGCCGGAACCACGAGCCAGCCGGCGTTGTCGGCCATCGTGGCGGCTGCGGCGAACAGCGAGTTCGACACGGGTCTGGACCTGCAAGCGGTGTGCGATCTCGAGCCGTACTGGGAGGCGCTCCGCAAGGTCTACAAGCCGTTCGAGTCGGGTCTGCCTGCGCCGACGGGCCGCGTCTACACCCACGAGATTCCGGGCGGTCAGCTGTCGAACCTGCGTCAGCAGGCCATCGCGCTGGGGCTCGGCGACCGATTCGAGGACGTCGAAGCGGCCTACGCCGGCGCCGACCGGCTGCTCGGGCGGCTCATCAAGGTGACCCCGTCGTCGAAGGTCGTCGGCGACCTCGCCTTGCACCTCGTCGGTGCGGGCGTCTCGGTCGAGGAGTTCGCGGCGGACCCGGGCAAGTTCGACATCCCGGATTCGGTGATCGGATTCCTCCGCGGCGATCTCGGCACCCCGGCAGGCGGATGGCCGGAGCCGTTCCGCAGCAAGGCGCTGGCCGGCCGAGCCGACGCGAAGCCCGAGACCCCGCTCACCGCGGACGAGGAGAAGGGTCTGTCCGGATCCTCGCTCGAGCGGCGTCGCACCCTCAACCGGCTGTTGTTCCCCGGCCCCGCCAAGGAGTTCGAGAACCACCGCGAGCAGTACGGCGACACCACCGAGTTGTCGGCGAACCAGTTCTTCTACGGCCTGCGGCAGGGTGACGAGCATCGGGTGCGCCTGGACAAGGGTGTCGAACTGCTCATCGGTCTCGAAGCGATCTCGGACCCCGACGAGCGTGGCTTCCGGACGGTGATGTGCATCCTCAACGGTCAGTTGCGTCCGGTGGCGGTCCGCGACCGTTCCATCGCCTCCGCGGTGCCCGCTGCGGAGAAGGCCGATCGGAACCATCCGGGTCACGTCGCGGCGCCGTTCGCGGGCATGGTGACTCTGGTGGTGGCCGAGGGCGCCACTGTTGCCGCCGGCGACACGGTCGCGACCATCGAGGCGATGAAGATGGAGGCGGCCATCACCGCGCCGCGCGGTGGTCGGGTGACCCGCGTCGCGATCGGTGCCGTCCAGCAGGTCGAGGGCGGTGACCTGCTCGTGGAGGTGTCGACGGGGGACAGCGCCGAGTGACGCGCATCGTAGCCGGGAGTGCCGGGGGGCGGCGCCTGAAAGTGCCGCCCCGCGGAACCCGGCCCACATCGGAACGGGTGCGCGAAGCACTCTTCAGTTCCCTCGACGCGCGAATGGATCTCGACGGTGCCGCGGTCCTCGACCTGTTCGCCGGGTCGGGCGCCCTCGGCCTCGAGGCGCTGTCGCGGGGTGCCGCGCACGCCGTCCTTGTCGAATCCGATGCCAAGGCGGCTGCGGTGATCCGCGAGAACATCGCGACCGTCCGGATGCCGGGCGCGGTGCTGCGGACCGCGCCGGTCGCGACGGTGCTCGCGACTCCGGCCGACCGGGTCTACGACCTGGTCCTCGCCGACCCGCCGTACGCGGTGGACGAGAAGCAGATTGCCGGGATCCTCGACGCGCTCCTCGCCGGTGGATGGGTGGGGGAGGGCTCGGTCGTGGTGCTCGAGCGGTCGTCACGATCGCCGGAAACGGTGTGGCCGGAGGCATTCGAGCCGGCGCGCACCCGCCGATACGGGGAGAGCCGCATCGAAATCGCCACCTGCTACGGTGCTGGGTCATGAGCCGCGCGGTCTGCCCAGGATCCTTCGACCCGATCACCAACGGGCACCTCGACGTCATCGGACGGACCTCCCTCCAGTTCGACGAAGTCGTGGTCACCGTGGTGATCAACCCGAACAAGCAGGGAATGTTCACGGTGCCGGAGCGGCTCGAGATGCTGTCGGAAGCCACCTCCCACCTCGGCAACGTGACGGTCGATTCGTGGCAAGGGCTGCTTGTCGACTACGCGCAGGCGAACGGCATCTCCGCGATCGTCAAGGGTCTGCGCGGCGCCAACGACTTCGACTACGAACTGCAGATGGCCCAGATGAACCACAAGCTCACCGGGGTCGACACCTTGTTCGTGGCGACCAACCCCGCGTTCAGCTATCTCTCGAGTTCCCTCGTCAAAGAGGTCGCGACCTACGGAGGGGATGTCGGCGACATGCTGCCGGCGTCCGTTCACGAGCGGTTGCTTGCCCGCATCGCGGAACGCGCCGCCGCGCGTAACGGCGGCCGCTAGCGGCCTTTCTCACTCTCTTCTCGGTTTCTCGCGGTTTCTCGACACACCGGCGCGGGGAACACAGCCCGGGGCCGCGCTGCGGCAGACTGGACGAGGCGCGGTCGCAGCGACCGGGTGAAGCGAGTGATTGGGGTAGAACGTGTACCGGGTATTCGAGGCACTCGACGAACTGGTCGCGATCGTCGAAGAGGCGCGCAGCGTCCCGATGACCGCGAGTTGTGTGGTTCCGCGCGGCGACGTACTCGAGCTTCTCGACGACGTCCGCGACGCGCTGCCGCCTGAACTCGACGACGCGCAGGACGTCCTGGATCATCGCGACAAGCTGATCGACGACGCGCGTGCGCAAGCAGACAAGACCGTCGGCGACGCCGACGAAGAGGCCCGGATCCTGCTCGAGAACGCGCGTGCGGATGCCGACCGGATGCTCGCCGATGCGAAGGCGCAGGCCGATCGCATGGTCGGGGAGGCCCGTGCGCACGCCGACGAACTGGTCCGGGACGCGCAGGTCGAGGTGGACGATCTCATCGCCGACGGCAAGCAGCAGTACGAGGTCCTCACGGGCCGGGCGCACGCCGATGCCGAGCGCATGGTCGAAGCCGGACAGGCATCGTACGAGCGGTCGGTGGCCGACGGTGAGGCCGAGAAGGCACGCCTGGTGTCGCAGACCGAAGTGGTGCAGGCTGCTCACGCAGAATCTGCTCGGGTCATCGACTCGGCACACGCCGAATCGGACCGGCTGCGCACCGAATGCGACGAGTACATCGACAGCAAGCTCGCCGAATTCGAAGAACTGCTCGGCGGCACCCTGCGGTCGGTCGGGCGCGGGCGTCAGCAGTTGCGCACCTCCGGCGTCCCCGACTACGCCGAAGCCGACCACCGCGCGGCCCGGCGTCGCTGAGCGAGGCACCGGACGGTTTCCTGCCGGCAGCGGGATCGCGTATTATAGAGCGGTTGCCCAATCACTTGGCAGCGCCGTCTATCCGAAAGTGAGTTCTCGTGTCCTCCCGCCATACCAACGCGCCTCGACCAGAGGGCGGTCTGGTTCTGGATACGCTCTCCCTGGGCAGGCGCCCCGGCTCCATGCGTACGGTAGAGCGCGTCGTTCCGTCCCCATCTCGGATCGGGCTCGACCTGATCGCCATCGAGCCGGGCACCGACATCGCACTCGATCTCCGGATGGAGGCGGTGTCAGAAGGTGTTCTGGTGACGGGTACAGTTCGGTCCGAGGCTGTCGGTGAGTGCTCGCGTTGCCTCGAGCAGTTCACCGAACCTGTGGATCTGTTTCTCACCGAGCTGTTCGCCTACCCGAACAGCGTCACGGATCAGACCTCCGAAGAAGATGAGGTCTACCGGGTCGAAGACGACCTGATCGACCTCGAACCCGTCCTCGTCGATGCGGTGGGCCTGGAGCTTCCGCTCCAGCCGCTGTGCAGCGACGACTGTGCGGGCTTGTGCCCCGAATGCGGTATTCGCCTGGCGATTGCGGAATCCGGGCACGGGCATGACACAATGGATCCTCGCTGGGCTGGGTTGGCAGCCAAGTTCGGTGCAGGCTCCGAAGAACCCAGCAGTGAAATCGACAGCATGAACAACGAGGAGAAGTAGACGTGGCCGTCCCCAAGCGCAGAATGTCGCGTTCCAACACCCGGTCGCGGCGCAGCCAGTGGAACACCACTGCGCCGACGCTCGTCACCTGCCCGAACCGCGGTTGCGGCGAGAAGAAGCTGCCCCACGTGGCGTGCCCGTCGTGCGGTACGTACAACGGCCGTCAGGTGACCGCGCCCGTCTAGTATCGGTACTCACGTGACGAGCAAGTCGACCAATACACCACCCGTGGGCGACGAGGAGAAATACACACCTCTCCTCGTCGCCCTCGGCGTGACTTTGGAACCCGAATTATTGATCCTGGCGCTGACGCACCGCTCGTACGCCTACGAGAACGGTGGTCTGCCCACCAACGAACGTCTCGAGTTTCTCGGCGACGCGGTCCTCGGACTCGCCGTCACGGAAAAGCTGTATCTGACCCACCCGGAAAAGTCCGAGGGTGAACTCGCAAAGATCCGCGCGAGCGTCGTGAACATGCATGCTCTCGCGGAGGTCGCCCGCAATCTCGGCCCCGGCGGACTCGGAGCGCATCTCCTCCTCGGCAAGGGTGAAGAACTCACCGGGGGCAAGGACAAAGCCAGCATTCTCGCCGACGGCATGGAATCCCTGCTCGGCGCCGTGCATCTGCAGCACGGCATCGACGTCGCCCGCGAGGTCGTGCTGCGCTTGTTCAGCGATCTCCTCGAACGCGGCCCCCGCCTCGGTGCCGGTCTCGACTGGAAGACGAGCCTCCAGGAACTCACCGCGGAACGCGGCCTGGGTGTGCCCGTGTACGAGATCACGGCGACCGGCCCCGATCACGACAAGGAATTCACCGCCACCGCCATCATCGGCGGCACCCCCCTCGGTGTCGGCATCGGCCGGACCAAGAAGGAAGCCGAGCAGAAGGCAGCCTCCACGGCGTGGCAGGCCCTGTCCGACCGGCCCGCCGACGACGCCACAGAGACGGACCCTTCTTCCGAGGACGCCTGACCACGTGCCCGAACTTCCCGAGGTGGAGGTGGTACGCCGTGGCCTCGAAGCACACGTCCTGGGCGCGACCATCGAATCCGTCGAGGTGCTGCACCCGCGTGCGGTCCGCCGGCACGAGCCGGGACCGCGCGATCTCGCACTGCAACTGACCGGCCGGAGCATCACCGCGGCGGAGCGACGCGGCAAGTACCTGTGGCTCGTGCTCGATCCCGGTGACCTCGCGGTCGTCGTGCATCTCGGGATGAGCGGGCAGATGCTCGTGCAACCCCCGGCGGTCCCTCAGGAGAAGCACCTGCGCATCCGGGCGGTCCTCGACAATGGTGCAGACCTGCGTTTCATCGACCAGCGGACGTTCGGGGGGTGGGCGCTCGCGCCCCTGCTCGAAGTCGAGGGGGAGCTGCTCCCGCTGCCCGTCGCGCACATCGCACGCGACCCCATGGACCCGCGGTTCGACCCGTCGGCTGTCGTAAAAGTGTTGCGCGGCAAGCACACCGAGATCAAACGCGCGCTACTCGACCAGACCGTGGTCTCCGGAATCGGGAACATCTACGCCGACGAAGCGCTGTGGCGCGCGAAGATCCACGGCAGGCGCCTGACCGACAGCCTGTCCGGGCCGAAGCTCAGATCGGTCCTCGACGCGGCACACGAGGTGATGGGGGAGGCGCTCGACCACGGCGGAACGTCTTTCGACGCCCTGTACGTGAATGTGAACGGTGAGTCCGGTTACTTCGAGCGGTCGCTCGACGTCTACGGCCGGGAAGGGCTGGCGTGCCGCCGTTGTGGCAGCCCCATCGAACGGGAATCGTTCATGAACCGTTCGAGCCATTTCTGCCCCTCCTGCCAGCGTAAACCGCTTGTTCGGCAGTACGGGAAACGCTGACCGCGCTCGACCGCTGAGCCGATATGCCCGCCTCGTAACGACCGGCAAGTATGTCGTAGAAGCGATCTGTCGGTGGATCGTCCGGCAATGCGCCCCGAAAACCCCGCCGCCGTAGCCGGCTCTCGTAGAGCGAGGAACGGGTAAGCGGTCCTGCGTGCCGTCCCTGTCGGCCGCACATGGAAAGATTCGGTCTATGGCTGATTCGACTCCTGATACTCCGCCCACCGAATTGTGGGTGGAGCGCACCGGCACCCGTCGCTACACCGGCCGCAGCTCGCGCGGCGCGGAGGTGGCCATCGGCTCTGAAGGCGTCGACGGTGTATTCACCCCCGGCGAGCTGCTGAAGATCGCTCTCGCCGCGTGCTCGGGCATGAGCTCGGACTTCCCGCTCTCCCGCCGGCTCGGCGACGACTACGACGCCACGATCCGCGTCTCGGGTGCCGCCGACCGCGAGAACGAGGTGTACCCGCACCTGGCCGAGAAGATCGAACTGGACCTGTCGGAGCTCGACGCCGACGCGCAGCAACGCCTGATCGCCCTCGTCGAACGTTCCATCGCCAAGGTATGCACCGTCGGACGCACCCTCGAACAAGGCACGAAGGTGACGCTGACCGTGACACCGGACGCGTAGGCACGTCGTGACCGAGACACCGCAGCGGCTGACCGCGTGGGTTCACGGACGCGTCCAGGGCGTCGGATTCCGTTGGTGGACACGAGCACGCGCGCTCGAACTAGGTTTGGTCGGTCACGCGACCAATCACGTCGACGGACGGGTCCTCGTCATCGCCGAGGGCGAGCGCGCCGCACTCGAGCGGCTCCTCGAGTTGCTCCGCTCTCCTGGCACTCCGGGCGAGGTCAACCTCGTCGTCGACAGCTGGGAACCTGCGCGGGGCGGGCTCAACGGATTCGTCGAGCGCTGATTCGCCGGTAAGGTTCTTTCCCATGCATTTGAAGAGTCTGACGCTGAAGGGCTTCAAGTCCTTCGCGTCGTCGACGACTCTGCGTTTCGAGCCAGGTATCACCTGCGTCGTCGGACCCAACGGGTCCGGAAAATCGAATGTGGTCGACGCTCTGACCTGGGTAATGGGCGAGCAGGGTGCCAAGGCGCTCCGCGGCGGCAAGATGCAGGACGTGATCTTCGCGGGCACCGCGGGCAGACCCCCGCTGGGCCGCGCCGAGGTGACCCTCACGATCGACAACAGCGACGGCGCGCTGCCCATCGAATACTCCGAGGTCTCCATCACCCGGCGCATGTTCCGTGACGGAGCCGGCGAATATGAGATCAACGGCAGTTCCTGCCGGCTCATGGACGTGCAGGAACTGCTCTCGGACTCCGGTATCGGGCGCGAGATGCACGTCATCGTGGGGCAGGGACGACTCGCCGCCATCCTCGAGTCGCGGCCCGAGGACCGCCGGGCCTTCATCGAAGAAGCGGCTGGTGTGCTCAAACACCGCCGCCGCAAGGAGAAAGCGGTCCGCAAGCTCGACTCGATGCAGGCGAACCTCGCCCGGCTCACCGACCTCACGGCAGAACTGCGTCGCCAGCTCAAACCGCTGGGGAGGCAGGCCGAGGTCGCCCGGCGTGCCCAGACGATCCAGGCCGACCTGCGCGACGCGCGGCTACGGCTCGCGGCCGACGACCTCGTCACCCGGCGCGCCGAACTCGCCGGTCAGGACGAGCAGGAACGCACCATCCGGGAGCGCCTCGACCACATTCTGTCCGCGCTCGACGACGCCAACATCGAACTCGCCCACCACGAGCAGTCGCTCGCCCAGCTCACCCCCGGCGCGGAAGCGGCGTCGCAGGCGTGGTTCCGGCTGTCCGCGCTTGCCGAGCGTGTGTCCGCGACCGTGCGGGTCGCGCAGGAGCGGGCCCGCCACCTGCACAGCGAACCGGAGGACCGCTCGGGGCAGGATCCGGACGAGATGGAAGCGCGCGCCGACCGCATCGCGGCCGAGGAGGCGGAACTCGTCGAAGCCGTGGAGATCGCGCACGGAACCCTCGAGGCCGCGCGGGAACAACTCGCCGCGCAGGAAGAACTCGCCGTCGCCGCCGAACGCGCCCACATGGCGGCGGTGCGTGCCATCGCCGACCGGCGCGAGGGCCTCGCTCGCCTCGCCGGGCAGGTCGACACGTTCCGCACACGCGCCGACTCCATCGATTCGGAGATCGCGCGGTTGACCGTCGCAATCGAGGAAGCACGACTGCGCGGCGTCGAAGCGCAGGCGGAGTTCGAAACCGCGCAGGGTCGCATCGACGACCTCGACGCAGGGGAGATCGACGCCGACGCGCAACACGAGCGGGCGGTCGCGGCGCAGCGACTTGCCGACGAGCGCGTCACCGAACTGCAGCAAGCCGAACGTGCGGCAGGCAAGGAAGTCGCCTCGCTCGAGGCCCGTATCGACGCACTGTCGATGGGGCTCGAACGCAAGGACGGTGCGGCCTGGTTGCTGGACAACGATCCTGCGGGCGCCCTGCTCGGGCCGCTCGCCGAGAGACTTCAGGTATCGCCCGGTTACGAGGCCACGGTCGCGGCCGCGCTCGGGCCGGCGGCCGATGCGCTCGCGGTGGCGTCGGTGCGGTCCGCGAACGCCGCGGTCGCCGCGCTCGCGTCAGCCGACCAGGGGAGGGTCGCGTTCGTCGCCGAGAACGCTTCCGGACCTGGTGACGTGGGCGAACCCCCCGCCGGCGCGCGCTGGGTGCGAGACGTCGTCGATTGCCCTTCCGACCTGCGTGGTGCGATCGATGCATTGCTCGCCCGCACCGTCGTCGTCGCCGATCTGAATGCCGCGGCGGAGGTGTGTGCCCAGCGTCCCGACCTGCGAGCGGTGACCCGTGGCGGAGATCTCGCGGGTTCCGGGTGGGTGATCGGCGGTTCGGATCGTGCCCCGAGCACCCTCGAGATCCAGGCGGCCGTCGACACCTCCCGCGCGGCGCTCGACCGGGCGGTGCGCCGGTCCGAAGAACTCTCCGCAGCGCTCGCCGGGGCGCTCACCGAGCAGAAGGATCGCGCCGAGCACGTCGAACAGACGCTCGCCGCCCTCAACGAATCCGATGCCGCCATGACTGCGGTGTACGAGCAGCTCGGACGGCTCGGACAGGTTGCGCGCACCGCGCACGCCGAATCGGAGCGGCTCGCCGCGCAGCGGTCCGCGGCGGAGAAGGAACGCGACACCGCGCGCGAGAAGCTGGTCGAACTCGAAGAACGCTTGCGGCTCGCCGAGGACGAACAGTCCGGCTCGGGTGACGGCAGCGGCACGGACTCGACGGCGGCCGAGCGGGAGATGACCGCTGCGGCCCTGGCCGAGGTGCGCGCGGTGGAGGTCGAGGCCCGGCTCGCCGCCCGCACCGCCGAGGAACGCGCGGAATCGCTTCGGGGCAAGGCGGATTCCCTGCGCCGCGCGGCACAAGCCGAGCGCGAGGCGCGCGCCCGGGCCGAGCGTGCCCGCCGGAGTCGGCGCCAGGCCGCGGCGGTCGCGGCGGCGGTCGCGGACGCCGGTAGCCGCGTCTCGGCACACCTCGAAACGGTCGTCGCGGAGGCCCTCGCTCACAGGGAAGAGCTCACCCGCATGCGCACCGAGTGCACCGAGAAGCTAGAGCATGCGCGCTCGCTCGTCCGGGAACTCACCACGCAGCGCGACCAGCTCACCGACTCCGTGCACCGGGACGAGGTCGCCCGCGCCCAGGCGGCGCTGCGCATCGAGCAGCTCGAGCAGACGATCCTCGAGCAGTACGGCATCGCGCTCGACGACCTCGTCGAGGAGTACGGGCCCGACGTGCCCCTGCCCCCGACCGACGTCGAGATCGCAGAGTACGAGCAGGCTCGCGAACGAGGTGAGCAGGTGGTCGCGCCGCAGCCCATGCCGTACGACCGGACCACCCAGGAACGTCGCGCCAAACGCGCCGAAAAAGACCTCAACACTCTGGGCAAGGTCAATCCCCTCGCACTCGAAGAGTTCGCCGCACTCGAAGAGCGGTACAACTTCCTCGCTACGCAGCTCGAGGACGTGAAGAACGCGCGCAAGGATCTGCTGGCCGTCGTCGAAGACGTGGACGCGAGAATCCTGCAGATCTTCACCGAGGCGTACGTGGACGTCGAGCGTGAATTCGAGCAGGTGTTCGCGAAACTGTTCCCTGGCGGTGAAGGCCGGCTGGTGCTCACCGAGCCCGGCAACATGCTCACCACAGGCATCGAGGTCGAAGCCCGGCCCCCGGGCAAGAAGGTCAAGCGCCTGTCGTTGCTGTCCGGTGGCGAGAAGTCGCTGACCGCCGTGGCGATGCTCGTCGCGATCTTCCGCGCTCGGCCGTCGCCGTTCTACGTCATGGACGAGGTCGAGGCGGCGCTGGACGACACCAATCTCCGTCGGCTCATCGGTCTCTTCGAACAGTTGCGGGAGAAATCCCAGTTGATCGTGATCACCCACCAGAAGCCGACGATGGAAGTCGCCGACGCTCTCTACGGCGTCAGCATGCGCGGCGACGGCATCACCCGTGTCATCTCGCAGCGGATGCGCGGTCAGAACGTCCCGACATCCGTCCCCGAACCGGAGGAAGAGGCGCAAGCCTGACAGTATGGGGGCGTGAGTACCGGAGCTTGGATAATTATCGCGGCCGCACTGGCGGTTGTACTCGTTGCGCTCGTCGTCGGCTTGACGCTGTACCGGCGTCGGCAGGTGTCGCTGCAGGTGAAGGACACGCCTCAGCTCGACACCGCCGAAGCCAAGGACCGCTCCGGCGGTTACAAGGCGCAGACCGGGTTCAGTTTCACCCAGGGGCCGTCGGCCACCGCGCCGCCGCAACCAGTCGAGCGGCCCGCGCCGGAGAAGAAGGCACCCGCACCGCGCACCGTGCCCTTGCCGGAGGAGGTGACGGAGGCTCCGGCCGCGCCGCCGAAGCCCGCTCCCGCGCCCGAGGCCGCGCCCGCAGCTGAGCCTGCTACCGAGACCCCAGCGGTACCCGAGACCGCGCCCGCGGCTGAGCCTGTTGCCGAGACCGCTCCCGCACCCGAGGTCGCTCCCGCCCCCGAAACAGAGCCGGAAACCGCAGCACCCGAGACGGCAGCGCCCGAGACGGCGGCGCCTGAGACGGCGGCGCCTGAGACAGCGGAGCCCGTCGAGCCTGTCGTGGTGACGCAGCCGTCGACCGACACGATCGCCGAACCCGCGGCCGCACCGGCAGCGGCAGAGCCCGCACTCGACGAGATCGAACCCACCGCCGGCCGGCTCGTCCGGCTCCGCGGCCGCCTCGCCCGCTCGCAGTCCGCTGTCGGTAAGAGCCTGCTCGGCCTGCTCGGCGGCGGCGACCTCGACGAGGACTCCTGGGAAGAGATCGAGGACACGCTGCTCGTCGCCGACCTCGGTGCCGCGACCACGACCAAGATCGTCGACCGGTTGCGTGAGGAGATCGCGCTGAACACGGTGCGCACCGAGGCTGAGGCCCGCGCTCTGTTGCGCAGTGTCCTCGTCGACGAACTGCGCCCCGAACTCGATCGTTCGATCCGTGCGCTGCCGCACGAGGACCATCCCGCCGTGCTGCTCGTCGTGGGTGTCAACGGCACGGGTAAGACGACCACCACCGGCAAGCTCGCTCGCGTGCTGGTCGCCGACGGCCGCCGGGTGCTCCTCGGTGCCGCCGACACCTTCCGTGCGGCTGCGGCAGACCAGTTGCAGACCTGGGCCGAGCGCGTCGGTGCCGAAGTCGTGCGCGGCAAGGATTCCGCGGACCCCGCCGCCGTAGCGTTCGATGCGGTCGCGAAAGGCATCGAAAACGGTGTCGACGCGGTCCTGATCGACACGGCCGGGCGTTTGCACACCAAGATCGGTCTGATGGACGAACTCGGCAAGGTCAAGCGGGTCGTGGAGAAGAAGGCGGCAGTCGACGAGGTGCTTCTCGTTCTCGACGCCACCATCGGCCAGAACGGCCTGATGCAGGCCCGGGTGTTCGCCGACGTCGTCGACATCACCGGAGTCGTTCTCACCAAGCTCGACGGCACCGCCAAGGGCGGCATCGTGTTCCAGGTGCAACACGAACTCGGTGTGCCGGTCAAGCTCGTCGGTCTGGGAGAGGGCGCCGACGACCTCGCCCCCTTCGAGCCCGAGGCGTTCGTCGACGCGCTGCTCGGCTGACCGTCCCGTCGCGTTCCTTCTGTGGCCGCTCCCCTCGACAGGGGAGCGGCCACAGCTTTCGTTGTGCTCTCGACACGCGACTCCGGCACGCGGGTCCGGTGGCTCCGAATACGCCCGAATTCCGGCTCCGGCCGGGTTTGTCCGGTTGGGATCGGCGGTCCCGGCCGTCCTCGAAACACAGATGAAACACGCACCGGATCGTCGTTCACACCCTCGAAACAGTGCGGCGCTTCCGATGAAACATGGCACAACCAAGCTTTCTCTCGATGACGACGCGCCGTTCGGCGCGACCAACAGGGAGGTTGCAAGTGGAGGAAGTGGTGAACACCGGGGACGCAGCATGGATGCTGATGGCAGCGTCACTCGTGCTGTTGATGACACCGGGTCTGGCGTTCTTCTACGGCGGAATGTCCCGGGCGAAATCTGTCCTGAACATGATGATGATGTCGTTCGGGGCGATGGCCGTGATCGGCGTCGTCTACGTGCTGTGGGGCTGGTCGATGTCCTACGGCTCCGAGGACATCGGCGGCATCTTCGCCAACCCGTTCCAGCACTTCGGTCTGCAGGGGGCGATCTACGACGAGAACGGTGAATTCCTCGCCGGCCTCGGCAATTACCCGCAGATCATCGATATCGGCTTCCAGGTGACCTTCGCGATCATCACCACCGCGCTGATCAGCGGTGCGCTGGCCGAGCGCGTCAAGTTCGGTACCTGGATGGTGTTCGCAGCGATCTGGGTGACCTGCGCGTACTTCCCCCTCGCCCACATGGTGTGGGGTGGCGGCCTGCTCTCGGGTTCGGAAGACAGCCTCGCAGCCAAGCTCTTCGGCACCTCCGACGACGGAGAAGGCGGCCTCGTCGCCACGGTCTCCCCGATCGACTTCGCCGGCGGCACCGTGGTCCACATCAACGCCGGTATCGCAGCGCTCGTCCTCGCACTGGTCGTCGGCAAGCGCACCGGCTTCGGCCGCACCGCCTTCCGCCCGCACAACCTCCCGTTCGTCATGCTCGGCGCAGCCCTGCTGTGGTTCGGCTGGTTCGGCTTCAACGCCGGTTCGGCCTTCGCCGCGGACGGAACCGCAGGCCTCGCCTGGGTCAACACCACCACCGCCACCGCCGCAGCAATCCTCGGCTGGCTCCTCACAGAACGACTGCGTGACGGTAAGGCCACCAGCCTCGGTGCCGCGTCGGGTGCGGTCGCAGGCCTCGTGGCCATCACCCCTGCTGCCGGTTCGCTGAGCCCCGTCGGCTCGATCGCCCTCGGCGTCGTCGCAGGTGTGCTGTCCGCCCTGGCCGTCGGCCTGAAGTACAAGTTCGGCTACGACGACTCGCTCGACGTCGTCGGTGTGCACCTCGTGTCCGGCCTCTGGGGCACGGTGGCCATCGGATTCCTCGGAACCGAGACCGGCCTGTTCTACGGTGGCGACTACAAGCAGCTCGTCATCCAGATCGTCATTGCGGTCGTCGCCCTCGTGTTCACCGCAGTGGTCACCCTCATCATCGCGTTCGCCCTCAAGCCTCTCGGCTGGCGAGTGACGGAAGAGGAAGAAGCCCGTGGAATCGACGAAGGAGAGCACGCGGAATCCGCGTACGACTTCGCCACCGCGTTGAAGTGACCGACTTCTCCAACGCACCGAAGTGATAAGAAGACCAAGACAGCGGGCAGTGATCGCAGTAGCCAGTGGGCACTGGGAAGGATGAGGATATGAAGCTGATCACGGCAATCATCAAGCCGTTCACGCTCGAGGACGTCAAAGCAGGTCTCGAACAGGCGGGTGTGCTCGGCATGACCGTCAGCGAGGTGCAGGGCTACGGACGTCAGAAGGGCCACACCGAGGTCTACCGCGGCGCCGAGTACTCCGTGGATTTCGTACCCAAGGTGCGCGTCGAGGTTGTCGTGGACGACTCTGCGGTCGACAAGGTCGTCGAGACCATCGTCGAGGCATCCCGTACAGGCAAGATCGGCGACGGCAAGGTGTGGATCACCCCCGTCGAGTCGGTGGTGCGGGTGCGCACGGGAGAACGAGGAACGGATGCACTCTGACCCCCACGGGTCCGGAACTCGAGGCCCTGGCCCCGCCGCTTCGGCGGCGGGACCGGGGCCCTCGGTGTCTCCGGGCCACGACACCGCCCATGCCGGAGCCGCGGACCTCACCGCGGCCCGCGATGCCCTTCTGGCCGGCACCTCACGGAACCGGCGGCTCGACACGCCTGCTCTGCGTCACGCACTCGTCGACCTGCACGAATTCTGGCTCACCACCAAGGGTGCGGAGCTCGGCATCAAGAACGACTGCGGCTTCGCGATCGTCGCGGTCGGGGGTCTCGGCCGACGCGAGATGCTGCCCTATTCGGATCTCGACCTGATCCTGCTGCACGACGACATGGACAGCGCTGTGGTCTCGCGCGTCGCCGACAAGCTCTGGTACCCGCTGTGGGACGCCCACATCAAACTCGACCACAGTGTCCGCACGGTCCCGCAGGCACTGCAGGTGTTCTCGTCGGATCTGACAGCTGCGCTCGGGATGCTCGAGGCGCGGCACATCGCCGGCGACGTGGAGTTGAGCAACCTGCTGATCGGCGGGGTGCGGCGCCAGTGGCGTACCGGGATCCGCTCGCGGTTCGACGAGCTGTTCGAGATGACCGAGACGCGATGGCGGCGCAGCGGGCAGATCGCGCACCGCGCCGAACCCGACCTCAAGAGCGGTCGCGGAGGGCTGCGGGACGTACAGCTGCTCAATGCTCTGTCCGTCGCGCAGCTCACCGATGGCATGCCGGGTCTCGGTCCGGATGTACCCGGTGGCGGTCTCGCCGTCGCGCACCGCCGGCTGCTCGATGTGCGCACCGAACTGCATCGTGTCGCAGGACGCGGCCGCGACCAGCTTCGCGCCCAGGACGCCGACGAAATCGGTGCCGCGCTCCGCATCGGAGACCGGTTCGACCTCGCCCGTGTGCTCACCGAATCTGCACGGACGGTGAGCTATTCGGTGGACGTCGGGCTCCGGACCGCGGCGAACTCGCTGCCCCGGAAGGGATTGTCTCGGCTGCGCCGCGGACCGGTACGCAGACCACTCGACGAAGGGGTCGTCGAACACGGGGGAGAGGTGGCGCTCGCCCGCGACGCTCATCCACGGCGCGACCCGGGGCTGATCACCCGCGTCGCGGCCGCCGCCGCCCAGTCGGGTCTGCCGATTTCCGCGGCCACACTGACCCGGCTCGCCGACAACGCACCCGAACTGCGTGAACCGTGGCCACGCGAGGCGCTCAACGATCTGCTCGTCCTGCTCGGTTCGGGACGGCGCGCGGTGGATGTGATCGAGTCTCTCGACCGGACGGGTCTGTGGGGCCGGTTGCTGCCCGAATGGGGTGCGGTGCGCGACCTGCCCCCGCGCGACGCCATCCACACGTGGACCGTCGACCGGCATCTCGTCGAAACCGCGGTGTACGCGAGCGAACTGACCACGCGCGTCGCGCGTCCCGACCTGCTCGTCCTCGGTGCGCTGCTGCACGACATCGGAAAGGGGCGGGGCGGGGATCACAGCGTCGTCGGTGCCGAACTGGCTCAGCAGATCGGGCGGCGGATGGGATTGTGGCCGTACGACCTCGGGATGCTCACCGCGATGGTGCGTCACCACCTGCTGCTGCCGCACACCGCGACCCGTCGCGACCTCGACGACCCCGAGACCGTGGCGTCGGTCGTCGAGGCGCTGGACGGTGATCCGGTCCTCCTCGACCTGCTGCACGCACTGGCCGAGGCGGATTCGCAGGCGACCGGGCCCGGCGTGTGGGGCGACTGGAAGGCGTCGCTGCTCCGGGAACTGGTACGACGGTGCCGCATGATGATGGCCGGTGAGGAACTGCCCGTGCCGGATCCGATCGATCCGGAGCTGGCGACGCTGGCCGCCGAGGGGGCAACGCACGTCGCACTCGATCCCCGCGAGGACGGCCGGAGCTACGAAGCCACCTTCATCGCTCCCGACGAACGCGGGGTGCTGTCGGACGAGGCGGGCGTCCTGGCCCTGCACGGGCTCCGGGTGCTGTCCGCGTCGATCGGAAGCCACGCCGGCAGCACCGTCAACACCTTCGTGGTGATGCCGCGATTCGGTGCACCCCCGGAGGCGAGCCTGCTCCGGCAGGAACTCGGCCGTGCCCGTTCCGGAGACCTCGATCTCCTCTCCGAACTGGACGCGAAGGACCGTGCCGCGCGGGAAGGACGTACTCCGGAGCGACCCGAGCAGGCGGTACCCGGTACCTACGCCCAGGCGCCGCCGCGCTTGATCTGGTTCGACGCGTCCGAGCCCGGCCAGGTGGTGCTCGAGTTGCGCGCCGAGGACCGTCTGGGCCTGTTGTGCCGGCTGGCCGACGTCTTCGAACGGGTGGGTGCCGACGTCCGCTGGGCGAGGGTGACGACCCTCGGCACGACCGTCGTCGATGCCTTCGGGGTGGATCTGACCGGGCTCGATACGCGTGCGTCACGCGAGCACCTCGAGCGGGAACTCCTCGCGGTGCTGCCCACCCCCGAGCCGAAGTCGGCCGAGGCGGCGTCCTGAACGACCGGTGATCCCACCGGCTGGGTAGCCGCACTCGATGCTCGCGCATCGGGAGCGGTTACCCTGGTTCGCAGCATTGTCCGCATCTTCGTCATAGCCCAGGAGCGCATTCGGTGTTCGAATCCCTTTCCGACAGGTTGACAGGGGTCCTGAAGGACCTGCGGGGCAAGGGACGCCTGTCCGACGCAGACATCGACGCGACGTGCCGCGAGATCCGCCTCGCGCTCCTCGAAGCCGACGTCGCGCTGCCCGTCGTGCGCGAGTTCATCAAGAAGATCAAGGAACGCGCCAAGGGTGCCGAGGTACACGGTGCCCTCAACCCCGCTCAGCAGGTCGTCAAGATCGTCAACGAGGAACTCGTCAAGATCCTCGGCGGCGAGACTCGCCGGCTGCGGTTCGCGAAGACCCCCCCGACGGTCATCATGCTCGCCGGTCTGCAGGGCGCGGGTAAGACCACCCTGGCCGGCAAGCTCGCCAAGTGGCTCAAGGATCAGGGCCACACCCCGCTGCTCGTCGCATGCGACCTGCAGCGCCCGGGCGCCGTCACCCAGCTGCAGGTGGTCGGTGAGCGCGCAGGGGTCTCGGTGTTCGCGCCTCACCCCGGCACCTCCATCGGCGGTGGCGAGAACGCCCTCGGTATCACGGCGGCGGACCCCGTCGCGGTGGCTGAGCAGGGCATCGCCGAGGCGAAGACCAAGCAGTACGACGTGGTCATCGTCGACACCGCCGGCCGCCTCGGTATCGACGAGGAACTGATGGCCCAGGCGGCCGGGATCCGCGACGCGGTTCATCCCGACGAGACGCTGTTCGTCCTCGACGCGATGATCGGTCAGGACGCGGTCAGCACCGCAGAGGCCTTCCGCGAAGGGGTCGGATTCAGCGGCGTGGTGCTCACCAAGCTCGACGGCGACGCGCGCGGCGGTGCCGCACTCAGCGTCCGTGAGCTGACCGGCCAGCCGATCATGTTCGCATCCACCGGCGAGAAGCTCGAAGACTTCGACGTCTTCCACCCCGAGCGCATGGCGAGCCGCATCCTCGGCATGGGCGACGTTCTGACGCTCATCGAGCAGGCCGAGCAGGTTTTCGACGCCGAGCAGGCCGAAGCAACCGCCAACAGGATCGGTTCGGGCGAGCTCACCCTCGAAGACTTCCTCGACCAGATGATGGCCGTGCGGAAGATGGGGCCCATCGCGAATCTCCTGGGCATGCTTCCCGGCGCGGGACAGATGAAGGACGCGCTGGCCAACGTCGACGAGAAGCAACTCGACCGTATCCAGGCGATCATCCGCGGTATGACCCCCGCCGAGCGGGCCAACCCGAAGATCATCAACGGCTCGCGCCGCCTCCGCATCGCCAACGGCTCCGGCGTGAAGGTCTCCGACGTCAACCAGCTCGTCGATCGTTTCTTCGAAGCCCGCAAGATGATGACGGCGATGGCCGGCCAGATGGGCATAGGTGGCCGCAAGAACCAGCGGTCGAAGAAGGGCAAGAAGGGCAAGAAGGGCGGGCGCGGCCCCACCCCGCCGAAGGTGCGGGGCGGCTTGCCCGGTGGATTCCCGGGCTTGCCCGGCGGATTGCCGGGTGGCATGCCCGATCTGTCGAAGATGCCGAAGGGACTCGACGAGCTGCCTCCGGGCCTCGAAGGATTCGACTTCTCGCAGTTCAAGATGCCGAAGAAGTAACTCCCGTGACAGCGGGGAGCGGGGCGCCGGAGATCGGCGAGCCTTTCGTGGTCCGGGGCAAGACGCTCGACGGCGAGCCCGTCGAACTATGGGTCGGCTCGGACGGAATGTTCTCGTCCGAGCCGATTCCCGGCGCGGAGACGATTTCGGTCGGCGGCTGGGTCCTGCCCGGGCTCGTCGATGCGCATTGCCATGTCGGTATCCGCTACGGCGGGGGAATCGAAGACGTAGCGGGCGCCCGCGCGCAGGCCGTCGTCGAACGGGACGCGGGGGTTCTGCTGCTCCGGGATGCCGGATCGCCCGCCGACACCCGCAGCTTCGACGACGACCCGGAAATGCCGCGCATCGTGCGGGCAGGCCGGCACATCGCGCTCCCGAAGCGCTACATCCGGGGCCTGCCGGTGGAACTCGACGACGAAACCCGACTCCCCGCCGAGGTCGCGCGACAAGCCCGGGCCGGCGACGGCTGGGTCAAACTCGTCGGCGACTGGATCGATCGGGGAACCGGCGACCTTGCGCCGCTGTGGAGCGACGCGATTCTCGTCGACGCGATCGCTGCGGCACACCGCGAAGGTGCCCGTGTCACAGCGCACGTGTTCGGCGAAGACGCGTTGCCGGGTCTGCTCGCAGCAGGAATCGACTGCATCGAGCACGGCACGGGCCTGACCGACGATACGATCGCGACCATGGCCGCCGGTGGCATCGCGCTGGTCCCGACCCTCGTCAACATCGAGAACTTTCCTGAGATCGCAGACTCCGCAACGCGTTTCCCCGTCTATGCGGCACACATGCGCGACCTGCACGCGCGAGTCGCCGACACGATCGGCGCCGCCCACGAGGCCGGCGTCCCCATCTATGCCGGGACCGACGCCGGGGGACACGTCCGGCACGGCCGGATCGCGGACGAGATCGTTGCCCTCGGCCGGGTGGGTCTCGACCCGACCGAAGCATTCGCTGCCGCGAGCTGGGCTGCCCGCACGTGGCTCGGTCACCCCAGTCTCGAACCGGGAACTCCCGCCGACTTCGTCGTCTACACCGACGACCCGCGCCGGGACCCCGCGGCGGCGTCCCCGGACCTCGTCGTCCTCCGGGGAGCGGTCGTCGGACGGAGTCCGGCACTCGCGTGACCACCGGTTTCGTCCTGGCTCGGCGATCTGGCAGAATGGACCGCTGTCGTCGCATCCGGTTACGTACCGCGCGGCGGTCACAGGTTAGAGGCAAAACCGGGCGTGCCAAAAGGGCACGTCGTCCGAATTGCACGTGACATGCGCCTTGCGCGCTTCGAAGGAGAAACAGCCATGGCTGTGAAGATCAAGCTCACCCGTCTCGGCAAGATCCGCAACCCGCAGTACCGCGTGGTCGTCGCCGACTCGCGTACCCGCCGTAACGGCCGGGCGATCGAGACGATCGGCAAGTACCAGCCCAAGGAAGAGCCCTCGCTGATCGAGATCGATTCGGAGCGCGCACAGTACTGGCTGGGTGTCGGCGCACAGCCGACCGAGCCCGTCCTCAATCTTCTGAAGATCACCGGTGACTGGCAGAAGTTCAAGGGCCTGCCGGGCGCCGAGGGCACGCTGAAGAAGGCAGAGCCCAAGCCGTCCAAGCTCGAGCTGTTCCAGGCCGCTCTCGCCCAGGCCGAGAACGAGCCGGCCGCCGCCGCGACCACCCCGAAGAAGAAGAAGGCTGCCAAGGAAGAGGCCACCGAGGCCGAGTCCACCGAGGCCGCCGAGTAATGAGCACCGTGGTCGCCGACGCCGTCGAGCATCTCGTTCGTGGAATCGTCGCCAACCCCGACGACGTTCGCGTCGACCTGATCACGGGTCGACGGGGACGCACCGTCGAGGTCCACGTCAATCCCGACGATCTCGGCAAGGTGATCGGCCGGGGCGGGCGTACCGCTACCGCACTGCGGACCCTCGTCACCGGCATCGGTGGCCGGGGCATTCGCGTCGACGTCGTCGACACCGACCGATAGGCGTCGCAGGTGGAGCTCGTAGTGGGTCGTGTGGCCAAGTCGCACGGCATCAAAGGTGAGGTGGTCGTCGAGGTTCGTACCGACGAACCCGAAGAGCGCTTCGCCGTGGGTGCGGTCCTGCGAGGACGCAAACCCCGCGAGAAGAACCTGCAGAACTACACGGTGGAAGCCGCCCGGGAGCATTCCGGGCGGCTTCTGCTGCGCCTGAGCGGGGTGGTCGACCGCACCACGGCCGATGCCCTGCGCGGAACCCTGTTCGTCGTCGACAGCGACGACCTGCCACCGTCCGGCGATCCCGACGAGTTCTACGATCACGAACTCGAAGGATTGACCGTGCGCATCGTCGAGGGCAGGCCCGACGGGGGCACAGTGGTGGGCACCGTCCGCGAAGTACTGCACACCGCGGCCGGGGAACTGCTCTCGCTCAACCCCGCCGACGACGACCGCTCGGAACTGCTGATCCCGTTCGTCACCGAAATCGTGCCGACCGTGTCGATCGCGGACGGCGTCATCGAGATCGATCCGCCCGAGGGGCTGCTCGACCCCGACTTCGGGGAACCCCCGTCGAAGGCATCACAGCGGGACGGCAAGGGAGACAGGTAGTTCCGTGCGACTCGATGTCGTCACCATCTTTCCCGAATATCTCGCGCCGATGCGCGCCGCCCTCCTCGGCAAGGCCATCGACAAAGGCCTGATCTCCGTGGGCATCCACAACCTCCGGGACTGGACGCACGACGTCCACAAGGCCGTCGACGACGCACCGTACGGCGGCGGTCCGGGCATGGTCATGAAACCGACCGTCTGGGGCCCGGCGCTCGACGACGTGCTGGCCGCCCGTGACGGTGAAGCCGGAGCCGAATGTGAGGCCGGACCGGACCGTGAAACGGACCCCGACGTCCTGCTCGTCGTGCCGACTCCCGCGGGACGCCGGTTCGACCAGGCGACCGCCCAGCGCTGGTCGCAGGAAAAACGCATCGTCTTCGCGTGCGGACGGTACGAAGGCATCGATCAGCGAGTCTTCGACGACGCCGCACGCCGGGTGCGCGTCGAAGAAGTGAGCATCGGGGACTACGTGCTCATCGGTGGGGAGGTAGCAGTCCTCGTCATGGTCGAGGCTGTGGTCAGGCTCCTTCCCGGCGTTCTCGGCAATCAGCAGTCGCACCAAGAAGATTCGTTCTCCGACGGGCTCCTCGAAGGACCGAGCTACACGCGGCCGGCCAGTTGGCGCGGGCTCGACGTACCGCCGGTTCTGCTCTCGGGCGACCACGCGAAGGTCGCCGCCTGGCGCCGGGAACAATCGCTCGCCCGCACCCGCGAACGACGGCCCGATCTGCTCCCCGACGCGAATTGATCACCGGGCGGCGATGCCGCCCGGACTGTCATCGGTCGGTCGAGGTTCCCAACGCCGTCTCCACGGCGAGGGAGACCGTCTCTCGCGCATGACGGGCACTGCCGTCGGATGTCACGTCGTAGAGCGCCAGGTCCGGAAGAATCCCCATGCCGAACATCGGGTCGTCCTCCTCGTAGGTGACCTCTTCCCGCGACGTCACAGCAACGACGAATCGATGGTCGTCGCCGAAGAAACCGGTGGACAAGTGCACCCACTCACCGCTGACGCAGCACATCCATCCCTGCTTCACGCCGAGACCGGTCACCCCGGGCAACCCCTCGGGCAACCCGAAGGTCTGGTCGTACCCGTCGGAACCGTTGGAAGTGAAGTCTGTCAGATATCCGATGATCCGCGCGCTCGCCTCGGCGTCGAGACCGCCGCGTCCGCCGAGTACGTCGTCGTACCAGGTGAGCAGATCCGACGCCGTGGTCGTCGTGTTCCACCACCACGACGAGTAGGGAGGGGTCGTCCCGGTCAGGTTGTGACGCTCGGCTACTCGTTCGACGATCTCCGAACCGCCGTGCTGCTCCCACAACAGATTCGCGGCAGTGTCGTCCGACGACCTCAGCATGTCCTCGATGAGGTCGTAGTCGTCCTCGCTGAGCGTCACCTCACCGGTCGACTCACGGAAGAGGAGATCGTCGGCGACGAACAGTTTCACCACCGACGCCGTCTCGATCGGCTGGTCCACGCCACCGACCGTGCGCGCGCCGGTGCTGCGATCCAGCACGGCGATGGTCATCTGCGCGCCTCGGCGCTCCGCGAGAGCAGCGGCCGCGTCGATCCGCATCCTCAGCGACTCCGCGTCGAGCGACGCCGAACCCAGCATTGCGGCATCGGCGGCCGCATCGGCGCCGAGACCGGTCACACCCGGCCCGAGTGCCGTCAGGACAGGCATGATCTCCGTCGACCCGCCGGATTGCGATCCACACGCCACTACCGTTGCTGCTGCGAGCAGCACCGTTGCGTACGACCTCGCACCGGTCCGGCGACCCCGATTCATCGATACTCCTGTATGCCATTGTGCGGCGCGCGGAACCAGCGCGTCCGATATCGATGCTCCCTCATCCGGCCCGATGTGGCGCCGGGGGAGCGTCGCAAGGATAAATGTAGGGTCGATCGTCGTGACAACCGAACCCGACACCGTCATCCGGCGAATCGCCGACGAACTCGACGTCCGCGAACACCAGGTGTCCGCGGCAGTGGCCTTGCTCGACGGCGGCGCCACCGTGCCCTTCGTCGCGCGCTACCGCAAGGAGGCAACCGGCGGACTCGACGACGCTCAGCTCCGCACCCTCGAAGAGCGGCTGCGGTACCTGCGCGAACTCGACGAGCGCCGAGCCGCGATCCTCGAATCCATCGATGCCCAGGGCAAACTCGACGACGACCTGCGCGCCCAGATCCGCCTCGCGGACACCAAGGCCAGGCTCGAGGACATCTACCTGCCCTACAAGCCCAAGCGGCGCACGAAAGCGCAGATCGCGCGGGAAGCCGGCCACGAACCCGTCGCCGACGCCCTCTACTCGGACCCGAGCACCGATCCCGCCGGGTTCTCCGCAGAGCAACTCGACGGTGCACGTGCCATCCTCGTCGAGCGTTTCGCGGAGGACCCCGACCTCGTCGGTGAACTTCGCGAGGCGATGTGGAGCCGCGGTTGCATGAAAGCGGCCGTCCGCCCGGGCAAGGAGACCGACGGCGCGAAGTTCGCGGACTACTTCGAATTCTCCGAGCCGTTCACCCAGCTTCCGTCCCACCGCATCCTCGCGATGCTGCGTGGCGAAAAGGAAGAGGTGCTCTCCCTGACGCTCGTTCCCGATGCCGACGAGCCCGAGCCGGGGGAGCCGTCGTACTTCGAGGGCCGCATCGCCGCACGTTTCGGTATCGCCGACCGCGGCCGGGCCGCCGACCGCTGGTTGCTCGACACCGTGCGCTGGGCGTGGCGGACCCGCCTGCAGGTCTCGCTCGGTGTCGATCTCCGGATGCGGCTCAAGCAGTCCGCGGAGAAGGATGCCGTCGACGTCTTCGCGGCAAACCTCAAGGATCTTCTGCTCGCCGCACCCGCCGGGTCCCGTCCCACCATGGGCCTGGACCCCGGCTTCCGCACCGGCACCAAGGTCGCAGTGGTCGACGCCACCGGCAAGGTCGTCGACCATGCCACGATCTACCCGCACCAGCCCCACAACAAACGGGACCAGTCGCTGGCGACCCTCGCCCAACTCGTCGCGAGGCACGGCGTCGAACTGATCGCCATCGGTAACGGCACGGCGTCGCGGGAGACCGACGCGCTCGCCACCGAACTGATCGCGAAGCTCGGCACGCCCGGTCTCACGAAGATCGTGGTGTCCGAGGCCGGGGCCTCGGTGTACTCGGCCTCGGCGTACGCCTCACAGGAACTGCCCGACCTCGACGTGTCGATCCGCGGCGCGGTATCGATCGCCCGGCGCCTGCAGGATCCGCTCGCCGAACTGGTCAAGATCGATCCCAAGTCCATCGGCGTGGGGCAGTACCAGCACGACGTCTCGGAGACGATGCTCGCCCGGTCCCTCGGAGCGGTCGTCGAAGATGCGGTGAACGCGGTGGGGGTCGATGTCAACACTGCGTCGGTGCCGCTGCTCTCGCGCGTCTCGGGTGTCACGTCGTCGCTCGCCGAGAGCATCGTGGCGCACCGCGACCAGAACGGTCCCTTCCCCAGCCGCCGGGCGCTCAAGGACGTCGCGCGGCTCGGTCCCAAGGCGTTCGAGCAGTGCGCCGGATTCCTCCGCATTCCCAACGGTGAGGACCCGCTCGACGCGTCCGCCGTGCACCCCGAGGCCTACCCCGTGGTGCGACGGATCGCCGAACGCAGCGGGACGGCCGTGCGCGAACTGCTGGGCAACACCGCAACGCTCCGTACGGTGCGTCCGGACGACTTCGTCGACGACAAGTTCGGGCTGCCGACGGTCACCGACATCATCGGGGAACTCGAAAAGCCCGGACGCGACCCCCGCCCGGAGTTCAAGACCGCTACCTTCGCGGTGGGCGTCGAGAAGGTGGGCGACCTGAAGCCCGGGATGGTGCTCGAAGGTGTCGTCACCAACGTCGCCGCATTCGGTGCGTTCGTCGACGTCGGAGTGCACCAGGACGGTCTGGTGCATGTGTCGGCGATGTCGCGCAGCTTCGTCAAGGATCCGCACGACGTCGTCAAGTCCGGCGAAGTGGTCAAGGTGAAGGTCCTCGAGGTCGACGTGCCGAGACAGCGCATCGCTCTGACCCTCCGCCTCGACGACGAACTGCCCTCGACCACGCCCGATGCGTCCGACGGGCGTCCGCCCCGGGGCGGCGCACGCCGCGGGGGACCGGCCGGCGGCCAGAGCCGGGGCAACACTCAGGGCCGGGGCGACAGCCAGACGCGGGGCAACGGACAGGGCGGCCGGAACCGCGACGGGCAGTCGGGCCGGCGCAGCGAAGCTCCGGCCGCCGGGTCCATGGCCGAGGCGCTGCGACGAGCCGGATTCGGGAAGTAGTTCGTATCCCGGTGCGGGGTCGCGTTGTTCCGCGGCGTGGCCCCGCACCTGCGATGCTGAGTTGTATGGAGTGGCTGCCGGTCGTGCGGTGACCGGGATGATCGACTGGTTCCGCAGGGAAATCGTCGAGCAGGGACGATTTCCGCTGCTGTGCTTCCTCATCGGTTTCGTGGTGGCCTTCTTGTTCATCCGGGTGAGCGTGCGAATGATCCGCGCGAACGTGCGGTGGTGGCCCGGCAACATCAGTCCCGGCGGACACCACGTGCATCACGTGGTGTTCGGCGTGGTGACCATGGTGATCGCCGGAGGTGGCCTGATCGGCTTCTACGAGGACGGGAGCCGGGCGGCCGGCGTCGTCTTCGCGACGCTGTTCGGGGTAGGCGCCGCGTTGACCCTGGACGAGTTCGCGCTGATCTTCTACCTCAACGACGTGTATTGGGACGAAGAAGGCCGCGTCTCGGTCGATGCGGTATTCGTCGCGGTCGCCGTGACGGGCATGTTGCTCGTCGGGCTCCGGCCGCTCGACCTCGGGGACGCCGCCAATTTCGAGGACACCGGAGACCTGATCAGCCGCGGGCTGCTGGTGGTGGGTGCGGTGATCGACCTGCTGCTGGCGATGGTCGTCCTGTCCAAAGGAAAGATCTGGACAGGGCTGGTGGGCTTGTTCTTCGCTCCGCTGCTGTGGGTCGGTGCGCTCCGGTTGTCGCGTCCGGCGGCACCGTGGGCACGGGCGCGGTACGGACCCGACTCGCGCAAGATGGCTCGGTCGCTCGCGCGGGAACGGAAAGTACGTCGCCCCGTCGTTCGGGCGAAGGTCGTCGTGCAGAATCTTGTGGCGGGGGCTCCGACACTCGAGACGGTGCGCGGAAGTGTGGAGAATTCGAAGGTCATGGCCGAGGAGGTCCTCGACCGGGAGGTCCATCCCGCGCTGCCACCGCCGTCGATTTCGCCTCCGGCGGCGTCGTCTGGCACAATTGACGGGTTGCCCCGTTAGGGCACGCCTACCTGACCTGGGTATGAACCGGTCGAGCCCGCCTCACGGTGGTCGCCGCCAGGTTCCTCTGCTCGAGCAAAAAAGAGGATGTAACCGATGAACACCCTGGACTTTCTGGACGCAAAGTCGCTGCGCGACGACATCCCGGACTTCCGTCCCGGCGACACGCTCGACGTGCACGTCAAGGTTATCGAGGGCTCCAAGGAGCGCGTGCAGGTCTTCAAGGGCGTCGTGATCCGGCGTCAGGGCGGCGGCGTCCGCGAGACCTTCACCGTGCGCAAGGTGTCGTTCGGCGTCGGTGTCGAGCGCACCTTCCCGGTCCACAGCCCCAACATTGCGAAGATCGACGTCCTCACCCGCGGTGACGTGCGTCGCGCCAAGCTGTACTACCTGCGCGACCTGCGCGGCAAGGCTGCGAAGATCAAGGAAAAGCGCTGATCTCCACGCGCTGAACCACGCGTTCGACAACCCGGTACGGACATTCGTCCGTGCCGGGTTGTCGCCGTTCGGAGAGCGTGTGGACAGACGCTAGGCTGTCGTCGTGGCAGATTCCCCGCACGATCCGGCCGGTCCGGGTGCGCACCGTTACAGCGACGACGCCGTCGCCCGCAACCACCGAACCTCCGGTGCACACCACCGGCGCGACGACGCCGATCCGGGCGGTGGATTCTCCCGCAAGGACGACAACAAGGACACAAAGAAGGAAAAGTCCTTCTGGCGCGAACTCCCGATTCTCATCGTGGTGGCGCTGGCACTGAGTTTCCTGCTCCAGACCTTCGTCGCCCGCGTCTACCTCATCCCGTCCGAGTCGATGGAGCCCACGCTCCACGGATGCCCGGGGTGTACCGGCGACCGGATCGTCGTCGAGAAGATCAGCTACCGCTTCACCGATCCCCGGCCCGGCGACGTCATCGTGTTCAAGGGACCCGACTCGTGGTCGGCGGGATACACCTCGACTCGCTCCGACAATGTCGTTCTGCGCGGCCTGCAGGAGGTCGGCTCGCTGATCGGTGTCGTGCCGCCCGACGAGAACGACCTCGTCAAGCGCGTCATCGCAGTCGGGGGTCAAACGGTCGAGTGCTGCGACGACCAGGGCCGCGTCCTCGTCGACGGAAAACCGCTCGACGAGCCCTATGTGCAGATGGACTACCCGTTCACGCCCGGTGTGGTCGACTGCGACACCGACGTACCGTCCGGCCGGTGCTTCGGACCGATCACCGTCCCCGAGGACGCGGTATGGGTCATGGGCGACAACCGCAGCAACTCCGCGGACTCGCGGTATCACGTCGGCGACGAATACCAGGGTGCCGTTCCCCTGGACAACGTGATCGGCAAGGCCCAGTTCATCGTGCTGCCCCCCGGACGGTGGGGTCTGATCGATTCTCCGGAGATAATCCCCTCGTGACCGTTCTGGACAATTGGCCCCCTCGTCCGGTGATCCGCAGGTCCGCAGGCCTGCGGACGATGGAATCCGCCCTCGTGCGGTGCGGACTCGGTCCCGTGGCCGGAGTCGACGAGGCCGGGCGAGGTCCGTGCGCCGGCCCGCTGGTCATCGCGGCCTGCATTCTCGGCCCGAAGCCGCACCCGTCGCTCGACCGGCTCGACGACTCGAAGAAGCTCACCGAGAAGACTCGCGAAGAGTTGTACGCGGTCATCACGCGTAGGGCACTCGCGTGGAATGTGATCGAGGTACCGGCCGCGGAGATCGACGCGATCGGTATCCACGTGGCCAACATCGAAGGCATGCGACGCGCCGTCGCGGGCTTGTCCCTCGCACCCGGTTATGTGCTCACCGACGGATTCCGGGTGCCCGGTCTGCCGGTTCCGTCGCTTCCGGTCATCGGCGGAGATGGCGCCGCCGCCTGTATCGCGGCCGCCAGTATTCTCGCCAAGGTCACGCGAGATCGGATCATGGTGGACCTCGATCGCGAGATACCGGGGTACGGTTTCGCGGTACACAAGGGCTACAACACACCCGCCCACATCGCGGCGCTGCAAGAACGCGGCCCGTGCCACGAGCACCGACGGTCGTGGGCAAACGTCGCGGCGGTGTCCGGCGACACCCCGTTCCGGCGGCGATTGTTCATCGACGAGGCAGATGCGGGATGATGACAGGACACACCGGACTGGGAGGACACCGAAAGCGATGAGTGCCGAGGATCTCGAAAAGTACGAAACCGAGATGGAGCTCTCGCTGTACCGGGAGTACCGGGACATCGTCGGTCAGTTCGCGTACGTCGTGGAGACCGAGCGACGGTTCTATCTCGCCAACGCGGTCGAGTTGCTCCCGCACAACGCGAGCGGAGAGGTGTACTTCGAGGTACGCATGTCCGATGCCTGGGTCTGGGACATGTACCGCCCCGCGCGGTTCGTCAAGCACGTCCGGGTGATCACCTTCAAGGACGTCAACATCGAAGAACTCGACAAGCCCGAGTTGAGGTTGCCCGACAAGCTGGGATAGCAGGCCCGAGGGCGTTGTCCACAACGCCCGTCCTCATCCACAGATCACGCCTCGGGGCCCTTGTTTCCGTTGCCTCGCGACCCCCTCGCTGCACAGTAGGTGCACGCAGGGGGAGGAGCCGGGCATGGGACGTAATCGGGATCTGGGGAAACGCGGGGAAGACCTCGCCGCAGAATTCCTCGAGTCCGCCGGAATGGTGGTGCTCGAACGCAATTGGCGCACGCGGTACGGGGAACTCGATCTGATCGCGCAGGACGGCGCGGTCCTCGTATTCGTGGAGGTCAAGACCCGGTCGGGTCTCGGGTACGGCACGCCCGCCGAAGCCGTCACCCGAGGTAAGACCGAACGGATCCGGCGTCTCGCGGGCATGTGGCTCGCCGCGCAGAGCAGGCGGTGGACGCACATCCGGGTGGATGTCGTGACAGTGCTGCTCCAGCGCGGCTACGCGCCCGTCATCACCCACCTGCGGCAGGTGCTGTGATGGCGCTGGGTAGAGCCTGGTCGGTGGCGGTCTCGGGTGTCGACGGGCAGGTCGTCGAGATCGAAGCGGATATCGGGCGGGGGTTACCCGGCGTGACCATGGTCGGTCTGCCCGACACCGCACTCCAGGAGTCGCGCGATCGGGTGCGGGCCGCGGTGTCCAATTCTGGTGCCGCATGGCCGGATTCGAAAGTCGTGCTGGCGTTGTCGCCGGCGACGCTGCCCAAAGTCGGCAGCGTCTACGACGTGGGTCTTGCGTGCGCGGTGCTCAACGCCGCCGACGTCGTCCCTCTCGATCTCCTCGAGAAGACCGTTCTGCTCGGTGAACTCGCACTGGACGGCAGGCTGCGGCCGATCCGGGGAGTGCTGCCCGCGGTCGTGACTGCGATGAATCACGGGTGGCGGAGGGTGGTGGTGCCCACCGCGACGATGATCGAGGCTGCGCTGGTGGGGGGGATCGAGATCTACGGCGCCGATACCCTCGCGGACCTCGTGCGCTGGTTGCAGGGTGACGGTGCTCTCGAGCGTCCCGGCGAGCGTCGCGCCCCTCCGCGTGCGGTCCGCGGGGACCTGAGCGAAGTCGTCGGGCAGTACGAGGCGCGCCGCGCCCTCGAAGTGGCCGCTGCGGGGGCGCATCATCTCATGCTCACCGGTCCGCCGGGGATCGGCAAAACGATGCTCGCACAGCGTCTCCCGGGAATTCTTCCCGTGCTCACCGAGAAGCACGCCCTCGAAGTGACCGCGATCCACTCGGTGGCCGGCACGCTCACCGCCGACCGTCCTCTGGTGACGGAACCCCCCTTCATCGCACCGCACCACACCGCCTCCGTGAGCTCGCTGATCGGTGGTGGGACCGGGATGGCGAAGCCGGGTGCGGTAAGCCGAGCACACCGCGGAATCCTCTTCCTCGACGAAGTTGCCGAGATGGGCACGAAAACACTCGAAGCGCTGCGGACACCCCTCGAGGACGGCGAAGTCCGGATTGCGCGGCGTGACGGCGTGGCACGATACCCGGCACGATTCCAACTGGTCCTCGCCGCGAATCCGTGTCCGTGTGCCCCAGCGCGCGACGCCGACTGCGTGTGCACACCCACGGCGCGGCGCCGATACCTCGGGCGACTGTCGGGCCCGTTGCTCGACCGCGTCGATCTGCGCATCCGCATGGAATCCGTCGCGACGAGCGCGTTGATGGACGAGACGGGAGAAAGCACCGACGACGTCCGCGCGCGGGTCGCGAATGCGCGCGATGCTGCACGTCAACGATGGGCGGAGTTCGGCTGGTCGACCAACGCCGAGGTCCCCGGACCTGCTCTGCGGCAGAAGTTCCGGCTCCCACCGGCGGCGTTGCGGCCCGTCGAACGAGCGCTGCGGAAGGGTGCGATCACCGCGAGAGGCGCCGACCGGGCGTTGCGCGTCGCGTGGTCGCTGGCCGATCTCGCGGGTGCGGCCTCTCCGTCGGAGGTGCACGTCGCGACAGCACTGCAGTTCCGCGACAGGGGCCTGGTGTGAGCGCGGCCGACGAGAGACGTCTCGCCTGGGCGTATCTGTCCACGGTGGGGCAGGGCGCGTCCCGGTCGTTGTCCGCGGCGATCGGGGAACATGGTGTGGTCGAGGTGGCCGAGGCGGTTCGTCAGGGCGGCGCGGGCGGACGGTTGTCGTCCCGGCTTGCCGCGCGGGCGCACCTCGACACGGCGGCGGAGGATCTCGGCAGGCTCGCACGATCGGGAGGGCGCCTGGTCACGCCTGACGACGAGGAGTGGCCGGCCTGGCACCTACTCGGATTCGAGTTGCTGACCACCACCGTCGACGCCGACGCGCCGCCTCTCGCGCTGTGGGTGTGGGGGGAGCGAAGAATCGACGAACTGACCGACCGGTCCGTGGGCATCGTGGGCACCCGCGCGGCGAGCGGATACGGCGAACACGTGACCGCGCAGGTCGCCGGGGATCTTGCCGTCGACGGGTGGACAGTGGTGTCCGGTGCGGCGTTCGGGGTCGATGCTGCCGCGCACCGAGCGGCGCTGGGGGTCGGGGGAACGACGCTGGCCGTCCTTGCCTGCGGCGTCGACCGCGCCTATCCCGCAGCGCACTCCGCGTTGCTCCGCTCGGTGTCGGAGGCGGGTCTCGTCGTCAGCGAATACCCGCCGGGGACCACGCCTGCCCGGTACCGGTTCCTGGCGCGCAATCGGCTGATCGCGGCGCTCTCTGCGGGCACGGTCGTGGTCGAAGCAGGATGGCGCAGCGGCGCCCGCAACACCGCGACGTGGGCTCGGCGGCTCGGCAAGCCCGTGATGGCGGTGCCGGGTCCGGTGACCTCCGCATCGTCGCAGGGTTGCCACCGGATGATCCGGGAAGGTGAAGCGCGTCTGGTGGGCAGTGCGCACGAGGTCGTGGAGGAATGCGGTCCGGTGCTCGGGCGTGACGACGGACGTGACGCGTTGTTCCGCCGCGATCTCGATGGCTTGTCGAGGGAGAGTTCTCTTGTGTACGAGGCTTTTCCGGCCACGGGCAGTTGCACTCCGTCGGTCTTGGCGGAGTCGGCGGGTGTGCCGGTCGAGCAGGTGCGGGCTGCCTTGTCCCTGCTCGAGCTGGACGGGCTCGTGGTTCTGGTGGACGGCGGGTGGCGGCGGGCGTGAACCTCACCAGGGCCCTTCATTATTCGCTGATGAATCCGCAGGACGTGATGGCGAAGTATCACGATCTGTGGAATCTCGCGCAGTCATTTTTCGAATCTCAAACACCGAACTGCGCGCCAACTCGATCTTCAGTCGTGCCCAGGTGACTGCGCTGGGAGGAGGGCGTGCCTACGACGTCTACCGGCACCGCTTCACCGGCGGCGTACGAAACTTGGGCATCTGGTCATGCACGGGGACCGTGTCGCCGGGGACCCGCAGAAAAGGGAGGCAGATCGTTTCGCCGCAGAGCTGCTCACGCCTTCCGCCCAGATCACCCCACTCTTGCCGGGCCGACTCGACCTCAACGCGCTCGCACAACTCGGCGAGCAAGGGGGTGTACTCGGTCGACCCCCTGATCTACCGGTGCCGCGAGGTCGGTGCGGTGAGTGGTGCAACCTACCGGCGCGCCTACCAGAGGCTCCGGCAGCTACGAACCTGGAACTGGCCGGCCCGAACCCGTCGCCGACTATCCCGGAGAGGTCCCTGTTCTCCTCGAGCGGGCCCTCGAACTCGCCGAGGCGAACGGTATCCATCAAGGAATTTGCTGGCGAACTGTCCTTCAAGCTGCCCAGGCTCCGCACGCTCATCGGGGACCCGAGCACTCGCCCCGAACTACGTCTGGTCGACGATCCGGCGCGGACCGACTGAGCAGGCCACCCACCCCGGTCGCGGGTGCTCGATGCAAGGTAGTGCGCGAGCTATCGCTAGCTCTGATGGCGGTAGCCCCTGCCTTGGCGGTCCAACTCATCCGGACCGAGCCCGAGGTACTGCTCGCGCAGGCGGTCCCAGAGTTGGAGCTGCGAGAAGTCGAGTTCGTCGCGGATCTGCTGTGTCTTGGTCAGGAATGGGTTGGGCAGCATGGCTGTCATCATCTGTTCGTCGCGGCCGTTGAACATGCGGACGCCCCACGAGTGTGGGGTGCCGTCGGCGCCGAGGCTGCGGTACAGCTCGGCGCGCGAGCAGCGGCGGATCCGGCCGAGTTCCGGTCCGCTGTCGTTGTGTTCGCCGATGCAGAGATGGAAGTGCCAGCGGCCGAAGTCGATCGTCGCGTAACCGTCGAACATCGAGATGCGTTTGGAAGCGTTCGGTGCCGCGACCTCCCATGCGGCGCCCTCCATCATGATGCCGAACCAGATGTCGTCCCAGTACTCGTCGAACAGGATGTGTATCAGCTTCAGCAGCGATTCCTCGTCCGCCGGGATAGGCCAGCGCTGTTCGCGCCCTCCGCTTTCGGTGACGATAATCGGGGTCTGGACCCCTTCGGGTTGAGTGGTGGACATGCCGATTCCTCCTTCTTTTCGAGTGCATTCGGACGGGTGAGCACGCAGTCCTCGCAGTAGCCGGAGGCGGGCGTGCGATAGAAAAGGCAGCAGCTGCGGCGCCGGAACCCGGGTCCCTCCCGGTCGACTGTGTCAACCAGTCGCTGGTCGAGGAGGATCGTCTCCGCGAGTTTCACGGCGACTGTTCCGGCCTCTCCGTCGAGTACTCGGGCTGCGCCGATCAGCGCCGACGCGGTGTTGCCTCGCAGCAGGCGCGCCGACATGGGCTCGGCGGCGCGGATCGCCGCGATCATCGGTTCCATGTGGCGGCCCAGGACCATCTCGCGCGCGACCTCGACCAGCTCGTCCAGATCGTCGTCCACCCAGCCGACGGCATCGGGCAGGTGCAGGTCGATGCGACCGTCCACGTCACGCCACAGCAGGCGGTCGACGTCGGGCAGGATTCCGGTGCGGACGATGCCGCCGAGCGCGAGCGACCACAGGCGGGCCGCGTAGCCGAGATACAGCGTCGATGCCGCCACCCGGTATTCGGTGGTGCCGATCCGGGCGCCTACGTGTCCGACTACGCCGGCGAGCGCGTCGGCGTAGTCGTAGAGGTCGTGCACCGGGCGCCATCTGCTCGGGCCGCGATCGCCCGTCGTGGCGGTGAAGCACGGGCTGATGCTGGCCAAGGTTTCGAGTGTCGAGGTGACCGCGTTGCCTGGGGCGAGGCGTAGATCGGTGCGCGGCAGGTCACGTAGGACACGTGGGAGCGCATCCAGGCCTTCGACGGGACGCACCTTCCCGGCGTGGAAAACCGAGAGACCCTCGCCTGTGTCGACGAGCAGATCGGCGGGCTGGTCGTCGTCGACCACCACTGCGCCCTCGCGACCGAGTAGCCGCCCGATCGCCGACGCTGCCGGCTGCGGCGCGCGGACCCGCGCCCGGATCGGCGACTTGTGTGCGGGCGTGAGAGTGAAGACCCCGGAGCCGACGTCGAATCGCAGTGACCGCGAATCGAAGACGTCGCCGATCCGGCCGTCGAGCGCGAGGCGCTCCGGCGTGCCGGTGGACAATCGGCCGGTGCGGTCGACGAGCCAGACATGGTCGGCGACACGCAGCGCCAACTCGAGGTCGTGCGTCGACATCACCACCGCCAGATGGTGTTCCCGGGCTGCTGCGCGAAGCAGTTCCACGAGCGCGACCCGTGACGGGACGTCGAGGAACGCGGTGGGCTCGTCGAGGACCAACAGGGTGGGCTCCTGGGCAAGCGCCCGCGCCGTGAGCACGCGCTGGCGCTCGCCGTCGGACAGTTCGCTCGCCGGCCTGTCGGCCAGATGGGTGGCGCCGACCGCGTCGAGCGCCCACGCGACCACGGCGTGGTCGCGGGCGCTCATTCGGCCGCCGAGTCCGAGGTGCGGGGTGCGGCCCAGTCCGGCCAGTTCGCGCGCCGACAGCATGCCAGGATCGACGCGGTCGGTGAGCACGACGGCGATCGTGCGGGCAAGCTCGGCGGCGGGCATTGCATGCAGGTCGTTGCCGGACAATGTGATCGAGCCGCGGAGGGCGGGTTGGAGGCCGCACAGGGTGCGCAGCAGCGTGGACTTGCCGCTGCCGTTGGGGCCGAGCAGCACGGTGAGCTCGCCGCGGCGTGCGACGGCGTCGATGTTCGACGCGACGATCCGCGTGGTGGTCGGGCGCAGCGCGCGGCGGGCGTGATAGCCGACGGCGACGTCGGTGAGGTCCAGGACGATGTCGGTCACAGTGCACCTCCGACGCCGCGGCCGCTGCGGACGAGGATCGTCACGACGATCGGTGCACCGATCAGAGCGGTGACGGCGTTGAGCGGAAGAACTGCGTCACTGCCGGGGACCTGGCTGACGATGCCGCACGCGAGCGCCACGGCGGACCCCATGAGGATGACGGTCGGCATCAGCGACCGGTGGTCCGATGTACCGACGGCGAGGCGGGACAGGTGCGGAACGGCGAGACCAAGGAAACCGATCGGGCCGCAGAACGCTGTGGTCACTCCCGCCAGCAACGAGGCCGCGAGCAGGGTGAGCAGGCGGGCCCGTCGGACGTTGATGCCCATCGTTCGGGCGTAACCCTCCCCGAGCAGGAGTGCGTTGAGGGGTCGGACCGTGGCGAGCGCGAAGCAGATGCACACCAGCACGATCGGGGCCATGAGCACGAGATCGGCCCACGTGGTGGCGGCGAAGCTGCCCAGGCCCCACAGCAGGAAGTGTTGCGCACGTTGTGGATCGGCATAGACCAGCAGGACGCTCACGATCGCGGTGGTGGCGGAGCCGACCATCACGCCGATCAGGAGCAGAGTCACGGCGTTCTTCACCCAGTGCGAGAACAGCAGCACCAGCAGCAGGACGACAGCGGCTCCGGTCGCGGCCGCCGCCACGACACCCGCGCGTCCCGCTCCCGCGAAACCGGACGTGAACGACGCCGCGCCCGCGCCTCCCGCGGCGACGACGACCAGCGCGACACCGAGACTCGCCCCGGAACTCGCTCCGAGAACGAACGGGTCGGCGAGCGCATTCCGGAACAGGGTCTGCATCTGCAGGCCGGCGACACCGAGCGCCGCGCCGACGAGGACGGCGGTGATCGTACGAGGCAAGCGCAGTTCGTGCACCACCACCTGCCAGCGCGGGTCGGAGGGGGCAGCGCCGATCAGCACCCGCGCGGTGTCCGCCAGCGGCACCCGCACCGGGCCGAGGGCCAGCGCGAGCACGAACAGCACGACCGTGAAGGCGGCCAGCAGCGCCAGCGTGATCGCGGTCCGCCGCGAGAACGCACGCGGTGCCGGCGTCGGCCCGCTCCCGTCCGCCGGCCCGGTGACCGGGGCCGGCGGAGGGGACAGGAGCGTCGTCATGCCCGCGGCACCTGCCGGTAGAACACGAACTCGTGGTTCGGCATCAGTTCCGGATGCAGGATCGCGACAATATCGGCGAGCACCAGGTCGGGGCGGGTGACGCCGCGCTCGTGGAAGTCGTTACCGCCCGTCGGGCCGATCGCCTTCGTCGCCGACCACACCGCGCCGTCGCGGGCCGCGGCGAGCCGACCGTAGCGGGGATCCTCGGCGACGGCGTCGGCGGTCGTCTCCCACGAATTGGTGACGAACCACGTCGGCGCGCTGCCGGCCTGCGCGTACACCGATTCGAAGTTCAGTTGCAGGCTGCCGGTCGCCGGATTGGTCAGCCACGGGTAGCTGCCGCCCGCGTCGCGGACCAGTCCGCCGATGTAGCTGCCACCGGCGGGCATGTACCACGTGCCCTGGGTCATCGTGCCGGGTAGTACCGGGCTGGCCGCGGCGCCCTGCGCCTTCGCCGAGACGTCCTCGTAGTCGCTGCGGATCTGCGAGTAGACGTCCGCTGCCTGTGCTTCGGTGCCGGTGAGCGCTGCCATCGCCTTGATCCACTCGGAGCGCCCGAGGGCGGTCGACTCGAGGTATTCGGCGTTCGCGACAACCGGAATCCCGGCGGCGCGGAGCTTGGCGTACGACGGATCGTCGGTGCCGCCGGTCATCAGCACATCCGGGTCCGCGGCGACAACCGTCTCAGTGTTCACCGTCTGTCCGGGCGCATACTCGACGATCTCTCCGGCGTCGATCCGCTCACGCACCGCGGGATCGGACACGAACCCGGCGTTCGAGACACCGGTCAGGACGTCGAGTTGGCCGAGCTCGGTGATCAGCGGCAGGTGCGTGGTCGAGGCCGAGTACAGGCTGGTGATCGGCGTCGAGATCTTCGGAGCCGCCGTGAGGTCGCCGGACAGTTCCGGAGCTGGGGCGCCGCACTTGACCAGAACATATGATTCCGGTGCTCCGCCTGGGTGCGGCTGGTTCACGGTGAGTACCTGGTAGCTGTCGTGGTACTCGAGGGTGAAGTTCTTCGCGTCCGACAGTGTCGACTTGTCGGGGAAGTAATCGGTGTTCGCGTCGAAATCGGTGATGCAGCCGCGTGCGTCGATGGCGGTGTCTGCGCCCGAAGTGTCGGACGAGCACGCACTCAGGACGAGACCTGCAGTGACGAGCACGGAAAGCGCGGCGGTCATGGGCCGTTGGGACATGTTTCTCCACAGGTGAGCGGTAATGGTCGACTGAAGATCTAGTTCGTGCCGGCAGATGCTCGAGTAGCCGAGGAATCGAGACAAGCCTAGCCAAGGTCGCCAGCGTTCCGAGCCGAATTAGGGCAGACGGCAGGCGTGAACAGTGAAAGAGTCGTCGGGCCCGGATACGCCGGAGGTTGCTATGGGGCATAGCGACGGCGCGGTGAAGCGCATGGTGGACGGCCCACCTCTCTCGGGGAAATCCGCCCCGAATAGGAGGTCGCGATGACGGGAGTGTCCTGGCTCTCGGATCGTCGCTCCCCTCCTGCTTTTCGGCTCATGGGCCGTGGCAGAGTGGAGGGTCGCTTCCCGATTACAGTGGCGGGACCGCGCCGGTTTCGCACCGGCTTCCTCTTTCGTCATCACCTGACCGGGGCGTTCTGGGGCGGGGAACTGAAGTGCAAGCAGACGTTTTACTAGACCTGACACGTTTATTGAAGCGGCGACATCCTGGTCATTGTCACCAACCGTGATTCGACGGCTCACGTCAATCACGCATCTGGCCACGTAACCCTGAAAGCTAGTCAGGTGTTCAAGGATCCGAGACGCACACTCAAGGGGCTCCCGATTGGGTAGTCTCGTGTAGGAACATATCGCCGAAAGCCAGTTTCCCTTTACGCCATCGCCCAGGAGCGATTTTGCCTGCGATCGCGGTGACAGTCCGTGGCGAGCTTGTCCAATCCTTAGCCATACGAGATCCCCACCAGTAAGACACAGACGAATGATCTAGCATGCGCGCCACCTCTGCGTTCGGACCTTCCCCTAAGTCAACCAATTGATCAACTAATTCGTCCCGTCGCTTATTCAGAGTAATGGCCATCTTGAAGGTGTCTTCGGTCGCCGACCTCGGTATATCTAATCCGCGCGGGGGGCTCCCAAGAAAATCAGGCATGCGGCGGACGACACGAAATACATTTAATTTTTCGCTATTGTTCTGCCCTGCAATGAGGTTCAACTTTTCGGAGAGGGGAAACCAATTTGAAGTTCTCCATGAAAACTACGAAAGCCGCGGATGCCGACGCCGTTCAGTAGCTCTCCCATGCACTCATCCCACCAGGTCCGCGGCAGCGGGCATCGTCGTGGTCGAAGCAGGATGACGTAGCGGCGCCCGCAACACGGCGACGTGGGCTCGACGGCTCGGTCGGGGCCGGTGACCTCCGCATCGTCGCAGGGGTGCCACCGGATGATCCGGGAAGGTGAAGCGCGTCTGGTGGGCAGTGCGCACGAGGTCGTGGAGGAATGCGGTCCGCTGCTCGGGCGTGACGACGGACGTGATGCGTTGTTCCGCCGCGATCTCGATGGCTTGTCGAGGGAGAGTTCTCTTGTGTACGAGGCTTTTCCGGCCACGGGCAGTTGCACTCCGTCGGTCTTGGCGGAGTCGGCGGGTGTGCCGGTCGAGCAGGTGCGTGCGGCGTTGACATTGCTCGAGCTGGACGGGCTCGTGGTTCTGGTGGACGGTGGCTGGCGGCGTGCGTGAACCTCACCAGGGCCGGATGTCAGTCTCCACGTGGGGGGTGGTGCAGTTGCGCGAGCATGCGTTCTCTCAGGCTGTCGTAGATCGGCGAGGATCCCATCAACTGTGCTACGGCGAATGCCCCGGCGACGGCTGCGAGCATCGGGACGGTGACGCTGGTCGTCGCGGTCATCTCCATGACGAGGACCGCGCCGGTGACGGGTGCGCGCACCGTCGCACTGAACATCGAGGCCATTCCCACGATTGCCATCGGCACCGCAACAGAGGAATCGATTCCGGGAACTATTGCGTGGCAGATCCCCGCGTAGAGCACGCCCCACAGCGCACCGAGTGCGAGTAGCGGAGCGAACAGACCTCCCGGAGTGCCCGCGGCATACGAGACGGGCCCCGTGGCGAAGCGCAATGCGACGTACAACGCGACGAGCGGGATCGCGAGCGCGCCGCCCGACAGCACGTGCTGCACCAGGGAGTCGCCGCCGCCGGTAGCAGGAGGTGAGGCTGCGGAGAGCAAGCCGATGGCACCTCCGATCGCAGTGGCCTTCACCACCGAGGGGACCGAGCGGAGAGCGTCCACAACGGACAGTGAACCCATCACCGCACGGTTGTAGGCAGCGCCGAGAACTCCGGTGAGGAGACCGAACACGACGAACACCGGGAGAAGGGTGATCGAGGGGGGATCGACCGGGCCGACCGAGAAGTCAGGCGAATCTCCGACGACAAGACGGGAGCACGCGACCCCGACGGCGACAGACACCAGAACCGGCACCACAGTCCGGAGCCGGAACGAGTGCATGACTTCCTCGAAGACGAACAGCGCGCCACCGATGGGCGCATTGAACGCGACCGCCAGTCCCGCGCCGGATACCGACGTCTGCAGGAGTCGCTGGTGATCGGCGTTCATCCCCGCGCGGCGAGCTGTCTCGGCCCCTGCGACTGCGCCCATGTGCACGATGGGGCCTTCACGTCCGAGCACGAGACCCGACCCGATGCTGAGGACGCCGCCCACCAACGTCGCAGGCAATATCCGGAATTGCGGTGGGTCGACCTCGCCGCGGGAGACGGCCTCGACATGCTGAATACCGCTACCGGATGCGAACGGCACCCAGCGCACTATCAACGCCGCGATCGCGGCACAGACGGCCGTGACCCCCATCGGGATCAACCATCCCGGTCCGGGCAACTCGTGCGCCCAGCCCAGAAGATCGATCCGTGCTGCGTCAGCCCTCAGCAGACACCATCGGAACGCTCCTCCGACGAAGCCGATCAGCGCGCCGGCAACAGCAGCGACCAGGCAGACGATTGCGAGTTCGCGCGCGACTACGGGAGCTTCGTCCGATTTGTCGCGTGAATCCGCCATGCGCTCTCCAGTACCGGGGGATGTCGGCTACGGGCGCAGGCCGCGCCGTGCCGGCGCGGCCGTGAAGGGATCGAACGCAGGCGATCGAGAACTATCCACACTCGGAAGTATGGCCACCGGAGTCTGTCCTGCGTGGTCGTTCGGACGTTTCGGCCGGTCCGGGAATCGGAGTATCGCGGAATCGTCCCGGAGGGTCGGCGTCGCCGGGGTGTCGTGTCAGTTCCCGGTGGTCTCCGAGTCGGTGCCCTCGGCGGCGGCGGTGTCGTCCACGTACCAGGCGCGATCCTCCCGGTCCCACTTCACGCCACCGCGGTGGGCCTTGCGGAACTCCCGGAGAACGGCCCGGTCGATCGACACGTGATCGTTGTCGTTGACGTAGGTCCACTCGGGTCCGAACTTGGCCTCGATCGCGTCGACCATGTCGGTCTGGGTGACCTTGTGTTCCGTGGTGATGATGTCGGTCATCCAGGTGGCGATCTCGGTCGCGGTGGTGCTCATGGGTATCGAGCCTAGAGCGTCCCGAGGGGTGACGTCCCCGCTGGACCCCGCCTCGGAGTACGGTTGCGCCGATATAGGTAACCCTTACCAGGAGGCGCAGTGGCCCGGAAATCTCCGTCATCGACGACCCTGACCGTGTTGCGCACGGAGACGATCGCCGAACACTTCGTCCGGGTCGTCCTCGGCGGGGACGGCTTCGGCGACTTCGCCGCGCGAGCCGACACCGACAGCTACGTCAAGATCGAACTTCCCGCGGGGGAGGACACAGCGGTACGCACCTACACGGTGCGCCGGGTCGACGAGGCTGCCCGCGAGATCTGGATCGACTTCGTCGTGCACGGTGACCAGGGTGTCGCCGGACCGTGGGCGCGCAGTGTGCAGCCCGGGACCGACGTCGTAGTGCGCGGACCGGGCGGTGGATACCGGCCCGATCCGGCCGCGCATTTCCACCTGCTTGCGGGCGACGAGACGGCGCTCCCGGCGATCGCTGCTGCGCTCGAGTCGCTGCCCGGCGACGCTCGGGGGGCGGTATTCGTCGAGGTGGCGGGCGTATCGGACGAATTGCCCTTGGCCGCTCCGGCGGGTGTCGAGGTGCACTGGGTGCATCGTGGGGTGGCCGCCGGTGACGCACCGCAGGGCCTGATCGACGGTAACGCGCCGCTCGTCGCCGCGGTGAAGTCGCTTCCGTGGCCGGCCGGGGACGTCCACGTCTTCGTGCACGGTGAAGCGGAGACGGTGATGAAGCATCTTCGTCCGTACCTGCGAAAGGACCGGGGCGTGAGTCCTGCACGCGCCTCCATCTCCGGGTACTGGCGTCGCGGTCGTACCGAAGAAGGATTCCGGACCTGGAAGCAGGAATTGGCGACCGCCGAAGGGTAAAGGACGCATGGATCGACGGGATCGAGGCCCGGTTTCCGGAGGCGAGGGGAGCCGGGCCGTGCTCGCGGCGATGCGGGAGCCTAGGACGGCCGGTGCGTGCGCGGTGTTGTCGTCACGGCACGTGCGTCGGCACCGGCGCCTCGGGTGAGGCGACCCGGCGGTTGAAGGTGCCGTGGAAGCCCCAGGGGATGTGGTGATCGAGCCAGGCAGTGGCCAGGGGCCCGTGGTCCAGATCCCGCGCGTCGAAGACGACCAGTTGGGACCGGTCTTCGTCCAACTGGTGGTTCAGTGCCAGCAACCAGCCGTCGTCTTCGGCGGCGTCGTGGCTTCGGGGGATGAACAGCGGTTCCCCGACGGAGCTGGGGCCGAGGTCGCAGCTGGTGGTCTCGCCTGTCTCTGTGTCGACCTTGACCACAGCGTTGAACAGTCGCGCCGGTCCGCCGTTGCCCGCGAAGTAGGTGTAGCGGTGTTTGCGGGTACCGCGGCGCCAGTCGAACTGCGGAAACTCACCGGATCTGTCGGTCAGCTGATTTTCGATGATCCGGCCCGACTCGGTGATCCGGTACTGCATGAGCGTGGAATCCGGGTACTCGGGAATCCCTCGGTCCGTTCGGTTGACCGTCCCGGTCATGTTGCGCAGCTTCTCCCAATCGGTTTCCAGGCGAGGGAACTCGATTACCACGTCGTCTCCGTCGTCGTAGGCGTTGGTGACGTGGACGTGCAGGAGCGCGGCGTGCTCCACGATGCGGACGGATCCGCCGTTCCTGGGGACCAGCACGAACCGAGTCCCCTTGTCTCGCTTGAATTTCAGGGAGTCGACGAACGATGTCGTCGACCGTGCGATCTTCGCGATGTCGGGCAGGATCGGATCGAGGACGAACACCATGTACTTCTGGGTCAATGCGAAGTCGTGGTTCCACGGCAGATCGAGCATCGGGATGCTCGCGAGTTTGGTCAGCCGCCCGCAGCGATCGACACGGAACGTGCGGATCCGCGGTGTCGGAAGCAGATCGAGACCGAAGTTGTACATGTCGCCGGTGGCAGGATCCCACTTCGGGTGGGCCGAGAAGGCGCCGAGATATCCGAGCCGACCACCGAAGTCGGTACTCCCGAGCGTGGCGAGAGTGTCGGGATCGATCCGGTGAGGATTGCCGAGTTCCCACAGCGCCAGCAGTTCGCCGGCGAAGTTGACGACGTTCGTATTCGCCACGTTCTCCGGCAAACGCCCGACGTTCGCCCGGAAACCGCCCGGAATCTGATCCCCGACTCCACGAAACCGGATGGTGCTCGACTTCTGGCCGTGACGGAAGTGCCGGGTACGCACGTAGCGGTTGCGGAAACGCACCGAGCTGCCGTCGAGGATGAACTGTGAAATCATGCCGTCACCATCGAAGATGTTGTGCAGCAGCGTGCGTCCGACCTGAAATCTGCCAGGGCCGATGCGGTAGAGCGTTCCGGTCAGCTCGCGCGGGAGAGCGCCGTCGATCTGGGTGATGCGATAGTCGTGCTCGCCCAGGAGCGGGGCGGTGACCTGCTGATATGGCGTCAAGCCTTCGCCGGGTCGCGCCGCGGTCATTGTGCTCCCCTCGGTCGAACTCAGGCACCGATCGAAATCTGACTACGTGTGTTATCAGACGATAGGGATGCGGATTTACTGCTGTCAATGCTCGGGGACCCATCTTGGAGGCGGCGTCGGCGCCCACCGAACGTCGCGCGAGCCAACGCGTTCGGCTGCTCCCGCAGGCATCTACAGGACTGCCGGACGCACGGTGTCGCGTGCGTCCGGCAGTGCAGACAGGGGAGCAGACCGACTTGTCGCTGCCGTGAACAGCCCGAACTGATGATGCTGGTCGGCGGTGCAGTCAGTGCACAGGCTCGGAGGCGGGCTCGGTGCGCGACTCCCGGGTGAGCACGGTGAACGCGGTCAACGCGAGGGTCCCGCACACGAGGATCGAGATCGCCATCGGTACCGCGGTGCCCTCACCGCCGAGTCCCACGAGGGGCGAGACGAGTGCCGCGAGCCCGAATTGGGACGCGCCGATCACCGCCGAACCGGTGCCGGCCGCCTTGGGGACCTGCGACTGGGCGAGCGCGGTGGCGTTGCCGAGGATGAAGCTGAGGCTGCTGACGCACACGAACATCAGCGGGAGGATCAGCCACGGTGTGTACCCGACGACCAGGATCGAGAGCAGCAGGAGTGCTCCACCACAGAAAAGGGTGGTGACGCCGGCGCGCAGCAGCGACCGCGTCGGGAAACGTCCGATCAGACGGCTGTTGACGATGTTACCGCCGACGAGACCGACGGAATTCACGGCGAAGACGAGAGAGAACTGTCCCGGGCTGAGTCCGAGGATCTCCTGCGTCACGAACGGGGACGCCGAGATGTAGGAGAACATCGCCCCGAAACTGAGAGCGAAGGTCGCGGCGTAGCCGACGAACCGCCGCTGCGACAGCACGTACCCGAAGTTGCCTGCCATGGCGGAGAAGCCGCCCCCGTGCCGCTTCTCCGGCGGCAGGGTTTCCGGGACGAAGAGCAGCACCGCAACGGTCATCGCGACGGCCAGCGCCGTGAGAACCCAGAAGATGCCACGCCACCCGATGGGACCGAGAAGCGCGCCGCCGAGCAGGGGCGCGGCTACCGGCGCGATACCGCCGATGATCATCATGATGCTGAAAAGCTTGGCGGCCTGATCGCCCCGCGCGCGGTCGGCGATGACCGCACGCGCCAGGACGATTCCGATTCCGCCGCTGAATCCTTGGACAAGACGCGCGGCGATCAGCACCTCCACCGTCGGCGCCAGCGCGCAGAGGGCGCTGCTCGCCACCAGGACGAGCGTGCCGATGATGAGCAGTCGGCGTCGCCCCCAGCCGTCGGAGAGCGGCCCGATCATCAGCTGTCCCAGGCCGAGACCGGCCATGAACGTCGTCAGGGTGAGCTGGACACCGACCGTCGTCGTGCCGAGGCTTTCGGACATGACGGGGAGCCCGGGAAGGTACATATCGGTGGAAAGTGGTGCGATCGCCGACAGCAGCGCGAGCGCGCAGAGCATCGACAACGGGATTGTTTTACTCACTAACGAACTGTAACGGCGTGGCTCGTTGCGTCGTGCGGTGACTCCGCGCACGGTAGACCCATGCGAACCGACGGTCCGAGAGAACTGCCGCCCCCGCTCGCCGTGCACCTCGACGATTTCGCCGACCACCTCGCCCTCGAGAACAACCGCTCCGCCCACACCGTGCGCGCCTACTCCACCGATGTCCGGTCCCTGCTCGCCCACCTGGCTGCAACGAACCCGGACGCTCGCATCGCGGACCTCGACCTCGCGACGCTGCGATCGTGGCTCGCAGGGCAGGTCGAGGCCGGCGCGGCACGGACCACGATTGCGAGACGCACGTCGACGGCGCGGGCGTTCACGGCCTGGCTGGTTCGGACCGGGCGGCTCGACCAGGATCCGGCAGTGCGACTCGCGTCGGCGCGGGCACATCGGACACTGCCCACCGTGCTGCACGACGAGCAGGCCATCGAGGTCATGGAGGCCGCGAAATCGGGTGCGCAGGAACTCGACCCGTCGGCACTCCGCGACCGGGTCATCCTCGAGGTCCTGTACGCGACGGGCATCCGTGTCGGCGAACTGTGCGGGATGGACCTCGGCGACGTCGACAGCGAGCGGCGCGTGCTACGTGTGCTCGGCAAGGGTGACAAGGAGCGGGTGGTGCCCTACGGCGTTCCGGCGGCCGACGCGCTCGATGCCTGGCTCCGTCACGGCCGCCCGCATCTGGGGCGGCCGTCGTCCGGCGAGGCGCTGCTACTCGGGAAGCGCGGCGGACGCATCGACCAGCGCCAGGTCCGCACGGTCGTGCACGACGCGGTGTCGGCAATTCCCGGAGCCCCCGATCTCGCGCCGCACGGACTCCGGCACAGTGCCGCGACCCATCTCCTCGAGGGCGGCGCGGATCTGAGAGTGGTCCAGGAGGTGCTCGGGCATTCGAGCCTCGCAACCACCCAGCTCTATACGCACGTGTCCGTCGCGCGGCTGCGTGCCGTGCACGAGCAAGCACATCCACGGGCCTGACGACCGGAACGTCGGCCCTCGTCGCCCGCGCGAACTGTCCTCCGCGCAGGGGTTCGCCCGGTGCGGACGTGCGCAGTCCCGCCCGGATTGATAGCGTGCGCGCCGCACCATCGAATTCGGGGGGATCAGATGAGACGCGACGAACCGGGCCATGCTCTGCCCGCGTGGCTGCGGGACCAGCCGCCTGCCGCAAGTGAGCCACCACCGGCACGGAAGTCTTTCCGCCGGGTGGTCCGGCCGGAGGGGGCAGGCTCCGAACCGAAGAGTGAGACGCCCGAGACAGCTGCCACCGCTGTGCAGGCGGCCGAGCGCCCCGTCGCGTCGGTCCCGTTCGGAACGCCACTCCTGCCCCCGGCCGGTGCGGCGGACGACGCGGGAGAGACACCGAGCCCGGAGCCCGGAGCGCCGCGATCCGAAGACATGCCGCGCTCCGAAGAGACCGAGCCGTCCGTCACGGCTTCCGAACCATCCCCGGTGAACGCCTCCGGGGAGGACTGTCCCGATCCGGTGGTCGAGGCCGAGGAACCCTGGGCGCCGCACCAGGCCGGTGAACACGATCCGTCGGCGTTGCTCCCTCACGCGTTCGAGCACCAGCCGTCCACTGTCGATCTCGCGTCGGACGTGCTGGTCCGACGATCCCGTCGTTCTTCGCCGGCCGGGTGGCGCCGTGGTGTGCAACGGTTCGCGAAGGGACTCCTCGAGCCCGGCGACTCCACGGGGAGCGCTCGCCACGAACATCTCGTGGAACGAATCCGGCAACCGATCTCGGGGGATTACCGCATCGCGGTGCTGTCCCTCAAAGGTGGGGTGGGCAAGACGACCACGACGATCGGGCTCGGTTCCACGTTCGCCTCGTTACGTGGCGACTGTGTGGTGGCGGTCGACGCGAATCCTGATTTCGGCACGCTCGCGCAGCGCATCCCGCAGCAGACCGACGCCACGGTCCGGGACCTGCTCGCGGCAGCGCCCACGATCCGGCGCTATTCCGATGTCCGGGCGCACACCTCCCAGGCACCGAGCCGGCTCGAGGTGCTGGCGAGCGAACGCGACCCGGCGGTGTCGGAGGCGTTCAGCGAGGACGACTACCGCGCTGTCGTCGACATTCTCCAGGTCTTCTACAACATCATCCTCACCGACTGCGGTACCGGGATCATGCACTCCGCGATGCGGGGAGTACTCGATCTGGCGAATGCCCTCGTGCTGGTGGGGTCGCCCGCGCTCGACGGCGCGCGGAGCGCTGCCGCGACCCTCGACTGGTTGCAGGCCCACGGGTACGACGATCTGGTCGACCGCACGGTCGTGGTGATCAGCGCGCCGCGTCCGGGCACGTCGACGATCGACATGGATGCGCTGACTGCGCATTTCCTCGCGCGGTGCCGCGCACTGCATGTCGTCCCGTTCGACGAACACTTGGCAGAGGGAGCCGAGATCGACCTCGAGCGGTTGCGGCCTGCGACCCGGCGTGCCTTCGTCGAGCTTGCCGCGATCGTGGCGGACGACTTTCCGCCGTTGTCCGGCCGGCATGCCGGCCGCGGCTGACGATGCAGGTGTCGCCGGTCCGGCCGAGGGTCGCGGCGCGCTCCTCAGTGCTTGCCCGGTAGCTCGACCTCGGCCGGTGACTTGTCGGTCCGTAGTCCTTTCCAGCTCGGATGGCGCAGGCTTCCGCCCGCGTATTCGCGGAACTCCACGTCGCCGACGAGGACAGGCTCGACCCAGTGCGCATCGCGGGTGTCGCGAGCCGGTGCCGGGACTGCCAGCGGGCTCGTCGTCCGCTCGAGCGAATCGAGTTGTGCGCGCAGCGTCCGCCGGGTCGCGGCGGTGAAACCCGTGCCGACCTTCCCGATGTACACCAGTTGCCCTTCGTCGTCGTGCGCGCCGAGAATCAGGGAACCGATACCTCCGGTGGCCGACCCCGACCCGGGCAGCCAGCCGACGACCACGACCTCGGTGTTGTTCCGCAGCGGTGACTTGATCCAGCTCGGCGCCCGCGCCCCGGGCAGATACGTCGAGTCGAGGCGTTTGGCCACCACGCCTTCGAGCCCGTGCAGGCGGGCGAGGTCGAGCATCTGCGCGCCGTCGACATCGGTCCAGTACGGCGGGATCTGCACCTGCGGACTCGGCCGCACCAGATCGTCGAGCACGGCCCGGCGCTCGGCGTACGGCAACGCAGTGGTCGACCGGCCGTCGACGGCGAGAACATCGAACAGGTACAGCACCACGGGGATCTCGCGTCGCAGCGCGGGCGTGGGCCGCTGCACGTGCATCCGGCGCTGGAGCCGGTGGAAGGACGGTCTTCCCTTCGCATCGAGCGCGACGATCTCGCCGTCGAGTACCGCCTCGCGGCCGCCCAGGGCGAGCGACACCGGGCCGGGCAGTTCAGGATAGGAGACGGTGATGTCGTTGCCGTTGCGGCTCGAGAATCGGCAGTCGTCGGCTCCGGCCCGCGCGATCGCCCTGACACCGTCCCATTTCATCTCGAATGCCCAGCCGTCCCCGGCCGGCAGCACGCCGAGGGTCGCCAGCATCGGGGACGGCTCCGTCGACGCGGAAGGCATAGACCGAGTCTGCGGCATCCACCCTGGCGGTGATCGGCGAATCGGCAGCGTGGTCCCCGGCTACTCGTCCTCGACGCCGGTCACACGGGATGGAGACGGATCACCGGCCGCTCCACGAGGGGGAGGGGATCGAGATACTCGTCCCGGTCCCGGCGCAGTCCCCAATGCAGGCACGCCGCGACCGGGCACCCCTCGTGACCGCTCTCGACCGTGCCGATCGGATCGCCGCGCCCGATGCGCCGCCCGGACACGACCGCGGCGACGACGGGTTCGTACGTCGTGCGCAGCCCACCGGGATGGTCGACGGACACGACAGGCTTCCCCGCGACGGTGCCTGCGAACACCACCACACCGTCACCCGCAGACCGGACGTGCTGTCCGGGCGACGCGGCCAGGTCGACGCCGCGGTGACCGGGCAGCCAATTCCGGTCGGGCGGGTCGAAGGCGCGAGTGACGGCGGGCCGGGGTTCGAGCGGCCATCCGAACAGCGGACCGGCGGGCGGCCCGTCGGTCCGGAGGGGGCCGCCCAGGGCCGGGACGGTCCCCACGGTGAACACCAGCACCGCGAGGCAGGCGCTGCGGGACACGATCCGGCGGACGGCCGCGATACTCATGCAGGAAGGGTGCCGTCCGCAGCCGCCCGAGCGACAGACCCGGTCCGGGGTCTGTGGACAAAGCGGGAGTGCTCCACAGGGGCGACGTGCCGGTTTAGCGATCCGGCACCTGGGCACGTACACTTGTCGGGCGGTCTGTGTTCGCAGATCGACTTCGCGCGTCCGCGCACGGTGTCACCCGTTCGTACGGTGTACACCCGATGGCCGTCGATCGGTCCCGCAAGGGTTCGACGGGCATGTGGACGCCAGGGCGGGGATCGCAAGATCGCCCGCATCAACCGACACGAAAGAGAGACAACAGCCATGGCTGTCGTAACCATGAGGCAGCTGCTCGACAGCGGCGCCCACTTCGGTCACCAGACTCGACGCTGGAACCCGAAGATGAAGCGGTTCATCTTCACCGACCGCAACGGCATCTACATCATCGACTTGCAGCAGACGCTGACGTACATCGACAAGGCGTACGAATTCGTCAAGGAGACCGTCGCCCACGGTGGCACGATCCTGTTCGTCGGCACCAAGAAGCAGGCGCAGGAATCCATCGCCGAAGAGGCCACTCGCGTCGGAATGCCGTACGTGAACCAGCGCTGGCTCGGCGGCATGCTCACCAACTTCTCCACCGTCCACAAGCGCCTGCAGCGCCTGAAGGAGCTGGAGGCCATGGAGCAGACCGGTGGCTTCGAGGGTCGCACCAAGAAGGAAATCCTCATGCTCACGCGTGAGATGAACAAGCTGGATCGCACCCTCGGTGGTATCCGCGATATGGCCAAGGTTCCGTCGGCCGTGTGGATCGTCGACACCAACAAGGAGCACATCGCCGTCGGTGAGGCTCGCAAGCTCAACATCCCGGTCATCGCGATCCTGGACACGAACTGCGATCCGGACCTCGTCGACTACCCGATCCCGGGTAACGACGACGCGATTCGTTCGGCTGCGCTTCTGACCAAGGTTGTCGCTTCCGCCGTCGCCGAGGGCCTCCAGGCCCGCGCCGGCAAGAGCACGGACGCCGACGCCAAGCCCGAGGCCGGCGCCGAGCCGCTCGCCGAGTGGGAGCAGGAACTGCTCTCGCAGGCCACCCCGGCCGCCGAGGCCGAGGCCCCTGCTGCAGAGGCTCCCGCGGCGGAAGCTCCCGCTGCCGAGGCACCTGCCGCGGACGCAACGCCCGAGGCCTGATCCCGATGGACGGCCCCGACCGGTAGATCGCAAGATCCATGGTCGGGGCCGTCTGTTCGCGAGCGGCCCGGACATTCGCTGCGCCGCCCGCACTCCGAGACTTTCCATCACAGACACAGGAGGCTCGCTTCCATGGCGAACTACACCGCCGCCGACGTCAAGCGTCTCCGTGAGCTCACCGGCTCCGGAATGCTGGACTGCAAGAACGCTCTCGCCGACAACGACGGCGACTTCGACAAGGCCGTCGAGCAGCTGCGCATCAAGGGTGCCAAGGACGTGGGCAAGCGCGCCGAGCGCTCCACCGCCGAAGGCCTGGTCGTGTCCAAGGACGGCGTCCTCGTAGAGCTGAACTCCGAGACCGACTTCGTCGCCAAGAACGACGAGTTCAAGGCTCTCGCCGACACGATCGTCACTGCGGCCGCGCAGGCGCGTCCCGCCGATGTCGACGCCCTCAAGGCCGTCGAGATCGACGGCAAGACGGTCGACGCGCTGGTCCAGGAGATGTCCGCGAAGATCGGCGAGAAGCTCGAGCTTCGCCGCGTCGCGTCGTTCGACGGCCAGACGTCCGTCTACCTGCACAAGCGTGCGTCGGACCTGCCGCCGTCGGTCGGCGTGCTCGTCGAGTACACCGGTGAAGGCGACGCTGCCGCCGAGGCCGCGCGTGCCGCCGCGATGCAGATCGCTGCGCTTAAGGCCAAGTACGTCACCCGTGACGAGGTCCCCGAGGACATCGTCGCCAACGAGCGTCGTATCGCCGAGGAGACCGCAAAGGCCGAGGGCAAGCCCGAGGCTGCGCTCCCGAAGATCGTCGAAGGCCGCGTCAACGGCTACTTCAAGGATGTCGTGCTCACCGAGCAGGCCTCCGTCACGGACTCGAAGAAGACCGTCAAGGCGATCCTCGACGAGGCCGGTGCCACGGTCGTCCGCTTCGTGCGGTTCGAGGTCGGCGCCAGCTAGAATGTCTGCTTCTCGACCCCGCCGGCTCTCTGCCGGCGGGGTCGAGGTGTGTCAGGGCACGCCCACCGGCACGCGCACGGCCGCCGCACGGGCGGTCCGCCGCCGTGCGAACGGTCATGACACAGCGTGTCGTCTCGCGCCCGGTCTCGGTTCCACCGGGTCGATGAGGCAGGATGAAAGGGCCGATTCATGCGCAACCAGAGGAGAGTCATGTCCGAACACGCCCACGAACGGCCCGGTTTCCGCCGGGTGCTCCTCAAGCTCGGCGGCGAGATGTTCGGCGGCGGCACCGGCAAGGTGGGGCTGGATCCCGACGTCGTGACCACGGTGGCAGAGCAGATCGCCGAGGTCGTGCGCAGCGGTGTGGAAGTTGCCGTGGTGATCGGCGGCGGAAACTTCTTCCGCGGCGCGGAACTGCAACAGCGCGGCCTCGAACGCGCTCGCTCCGACTACATGGGCATGCTCGGCACGGTCATGAATTCCCTTGCGCTGCAGGATTTCCTGGAGAAGCAGGGTATCGACACCCGCGTGCAGACCGCCATCACGATGGGGCAGGTCGCCGAGCCGTATCTCCCGCTTCGCGCCCGCCGGCACCTCGAGAAGGGCCGCGTCGTCATCTTCGGTGCGGGCATGGGCATGCCGTACTTCTCCACCGACACCACCGCCGCGCAGCGCGCGCTCGAGATCGGGGCGGACGTCGTGCTGATGGCGAAAGCCGTCGACGGCGTCTATTCCGCCGACCCGCGGGTGGTTCCCGATGCGGTGATGTTCGAGGAGATCACCCACCGCGAGGTCATCGAGAAGGACCTCAAGGTCGCGGACGCGACCGCTTTCAGCCTGTGCATGGACAACTCCATGCCGATCATGGTCTTCAACCTGCTGACCAAGGGCAATATCGCCCGGGCCGTCAACGGTGAGAAGATCGGAACGCTCGTACGGTCATGAACGGACAACGGAACATGGAGGAACTGCCGTGATCGATGAAGCCCTCTTCGAAGCCGAGGAGAAGATGGACAAGGCCGTCACGGTGGCCAAGGACGAGCTCGGGGGCATCCGCACCGGACGCGCGAATCCCGGCATGTTCAACCGCATCGTGGTGGACTACTACGGCTCGCCGACGCCCGTCACGCAGATTGCCAGCATCAGTGTGCCCGAGGCACGCATGGTCATCGTCAAGCCGTACGAGCAGTCACAGCTCGGCGCGATCGAAACCGCGATCCGCAACTCCGATCTCGGCGTGAACCCGAGCAACGACGGGCACATCATCCGTATCTCGGTGCCGCAGCTCACCGAGGAACGTCGCCGCGAACTCGTCAAGCAGTCCAAGTCGAAAGGCGAGGACGCGAAGGTTGCCGTGCGCAACGTCCGGCGCAAGGCGATGGAAGAACTCGGCCGCATCCAGAAGGACGGCGAAGCCGGCGAGGACGAAGTCAACCGCGCGGAGAAGGAACTCGACAAGACCACGGCCAAGTACGTGGCGCAGATCGACGAACTGATCAAGCACAAGGAAGCCGAGTTGATGGAGGTCTGACGGTGGGCAGAGCCGACGGGTCTTCAACCCCGCAGCTTCCACTCGGTGCCGAAGGCGACTCCGGCACCACCCCCGCAGTCTCGGACTCGACATCCGGTACCGCACCCGCGAAGCCGGCCTCCCGTGCCGGCCGAGACCTCCCTGCCGCGATCGCGGTGGGGTCCGGGCTCGGCGGACTTGTCATCGTAATTCTGCTGTTCGCCCCGACTGCCTGGCTTGCCGTGGTCGCGGCGGCGATCGCCATAGCAACGTGGGAGGTCACCAAGCGCCTCCGCGAAGCCGACGTGTCGGTTCCGCGCGTGCCTCTCCTGCTCGGTGGGCAGGCGATCATCTGGCTGGGATGGCCGTACGGCACCACCGGCGTCCTCGGTGCCTTCGCGGGCACCGTGGTGGTCACCATGTTGTGGCGACTGTTCGACCGCGGCTTGGCGGCGCAGCCACACAACTATCTCCGGGACACCGCGGTAGCGGTGTTCACCGCGGCGTGGTTGCCGCTGCTCGCCTCGTTCGCGACATTGATGGTCCTCGAAGATCAGGGTGCCGCCCGCGTCTTCTGCCTGATGCTGGTGTGCGTGGCGTCCGATATCGGTGGTTACGCAGCGGGCGTGCTGTTCGGTAAGCACACGATGGCCCCGGCGATCAGCCCGAAGAAGTCCTGGGAAGGATTCGGAGGTTCGCTGGTCGCCTGTGTGGCCGTAGGAATCCTCACCGTCACCTTCCTGCTCGACGGCCCGTGGTGGGTCGGTGCCGTCCTCGGCGTGGTCCTGGTCTTCACGGCCACGGCCGGTGACCTGATCGAATCCCAGGTCAAGCGGGAACTCGGCATCAAGGACATGGGCACACTCCTGCCGGGCCACGGCGGCATCATGGATCGGCTGGATTCGATCCTGCCGTCCGCATTCGTCACCTGGCTGATCCTCACCGCTTTCATCTAGTGGCTGTCGGCAACAGCGGCCGCGACCGGGGCGTGATAGCGAGCCCCAACATCTGGCACTGGCCCGCGGTCTACGAAGAGGAGAACCGGGCCCAGGACACCCGCGGCGCCGTTTATGCGGCGCTGCGGGAGTCGGTCGACTGGACCGGCCGTGATGTCGTCGACGTGGGATGCGGCAGCGGCTACCATCTGCCGATGTTCGCCCGTGCGGCGCGCACGGTGACCGGTGTGGAACCCCACCCGCCGCTCGTGGCGGCGGCACGGCGCCGGGTCGAGGATCTGTCGACCGTCCGGGTTCTGCGAGGATCCGCCGCGTCTCTGCCGTTGCCGGACGGCTCCACCGACCTCGTTCACGCCCGCACCGCCTACTTCTTCGGCCCCGGATGCGGGGCCGGAATCCTCGAGGCCATGCGGGTGCTGCGGCCCGGGGGAGCGCTCGCCGTCGTCGATCTCGACGCGACCGCCCATCCGTACGGAGAGTGGATGCGCGCCGACCTCCCGCACTACGACCCTCCGGCCGTCGAAGCGTTCTTCCGCGCCCAGGGATTCGACCTGCGACGCGTCGACACGGAATGGGCGTTTCCGGACCGTGCGGCCCTCGAACGCGTGCTGGGTATCGAATTCGGCCCGGAGGTGGCATCCCGGGCGATCAGGGAAACACCCGGCACGACACTGACCGTGCGCTATCGCCTCCACGTCCGCCGCAAACCGGTAGGCGTCGAAATACGCTGAGCCGGACCGCGTCGTGCTCGTCAGTGCGACACGCCGACGTGGAACGCCCTCGCGAGTTCGGTGATCACCCCGGCGTGCCCATCCGGCGTCCTCGTCGCTGGACTCGACGCCGCGTCGACATACGGCCGTCCCCCCGCCGGTAGGCGAGCATCACAGCAACGGCGAGTCCGGCCCGCTCCGGTTTCATGGGAGAATGGATCATTATGGCTTCATCTCTGCCCCTGGTATTCGACGCACCCAAGCGCGGCATGCCGCCGCGACACCTCGCCGACCTCGATTCCGAGCAGCGACGTGAGGCGGTGCGTGAGCTGGGTCTGCCGGCGTTTCGCGCCGACCAACTCGCTCGCCAGTACTACGGGCGACTCGAAGCGGACCCGGCCAAGATGACCGACCTGCCCGCCACGGTGCGGGACACGGTGGGCACGGCCCTGTTCCCGCCTCTGCTCACTGCGGTCAAGCACATCGCCTGCGACAAGGGCGAGACCCGCAAGACGCTGTGGCGCGCCCACGACGGCACACTCCTCGAAAGTGTGCTGATGCGCTACCCCGACCGCGCGACACTCTGCATCTCGAGCCAGGCCGGATGCGGGATGGCGTGCCCCTTCTGCGCGACCGGCCAGGGCGGTCTCGACCGTAACCTGACGACCGCGGAGATCGTCGACCAGGTGCGTGCGGCCGCGGCCGCGCTTCGCGACGGTGACGTGGCCGGCGGGCCGGGGCGACTGTCCAACGTCGTGTTCATGGGTATGGGCGAACCGCTCGCGAACTACAAGCGGGTCGTCGCTGCGGTCCGTCGTATCACCTCGCCGGCACCCGACGGTCTCGGTTTGTCCCAGCGCTCGGTCACTGTCTCGACGGTCGGGTTGGCGCCCGCGATCCGCAAGCTCGCCGACGAGGGGCTGAGCGTGACGCTCGCCGTGTCGCTGCACACCCCGGACGACGAACTGCGCGACACCCTCGTACCCGTGAACAACCGCTGGTCGGTGAAGGAGGTGCTCGACGCCGCGCGTTACTACGCCGACAAGACCGGGCGCCGGGTCTCCATCGAGTACGCGTTGATCCGCGATGTGAACGACCAGCCGTGGCGTGCGGACCTGCTGGGCAAGAAGCTGCACAAGGCGCTCGGCGCGCTGGTGCACGTCAACCTGATTCCGCTCAACCCGACGCCGGGTAGCGAGTGGGACGCGAGCCCCAAGCACGTCGAACGCGAGTTCGTGCGGCGCGTACAGGCCCAGGGCGTCTCCTGCACGGTGCGTGACACCCGCGGCCAGGAAATTGCCGCGGCGTGTGGCCAGCTCGCCGCCGAAGGCTGAGAACGGGGCTGCGGCCGGCCGGTACCGGGATCGTGTCGCGGGTGCGAATCCGCCGCTTCCGTACGATCGGCCGCATGCACAGGTCACCGGGGGGTTCCGGATGGTAGATGTCCGTGGTGTGGCCGGCACGCTCGCGTGCGTGGCGGCCGGAGCGTTTCTGATCAACGCCGTTCCGCATTCGGTTCGCGGTGTCACCGGCGAACGATTCCCCACACCGTTCGCGGATCCGCCGGGCGTAGGACTCTCGTCTCCGACCGAGAACATCGTCTGGGGTGCCGTCAATGTCGCGATCGGTGGGGCGCTGCTGCGCGGATTCACCGGGACGGCACGCGAGTACGGCGCGCTGGCTGTCGGCGCGACGTCCACGGCGCTGTTCCTCGCCCGCTACTTCGGTGACGTGGCGACCCGGCCGACACCGGACTGAGCCGGATCAGACTGCTCGGTCCTGCTTCGCCTCGCTGTCCGCGGCGCCGAAGTACGCTGCCTCGAGACGATCCCGGTCGGCCAGCAGTTCCGCCGCGCTGCCCTCGAGGACGACGCGGCCGTGCCCGAGCACGAGCGCGCGGTCCGACACGGCGAGAGCGAGTTCGACGTGCTGCTCGACCAGCACGACGGCGATGTTCTCGTCGCGAGCGAGATCCCGGATGGCGGGCAGCATCTGTTCCACGACGAGCGGGGCCAGCCCGAGGCTCATCTCGTCGACCATGAGGATCCGCGGTTCCGCGAGTAGTGCCACCGCGATCGCGAGCATCTGCTGTTCACCGCCGGACAGGAGACCGACTGTGCGCGATTGTAATCGGGCAAGAGCCGGAAACCTGTCGAGAACGAGTTCTTCCCGGGCACGGTCGGCTGTACTGCGGGCGAGCCGGAAGTGGTCGCGCACCGTCATGGTGGAGAAGAGTCCGCGGTCGTCGGGAACGAGCCGGATACCGCGCCGCGCCATCCGGTAGGGCCTGCGGTGGTCGACCGGGGCACCGAGGGCGGTGACCTGCCCGCCCATCGCCGGAAGCAGTCCCGCGAGTGTCAGCAGAGTCGTCGTTTTGCCCGCGCCGTTGGATCCGAGGATCGAGACGACCTCACCGGCGGAGACGGTCAGGTTCACGTCGGAGACCGCGGCGACGCCGTTGTAACCGGACGTCATGGATTCGGCGGTGAGCACCACGTCAGCCATGAGTGGTCTCCATCGGTGTGCCGAGATACGCAGCGATCACAGCAGGATCCTTTCTCGCCTCTTCCGGTGTGCCCGAGAAGATCACCTTCCCGAACTCCATGACGTAGATGCGGTCGCACACACCGAGAATCAGCGACATGTCGTGGTCGATGAGCAGCACTCCCGGACCGCCGCGCGCCACGGCGCGGATGCGCTCGGCGAAGTCGAGGCTCTCCTGGCTGTCGAGGCCCGCGGCAGGCTCGTCGAGCAGCAACAGGCGGCAGTTCCCGACGAGTGCACGTGCGACGCCGACGAGTTTCTGTTGTCCGAGGGTGAGATCGCGCGCCGTCGTCTCCCCGAGATCGCCGAGTCCCACGGCATGCAGCGTCGAGGCCACGAGTTCGTCCGTGCCGGTCTTCCGGCGGCCGAACAGATCCCGCCACAGCGTCGCCGGTCCGCCGGGACGCAGCGCCGCGACGACATTCTGCGCGACCGTGAGATTGCCGAAGAGCTCACCGGATTGCCATGTGCGGGACAGTCCGGCGCGTCTGCGCAGATGCGGAGCACGTCCGTCGAGCCGTGTGTCGCCGAGTGTGATCTCGCCGGAGTACTCGGTGAAGCCCGTGACTGCGTCGACGAACGTGGTCTTGCCGGCACCGTTCGGCCCGATCAGTCCGACGATCTCCCCGGAGCCGACCGTCAGCGACACGTCGTCGTTGGCGACGACGCCTCCGTAGGCCACGGTCACGTTACGCGCGGACAGCCGCGCCGGTTTCTCATCCGGCATCACTCACCGCAACCTTTCTGTCGTCGGCGTTCGGGGCGGAGTCGATCCCGGGTGGGGCCGGTGGTCGCGATCGGCGGGAGCGGACCAGATCGGCGATCCGGGATGCTTCTCCCGCCACCCCGACGGGATTGACGATCGCGGTGGCGATCAGCGCCAGTCCGGAGATCAGGGCGTAGTAGTCACCGAAATCGAACACGTTGTGCAGCAACACGTAGACGATCCCCAGTGGCCCGATCACGCCGGCGATCATCGCGCCGCCGACCGAGGTGATGCCGCCCAGGTACGCGACCGCAAGCACCTGCAATCCCACGAAGACCGTGAAGGACTCTGCCGACAGCTGGCCTGCGCTGTACCCGATGAGGCACCCGGCGACACCGGCGATGAAGGCGGAGAGACCGAACCCGACGAGCTTGGTCAGCCGCACGTTGATGCCGCTCGCGGCGGCGGCGCGCTCATTGGCGCGTACTGCCAGAAACGTCCGGCCCGTGTCGCCGGATGCGAGCCGGATGAATCCCCAGACGACCAGGGCTGCGACGACCAGGACGGTGAGGGAGAACGACAGACGCGCGATGTCGCTGCCCTCGCGCACACCGAGATTCAGTCCGAACAGCGTGGGGTTGGCGATGGGATTTCCCGACGGAGGGGTCAGGCTGTAGTTGTTGAAGACGAACCGCTCGATGGCCAGGGCGGCCGCGATGGTGACGATCGCGAGTTGCGCGCCCCGGATTCTGAAGGCGGGCAGCGCGACCAGCATTCCCAGCCCCGCCGCGACGAGCGAGCAGAACACCAGTGCTACCGGGAACGGTAGACCCCAGCCGGTGGTCACCTTCGACAGCATGAATCCTGCCGCTCCGGCGAATGCCGCCTGCGCCAACGAGATCTGGCCGAGGTAACCGGTGATCACCACGTACGACAGGGCCAGGAGCATCAGGATGATCGAATAGGTCAACCCGAAACGGTACGTGCCGGAGGTGACCGCCAGCAGGACCCCGGTCGCGACGACCACGACGGCGGCGGGGATCGGCCGGAAGCGCGGAATCCGCACATCGGGCAGTTTGACCGTCTGGAGCGAACCGCGGGACGGTATCCGTCCGCCGAACGCGAAGAGGATCACGATGATCACGAGGAACGGCACAACCTGGTCGACGCCGGATTGCGCCCACACCGGCCACCAGTTCTCACCGGTGAGCAGGTTGAGCACCGATTGGAATGCTCCCAGGGCGAGCGAGGCGATCACGATCGTCGCGACGGACTCCATCCGGGCGACGAGGAGCACCGCGAGAGCGGGCACCACGAGCAGCGAGTAATTGAGAGGATTCAACCCGGTCAAGCTCGCGCCCAGGACGACACCCATCGTGCTGACGAACGACGCCATCACCATCGCGAGTGCGGCGAGGCGGTCCGCCGAGAATCCCATGAGCGTCGCGCCCCGCTCGTTCTCGGCGGCCGCCCGGGTAGCCGCACCGGCCCGCGTGAAGCGGAAGTATGCCCAGATCAGTGCGGAGAGCGCCACCATAATCCCCGCCATCACCAACTCGGCGGACGAGACGGTGGTGCCGAAGACGTCGAGGGAGCCGTCCGGGACGATCGCCTCGATCGGAATGTTGTTCGGGCCGAACCGAAGCACCACCAGCGCCTGGATGGTGAGCATCAGTGCGACCGAGACGACCACCTGCGCGAGTGCCGGTGCGCGCCGGACGGGCCGGAACACCAGGTAGTGCGTGAGAAGGCCGAGGAGCAGTGCCATGAGCAGCCCGATGGCCAGCGCCACCGGGGTGGACGGTTTCTCGTCGAACTCCAGGCTTCCGATCGGCAGAACCAGTGTTCCGTCGCGGCGCAACTGCGCGAAGACGTACGCGCCCCACATCGCGGTCGCGCCCTGGGCGAAGTTGATGATGCCGGTCGACCGGTAGACGAGCAGGAGGCCGCCCGACAGCCCGATGTACACCGCTGCGAGGCCGAACCCCAGGACGATGAACTGCAGGTAGGTGCTCATGGTGTACTCCGGCGCGTCTCGGTCGTCATGTCTCGGTCGTCATGTCGTGATCGTCAGGACGCGGGCATCAGTGACGGATCGAGGTCGATGTATCCGTTCTCGTCCACCGAGCGGAGAGTCCCGTCCTCCTGCACCTCGAAGAAGATGGCCTGCGCGTTGCAGGTGGTGGCGACCCCGGGCCATTGCTGCCCGTCGCACGTCACCGTGGGTCCTGCGAACGACGGGAAGTCCTTCACTGCCTTGAACGCGTCCGTGACCGTGCCCGCGGTGATCTCTCCGCCGTGGTCGGACAGGATCTGGGCGATGTTGACGATCGCGGCGAACGTGTAGATCGACCGCGACGACAGTTCGTTCCCGTAACCGACCGCGTCCATCGCGTCGGCGAAGATGTCGAGTTGTTCCTGCACCTCGGCGGGCGCCGACTCCTTGGCCAGCGGCACCCACAACCGCGGCTGTGTGACGATACCGGCGGCGTCGGTCCCCATCTCGTCGATGAACTGGGAACACGACCCCGCGAGGATGGTGTCCTCGTAGCCTTGCCGGCGCAAGGCCTGGAACAGGCTGGTGCAGCCGTCTTCCGGTAGAGCGATCACACCGGCCATGTCGGGGTTGTCCGCAAGCTGTGTCGCGGCAACGACATTCAGATTCGCGCCCGATGCCGGGGGGTACTGCACGCTGACATCGATCCCCATCCCGTCGGCAATCGGCATGATCAGATCGTCGACGTAGGCATGGGAGGTGGGGGATTCGTTGACCGCGAGCGACGCTGTCGTCTTCCCCATGGTGTCGAGCGCCGACATGCTGGCGAGCGCCGCGAACGACACCGGGCCGGTGAAGTAGAACGCCTGCCCGTATTCGGCGGCATCGGCGACGAACGATCCGGCGAGCGTTCCGATGATGGGGATGCCCGCCGAACCGAGGATCGGTACCGCGGCCCCCATGCTCTGATCCACCGCGTCGATCACGAGCGGCACATTCTTCGAGACGAAGCCGTTGGCACAGTTGATGGACGTTTCGGGACTGCCGTCACCACCGCACACATCCACTTCGAGTGGGCGGCCGTTGATGCCTCCGAGCACCTCGTTCACGTAGTGGACGCCGGCTTCGAGTCCGTACGCGGTCTGCGGGTACGCGGTTGCACCTTTGATGGGTGCCTGCGCGCCGATGACGATGGGGGCGCCGGTGGGTGCGGCGGCGTCTCCGGACGCGTCGCCGCCGCTCGATCCGCACGCCGACACGGTGAGTGCGGCCACTGCTGCGATCGCACCGATGTGGAGCTTCTTCATTGGTGGGCCACTTTCTCGAATCAGTCGCGGGATGTGAGAGATCGGGCGGCGAGTGTGTGTTCGGGGAGGTACGGCACCAGGCCGGGTTCGGGCTGCACCTCGAACGAGCGCAACGCGGTCGCCAGCATCGCGTAACACCCGACCGTGAACACGATGTCCATCAGTTGCTGCTCCCCGAACTCGCCGGAGAGCACACCCCACGTCTCGCCGGACACCGCGCCCTCACCGATCAGTTCGTCGGTGGCCGCCAACAGTGCGCGGTCGATGTCGGACCAGCCCGGCGCTGCGGGACCTTCGGCGATGCGGGTGATCTCGTCGGCCGTGATGCCGGCACGATCCGCGAGGATGACGTGCTGGGCCCATTCGTAGTCGGAGTGGCGGAGTGTGGCGACTCGGAGAACCATCAGTTCCCGCTGCCGGATCGACAGCGTGGACTGCGCCAGCAAATGCCGGTTGAAGCTCAGAAACGCCATTGCCAGCGACGGGTGGCGGGCCAGCGTGCCGAGCAGATTGGTTCCCGGTTGCCGGTCTTCTTCGGGCGCGCTGCTCGCGACGGCCGAACGGAACCCGGTGACGTACGCTGCGATCTCCTCCGTCCAATCCTCTTGGGGGGCAGGAGAAATCCGGACCATCGTGCTCGGTGTCCTTTCTTCGGGAAGATGAGTGCTCGGCAGAGCCCGATCAGGTATTGCGTCCGCCGTTGACGCCGATGACCTGGCCGGTGATGTAGCCGGCCTCCTCGCGGACGAGGAACGCGCAGGTCGCGGCAATGTCCTCGGGCTGCCCGATCCGCCCGACCGGCGTCTTCGCGGTTTGCTGATCGAGGTCGACGAATCCCTTCTCGACCGTTCGGCGCAACATGGGTGTGTCGATGAAGCCGGGCGGAATCGTGTTGACGGTGACACCGTGCTTGCCGAATTCCAGGGCCAGCACCTTGGTCAGTCCGACGACACCCGACTTGGCGGACACGTAGCCCGCAAGACCGGGGGAGCCGCTGTGGAAACTCGAGGACGAGATGTTGACGATGCGGCCCCAGCCTTCCTCTAGCATGTCGGGAAGCACGGCCTGGCAGCAGTCGAATGTGCCGGTGAGGTTGACCGCCAGGGACTTCTGCCACAACTCCGCGGTGATGTCGAGGAAAGGAGAGTCGAGGGAGAGCCCGGCGTTGTTCACGAGAATGGTGGGCCGGCCCAGATTGGAGCGCACCTCCGCGACACCGGCGTCGATGTTCGCTCGGTCGGTGACATCGACCTGCACACCGAGTGCTTTTCCTCCGGCCTCGACGATCGTGTCGGCCGTGGCGGCTGCAGCGTCGCCGTCGAGATCGAAAATTGCCACCATGTTCCCGTCGGACGCGAGACGCAGGCCGATGGCCCGGCCGATACCGGAACCTCCGCCGGTCACTATCGCGATGCGGTCGCTCATTTGATCGGCTCCCTTCCGGCGATGGTCGAGCGGTGCATCACGCGCGGCTGCGACCGGTCGAAGGCGCACGCCCGGTGCAGCAGGCCGTGGTTGTCCCAGACCACCAGGTCACCGACCGACCAGGTGTGTCGATACACCCGATCCGGAGTCGTTGCCCGTCGTTCGAGATCCTCGAGCAACGCCCGCCCCTCATCGAAGTCCATCCCCACGATGTGCGATGCGAATGCACCGATCACGAGCGAGCGCCGTCCCGAATCGTGTTCCCAGACCAAGGGGTGCTCCCTCGGAGTCCGCGACGACCACTCGTCCAGCTGTTCCTGTGTCGGATTCGGATACGACCGGCGCTGGATGGCTTCGAAGGTGTAGACGGCGTGAAGACCGGCCAATCGCTCCTTCTCGTCGTCGGAGAGCGCGTCGTACGCGGCGTACGTGCTGGCGAACTCGGTCTCGCCGCCTTCGCCGGGAAGGACTCGCGCGCTCAGCATCGACGCTTTCGAGGCGACCTCGTCGGTCAGGCCGTCGATATGCCAGAAGACGTTGGCAGCGAGGTACTCCGCGTTCCCGTTGGCGGGATCGAAGCTAATTTCCATGACTTCCTCCGCGGCCGGAGGTAGATGGGGGAATGCGCGCAGGGGGCCGAGCTTGCGGCCGAACTCCACTTGCGCGTCGTCGTCGGCGTGCAGTTCGCGGAACAACAGGACGCCGTACTGCTCGAGCGCGTCCAGGCATGCTCCGGGCAGGTCCTCGTCGTGGAGCAGTCGATCGACGTCGACGTCGAGGATCTCGGCCCCGACATTCTCGCTCAGCTTTTCTATGGTGAGTGTGCGCATCCGTCATTCCTCGCTTGTGATCATGGGTTCGCGGGCAGGTTCGGATCCTGCTGTCAGCTCGGGATGTTCGGTTCCCGGACGTTGGTCAGCGGGCGGGTGTACGAAGGGTCGCTCGTGCTGCGGGACGGTGCGCCGTTGTCATGGATACCGGGCACGTCGGCGAACGGGATCTCCATCGACGGAACCATTCCCGACCACTCGATCGCGTTGGTGCGCAGAGCGATACGCCACTGGCCGTCGCGGCGTTCCAGCCGGTCGATGTACCGTCCGCCGGCAATCCAGTTGCTGTCGTCGAGGTTCCGGGCGGCGAACAGGTAGTAGGTCTCGGTGTGTGCGGTGTCGCCGTCGATATCGCACGTGTGATTCAGCAGATTGTGGTGGGTGGCCTTCTGGCCCTGCTCATGCATGGCGGTCGACCAGTCGTAGAGCTCCACCGGTCCGCCGACGAAGCTGCCCGCCGCGATGGTCGCGTCGGTGTGGAAGGCGGAGAGAAAGAGGTCGCGGTCGAAGCGATCCATGGCCCGGCTGAATCGGGTCAGCGTATCGAGGATTTCCTGGCGATCGAGAACGGCCTCGAGCTTGGCAATCCTGTCTGCGGAAAGTGATGTCACCGGCGTGGTCATGGTGCGCTCCGTTGCATTCGAGAGGAGTGGGATTCAACCGCTTCGATCGGCGACCAGATGGGTTCGCCGCGCGTCGCTCGTAGTGACGGAATTTCTCTGCCGTCGAGGTCTTTGATTCCGTAGTGCTGTGCCAGTTCGGCGGTGATGAAGGTGCCGCCCGAACGGCTCATGACTGCCGGGTCGTTCGCGAGGGCCGTGATGACCAGCCCGGGAAACTCCGGTGAGCAGCCGTTTTCCGGGCGTGTGGCCGAACCGGTTGTCAGGCCGGGTATGCCGGCGAGGTTCCGTTCCGCGCGTTCGGTGAAGGTCAAGCCCTGCCAGAGCGAGACCGACGCCACGTTGTATGGCTGCAGCTCGACTGCCATGTCGCGCGCCATGCGGTCCACCGCGGACTTGGCCGTCCCGAAGACGACGCCGTAGGTGTAGGCCACGCCGGTATAGCCGGACACCGCCACGATGAGCCCGGACCTTCGCGGAACCATCAGTTTCGCGGCGTGCCGGGCGGCCACGAAGTTCGACCGCACCCCTACATCCACCATCTCCCAGTTCGACAACGGTTTCTCCCAGAAGGGATCAGGGTCCGTCAGGTCGTCGGGAAGCGAGAACGCATTGTTGACGAGGATGTCGAGGCGGCCCTGTTCGTTGCCGACACGCTCGAAGAGGGAAGCAACCTGATCGTCGTCCGCGTGGTCCACCTGGACGGCGACGCCCCGGCCGCCACGGCGATCACACTCGGACGCGGTCTCCCCGATGGTGCCGGGGAGTGGATGCGTGCCGGGCGTATTCGTGCGGCCACTGACATAGACGGTGGCGCCCTGTTCCGCCAGTGCCAGCGCGATCCCCTTGCCGATACCGCGGCTGGCGCCGGTGACCACAGCGACCTTGCCCGACAACGCACCCATTCGAACTCCTTACCGCTGTAGCGGGTTACTTGCGTGTGGCGAGGTCGCCGGCGGCGAAGAACGCTTCGCTGTGATCTCCGGCGGCCTTGCCTGTGAACCGGTCGTCGCTGAACGGCGTGCCCATGACGCCCTGCGACCAGTCGACCGAGACGCCGTCGTCGCGGAACCAGTCGTAGAGCATCGTGCGTTCCGCGATCCGCCACTGCCCGTCGCGCTGCTCGAATCGATCGAGGTAGCGGCCGCCGAGGACGGTGTCGCGTTCTTCGGTGCCCATGTCGACGCGGTGGTAGGCGACGACATGCGTTTCGGCGAGCAACGCATCACCTGCCGGCTCGATGTGGGTCTGACCGAGCAGATGCTGTGTCACCAGAACGGCGGGCGAGCCCGGGACGACCCATGCGAAGTACTCGTCGAACGACCCCGCGAAGATGCCGAAATCCACGGTCGCGTCCGGCCAGAAGGCGGCGCGGACGGACTCACCGTCCCGGCGGTCCTCGCCGCGCGCGAGCCCGACGACGCACGCACGGACTCGATGGTGTGCGAGAAGCATGCCGAGGTCGGGGTCTTCGCTCACTCCGCGCCGTCCTCGGCCGCGTAGCCGATCACGGCCTTGATCTCCAGGTAGTCGTGAAAGCCGAATTCGCCCCACTCGCGCCCGTTCCCGCTCTTCTTGTAACCGCCGAACGGGGCGCCGAAGTCGAATGCGCCGTTGATGGTGATGTTGCCTGCGCGGATTCGACGCGCGACGCTGCGGGCCTGCTCGAGGTCCGCACCGGCCACGAATGCGGCGAGACCGTACTCGGTGTCGTTGGCGATGTCGACGGCGTGATCGATGCTGTCGTAGCCGAGGATCGTGAGGACCGGCCCGAAGATCTCTTCGCGTGCGATCGTCATGTCGTTCTTGACGTCCGCGAACACGGTGGGCTGCACGTAGTACCCGACGGCCAGTCCGTCCGGGCGCCCGACACCGCCGCCGACGAGAGTCGCGCCCTCGTCGATGCCCTTCTGGATCAGCGACTGGATCTTGTCGAACTGCGCCTTGGACACCACCGGCCCGATCGAGAAATCGCCCTCGGGGTCGCCCACGGTGATCTGCGACAGCGTCTGCGCCGCGATGTCGATGGCCTCTGCCATGCGTTCGCCGGGAACGAGCATGCGCGACCCGGCGCTGCAGGTCTGGCCCGAGTTGACCATCATGGTGGCGACGCCCGCTCCGACATTCGCGGCGAAGTCGGCGTCGTCGAGAATGACGTTCGGGCCCTTGCCGCCGAGTTCCTGCGTCACGCGCTTGACGCCGACCGCCGCGGCGGCGGCGATGTCGGCTCCGGCGCGCGTCGAACCGGTGAAGGACACCATGTCGATATCGGGATGGCCGGAGATGGCCCGGCCGACGCCGGCGCCGTCACCCTGGACCAGGTTGAACACGCCCGCGGGGACACCCGCTTCGTGCAGGATCTCCGCGAAGACCTGTGCGCTGAAGGGCGACTGCTCCGACGGCTTGAGCACCATGGTGCAGCCGGTGGCCAAGGCGGGGAACACCTTCACCGCGATCTGGTTGAGCGGCCAGTTCCACGGCGTGATCAGGCCGCAGACGCCGATGGGCTCTTTCGCGATGAGGGTGCCGCCACGCTGTTCCTCGAACGTGAAGTGCTCGAGTACGTCGATCGCGGTGGTCAGGTGCCCGAGTCCCAGGTTCACCTGGAAGCCACCCGCCAGCGCCTTCGGAGCGCCCATCTCCTCGGTCAGTGCGGACGCGAGATCGCCCATCCGCTGCTGGTAGAGGTCGAGGATGTTGCGGAGCACGCCCAGTCGCTGCTCGCGGCTCGTCCCGGACCAACCGGGAAAGGCGCGCCGGGCGGCTCCGACCGCTTTGTCGACGTCCGCGGCGGAGCCGAGCGCCACGATCCCCGCTACCTCCTCGGTGGCCGGGTTGACGACCTCGAAGGTCTCCGACTGCGCAGGATCGGTCCACTGCCCGTCGATATAGAACTTCCGGTACTCACGCATGTTTGCCCGATTCTCTCGTGTTGTTCGACCCGGATGTCACTGCCGGACTCCGGAAAGGCGCTGTCACTGCTGACCTTCGGCGTACCAGGTACGGAACTCGTCGTAGCTGGGCATTTCCTCCGAGTTGGCCTTGGGGTCGACGGCGACGTGGATGACGCCCGGCTTGCCGCTGGCGTAGGCGCGTTTGATCGCGGGCGCGATGTCTTCGTCGCGCTCGACGTACTCGCCGTAGCATCCGAACCCTTCGGCGACCTTGTCGAAGCGGGTGTCCTTGCTCCAATGGACGCCGGTTTCGAGCGATCCCTGACCGTAGGTGCGCTTGTAGACACCGACTTCCAGGCCCCATGCGTAGTCGACCGCGACGACGCAGACCAGCGGGAGACCGAGGCGCGCAGCCGTTTCCAGTTCGGCGATGTGGAACTGGAACGACGAGTCGCCGGTGATGAGCATCATCGGCCGCTTGCCTCCGGCGGCGACCCCCGCACCCACGGCGTAGGGGAGACCCGTGCCGAGATGGCCGAAGTTCTGGTTCCACATCACGTCGTGCGGCTTCGCCTGTGAGTACGTCCAGCCGAAGATGGTGGTGGCGCCGCCGTCACGGACCATGATGCCGTCTTCCGGGAACGCCTTGGTGGCCTCGACGATCAGGCGGGCCGGGTGCACGGGGGACATGCCGGACGGTGCCGTCTCCGCGAGCTCCGCCAGCTGATCGGCGTCCTGCTTGATCCATCCCTCGAGTTCAGGCGACGGGGTCCTCGGGGTGTCCTTCAGCGCGTCGACGAGCTGGGGCACGATCGCTCGCAGGTCGCCGACCAGCGGAACATCGATCGGACGGTTCACTCCGATGGCCGAGGGGTCCTGTTCGACGAGGATCCAATGACGGTTCGCTTCATTCGCGACCCAGTGCCGTCCGCGACCGAAGTGCACCGGCTCACCGAGTTCGGTGCCGATGGCCAGGCACAGGTCGGACTTGACGACCGCGTCGATCGCGGCGGCAGAGAAGCCGTACGGGAAGGTCCGGTCCTCGAGTCCTTCGATGTAGGAGGTGCCGCCGGAGGTCTGGATCACCGGGCAGGCCATCAGGTCTGCGAGTGCCTTCACCGACGCGCCCGCGCGTGAGGTGTGGACACCGTGACCGACGAGGAGAACGGGTTGCTGTGCAGCACCGATCAATTCGGCAGCCTTGGCGACGAGGTCCGCGCCGGCGGTCTGCCCGACGAGGCGGTAGGCCTCGGGCGGGAGGACCGGAGGAACGTCGAGTTCTTCCTGGATGACGTGCTGCGGGTACTCGATGTACACGGGACCGGGGGTGCCGGAGAGGGCTTTGCGCAGACCCTCGCGGATGATCTCGTCCGTCTGCTCGGCGTATTCGATGCTCGCGCTGTACTTCACGGAGTTCTCGACCAGTGCCATCTGCTGCACGAACTGGATGCGTCCGCGCCGGACACGCTGCTCGGTGATCCGCGCCCGCTGCCCGCCGAGGAAGATGACGGGGGAGTTCTCGACCTTGGCGCACATGATGGCGCCGGCGAGGTTCGCGAGTCCCGGCCCGAGCGTGCCGATGCACAACGCGGCCTTGCCCGTCATACGGGAGACGGCTTCGGCCATGAAGCCGGCGGACTCTTCGTGGTGGGGCGCAACGACGTTCCAGCCGCGCTCCTCCGCGAGATGGAACAGATGAACGAAGTTCGGATCGGGAATGCCGAACAGGGTGTTGATGCCCTCGGCTTCGAAGAGATCCAAAATGCGCTCGTAAACCTTAACCGACATGCGTACTGCCCTCCATGGCTATCGCAAAGCTTTTGGTGATGTGGTCGACGTGACCGGAGACGGCCGGCAGAATCCACGGATCGTCCGTGTTCCGGATGGCGTCGATGTTGTCCGCGACCTCGTCGATCGACCAGGACGGCCGGTACACGCCGGGGGTTTCGGCGACGAACACCTTCGCCACCCGTCCGGCGATCGCGGCGAACATTTCGCCGGTGACCGAGCAGGACTCGTGGGCGAGCCACCCGACGACCGGTGCGGCGAGTTCCGGTCCCATCGGGGGGTACGACGAGGTGTCGAGCCCGTCGGCGAGCCTCGTCAGGGCCGCCGGGATGATGACGTTGGACTTCACGCCGTGCTCCGCGCCTTCGATCGCGGCCACGTTGGACAGCCCGATCATCCCGGCTTTCGACGCCGCGTAGTTGGCGACGTTCGCGTTGCCGTAGATGCCGCCGATCGACGAGGTCAGCACGATCCGTCCGTATCCGGCTTCGCACATGAGGGGGAATGCCGGACGGACGACGTGGAACGCCCCGCGCAGGTGAACGTCGAGGACCGCGTCGAAGTCCTCGTACGACATCTCCGACAGCGACGCGTAGCGATTGTTACCCGCGTTGTGGACGAGGATGTCGATACGCCCGTAGTTGTCCAGGGCTGCCTGGACGATCGCCCGGCCGCCTTCGGCAGTCGCGACGGATTCGGTACAGGCGACGGCCTCGCCACCGGCCGCCCGGATCTCCCGGACCACTTCCTCGGCGGGACCGGAGTCCACATTGTCTCCGCTGATGGCGGCGCCCGGGTCGTCGACGACGACCTTGGCACCCAGGGATGCGAGCAGGAGCGCATAGTCGCGCCCCAACCCGCGGCCGGCGCCGGTGATCACGGCGACGCGGCCGTCGAACCGCAGGTCAGACATCGGACACTCCTCGCGCCGTCGCGATGTGGGGGTGGGGTGCACGTGTCATTTCTCGAGCACCAGGCCCTCCAGTTTCCCTGTGCTACGCCAGTTTTCGAGGAGCTCCGTGAGTTCGTAGAAGCCGCCCCAGAAGGGATCGCCGAGGAACGAACGGCCGCTCGGCTCACCTTCGCTGTTGTAGTAGCCGGGAGTGCATTCCGTCGTGAAGGTGCTGTTGTCCACCGAGTACGTCCGGACGGTCTGGATCCAGTCCTCCTCCGCCTCGGCCGTGGGCTCGACGACGGTGGCGCCGCGGGTCTGCGCTTCCTTGATGATGTAGGCGATGTGGTCGGCCTGCTGCTCGAACATGAGGGTGGTCGACGCGGTGACACCGCCCTGGACGAATCCGGTCGCGAAGTGGTTCGGGAACCCGTGCGCCATGATGCCGTGCAGGGTGCGGAAACCCTTACCCCAGTGGTCGTAGAGGGAAGTGCCTTCGCGGCCTGCGAACGGCGCGATGTCGAATTGGCGCTCGAGCGCAGTGGTGATCTCGAAACCGCTGGCGAACACGATGCAGTCGAACTCGTGCTCGACACCGTCGACGATGATGCCCTTCTCGGTGATCCGTTCGACACCCTTCGTCCCGGAGACGTCGACGAGGGTGACGTTCGGGCGGTTGAAGGTCGGAAGGTACTCGTCGTTGAAGACCGGGCGCTTGCACATGTTGCGGTAGTACGGCTTCAGCTTTTCCGCCGTCTCGGGATCCTCGACGATCTCGTCGACCCGGCGACGGAGGCGCTCCATCGACCGGTAGTCCTCGATTTCCTTCAGTTCCATGAACTTCGCCGGATCCGCCAGCGCGGCCCAGCCGTTGGTCTCGTTGAGCTTGGCCGCCATGTTGCGGGCCACCTCGGTCCAGCCGTCGCAGATGAGGTCGGGCTCGCCCGGGTTGTAGAACGCGAACGCGGCGTTGTGGAAGTTGCGCTGCCGAGCCGCGCGCCAGCCCGGCTCGAGGCTTTCCACCCACTCCGGATCGGTCGGGTAGTTGGCGCGCTCGAAGATGTACGACGGTGTCCGCTGGAAGACGGTCAGGTGCTTCGCACCCTGCGCCAGATGCGGGATCGCCTGGACGCCACTCGAACCCGTGCCGATGATGGCGATCTTCTTGTCGGCGATCTTGTCGAGCCCGCCGTGCAGGTCGCCACCGGTGTAGTCGTAATCCCAGCGGGCTGTGTGGAAGGTGTGGCCCTTGAAGTCGGTGATCCCGGGGATGCCCGGAAGCTTCGGGCGGTTGTAGGGGCCTTGTGCCATCACGACGAAGCGAGCGCGGATCTCGTCGCCCCGGTTCGTGCGGATCTGCCAGCGATCGATCTCGTCGTCCCACTCCAGGGAGCGGATCAGCGTATGGAAGATCGCGTTGTCGTACAGGCCGAAGTGCTTACCGATGCGCTGGGCGTGTTCGAAGCATTCGTCGCCCTTCGAGTACTTCTCCTTCGGCATGTAGCCGGTTTCCTCGAGCAGGGGGAGATAGCAATAGGCATCCGAGTCGATCTGGATGCCGGGGTAGCGATTCCAGTACCAGACACCACCGAAGTCGCCGCCCAGTTCGACGATGCGGAAGTCGGTGACGCCGGCCTGCTGAAGACGATGTGCCGCGATGAGACCGCAGAACCCACCACCGAGGATGACCACCTCGATGTCGTCGGTGATCGGTTGCCGTGGCACGACCGGCATGTGGGGATCGCCCTCGTAGAACTCCGCGAACTCGTTGTCGGCTTCGAGGTATTGTTTCTGGCCCTCGGGGCGAAGTCGCTTGTCGCGCTCGGCGAGGTACTTCTCTCTGAGGGCGGGGATGTCGACGTCGGGTGTCTGGGTGGGGGCGCAGTTCTGCATGCGGAGATCCTCGGGCTAGGGGGGAGTCGGGTCAGGCGAGGTCGCGCGGAGCGCCCGTACCCATGTAGGTGGCGAGATTGTGATGGAGATTGACGACGCTGCGTTCGCGGTACGGATTCGGCTTGGGGCCGGAGAATCCGCGGGTCTTCATGCCCTTTTGAACGGCGGCCATGTTGTGGAAGTCCTGCGGAAGCACCGTGCGCCAGCCCGGGTCGTCCGCCGGGGTGTACTCCCATTCCGTCTTCGGCTCCTCACCGGCGGGGAAGAGTTCGTACACAGCGGCTTCGAAGATGCACTTGTCGGGGTCTTCGCCGTAGGGACGGGCGCTGTAGCAGAGCATGTTGTTGAGGGCATGCCCGATCTGGAAGTTCGGGAAGATCTGCCACGCGGTACCGCTCTGGGCGACCACTTCGGGCGGAACGGTCGGCCACACCACGCCGCGTGCCTCGTCGTCGCGGCGGGCCGAATCGAGCCAGTGGCGCAGCACCTGATCGGGAGGCGTGCCCTCGGGCAGCTCGTCGATCAGCCGCTGTGCGGCGTCGACCAGAGTCCGGGTGGTGTTGGTGTTCGCGTTCTCCCACGTGAAGTTCTGCAACTGGATGGTGGCCTTGCGCGCGTCCGGACCGTTTCCGACCCGGAGCTTCGCCTGGTTCTCCTCCATGCCCTTCGGCGCGTCGTAACCGATGTTGCTGTGCTTGCCCTGTGCTCGCGACCACCCGAGGAAGTTGCCGAAGTTCATGAACTCCGGGTGGGTGTACGGCACGTGGTAGGTCTCCATGAAGGCCTCGAGCGCGACCTTCCAGTTGCAGTCGAAGACCAGCCACTTGCGCCAGCGGTACCGCATGTTCTCGAGCTGGAAGTGGTCGAGCAGGGAAGCCGCCGGCTCGAGGTAATCCCGCAGGGGCTCGGATTCCGGGTCCATGTTGATCCAGATCCAGCCACCCCAGGTGTCGACCTTGACGTCCACGAGGCGGGAACGCTCCGCCGTCAGGCTTTCCTGCCAGTCGTCCCGCTCCGGCGCAAAAGTGTTGTTGCCGTCGAGGTCGTAGCGCCATCCGTGGAAACCGCACACGAACTGCTTCGCGCACCCGTGTGCTTCGCGGGCACCGGCCGGGGTGTCGACGAGCCGGCGGCCCCGGTGCGAACAGACGTTGTGATACGCGCGGATCGTCTCGGGGGAAGTACGCACGACGATGATCGAGTCGTCGAGAATCTCGTAGGTGAGGAAGTCCCCGACCTTGGTGAGTTCCTCGACGCGGCCGACCTGTTGCCACACCTTCGCCCAGAGCTTGTCGCCCTCGGCGCGTGCGTATTCGCGGGAGGTGTATGCCTCCACACCGATCGTGAGCGGGGTCGAAAGCGGTTCGGTGGACGCGGTAGCGGTGTCTTCGATGTTGTCGACAGTGTCGGTCATGGGATCTCCTCTGAAACCGTGCTGTGTCAGCGGGTGATGGCGGCGCGGAAGGTGTCGTCCTTGAGGAACAGCGAGGTGTGGTCGGCGCCCATGTGGGTCCACTTGAGGTTCAGTCCGCCGTCCACGAGGATCGTCTGCCCCGTGATGTAGCTCGACAGTTCGGACAACAGGAAGAGAATTGCCCCCGCCTGCTCCTCGGGTCTGCCACGGCGGCCCATGGCGATGGCACGACGGTCGCGCTCGACGTCGTCGTCGACGTAGGTGCCGGAGGCCGGGGTCGCGGTGACCCCGGGTGCGATGGCGTTCACGCGGATGTTGTCGGTGGCGAGCTCGACGGCCATCGTGCGGGTTGCCGCGACGAGTGCGGCCTTTGCAGTTCCGTATCCGACGTGGAACGGCGCGGTGTTCATGCCGCTGATCGACGAGATGGAGACGATCGAGCCGGGCAGCGACTGCGACTTCAGTTCGGCGGCCACCGCCTGGCTCATGAAGAACATCGTCTCGAGGTTCTGGGTGAACAGGGCTCGCCAATCCTCCCGCGTGACGCGGGTCGCCGGCATCCACGTGGCCGGCGCGGCGCCACCGGCGACGTTGACCAGTCCGTACAGGTCGCCGTCCGTCCGGCGTGCAGCCTCCAGGGTGACGGCGATCCCCTCGTCCGTGGAGGCGTCCGCCGCGACCGGAACCACTGAAAGCCCTTCCGCCATCATTGGTTCGATGTGTTTGCCGAGGTTCTCCTCGGATCGGCTCACCGCGACGACCGTCGCGCCGGCCTGGGCGACCATTCTGGTCACCGACGTGCCGATGCCACCGCCTGCTGCCCCGGACACGATGACTGTGCGTCCGCTGAGATCGAGGAAGTTGTTGTCCATCGGGTGCTCAGCTCTGTTCACGGATCGCGAGGATGCTGCCCTCGGCGTCGGCGGAGATGTACAGCGTTCCGTCGGGGCCGGCGGCGATTCCGGCGAACGGTCCCTGAGGGCCGGCGAACGGAACGATGCCCTTGAGGGGTTTGGGCGTCACGCCCTCGGGCGCGCCGACCGGCAGGTGCCGGGCGATGATCTGCTGAGCCTTGGTCTCCAGGTCCACACTGATCAACTGCTTCGACCCGGCGTCGACGATGTAGAGCTTTCCGTCGCGCACGAGGATTCCCTGCGGTCGTTCGAGCCCGTCGACGAGCGTGTCGACGCCACCGCTCGTGACGGAGACGACGCGTCCCGCCCCGGCTTCGGAGACGAGAAGGCTTCCGTCCGCGGTGAATGCCACGCCCGTCGGGTCCTGAAGTCCGGACGCGACCACTTCGGACTGTCCGGATCGAACGGTGTGCACCTTGCCGGTGCCGAGGTCCGCTACCGCCACGGTGCCGTTTCCGGAGACCGCCACGCCGTAGGCCTGGGAGAGTCCGCCGAACAGCGTCTCGCTCTCGGCGGTGGAGGGACGGTAACGGGAGACGTGAGTGTCGCCGGCGACGATGAATTCGCCGTCCCCGACGGCCGTTACGCCGCGGATGTAACCGGGCCACCCGGGGTGGAAGAGCATTCCGGCGGTGTGCAGTTCGCCGTCGGCGCCGAGTGCGAGCAGGAAGGTGCCGTCTGCGACGAACAGCGTGCCGTCCGATCCCACCGTCAGGTCCAGCGGCCAGGTCAGGCCGTCGGCCAGGGCGGTCTTCGTCTCGCCGCCCCCGAGCACCTCGGTGATCTGCCCGGTGAAGCTCGACACGAACAGGCGGTCGCCGACGAAGGTGAGATTGTCCAGGCCCGAGCCGATGTCGGCGATCACGGTGCTCTCACCGTTGCGGGGGTTGATGCGCAGCACCTGTCCCGATGCGACCTGGGGCGAGATGATGAAGCCCTCGGCGTCGAATTTCAGCGCGACGGGCACGCCGAGGTCGCCGGCTACACGCTCGGGTTCACCACCGTCGGGATCGATACGCCAGATGTCGTTGGTGCCGAGCATCGGGTAGTACAGCTTGCCGTCCGGACCGACTTCGAGAGCATTCGGAAGCTGGAGCCCTTCCGCCAGGACTTTCGGTGCTCCGCCGTTGAGGTCGATCTCCATCAGGCGGCCGTCGGGGCGGCACTCGTCGACGAACAGCCGGCCCTGGTGGAACGTGATGCCGTTCGCACCGGGGAGGTCGTCGCGCAGCAGGCGCGTGGACCCGTCGGTGCCGCGCACGCTGACGCGGCCGTCGTAGTACTCGGTGATGTAGAGCTCGCCGTCCGGGTGGAAGGCCAGGTCGTCGGGCGCGGTGATGGTGCTGCCCATGGCGCTGATCGTCTCGATGTCCCCGGTGGCGGGGTCGAAGGCGCTGATCTGGCTGCCGGCCACCTGGGCGACGTAGATACGTCCGTCTGCGCCGGCGCGGATTCCGTTGGCGCCGAACAGTCTGCTGGGAGGGGTGATCCTCTCGAGACTCCATCCTTCGGCGAGGCTGGCCGGTGAACCTGTGTAGCGCGACCCTTGCGTCAAGGTGGGTCCCCTCCTGTAAGAGAACGTTGTTCCGCACAAAAAAAGAACATTGTTCTGCGGTCATGGGCGCGGGAGTGGCTCGTCGATACGGACCGTGATGCAGAATCCGTGTGAAAGTAGTGACGTAAGCCACTCCCCGCTGTGTTTCGCAGTTAACCACGAACAGAACAGCGTTACAAGTATTGTTATCCTTGCAAGGATAGAGGTACGCATGGCGAACGAACACGAGAATGCAATTCTCGTCGGTGCGCAGAGAAGGGGCGGTCGGGGTGGCGCCGTTTCGCGGCGCGCGCACGGCCGATCACGCACAGCAGAACGGCCGGGTGAGGGCGTCGAAGCGCCGTACCCGGCCGTTCTGGAAGTCGTGCCGGGGATCAGCCCCGGGCGGGGGTGTGTGAGCTCTACATTCGCGAACGTCGCCCGGCGCGGATCGCGTTGCGCTCCAGTGCGGCCGACGCGTTGACCACGCTGTCGCCGAAGCGTTCGAGGACGAGGGTCTGGGTCGCGGCGAGATGGATGCGTGCGAGTCGTTCCGCCTCGTCGGCGCGGCCGGCGGCAATCTCTCCGAGAATCCGCTGGTGGGCGCGCACCGCTTCGTTCGCGTCCTCTTCTGCGGGGTACTCGCCGCGCCGGGTGAGGGCCTCTGCCCAGGCCTCCTCCTGAGCGGACCACAGTGCGACGTAACTGCTCACGGCGTAGCGGATCGTCACATTGGGAGTGAAGGAGACGACGAGGTCGTGGAATTCGCGGGCAGTCTGGGTGAATGCGACGCCATCTCCCACGACCTGTGCCGAGCTCTCGATGGCGGCCTCGAGGACAGGTACGACCACCTCGAGCCGATCCTCACGCCGCGCGCATTCGGCCGCACACATCGGTTCGAGCATCTGCAGTCCGGCTGCGAGGTCGCGCAGGGTGACTCGGGCGCCCTGGAGTGAGAGGCCGAGATGGTAAGCGGCGGAGAACTCGTCGGGGCGATGCACTTCGGCCCCGCCGACGTTGCCCCGGCGTACGGTGACGAGCCCTTCGGTTTCCAGGATGCGAAGTGCTTCCCGGATCGAGGGGTAGCTGACACCGAAGTCCTTGACCAACTGATCCTGCGTCGGCAAGCGGTAGTTGTCGTCGGACAGGATGTGATCACGCAGTTCGGCGGCAACGGTCTCGGCGATGCGGCGTTGGGGTACCCGGCCGCGCCGCGGGCTCGTCACGAAAAGCGCCTTCCATACATGGAACGTCAGTCTAGCGACAGGCTGTCTTTTCTACCAAGTATTGCGAGGTTAATTCTCGTAAGCATTGCTATCCTTGTTAGGATTGTCGTAATGTCCGGGCATGGACTTCACGATGGGTGGGGCGGCCCCGGAACTCCGGAGTGAGCTACGCCGGCTGGTACACGAGCACGTCCCCTCGCACTTTCTCGGGGCGTTCACCGACGACCCTGCCGATCTCGAAGCGGCACAAGAGTTCTGCCGTCTCCTGGCCGACCGCGGCTTGCTGTGCATGACCTGGCCGGAGGAATTCGGGGGCCGCGGGGCATCGATCTGGGAACAGACGGTGGTCCGCGAAGAGATGTGGGCACATCACGAGCCCAGAGGCGCACAGTACATGGGCGTGAACTGGGTCGGCCCGACGATCATGCGTCACGGAACCGCAGACCAGCAGCGCAAGCACCTGCCGCCCATCGCTCGCGGGGAGGCCATCTGGTGCCAGGGCTTCAGTGAGCCCGGATCCGGCTCCGACCTCGCCTCGCTGCGGACCGCCGCCCGCCGTGACGGCGACGGATGGCTCATCTCCGGCCAGAAGATCTGGACGTCCTACGCCACCATGGCGCAATGGTGCTTCCTGCTCGCACGAACCTCCACCGGAGCGCGGAAACAGCAGGGGCTCACCGTATTCCTGGTGCCGATGTCCGATCCCGCCATCCAGGTCCGTCCCATTCGCGCGATGCTCGGGCCCCACCACCTCAACGAAGTCTTCTTCGACGACCTCCGGGTCACCGACGCCGACGTTCTCGGCACCGTCGACGAAGGGTGGAAAGTCGTGCAGGAGGTACTCGCGTACGAACGCGTGGGTATCGCCCGGTACGCCCGATGTGAGCGACTCCTGCACGCGGCGCCCTCGGTGCTCGGCGACCGGTGGGACGACGTGCCGGACGAACTGAAGGCGCGCTGGGCACGGATGCTCACCCATTGCCGCCGGGCGCGTCTTCTCGCCTACCGCGTGGTGTCGCTGCAAGGCGGCGGCGACGTGCAACCCGGCGACGCAGCGGCGTATCGGATCGCAGTGACCACCCTCGATCAGGACAGTGCCGAGGTGCTCACCGAGATCGCCTCCTACGCAACGCCACCCGAAGCCGGGGCAGATCGATTCGACGACGACACCGCCAAGTGGTTCCGACGCGCGGTCGAAGATCACTGGCGCTATTCGCAGGCAGCCACCGTGGCATCCGGAAGCATCGAGATGCAGCGTATTCTGCTTGCCCGAACCCTCCTGGCGGCATCATGAAAACCGAGTTGAGCACGGAAGCGACCGACTTCGGGCGCGAAGCCCTCCGAGCGCTCGAAGCCGCCGGCGGAGACAGCCTGACCCAGGCAATCGAGAACGACCCCGACCGGCGGGGCACCGTCGTCGCGCCATTGCTCGGCGAACTCGGTGCGTGGGAACTAGATCCGCGCGGTGACGCCGACGAACTCGAGGCGTCCGCTGCCCTGTGCCGCAGCGTGGGGTACTGGGCGGTGCCCTACCCGGTCGCGGAGCGGCTGGCGCGGCCCACCGACCTCGACGTCGACGGACTGCTCGTCGTCGCGGATTCCGACCCCAAGGCACCTGTCGCCAACCTGGACCTCCGCTGGGCCGCAGTCTCCCTGGACGGCCGGCGCAGCACCGCGGTGACGCGGCCCCCGAGCACCTCGCCGCGCACATCGGCATTTGTCGCGCAACTCGACCTGCAGCCCCTCGACGACGACGGTGCGAAGGACATCGCGCTCGCACTGACCCTGCCGTGCTGGACCCTCCTCGGCATGCTCGATCGGGCGATGGAGCTGACGCGCTCACACGTGCTCCTGCGGGAACAGTTCGGGGCGCCACTGGCGAAACTGCAAGGCGTCCAGTTCCAGCTCACCGAAGCGGAAGTCGAACGCACCGGCGTGGACGTGCTCGCCAAATACACCCTGTGGAGCATCCAGGCGGGCAACCCCGAGGCGGTCGACGACGCACTCGCACTGCGGTTGGCGGCCGTCGAAGCAGCACAGACGGTCTTCCGCGTCGCACATCAGTTGCACGGCGCGAGCGGGTTCTGCGACGAGACGACGCTGTCCTGGATCTCCCGGTACAGCCTGCCGATTCGGCGCACACCGTGGGGACCGTCCGGGACGCTCGACGCGCTGACCCGTCGTATCGGGCGGATCGGGCTGACCGGGCTGTTCGGTGACGCTCACGAGAAAGCGACGCGATGAATTACGACTTCCCGGACGCGCTGACCGTGACCTGCGAAGGTCCGGTCCGCATCGTCGAGATCAACCGTCCCGACGAACTCAACGCGGTCGACGAGAAACTGCACCGGGCACTCGCGACCGTGTGGCGGCAACTGGCCGCCGATACCGACGCGGCGGTGGTGATCCTCACCGGCGCGGGCCGTGCGTTCAGCGCGGGTGGTGACCTGGACTGGATCACCTCCTTCCTCGACGATCCGGTGGCTCGCGACGAGAGCATCCGCGAGGGCGCGGAGATCATCGACGAGATGCTCCGCTTCCCACTTCCGGTGATCGCTGCGGTCAACGGTCCGGCGGTCGGCCTCGGATGCAGCATCGCAGTGCTGTGCGACGTGGTCCTCATGTCGGAGAAGGCGTACCTGGCCGACCCGCACGTTGCCGTCGGGTTGGTCGCCGGGGACGGCGGCGCCGCATTCTGGCCGCTGCTCACCCCGATCCTGAGGTCGCGCGAATACCTCTACACCGGCGACCGGATCCCCGCGGCTACCGCGGTCGAACTCGGTCTGGCGACGCGCGTGACCGCAGCCGACGAACTGCTCCCCGAGGCCCGCCGGCTCGCCGGCCGTTTCGCTGCGCAACCTGCCCAGGCATTGCGTGCGACCAAACGTGTCGTCAACATGTATTTGACCCAGGCGCTCGGCGGCCCGATGCAGGCAGGGTTCGCGGCCGAGGTCGCGACCATGCAGTCCGCCGAACACCGGGACCGGTTGACGGCGCTCCGGAAGAGCGCGTCGAGGCAGAAGGAGCCGACGTGACGAGGGCAGCGACCTCCGCCCTCGAGGATTTCCGGGCCGCCGTCCGCGACTGGTGCCGCACCCACATCCCCGAGGATTGGCGCCGAGCACAGACGGGTGTGACGGACGAAGAATTCGTCCGGTTCCAGAAGGAGTGGTTCCAGAAGCTACGCGGAGCGGGCTACGCCGTGCCGCACTGGCCCGAGGAGTGGGGCGGAGGGATGTCCGTCGCCGAACAGGTCGTGCTGTACCAGGAACTGGCCACCCACGACGCACCGCGGCTGGTGCTGCCCTTCGTCTCGATCCACCACGCCGCGTCGACACTGCTCGCAGCCGGAACCGAGGAACAGCGCGCGCGGCACCTGCCCGCCATCCTCGACGGCGAGATCTGGTGCCAGGGGTTCTCCGAACCCGGCGCCGGCTCCGATATGGCGTCTCTGACGACCAGTGCCCGCAGGGACGGCGACGTCTACGTCGTGAACGGGCAGAAACTGTGGGCGAGCGGTGCGATGCACGCCGACCGCTGTCTCCTGCTGGCCCGAACCGACCCCGATGCCCCGAAGCGCAAGGGCATCTCGTACTTCCTCATGGACATGAGCCTGCCCGGCATCGAGGTACGGCCCATCCGGCAGGCGACCGGCGAATCGCACTTCTGCGAGATCTTCCTCGACGACGTCGTAATCCCGGCAACGGATCTCGTCGGCCCGGAGAACGAAGGCTGGCGGGTGGCCCAGGAGACACTCGGCGCCGAACGCGGAATGACCATGCTCGAGCTCGCCGAGCGACTGGGCAACGGTGGATTTCGCCGGCTCGTCGACCTGTCCGCGCGTCGAGGCCCGGACGGGACGGTGCCACTCGACGATCCACTGGTCGCCGACCGGCTCGCGCAGCTCGAGATCGAGCTCACCGGCCTGCGCGCTCTCTGCTCCGACTTCGTTTCCGACGACCGGCCCGGGCCCGCGGATGCCTCGATCGTCAAGCTGTACTACAGCGAACTGCTTCAGCGCATGACCGATTTCGGCACCGAGGTCGCCGGTCTCGCCGCCCACACCGAGCTGCGGAAGCCGCTCTCGAGCGGGTGGGAGTCGGGCGCATGGGTACTCGACTTCATCGGTTCGTGGGAATGGACGATCCCGGGCGGAACCAGCGAGATCCAGCGCACCATCATCGGGGAACGCGGCCTCGGCCTGCCCCGCGAACCGGGAGGCACCCGATGACGGATTCGCTCACCGACCTTTCCGAATTCCACGACGACGTACGGGCGGTGGCCCGGGATCTCCTCGGAAACCGTTTCGCCTCGCCGGAATGGTCGGCGATCGCCGGGGCAGGCTGGCTGGGATTCGAGGCCGGCGGTGACTTCGACGGAGCCGACGCAACTTTCGCGGAGGTGGCCGTGGTGCTCCGCGAGATCGGTCGAGCAGCCGCCGACGGCCGGTACTCCGCGGTCGCTGTGCTCGCTGTGGGGGCACTCGGTCTGCTCGAGCCCGGCCGCGAGCGCGACCGGTTGCTCCGCGACACCGTGTCGGGGGCATGTGCCCCCGTCTTCGTCACCGCGGGGGAGCAGTCGCGAGGGCAGACGCACTTCCGTCTCGAGTACGGCCCCGGAGGTGCCGTCCTCGACGGCACCGCAAGCTTCGTTTCCGGGGCGCCCGGCGCGGACCGCCTCCTCGTCCCGGCCGAGGGACCCGACGGCACCGTCGTGGTCGTCGAAGTCGATCCCCGGGCACCCGGACTGGTGATCACCGAGCAACCGGTGCTCGATGAGACCCGCAGCTTCGGCTCCGTCCTTGCGGGCGGGGTACGCGTCGCACCCGAATCGGTATGGCGATTCCGGGGCGACGCGCGGGCGGACCTGCGACACCTCGAGGATCGGGCCGCGGTCGCGGTGGCCTGCGACAGTCTCGGGTTGAGCGAGGCGATGCTCGAGGCGACGGTCGCCTACGCCGGTGCGCGGGAACAGTTCGGCCGCAAGATCGGCTCGTTCCAGGCGGTGAAACACGCCTGCGCCGACATGCTCGTTCAGGTCACCGTTGCGCGCAGGCTTGTCGACGCCGCGGTGCGGAGTGTCGTGCAGAGGGAAGACGATGCGTCCGTGGCGGCCTCGATGGCCAAGTCGTTCGTGTGTGCGGGGGCTGTCGACGTCGCCGGTAAGGCGATGCAGTTGCACGGCGGAATGGGATACACGTGGGAGAGCGGCATCCATGTGTACCTCAAGCGGGCGACACTGAACCGTGCACTGTTCGGGTCGCCGGCGGTACATCGCAGCAGGCTGGCGCAGCGGTACCGGAGCGGAACCGCGTGAAATGAGATTTCCTCGCGCTCGGTAGAGTTCAGCGCGGGGGAACACGCAGCATCGCGCACGCGAGGTCGAGGATCTCGTTCTCGAATGCCGTCAGATCCGGCGCAGACCGGGTTTCCTGGGCGCGTTCCCACGTGGCGAACGAGCCGATGACGAACCGCACCATCAGTCCTACCCGGCGTCGTGCGTCGCTGTCCGGGAGGCCGAGTCTTTCCGCGATCCGGGTCAGGAGCATGGTCAGGACGTCGAGTGACTCGTCGCTGGGGTAGTAGTCGGCGCTGACGCCCTCCGGCCCGGGAACGGTGAGAAACTCGAGTGGCGCGGCGGCGAGCCACTGCTCGTTGAAACGTGCCCAGTAGCTGGGGTTCCCGCGGGCGACCTCCGCGGCGATCGGATGCACGTACGCATATACCAGGCGCTCGAGCGCAGGTGGTGAATCGAGTTCGGCGACTTCCACGAGCGTGGCGCGTTCGATGTTGATCCGCGGTGCGTGCCGACTCCAGACCGCGTCGAGTAGTCCGTGCCACGACCCGAAGTGGTAAGAAATCGCCGAGTTGTTCCGCTGGCCCGCGGCTTTGGTGAGTTCGCGCGCCGACGTCCCATGAATTCCCTTGAGGGCGACCAGCTTCTCCGCCGCATCCAGAAGAGCGAGGCGACCCGTTGACACTGCCATGCCCCTACTGTACTAAGAAGCTCACCTGAAATATTAATACAGTCTTCTTAGGGAGCTCCATGAACGACTCCTCCACCCGCTCAGTCCTCGGGGCGTTCGCGCTTGCCTCGATGCTCGGTCTCGCGGCCTGCGCGAACGGCAACCCTCCCGAGGGAGGCGACCGCTCGCCCGGATCACTGGTCACCCACCGGGTGGTGACGACTACCGCCGCCCTCCCGAGTGCGGCACGCACCGAGTTGATCACCTACCTGTCCGAGGATGCGACCGGACAACCGGTCCTGGTGTCCGGCACCGTAGCGATCCCGCGAGGGGAAGCGCCGGAAGGCGGATGGCCGGTTGTCAGCTGGGCCCACGGCACGACGGGCGTCGGCGATGCCTGCGCTCCGTCGGCCGACACGATCGGCGGTCCCGCCCACAGTTACGTCTCGAGAGCAGGCGCGATGCTCGATCGCTGGGTCGCCGACGGGAACGTCGTGGTCCAGACCGATTACGAGGGTCTCGGTACACCCGGTGGACATCCCTACATGAACGGCGAGAGCGCCAGGAATTCGGTCGTCGACATCGTACGTGCGGCGCGCGAACTCGATGCCGACGTCGGGAGTCGCTGGACGGTGATCGGGCACAGTCAAGGTGGACACGCCGCGTTGTACACGGCCGCCGGTGGTCCTGATCGCGCTCCGGAACTCGAACTCCAAGCAGCGGTCGTACTCGCACCCGGAAGCCGGACCAGCGACGTCGCGGGCTACTTCGCGTCCGGCGGACCTGGCATCGAGCAGGCGTTGAGCTTCCTGCCGGTCCTGCTGCTCGGCGCGGAAGCGGCCGACCCGAGCCTGTCGGCCGACGCGATGCTCACCGACACCGCGCGACCGTTGCTCGCCGCGGCCCGCACCGGGTGCATGGACGACGTACGCGAGGCGGCCGCAAGAGTTCCCGTCGACAACCTGTTTGCGCCGGATGCGGACATGAGCCGTCTCGGGGAGTACTACGCGACGCAGGAACTCGAGTCACTCACGCCGGTGGTGCCGACGCTGGTCGTGCAGGGCACCGCGGATGTCCTCGTCTCCCGGGCCGCCACGGACCGGATCACCGAAGCGTTGTGCGGCAACGGTGCTGCGCTGACCTACAGCGTCTACGACGGTGCAGACCATCGCGGCGTACTCGAGGAGTCGTTCCCGGAAACGAAGGCTTTCGTCGACAAGGCGAGGACCGGAGACGCTTCGACGCCGACCTGCGGCTGAGCCGACAACTTTGGTTGCTTTCTGCCCGCTGAGCGGGCAGAAAGCAACCAAAGTTCTTTCACCCGAGACGCGCGACGGCGAGGTCCCGGATCTCGTTCGACTTGATCTTTGCGCTGCCCGTGAGGCTGATCTCGTCTTCCTCGAAGAACAGCACCTGGCGCGGCACCTTGTAGCTCGCGAGCCGTTCCCGTAGGTACGACCGGATTTCGTCCGCGTCGACGGTCGCGCCCGAGTGCGCGACGATGCAGGACACCACGACCTCACCGAGCGTGTCGTGCGGGACACCGACGGTGCGAGCGACCTTCACTGCGGGATGGGCCACCAGCGCCTCGTCGACCTCGAGAGGGGAGACGTTCGCGCCGCCGGTCTTGATGATGTCGGTGAGCCGTCCTTCCCAGAACAGCCGGCCGGTCTCGTCGACGTAGCCGCCGTCGCCGGTGTGGAAGAACCCGTGGTCGTCGAGTGTTTCGACGAGCGGTGTTCCCACGTATCCGAGCATCAGGGTCGGCCCCTTAACACAGATCTCACCTCGCTCGCCGCGCGGAAGGACCTCGCCTGTCAGCGGTTCGACTATCGAGATCGTCACCCCGGGCAGCGGTTCGCCGCTGCTACCGGCCGCCACCTCCGGCGGAGTGTTCGCCGGGAAACACGCGCTGATGGTGAACGTTTCGGTGTTTCCGTACGCGTGGCTGGGTTCGTACCATTCCGCCGTCACCGTGGGATGCCGCGCGACGGGGGTGTTGAAGTCGACGTAGAGCAGGCTGCTCAGATCGGCTTTGTCCCAGTTGGGCGCGCCGACGAGTTGTGCCCATTGGTGGGGCCAGGCGAAGGGGAAGTTCACCCGCTCCTTCTCGATCAGGTCGAGTGCCTCGACCGGGTCGAACGTCGGCTGCAACACCAGAGATCCTCCGCTGGCGAGGGTGTTGCCCAACGCCATCGCGAAGTTACCCGACCAGAAGTAACCGTTGGCCGTCCAGCAGCGGATGTCGTGCTCGGGCGCGAACCGGTACATGCGCCGGAAGCGCCACATCTGGATACTCACGCCGCGGTGGGCACTGAGAATCCCCTTGGGTTTGCTCGTCGACCCCGAGGAGAAGAACAGCACAGCGACGTCGCTGGGCCGGACGGCCGCCGCGGAGGCCTCCACCAGTTCGCGGTTCTGTGTCTCTCCGCGGGCGAGAAACTCGTCCCACGACGGGATCTGCACATCCGCGTCCGGGACGCCGAGCATCGCCGCGTAGCGCAGGAACGGGTATTTCACCGACTGCACCCCGCCGGCCGCGTCGGTACCGATCCCTGGTTCCAACGCGACCAGGGTCGCTGCGAAATCCGTCTTGAGCACATTGCGCTCGAACAGCAGAACCGACACCCCGGAAGTCTCGAGCATGTAATCGAGTTCCGAGGGAGTCGAGAAGGTACTCAGCGTGACGGCGACTCCACCGGCCAGCGAGGTACCGAACACCGCGGCGATCCATTCGGGACGGTTCGTCATCAGCACGCCGACGCGGCCGTCCTTGGTGAGTCCGACTCCGCGCAATGCCCGTGCGACCTCGACGGCGCGTTCCCACAGGTCGGCGTAGGTCCAGCGGGTGGTGCCGTCCGCGTCGTGCATCACGAGCGCTTCGCGGTCGCCGTACAACTCGGTCACTTCGCGCAGGAAACCGGGCAGGGTGAGGGCTCCCAGACCGGGCTCTTCGCTGAGCGGAGGTCCCGACACGATCGAAGCGGACTCCACCACTTCCGTTTTCGTCTCAGTGCTCATGATGACTCCCTTGTCTGCGGTGCCGTCAGAGCGGCAGCTCGACCTCGGCGGTGGAGGAGACGAGGACGTTGCCGTCCTGATTGGTCAGGCGCAGCTTGATCTGGACGAGAGGCACACCCCACGTGGTGTCGGTCTCCTTGCCCACGACCTCGGCGTCGAAGTACGTGACGTCGCCTTCGAAAGCAGGTCCGCGGAAGTCGGACTTGATGTGGCGCACCATGCCTTCGTGTCCGGCCCAGTTGGCCAGGTAGTCGGTGCACCAGGCGCCCATCGTGGCGCCGTAGCCGTATGCGCGCGCCATGCCGACCTCGCCGGCCTTCTCGGCGTCGATGTGTCCCCGTGACGGGCCGACGTACAGACCGTCACGCTTGCGCGGGTCGATCATGGCGCCTTCTTCGTCGAAGCCGAATCCCTCGACCCAGCCGGGGTCCTGGTTCACCCAGGGGTCCTCGACACCTTCGGGGGCAACCCATTCGAACGTGCCCCAGATGTTGAAAAGGAAGGCTCGGTACTCCGTCGTGAACGAGGCGATGGTGTGCGGCCCGATCACACGGCGGGGAAGGGTGTCGCCGACCTTGACCTCGTCGAAGTGCGGCGACTTGCCGGCCCAATTGGACAGCAGCCATTCGTGGCGCAGGGCCTCGATCTCGAGGAGTTCCTCGTTGGTCCACTTCTTGATCTCGCCGAGTTGATTCTCGTACATGCCGCGCTTGGTGGCTTCGGCCGAGAGGTAGCGGATCGCGGTGGACCGTTCACGGGCGACGAGGGCGCCGTGCTGATTGGTGTGTGTGGTGTCGCCACGCGAGAACATCGTGGGGCCTGCGAACTTGGTTTCCGTGACCTTGTAGTCGTGGAAGCGGCGATCCTGGAAGAGCTTGTCGCCGGGACGTACCGGGACGCCGTAGAACCACCATTCTTCACCGCCGAAGATCAGGTGGCTGTTCGGGATGTAGCCGACGCACGCGGGCGCGGCGCCGTGCCCGAAGTCGAGCGCGACCGCGATGGACTGGGGAGCGACGAGACCCCCGAACTTCGATTCCCGCGCGAAGGTCTCGTTCCAGTGGAGGGGGTTGGGGTTGTCCATGGCCATGGCCCACCGGCGAATGTCGGAGGTACTGCACGGATCCCACAGCTGTCCACCGCCAACGGGCTTGCCCACGCGATGGTCGACGTCGGACAGGTCCAGTTCGACGGTTTCGGTCTCTGCGGATTTCTTGGTCATCGGTGCTCCCGGTTATCGGTTGACGTCGACGACGATGCGTCCACGCACCGTGCCGTCCATGAGTTGGTCTGCCGCGGTGATCGCTTCGTCGAGCGATGCTTCCCGGGCGATGGCGTCGAGTGCGCTCGTGTCGAGATCGCGGGACAGGCGCGCCCATGCGGCGACGCGTCGTTCGCGCGGCGCCATGACGCTGTCGATGCCGAGGAGAGACACTCCGCGCAGGATGAACGGCGCAACCGAAGCAGGGAAGTCCATCCCCTGCGCCAGCCCGCATGCGGCGACTGCGCCGCCGTAACGGGTTTGGGCGCAAGCGTTCGCGAGGGTATGGCTGCCTGCGGTGTCGACGACGGCCGCCCAGCGTTCCTTCTGCATCGGTTTGCCGGGCCCGGACAGGTCCGCGCGGTCGACGACGGTGGACGCGCCGAGTTGCTGGAGGTATTCGGCCTCGGACGTCTTGCCGGTCGCGGCCGCCACGGTGAAACCGGCCTTGGTCAGCAGCGCGATGGCGACGCTGCCCACTCCGCCGGTCGCGCCGGTGACGAGAACCTCGCCCTGATCCGGAGTCACGCCGAAGTCCAAGAGGGCGTCCACGCACAGGCTTGCGGTGTACCCGGCTGTGCCGATAGCCATCGCTTGCCGCGCGGTGAATTCGGCGGGCAGCGGCACGAGCCAGTCCCCGTTCAGCCGTGCGCGCTGGGCCAATCCGCCCCAATGGGTTTCGCCGACGCCCCAACCGTTGAGGACGACTCGGTCGCCCGGCGACCAGTCCGCGTGGGTGCTCTCGGTGACGACGCCCGCGAGGTCGATTCCGGGAACCATCGGGAACTTGCGCACCACAGGCGATTTGCCGGTGATCGCGAGTGCGTCCTTGAAGTTCAAGGTCGAGTATTCGACGTCGACGGTGACGTCGCCGTCGGGCAGATCGCTGTCCTCGAGGTTCTTCCGCGTCACCGTCTGGCCGGCGTCGCCCTTTTCGATCACTAGTGCCGCAAACATCTGTAGAGACTTCCTTCCTCGGTCCGCCCGTGGTGCGTTCGGACGTTGCATCGAACCGCACCGTACTTCAATCATTACAAGGATGGCAATACTTGAATGTTCGGCGCCGACCGGTGATACTCCCTGTGATCGCCATCACCATCAACGACGGGCAGGCGGTCTCTCGCCCCCCTGGCGGCGCCATCTCTGCCCGTGTCCTTCCATCGCGACCGGTGCAGGTCGCTGCCTCGTCCCGCTGTTCCGTTCTTACCGAGAGGTCCTGATGTTCAGACAGAGACGTTTCCTGCCGGCGGTGGCCGTGGCCTGTGCCGCGGCCCTGCTGCTGAGTTCGTGCAGCGAGTCGAGTTCCGCTTCGGGTGACTCCAGCGCCCCCGCCGGCGATCCGGTCGCCGGCGGTTCCCTCACCGTCCTGCAGACCGGGGAGCCGCGATCGCTCGATCCCGCAGCGCTGACCAACTATTGGGCGTTCCAGCCGGCCCTCGGCAACGCGCTGTACGGCACCTTGATGACCAATGACGTCGAATCCCTCGACATCGAATACAAGATGGCGACGGACTTCTCCACCACCGACGGTGGGGCGACGTTCACGCTGACCCTCCAGCCCGGCCTCATGTTCACGGACGGCACCCCGCTCGATGCGGCCGCAGTGAAGTACAACTGGGATCGCCTCGTCGATCCGGCCCTCGGCTCGACCTCCGGTCGCTGGGCCGCGCAGATCGCGGAGACGCAGGTCGAAGACCCGACCACGCTGCGGGTGACGATGAGATCCCCGAACCCGCACTACGCCCAGTCGATTGTCGGAAGTTCGCTGAACTGGATCGCTTCTCCGGCCGCACTGGCGAAGGGCCAAGCGGAATTCGACGCGAACCCCGTCGGTGCGGGGCCGTTCACCCTGACATCGTGGACGCGTCAGGACGCCATCGAACTGACGAAGAACCCCGGTTACTGGGACGCGCCCAAGCCGTACCTCGACGAACTCGTCATCCGCACGGTGAGCGACACGAACCAGCGTGTGAACGCGATGACGACCGGCGCCGCAGACCTCGCGTCCGAGACGAACTGGGCGAGTCTGAACAAGATCGAAGCAGCGGGACTGAACAGCACGGTGGTACCGACCGGCGGCGGGCAGTTCGTCGGCATGAACTTCGCGCGGGCTCCCTTCGACGACGCACGCGCACGCCGGGCGGTCTCTCTCGCCGTCGATCTCGATGCGATCAACACGGCCGTCTACAACGACGAAGGCCAGATCCCCGACACCCTTTTCGAGGAGAACTCACAGTTCTTCAGCGATATCCCGCTCAAGGAAACCGATCCGGCCGCCGCACAGAAGCTCTTCGACGAACTTGCTGCCGAAGGCAAGCCGGTCTCCTTCACGTTCCTCTCCTACCCGACGACGGAAAGCCGCACACTCGGCGAGGCACTGCAGGCTCAGCTGAGCGCATTCAAGAACGTCGAGGCGAAGGTCGACGTCGTCGACTACGCGCAGGCGACAGCCCGCACCGCTGCACGTGATTTCGACATGCTCATCTCGTCGGCCGTCATCCAGGACCCCGACAACCCGCTGTGGCTCGCGTTCCACAAGGACTCTTCCGGCAACACCGTGGGAGTGAACGATGCGGAACTGAACGCGGCACTGGACGCCGGCCGCACGGGTGTGACCGTCGAAGAACGCACAGCCGCTTACAAAACCGTCCAGGAACGTCTGCTCGAACTCAACCCCGGGATCTGGTACTACCGCGCCGTCCCGGCCGTCGTGTGGGGAGAGAACGTGCAGGGCGTGAACGTGTACGCCCTCGGATCACCGTTGCCCGAGGAGATCTGGGTCACCGATTAGTCCCGACCACCGCCAACCCGCGGAAAACTACGACAGGAGTAGCAGAGTGACAGTGAGATCGCGGACAATGCCACGAGCGTTGCTGATGGCCGTCGCATCGGTCGTGGTGGCCGCGGGTTGCGGTGGTGGCGGCGGGTCGGGAAACGAAGGCGCCGGATCGACCACCCCCGTGCGCGGCGGCGAGCTGGTGATGGCCGTCAACGTCGAGGGACAGACGATGGATCCGGTCTGGTGTGCGACCCATGCCTTCGATCGCTGCCTGCCCGTCTTCGGCACCCTCCTCCGCTTCGACACCGAGGACGAGGAGTTCGTACCGGCGATGGCGTCGTCGTTCGAGTCGGAGGACGGAATCACCTGGACACTGAAACTGCGTGAAGGTGTGCAGTTCAGCGACGGCACCCCGTTCGACGCCGACGCGGTCGTGTTCAACTGGGATCGCGTCAAGGATCCCGCGAATCTCTCGCCGTCCGCCCGGATCGCCGCCCCGCTCACCTGGCGAGTGATCGACCCGCTCACGGTCGAGCTGGTTTCGGCCGAGCCGAACTTCCAGCTGCCGTGGGCGCTCGCGCAGGGTCTCGGCATGATCGGATCGCCCACCGCGATCGCACAGCTCGGGGCCGACTTCGGTAATGCTCCTGTCGGTGCGGGTCCCTTCTTGCTGGACGCGTGGACACGCAACTCCGAGGCCAGGTTCAGCGCCAACCCCGATTATTGGGACGAGGGTGCCCCGTATCTGGATACCTTCGTGCTGAAGGTGATCGGGCAAGACGACCAGAGACTCAACGCCCTGCGGACCGGGGAGATCGACATCAACTGGTCGCTGCTCTCGAAGGACGCAAGGACGGTCGAAGCCGAAGGATTCACCGTCCATGCGCTCCCGTTGGTCGGGGGAACCGGACTGAACCTCAATTTCGAGGATCCGGACCTGAAGGACCCGCAGCTGCGGCTGGCGGTGCTCAAAACGTTCGACAGCGCGCAGATCAACAGTGCCGTCTACCCCGGTGACGAGCCGGTCGACGCGTTCCTGTTCCCGGACAGCGAGTATCGCGACGACACCCTCGGGACTTTCCCGGAGAAGAATCTTCCGGAGGCACAAGCTCTGCTCGACGAGTACCTCGCGAAGACGGGCAAGTCCGACCTCACGTTGCGGTTGAGCACCTTTGCCGGACTGCCTGCGCTCGAACAGGTCGCGCAGTTGATCCAGTCGCAGGTGCAGCAACTCGACGGGGTGCGCGTCGAGATCGAGTCGATGGATTACGCCACGTTGCAAGGTGTTCTGCGTTCCGGCAAGTTTCAGATGGGCATCGCAGCGACGTTGTCGCAACATATGGACGCGATCTACGACACGTTCCACTCGGACGGGACGAACAACATCACCGGGTACTCGAATCCGAAGGTCGACGAGGCCCTCGAGGTGAGCAGGGCATCCAAGGATCCCGAGGTGGTCGCCGAGGCCTACAAGGTGATCAACGGTGAGATCTCCAACGACGCGCCGCTGCGGAACTGGCGCTACCAGACCGGATACATCTTCACGCCGGGCTACGTGAAGGGCCTGGTTCTCACGGGCACGCTCAGTGGCGCAGGGGTCTACCTCGACCGGGCGTGGGTCGACAAGTAATTCTCCGCCTGCCCGGAGATGCGGCGGGCACGGTCGTGATCCACGGCTGTGCCCGCACGCATCTTCGCACCGAACGAACGGGGTTGAACGAGCGTGGGCCGAATGTTCAGACGAACTGCGGTACCGATAGGAAACTTCGTACTGCTGATCTGGATGGTCAGTGTGGCGGTGTTCCTGCTGCTGGAAATGATCCCGGGCGATCCGGTCGACAGCCTGGTCCCGCCGGGCGCGAGCGACGAGATGCGCGAACTCGCACGCACCACCTACGGCCTCGACGAACCACTCGTCGAGCGGTACCTCTCGTGGATCGGCGCGGTGCTGCAAGGTGATTTCGGGCGTTCGTTCACCACGCAGACGGATGTGCTGTCGTCGATCGCCGAACGGGCACCGGTGTCACTGGAACTGGCGATCCTGTCGATGATCGTTGCGCTCGCAGTGTCGATCCCCGTGGGAGTGTGGTCCGCCTATCGCCCGGGTGGCCGCCTGGACCGGATCGCGACCGCGTTGACGTCCGCGACCCTGGCTGTGCCGTCGTTCGTGCTGGGCATTCTTCTCGTCTTCGTCTTCGGCGTGCAGCTGGGCGTTCTGCCGACGCTCGGCTGGGTGCCGTTCTCCGAGGACCCCGTCGAACACCTCCTGCACATCGCGCTCCCGGTGCTGACGCTGGCGGCGGGGGAGTGCGTGTTGTTCACGCGTCTGCTCAAGGGCGACATGATGGCCACCCTGCAGCAGGACCACGTGCTCTCGGCCCGTGCCCGGGGCCTGCCGACGTCACGAATCCTCGTCCGGCACGCACTGCGGCAGTCGTCCTTCTCCCTCGTCACGGTGTCCGGCGTGGTGATCGGCCGGCTCATCGGCGGCACCGTGATCGTGGAACTGATCTTCTCCCTGCCCGGCATGGGCAGCCTCGTGGTCAATTCGATTCTTTCCCGCGACTTCATCGTCGTGCAGGCCGTCGTCCTGCTCAGCGCCTTGCTCTACCTGACCATCAACACCGTCGTGGATCTGGCCTACCCCTTGCTCGACCCCCGGCTGAGGAAGGTGCGTGCGTCGTGACCGATGTCATCAGGCAGGGCGGCGCCGACACCGCGCAAGTGGGTCTCCCGATCGTCGAAGCTCCTCCGGCTCAAAGAAAGACACGCCGGCGCCGACGGGACTACGGCGCGATCCTCGGCGCGGTGTGGATCGCTGCGATCGTCCTCGCCGCGGTGGCGGCGGACTGGCTACCGTTGCCCGACCCCAACGAGATCACCGACGACTTCAGTGCACCGCCCTCATTCGGCGCGCACCCACTCGGAACCGATTCGCTGGGCCGCGACATCCTGTCGCGGTGTATCCACGGTGCGCGGGTCTCGATGGCAGTGGCGATCGGTGGCACAGCCATCGCGATGATCGTCGGCGTCGTGGTGGGGATGGTGGCGGGGTATTTCCGAGGAGTGGTGGACCGTGTGGTCTCGCTTCTCGTGAACTTCCTGCTGTCCTTTCCCGCCCTCATCTTCCTCATCGCGCTGGTTGCCGCACTGGGACCGGGCTTGCCCACACTGGTGCTCGGCCTGGCGTTGCTCGGCATCCCGAACTTCGCGCGCGTGGCGCGCGCCAACACGATGGCCTTCTCCGGCCGCGAATTCGTGACGGCCGCAAAAGCTCTCGGTGCGGGCCCGTGGCGCGTGCTGGTGCGCGAGTTGCTCGCCAACGTCATGCTCCCCGTCATGTCGCTGGCTCTCGTGGTGATGGCGACCCTCGTCGTCGCCGAAGGCAGCCTGAGTTTCCTCGGACTCGGAGTGCCACCGCCGACGCCCAGTTGGGGCGGAATGCTGGCCGCGGGACGCGAATCCCTGAGGGAGTATCCGCATCTCGTACTCGTACCGTCGTTGTTCTTCTTTCTCACCGTGTACTCGTTCAACAAACTCGGCGACTGGGTGCGCGGCCGGGTAGGCAGGGAGTCGTCCATATGACCAAGGCAGACGAGGCGGTACTCGGCACCACCGTCGAGCAACCGGTCGCGACCACGCCCGGCGGCGCGTTGCTCGAGGTGCGGGATCTGCGGGTCCGCTTCGAGACTGCGCGGGGTCTGGTCCGGGCGGTCGACGGAGTGGACCTCGACATCGCGGCCGGCCGAACCCTCGGCATCGTCGGCGAGTCGGGTTCCGGAAAGTCCGTGCTCTCCCGCGCGATCATGAAGATTCTGGCTCCGAACGCGCACGTGCTGCCGGGCAGCCGGATCCTTCTCGACGGGGTCGATCTCGCCACCGTCTCTCCGAAGCGGAACAAGCACCTCTGGGGTGTGGACCTGTCCATGGTGTTCCAGGATCCGATGACGTCCCTGACACCGGTTCTCACCGTCGGACAGCAACTTACGGAGACACTCCGATTCCATCTCGGTCTCGATCGCCGCTCGGCGAAGGCGGAGGCGATCCGGTTGCTCACCGAGGTCGGTATCCCGGAGCCCGCGACACGGTTCGGCCAGTACCCGCACCACCTCTCGGGCGGGATGCGGCAGCGGGTGACGATCGCGCTGGCAATCGCGTGCTCGCCCAAGTTGCTCATCGCCGACGAGCCCACCACAGCGCTCGACGTCACCGTGCAGCAACAGATCCTCGACCTGCTCCGCGATCTGCAGGAGAGGACCGACATGGGCATGATCCTCATCACGCACGATCTCGGGGTCGTGGCAGGACGCACCGATTCGATCGCGGTGATGTATGCGGGAAGGATCGTGGAGACCGGGCCGACGAAACAGCTGTTCTCACGCATGCGGCACCCGTACACCCGGGCACTCATGGACGCGATTCCACGGTTGTCGGATCCGAGCCACACCCGTCTACCCTCGATTCCCGGCCGGCCACCGACCGTCATCGACCCACCGCCGGGGTGCAGTTTCGCGCCGAGATGTCCGTCGGCGCAGGCCCGGTGCTTGTCGGAAACTCCCCGGCTGGTGGTCACCGACGACTCACCCCTGCATTCGGCCGCATGTTTCTTCCCATTGGGAACGCCCGCCGGTGACACCGCTCGAGAAGTCAACGCCGCCGCGGGTGTGACCGCGGCGGGCACCCGAATCGATTCCAGGGACGTGATCTGATGGCCGGCAGTGGAACAGCGCACCTCCGCGACGACCCCGACGTAGTGCTGAGCGTGCGAAACCTCACCGTCGAATACGCGAACGGCGGTAACGCGCGCGTCTTCGCGGTCTCCGACGTGAGCTTCGACGCCCGGCGAGGAGAGACCGTCGGTCTGGTCGGGGAATCAGGATGCGGCAAGTCCAGTGTGGCGAAGGCGATCCTGCAACTTCCCCCGCCCACATCGGGATCGGTGGTGGTGGACGGATCCGAACTCGTCGGCCTCCGCGGCTCCGGGCTCCGCTCCCAGCGCCGGAAACTACAGATGATCTTCCAGGATCCGATTTCTTCCCTGAACCCGATGCGCAAGGTCAAAGACATCGTCGCCGAAGGCTTGCGCATCCAGGGAGGGGTGTCGGCGACCGAAATCGAGAGTCGCACCCGGACGATTCTCGAGCGGGTGGGACTCGACCCGGACACGGCGTCAGATCGTCTGCCCCACGAATTCTCCGGCGGGCAGTGCCAGAGGATCTCCATTGCGCGCGCGATGGTTCTCGATCCCGAACTCGTGATCTGTGACGAGCCGGTGGCAGCACTCGATGTATCCGTGCAGGCACAGATCATCAACCTGCTCGAAGACATGAAGACCCGGTACAAGCTCACCCTGGTCTTCATCGCTCACGACCTCGCGGTGGTCAAGAACGTGAGCGACCGGGTCGTGGTGATGTATCTCGGCAAGGTGTGCGAGGTCGCGGAGTCGGACGAACTGTTCACCGCACCGGCACACCCCTACACGCGCGCCCTCATCAGCGCCGTTCCCGAACCGGACCCAGAGGCGCAACCGCGGCGCGCCGTCAGCACCGGCGATATTCCGTCGCCGGTCGATCCGCCGAGCGGCTGCCGGTTCCGCACCCGATGCCCGTCGGCTCAGGACACTTGTGCCGTCGAGGAGCCCAGCGTCCGCGAAATTCGGCCCGGGCATTTCGTGGCGTGCCATTTTCCCGAAGGCGCTGACCCAGCGGCCGTAAGCGTCGGTGAGGCGGTAGGTACCGGCGTCCTCACCGGGTGACGGGGGAGGGTCAGCGTGCGGTCCATCCGCCGTCCACGACGATGGTCTGACCGGTGACGTAACTACCGGCGTCACCGGCGAGCCACACGATCGCGCCGACGATGTCGTCGGCCGTTCCGTCCTTGGGGAGCGGGGTGTTTCTCCGGAGGTATTCGGAGGCACGCTCGCTCTCGTAGAGGGGGCCGGTGATCTCGCTCCGAAAGAACCCCGGCGCCACCGTGTTCACGCGGATCGAGTGCCGCGCCCATTGCACCGCCAGTTCGGCAGTCAGCCCGGACAGCCCGAGTTTGCTTGCGGCATAGGAGGCCTGGGGGATACCGGGGACGCCTACCCGGCCGCTGATGGACGACACGTTCACGATCGCGCCGCGGCCGACCGCGCGCATATGGGGGAAGACGTCCTGGGCGAGCCGGAACGGCGCCAGCAGGTTGAGATCGAGCGTGCGGCGCATCGCGTCGAGTGGTTCCGACTCCGCTCGTTCCTCCGTGAACATGCTTCCCGCCGCGTTCACCAGGATCTCCGGCGGTCCGAGGCTCTCCGCCACGGCCGGCACCACCTGGCCGATTCCGTCGAGATCGGTCAGATCGGCGGCCACCGCGATGCCGCCGATCCGCTCGGCGAGTTCTTCGAGCCGGTCCTTACGCCGGGCGACGACCGCCACCTTCGCACCGAACCCCGCCAGCGTTTCGGCGACTGTCGCGCCGAGTCCCGACGACGCGCCGGTCACGATCGCCACCCGGCCTTCCAGGCCGAACATCCGGGCGGCGATCTCGTTGTTCAACGCCACAGGGCACTCCTCGATTTCGTGGGCGGAACGATCTGCGAGCAGGTCGTCATGTGTCGTCGCGCCCGGAGCGGCGGTGGGCGTCGACGAGTTCGTACAAGCCGGCACGCTGGATCTTGCCCATGGCGTTGACGGGCAGGCAGTCGATCCGGGTCCAGATCTCCGGGACCTTGTACGGGGAAAGCTCACTGCGGCACAGCTCGGTCAGCGCGTCGAAATCCGGTTGTGCACCGGAAGTTTCGACGACAGCGGCGACGCGTTGCCCGAGCCGGTCGTCCGGTACCGGGTACACCGCGACCTTCGCGATGTCGGGGTGGGTGGCGATGACGCGTTCCACTTCGAGCGGGTAGACGTTGGCACCACCCCGGATGATGACGAGTTTCTTACGGTCGACGACGGTGAGCCAGCCGTCGTCGTCGACGGTTCCGATGTCGCCGGTGGGGATCGTTCCGGGCTCCGGCGCCTGGATGGTCCCCGCCTCGAGGTAACCGAGCATCGGTGTCCACGCGCCGGCCCACGGCCCGGTGGTCGCAGCGGAGAGCCGCAGTTCTCCTGGCACACCCGGAGGGAGGCGGCGACCTTCGTCGTCGTAGGCGCCGACGTCGTACTGGGGGAGCACCTGCCCGCTCGTGCCCGGCTGCCACTGCGCCCCGGCCGGATCGATCGATACGACGGTGGGTGCTTCCGTGAGCCCGTAGGTGACCCGCGGCACCAGGCCGTGCGCCTCGGCGAACGCCTTGCGCAGCGCGTCGGGAGTGTCGCTGCCGCCGCTCCACACCTCACGGAGAGATCCGAGATCGAGGTCCGGGCGCGCGGCGAGATCGTAGAGCTGCGCGGGCGCCCCGTTCCACACGGTGACGCGGCGGGAGGAGATCCACTCCGCGACACCCTCGAGGTCGCGGCGGTCCATGACGACCGCGCACCCGCCCGCCTGGGCGGTGAGGAGAGTCGAGAGCACCATGAGGTTGAGGATAGTGAGGGGGAAGCTGTCTCCCTTGCGGAGTTCCGGTCCCCAGCCGCGGGTGGCGACGAGCACCGCCCCGGGCAGGAGCAGGTTGCGCTGGCTGTGCACCACGGCTTTCGGAGTCCCGGAAGTTCCACTGGTGAAAGCGATTCCGGCAGGCTGATCGAGGTCGTGCGTCAGTTCCGGGACCTCGTGGTCGTTGCCGAGGAGCTGCGCCCAGCGCTCGGGATCGATACTCCGCTGCCCGCCCGGCTTGTACTGCGATCCGGCGAGGACCACCGTGGGTGCGCAGATGTCGTGCAGATGTTTCTGTTCGGGCTCGGACAGCGCTTCGCCGATGCCTGCCCAGATCGCGCCGACGCGTTGCGCGCCGTGGAAAGCGGCGACGATGTCGAGGTCGTTGGGGAGGCACGCGGCGACGCGGTCGCCGGGCCTGACACCGAGTGACCACAGCGCTCCCGCCGCGCGTCGCGCGTGATCGTCGAGCTCGGCGTACGACCAGACCCCGGATGCGGCATCGATCGCCGGTGCGTCGGGGTGGGCTGCCAGCGCGGCATCGAGCACCGTGTCGATCGTGCCCGAGAGGGCTCTGGTTCTGTCCACCACCCAGTCATACCACTATCCTTGTAAAGATTCATCTGATAGTTTTGCGCCGTTCCCGGAAGGCCCGCGTGCGTCTCCGGGACTCCGACCCGACGCAGCAGCGAGGTTCTGTCGATGAAACACCGAGGTCCCCTGTCAGGAGTGCGAGTCGTCGACCTGACGGCAATGGTGATGGGTCCGTACTGCACCCAGATCATGGCCGACATGGGGGCGGACGTGATCAAGATCGAACCACCGGCCGGTGACAACACCCGCTACATCTCGGTCGGGCCCGAACCGGGAATGGGTGGTGTCTTCGTCAACGTCAACCGTGGCAAACGCAGTGTCGTGCTGGATCTGCGCACCACCGAAGGAGCGGCCACGCTACGGGAGCTGATCCTCGACGCCGATGTGTTCATCCATTCGATGCGCGCCACGGCGATAACGAAGCTCGGATTCGGCTACGACGACGTCGCGGCGCTCAACCCGTCGATCGTCTACACCAACTGCTACGGATACGGGCGCGGCGGCCCCGACTCCGACCTCACCGCTTACGACGACACGATCCAAGCCGAATGCGGACTCCCGTCGGTCCAGGAGCAACTCACCGGTGAGTCCGGGTACGTGGGCACGATCATCGCCGACAAGGTCGCCGGGATGACCGCTCTCTACGCCACCACGATGGCGCTGTTCCACCGCGAACGCACCGGTGAGGGCCAGGAGGTCGAAGTTGCCATGTTCGAAACGATGGCGGCGTTCATGCTCGTCGAACACGGCAACGGCGCCATGTTCACTCCGCCGCTCGGACCTGCCGTCTATCCGCGGGTCGTGGCACGGAACCGAAAACCGTACCGCACCAAGGACGGACTGATCTCGGCGCTCGTCTACAACGACAAGCAATGGGCGGCATTCGTCGACGCGGTCAAGCCCGAATGGGCAGGCGCTCACTTCGCGACACTCGAACAACGCGCCCGCCGGATAGACGAGGTCTACGCACTGCTGGGGACGACGTTCGAGGAGCGCACCACGCAGGAGTGGCTCGACCTCCTGCGCTCACGCGACATTCCCGCCGCGCCCGTCCGGACGCTCGACGAACTGTTCGACAATCCGCACCTGGAAGAGACCGGATTCTTCGACGAAGTCGAATCTCCCTACGGACCGGTGCGCTACCCCGGCCCGCCGACCTGGTTCTCACGCACCCCCGGACGCATAGCCGGGCCGGCTCCCAGGCTCGGCGCCGACACCGACGAGGTTCTCGCGCAGCTACGAGTATCCACCGAACCGTGTTCTCGCGACCGCGCATTCGGCTCGACGGCAGCCGACGGAACGGAAAGCCCATGATGCAGGGGCGTACCGATGCCGATATCGATATCCGCGACTTCGTCCGCCCCGGAGACCACATCGTCGTGGGGCAGGCCTGCGGAGAACCGTCGACGCTGATCGAAGCGCTGATCGCGCAAGGCGACGCCATCGGGGATCTGAAAGTCTTTGTCGCCACGAGTTTCTCCGGAATATTCACTCCCGAGACGGCGGAGAGTTTCTCGCTGTCGAGCATGGGCGCGATCGGTGCCCTGAGGTCGATGAGCAAAGCGCACCGCCTCGACGTCATACCGTGCCACGTCAGTCAGGTCGGTCCCATGATCGAGGCCGGAATCATCGGCTGCGACGTGGCACTGGTGCAGGTCAGCCCCGCCGACAACGACGGCAACCACAGCTTCGGGCTGGTCAGCGACTACGTACAGGCAGCCGTGGCGCGTGCGCGCGTCGTGGTAGCGGAAGTCAACGATCAGGTGCCCTTCACCTGCGGTGAGACGATCTCGTCCTCCGATATCGATCACGCCGTACACGTTTCCCGGCCGCCGGTGCAGGTTTCTCCCGGAGCCATCGGCGAGACCGACGAAGCGATCGCGCGGCACGCCGCGTCGTACATCGACGACGGTTCGGTCATCCAGATGGGGGTCGGTGGTGTGCCCGACGCGATCCTTCGTCTGCTGTCCGACCGCCGGGATCTCGGGGTGCATTCCGGGATGCTGGGCGACGGACTGGTCGACTTGGTCGAGGCGGGCGCAGTCACCAACGCCCGAAAGGCAATCGACCGCGGCGTGTCGATCACCGGCGCCCTGATCGGCACCCGCCGGCTCTACGACTTCGCACACCGCAACAGCGAGATCCGGATGTGCACGACGGCATACACCCACGACGCCGGCGTTCTGGCGCAACTGGAGAAGCTGGTCACCATCAACTCGGCGATGGAGGTCGACCTGACCGGACAGGTCAACGCGGAACAGAGCGGATCGGCGTACCTCGGTGGCACAGGCGGTCAGGTGGATTTCGTCCGGGCAGGTGCACGATCGCCGGGCGGTCACGCGATCATGGCGTTGCCCGCAACCGCGAAAGGCGGGACCGTCAGCCGCATCACCGCCTGCCTGTCCGGTCCGGTCACGACGGCCCGCAGCGACGTGGACGTCGTCGTCACCGAGTTCGGCGCGGCAGAACTGCGCGGACAGACCTTGGCAGAGCGCACCAGAAGGCTGATCGCCGTCGCGCACCCGGAGTTCCGGGAAGCGCTCGACCGCGAAGCACATGTGATCCGACAGAGAGGCTTCTGATGAACGAGACCGGTCGATGACCAGTGGGAGCGCGGCGGAGGACGCCGTCCTGTTCGACGCGCGCGACGACGGCATCGCCGTCATCACCCTGAACCGGCCCGAGACGCGCAACTGTCTCACCGCCGAGGTGCGGGCGGGCCTCTATGACGCGTGGGAACGCTTCGAACAGGATCCGCAACTGCGGGTCGCCATCCTGACCGGGGCGGGGGAGAAGGCATTCTGCGCGGGCGGTGACCTCAAGGAGATGGTGGAGACCGGAATGCGAGTGCCGCCGCGCTCGCTGATACCCGTCCCGTACGACACCGTCGAACTGTCGAAGCCCACGATCGCGGCCGTGAACGGTGCGGCGTTCGCCGGTGGCTGGTTGCTCGCGCAGTCGTGCGATCTCTGTGTGGCAGGCACGAATGCGACATTCGCGGTCACCGAGGTGAAGGTGGGCCGGAGTTCACCGTGGGCGGCGCCGCTGATCCACATGATTCCGCAGCGGATCATGATGGAGATCCTCCTGACCGGAAAGCCGATCAGCGCGCAACGCGCCTACGAAATCGGGTTGGTCAACAGGCTCGCCGAGCCAGACGCGCTCCTCCCCGCGGCGCTCGAACTGGCTCGCGAGATTCTGGGTGGCGCGCCGCTGTCGGTTCGCGCGGCGCGGGAGACCGTGATGCTCTCGACCGAAATGGGACGCTCGGCCGCATTGGTGGCGGCACGGCACGCCTCCGAACTCTGTTACAACAGCGAGGACGCGCAGGAAGGACCGCGAGCGTTCGCGGCCAAACGTGCTCCCCGATGGCAGGGGCGCTGACCGCGCGTTCACTCCATGTTGCGTGCACGACCGCCACAGACGACGCAGGGCCCGCCCGGAACACGTTCCGGGCGGGCCCTGCCGTCTGACCAGGAGGTACTACCGCATGCGGCGGCGCGCGACGATGTCGCGTACGAGGATGAACACGATCACCGCAGCGAAGCCGATGAGGTACAGGTCCTCGACGCGGCCGCTGTGATTGCCGATCATCATCAGGAGGAGGAAGGCCGCGAAAATCCAGCCTGCGGCGCGGAACACCCGCGGTGCTTCACCGCTCCAGCCCCATTCCGCCGAGGGCACCTCCGCCACCGTTCTGTCATGGTTGGATTCCAGCTCGGTACCGGCCACCGTTTCCTCCTGCTTGCCAGTTGGTCTGTTGCCGGTAATCGTGACATACGACCGCCCGTCGTATGAAGTGGGGGCGTTCACCGGACGCGTCGGCACGACCCCGCGACCACCGGTTCATGACGTACTCGCCGCGGTCGGGAACAATGCATCCGTGGCCGAAGCTGAGAACTCCTCCCGTACACGCGTGCTGCTGCTGGGCAGCACCGGTTCCATCGGAACCCAAGCGCTCCAGGTGATCGGAGCCAACCCCGACCGGTTCGAGGTCGTGGGCCTGGCCGCGGGCGGGGGCAACATCGACCTGCTGGCAGAGCAGATCCGCACGTTCGGTGTGTCCGAGGTCGCGGTGGCCGATCCCGGCGCCGCATCCCGTCTCGACCTCCCCGTGCGCAGCGGCCGCGATGCCGTCACCGCACTGGTGCAGGAGGTGGAAGCGGACGTCGTCCTCAACGGACTCGTCGGCTCGCTCGGCCTCGCGCCGACCCTCGCAGCGCTGAGGACCGGGGCGCGTCTGGCACTGGCGAACAAGGAGTCCCTCGTCGCGGGCGGCGCGCTCGTGACCGCAGCAGCAGCGCCGGGTCAGATCGTGCCCGTCGACTCCGAGCACTCCGCTATGGCACAGTGCCTGCGCGGCGGTACCGGCGACGAGGTCGCACGACTGGTGCTCACCGCGTCCGGTGGGCCGTTCCGCGGCTGGACGGCAGATCGGCTCGAGTCCGTCACACCTGAGCAGGCCGGCGCCCACCCCACGTGGTCGATGGGTCCGATGAACACCCTCAACTCGGCGACGCTCGTCAACAAGGGCCTCGAACTCATCGAGGCCCACCTGCTGTTCGGTGTTCCGTACGAGCGGATCGACGTCACCGTGCATCCCCAGTCGATCGTGCACTCGATGGTGACGTTCACCGATGGGTCGACGCTTGCCCAGGCGTCGCCTCCCTCCATGACCCTCCCGATCGCGCTCGCCCTCGGCTGGCCGCACCGGGTGGCGGACGCGGCACCGGCGTTCGATTTCTCGACGGCCTCCACATGGGAGTTCGAACCGCTCGACAACGAGGTGTTCCCCGCCGTGGACCTCGCCCGTGCCGCCGGCAGCGGAGGTGGATGCCTCACCGCCGTGTACAACGCGGCGAACGAAATCGCGGCAGAGGCGTTCCTCGAGGGACGGCTGTCGTTCCCCCGGATCGTGCGGACCGTGGAGGCCGTGCTGGGCGAGGCGGACGAGTGGTCAGCGCAACCCAGTACCGTGGACGATGTGCTCGCAGCTGACGGCTGGGCCCGCAGCCGGGCGCGCACACTCGTCGACTAGGAGGATCGGCCACACATGATGTTCGCACTGGGCGTGCTCGTTTTCGCCTTTGGCATCGCCGCCTCTATCGCGCTGCACGAGGCCGGTCACATGTGGACCGCGCAGAAACTGGGCATGAAGGTCCGGCGGTACTACATCGGCTTCGGGCCGCGCATCTTCTCGTTCCGCCGTGGGGAGACCGAGTACGGACTCAAAGCGATACCCGCAGGCGGCTTCTGCGACATCGCGGGCATGACGGCACTCGACGAGCTCGCACCCGACGAGTACGACCGGGCCATGTACAAGCAGAAGACATGGAAACGCCTGGTCGTGATGTCGGGCGGCATCGGCATGAACTTCCTGCTGGGCATCATCCTGATCTACGTCCTCGCGGTCGCGTGGGCACTGCCTCAATTGCGCCCCCAGGCCACGGTCGCGGAGGTGTCGTGCGTGGCGCCCAGCCAGGCGGGCGAAGAAGGCAACTACGCCCTGGCGCCGTGCACCGGCACCGGACCGGCAGGGGAGGCCGGAATCCGGCCCGGAGACGTGATCGTCGCGGTGGACGGGCAGGAGGTCGAAGGGTTCTACGCACTGGTGGAGGCGACACGCGCCGCCACGGGCACCGTCGACTTCACCGTCGAGCGAGACGGACAGACCCTGACCGTGCCGGTCACCGTCGAGCAGGTCCAGCGGTACGTCGAGGACACCCGGACCGGGGAGATCACCTCGGAGACCGTCGGCGCTATCGGTGTGACGGGAGAAGAGAACCGGCCCACCGAATACAACGCGATCACCGCCGTCCCGGGAACCCTGAAATTCACCGGTGACCTGATGGTCATCACCGCGCAGTCGCTCCTGGACCTGCCCAGCAAGGTGTCGGACCTGTGGACGGCGGTGACGGGAGGGGAGCGTGCCGTCGACACGCCGGTCAGCGTCGTCGGTGCCAGCGTCATCGGCGGCCAGTTCGCGGAACGTGGGATCTGGCAGTCGTTCGTGCTGTTGCTCGCGCAGCTCAACTTCTTCCTCGGCGCCTTCAACCTCCTGCCGCTGCTACCGCTCGACGGCGGACACATGGCCGTTGCCGTCTACGAACGCATCCGCAACTGGATTCGCGGACTGCGTGGGTTGCCGGACGGAGCGCCCGTCGACTACATGAAACTGCTCCCGCTGACCTATGTCGCCGTCGTGATCGGCGGTGCGTTCATGATCCTCACCCTCACCGCCGACATCATCAACCCCATCCAGCTGTTCTGACCTGCGCGGCTAGACTTGCCAGATAGCTACGAAAGAAGGCGAACTGTGACCAGCCCCGTCGGATTGGGCATGCCCGAACTGCCTGCGGTCCTCGCTCCGCGACGCAAGACACGCCAGCTCATGGTCGGCAATGTCGGTGTCGGCAGCGATCACCCCATCTCGGTGCAGTCGATGTGCACCACCAAGACACACGACATCAACGCCACCCTCCAGCAGATCGCCGAGCTCACTGCCTCGGGTTGTGACATCGTGCGCGTCGCTTGCCCTCGGCAGGAAGACGCCGACGCCCTCGCGACCATTGCGAGGAAGAGCCAGATCCCGGTGATCGCCGACATCCACTTCCAGCCCCGGTACATCTTCGCGGCGATCGAAGCGGGATGCGCCGCTGTGCGGGTCAACCCCGGCAACATCAAGGAATTCGACGGCCGCGTCAAAGAGGTCGCCAAGGCCGCAGGCGACGCGGGCATCCCGATCCGTATCGGCGTCAACGCCGGGTCCCTCGACCCGCGCCTGATGCAGAAGTACGGCAAGGCGACCCCCGAAGCGCTCGTCGAGTCCGCGCTGTGGGAAGCGAGCCTGTTCGAGGAACACGGCTTCGGCGACATCAAGATCTCGGTCAAGCACAACGATCCGGTGATCATGGTCGAGGCGTACCGCCAGCTCGCCGCCCAGTGCGACTACCCGCTGCACCTCGGGGTGACCGAGGCGGGCCCGGCCTTCCAGGGCACCATCAAGTCCGCGGTGGCGTTCGGCGCCTTGCTCAGCGAGGGGATCGGCGACACCATCCGAGTGTCGCTGTCCGCACCGCCCGCCGAGGAGATCAAGGTCGGCACGCAGATCCTGCAGTCGTTGAACCTGCGTCCGCGCAAGCTGGAAATCGTCTCGTGCCCGTCGTGCGGGCGTGCCCAGGTCGACGTGTACACCCTGGCCGACGAGGTCTCCGCTGGGCTCGAGGGCATGGAGATTCCGTTGCGCGTCGCTGTGATGGGCTGCGTCGTCAACGGTCCGGGTGAGGCACGCGAGGCCGACCTCGGTGTCGCGTCCGGCAACGGCAAGGGCCAGATCTTCGTCAAGGGCAAGGTCATCAAGACGGTGCCGGAGGCGCAGATCGTCGAGACGCTGATCGAGGAAGCGATGCGGATCGCCGAGGACATGGAGGGTGAGGCCGGAGCCGGAAACCCCGTTGTGTCCGTCGGCTGATACCCGGATTTCCCTGTGCGGGTGACGCGTGGCACCCTGATCTCGTATCGGCTTGTCGACGGGTGGTGAGCGAGTGCTCAAGCTTCTGGGTGTCCGGTCGCTGGGTGGCCGGGATACGGCTTCGGTGTTGCGGGTGCTCGCGCGAGACCCCGTGGCGTCGTGCATGGTGGCCGGCCGCATCGAGCAGTACGGTCTCGACGGTCGCGCCGTCGGCGGCGACATGTGGAGTCGCGGCGGACCGGAGTCCTCTCTCTGTTTCGCCGGCGCCAACCTCATCCCGTTGCTCGGGAACCCGGACGACATCCAGGCCTTCGCCGAGCGTGCCGTCCGCGGGCCCCGTCTGTGCTCGTCGATCGTCGGGCGCGCAGAGTACGCGCTGCCGATGTGGGATGCGCTCGCCCCGTCGTGGGGGCCACCGCGTGAAATTCGCGCCGAACAACCGCTCCTCGTACTCGACCGGGAACCCCGCGTCGCTCCTGACCCACAAGTGCGCCGGGTGCGTCCGGAAGAACTCGATGCCTACCTACCTGCCGCGATCTCGATGTTCATCGAGGAGGTGGGCGTCGATCCGCGTCTCGGTGACGGGGGAGCAGGTTACCGGCGCAGGGTCGCGAGCCTGATCGCAACCGGGCGGGCCTGGGCCCGGTTCGAGGAAGGCCGTGTCGTGTTCAAGGCCGAAGTCGGGTCGCAGTCGTCGACTGTCGGACAGATCCAAGGGGTCTGGGTCGATCCGGAAAAACGTGGCCTCGGCCTCGGCTCCGCCGGAACCGCCGCGGTCGGGGCGGCCGTGACCTCCTCCGGACGCCTGCCGAGCCTGTACGTCAACAGCTTCAACACCCGGGCGCGGGCAGCCTACGAACGGGTCGGTTTCCGTCAGGTCGCGACCTTCACGACGGTCCTCCTCGACTGACGCGATTTCGGCCGATTCGCGCAGTCCGCCGCCTACGATGACGGCGATGAGACCACGAGGTTCGAACTCGGTGCGTGCGCACGTTGCCAGTCTCCGCGGGGTCGCGATCTGGTCGGTTACAGCTGTGCTCTGCGGCCTCGTCGTGGCCTGCACCCCCCGCGTCGCCGGACCCGAAGCGGCTGCTCAACTGTTCTTCTCGGACTTCGCCTCGCAGGATTTCAGGGCAGCCGCCGCGCGCTCGGACCGGCCCGGCGAAGCCGAGGGCGCGTTGGCCGAGGTATGGGGAGGGCTGCAAGCCGAATCATTGGTTGCGAGCACCACTTCCACACGCATCGACGGCGATTCGGCGACGGTGGGCTACAGCTACGAGTGGCATCTGCCGCGGGAGCGGGTGTGGCAGTACACGGGTGAACTGCACATGGGACGTAGCGGTGACCAGTGGTCGGTCAGATGGGCGAAGTCCGCTGTCCACCCGCAACTCGGCAACCGCCAGACCTTGCAGTTGCGCAGCACTCCGGCGCCGCGCGCCCGCGTCAACGAGCATGCGGGCAGCGACGTCCTGGTGCCCGGCACCGTGTACGGAGTTGCCTTCGACGCGAGCCGGAGCAAGGACATCTCTTCCGAGGCCAGAGCGGTGGCCGCTGCGCTCGTGCAGTTCGATCCGTCGATCGGTGCCCAGGCGATCGCCGAATCGGTGACCGCGGTGTCCGGGCCGCGGGGACTGATGCGACTCGGCGAGGAGGACTACGACCTCGTCGCCGATCGGCTCGCCGCGATACCCGGTGTCGTGGTCACCGAACAGTCGGACCTCGTCTCGACCGACCGCACGTTCGCACCCGACCTCGTCGGCCAGGTGAAGAAGACGGTCATCGGCGAAGTGGACGGCACCGCGGGGTGGAGCGTGGTGATCGTCAACCAGTACGGCGTCGACACGGATGTGCTCACCGAGACGAAACCCCGGCCGGTGCCGTCGGTTTCGATCAGCCTCGACCGCCCGATCCAGGTCGCCGCGCAGAACGCGGTGAGTGCCCGTTCCGAGCAGGCGATGACGGTGGTCGTCGAGGCCTCCACCGGCGCGGTACTGGCGGTGGCGCAGAATGCCGCTGCCGATCGCGACGGGCCGGTGGCACTCGCGGGACAGTATCCGCCGGGTTCCACCTTCAAGATCATCACGTCGGGTGCAGCGATGGCGAGCGGTCTCGCGACGCCCGGCACGATGGTCCCCTGCCCGGGCCGGATCACCGTCGGGGAACGCAGCATTCCCAACTACAACGAGTTCGCACTCGGCACCGTCTCGCTGGCGACCGCGTTCGCGCGGTCGTGCAACACCTCGTTCGCCGATCTGGCTTCCCGTCTGGCACCGGACGCACTGCACGTCGCGGCAGCCCGGTTCGGAATCGGTGTCGATTACGAGGTGGTCGGCATGCCCACATTCACCGGTTCGGTGCCCCCGGCCGACGACCTCGTCGAACGCACCGAGGACGGATTCGGTCAGGGCAAGGTGGTCGTCAGCCCGTTCGGAATGGCACTTGCCGCCGCGACGGTCGCGAGCGGCCGGACACCGGTCCCGTATCTGATCGAGGGCCGGGACACGGTCGTGCGGGACGATCCGCCGCAGGTCTCCCCGGACGTTGTAGAAGGCCTGCGCGACATGATGCGTCTGGTGATCACCAGCGGCACCGCGGACCGCATCCGCGACCAGGGCGACGTGTACGGCAAGACCGGTGAAGCGGAGGTGGAAGGGGGCTCCCACTCGTGGTTCGTCGGCTACCGCGGCGACCTCGCGTTCGCGACACTCGTGGTGCGCGGCGGCAGTTCCGACAACGCCGTCGCGGTCACCCGGGACATGTTCGCCGCGCTCCCGCCGGGCTACCGGGACGATGGAGCCTGACCGGTCAGTTCTCGGGATCTTCCGCCGGATCGAACGTGCGGTGGGTGAGTCTTCCGCGCCGGGCTGCCACCCAGGTGACGAGCCACAGCAGTGCTCCGATCCCGAGCAGGACTCCCGCGATCCGGTACTGGGTGCCCGGCCGATCCACGAAGGGGGAGGCGAGGAACAGGCAAGTCGCGGCACCCATCAACGGAAGCACCGTGGGCGCCCGGAAGTGCTTGTGGTCCACGCGATCGCGGCGGAGCACCAGCACGACCACGTTGACGATCGCGAACACCATGAGCAGCAGCAACGCGGTCGTGCCCCCGAGTTCGGGGATCTCACCGACGAAGGTGATGAGGCCGATCGCGAGCAGGGTGGTGAATGCGATCGCCACGTGAGGGGTGTGCCGCGTCCGGTGCACCTTCCCCAGCACCGCTGGAACCACCCCCTCGTGGGAGATCCCGTACAGCAGGCGGCTGGCCATCAGCATGTTGATCAGAGCGGTGTTGGCGACCGCGAACATGGTGATGAAGGCGAAGATTCCGAGGGGAAAGGCCGGCGCGCCCGCCTCGACCACTCGCAGCAGCGGGGTCTCGCCCGCGCCGAGCAGGTCGGGCGGCACCAGCGCCACCGCCGTGACGGACACCAGCACATAGATGAGTGCGGTGATGCACAGGCCGCCGAGCAGCACCTTCGGGAAGATCCGGGTGGGGTTCTTACACTCTTCGGCCATGTTGACCGAGTCCTCGAAACCGACCATGGCGAAGAAGGCGAGTGCCGTGCCGGCGACGACGGCGGTGAACACCGAGCGGTCGCCGGTCTCGATGTCCACGACCCGCGAGAAGTCGCCGTTGCCGAAGCCCAGCGCCCACATCCCGATGAAGACGATGATCAGCAGGCCCGAGAGTTCGACGATCGTGAGCACGACATTCGTCTTCACACTCTCACTGACCCCACGCATGTTGACGAGGGCGACGACGAGGATGAATCCCAGCGCCACCAGCGTGATTCCGATCCCGCCGGTGAAATCCAGTTCGAATGCCTCCGCGAAGTTCGCCGCGAACGCCCGCGCTGCCGTCGACGCCGAGGTGATACCGGACGCCATCACCGTGAATGTGACCATGTACGTGAGGAACTGGATGCCGAAAGCCTTGTGCGTGTAGAGCGCGGCACCCGCGGCACGCGGATACTTCGTCACCAGTTCGAGGTAACTGAACGCCGTAATGGTGGCGACGACGAATGCCAGCAGGAACGGCAGCCACACCGCGCCGCCGACCTCGTTCGCGACATTTCCGGTGAGCGCATAGATTCCGGTGCCGAGGATATCGCCGACGATGAAGAGCAGCAGCAGGCCGGGGCCCATCACGCGCCGGAGTTCGGGTGCTGCGGTGGTCTCGGGCATCGAACAATGTCCTTTCCGATGCCCGGCCGGTCTGTACCCGACCGGGTCAGGGCAGCAGACCCGATCTTCTCGCGGCGACCACCGCTTCGTAGCGGGAATGGACGTCGAGTTTGCTCATCGCACTGCGCAGGTAGCTCTTGACCGTCTCGGGACCGACGGACAGCCGTCGGGCGATCTCGGGATTGCTGCACCCCAGAGCGACGTAGGAAAGGACGTCGGTCTCGCGGGGCGAGAGCGTCACCTCCGGCCGCACACCGTCCGCTCCCGCCAGTGCGGCAGCGAGTCGTTCGGACAGGGAACGCAAGCGCCTCTGCAAGTCCTCGTCGCCCGTTTCCTGCGCCAGAGTGCGCAATTCGGCGTGCACCTCACGTACGTGTGTGGTTGCCACGGGATCAGGGTCACCGGGCCCGCGATGCGCGAGCATCGCCATCCGCCGATCCACCTCGTCCCGCACGGCGATCTCGTTGGCGAGCCGTGCCGCGGTCTGCACGAAAGCGTTGACGGCCCGCTCGCCGAGTGGGCCGCATTCGCGTGCGGCGCCGTACAACACGGCGCGCGCCATCCCGCCGACCGTCACCGGCACCGCGACGATCGACCGGAGTCCTTCACCGAGAACCGGACGGTCGAAGTGATGGGTGATCGACGACGATCTCCCGTAGTCCGCCACGGTGACGGGCCGGCCTTCGGACAGCACCCGGCCGCCGAGACCCGCGCGGGGCGGCACGACGACACCGGCGAGCTTGTTGGTGCGGGTCCCGAAGAACTCGCTCAGGTGCAGATTGTCGTCCCGGACCTCGCCGGCGAACACGACCGGTAGCTGTGCCTGCGAGGCGGTGCGACGCAGTTCGAAGCGGAGCGCGTCGGCGTCGCGGGGACGGAGCAGCGGTGAGGAGACGACCGGCACCTGGGCCACCCCTTTCCGGGGGTATCGGAACCATTGTGTGACTCGGATCATAGAACGGTAGGGCGAGCGCGTGGACAGCGGCTCGCCGCGTGACACAACGAGAGGACGGCCCCCATGGTCGACACAGCGACCCGCGTTCGGGAACTGCTGGACCGTTACGACACTCCCGACGCGTGCGCCGCACAGTTGCTCTGCGACGACCATCCGGCCGATGCGGTGGCGTTCACCGTCATCGACCCCGATCTCACCTCGGTCGATCTGACGTACGGCGAACTGCGGGAACGCTCGGAGCGATTCGCTGCGGCGCTCGCGCACCTCGGTGTCGAACCCGGTGATCACGTCGCCACGCTGATGGGGAAGTCGGCCGACCTCGTGGTTGCCGTCCTGGGCATCTGGCGCCGCGGCGCGGTACACGTTCCGCTGTTCACCGCATTCGCGCCCCCGGCCATCTCCTTCCGCCTGCAGGCCAGCGGTGCGCGGGTCGTCGTCGCGGACGCCGACCAGGTCGGCAAACTCGCGCCGGGCGAGGACATGCCCGACGATGCTCCTTGGCAGGTCGTGGTCGCGGGAGAGAGCAGCGGGGTCGGGCTGCGCTTCGCGGATCTGCTCGCATCCCATTCCGCCGACGACCCGCGCGCCGCCGCGGTCGCGGTGGGATCCACCGGCGGGCTCGTGCAACTGTTCACCTCCGGCACGACCGGAACGCCGAAGGGCGTGCCGGTGCCGGTGAAGGCGCTCGCATCGTTCCACGCGTACCTCGAATTCGGTCTCGACGTACGCGAGGACGACGTGTTCTGGAACGCTGCGGATCCCGGCTGGGCGTACGGCCTGTACTACGCGCTGCTCGGCCCGCTTGCGGCCGGACGGCGGAGCATCCTCCTGCACGCGGGCTTCTCGCCCGCCCTGACGTGGCAGATCCTCGATCGGTTCGGCGTCACCAACTTCGCCGCCGCGCCCACGGTCTACCGCAGCCTGCGGGCCGATACCGCGCCGCATCCCGCGGTGTCGCTTCGCCGCGCTTCCTCGGCAGGGGAGCCGCTCACCCCGGACGTGCTGGCGTGGTCGTCGGAGACCCTCGGTGTGGTGGTGCGCGACCAGTACGGACAGACCGAACACGGCATGTTCGTCGTGGACGCATGGGCCGATGGTCTGCGCGAACAGGTTCCGCCGCAGTCGATGGGCAAGCCCCTGCCCGGGTGGACGTGCGCGGTACTGCGCGACGACAGCGACGAGATCGCCGCCCCGGGTGAGATCGGCAGAGTAGCGATCGACGTCCACGCCAGCCCGCTCGTGTGGTTCACCGGTTACGTCGACGCCCCGGAGAAGACGGCGGACCGGTTCAGCGCCGACGGCCGGTGGTATCTGACCGGTGACGCCGGGAAGGTCGACGAGAACGGGTTCTTCTACTTCTCGTCCCGCGACGACGACGTCATCATCATGGCCGGGTACCGCATCGGCCCGTTCGATGTGGAATCCGTTCTCGTGATGCACCCCGACGTGGTGGAGGCAGCCGTGGTGGGAGTGCCCGACGCGCTGCGCGGCGAGGTCCTCGAAGCATTCGTGGTGGTGCGCGACGGCGTCGAGGGCGACGACGCGCTCGAACGCGACCTTCAGCAACTGGTGAAGAAGAAGTTCGCGGCCCACGCCTACCCGCGGACCGTGCACTTCGTACCGCACCTTCCCAAGACCCCCAGCGGCAAGGTGCAGCGCTACATTCTGCGCCGGGAACACGGCGCCACTTCGTAGCGGGACCACAGGGGTCGGCCGGGTGTCGGTACGAGCGGTGCGCGGCGGGTTAATCTGATTCCATGCCTACCCGCGCCCCGCTCGTCCCCGGTACCGCGACACCGATCCGTGAGGTGCCCAAATCGATCGAGCGTCCCGAATACGTGTGGAAGCCGACCGCGAACGAAGGCAACGAGCCCTGGGTGCAGACACCCGAGACGATCGACAAGGTGCGTATCGCATCGAAGATCGCTGCGCAGGCACTGATCGAGGCCGGTAAAGCTGTCGCGCCGGGAGTCACCACCGACGAGATCGACCGCATCGCACACGAGTACATGTGCGATCACGGCGCGTATCCGTCGGATCTCGGCTATCGGGGATTCCCGAAATCGGTGTGCGTGTCGCTCAACGAGGTGATCTGCCACGGGATCCCCGACACGACGGTGATCGAGGACGGCGACATCGTGAACATCGATGTGACCGCGTACATCCACGGCGTGCACGGGGACACCAACGCGACGTTCTTCGCGGGCGACGTGTCCGAGGAGGCGCGGCTCCTCGTCGAACGCACTCGCGAGGCCACCGCCCGCGCGATCAAGGCCGTCGCGCCGGGCCGCGCGCTCAACGTGGTCGGCCGCGTCATCGAGTCGTACGCCAACCGGTTCGGTTACGGCGTCGTGCGCGATTTCACCGGCCACGGGATCGGCGAGACCTTCCACAACGGCTTGGTCGTCTTCCACTACGACCGCCCGGACATCGACACGGTCCTCGAACCGGGGATGGTCTTCACCATCGAGCCGATGATCAACCTCGGCACTCCGGACTACGAGATCTGGGACGACGGCTGGACTGTCGTGACCAAGGACCGCAAGTGGAGTGCCCAGTTCGAACACACTCTGGTCGTGACCGACAACGGTGCGGAGATCCTCACCGTCGCGTGACGGTCGTCGCCGGTAAGGCGGCGACCGTCTTCCGTGGCGTGCGGGCCTGGCGGGAAATCAGCTTTCGGTGATCGCCCACACGTCGAAGCAGAAGGGGCATGTCATCAGTTCGCCGAGGCTGTGCCTCAGTCCGCTGTGACCGCGCGGGCGGTCCATGACCTCGCCGGGTCCTCCTCGTTCCCCGGGCTGAGTGAACGGTGCGCGCAGCGGCCGCGCGACGGTTGTCCGCGTCCGTGCCGTCACCGTCCCTCGTGGAGGCGTGAGCGTGGCCGGGTGCTGTGTGGGAAGGCTCGTTCCGGCGCGAGCCGAAGTCATTGGTCGTCGGAGTCATGGCGCCCGTTTTCCCGGGCAGAACCCGAATAAACCTGCGGGCACCGCAGCCGCCGGTCGCGCCGGAGCGTGTAGCGTTTCGGGGCATGGAATCGACGACGGTGACCACGGATTCGGGTTCGTTCGCGGTGCGCATCGACGGACCCGAGAGCAGGCACACCGTGCTGTTGCTGCCCGACGCGGGGCAGGGCGCCGACGTGTTCGACGCGGTCTGCGAACGGCTGCACAACTCCGATCTGCGTACGGTCGTGCCGGAGAGCCTCGACGGCCTGAACCCGGACGACGTCTTCGCAATGCTCGATCACCTGGCCCTGCCGTGGGTCCACCTCGCCGGCGCCGGTGCAGGCGCCGAACTCGCGTGGGCAGTCGCGTCGGGCCGGTTCGGCCGGTTCGCGAGTCTCGTCGTGGTGGATCGCGGTCACCCCGTCGTCCCGATGGTCGACGGCACGGTGCGCGATGCGTCGGCGCCGATCGCCGAAGTGCCCACCACCATCGTGGTCGGTGATCCGACTCGCATGCCGGAAGCGGACGCTTCGATGAGGTACGTGACCGGCGAGTTCCGTGTGGTCGACCTCGGCGGCATCGACGACGTGCCCGCCCGCGCCGCGGCGGAGTTCGCGTCTGCGATCGCCCTGCGCACCGGGAGCTGGTAGAGCACAGAGCGCCGGGATCTTTGGTGCACAGCGCATTCCGGCCCCCGCGCCCCGAAGGGCGGCGAGGGCCGGATGGGAGGAACGTGCCTACAGGCCGAGCAGGGCGTTCTCCACCAGTTCGGGGAGCGCCGGGTGGATCCAGTACTGCTGGGTGGCCATGTCGCGCGCCGTGATGCCGAAAGCCATCGCCTGGATGAGCGGCTGGATCACCGTCGACGCCTGGGCGCCGATGATGTGGGCGCCGAGCAGCAGCCCGGTGGAACGGTCTGCGATCAGTTTGCAGAATCCCTCGGTGTCCTCCATCGCCCACCCGTAGGCGACGTTTGCGTAATCCTGGATCTTCACCGAGATGTCGTACGCCGCGGCGCGGGCCTCCGCCTCGGTGAGTCCGACCGTCGCGATCTGCGGTTCGGTGAACACCGCGGCGGGCACGAACCGGTGATCGGTGCGCTGGAGGGCCGAAGTGTCCGGTCCCCACGCGTCGTGGAGGAGATTGTGCTGGACGACGCGCGCTTCGTGATTGGCGACGTGCTTGAGCTGGTGCGGCGACGACACATCTCCCAGGGCGAAGACACCCTCGGCGGTCGTGCGCTGGAATTGGTCGACGACGATGCTGCCGGCCGAATCGAGTTCGATGCCCGCCGCGGCGACGTCGAGCAGATCACCGTTGGGCCGCCGGCCGGTCGCGACGAGCAGCACGTCCCCGGTCACCACGGTTCCGTCGGTGAGTTCGGCGTCCACGCCGTCGCCGACCGGCCGGAAGGCGCGGGCAGGGTTCTCCAGATGGAGGTCCCACTTCTTGCTGGCGAGTGCCGTGAAACGCTCGGACACATCGGTGTCGAGGTGTCGCAACAGCCGCCCGCTCCGCCCGATCACCGACACCTTGGTGCCGAGCGCGGAGAAGACGTGAGCGAACTCCATTGCGATGAAGCCGGTTCCGAGGATGACCATCGACTCGGGGAGCTTGGGGAGACGCATGATGTTGTTGCTCGTGTAGTAGGTCACCCCGCCGTCGAGCACTTCCTGCGGGATCTCGGCGCGCGCGCCGGCCGCGACCACGATCTGATCCGCGGTGATCGTCTCGCCCGTCCCGGTGTCGAGTGTGCGCTCACCGACGAAACGCGCACGACCGCGGTACACCGTGACGTTCGGGCAGTCCTCGCGCCGGTACTTCTCGCCGCCCTCGGAGATCGGATCGATGCGGCCGAAGACCCGGTCGACGATCTCGTTCCACCGCACTCCGTCGATCGTGGCGTCGATTCCGTACTTGGATGCCGATCGGATGGTGCTCGCGACGTCGGCCGCGTACACGTACATCTTGGTGGGGATGCAGCCCACGTTCAGGCAGGTGCCGCCGAAGGTGCCCTCCTCCAGCAAGGCGACGCGCATGCCGTCGTAGCGCTCGTCGATGATCGAGTTACCCGATCCGGTGCCGATGATCGCGAGGTCGTAGTGGGTCACGCGTGTTCTCCCGTGGGTCGTGGCGGTGCGGAAACATCCCCGGTGCCGGCGGGCTCACCCGCGGCACCGGTTCCGTTCAACCATCCCAGCCACAGGTCCAATTCCCGGAATGCCGTGGCAAGAGGGCCGGGTGTGGAGAGAAACACATCGTGGCGTGCACCGGTGATGGGCACGATCGTGGTGCGGTTTCCGAGGCATCCCGCCCACCGGGCGATCTGATGCACGTCGAGGACCGCGTCGACGGTGTCGATGGTCGCGTCGTACCTGGGGGAGAAGCGCGAGGCTCCGGACCGCAGGATCAGCGACGGGACCCCGACGTCGAGACCGCGGTGCAGACGCGCCTGCCCGATTCGCACGGCGCGCAGCCAACCGAATCTGACGGGGAAGCCGGTCAGCGGCTTCAGATCGAGATCGTAGGACCAGCCACCGTGTTGCAGGCTCACGCCGTAGGTGTCGAATTTCCGGCCGGGCACGGCAGCCCGGGGACGGAGACGTCCGAGGACGTCGATCGCGGCTGTACCGACGTTGCGCAGGTACGACGGTCCTTGCAGGTCGAACCATGGACTGTTGAGGACGAGCCCCCGTACCCCGGCGGCGCCCGACCCTCCGGGGCGGCGGTTGAGGCGGTCCAGCCACAGCGGGAGCACGAGGCCACCCGTCGAGTGCGCGGCGAGCACCACGTCCCCGCCGGATACCTCGGCGACGACGATCCGCAGGGCTTCCTCGAGTTCCTGGTCGTAGTCCTCGAGGTCGGTGACGAAGTGAGGAGTCTGACCCGGTGCCCGCGAGCGCCCGCACTTCCGCAGGTCGAGCGCGAAGAACCGGTAACCCTGCGCTGCGACATGCTCGGCGATGTGCTGCTGGAAGAAGTAGTCGGTGAAGCCGTGGACGTACAGAACGGCACGGTCGGGCAGGTCCCTCGCTCCCTCGGGCGCGCCGGTGGCCGGCTGATACCGCACCAGGGTCGCCGTGATCTCGCCCTCGCCGTCGGGGTCGTCGCCCAGCGGCAGTACGAGCTGCTCGTATCCGTCGCCCAGGATGTCTGGCTGCCAAGTAGTCACTATCACACTCTAGGAGGCTTCGAGGCGAGGTGACGGGGGTACACAATTAGGTGAAATGAAGGGGCGGTAAACGCGCGGGTAACCTGTGCGTCGCAGTCGCGCGACTGTGGACGAATCCTGAACTCGAGGATTGTGTGCGGGCGCGTTCGGGACACTCACGTGAGCGGTGCGCGATAGCGCGGCGGCGCGTGCGAACAGACAAGGAAGTCGATTTCCCCGTGTCAGAGAACGTGGTAGAGGCGAAAACCGATGTAGTGCTCGTTGGTGCGGGCATCATGAGCGCGACTCTCGGTGCGCTGATGCGTCAGCTTCAGCCCGACTGGTCGATCACCGCCTTCGAGAGGCTCGACGCCGTCGCAGCGGAGAGCAGCGACCCGTGGAACAACGCGGGCACGGGCCATTCGGCGCTGTGTGAGTTGAATTACACCCCGGGCAATCCCGACGGCTCGGTGGAGATCGCCAAGGCGGTCAACGTCAACGAGCAGTTCCAGGTTTCCCGCCAGTTCTGGTCCTACGCGGTCGACAACGGTCTCCTCTCCGACCCCAAGGACTTCATCAACCCGATCCCGCACGTGAGCTTCGTGCACGGCGCCGACGACGTGAAGTACCTGCGGGCGCGGTACGACGCGCTGGCGGGCCACCCCCTGTTCGCGGGCATGGAGTACTCCGAGAGCCCCGAATTCTTCGCCGAGCGACTGCCGCTCATGGCCGCGGGTCGCGACTTCTCCGATCCGGTCGCACTGAACTGGACCGACACCGGTACCGACGTCGACTTCGGTGCCCTCACCAAGCAGCTCATCAACAACGTCGCCGAGTCGGGCGGCACGGTGTTCTTCGGCCACGAGGTCACGAACATCAGCAAGCAGTCCGACGGCAGCTGGATCGTCAAGGTGCGCAACCGCCGCACGGGCGAGTCGCGGAAGGTGCACGCCAAGTTCGTCTTCGTCGGCGCCGGTGGTGGAGCGCTCCATCTGCTGCAGAAGTCCGGTATCGCCGAGGCGAAGGGGTTCGGCGGTTTCCCCGTGTCGGGCGCGTTCCTTCGGTGCACGAACCCCGACGTGATCGCCCGGCACAGTGCCAAGGTCTACGGCAAGGCCGCGGTGGGAGCGCCTCCGATGTCGGTGCCTCACCTCGACACCCGCGTGATCGGCGGCAAGCAGGGTCTGCTGTTCGGCCCGTACGCCGGCTGGTCGCCCAAGTTCCTCAAGCAGGGCGGCGTCATGGACCTGCCCAAGTCGATCAAGCCGAACAACCTCATGTCCATGCTCGGTGTCGGTGTGACCGAACTCGGCCTGGTCAAGTACCTCGTCGGTGAGCTCACCCAGTCGCCCGCCGACCGCATCGGCACCCTTGCCGAGTTCGCACCCGAAGCGCGTCTCGAGGATTGGGAGCTGATCGTCGCCGGTCAGCGCGTGCAGGTGATCCGCCGGAAGGGTGCGGGCGGAGTGCTCGAGTTCGGTACCGCTGTCGTCAGCGCCGCCGACGGGTCCATCGCAGGTCTGCTCGGCGCGTCGCCGGGTGCGTCCACCGCCGTTCCCGCCATGCTCGACGTCCTCGAGCGCTGCTTCCCGCAGCAATGGGATGCTTGGCAGCCCAAGCTGCGCGAAATGGTGCCTTCCCTCGGCGTGAAGCTCTCCGAGAACCCGGATCTGTTCCGTCAGGTGTGGGACCACAGCACCAAGACGCTTCAGCTCGACGTCGTCCCCGGTCGTGGACAGGTCGCCCCCATGGAGGCCGCCGCGGTCTGACACGCGGAATGAGTATCGCGGCCCGGCGGTTCGCCGTCGGGCCGCAGTCGTCCGCGACCGGCGGACGATACGAGGAACGCTCCCGGAGGTGATCTGCCCAGGGCGCGGCTCCGACGAAGTAGATGGGGAGTACCGGTGCCGGTAGCCGATGACGAGACCAATTACCTGGTGGGGCTCGATCTCCACGGACGACGCGTAGTCGTCGTGGGCGGCGGCAGCGTCGCTCAACGGCGTCTGGGCCTGCTGGTGACATCGGGCGCCGATGTGCATGTCGTGGCCCGCGCCGCGACCCCGGCGGTGGAAAGCCTGGCGACCAAGGGGCGGATCTCGCTCGAGGTCCGCGACTACCGCGACGGCGACCTCGACGGCGCCTGGTACGCGATGGCCTGCACCGACGAGCCCGCCACCAACGCCGCGATCGTCGCCGAGGCGGAACGACGCAGAATCTTCTGCGTGCGCGCCGACAGCGCGCGCCAGGGCAGCGCTGTCACACCCGCGACCACCCGGTACGACGGTCTGTCCGTAGGTGTCCTCGCCGGCGGCGACCACCGCAGGTCGGCGTCGGTGCGCACCGCGATCCGGGACGCTCTGGCCGGTGCCGCGTTGTCCGGCGTCACCGATGACGCCGCCCCGAAGCCGACCGGTGTGGCACTGGTCGGTGGTGGACCCGGCGACCCGGACCTCATCACCGTCCGGGGGCGTCGTCTGCTCGCCCGCGCGGACGTGGTGGTCGCGGATCACCTCGCCCCTCAGGAACTGCTCGCCGAACTGGACCCGCACGTCGAGGTGATCGACGCGGCCAAGCTGCCGTACGGCCGGGCGATGGCGCAACAGGTCATCAACGACACCCTGATCGACCGGGCGAAGGCCGGAAAGTTCGTCGTCCGGCTCAAAGGCGGCGACCCGTACGTGTTCGGGCGGGGCTACGAGGAGCTCGAGGCCTGCACGGCGGCCGGCATACCGGTGACCGTCGTCCCGGGCATCACCAGCGCTATCTCGGTGCCGTCGGCCGCGGGTATCCCCGTGACCCACCGTGGGGTCACTCACGAATTCGTGGTGGTGAGTGGGCACGTCGCGCCCGACCATCCCGACTCGCTCACCGACTGGGACGCGCTGGCGAAGTTGCGCGGGACTCTCGTCCTGCTGATGGCCGTCGAGCGCATCGGCGCGTTCGCCGATGTCCTGGTCGCCGGCGGCCGGCCCGCCGACAGCCCGGTGGTCGTCGTCCAGGAAGGCACTCTGGCGACCCAGAAGGTGCTCCGGACCGATCTCCGCCACGTCGCCGACCGGGTGCGGGAGGAAGGCACCCGCCCGCCCGCCATCATCGTCATCGGTCCGGTCGCCGGATTCGGTTCGGAGGGTCGGTAACGTTGGAACCCGTGCCCTACACCTCCGAAACCGCCCACGCCTCCGGCGCCGCGCGCCCCATGACGGCCCGCGCACTCGCGCTGGCCACCCTGGTCCTCAGCGGATTGCAGCTGATGGTGGTGCTCGACGGCACTGTCGCCAATCTCGCGCTCGCGCCGTTGCAGTCCGAACTCGCGTTGTCCGACGCCGGCCGGAATTGGGTCCTGACCTCGTACGCGCTCGCCTTCGGTGGGCTGATGTTGCTCGGCGGTCGCCTCGGCGACAGCTTCGGACGCAAACGCATGTTCATCGCGGGCGTCGGCCTGTTCACGTTCGCGTCGCTGCTGTGCGGGCTTGCCACCAACGAAGTGATGCTCATCGGTGCGCGCGCACTGCAGGGCGTCGGAGCGGCGATCGCCTCCCCGACCGCCCTTGCGCTCGTGGCGACGACCTTCGCCGCCGGCCCGGCCCGCAACCGGGCCATCGCGGTCTTCGCGGCGATGACCGGCGTCGGATCGATCGCAGGGCTCATTCTGGGCGGCGCGCTGACACAGGTGTCGTGGCGATGGATCTTCCTCATCAACGTCCCGATCGGCCTCGTGATCGTCGTGCTGGCCCTCGGCGCACTGCGTGAGACCTCGTCGGAGCGACTCGCCCTGGACGTTCCGGGTGCCATCCTCGCGACCCTCGGATGTACCGGAATCGTCTTCGGCCTCACCGAAGGTCCCGAACTGGGCTGGGGAAGCCCGGCCGTGATCGGTGCGCTCGTCGCCGGCGTCGTGCTGCTCGGGATCTTCCTGCTGGTCGAACGCCGCGCCGAGAACCCCCTGCTGCCCTTCGTGCTCTTCCGCAACAAGAACCGGGTCGCGACTTTCGTGGCGATCTTCTTCGCCGGTGCCGTGATGTTCAGCCTCGCGGCGTTCGTCGCCCTGTTCGTGCAGGATGTTCTCGGCTACACACCGCTGCAGGCGGGTCTCGCGTTCGTGCCGTTCGCGTTCGGTCTCGGAGGAGCCGCAGCAGCGTCGTCCAAGCTCGCCGCGCGGGTACAGCCCCGCTGGCTCGTGGTCACCGGCTCCGTCATCATGACCGCGAGCCTGCTCTACGGGTCGACGATGGACGAGACGGTGCAATACTTCCCGACCCTGTTCGTCCTGGTGCTCGTCGTCGGGTTCGGAGTGGGCCTGGCCGTTGTCCCGCTCCCGCTGTGTGCCGTTGCGGGCGTCGGTGCTCACGAGATCGGGCCGCTGTCCGCAATTGCACAGGTCGCGCAGACGCTCGGCGGACCCATCGGTCTCGCCGTCATCGGCGCGCTGGCCACCTCGAGGACGATGTCGCTCGGAGGCACCCCCGGTCCGGTCGCAGACATGACCGCCGCGCAGCTCACCGCACAGGGCGAGGGGTACATGTTCGCCCTCGTCGGGTGTGCCATCTGCGCGGCGATCGCCGGCATCGCCGCGCTGTTCATCCGGTTCACCTCCGAAGAGGTGGCCCAGGCTCAGGAAGCGGAGAAATCTGCCCAGACGCGGTGACGTCGCCGAGCCGGGATCCGGACGGCGCGCACCGCTGCGGCGGTCAGGTGAGGACGATCAGTTCCGTGGCCGAGGCGATCTCCACCCGCAGGCCGGCCTTCGACGCCACGCGCGCCAGACCCCGCACATCCGCCGGTTCGGCGCGAGTCTGCACCAGTGCGCGCGCGAGCAGCCCCTTGTGGTGCTTGTTGAAATGGCTCACGACCGTCCGGGTGCCGTCCGGCTTCTCGGTGAGGACTGTCGCGGTGACGGCCCCGGGAACCGGACCGAGTTGCTGATAGGCGCCCGAGCGTAGATCGACGACGAGATCGTCCCCGGCTTCGGCGACGAGAGCGGCGGTCAGTTCGGGTCGCCACAACGCCGCGAGAGTGCCGAATCCGGGCAGCTTCGAACCCGCCGAGAGGCGATAGGCCGGAATCGGGTCGCTCGCCCGCACCGCACCGAACAGCGCCGAGCCGACGGCGAGTCGCCGGTACGCCTTCTCCCGCTGCACCTTCGTGAAAGTAGCGGCGTCGAGGGCGTCGAACAGCACGCCGGTGTACCGCTCGAGCGCGGGGCGGGTGGGGGAGACCCACAGTTTCGCGTTGCGTTCGATTTCGTCGGCACCGTTGGCGCCCAGGCCGAGCGCACGACTCGACGCGTCGAAGTCCGCAGCGAGCCCGAGCAGCGTCTGGGCCAGCAGCTCCCGGGTCTCGGTCAACTGCGGCATGGAGAGGTCGCCGAGATCGAGCGGCGCGCCGTCGCCGCCGGCGGATTTTGTTTCGGAAGGGGGGAGAAGCACCAGCACAACAGCCCACCGTACCGAGGAGCCGGATCGGGTGGGCGGTAGGCTCCTCTACCGTGATCACTCGCATGTCGCACCTGTTCCTCCGCACTCTCCGTGACGATCCGGCCGATGCCGAGGTCCCCAGCCACAAACTGCTCGTCCGCGCCGGATACGTGCGGCGCATCGCGCCGGGTATCTACTCGTGGCTGCCGCTGGGTCTGAAGGTGCTGCGGCAGGTGGAGCGGGTGGTCCGCGAGGAGATGAACAACATCGGAGCGCAGGAGATCTCCCTTCCCGCATTGCTGCCGCGCGAGCCGTACGAGACCTCGAACCGGTGGACCGAGTACGGCGCCGGTCTGTTCCGTCTCCAGGACCGCAAGGGCAACGACCTCCTTCTCGGCCCGACGCACGAGGAACTGTTCGCGCTCACCGTCAAGGGTGAGTACAACTCGTACAAGGACTTCCCGGTCACCCTCTACCAGGTGCAGACCAAGTACCGCGACGAGGAGCGCCCGCGTGCCGGCATCCTGCGCGGCCGTGAGTTCGTGATGAAGGACTCCTACAGCTTCGACCTCACCGACGAGGGCCTCACCCAGTCGTACAAGGCACACCGCGACGCATACGAGCGGATCTTCGCTCGCCTCGGCGTGAAGTACGTGATCGTGTCCGCGACCTCGGGTGCGATGGGTGGCAGTGCGTCCGAAGAGTTCCTGGCCGAGAGCGAGGTCGGCGAGGACACGTACGTCCGCTGTGTCGAATCCGGCTACGCCGCCAACGTCGAGGCCGTCAAGACGCTCGCCCCTGCACCGATTCCGTTCGACGGACTGCCCGAGGCAGTCGTGCACGACACGCCGGACACCCCGACGATCGATTCGCTCGTCGAGGCTTCGCGACAGATCCTCGGCCGCGACGTCGACGCGTCCGAAACCCTCAAGAACATCCTCGTCAAGGTCAGGCAGCCCGGCGGGGAGTGGGAACTGGTCGGAATCGGCATCCCCGGCGACCGCGAGGTGGACGACAAGCGTCTCGAGGCGTCCTTCGAGCCGGCAGAGGTCGCGCTTCTCGACGAGACGGATTTCGCGGCCAACCCGTTCCTCGTCAAGGGGTACATCGGTCCGAAGGCACTGCTCGCCAACGGTGTGCGCTACCTCGTCGACCCCCGGGTGGTGGACGGAACGTCGTGGATCACCGGCGCGGACGAGAACGGAAAGCACGTCTTCGGGCTCGTCGCAGGACGTGACTTCGTCGCCGACGGCACTGTCGAGGCAGCCGAGGTCCGCGACGGCGACCCGTCACCCGACGGCGCCGGCCCGCTGGTGTCGGCCCGCGGCATCGAGATCGGTCACGTTTTCCAGCTCGGCCGCAAGTACACCGACGCCTTCGCCGTCGACGTGCTCAACGAGAACGGCAAGCCGGTGCGCCCCACGATGGGGTCGTACGGCGTCGGCGTGTCGAGGCTGGTGGCCGTGATCGCCGAGCAGCAGCACGACGAGAAGGGTCTGCGCTGGCCCGCCGAGGTCGCACCCTTCGATGTGCACGTGGTGATCGCGAACAAGGACGAGCAGGCTCGGACCGGTGCGGAGAACCTCGTCGAGGAGCTGTCGAACGCCGGCCTGGACGTGCTCTTCGACGATCGCAAAGCGTCTCCCGGCGTGAAGTTCAAGGATTCGGAGTTGCTCGGTATGCCCCTCGTGGTCGTGGTCGGACGCGGATTCGCCGACGGCAACGTCGAACTGCGGAACCGCATCACCGGGGAGTCGAACGAGGTGCCGGTGGGCGAAGCCGTGCGGGTCATCCTCGGACGCTGACCGCATCCCCGGTTCCGGTGCCGGTACGCCAGAATGGAACCCATGTCAGAGAACTGGAGTGCCACCGACACCTACCTCGCCGATTTCCTCGTAGGGGATGATCCCGCCCTGGACGACGCTCTCGCAGCGAACGCGGCGGCCGGGCTCCGTCCCATCGACGTGGCTCCGGTCCAGGGCAAGTTCCTTCACCTGCTCGCACGGATCCGGGGAGCTCGCCGGGTGCTCGAAATCGGGACGCTCGGCGGCTACTCCACCATCTGGCTGGCGCGTGCGGTCGGGGAATCGGGACATGTGACGACCCTCGAATACGAGCCCCGGCACGCCGAGGTCGCGCGCGGGAATCTCGACCGCGCGGGCGTCGGGGACCGCGTCGACATCCGGGTGGGCGCGGCGCTCGACACTCTGCCGGAACTCGAAGGACCGTTCGACCTGGTGTTCATCGACGCCGACAAGGAGAACAACAGCAACTACGTGCGCGAGGCGCTGCGGTTGTCGCGGCCGGGAACGGTGATCGTCGTCGACAACGTGGTCCGTGCCGGTGCGATCAGCGACCTGGACGACGACGACCCGAATGCCCGCGCTTCGCGGGAACTGGTTGCCGTGCTGGCAGCTGAGCCGCGCCTCGACGCCACGGCGTTGCAGACCGTCGGCGTCAAGGGCTGGGACGGCTTCGCGTTGGCGCTCGTCGTCGAGTAGCGCCCATCGGCGGGCAAGTGCCGCGACCTCCTCTGGGACGATCTCGCCGCCGACCGGTCGGATCCGGGTACCTGGACAGAGCCGGTCGTGCGGATCGGCGACAGTGGGATCCGCCTTTTCTCAGAGCCTCCACCATGCCGATGCTTCTGAGCGTGTACACGACCGGCCACGGCGCCGCCGCATCCCGGGAGAAGGTCAGGGCAGGCCGGGAAACGCGACCGTCGGGGGGACCCCTTCGACGACACGCCAGCGGGCAGCGCGCAGCGCGGCTTCGGTGAGCGCGTCGACAGCGTTTCCGCGGGTCGCCTCGCTGCGTGCCCGCTCGACGACCGACCGCCACGCGATCGCGGTGTCGCTTTCGATCTGCACGGCCAGACGCGCGGCTTCGATCGGCCCGGTCACCGGGAACGGAACGGTGTATCCGGGTGCGGCGACCGGCGGTGTCACACCCGCCGCCCGGAGAGCATCGATCGTGGCGTCGCGACGGGCGCGGTGCGAGGCCGCGTCGGCTGCCACCTCGTCCGACCGCGAGGAATCTGCGAACGCCGCGACGAGTCCGTACCCGAAGACGGCGGAATGTTCCGCCTCGAGAGCGTCGACGAGGGCTTGCTGCTCGGGGCCGAGCTCCGGGGAAGTCACAGCAGAACCTCCGTCTGCACGCCGCAGGCCGCGCTGATCGACGCGAGAAGCCCGGCCCGGTATCCGGTGAGGGTGCGGGCCAGGCCCGCCGAAGTGCGCTGGGACCGGACCAGGCTCTCCCGTAGCTGTTCGACCGTCGGCGGGGCACCACCGGCCGGTGCCGTGGTCGTCGAGGTACCCGATGCGGTCGGATCCGTAGTGATTCCCGCCATGCGTGCGACCTCCGAGTCCAGGGCGTCGGCGTGCGCGGTGCGCTCGTCCGCGATCACGCCGAGGGCGCCTGCGAGGCCGGGATCGAGCGCCGTGAGTGCACGGGCGGTGGCGGCGTCCTGTCGCGCGCTCGCTGCCTGCGCCAACAGCGGATCGGGCTCGGTTTCGGTGTCGTCGTCGGAGAGGCCGCATCCGGCGACTCCCAGAACACCTACCCCGCCGATCGTCGCCGAGGACCATCGCAACAGGGCTCGTCGGGACAGGGTGACACGGGTAACTGGCATCGGCACCGCACCATCGTGCCAGCAAACCCCGGAGGCGGACGACGGCGGCCTGGTCACGGCACCGCGATTTGCGCGTTACGCTTGAAGACAGCCGGTCCGGACCGTATCGGCCGGCTGTCCGCTGCGACCACAACTGAACGAGGAGCCTGCCTGCAATGCCTGTGCCGCCCCCGGAACGGATCGTCGAACTCGTATCCGATCTTCTCGCCGAAGAGGGATACGACCTCGAAGACGTGGTGGTGACCGCGGCCGGAAAACACAGCACGGTCCGACTGCTCGTCGACAGTGATTCGGGTCTCAGCCTGGACGAGGCTGCGCGCCTGAGCCGGCTCGTCTCCGAGACTTTCGACGCGGTATCGGACTTCGGGGAATCGCCCTACATGCTCGAAGTCACCAGTCCCGGCGTGGGCCGACCGCTCACCAAGGATCGGCACTGGCGGCGGGCGCAAGGACGCAAGGCGAAGCTCCAACTCGCCGAGGAGACGATCGTCGCGCGAGTCGGAGAATTGGTCGGCGACGAGATCCGTGTGGTGCTGCCAGACCGTTCCGGGCCGATAGTGCGCGCCATTCCCTTGAGCGAGATCCGCCACGCGGTGGTGGAGGTGGAGTTCTCCAAGCCGAATGCGCGAGAACTCGAACTGGCCGGGGGCCTGCCGGACGGCAGGGCTGCAGCGGGTGAGATCGCCGAGGTCACCGGCGACGGAGAAGACGAAGAAGACGAAGACGTGAACGAAACGAGGCTGGACAAGTGAATATCGAGATCGCGGCTCTGCGAATGCTGGAGTCCGAGAAGAACATCCCGTTCGAGGAGCTCATCGAGACGCTCGAGACCGCTCTGCTGACGGCGTACCGCCATGTCGACGGTCATCAGCCGCACGCCAGGGTTGCCGTCGACACCAAGACGGGTGCGATCCAGGTGCTGGCCGAGGAGCGCGACGAAGACGGCAACGTCGTCGCCGAATGGGACGACACGCCGGAGGACTTCGGCCGTATCGCGGCGACCACCGCGCGCCAGGTCATCATGCAGCGCATCCGTGACGCCGAGCACGAGCAGCGGTTCGGTGAATTCGCCACCCACGAAGGTGAGATCGTCAGCGGCGTCGTCCAGCGGGATTCCCGCGCGAACGCCCGCGGCATGGTCGTGGTCAAGATCGGCGGCGAAACTACGAGCACCGAGGGTCTGATCCCGCCCGCCGAGCAGGTCCCGGGCGAGACGTACGAGCACGGCGACCGGATCAAGTGCTACGTCGTGGGGGTTTCCCGCGGCCAGCGCGGGCCGCAGATCACGTTGTCCCGTACGCACCCGAATCTGGTCCGCAAACTGTTCGCCCTCGAGGTGCCGGAGATCGCCGACGGATCGGTGGAGATCGTGGCGGTCGCCCGCGAGTCCGGACACCGGTCGAAGATCGCCGTGCACTCGCTCGTTCCGGGCCTCAACGCCAAGGGCGCGTGCATCGGACCCATGGGGCAGCGCGTGCGCAACGTGATGCGCGAACTGGGCGAAGAAAAGATCGACATCATCGACTACGACGAGGACCCCGCGAAGTTCGTCGGGAATGCCCTGTCGCCGTCGAAGGTGGTGTCGGTCACCGTCGTCGATCCCGAGGCACGCGCCGCGCGGGTCGTCGTGCCCGATTTCCAGTTGTCTCTGGCCATCGGCAAAGAGGGGCAGAATGCGCGCCTTGCTGCGCGCCTGACCGGCTGGCGAATCGACATTCGCAGCGATGCCGCACCCGCCACAGACGAGGCCTCCGGTAACGCGCCGACAGGCAGGTAGACGTGGAATGCGGGATTCTTCGCAAAACAGCGGTAGAGTGGTCGATGGTTCAGCATGAACTGCCATCGGCCCATGGGTCGCGCACCGGACCGGTGCGTACCTGTATCGGTTGTCGGCAGCGAACGCTGGCTGCCGAGCTGCTGAGGGTCGTGGCAGACGAACACGGATCGAAAATGTTCGTCGTGGTTCCCGATCCTGGGCGCAGGCTCCCCGGTCGCGGTGCATGGCTGCATCCGACCCCGGAGTGCCTGAGTCAAGCGGTGCGGCGCCGAGCATTCGGCAGAGCACTGAAAGTATCCGGAAACCCGGATACAGCGGCGCTGGATCAGCTGGTCGGGTCCGCGGCGGCGAAATCGCAGAACGTGGCGGAGTCCGGAGATCGTCACCGGACTGCGTGACAGCGAGATCGCCGACGAGGCACCAACAGTGACATCGAACTCTGAGAAGAACAGGTACGAACACTCATGAGCACACCGTGAAGCACCAGCGATGAACGTCCATCGGAGATAACCCGAGGTCGTGCGGGCATTGGCCGGCTCGACCTCATCAGTGAGGAGAGCAGTGGCAGGCAAGGCCCGCGTGCACGAGTTGGCTAAAGAACTCGGTGTCACCAGTAAGGAACTACTCGCACGGCTCAAGGAGCAGGGCGAGTTCGTGAAATCGGCGTCTTCTACCGTCGAGCCCCCGGTTGCGCGCCGTCTGCGCGAATCGTTCGGTGGCGCGAAGGAAGACGGCGCAGCGGCCGGTAAGGCCGCTCCGACCCCCGGACCCCGCCCCGGCGGTGGACCCCGCCCGGGCCCGCGCCCGGCGGCACCTTCGCCCGCGGCTGCGGCCCCGGCACCCGAGACATCACCGGCAGAAGCCGCACCGGCAGCAGCATCGACGGCAGAGGCCACCTCGGCTCCGAGCCCGGCCGCCGCGTCGCGTCCGAAGCCCGGTGCACCCAAGCCGGCAGCCCCCAAGCCGGCTCCGGCGGCTCCGGCCCCGGCTGCAGAGGCACCCGCCGCTCCCGCTGCCCAGGCACCGGCCGCGGCGGCTCCCGAAGCGTCGGCTCCGGCCGCCGCATCGGCGCCCCAGGCACCTTCGGTCAAGCCCGGCCCCAAGCCGGCAGGCCCGCGTCCCGGCCCCAAGGCCCCGCGTGTCGGTAACAACCCCTATTCGTCCGCTCCCGCAGAGCGTCCGGCTCCGCGTCCCGGCGGCCCCCGTCCGGGTGCAGGCGGTCCTCGCCCCGCTCCCGGTCAGGGCGGTCCCCGCCCGACGCCGGGTCAGGGTCGTCCCCCCGCCGGTCAGGGCGGTCCCCGCCCGGCTCCCGGCCAGGGTGGACCCCGTCCCGCTCCCGGTCAGGGCGGTCCCCGCCCGACGCCGGGCTCTATGCCTCCTCGCCCGAACCCGGGTGCCATGCCGCAGCGTGCTGCACGTCCGGCCCCGGCCGGTCGGCCGGGTCGTCCCGGCGGTGCTCCGGGCGGTCGTCCCGGTGGCGGCGCCGGTGGTGGCGGCGGCTACCGCGGTGGTGGCGCCGGTGGCGGCGCACCCGCAGGAGCAGGTGCTCCCGGTGGCTTCCGCGGTCGTCCCGGCGGCGGTGGCGCCGGTGGTCGTGGTCGTGGCGGCGCAGCCGGTGCGTTCGGTCGTCCCGGTGGTGCTCCCCGTCGTGGCCGCAAGTCGAAGCGGCAGAAGCGGCAGGAATACGACTCGATGCAGGCGCCGTCGGTCGGCGGCGTGCGGCTGCCCCGCGGCAACGGCGAGACCATCCGTCTCGCCCGTGGCGCATCGCTCTCGGACTTCGCCGAGAAGATCGACGCGAACCCGGCAGCACTCGTGCAGGCTCTGTTCAACCTCGGTGAGATGGTCACGGCCACTCAGTCGGTGAACGACGAGACCCTCGAGCTGCTCGGCTCGGAGATGAACTACGTCGTCCAGGTCGTCTCGCCCGAGGACGAGGACCGCGAACTGCTCGAGTCGTTCGATATCCAGTACGGCGAGAACGAAGGCGGCGAGGAAGACCTCCAGCAGCGTCCGCCGGTGGTCACCGTCATGGGTCACGTCGACCACGGCAAGACCCGCCTGCTCGACACGATCCGTAAGGAGAACGTCGGCGAGGGCGAGGCCGGTGGCATCACGCAGCACATCGGTGCCTACCAGGTCATGACGCACCTCAACGGTGAAGATCGCCTCATCACCTTCATCGACACCCCGGGTCACGAGGCGTTCACCGCCATGCGTGCCCGTGGTGCGAAGTCCACCGACATCGCGATCCTCGTGGTCGCGGCGGACGACGGCGTCATGCCGCAGACGGTGGAAGCGATCAACCACGCCCAGGCGGCCGACGTGCCGATCGTGGTCGCGGTGAACAAGATCGACAAGGAGGGCGCGAACCCGGACAAGATCCGGCAGCAGCTCACCGAGTACGGCCTCGTCACCGAGGAGTACGGCGGCGACACCATGTTCGTCGACATCTCCGCGAAGCAGGGGCTGCACATCGACGAACTGCTCGAAGCGGTCCTGCTCACGGCAGATGCGTCGCTCGACCTGCGGGCGAACCCCGACATGGAGGCGCAGGGCGTCGCCATCGAGGCACACCTCGACCGCGGTCGCGGTCCGGTGGCCACGGTGCTCGTCCAGCGCGGCACCCTGCGGGTCGGCGATTCCATCGTCGCCGGCGACGCCTACGGTCGTGTCCGCCGCATGGTCGACGAGCACGGCGAGGATGTCCTCGAGGCACTCCCGTCCCGGCCCGTGCAGGTCATCGGCTTCACGTCGGTGCCCGGCGCCGGCGACAACCTGGTTGTCGTCGACGAGGACCGGATCGCCCGGCAGATCGCCGACCGGCGCAACGCCCGCAAGCGCAACGCGCTGGCAGCGAAGAGCCGCAAGCGGATCAGCCTGGAAGATCTCGATGCCGCTCTCAAGGAGCACAACGAGCTCAACCTCATCCTCAAGGGCGACAACTCCGGTACCGTCGAGGCCCTCGAAGAGGCCCTCATGGGTATCGAGATCGACGACGAGGTTCGGCTGCGGGTCATCGACCGCGGTGTCGGTGGCATCACCGAGACCAACGTCAACCTGGCAGCGGCTTCCAACGCGGTGATCATCGGCTTCAACGTTCGCGCCGAAGGCAAGGCGACGGAGCTGGCGAACCGCGAGGGCGTCGACATCCGCTACTACTCGGTCATCTACCAGGCGATCGACGAGGTGGAGAAGGCTCTCAAGGGCATGCTCAAGCCGATCTACGAGGAGGTCGAGCTCGGCCGCGCCGAGATCCGTGCGATCTTCAAGTCGTCGAAGGTCGGCAACATCGCGGGTTGCCTCGTGCAGTCCGGCATCGTCAAGCGCAACGCGAAGGCTCGTCTGCTCCGCGACAACAACGTTGTCGCCGAGACGGTCACCATCTCGTCGCTGCGACGCGAGAAGGACGATGTCACCGAGGTCCGCGAGGGCTACGAGTGTGGTTTGACGGTCACCTACTCCGACATCAAGGTCGGTGACGTGATCGAGGCGTACGAGCTTCGCGAGAAGCCGCGCGACTGACACCCCTGACGCCTGTGGCGGTGGACGATTCGTCGTTCGCCGCCACGGGCGTGTCGGGACGGCACCACCGACACCGAGGATGCGGATGTATCTGGGAGCACTCGAGCTGGACATCCTGCTCGGCGACGTGCATTCACTCAAAGAGAAGCGGTCGCACATCCGGCCGGTCCTCGCAGAGCTGCGGCGCTTCGGTGTCTCGGTGGCCGAAACCGGCGAGCACGACCTGTACCGTCGCTCGACCCTCGCTGTGGCGGTGGTCGCACCCGACTTCGAGCACGTGCGCGACATACTGGATACCTGCGAGCGACTGGTCGCACAGCGCCCCGAACTCGACCTGCTGTCCACCAGACGAAGACTGTTCGGCCCGGAGGATTGACCCGGCCGAAGGAGATCGCGGCCGCCCACCCCGGCGGCCGAGGAGAGGAACGAACGACATGGCCGATCCAGCACGGGCGCGCCGACTTGCCAAGCGCATCGCCACCATCGTGGCCACGGCGATCGATACCGAGATCAAGGATCCGCGACTCGAGTTCGTGACGATCACCGATGCGAGGGTCACCGCCGATCTGCACGACGCGACCGTCTACTACACGGTGCGAGGCGCGGACCTGGACACCGAACCGGACGTCGAGGCAGCCGCAGCCGGGCTCGAGAAGGCCAAGGGCGTCCTGCGCACCATGGTCGGCGCGGGCACAGGTGTACGTTTCACCCCGAGTCTGACCTTCGTCACCGACACCGTGCCGGACACCGCACGGCAGATGGAGGAGCTGCTTGCGCGGGCACGCGCAGCCGACGAGGACGTGGCCCGCGCCCGCGAGGGTGCAGTCCCCGCCGGCGATCCCGATCCGTACAAGGAGCCCCGTGAGCGTGACGCCGGTGACGACGCCGAGTAACGATTCGCCGAGCAACGGGCCGACGGTCCGTGCTTCCCACCCGGACGCCGCCGCGCCGGGCGCGCCCGTGGACCTGCCCGGTGCAGTGGCGCTGCTCGACGCCGCGTCGACGGTGACGGTGCTCTGCCACGTCCAGCCCGACGCCGACACTCTCGGCAGCGGGCTGGCACTCGGGCTCGCGCTCGAGCGCCGGGGTGTCGCGGTGCAGGTCGCATTCGCCGCGCCAGCCGCGGTTCCCGAGTCGATGCGTTCACTGCCGGGCGGGCATCTCGTCACGCCCGTCGAGTCGGTGCGCCGGGAGGTGGATCTCGTGGTGAGCGTCGACTGCGGCACGGTGGGGCGTCTCGGCACCCTGCGCGACCGCCTGGCCGGTGCCACGCGCACTCTCGTCATCGACCATCACGTGTCCAACACGAGATTCGGCACCGACAACCTCATCGATCCCGAGGCGGAGGCCACCGCCGTGGTGCTCACCGACCTGTTCGACGAATGGGGCGTCGCTGTCGACGCGGACCTCGCTCACTGCCTGTACGCGGGACTCGTGACGGACACCGGGTCGTTCCGCTGGGGCCGCCCGGCGTCGCATCGGATCGCCGAGCGTCTCCTCGCGACCGGTATCGACGGGGCCGCCATCACGCGTGAACTCCTCGACACCCATCCCTTCGGGTGGCTGCCGATGCTCTCGTCGGTGCTGGCTTCCGCGACCCTCGTGCCCGACGCGGTGCACGGCCGCGGCCTCGTCTACGCATTCGTTCGTCGCGCCGATTCGGCACACCTCGGTTCCGAGGAGGTCGAGAGCGTGATCGACATCGTGCGCACCACCGCGGAAGCGGAAGTCGCCGCGGTGTTCAAGGAGGTCGGGCACGAGACGTGGACGGTGTCGCTCCGGTCGAAGACCGCCGTCGATGTCGCCGCCGCCGCAACCGATCTCGGTGGCGGCGGTCACGCTTTCGCGGCCGGTTACACCGCGCACGGCACACCGGACTCGGTGGTGGCCGCCCTGCGCGGCGTTCTCGAGTGACGCCGGAACCCGCCGAGCGGGCTGTCACGCCGGAACCCGTCGAGCAGGTGGCGCCGGCGGAGATCTCCGGCCGCCGCATCCTCGGCCTCGCGTTGCCCGCGCTCGGCGTACTCGCCGCCGAGCCGTTGTATCTGCTGTTCGACATCGCAGTCGTGGGGCGTCTCGGCGCGTTGCCGCTGGCGGGCCTGGCTATCGGCGGTCTGGTGCTGGCCACGGTGAGCACTCAGCTGACATTCCTCTCGTACGGCACTACCGCGCGTTCCGCCCGCCTCCACGGTGCGGACCGGCACCACGACGCGGTCGGCGAGGGCGTTCAGGCCACCTGGCTGGCCGTCGGCGTCGGGTTGCTCATCCTGATCGCAGGGCAAGCGGCCGCCGGTCCGGTTGCGAACCTGATCGCCGGCGACGCCGAAATCGCAGCCGGGGCCGTCTCGTGGCTGCGAGTGGCCCTGTTCGGGGTGCCGCTGATCCTCATCGGTATGGCCGGCAACGGCTGGATGCGCGGCGTGCAGGACAATCTGCGGCCGCTGCGGTACGTGATCGCGGGTCTCGCCCTGTCGGCGTTGCTGTGTCCCGTGCTGGTCCACGGACTGCTCGGCGCGCCGCGCTGGGAACTCGTCGGCTCCGCGGTCGCCAACGTGATCGGGCAATCGGTCTCCGCAACGCTGTTCCTCGTTGCGTTGCTGCGGTCGGGTGTACCGCTGCGCCCCCGGACCGACGTGATCGGCGCCCAGTTACGGCTCGGCCGCGACCTCATCGCCCGCAGCCTGGCGTTCCAGGCATGCTTCCTGTCCGCCGCGGCGGTGGCAGCCCGCTTCGGTGCCGCGGCGGTCGCCGGTCACCAGGTCGTACTCCAGTTGTGGAACTTCGTCACGCTTGCGCTGGATTCGCTGGCCATCGCAGCGCAGGCGCTGGTCGGTGCCGCCCTGGGAGGTTCGGATCGCCGCGGTGCCACCCGGCTCGCGTGGCGCGTGACCACGTGGTCCGCGTTGTTCGCCGCGGGTCTCGCCGTCGTGTTCCTGCTCGGCCGTACCGTGCTGCCGGCACTGTTCACCTCGGACGCCGCGGTCATCGAGCAGATCGGCGTGGCATGGTGGTTCTTCGTGGCGATCATGCCGTTCGCCGGTGTGGTGTTCGCTCTCGACGGGGTCCTTCTCGGCGCGGGCGACGCGGCCTTCCTGCGCACGGCGACCCTGGCGTCGGCGCTGTTCGGATTCCTGCCGCTCATCTGGTGCTCTCTCGTTTTCGACTGGGGTCTGGCGGGCATCTGGACGGGGCTTACGGTGTTCATCGTGTTCCGGATGATCGCCGTGGTGGTACGCACCGTGTCGGGACGGTGGGCGGTGACGGGCGCGGACCGGCAGGTCCACGCGCACAACGAGTCGGGAGGTTAGTGCCGGTGGCAGCGAAGCTGTGGGCGATCAGCGATATCCATGTAGGCCATCGGGGCAACCGGCCGGTCACCGAGGACCTGTATCCGGAGTCGCCCGACGACTGGTTGATCGTCGCCGGCGACGTATCGGAGAAGACCGACGACATCCGCTGGGCGCTGTCGCTGTTGCGGAGCCGATTCGCCCAGGTGATCTGGGTGCCCGGCAACCACGAACTGTGGACGACGGCGAAGGACCCCGTGCAGATGCACGGCGTGGCGCGTTACGACTACCTCGTCACGATGTGCCGGGAACTCGGCGTACTCACCCCGGAGGATCCCTATCCCGTCTGGGAGGGAGAGGGAGGACCGGTCGTACTCGTCCCGATGTTCCTTCTCTACGACTACTCGTTCCTGCCCGACGGCACGACGACGAAGGCCGACGGACTTGCGCTCGCCCGCGAACGCAACGTTGTCGCGACGGACGAGTTCCTGTTGCGTCCCGACCCGTACGTCACCCGCGACACGTGGTGCAAGGCGCGGATCGATCGGACACGCGAACGGCTCGACGCTCTCGATCCCGAACTGCCGACGGTCCTGATCAATCACTTCCCGCTGGTGCGCGAACCCACCAGGATGCTGTTCTATCCGGAGTTCGCGCTGTGGTGCGGCACCACGGAGACGGCCGACTGGCACCTGCGGTACCGCGCGCTGTGCAGCGTCTACGGGCACCTGCACATCCCGCGCACGACCTATTACGACGGCGTCCGATTCGAGGAGGTGTCCGTCGGCTACCCGCGCGAATGGCAACGGCGCGGCCTGCCCGACCGGCTCCTCCGGCAGATCCTGCCGGTGCCCGAGTATCCGCCGGGAACCCTGAACAAGTGGGGCGGACACTTCACCGTGACGCCCGAGATGGAAGCCGAAGCCGAGAAGATGCGAGCAGAACGACAGAGGGAGTTGCGGTGACGGAACCGTCCGCCGGAGAACAGGTCGAGACCCATGAAGCGCTGATCTCGCGCATCGTGCCGGAGGGTGTCGCCGCCGCGGAACTCTTCTCCGACCCGCCGGGGCTGCAACCGCACCCCCAGGAGGAAGCCCTCGTCGCACGCGCAGTCGACAAGCGGCGCCGGGAGTTCGCCGGAGCCCGGCACTGCGCCCGGCTTGCGATGGCGCGCCTGGGCGTCGAACCCGGTCCCGTCATGCGCGGCGAACGGGGAGCGCCGGTGTGGCCGCGCGGACTCGTCGGCAGCCTCACCCACTGCGACGGCTACCGGGGTGCGGTGCTCGGGTACTCGCTGCAGGTGCGGTCGCTGGGGATCGACGCCGAACCGCACGACGTGCTGCCCGACGGCGTGCTGCCCGCGGTCAGTCTCGAGCCGGAGCGGGAATGGCTCGCGTCGACCGACGGTGACGTGCACTGGGACCGGGTGCTGTTCTGCGCGAAGGAAGCCACCTACAAGGCATGGTTTCCCCTCACCGGCCGCTGGCTCGGATTCGAGGATGCCCACATCACGTTCGAGCGCGAGACCACGTCCGACGCCGTGACCGGCACGTTCCATTCCCGGATCCTGGTACCCGGCGACACGCACGACGGACCGCCGGTGACCGGATTCGACGGCCGCTGGCTCGTCGCGGACGGCCTCGTTCTCACTGCGATCGCGGTGCGCTGACGATGACCGACCGCAATCACGATTCGACCGAGAACCCCGCGGTGGCACGCGCCGGCCTGCTTGTCGTCGACAAGCCCGCGGGCATGACCAGCCATGACGTGGTGGCGCGGTGCCGCCGCCTGCTCGGCACCCGGAAGGTGGGGCATGCCGGCACGCTCGACCCCATGGCTACCGGCGTCCTCGTGCTCGGTGTCGAGCGAGCCACCAAGCTACTGGGCCTGTTGTCGCTGACCACGAAGTCCTACACCGCGACCATCCGTCTAGGCCAGAGCACCGTCACCGACGACGCCGAGGGCGACGTGGTGGAGACCTCGGACGCGTCGGCCGTCACCGACGAGCAGATCGCCGCGGTGGTGGAGACGCTCACCGGCGACATCGAGCAGATCCCCGCCAGCGTGAGTGCCATCAAGATCGACGGCAAACGCGCGTATGCGCGCATGCGTGAGGGCGAGACCGTCGACATCCCCGCACGGCCGGTGACGGTGTCCCGGTTCGACGTGCTCGCACGCCGCGACGTAGGTTCCTTCGTCGACCTGGACGTGGAGGTGGACTGTTCGTCGGGAACCTACATTCGCGCGCTCGCCCGCGACCTGGGAGCCGCGCTCGGCGTCGGGGGACACCTGACTGCGTTGCGACGCACCAGGGTGGGCCCGTTCGGGCTCGAGCATGCGCGCACCCTCGAGGAACTCGCCGACGATCCGGTGCCGAGTCTCGACATCGACGAGGCGATCCGCACAGCGTTCGAGTGCAGGACGGTGACCGACGCCGAGGCCGCGGTCCTCGCGAACGGACGGTGGCTCGAACCGGCGGGAATCGAAGGCGTCTACGCCGCGATCGACGAGCGCGGCCGCGCGGCCGCGCTGGTCCAGGAGAAGGGACGGCGCGCGGCGTCGGTGTTCGTGGTGCGGCCGGCGAACATGTGATCGCTCAGACGAGCCAGATCGCCCCGGCCGCGAGGGTGCCCAGTTCCACCGTGTCACCGTCCGTGCCGATCCGGATCGACATCGTCCCGGCGAAGTCGCGGCGTTCGACGACGCGGATGTCGGTGTCGAGGGAGATACCGACTTCGTCGAAGTAGCGCAGCATCGCGGGGTCGGCGTCGGAGATCCGGGCGACCCGCCCGTGCTCGCCGTCTGCGAATGCGGTGAGGGGTCGGGCCGGTGGCGCGTCGACCCGGCCGTCGTGCGACGGGATGGGGTCACCGTGCGGGTCGCGTTCCGGGTAACCGAGTTTGGCGTCCATCGCGGCGACCATCCGTTCGGACACCGCGTGCTCGAGCACCTCGGCTTCGTCGTGCACCTCGTCCCAGCCGTAACCGAGTTCCCGGACGAGGAACGTCTCGATGAGCCGATGCCGCCGCACCATCGACACGGCGGCCGTGCGGCCGGCGTCGGTCAGGGAGATCGACCCGTAACGAGCATGGTCGAGCAGACCTTGATCGGCCAGGCGCCGGACCGCTTCCGACACGGTCGACGCCGAGACACCGAGCTTCTCGGCGAGCAGTTTGGTGGAGATCTTCTCCCCGGACCACTCCTGGACCGTCCAGATGATCTTCAGATAGTCCTGGGCGACCGATGACAGTGTCTCGGTCGCCGTGGTCTCGCTCGTGTCCGTCACGTCGTTCAGTTTAGGTAACCGTCAGCACGGATTCACCCGCGTCGGTCGCCGCGGCGCGGCGGCGCACCGCTTTGGTGACCACGCCGTGCCGCGGCGAGAACAGGTACACCGCCGCGAACACCACCGATTGCGCCAGGACGACGACCCCGCCGGTCGCGGCGTCGGTGTAGTAGCTCGTGTACACCCCGACGACCGACGCGGCGACCGCGAGCACCGGTGCGATGACGAGCATCCGCGCGAGGCGGTCGGTGAGCAGGTAGGCGGTAGCTCCGGGGATGATCAGCATCGCGACCACCAGAATCACCCCGACCGCCTGGATCGCGCTGACGATGGTGACGGCGAGCAGCGCGAGCAGGAGCGCCGACAACCGGCCGGGTGAGATACCCAGGGCGTGTGCCTGCACCCGATCGAACGCGAACAGCGTCAGGTCACGACGCTTGACCACCAGCACGACGAGCACCGCTGCCGCGAGCGCCGAGACCTGCCAGACGTCACCGGAGGCAAGGCCCAGCAGGTTGCCGAACAGCACGTGGTTGAGGTCGATCTGGCTGGGGTTCTTGGAGATCAGCACGACACCGAGCGCGAAAAGCGTGGTGAAAACGATGCCGATCGCGGCGTCTTCCTTGACACGGCTGGTGTTGCGGACCAGCCCGATCAGGGCGACCGCGATCCCCGCGAACAACAGGGCACCCAGCGCGAAGGGCGCTCCGGCGAGATACGCGAGCACGACGCCCGGCAACACCGCATGCGAGACGGCGTCACCCATGAGCGACCACCCGATCAGGACGAGCCAGCAGCTGAGCAGGGCGCACACCACCGTCGCGGCGACCGCCACGATCAGCGCGCGCTGCATGAAGCCGTACTGCAGGGGGTCGAGCAGTAGATCGAGCATCACTGCACCTCTCGGACGGTGGGCGGGCCGGCAGGCGAGTCGGCCGGGGAGGCGCCGAACGCGAGCGCCAGGTTCTCGGGACGCAGCACTTCGTCGGGTGAACCGTGAACGAGGAGACGTCGTTGCAGCAGAACGGCCTCGTCGCAGAGGAGCGGCAGGCCGGTCAGGTCGTGTGTCGCGACGAGGACGGCGTGCCCCGATGCCGCGAGGTCGCGGATCACCGTTGTCAGCGCCTGCTGCGTCTTCGTGTCGACACCTGCGAAGGGTTCGTCGAGCAGGAGCAGGGGAGCTTCCTGCGCGATCGCCCGCGCCACGAACACGCGTTTGCGCTGGCCGCCGGACAGCTGGCCGATCTGCCGTGTCGCGAAGTCGGTCATGCCGACGCGGTCGAGGGCGGCTTCGACGGCAGCACGGTCCGCAGGTCGTGGCCTGCGTATGAAACCCTGGCGCCCGAACCGGCCGGTCATGACCACGTCCCGTACGCCGATCGGGAAATCCCAGTCGACGGCCTCCGACTGCGGCACGTACGCCACCGCACCCTTCCGGCGTGCGGCCGCGGTGGATCCGCCGGTGATCGAGACGCGCCCCGACACCGGCCGGACCAGACCCATGATCGTCTTGAACAGGGTGGATTTGCCGGAGCCGTTGGTTCCGACGAGTCCGCACACCCTGCCGGGCGCCAAGGCCAGCGACACCCGGTCCAGCGCGGTGACGGAGTCGTAGCGCACGGTCACGGTATCGATGTCCAGGGCGGGTGTGGTCATCGTGTCAGTCCTGCCGTGATGGTCGAGATGTCGTGCCGCAGCAGATCCAGGTAGGTGGGGACCGGACCGTCCGGGCCGGACAACGAGTCGACGTAGAGCGTCCCGCCGAATCGCGCACCGGTGTCGGCGGCCACCTGCTGCTGCGCCTTGTCCGAGACGGTCGATTCGCAGAAGACTGCGGGTACCCGGTTGTCGCGCACGAAGTCGACGGTCTGCGCGATCTGCTGGGGTGTGCCCTGCTGGTCGGCGTTGACCGGCCACAGGTACGCCTCCTTCAGGCCCGCGTCGCGTGCGAGATAGCTGAACGCGCCCTCGCACGTCACCAGGGCGCGCTGGGCTTCGGGGAGTGCCGAGACGCCGGCGACGAGGTCCTCGTGGAGAGCGGCGAGTTCCGCCTTGTAGGCGGCAGCGTTCGCGGCGAACTCCGCCGCGTGTTCCGGCGCGAGATCGGTCAGGGCCGCAGTGATGTTGTCCACGTAGATCTGGGCGTTGAGCGGAGACATCCAGGCGTGCGGATTGTTCTGCCCGGCGTAGCTGTCGCCGGTGATGAACTCGGGTTCGATGCCCTCGCTGAGTACCACGTGCGACGCGTCGGCGTCTTCGAGGAACTGCTCGAACCAGCGCTCGAGTCCGAGGCCGTTGTCCAGGACGAGGTCGGCGTCGGCGGCGTTCCGGAGGTCGCTGGGGGTCGGCTCGTAACCGTGGACCTCGGCGCCGGGCTTGGTGATGGACTCGACCCGGACGTGCTCGCCCGCGACCGCGCGGGTCATGTCGGCGATGACCGTGAACGTGGTCAGAGCGAAGGGGCGCTCGTCGGCTTCCGTCGGGGAGGCGCAGGCAGCGAGGGTCGCTGCGGCGATCGCCACCACCGCGGTTTTGACCCATCCAATCGAAATGTTCGGCACACCGAAATTATGCATTCGGGTCGCAGATGCTGTCCATGCGGGCTGCGCGACCGGGCGAGGATGACCGGCCGGCGCGTGCGCCGTAGGCTGCCGATGTGCAGAGATGGCGAGGTCTGGACGAGATACCTGCGGACTGGGGTCGTTGTGTGGTGACGATCGGGGTGTTCGACGGCGTACACCGGGGACACCAGCAGTTGATATCGAGCGCTGTGAAAGCCGCGACGGAGCGGGGTGTGCCGAGCGTGCTCATGACGTTCGACCCGCACCCCATGGAAGTGGTGCGGCCGGGCAGTCACCCCGCGCAGCTGACCACCCTGGCGCGGCGCGCCGAGTTGGCGGAGGAACTCGGAATCGACGTGTTCTGCGTCGTGCCGTTCACCCCCGAATTCATGAAGCTCTCACCCGAGAGGTACGCCCACGAGATCCTCGTCGAGCGACTCCATGTCGCCGAGGTGGTGGTGGGGGAGAACTTCACGTTCGGCAAGAAGGCCGCCGGGACGGTCGACCTGCTGCGTTCGATCGGCGCGCGCTCGGGCTTCGCGGTGCAGGGACTGACCCTCGTCGCCGAGCACGCGGTGACCTTCTCGTCGACCTACATCCGGTCCTGTGTGGACGCCGGCGACGTCGCTGCGGCGGCAGATGCGCTCGGCCGTCCGCACCGGGTGGAAGGGGTCGTCGTGCACGGCGACGGTCGCGGTCGTGGACTCGGGTTCCCGACCGCCAACGTCGCCCCGCCCATGTACGCGGCGATTCCGGCCGACGGGGTCTACGCCGCCTGGTTCACCGTCCTCGGCTCGGGATCACCCGTCGAAGGGGTCTCGGTCGGGGAGCGGTACATGGCCGCCGTGTCGGTCGGAACCAATCCGACCTTCTCGGGACGCAAGCGCACCGTCGAGGCCTACGTTCTCGACGAGGAAGCCGACCTGTACGGCCAGCACGTGGCCGTGGACTTCGTCGAGCGGCTGCGGGGAATGGAGAAGTTCGATTCCGTGGAAGCCCTGATCTCGGCGATGCACCGCGATGCGGAGCGTGCGCGCGAGATTCTCGCCGGCTGACGCCCACCCCCGACGGGGTGCAGCGATGCACGCGAGGGCCGGGCAACCGGCTCTGGTAATATCGTCTGCTGGTGTGTGCTGCGGTTCGCGGCGGCCGCACCGGCGGACCCGGTCCGCTTTCTGTCACGCGGACGTCAGTTGTTCAGGAGTAATACCAGTGGCATTGACCACCGAACAGAAGAAGCAGATCCTCGGCGAGTACGGCCTCCACGAGACCGACACCGGGTCGCCCGAGGCTCAGGTCGCGATGCTCACCAAGCGCATCGTCGATCTCACCGAGCACCTCAAGCAGCACAAGCACGACCACCACTCCCGCCGCGGCCTGCTGCTGCTGGTCGGTCGTCGTCGCCGCCTGCTGAAGTACGTCGAGAAGGTCGACGTCGAGCGTTACCGCTCGCTCATCCAGCGTCTGGGCCTGCGTCGCTGACGCAGCCGGGAAGCGACACGATCTGCATCCGCTGATCTTTTCCGACAGCCAACGGGGTACCCACTACACTGGGCCCCGTTGGCTATCGGTGTTTGTGCCGCGATAGCCGGCACACCACACCGCCGACGGCGGTGAACCGTATGCACCGATGGTGTCGGTCCTCGGTAGTGACTTTCCGGTCCAGGCACGGTGTCCGTGTGCGATACCCCGGCCGGAAAGTTTCGATCGACGACCGCCTCCGTGAATCGGTGCGCAACCACGGCCAAGGGGGCCGTGGAGCCCGCGCGGGTACGGCGAAGACGAAGAGGGAAGAGAAGATACAAAGATGACAAGCAATTCCGCAGTCGAGACCGACGAAGGCGTCTACGAAGCCGTCGCGACACTCGACAACGGTGCCTTCGGCACCCGCACGATCCGTTTCGAGACCGGCCGCCTTGCCCAGCAGGCCGCCGGAGCCGTCGTCGCCTACCTCGACGACGAGACCATGCTGCTCTCGGCCACCAGTGCGTCGAAGCACCCCAAGGACCATTTCGACTTCTTCCCGCTGACGGTGGATGTCGAAGAGCGCATGTACGCAGCCGGCCGCATCCCGGGCTCGTTCTTCCGTCGTGAAGGCCGCCCCTCCACCGATGCGATCCTCACCTGCCGCCTGATCGACCGGCCGCTGCGCCCGTCGTTCGTCGACGGTCTCCGCAACGAGATCCAGGTCGTCGTCACGGTTCTGAGCCTGAACCCGAACGACCTGTACGACGTCGTCGCGATCAACGCGGCGTCGGCCTCCACGCAGCTCGCCGGCCTGCCGTTCTCCGGCCCCGTCGGTGGCGTGCGCGTCGCGCTCATCACGTCCGACGACAACAAGGCCGGGCAGTGGGTCGCCTTCCCGACGGTCGAGCAGCTCGAGAACGCCGTGTTCGACATGGTGGTCGCGGGCCGCATCGTCGGTGGCGGCGACAACCCGGACACCGCTGACGTCGCGATCATGATGGTCGAGGCAGAGGCGACCGAGAACGTCATCTCGCTCATCGAGGGCGGCGCACAGGCGCCGACCGAGGCGATCGTCGCCCAGGGGCTCGAAGCCGCCAAGCCCTTCATCGCCCGTCTCTGCGTGGCCCAGCAACAGCTCGCAGCCGCCGCTGCGAAGCCGACCGGCGACTTCCCGCTGTTCCCGCCCTACGCGGAGGACGTCTACGCCGAGGTCGAGGCCGCTGCGTCGACCAAGCTGGCCGAGGCGCTGACCATCGCGGGCAAGCAGGAGCGCGACGACCGCACCGACGAGATCAAGGTCGAGGTGCTCGAGCAGATCGCCCCGAAGTTCGAGGGTCGCGAGAAGGAGATCGGAGCGGCCTTCCGTTCGCTCACCAAGAAGCTGGTCCGCCAGCGCATCCTGCGCGACCAGTTCCGCATCGACGGGCGCGGGATCACCGACATCCGTGCACTCTCCGCCGAGGTCGCGGTGGTTCCCCGCGCACACGGTTCGGCACTGTTCGAGCGTGGCGAGACGCAGATCATGGGTATCACCACCCTCGACATGGTCAAGATGGCTCAGCAGGTCGACTCGCTCGGCCCGGAGACCAGCAAGCGCTACATGCACCACTACAACTTCCCGCCGTACTCGACCGGTGAGACCGGCCGCGTCGGTTCGCCGAAGCGTCGCGAGATCGGCCACGGCGCTCTCGCCGAGCGGGCCATCGCGCCGGTGCTTCCGAGCCAGGAAGAGTTCCCGTACGCGATCCGTCAGGTGTCCGAGGCACTGAGCTCGAACGGCTCGACGTCGATGGGCTCCGTCTGTGCCTCGACGCTGTCGCTGCTCAACGCCGGTGTGCCGCTGAAGGCGCCGGTCGCCGGCATCGCGATGGGCCTCGTCTCCGACGAGGTCGACGGTGAGATCCGCTACGTGGCGCTGACCGACATCCTCGGAGCCGAGGACGCCTTCGGCGACATGGACTTCAAGGTCGCCGGCACGAAGGACTTCGTCACGGCCCTGCAGCTCGACACCAAGCTCGACGGCATCCCGTCGCAGGTGCTCGCGGGTGCGTTGTCGCAGGCTCACGACGCTCGCGCCACGATCCTCGAGGTCATGGCCGAGGCGATCGACAGCCCGGACGAGATGAGCCCGTTCGCGCCGCGCATCACCACGATCAAGGTTCCGGTCGACAAGATCGGCGAGGTCATCGGGCCCAAGGGCAAGATGATCAACTCGATCACCGAGGAGACCGGCGCCAACATCTCCATCGAGGACGACGGCACCGTCTACGTCGGTGCCGCGGACGGCCCGTCCGCGCAGGCCGCGATCGACAAGATCAACGCCATCGCCAACCCGCAGCTGCCCAAGGTCGGCGAGCGATTCCTCGGCACCGTGGTCAAGACCACGGCGTTCGGCGCATTCGTCTCGCTGCTGCCCGGTCGCGACGGTCTGGTCCACATCAGCAAGCTGGGCAACGGCAAGCGCATCGCCAAGGTCGAGGATGTCGTGAGCGTCGGATCGAAGCTCCGCGTCGAGATCGCCGACATCGACAACCGGGGCAAGATCAGCCTCGTGCCCGTCGAGGACGACTCCGCCGAGGCCGCTCCGGCCGAAGCGACCACCGAGTCCTGATCGGTCCCTCCCGGTAGGCCTTCGGCTCCGGGCGGACATCACCGCGCGCTGTTCTTCCCTTCGGGGAGGGACAGCGCGCGGTGTCGTTGTACGGCAGAAGCCGGAGAGAGGCGCCGGACCGCTGCTTTCGCACGAAACTCGTACGCCTTCCCACGTATACCTTTCGGCAAAGCCGCCCGGGGATCCCGTACGCGGGTGTTCCCTGGTAGATGTGAGCACGATTGCACCCACGGGAATCGGGGCACGGCCGGGCGTCAACCTCGCGTTGGCGACCTGGGTATCGTCGATGAACTTCTGGGCCTGGAACTTGATCGGGCCGCTGTCGACCACCTACGCGGGCGATATGTCTCTCAGCAGTTCCGAGACGTCGATGCTCGTGGCGACACCGATCCTCGTCGGCTCCCTGGGCCGCATCGTGGTGGGTGCACTCACGGACCGCTACGGCGGCCGGATCATGTTCATCGCCATCACCCTCGCGTCGATCCTGCCGGTCCTCGCCGTCGGCTTCGCGGGGAATGCGGGCTCGTATCCGCTGCTTCTGCTGTCCGGGTTCTTCCTGGGTATCGCGGGCACGATCTTCGCCGTCGGAATCCCGTTCGCCAACAACTGGTACGACCCGTCGCGGCGCGGTTTCGCCACGGGTGTCTTCGGCGCGGGCATGGTCGGCACGGCCCTGTCGGCATTCTTCACGCCGCGTTTCGTCGGCTGGTTCGGGCTGGTCGCCACCCACGTGATCATCGCCGTGGTGCTGGCGCTGACCGCGGTGCTGTGTGTGACCGTCATGAGGAACGCACCCGCATTCGTACCCAACACCCAGCCGGTCGTGCCCAAATTCCTTGCGGCATGCAAGCTCCGTGTCACCTGGGAAATGTCGTTCCTCTACGCGATCGTCTTCGGTGGTTTCGTCGCGTTCAGCAGCTACCTGCCCACCTACATCAGGACGGTGTACGAGTTCTCGGCGGTCGATGCAGGCACCCGCACCGCGGGCTTCGCCGTCGCCGCGGTGATCGCCCGCCCCATCGGCGGAACGCTCTCCGACCGGATCCCACCGAAGTACGTGGTGATCGCATCGTTCGCCGGCACCGCGGCGACCGCATTCATCGCTACGTTCAAGCCACCGCCGGACTTCTGGTCGGCCGTTGTCTTCATCACCATGGCGATCTTCCTCGGCATCGGCACCGGAGGCGTGTTCGCCTGGGTGGCGCGGCGTTCGCCCGCGCAGTCCGTCGGCAGCATCACCGGCATCGTCGCCGCAGCAGGTGGCCTCGGCGGATACTTCCCGCCGCTCGTGATGGGCGCAACCTACGACCCGGTCGGCAACGACTACACGGTCGGGCTGCTGCTCCTGGTCGCGGCTGCCCTCGCCGCGCTGGCCTACACCGCGATATGGCTGAAGGCACGTGAACCGGCCGCGTCGGGCCAGGCTCCGCATCGGCAACAAGAGGAGAACACGTGACTACGGAAAAGGCCGCTGTCGGTGGATCGCTCGAGGAGCTGATGGTCCGCAGCGGCCGGTTCTTCTCCCGCGGAGAAGAGTCGGCCGACACCCGCACCATCCTCCACCAGGGCGGTAGGCAAGGCGACATCTTCTACCGCGACAGATGGAGCCACGACAAAGTGGTGCGATCCACCCACGGCGTGAACTGCACCGGGTCGTGTTCGTGGAAGATCTACGTCAAGGACGGGATCATCACCTGGGAAACCCAGGAGACGGACTATCCGACTGTGGGGGCGGACCGCCCGGAGTACGAGCCGCGCGGTTGTCCTCGAGGTGCGGCCTTCTCCTGGTACACCTATTCGCCGACCCGGGTCCGGTACCCGTACGCGCGCGGCGTGCTGGTGGAGATGTATCGCGAAGCGCGCGCACGCCTCGGCGATCCGGTGCTCGCCTGGGCGGAGATCCAGAACGATCCGGAACGCCGTCGGCGGTACCAGCGCGCGCGGGGCAAGGGCGGGCTGGTGCGGGTCACCTGGGCGGAAGCCACAGAGATGGTCGCGGCGGCGCACGTCCACACCATCAAGGAGTACGGACCCGACCGGATCGCGGGTTTCTCCCCGATCCCGGCGATGTCGATGGTGTCGCATGCAGCAGGCTCCCGGTTCATCGAGTTGGTCGGCGGCGTCATGACCTCCTTCTACGACTGGTACGCCGATCTCCCGGTGGCGTCCCCGCAGGTGTTCGGCGACCAGACGGATGTTCCCGAATCGGGGGACTGGTGGGATGCGGCATACCTGTTGATGTGGGGTTCGAACGTCCCGGTGACACGCACCCCCGACGCGCACTGGATGACAGAGGTCCGGTACCGCGGAACCAAGGTCGTCGCGATCAGCCCGGACTACGCCGACAACACCAAGTTCGCCGACGAGTGGATGCCGTGTGCCGCGGGCACCGACGGCGCCCTGGCGATGGCGATGGGTCACGTGCTGCTCCGGGAGTGTTACGTCGAGAAGCGCGTGCCGTTCTTCGCCGACTTCTCCGCGCAGTACACCGACCTGCCATTCCTCGTGAGACTCGAAGAGCGAGAAGGAAAGTGGGTTCCGGGCAAGAACCTCACCGCCGCCGACCTCGGTCGGAACGTGGAGAACGCCGTGTTCAAGCCGGTACTGCTCGACAGCGTGACCGACGGGGTGACGGTGCCGAACGGTTCACTCGGATTCCGCTACGGCGAGGACGGGATGGGCAAGTGGAATCTCGACCTGGGCGACCTGAAACCCGCCCTGACGGTGGCGCCGGCGGCCGGTGGCACGGCAGAGGTCCTCGCCGTTCATATGCCCAGCTTCGACACGATCGACGGGCGCGGTGAGAGCCTCGAACGCGGCGTGCCGATTCGCCGAGTGGGCGACCACGTGGTCTGCACCGTCTTCGACCTGATGCTCGCGCAATACGGGGTGCGACGGCCGGAACTGAACCTCCCCGGGCAGTGGCCCGCCGGATACGAAGACCCCACCTCGCCGTACACACCCGCCTGGCAGGAAGCGATCACCGGAGTGTCGGCGGCACAAACGATCCGGATCGCCCGGGAACTCGCTCGCAACGCCGAGGAGTCGGGCGGCCGGTCGATGATCATCATGGGCGCCGGGATCTGCCAGTGGTTCCACGGCGACGCGACCTACCGGGCGGTGCTGTCGCTGCTGCTGCTCACCGGTTCCATGGGGCGCAACGGAGGCGGCTGGGCGCACTACGTCGGGCAGGAGAAGTGCAGGACTGCGACCGGGTGGGCCACGATGGCGATGGCCACCGACTGGAGCAGACCGCCTCGCCAGATGGCCGGAACCTCCTACTGGTACGTGCACACCGACCAGTGGAAGTACGACGGGTACCGGGCGGACGCTCTGTCGAATCCCCTCTCGCGCGGGCGCTTCCGGGACAAGCACACCATGGATGTGATGGCTTCGGCGGTGGCGATGGGGTGGTCGCCGTTCTACCCGCAGTTCGATCGCAACACGCACGAACTGGCCGACGAAGCGCGAGCGGCCGGTCGTGAGATCCCCGAGTACATCGCCGAACAGCTTGCCCGGGGAACGGTGAAACTCGCTGTCACCGACCCGGATTCACCACGCAACTGGCCGCGTGTGCTCAGTCTGTGGCGGTCGAATCTCCTGGGCTCGTCCAGCAAGGGCAACGAGTACTTCCTGCAGTATCTTCTGGGCACCGACTCGAATATCCAGGGTGCGCAGGCCGCACCGGACCTGCGGCCGAACGACGTCGCCTGGGGGGACGACACCCCAGAGGGCAAGCTCGACATGCTGATGTCGATCGACTTCCGGATGACGTCGACGACCCTGTTCTCGGATGTCGTTCTGCCCGCGGCGACCTGGTACGAGAAGGGGGATCTGTCGAGTACCGACATGCATCCGTACGTGCACGCGTTCAGTGCCGCGATCGATCCCCCCTGGGAGGCACGGTCGGACTACGAGGCGTTCGGTGCTGTCGCGAAGGCGTTCAGCGCCCTGGCGCGCACTCACCTCGGGACGCGGACCGACGTGGTGATGGGGACACATCAGCACGACACCCCCGGTGAGATGTCCTTTGCCGGTGGAAGCGAGAACGACTGGACGAAGACCGGTGAGGTACCGGTGCCCGGCAAGACCATGGGTCCGCTCGTCGTCGTCGAACGGGACTACACCGCGATCGCCGACAAGTGGTCCACACTGGGCCCGCTCGTCGAATCGGCGGGGCTGACCACCAAAGGTGTCACCACCCACCCCGATCGAGAAGTCGGGGAACTGGCCGTCAAGTTCGGCGTCCTGGATTCCGGACCGGCGGCCGGGCGCCCGGCGATCACCAGCGCGGAGCGGATGGCCGACGTGATCCTGGCACTCTCGGGGGCATCCAACGGACGGCTGGCGGTACAGGGCTACCGCGAACTCGAGAAACGGACCGGCCGCAGGCTGGTACATCTCGCCGAGGGCAGCGAGGAACGCCGGATCACCTACGCCGACACCCAGGCGCGTCCCGTGCCGGTCATCACGAGTCCCGAGTGGTCGGGCAGCGAGACCGGCGGACGCCGCTACGCCCCGTTCACCACGAACATCGAAGAACTCAAACCGTTCCACACCCTCACCGGCCGGATGCATTTCTACCTCGACCACGACTGGATCGAGGAGATGGGCGAACAACTACCGACCTACCGGCCTCCGCTGGACATGAGCCGCTTGTTCGGCGAGACCTCGATCGGCTCCGGTGACGGGGTGGGGCTGACGGTGAGATACCTGACGCCGCACTCGAAATGGTCGATCCACTCGGAGTACCAGGACAACCTCTTCATGCTGTCGCTCTCACGCGGCGGGCCGACGATGTGGATGAGCCCGGCGGACGCCGCAAAGATCTCGGTGCGTGACAACGACTGGGTCGAGGCGGTCAACCGGAACGGTGTCGTGGTGTGCCGCGCCATCGTCTCGCAGCGCATCCCCGAAGGAGTGGTGTTCGTCCACCACGCGCAGGAACGCGTCATCGATGTTCCCCTCACCGAAACCACGGGAACGCGAGGAGGGATTCACAATTCGATCACCAGGATCCTGATCAAGCCCAGCCATCTCGCGGGCGGTTATGCGCAGACCTCGTACGCGTTCAACTATCTCGGACCGACCGGCAATCAACGCGACGAAGTGACTGTCGTGCGCCGCCGGTCACAGGAGGTGACGTACTGATGTCCACCGTCGTACTCCAGAGGCAGGGGCGATCATGAAGGTCATGGCACAGATGGCGATGGTGATGAACCTCGACAAGTGCATCGGCTGCCACACGTGCTCGGTCACCTGCAAACAGACCTGGACCAATCGGTCCGGCACCGAATACGTGTGGTTCAACAACGTCGAGACCCGTCCCGGGCAGGGCTATCCCCGCACCTACGAAGATCAGGACAAGTGGCGCGGCGGATGGTACCGGGACAAGAAGGGCAGGGTTCGCCTTCGCGACGGGGGCCGGCTGCACAAGCTCAGCCGGATCTTCTCCAATCCCAAGATGCCGGCGATCGACGACTATTACGAACCCTGGACCTACGACTACGAGACACTCACCAATGCTCCTGCGGGCGAGAACATTCCGGTGGCGCGGCCCCGGAGTCTGCTCAGCGGCGAACCGATGAAGGTGGAGTGGTCGGCCAACTGGGACGACAACCTCGCCGGTTCACCCGAGATCGTCCCGGACGACCCGATCCTGGTGAAGATCAACGAGCAGGTCAAGACGTCGCTCGAAGAGACGTTCATGTTCTACCTTCCCCGGATCTGCGAGCACTGCCTCAACCCTTCGTGCGTCGCGTCCTGCCCCTCCGGGGCGATCTACAAGCGTGCGGAGGACGGCATCGTCCTGGTGGACCAGGACCGGTGCCGCGGCTGGCGGATGTGCATCTCCGGATGTCCTTACAAAAAGGTCTATTTCAATCACAAGACCGGTAAGGCCGAGAAGTGCACGTTCTGTTATCCCCGCGTGGAGGTCGGCCTGCCGACGGTGTGCGCCGAGACCTGCGTCGGACGGCTGCGCTACATCGGCCTGGTGTTCTACGACGCGGACCGGGTGCTCGAAGCGGCCGCGGTGGAGAACGATCAGGATCTGTACGAGGCGCAGCGCGGGATTCTCCTCGACCCGAACGATCCGGAAGTGATCGCCGGTGCCCGGGCGGAAGGGATCTCCGACGAGTGGATCGCCGGTGCACAACGTTCGCCGATCTACTCACTGATCAACGTCTACAAGGTCGCGTTGCCTCTCCACCCGGAATACCGCACCATGCCGATGGTCTGGTACGTGCCGCCGCTCTCACCGGTGGTCGATGCGGTCAGCCGCGACGGTCACGACGGTGAAGAACTCGGAAATCTCTTCGGGGCACTCGAGGCGTTGCGGATTCCCATCCGCTACCTCGCGGAACTGTTCACCGCGGGCGACGTCGCAGCCGTCGAAGCGGTGCTCCGGCGACTCGCGGCGATGCGGTCCTACATGCGCGATATCAATCTCGGTCGCGACACTCAGCCGCACATCCCGCAGTCGGTGGGGATGACGGAGGAACAGATCTACGAGATGTACCGGTTGCTCGCGCTCGCCAAGTACGAGGAGCGGTATGTGATTCCCACCGCGTACGCCACCGAAGGTCACCAACTCGAAGAATCCGCGACGGACTGCTCGCTCTCGTTCGCCGGTGGCCCGGGGATGTACGAGTCGGGCCCGTTCGGTGAGTCCAGCGGGGGACCGGTGCCGGTCGCGGTCGAGACGTTCCATGCGCTGGCGGAGCGTCAGACCACAGAGGGTCTCGCCGTCAACGAGCGTGAGCCGTCACGGGTCAATCTCCTCAACTGGGACGGCAAGGGCGCGCCCACGGGACTGTTCCCGAACGCCTGGCCGGACGACGGCGAGGAGCGGCGGTGACACTGTTCCGGCGGGCGTCACGCCGAGAGGATCCCGCGCGCCGGCTGCAGACGCGACTCGTCCACCAGGCAGCCTCGTTGCTGCTGGCCTATCCGGACGAGCAGATGGCGGACCGTCTCGGGACCGTCGAGGCACTGGTCGGCCACATCGACGAGCCCGCGCGAGGCCGGCTCGCCCGGACGGCGTCCTACCTGCGGGGCAGCAGCCTGCTCGACGCGGCGCAGGCATATGTCGACACATTCGATCTACGTCGCCGCTCGACGATGTACCTCACCTACTGGACCGCTGGAGACACCCGCAACCGCGGATCGGAGATCCACGCATTCGTGCAGACCTACCGGGAGGCCGGCGCCGAACCCCCGGTCGACGAGGCCCCCGACCACCTGCCTGTGGTGCTCGAGTTCGCGGCCACCGTCGCGCCCGAGGCGGGTGAACGGTTGCTGGTCGCGCACCGGGTTCCGATCGATGTGCTGCACCGGGCGCTGGTCGGTGACGATTCGCCATACGCGGACACCATCGCGGCGGTGTGTGCCACGTTGCCTCCGGTCGACGAGGCGCAGGAGCAGCGGGCCCGGCAACTGATGCATGCGGGACCGCCGGCCGAAGCGATCGGGCTGCAACCGTTCACGCTGACCGTTCCGCCTCGCCGGGACTCCCACCAACGACGAGAAGGGCGGTAGACGATGAGCGCGGGTGCAATCTTCTGGAACGTCGTGCCGTACGTGACACTCGCGGTTCTGATCGTCGGCACGTGGTGGCGCTACCGGTACGACAAGTTCGGCTGGACCACACGCTCGTCGCAGCTGTACGAGAGCCGGCTGTTGCGTATCGGCAGTCCGCTCTTCCACTTCGGCATCCTCGTCGTGATCATCGGCCACATCATCGGACTGCTGATCCCGAAGTCGTGGACGTACTCGCTGGGGATCAGCCAGCACGCGTACCACGTCCAGGCTCTCGTACTCGGCACGATCGCGGGCCTCTGCACCCTGGTGGGGGTGGGCCTGCTGGTCTATCGCCGACGGACCAACGGTCCGGTGTACTCCGCCACGACGCTCAACGACAAGGTGATGTACGTGGTTCTGGTGGCCGCGATCGTCGCGGGCCTGGCGACCACCTTGATGGGGGCGGGCGTGGTCGGCGAACACAACTACCGCGACACCGTCTCGCCGTGGTTCCGGTCCATCTGGATCCTGCAACCGAAGGGAGAACTCCTCGCCGAGGCACCCGTCTCGTTCCAGATCCATACCCTCATCGGTCTGCTGCTGTTCGCGATCTGGCCGTTCACCAGACTCGTCCATGCGTTCAGCGCACCCCTGGGATATCTGTTCCGCCCTTACATCGTCTACCGGAGCAGGGACGAGGCGCGAGACGGCGACCTCGTCGGTGCACGTCCCCGGCGCCGCGGTTGGTGACCGACGCTTCATCCGGGCGCGCATGTATCGTGTGATGTTCCGTTCCGGGACGTACGTGCCCGAACCCGACCGCAGGACCGCTGAACACACACATGGCTCGCACCCAGCACACTTCTCCCTTCGATCCGGCTCCCGCAGTGGAGTCCGGTGTCCGCCGTACCGTGCTGCCCGGAGGGGTGCGTGTGGTCACCGAGCACGTGCCCGGAGTGCGCTCGGCGGCAGTGGGCGTCTGGGTGGGAATCGGGTCGCGTGACGAACAGCCGTCGGTCGCGGGTGCGGCGCACTTCCTCGAGCATCTGCTGTTCAAATCCACCCCGACGCGCACGGCCCTCGACATCGCCGAGCTCGTCGACGGGGTGGGCGGCGAACTCAACGCCTTCACCAGCAAGGAACACACCTGCTTCTACGCGCACGTGCTCGACGACGATCTGCCGCTCGCGGTCGACGTCGTCGCCGACGTGGTACTGCGCGGCCGCTGCCGCAGCGCGGACGTGGACGTCGAACGGCAGGTCGTGCTCGAGGAGATCTCGATGCGCGACGACGACCCCGAAGACCTCCTCGGCGATGCCTTCCTCACCGCGTTGTACGGCGACCATCCCATCGGGCGCCCGATCATCGGTTCGGTCGACTCGATCGAGGCGATGACCCGAAACCAGCTGCACTCCTTCCATGTGCGCAGGTACACCCCGCAGCGGATGGTGGTCGCGGTCGCCGGGAACGTCGATCACGAGCACACCGTCGAACTTGTGCGTCGCGCGTTCGCCGGCCACCTCGACGACGGTGCCCGGCCCGTGCCCCGCCGTGAAGGCCGGCTGGAACTGCGTACGCCGCCCAGGCTGAGCATCACCGAGCACGACGGGGAACAGGCGCATCTCTCGCTCGGGGTCCGGTCCTTCGGCCGGCAGGACGACCGCCGCTGGGCGCTGTCGGTGCTCAACGCCGCAATCGGTGGCGGTCTGAGCTCCCGCCTGTTCCAGGAAGTGCGGGAGAAGCGGGGACTGGCGTACTCGGTGTATTCGGGGACCGACACGTTCGCCGACACCGGCGCGTTCTCCGTCTATGCCGGATGTCAGCCCGACAACCTCGCCGAAGTCGCGACGGTGATCCGCGAAGTGCTCGCCTCCGTCGCCAAGGACGGCATCACCGACGCCGAATGCGCTCGGGCGAAGGGGTCGTTGCGCGGCGGCCTGGTCCTCGGGCTCGAGGACACCGGGGCACGGATGCACCGAATCGGCCGCAGTGAGCTGAACTACGGCCGGCACTGGAGCCTGACCGAGACTCTCGAGCGTATTGCGGCGGTCTCGTCGGAACAGGTACGAGAAGTCGCGGCAGATCTGCTGCACAGGCCGTTCGCGGCCGCTGTGGTGGGCCCGTACCGCCGTCCACGGGACCTTCCCGCCGCGGTGCGCGGGATCGTGGGCTGATCTCCGGCCTTCCGGCCCTCTGGCCCAGGACCCGACCGCCGGCACAGTCCCGGTGGCCGCCCGTGCGGGCCACCGCGACGATTGCGTACGCTTTCCTCGGAAAGACGTGACGGGAAGGTCGTGGACGGAACAGTGAACGCAGCAGCAGTTCGGGTAGGTGTGCTCGGCGCCAAGGGCAAGGTCGGCCAGGCCATCTGCGCAGCAGTCGAGGCGGCCGCGGACCTCGAACTCGTCGCAGAGGTGGACCGGGGCGACAGCCTCGAAGACTTCGTGACGTCCCGCGCCGAGGTCGTCGTCGATTTCACGCACCCCGACGTGGTGATGGGCAACCTCGAGTTCCTGATCGACCACGGCATCCACGCCGTCGTGGGCACCACCGGCTTCGACGAGGCCCGGCTCGACCGGGTGCGCGACCTCCTCGCCGGTAAGCCCGAGGTGGGCGTGCTCATCGCCCCCAACTTCGCGATCGGCGCGGTGCTGTCGATGCGCTTCGCACAGGCTGCTGCCCGGTTCTTCGAGTCCGTCGAGGTCATCGAACTGCACCACCCCAACAAAGCCGACGCGCCGTCCGGCACCGCCTACCGCACGGCCGAACTCATCGCCGAGGCTCGCGCTGCCGCAGGCGTCGGGCCGAGCCCGGACGCCACGAGCACCGAACTCGAGGGGGCACGCGGCGCGAATGTCGATGGTGTGCGGGTACATTCGGTCCGCCTCGCCGGTTTGGTGGCGCACCAGGAGGTGCTGCTCGGAACGCAGGGGGAGACCCTCACGATCCGCCACGATTCGATCGACCGGTCCTCCTTCGCTCCGGGTGTCCTGCTCGGCGTCCGCGAGATCGGCTCGCGCCCCGGGCTGACACTCGGCATCGACCCCCTCCTCGACCTGTGAAGAAAGATCTGCTCAAGGTCCTCCTGCCGATCGCGTTCGTCGTGGTCGCGCTGGCGTTCTATTTCGTGTTGCTGGGAAGCCGCGGAATCGACCTGATCCGTTCGGGCGGCGTCGCGGCAGTCGGTCTCGGCATCGGCGTGCTGCTCCTGCCCTTCATCGGGGTGTGGATCGTGTACGCGAGTCTCCATGCCGGATGGCAGCATCAGCAGCTCGCGCGCCGCATCCACGAAGAGGGACTCGAACTCGACGTCACCGACCTGCCGCGCCGGCCTTCTGGACGGATCGACCGCGATGCCGCGGACGCCCTGTTCGAGACCGTCAAACGGGAATGGGAGGCCGACCCCGACAACTGGCGGAACTCCTACCGGCTGGCGAGGGCGTACGACTACGCCGGCGACCGGGGCCGCGCACGCGACACCATGCGGCGCGCGGTGGCGCTCGAGCGGGCGGAACGCGAGGGCAAGAACTGACCCACGCGGTCGGGCGGGTCGCGCCGGGGCCCCGTCGTAGTCTTCGGGTGTGATCGAACAACGCGAAGCCGCAGACCGGACGCTGCTCGTCGTCCACCACACCCCGTCCCCGGCGACACGGGAATTGCTCGAAGCGGTGCTGGGCGGGGCGAACGACCCCGACATCGACGGGGTGACGGTGCGCGCGGTGCCTGCCCTCGGCGCGACCGTCCCGGATGTCCTCGCCGCCGACGGCTATCTGTTCGGTACTCCCGCGAACTTCGGATACATGTCGGGCGCACTCAAGCACTTCTTCGACACCGTGTACTACCCGTGCCTCGACACGGTCGCAGGCCGTCCCTACGGAATGTGGGTCCACGGCAACGACGACACGGCGGGTGCGGTGTCGTCGGTGCGCCGTCTCGTGACGGGGATGGGACTCACGCAGGTCGCGGCCGACCTCGAAATCACCGGGCCGGTGGACGCGCAGGTCCGAGAACGCTGCTACGAACTCGGTGGGACTGTCGCGGTGACCGTCGCCGAGCAGATGTGACGCCAGGTTCCCGGCGGGACCGTCAGCGGAAGTTCTCCTCGACGAACTTGGTCAGGCCCTTGCCCGCTGTTTCGATCGCGGTCTTCTCCGCTCGCCGGACGAGGAATCCGGGAAGCGGAATCTTGGGGTCGATCGTCAGACTGAAATCGACCGTGGTCGCCCCACCCGAGGGCGTGAGTGTGTAGGCGCCGTCCTGCTGATTCTGCTGGGTGCTTTCGACGAGTGTCCAGGACATCGACCGGTCGCCGTCCCACGTGTAGTCGACGACCTGCTCGTCGGTGAGGCCGATGACCGAGACGGTCATGCGCACGCGATGCGGCCGCCCGTCGGGGTAGGTGGACTCTATGACGACCTTCTTGTGCGTCGACGACCAGTCGGGCAATCGGTCCACCGCCGCGATAGCCGCCATCACCTGCTCCGGGGTCGCCTTGATCTCGAAGCTCTTGGTGCTGCTCACGGCCATCAGTTGGTGTCCTCTCGGGTCCCGTGCACGGTGCGTCGGGAATCTACCGCACAGGAGGCCGATTCAGGCCGTATCGCCGTCCTTGCGGTCCTCGCCGGCCTCGCCGTTGTCGGGCTCCTTCGGGGCGGGTGCGGGGGGAGAGGCGGGCGTGGTGTTCTGCCGTCGCCACTCTTCGGCGCGCTGCTGGTACCGCTTCTGATCCTTCAGTGCACCCTGCACAGCCTGCGCCACCCAGGAGTTGAGCGACACGCCGCTCTGTGCGGCGGCTTCCTCCGCGCGGGACTTGATCTGTTCGACGAGACGCAGGGTGACCCGGCTGATGTCCCCGGTCATCTCCTCGAAGGTCGGCGTCGGGGGATCGGTGTGGGGCGTCGCATCACTGCGCACGTCGACGACGGCCTCGGTCCCGTCGAGTCGGACGGTGACGCTGTGATCGTCCAGTCGATCGCTGATCTCACTCGCCATGTCCGACAGCGCGCTGAGAACGGCGAGACGCGCCGGTGCGGCGAGGGCGGCGGAGAGCGCGGCCGCAGTGCGACGGGTCTGCTCGTCACCGAGTTCGGCGGCGTTGAGGACGGCGTCGGTGATGGCCGCGGTGTAGGTGTCGATGTTCATGACGCCAGTGTGACGCCATTGATGACATCAGTCAACGGCATGGTGCTGTCGTCAGTGCTGTCGCTGTGATGTCACCTCGGGTCCTACCCACCGAGCGTCACTCGGAGTCGCTAGGGTGCGATCACGCACGGGAGGAGACGCGCATGGTTCCCGAACCCGCCACCCTGAAGGTCAGGCTCATCGCCAAGACCGAGTTCCTGCCGCCCGACGACGTCCCGTGGGAGACCGACGCCGACGGCGGGGAAGCGCTCGCCGAGTTCGCCGGACGTGCGTGCTATCAGAGCTGGTCGAAGCCGAACCCGCGGACGGCGACCAACACCGGATATCTGCGGCACCTGCTGACCGTGGGCCACCTGTCCGTACTCGAGCACGCCTCCGTCACCTTCTACATCACCGGAATCTCCCGTTCGTGTACTCACGAGCTGATCCGTCACAGGCACTTCTCCTTCTCGCAGCTGTCCCAGCGTTTCGTCGCAGACGGCGATGCTCCGGTTGTCGTTCCTCCCGCGATCGCGGGTGACCCGGACCTCGAGGAACTGTTCTTCGCCGCCACCCGGCGCAGCCGTGACGCGTACGTGGAACTGCTCGAGGCCCTCGACGAAAAGATGGCGCACCTGCCACCCGGGCCGTTGCGGGCCAAGCAGGTGCGCGAAGCCGCGCGAGCGGTCCTCCCCAACGCCACCGAGACCCGCATCGTCGTCACCGGCAACTACCGATCCTGGCGGCACTTCATCGCCATGCGCGCCACCGAGCACGCCGACGTCGAAATCCGGCGGCTCGCGGTCGAGTGCCTGCGACAACTCATCGACGCCGCGCCGAATGCGTTTTCGGACTTCACCATCGATGCGCTGCGCGACGGCAGCGAAATCGCCGCTCCCACCTTTGCCGTAGAACACTGAGTTACCCGGCGGGGGCGGGCGTGTGTCGGGCGCCTGCCCTCACGCGGTAGCCTTCTGACCATGACCAACGGTGAATCCGCAACTGCCGTCGAGCTCCCGTTCGGCACTGTCGCCACTGCGATGGTGACCCCGTTCACTGCCGACGGCAAGCTCGACGTGGACGCGGGTGTGCGTCTTGCGAACTACCTCGTCGAGGGTGGCTGCGACGCGCTGGTACTCGCGGGTACCACCGGCGAGTCGCCCACCACCAGCGAGACCGAGAAGCTGGAGCTGATGCGCGCCGTGCTCGCCTCGGTCGGCGACCGCGCGAAGATCATCGCCGGGGCCGGCAGCAACGACACCGCACACAGCGCCGAACTGGCACGCGACGCCGCGCGCGCCGGCGCGCACGGCTTGCTGGTCGTCACGCCGTACTACTCCCGGCCGCCCCAGGCGGGGCTCTACGCACACTTCGTCGCGGTCGCCGACGCCACCGACCTTCCGGTGATGCTCTACGACATTCCGCCGCGCTCGGTGGTCCCCATCGAGACCGACACGCTGCGCCTGCTCGCCGAGCATCCGCGGATCGTCGCGGTCAAGGACGCGAAGGGTGATCTCAACGCCGGAGCCGAGCTCATCGGCACGACCGACCTGAAGTTCTACTCCGGCGACGACCCCCTCAACCTCCCGTGGTTGTCGGTGGGTGCTGTCGGATTCGTCAGTGTCATCGGTCATCTCGTGCCCGGCCGGTTGCGCGAACTGCACACCGCGTTCGAAGCAGGCGACCTCGACCTGGCACGCAGAATCAATCTTTCCATGGTGCCGATCTATCGTGCGGTCGCTCGGCTCGGCGGCGTCAGCGCCTCCAAAGCCGGGTTGAGGCTGCTCGGCATCGACGTCGGCGAACCGCGGCTACCTCAGGTCGCACCGGTATCGGCCCAGATCGACGCCCTCGCGGCCGATCTTCAAGCAGCAGGGGTTCTGTAAATGAGTCGTCCTTCCAACAGCCGTGGCCGCGCCACCCGCAATGCCGGACCGCCGGCCTCGCGTCCGCCGCGTCGCGTCGTCCAGAACTCGGCCGCGGCGCAGCGTCCCGACCCGCGTCCGCCCGTCGACCCGACCGCACGGCTCGGTACCCCGCCCAAGGCGCCCAAGCACGGCCTGCGGGTCGTCGCGCTCGGCGGAATCGGTGAGATCGGCCGCAACATGACGGTGTTCGAGCACCAGGGCCGCCTCCTGATCGTGGACTGCGGCGTTCTCTTCCCGGAAGACCAGCAGCCGGGTGTCGACCTGATCCTTCCGGACTTCCGGCACATCGAGAACCGGATGGACGACGTCGAGGCGATCGTTCTCACCCACGGCCACGAGGACCACATCGGTGCCGTCCCGTTCCTGTTGCGACTGCGCCCCGACATCCCGGTCGTCGGTTCGAAGTTCACGCTCGCGCTCGTCGCCGCGAAGTGCCGCGAGCACCGGCAGCGGCCCAAGCTCGTCGAGGTAACCGAAGGCGAACGCACCGAGCACGGTCCGTTCGAGTGCGAGTACTTCGCGGTGAACCACTCGATTCCCGATGCCCTCGCTGTCGCCATCCGCACGTCGGCGGGCCTGGTGTTGCACACCGGCGACATCAAGCTCGACCAGTTGCCGCTCGACAACCGTCTCACCGACCTCGCAGGCTTCTCCCGGCTCGGTGACGAAGGCGTCGACCTGTTCCTCGTCGACTCCACCAACGCCGAAGTGCCCGGGTTCGTCACGCCCGAACGCGAGATCGGCGGCGTGCTCGACAACGTCATCGGCAAGGCGAAGAACCGGGTGATCGTCGCCTCGTTCGCCAGCCACGTCCACCGGATCCAGCAGGTCGTCGACGTCGCCCACCGGTACAACCGCCGGGTCGCCTTCGTCGGCCGGTCCATGGTGCGCAACATGCAGATCGCGCAGGACCTGGGATACCTCCACGTGCCCGACGGCGTCGAGGTCGACCTCAACGCTGCTGCGTCCTTGCCCGACGACCGTGTCGTGCTCGTATCCACCGGCTCGCAGGGCGAGCCGCTGTCGGCGCTGTCGCGGATGGCGCGTGGGGAGCACCGGCAGATCAACATCCGCGCCGACGACCTCGTCGTGCTTGCGTCGTCGCTCATCCCCGGCAACGAGAACTCGGTGTTCGCGGTGGTCAACGGCCTCGCCAAGCGCGGCGCGACCGTCGTGACGCAGCAGAACGCGAAGGTGCACGTGTCCGGGCACGCCTCTGCCGGCGAACTGCTGTACCTGTACAACGCGGTGCGGCCCACCAACGCGATGCCCGTCCACGGCGAATGGCGCCATCTGCGGGCGAACGCCGCACTGGCCGAGGCCACCGGGGTGCCCAAGGAACGAATCGTGCTGGCCGAGGACGGTGTCGTCGTCGACATGGTCGACGGTCTGGCCGAGATCGTAGGCCGGGTCCCCGTCGGCTACGTGTACGTCGACGGACTGTCGGTCGGTGACGTCGGCGAATCCACTCTGTCGGATCGCCTGGTTCTCGGCGAGGGCGGATTCATCTCCATCTCGGTCGCGGTGGACGCGACCACCGGACGGGCTGTGAGCACCCCGGAGGTGTCCGGCCGTGGGTTCTCCGACGATCCGGCGGCGCTCACGGAAGCCGCGCAACTCGTCGACAAGACCCTCAGCGAGCTCGCCGCCGAAGGCGTCACCGAAACCCACCGCATCGCGCAGGGAATCCGCCGGGTCGTGGGCAGATGGGTCGCCGACACGTATCGTCGCCGCCCCATGATCGTGCCCACGGTCATCGCGGTCTCCTGAGAGCTGGGGTTGCGGCGCGCGGTCCCGGAGGACCGTCGGGTCGCGGCCCCGCCCCCCAGGGTCGGGCAGGTCGCACGGCGCGGGGTACTTCCGTGCCGCGCGGCGATGCCGTCGTTAGAGTGGCCGAATGAGCCTTGCCCGCAGCGAACGACATGCCCTCGTCCATACGATGTCCGAAGTCGGTCCGGATGCGCCCACCTTGTGTGGCGACTGGACGACTCGCGATCTCGCCGCTCATCTGCTCGTGCGGGAGCGCCGGATCGACTCCATGCCCGGAATCATGATCCCTGCGTTCGCCGGTCACACGGAGAAGGTGCGCCGCGCCGCGACGGACAAGCAGTGGGCGCACCTGCTGTCCGAGATCGAGTCAGGGCCGCCGAAGTGGTCTCCGCTCTTCCTTCTCGATTCCGTCGCCAACGCCGGGGAGATGTTCGTCCATCACGAGGACGTCCGCCGGGCCTCGCCCGGCTGGGAACCGCGAGACCTCCCGGTCGAGGTGCAGGACCAACTCTGGCGGATCGCGCGCATGGTCGGACGCAACAGTTACGGCGGATGTGACGTCACCGTGGTGTTCGAGCGCCCCGGCGGCGAGCGCGCCACCGTGCGCAAACGAGGACCCAGGACCGTCGTCCTGCGTGGCGAGCCCGCAGAACTGCTGTTCCACGCCTTCGGGCGCGACGCGGTGCGCCTCGAGAAGGAAGGCGACCCGGGCGCCGTCGCCGACATCGAAGGATCCAAGCGCGGGGTGTGAGCCGGGCGGCGCCGCAGCGGACCTTCCGGACCCCCGAGATCTCGACAGCTGTGACCAGGGCTGTCGCGCGTTGCCTGTGTTGCAAATGGTTCAGCAGAGGTCCGGGCGGTTACCCTGGCGGTTATGGCAGGAAAGTCGGGCAGTCGCGCTTCGTCCTCAACGACCTCGCGGTCGCGGACGGGGGCACGCGGCTCGTCGGGCGGTGCCAACCGGTCCCGCGGGACGTCGGCCAAAGCCGGAAACGCGAAGACCGGTACCGGCAGGGGAGCAGGCCGGAACGCCACGGCGAAGTCCTCCGGTAACTCGCGGAAGCCGCGCGCGGCGGGTTCGTCCGCGGCCAGGCGGGCACCGGCTTCGCGGTCCCGGTCCTCCACATCCCGAAAGCCCGCAGGGCGACGGCCGCACAATTCCGGCGGGGTCCTCGGAGCCCTCGGCAAGGGCGTCGCTGCGGGCTGGTTCATGACCGCTCGTGCTCTCGGCGCCACCACGCGGACGATGGGCATGGCCACCGACATCGAACACGGCCACCGTCGCGACGGCATCGCGCTGGGTCTCGTCGCTGTCGGCGTGGTCGTGGCGGGGTCGTTGTGGTTCGGCGTCGGCGGTCCGGTCGGCGACTGGGTCGAGACGGCGGTCCGGGCGACCGTGGGCGGCGCGGGCGCCGTGCTTCCACTCGTCGCCATCGGTATCGCCGTGACCCTGATGCGTACCGAACCGTTCCCCGAGATCCGGCCGCGACTCGTCCTCGGTGGGCTTCTCGTCGCACTCCCGGCGTTCGGGCTGTGGCACGTCGCGTCCGGTCTTCCGGGCGACGCCACCGGTCGGTCCGAGGGTGCGGGCTTCGTCGGTGCCGCAGTGGGCGGACCCCTGACCTCGGGGCTGACGGCGTGGCTGTCCGTCCCGCTGATGCTGCTCGCCGTCGGTTTCGGGATCCTGCTGCTGACCGGTACCACCATCCGCGAACTGCCCGACCTGTTCCGTGAGTACTTCGGCCTCGGATACCCGGCGGACGACGAATACGGGTACGAGTACGACGAGTACGGGGACTACGACGACGACCCGGGCGTGTACGACGACGGGTATCGCAGGGAGAAGCCGCGGTCGCGTCGTCGCGGGACTCCTGCCGAGAACTACCCGCCCGACGAGTTCGCCGAGGCCGACACCGAGATACTGCCGCTGTGGTCGGACGAGCCCACTCCGGACGCGGCCGCCCCACCCGAACCGGAACCCGCCGCCGCACCGCCGAAAACCCGCGCGAAACGCGCGGTGCCGGTCGCGGTGCCCGAACCGGAACCCGTGCCCGAGCCCGCCGACCCGGATGCTCTCGTCGTACCGGATCGTCAGGTCGACGGCGACTACGTCCTGCCCTCGCTGAGCCTGCTCACCAAGGGGGATCCGCCGAAGAAGCGATCCCCGGCGAACGACGAGATGATCGAGTCGATCACCGAGGTCCTCGAACAGTTCAAGATCGACGCCGCCGTCACCGGGTTCACCCGAGGGCCCACCGTCACCCGCTACGAGGTCGAACTCGGGCCAGGTGTGAAGGTCGAGAAGATCACCGCACTGGCCCGCAACATCGCTTACGCGGTCGCGACGGACAACGTCCGGTTGCTCGCACCGATCCCCGGGAAATCGGCGGTCGGTATCGAGGTGCCGAACTCGGACCGGGAACTGGTCAGGCTTTCGGATGTGCTTGCCGCCCCGTCGACCCGCCGCGACCACCATCCGCTCGTCATCGGTCTCGGCAAGGACATCGAGGGAGACTTCGTCTCCGCGAACCTCGCGAAGATGCCCCACCTGCTGGTCGCGGGTTCGACCGGGTCGGGCAAGTCGAGCTTCGTGAACTCGATGCTGGTCTCGTTGCTCATCCGGGCGACGCCGGAAGAAGTGCGGCTGATCCTGATCGACCCGAAGATGGTCGAACTGACTCCGTACGAAGGCATTCCGCATCTGATCACGCCCATCATCACGCAGCCGAAGAAGGCTGCGGCGGCTCTGGCCTGGCTGGTCGAGGAAATGGAACAGCGTTACCAGGACATGCAGGCCAACCGTGTGCGTCACATCGACGACTTCAACGCGAAGGTGAAGTCGGGCGAGATCACCGCACCGCTCGGTAGCGAACGCGTCTACCGGCCCTACCCGTACATCCTCGCCATCGTCGACGAGCTCGCCGACCTGATGATGACGGCACCACGCGACGTCGAAGAAGCGATCGTCCGGATCACCCAGAAGGCCCGCGCCGCCGGCATCCACCTCGTCCTGGCCACTCAGCGTCCCTCGGTGGACGTGGTCACCGGTCTGATCAAGACCAACGTCCCATCGCGCCTCGCCTTCGCGACGAGTTCGCTCACCGACTCGCGCGTCATCCTCGACCAGCCCGGTGCGGAGAAGCTCATCGGCATGGGCGACGGGTTGTTCCTTCCGATGGGCGCCGGCAAACCGGTTCGTATGCAGGGTGCCTTCATCACCGACGAGGAGATCTCCGCGGTGGTCGACGCCGCGAAGAACCAGGCCGAGCCCGAGTACACCGAGGGCGTCACCGCTCCCAAGGCAGGGGAGAAGAAGGACGTCGACGCCGACATCGGAGACGACCTGGATGTCTTCTTGCAGGCTGTCGAACTCGTGGTGACGAGCCAGTTCGGTTCCACCTCGATGCTGCAGCGGAAACTGCGCGTGGGGTTCGCGAAGGCAGGCAGGTTGATGGACCTGATGGAGACCCGCGGAGTGGTGGGTCCGAGCGAGGGCAGCAAGGCGCGCGAGGTGCTCGTCAAGCCGGACGAACTCGACGGGTTGCTGTACTCGATCCGCGGTGGCGGCGATCCGGACGACGTCGCATCCGGGGCCGGGGACGTCTGACACACCTGTGGCACAATCGTGTCAGCTGTGGAGGGGAGTATCCCCTAATTCGCGGCGGTCTCGTCAACACGTACGGCGCCGATGCCGTTCCGGGGCCGTCGGTCCGGCATTCATGCAGGGCGGGAGAGACCTCCGGCAGGTACACACCTACCGGAAGGCCGAGGTATGCACGTAACCCTGACGACCTGGTTGATCACAATCGCAGTGATTGTCGGGCTTTTCGTCTTCGATTTCTACGCCCACGTACGCAAACCGCACGCGCCGACGTTGCGCGAATCGGGTTTCTGGTCCGTGGTCTTCATCACGATCGCCATCCTCTTCGGCGTGGTCGTCTTCGTGGTGTGGGGGCCGACATACGGCGGGGAGTACTTCGCCGGTTACGTGACCGAAAAGGCACTGTCCGTCGACAACCTCTTCGTGTTCGTGATCCTGATGGCGACGTTCGCGGTTCCCCGGGAATACCAGCAGAAGGTGCTGACGATCGGCATTGTTCTCGCTCTCGTCATGCGCGGCCTGTTCATCGCGGTCGGCGCCGCCGCGATCAACGCGTACAGCTGGGTGTTCTACCTGTTCGGGATCTTCCTGATCTACACCGCCGTCAAGCTCATCCGTGACCACGGTGAGGACCCGGGAAGCATCTCCGAGAACAAGATGGTCGTTCTCGCGCGCAAGTTTCTGCCGGTCCACGACGAATACGACGGCGACAAGCTCGTCACCCGCATCGACGGCAAGAAGATGGTCACGCCGATGCTGCTGGCCCTCATCGCCATCGGCTTCACCGACATCCTGTTCGCGCTCGACTCGATTCCCGCGATCTACGGTCTGACCGAAGAGCCCTACCTGGTGTTCACTGCCAACGCCTTCGCCCTCATGGGCCTGCGGCAGCTCTTCTTCCTGATCGGCGGTCTGCTCGAGCGCCTGGTCTACCTGTCGTACGGGCTCTCGGTGATCCTCGCCTTCATCGGCGTCAAGCTCGTGCTGCACGCGCTGCACGAGAACACGCTCAGCTGGATCAACGGCGGCGAACATGTGGCGGTCCCCGAGATCTCCACCGGGCTGTCGCTGGCGGTGATCGTCGGGGTCCTCGTCATCACGACTGTCGCGAGCTTGCTGCGAACGCGGCAGGTCGACTCCGCTAAGCGCTGAAGACGCCCATCACCGGATTCCAGCCGGTGATACGCACTGCATCGATGAGGTCGCGTTGCGCGAACGGATCCTGAGCCATCAGGTCCCGCGCCGCGGCCTCATCGGCTACGTCGAGAAGGATCAGCGCACCGGACCCGTCGGTCCACGGACCCGTCGCCCGTACCCGTCCGTCGTCGACGAGACCGCTGAGCCACGCCCGGTGCTTCGGGCGGTGCTCGTCGCGGGCCGCGGCGGTGGAGTCGGAGTACGTATATTCGACTGCGAACAGTGCCATGGGGTCCTCGATTTCGTGGGATACGGGCGTCGCGCGCTCAGAGTGTGAGCAACATCCGGGTATTCCCGAGCGTGTTCGGCTTCACGTAGCTCAGGTCCAGGAATTCGGCGACACCGGTATCGTACGACCGGCACATCTCGGCGTAGACCTCGGCGGTGACGGGGGTGCCCTCGATCTCGGTGAACCCGTGGCGGGCGAAGAAGTCCACTTCGAAGGTCAGCACGAACAGCCGCTCGAGTTCGAGTTCCCGAGCTACCTCGATCAGCCGGCCGACCAGCAGATGGCCGGCTCCGCGGCCCTTGACCTGCGGATCCACGGCCACGGTGCGCACCTCCCCGAGGTCGGACCACAGCACGTGAAGGGCACCGCAACCGACGACACGCCCGTCCGATTCGGCCACCCAGAACTCCTGGACGGCTTCGTACAGGGTCACCAAGTTCTTCTCGAGAAGGATCCTGCCCGAGTAGATGTCGATGAGTCGCTTGATTTCCGGCACGTCGGACGTTCGGGCCCGACGCACGACCATACGATCGGTTGTGCTGGATTCCGGCGCCGCTGAAGTCATGCGGTGAACAGTAGCGCGTGCAGCTAGCGATATTGTGGGGCCCATGAGCACGCCCCGCCAGCACGTCGCCGCATCGGGCGGGAGTGGCGCCGCCCCGGGACCGAACGCCGGTTCCCCGCACGATCCCGTGCCCTTGTGGAACATCGCGAACATCCTGACGGTAGTGCGAATCGCGCTGGTTCCGGTCTTCCTGGTGTTGCTGTTCGTCGGCGACGGTCACGACACCGGATGGCGGCTCGCAGCCACAGCCGTCTTCGCGATCGCGGCGGTCACCGACCGCATCGACGGACAGTTGGCGCGCCGGTACGGCCTGGTCACGGACTTCGGCAAAATGGCCGATCCCATCGCCGACAAGGCACTCATCGGCGCCGCGCTCGTCGGACTCTCACTCCTCGGGGACCTCACGTGGTGGGTCACCGCAATCATCGCAGCCCGCGAACTCGGCATCACCGCGATGCGATTCGCTGTGCTGCGGCACGGCGTCATCCCGGCGAGTCGGGGCGGCAAGGCCAAGACCTTCGTCCAGACCCTCGCCATCGGGATCTACCTGCTTCCGCTGCCGGACGCGATCGCGCCCGTAGCGGTGGCCCTCATGGTCCTCGCGGTCGCGCTGACCGTCGTCACCGGACTCGACTACGTCGTCCAGGCGGTCCGGTTGCGCACGGCCGTGAAGGCCGGCGAACCCTCCCACGACGACACCGGTGACCGGGCTTCGTCGTGACCACGCCCGACCCGCTCGTTTCCGCGACCTCGGCCGGGGACCTCGTCGCGGAGTTGTCGGCGCGCGGCCAGACCGTCGCGACCGCGGAGTCGCTCACCGCCGGCCTGCTCGCCGCCACCATCGCGGGTGTTCCGGGAGCGAGCGCGGTGCTACGCGGCGGCCTGATCGTGTACGCCACCGACCTGAAGGCAACTCTGGCCGGCGTCGACGACGAGAACCTCGCGCACGACGGTCCCGTCTCGGAGCCCACCGCGGCAGCGCTGGCGGAGGGCGCGCGTACCCGATGCGGCGCCACCTGGGGGCTGGGGTTGACCGGAGTCGCCGGGCCGGACGACCAGGACGGACGGCCACCGGGCACGGTGTATCTGGGCATCAGCGGTCCCGGGGGCACCGTCGTGAGCCGGCCGGAAGTGCGTGGAAACCGGTGGGACATCCGCCTCGGATCGGTCGATGCCGCCGTGTCGGGGCTACTCGCCCGCCTACACGCGACCTCGGCGTTGTAATGTCTGGACACCGCGTTCTCGAGGTTCGATCGGGGAGCGGGAACCTGGCAGCTCTCCGGGACGTTGTCGGGGTATAGGTACGAAGGACGAAGGAGGATGCGATGGCGCTGTTGCTACGCGAAGCACTAGGGGACAGCCTTCGGCGTACCCGTGTGTCGCAGAGCCGCACCCTGCGCGAAGTCTCCAGCAGCGCCAGGGTCAGCCTTGGGTATCTCTCCGAGATCGAACGTGGGCGCAAAGAAGCGTCGAGCGAGCTTCTCGCAGCGATCTGTGACGCGCTCGCCGTCCCGCTCTCCGATGTCCTTTCAGACGTGAGCGAGTCGCTGGCGGACGCAGTTCCCAGGCGCAATGGTATGAACGACCGGGTTGCCGAGGTCGGGATCTCCGAACTCGCGGGATCCGACGGGGTGGCGAGGGATTCTGCGCTGATTGCGCAAGAGACCAGAGTTGTGATCCCCGCACCGGCGGCGCGGGCGCTGGCTGCCGCCTAACATGGACTGAAGTGAAGATCGCTCCGGGGTATCCGGCGCGGATGAGTGGACATATCCGGCTCGCCTCCAGCGGTGATCCGGGCTCGGCAGGTTGGGACCGCCGGGATGTGACCGGCAGGGCGGTCCGGAATCGGTGCGCGAGGGCCGCGCATCGGGTCGCGTTCGGCGCGGCGTACCAGATGGAGGCGGGATCACACCCATGGCTAATCCGTTCGTCAAGGGTTGGAAGTACCTGATGGCGCTGTTCAACTCCAAGATCGATGAGAAGGCCGATCCGAAGGTCCAGATTCAGCAGGCCATCGAGGACGCTCAGCGTCAGCACCAGGCCCTCTCGCAGCAGGCCGCGTCCGTCATCGGAAACCAGCGGCAGCTCGAGATGAAGCTCAATCGTCAGCTGGACGAAGTGGAGAAGCTCAACGCCAGTGCCCGGCAGGCCGTGATGATGGCCGATCAAGCTAATGCTGCGGGCGACACCGAGAAGGCCATCCAGTACACCAACGCCGCCGAAGCTTTCGCCGCGCAACTCGTCACCGCCGAGCAGTCCGTCGAGGATCTGAAGGTGCTGCACGACCAGTCTCTGCAGGCTGCCGCGCAGGCCAAGAAGGCCGTGGAGCAGAACGCGATGGCGCTGCAGCAGAAGGTCGCCGAGCGCACCAAGCTGCTCAGCCAGCTCGAGCAGGCCAAGATGCAGGAGCGGGTCAGCGAGTCTCTGCGGTCGATGGATTCGACGCTGTCGGCTCCGGGCACCACGCCGAGCCTCGATGCGGTCCGCGAGAAGATCGAGCGTCGCTACGCCAATGCGCTCGGTTCGGCCGAACTCGCCCAGAACACGGTGCAGGGACGGATGCTCGAGGTGCAGCAGGCGACCGTCCAGATGGCCGGCCACAGCCGTCTCGAGCAGATCCGCGCCTCGATGAAGGGCGACGCCCTTCCCGGTGCCCCTGCGACGCCGGCCGTCGACATCGGCAAGGAGCCGCCTGCCGCCGCAGGCAGTGCCGGCAGCCAGTAACGCTCGCGAACCCGCCAGGAGCGTGACATCGCAATGAACGAACTCGGAAGCGGCCGGGCCGGAAGCATTTCCGGCCCGGCCGCTGCCGCACTCAGAGACGCCACGGGCGCGGCGGTGGATGCCGCGCGCCGCTGGCGCGACCCTGCCGCGAAACTCCGGCGCAAGAAGCGCCGTGCCCGGCGCCGTGCCCGGTTGTTCGGGGTGGCCGGGGGCACCTGGGGTATCGGCACCGCAACGCTCGCGGCGGCATCGGCGCCGGACTGGACGATCGTCGCCACGGGTGGTGTGACCGCGGCGTGTGTGGTGCCTGCGGTGATGGCGGTGCGGACGTTCCGCCGGCTCGACGCAGTGCCGTTGCCGCCCCCGGGACCGGGCCTGCGCAAGTTGCCGCCCGCCGGATCGGTGGCGCGCGCACCCATGGAAAGACTGTCGGCCGACGAACAGAGCCTGGCCCGGTTGCTCGGCGTCCTCGCGCGGTCGGGTGCGGTTGCTGCGGACGATCTCGAGGAGATCGGCGACGCGGCACGCGCGGCCTCGTCGGCGCTCGATGCAGTGGTCGAAGACGTCGTCGCTCTCGAAGCGGCCTCGCGGGGGAGCGCTGCCGCAGGTGCGCATCTCGACACCGCGATCACCGCGGCGGGACAACGACTCGAATCGGGTGTCGATCAGTTCGAAGAACTCGTCGCGGCGGCGGCACGCCTGGCTGCCGCACCCGAGAGCAGTCGCTCGATGGCCCTGCTCGAACAGCATCGTGCCGAACTGATCACCACCTCGGACAAGCTCGAAAGCTGGGCATTGTCGTGGCAGGAGGTCGCCAGGATCGAACGGCCGTACCGGGACCGCTCCTAGCCGGGTGCCTCCGGTCCGGTGCCTCGGCGCGGACTCGGCCGGGCGTCCTCAGTCGTCGACGCCGCGGGCGGCGAGAGCTTCCCCCATGGCCTCGGCGGTCATGAGCGCGCCGACCACGACCGGCACGACCAGCGCGCGCAGCGAGAATCCCAGACCCCGCGCCTTCCGTGCTTCGGTGACCCGGGCGACGACCGTGCCCAGCAACGGAATCGCCCGGATGGTCATCACGAGGACGAGGCCCACCCGGTCCGGATCGACGCCGACACGGCGGAGCGGGCGCGCGGCGGCGACGATCGCGTCGAGCATGTCCGTCATACGAGTCGTCAAGGTGACCAGAGCGGCGAGCGCTACGGCCACTAGCAGCGAACCGCAGATAACGACGGCGCGTTCCCAGCCCGCGACGGCCCACTGGAACGCGCCGACGAACGCCAGCATCCACACGATCGGGCGCAACTGAACCACGGTGAGCCGCAACGGGATCCGAGCTGTCGAATAGGCGATCACCGCGACCGATGCGGCCGGTACCACCTGCCAGGGTTGCCGGACCCACAGGCTCAGGAACACGATGATCGACGCGGTGACGACGAGTTTCGGGCCGGCGGGAAGCCGATGCAGTACCGACGTCCCGGGGTGGTAGAGACCGAAGGTGTTCACCCGATCAGCTGCCGGTAGAAGGCGAGGGCGGGCCGGGGCTCGTCGTCGGCGACGATGTGCGCCGAATCCACGACGATCACCCGGTCGAAGTCGGTGAGCAGATCCAGGTTGTGGGTCACGACCACCAGTTGCTGACGGAGCGCGGAGAACGTGCGTGCGATCAGTTTGGTGTTGCGCAGGTCCAGCAAGGTGGTGGGTTCGTCGGCGACCAGCACCTCCGGATCGGTGACCATGATCGCTGCCAGCGCGAGAAGCTGCTTCTGGCCTCCCGAGAGCAGATGGCTGGGGTGATCGTGGTGGCCCGCGAGACCGAATTCGTCGAGCACCTCCCGGACCCGCTCGGCGCGCTCCGCCTTTCCGAGTGCGCTGCGTCGCAGGGAGAAGGCCACGTCTTCGGCGACCGTCGGCATCACGATCTGGTGGTCGGGGTCGGTGAAGACGAACCCGACACGTTTGCGGACTTCCCGGCCTTTTCTCGCGGTGTCGAAGCCGTCGACCGTCACGGAACCGGCGGTCGGCACCACAAGGCCGTTGATCATCCGCGCGAGGGTCGACTTGCCGCTGCCGTTCGCCCCCACGATCCCGATCCGCTGCTGGGTCAACGTCAGGTCGATGCCGTCGAGGACGGTCCGGTCACCGTAGGAGTGACGGACCTGCCGGAAGCAGATTTCGCTCATCGACCGGGATGCCCGTCTGTCAGTGCGTCGGGTCGGGCGCGGGCTGCCGGGGGATCCGCGCGGAGAGGAGGGCCGGATAAGCGCGATGCACCTGCGCGGCGACTGCCGCTGCGACGACCGCTTTGCCGAGGTCTCCCGGCAGGAAGGCGACGTTCGCGGCGAGCGCGGCCCACACCGTCAGGTCCGTGCGGAGCACCATCCCGGCGATCCCGAAGGTGTACAGCACGACGATGCCGCCCAGTACGTTCACGCCTATGCCCAGGACTGTCCTGTACCGGGGGAGCATCCGCATGCTCAGCCAGCCGATCACCGCGACGGCGGGAATCCAGCCGATCAGGAAGCCGGCGGTGGGTCCGGCCAGCGACGTGAGGGTCGTACGGCCACCGGCGAGCACGGGCAGGGCGAGACCGAGCACGATCACCGTCATGACCGACAGGACGCCCTTGCGGGCGCCGAGCAGCGCACCGGTCAACATCACACCGAGGGATTGGAGCGTGATGGGCACACCGGACGACCCGATGCTGATCTGGCCGGGCAGACCCAGCGCGATGATGAGCGCGGCGAACACAGCGATCTGCGCGAGATCGCGAGCGGGGATACGACGGGTCGAGGACACGTTCTCTCAGCCTTCTGCCAGCGGATCGGGGGGCGACGGGGTCGGACGTGTAGAGCGTAAGGGTCCGGGGCGTTCCCCACGCCACCACCCCTGCTCGGGGTGCACCCCCGAGACCGCGCACCGGTGCGCTGCGGGTATCCCCTGATCTTTTCCTGAACTACGCGATGACGTGGTGTTTTTCCGTCGCGACGGTGTGAGGATCGGATGTGTACGACAGCGACGGTGCCTCAGGTGCCAGGTGGGAGAAACCCGATGTTCTGGAAGATCGTAGGAATGGTCGCGCTCGTGTGGGTCGGCCTCGCGGTGATCGGCGCCCTGTTCGACCACCTGTTCGGCATTCTCGTGCTCAGCGCGATCATCTTCGGCGGATACCTGCTGTACAAGGCGATGTCGGGCAGCGACAAGCACGACGACGTCACTCGTTTCTGAACCGCTCGGCGGAGAACGAACGGCTGCGACCCCGGCGGTACGGTCCGCCGGGTCGTCCTCGTGGTGTCCCCGTGAAGCGTCGCGGGAGAGCCGCCCGCGGGTGGATAGTGGACGGATGGAACCGGTACCCGAGGCCTGGCATTGCGGCGTCGTGGTGGTGGCACACCCGGACGACATCGAATACGGAACCGCGGCGGCGGTCGCGAGATGGGTCCGGCAGGGCAAGGACATCCGGTACGTCCTCGCGACGAGCGGTGAAGCGGGCATCGCCGGTCTTCAGCCGGCGCAGTCCGCACCCGTACGCGAGGACGAGGAGCGGGCGTCCGCCCGGATCGTCGGTGTGGACTCGGTCGAGTTCCTCGGGCATCCCGACGGGCGACTCGTCGCCGGACTCGAACTGCGTCGAGACATCGCCGCGGCGATCCGGCGGCACCGACCCGAAATGGTCGTGACGGCCCACTTCGGAGCGACCTGGTTCCCCGGAGTGCTCAACAGCGCCGACCATCGCGCACTCGGCATCTGCGTTCTCGACGCGGTGGCGGATGCCGCCAACGAATGGATCTTTCCGGAGTTGACGCGCGACGGGTACGAACCGTGGGCGCAGGTCCGCTGGATTGCAGTCAACACACCGACCCCGACACACGGGGTCGACGTCACCGAGACCGTCGAGATCGCCGAGCGCTCTCTCGCGGCGCACCGGCGATATCTCGAAGCATTGAGCGCGACGGACGTCGCAGAGCAGGCACGGGCGCAGGTGCAGACGGCCTCGCAGGCGCTGCCGGGGTTCCCGGCCGAGCGTGCCGTGGGGTTCGAGCTGTTCACCGTCACGGGGTAGCGCGGCGGGCCGTCCGGATCGGTGTGTGGCAGTCTGATCTGCGTGCGAGTGGCGGTGGTAGCAGGACCTGATGCAGGGCACGCGATTCCGGCGATCGAACTGTCGCGCCGATTCGCGGCCGCCGGTCACGAAGCGATCCTGTTCACCGGCAAGCGCTGGTTCGGCATCGACGTGCCGGGAGTGACGGTCGTCGAACTGAAGGGACTGGCACCGCGGGCCGACGACGACGACTCCGACGCCGGATCCAAGATCCACGCGCGTGCCGCTCATATCGCGACGGAGATGCTCCAGGACCTCAGCGCCCTGCTTCCGGATCTCGTGGTGTCCGACGTCATCACTTCCGGGGGCGGGATGGCGGCCGAGCGGCTGGGGATTCCCTGGGTCGAGTTGTCGCCGCACCCGCTCTACCGTCCCTCACGCGGGTTGCCGCCGATCGGAAGCGGGCTGGCGGTGGGCACCGGACTGGCAGGACGGGCACGTGACAGCCTCCTGCGGGCCATGACCGCACGATCGGTGCGCAAGGGTGAGCGCGACAGGGCCGCCGCTCGGGCCGGAATCGGTCTGCCCGCCAGGGATCCCGGACCGCGCGCGAGGCTCGTCGCGACGGTGCCCGCGCTGGAGGTGCCGCGGCCGGACTGGCCGGTGAACGCCCATGTCGTGGGGCCGCTGTTGTGGGAGCCCACCGACGTGGTGCTCGACCCGCCGCCGGGCACCGGGCCCCTGGTGATGGTGGCGCCGTCGACCGCCACCACCGGGGTGACGGGCATGGTCGAGGCGGTGTGCGAAGGACTCGCGGGTGCGGGGATGCGGGTCGCGGCCACCATGCTCGACCCGCCGTCCGGTTCGCTGCCGGACTGGGCCGTCGCGGGTCTCGGCCGCCAGGACGTACTGCTTCGCGTCGCCGACGTCGTGGTGTGCGGCGGGGGACACGGGATGCTCGCAAAGGCATTGAGTGCGGGTGTGCCCGCCGTGATCGTCCCCGGCGAAGGCGACCAATGGGAACTGGCGAACCGGGCCGCCCGACAGGGCTCGGCCGTGGTGGTGCGGCCACTCGATGCGGGAGCGGTACGGGCCGCGGTGGACACCGTCCTGTCGAGGCCGGAGTTCGCGGCCGCTGCCCGTGCTGCTGCGGCCACCGCGGGCAGCGTCGAAGACCCGGTCGCGGTGTGTGAAGCCGTTCTCCACTGAGATCCCCACGGAGTCGGCGGAACCGAAATGCCGTGGGTGGATGCGGCGCCGCATCCGCGGGGGCGACTACCGTGGGGCGCGTGCGCTTGACGGAATTCCACGAGATGGTCCGAGACGAATTCGGGCAGATGCACGGTGATGCCCTGCTGCGAGACCATGTGCTCCTCGAACTCGGCGGCCGTACCGCCGCCGAGGCGATCGAGGCGGGCCAGGAACCGCGGGAGGTGTGGCGTGCCCTGTGCGAGGAGTTCGATGTGCCGCCCGCGCGGCGGTGACCGGCGCGAAGCGCACCGCGTGAACGTTCGAATCAGGGTATTCGAACAAATGTTCGTCTATGATGGTGTGGCCGGGCGGTGACGATGCCGTCCACACGAAGCGAATCCATCCACAGAAGAGACGTTCTGTGCTCGCCGCAGCGAACTTGTCGGTACCGGCTTCTAACGTCGTAGACAAGCAGGACGAGATTCGATGAAGGGGACCAACATGGCAGCACAGACACACGATCGCGAAAAGGCGCTCGAACTCGCCCTCGCACAGATCGACAAGAACTTCGGCAAAGGCTCGGTCATGCGACTGGGGGAGGAATCCCACCAGCCCATCGCGGTGATCCCGACGGGCTCGATCGCCCTCGACGTCGCACTCGGCATCGGCGGTCTTCCGCGTGGCCGCGTCGTCGAGATCTACGGACCGGAATCCTCCGGTAAGACGACTGTCGCGCTGCATGCGGTCGCAAATGCTCAGGCCAACGGTGGTCTCGCCGCCTTCATCGATGCGGAGCACGCACTCGACCCGGACTACGCGCGCAAGCTCGGCGTCGACACCGATGCGCTCCTCGTCTCCCAGCCCGACACCGGTGAGCAGGCACTCGAGATCGCAGACATGCTGATCCGCTCCGGTGCCCTCGACATCATCGTGATCGACTCGGTGGCGGCTCTCGTGCCGCGAGCCGAGATCGAAGGTGAGATGGGCGACAGCCACGTCGGCCTGCAGGCGCGGCTCATGAGCCAGGCCCTGCGCAAGATGACCGGCGCCCTCAGCAACTCCGGCACCACCGCGATCTTCATCAACCAGTTGCGCGAGAAGATCGGCGTGATGTTCGGTAGCCCCGAAACCACCACCGGTGGTAAGGCGCTGAAGTTCTACGCCTCCGTCCGGCTCGACGTACGCCGGATCGAGACGCTCAAGGACGGCGGCGACGCAGTGGGCAACCGCACGCGCGTGAAGGTCGTCAAGAACAAGGTGTCGCCCCCGTTCAAGCAGGCAGAGTTCGACATCCTGTACGGCCAGGGCATCAGCAAGGAAGGTTCGCTGATCGACATGGGTGTCGAACACGGGTTCATCCGGAAGTCGGGTTCCTGGTACACGTACGAGGGCGACCAGCTCGGCCAGGGCAAGGAAAACGCCCGCAAGTTCCTGCTCGAGAACACCGATGTGCGCGACGAGATCGAGAAGAAGATCAAGGAGAAGCTCGGCATCGGAGCTGTACTGACCGCCGGAGAAGCCGAGGAGCCGGCCGACTTCTAGGACGCCAGGCGTTCACGACGACAGGGATCGACCGACACGGTCGGTCCCTTCGTCGTATCCGAGCGCCGGTCGGTGCCCACCCGGAGCGGTCGGTGCCCTCGTCTAGGGTCCGAACCATGGACGAGAGCAACCGAGGCGACAACCGGGTGAGCACCCGACGTGGGAACAGTCGCGGGCCCCGCGCCGAGCGGGGGACAGGCACGGAACCGGGTGGGGGAACCGAAGCGCAGGCGAAGGACGTGTGCCTCCGCCTGCTGACGGACCGTGCCCGCAGCCGCGCCGAACTCGCCGCGAAGCTCGAGCAGAAGGGTTTCACGCCCGAGGTCGCAGAACGTACGCTCGATCGTCTCACCGAGGTCGGGCTGATCGACGACGCAGACTTCGCCGCGCAGTGGGCGCGCTCGCGACACCTGTACTCCGGGAGGGGAAAGCGCGCGATCGCGCTCGAGTTGCGACGTAAGGGAGTCGACGCCGACGATGCCGAAGCAGCCCTCGAGCAGATCGACAGCGACGACGAACGAGAGCGTGCCGTCGAACTGGTCCGAAAGAAACTTCGTACCCAGCCGCCGCTGTCCACCGAGGGCGATCGACGCGAACAGGCGCTCGAGCGCGACAAGGTGGTGCGGCGGCTGGTGGGAATGCTGGCCCGGCGCGGCTACGCGCAGGGTATGGCCTTCGATGTGGTCCGGCAGGAACTCGCGGCTTTCGGTGCCGAAACCGAAGACCTGCCCGTCGACTGAGAGAGCTAGCGCTTGTCGGTGATGTCCATGCCCGGAACGGCCAGCACCGGGACGGTCTGCGGGCTTTCCGCGGGGACCGGGCCCTTCTTGTTGCGGCCGGATCGCAAGCGCTTCTCGAGGCGCGTCGCGAACTGCGTCAGAGCACTGTTGAGGACGATCATGATGGCCGCGACCACGAGCAGCGACGGCAGGTAATTGGAGAAGAACGCGCCGAGTTGCTGCCCGGACCGCACCACTTCGACATACCCGATGAGGTAGCCGAGGGCGGAGTCCTTCAGTGCGATCACCATCTGCGACACGATCGCCGGAAGCATCACGGTCACCGCCTGCGGAAGCAGGATCAGCCGCATGATCTGGTTCTTGCGCATCCCGATCGCGGACGCGGCCTCCGTCTGACCGCGCGGAAGCGAGTTGATCCCCGCGCGCACGATCTCGGCGATCACCGAACCGTTGTAGAGCGTCAGGCCGGTGATGACCGCCGCCAGTGCCAGATAGTCCGACTTGAAGACGCGGTACTCGGCGAAGACCTGGTAGGCGAAGATCATCAGGATCAGGACGGGGACAGCCCTGAACAGTTCGACGATCGTCCCCGAGATGATCCGGATCGAGCGGTGCTCCGACAGCCGGGCGATGCCGAGCACGGCACCGAGAACAAGTGCCAGAACGATCGAGGCGGCCGCCGCGATGAGTGTGCCCCGGATACCGGGCAGGAGATAGGTTGTCCAACTGCTCGATTCGAGGAACGGTTCCCACTTGGCAGCGGTGAGCTGGCCTTGGCTGTCGAGGGACCGGTAGATGAACCACGCGGCGAGCAGCAGCAGCGCGACCACGACCACCGACAGGATCCGGTAGATCGCCTTCGCGCGGGGGCCGGGCACGTCGTAGAGAACACTTCCTTGTGCACTCATCGTGCCACCTCGAATCGCTTGCTCAGCCAGCCGAAGAGCAGGCCGGTGGGGAGGGTCAGGATCACAAATCCGAGTGCGAAGATGGCGCCGATCGCGAAGATCGCTGCCTCGTTCTCGATCATCGTCTTCATCAGCAGCGAGGCCTCGGAGACGCCGATCACCGATGCGATGGTCGAGTTCTTCGTCAGGGCGATCAACACCGAACCGAGGGGCGCGATCACCGCGCGAAATGCCTGGGGCAAGACGATGAGCCGGAGATTCTGCCCGAAGGTGAGGCCCAGGGACCGGCCGGCCTCGGACTGGCCGAGGGACACGGTATTGATGCCCGAGCGCAGGGATTCGCAGACGAACGCGGCGGTGTACACGGTCAGACCGAGCACGGCGAGGCGAAAGTTGTTGTCGACGAGGAACGTCGGGGAGGACTCCGAGGCAAGCCTGACGCCGAGTGTCTGGGACAGCCCGAACAGGCAGAAGATGATGATCAGCGTCAGTGGGGTGTTACGGAAGATCGTTACGTACGCGGCGCCGAGGGCTCTCGCGACGGGGATGGGGGAAACCCGCATGCCGGCGAGGATCGTTCCGAGGATCAGCGCGCCGATCGCCGACACGACGGTCAACTGGATCGTGGTCCAGAACGCATCGAGCAGCTGGCTTCCGTACTTGCTCAACAGATCCACAGGTCTACTCCGGATCGAGGGGAGGGCGGTTGCCGGAGTGTTCCGGCCGGCTCGCGACTTTGTCGGCGAGCCGGCCGAGGATCACTTTCGGCGGGGACTTCCGGAACCGGATCGACCGGTGCCGGGGTAACTCAGTACTTGTCGACCGTGGGCGCCGCGGGCAACGGGTAACCCGACGCGCCGACCGTCTCCTGGAACGCAGATTCCCATGCGCCGCTGGAGATCATCTCTTCGATCGCGTTGTTGATCGCGGTGCGCGACTCGTCGTCGCCGAGGGCCAGGCCGACGCCGTAACGCTCCTCGGTGAACGGCTCACCGACGACCTTGAACTCGCCGGGGCTCTGCGCTGCGTAGCCGGCGAGGATGATGTCGTCGGTGGTCACCGCATCGACGGCACCGTTCCGGAGCGCCTCGACGCATGCGGAGTAGGTGTCGAATTCCTGCAACTGGACGTCCTGCGCGTAGGTGTCCTTGACCTTCTGCGCCGGGGTCGAACCTGCGACCGAGCAGAGGCGCTTGCCACCGTTGAGCGAATCGGGGCCGGTGATGTCGGTGTTGTCCGAGCGCACGAGCAGCGACTGGCCGGCGACGAAGTACGGGCCGGCGAAGTCGACCTTCTCCTTGCGGGAATCGGTGATCGAGTAGGTCGCGACGACGTAGTCGACCTCACCGTTCTGGATGAGGGTCTCGCGTTGTGCGGACGGGGCTTCCTTGAACTCGATGTTCTCTTCCGAGACGCCGAGCTGGCCGGCGATGTACTTCGCAACCTCGACGTCGAACCCGGTGAAGGTTCCGTCGGGGTTGCGCAGGCCGAGCCCCGGCTGATCGAACTTGATGCCGACGGTCAGGTTGCCGTTCTCGGCAGAATTCGACACGCTGCGCGTCTCGTCGCCGCCGCAGGCCGTCGCGGTGACGGCAACGGCGAGAATGCCGATGCCCAGGCGGATCGAGCGGGACAGTTTCATCGAGTACCTCCGGTTGCGGGTGTCGTGCGGCGGAAAAACGGCGCGGACTTCGCCGCACCGGCGTTGTAAGGATCTCGTGGAGGGCAGGCGCGCCTACACGGGGTCGATCAATGGCTGAGGATCTTGCCGAGGAAGTCCTTGGCGCGATCGGAACTGGGGGAGGTGAAGAACGTCTCGGGGTCGGTGTCTTCGACGATCCGGCCGTCCGCCATGAACAGCACCCGGTCGCCGGCCTTGCGGGCGAAGCCCATTTCGTGGGTCACGACGACCATCGTCATGCCCTCTTTTGCCAACGAGGTCATGACGTCGAGGACTTCCTGAACCATTTCGGGATCGAGCGCCGAGGTGGGTTCGTCGAACAGCATCACCTTCGGGTTCATGGCGAGCGCCCGCGCGATGGCGACGCGCTGCTGCTGGCCGCCCGACAACTGCGCGGGGTACTTGTCGGCCTGGTTGGCGATGCCCACGCGTTCGAGGAGCTGCAGGGCAGCCTCGCGCGCTTGGTCCTTCTTCATTTTTCGCACCTTCAGCGGCCCGAGCGTGACGTTCTCGAGGATCGTCTTGTGGGCGAAGAGGTTGAAGGACTGGAAGACCATCCCGACATCGGAGCGGAGCTTCGCGAGCGCCTTGCCCTCGGCGGGAAGCACGGTGCCGTCCACCCGGATCTCACCGGAGTCGATCGGTTCGAGCCGGTTGATCGTCCGGCACAGCGTGGATTTACCCGACCCGGACGGCCCGACCACGATCACCACCTGCCCGCGGGGGACTTCGATGTTGATGTCCTGCAGCACGTGAAGGTCGCCGAAGTGCTTCTCGACCTGGGAGAGGGAGATCATCGGGGTCGTGCTGTCCGGTTCGTCGGACGGCTTCTCCGTCCCGGCTGCCGCTGATGTCATGGGGTGACCCTATGTCGTCGGAGGGCCAATTCCTCGCATTTCGGGCCGCATAGCGACCGCTGTCACGGAAAATTTACGGCTCCTCCGTAAAAGAGACCGGCCGGTCGGGCGCCGGCGTCACCGGCAGGAGGCCGCCTCGTGCGCGTGAGCTACCCTGAGACGTGTCATTGATCGACGAGAAAGAACCCCGCGCCGCCGCCCGGACCTACGAAGTCCGTACGTACGGCTGCCAGATGAACGTGCACGATTCCGAGCGTCTGTCCGGATTGCTCGAGGACGCCGGTTTTCACCGTGCCACCCCAGGAGTCAACCCTGACCTGGTGGTTTTCAACACGTGCGCTGTGCGGGAGAACGCCGACAACAAGCTCTACGGCAACCTCAGTCATCTGCGTCCCGTCAAGGACGAGAACCCTGACATGCAGATCGCGGTCGGTGGCTGCCTCGCCCAGAAGGACCGTAGTCTCGTCGTCCAGAAGGCGCCGTGGGTCGATGTGGTCTTCGGCACGCACAACATCGGCAACCTCCCTGCCCTGCTCGAGCGGGCGCGGCACAACCGCCGCGCGGAAGTCGAAATACTGGACTCCCTCGAGGCGTTTCCGTCGACGCTTCCCGCCAAGCGCGAGTCGGCCTACGCGGGCTGGGTGTCCATCTCCGTCGGCTGCAACAACACGTGCACGTTCTGCATCGTGCCGGCGCTGCGGGGCAAGGAAGTCGACCGTCGCCCCGGCGACATCCTCGCCGAGGTCAAGGCCCTCGTCGACGAAGGCGTCCTCGAAGTGACGTTGCTGGGGCAGAACGTGAACTCCTACGGCCGCTCGTTCGCCGATCCCGAACAACCTCGCGACCGGGGTGCGTTCGCGTCCCTGCTGCGCGCGTGTGGAGACATCGAGGGCCTCGAACGGGTGCGCTTCACCTCGCCGCACCCGGCGGAGTTCACCGACGACGTCATCGAGGCGATGGCGCAGACACCGAACGTGTGCCCGCAGTTGCACATGCCGCTGCAGTCCGGCAGCGACCGGATCCTGCGAGCGATGCGCCGTTCGTACCGCAAGGAACGCTTCCTCGGCATCATCGACCGGGTCCGGGCCGCCATGCCGAACGCCGCGATCACCACCGATATCATCGTCGGCTTCCCCGGCGAGACCGAGGAGGACTTCCAGGAAACCCTCGACGTCGTCGAAAAGGCCCGTTTCACGAGCGCGTTCACCTTCCAGTACTCCAAGCGTCCCGGTACGCCCGCCGCCGACATGGACGATCAGGTCCCCAAGGCCGTCGTGCAGGAACGCTACGAGCGGCTCATCGCCCTCCAGGAGCGCATCACGCTCGAGGCGAACCGGGAACTCGTGGGCACCGAGGTGGAACTGCTCGTCGCGGCCGGGGAAGGGCGCAAGAACGCCGAGACCGCACGGATGAGCGGGCGAGCCCGCGACGGCAGGCTCGTGCATTTCCGTCCCGAGGGGAACATCGACACCGCGGTCCGTCCGGGCGACGTGATCACCGTCGTCGTGACCGGGGCGGCACCGCACCACCTCGTCGCCGACGACCCGATACTGACCCACCGCCGGACCCGTGCCGGAGACCACTTCGAGCAGGGCAAGCTTCCGAAGACACCGCCGATCGGTGTGGGACTGGGGCTGCCGACGATCGGCGCGCCCGCCGCCCTCCCGACCCAGATGGGATGTAACACATGACCGAGGAGATTCGTGCCGGCCTCGAGGCAGCCGAACGCAACGCCGCCAAAGAGATCGATCCCGGTGCACGCGCGATGTTCGTGGCGATCGCAGTACTCGTGTTGCTCGGCTCGTTCACTCTCCCGCACGCGGGTTCGGCGAACGGCTGGGAGGTGCTCGCCTTCGCCCCCGACGCGGCGGCGCAGCAGATCGCTCTCCCGTCCCGGCTGTTCGTGTGGTTCGCCCTGATCTTCGGCGCCCTCGGTTCGATCCTCGCCCTGCTCACTCGCAGGTGGGTCGCGGCATGGGTGACGCTGGCAGGTTCCTCGGTGACCCTCGTGTTCGGCATGTTGTCGATCTGGACGCGTCAGACGCTGCCGGTCGAGTCGACGGCCGGTGGCCCGGGCTTCGGCATCGTGCTGGGCTGGATCGCGATGATGGTGATCGTGTTCCACTGGGCGCGCGTGGTGTGGGCGCGGACGTCCGCGCAACTCGAAGCCGAAAGCGACCTGCGTCGCGTCGTTGCAGAGGACGACCGTCCGCGGCTGTTCCGCGACACATAGAACGCTTTCGCTCGCAGACGGATGCGACGATGCCCCTCTCCGGATCGGCCATCCGGAGAGGGGCATCGTCGCAACTGCCGTCGGGTTGTGGCTGTCAGAGTTCGCCGACCGCACCCTCGGCGGCTTCGGCCCACTCCCGCCACTGCGAAGCCTGCGCGAGGGCCTGTTCGGCTTCCTTCGTCCGGCCGTTCGCGGTGGCCTTGGCAGCCTGCTCCTCGAACTGACTCACCCGCTCCCGGAACTGTGCGGCCCGGGCGAGGGCTTCGGGATCGGTGCGACGCCACTCCGAGTCGGCTGCCTCGCGTACGCGCTTCTCGACGGCGCGCAGCCGGCTCTCGAGGTCGTGCGTGCGCTCGCGCGGAACCTTCCCGATCGCTTCCCACTTGTCCTGAAGCTCACGCAACTGCGCCCGCGCGGCCTCGACATCCACGGACGGGTCGATCGTCGCTGCCGTCTCGAGGAGAGCTTCCTTGGCGCGCGCGTTCTCCTCGAACTCGGCTTCGCGCTCCGCATTCGCATCGTTGCGCGCCGCGAAGAACACGTCCTGCGCGCCCTTGAAACGCTTCCACAGCTGGTCGTCCGCTTCGCGCGGCGCACGGCCCGCAGCCTTCCACTCGGCGAGCAGATCGCGGAAGGTGGCTGCCGTCGCACCCCAGTCCGTCGAATCCTGCAGGGACTCGGCCCGCGCGACGAGCTCTTCCTTGCGGCTCTTCGCCGACGCTCGCTCACGGTCCAGTTCGGCGAAGTGCGCACCGCGACGACGGTTGAACGCTTCGCGGGCCTTGGAATACCGGCGCCACAGGACGTCGTCGACCTTCCGGTCGACTCCGCGGATCGACTTCCACTCGTCGAGGATCTCGCGGAGACGGTCGCCCGCGGCCTTCCACTGCGTGGATTCGGCACCGATCTCTTCCGCCTCGGCGGCGAGAGCCTCCTTCCGCGCGGTCGCCTCGGCGCGCTGCTGCTCCTTCTCGTGCTTGGCGGCGGCCGCAGCATGCTCGGAGGCCGTGATGATCTCCGTCAGACGCGTGGCGAGAGCGTCGAGGTCCCCGATGACCGCGGCGGTCGGCAGGGCTTCGGCGAGCGCCTCGGCTGCGGCGCGGGTCTTCTTGATGTCCCCGGTTCCGGAAGCCAGCCGGGTCTCGAGAATCGCCACCTCCGTGGCCAGATCGTCGTACCGGCGTCCGAAGTGAGCGAGCCCCTCGGCGGCGTCACCGGCCTGCCAAGAGCCGATGCATCGTTCTCCGTCGGCGGTGACGACCCATGCGGTGCCGTCCTCGTCCACCCTTCCGAACCGGCTCGGATCGCTCGCGGGCACCGAGGGCATGTGCGGATGATTCTGGGATGTGACCGGATGCGGCTTGGGATGGGAGTCGGCGGTGTGCACGCCGGCAGACGCCGCTGCCTTCACCGGGCCCGGACGCGGGCCGCCGGGCTTGGGCGGTCCGGGCCGGGGTGCTCCACCGGACGTCTGCTCCACTGCCGATTCCTGTGCATTCGGGTCGCTCATCAGTACCTCATCTCTGCCGCGCGGCACGGCTGCCTGGTCGCATCGCTCTACCGCAGGTCGGGTCGCGGGACTCCGTGACCACACATCCGCCCCCTATTGAAACAGGTCGTGGCTGTGCAGGGCGCCGGGTCCGGTCGACTACGGTTGCCGGTGTGTTCATCGCCGGGGCGTTCGTGCCCTCCCCACCGTTGCTCGTTCCGGAGCTCAACGGTCTCGCCGTGGCCGAAACCGACGAGTTGCGGCGAGCAGTGCTCGACATCGCCCGACAACTCGCGGCGGCCACCGACTGGGTCGTTGTGGGCACCGGAGACACCTCCACCGAGGTTCTCCCCACGGCGCGCGGCACCTTTCGTGGATACGGCGCCGACGTCCCGGTCGCGCTGGGACCGGCCGCCGCGGGCGAACCCGATCCGGAACTGCCGCTCGCTGCCCTCGTCGCCGGATGGATGCGGGACCGGGTCGCTCCGCGCACCTCGGTCGAGGTGCACATCCTCGCAGACGACACCGACCCCGGCACCTGCGTCAACCTGGGCGAAAAGCTCCGGGAGCGCCTCGATGCCGATTCCGTCCCACGGGCCCTGCTCGTCGTCGCAGACGGTCCCGCGACCCTCACCGCGAAGGCTCCGGGAGCGTTCGACCCGAGGTCCGGGACCGTCGACGCAGGTCTCGCGGACGCTCTGACCGCGGGCGACCCCGACGCCCTCCTCGCGCTCGACCCCGGCCTGTGCTCGGAGGTCCGGCTCGGCGGGCGGGCGGCCTGGCAGACCTTGGCCGGGGTGTTCACCGCGCCACCGGACTCCGCGACCGTCACCTATAGCGCAGCGCCGTACGGCGTCGGCTATCACGCGGGGATGTGGTGTCCGTGAACGACTCGGTGCGCCCGATCGCCGTGGTCGGACCCACCGCGACGGGGAAGTCGGATCTCGGACTCGACCTCGCCGAAGCGCTGGGCGGCGAGATCGTCAACATCGACGCGATGCAGCAGTACCGCGGCATGGACATCGGGACCGCGAAACTCCCGGTGGAGGAGCGGCGCGGGATTCCGCACCATCAACTCGACGTGCTCGACGTCACCGAGACCGCCACGGTCGCGCGCTATCAGAGCGCCGCGACCGCCGACATCGACGCGATACGTGCCCGTGGCCGTGTGCCCGTCGTCGTCGGCGGGTCGATGATGTACGTGCAGGCTCTGCTGGACGAGTGGCAGTTCCCGGCGACCGACCCCCAGGTTCGGGCCAAGTGGGAAGCGGTGCTCGAGGACGGTGGTCCCGCGGCGGTGCACGAGGCGCTGAAGCGATCCGATCCCGTCGCGGCCGAGACGATCCTTCCCACCGACGGCAGGCGGATGGTGCGTGCGCTCGAGGTCGTCGAACTCACCGGCCTGCCGTTCGCCGCGTCGCAACCGACCATCGGGGAACCGCGGTGGGACACGGTGATTCTCGGTGTCGACCGTGAGACCGAAGAACTGGACCGGCGCATCGCCGAACGCACCGACAAGATGTTCGAGCACGGACTCGTGGACGAGGTGCGGACACTGCTCGAACACGGGTTGCGCGACGGTGTCACGGCTCGCCGCGCAATCGGGTACGCCCAAGTCATCGAGTATCTCGACGGTGAATACGACCTCGCCCACGCCCGGGAACGCACGTTCATCGGGACGCGGCGTTATGTCCGGCGCCAGCGTTCGTGGTTCCGCCGCGATCCGCGTATCCACTGGCTCGACGGCGCCGATCCGGAACTCACGGCCTCAGCGCTACGTGCCGTGACGGACGCGCAGACCGGTGGCACGCCCGGTACTCGATAAGGTGACCGGTATGGAGTTCAGCAAAGGACACGGCACCGAGAACGACTTCGTGATCCTTCCCGACCCGGACGCACGGCTCGACCTAGCACCCGAGCGGGTCGCGGCTCTGTGCGACCGCCGGCGCGGCCTCGGCGCCGACGGGGTCCTGCGCGTCGCGCGCGGCGGCGCCCTCGTCGCCGCAGGCGTGCTTCCCGGACTCCCCGAGGGCACGGGCGCCGACGACTGGTTCATGGACTACCGCAACGCCGACGGGTCGATCGCCGAGATGTGCGGCAACGGGGTGCGTGTGTTCGCGCACTACCTCACCGCTCACCGGCTCGAGACCAGGCCGGAATTCGTGGTCGGCAGCCGAGCGGGGGGAAAGCCCGTACAGGTCCACGCGGCGGGACCCGTGTTCGGTGACGTGACCGTGGACATGGGCGTCGTGCGGCAACTCGGCGACTCCACCGCGACGCTCGACGGCCGGGTCTACAGCGGCATCGGCATCGACGTGGGTAACCCGCATCTGGCGTGTGTGGATCCGAATCTGACCGAGGCGGGACTCGCGACGCTCGATCTGACCGCGCCCGGCTTCGACCCCGGCTTCTTCCCGCAGGGAGTCAACATCGAGTTCCTCACCCCGATCCTGTCCGGGTCGGTGCACATGCGAGTGCACGAGCGGGGAGTGGGGGAGACCCGGTCCTGCGGCACAGGGACCGTGGCCGCGGCGGCCGCGGCGCTGCGATACGACGGCAGCGACGAAGGGGTCGTGCAGGTCCGCATCCCCGGCGGTTCCGTCGACGTCCGCATCGAGAAGGGCCGCGCGTGGCTGCGCGGACCGTCCGTTCTCGTCGCATCGGGCGAGCTCGGTGACGAGTGGTGGTCGTCGCTCGGGTGACGCGGCGAAGCCCCAGGTGAACGCGACACAAAACCCGAATGCATCTGTTCGGGCTTCATGGGAACATGGAGATGTATGACAAACACATCGCGCACCGAGCGTGCCACCCCAGAAGACACATCCGACGTCGCCGACAGCGCACACGGAGAATGGTCCGTCGACGATCCGTCCGTCGGTGAGATGCAGTTGGACGAACGCACCGCCCTCCGGCGCGTGGCCGGTCTGTCCACCGAACTCGAAGACGTCACCGAGGTCGAATACCGCCAGCTCAGGCTCGAGCGAGTCGTGCTCGTCGGCGTCTGGACCGGTGGCACGGCAGAACAGGCGGACGCGAGTCTCGCCGAACTCGCCGCGTTGGCGGAAACCGCGGGCTCGGAGGTGCTCGACGGGCTGATCCAGCGTCGGGACAAGCCCGATGCGGCAACCTACATCGGCTCGGGCAAGGCGGAGGAACTCCGTCAGATCGTCCTGGCCACCGGGGCAGACACCGTCATCTGCGACGGTGAGCTCACCCCGGCACAGCTGACCGCGCTCGAGAAGGTCGTGAAGGTCAAGGTCATCGACCGGACCGCGCTGATTCTCGACATCTTCGCTCAGCACGCGACCTCACGCGAAGGTAAGGCGCAGGTCTCGCTCGCGCAGATGGAGTACATGCTGCCGCGGTTGCGCGGCTGGGGTGAATCGATGTCCCGCCAGGCGGGTGGTCGTGCCGGCAGCAACGGGGGAGTCGGCCTGCGTGGTCCCGGCGAGACGAAGATCGAGACGGACCGTCGCCGTATCCGTGAACGGATGGCGAAACTGCGGCGCGAGATCAAGGGTATGAAAGCTGCCCGCGACACCAAGCGGACCCGGCGGTTGCGCAACCGGATCCCTTCGGTGGCGATCGTCGGCTACACCAACGCCGGTAAGTCGAGTCTGCTCAACGCGCTCACCGGATCGGGTGTCCTGGTGCAGAATGCGCTGTTCGCGACGCTCGACCCGACGACCCGCCGAGCGGCACTGCCCGACGGCCGTGAACTGGTTTTCACCGACACGGTCGGCTTCGTTCGGCACCTTCCGACCCAGCTGGTCGAGGCGTTCCGGTCGACGCTCGAAGAGGTCGCCGATGCCGATCTGCTGCTGCACGTCGTCGACGGTTCGGATCCGATGCCCACCGAGCAGATCAAGGCCGTGCGTGAGGTCGTGACCGAGGTGCTGCGGGAAAGCGATGCCCCGCCGCCGCCCGAACTGATCGTCGTCAACAAGATCGACGCGGCCGATCCGGTGACCCTCACCCAGCTCCGTGGGCTCCTGACCGATGCGGTCTTCATCTCCGCCCGGACGGGAGAGGGGATCGACGAGCTACGCACGCGCCTAGCCGAGATCCTCGAGGATCCCGACGTGGAGGTGAAGGTCCTCGTTCCGTACACCCGGGGAGATCTGATCGCCCGTATCCATTCCGATGGGCAGATCCTGGACTCGGCACACGAAGCGGACGGCACCCGCGTGCATGCCCGGGTTCCGATGGCGCTCGCGTCGGCATTGGGCGAATACGCCGCCTGATGCGCGGTGTGCGCAGCTCGGTGGCGTGGGCGCCGCTCCTCGTCGCCGTTGTGTTCGCTGCTCCCGCCGCGGCCGACGACAGTCAGGTTCCGTCCGCGGATGTGACACCGGAGGTGTTGTGCGTTCCGAATGATCCGGCGCTGGCCGAACTGTCGGGCCTGGCGGCGGCCGGTGGCCGGCTCTTCGCGACACCCGACGCCGGTGCCGACGAGCGGATCGTCGAACTCGACTCCGATTGCGCCGTGCTGCAGCGACTCTCGGCTCCAGCCGATCCGTACGACGTGGAAGACATGTCGATCGGGCCCGACGGCCGGTTGTGGCTCGCCGACCTCGGTGACAACACCCGGAGCCGGCAGACCGTCGCGCTGATCTCGGTGGACCCCGATTCCGGTACCGGAAACCTGTATCGCCTCCGGTACCTCGACGGCCCCCAGGACGCGGAGACGCTGCTCGTCTCCCAGCAAGGGGTTCCCGTGATCGTCACGAAGTCGTTGTTCGGGCCGAGCGGAATCTACCGGCCCGCCGGCAACCGCACGACGGCGGAACTGGAGTCGCCCGGTCCTACAGACCTCGAGCGGATCGGGACTCTTGCTCTCGGCCCCACCGACACACCGGGCGGACCGATCCCCGGAGCCTCCTCCTCGATGATCACCGGGGGAGCGGTCAGCGAGGACGGAACGGTCGCCGCGGTGCGCACCTACACGGATGTCTACCTGTTCCACGCGCCCGACCGCGATATCTCTGCGGCACTGTCCTCGGGTCCCGACCTGCGGATCGCCGTCGCGGGAGAACCGCAGGGAGAGGCGATCGCCTTCACGTCGGACGGTGACCTGTTGACCGCCTCCGAAGCGGCCTCCGAGTTCGCGGTCCAGCCCCCGATTCAGATTCTGCGCGGGGTGACCGACCTCTTCGTCGCCGACGCCCCCGAGGGCGCCGGCGACGAAGAGAGGTCGACCGCGGTGTTACCGGTGGTGGGCGGCGTGGTCGTGGCGGTTGCCGCGCTCGCCGTCGCCGCGGTGGTGACGCTCAGGCGTCGAGGTCGGTAGCCACCAACTTCGTCACTTGGTCGAGCACAGCCTCGTCTTCACACGTGACGGTGACCTCGGCGCCCTGTGACGCACCGAGCGTCATGATCATCAGAGCCGACCCAGCGTCCACCGGCTCGCCTCCGTCCACCGAGAGCGTGACGGGAACTCCCGATGCCACCACGGCTTCGGCGATGATTCCGGCGGGGCGGGCGTGCAGGCCGATCGACGAGCCGACGGCGACGGTGGTGCTGGGCATGGGTTCTCCTTCGATTGCGGACGTGGCTGGTCAGGACCGGACGGCGGTGGGTTGCAGATCCGGCTCGTCGGCGATGGCGTCGGTGGTGTGGGTGACTTCCTTGGCGATGGTGACGGCGATTCCCCCCACGATCGTCCCCGCGGCCAGGGCGAGGAGGAACCACACCGCGTTGGTCATGGCGAACAGGACGAACAGTCCGCCGTGCGGCGCCGACAACGTGACGCCCGTGGCCATCACGAGACCGCCGGTGAGCGCACCGCCGAGCATCATCGACGGGATGACCCGGAACGGGTCTGCCGCGGCGAACGGGATCGCGCCCTCCGAGATGAACGATGCGCCGAGCAACCACGCCGCCTTGCCGTTCTCACGTTCGGCCTCGCTGTAGAGACGTGGCCGGATGGTCGAGGACAAAGCCATCGCGAGCGGCGGCACCATACCGGCCGCCATGACTGCGGCCATGATCTGCAGCGATGCGATGTTGCTCACGTCCAGGCCCGCGACTGCGAATGCGTATGCGGCCTTGTTGACCGGGCCACCGAGGTCGAAGCACATCATCAGGCCGAGGATGACGCCGAGGAACACCGCCGAACCGCCCGAGAGACCGTTGAGCCAGTCGGTCAGCCCGGTGGTCACGGCCGCGAGCGGCCGGCCGAGCAGCATGAACATCAGGGCACCGACGATGAGGCTCGCGAGCAGCGGAATGATGACCACAGGCATCAGGCCACGCGCCCAGGAGGGCAGCGGGATCTTGGCCACCCACAGTGCCGCGAAGCCACCGATGAGACCACCGATCAGGCCGCCGATGAAACCCGCGCCGACGAAGACGGCAACCGCACCGGCTGTGAAACCCGGTGCCAGACCGGGCCTGTCGGCGATCGCGAATGCGATGTATCCGGCGAGGGCCGGTACCAGGAACGAGAATGCCAGTGATCCGATCTGGTACAGCACCGCGCCGAGATATGCCCCGAGTCCGCCGTCGGGCAGGTTGCCGAGGCTGTTGTCCAGGACGATGTCGGCGGCGACGTCGCCGATGTTGTGCCCGCCGAGCAGGAAGCCGAGCGCGATGAGCAGGCCACCGGCAGCGACGAACGGGATCATGTAGCTCACACCGGTGAGCAGGATCTGCCGGAGGCGGGTGCCCCATCCCAATTCGGTTCCGGTGTCGCCGCCTTCCGGTGCGGCGGCCGCGGACCCGCGCTCGACGGTGTTCGCCGACGGATCGGATGCGGCCCGCAGCGCCTCGGCGATCATGGCGTCGGGTTCGTTGATCGCACGCTTGACACCGGATGCGATCACCGGCTTGCCGCCGAAGCGTTCGCGTCCCTTGACGCCGACGTCGGTCGCGAAGATCACCGCGTCCGCATCGGCGATAACCGACGCGGGAAGCGGTGTGCTTCCGCTCGAACCCTGGGTCTCGACCCGCAGCGTGACGCCGGCACGCTCGGCGGCGGCGGTCAGTGCGTCGGCGGCCATGTAGGTGTGCGCGATACCGGTCGGGCAGGCGGTCACCGCGACGAGCGTCCGCGATCCTGCGCCAGCCGATTCTCCGGCACCGTCACCGGCTCGCGTGCTCGCGACAGCACCCGCCGGCGAGTTGGTGGTGTCTCCCGCCGATGTCGCAGAGGTGCTTGTCGTCCCGGTCTCACCTCCGGTCGCGGTTGTCTCGGGTGGCAGGACACTGCGGACCAGCGCGATGACATCGTCGGCGGAGTTCGCGTCGCGCAACGACGCCACGAAGTCCGGACGCACCAGCGCCCGCGCGAGTGCGGTGAGCACCTTCATGTGATCGGCGCCGGCACCCTCGGGAGCGGCGATGAGGAACACGAGGTCGGCCGGCCCGTCGGGGGCGCCGAAATCGACCTTCGGCGACAATCGCGCGAAGGCCAGCGACGGCGTGGTGACGGAGTCTGCCCGGGCGTGCGGAATCGCGAGTCCGCCGGGAAGACCTGTGGCGGACTTGGATTCCCGATCGAGTACCGACGCGGCGAGTGCTTCGGCGTCGGAGGCGCGACCGGCGGATGCGAGGCGTCCCGCGAGTGCCGCAACGACCGACGCCTTGTCGGACCCCAGATCGACATCGAGTGCGATGAGGTCCACGTCGATGATCGCCGGGCGATCTTCAGATGCGCTGTGTGTCATGACGTGTCCTTACGGGTGGGAGGGTAGAACGTGGGCGGGTGGTTCGGGCCGGTCCTGGAACTCGGTGATGCGAACGGCGCTCGGATCGACCGATTCGGGACCGGGAAGTTCGGTGCCGGGCAATGCGACTGCGGCGCTGCCGTATGCCACCGCGTGCCGCAGGCATTCGCCGGGAAGCTCTCCGGCTTGTTCGGCGACGAGATACCCGGCCAGGGACGAGTCGCCCGCCCCAACGGTGCTTCGCACCGTCGCGCTCGTCGTCGACGCGTGCCATGCGCCTTCGCTCGTGACGAGAACGGCACCTGCTGCGCCGAGTGTCGCGAGCACCGCGCCGACGCCCCGCTGGACCAGCACCTGTCCCGCGTCGATCACGGGGCCCAGATCACCGGCTGCCGCGCCGGCTTCCAAGGCTGTGGCGTCAGCGCCCGTGAGCTGGGCGAGTTCGTCGGAGTTGGGCTTGATGAGGTCCGGAGCGGAAGTCGGCAGTTGTTCCGCGAGCGCGAGCAGCGGCGCTTCCGAGGTGTCCACGGCGACGCGGCATCCGAGGCTGCGCATGGCCGTGACCAAGTCGGCATACCAGGTGTCGGGGATGCCCGGGGGCAGTGAACCGCACAGGACCGCCCAGGTCGCGCCGCACGCGGCGTTCAGGACGGCCGTGTGGAGTTCGCCGAGGGTGCGGCCGGTGCAGGTGTGCCCCGGTTCGTTGAGCTTGGTGGTGGTGCCGTCCGGTTCGGCGATGGTGATGTTGTTGCGTGCCGGCCCGGAGGTCGCGACCGCGACGTACGGCAGCGCGCGCTCGTCGAGTGCGGTCAGCAGTGGATCCCCGTGGTCGGCGGGGAGCACAGCGAGCACGTCGAGTCCGGCGCGTCGCAGGACGCGTGCGACGTTGATGCCCTTGCCGCCGGGGTCGACAGTGGTCCCGGTGGTCCGCAGAACCGCACCACGAGCGAGCGTCCCGTTGAGTGCGACGGTGCGGTCCAGGCTGGGGTTGGCCGTCAATGTGACGATCATGCGATCACCACCTCGATTCCGAGTTCGGCGAGTTGCTTGTGGTCCGTTTCTTCGATCTCGCTGTCGGTCACGAGGACGTCGACGGCGGAGATCGGCGCAAAACGGAGGAGATTACGGCGTCCGACTTTGGACGAATCTGTCACCACCACAACGCGTTCCGCGCAGCGGACGATGGAACGCTTGACGGCGGCTTCGTCTGCATCGGGAGTGCTCAGCCCGTGCTCGACGGTGAGCGCGTTGGTTCCGACGAAAGCGACGTCGACATGGAGGGTGTCGAGGAACTGCAGTGCATCCGCCCCGACCGTGGCCTGTGTCACTCCGCGCACTCGCCCACCGATCAGGTGCAGCTGGACGGAGGGGAGTGCCGCGAGGCGGGCGGCGACGGGAACCGAATTCGTCACGATCGTCAGATCGGTATCGGTGGGCAGTGCCGAGACGATCCTGCCGGTTGTGGTTCCCGCGTCGAACACGACACTGCCACCGGACGGTGGCAGGTAGGCGGCAGCGGCGGCGGCTATCCGGTCCTTCTGGTCGGCCCGCGAGTGTTCCCGATCCGCGAGCTCCGGCTCGGTGACGGTGAGCGCAGCGAACGGAATCGCGCCGCCGTGGACCCGGCGGACGTGGCCGAGACGCTCGAGCAGCGCGAGGTCGCGCCGCACCGTTTCGGTAGTGACGCCGTACCGATCGGCAAGCGCGGCGACGGACATGCGTCCCCGGCGGCCGATCAGGTCGGCTATGGCCCGCTGGCGTTCCTCCGCGTACACCCTCACCCCAATCCGATTCTGTTGCTTTATGTTGTTTTACGCCCGTATGTGTTGACATGTCAAGGCTTTGGAGTAATCTCGATCACATTGGTCCCTGCGAGGAGGTATCCATGGACAACACGGCACGCGTCCTGTCCGGCACGCCGGTTGTGCCGGGCATCGGCTTCGGTCCGGTGATTCGCCCTGCACCGCGGCCGGTCGTGCCTCCGGAGCCCGTGTCGATTCCCGATACGGCCCGCGAAGCAGAGGTCGCTCGCTTCGAAAGTGCGGTCGCCGACGTCGCGGAACGCCTCCGAGTCAGGTCGTCCCGCGCGACAGGAGCGGCCGCCGAGGTGCTCGCGGCCACCGCGATGCTCGCGGAGGACCGGGCATGGCGAGGTGCGGCGACGACCCGCATCCGGTCCGGATCCGATGCCGTCTCGGCTGCTACCGCGGCCACGGAACAGTTCGCCGGGATCTTCGAGAAAATGGGCGGGCTGCAGGCCGAACGTGTCACCGATCTGTTCGATGTGCGCGACCGTGTGATCTCCGAACTCGAGGGTCTGCCCGAGCCCGGCCTCGAGCTTCCGGAGGTGCCGTCGGTCCTGTTCTCCGACGACCTGGCACCCGCAGACACCGCGGGTCTGGACCCCACGCTCGTCGTGGCGATCGCGACGACCCTCGGTGGTCCGACCAGCCACACCGCGATCATCGCCCGCCAGCTCGGGATCCCGTGCGTGGTCGCGGCCGGGGGGCTCGACGCAGTGCCCGCCGGGACGTCCGTCCTGCTCGACGGTTCGACGGGCCGGATCGTTATCGAACCGGACAAGGACGAAGCCGACGCGGCGGTCCGCAACGACCGCGCCGAGCGTGAACGCACCGCCGCATGGACAGGGCCGGGTGCCACGGCGGACGGTTACCCCGTCGACATCCTTGCCAACGTCCAGGACGGAGCGGGCGCCCGCGCCGCGCGCGAAACTCCCGCGCAGGGCGTCGGCCTGTTCCGGACCGAATTGTGTTTCCTGGAACGGGAAACCGAGCCGACGGTGGCAGAGCAGGCCGACATCTACGCGGAGGTGTTCGACGCGTATGCCGGACGGAAGGTCGTCGTCCGCACCCTCGACGCCGGATCCGACAAACCGTTGCGCTTCGCCAATCATCCCGAGGAGCCGAACCCCGCGCTCGGCGTGCGAGGTATCAGGATCACCTCTGCCGCACCGGGCATCCTCGAACGCCAACTCGACGCCGTCGCCGAAGCCGCTCGCCGCACCGGCGCGTCCCCGTGGGTGATGGCTCCGATGATCGCGACGATCGGCGAAGCCGCGGAGTTCGCCGCGCTCGTCCGGGAACGCGATCTCTCCCCGGGCGTCATGGTCGAGATACCGGCGGCCGCCCTGATGGCCGACCGGTTGCTCGAGCACGTCGACTTTCTCTCGATCGGCACCAACGATCTCGCCCAGTACACGCTCGCGGCAGACCGGATGTCCCCGCAGCTTGCCGCCCTCACCACATCGTGGCAACCTGCCGTTCTGATGCTGGTCGCGCAGACGGCGCGCGCGGGAGCAGTCGTGGGTAAACCGGTGGGGGTGTGCGGCGAGGCGGGGGCGGACCCGCTCCTCGCGTGCGTCCTGGCCGGTATGGGCGTGACGTCGCTGTCGTGCGCGGCGTCCGCTGTCGCACCCGTGGGGGCGCGGTTGTCGACGGTGACGATGGACCGCTGCCGTGAGGCCGCCGAGGCGGTGCTCAATGCCGTCGACGCAGCAGAGGCACGGTCGGTGGCGAACCGCATCCTCGAGTGACTGGACGGCGGAACTCACTACCGCCCCAACCATGACGCCACCGCGAGCATGTCACCGTCCATGCAGAAGTCGGCTACCCGCCGGCGATCCGGGTGTTGCGGTGCACAATCCCAGCTCGTGGCGAGGAACAATCCTGCACTCGAGCCGCGTCCGATCCCCGAAGTCTCGAGGACGTTGTGGGGGTTCGGTCGTCGTCGACGGGGCCCGATGGTGCGGCGGGGGCTCTCGCGCGGATCTACGCTTCGGTGATCTCGGCTCGGGAGGGTAGGACGCAGGCAACCGCAGCCAAGCCGACCGCGACCCAGAGTGCTGCCGGTCCGAGCCGGTGGAAGGTGAGGCCGCCGAGGGTCGCGCCGACGGCGAAGGCGAACCAGTAGCCGATGGTAGCGAGCCAACTCCACGGGTGCGTGGTGCGGATGCCGGCTACCAGTTGGTGCGCGGCCTTGACGAGGGTGCCGGTCACGTAGGTCAGGCCGACATGCACGTCGGAGTTCGTTGCCAGTGCCGAGTTGGTCAACCCACCGACGACCGCGAGCAACAGCGTTCCCGACCACGTCGATGTCGTGTTCGCCACGATCGCACCGGCCAGGGTCATGAGCGTGACCGAGGTCATCAGCACCCGGTGGGCGGCTGACCCGCCCCACCGCACGATGGCGGCGCCGGTCAGGCATCCAGCGAAAAACAGGCAGATCAGCAGGGCGGACAGGCCCGCAAGGGACCAGTGGCCGGTCGCGGTCGACGAGGCGAGGATGGTTGTATTGCCGGACATGAAGGCCACGAAGTTGCCTTGCAACACTACGAAGGCGACCGCGTCCACGAAACCACCCAGGCTCAGGAGCCAGACGCCGAGCAGAACGTCCGATGAGCGCAGATGAGCGATTGCCTTGATCACGCGCCCAAACCCTTCGGTCGAGTCGCCAGATGCTTCCGCATGCCCGACAACATCGCTGCAGGCTGGGGGAACACTGGGCGAGCTGCGCTCATCGGGCCCTAGCCGGTACAGGGCTCAGCCATGCGCAGACGACGCGGAAGGGTCCGGGTCCGGTGTCGTGTGTGGTGAGCCGATCGTCTTCGGGGGATCGGACATTCGTATCGAAGGTCGCCGCGTCGATGTTCCGTGTTCGTTCGACGGGGCGGTATTCGAACACTGCGCTGCGGGTCGGAGCCGTCTTCCGACTTCGAACAGAAGCGCAGCGGCACTCGGCCGCGCAGGCGAAGCGCGCGGTTGGGGACAGGGACCGGTCCGCCTACTGATCGCGGAAACAGGCGATGTGGAAGGGCCGGGCAGCAGGCTTACCGGTCGCGTCGTAGGTGTGGACCCTCATACGATTCGGATCTTCGTCCAGTGACACGGTGATGAGGCCCGGTTCGACGGGCTCGGTCAGTGCGCTGCCGATGGTCCCTGCGAAGTTGGTTTTGGCCTCCCCCTGCAGTGGGACTTTCCAGGTCAGGATGTATTCGTTCTCCCCGGCCAACTCGCAATCCGCTATCAGGTAGCCGCGTGCGATGGTGCCGTCTGCAGCGATCACGCAGGCGAGGCGGTTCTCGAAAGTCATCGGTCCTCCGTCGATTCGGTTGGGCGGTGCGTTCCGGATATGTTTGCGGATCAGCCTTTACGAAAAGCCCAGCTACGTATGGCGCTTATGTCGGCAGGCCCGGGATGCGTGGGCGCTGCGGTCGTACATCGGCGAAACGTCGCCAAACGGGCGTAATACGCCAAATGTCAAAAGCATCCGACTTTTCCGCGGATTCCGAATGGTCCCTCACCGTAAACCGGGTGACGGGGTCACACTCTTTCCGATCCGGGTCTTGTTCCAATCCCGGTCTACGCAACGATACTCGGGTCGAATCCTCTTCGGTGAAGTAATCGTAAGTGCGCAGATTTATCGAGTAGTTGCCTGATCGTGCGCTCGGCGCGTCGGAGGGTGCGAGCGTCTCACCACGCCCGACCCGCCCTGGTCAGGTGCGCCACACGGTCCACGCGCTCGTGTCCGCGGTATCCGGCTCGCCGCGTCGGCACCGACGAACCGGCCCAGTACCGATGGCCGCCGACCGGATGTCGCCGCAGCCCGGCCGCGCTCACCGATCCTCGGCGGCCGGCTGTCCTCGGGCTCGTGGCCCGCGCCGCACGTGCAGGCGCGGAAGTGGGGAAGTCGGTTGCGCAACGGCTGAATCCGACGGAGTGGTCTGTCGCGGCGTGCTGTACTGATCTCACCCGAGTGATCCCACGCCATGCACTGCCTCGAAGGAGTAATTCGTGTGAACTATTGGGTGAGCGTCATTTTCAGGGCGATCCCGCTCGCCATGATGGCGGTGTGCCTCGGCTACGGCGTCGATATCTGGACCACCACGGCCGACGCGTCGCATTCGGTGGCCGGCCCAATCGTCACTTTCCTCGCATCGATCTGCCTGTGCCTGTACTGCACTGCGGCGACCATCATCCGCCAGCTGATCGGCCGGTTCACAGCGGCAGACCGGGTTCTCTTTCCGGTACTCGGTTACTCGGTGGCGGTCGGAACCGCGGCGTTCGGCATCTCACTCTTCCTCGGAGCATCGAGTGCGGGGGAGAGCCCGGACTATGTGGCGGGTCACGTGGTGTTCGGACTCGGACTGATCAGTGGGTGTGTCGCGACCGTTGCGACCGCGTCGACGAAGTTCTCGCTCATCCCGCAGAATTCACGGCTGCCGAAGCCGGAGGGGGACAGAGAGCCACCGGATTCGGCCTTCTCTCCGACCACTGCGCTGGTGCTGTGCCTGATTCCCGTGTTCCTTGCGATCGTGGCCTGGGCCTTCGCGATCACCAACCTGGCACTCGGAACGACGCCGGCGCGTTTCACCGTGGGGCACGTCGTGGCAGGACTGGCTCTGATCTGTACGGCGTTGATCGGGCTGGTCGTGAGCATCGTGCGGCAGATCCAGGACACCTACCGCCCTCGGGCCCGGGTCACGTGGCCCTGGCTCGTGATCGCGGCGGGGACCATCGCTTTCGTCTGGGGCATCGTTCTGCTCGCGTGGAACGGGCCGGACTACTATCAGACGCCGGGTTTTGTGATGGTGGGGCTAGGGCTCGTCTGCTTCAGCATTCTCAGCAAGGTCGGCCTGCTCGCCCTCGTCTGGCGCCGAACGTTCGACCTCGCCAACAGGGTTCCGCTGGTGCCGGTCGTGACGGCGCTGACGTGTCTCTTCCTGGCCGCATTCGTCTTCCAGGCAGCCGTCGACGACGAGAGTGTGTTCGTCGCCGCCCGGGTGCTGGTGGGACTCGGAGCGATATGCTTCTCGCTCTACTCCATCGTCAGCATCTTGGAGAGCGGCACGTCATCCGGGGATTGATTCGCCTCATGCCTCCCGCTTCGATCACGCCGGGTGGGGCGACCTGCGCGGCCGGCGGCGCTGAGCCTTACCATTGCGTTTCGTGAACGTACAAGAGGACGGGACCGGGCGAGAGAGCGGGACCGAGCGAGAGAGCGGGACCGAGCGAGTGGACGGGGCCGAGCGAGACCGCGAGAGCGGCACCGAGCGCCGACGCTTCGGCGGTCTGGGATGGTCGCTGCACGGCGACGGGCGCCACATCAGCGAGGGTGCGGTCGTCGCGCCGCACGAGCGGTTGTCGTGGCCGCGGACCATCGGCATCGGGATGCAGCACGTCATCGCGATGTTCGGCGCGACGTTGCTGGTACCGACCATCACCGGATTCCCGGTCACCACGACGCTGCTCTTCTCTGGCATCGGCACAGCACTGTTCCTTGTGCTCACCCGTGGGCGGGTACCGAGCTATCTCGGGTCGTCCTTCGCATTCATCGCCCCGCTCAGCGCATCCGCGGGCTCCGGACCGGCTGCGCAGCTCGGTGCGATCCTGGTTGCCGGCGTCGTCCTGGCACTTGTCGGCCTACTCGTGAAGGCGCTCGGCGCCCACGTCATCGATGCGGTCATGCCGCCGGTGGTCACCGGCGCCGTGGTGGCGCTGATCGGTCTCAATCTGGCACCAACAGCGGCAAGTTCGTTCGAAGCGCAGCCGCTGGTCGCATTCGTGACGCTCGTGGTGATCCTCCTCGTCACGGTGGTCGGACCCGGCATGCTCGGGCGACTCGGCATCCTCGTCGGCGTCGTCGTCGGCTGGGTTTTCGCCGCGCTCACCGGGTCGCTGGCGTCCGAACGCGTCGATGCCATGCGCGACGCCGCATGGTTCGGGCTGCCCGAGTTCCGGGGCCCGACCTTCGAGCTGTCCGTGATTCTGCTGACGCTGCCCGTGGTCATCGTCCTGGTCGCCGAGAACGTCGGACACGTCAAGGCGGTCGCGGCGATGACCGGCAAGAGCCTCGACGACGTGGCAGGCAACGCTCTGTTCGCCGACGGACTTGCCACCACGCTCGCCGGTGCCGGCGGTGGTTCCGGAACCACGACGTACGCGGAGAACATCGGGGTCATGGCGGCCACGCGCGTCTACTCGACGGCGGCCTACTGGGTGGCTGCGGTGACCGCGGTGGTTCTGGCGTTCTCGCCGAAGTTCGGCGCGCTCGTCTTCACGGTGCCCGACGGTGTCCTCGGCGGTGCGACACTCGTGCTCTACGGCCTGATCGGTCTTCTCGGTGTGCGCATCTGGATGGAGGCGAAGGTCGACTTCACCGATCCGGTGAACCTGACCGTCGCTGCGGCGGCGCTGGTCGCGGGCATCGGCGACCTCACGCTTTCCGTCGGTTCGGTGGAACTCGGCGGCATCGCGTGGGGATCGATCGGCATCCTCGTCGCGTACCCGATCCTGCGCCGATTGAGCACTCTTCGCCGCTGAGGGGTGCGTGCGCGGTCACAAAACTCGCTCGCTCCTGTCAGCGTCACAACACTTTCCTGTGCATACGGTTGAGACGTCGAAGCCGTCACACACAGGAGCGCAGATGCAACGCACCCTTTTCGAGCCCGAGCACGAACTCTTCCGGGAGTCGTACCGGAAGTTCCTCGAACAGGAGGTGGCCCCCTTCCACGAGCAGTGGGAGAAGGACAAGATCGTCGACCGTGAGGTGTGGAAGAAGGCCGGCGAGCAGGGCTTCCTCGGCATGGCCGTGCCGGAGGAGTTCGGTGGCGGCGGAGTGGACGACTTCCGGTACAACACGGTTCTCACCGAGGAGACCACTCGGGGCGGCTACAGCGGCGTCGGCTTCATGCTGCACAACGACGTGGTTGCGCCCTACCTCCTCGCGCTCACCAACGAGGAGCAGAAGAAGCGCTGGCTGCCGGGATTCTGTTCCGGTGAGCTCATCACCGCCATCGCGATGACCGAGCCGGGCACCGGTAGCGACCTCCAGGGCATCAAGACCCGCGCGGTACGCGACGGGGACGACTGGGTGCTCAACGGTTCGAAGACGTTCATCACCAACGGAATCAACGCCGACTTGGTGATCGTCGTGGCCTGCACCGACCCGGAGAAGGGCGCGCAGGGCTTCTCGCTGCTCGTCGTCGAGCGCGGCATGCCCGGCTTCGAGCGGGGTCGCAACCTCGACAAGATCGGCCTCGACGCACAGGACACCGCAGAGCTGCACTTCACCGACGTGCGGGTGCCCGCCGCCAACCTCCTCGGTGAGGAGGGGCTGGGCTTCATCTACCTGATGCAGAACCTGCCGCAGGAACGCCTGTCGATCGCAGTGGTCGCCGCCGCGGCCATGGAGAAGGTCCTCGAGGACACGATCCAGTACTGCCGCGACCGCAAGGCCTTCGGCAAGCCGATCGGCAAGTTCCAGAACACCCGCTTCGAACTCGCCGAACTGGCAACGGAGACGAAGCTCGCGCGCGTGTTTGTCGACAAGTGCATCGAAGAGCTCAATGCCGGGACGCTGACGGTGCAGGAAGCCGCGATGGCGAAGTACTGGACGACCGACAAGCAGGTCGAGCTCATCGACCGCTGCCTGCAGCTGCACGGTGGCTACGGCTACATGCGCGAGTACCCCGTGGCGCGCGCCTACCTGGACGCGCGCGTGCAGAAGATCTACGGCGGAACGAACGAGATCATGAAGGAAGTCATCGGGCGCGGACTCGAGATCTGACCCGATTGCCGACGGCCCGTCCGGGAGCCGAGACGCAGAAGGGGCCGGGGTGCACCGCATATGCGGCGGGCACCCCGGCCTCTGTCGTGCCGGGCGATCCTGTGATGCCGGGCGCTACCGGGAATTCAGATCTTGCGGATGACCGTGACGACCTTGCCGAGAATGACGGCGTCGTTACCCGGAATGGGCTCGAACACCGGGTTGTGGGGCATGAGCCACACGTCGTTCTTCACCCGCTTGAAAGTCTTGACGGTGGCCTCACCGTCGAGCATGGCCGCAACGATGTCACCGTTGTCGGCGACGTTCTGCTGACGCACCACCACCCAGTCTCCGTCGCAGATCGCCGCGTCGACCATCGATTGACCGACGACCTTGAGCAGGAACAGTGAACCCTGCCCGACGAGTTCACGGGGGAGCGGGAAGACATCTTCGACCGACTCCTCTGCGAGGATCGGTCCGCCCGCGGCGATCCGGCCGACCACCGGAACCATCGCGGCCGAGGCCATGAGATCCGGGTCGGAGGTCGCGGCGATGGTCGTGGTGGCGGCGGTGTCGGCAGAGTGCGTTGCCGACCCGTTGTCGTCGAGTCCGCGGATGTCGACGGCCCGGGGGCGGTTGGCGTCGCGCCGCAGGAAGCCTTTGCGCTCGAGCGTGCGTAGCTGGTGTGCCACCGAGGAGGTGGAGTTCAGTCCGACCGCGTCACCGATCTCCCGGATGCTCGGGGGATAGCCCCGGACCGTGAGCGAATCCCGGATCACCTCGAGAACGCGGCGCTGGCGCTCGGTGAGGCCGGGTGTCGTGTCGTCGGCCGCCTTCCGGCTCCGGCCTTCCGCGGAGTTGCCGTCCGCCATGGTCGTGACCTCCGTGGGTCGAGTGTCGGATGCGATTGGTGTTGTCTACGAATCTATCGAGATCGTGCGCGTATATCAAACACCTGTTCGAGATTCTTCCCGTGAACCCGGGGCGCGCGACACGCGGTCGTGATAGAAATCGAACATACTTTCGTTCGAACGGGTGATCGAATACGCTGGTGACTCGAACGCATGATCGACGAAGCGACTCCACACGGAGGTTCCGATGGGTGCAACAACGATTCGGCGGGGTACGGCACAACTGCGACAGGCCGGTGAGGTCCGGTCGGCGAGTCCACGTCCGCGAAAGCGTTCGCCACAGGCGCCCGCCTCCGCACCGGTCGGTGCCGGCGGGACGAGCAGGGGAACACACGATCAGCGGGTCCGACCACGCCGTGCCCTCCAGACCGAGCCGATCTACCGCCGCACCGCGGTTGTGCCGAAGCGCCCGGTGCAGGAGGCGATGTCCGACGGTGTCGGGTGGCGTCAGATGGCCGCCGCAGTGGTGTTCACCGCGCTCGCAACTGCCGGACTGCTGACGGTGGCGCACATCCGCACCACTCAGGTCGCCGCCGGTGCCGGCGCGTCCGTCGTGACTGTGGTGCGGGAAGGGGAGACACCTGCTGCGCTGGCCGTCCGGGTCGATCCGGATGCGCCTGTGGATGTCACACTCGCGCGGATCGCGGAGATGAACGACGCCGGACTGGGGGGACTGACAGCAGGGCACCGGCTTCTGGTGCCCGCACCCGGCCGGGGATGACTGCCGTGACGACGGGGCCCGGCAACCCGCCTCACTCGAGCGAATCGGACATGCGGGTATTGTCGTGCATTGTCAGTCATACCACCCCGTGTGGTCGCGTCGGCATCGCTACACCCGAGGGTGGCAACGATTCCGGGAAGACGGCATCGGTTCGAAGCCGGCGTCGCGGCCCTCACGGCCGCGACGAAGGAACCTACATGCACTGCCCGTATTGCCGCCATCCCGATTCTCGGGTGGTCGATTCGCGCGAGGCAGACGAGGGTGCCGCGATCCGTCGTCGCCGAGCGTGCCCCGAATGCGGTCGTCGTTTCACCACGGTCGAGACCGCCGTACTGTCGGTGGTCAAGCGCAGCGGCGTCACCGAACCCTTCAGTCGCGAAAAGGTCGTCCGGGGTGTCGCGAGGGCCTGCCAGGGACGCGATGTCGACAACGACGCGCTCAACAAGCTCGCCCAGCAAGTCGAAGACACGATCCGCGCCAAAGGCTCACCCGAGGTGCCCAGCCACGAGGTCGGTCTCGCGATCCTCGGCCCGCTGCGCGATCTGGACGAGGTCGCGTACCTGCGCTTCGCGTCGGTGTACCGATCTTTCAGCTCCGCAGAGGATTTCGAGCGGGAGATCAGCGAGCTTCGTCAGCACCAGAGCCGGCGCGTACCCGACGCCGACTGAGGTCCGGCGACTCGTCGTAGCCGAAGCTACCGAACCGCCTCGATCGCCTTGAGTACTCGTTTCTCCGATACCGGGATGCGGGTCCCCAGCCCCTGTGCGAACAGGCTCACCCGCAACTCTTCGATCATCCAGTAGATGTCGACGACATCACTTGCGGTACGGCGTTCCTCGGGAAGCCGCGCGAGCAACCGGTCGTAGGCGGCGTACACGCGGTCGAGTACGTCCATTCCCTGGGCGTCGCGTTGTGCGCCTGCGGGAAGCGCATCGAGGCGTTGTGCGGCTGCAGCGAGGTAGCGCGGCAAATCGGCGAGGCGCCGTGAACCCAGATCGGTCACGAATCCGGGGAAGATCAGCGACGACAACTGCTCTCGTACGTCGTCGGCAGCCTCACCCTGGGTTCGCTCGAGCGCCACGGCCACCTCGTGGGCACGCGACAGGATCGGGACGACCGCCCCGAGCAGGCGCGCGACGGCGCCGGGAAGCCGGCTACGGACCGACTTCGCGAGTTCTTCGAACTCTGCCGGGGTGCGTACCGGTTTGCCGTGCGTGGCGATCATTTCGTCCACCGCACATGCGCGGCAGTCCTCGACGAGCGCGTCGAACGAACCGTCGGGGTTGCGGCCCAGGGCGAGGCGCTCGGAGTTGGTCAGCCCGGAGGTCACCGCCTTGGCCTTGGTCGGGGCGGTGGCGAGGAGCAGGGTTCGCAGGCCGAGCCGGTTCGCGGCCGCCTGGGCGGGGGCCGTGCTCAGGACGCGCACTGCCACTCCGGAGCCCTCTGCGACGAGGGCAGGGTAGCCGGTGACCTGCTGGCCGCCGACTTTGCGGGTGACCGTGGGTTGCAGCGTGCCGAGCGTCTCTGCCGTCCACGCCACCGCAGGCGCACGTTCGGTGCCCGACGCGGCGCGCGACACCTCGGCGTCGACCCTCGAGGACAATCGGGTACGGAGTTCGGTCAGGCTCTTGCTGCGCGCGAGGACCTTTCCGTTCTCGTCCACCGCGGCGAACGTCATGCGGAGATGGTCGGGCAGTGCGGCGGGGTCGAAATCTCCCGGTTCGATCCGGCAGTTGCCGAGCCGGGAGCATTCCCGAGCGACCGCGTTGACGAGAGGCTCGGAACGGGGAGTGACGGACGCCAGCAGCGCGGCCGCATAGTCGGGTGCCGGAACGACTTGTCGCCGAAGATGTTTCGGCAGCGTCTTGATCAGCGCCGTGACCAGGTCCTGTCGCATCCCCGGAACGAGCCAGTCGAACCCGACGGGGCGCACGTTCGCAAGCAGCGCGACCGGGATCCGTGCGGTTACGCCGTCGTCGTCGGTACCCGGTTCGAACTGGTACGTGAGCGGGAACTGCATCTCGCCCTGCCGCCAGGCATCGGGATAGTCGCCTTCGAGAACCGCTGCGGCATCCTGGTTGACGACCGTTTCCGGGGTGAACGTCAGCAGGTCGGGCTGCGACTGCCGAACCTTCTTCCACCACGTGTCGAAGTGACGGGCCGACACGACATCCCGCCCGACCCGCTCGTCGTAGAACTCGTAGAGAGTTTCGTCGTCGACGACGATGTCGCGCCGGCGCGCGCGGTGTTCGAGTTCCTCCACGTCGTCGAGCAGTGCTCGGTTCGCGTGGAAGAACTTGTGCCGGGTTCGCCACTCACCCTGGACGAGGGCGTGCCGGATGAACAACTCGCGCGAGACCTCGGGGTCGATGCGCCCGTACTGGACGGGCCGCTGGGCCACCAGGGGGATGCCGTAGAGGGTGACCCGCTCGTACGCCATCGCCGACTCGTGCTTGATGGACCAGTGCGGTTCGGAGTACGTGCGCTTGACCAGGTGGGGAGCGAGTTTCTCGACCCATTCGGGTTCGATACGCGCCACCATCCGCGCCCACAGGCGCGAGGTCTCCACGAGTTCGGCGGCCATCACCCACCGTGGCGGCTTCTTGAACAGGGACGAACCCGGGAAGATCGCGAAGTGGGCACCCCGGGCTCCGAGGAAATCGCGCTTGTCGCCTTCCCTGAGACCGACGTGCGACAACAGGCCGGCGAGGAGCGAGCGGTGGATCGCATCCTCGCTCACCGCACGATGGTGCGTCTCCCAGCCGAGAGTGACGGTGATCTGGCGTAACTGCCCCTGAAGATCCTGCCACTCCCGGATGCGAAGCCAGTGCAGGAACTCGTCCCGGCACATCCTGCGGAAACGATTGGAGGACAGCTCTTTCCGCTGTTCCTTCAGGTAATCCCAGAGCCGCAGGAATGCGAGGAAATCCGATCCGTCCACCGCGAAGCGGGCGTGTTTCTCGTCGGCGGCCTGCTGGAACTCTGCCGGCCGCTCCCGCACGTCCTGGATCGACAGTGCCGCGACGATGATGAGCACCTCGCGCAGGCACCCGTTGCGGTGACCCTCGACGATCATCCTGGCCATGCGCGGATCGACCGGCAGCCGCGCGATCTCGCGCCCGGTAGCGGTCAGACGCGGAGCCTGCCCACTCTTCGCCGGTTCGAGCGCGCCCAGTTCCTCGAGCAGTGCGATACCGTCGCGGATCGCCCGCGCGTCGGGCGGTTCGACGAAGGGGAAGGATTCGATCTCACCGAGACCCAGTGCCGTCATCTGCAACACGACGGACGCCAGGTTCGTGCGGAGGATCTCCGGTTCGGTGAACTCCGGGCGGCTGTCGAAGTCCTCTTCGGAATAGAGCCGAATGCAGATGCCGTCGGCGACACGTCCGCATCGGCCCGCCCGCTGGCGAGCGGAGGCCTGGGAGATCTCCTCGATCGGAAGACGCTGCACCTTGGTGCGCACGGAATAGCGGGAGATGCGTGCCGTACCCGGATCCACGACGTAACGGATCCCCGGCACCGTCAGCGACGTCTCCGCGACGTTGGTCGACAGGACGACCCGGCGTCCGGTGTGCGGGGCGAACACCCGATGTTGCTCGGCGGCCGAGAGCCTGCCGTACAGCGGCAGGATCTCGGTGTTGCGAAGCTTGCGGTCGTTCAGCGCGTCGGCGGTGTCCCGGATTTCCCGCTCACCGGAGAGGAAGACCAGAATGTCCCCGTCCCCGGCCGATTGGAGTTCCTCGACGGCCTCGCACACCGCGTCGACGGGATCGCGGTCGACGAGTTGATCGCCCACCTCCACGGTGAGCGGCCGGTACCGTACCTCCACCGGATACGTCCGTCCCGATACTTCCACGATCGGTGCCGGTGTCCCGTCCGCGTCCGCGAAGTGGCGGGCGAACCGCTCGGGATCGATGGTCGCCGAGGTGATGATCACCTTCAGATCGGGACGTCGCGGCAGCAACTGACGCAGGTAACCCAGGAGGAAGTCGATGTTGAGGCTTCGTTCGTGCGCCTCGTCGATGATCAGGGTGTCGTACTGCCGAAGCATGCGGTCGCGCTGGATCTCGGCGAGCAGGATGCCGTCGGTCATGAGTTTGACGAGCGTCGAGCCGGACACCTCATCGGTGAAGCGCACCGTGTACCCGACGGTGTCACCCACTTCCGAACCGAGTTCCTCGGCGAGGCGTTCGGCCACCGCGCGGGCCGCGATCCGGCGCGGCTGGGTGTGGCCGATCAGCCCGCGCACTCCGCGGCCCAATTCGAGACAGATCTTCGGGATCTGGGTGGTCTTACCCGAACCCGTCTCACCGGCGACGACGACGACCTGGTGGTCGCGGATCGCCGCAGCGATGTCGTCCTTCCGCTGGGAGACGGGCAGATCCTCGGGATAGGTGATCGGCGGAACTTCCGCTGCCCGTTCGGTGAGACGCGCCCGGGCGCGCTCGACCTCGACGGCGATCGCGGCGAGTGCGTCGTCGCCGCGTGCGCGATCGAGGCGGCGGCGGAGGCGATGTTCGTCGCGGAGCGACACTTCGGCGAGTGCCGATTTCAGGTCGCGGCGGTTCGGGGCAGGGGAAATGGACATGCTGAGTACACAGCCTAGCGAAACGCCTGACCCCGAGCCTCGCGCAGGCCCGCGACGACTCGCGAGAACCCCGACAGGGGATCGCTCCCGCGAGGTGGGCCGTCTGCGGCGCAGTGGTCGCCTCCGCATACGATGACCGGCGTCAATCTTGGTCGTGGACAGGAGCTGGTCGTGGGCGCGTTGTGGCACGGATTTGCCGATATGGGCGTGGTCGAGCGTGACGGCGCCTTCGTCGTCGCTCGGGGCGAGGGCGCCTATATCTGGGACGACGCGGGGACCCGCTACCTGGACGCCACCGCGGGCCTGTGGTTCACCAACGTCGGGCACGGACGTACCGAGATCGCGGATGCCGTCGCGGAACAGATCGGAAAGATCGCCCACTATTCGAACTTCGGCGATCTCACCGCCGAACCCACCGTCGCACTCGCCGAACGTCTCGCGGCGATCGCTCCGGTCCCCGGCAGCAAGATCTTCTTCACCTCCGGCGGGTCCGACTCGGTGGACACCGCCGCGAAACTCGCGCGACGCTACTGGCAGGAGGCGGGCAAGCCCACCAAGACTCTGCTCGTCGGACGCGAAAAGGCCTACCACGGAATGCACGTCGGCGGCACCTCGTTGGCGGGCATCCCTGTCAACGGTGACGGGTACGGCGAGTTGTGGGACGACACCCGCACGGTGGCGTGGGACGACGCGAAGGCGTTTCTCTCACTGATCGAGAGCGTCGGTGCGGACCGGATCGCAGCGTTCTTCTGCGAGCCGATCGTCGGCGCAGGCGGGGTGTACCTTCCGCCGGACGGCTACCTGGCCGAGATCCGCGACATCTGCCGGGACCACGACATCCTGTTCGTCGTCGACGAGGTCGTCACCGGCTTCGGCCGGATAGGCGGCGAGTGGTTCGCGTCCTCCCGGTTCGATCTGCAGCCGGACATGATCACCACCGCGAAGGGGCTGACCTCCGGCTACCTCCCGATGGGTGCGGTGTTCATCGCGCCCCGCGTCGCGGAGCCCTTCTTCGCGGGCGGCGTCTGGTGGCGACACGGGTACACGTACGGAGGGCACGCCGCCGCAGCGGCTGCCGCTCTGGCGAACCTCGACATCATCGAACGCGAGAATCTGCTCGCCGAGTCGGCGCGCCTCGAGAAGACCCTGCACGAGGCACTCGCACCGCTCGCCGGCCATCCGCGCGTCGCGGAGGTCCGCAGCGGTCTCGGCGCCGTCGCCGCCGTGCAGCTCGCCGACCCCGCAGCCGCGCCCGGATTCGTCAAAGATCTCCGTGCACACGGAATCTCGGGCAGGGCAGCAGGACAGGGCGCGTTGCAGATCTCACCGTCGTTCGTCATGACCGACGAGCAGGTCCACGAGCTTGCAGACGGGTTCGCCGCCGCCCTCGGCTGATTCGTTCAGCCCCGAGCCCGGATCCTCCGCAGCGCGCGACGGATCCGGGCCGGAACGCCGGTCGGGACCTGCGTGAGCGGTAGGTCGCCACGTCCGTCCTGTTCGGCGACAGCCCGCGCATACCGCTCGTGCAGGCGCGAGCGCACTTCGTCGGGGGTGTAACTGCGGCGCTTGCGTTCCGCGCGCAGAGTCACCGCTCCCGTCGCAGCCACGCCGACGACGCCGGCCAGGCCGAGAAGCTTCCACCACTGTCTGCCGCGAAGTGCCATGACTCGACCCTAGCGGCGTGCGCTTCCCCGGCGTGGAAGGCTGTCCGGTATGCACCGGTACCCGGCTCGTTCGCAGATCACCCTCGATGATGCGGTGTCGATCGCCCGCACCGGCGATCTCTGGATCTTCCGCGGCAACAGCGGCGCGGATCGCGCGATCCAGGCACTGACCAACGCCCCGGTCAATCACGTCGGGATGGCTGTGGTGCTGGACGACCTGCCCCCGCTGATGTGGCACGCGGAGCTCGGAAAGAGCCTGCCCGACATGTGGACCGGACGGCACCAGCGTGGTGTCCAGTTGCACGATCTTCGCAGCGCCGTGCAGGTGTGGAGCGCCCGTTACGGCCAGCGCGCATGGCTACGGCAGATCTCGGTGCCGGTCAGCGGCGAGCAGGAAGACCAGTTGCTCAAGGTCGTCGCGCGTCTCGACGGCACTCCGTTCCCGTCGACGGCCAGGCTCACCGGACGCTGGTTCGCCGGACGCCTACCGCTGAGCCGGAAGACGGCACGCGAGCGGGTGCCGGGCGGAGCGGGGCTCGAAAGCGCGTACTGCGCCGAGGTGGTGGCGGTGACGATGGAAGAAATGGGGTTGCTCGAGCAGCGCCGGCGCGGCAGCAACTGGTACGACCCGGGCCGGTTCTGGAGCGGTGACCGTCTTCCCCTCGCGCCCGGGGTCGACTTCGGCGGCGAGATCGAGGTACTGCTCACAGACGAGGACCTCGCTGCCGGTCGTGCGCTCGGCGGCGGTGCCGCGACCCCTGCCGAGTGACCGGCGGAAGGCTTCGATGCGAAAAGGGACCCCTCCGAAGAGGGGTCCCTTTTGTTCGAACAGTGAAGCGGATCAGACGCCGGCGAGAAGCTCGGAGGCGACGATCGCCTGGGCGACCCCCTGCAGGGTTGCCGCGATCTTGACGGCCTCCCAGACCTGCTCCTTGGAGAGGCCCTCCTTGCGGACGACGTTGTCGTGCGCAGCGGTGCAGTCGTGGCAGCCGTTGATCGTGGAGACCGCGAGCGACCACAGTTCGAAGTCGGACTTCTCGACGCCGGGGTTGCCGATGATGTTCATCCGCAGACCCATTCGCACCTGGGCGTAGTCGTCACCGAGGAAACCCTTGGCGCGGTAGGCGACATTGTTCATGCCCATGATGGATGCGGCACCGAGAGCGGCGTTGTACGCCTCGGCCGACAGCACGTCGGCAGCTTCCTCGGAGATCTCCTTGAGCACGGTCGCCGACTTGGTGGCGGCCGCGGCGGCGAGGAACGTGCCCCACAGCTGCTGCTCGTTGAGTTCGGTCGAGCGCGCAAGGGAACCGAGGTTGAGCTTGAGGTCCTTGGCGTACTCGGGCAGAGCGTTCTTCAGGTTTTCGACACTCACTTCAGGGCCGCCTTGACGAGCTCACCCGCATTGAGGGTCGGGTCGTTCTTCTTCCAGTTGCATGCGCACAGCTCGTCCGACTGCAGTGCGTCGAGGACGCGGAGGACCTCGTCGACGTTGCGGCCCACGGAACCGGCGGTGACCGAGACGAACTGGATCTCGTTGTTCGGGTCGACGATGAAGGTCGCGCGATCGGCGACGCCGTCCTTGTTCAGAACGCCGGTGGCCGAGACGAGTTCACGGTTGAGGTCCGAGAGCATCGGGAAGGGGAGGGTCTTGAGGTCCTCGTGCTGTGCGCGCCACTGGAAGTGGACGAACTCGTTGTCGACGGAGGCGCCCAGCACCTGCGCGTCACGATCGGCGAACTCGTCGTTCAGCTTGCCGAAGGCGGCGATCTCGGTGGGGCAGACGAAGGTGAAGTCCTTCGGCCAGAAGAAGACGATCTTCCACTTACCGGCGTAGTCGTCGCTGGTGATGGTGGTGAAGTAGTCGTCGGGCTGGGTGGCGTCGACCTGGGTCAGATCTCCGCCGACGAGGGCCTTCAGGTTGAAAGCGGGGAACTGATCGCCAATGGTCAGCAGTGCCATTCTCGGTCCTCTCGATAAGTCGTGAACAAGCGAGTCGATCACGCGCTTCCGCGCCGGGACGGCGCGAAATCATGCGTTACCGGACGATCCTGTCGGACCGTTCTCCGGTATGAAAACCATCTTGCCGGAAACCATTCAAAAGGTAAAGGTGATCGGTGGCACTAGACTGATAGGCGTGTCCGATCAGAGTTATCAGCCCACCCTGTCGCAGCTGCGTGCCTTCGTCGCAGTCGCAAAGTATCGCCACTTCGGTACTGCCGCTACCAGATTGAATGTGAGCCAACCCACTTTGTCGCAGGGGCTGGCGGCGCTCGAGAACGGCCTCGGAGTCCACCTGATCGAACGCAGTACCCGTCGCGTCCTCGTGACCCCCGCCGGGGCGCGGCTCCTCCCGCAAGCCCAGGCGATCCTCGACGCGGCAGACGGATTCGTCGCCGCGGCTGCCGGCGCCTCCGACGGACTGTCCGGCCCCCTCCGCCTCGGCTTCATTCCCACCGTGGCGCCCTACGTGCTGCCCGACCTGCTTCCCGCGCTGGGCGTGACGATGCCGAACCTTGTGCTCCACGTCGTCGAGGACCAGACCGCGCGTCTGCTCGGCGCGCTGCGCGCCGGAACCCTCGACGCAGCGGTGGTCGCCCTGCCCTCCGAGATCTCCGGTGTGGTCGAGATGCCGTTGTACTCGGAGGATTTCGTGCTTGTCGTGCCCCCGGGTCACGAATTGGCGGGTCGGATGGACGTGCCCGTCTCCGCGCTCGACAACGCGCCCTTGTTACTGCTCGACGAGGGGCACTGCCTGCGCGACCAGACGCTCGATCTGTGCCGGTCGGTCGATGCCCGTCCGATGGCGGGCGACACCCGCGCGACCTCACTCGCGACCGTGGTGCGGTGCGTGGCCGGGGGACTGGGCATCACGCTCGTCCCCGCGTCGTCGATACCTGTGGAGACCGCGCGCGGGGATCTTGCGATGGCACATTTCGTCTCGCCCGCGCCGAGCCGGACCATCGGGCTCGTCGTCCGTTCCTCCACGGCCCGCGCAGCCGACTACCGTGCGCTCGCCGACCTCATCAGGATGCAACTTCCCGCGCAGGTGCGACCCGTCGGGTAAGTCAGCCCCTGCCCTTGCGGGGCCTGCCGGAACCCTTGGGGCGGCTCGTGTTTCCACGTCGCGCCTTGGGCTTTTTGTCTCCGACCACGCGCTTGGGCTGGGAACCTTGACGTTCTCCGCGGCGCGGACCCTTGCGATCCTTGGCGTCCTCCGCGGGGGTCTCCGAATCCTGTCGGCGTCCCCTCGAACTGTTGGCGGTGCGGCCGCGGACGATGCCGACGAAGGTGTCGACGAGGTCGGTGGTGCGGTCGGTCACCCACACGAGCCCCACCTGCGACGCGGGTGCGTCGGTGACCGGTCGGTAGGTGAGGTCCTTGCGATGGTGCAGACGGGCGAGTGACTGAGGGGTGACGAGCACACCCACCTCGGACGCGACATGGGAGACCGCGGTCTCCGTGTCGGCGGGACGCTCGAACGCCTCCTCGCCCGGGAGGGTGGCCCAGTCCAGGACATCGTCGAGCGGGTGCAGCACGGTCTCTTCCGCGAGGTCGGCTACCGAGATCCGGTCGACGGCGGCGATCGCATGCTCCTTCGGCACCACCACCACCGAGGCCTCCGTGTAGAGGTTGATCACCGACAACCCGTCCCGCTCGAGCGGTAGCCGCAACAGGGCGATGTCGGCCGTCCCGTTGCGAAGCGGTTCCGCACCCGACGTGGGCTCGACGGGCATGAGTTCGATCGGTACGTCCGGCATACGTTCCGTCCACACCCGGACCCACTTGGTGGGGGTGACCCCGGGGACATAGGCCAGCCGGAACGCCTGCGCGGACTCTTCGTTCACCCGGTCAGGCTACCGGTACGGCATACAGCCGGATCGATTCAGCCCTCCGCCACCTCGAACTCGTCGAACACCACCTCGCCCGCCGCATCCGACTCGGCCAGGTTGACCTCGCCGAGCAAAGCCCACCCGTGATCGCCCTGAGGGTCGTGCAGCGTCTGGCGCACCCGCCACACCTCGGTGTCCATCACCACCGAGAACAGCTGCGGTCCGCGGGCGTCGGGGCCGGTCCCGATCTCGGAGTACTCGTCGAAGTACAGCTCGAGCAGATCCTCCCAGTCGTCCGCGTCGAGCCCGTCACCGAGCTCTGCAAGATCGTTCCAGCGGCGCCGTGCCGCGAGTTCCACACGCTTGAACATCGCGTTGCGCACCATGACCTTGAAGGCGCGCGTGTTCGCGGACAGCGGCCGGGGGACATCCGCGCCGAACGCGACCTGCTGGTCGTCGGATTCGACGCCCGGATTCGTGAGCGACTCCCACTCGTCGAGCAGGGACGAGTCCACCTGGCGGATGAGCTCACCGAGCCACTCGATGATGTCCTCGAGGTCCTCCGTGCGCGCCACGTCCGGCACGGTCTGCCGCAGTGCACGGTAGGCGTCGGCGAGATACCGCAGGACGAGCCCTTCCGACCGCGCAAGCCCGTAATGGCTCACCAGTTCCGAGAAGGTCATCGCGCGCTCGATCATGTCGCGCACCACCGATTTCGGGGACAACGGTGTCTCCGCGACCCACGGGTGGCCACCGCGATACGTCTCGAAAGCCGGATCGAGGAGGTCGGCGAGCGGCTTCGGCCAGGTGATCTCTTCGAGCAGTTCCATGCGCTCGTCGTATTCGATCCCGTCCGCCTTCATCTGCGCGACGGCTTCACCCCGTGCCGCGTGCTGCTGGGCCATGAGAATCTGACGGGGATCGTCGAGCGTCGACTCGATCACCGACACGACGTCGAGCGCGTAGTCCGGAGCCTCGATGTCGAGCAGTTCGATGGCGGCGAGCGCGAACGGCGACAACGGCTGATTCAGCGCGAAGTCGCGCTGGAGATCGACGGTCAGTCGCGCCATGCGACCGTATTCGTCGGGCTCGTCGAGTTGCTGAACGACGCCGGCCTGCAGCAGACCGCGGTAGAGCGACACGGCCTTGAGGATGTGCTTGCGCTGGGCCGGCCGGGGTTCGTGGTTGTCCTCGAGCAGATGCCGCATCGCCTGGAAGCAGTTGCCCGGGCGGGCGATGACGTTGAGCAGCATCGAGTTGCTCACCGCGAATCGCGACTGCATCGGTTCCGGGGACGCGACGATGAGCTTCTCGAAGGTGCCCTCGCCCCACGAGACGAACCCTTCGGGCGCCTTCTTCCGCTGCACCTTGCGCCGCTTCTTCGGGTCCTCCCCGGCCTTGGCCAGTGCCCGGACGTTCTCGATCTCGTGCTCGGGCGCCTGCACGACGACCGTGCCCATGGTGTCGTATCCGGCGCGACCGGCGCGACCCGCGATCTGGTGGAATTCACGCGCCTTGAGTTGCCTGGTGCGGGTGCCGTCGTACTTGGTCAGTCCCGTCAGCAGCACCGTGCGGATCGGCACATTGATGCCGACGCCGAGTGTGTCCGTACCGCAGATGACCTTCAAAAGCCCGTCCTGCGCCAGCTTTTCGATCAAGCGCCGGTACTTCGGCAGCATTCCCGCGTGGTGGACGCCGATGCCGTGCCGCACCAGGCGCGAGAGCGTCTTGCCGAAGCCCGTCGAGAACCGGAAGTCGCCGATCGCGGCGGCGATCGCCTCCTTCTCGGTTTTCGAACACAGATTGACACTGGTCAGTGCCTGAGCACGCTCGAGTGCGGCCGCCTGGGTGAAGTGGACGACGTACACCGGCGCCTGATGGGTGGTGACCAGTTCTTCGATGGCCTCACCGATGGGCGCCTGGGAGTACGAGAAGGTCAGGGGCACAGGACGCTCGGACCCGGCGACCTCGACTGTCGGGCGTCCGGTGCGGCGGGTGAGATCCTTCTGGAGGAACGACACGTCGCCGAGCGTCGCCGACATGAGCAGGAACTGTGCGTCCGGCAGTTCGATGAGGGGCACCTGCCAGGCCCAGCCCCGGCCGGGCTCGGAGTAGAAGTGGAACTCGTCCATCACCACCTGGCCGATGTCGGAGTCTGCGCCTTCACGCAGGGCGAGGTTCGCGACGATCTCGGCGGTGGCACAAACGATCGGAGCGGTCGGGTTCACGGACGCGTCGCCCGTCATCATTCCGACTCGGTCGGCACCGAACACCTCGCACAGCGCGAAGAACTTCTCGCTGACGAGTGCCTTGATCGGCGCCGTGTAGAACGTGCGCTTGCCGGCGGCAAGGGCGAAGAAGTGCGCGCCGATCGCCACCATCGACTTACCCGACCCCGTCGGCGTGGCGAGGATCACGTGGGACCCGCTCACGAGCTCCAGGAGCGCTTCCTCCTGCGCCGGGTAGAGCGTCAGTCCCCGATCCGTCGTCCAGGAGGCGAATGCGTCGAAGAGAGCGTCGTCGTCGACGGGGTCGGGTATCAGATCGGGAAGCAGCACTGTTCCAGGCTAGTCGCCCCCGCTGCGGACGCTCTCCACGCACGCCTGCGCTGCGGACCCCCTAGGTGGCGCTGCGCTCGTCCGACTCCATGACGTCGAGCACGGCCATTCGGGTGGCGGGACCGCCGGTGATGCCGGATTCGCTCACACCAGAGATGAGGAGGCGACGCCAGGTCTCCTCGTCGAACTGGAGGGGCGCGGTGTTCTCGAGGAAGTTCTCCACGACCTTCAGGAAGCGCAACGGGTCGTCGCGGAAGGGAAAGTGGCCTGCGCCGCGGAACACTTCGAGGCGTGACCCGGGCATCGCGGAATGGGCGAGGTAGGCGTGCCCCACCGGGATGACGGTGTCGCGGTCACCCCAGATCAGCTGCACCGGAAGATCTTCGGTGAGATAACTGCGGTCGAGCATCGTCACCACTTGACCTCGCCAGTCCACTACCGCACGAAGTGTCCGCAGATACGCCTCGCATGCCGTGGGATCCGGAAGCCCGCCGAGAATGCGTACCAGGTCCGAGGCGTCGTGGAAGACCCCACCGGGGCGCAGCGGTGAGCTGTTGAGCTGACCCAGTGCGGAACCAGCCAACCGCATCGCGGGCATCGCGCCCGGCAGGCGAAGGAGCTTGAGGACTTCGCTGACGACGGGCACGGACACCATTCGCAGCACGGGGTGGACGTCCTTGGTCACTCCGCCGGAGGACACGAGCACGAGACGCTCGACCTTGCCGGGGAACTGGTACGCGAATTGCATCGCGACGCCACCGCCGAGGGAGTGTCCGACCACCGTGACCTTTTCGATGCCGAGCACCGACAACAGGTCGCGCATGCCGTTGGCGTAGGCGGCGACCGAATAGTCGGCCCGCGGCTTGTCGGAGCGCCCGTGCCCGAGGAGGTCGGGGGCGATGACGGTGTACTTCTCGGCGAGGTGCGGGATCACCTCCTGCCACGTCGAGGAGTCGTCACCGATCCCGTGGATGAGCAACAGTGCAGGTCCGCTGCCGGCCATCCGGAAGGCGCGGCGGTAGCCGTGGATGGTCCGGAAGACCATGCGCGGTTCCTTGTCGGGAACCGGCCGGAGTTTCCTCGAGCGTCCTGTGGCCATGACCGCCTCCTACAGACATGGGAATGGACCTACGCGCGGCCGTTGGCTCGGCCGTGGCGATGATCGTCACCCGGAGTCACTCTCGCATGCCGAGAGAGCGTACGGAGTGTATGTGACTCGCAGGGACACGATCGTAACGGTCATGAAACGTCCCATCGTGTCCCTGCCCGGTCGTGACATACCCCGGTGGGGGTCAGTCCGGCTGATCGGTTTCGTCGTCGCCGCGCTGGTCGTACTCCGCGAGAAAGCGTTCGAACTCCGCCCCGAGTTCCTCCCCGGTCGGCAGATTCTCGTCGGTCGGCAGGGGAGAAGTCTGCTGCTCCTGCGCGGCAACGTAGCTGTCGTACTGCCGCTCGAGCGCCTGCACGACCGCCTGTACTTCCTCGTTGCCCTCGATGTGCTCGTCGATCTGCTCGCGGACCCGCGCCGCGGCCTCGTCAAGAGCGTGCAGCGGAATGTCCAGGTTCCCGATTTCTGCGACCTGGGTGAGCAGCGTCTCCGCGGCGGCCGGGTAGTCCGTCTGTGCCAGGTAGTGGGGGACGTGCACGGAAAAACCGACCGATTCGTGTCCGTGCTGCGCCATGCGGAGTTCGAGCAACGACGAGGCCCCCGCCGGGATCTGCAACTCACCGGACCAGCGATGGTGGCCCGCGATCAGATCCTTGTTGGTGGAATGGGCGGTCACCGAGAGGGGTCGCGTATGGGGGGTCGCCATCGGGATCGAATTGAGCCCGATGGTGCGGCGCACGTTGAACTGCTCGGCCAGAAGCCGGACCGCCGTGATGAACCGCTCCCACTTGAGATCCGGTTCGCTGCCGGCAAGCAGCAGAAACGGTGTTCCGGCATTGTCGATCAGGGCGTACAGGTTCAGTTCGGGTGCCGCATAGTCGGAGAAATGATCCGCCTTGAACGTCATCAGGGGGCGCCGGGACCGGTAGTCGATGAGTTCGTCCACCGCGAAGGACGCCACGAGTTCGGTCTCGAGCGTCTCCCTCAGGTGCGTGGTGGCAAGCCGCACGGAGTGTCCGGCGTCCGCGAACCCCTCTAGGCCGTGAACGAGAACCGGACCCTGCCCGTCGGCGGTCATGAGTTGTGGAGCGGGAAACTCCAGCTCGTACATCCGGGACTGCTCGTCCATTTGGGAACCACTCCGATCACACTGCGCCGTCGTAGCCTTCCCGCCGGTGCAGCACCGGCGTGGCATGGTGGTGTCCGAGTCTAATTGAAGCGGCGGTGGCGATTTCCCGGGTCCGGACCCGCTCGGCTGTGGACGACGGAGGTTCAGGTGGCGAAGAGCGGCGCTCCACGACGGAAGAGGATCGACGGCGCCCGCCCCGCGCCCTCGACCACGCGGCGCCCGATCGCAGCCGCACCGCTCGTCGCGACCGTATTGGTGCTGGTCGCCGCGTGTACGAGCAGCATTTCCGGGGTCGCTCTGCCCGAAGCGTCGGCGCCGTACGGGGGTCCGCCCGCGACCGCGCCCACTCCGGTACCGGGCGGCGGTCCCCTCCCTGCGGCCCTGCTGTTGCCGATCGATCGCTTTCCGGTGACGTACAGCGCCGTCGTCCTGTCCCCGCAGGCCGTGGCGCAGGCCGCGCCCGACCTCGAGGGCATCCCACCGGACGCCCGGGTGGACCCGGCGGGCTGCCTGCCGCCGTCTCAGGACTACGGACCGGCGGGGACCGCGATGGCGGTCGGCACCGATACCGCCGGCCGAGCCACCCTCAGTGTGGAGATCGTGACGTTCGCGGAGCCCCTGTCCGAGTACCGCACCTTCGTCGAGGAGTGCGGACGGGTCGAAGCCACCCGCCGGGGTGCCACCGCGACCGTCACCACCGTGCTCGAGCCCGACCCCGCGATCGTCGTCCCCGGATCCGAGACACTGGGCCTGTCGCGAACGGTCCGATCCGGGCACGGCGGGGACATCCTCGTCCAATCGATGTCCACCCGTGCGGCGCAACTCGGTAGCGTGCGCGTGCTCGTGACCTTCATGTCGTTCGAATCGGATGTCCCGGACACCGAGAATCTCGACCGCGCCTACGCGGACGCGGTGCGCTACGCCTTCGAAGAGCAGCCACGGTAGAGACGACCGCCGACGCACGGGCCTCCGGATCGGGCACGCAGCGCCCCGTCGCGCGGGTTGTCCACATCGCGCCCGTCGATCCCCAGAAGTGTCGCTCGAGCCCCGCGCGGGCCGGGTCCGGTCACCGCCCCGGGGGACCGTTCGGACATGACCACACCCACTTCGTCCTCGCGTCCGCTCCGCCTCACCGACATCGGAGAACTGATCGCAGCGGTGCCCGCGCTGCTCGGATTCCGTCCCACGCGTTCCCTGGTCGTCTTGACCCTGTCTCCCGCAACAGCGGGGCCAGGTTCGGGCGGATCCGCCACGATCGGGGCGGTGATGCGACACGACCTGCTGCTCGACGGGCCGCGCCACACCGCACCGGACCGCATGCACGACGCGTTCCGTCGCTTTCGTGCCGTCTGTGCGCGCGAAGGAGCGGAGTCCGTCATCGCGATCCTGGTCGACGACAGGCTTTCCGACCCGCACGGACCGGACGCCGAACGTGCTCACACGATCGTGGAGGAGTTCGCCGCCTCGCTCGCGGGCGCCGACATCACGCTCGGCGGCGCACTCGCCGTCCCCGCCATAGATGCCGGCGCGACCTGGTTCGTTCCCGGGCGCGGGGAATGCGGGACGGTGCCCGACCCTGACGCCTCCGTCGTCGCCGCCGCGCGGGTGTTCGACGGCAACCCGATCCGGCGGGCCCGCAGCGAACTGACTGCTCTCCTCGAGCCCTACCCGACGGGGTTTCGTGAGGAGGTGGCCGACAGCCTCGACGAGGCCGCCCGTACTCGCGATCTCACCTACGAACGTGCCGAGCGGGCCGGGGGAGCGGGTTACGCCGACCGGGCCGAACTGCAGACGCTGCTGTCCCACGTCGCCCGAGCGGGCGACGGCGCCGACCGGTTGCTCCCGGGTGAGTACGCGGAACTGGCCGTGATCCTTGCCAACCGGACGGTGCGCGACGCGGTGCTGGCACTCGCATCCGGACCGTGGGCCGACGCAGCAGAACGACTGTGGCTGGATCTCGCTCGCGCCCTGCCCGATCCCGAGCGCGCCGATGCGGCCGCTCTGGTGGCGTTCGGTGCGTACGTGCGCGGCGACGGGCCGTTCGCCGGTGTCGCGCTGAAGGCCGCGCTCGAATCCGATCCCCGGCACAGGCTTTCGGATCTGCTCGACCAGGCGTTGCAAGCAGGCTTGCGCCCCGAGGCCATCCGGGGTCTCGCGGCGACCGGATACGAGCTCGCCGCGAGACTGGGTGTCGAGCTACCGCAGGATGGGACTGCTCGGTGACTCGGCTCTGCTCACCTGGGAGCGATCACGACGCGGCGCGGCGCGCGGCATGTGAGCGCTCGCCCAGGTTCTTCATGAAATCCCAAGCATCCGAGACTATTTCGTCCAGATCGGTGTGCTTCGGTGTCCATCCGAGTTCCGTCATGGCGCGGTCGCTCGACGCGATCAGCACCGCAGGGTCGCCGGCACGCCGGGGTGCGTCGACCGTCGCGATGGACAGTCCGGTGACGCGTTCGCATGCGGCGATCACCTCCCGGACGCTGAATCCTTCGCCGCTGCCGAGGTTGTAGATGCGATGGGTTCCCGGCTCCGCTCGGGTGAGGGCCAGCACGTGCGCGTCGGCCAGGTCCTTCACATGGATGTAGTCGCGCACCGCGGTCCCGTCCTTCGTGGGCCAGTCGGTGCCGAAGACGGAGATGCGGTCGCGCTGCCCGAGCGCGACCTGCAGAACCAGTGGAATCAGGTGGGTCTCGACGGTCCTGTTCTCACCCGCGCCGCCGTACGCACCGGCGACGTTGAAGTACCGCAGGCTCGTCGCCGCCAGTCCGTGGGCGTGGGTGTACGACGAAATCGCGTGGTCGATAGCGAGCTTCGAAGCGCCGTACGGGTTGGTGGGCCGGGTCGGAGCATCCTCGACGATCGGTACCTCGTCGGGCTCGCCGTAGGTCGCGGCGGTCGAGGAGAAGACCAGACGGGGGGTGCGCGAACGCCGGATCGCCTCGAGCAGCGTCAAGGTGGTGACGACATTGCCCTGCCAGTACTTCTCCGGGTATTCGACGGATTCGCCGACGAGCGACTGTGCCCCGAAGTGCAGTACGCCGTCGAAGCGCGGACCGTCCTCGCCGGTGCCGAGTACGTCGGCCGCGACCGTCGCGATGTCGCCTTCGACGAAGTCGGCGCCCGCGGGAACGGCGTCAGCATTTCCCGTGGACAGGTCGTCGACGACAACTACCTCGTGGCCTTGTTCGAGCAGCACTGTGCTGCACACGCTGCCCACGTACCCGGCACCACCGGTCACCAGAAGTCTCACGCTGGGAATCCCCTCTTCACAGGCCCGCACGGGGCCTGTGAAGAGATCTGCCTCAGACCTGCTTCACCTGCACTGCGTGGGCCATCTCATCGGAAAGCTCGAAGCTGTTGTGCCCGGCCACCGTGATGGTCACCGAGCCCGGACGCGTCTCGACTGTAACGCGTGCGTCCGGAACCACTCCGGCCTCGCGCAGGCGGGCGATGACGTCCGGGTCGGACTGGACGTATTCGGCCAGTCGCCGCACCACCACGGCTGTCGGCTTTCCGTTGGCGATCTCCGTCAACCGGACCAGTTTCTCGTCGGGTGCCGAATCCTTGTCCAGACCGAGTTGCGCCAGGCCCGGAATCGGGTTTCCGTACGGGGACGTGGTCGGGTTGTTGAGCACCTCGACGAGGCGCCGCTCGACCTCCTCGCTCATCACGTGCTCCCAGCGGCACGCCTCGGCGTGCACGTTCTCCCAGTCGAGGCCGATGACGTCGACCAGGAGACGTTCCGCGAGACGGTGTTTGCGCATGACCGACACCGCGAGATCGCGACCTTTCTCGGTCAGCTGCAGATGGCGGTCGCCGGCGACACGCAGCAGGCCGTCCCGCTCCATGCGGGCGACCGTTTGGCTGACGGTGGGTCCACTCTGCTCGAGGCGTTCGGCGATGCGCGCACGCAACGGCACGACGCCTTCCTCTTCCAGATCGTAGATCGTCCGGAGATACATCTCCGTGGTATCGACCAGGTCCTTCACTCTCACACCCCTTCGTCTGGGCCAATTCTAACCGTGCGAATAGGGCAGTGGGGTCGCCGTCGGTTGCTCGCGCGTCCCGGCCCCGACCAGTAGCGTCTGTGTCCATGACCACTAGCTCCACCGCCGAGGGCGGTACGACACAACTGGGCGGCGATCGAGTGGTGGTGTGGAGCCCCGATTACCTCGATTACCGGTGGGGGCCGACGCACCCCATGAACCCCACCCGACTCGATCTCACCATGGCTCTGTCGAAGAGCCTAGGTCTGCTCGAGGGCGTCGAGACGGTCCATCCGTCTCCCGCAGACGATGCCGATCTCCTGCGGATCCACACGCCCGCCTACGTCGACGCCGTCAAACGGGCCGGTGCGGTCGAACCCGGCGCCGATCCTGTCACCGACACCCCGCACGGTCTCGGTACCGACGACAACCCCATCTTCCCGCGCATGCACGAAGCGAGTGCGACTCTCGCCGGTGGCACCCTGGCCGCCGCCCGGGAGATTGCATCGGGCCGCACCCGGCGCGCGGTGAGCATCGGCGGTGGTATGCACCATGCGATGGCCGACTGGGCTGCCGGATTCTGCGTCTACAACGACGCGGCCATCGCTATCTCGTGGCTGCTCGACAACGGTTACGACCGCATCGCCTATGTGGACGTCGACGCACACCACGGGGACGGTGTCCAGCACGCTTTCCTCGGCGACCCGCGAGTGCTGACCATCTCCCTTCATCAGCATCCGGCGACGTTGTGGCCCAACACCGGTTGGTCGAGTGAGGTCGGTGCCGGCGACGCCGAGGGCACCTCGATCAATATGCCTGTACTTCCCGGAACCGTGGATTCGTTGTGGCTGAGGGCATTTCATGCGATCGTGCCCGGCGCGCTCGCCTCGTTCCGCCCCCAGATCCTCATCAGCCAGTGCGGAGCCGACAGCCATCGCGAAGACCCCCTCGCCGATCTGGCTCTGACGGTGGACGGTCAGCGGGCGTCCTATCTCGCGATGCGGGACCTCGCGGACCGTCACTGCGAAGGTCGCTGGCTCGCCGTCGGCGGCGGCGGTTACGGGTTGGTCAGGGTCGTGCCGCGGGCCTGGACCCATCTGATCGCCGCGGCACTCGACCGGGAGGTCGACCTCACCACGGCGGTACCGGCGGACTGGCGCGCACGCGTCGGCGCACTCGCGCCCGGGATCGATCTGCCGACCGCCATGGGGGACGACTCGGACGTGTCCTACCTTCCGTGGGACGGGCCCGGAGGTACTCCGGAAACCGGGGTCGCGTCGCTCGACCGAGCGCTCACCCGCATCGACTCGGCGATCATCGCCACGCGCCGATCGGCGTTCCCCCTGCTCGGCCTGGACCCGGAGGACCCGCGTGACTGACTCCCAGCAAGTACCGGCGGACTCGGGCGTCGAGCCCGCGAAGAGCGAAGCGGAAACCGCCGCCGACGCAGCACGCGAGCACGCGCTGGCCGTCGCTCGCGACTATCCACGTCACTGGGTGGCCGACGTCCTCGCCTCCGACGGCGGGGTCGTGCATCTGCGGCCGATCGTGCCCGAGGACGCCGACCGCATCATCGAATTCCACGGCAAGTTGTCGGAGCGAACCCGCTACCTGCGCTATTTCGGGCCGTACCCGACGATCTCGAAGAAGGACCTCTTCCGGTTCACCGTCGTCGATCACCACACGCGCGTCGCATTCGTCGCGCTGCTCGGCGACGAGATCATCGCGGTCGGCCGGTACGAGGGATTGCCCGGCGAGGGGGACGGCCTTTCTGCCGAAGTGGCCTTCACCGTCGCCGACGCCCACCAGGGGCGTGGCCTCGGACCGATTCTCCTCGAGCATCTCGCCGGTGCGGCCGCCGAGAACGGCCTCCACACCTTCGTGGCGGAGGTTCTCGCCGAGAACCGCCACATGATCACCGTGTTCCGCGAAGCCGGATACCAGGTCAGTCGCAGTTTCGAGGGCGGCGTGGTCCGGCTCGAGTTCGCGATCGACCCCACCGAAGCGCTCGTCTCGGTGCGCAACGCCCGCGAACGCGCCGCCGAGGCACGCAGCGTCCGCAACATCCTCGGTCCCGGCAGCGTCGCGGTGATCGGTGCGTCCACAGACAGCCGCAAGGTCGGCAACGCAGTCCTCGTGAACATGCTGCGCAGCGGATTCACCGGACCGGTGTACCCGGTCAATGCGGAACACCGCTCGGTGCGCGGCGTCCGCGCCTACCCGACGGTGCGCGACATCCCGGACGAAGTCGACCTCGCGATCGCCGCGGTGCCCGCCGAGTCCATCGACGCGGTCCTCGACGACTGCCTCGCCAAAGGTGTCAAAGCCCTGCTCGTCGTCTCGTCCGGATTCGGCGAAACCGGACCGGAGGGCCGCGATGCGGAACGCAGGCTCGCGCTGGCCGCCCGCTCCCACGGCATGCGCCTGATCGGCCCCAATGCTCTCGGGGTGGCCAACAACGATCCGGCGATCATGCTCAACGCGACCCTGGCGCCGGTGCTTCCGGCGGCGGGCAACGTCGGGTTCTTCTGCCAGTCGGGTGCCCTGGGTATCGCCATCCTCGACGAGGCCGCGAAGACCGGTGTGGGCCTGTCGTCGTTCGTCTCGGCCGGCAACCGCGCCGACCTGTCCGGCAACGATCTGTTGCAGTACTGGGATACGGATCCCGCCACCGAAGTTGTGCTGCTGTACCTCGAGAGCTTCGGCAATCCGAGGAAGTTCTCGCGCATCGCCCGGCGGGTAGCACGGAGCAAACCGATCGTGGCAGTCAAGAGCGGACGCCACGCCGTACCGCCCGCCCTCGCGGCACGCACCGGCGAGATGGACGACACCATGGTGCGCAGTCTGTTCGAGCAGGCCGGTGTGGTGCAGGTCGAATCGATTGCGCAACTGTTCGACTCGGCCCTGCTCTTCGGGTATCAACCGCTTCCCGCCGGACCGCGGGTGGCCGTGATCGGCAACTCCACCGCTCTCGGCGTGCTCGCGGTCGACGCCGCACGGGGAGAAGGGCTGGTGGCGCCGGAATCGGTGGACCTCGGGCCGCAGGCGAGCCCGGACGAGTTCGCGGAAGCCGTGGCACACGCACTGGATTCGGAGAACATCGACGCGGTGATCGCGGTGTTCGTGCCGCCGGTCGCCGTCGACGTCCAGCCTTTCGCGCAGGCGCTGCGCGACGCCGTATCCGGTTCGGACAAGCCCGTCGTGACCACCTTCCTCGCCACCGAAGGCATCCCCGACGTTCTCGCCGTGCGGGATGCCGCGGGCAACCCCACCAAAGGGTCGGTGCCGTCGTACCCGGGGCCGGAACGCGCGGCCAAGGCACTCGCGCGGGCGTGGAGTTATGCGAAGTGGCGTAGCCGGCCGCCGTCGCAGGTCGTGCGTCCGGCCGGGATCGATCCCGAACGAGCCCGCGCACTCGTCCACGGATGGCTCGAGACCTCTCCCGAGGGCAGGTACCTGTCCGACACGGAGGCGGCGTTGCTGTTGTCGTGCTACGGCGTGCAGATCGCCGATTTCCGGGCCGTCACCACCGAATCCGAAGCAGTCGCCGCCGCGACGGAGATCGGGTTTCCGGTCGCGGTCAAGGCCACCGGCGCTCAGTGGCGTCACCGTCCCGACCTGAGCGGGGTGCGGCTCGATCTCGTAGACGCGGAATCGGTACGGATCGCCTACCGGGACCTCGCGCTGATGTCCGGCGAGCCCCTTCTGCACGTGCAGAAGATGGCCGTCAAGGGCATCGGATGTGCGATCCGCGTGCAGGACGACCCGTCGTTCGGAGCGCTGATCTCGTTCGGCCTCGCCGGCGTGATCTCCGATCTTCTCGGCGACCGTGCATACCGCGTGCTGCCTCTCACCGAGGACGAAGCGATGGAACTGATCGACGCTCCCAAGGCCGCGCCGCTGCTCTCCGGGTACCGCAACGCGGCACCGGTGAACAAGGCCGCGCTGGTGGATTTCGTGCAGCGGATCTCGGCTTTCGCCGACGATCTGCCCGAGGTTCGCGATCTCGTGTGCGAGCCACTCCTGGCGTCCCCGGTGGGGGTGGAACTGACCGACGCCCACCTGCGGATCGGTCCGGAACCGCACCCGCTCGACCTCGGTCCCCGCCGCTTGCGCTGAAGCGGCAGTCTGCGGCGCACCGAGCGTGCACCGCCCCGGAAAAGGACGATCCCCGAGGACCCAGCCCGGTCCTCGGGGATCTTTACCGCTGACGCGCCCGGTCAGCTGGCATATGCGCGAAGGCGATCTGCGCGGTCGCCCTCGCGAAGCTTGCCCATCACTTCGCGTTCGATCTGCCGAACCCGCTCGCGCGACAACCCGAACAGCTTGCCGATCTGATCGAGGGTGCGCGGCTGCCCGTCGTCGAGTCCGTACCGCAGGCGGATTACCTGCTGCTCGCGCTCGTCGAGCGTGCCCAGCACCGTCCGGACATCACTGTGCAGCAGTCCCGCGATGACGGCGTTCTCCGCCGAGGTGGCTTCGGCGTCCTCGATGAAGTCACCGAGCGGAGCTTCCTCGTCGTTGCCGACCGGCATGTCGAGGCTCACCGGGTCGCGGCTGTGATCGAGCAGATCGGCGATCTTCTCGACCGCGATGCCCGATTCGCTCGACAGTTCCGCATCGGTGGCTTCCCGCCCGAGCTGCTGGTGCAGTTCGCGCTTGATCCGGGCGAGCTTGTTGACCTGCTCGACGAGGTGGACGGGGAGACGGATGGTGCGGCTCTGATCGGCCATGCCGCGGGTGATGGCCTGGCGGATCCACCAGGTCGCGTAGGTCGAGAACTTGAAGCCCTTGGCGTAGTCGAACTTCTCCATGGCGCGGATCAGGCCGAGGTTGCCTTCCTGGATCAGATCCAGCAGGGGCATCCCGCGCCCGGTGTACCGCTTCGCCAGAGAAACCACGAGGCGAAGATTGGCCTCGAGAAGATGGCTACGGGCTGCCTGGCCTTCGCGCACGACGATCGACAGATCGCGCTTCTTCGCGGCGGTGAGACGCTTCTTGGTCTCGAGCACGTGCTTGGCATACAGGCCGGCCTCGATCCGCTTGGCCAGTTCCACCTCGTCGGCTGCCGTCAGCAGGGCTGTCTTGCCGATGCCGTTCAGGTAGACGCGGACAAGATCAGCGGCGGGGCTCTGGCTGTCGATGTCCGAATCGACGCGAGCGGTTGTTGCGGGGCGTGCCATGACGTGCCTCCTCATCGGTGGTGTCTTACAGGGTTCAACGCCCGGAAGCCCTGCGATAGTTCCCTGAGGAGTGTGAGCGCCACCGCACTGACCTGCGGAAACCCGCCGCCTGTCCTGAGAAGTTGCTGAGAGATCGTCCCTGTGCCGCTCCGACGGAACGGCAGACGTGGATCAGGCCGGTTCGATGAGGCCGTGCCGGACCAGGCCCTGCACGAGTGTCACAGCGTGCGCTGCCAACTCCTCTTCGTCCTCTCCGTGCGCTGCGGCGAGCAGCGACACCAGATCCTCCAACGGCAATCCGTCTGCACGCATTCCGCCGAGCAACGCCACGGCGAGGTCGTCGACCTCGTGTTGCCACGCCGGGCCGCTACCGCGATGTATCCGCGTGACGGTTTCCTGCCAGCCGTCCTCGCCCGGGAGATACACCCGCTCGAGTGCGGTGTCGGACCGCAGGGCGAACCGCGCGTCGAGCACGTCGTGGTTCCGGAGCCACTCCACGCGACGGAAGTAGTCGATCGCCTCGTCTCCGAGGGCGTCGGTGAAGGCGTGCCGGAGATCTTCGGCGAGCACGTCGGAGGGGGTGTCGGTCCGCCGTAGGTAGACGAACCCGAAGCCGACTCCGTCGACGTGATTGCGTTCGAAATGGTCGAGCCATCGCTCCGCCGTCGCCGCACCCTCGGGGTCACGTTCGTCGGCGTCCCCGTCGCGCAGCCACGTGCCCACGTAGAGGGCAGGGTCGGCGACGTCCCGCTGCACGATCCACGCGTCGACGCCGTGTGCCGGGAGCCAGGACGCGACGCGGGCGCGCCAGTCCTCACCGTCGACGTGCACCCACGACGCGAGCATCGCAGCCGTTCCGCCGGGATTCAGATACCGTGCGGCCTCCGAGATCATCAGTTTGCTCGCGCCGTCGAGGTCGAGTCCGGAGTCACGGTAGCTGTGCTCGACACCGCCGGTACTGACCACGAACGGAGGGTTCGCAACGATGCGATCGAACGTGCGGCCCGCTACCGGGTCGAACCACGAGCCCTTGAGCAGTTCGACGTCGACGTCGTTGAGCAGCGCACCTGCGGCGGTGAGGGTCAGACACCGCGGGGTGATGTCGGTGGCCGTCACGGCGTCGGCGTAGTCGGTCGCGCGGATCGCCTGGACGCCGCAGCCCGTGCCCAGGTCGAGCACGGAGCCGACAGGATCGGTGGGGGTCGCGTGCAGCAGTGACAAAGAAGCCTGCCCGACCCCGAGGACATGGTCGGGGCGGGTGACCGTCGGCCGGAGCGAGCCGTCGAGGTCCGAGAGCAGCCACCGGTTGCCGGTTCCCGCGTCGAGCGGACGCAGGTCGAGGGCGGCGCGGACTCCGTCGCCGTCGCGCTCGAGAAGTCCCGCGCGGATCGCGTCATCCGCCGACACCGGTGCCAGGGCACGCGCTACGTCCTCTTCGGGGCAGGTGTCCTGGAGCAGGAACAGGCGCACGAGCAACCCGAGATCGCCCGCGCCGCGGGCAGCGCGTCGCGCCGGCACGGGTTCGCCACGGCCGTACGCGGCATGCGCCTCCGGGCCGAGAAGCTCGCGCACGGAGTCGAGGTCGTAGTGGCATCGGCGCAGCGCGGTGCGCAGCGAGGGGCAGATCGACAGAAGCAGGTCGCGGTCCACCCGTGCATTCTCGCAGGGCGTCGCGCCCTAACCGTCGATGACCCGGTGGTCGCGCGCCTCGATCGCGGGGTTCGTGTCGTAGCGGCCGTCCCAGCGGCTCGGTTCGTCCTTGCGGCGCGGTGGCCGGTCGTTGGCGACCAGGACGGCGACCCACGGAAGCGGGATCGACAGCCCGATGATCGCCATCGAAATCCAGGGATTCTGGAAGACGCCGTACGCGACGGCCGCCAGGATGAGCGCGGGGATACGGAACGACATCAGCGTGAGGTACTTGCGGACCCGCGCTCGGTGCTGGTCCTCGAGAGACGTCGACGCCTCCGTGATCAGAACCGGGTTTTCGGGCGATCCGCTGTCGGGAGATCCGCCGAAACCTGAAGTTCTTGCCATAGCCTCCACCTTCCCACGCCCGCTCCTCATATGCACACGCGCATCTCCGGTCTTCGTGCGGCATCATGGATACGTGAGCACGGATACCAAGGAACGGCCGGATACCACCACCGACGAGACGACCGAAGACGATACTCCTAAGTTCTTCCACTACGTGAAGAAGGACAAGATCGCCGAAAGCGCGGTCATGGGAACCCACGTCGTGGCGCTGTGCGGTGAGGTTTTCCCGGTCACTCGATCGCCGAAGCCGGGTTCGCCGGTGTGCCCCGAGTGCAAGAAGGTCTACGAAGGCCTGCGCAAGGGCGAGTGAGGTTCGGGCACGGTCCCGGCACCCGGATCCAGCGGCAGTAGATCGGCATCGTCGGCCGGGGGAGAGGTATCTCCCCCGGCCTCTTCTGCATGCCCGGATTCTGCTTCGCTCCGGGAATCGGTGTCCGAGCCGTCCCGGTCGGGAGGCGTGCGCCCGTTCCGGTCGGTGACCGGTACGTCGGTGACGTGCAGATCGGGCTGGGCGTTGCTGTCGAGGGGCCATGCCTCGGGCGTCTGATCGCCCGGTCGTAGCAGGTCGGAGATCCGGATAGGGCTCGCTGCGGTGATCCGGCGCGTCAGGTTCGTGACCGCACCGAGTTCGGGCGACGGCTGCTGGTCGGCCTGCGCGCTCAGCCACTCCTTCCACTGCTCCATCCGGGTCGCGCGCGCCGGCCAGAACTCCTGAACGGTGGCGTTGAACTCCGCGCCCAGCACGATGGCGAAGCCGAGGAAGAACGTGAAGAGCAGGAACGCGATGGGCGCCGCCAGTGCGCCGTAGGTGTATCCCGTCGACGTGATGACCGTCAGGTACCAGCGCAACCCCACGCTCGATGCCATGAAGAACGCACCCGCGACCAGCGCACCCCCGAGTAACCGGTGCCAGGGCAGCGACTTGGGCAACGCGACCTTGTACAGCGTGGTGAGACCGAGCAGCAGCAGAAGCCCCACCCCGGGGTAGTAGAACGTGTCGACGAGGGACGATCCGAGGGTGTACCAGGAATCGGGCAGCAACCGGCCGATTATCGTCGGTCCGAGGGCGACGAGCGGCAGCGTGAACACCGCGAGGATGAGGAACATCACGTAGAGCAGCAACCCGAAGATCCGCTGCCAGATCGGGTTGCGGTGATTCTGCTGATGGTGGGCTTCGACGATCGAATCGACGAAGGTCGAGATCGCCGAGGAACCCGCCCACAACGAGAGCACGAACCCGACCGACATCACGTCGGCGCGGCCACGGTTGAGGACGTCCTCCACCGTGGGCTGGATGATCTGGTCCACCACGCTGTCGCTGAACGCCGTGCGGGTGAAGGTGACGATCTTGGACGTGATGATGTCGACGGTGTCCGGCCCGAACCATCCGCCCACGTAACCGAGGCTGCCGAGCAGCCCGAGCAGCAGCGGCGGCAACGACAGCGTCTGCCAGAACGCCGCGGTGGCCGCCTTGCTGAAGATGGAATGGGACCACGCCATCGACAGCGTGTGCCAGACCACCTGCCCACTCCGGCGTACCGCGTGCCGTACGCGGACGCGGAGATTCGGAGAGGCGGATCGGGCTGTGTCGTTCATCTGCTTCCAGCATTCCCGACGACATGCCGTTGTGCGTGTTGCCGGGCGGGTTAGGTGCAGGGAAAGTCTGCCACGATCCGTTCGGGGGTGATCTTCGGCGCGCGGTTCGTGGCCGGGATCGCTGCGCCGAGACGTTAGGCTTCAGGACGGTCGACGTCCGGTCGAGTCGAAAATGTAGTGGCACCGGCGGAGGTCGATCAGAGCTATGCGGACAAGGAGCACGAGAAACCGGTGAGCATCGAAACCGTCGGACAAGCTACGACCTCCGCTCCGGGGGGACAGCTTCGCGCCTGGCAGCGTCGCGCCCTGACGAAGTACCTGGCGACCAAGCCCCGCGATTTCCTCGCGGTTGCCACCCCGGGCGCTGGTAAGACCACATTCGCACTGCGTGTCGCATCCGAACTGCTTCGCGACCGTACCGTCGACCAGATCACGGTGGTCGCGCCCACCGAGCACCTCAAGCACCAGTGGGCAGCGGGCGCTGCGCGCGTCGGTATCGCGCTCGACTCGAACTTCTCGAACTCGACCGGGCAGACCTCGAGCGATTTCCAGGGCGTCGTCGTGACGTACGCGCAGGTGGCGTCGCACCCGTTCAAGCACCGGGTGCGCACGGAGGCGCGCCGGACCCTGGTGATCCTCGACGAGATCCACCACGGCGGTGACGCCAAGAGCTGGGGCGAAGGCATCCGGGAGGCGTTCGGCGACGCGACGCGGCGTCTCGCGCTGACCGGTACACCGTTCCGCAGCGACGACAGCGCTATTCCGTTCGTCACGTACGAGCCGAACGGCGACGGACTGATGCAGTCCAAGGCGGACCACTCGTACGGTTACGCCGACGCCCTCGCGGACGGTGTGGTGCGGCCGGTGGTGTTCCTCGCCTACTCGGGAGAGGCACGATGGCGCACGAACGCGGGGGAGGAGTTCACCGCCCGTCTCGGTGAGCCGCTGAGCGCCGAACAGACGGCGAGGGCCTGGCGCACCGCACTCGACCCGGACGGCGACTGGATCCCCGCTGTCCTGCGGGCCGCGAACACCCGGCTCGAACAACTGCGGGCCGGTGGGATGCCCGACGCGGGCGGACTCGTCATCGCGACCGATCAGACGGTTGCGCGTGCGTACGCGCGGACACTGGAGGCGCTCACCGGCGAAGCGCCGGCCGTGGTTCTGTCCGACGATCCCACTGCGTCGAAGCGGATTTCGGAGTTCAGTGCGAGCGCTCAGCGCTGGATGGTCGCCGTGCGCATGGTGTCCGAAGGCGTCGACGTTCCCCGCCTCGCGGTGGGGGTGTACGCGACGAGCGCGTCCACGCCGTTGTACTTCGCGCAGGCCATCGGCCGGTTCGTGCGTGCGCGCCGCAAGGGCGAGACGGCGAGTGTCTTCCTGCCGTCGGTGCCGGTCCTCCTCGACCTCGCCAGCCAGCTCGAGGCGCAACGCGACCATATTCTCGGCAAGCCGCACCGGGTGAAGGAAGGGTTCGACGACGAACTGCTCGCCGACGCGAACCGCCGGAAGGACGAGCCGGGTGAGGACGAGAAGGCCTTCCAATCGCTGGGTGCGGACGCCGAACTCGACCAGGTGATCTACGACGGTTCCTCGTTCGGTACGGCGACGTTCTCCGGGAGCGACGAGGAAGCCGACTATCTCGGTCTGCCCGGACTGCTCGACGCAGACCAGATGCGGGCGTTGCTGCGCCAACGCCAGGAGCAGCAACTCGACAAGCCGAAAGCCGCGCCCGCGCACGAGCCACCTCCGCAAGTGGCGGAGCGGGCGGCGACCGCCGATTCCCTGGCACAGTTGCGGCGCGAGCTCAACTCACTCGTGGCTGTGGTCCATCACCGGACCGGTAAGCCGCACGGTGTCATCCACGGGGATCTACGCCGCCAGTGCGGGGGTCCGCCGACCGCGATGGCGACCGTCGAGCAGTTGCGCGACCGGATTGCGATCCTGCGGAGCTGGTGACAGACGAAAAGCGGGCGACCACATCGATGTGGTCGCCCGCTTCCGGTCGGGTGCCGTGCGGCTCCTGACGGAGGGTCACACGGTCGCGTCGGATTCTTCTTCGGTGGCGATCGTCGCACCGAGTTCACGGAGACGATCGGCGTGCTCGTTGGCATGGTGGCCGCAGAAAAGCAACTCGCCACCGGCAGGAAGCACGGCGCGGACACGAGCGGCAGCATTGCACCGATCGCAGCGATCTGCAGCGGTCAACTTCGGGCTGGTCAACGTACCGGGCATGACTCCTCCAAACTGGCTACCGCTGAAATCGGGTGCCTGGGGTCTGGTCCGCCGCGCCGGGGGTAGCGCGGTGGATCTACTCTGACAGACGTTTCGGGTCGATGGGTTGTTCCCCCGGGTGCCCAATGGTGGTGCGGTTCACGCATGGACCTGCGAAAAGGCTCCGACGTGGCGCTTTGTCCCAGGTTGTGTTCGCTGACAGCGCAGCGCCCGTGAGCGAGTCCACACGGGATCGGGCAGCGGAGAGGCTGCAGTGCGCGCCCGCGGAGCCACGGCGAGAATGATCCGATGACCGACATCCTCTTGCACATCTGTTCACGCGACGACTGGAGTCGGGCTCAGGACGCGGGCGCTGTGACGCCGGTGTCGCTGGACGAGACGGGATTCGTGCATCTGTCGACGCCCGCGCAGGTGCATCTGCCGGCCGACCGTTTGTTCGCCGGACGGACCGACCTGATGCTGCTGCACGTCGATCCGTCGATGCTCACCGATCCGGTTCGTTTCGAACCGGGTGTGCCGGAAGACCCCGAGTCGATGCGGTTTCCGCACCTGTACGGTCCGCTGCCGGTCGCGGCGGTCGTCGCGGTCACCGAATACCGGCCGGGTACCGACGGACGCTTCGCGCCTCTGTGAGTGCCGGCCGCGTAGGACCGGTGCACCGGCGAGGGCGCGGGCACGCACCCGGGTGCCGAAACGAGAAGCGAGGGCCACCCGAGTGGGGTGGCCCTCGCTTCACGAGAAAATGTCAGTCGAGGTAGTCGCGCAGTACCTGCGAGCGGGACGGGTGCCGCAGCTTCGACATCGTCTTCGACTCGATCTGGCGGATACGCTCGCGGGTCACCCCGTAGACCTGACCGATCTCGTCGAGCGTGCGCGGCTGGCCGTCGGTGAGGCCGAAGCGCAACCGGACCACGCCGGCCTCGCGCTCGGAGAGGGTCTCGAGGACCGACTGGAGCTGGTCCTGCAGCAGCGTGAACGACACGGCGTCGACAGCGACGACCGCTTCGGAATCCTCGATGAAGTCGCCGAGCTGGCTGTCGCCCTCGTCACCGATCGTCTGGTCGAGAGAAATGGGTTCACGCGCGTACTGCTGGATCTCCAGCACCTTCTCGGGCGTGATGTCCATTTCCTTCGCCAACTCCTCCGGAGTGGGCTCACGCCCGAGATCCTGGAGCAGTTCGCGCTGGATGCGGCCGAGCTTGTTGATGACCTCGACCATGTGGACCGGAATACGGATCGTGCGGGCCTGGTCGGCCATGGCGCGCGTGATCGCCTGCCGGATCCACCACGTGGCGTACGTGGAGAACTTGTAACCCTTGGTGTAGTCGAACTTCTCGACCGCGCGGATGAGACCGAGGTTGCCTTCCTGGATCAGGTCCAGGAAGGCCATTCCGCGGCCGGTGTAGCGCTTGGCGAGCGAGACGACGAGTCGGAGGTTCGCCTCGAGCAGGTGGTTCTTGGCGCGGTTGCCGTCGCGGCAGATCCAGTTCATGTCGCGGCGTTGCGCCACGGGTAGCTTCTCGCCCTTCTCGGCGAGCTGCTGCAGACGGTAGACCGCGTACAGACCGGCCTCGATGCGCTTGGCGAGCTCGACTTCTTCCTCGGCGTTGAGCAGCGCAACCTTGCCGATCTGCTTCAGATACGCACGAACCGAGTCGGCGGACGCCGTGAGTTCGGCATCTTTGCGGGCCTGACGCAGCGCCTCGGACTCTTCTTCGTCCCAGACGAAGTCACCCGACGCCTTGTCCTTCTCGCTGGGCTCCTCTTCCTCCACCACGACATCCTCGGTGGTGGCGAGTTCGCCCTCGGAGATCTCGAGGTCGGCGAGATCGGCCACGTTCGCGGCGTCGAATTCTTCCTCGCCGGCGACCGCGGTGGACTTCTTGGCAGCCGCCTTCTTGGCGGGAGTCTTCTTTGCTGCGGCTTTCTTGGCGGGAGCCTTCTTCGCTGCGGCTTTCTTGGCGGGAGCCTTTTTCGCTGCGGCCTTCTTCGCTGGGGGCTTGGTGCTCGGCGCGGTGTCCTCAGCGTCTGGGGCGGCGCCGGAGGCGCCTGCAACTGGTGCGGATTCGTTCTCTGAATCAGCGGTGTGGATGTCGGTGGCTGCCACGTACGCCCTTTCGTGACGAGGTAGTGCGGCGTCGCGCCAGAGGTGTTCCGGCGGAGAGGTCTGTCGGGATCAGGCCGGTTCCGGCCGGCTGTGGACCATTGTAACGATTCCGCCCGGAGAGGATGAGCGCGACTCAGGGAGTTACGCCGGTTTTTGCTGCATACGCGGCTCCGACGATCCCTGCGGCGTTGCGCAGTTCGGCGGGCACGACCGGAGTCCTGTTCGTCAACAAGGGGATCCACTTGTGATGTTTGCGGCTGATCCCGCCGCCGGCGATGAACAGGTCGGGCCACAACAGCGCTTCGTAGTGCTCGAGAACCCGGGAGACCCGCTTGGCCCACTGTTTGTACGACAGGCCGAGCTTGTCCTTCACCGACGACGCGGCAATGTGCTCGGCTTCGTGTCCGTCGATCTCCATGTGACCGAACTCGGTGTTGGGAAGGAGCACGCCGTCGTGCAGCACGGCGGAGCCGATACCCGTGCCGAAGGTGAGGAGTATGACCACTCCACCGGTGTCCTTCGCGGCACCGAAGCGGTCTTCTGCGATCCCGGCGGCGTCGGCGTCGTTGAGCACGGAGACCTCCTTCCGGCCAAGTGCCCCGGTGAACAAGCCGATCGCGTCGGTGCCGATCCACGACGAGTCGATGTTGGCGGCGGTGCGGACGACACCACTCATCAGAACCGACGGCAGGGTCACACCCACCGGGCCCGACCATTCGGCCTGCTCCACGATCTGGGCGACCGTCGCGGCCACCGAGTCCGGCGTCGAGGGATCGGGGGTGAGGATCTTGATGCGCTCACCGACAAGTTGCCCGGTGTCGAGATCCACCACCGCGCCCTTGATGCCGCTGCCACCGACGTCGACCCCGAACCCCAGGTTCGACGACTGCACCGAATCCGACGAACCCGACAGGGTCTCCTGGGTCATCGCGTGTTCCTCTCGCTCGGATCGTCCACCCGGGTGGAGCCCGGACTGCGCCTGCCGCAACTTTAGTGTGGTCCGCCGCGGCGCGGGGCGCCGAACCGGGGCTTCGTCCTGCCCGGCGCGCCGTCCGCTGGTGCGGCGAGAGCGGGTGTGTTCGGATGAGGAGATGCCTGTCGAGCAAACCTTCACCGAATCGGACCTGGCCGAGCTGCGCGAGGTGGCCGTCACCGTCGCACGGGAAGCCGCAACCCACGTCCGTGCCCGTCGCGGTGAACTTTTCGGTCCGCTCGGGTCGAACGACGGCGGTTCGGTCCGCACGAAGTCCAGCCACACCGATCCGGTCACGGTGGCCGACACCGAGAGCGAGGATTTGATCCGCGCACGACTGCGCGAGCTGCGTCCCGACGATGCCTTCCTCGGGGAGGAGAGCGGTGGCAGCCAGGTCGCCGGAACAGGGGCCTCGGGAGTGCGCTGGGTGGTGGATCCGATCGACGGCACCGTCAACTTCGTCTACGGGATCCCCGCGTCGGCGGTTTCGGTCGCGGCGCAGGTCGACGGTCGATCGATTGCGGGAGCGGTCGTCGACATCGCGTCGGGTGACATCTACGCGGCGGCCGAAGGCGCGGGCGCGACGCTCACGGATGCGAGCGGCGAGGTGACGACTCTGCGATGCAACCCGGTGACGGACCTCCGACTGTCCCTCGTGGCGACAGGCTTCTCGTACTCGCCGGCGCGCCGCGCCCATCAGGGTGCGATCGTGGCTGTGCTGCTACCGCGGGTCCGTGACATCCGGCGCATCGGTGCGGCCGCGCTCGACCTGTGCATGGTGGCCGCCGGTCGCGTCGACGCTCACTACGAGCACGGGCTGAACCCGTGGGACTGGGCCGCGGGTGCGCTCGTCGCGACGGAGGCCGGCGCGGTGGTCCGGCTGCCCGAGGGGTTCGGCGACGTGGGCGAGGTCACCGTCGCGGCCGCGCCCGGAATCGCCGTTGCATTCGACGACTTACTGACCGAATTAGGCGCAAATCACAACGCACCGAATTGAGTAATGCGCCCGATTCACCCGAATATCAGTTCCGGGTTCACGTGAATTTGAGACGGGCGTACCCATTTGCACCCGAAGTGAAAAAGTAATCAGCAGCGAGCGTCCCGGGCGGCGGTGAGAAGATCGATGTCGAGCGGCGCCGAACCCTCACCCGCCGGAACCTCACGCAGCGTCCTCAGGACCTCTTCGGCGTCGGCGGAGGGGGAGAGGTCCTTGAAGTACGTGCCCAGCGCGAAGTCGACGGTGTCGTCCTCCCGCGAGTCCTGGACCAGCTCGGCACACGGAGCGAGAAGCCAGACCGCGCCGGCGGCGGCCTTGCCCGACTCGCCGAACCGGATCTGTCCCTGGCACTGCATGTTCTGGTCCAGATACACAGGATCGTTACCGGCCTGCACGTCCGGCGCGCTGGCGAAGCCGTAATCGCTCAACTGCGCGGCCACGTGCGTCGCCTGACCGCGTTCGCCGTTGGCGTTGAACACACGAACGCGGGTGGCAGCCAGGGGCGCGGGCTCGATGTCGAGGAGCGTCGAGCGATCCACGACGTCTCCGAGAGGCGCAGGCCGCGCGCCGTCCGGGCCGGATGCGTCGAGTGACGGCGGGTTGCACGCGACCGTGGTCGTCACCGGTTCGACGGAGCTGAACACCGAGCTCCAGACGACGATGGTCGCGGCTGCGAGAACTGCAGCGGCGATCGCTGCCGGTAAAGCCTTGCGACGGCGGAACGGCCGGCCGCGCTTGTCGGTAGCGGTGCCATGTGTGATCAGGGAAACCACGCGGCCCTGCCTCTCGTCTTCGTACCGGTGATCGTGCGCACTCACTCTAGAGGGCGTGTCCTCCACCCGATGGAGGGCTCCTGAGGTGTCGCCGATCCGGCCCGGGAATGTCACGGGTTTCTGTGGTGTTGGTGACAATTACTCGGCAATTGCCGACCGGCTGCGAAATTGGTTGCATATTTCTGTGCAGTGTCGGCTATTGTTCGGCGGCCCGTGTCGTAGAAGTGGAGACGAGCGGGTTGGGATTAGACGCATTCGGGTAGGTCCGGGATCCCGGAAACTATCCCGGAAACTATCCAGGGAACTTCATCACACCGTCGAGCGTTGCCTTGGCCGGGAGCATCATCCGTGCTTCTGCTGAGCGCCCGCACGAAGATTAGAAGGTAAGAGGACATGGCGACTGACTACGACGCACCGCGGCGGACCGAAAGTGACGAGGTGTCGGAGGATTCACTCGAGGAACTGAAGGCGCGGCGTAACGAAGCGCAGTCCGCTGTGGTGGACGTCGACGAATCGGACACCGCCGAGTCGTTCGAGTTGCCCGGTGCGGATCTGTCCGGCGAAGAGCTGTCGGTGCGCGTCGTGCCCAAGCAGGCCGACGAATTCACGTGCTCGAGCTGCTTCCTGGTGCATCACCGCAGCAGACTGGCAACTGAGGAGAACGGCGTGATGATCTGCCGCGACTGCGCGGCCTGACATCCCCGGCGACCGCGCGGCACCACGTTGCCGGGTGGTCGCCCCGGACGACGACGGCACCGGGTGTTTGCGGAACATGCCGCACTCACCCGGCCGTCTCATATCTGCTGATGACGCTGCTCCGGTGGCTGCCAGCCGGGCCTCCGGGAGGGAGACCCGGCGGCCGGACCGCTTCGGTCCCGGCTACTTCACCGAGGTCACTTCACACCCCAGCGCAGCGAGCAGCTCGGCGGGATGCCGCGTACTGATCAACCAGTAGGGCGTCGGGTCGTCGGGATCGTCGAGGACGACCATCGCCATGGTCTTGACCCAGGGCCGGTGCTGCACGAAGGCTGCCGGGTCGAGCTGCCGTCCCATCGCGGCGCTCTTCGCCGACGCAGGGACCACCACGCCGCGTGAGATCACGTCGACGGGCAGATGCGCGCGTCCCACGACCAGTTCGCCGTCCACGACTTCCACCTTGCTGCGGGACAGCCAGATCAGAGCCCAGATCGGGAAGGGCAGCAGGAGGACGTACGGCAGCCATGCGTAGAGGCCCGGCGCGCCCATGTGCAGCTCGGCCGCGAGGAGAGCAGCGATGCCGAGACCGATGGGCCACCACCACCACGGCACCCACATCTGTTCGGAGAAGGCAGGGGTGCCGGTGGTCCGGCCGGGGGTCGCTCCGGAGCGAGAGGATCGAGACACAAGCCCAGGATAGTCGCCGTCCTCCCACCGCTTCGCGCCCGCAGCGGGGACGCGCAATCCGCAGAGTAACCTCGGTCCCCGTGACCGATCTTCCGCGCATCCCGCTGCGTCGTCTCGACCCCGGGATCCCCGTGCCCACCCGCGCTCACCCCGGTGACGCGGGTGTCGACCTCTGCACCACTGTCGACCTGACTCTCGAACCGGGGCAGCGAGCTCTGGTCGGAACCGGCATCTCCGTCGCCCTGCCGATGGGTACCGTCGGGCTCGTTCATCCGCGTTCCGGGCTCGCTGCGAAGTTCGGCCTGTCGATCGTGAACACTCCTGGGACGGTCGATGCGGGATACCGTGGAGAAATCAAGGTCTGCTTGATCAACCACGACACCGAAAACGCCATCGAACTGCGTCGCGGTGACCGGATCGCCCAATTGCTGGTCCAGCGCGTCGAACTGGTCGAGTTCGTCGAGGTCGACGAGCTCGACGACACCGTGCGCGGCAGCGGCGGATACGGATCCAGCGGCGGACACGCGGGTCTCGTGAAGGAAGGTTCCTGACATGTTCGGACGTCGCAAGAAGCGTGGATCGGACGACGCCGGGGCCGGCGAAGCGTTCTACGCAGAGAACGGCTACGACGACGCCGGCTTCGCCGACACCGGATACGACGAGGCCGGATACGACGAGGCGCAGTACGACGAAACCGGGTACGACGACTACGCGAGCAGTGATGCCGGGGACGAGGGCCCGTTCGACATCACCGAGATCGACGAGGAGTCTCTCACCGGTTCTCGCCTCGATCTCGGATCCGTGCTGATACCGCTCCCTCAGGGGAGCCAGATCCAGGTGGAGATGGCGCAGAGCGGTGCGCCGCAGAATGTTCACCTGGTCACCCAGTTCGGCCGGATCACCGTCTCGGCCTACGCGGCCCCGAAGTCGCCCGGGCAGTGGCGTGAAGTCGCCGCGGAACTGTCCGAGACCCTGCGCAACGACAACGCGACCGTCAGCATGGAGTCCGGGCCCTGGGGCCGGGAACTGCACGGCGTCACGCCCAACGCGGATCTTCGCTTCATCGGCGTGGACGGTCCCCGTTGGATGATCCGTTGTGTCGTCGCCGGTCCGACGGGCAACGCCGGTGCGGATTCGGAACTGGTCGCGCTCGCGCGGTCCGTCGTCGCAGGCACCGTGGTCCGTCGTGGAGCGGAGCCGTACCCCGTGCGCACACCGCTGCCGGTCGTCCTTCCCGAAGCACTCGCGAACCAGCTTGCCGCGGCGGCGCAGCAGCAGGCCGCAGCGCGACAGCAAGCCCCGCAGCAGGGACAGCAGCCGCAGCAGGGCCGAGTTCCTCAGCAGGGTCGACCCCCTGAGCAGGGTGTGCCTCGGGCGCCGCAACAGGGCGGACGCCCCGCGCCACAGCCGCCCGCCGGGACGAACCCCGCGCCACCGTCTGTCCGGCCGCCGCAGCCGCCCCGGCGCGGCGAATCCGGCTCCGCGATGCAGCAGCTGGGGTTCTAGCCGGTAGCGCCGGTCCGGTCACCGCCAGGGGCCGGATCGGCACACGCCTCGTCGAGCGCCGTGAGACACAGGCTGCCGAGACGGGACGGATCCTCGCCGATCTCGGCCAGACTCAGGGTCGCCAATGCGGCGCGCGGGATCTCCCGAGCCCATTGCCGGCCCGTCTCGAGCGGATGCACGGCGTCGTCCACGGCCGCTGCGATACCGACTGGCACCTGTAACGCGCGAAGGCCCGCCACATCGAGAGCGTGCACACCCGCCGCCTCTTCGAGTGCCGACGGAAGATCGGGCCACTGCGCCTTCCACGACCGGGTCAGTTCCGTGGCGAGCCACGCAGGGCTCGAGGCCGCCATCGCGGCGGTCACGTCGTCGAGCCCACGAGCGCGGAGTTCCGATGCCGTCCATTTCGCGCTCGCCGCGGCGGGCGCCGCCTGGGGGTCGCCGGTCCACGCCGGCAGCGCAGCCAGCACCCCAGCGGCGAGGCCGGGATGCTCCGCCGCCCATTTCGAAGCGACTGCCGCACCGATCGAGACCCCGCCGACCAGGATGGGGCCGCTCCGTGCGGCAGCGTCCATCGCGTGGACATAGCTGTCCACCACCCGTTTCGGGTCGGGATCGACCGCCACGATGTCGATTCCCCGGGAGCGTAGAGGCCCCCGGAACACCCGGTCGACGAAGTCCGCGTCGGACCCGGTTCCGGGCAGGACGACGGCGGCACGGACGGTGCTGGAATCGACGGTGAAGGGCTCGGTGCGGAACATGTCACAATCCTGCCGAACGCCCGAAAGTGCCCGGCCACCCGGTGTGCTTGTACTTGCCCGGAATCGGTCTACAGTGACGAACGGACGACAACTTCGGGCACGCATGTGCCCACCGTGTACAGGAGCGCGCCATGCCACCCGCCGCGGCCGGTTACCTACGCCGGCTCACTCGTCGGTTGACCGAGGATATCGAGGAACTCGACGCAGAGGAGATGGCCGAGTCGTCGCATTCGACGGGTGCAGTTCCCGTCGTCCAGTGCACCCGCGGCCAGGAAGTGACCATGTTCGGCCGGCTCCGCAGCGTGGAGTCGTGTTCGAAGGCCGCCGCCCCGACCGTGCAGGCGGAGTTCTTCGACGGCACCGATTCCCTCCTGCTCGTCTGGATCGGACGCAGGCGCATTCCGGGTATCGAAACCGGCAAGACACTGCTGGTGCGAGGACGGGTCGGCGAACGCGACGGCCGGCGCGTGATCTACAACCCCTACTACGAATTGCGCGGCCCGGCCTGACGAGGCGGTTGCCGTCGCGCCCGTCACGGGCGGCGGCACTGGTCCGAGCCGGGCGTCCCCGCGTGAATATGGCACCCTCGTAGGCGTGAGCGACATCAGGCAGCCGACGATGCTGGAGCAACTCGGTGGCATCAGCGGGTTGGTGTATTCGACGTTGCCGGTGCTGGTGTTCGTGCCTGCCAACAGTTGGTGGGGGTTGACGGTCGCCATCTGGGCCGCTGTGGCCGTGGCCTGCGGCGTCCTGGTCTGGCGCCTGATCCGGGGAACCCCGATCCAGCCCGCGATCTCGGGTTTCATCGGCGTCGCGGTGTGCGCCTTCATCGCTTACCGCACCGGCGACGCCAAGGGCTACTTCCTCTTCGGGATCTACGCCAGCCTCGTATACGGCGGGGCTTTCGTCGTATCCGTGATAGTCCGCCGGCCGCTCGTGGGCGTCATCTGGGGCATGCTCAACGGGCAGGCTTCCCGGTGGCGCACCCATCGGGAAGCCGTCCGTGCGTACGACATCGCGACCATCGCCTGGGCGCTGGTGTTCCTGGCGCGGTATCTCGTCCAGAACCACCTCTACGACGCCGACGAGACCGGGTGGCTGGCCGTCGCCCGCATCGGAATGGGCTGGCCGCTCACCGGGCTCGTACTGCTCGTGACCCTGTGGGCTGTGCGCAAGGCCGACCGCCTCGTCGAACCGGCACCCGACCCCGCGCCCGAGTCCGCGGCGGCTCCCCGTCATGCCCTCAAGGAGGATCGCCGCGATCCCGGGCCACCGTCCGACGACGCGTAACCGGCCGCCGAGTCGGCGGGCTACAACGCGGGTCGGTCCACCTCGGTCAGCGACGGGGCACGTGAGTCGTCCTTGAGAACGACCCCGGACGCGCCCAGCTTCCGGGCCCCGTCCACGAGAGCCGCGACCACCCGCGCAGCGTGGTCGCAGCTCATTCCGTGGGGCGGATGGATGTTCGACACGCAGTTGCGCTCGGAATCGCGGCGTCCGGGCTCGGGGTGATGGGTCAGGTAGACGCCGACACTGTCGGCAACCGACAGGCCCGGACGTTCCCCGATGAGAACCAGCATGGTCGTGACGCCGAGTTGTGCGCCGATGTGATCGCCGAGCGCGACCCGTGCCTGGGTGGCGATCACCGGCGGTGCGAAGGTCAGGCCGGGAAGCGCCCGCACGATTGCGGCGGTCAGGTCGGGGCCGTGCGCGAGGAGCGCGGTGGACGACAGACCGTCGCACAGGGCGATCCCGATGTCGGCACCGCTGTGCGGCAGCGTCGTGCCTTCCTCCGGACGGCGTCCCAGGTCGGGCCGGCGAAGGTAGACATCGCGGTCCGCGGCGGCGCTGCGCACCGTCAGGGGTTCCCCGAGTCGGAGGGCTCGTAGCCGGTCCGCGAGGGACGCCACATCGAGGGGGGCGTGAACGGCGTCGCGTGCGGCCGCCTGGGCGGCGACGAACTCGAGGTGCCGCCGGGTGGGTAGGCCGTTGCCCGCGCGTCCCAGCCCGATGCGGGCCCGGGTGTGGCGTCGTAGTTCGTCCCACGCGTCCGTCACAGCGCACCTCCGAGTGCGCGCAGCGGTGACGCCGCCACATCGATCGGGAGGATGCGGCCGGATTCGTCGGCCATCCCTTGTTTGCGGAGCCAGTCCTCGAACTCCGGACTCGGCCGCAGGCCGAGGGCATCTCGCACGTACAACGCGTCGTGGAACGAAAGCGACTGGTAACCGAGCATGATGTCGTCGGCACCGGGGACGGTGATGACGAACGCAGTTCCGGCGACACCCAGCAACGTGAGCAGAGTGTCCATGTCGTCCTGGTCGGCCTCGGCGTGATTGGTGTAGCAGACGTCGACGCCCATCGGCAGGCCGAGCAACTTCCCGCAGAACTGGTCTTCGAGACCGGCTCGGATGATCTGTTTGCCGTCGTAGAGGTACTCCGGTCCGATGAATCCGACGACGGTGTTCACCAGCAGGGGATCCAGCTCGCGGGCGACAGCGTAGGCGCGGGCTTCGAGAGTCTGCTGATCGACCGGTCGGCGGTCCGTCCCGAGGTGCGTACCCGACGACAGCGCCGATCCCTGGCCCGTTTCGAGGTACATGACGTTCTCACCCACGGTTCCTCGGCGCAGAGCCCGGGCAGCCTCGTTGCCTTCCCTCAGCAGTGCCAGATCGACTCCGAACCCGCGATTGGCGCCCTCGGTACCCGCGACGGACTGGAAGACCAGATCGACGGGCGCGCCCTTCTCGATCAGGTCGACGGTGGTGGTGACATGGGTGAGCACACACGACTGGACCGGGATCGAGAATCGCTGCCGGATGTCGTCGAGGAGGCGGAGCAGGTCGGCGACCGCATGCGGAGAGTCGCTTGCGGGATTGATCCCGACCACCGCGTCACCACAACCCATCAGCAGGCCGTCGAGGACCGCGGCCGCAACCCCGTGCGGGTCGTCGAGCGGGTGGTTCGGTTGCAATCGCGTCGACAACCGTCCCGGCAGCCCGACCGTCGTGCGGAACGCGCTCGTCACGTTCGCCGCGCGCGACACTGCGATCAGATCCTGGTTCCGCATGATCTTGCTCACCGCCGCGACCATCTCGGGGGTCAGGCCGGGTGCGAGGGCTCCCAGCACGACCGCGGAGTCCGGTTGTGCGGCGACGGCGAGCAAGTGGTCGCGGAAGTCGCCGACCGTCAGGTGTGCGACGGGCGCGAACGCCTCGGTGTCGTGCGTGTCGACGATCAGGCGGGTGACCTCGTCCGATTCGTAGGGGACGACCGACTCGTCGAGAAAGGCCGTCAGCGGCACGTCCGCGAGCGCCCACTGGGCCGCCGCGCGTTCTGCGTCGGAATGGGCGGCACAACCGGCGAGTTCGTCACCGGACCGTCGGGGGGACGCTTTGGCGAGAAGATCCACGAGACCGTGGAATTCGTGTGAGACACCGGCGATCTGCTGCCGATATACGGTCATGGCTGCGTCACCTCCGAATCCCTGCACCGCGCCCTACGGCGTGGTCGGCACAGCGTACCGGGGTGGGAGGCGGGGCGCCGGTCGTGACGGCGGAGCCGGGTGGCTAGAGGCCGACGGCCGCCCGCAACTCGTCCTCGACGTCCTGTGAAGCGACGAACAGCAGTTCGTCCCCACCCTCGAGGGGGTCGTCGGGCTGGGGGACGATCACGCGCTCACCACGAAGAATCGTCACCAGCGCGGCATCGCGCGGCAGTTGCAGCTTGCGGACGGGCTTGCCCGCGAGCGCGGTGGTGTCGGGCAGCGTGATCTCGACGAGGTTCGCGCCCTTGCGCAGCGTCATCAAACGGACCAGATCTCCGACGGTGACGGCCTCCTCGACGAGCGCGGCGAGCATGCGCGGCGTGGACACCGCAACGTCGACGCCCCAGGATTCGTCGAAGAGCCATTCGTTGCGCGGGTCGTTCACGCGGGCCACGACGCGCGGTACGCCGAACTCGGTGGTGGCGAGAAGGCTGAGCACGAGGTTGACCTTGTCGTCACCGGTCGCGGCGATCACCACGTCGTAGTTCTCCAGGCCGGCCGCCTCGAGCAGGCTGAGCTCACACGCGTCGGCGTGTACCCATTGGGCCTGCGGCACGGCCGCGGGCTCGACGTGGTCGAGTTTGCGCTCGAGCAGCATGACTTCGTGGTTGTTGCGCACGAGCTCACGGGCGATGGACCGCCCGACCGCTCCGGCGCCTGCGATGGCCACCTTCATCGACGGTTCCTCTCGGTTGACGGGGTCATCGTGCTCAGTTGTCCTCGGCCGGAGGGCTCTCGGCCCGTGCGATCGCCTCGGCTGCGGAACCGGACACGGCGGCGAGGTAGACGAGGTCGCCGGCCTGGATGACGGTCCTGCGATCCGGCAGGAGACCCGTTCCGAACCTGATGAGGAACGCGACGCGGGAACCGGTCGCTTCCTCGAGTTCGGTCACGCGCCGTCCGACCCAGTCTTCGTGGACGTCCACACCCGCCACGGCCACCGAGCCCGTCGGGTCACGCCACTTCGCAGTTTCGCTGTCGTGGGTGAGCGCATGCAGGAACCGGTCCGTGGTCCACGGCACCGTCGCAACTGTGGGGATGCCCAGGCGCTCGTAGGCGGCCGCACGTTTCGCGTCGTAGATCCGTGCGACAACCCGCTCGACACCGAACGTCTCGCGGGCGACCCGGGCGGAGATGATGTTCGAGTTGTCTCCCGACGACACCGCGGCGAATGCGTCGGCGCGTTCGATACCCGCGCGGATCAGCACGTCACGGTCGAATCCCATCCCGATCACGGTGGTACCGGGAAAGTCCGGTCCCAGCCGCAGGAACGCGCTCGGATCGCGGTCGACGACCGCGACGTCGTTCCCGAGTCGCGCGAGTCCGGTGGCCACGGACGAACCCACCCGGCCACACCCCATCACCACCACGTACACCGTGACTCCGTTTCTTCGGTCGCAGCTCGGACACGAACAACGCGAGACGACCGTGTTTCCCGGTCGACGAACGGAACCGTACCGCCCGCCGGTCGTGTGCGAGGTCGGACGTGACGGAACCGTGCGCGGGTGTGTGGAATCGGACAGGGTGTGCGGTGCGCCGTTCGGCGAGGGTGACGGCTTAGGCTTTGCAGGTGTCAAAGCTTTCGACTGCCACGAAACGGCTCCTGCTCGGTCGCCCGTTCCGCAGCGACACGCTCGGGCACGACCAGCTGCCCAAGCGGATAGCGCTGCCTGTATTCGCGTCCGACGCATTGTCGTCGGTCGCGTATGCGCCGGAGGAGATCTTCCTCGTCCTGTCCGTCGCAGGTCTGTCGGCATACGCGTTCTCACCGTGGATCGGGCTCGCTGTAGCCGTGGTCCTGGTGATCGTCGTCGCGAGTTACCGGCAGAACGTGCGCTCCTACCCGTCCGGGGGAGGCGACTACGAGATCGCGACGAAGAACCTCGGCGCCACGGCGGGCCTGACGGTCGGCAGCGCACTCATGGTCGACTACGTGCTGACGGTCGCGGTCTCGTTGTCGTCGGCCGCGGCGAACATCGGCTCGGCGGTGCCCTTCGTGGCCGAGCACAAGGTGCCGTTGGCCATCGCCGCGATCGTGGTGCTCGCCGCGGTGAATCTGCGGGGCCTGCGGGAGTCCGGCAAGGCACTCGCGTTCCCGACGTACGCCTTCGTGGGCTGCATGATGGTGATGATCGTCTGGGGTTGGGTGCAGATCTTCGTCCTGGGCGAGGATCTGCGGGCCGAGTCGGCCGACTTCGAGCTCGTCGCAGAGCAGACCGACCTCACTGCGATCGCGTTCATCTTCCTTCTGGCGCGGGCTTTCTCGTCCGGGTGCGCAGCCCTGACCGGCGTCGAGGCGATCAGCACCGGGGTACCGGCGTTCCGGAAGCCCCGGGCCCGCAATGCCGCCACGACCCTGTTCCTGGTGGGCGCGATCGCCGTGACCTTGTTCCTCGGAGTGGTGTTCCTGGCCCAGCGTGTCGGGGTGGTGGTCGCCGAGAATCCGGCAACGCAGCTTCGGGGAGCGCCGGAGGGGTACGAGCAGAAGACGCTGGTGGCGCAACTCGCGCAGACTGTCTTCAGCGACGTTCCGGCCGCCTTCTTCGTGATGGCGGTGGTGACTGCCGTGATCCTCGTGTTCGCCGCCAATACCGCCTACAACGGGTTCCCGGTGCTCGCGTCGGTGCTCGCCCAGGACCGCTATCTGCCGCGTCAGTTGCACACCCGCGGCGATCGCCTCGCGTTCAGCAACGGAATCCTGTTTCTCGCGGGCCTGGCCATCGTGTTCGTGTGGCTCTTCGACGCCGAGGTGACCAAGCTCATCCAGCTCTACATCGTCGGTGTGTTCGTTGCCTTCAGCCTCGGTCAGGCCGGAATGGTGCGGCACTGGACGCGGTATCTGGCCACCGAGACGGACCCCGCGATCCGCGGCCGGATGCAGCGGTCACGGCTGATCAACGGGATCGGGTTCGTGGCGACGACGGCCGTGCTGCTGGTCGTGCTCGTCACCAAGTTCACCGCCGGTGCCTGGATCGCGGTGGTGACGATGGTGGCGATCTTCGGTGTGATGAAGGCGATACGTCGCCACTACGACAGCATCACGGCAGAACTCGAAGGCGCGGAATGGGACGGGGTGCTTCCGAGCCGGACACATTCGATCGTGCTCGTATCGACCCTCCACCTGCCCACATTGCGTGCGCTGGCGTACGCGCGGGCGACCCGGCCGGACACACTCGAGGCCATCACCGTGAACGTGGACGAGGAGGACACCCGCAAACTTGTCCGTGAATGGGAACGCAGCGACCTCACCGTGCCGTTGAAGGTGGTCGAGTCGCCGTATCGTGAGATCACCAGACCCGTTCTCGACTACGTGCGACGGGTCCGGCGTGATTCCCCGCGCGACGTGGTGACGGTGTTCATCCCGGAATACGTGGTGGGCCATTGGTGGGAGCAGATCCTCCACAACCAGAGTGCGTTACGCCTCAAGAGTCGTCTCCTCTTCCAGCCCGGGGTGATGGTCACGAGCGTGCCGTGGCAGCTGCGTTCGTCGGCGACGGTGGCGCGGGAACGGATCGATTCGGCGCCCGGAGCGGTGCGCCGGGGTCTCGACAAGGAGGAACAGCAGTGAGTCGGCAGGAACGGCAGGACACGCGCACGGATTGGTCCGGACGCCGGGTAGAGGTGATCTTGGGCAATCCCGCACACGGCGGGTTCTGCGTCGCCCGGTTCGAGGGCCGGGTGATATTCGTGCGGCACGGTCTACCGGGCGAGCGAGTGTTCGCGCTGGTCACGGAGGACCGTGGCGGCTCGTTCTGTTTCGCCGACGCGGTGGAGATCCTGGAGGCATCGGAGGATCGGGTCGATCCGACCTGCCCGGTGTCCGGTCCGGGTGGCGCGGGCTGCTGCGACATGTCCCATGCCTCCGTGCCGGCCCAGCGGCGCATCGCAGGCGCGGTCGTGGCCGAGCAGCTCCGGAGGCTCGGTGGCCTCGAGCGGGACATCGCCGTCGAGGAGATCCCGGGAGGGGCGCCGAACGGGACGTTGTGGCGGACCCGCGTCCGGCTCGCGGTCGACGCTGCGGGCAACCCCGGTTACCGGCGGTACCACAGCAACGAGGTGGTTCCCGAGCTCGAGTGCCCGCAGATCGACGTTGCGGCCTACCAGGGGCTGGCGGAGCGGGTGTGGCGGCCGGGCGCCGACCTGCAGGTGGTTCTCGATGCGAACGGCGACCGGCACATCGTGGAGATCGCGCCTCCGGCGATTTCGAGCGTCGGACGCAAGAGCCCGGGCAGGCGCGGTGCCTCGGCGCGGCGTGCCGCCACGAGCGCACCGCGGGCCGAGAAGGTCGTCGAAGGTTCGGGGCGGCCGGTCGAACGTGTCGGCGATCGTGAATGGACCCTTGCGGCAACGGGTTTCTGGCAGGCTCATCGCGGCGCGCCGACCACCTACTCCGAGGTGGTCGCGGAGTGGGCTCAGGCCTCCGAGGGCAGCACCGTCTGGGATCTGTACGGCGGCGTCGGTGTCTTCGCCGCGGCGCTCGCGGGACAGGTGGGCAGCCGGGGGAGCGTGGTGTCGGTCGAGTCGTCGCGTACCGCGGTGGAGGACGGGGCCGCGGCGCTCGCGGACGTGGACCAGATCTCGTTCCGGCAGGGCCGTGTGGAGCGGGTGGTCGGTGACCTGCCGACCCCGGAGGTCGTCGTTCTCGATCCGCCGCGTGCCGGTGCCGGCAAGGAAGTGGTGAGCGCCATCGCGCAGGCGGGTCCCCGCCGGATCGTGCACCTCGGGTGCGATCCCGCCTCGTTCGGCCGTGACGTAGGCCTTTATCGTGCACAGGGTTTCGAGCTCGCCGAGGTCAGGGCGTTCTTGGCGTTTCCCTCGACGCACCATGTGGAGTGCCTGGCGCTGTTCACCCGCTGAGCTGGGGAGGCCAGGGAAGCCGGGCCGACGGCGCGAAGTACGTCCGGATTGCGAAGTATTTGGTTACCGCAAGCAACTATCTGTTATAGTTGCATGTTGTAACCAACTAATTCGTCTTCGGAGGTGCTCGTGTCCGTTCGGGCCGAGACAGCGCACGAGCTCGTAGACGCGATCTTTCTGCTGGGTAGGACGATGCGCTCGGCCATCGCACACAGCGAGACCGAGGTACTTCCCAACGCGCTCGTCGGGGTGCTGATCCTCCTCGCACGCGCGGGGGCGTGTCGCCCCAGCGAACTCGCCGCGGAGATGTGCGTCAGCCAGTCGTCGCTCAGCCGGCAGATCGGCGAACTCGTGGAGCGAGGCCTCGTCGAAAGGCACCCGGATCCCGGCGACAAGCGAGCACACATCGTCAGATGTACGCCCCAGGGACTGGAAGTTCTCGAATCCGTCCGCGGACGGCGCACCGAGCGACTGTCCGCCGAACTCACCGACTGGGACCAAGAGCAGGCTGCCGACGCGATCGAAGTCCTGCGTCGTCTGAACGCTTCGCTGCTTCCGATAGCTACAGCCACAGCCCAAAGGAACTTTTCATGACCACCACCGACTCGAGGACCGGGGCGCTTCCGCCAGGTTCCGATGCAGCGGCCGACGCGCCGATGACCCACCGGGAGATCCTGGTCGTTCTCTCCGGCCTGCTCGCCGCCCTCTTCACCGCGTTGCTGAGCAGCACCATCGTCTCGACGGCACTGCCGACCATCATCGCGGACCTGAAGGGCACGCAGACTCAGTACGCGTGGGTGATCACCACCGCTCTGCTCGCGAATGCGGCGTCCACCCCGATCTGGGGCAAGTTCGCCGACCTGTTCAACAAGAAACTTCTTGTCCAGCTCTCGATTCTGGTGTTCGTCGTCGGATCGGTGCTGGCCGGCATCGCGCAGAACGTGCCCATCCTGCTCGCTGCGCGTGTGGTGCAGGGCATCGGTATGGGCGGACTGACCGCCCTCGTCATGGCGATCATCGGCAGCATCATCCCGCCGCGTGAACGCGGCCGCTATTCCGGCTACATGGGCGCCGTCATGGCCGTCGCGATGTCGGGCGGACCCGTCCTCGGCGGCGTCATCGTCGACACCCTCGGCTGGCGTTGGTGCTTCTACGTGTGCGTCCCGATCGCCGTCGTCGCGCTCGTCCTGCTCCAGCGCACCCTCCACATCGAGACGGTCCGCAAGCAGAACGTCAATATCGACTGGCTCGGCGCGACTCTCATCACCGCTGCCGTGAGCGTCCTGCTCGTCTGGGTGTCCTTCGCCGGAAAGGCCGGGTACTACGACTGGATCTCCACCGAGTCGGCGCTGTACGTCGGCGGTGGAATCCTGCTGCTCGTCGCGACCATCATCGTCGAGACGAAGGTCGCCGATCCCATCATCCCGCCGAAGATCGTCACCGAACGCACCACCGCGCTGGCGATTATCGCGTCCGTCGCCGTCGGTGTCGGCCTGTTCGGTGCCACCACATTCCTCGGTCAGTACTTCCAGACCGCGCGCGGATACAGCCCCACGGAGGCCGGCCTGCTGACCATCCCGATGGTTGTGGGCACCCTGGTGTCCTCGATGCTCTCGGGTCAGCTGATCACCCGGTTCGGCAAGTGGAAGGGCTTCCTCATCGGAGGCGCGGTCCTGCAGCTGGCCGGATTCGCACTGCTCGGCACCATCGACCACACCACCTCGCTGATCGTCATCAGCGGCTACATCGCGATCGTCGGTCTCGGTACGGGCATGCTGATGCAGAACCTCGTGCTCGCGGTCCAGAACATCGTCAGTGTCCGCAACATCGGTGCGGCGAGTAGCTCGGTGGCGTTCTTCCGGACGTTCGGCGGCGCCATCGGCGTGTCCGTCCTGGGATCCATCCTGGCCTCGCGCGTCGCGACGATCTCGGCCGAAGGTTTCGCGCAGCTAGGGATCGACCCCGGCGCCGGCGGAGGCGGCAGCCTCGACATGACGGCACTTCCCGCGCCCGTCGTCGAGGTCGTGCAGCACGCCTACGGTGACGCCACGGGCACCCTCTTCGTCGTCGCCGCAGGCTTCGCGGTGATCACTCTGATCGCGGTCGCGGTCATCCCCAACAGGGCGCTCCGCACCACCATCGATCTCGTCGAGGAGCCATCCGGTGACGCGGATCGGAAGGAATCGGCAGACGTGTGACGTAGGTCTCCGGCGGGGCCCGATGTCGTGACGACCACGACTTCGGGCCCCGTGTCTACGGAGTGCGCTCACCCCCTAGTCGCGATCGCTCCGTAGACTGGGTTCACTTACTCGCGCGGCCACGCGCGAATCCCGAGCCGGAGGGAGTTTCTCCAGGTGGGTGTCTTGTCCCGCATACAGTCCCCCGACGATCTTCGTCGGTTGACCCCCACCGAGATCACGCAGCTCGCGGGGGAAGTCCGTAATTTTCTGGTCGAGAAGGTAGCTGCGACCGGGGGACACCTCGGGCCCAATCTCGGTGTCGTGGAGCTGACCATCGCGCTCCATCGGGTCTTCGACTCGCCTCGCGACCCGATCCTCTTCGACACCGGCCATCAGGCCTACGTGCACAAGATCCTCACCGGTCGCAGGGACCGGTTCGACACCCTCCGCCAGCGCGGCGGGCTGTCGGGATACCCGTCCCGCTCGGAGAGCGAGCACGACTGGATCGAGTCGTCGCACGCGTCGGCAGCACTGTCCTACGCCGACGGGCTCGCGAAGGCCTTCGCGCTGACCGAGGAACGCGACCGCACCGTGGTTGCCGTCGTCGGCGACGGTGCGCTCACCGGCGGGATGTGCTGGGAGGCGCTCAACAACATCGCCGCCGGTGCCGAGCGTTCCCTCGTGATCGTGGTCAACGACAACGGCCGTTCCTACGCGCCGACGATCGGCGGACTCGCAGATCGCCTCGCGGTGCTCCGCCTCAAGCCCGGGTACGAGCGGGCGCTCGACAACAGCCGACGGATGGTCAAGGGTGTTCCGTGGGTCGGTTCGGCCGCATACTCGGTTCTCCACGGGATGAAGGCCGGCGTCAAGGATGCCGTCAGCCCGCAGGTCCTGTTCACCGATCTCGGGATCAAGTACCTCGGCCCGGTGGACGGCCATGACGAACCGGCCATGGAAGCGGCCCTGCGGCGCGCCAAGGCCTACGGCGGGCCGGTCATCGTGCACGCGGTCACCCGCAAGGGAGCGGGCTACGCACCGGCGGAGAACCATTTGGCGGATCTGATGCATGCCACCGGAGTGATGGACCCGCGCACCGGTCTGGCCACGTCCTCGTCGTCGTCACCGGACTGGACGTCTGTGTTCTCCGAGGAACTGATCGCCCAGGCCGAAGGGCGCAACGACGTCGTCGCCATCACCGCGGCGATGCCCGGCCCCACCGGGCTCGCGAAGTTCGCAGAGCGGTTCCCCGAGCGCACCTTCGATGTGGGCATCGCCGAGCAGCACGCCGTGACATCGGCAGCCGGGCTCGCGCTCGGCGGGCTGCATCCCGTCGTCGCCGTGTATTCGACATTCCTCAACCGCGCGTTCGACCAGTTGCTCATGGACGTGGCATTGCTGAAACAGCCCGTCACGATGGTGCTCGACCGCGCGGGAGTGACCGGCTCCGACGGCGCGAGCCACAACGGGATGTGGGACTTCTCGTTGCTGGGAATCGTGCCGGGTATTCGCGTCGCCGCACCGCGTGACGCTGCGACGTTGCGGGAGGAACTCTCCGAGGCGCTCGACGTCGCCGACGGCCCCACGGTGCTGCGCTTTCCGAAAGGGTCGGTCGGGGAGGACATTCCGGCCGTCGAGCGTATCGACGGGATCGTCGACGTCCTGCGCATGCCCGAGGGGCGTTCCGGGGACGTGCTCATCGTTGCGGTCGGAGCATTCGTCAGACTCGCGCTCGACGCGGCGGCCGAGCTGGCGGAACAGGGCGTCGAGGTGGCGGTCGTGGATCCGCGCTGGGTGCTGCCCGTCCCGGAATCGATTCCGGCGCTGGCACGCGACTTCCGGCTCGTCGTCACCCTCGAGGACAGCGGCGTGCACGGCGGCGTCGGTTCGGCTGTCGCGGCTGCGCTCCGGGACCGCGACATCGACATTCCGCTGCGCGCACTCGGTGTTCCGCAGCGCTTCCTCGACCATGCGTCCCGGTCCGAGATCCACAAGGATCTCGGTTTGACCGTGGAGGATGTGGTGCGTCGCATCTCCGGCTGGGCTGCGGTACCGCGCTCCATCGACACCGCGCCGGCGGGCGGAACGGGGAGCGCACCCGACGACGCCGAGACGGACCTCGAACGGGAGGTCGGCTGAGTGCCCGTCCCTCCCGGGGGGTCAGGACTGCATGTCCTCGAGTTCCATACCCTTGGTCTCGGGGATCTTGGACTTGACGAAGAAGTACGAGAGCAACGCGAAGAACGCGAACAATCCGTAGAGGAACCACAGGCCCACCGTCGACGTCAGCGGCGGGAAGGCCAGGGTCACGGTGAAATTCGCGAGCCAGTTCGCGGCTGTACTGATACCGAGGGCGACTGCCCGCATACGGTTCGGGAACATCTCGCCCAGCATGACCCACATGATGGGGCCCCACGTCGCGGCGAAGAAGATGACGAAGGCGTTCGCGCCGACGAGTGCGACGGCACCCCACGGTGCCGGCAGAGACACGTCGTCGCCCGAGCCCTCGGCTTGGGAGAACGCGATCGCGGCCAGCAACAGGCCGACGAACATCCCCAGGGAACCGCCCATCAGGAGCGGCCGCCGGCCGATCTTGTCCACGAACAGGATCGCCACGAAGGTCATCACCACGTTGATCAGTGCGGTGATCACCGAGGTCGTGAACGACTCGTTCTCGCTGAATCCGACCGATTTCCACAGCGTCGTCGAGTAGTAGAAGATCGCGTTGATGCCGACGAACTGCTGGAAGATCGCCATCGTGATGCCGACCCACACGATCGATTGCAACCCGAAGACCGGGCCCCGGATATCTCCGAACGAGGCCTTCGTATCGCGTCGCAGGGTCAGCCGGATTTCGCGTACCCGTTGCTCCGGTTCCAGTTCACCGGTCACGTTGGCGAGGACCTCGGCGGCTTCCTCGTCTAGATCCTGCCCCACCAGGTATCGCGGCGACTCGGGGATCAGCACCGCGAGAATGCCGTACACCGCAGCGGGGACGATTCCCACCAGGAACATCCATCGCCAGGCCTCGAGCCCCCACCACAGGTCGTTCGACGCGCCACCTGCGGCATTCTGCAACACCGCGTCGGACAGCAGGGCGGCGAAGATGCCGAGGGTGATGGCGAGTTGCTGGAGCGAGGCGAGACCGCCGCGGTATCGGGCCGGTGCGATCTCGGAGATGTAGGTCGGCGCGATGACCGACGCGATGCCGATGCCCAGTCCGCCCAGAACCCGCCAGAGCATGAGATCGGGGACGCTGAACGCGAGACCGGAACCGGCCGACGAGACCACGAACAGGATCGAGCCGAGCACCATGACTCGCTTGCGGCCCCAGCGATCGGCCAGCCGGCCCGCGAACCACGCACCTACCGCGCAGCCGAGCAACGCGATCGCGACGGCGAACCCGGTGACGAACGAGCTGAGCGCGAAATTCTCTTCGATCGAGTCCACTGCGCCGTTGATGACGGAGCTGTCGAACCCGAACAGGAATCCGCCCACTGCGGCGGCGACGGTGACCGCGATGACCTTGGCGGCGTGTGCGGTTGACGGTTGCGTCATCGGAAGCTCCTGCTGACGTGTGCAACGCCCGGGAGGGTGCTGCGCGGCCGGAAAAGCTACGGCACTGCTCATCGGGGACACTACGCCGAAGGCGGGTCGCGGGGGACGATCTTCACACGAAGAAGGCGTGCCGCCCCAGGGGGCGGCACGCCTTCTTTTCAGGTGCGCCGAGCGCAACCGGTGCTACGCGACGTCGGCGACGCCCGGAGCCAGGAAACGCTTGCCGTTGACGGCCTCCGACGTGCCGGTGCGGTCCAGGTACGGCGTGATTCCGCCGTTCCAGAACGCGAAGCCGCCACCGAGGATCAGGCAGAGGTCGATGTCCTCGGGTGCTGCGACGACACCTTCGTCGAGCATGATCGCGATCTCCTCCGCGAACGCCCGGCGGGTGCGCTCGAGCACCTCCTCCGCGGTGGACGGCGAGTCACCCTGCGGCCACAGTGCGGCGACTTCGGGGTCGACGACCTGCTGCCCGTCGGCGTACGACCACACGCCGGGCTTGCGAGCCTCGACGAGAGCCTCGAGGCCGGGCGACGAGACGAACCGGCCGGGGTATGCGGCCTGCAGGGTCTCGCCGGTGTGCAGTGCGACGGCAGGACCCACGAGTGCGAGCAACGTGAACGGTGACATCGGCATGCCGAGTGCACCGACGGCGTTGTCCGCGACCTCGAACGGTGTGCCTTCGTCCACCGCGGTCATGACCTCACCGAGGGTGCGGGTGACCAGGCGGTTGAAGACGAAACCGGGCTTGTCGCCGCACAGCACCGCGGACTTCCTCAGCGACTTGGCCGTCGCGAATGCCGTTGCCAGCGTGGCGTCGTCGGTCTTTTCGCCCCGGATGACCTCGAGCAGGGGCAGCACGGCGACCGGGTTGAAGAAGTGGAATCCCACGACCCGCTCGGGATGCTGCAGACCCGACGCCATCTCGGTGATCGACAGCGAGGAAGTGTTCGTCGCGAGGATCGTCTCGGGCGTGATGTGCTGCTCGAGCTCGCTGAACACCTGCTTCTTGACATCCATGTTCTCGAACACGGCCTCGATCACGAAGTCGGTCTTCGCGAATGCGGCCTTGTCGAGCGAACCGGTGACGAGCGCCTTGAGGCGGTTCGCGGCGTCGGGCGACAACCGGCCCTTGCCCTGAAGCTTGTCGATCTCGGTGTGGACGTATCCGACACCCTTGTCGATGCGATCCTGGTCGATGTCGGTCAGGATCACCGGCACTTTGAGCTGCCGGAGGAACAGCAACGCGAGCTGGCTGGCCATCAGGCCCGCGCCCACGATGCCGACTCCGCTGATCTTGCGGGCCAGGGACTTGTCCGGAGCGCCGGCGGGGCGCTTGGCGCGCTTGTTGACCAGATCGAACGCGTACAGTCCCGCACGCAGTTCGTCGGACATCAGCAGGTCGGCGAGTGCCTCGGTCTCGGCGTCGAAGCCCTTGCTCAGCGACTCGGGATCGGAGATGTCGGTGGTGCGGGCGAGCTCGAGGAGCTCGATCGCACGCTCGGCGGCGGGGGAGAAGCCGCGGGTCTTCCCTGCGACGAGCGCCTTGGCGCGTGCCATGGCGGCGTCCCAGCCGGCCCCGCGGTCGATCTCCGGACGCGCCGGCACGATCTCGCCGGCGAGTACCTTCGACGCCCACGCGAGCGACTGCTCGAGGAAATCGGCCGACGCGAGCACGACGTCGGCGTAACCGAGCGCCTGGGCCTGCTTGGCCTTGATGGTGCGGCCGTTGTTGAGCGGGTTCTCGAGAATCAGCGTGACGGCATTCTCGGGGCCGACGATGTTCGGGAGAAGCTGCGTGCCACCCCAGCCGGGGACCAGGCCGAGCATCACCTCGGGCAGGCCGAGCGCCGGAACGTTGTCGGCGACCGTGCGGTAGTGCGCGTGCAGTCCGACCTCGAGTCCGCCGCCGAGCGCCAGACCGTTGACGAAGGCGAAGGTGGGGATCGAGGTGTCGCGCAGGCGGCGGAACACGTTGTGTCCCAGGGCACCCAGCTCCACGCCCTGCTCACGTTGCGTGACGGCGGGGACGCCCTTCAGGTCGGCGCCCGCCGCGAAGATGAACGGCTTGCCGGTGACTGCGATCGCGGCAGGGTTCGCCGCGAACGCCTCGTCCAGCGCCTTGTCGAAGGCGAGCAGGCCCGCGGGTCCGAACGAGTTCGGCTTGGTGTGGTCGAAGCCGTTGTCGAGCGTGATCAGGGCGACCTGGCCCTCGATCCCGGGAACGGAGAGCAGTTTGGTGTACGCGTGGGTGACGACTTCGTCGGCGAACGCGGACGCGATCCCCGTCGCGTCGTTCGCCCCGTGTGCGGTGTCCGATGTCATGGTTATGCGGCTCCGGATTCGTAATCGGCGTGGTTCGGGTTCTCCCAGATCACGGTGCCGCCCATGCCGAGACCGATGCACATGGTCGTCAGGCCGTAGCGGACCTCGGGATGCTGTGCGAACTGATGCGACAGCTGGGTCATCAGGCGGACGCCCGACGAGGCGAGCGGATGGCCGCACGCGATCGCACCGCCCCACTGGTTGACACGCGGGTCGTCGTCGTCGATTCCGAAGTGCTCGAGGAACGCGAGCACCTGTACGGCGAACGCCTCGTTGATCTCGAACAGTCCGATGTCGTCGATGCTCAGGCCGGTGCGGGCGAGCAGCTTCTCGGTGGCCGGGACGGGACCGATGCCCATGACCGCGGGATCGACGCCCTGGAAGGAGAAGCCGACCATGCGCATGCCGACGGGCAGGCCGAGCTCACGGGCGGTGTCCTCGCCCGCGAGAATCGCGGCCGTCGCGCCGTCGTTGAGACCCGCTGCGTTGCCCGCGGTGATACGACCCGCGGCGCGGAACGGCGTCTTGAGCTTCGCGAGATCTTCGATCGTGGTGCCCGGGCGGGGCGGCTCGTCCTCGGTGGCCAGACCCCAGCCGGTGGCGGAGCGGGTCGCGACGGGAACGAGCGTGTCGGCGATCCAGCCGGCCTTCTTGGCGGCGTCGTACTTGTTCTGGCTGTTCACGGCGTAGGCGTCGGTACGAGCCTTGGTGATGCTCGGGAACCGGTCGTGCAGGTTCTCGGCGGTGTTGCCCATGACGAGCGCGCTCGGATCGACCAGCTTGTCGGCGAGGAAGCGCGGGTTCGGGTCTGCGCCCTCGCCCATCGGGTGGCGGCCCATGTGCTCGACACCGCCGGCGATGACGACGTCGTACTGGCCGAAGCCGATGCCGGACGCGGTGGTGGTCACGGCCGTCATGGCGCCTGCGCACATGCGGTCGATGGCGAAGCCCGGCACGGTTTCCGGCAGGCCCGCGAGGATCGCGGACGTGCGGCCGATGGTCAGGCCCTGGTCGCCGGTCTGTGTGGTGGCGGCGACCGCCACCTCGTCGACCCGGGCGGGATCGAGCTGCGGATTGCGGCGCAGCAGTTCACGGATCGCTTTGACGACCAGATCGTCGGCACGGGTCTCGGCGTACATGCCCTTCGGCCCGGCCTTACCGAACGGAGTGCGGATGCCGTCGACGAAGACGACGTTGCGTTGCGTTGAGGTGGTGGGAGCCACGCGGATTCCTCCTGATGGAGCGATACTCGCCGACACGTGCCGTGGCGAGGAGTGCGCGGCCACCTTCCGGTGACCGGCCTCGCGCACAAGCGTACATCGGCATTACCGGCGAGTAACTTACAACCGCCGATTTCGCGGAAGGCGCCCGGACCCTCAACTGGATACGCCTGTGAGCAGTGTGTTCTCGTTCACCACCTTACTCGTTCACCACCTTCCCACGTGGCTCGTCCTGCGCGACGCGCGTCGCCGGTTCGGGGCGGCGCGGACGCATCGAACCGGCGCGACCGAACGACCGGCACGTCCGGGCGCGGCGACCGCACCCTGACCGTTCGGTGCTCCGGCGATTGCGCTGGGAAGGGCGCTACGACGCCGGGGTGAGAGCCTTCGCGAGTCGCGGTGCCGTGAGTGCGCGTTGCCACGGCCGGGCACCTCCGGCGGCGAGCCGATCCTCGATGTAGGCCTCGACGTCTGCGCCCGCCGACACGTCCCAGTCCCAGCACAGACGACGCACGAGTTCGGGGCTCACCAGGTTCTCGACGGGAACGGACACCTCTTCGCTCAAGGCTCCGAGCTCGGCGCGCGCCGCCGTGAGACGTGCGGCAGCCTCGGGATGGTGCCTCGCCCACCGTCCGACCGGAGGAGGACCGATCAACGGGGGAGTCATCGGCGGCAGTTCCGACTGCGGCAGGGAGCGGGCACGCTCGATCGCCGCGAGCCACACCCGCGACGACCGGCGCTGCCGGGGCCCGCCGAAGACCGGGAGGGCGCGCAGATCCGAGAGGGTGGCGGGCTGGGCTTCCGCGGCTGCGATGATCGCGGAATCCGGCAGGATGCGGCCGGGCGCGATGTCGCGGTTGGCGGCGATCTCGTCCCGGGTCGTCCACAGTTCCCGCACGATCGCGAGACGACGCGGATCCTTGATGGTGTGGATCTTCGACGTCCGGCGCCAGCGATCGGGCTTCGGTGCCGGCGACCCGGCGAGCCGGATGTGCTCGAACTCCTGCGCAGCCCAGTCGGTCTTGTGCTGCCGTTCGAGTTCCTCGGCCATCGCGTTGCGGAGTTCGACGAGAATCTCGACGTCGAGCGCCGCGTAGTTGAGCCAGGTGTCGGGCAGCGGGCGGGTCGACCAGTCCGCGGCGCCGTGTCCCTTCTCGAGTTCGAAGCCCAGTGTATCGGCGACGAGCGCCGCGAGCCCGACCCGCGGGAATCCGGCGAGACGCCCGGCGAGTTCGGTGTCGTACAGCGCGGCCGGATGCAGTCCGAGTTCGGCTAGGCCGGGCAAATCCTGGTCTGCCGAGTGGAGGACCCACTCGAGGTCGTTGATCACCGCGGCGAGCGGCGCGAGATCGGCTGCCGTCGGGATCGGGTCGAGAAGCACCGTTCCGGCTCCGTCGCGTCGCAACTGGACGAGATAGGCCCGCGCGGAGTAGCGGTAACCGGAGGCCCGCTCGGCGTCGACGGCCAGCGGTCCGTGACCGGCCGCGAGGAGTGCGGCGGCCTCGGCGACACCCGCCGCGGTGGTGACGACCTCGGGCACCCCCTCCCGGGGTTCGAGGAGCGGAACCGTCGCCTCGGGTGTGTGCTCCTCAGCCGTATCACCGCCGGTGGGAGAGCTGTTTTCGGGCACTACCGTCTCATGGTCCTGGCCTGCAGACATGGCGTGACTCTAGCGCTGTCGCGGGAAAGACGGATCGCGCCGCGCACAGAGGGGGCCGTCAGCCACCCAGTTTGTCGACCCGTGGATCCTCCTCGGTCCGCGCCTGCATCTCCTCGGCGGCGGCGACCAGCGCGTCCAGCGCAGGTGCGAGATCGTCGCTCAGTTCCCACAGGTCGGGTACCAGTTCCGGGCAGGTGATGAGGCCGACGTCCACCTTGTCTTCGAGCGAGACGACGGTGATGTTGAGCCCGGCGCCGTGGAAGAGCGGGCCGAACGGGTACAGGGCGGTCACGTGTGCCCCGAGGAAATAGAGCGCCTGCGGGGGGCCGGGCACGTTGGAGATCACCAGATTGTGGATCGCGGGATGCTTGTCGGCCAGACGCAAGGCCGCGTAGGTGCGCATCGCGGCACCGAATACCGACGCCCCCATGAACTCCGACCAGTCCTGCAGCATGTTCGCGCCGAGAGCGGAGTTGTGATCCTTCGCGACCGCGTTGGCCTCGGCGAGGGCGCGTAACCGCTCGACCGGGTCCTCGATGTGTGTGTGCAGACCGGCGAACATTCCCGACACCTGGTTGCGTCCTGGCCGATCCGACTCCCCGTGGACCGAGACCGGCACCATCCCGACGAGGGGGCTGTCGGGTAGCTCGCCGCGCCCGTCGAGGTAGGCGCGCAGCGCGCTTGCCACGACGGTCATCACGACGTCGTTGACCTTGACTCCGAACGCGTTCTTCACCGTCTTCACCGCGGCGAGCTCGAGCTGGGTGAATGCCACGGCGCGATGGCCCGTGATCGTCGAATTGAAGGGGGTGCGCGGCGCCGTGAACGGCGCGGGCATCGCATCGCCCCGGCGCGCGCGGCTCACCCAGGACGCAAGCGACGACACCGCGGACGGAAGGATCCGGGCCAGGTGCAGGGGACGGAGAGCGACGTTCACTGCGCCGGTGACCGCCATCTGGATGTCGTTGCCGCCGCCGACTTCCGACGCGACGGCCTCCGGTCGCGGCGCATTCGGGTCGAGACTGCACAACTGCGCGATCATGGCTGCGCCCGAGACGCCGTCGACGCTCGCGTGGTGCATCTTGAGGATCATCGCGATCGATCCGTCGTCGAGTCCCTCTACCACCCACATCTCCCACAGCGGCTTCGACCGGTCGAGCGGCTGCGCGGCGATGTGACCGCACATCTCGGCGAGTTCGACCCTGGAACCAGGGGAGGGAACCGCGACACGATGTAGGTGACGGTCGAGGTCGAAGTCCTTGTCGTCGACCCATACCGGGTGGTCGATGTTGAACCGGTTGTCGGCGAGCTTCATGCGGAAGGCGGGCACGGCGTCGAGCCTCGCCTCGATCTCTTGTCGCACGATCCGATAGTCGTATCCGTCCGGCACCGTCGACGGATCGAGGATGAGCAACCCGCATATGTGCAGGTGCTGGCTGGGTGTCTCGAGGTAGAGAAAGCCCGCGTCTAGACCACTGAGGCGCTGCATCCACCCAGGCTAGAGCGGGCAGTCTCTCCTGAGGGCCGATTCGGGCGTACCAGTCACGACCGGAGCCGTGCGACACCGATCGGTGGGAGTCCCGCAGCGTAGGCGAGGACATCGCAGAACGCTTCCACGTGCGGGCCGAGCACATCCGAGCGAGGGGTCCACGACGCGCGAAGCTCGAGCTGATGTGCCCGCGGTGGGCCGGCGATGTCGCCGAACCGCACCGAACTCGTCGCCGTGACGGTCCCGCCGAGCGCGGTCAGCGGTTCACCGTGTGCCTCGAGTGCATCGACGAGCCAGCTCCATGCGACATCCGGAAGCAGCGGGTCGGCGGCGAGTGAGGCATCGACGTCGGCCTGGATGTACGCGACGAGCCGGGTGGTGCCGTGCCAGGCTTCGTCACCGTTCGGGTCGTACAGGAGGATGAGGCGCCCGAAGGCGTCACCCTCCGACTCCTCGGGCACGCCCTCGGACTCGTCGTGCAGGACCTCGGCGCCGAGCGCGAAACTGTGCGGGGCGAGCCGTTGCGGTGGGCGGATGGGCGCGACCTCGATCTCGCTGCGGACGGTGGCCGCCTTCATCGCTGCGACTGCCGCGGCGAAGCGGGCCGGCTCGGGCGGATTGGTCACGACATCGGACGTTAGTGCCGGTGACGCAGTGCACGCGGGAGGCGCGCCGGTTCCGGCGGGGCGGGCGAGCGTGGCAGCATGGGCATCGAACCGGGGTCCGATGAACCCGACGAGACCGAAGAACGAGGATCGATGACCGGCTTGGAAAACACGAACGTCTCCTCCGCGGTGCCCGCGCAGTACCCGTCGCGCAGAGCCCTACCGGATGCTCCGCTGCTGAATGCGGCCAGGGGGACACGGCCGTCGCACCGTCCGGTGTGGTTCATGCGCCAAGCCGGGCGCTCGCTGCCGGAATACCGCGAGATCCGTGCCGGTGTCGGCATGCTCGAATCGTGCTTCGATCCCGATCTCGTCTGTGAAATCACGATGCAGCCGGTGCGACGACACAAGGTCGACGCCGCGATTCTGTTCTCCGACATCGTCGTTCCCCTCAAGGCAGCGGGAATCGACCTCGACATCGTCGCAGGCACCGGTCCGGTCGTCGCCGACCCGGTACGCACCGCCGCAGACGTCGCGGCGCTTCCGCATCTCGAAGCCGAGGAAGTCGGTGCGGTCGCTCGCGCAGTGACACTGCTGACGCGCGAGCTCGGCAGCACGCCGCTGATCGGGTTCGCCGGAGCTCCGTTCACGCTCGCCTCGTACCTCGTCGAAGGCGGACCGAGCCGCAACCACGAGCGCACCAAGGCGCTGATGCACGCCGATCCGAAGACCTGGCACGAGCTCCTCGGGCGTCTGACGGACATGGCCATCACCTTCCTGCGCGCGCAGCTCGGGGCCGGCGTCGACGCGATCCAGTTGTTCGATTCGTGGGCCGGGGCGCTCTCCCTCGCCGACTATCGCGAGTACGTGCTCCCGCACTCCGAACGGGTCTTCGCGGAACTCGCCGCTGCCGACGTACCGCGCATCCACTTCGGTGTGGGCACGGGTGAGTTGCTCGGCGCGATGGGCGAGGCCGGAGCCGACGTCGTCGGAGTCGACTGGCGCATCCCGCTCGACGTCGCCGCGCAGCGCGTCGGCCCGGGCAAGGCATTGCAGGGCAACCTCGATCCCGCACTTCTCTTCGCAGGCTGGGACGTCGTCGAGCGTGAGGTCCGGCGCGTGGCCGCCGAAGCCGACCGCGCCCTCGCAGCCGGCAGCACCGGCCACATCTTCAATCTCGGCCACGGCGTGCTGCCCGACACCGATCCCGACATGCTCACCCGCGTCGTCGAGCTGGTGCATTCGTTGTGACCCGCCCGGTCGTCGCCGTTGTGGGTGGGGGCATCACCGGCCTGGTCGCCGCCTACCGGCTGCGCGGCGCACTCGGTCCCGACGCGCGGATCGTCGTGCTCGAGCAGTCCGAGCGGCTCGGCGGCAAACTGCACACCGTCGATCTGGTGGACGGACCGGTCGACGTCGGGGCGGAAGCCTTCATCGCGCGACGACCCGAAGTGCCCGCCCTGCTCGACGAGCTGGGCCTGGGCGACGAGGTGGTCACGCCCTCGGGCGCGCGGCCGCTGCTCTACGCCGGCGGACGGCTCCACCCGTTGCCGACCGGCACCTTGATGGGCATCCCCGCCGAGGCAGGTGCTCTCGAAGGGCTCGTCGACGACGCGACCCTGCGCCGCATCGCCGACGAACCGGACGTGCCGTTGCAGTGGGATCCCACTCGCGACATGTCGGTGGCCGCACTGGTCGGTTCGCGTTTCGGTGAACAGGTCGTGCGGCGCAGTGTCGATCCACTCCTGGGTGGGGTCTACTCCGGGTTGTCCGACACCGCGGGCGTGCGGGCAACTCTTCCGACCCTGGCTGCCGCACTCGACGCCGGTGCGACGAGCCTGACCGCAGCAGTCGCGGCGGCGCTTCCGGTGCCCTCGGACAAGCCCGTCTTCGGAACCCTGCGCGACGGGTACGCGACGTTGCTCACGGCGCTCGAAGAGGCGGCTGCCGCGGAAATCCACCTGGGCACCACCGCAACGGGATTGCGGCGCCACGACGGGCGGTGGTCCCTGCACCCCGTCGGCGACGTCGACGCAGTGGTACTCGCGGTGCCCGCACCCGAGGCCGCCTCGCTCCTGCGGGACGTCGTGCCGTCGGCTGCGGCCGCTGCCGCGGAGATACCTCTCGGCTCGTCGGTCGTGGTTGCACTGGCTATCCCCGTCGCCTCGGCACTGCCGCAGAACTCGGGCATTCTCGTGGCCACCGGCGAGGAGCTTTCCGCCAAGGCGTTCACGCTGTCGAGCCGGAAATGGCCGCACCTCGCGGAGCGCGACGCCCTGTTCGCGCGGGCGTCTTTCGGACGTTACGGCGACGACGCGCTCCTCTCCGCCTCCGACGAACAACTCGTCACCCTCGCCCGGGCCGACCTCGCTGCCGTCACCGGAGTGGACGACGAACCCATGGCTGCATACGTGCAGCGCTGGCCCGGCGGGCTTCCCCAATATCAGGCCGGGCACAACGACATCGTCGCCTCCATCGAAGCCGAAACAGCGGAGGTCGGCGGACTCGAGGTCGCGGGAGCGATGCTGCACGGTGTCGGCGTCCCCGCATGCGTGGCCTCGGGAACCACCGCGGCGGCACGAGTCGCCGCACGAATGGCAGGATGACCGGTATGGCACGTCTCGATTACGACAAACTCAATTCCACCCTCCGCTACACCATGTGGTCCGTCTTCCAGGTGCAGCCGGGGGTTCTCGACGACGACCGGACCAAGGCGGCTCGGAACGCCAAGGAGTTCTTCGCGCAGTACGACGACACCGACGCCACGGTGCGGGGCATCTACAACGTCGCCGGCACCCGCGCCGACGCCGACTACATGATCTGGTCGCACGCCGAGCGTCTCGAAGATCTCCAGAAGCTCTACGCAGACTTCCGGCGCACCACCGATCTGGGACGCGCGAGCGCCCCCGTCTGGTCGAACGTCGCCCTGCACCGGCCCGCGGAGTTCAACAAGAGTCACGTGCCGGCGTTCATCGCAGGTGAGGAGCCCGGCGCATACGTGTGCGTCTATCCCTTCGTCCGCTCCTACGAGTGGTACCTCCTGCCCGACGCCGAGCGCCGCACGATGCTCGCCGACCACGGCAAGGCCGGACGCGGTTACCCGGACGTCCGCGCGAACACCGTGCCGTCGTTCGCGCTCGGCGACTACGAGTGGATCCTCGCGTTCGAGGCCCCCGAACTCGACCGCATCGTCGACCTGATGCGCGACCTGCGGGCGACCGAGGCCCGGATGCACGTGCGTGAGGAGACGCCGTTCTTCACCGGCCCGCGCGTCGAGGTCGAGGCGCTCATCGAGTCGCTTCCCTGACTGTGACCGACCCGGCCGAAGCCGGCGGGGGCGCGCTGCCCGGAGCGCGGTTCTCACAGATGGCGCACTGGGGCATGTATTCGGCGGAGGTGCGCGACGGCGAGGTCGTCGCCGCGCATCCCTTCGCTGGGGACAGCGATCCGTCGCCGATCCTGCAGAACATCCCGGGATCGGTGCGGCATCGCTCGCGCATCGCGGGTCCGGCGATCCGGCGGGGGTGGCTGGAGCACGGACCCGGCCCGAGCAGCGATCGTGGCAGCGACGAGTACGTCGCCGTCTCCTGGGACGAACTCACCGAGTTGCTCGCGACGGAACTGAAGCGCGTCGCTGAGCGACACGGCAACCGGGCGATCTTCGGGGGATCGTACGGCTGGTCGGCGCCGGGGCGCTTCCATCACGCCCAGAGCCAAGTCCACCGATTCCTGAAGATGTTCGGTGGCTACACCCGGTCGGTCCACAGCTATTCGCTCGGGGCGACCGGGGTGATCATGCCGCGTGTCGTCGGAGCCCACTGGAAGCTCTTCGCGCGATCGACCAATTGGGACGTCATCGCCCGCGAAACCGACCTGCTCGTGTCCTTCGGCGGTGTGCCGCTGAAGAACACCGGCGTCAACGACGGCGGCACCAGCGACCATCCCACGCGCAGCGCGCTCGATCGCATGCGCGAACGCGGGGGCCGTATCGTCTCGATCAGTCCGCTGCGCGACGACGTACACGGCGAGCACGAGTGGCTTGCACCGCGACCGGGCAGCGATGTCGCGATCATGCTGGCGCTGGCTTACGTTCTGGCCCGCGAAGACCTCGCCGACCGCGGTTTCCTCGACCGCTACTGCACCGGATACGACAAGTTCGAGGACTACCTCTTCGGCCGCACCGACGGTGTCGTCAAGACGCCGGAATGGGCTGCGGACCTGTCCGGTCTACCGGCCGGGACGCTGGTCGACCTCGCGCGGCGGATGGCGTCGGGACGCACCCTGATCTCGGTGACCTGGTCCCTGCAGCGGGTCCGGCACGGCGAGCAGGCACCCTGGGCCGGCATCACCCTGGCGGCGATGCTGGGCCAGATCGGGATTCCCGGTGGGGGATTCGGCCACGGCTACGGATCCATGAACGAACCCGGACGCGCGCCCGTGCCCTACCCGCTGCCCACCTTGTTCCAGGGCAACAACGAGGTCGACGACTTCATCCCCGTCGCCGCGATCTCCGATCTGCTGCTGCACCCGGGCGAAGAATTCGACTACGACGGCCGGCGACTGACGTTCCCGGACACGAGGCTCGTCTACTGGGCGGGCGGCAATCCGTTCCATCACCACCAGCACCTCGCCCGCCTGCGACGCGCCCTGACCCGGCCCGACACGATCGTCGTCCACGACCCCTACTGGACGCAGATGGCGAAGCACGCCGACATCGTCGTGCCGTCCACCACCGCACTCGAACGCGACGATCTGTCGTGTACCCGCAACGACCCGCTGCTCGTCGCGATGCAAGCTGCCACACCGCGTTTCGCCGGTGCCCGGGACGACTACGACACCTTCTCGGCCCTCGCTCATCGCCTGGGATTCGGTGAGCGGTTCACCGAGGGCCGTACCTCGGCGGAGTGGCTCGAGCATCTCTATGCGCAGTGGCGGGGATACGTCCTCGCCGACGACCGCCGTATCGAAGATCCGCCGCCGTTCGCGGAGTTCTGGCGCCGTGGACATGTGCGGATGCGCACCGAAGACGACCTCACCCTGTTCGAAGAGTTCCGGGCCGATCCCGAGAACAACCCGCTCCGCACACCCAGCGGACGGATCGAGATCTTCTCCGCGGACATCGACAGCTTCGGATACGACGACTGTGGTGGTCACCCCACGTGGTACGAACCCGAGGAGTGGCTCGGCAGTGAGCGCGCACAGCAATTCCCGCTGCACCTGATTGCAAACCAGCCCAAGAGCAGACTGCACAGCCAACTCGACCACGGTGCGACGAGCCAGAAGTCGAAGATCCATGGTCGCGAACCGATCCGTATCCACCCCGGAGATGCGGCCGGGCGCGGTATCTCCCACGGCGACGTGGTGCGGGTACACAACGATCGGGGTTCGTGCCTCGCCGGCGCCGTGCTCGACGACGGACTGCTTCGCGGAGTCGTGCAACTCGCGACGGGCGCGTGGTACGACCCGCTCGACCCGGCCGATCCGGATTCGATGTGCGTGCACGGCAACCCGAACGTTCTCACTCCCGACACCGGAACCTCGTCACTGGCTCAGGGGTGCACGGGTCAGCACGTGCTCGTGGAGATCGAGCGGTTCGACGGTGAACTGCCGCCCGTCCGTGCCTACGATCCGCCCACGATCCTGCCCCGGCGCCCGTGAGGTGAGAAGCCCGGAGGGGCTACAGGCCGAGGGACTTCTGCACGTTGCGGAGGGTCGCCGCGGATTCGGCCAGTCCGGCCAACTCGTCGTCCGACAACGGGACCTCGAGGACCCGATCGGCGCCACCGGCATCGACGATCGTCGGCAACGACAGGCATACGTCGCGCACACCGTGGGTGCCGGTCTGCAAGGACGACACCGGCAGCACGCGACGCTGGTCACGCAGCACGGCCTCCACGATGCGCGCCGTCGACAGGCCGATCGCCAAATTGGTGGCGCCCTTGCCCTGGATGATCTCGTAGGCGCTGCGCACGACCTCATGGAAGATCTTCGCGCGCGTCCGGTCGTCGAACACCACGCGGCCGTCGACGGTGTACGAATCGATGGGGATGCCGCCGACCGTGGCGCCCGACCACAACGCGAGTTCGGAGTCGCCGTGCTCCCCGACGATGAACGCATGGGTGTTCTCGATTGCGACGCCGGCCCCCTCGGCGATGAGATAGCGGAGACGACCGGAGTCGAGAACCGTGCCGGATCCGAAGATCCGGCCGTCGTCGACACCGCTGATCGCGATGGCCGCAGCTGTCACGATGTCGACGGGATTACTGACGAACAGCAGCACGGCATCGGGGGATTCCGCCAGCAAACGGGGCGTCACCGACTGCGTGATCGCGACGTTCGCGGCGGCCAGATCCAGCCGGGACTGACCCGGCTGCTGTTTCGCGCCCGCGGTGATGACCACGAGGTCGGATTTCGCGGTCACCGCGACATCGTCGCTGCCCTCGATACGGCAGGCAGGAGTGAACTGGGTTCCGTGGCTGAGGTCGAGCACTTCGGCGCGCACCCGAGCGGCATTGGTGTCGAACAAGGCGATCGTGTTCGCGGTTCCGCGTAGCAGGCACGCGTACGCCACCGCGGCGCCGACACTGCCTGCCCCGACGATGGACACCTTTGCTGTACCGATCCTGGGCCCGCTACGCGCTGTCGCCATGTAGCGATCATCACCTCTTTACCCCTCCTGCGCCAGCCGGCGAAGCGGGATCCAGCGGACGCCTCGGCGAGTCGATAACCTCGGGGACATGAACGCACGACCGTTCGACGCCGTTCTCTTCGACTTCTCCGGCACACTGTTCCGGCTCGAAGAGGACGAGAGCTGGATGGCCGGTATCACCGACTCGCAGGGGGAAGCGTTCGAGGTGAGCAGGCGGGCCGAGCTCATGCGGCGCCTGACCGCGCCCACCGGGCAGCCCGTGGAGATGGACGCCGGGGAGCATCATGCCTGGACCAACCGCGACCGTGATCCGAAATGGCATCGCGAGGCCTACCTGACCGTGCTGTGCCGGTCCGGAGTCGAAGATCCGGTGCAGGCGGAGAAGCTGTACGCCAAGGTGGTGGACCCGTCCTGCTGGACGGTGTACCCGGACACGGTGCCGGTGATAGAAGCACTGGCCGGAGACGGCATCGCGGTCGGGGTCCTCAGCAACATCGCCTTCGACATCCGGCCGGCGTTCGCCGCACTCGGTATCGACGACGACATCTCCGTGTTCGCACTGTCCTTCGAGATCGGTGCGGTCAAACCGGAGCCCGAAATCTTCCGCTACGCAGTCGATGCGCTCGGGGTCGAACCTCGCCGAACGCTGATGATCGGCGACAGCGCCGCCGCGGACGGCGCCGCAGCGGAGATCGGCTGCGCGTTCGAACTCGTCGAGCCGCTCCCGACGACGGAGCGGCCCGACGGGCTGTGGCGTGCTCTGGCCGAAGCCGGAGTTACGTTGTCGGAACCAGGCGCAGGGAAATCGAATTGATGCAGTACCGCTGATCGGTGGGCGTGGGGTACCCCTCGCCCTCGAACACGTGGCCGAGGTGACTGAGGCACGACGCGCACAGCACTTCCACGCGGCGCATTCCCAGCGAATCGTCGGACCGCAGGATCACGGCATCGGAGTCGGCGGGATCGAAGAACGACGGCCAGCCGCAGTGCGACGGGAACTTCTCGCTGCTGCGGAACAGTTCTGCGCCACAGGCCCGGCACTCGTAGACACCCTCGGTCTCGGTGTCGGTGTACTCGCCGGTGAAGGGCCGTTCCGTGCCGGCCTGACGCAGCACCGCATATTCGGCGGGAGTGAGCTTGTCGCGCCACTCGTCCTCGCTGAGCACGACCTTGGGTGCGGGTTCGGATCGGGGAGTGGAAGTCATGTCCCCACGCTAGTCGCGCTCCGGGGGTGCCGCCACGACGCACCCCTGCGACACCACGCAATGCGCGCGTCGGGGTCAGGCTCGGACTGGTGTCTCCTCGGTCTTCGACGGCAGCAGGTGTGCCGGTTCGATCCCGTCGGCCAGGCGTCCTTCCCGCCGCGCCGCGAGGTAGCGGTCGACCAGTACCGCGAAGATCACGATGATGAGCAGCGACCATCCGAGCGTCGTCTTCATGTACTCGGCGGCCCGGCCTGCCTCGACCCAGCGCCCCGACAGCCAGGAGTCGTAGCTCATGAACCCGTACACCGCGAGCCATGCCGGCCAGTTCCGCACCACGGAGTTGGGCAGCAGCACCGTCATCAGCAGCGGGAACAACATCATCGAGTAGTACATCTGGCCCAGCGAACCGAGCAGGAACGACGCGCTCAGGAGGACACCGGTCGCAGTGCACACGAAGAAGACTTCGTCGTTGCGGCAGTAGCGGTAGAGCAGCCAGAGCGACACCGCCACGAGAACGGCGAGGAGACCGCGCAGACCCAGGATCAGCCATCCGGGCAGACCGTAGTACATCCCGTTGCCGACGATCGCGCTGTTGAAGTAGTCGCGCGATTCGAGCAGGTACGGCACGGTGAGTTCGACGAAGTTCCATGCGTCCACGGACAGTGGCCAGGCGATGATGTTGAGCAGGATCGGCACGCCGGCGGCAGGAATGAACACTTTCCATTGCCCTCGCACCAGCGGAAGGAACAACAGCGGCGCGAGGATCGGTTTGACCGCGAACGTGAGCCCGAGCATCACGCCCGCCCAGAGGTCCCGCCGTTTGAGCAGGAGTACGAGGAACGCGACTTGTCCCAGCAGCACCAACCCGTTGATGTTGGTGAAGACGAGCGTGTTCGTCACGGTCTCGGAGGCGAACGCACCCAGCACGAGGATGGGAGCGACGGGGGAGTCGAGTCGCAAACCGAACATGCGCAGCAACAGATACAGCGCAATCAGGATGGCGACGGCATTGGCGAGGATGAACAGCCAGCGCGAGCGCTCAGGGTCGATCACGGCGATCGGAGAGATCAGCAGGGTCCCGGACGGTGGATACAGATAGTGCGGATCCACCCATTGGAAGTTCGCGGTGTAGACGGGGCGCCGGTTGAGGAACGCGAGCGCCGCGTTGTACACCGGCGTGAAGTCATCGGTCCGGAAACCGTTGACCGCTTTGATCACCACCCGGTGCAGAACGGTCATTACCGCCAGTGGCCAGACCACGACCTTGACCACATCTGCTGTGGTACGCGCCGTCCGAGGTTCGAGACTCCTGAGGAACACTACGGCACGGTACCTTGCGCGCGATCGAGACCGTGAATGTCCCCCGGCGGGGAGCTCCGCATGCCAGTCGGGTCTCACGCCGGGCAGAGGCTCCCGTTCGGCGGAAGTTCTCCCGTGCTCAGATACCGCTCCATACGGCCCTGGATGCACGTCGAATGCAACGATGCGGAGTAGCCGGCACCCTGCCACGACGCGGTCGACCACGCGATCGCGCCGGCCGTGAGCGCACCGGTGACGGACTCACCTCCCGCGCTGCCGACGAGAGGATCCGCAGCGCCGCCGGTGACGAGAACCGGAGTCTCGAGGGCTGCCGGCAGAGGCGGGGCGGGAAGGGTGGGCCACGACGCGCAGGCTGTGGTCGCTGCGGCCGCATCCGCACCGAACAGCGGATACAAGCTCGCCCAGGTGCGCTGGAGATCGGCTGCCCGCGTCGGCGTCGGCCAGCGCTGGCCGTCACTGCACCGCGACACGAACTGGCCGTCCGACCCGAGCAGCTGTTCGGCGCTGCCCACCAGATCGAGGAGCGGCGACACGTCGCCGTCCCGCGCGGCGGCGAGTGTGTCGGACAGTTCGCGGATCCGGCCTTGAAGATCTCCCCGCGGTGTACCCAGATATGCCGTGACGACGGTGAGCAGAGCGTTCGACGACACCGGCGCCAGCGCACCGCTCGTAGCCTCCGCATGGAGATCCTCGAGTGCCTGCCGGGGGTCGTCGCCGAGCGAGCAGTCGAGTGCGGCGCACTGCCGCGCGAACGCATCGACGGCGGCCTCGGCGCCTCTGGCACGCGACTCGGCGATCTGTTCCGCATCCCCCGATGCGGCGACGGGGGAATCGAGCACCAGTCGGCCCACCGCGCCGGGGTACGTCGCGGCGTACGCGAGGGCGACCGCCGCACCGTTCCCGATACCGAGAAGGCCCAATCGGTCGATGTTCCACGCCTGGCGGAGCCGATCGAGGTCGCCGGCCGCATGGGAGGCGCTGAACATCAACTCCTGGGGTTGGAGATAGTCCGTGCACGAGATCGTCGCCTGGCGGCCGAGTTCGGCGACTCGCTCCGGCGCGGATCCACTGCGGCCGAACTGCCCGAGATCGCCGAGCGCACGACGGTCGGCACCGAACACGCAGTCGATCGCCAGCGACATCCCGATCCCGCGACGATCCACTGCGACGATCGGACGGGTGGACAGGACACCGGAGAGCGGACCGGTCGCGAGCGCCGCGAGTGCGCGCGTCGACGGCATGTCGCTGCCGGTTGTGAGGACCACTGGTGCCACGTCGCCCGGAGTGTCGGGCAGTTGCGCGCGGAGTACGGCCAGCGGGAATGTGCCGGGAACCGATCCGGAGGGGTCGATGGGTGTCGCGACTTCGGCGCATTCGAGCCTCAGCCCCGACGGACCCTGCGGCAGCGAGTACGAGGCGACGGTGTCTGCGGTGCAGTCACGCCATGCCAGGTCCGACTGGGGAACGGGGAGTTCCGGAACGACGGCTTCGTCTTCTTCGGTGGCGGGTTCGCTGCCGCCGACCCCATCGCGCACCACGGCGACCTCCGGCCGGACCGACGGTCCCGCGCCGCACGCGGCGACCACCGCAGCCACTGCGATCCATCCCACCGCGAGCACACCGGTTCTGCGCATGGGGGACAGCCTGCCAGGTTGCGCCGTCGAGGTCGTGCAGAGGTATCACCGGGAAGCGATGGACGCCGTGGCCGGGCACTCGGAGGGGCGCTGCGCCGGGGTTCCCGCATTGTCTCCCGGCGGTGTGACGAGATCGTGAACGTCTTGTGAAGTAGGTCGCATTCCGTCTCCGCGGCACTTCTGCCACATGCGTCGGCCTTAGGCTGAGGAAATGCACGAACGCCTCGTCGACCGCAACCCGGTTGTGCCCGCAGATCAGTTGGTGGGGCAGCTGGTGCCTCCCGCAATGTTCGACGAGGTGAGCTTCGCGTCGTACATCCCCGATCCTGCCGAGCCCAGCCAGGCGGCGGCGGTGAAGGCAGCCGAAGAATTCGTCGGCAAGGTCGCGAAGATCCGGGGCGGTAAGCGAGGCCTGTTCGGCCGCAAGGCACCCGCTCAGGGTGCCGGGCTCTACCTCGACGGTGGTTTCGGCGTCGGCAAGACTCACCTCCTTGCCTCGATCTTCCACAGCGCGCCCGCGCCGAAGGCGTTCGGCACGTTCGTCGAGCTGACCCACGTCGTCGGCGCCCTCGGATTCAACAAGGCCGTCGAAGAACTGTCGACCCACAGCGTGCTGTGCATCGACGAATTCGAACTCGACGATCCGGGCGACACGATGCTCATCTCGCGTCTGCTCACGGAGTTGTCGGCGCGGGGCGTGTCGATCGTCGCGACCTCGAACACTCTTCCCGGCCAGCTCGGTGAGGGCCGGTTCGCGGCCCAGGACTTCCTGCGTGAGATCAAGAAGCTCGCGTCGATCTTCGAGACGATCCGCGTCGACGGACCCGACTACCGGCACCGCGACCTGCCGCCGGCACCCGAGCCGATCGACTCGGAGGAGCTCATCGAGCGTGCCGACGAGGTGTCCGGCGCGACCCTCGACGACTTCGACGAACTGTGCGACCACCTGAGCACCCTGCATCCCTCCCGGTACGGCAAGCTCGTCGAGGGGGTGCCCGCAGTGTTCATCAACGGCGTGCACCCCGCGCGCGACCAGTCGGTCGCCTTGCGCCTGGTGGTCTTCGCCGACCGCCTCTACGACGCGAGCATTCCGGTGACGGTCGCGGGAGCGCGGCTCGACGAGATCTTCACGCCCGAGATGCTGGCAGGCGGCTACCGCAAGAAGTATCTGCGTGCCACCTCGCGCCTGCTCGCCCTTTCCCGTTTCGAGGTAGCCGCAGGCTGATCGCCGCGGGTGGTCACAACACGCGCTGCATGAGGAAGTCGTCGTGGGTCTGCGAGCCCACGACGAAGGTGCGGGTCCCGACCACCTCGAAGCCGTGTTTGCTGTAGAAGCGACGGGCTCGCGTGTTCTCCTGGTTCACACCCAGCCACAGCCCGGCGCGTTTCCGTTCGACCGCACGTTCGACGATCGCCTCCATCAGCGCTGCGGACACTCCGGCGCCGTGATGCCCCGGAAGTACGTACAGCTTGCTGATTTCGATGGCCGGTCGCGCCGTGACCACGTCGGGTACGGCCGACGCTTCCGAGTTCTCGCTCGCCGGGTCCACCGCCATCAGGTACCCGACGATCTCGTCGGCCACGCAGGCCTTCAGCACGATGCGGTGGGAGTCGGTGAGGTACTCGCTGAAGTTCTCGGCGCTCAGGGTCTCGTCGACGAATGCCGCGATGTCCTCGGACCCGGCCCCTGGAGGGCACGCCAGGGGAAAGGTGGCCGCTGCGACTCCGGCGATGGTCTCGGCATCCCAGATTCCTGCCGGACCGACGGAGACGGCTTCTTCGAGTGACGACGTCGACATGAATCCAGTGAAGCACCGAGCCGTCGGGCCGGGAAGTTCCGGGGCCGGAAATGGCTGAACCCCAGCCTTGGATGGGGGGTCATGGCTGGGGTTCAATACCATCGGGGGGGATGGCACGTTCCACGCTACCCGAGTGATTTCCCGGGTTTCCACCTGCAGCGGTCACGTTTCCGTCACATCGTGCACAACTCATTGTTGCGGAGCGTTCACAAACCCTTTAAGGTCAGCGGTTATGAAGCGCGTACTCGTAGTTCGCCGCCGTAGCGGGGTCTGATTCGGACCGACCCCTCGCTGCGGGTCGTTGTGCTACGCGTCGGTCCTTCCTTCTCCAGGAAGACCCCATCGAAATGAACGCCTTCACTTCACTTCTCTCCTTCGGTTCGGATGCTCCGGCCTTCACCTCGGATTCGCCCCGTCGAGCGACGTTCCGCGCCCCGAATGCATGCACCAACAGTGCCGCGACGCGCATCGACCCGTTCGCCGCGAGGTACGGGCGCTCGCTTCCTCTCCCGCTGCGTGCCGAAGCGGCCGGATTGTCGTGGCAGGAGTTCGTCGCGGTGTACGCGGACGAGCGCGGCCCGCTTCGTCTGCGTGACTGGTCCGCCACCACGATGCCCGCCGGCCGGGCGGCGTTCGAAGCGACGATCGCAGTGGGCGACACCATCCACACTGCTGCCGCTCTCGCGTGCGGTCCGGTGGCTGCGATGACGGCGATGCTCCACGACCTCGGTTTCGGCCTCGAGATCCACTCGTTCCACAGGCACGATCTCGGCGACACCCACGTGACGTTCCTGCTCTGCGGTTCCGGCGAACACCGGACGTGGGTCATGGGAGCAGGGGAGAGCGGCGAGGAATCCACGCTTCGCGCGATGATCGCCGGAATCAACCGGATCCATACTTCGGCGCAGGGCTGTGCAGCGACGAGCAAGTCCGCCCACCGATAGCGGATACGACGAAGGCCCCCTTCGAAATGAAGGGGGCCTTCGTCGTACCTGGTGCGCGATACTGGGATTGAACCAGTGACCTCTTCCGTGTCAGGGAAGCGCTCTCCCGCTGAGCTAATCGCGCCAGCTGTTGGGCCGGGTTGGAGCGGATGACGGGATTCGAACCCGCGACCCTCACCTTGGCAAGGTGATGCGCTACCACTGCGCTACATCCGCATGCACGTTGACTGTACATCTAACACGACTCGACCCACGTGCTGGTCGAACCTGGTGCGCGATACTGGGATTGAACCAGTGACCTCTTCCGTGTCAGGGAAGCGCTCTCCCGCTGAGCTAATCGCGCGAGGTGGAGACGGGAATCGAACCCGTGTGCACGGCTTTGCAGGCCGTTGCCTCACCACTCGGCCACTCCACCATAAAAGGTCGAGTCCAACCTCTCGAGCGGATGACGGGATTCGAACCCGCGACCCTCACCTTGGCAAGGTGATGCGCTACCACTGCGCTACATCCGCATTCGCACCGTTCGGCGTTTTGCTCTCCGTGGTGCGGTTCAGAACACTAGCCGACCATCGTCGAAACACACAAATCTGCAGGTCGTGCCTGGAATCGGCGTCCGGAGGTGAGTCGGCTGGACCTTTCGGGCGGATGGGTGTTCTGCCCGTCCTTCCAGTCGTTGCCGAGCCGTGTCCAGGTGCTGTGTCGTGTCCGGTTGCTTTCGTGTCCTGTCGTGCGGCCTAGGTGGTCGCCGAGCGGAGGGCGCGGGCCCGGGACGCTCGGCCGGCTCTTGAAGGTTGCGTCGTCATATAGGTGCCGGAACCATAGGGGCGGTGCTGCAGCGCCTCTTCGGAGGTAGCTCGGTCCCGCTCGCGAATCGCTGTGACCTGCTGATTCGTGTTCACGGCGAGAGAGTGTTAATGTTCCTTTCCGTTCGAGCCGCAGCGATGCGGCCCGGTCCCGTGGCTCAGTGGAAGAGCGTCCCGTTCACACCGGGAAGGTCGCTGGTTCGATCCCAGCCGGGACCACAGAGTGATGAAGGGCACCCCACGGGGTGCCCTTTTTCGTATTCTGCTCGTGTAACAGTTGGGCATGATGCGACCGATGTTGCTGGAGGGCGCTTCCCTTCCGTGCCTGTCGGCGCAGTCCCACTTTTGCGGCCATCGGCGCCCGCACAAGCGGTTGATGGCAGGATTGACCTCGTCCCAGGAGGGGGTGCGCCCGAGATGAGTGTTGCGGACAGTGAATGGCCGATTGTCGGGGCTACCGGTGCCAGGTTCGGAACGGCGCGGTCCCGGCAGCGCAGGAACAAACCGGATGCCGACCTCGCGCAGCGCGGTCGGACCGAGGAAGTGCCGACTCCGGGTGGTGTTTCCGGGCGGGCCGAGGTGGTGGACGGTGTCCTCGCCGGACGATCGGCAATGTCCGTCACCAGGGGATCCGAGATCGATGTGGGAAACGAGGACATGGACCAGCCAGAGACGTCGTCTTTCGTACGGCCGTTCGTGCGAATCGGAGGACGCACACGCGCCGAGGTCGAGTTGCCGCTCGAAGCACTCGTCTCCGCTGTGCCGTCCGCGCAGGGAAGTGAGCGGGGGTTTGCCCTCGAAGAGCACCGGACTGTACTGGCGCTCTGCGTGCAGCCCCGGTCGATCATGGAGGTGGCCGCGCTCGCCGGTATCCCGTTGGGGGTCGCCCGGGTACTCGTGGGCGATCTCGCTGCCACCGGCGAGCTCACGGTGCATCGCACGGTCGATCGCGTCGGCCCGGGTGTCGATCTCCTCGAGCGCGTACTCGTCGGCCTGCACGGGCTCTGACACGGACGGGCTCCGGCCTCCGCAGTCCGAGACGCCCTGTGTTCGTTGCCGGAGGGAATGTCGATAGCATGTAGGGGTTGCCGTCGCGCACGTCTACGCGCGGGCGACGCCCTGTATCAGGCATCGAGCCGAGGAGTTCACCACCGTGACCACGCCCGCATCCGCGAAATCAGCCACGCTCGTCCGGGTGCCGGCTGGAACCAGTGCGGGCGCAGCCGTACGTGAGGCGGGCCTGCCGCTCAAGGGCCCCGACACGATCGTGGTGGTCCGTGATGCCGACGGCGCGCTGCGCGATCTCGCCTGGGTCCCGGACCAGGACGTCGAGGTCGAAGCGGTCGGCGCGGACACCGAGGACGGACGCAGTGTCATCCGGCACTCCGCGGCCCACGTCCTCGCGCAGGCTGTGCAGCAGGAGTTCCCCGAGGCGAAACTCGGCATCGGACCGCCTATCAAGGACGGCTTCTACTACGACTTCAAGGTCGATCGCCCCTTCACGCCCGAGGATCTCGCCAAGCTCGAGAAGCGCATGAAGAAGATCGTCAAGGACGCACAGCGCTTCTCCCGCCGGGTCGTCCCCGACATCGCCGAGGCGCGTGAGGAACTCGCGAACGAGCCGTTCAAGCTCGAACTCATCGACGACAAGTCCGGAATCGACGACCCCGAGGTCATGGAGGTCGGCGGCAAAGAGCTGACCATCTACGACAACCTCAATCCGCGCACCGGCGAGCTGATCTGGAAAGACCTCTGCCGCGGCCCGCACCTGCCGACCACCAAGTACATCCCGGCGTTCAAGCTCACGCGAAGCTCCGCCGCGTACTGGCGCGGAGACCAGGACAACGCCGATCTGCAGCGTATCTACGGCACCGCGTGGGAATCCACGGAAGCCCTCGACCGGCACCTCGAACTGCTCGCCGAGGCGGAACGGCGCGACCACCGGAAACTCGGCGCCGAACTGGACCTCTTCTCGTTCCCGGACGAACTGGGTTCCGGCCTTCCCGTGTTCCACCCCAAGGGCGGCATCATCCGGCAGGAGATGGAGAACTACTCCCGCGAGCGCCACGTCACCGCCGGGTACGACTTCGTCAACACGCCGCACATCACCAAGGGCAACCTCTACGAGATCTCCGGCCACCTCGACTGGTACCGCGACGGCATGTTCCCTGCCATGCACATCGACGAGGAACTCAACGACGACGGCACGATCCGCAAGCCCGGCCAGGACTACTACCTCAAGCCGATGAACTGCCCGATGCACGACCTGATCTTCCGTTCCCGCGGCCGGTCGTACCGTGAGCTGCCGTTGCGGATGTTCGAGTTCGGTTCTGTGTACCGCTACGAGAAGTCGGGCGTCATCCATGGTCTGACCCGCGTGCGGGGGATGACGCAGGACGACGCGCACATCTTCTGCACGCCCGAGCAGATGCGCGACGAACTCACCTCGGTGCTGAACTTCATCCTGGAGTTGCTCCGGGACTACGGACTCGACGACTACTACCTCGAGTTGTCGACGAAGAACCCGAAGAAGTTCGTCGGCAGCGACGAACTGTGGGAGACCGCCACCGATACCTTGCGCGAGGTCGCCGAGGCTTCGGGTCTGCACCTCGTTCCGGACCCGGGCGGCGCCGCGTTCTACGGCCCGAAGATCTCGGTGCAGGTCACCGATGCGCTCGGGCGTAACTGGCAGATGTCCACCATCCAGCTCGACTTCAATCTGCCGGAACGATTCGAGCTCGAGTACACCGGCTCCGACGGCGCCAAGCACCGTCCCGTCATGATTCACCGCGCGCTGTTCGGCTCGATCGAGCGTTTCTTCGGGGTGCTCACCGAGCACTACGCGGGAGCGTTCCCCGCATGGCTCTCGCCGGTGCAGGTCGTCGGTATCCCTGTCGCCGCGGACTTCGAGGACCACCTCTTCGACGTCGTCGCTGCGCTGAAGGCCGAAGGTATCCGCGCCGAGGTCGACATCTCCGACGACCGGATGCAGAAGAAGATCCGTACGCACACCACCCAGAAGGTGCCGTTCATGCTCCTCGCCGGGGAGCGCGACGTCGCGGCGGGCGCGGTGAGCTTCCGGTTCCGCGACGGCACCCAGATCAACGGGGTTCCCGTCGACGAAGCCGTGCGCATCGTCGTCGACTGGGTGCGTCGCCGTGAGAACGCCTCGCCGACCGCAGAACTCGTACAGCCGGTGGCCGGGGCGGACGCTCAGCCGTGACCGGCGACCGTACCGACGAGCCGGGTGAGCAGACCGATCGGTCCTCGGGGCCGGCCGACACCACCGACGCCCTCGTCGACCGCGGAGTAGGCGATCGGGACCACCTGCAACGCTTGTGGTCTCCGCACCGCATGTCGTACATCACCGAGTCTCCCGCTGCGCGCAGCGAGCCGTACGAACCGTTCACCGACATTCCCAAGATGCCGGACGAAGAAGGCCTCGTAGTCTCCCGCGGCGAGCACGTGTACGCGGTGCTCAACCTGTATCCGTACAACCCCGGACACCTGATGGTCGTGCCGTACCGGAGGGTCGCGAATCTCGAGGACCTCACCCCCGAGGAGAGCGCCGAACTCATGGCGTTCGCGCAACGCGCCCTCCAGGTGATCAAGAAGGTGTCGCGGCCGCACGGCTTCAATGTCGGCCTCAACCTCGGCGCCGCTGCGGGAGGCTCGCTGTCCGAGCACTTGCATCTCCACGTGGTACCGCGCTGGGGTGGCGACGCCAACTTCATCACCGTGCTCGGCGGTTCCAAGGTGATGGTGCAATTGCTGCGCGACACACGGGCACTCCTGGCGTCCGCTTGGGACGAGTGAGAAACTCGCTTTCACCGGAGGTCTCTGCACCTGTCGGCGGTTGGGCCGACCACGGCCTTCCCGGTCGTGGCAGGATCGTGCGGACACAAAGGTCGAATCGGAAAACGGGGGTCGAGCAATGCTGAGCTTCTTCGGGCGTGCGTCGGTGTCGAAGGCCACCGCGCCGCTCGGCAAGGCGTTGATCCGAACCGGGCTGACGCCCGACGCCGTCACCGTCATCGGTACGGTCGCGACGATCGTCGCGGCGGTCACCCTCTTCCCGATCGGCCAGTTGTTCTGGGGTGCGCTGGCAATCACGATCTTCGTCATGTTCGACATGCTCGACGGGGCGATGGCACGCGCACGCGGCGGCGGAACGCGGTTCGGAGCGGTCCTCGACGCGACCTGCGATCGTGTCGCAGACGGTGCGATCTTCGCAGGTCTGGCGTGGTGGGCGGTCTATCACGAGGAAAGCCGTCCGCTGTTCGTCGCGACGTTGATCTGCCTCGTGTGCTCGCAGGTGATCTCGTACGCGAAGGCCAGAGCGGAGGCGAGCGGTCTGTCGGCGGACGGCGGTCTGATCGAACGCCCCGACCGCCTCGTCATCGTCCTCGTCGGCGCAGGTTTCACCGGTCTGGGTCTGGACTGGGCGATCCACATCGCGATGTGGCTGCTCGCGGTGGGCTCGGTGATCACGGTCTTCCAGCGTGTTCTCGCGGTGCGCAACTCGCCCAGCGCACGCGAACTGCTGCCGATCGTTCCCGCCGGCCCCACCGACAAGACCGACGACGAGGACGACCGGTGAGCCTCGCCGATCGCGGCTCGGACCTCGGATATGCAGCGGGCTGGCGCGTCGTGCGCGCACTCCCGGAGCGCTTCGCCCGGCGGTTGTTCGACACCGGTGCCGATTACTTCGCGCGGCGCAACGGGGGACCACAACAGTTGCGGCGCAATCTGGCCAGGGTGCTCGGCACGACTCCGGAGCAGGTGCCGGACGAACTGGTCCGCGCGTCGCTGAGGTCCTACGCCCGTTACTGGCGCGAAGCGTTCCGGTTGCCGTCGATGGATCTGGACGCGACGGCAGCCTCGATCGACCACGCCATCGAAGGGCGCGAACATCTCGACGCCGCTCTCGGGTCGGGCCGCGGCGCGATTCTGGCCCTGCCGCACAGCGGCAACTGGGATCTCGCCGGCGTGTGGTGCGTGCGGCACACCGGCAGCCTGGCGACAGTCGCGGAGCGCCTGCGCCCGGAAGCCCTGTACAAGCGATTCGTCGAGTACCGCGAAGGTCTGGGCTTCGAAATCTTTCCGCTCACCGGCGGGGAAACCCCGCCGTTCGTCGAACTCGCCGAACGGTTGCGAGAGAACAAGGTGGTCTGCTTGCTCGGCGAACGTGATCTGGCCAGGAAAGGCGTCCCGGTCACCTTCTTCGGCGAACCGACACGGATGCCTGCCGGGCCTGCGAAGTTGGCCCTCGACACGGGCGCGGCGCTGCTACCCGTCCATTGCTGGTTCACCGAAGACGGATGGGGATTCCGAGTGCATCCGGAGATCGACGTGACGGGAGGCGTGGAGGACGCGACCCAGGCTCTGGCCGACCGGTTCGCCGCCGACATCGCCGAACACCCGGCAGACTGGCACATGCTGCAGCCGTTGTGGCTCGACGACTTGTCCGAGGCTCGCCGCGCCCGAATGGAGGCGTAAGTGAAAATCGGAATGGTCTGCCCGTACTCGTTCGACGTACCCGGAGGCGTGCAGGCGCACGTCGCCGACCTCGCAGAGGTGCTCATCGCGCGGGGCCACGATGTGAGCGTCCTTGCGCCGGCATCCGAAGACACCGTGCTGCCGGACTTCGTGACCTCCGCGGGTCGTGCAGTGGGAATCCCGTACAACGGATCGGTGGCACGCCTGAGCTTCGGTCCCGTCTCCTACACGCGGGTGCGGCGCTGGATCAACGAGAACAACTTCGACGTGCTGCATATCCACGAGCCCAACGCGCCGAGTCTGTCCATGCTCGCCCTCAAGATCGCCGAGGGGCCGATCGTCGCGACGTTCCACACGTCCACGACCAAGTCGCTGGCGCTGAGCGCGTTCCAGGGCGTTCTGCAGCCCTACCTCGAGAAGATCACCGGCCGCATCGCCGTCTCCGAACTGGCACGCCGCTGGCAGGTCAATTCGCTCGGTGCTGACGCCGTCGAGATCCCGAACGGTGTGGACGTCCCGTTCTTCCGGCACACCCCGCCGCTGCCCGGCTATCCGCGAGCGGGTCGAACCGTCCTGTTCCTCGGCAGATACGACGAACCCCGCAAGGGGATGGAAGTACTGCTCGGAGCACTTCCCACGCTCGTCGCGCGTTATCCCGACATCGAGATCCTGGTCGTGGGCCGCGGCGACGAGGACAAACTGCGCAAGGAAGCCGGGGCGCATGCGCGCCACCTGAGACTCCTCGGGCAGGTCGACGACGACGAGAAGGCCGCCGCGATGCGCGCCGCCGACGTGTACTGCGCCCCGAACCTGGGCGGAGAGAGTTTCGGGATCGTTCTCGTGGAGGCGCTCGCGGCCGGAACTGCCGTCGTGGCATCGGAACTGGACGCATTCCGTCGTGTGCTGCGCGACGGCCGGGCCGGTGTGCTCGTCCCCGTCGGCGACTCGCACTCGCTCGCACGCGGAATCCTCGAGGTCCTCGACGACGACGCGCGTCGTGACGCGCTGGTGGAGGCGGGGACGGAGATCGTCGGCTGTTACGACTGGCCGGTCGTCGCCGAGCAGATCCTGCGCGTGTACGAAACGGTCACCGTGGGCGCCGGACGGGTACGCGAGGTGCGCTCATGACCCTCAGCGCTCTGACGATCCTCGTCCTCGCCCTCGTAGCGGCACTCGTGATCACTGTGGGGTTCTGGGCGTACTCCGTCGCGAACCGGCTCGACCGGCTCCATGTGCGCTCCGACCTGTCGTGGCTCGCGCTGGATGCGGCTCTCGCACGCCGCGCGGTGGTGGCGAGGAGTATCGCCGCGTCGATCTCGGCGACGGAGGGGCGGAATCTCGCGCATCTCGCCGATGCCGCCGAACGCGCGGATCGCACCCACCGCGAAGACGCTGAGAACGCGTTGTCGGCTGCACTCGCCAAGGTCGACACCGATCGGTTGCGGTCCCCGCTCGTCGCCGAACTCGCCGACGCCGAAGCGCGCGTGCTCATCGCTCGCCGTTTCCACAACGACGCGGTTCGCGACACGTTGGCCTTGCGGACCCGTCGCACCGTGCAGTGGCTGCACCTCGGAGGCACGGCGCCGCTGCCCACCTATTTCGAAATCGCCGAGCGCGCAGGTACATCCGTCCCGGTCTCCGCTACCCCCACCGCGACGGGGACGCCCACGCAGAACTCACCCTCGCCGGTTCCCGACCGCATGCGTACGTCGGCGCGGGTGGTCCTGCTCGACGACGCGGGACGGGTGCTGTTGCTGCGCGGACACGATCCCGCGACGCCCGATTCGCACTTCTGGTTCACGGTGGGCGGCGCTGTGGAACCAGGAGAAAGCTTGCTGGACGCAGCGATTCGTGAGGTCACCGAGGAAACCGGACTCCACGTCGAACCGGAGCAGGTGTTCGGCCCCATGTGGCGGCGCGTCGCGGTGTTCCCGTTCAACGGGGAGGTACTCCACTCCGAGGAACTGTTCTTCGCCGTGCAGGTCCCCGCGTTCGAGCCCGGCGCGGACGGTTTCACCGAACTCGAGCGCCGAATGCACCTGGAACACCGCTGGTTCGATCCGTCCGGTGTGCGCGAACTCGTGCAGTCGGGCGAGTCGGTGTATCCCCAGGACCTGCCTCGATTGCTCGACGAGGCACGTGCGGTCGCCGCTCGCCATCGCGCACCGGAGGTCCGCGCGATCCGCTGACGCCGAGCAGGGGTACAGCAAGGCCAGCCTCCCTCGACTGGCTATGGGCGGTGGTGGTGCCCGTCCATAGACTCGCCGTATCGCGCCGGCCGCTTCCGTGCCGCAGCGTGTCTATGCCGACCTCTTCGAGGAGTCCCGCAGTGAGCACCCCAGAATCCACGTCCGTCACCGGCACCTCCCGCGTCAAGCGCGGCATGGCCGAGATGCTCAAGGGCGGGGTGATCATGGACGTCGTAACCCCCGAGCAGGCCAAGATCGCCGAGGACGCCGGAGCCGTCGCGGTCATGGCTCTCGAGCGGGTGCCGGCGGACATCCGCGCGCAGGGAGGCGTCTCCCGCATGAGCGACCCCGACATGATCGACGGGATCATCGAGGCCGTCTCCATCCCGGTGATGGCCAAGGCGCGAATCGGTCATTTCGTGGAGGCACAGATCCTGCAGTCGCTCGGCGTCGACTACATCGACGAGTCGGAGGTGCTCACCCCGGCCGACTACGCGCACCACATCGACAAGTTCGCGTTCACGGTGCCCTTCGTGTGTGGTGCCACCGACCTCGGCGAGGCTTTGCGTCGGATCAACGAGGGCGCCGCGATGATCCGCTCCAAGGGCGAGGCCGGAACGGGTGACGTCTCGAACGCGACCACCCACATGCGGCGCATCCGCCAGGACATCCGCCGGCTGGGTTCACTGCCCGAGGACGAACTCTTCGTCGCGGCAAAGGAACTGCAGGCTCCTTACGACCTCGTCGTCGAGGTTGCGAAGGCAGGAAAGCTGCCGGTCACCTTGTTCACCGCCGGCGGCATCGCCACTCCCGCCGACGCGGCAATGATGATGCAACTCGGCGCGGAGGGTGTCTTCGTCGGTTCCGGCATCTTCAAGTCCGGGAACCCCGCGCAGCGCGCGGCAGCGATCGTCAAGGCCACCACGTTCCACGACGACCCCGATGTGCTGGCGAAGGTGTCCCGCGGACTCGGTGAGGCGATGGTGGGTATCAACGTCGACGAGATCCCGGAGCCTCACCGGCTCGCGGAACGCGGCTGGTGATCGCGTCCGCCGCACCGTCCGGACGTACACGAGTCCGGCGGCGCGGCGGCGTCATCCGGAGTAGTCCCGCAGGGTGAACACGAACCCCACGGCGACCACGGCGACGGCGGCGATGTAGACGACGATCCGGAGCCAGACCGGGCCGTAGAAACTCACCGCGATCGCGGCCGCGAGTGCCGCGATGATCATCAGGACGCCGTAGAGTGGCGTCCGCTGCGGATCGTCCCCGCGGTGCTTATGCCCCTTATCGGCCATGGGAAGCATTCTGCTCGCTCCGCACGGGCGTCGGCAGCAGAACCGGTCGACCGGTCCACTTTGTCTAGGTCGCTGCGGACCTAGGGCGCGGGGCATGGATCGCCATCGCCGCGACGTCGTCCTGGACGCCCGGCCCGAGTTCGCCGAGGAGCTCGCGCATCGCGGCGACGGCGTGGCCGGCGGTCGCCGGCGCGCCCCTTCGGAGGGAAGCGAGGAGCGACTCTTCGCCGAACCTGTCACGAACGGTGTCGGGGACCCGCGCCTCGGTCAGTCCGTCGGTGTAGAACAGCAGCGTGTCCCCGGGGTCCAGCCGGACCTGCGCGGTGACGAATCGCGGATCGTCGAGCAGTCCGACCGGGTGTCCTCCAGCGGTGGGCAGATAATCGGCAGTGCCGCCGGCTCGCATCAGCACGGCCGGTGGGTGTCCACCCGTCGCGAGCGAGACGACGAAGCTCCCCGTCTGCGCAGCGGGGGCGATCGTGCCGAACACTATGGTGCAGAACGGCGCTCGAGTTTCACCGTCGTGAGTTCCGAGCCTCCGTTCCTGCAGGAACGCGGTGTTGAGGGTGGTGAGGACCGTGACCGGGTCGGGATCGTGTACCGCCGCAGCGCGGAGCGTGTACCGGACCATCGATGTCGCCACCGCCGCTCGCGCGCCTTTGCCGCACACGTCACCCAGATACAGACCCCACGAATCGGCGCCCAGCGGGAACAGATCGTAGAAATCGCCACCGACCTCGTCCGGTGACGCGATGTGGTAGTGAGCGGCCACGTCGAGGCCCGCCACCTCCGGCAGTGCGGGCGGCAGCAAGGTGGTCTGCAACACCGCGGTGATGCGCTGGAGTCGTTCGCGCTCCTTGTCGGCTTCGCGCCTCGCCCGCAGCAACTCCACTTCGTACGCGCGCCGCTCCCGGGCGTCGAACAGCGTCGTCCGGACGAGGACAGGCCTCCCGGACGAATCCCTCTCGAGGTTCGAGGTCACCAGAACGGGAAGTCTCGACCCGCTCGCCGTCTTCAGTTCCAGTGCGATGCCGCCGATTTCACCGTGGAGCAGAAGCAGGGGAGCGAAATGGGTCTCGTGGTAGATCCGTCCGCCCACCGAGAGCAGGTCGGAGAAGTAGCGCCGTCCCACAAGGTCCTCACGCGGGTAACCGAGCCAGCCCAGGAGCGTCGTGTTGATCTTCACGATCCGCCCGTCGGGAAGGGTCGTCATGTATCCGCAGGGAGCGTTCTCGTACAGGCTCTCGGCGCTTTCGGCGAAAGTCTCCTCGAGCGTCGCGGGCAGGGGATCCTCGCTCGGTCGACCCTCCTGCGGGTCGCGCCGGGCGAGTGGGTCGTCGGGCTCGGGTGGGGTCGTCATCCGACACGCGAAGCGAAGCCGGCGATCGCGGCTGCCGTCTCGTCCGGGGCGCTGAGCTGGGGGCAGTGGCCTGTCGCGTCGAGAGTCACGAGTTCGCTGCCGGGGATGTGATCGTGGACGAACGCCCCCACTTCGCGTGGTGCGATGGCGTCGCGCGAACACTGCGCGACGAGCGTCGGCACCGTGACAGCAGCCAGATCGTCGCGATTGTCGGACAGGAAGGTGACTCGGGCGAAGACGCGGGCGATATCGGGGTCGGTCCGGCAGAAGAGGTCGGCGAGTTCGTCACCGAGTACGGGGCGATCGGGATTGCCCATGATCACCGGAGCCATCTCGCCCGACCAGCCCAGATAGTTCGCTTCCAGCGCCTCGAGGAGTTCGTCGATGTCCTCGGCGCTGAACCCACCGCGGTACCCCGTCGCCGGGTCGTCGATGAAACACGGTGACGGTACGAGCAGGACCAGGCCGGCAAAGAGGTCGGGTTCTCGTGCCGCAGCCAGCACCCCCATCGTGGCACTGACCGAATGGCCCACGAAGACAACGGGTCCGAGATCCAGCGCGCGAACCACTTCGAGTACGTCCTCGGCGTAACTGTCCAGGGTCGAGTAGCGCGACGCGCTCCACGCGGACGTGTCCGAGCGGCCTGATCCGACGTGGTCGAACCGCACCACCGTGAAGTCCCGTTCCAGGGTCGGGACCACGAGGCGCCACAGGCTCTGATCGCACCCGAAACCGTGGGCCAGCACGACGACCGGGGCGCTTCGGCGTCCAGTCACGGTGACGTGATTCCTGCTCAGTGCGCGCACGTCGTTACCCATGTCCTCCCCTCCCTCGCTGAGAGACTGCCACAGATCGCGTCTTCGCGGAGTGCGCGTTTGCCCGGTCGGGGGAGGTTGACCTGCAGGGTCCCTCCGGCCCCCGGCTAGCCTTCAACGGTACGGAGCAGAGAAGGGGCCCACATGGCGAAGATCGAAGACATCCTGGCACTGGAACGGATCGAGAACGACATCTTCCGGGGTATCGCCACCGAGACGTTGCTGCAGCGGACTTTCGGAGGCCAGGTGGCGGGCCAGTCGCTCGTGTCGGCCGTGCGCACCGTCGATCCCGCCTTCGGTGTCCATTCTCTGCACGGTTACTTCCTGCGGCCGGGAAACCCCGAGAAGAGCATCGTCTACCAGGTCGAGCGCATGCGTGACGGGCGCTCGTTCGCCACGCGGCGGGTCACCGCGATCCAGGACGGCAAGGCGATCTTCACCATGTCGGCGTCGTTCCACATCGAGGATCACGGCATCGAGCATCAGGATGTGATGCCCGCGGTGCCGATGCCCGACGAGTTGACCGACGCGATGGATTCACCCGACCCCGAATACCGATGGGTGCACCGGGAATGGGCGGAATGGGAGTTCCGGTTCGTACCGCAGGATCGCATCGTGCGCCGCGACGGCTCGGCCGCCCAGCAGCAGTTGTGGTTCCGGTCGCGTCTTCCGCTCCCGGACGACCCGGTCCTGCACGTCTGCACGCTCGCGTACATGAGCGACATGACGTTGCTCGGTTCGTCGATGGTCATCCATCGCGACGAGCAGATCCAGGGCGCCTCGCTCGACCACGCCATGTGGTTCCTGCGACCGTTCCGCGCCGACGACTGGCTGCTCTACGACCAGACGTCCCCGGCGGCCGGATTCGGGCGGGCGCTGACCCAGGGCAGAATCTTCGACAGCCGTGGGCAATTCGTCGCCGCGGTGGTGCAGGAGGGCCTCAGCCGCACCCCCCGGCCTTAGGCGCTCCCAGGAGAGGGGACACGACCACATGATCACGACGCCGACCATCGGGGTACTCGCTCTGCAAGGCGACGTGCGGGAGCATCGCGCGGCACTCGAATCCGCAGGTGCACGCACGATCGCGCTGCGGCGGGAGAACGAACTCGAGACCGTCGACGCGGTGGTGATCCCGGGCGGGGAGTCGACGACGATGAGCCGCTTGCTGCGCGTGTTCGACCTGCTCGACCCGCTGCGATCCCGGCTGGCGGAGGGCATGCCGGCGTACGGTTCGTGCGCCGGGATGATCCTGCTCGCCTCCGAGGTTCTCGACACCCGGCCGGACGCCGAGCACCTCGGCGCACTCGACATCACCGTGCGCCGCAACGCCTTCGGACGACAGGTCGATTCCTTCGAGGAGGACCTCGACATGACGGGCATCGAAGGCGGGCCGGTGCGGGCCGTGTTCATCCGCGCGCCGTGGGTGGAGCGAACGGGGCCGGGAGTCGAAGTCCTCGCCACGGTGCCCACCGGACGCGCTGCCGGGCGCGCCGTGGCGGTACGTCAGGGCGCGGTGTTCGCCACGTCGTTCCACCCGGAGGTCGGTGGTGATCTGCGGGTGCACCGGCTCTTCGTCGACGCTGTGCGCGTACACGCGCGATCCGGCAGGTAGAATCGACCCTCCGAACAGTCGGAGCGATCCGACGTCACCTCGCCGGAAGGGGCTCCAAGCGAATGAGCGGCCACTCCAAATGGGCCACCACCAAGCACAAGAAGGCGGTCATCGACGCCAAGCGCGGGAAGATGTTCGCCAAACTCATCAAGAACATCGAGGTGGCAGCCCGGACGGGTGGTGGTGACCCCGCCGGAAATCCGACGCTGTTCGACGCCATCCAGAAGGCGAAGAAGAGCTCGGTCCCCAACGACAACATCGAGCGCGCCCGTAAGCGTGGCGGCGGCGAAGAAGCCGGCGGCGCCGACTGGCAGACCATCATGTACGAGGGCTACGGCCCCAACGGTGTCGCGGTGCTCATCGAGTGCTTGACCGACAACCGGAACCGCGCCGCGGGCGAGGTCCGCACCGCCATGACCCGCAACGGCGGGAACATGGCCGACCCCGGCTCGGTGGCGTACCTGTTCACCCGTAAGGGCGTCGTCGTGCTCGACAAGACCGGTCGTTCGGAGGACGAGATCCTCGAGATCGTTCTCGAAGCCGGCGCCGAGGAGATCAACGACCTGGGCGACCAGTTCGAGGTCGTCTCCGAGGCCGGTGACCTCATCGCGGTGCGGACGGCACTGGTGGACGCGGGCGTCGACTACGACTCGGCCGACCCGGATTTCCGCGCGTCCGTCGAGGTGCCCGTCGACGCCGAGGGCGCCCGCAAGGTGTTCAAGCTCGTCGACGCGCTCGAAGACTGCGACGACGTGCAGAACGTCTACACCAACGTCGACGTCTCCGACGAGGTACTCGCAGAACTCGAGGACTGACCCCGTGCGTCCGCCGGCCGATCGCGTGTCGGACCGGCGGACGGCGGAGGCGTTCCGATACGCTATCGAACAACTGTTCGTAGTGCGTGAGGGGTATGACGGGTGCGTGTGATGGGTGTCGACCCGGGCCTGACGAGATGCGGCTTCGGGATCGTGGACACAGGCCGGGGCCGCGAGGTCACCGCGGTTGCCGTCGACGTGATCCGGACCCCCACCGATCTCGACCTGGCTACACGCCTCCTGCAGATCTCCGATGCCGCCGAGAGCTGGCTGGACCGGTATCTGCCTGAGGTCGTCGCCGTCGAACGAGTCTTCTCCCAGAACAACGTGCGTACCGCGATGGGCACGGCGCAGGCCGGGGGAGTGGTCGCACTGTCGGCCGCACGGCGCGGGATTCCCGTCATGTTCCACACACCCAGCCAGGTGAAGTCGGCGGTCACCGGCAACGGCGGAGCCGACAAGAAACAGGTGACCGCCATGGTCACCCGCATTCTCGGGCTGACGCAGGCACCGAAACCCGCCGACGCGGCCGATGCTCTCGCCCTGGCGATCTGCCATTGCTGGCGGGCCCCGATGATGGCTCGCATGGCCGCGGCGGAAGCAGCCGCGGCGGAACAGAAACGACGTTACGAGGCACGGTTGCGGGAGCAGACCGCAGCCCGGAAGGCAGGAACACGGTGATCTCCTCCGTCCGCGGCGAGGTCCTCGACATCGCACTCGACCATGTGGTCATCGAATCCGCGGGGCTGGGTTATCGCGTCAACGCGACGCCGGCGACCCTCGCGACCATGCGACGAGGTGAGCACGCGCGACTGATGACCTCGATGATCGTGCGCGAAGACTCGATGACACTCTTCGGATTCGCCGATCCCGATGCGCGCGACCTGTTCGGGCTCCTGCTCACCGTGTCGGGCGTCGGCCCGCGGCTGGCGATGGCGACCCTTGCGGTCCTCGAACCCGACGCGCTGCGCGCCGCGCTTGCAGACGGGAACACCGCCGCGCTCACCCGGGTTCCGGGTATCGGCAAGCGCGGCGCCGAGCGGATGATCGTCGAACTCCGCGACAAGGTCGACGCCTTCGGAGGCAGCGGCGCAGCGCCGTCGACCACGGTCTCGGCGTCGCCGATGCGGGAGCAGGTCGTCGAGGCGCTCGTCGGCCTCGGTTTCCCGCTCAAGCAGGCAGAACAGTCCACCGACACGGTGCTGACCGACACTCCGGACGCCGATACGTCGACCGCGTTGCGGGCAGCGCTGTCGCTGCTGGGTAAGTCCCGATGATCGGCGACGACCTCTCCGAGGACGGGCTCTCCGGAGACGACGCTGCGTACGACGATCCGCACGACTCTCCCGTCACCGCGGCGTTCACCGCACCCGACGGGGACATCGAAGCGAGCCTGCGCCCCAAGAGCCTCGACGACTTCATCGGGCAGCCCAGAGTGCGCGAACAACTCCAGCTCGTATTGCGGGGTGCCACCATGCGTGGCGGGACACCCGACCACATCCTGCTGTCGGGACCACCGGGGCTCGGCAAGACGTCCATGGCGATGATCATCGCCGCCGAGCTGGGTTCGTCGCTGCGGCTGACGTCCGGGCCGGCGCTCGAGCGTGCGGGCGACCTCGCGGCCATGTTGTCGAATCTCGTCGAGGGTGACGTCCTGTTCATCGACGAGATCCACCGGATCGCCCGCCCCGCCGAGGAGATGCTGTATCTCGCGATGGAGGATTTCCGGGTCGACGTCGTGGTGGGGAAGGGGCCGGGAGCCACCTCCATTCCGCTCGAGGTCGCTCCGTTCACCCTCGTCGGAGCGACCACCCGGTCCGGTGCCCTCACCGGGCCACTCCGCGACCGGTTCGGATTCACCGCACATATGGACTTCTACGAGCCCGCCGAGTTGCAGCTGATCCTGCGCCGGTCGGCCGCGATCCTCGGTATCGACCTGCACGACGACGCGAGCGCCGAGATCGCCGGTCGCTCGCGCGGCACACCGCGTATCGCCAACCGTCTGCTGCGCCGGGTGCGTGACTACGCCGAGGTCCGCGCCGACGGCGTCGTGACGCGCGACATCGCCATGGCGGCGCTCGAGGTGTACGACGTCGATCCCATCGGCCTGGATCGTCTCGACCGGGCGGTGCTCGGTGCGCTGGTGCGCAGCTTCGGCGGCGGGCCGGTGGGCGTTTCGACCTTGGCCGTGGCCGTCGGCGAGGAGCCGGGAACGGTCGAGGAGGTCTGCGAACCGTTCCTCGTACGTGCCGGAATGATCGCCCGCACACCCCGTGGGCGGGTCGCGACCGCGGCGGCCTGGCTTCAGCTCGGACTGACGCCGCCACCCGAGGCGGCTACCGGAGGTATCGAGGTGCGCGCACGGGAGCCGCAGCTCGATCGATCAGGTGAGCATCCGGGGCCACCCGGGGTCTAGTGCCCGGCCGCGTGGTCGTAGGGTCTGCGGCGAGGTAATGGCACACTGGTCTATTGCATCGGTCCGTGGAGGCCGATTCCGACGTCGAGCCGGCCGCGCTGCCGCCACGACACTGGCTACAACCGAGGACTGACTTCAACGATGGAACTGCTATTCCCGCTCCTGATTCTCGCTCTGCTCGTCCCGACCTTCCTGGGCGTGCGGCGTCAGAAGAAGGAAATGGCCAAGGTAGCGGAGCTCCAGGACTCCCTGAGCATCGGCGACCGCGTGATGACGACCGCAGGGCTGCACGCCACGGTGGTGTCGCTCGCGGACGACACCGTCGAACTCGAGATCGCACCGGGAGTGGTGACCACCTGGTCACGCCTGGTCGTTCGTGAGCGCGTCGTGCCTACCGCCGAGAACCCGGTCGACGACAGCGGCCGGATCTCGCTCGGTAAGGACGACCAGACCGACGGGCGCCCCACCGAGCACTGACGCCTACGCGCGCGGCGCACCGAGAACTTGTCGGCGCCGATGCGGCTGCGTGGCCGCCGCGTGCCCGCAGCACGTCTGTGAGAGTTGCCTTCACCGATTCCACTCACTCGTATCGAGGAGACTGACACACCGTGGCACCTTCCAATGGATCGGTGCATCCCGCGCGTTCGCTCGCCCTATTCGGGGTGATCCTGGTAGCGCTGTATGCATTGGTCTTCTTCACCGGGGACAAGTCGCCGACTCCCAAACTCGGCATCGATCTGCAGGGCGGCACGCGGGTGACGCTCACCGCGCGCACCCCGGACGGCAGCAGCCCGAGCTCGGACAGCTTGCGGCAGGCCCAGCAGATCATCGAGACCCGTGTGAACGGCCTCGGTGTATCGGGTTCGGAGGTGGTCGTCGACGGCGACAACCTGGTGATCACGGTGCCCGGTGACGACAGCGCGCAGGCGAAGACTCTCGGACAGACCGCGCGGCTCTACATCCGCCCGGTGCTCGGGGGACCGATCGCGAGCTCGAACACGGCGGCGCAGCAGCCCACCGGGCAGGACAACCCCGCCGAGGGCGCCCCCACTCCGGAATCGGAGACGGACGCACCTGCCGAAGTTCCGCCCGCCGACGGCGAGCAGGCACCCGCCACGGACGGCGCGGAGCCGCAGGGCCGGCCGTTCCCGGCGCAGGAGCCGACCGATGCGCCCGCCGAACCGGGCGAGTCCCCGGCCACCGAGGCGCCTGCCGAGTCTCCCGCTACCGAGTCTCCAGCTACCGAAGCGCCCGCCGAGACACCCGCCACCGAGGCCCCGGCCGAGTCTTCGTCGCCCGAGGCGGTTCCCGGTAGCGTGCAGGCAGAGGCAGCCGACCAGATCGCCGCGGCCAAGGCCTCCCGTCAGAGCACCGACCCTGCTGTCCAGCAGGAGGCGGCTATCGCCCTCGACTGCTCTGCGGCCGATCCACTTGCGGGCAACGACGATCCGGCCTTGCCGCTCGTGGCCTGCTCGACGGACGACACCTCCGTCTACCTGCTCGGCCCCAGCATCATCGACGGCCAGCAGATCACCGACGCCACCTCGGGATTCAACTCCCAGCAGTCGCGCTACGAGGTCAGCTTGACCTTCGACAGCGAGGGCAGCAACACGTGGGCGCAGTTCACCGCAGCCAACATCGGTAAGCAGGCCGCTTTCACACTCGACTCGCAGGTGGTCAGCGCGCCGGTCATCCAGGGTGCAACCCCCGCGGGCAGCGCCACGTCGATCACCGGCAACTTCACCAACACGCAGGCGAGCGAACTCGCGAACACGCTCAAGTACGGTTCGCTGCCGCTGTCGTTCGTCGCGTCCGAAGCAGAGACCGTGTCGGCCACTCTCGGATTCGCGTCGCTGGAAGCCGGTCTGATCGCCGGTGCCGTCGGCCTCGTCCTGGTGTTCCTGTTCTGCCTGGCGTACTACCGGATGCTCGGTGTCCTCACCGCGTTGTCGCTCGTCCTGTCCGGTCTCGCGGTCTACGCCGTGATGGTGCTCCTCGGCCGGTACATAGGCTTCACACTCGACCTTGCGGGGATCGCCGGCCTGATCATCGGTATCGGCATGACCGCGGACTCGTTCGTCGTCTTCTTCGAGCGCATCAAGGACGAGATCCGGGAGGGCCGGAGCTTCCGCTCCGCAGTCCCGCGCGGTTGGGCACGCGCCCGTCGCACAATCCTGTCCGGTAACGCGGTCAGCTTCATCGCGGCCGCCGTCCTGTACGTCCTCGCGGTCGGTCAGGTACGCGGATTCGCATTCACCCTCGGCCTGACCACGATCCTGGACGTGGTGGTGGTCTTCCTCGTGACCTGGCCGCTCGTCCATCTGGCATCGAGATCGAAGTTCTGGTCCAAGCCGAGCGTGAACGGTCTGGGAGCAATTCAGCAGGTGGCGCACGAGCGCCAGGTCGCTGCGACAGCGGCGAAGGAGGCGTGATCATGACCGGGACGACGACAGCGGAACAACCCACGAAGCGGCGCGGAACACTCGCGGGGCTCTACACGGGCACCGGCGCGTTCGAGATCGTGGGACAGCGCAAACGCTGGTACATCGTGACCGCGGTGATCGTGCTGCTCGCGTTGCTGAGCATGCTCGTGCGCGGCTTCACGTGGGGTATCGATTTCGAAGGCGGCACCCGCATCCAGATGCCGGCTGTCGCCGATGTGAGCACCGCGGACGTCGAGACGGTATTCAGCGACACCCTCGGCTTCGAGCCGGAGGCGGTTCAGACCGTCGGCGCCGGCTCGGGAGCCACGTTCCAGATCCGGTCCGAGGCGCTCGACCAGGGTCAGGTCGCAGCCGTGCAGTCCGCGCTGTTCGAGGAGTTCCAGCCGGCAGGCAGCGACGGCCAGCCCTCCATCAACTCGATCAGTGTCGCCGACGTGAGCGAGACGTGGGGCAGCCAGATCACCGAAAAGGCGCTCATCGCGCTGGTGGTGTTCCTGGTGATCGTCAGTGTCTACATCGCGGTGCGCTACGAACGTGACATGGCGATCGCCGCGATTGCCGCGTTGTTCTTCGACATCATCGTCACCGCGGGGGTGTATTCGCTCGTCGGATTCGAGGTCACGCCGGCGACGGTCATCGGGCTGCTGACCATCCTCGGTTTCTCCCTTTACGACACCGTGGTCGTGTTCGACAAGGTGGAGGAGAACACCCGCGGCATCCTGCACCTGCACCGGCGGACCTATGGCGAGCAGGCGAACCTCGCCGTCAACCAGACGCTGATGCGTTCGATCAACACCACCGTCATCTCGGTGCTGCCCGTCATCGCTCTGATGGTGGTTGCGGTGTGGCTCCTCGGTGTCGGCACGCTCAAGGATCTGGCTCTGGTCCAGCTCGTCGGCATCGTTGTCGGCGCATTCTCGTCGATCTTCTTCGCCACCCCGCTCCTCGTTACCCTGAAGGAATGGCGCGGACCGATCGCGAAGCACACCCGCAAGGTGCTGGCCAAGCGCGAAGAGGCAGCGGCGCGTGTCGCGTCCGCCGGAAGCGGTCAGGTTCCCCAGACCGCACCGGCTCCGGCTGCCACTGTCGTGGATCCGTCGGCCGCCCGCTACACGCCCGTCCAGCGGGCCCCCAGGCCGGGGGCCCGGCCGACCGGAAAGCGCGCCAAGAGAAAGTCCTGATATGCCGGTGACCGAGTGGATTCAGCGAACGCACACCTCCCGCCGGGAGGGTCGGCCGCGACGCGCGGTCGTCGGGATCACGCTCGCGGTGGTCGCCGCGGCGACAATCTCGTGCGGCACCGAGGAAGAGCGCGTGCACTCGATCGGTTACGCCATCGACAACACGGTGACGAGCTACAACGCCAACACTGTCGACGGCGCTGCGTCGGGAGCCCGGCAGGCCTTCACGAGGGTGCTGCCGGGCTTCGGATACGTCGCCCCGTCGGGCGATGTCGTGTCGGACACCGACATCGGCACCGCCACCGCCGTGCCCGGAGATCCGTTCACGGTGCAGTACCGGCTCTCACCCGACTCCGTGTACTCGGATGGCGTGCCGATGTCGTGCGACGATCTGGTGCTCACGTGGGCGGCCGGAAGCGGCCGGTTCACCGCGCCCGACGAATCCGGCGCGCCGGTCAACGTCTTCGACTCCTCGCTGCGCGGTGGGTACGCCGACATCGACCGGGTCGACTGCCAGCCCGGGTCGAAGGAAGCCACGGTCGTGTTCAAAGGCGGTCGCGGCGACACGGACTGGAACACGCTGTTCGGCGCGACCGAACTGATGCCGGCGCATGTCGCGTCGCGGCAAGCCGGTGTCGGCGACCTCGTCGGCGCGATCAACGGCAACAACCTCGACGAGGTCCGCCGTATCGCCGACTTCTGGAACAGCGGATGGTCGCTCACCCCCGGCGAGTTCGATCCGGCGTTGTTCCCGTCCGCCGGCCCGTACCGCATCGAGTCCTACAGCACGGACGGCGGACTCGTCCTGGTCGTGAACGAACGGTGGTGGGGCAACGCTCCCGGCACCGACCGGATCGTCGTCTGGCCGCGAGGAACCGAGATGGCGGCCGCGGTGGACGGTGGGCAGATCCACGTCGTGGACGTCGGCGCCGGATCGATGAGCGACGCGCACCAGGTGGTCGGCGCGGTCGAGTCGGCCACCGTGGTCTCCCGCAACCTCGAACAGATCGTGTTCGCAACCCGTGGGGTGTTCGAAAACCCGGCGGCGCGACGCGCTTTCGCGCTCTGCGTTCCGCGCACCCAGTTGTTCGACGAACTCGGAGCATCGGGAGAGGGTTCGGGTTTCGCGACCGGACCGGTTTCCTCACGTCTGCTGCCGACCGATTCACCGCTGTACCCGCAGACGGCGGGACCAGCCGAGCGCTATCTGCAGCCGGATCTCGAGGCGGCACGCGGTGAACGTACCGCGTCCGGGCAGGAACGCATGGAGGTACGCATCGGCTACCTCGGTCCCGACGACAGGCGAGCCCGCACCGTCGAACTGATCGCCGCGTCGTGCCGCGAGGCGGGGATCGACGTCGTCGACGCCGGATCGGATTCGTTCGTCCCGTCCAAGCTGGGAACCGATGTCGACGCGGTGCTCGCGGGCACGGCCGCGGCGGCGGGTTCCGGAGGAACAGCCGAAATGGATCTCGCGCGCGCCGCGCTGCACTCGGGCACCGGCAGCAACATCGGTGGGTTCGCCAACGGACGGATCGACGAAATTCTCGACGCACTGCTCGTGGCGGGTGACCAGCAGGCGGTCGCCGGTCTCGTCGGTGACGGCGAGAGAATCCTGTGGGAAGAGATGCCGACCCTGCCGCTCTTCGTGCAGCCCCGGTCGATCGGCTTCGCGTCCGGACTGGCGGCCGGAGTTGCGAACCCCACCACCGCGGGTTCGGGCTGGAACATGGACCGGTGGATACTTACAGAATGAACGTTACCCGGACCGCTTCCTCCGATCTGATCCACCAGGCCGCTGCCGCCGTCACCGCGAACACGCGGTGGGTCGACGATTTCCCGACCCCGGGTGTCCGATTCGCCGATCTCACGCCGGTGTTCGCCGATGGTCCGGCGTTCTCCTCGATCATCACCGCACTGTCGTCGGTCGCGCCCGACGCGGAACTCGTCGCCGGAATCGACGCGCGCGGATTCCTGCTGGGCGGCGGCATCGCCCGCGACCTCGGCGTCGGCGTGCTCGCGGTGCGCAAAGCGGGCAAGCTTCCCCCGCCGGTGCAGACCTGCGAATACACCCTCGAGTACGGCACGGCCGCCATCGAGATTCCGGGTGACTCGAAGATTCTGCACGGGCGCCGGGTACTGATCGTCGACGACGTGCTCGCCACCGGGGGCACTCTCGGCGCGACGGTCGAACTTCTCGAGCGGGCGGGCGCCGACATCGTCGGTGTGACCGTGGTGACCGAGATCGAGGCGCTCGGCGGGCGGGCGCGGCTCGCTGACTACCCACTGACGTCGCTCGTCCGGATCTGAGTACTAGAGTTGCGACAGGTACCGGTGGACCGGCCGTGGCCCTGATGTGCGGACAGACGCTGTCCGGGCATCCGGCGTACGGCCGAGATTGGAGGGTGGCATGACCCAGAATCTGGATCGGTCCCAAGGCTCCGGACCGGCGCCGACCCCGGCGTCGACGTCCGCGTCGCGGCGTGTCCGCGCCCGGCTGGCCCGGCGCATCACCGGGCAGCGGGGCACCACCTTGAAGCCGGTCCTCGAACCGCTCGTCACCATCCACCGCGAGCTGTATCCGAAAGCCGACCTGTCGCAGCTTCAGCACGCCTACGACGTGGCGGAAGAACGCCACGCGAACCAGAAGCGCAAGTCCGGCGACCCGTACATCACCCACCCGCTCGCGGTGTCGACGATTCTCGCCGAGTTGGGTATGGACACCACCACACTCGTGGCGGCACTGCTTCACGACACCGTCGAAGACACCGGTTACGCCCTCGAAGACCTCACCGCAGACTTCGGCGAGGAGGTCGCACATCTCGTCGACGGTGTGACCAAGCTGGACAAAGTGGTGCTCGGTAACGCTGCCGAGGGCGAGACCATCCGCAAGATGATCATCGCGATGGCCCGCGATCCCCGGGTGCTCGTGATCAAGGTCGCCGACCGGCTGCACAACATGCGCACCATGCGGTTCCTGCCGCCCGAGAAGCAGGCGCGCAAGGCGCGGGAGACCCTCGAGGTCATCGCGCCCCTCGCGCACCGGCTCGGGATGGCGACGGTCAAATGGGAACTCGAAGATCTCTCCTTCGCGATTCTGCACCCCAAGAAGTACGAGGAGATCGTCCGGCTCGTCGCCACCCGGGCACCCTCGCGCGACACGTATCTGGCGAAGGTCCGGGCGGAGATCAACCAGACCCTCTCCGCGTCGCGCATCGATGCTGTGGTGGAGGGCCGTCCCAAGCACTACTGGTCGATCTACCAGAAGATGATCGTGAAGGGCCGCGACTTCGACGACATCCACGACCTGGTGGGCGTGCGCATCCTGTGCGACGAGATTCGTGACTGTTACGCCGCGGTCGGTGTGGTCCATTCGCTGTGGCAGCCCATGGCCGGCCGGTTCAAGGACTACATCGCCCAGCCGCGCTACGGGGTGTACCAGTCGCTCCACACCACGGTGATCGGCCCGGAGGGCAAACCGCTCGAGGTGCAGATCCGCACCCACGAAATGCACCGGACCGCAGAGTTCGGCATCGCCGCCCACTGGCGCTACAAGGAGACCAAGGGACGCCACTCGGGCGATGTCGGTGAACTCGACGACATGGCGTGGATGCGGCAACTCCTCGACTGGCAGCGGGAAGCCGCAGACCCGGGAGAGTTCCTCGAGTCGTTGCGTTACGACCTCGCCGTCAAGGAGATCTTCGTCTTCACGCCGAAGGGCGACGTCATCACCCTGCCGTCGGGATCCACACCGGTGGACTTCGCGTACGCCGTCCACACCGAAGTGGGACACCGGTGTATCGGTGCACGTGTCAACGGCCGTCTCGTGGCACTCGAGCGGAAACTCGAGAACGGCGAAGTCGTCGAGGTGTTCACGTCGAAGGATCCGAACGCGGGCCCGAGCCGCGACTGGCAGTCGTTCGTGGTGTCGCCGCGGGCGAAGGCGAAGATCCGGCAGTGGTTCGCGAAGGAACGGCGCGAAGAGGCACTCGAGTCCGGCAAGGACGCGATCGGGAAGGAAGTCCGGCGCGTCGGATTGCCGCTGCAGCGGTTGATGAACGCGGATCTGATGCTCGGCGTGGCGCGAGAACTGAAGTACTCCGACGTGACGGCCCTGTACACCGCCGTAGGTGAACACCATGTCTCGGCTCACCACGTCGTCCAGCGTCTCGTTGCGCTGCTCGGCGGCGTCGGTGGGGTGGAGGAGGAGCTGGCCGAACGGGCCACCCCGTCGACCATCCCGACCCGGTCGCGGCAGAGCGGCGATTCCGGTGTGCTGGTGCCCGGCGCACCTGGCACCGTCTCCAAGCTCGCGAAGTGCTGTACGCCGGTGCCGGGCGACGAGATCATGGGATTCGTGACCCGCACCGGCGCGGTGAGCGTGCACCGCACCGACTGCACCAATGCCGGTTCACTGCGTGAGCAGGCGGAGCGGATCATCGATGTCGAGTGGGCGCCGTCGCCGTCGTCGGTGTTCCTGGTCGCGATCCAGATCGAGGCCCTCGACCGGCACCGGCTGTTGTCGGATGTGACGAAGGCTCTCGCCGACGAGAAGGTCAACATCCTGTCGGCATCCGTAACGACCACCGGTGACCGAGTTGCCGTGAGCCGGTTCACCTTCGAGATGGGCGATCCCAAGCACCTCGGCCACGTGCTGAACGTGGTGCGCAACGTCGAGGGTGTCTACGACGTGTACCGGGTCACCTCCGCGGCCTGACCGGCGTGACGCCGTCGGTGTTCCCGGTCACGACCGGTCATCGCACCGCCGTGATGGTCACGGGCGTGATCGGTGCGCCGCCGCCGAGTGGGTTGGTGCCGTCGTTGCCGGCGGCGGCCGCTGCGTCGAGTACCGGCAGTCCGGCGTCGGCGACGCGCCCGAAGACGGAATAGTCCGGACGCAGGAGTGAGTCGCCGAGCAGCAGGAAGAACTGGCTCCCGTTGCTGTTCGCGACACCCGCGTTGGCCATCGCGACCGTGCCCCGCGGGTAGACGACCGCGAGGGGACGGTAAGGCTCCCCGTCGTACGACCTGACCGGATACTCGTCCTCGAACGTGTATCCGGGTCCGCCCGTGCCCGTTCCGGACGGGTCACCGCATTGGTAGAGGTGGCTGCCGGGGTCGTTGGACAGGCGATGGCACGAAGTCCCCGTGTAGAACCCTCGTTCGGCGAGGCTCACGAAGTTGTTGACGGTGCACGGCGCCAGCGCGCGATCGAGAACGAGTGGAACCGGCCCGGCCGAGGTGTCCAGCACCAGATTCACCACGCCGGACGTGGAGGCAGTCGACGGTGGCGGTGTGACCCCGCTGGGCTCCCGTTCGGAGAAGGTGCAGGCGACCGTCGACGCTACGGCTGGGGGAACCGCCGGAAGCGGGGGAAAGACGGACATATCACCCGGGGGCGCTCCCCGCGCACTCGACTCCTCGGCGGCGAGAGAAGGGGCAGTCCTGCCCGAGCTGTCCGTGCCCGTGTCAGCGCTGCATGCGCCTGCCAGAACCGGAACTGCGGCAACGCATGCCGCCAGAACGAGGCGGATCAGGTACGGACGCACGGGAGTGTCGAGGGTCACAAGTCGGGGAGCGTAGCTTACGCGGTCACGAACCGGTAGAGGACAGGTGTCGTCTCGACGGACGACAGACAAGTTGCGATGAGTCGGCGTTGTGCGTCCGGTCTGTACGGGAGACACGCCGCGACGTCAGGAGGCACGATGCGCACGCTCGCCGTCACCCAGAACATCACCCTCGACGGCTCGATCGAACTGCTCGACGGATGGTTCTCTCCGCCCACCGACGTCGACGCTGCCGATGATCTTCTCGAAGAATCGCGCAGGCAGGACAGTGCGTCCGACGCATTGCTGCTCGGACGCAGGACGTTCGAGGACTTCCGAAGCTACTGGCCGCTGCAGCACGACGATCCGACGGGCATCGCCGACTACCTCGACCGGGTGGACAAGTACGTCGTCTCGTCGACTCTCATCGAACCCGGGTGGGACAACACCACCGTCCTGGACGGGGACCCGGTCGAACAGGTTGCCGCACTGAAGGAGCGTCCCGGTCTCGACATCGTCGCGACGGGCAGTATCTCGTTGTGCCACAGCCTCATCGAAGCGGGCCTCGTGGACGAGTTCCGGATGTTCGTGTATCCGGCGGTACAGGGCCGGGGTCGCCGACTGTTCCCCGAGGGGTACTCCCGAGCGGGGCTGCGCCTGCTCGAATCGACCGCGTTCTCCGGAGACATCCTCTTCACCCGCTACGCCCCACCGTGACAGGCGTGAGACGCAACCGGTCGCCCGCCCCGACAAGGGAGCAGGCGACCGGTTGTCGTGTGAAACGGGAAGATCAGCCGGAGACGGCGACCGATTCGATCTGCACGCCCCGGTTCGGTGCGCCACCGCCGGCTGCCATCGAACCGTCGTCACCCTCGGCCGCGACCTCCTCGATCACGGCGAGTCCGGCCTCGTCCACGGTGCCGAACACGGTGTACGACGGCGGGAGCTGCGAATCCGCGTAGACCAGGAAGAACTGGCTGCCGTTGCTGCCGGGACGGCCCGTGTTGGCCATCGCGACGGTGCCGCGCGGGTAGATCACGGGCTGTCGCAGCTGGGCGTCACCCGGCTGGTAGAGATTCTCCGGGTATTCGGTGTCGAACCCGTATCCCGGCCCGCCCGTCCCGGTGCCGCTGGGGTCTCCGCACTGCAGCACCTGCAGACCCGGGGAGGTCACCAGCCGGTGGCACGGGGTGTCGTCGAAGTAGCCCTGCTCCGCAAGGGAGACGAAGCTGTTGACCGTGCACGGTGCTTCCGCCCGGTCGAGCTCGAGACCGATCGGTCCGACGCTGGTGGTCAGCGACACGCCGACGGTTCCTTCGGCGGGTACGTCGGTCGCAGCGGGAGCGCTCACATCACGGGAAGCGTCACCCGACGGGTTATAGGTGCACGACACCGGGTCTCCGCCCGTGGGACGCTCCGGCAGCGCGCCGGTGTATTCGGGCGACTGCGCCGTACCGCTCGCCGTGGCGGATCCGGACGTGGCGGTGGTGTCGTCACCTCCGTTGTCCGAACAACCGGTCAGGATCAGTGCGAGCCCCGCGCCGACGGCGAGGGTGGTGCGGAAGCGAGTCATCAGTCCATCCTGACCGACGTGAGTGTCGTCGTTGCGGCGGGGGCGCCGTCGGCGGTCCCGCCCGCGACGCCCGCTTCGGCGATCTTGTCGAGAGTGGCCAGCCCGGTCTCGTCGATCGTGCCGAACACCGTGTACTGCGGAGGAAGCACCGAATCTTCGTAGACCAGGAAGAACTGGCTGCCGTTCGTGCCGGGGCCGGCGTTGGCCATCGCCACCGTCCCGCGGGGGTAGATCACCGGCTCCTGTGACGCCGGGTCGTCCGCCGCGTACTGGTCGGTGGGGAATTCGTTCGCGAACTGGTAGCCCGGACCGCCGGAGCCGCTGCCCGTCGGGTCGCCGCACTGCAGGACCGCGAGAGACGGCGAGGTGGTCAGACGGTGGCAGTCCGTGCCGTCGAAGTAGCCCTGGCCCGCAAGCGACAGGAAGTTGTTGACCGTGCACGGCGACTCGTCGTTGTGCAGGATCAACCCGATGTTGCCCTGCGTTGTCTCCACGCTCACGCTGATATCGGTGTTGCTCTCACCGGTGGTCACGATGCCTTCGGTGCGCGGCGGCTCGACCGGTTTCGCCGCTTCCCTTCCGTCGACGGGATACTCGCAGTTCACCGTCTCGGGAAGAGGCTCGGAGCGACCCGCCGGCAGCGCCGGGTATTCGCTGTCGCCTTCGGTCGTCGTATCGGATGCGGACGCGTCCGTCGCCGCGTCGTCGCCACTTCCCGCGACAGCCCAGAGTGCGGCACCCGCCCCGACGACCACCACGATCCCGAGCGCCGACAGGGCGATCGTCATGCGGCGGCGCTTGCGCTCGCGTTCGGCCCTGCGCTCGAGCTGCCGTTCGAGTTTGCGTTTCGCGGCGTTACGCCGCTGTGCGTTGCTCGGCACTGCAGTTGTCCTCCCGTGACCCGATCGATCGATGGTGTGCCCGCGCTCCGGGGCCGAGTCGAGTTTGCCACCCCAACCTGAGAGCGAAAGGACGGGGCGCTGCGCCTACTCTGTAGGGGACCGCGAATACCCACACCCGTAGGAGCGATGCTCGTGCTCGTGACCGGATTCCCTGCCGGGATGTTCCAGACCAACTGCTACATCCTCGCGCAGGACAACGCGAAGGAGTGCGTCGTCGTCGATCCGGGGCAGGATGCCGCCGAGCCTTTGGTGGAATTCCTCATCGGCTCCGATCTCGCGCCGCGCGCCGTGCTGCTCACCCACGGCCATCTCGACCACATGTGGTCCGCGCAGGCCGTCGCGGATCGTTACGAGATCCCCGTATACATCCATCCCGGCGACCGCATGATGCTCACCGACCCGCTGCAGGGGATGGGATCGAGCCTCGCGCCCTTCCTCGACGGTGTGGAGTTCGTGGAGCCGCAGCAGGTCGTCGAGTTCGCCGACGGGGACGAGATCGAGCACGCCGGTATCGAGTTCGTGGTCGACCACACTCCCGGACACACCCAGGGCTCGGTGGTCCTCCGCACTCGCACGACCACCCCGGGCGGCGCCGAGTTGCAGGTCGCCGTCACCGGCGACACCCTGTTCCAGGGCTCGATCGGACGCACCGACCTTCCCGGGGGCAACCACGAACAGCTCCTGGATTCGATCGCGCGCAAGCTGCTCGTCCTCGACGACGCCACCGCGATTCTTCCCGGACACGGCGGATCCAGCACGATCGGGCAGGAACGGACGTCGAACCAGTTCCTCGTCGGTCTCCCGCAATCGCGCTGACGTCTCCGCGCCACCGGCACCACCGAACCCCTCGAGAGAAAGCAGTACCAGTGAGCAAGGCCTCTACGTTCTCGGCGCCCAAGGGTGTGCCCGATTACGTTCCCGCGCAGTCCGCCGAGTTCGTCGCGGTGCGCGACGGCTTGACCCGAGCTGCGCGACTCGCGGGATACGGACATATCGAGTTGCCGATCTTCGAGGACACCGGCCTGTTCGCGCGAGGTGTCGGCGAGTCCACCGACGTCGTCTCCAAGGAGATGTACACCTTCGCCGACCGCGGTGATCGTTCCGTCACCCTGCGTCCGGAGGGCACCGCCGGGGTGATGCGCGCGGTGATCGAGCACGGTCTCGATCGTGGGCAGTTGCCCGTCAAGTTGTCGTATGCGGGCCCGTTCTTCCGATACGAACGGCCGCAGGCCGGGCGGTACCGCCAGCTCCAGCAGGTGGGCGTCGAGGCCATCGGGGTGGACGATCCGGCGCTCGACGCCGAGGTCATCGCCATCGCCGACGCCGGATTCCGCAGCCTCGGTCTCGACGGTTTCCGGCTCGAGATCACCTCGCTCGGTGACGGCACCTGCCGTCCGCAGTATCGGGAACTGTTGCAGCAGTTCTTGTTCGGCCTCCCTCTCGACGAGGAGACCCGTCGGCGCGCCGAGATCAACCCGCTGCGCGTGCTCGACGACAAGCGGCCCGACGTCAAAGCCATGACCGCGGACGCGCCCTTGATGCTCGATCACCTCTCCGACAGCGCGAAGGCGCATTTCGACGAGGTCCTCTCTCATCTCGACGCGCTCGGTGTCCCGTACGTCGTCAATCCGCGCATGGTCCGCGGACTCGACTACTACACGAAGACGACCTTCGAGTTCGTCCACGACGGACTGGGCGCCCAGTCGGGCATCGGTGGTGGTGGCCGGTACGACGGTCTGATGGAACAACTCGGTGGTCAGGCTCTGTCCGGCATCGGATTCGGGCTGGGCGTCGACCGCACGATCCTGGCTCTCGCCGCCGAGGGCAAGACCGCCGGCAATCCCGCCCGGTGCGAGGTGTACGGGGTGCCGATGGGTGACGCCGCGAAAGCTGCCCTCGTTCCGGTCGCGCACCGCCTTCGTGCCGCAGGCATCCGCGTCGACCTGGCCTACGGAGGTCGCGGTGTCAAGGGCGCGATGAAAGCCGCGGACAAGTCCGGGGCCGTGGTCGCGCTGGTCCTGGGGGAGCGCGAACTCGAAGCCGGGGAGATCGTGATCAAGGATCTCCGCAACGGTGAACAGCAGACCGTTCCGTTGGCCGATGTCGTCGCACGCGTGGGTGAGGTCGTTGCCGGCGGATGACGGGCGGGGCGGCGCTGCCGCGGGGGGCCGGGACGGTTCGCCCGCAGCGGTATCGCTCGACCTGATCCCGGCGCGTCTGCTGCGTCCCCGCGTTCGGAAGGTCGAACTGGCGACTTTCGCGATCGGCTTCCTCGTGGGGATCCTCGTCTACCTCATCGCCCCGTTGTGGGTGGCCGTGCTGGTGGGAGTGCTCGTCGCAGGGCCGCCGACGATCAGCGCATTCGTTGCGACCCACCGTCATCTGCGGATCGAGGGCACCGTCGTCACGGTCTCGGGCATGTTCCGTTCCCGCAGCGTCGACCTCCGGCAACTCGCGGGGGTCGAACTCCTGGTGCGGGTGGGCCGCGTATCGCAAGCGATTCTGCGGGTGAACGACGGACACCACGGACTGGTGACCGTTCCGCTCGCGCTGTACGCAGGCGAGGGAGGACGGGAACTCGACGTGCTCGCGCTACGCACCCTCGCCAATGCGCTTGCCGCAAGCGAACTGGCTCCCGCCGCCGCGATCTCGTCGGTGCTGGTCGAGCAACTCCGAGCCGAGGCCCGGGGCGCGGGGCTCGGCGAACGCCCGCTCTACCGGGCGATCTCACTGGCGCGGGACGCAGGTCGCGTGCCGCAGACCACGCTCACCGATCACGAGGTCGCGTCGCTCGTCGACTGAGGTCGCGGAGACTTCCGACGCAGCAGGTCGCGGGACCCGGTGGGCACGGAGACCGCCGGTGTCACCCCTCCGGAGGTTCGAGAATCCAGGTGTCCTTGGTTCCACCCCCGCGACTCGAATCGACGACCGCACTTCCCGTCGGGGCCACACGGGTGAGCAGCGCCGGTGCCACCTCCGCCCTCACCGACGTTCTGTCGGGTCGCAGATATACGAATGCGCGCAGATCGACGTGGCGAGGGTACAGGCCGTCTCCGTCGAAGGTGGGGTGAGTGGACGTCGTCACCAACTCGTGAGCGACGAAACGCTCGGGGTGGGTGAGCAATTCGAGGTGTCGCCGTTCGAGTTCGGCCGAACCTGCCTCGGGACCGACCATGATCTCCGCTCCGTCGCCACCGTCGACGGGCCTGACGACGAGTTCGTCGAGACGAGTCAGAACGTGGTCACGCTGGGCAGGATCGGCGCACACCCAGGTGAACACTTGGTCGAGCAGCGGTCGCTGGCCGAGGTAGTACTCGATCATCGCGGGCACGTACCGGTACACGGACCTGTCGTCACCGACCCCGTTGCCCAGCGCATTGGCGAGGGTGAGAGTGCCCGCACGGACGGCCCCGAGCAGTCCGGACCGCAACGGACGTCCGTCGTAACCGGTCGACGACAGCAACGTCTCCTCGTCGATCCGGCTGTACAGCACGTCCACGCGCGTGAACGACGGTCCGTGCTGGATGTAGACGACGTCGTCGCGCACGACCAGTTCGTCCGTCTGCACCAGTTCGACTCCGGCGCGGTCGGCGAGCATCACGTGTTCGAACCATCCCGGGTCCCGTGCGCCGGCGTCGAGTACCGCAACGGTGACCTCGTCGCCCGCTGCCGGCGGGGCGGCGTCGGCGAGGGTCCGGAAGATCAGCTCGGGTGTGCCGTCGACGCCGACGATCCCGGTCGCCGGCCAGAGGTCGCCCAGGAAACGCTGCGTCATCGCCCGGTGCGCCAGCGCATATCCGATCCCGGTGGGGTTGCGGAGGTGATCTTCGAGCACGACGAAGCGATCCGGTCCTGTGCACGCCAGATCCACTGCGGCAACGTGCGCGCGTACTGCGCGACCGTGCGACGCGTCGCCGGTGCTGCGGTAGCCGCGGGCGAGATCGAGTACCTCCGGTGGGAGCACGCCGGCCGCGAGGATTTCCCTGCGGCCGTAGATGTCGACGAGAAAAGCGTTCAGGGCGGTCACGCGCTGCTCGAGCGCGCGTTGGAGCCCCTGCCACGCCGCGGCGGTGACGATCCTGGGCACCACGTCCATCGGGAACGGCTGCGGACTGCCCTCACCTCTGGGGCGGAAGGTGACTTTCTCTGCACTCTGCGTTTGCGCGATCGCGTCCTGCGACATTCGCAGCGTCGTGGCGCCGAGACGCGCCAGCGATTGCAGCGGGCGCAGGTAGTGGGATCGCGGCACACCATCGCTGCCGATCGCCTCGTCGTACGGCGCCCTATGGCGCGTCGGTGGGTAACCGTGCAGCAGCGCGCACTGCGAGCCGCCTCCCGGGTAGGACGGTTCGGCGTGACCGGCGGTCTCGGCGAGCAGGTGATCGACGACGTCGGTCATCTTGCCGCGGCGCCGCAGCACCCTGCGCTGCCGAGCGGAAGAACTCCCGCGCTCGACGGCGTCCGCAGCGAGCTGTGTGACGAGTTCCCAATCACCGTTGTCTTCCAGTTGCGGCCGTACCGTGGCGAGGAAGCGGGCGAGAATGTCCGCGGCAGGACGGGGGAGTGAGGCGTCGAGATCGACGAGGTCGCCTTCCACACCGCTGCGCGCGGCGCGCCACATCGCCGCCCGCACGAGGGTCGGTGACGGCACCGGCGGTGGGTCTCCGGCGCGTACCACCGCGACCTCCCGGTCGACGAGGGCACGGTAGAGGCCCGTCACGAGCGTGATCGTGTCGACGGAGGGGCAGCTGTCGCACACGCGCAGTTCGAGGGTGGGCAGGTGCGACGAAGGGCGCACATCGAAATACACCATCCCCGGGTCGGTGATCGCTCCGCTCGACACCAGGTCGGCGACCAGCCGGTCGTACTCGGCGGCTGACGACACCGGCGGGGAGGGCCCGGTGGTGGGCCACCGGATCCACATCAGCGGCCGGACACTGGCGTATCCGGTGTCGGAACCGTCGGGCCAGAACGGGGAGCTCGCGCTGAGGGCGAGGAACAGTGGCAGATGCGGCGTGATCCGGTGGGCGACTCGCACCGCTTCGTCGCGGTCGGAGATCTCCACGTGGACCTGGGTGCCACAGATGAGTTGTTCACGGGCAAGGAGTTGGTACTCGGTGAGCATGCGGTGGAACCGGGGAGTATCGCTGACGCGTATTTCTTCCGGCACGCCCAAGGGGGCCGAGCCCGCCGCGGCGACTCCCAGACCCATCGTGGCCGCCGTAGACACCAGCAGGGCACGCTTGGCCTTCAGGTCGGTCCGCAAGGCGGCGAGGTCGGTGTGGACCGTACTGTTGGCCTCCACCACACACCGCTGCATCTCGGCGACGAAACCGACGTCGGACAGCCGGGCGAGCAGTTGGGGTGCTCGCGGGGCGAGACGTCTTGTCCTCACGTCGATGAGCTGGAATTCCTCTTCGACGCCGATCTTCCTCGGATGGACATCGACCACTCTGACGACGGTACGCGAGAGCGGGGCTTCCCCGGCTGTGCTTCGGAAACCGGCCGAGTCACGAACCGGGGACGCCCCGACGGCATGTCACCAGGCTGGATCTCCCCCGATCACAGCTGGCGTGACCAGCGGTAGATCACCCACGACGTCCGTGCTCGTCGCTGCGGCGACGAGGAATCCGGGGGTCGACCGGTGAGAGTCGTCGACGTCCTGTCGCGCGCCGGCGCCGACAGGCAGGGCGCCGAGGGCCGGTCCGCGCCCCGCGGTGCCCGGCGTGCCCGTTCCTGGTGCGCCCGTTCCCGCTGTGCCCGGCACCCCCGCTCCCGTGGACGGAACGGCGGAGACCGGGAGGGCCGAACCCAGGCCGGTCTGGCCGAGGCCGGAAAGTCCGTGGCCTGCCCCGGCCGGCGCCGCGAACGACGAGGAGATACCGACTCCGGCAGCAGCGCTCGGCATCGTCTGTGCCAGGGGGTGTGCCCCGGGGGTGGGCGGCGCATACGAGGCCGGCGAGGTGGAGGCTTCGCCATCTGGGGCGGCAGAGCCTGCCATCGTGGTCACCGCTCCCGTGACCGTCGAGACGGCGTCGGTCGCGACGCCGGAGAGCACCCGAGGGTCGGCGAGGACCGTCGACACGGGGGCGGGCACGGGAACAGGCGTGGTCAGCGCACTCATCGTTCCGGTGTGTACCGTCAGTTCGCCGCGGGTTCGTGCAACGACGGCGAGAGCGGCATGCAGATGCTCGACCGCGGAGGCAAGTAGAGCGGCCTGACCCACCGGCGTGATCGCCGCAGGTGCAGCCGCGACCGCGATCGAGACGAAAGAGCTTGCGATACCGGTCAGCTCGACATTCCCTCGCTCCACGGTGGCGGTCGCCGCACGGGTCACGTCGCCGATGCGGTCGCCGCGGTCGGCGAGTTCGATGGTCGCCTGCCGGGCGCGGATGCCGTGGTCGGCCGCGGCCTCAGCGGTGGCGCCCTCCCACGAATCCGGAAGAGCATGAAGTGCGCTGCGCCCCAACGCGGTCGCGGATTCGAGAAGCCGTGATGCCTGCTGCAGCACGGCGGTGGGGTCGAGCGCGTCGACGATTCCTGTGCCGAAGAGTGACCCGAGTTCGGTGAGCGGCCGCAGCAACTCCTGGATCTCAGGCATGACCGGAACCGGAATCGATTGCAGGAGTTCGGTGATGGCATTCGTGTCGGGCAACAGCGGGAACTGACCCGAGAACACTGTAGGGCCGGAAATCGCCGGCAGGGGTACGTCCAGAACCGGTCCGACGGGAGACGCACGGAGAGCGTCGAGCACTGTCGGGGACGTCGGGGGAGGAGCTTGCACGACCTGGTTCACAGCGCCCCCGTCGTGTGCGCGAGTGCGTCGGCGGTTGCGGCATCGGCGTTCTCGTAACCGGTCGCCGCCTCGTGCGCGGCAAAACCGCAGGACCCGTATGCGAGAGCGAGCCGGCCGACCGCCCGGCTGTGTTCGGATTGTGCGGCACCGAAGACGGCGAGGAACTCCGCGCCGATCAACCCGAGAGCGGGGCTGAGCGAAGCGATGTTCGCCTGAAGGTCGATCGCCCCGGCGCGCGCGACATTCTCGGCCGCGGTCAGATTGGTCGTACCGAACGCTCTGATTCCATCGGGAACCACCCGGATTTCGGCACCGTGAAACAAACCGCTCATCGAACCCCCCTCGAAGATCAGTGTGCCGAGCACTGTAGCTCGAGGCGCCGACGTCGGCGACACGACGTGACGACCGTTCGGACACCGCACATCTCGCGCCCAGGACTCGAGCCAGGGGAGCCGGTGCTGTGCCGAACCCGTCCGGGGCCGATCACAGTGACGGGTTGGGGCGGACGAACCGTTCGTCGATGTCGCGCACCGATCGCGCTCCTGCCAGCGCCATGGTGAGGTCGAACTCGGCGACGACGTTGCGGATGACCTCCTCGACGCCCCGCTGCCCCGCAACCGCCAGCCCGTACATGTAGGGCCGGCCGAGCAGCACCGCGTCGGCACCGAGCGCGAGAGCGACGAACACATCGGATCCGCTTCGTATCCCGCTGTCCAGCAACAGGGTAGGTTCCCGCCCCACAGCGGCCCGGATCTCGGGCAATGCGTCCAGCGACGCGATCGATCCGTCGATCTGGCGGCCGCCGTGGTTCGACACGACCATCGCGTCGACGCCGAGATCGACGGCGCGGCGAGCATCGTCGGGATGCAGGATCCCTTTGAGCACGATCGGAAGCTTCGTGCGGTCGCGAAGGGTTGCGAGATGTTCCCAGCTCAGCCCGGGATTCGAGTAGATGTCGAGGAGCGTTTCCGCGGCGGCGCGCGGCACCGGGGAACGCAGGTTGTCGAGGAACCTTCCCGGATGGTTGCGAGTCATCGAGATCAGCGTGCGGATCGCGCCCAGCGTGACGTCGGGCCGCTCCGTGACCGCATTCCGGGCGGCGTCGATCCGCTGCCGGACGATCTCGAGGAAGCGCGGATCCGACGTGTACTGAGCGATGCCCTCGCCCCGCGCGAACGGCAACGAACCGAGATTCAGATCCTGGGGACGCCACCCGAGCATCGTCGTGTCGAGCGTGACCACGACGGCTCCTGCGGCGGCGGCTTCGGCCCTTCGGAGCAGGCTGTCGACGAGATCCTCGTCGGAACTCCAGTACAGCTGGAACCAGCGCGGAGCCGTGCCCATCGCGGCGGCGCACTCCTCCATCGGGCTGCAACCCTGATTGGAGAAGATGTACGGAACACCCGTCGCGGCCGCCGCCCGGGCGATCGACAGGTCGCTGCCGCGCGCCATCAGTGCTCCGGCGCCCACCGGGGCGAGCAGCAGCGGCGACGACAACGACGTGCCCACCACCGTCGTAGTCAGATCGCGCTCGGTTACCCCGTGCGCCATGCGCGGGACGATCGCCCAGCGGTCGAACGCACGCCGGTTGTTGCGCATCGTGCGTCCTTCACCGGCGCCGCCGGCCACATACGCCCAGGCTCGTTTCGAACTGGCGCGCCGCGCGGCGCGTTCGAGGTCGCCGAATGCGGTGGGCACCGCGGGGCGACGGCCGAGCGCGCCGTTGCGGTAGACCACACCTTGTCGGTCTCGGCCGGGGCCTGCGGTCGCGGGAACGGCGGTTTCGGTCACGGGTTTCCTTCCCTCGGCACAGTGGTGCACAGATCCTTCCCTACCACCCGGCATCAGGGAACCTCATCCCGTTCCGCATTGACACGCGATCGCACACATGTTCGACTGTGTTCATGCGGTGGGCAGCTCAGGCGGTGGACGCGGACGACGGCGCTCTTCCCGGTCTGGACCGGGCGGGGCTCGTGCGGAGCGTGCAGACGCCGGAGTTCGAGGGCATCACCTTCCACGAGGTGTTGTGCAAGAGCGCACTGAACAAGACTCCGGACGCATCCCGGTTGCCCTTCCGGTACACCGTGAACACGTTCAGGGGTTGCAGTCACGCGTGCCGTTACTGTTTCGCCCGTCCGACGCACGAATATCTCGATCTCGACGCCGGGCACGACTTCGACAGCCAGTTGGTGGTCAAGACGAATGTGGCCGCGGTGCTGCGCCGCGAACTCGCGCGCCGATCGTGGACCCGGGAGCACGTCGCGCTGGGCACCAATACCGATCCGTATCAGCGTGCGGAGGGCCGCTATCGGCTCATGCCGGGCGTGATCCGGGCACTCGCCGAGTCGGGCACGCCGTTCTCGATTCTCACCAAAGGCACGTTGTTACGGCGCGATCTGCCGCTGTTGTCGCTGGCGGCCCAGCAGGTCGAGGTGCGCACCGCAGTGTCCCTTCCGATCGTCGATCACGACCTGCAACAGCAGATCGAGCCCGGAACCCCTTCTCCCAAGGCGCGTCTGGAGCTGGTGCGCGCGATCACCGGCATTGGGCTGTCGTGTCACGTGATGATCGCGCCGGTCATCCCGTTCCTCACCGATTCGAGCCGGCACCTCGACGAACTGCTGGGGTCCGTGGCGGCGGCCGGGGCGTCGTCCGTGACCGTGATACCGATGCATCTGCGTGGTTCCACCCGGGGGTGGTTCCTGTCGTGGTTGTCGGAGCAACACCCGGCGTTGGTACGGCGGTATCGCGCTCTGTACGGACGCGGCGCATACGTCACGCCGGAATACTCCCGATGGCTCGATGCCCGGGTAGCGCCCTTGATCCAGCGCTACGGTCTCGGGGGCGAGAAGTCGGAACACCGGGAAATTCCGAGTGCCCCGGATGAGCGTCGTCGCGAACCGATCGACGCCCTCGGCGCTCCCACATTGTTCTGACGGATTTCTTCCGGAAGCTGTCGTCCGAGAAAACTGCGGTGTAGCCTCTTGCGCGTGAACACCGGGCCGGCGTCATGCCACACACGGATTGGTGATCCGGTGGAGTTCTGACTTCCTCCGCGGCACCCGACCGGTGCCGCCGCAGAGATGTTCGGGCTCCGCCTCGTTTCGTGAAGCAAAGCGCAAGTGCTCCACTCCACGAATCGAAAGAGAGATCCACATGTCCGTATCGTTCAACCACACCATTATCGCGTCGAAGGACCGTGCCCGTTCGGCCGCGTTCTTTCGCGATCTGCTCGAACTCGGTGAAGCGCCCTCCTGGGGTGTGTTCACCAATATCGTCCTCGACGACGGGGTCCTCCTCCAGTTCGCCGAACCCCCGGTCGATATCCAGATGCAGCACTACGCCTTTCTTGTCGACGACGAACTGTTCCGACGCGCATACGCGAGATTGATCGAGGCCGATATCGATCATTGGGCCGATCCGCAGATGCGTCGCAAGGGCGAATGCAATTCCGGACACGGCGGACGAGGGGTGTACTTCTTCGATCCTCCGGGCCACGCCATCGAGCTGATCACCCGTCCGTATCTGTAACCTCAGGGAGCGTATCGAGCCGCGATCCGCCCGAGATGGAGAGTGCGATGACCGAAACGAATGTGGCGGGAGGAATTCCTCTCCGTATCGTCGATGTCGGTGAGCTTCCCGAATCGGCGCTCGACGAGTTCTACGACGACGTACTGACCCCGTCGTTCCCGGACGAAGAACTCCTCATGCCCGACGAGCTGTCCCGCGCGCTCGCCGATCCCGAACCACGCATGTTCGCCTCCGTCGCCCTGACCGAACGCAACGAGGTCGTGGGTGGTGTTGTCGGTCAATGGTTCCCGGAGTGCAAGGTGATCCTGACGGTGTACCTCGCGACCCACCCGGGACGGCGGGGCGGCGGCATCGGCCGCCGGATCCTGCGCACGGTCATGGAGGAGTGGACGCGTCGCTTCGATCCGCTCCTCGTTCTCGGCGAGGTGGAGGATCCCCGTCGCCATCGCGATCGGGGTTTCGGCGATCCGGGGCGGCGGCTGGCGTTCTATGCGACCGAGGGCGCACGCGTGATCGATGTGCCTTATTTCCAGCCGCGCCTGCGACCCGATGAGTCGCGAGTCCCGGATCTGCTGCTCATGACGTTCGCCGTCCACGACCGGTTCCGGCTCGGATCCACGGTGGATTCGGCGCCGGTGCGATGCTTCCTGGAGAAGAATCTCCTCGCGAGCGAAGGAGCGATCGGCGACGATTCCGAAACCGAGGCGCTCTGGCAGGCGCTGGACGGCCCGGTCGTGGCGCTGCTCGACCCGGACACCGTGCTCGGTGAACTCTGAGCCCCTATGCGGGAAGGTCGAGCTGGAACTTCTCCAGGACGGTTCGCGCGTCGTCGGTGATCGGACGGCTGCCACCCGCGATCGCGGTGCTCACGTCCACCGAATCGGCGAGCGCGACGCAGCGGTCGTGCTGGAAGAGCGCCGAGCCCACGATCAGGGACGACGTGCCGACGCGCAGCACTCCCGTCGCAACGACGACCTCGTGGGGATAGAAGACCTCGGCGAGGTAGTCGATCTCGATGCGCGCGAGGACTGCGCGTTCGAACAGGGGCACGCCGCGTGACGGTGCGATGGCCTCCATGATCATCACGCGGGCTTGTTCGAAATAGCGCGCGATCGAAATGTTGTTGATGTGCCCGAGTGCGTCGGTGTCACTGAACAGTGTCGTGAGCGTGCGCTGTATGGGGTAGAGGTCGAGCGAGGTGCGTCGCGGATCGTGGCGCATCGGTTACCGCCTTGATGTTTTCGGGTCTGTGGCGTACTCAACGTAGCCGCACTCACGGACGGGCTGTCAGGAGGGGCGGCGACGTTCGAGCAGGCGAGTGCGCATTTCGGTGAACGCGTTGCCCATCGCCGTGACCTCTTCGGGAGTGAGTGCGTCGAACATGCCCTCCCGCACCGCCGCCACGTGGCCGGGGCTCGCGTCGGCGAGGACGGACGAGCCCTTCGCGGACAACTCCGCCCAGGCGCCGCGTTTGTCGGACTTGCACCCGGTGCGGCGCACCCACCCGGCGTTTTCCATCCGCGAGATCGCGCGCGTGATGCCACTGCGGGTCGTCGTGCTCGCGTCGGCGAGGTCGCTCATCCTCATTCGGGTATCGGGTGCTTCGGAAAGAAGGACCAGGATCTCGTAGTCGGCGAAGGAGATGCCTGCATCGCGGAGCAGTTGCCTGTCCAGCTCACGGAACAACATGCGCGTCACGTCCAGATAGGACCGCCACAGCACTTGTTCCTCGTCGCTCAGCCATTTCTTCGTCATGACCTGCAGTCTAACGCAAGTAGTTGACTGTGCAACGAAATTTGTGTCACTCTGGTTGCGGAATCGACGAAGTGCCCCGGCGCAGCATCGCCGGTGGACGGAGGAGGTCGGGATGACCGGCAACGACAACATCGATGCGGCGGAGGAGTTCGAACGCCGGCGCGCCCGGATCCGGACCCGCTACCTCGCACCGACGGATACCAGACCCCCGTCGTCGGCGCGGGGCCTGCACCACACCGCCCTCGTGAGCAGCGACGTCGAGCGCACGGTGCAGTTCTACCAAGGACTGCTCGAGTTTCCACTCACCGAACTGATCGAGAATCGGGACTATCCGGGGTCCTCACACTTCTTCTTCGATATCGGGAACCGGAACCTGCTGGCGTTCTTCGATTTTCCCGGCCTCGACCTCGGTCCGTACCAGGAAGTTCTGGGAGGGCTGCATCATGTCGCGATCAGTGTGGAACCCGAACGCTGGAACCGTCTGCGCGACAGACTGATCGAAGCCGGGATCGAACTCGTCGAGCACTCCGAGGTGTCCCTGTATTTCCGGGATCCGGACGGGGCGCGACTCGAACTGATCGCCGATCCGCTCGGCGAAATGTACGGGTCCACAGTGCTCTGACAAGCGCCCCCACCGCACATTCTCGTCCGTCCCCGATCGGAGTCACCGAAGCCCATGAGCAACATCGACACAGATCCCGACGAAATCCGTTGTCGTGCCGACGATCTCCCTGTCGGCGACGTGCGGCACCCCTACGTCGAGATCATCACCTCACGTGAGGTCCCGCTCGGCGGTCCCCGCGCCATGTCCGTCCGCCGCACGTTGCCGCAGCGGCAGCGCTCGCTTATCGGAGCATGGTGCTTCGTGGACCACTACGGTCCGGACGATGTCGTGTCGACCGGAGGAATGGACGTCGCACCGCACCCCCACACCGGGTTGCAGACCGTCTCGTGGCTGTTCACCGGCGAGATAGAACACCGCGACAGCCTCGGAGTCCACGCGATCGTCCGGCCGGGGGAGGTCAACCTCATGACCGGCGGGCACGGCATCTGTCATTCGGAAGTCTCGACACCCGGTACCTCGACCCTGCACGGTGTGCAACTGTGGGTGGCCCTGCCCGACGCCGCCCGGAACACGCCGCGCGACTTCCAGCACTATGTGCCGCCCACCACCGAACTCGGTGGTGGCGCGAGGGCACGCGTGTTTCTCGGTAACCTCGCGGGATCGACGTCGCCGGTCACCACCTTCAGCCCGCTGCTCGGGGCCGAGATCGTCGTCGAACCCGGAGCGACCGTCGCCCTCGACGTCGATCCCGGCTACGAACACGGGCTGCTCGTCGACACCGGATCGGTGGCGCTGTCGGATACACCCTTGTCTCGTGGTGAACTCGGCTATGTCGGCACCGGTGTCTCCTCACTGACGATCACCGGCGCCGGCGCCGGCGACGCACCCGCCCGGCTGATCCTTCTCGGCGGCAAGCCGTTCGGTGAGGAGATCGTCATGTGGTGGAACTTCGTCGGCCGCGACCACGACGAGATCGCCGCCTTCCGCGACGAATGGGAGCGCGAATCCGAACGCTTCGGGCGGGTGGAGGGTTACGTGGGCGCCGTCTCGCGCCTGCCCGCTCCGCAGCTACCGCACGCCCGCATTCGCCCTCGTCGCAATCCCCCCACCGAGAACCCCCAGCGCTCCACCCAGGAAGAGACACGATGAGTACCACACCGCACGACACCGTTCTCGACGTCCGGCGCGCGGACGCCCGCGACAAGACGAGGATCGGATGGCTCGATTCCAAGCACTCGTTCTCGTTCGGCCACCACTACGACCCGGCCAACACCCACCACGGGGTGCTCATGGTCAACAACGACGACATCGTCGCGCCGGGAACGGGTTTCGATACCCATCCGCACCAGGACATGGAAATCGTGACATGGGTGCTCGAGGGCTCCCTCGTCCATCAGGATTCGACGGGAAACTCCGGCGTTCTCTATCCCGGTCTGGCCCAGCGCATGAGTGCCGGCACAGGAATCCTCCATTCCGAGAAGAACGACTCGTGGCGCTTCGACGGTGCAGCCGGCATCCACGCCGATCGCCACGACAACCCCGTCCATTTCATCCAGATGTGGGTTCTGCCAGACGAATCCGGCATCACCCCCGGATACGAGCAACTCGAGATCGACCACGAACTGCTCGCGGGTGGACTGGTGCCGGTCGCATCCGGAATGAAGGCCTACGCCGACCACTCCGCGATCCGCATCCGCAACAAATATGCCGCCATGCACGTCGCACGAGTGCAGCCCGGACAGCCGGTTTCCCTCCCCGACGCCCCCTATCTGCACGTCTTCGTCGCGCGCGGCGAGGCGGCACTCGAGGGCGCCGGTCCTCTGGCGGAAGGTGACGCCGTACGGATCAGCGGCGGCGGGGGGCAGATGCTCACGACAGCCACCGGCGCCGAGGTCATCGTGTGGGAAATGCACGCCACCCTGGGGCAGGCCGGGAGATAGCGCAGCGCTCCCTGTTGCCTGCTTTCATTACTCCTGCGGGCGGAGGGAAGGCCGCTCGAAGGTAAGTTCCCAAGCCCGGGTTCCGCAGCCGACCCGGCGCCATCCGTCTTCGTCGATCCGGCGGGTCAGATCGGTGAGGCTGTCGTTCATTCCCGGAGCCCACTTCTCCTGCGGGGATTCCGGTCCCCACATCCGCGGCACCGGGAAGGTTCGTCCGAAGTAACGGAGCTCGCCGTCGACGACTCCGACGAACCGCATGTAGGCGTTGCCCGATTGTGACGACAGGGTCGCGAGAAGCGCAGCCCACCAATGTCGGGCGCCGACCTCTTCGAGTTCCACTCGCAAGGTCTCCGTGACGTCGGGCATGAGATCCGGTCTCTCTCGAGGGGTTTTCGCAAGCTATCACTTACGGCCTTCCGGCGGGCCGGAAGCGAGACGGCCACGACCGATCGGTAGGGGCCGGCGTCGTAGGCTCGTGTCGTGAACGAACCGTCTCCCGATCTTGTCGCCACAGCCGTCGCTGTCCTCGAGGAGCGGGGAGCGCTCGGTGTGGAGGAGATCGCCGCCGCGTTGTCGGCACGCGGCTTCGGGGATGCCGCTGCGCTCGCATCAGCCCTCGAACTCGGCGACGTGTTCGACGATCAGCGGATCATGCACCTCGCCGACGGGCGGTTCGCCACCCCGCGGACCTTGCTGGAACGGCGAATCTGGACGCATCGACTCACCGCCGAGGAGATCTCCGCAGACGCCGTCGAACTCTTCGATGTGATGCTGCCGGTCTGCCTGCCGAGCGCCGATCCGGAGATCCTCGTCGCGATGCCCGGCGAGGAATCTTTCGAGGAACGAGGACTGTCGGCTGTGTCCTGGGCCGCTTTCGGGGTTCTGCTCTTCCCCGAAAACTTTTTCGCCGGGAACACCGTCGGTGACCTCATCGCAGTGACCTGTACAGGAGGTGAATTCGTCGTCGACCCGCATCCGTATCCGAATGTCGGCCGCGGGACCTTGGGCGACTGGACGACCGATCGCGCTGCCCTGCTCGCGTCACCGGAGGACGCGCTGTATCCGGACACCGACCTGTTCGTCGCTCTCGCGGACGACAGCGAGCTGGTGCGTGAGGCGTGTCTGCCGCTCGCCGAGCAACTCGAGGGTGCGGGGTTGGTGCGCGACGGTTACCGGTTGGTGCGGTCCGGTACGGTCACCGCGGCACCGACCGGCGGATATCTCGTCGAGGTGGCCACCGATTCCTTCTCGCGGGCGTTCGGCCTGGACACCCGTTCCGCACGGGGTGCGATGGCGTTCCTCGCTCTCGCGGGCTCGTTCGCCGTCGGCAATGACAGCGACTCCACCGTCGACTCGCATTTTGCCGAACCCGACGACTTTGCCGGCCTTTCGGACTCGCGGGTCGCGCGGTTGTGCGTGGACGAGGCGCTCGGGCGGCTGCGATTCGACCCGCGGGTCGTGGCCGCGGCCGCAGAGCAGGTCACCCGGCGCGGACCGCGGGTCGCGCTCGCGAGTGCCCTCTGGATCGGCGGGCGGGCGGCTCAGGCGCTCGGCGATATCGGTGAGGCCGAGCGACGATACCGTCTCGCTCTCGCCGGAGCGCCGGAGTTCGAGCCCGCGCTCGAAGACCTGGCGACGATCGCCGCGGTGAAAGGTGATGCGGCAACCGGTCTTCGCCTGCTCGAACGTGTCGCCGAAGGCTCGGCGCACAGCATGTACCCGTTCCTCCGGCGTTTCGAGCCGGCCGAACATCCGGAACTGGGACGCAACGAGCGATGCTGGTGCGGATCGGGCCGCAAGTACAAGGTGTGCCACCTCGGACGGTCCGATGCATCGCTGAGCGAACGCGCGGCGTGGCTGTACGCCAAGGCGAGTCTCGTCCTGGACGAACCACGGTGGACGACCGTGCGCGCGGACCTCGACCGGGCTGCTGGGGCGAATGCGAACGAATCGGAAACGAGTCGCCTCGTCGCCGACCTCACGCTGTTCGAGGCGGGCGCGTTCGCCGACTTCGTCGACCACTGGTCGGCGCTGCTCCCAGCGGACGAACACGACCTGGCGCAGAGTTGGAAAGGGGCGTCCCTCGACAGTTTCCTGGTCGACGCGACGCAGCCGGGCGAAGGACTCACGGTTTCGAACCAACGCACCGGCGAGACTCTCGACGTCCGAGATCGGACGATCGGGGCCGTCCTCGACGGTGCCACCGTGGTCATGCGGGTGCTGCCGGTGGGTTCGGAACAGCACACATACGGCGGTGTCCACCTCGTGCCCGACGCGCATCGCGAGTCGGTGCGCGGCCTGCTGGCCACCTCCGATCCGGCTGCGGCGGATCTGGTGCGCGAACTCACCTCCGGGTAGCCGGAGGAGCGGCTACGTTGCAGAGGCGAACAGGTTGTTGGCGGTGTCGGTGGCGCTCGCGCAGCGAACCTCGTCGGCATGCAGTTGATGCATCAGCGTTGCTTCGGTGGGCGAGCACACGCCGTCGAGCACGTTCTCCGAAACCACGGCGCAGGTGATGTTGCCGGGCGAGTATTTCCGGGTCGTCTGCCAACCCTGTTGAACTGCCATCTCGCGCACGGCCGCCCATTGGGATATCTCCGAAGCATCGGGATGTCCCACGAACAACAGGCGTCGCTGGGATGTCTGCATGTGTCGAGCCCCTGTCATGTGCCGTATCTCAGAGCGGCACGGTGTGTGCGGTGATCGGAAAGTGACGTTCCGCACATGCCGTACCCGTACGAGAACTATGACAGACCCGAACCCCTACTCGCCGGTACGGCGTGTCGTGTCCGGGTGAGCGCAGAACGAGCAGGTAGGTGCCGTATCGAGGAACGACGAAGGGCCACCGTGCCGGGTATCCCGGCCGATGGCCCCTCGTGACGCTCGGAGCCGAGCGTGTCTGTCCCGTCAGGCGGGCACGGCGTCCGTCGGCAGCAGTCTGCCAAGGACGTCGGCGAGGGTGATGAGACCCACCACCTTGCCGTCGGTTGTGACCGTTGCCAAATGATTCCGCGTTTCCCGCATTGTCCGCAACGCTTCGTAGACCGGGACGGACGAGTCGAGCGTCAGGGCCGGCCGCATCAGATCCGCCGCGGTGACGTCCTCCGCCGCTTGCAGACTGTCGCGTACATGCACGACTCCGTCGACATGCCCGTTACCGCGCACGAGCAGCCTCAGGTGGCCCGTACGGTGCGCTGTCTCCTGGATCTCGTGCGCTGTCGCCTCCGGGCGGACGCTGCTCGGCGGCGAAGGCGTGACGATGTCACCGAGCGTGAGCGCCTCGAGTTCGAGCGCGCTCGTCAGGTGCCCGTGGTAGCGCTCGTCGAGCGTGCCGACAGTGGCGGAATGCTCCACGAGATGCCGCAGCGCATCGGAGTCCTGGCCTGTGCTCACCTGATCGACCGCGTCGACACCGACCTTCCGGAGGCACCAGTTGGCCAGCTGATTGAGCCGGACGATGACGGGCCGCGTCAGCCACATGAACCCGCGCATCGGAATGGCGAGCATGGTCGCCGACTTCTCCGGATGTGCGATAGCCCACGACTTCGGTGCCATCTCGCCGACCACCAGGTGCAGGAACGTCACGATGATCAACGCGAGGACGAAACCGGTGACATCCGCGAGCCACAACGGCGCACCCCATGTTTCGAACAGGGGAGTGAGCCAATGGTGCACGGCGGGCTTGGTCGTCGCACCGAGCGCGAGCGTGCACACCGTGATGCCGAGCTGCGAACCTGCGAGCAGCACCGACAGTTCCGACGCGCTCCGCAGTGCGGCGCGTGCCGACCGGCTGTCCGGCGCCGCGTCCTCGAGCCGATGGCGCCGGGCGGCGATCAGAGCGAATTCGACTGCGACGAAAAACGCACTGGCTGCGATCAATCCGACTGTGACGGCCAGGACTACCCACGGATTACTCATCGCGAGTCGCCTCCTCGTTCCTTACGGTCACGTGCAACGAGGCCGGCACATGCTTTTCGATGTCGCGGACCTGCGCGACGAGCGTGCGACGTGGTGGCCGTTCTTCGTGCACCAGGTCGGCGGGGTCGGGATCGAGCCGGATCTCGACGGTGTCACCGATTTCGGGCAACCCGCCGAACTCGGTGATGACCAGTCCGGCGAGGGTTTCGTAGTCACCCTCCGGGAGTTCGTGTTCGAGCGTGCGGCTGACCTCGTCGAGGTGGGCGTCACCGCGGATCAGCCAGCCGTCGCCGTCGCGCACGATGACCTCGGCCGACACCTCCGGATCGTGCTCGTCCGCGATCTCGCCGACGAGTTCTTCGGCGATGTCCTCGATGGTGACCACGCCGGCGAAACCGCCGTATTCGTCGATGACCAGGGCCATCTCGTCGTTCGCGGCGGTGAGTTCCTTGAGGACGTCCGGCAGGGACAACGTCGTCGGGACGATGACGGGCGGACGGCATACCGATGCGGCTGTGCCCGCCTCGGCGCGCACGTCGAGTAGGTCGTGCAGGTGCACCACACCGCGCAGATCGTCCGACGATGTGCCGACCACCGGATACCGCGTGTGGCCCGTGCTCATCTTGACGAGGATGTCGCGCACCGGTTCGTCGAGGTCGACGACATCCACGTGTGAGCGGGGGATCATGGCGTGTTCGGCGGTCCGGGTGGGAAAGTCGAGGATGCGATCGAGCAGGGTCGACAGTTCTTTGGGGAGTTCGCCGGCGTCACGGGATTCGGCGACGATGTGCTCGAGGTCACGAGGCGTCGCCGAATGTTCCACGTCGTGAACGGGTTCGATTCGCAGCGCGCGCAGGAGCAGGTTCGACGAGGCGTCGAACAGCCGGATCAGCCAGCCGAACAGCTTGAGATAGACGGTGGTGGACAACGCCAGCCATCTCGCGACCGGCTCGGGCCGTGCAATGGCCAGGTTCTTCGGTACGAGCTCACCGAAGACCATCTGAACGACAGTGGAGAACAGCACGGCGAGGACTGTGCCGAATGCCACACCGACGGCCGTGGGGATTCCGATTCCGCCGAAGGCTTCGCCGAGTCCACTACCGATGAGGGGTTCTGCGACATAACCGACGAGAAGGCCGGTGACGGTGATACCGAGTTGCGCACCCGACAGCATGAAGGAGGTGCGTCTTGTGACGGACAAGGCGCGTGCCGCGGCGGTGTCGCCGCTTTCGGCGCGGGCTTTCAAACGTGACCGGTCCACGGCCATGTAGGCGAATTCCTGGGCTACGAAGTAGCCGGTCACGGCGGTGATGGCCAGGACGACGGCGATACCGAACGCGATTCCGAGGGCGGTCAACACGGGAGGATCCGGGGCTCGGTGACGGGAGGTTCGTCACTCATGGGCGGGATGGGTCTTCGAGGTTTGCGCTTGGCGCGACTCATGGCTCTCTCTGGTAACTCGCGGACAAAAGGGTCTTCCACAGAATATGACGGATTGCCCGTCCGCAAAGTTCCGTCTGTACCGTAAGTGCGATCACGCGCACAGATCCGCCCGCGGGCGCGCCGGGAGCCAATTCGCGCCGGGAACCATCGGCAGCGTGACACGGCGGCGGTGAGCGTCGCGCCTAGACTCTTCCGGTGCAAACCGTGTCAGAAACCCTCCGGTCCCCTCGGCGCCTCACGACCGAGATCCTGGCCGGTCTGGTGACCGCACTCGCGTTGATCCCCGAAGTGGTGTCGTTCGCCGTCATCGCCGGTGTCGATCCGAAGGTTGCGCTCTACACGTCGTGCATCATGGCGATGACCATCGCGTTCGTCGGTGGCCGCCCGGCGATGGTCTCTGCTGCTGCGGGCGCGACTGCGCTGGTGATCGCGCCGCTCGTCGCCTCGCACGGCCTGGACTATCTCATCGCCGCGGTGTGGCTCGCCGGGGCCCTGCAGATCGTGCTCGCCGTAGCGGGCGTGGCGAAGCTGATGCGCTTCATACCCCGATCCGTCATGATCGGCTTCGTCAACGCCCTGGCGATTCTCATCTTCGCGGCGCAACTGCGACACCTCTTCGGCGTTCCGTGGCTCGTCTATCCCATGGTGGCGTTCGGGATCGTCCTGATCGTGGCCATCCCGAAACTGACGACCGCGGTGCCCGCCGCTCTCGTCGCGATCGTCGTGCTCACCGGCGCGGTGATCCTGTTCGGACTCGACGTGCCCGATGTGGCCGATCAGGGCGATCTCCCCGGTGGATTTCCCACGTGGATGATCCCCGACCTTCCCTTCACCACGGAGACTCTCGCGATCATCGCCCCGTACGCGGTGGGCCTGGCACTCGTCGGGCTCATGGAGTCCCTGATGACCGCGAAACTCGTCGACGAGATCACCGACAGCCGATCCGACAAGACCCGCGAGGCATGGGGACAGGGAGTAGCGAACTGGGCCGGTGCACTGTTCGGCGGCATGGGCGGTTGCGCGATGATCGGGCAGACGATGATCAACGTCAAGGAAGGGCGTGCGCGGACGCGGATCTCGACATTCCTTGCGGGACTGTTCCTGCTGGTGTTGTGTGTCACCGTCGGGGACGTGGTCGGGGCGATACCGATGGCTGCGCTGGTCGCGGTGATGCTGGTGATCGCCGTGACCACGCTCGACTGGCACAGCATCGCGCCACGGACGCTGCGATTGATGCCCCGCAGCGAGACCCTGGTGATGCTGGTGACCGTCGGGGCGACGCTTGCCACCGACAATCTTGCGATCGGGGTGGTCTCGGGAGTGCTGACAGCGATGGTCGCGTTCGCGCGGAGGGTCGCGCACATGACCAGGGTGGAGACCGCCGACGTGGAGGGCACGCGCACCTACCGGGTGTCCGGTGAACTGTTCTGGGCTTCGAGCAACGACCTGGTGCACCGGTTCGATTACGCACACGACCCCGAGTACGTGGTCATCGATCTCACCGATGCGGAAGTGTGGGATGCCTCGACCGTGGCGACCTTCGACTCGGTGCAACACAAGTACGCCGAGAGGGGAAAGCGTGTGGAGATCGTCGGACTGGACGGCGCGAGTATGGCTCGTCTCGAGCGCTTGTCGGGAAAACTCGGCTGAGCGCGCTACCAGCGCAAACGGGCGGGCGGAGGCGCCCAGGTCTGCGCACGTGCGTGTCGCGTGCGCTGCGATAGCAGGGGATTGCGGTAACAATGGGAATCGCAGTGACAGCCGTTACTGGTCTTACTGACGGACACCGCCCGATAGGAGAAGCACCATGATCGATTTCGCCTTCCTGGCAGATTTCTTCAGCGCCGTTGCGTCTCTGTTCGATGCCCTCGACTTCTTCTCCGGTTCGGCTGAAGCCCTCGGTTAGCGATCGGCAGGGACGATGAGGGTCCGCGGGGTTTCTTCCCGCGGGCCCTCATCGTTGCCACTGTCACCCGTGCGCATCGGGGTCAGGGGTCATCCTCCGAGATTCGCGACCGTCGAGCCGAGCGTGCTCGCCAGCAGTTCGAGATCGGTGTCGGTGTGCTCCCGGTCCTGCGGAAGCTGTTGCCGTAGTTCGTCCCTCGTGACGACGACGAAGGCTTTGCTCCGCTCGTCCGTGTGTGCGGCGTCGACGGTATGCAATCTGCCTTCGTCGAGAACGAGCACGGGATCGGGGAAAGAAGAGCCGAGCAGGTCGCGCAGGTCGTCGGCCGACACATCGTCCTCCTGGATCGAATGGGCGATGCTTCGGGCGTACCCGGCGGCGCCTCGATCGAATAGGCAAGTAAACGTCCAATGGCCCGACGCGAGCCGAACGGCTCCCTGCCGTGACGGTTCGGTTTACATTGTCCGGAACTGCCGGAAATCCGAACCGGCAACGACCGGAAGGGATCCGATGGTTTCAGCATCGCGCCACGTCACCCGGTTCGCCGTCACCGCGGCGTGCATCGCTGCCGTCGCTGTCGGAGGCGCCGCGACTGCGATGGCGGACGAATGGCCTCCGATACCGGACTACCCAACTCCGCTCGTGCCGTTCGAGACGAAGAACTTCCTCACCCCGACCGACCCCGGCTACTGGAATCCGCTCGACGCACGGGAGCGGCTCACGTCGCCTTTCGGGACCTCCACCCGAATCGTGTGCACCGCCTTTCACGGCGTGACGTTCGAGTGCTGGCAAGCCGACGAGCACGGGAACCCGCACAAGCTCGTGAGATTGCCCGCGAACATACCCAGTGTGACGGGGAGTTCCATGCCGGGCGGAGGAAACAGCCATTACGTTTATCCGGGGTTCATTCCCGGTATCTGACGCGCGCCTGTACCAGGGCGTCGCGTTCGCCTGCATCGCGTACTGCGTTCGATTACGGTCGAAGGATCGCGACGAAGGGCAGCCGCACGATGACCTCGAGGAACGAGTCTCCACGCGTGGTGGTGGGAGTCGACGGATCGGATTCGTCGATCAACGCTCTGCGGTGGGCGGCGCGACTCGCCCCCGGTCTCGGCGCGGGCATCGACGCGGTGACTGCGTGGGAAGTGCCGAACACGTACGGATTCGTGGCGTTTCCCGAGGACTACCGCCCTGACATCGATGCGGTGAGCGTCCTGCGGACAGCTCTGGCCGATGCGTTCGGAGACAACCTTCCGTCCGGTCTACGTCAGCGCGTCGCCAAAGGAAATGCGGCACTGGTCCTGACGGACGCCAGTCGTGAAGCGACGATGGTCGTCGTCGGCAGCCGAGGGCACGGGGGCTTCGCCGGCCTGCTCCTCGGATCGGTCAGCTCGCACGTCGCCGAGCACGCGGCGTGTCCGGTACTGGTCGTTCGGCAGGGTGCCCGCGGCCTCGGAGAGCCTGCCGATCCGCAGACCGGCGATCGATGAACTCGAAGTAACCCCGTCCCGATATTTCGGCTCCACGCCAGATCGCCGTGTACACGAAGCCGGTGACGAACCCGCTCCCCAGCCCGAACGTGAAGTTCGTGTCCATGGTCGCGTGCAGGTCCAGCCACGGGCGTCCGTCGGCACCCGCGACCAGGAAACGGGTTTCGCTCGGGACGTCCATCGGGATCCCGTACGGCGTCGGTTCGGGGGCGTCACGCAGCGCGAGCACCTCGAACGACACGTCCTCGAACCGGGTGCCGTACCGGTCGCGCGACCGGTGCAGCGCAGTGGTCATCAGCGGGGTCCCGCCGATCGAGTACCTGCTCAGCAGGATCTGGTTGTCGGCATCGAGATTGACGATCTGATACACGAAGTAGTCGAGGGGAGCTTTGAACGACGCGGGGAGTGGCGCGTCGCGCACGAGGTACGGACTCGGGCACGCGCCGTACTCGAACGAGCACAACCCCTCGACGTCGACCGTGCTGCCGCCGTGGGTGATTGCGCCCGCATACTCGGTGAGAAGACCGAAGTGCTTGTAGACCGGGTTGCGGAAGAACCACGAGACCTTGTCCGTGTTGGTCAGGCGCAACGTGATCTCTACGTCGCCGAGGCGACCTTCCAGCCGGAAGTGTGGATACCCGCCGGTCAGCGTCAGGTCGTCGCCGAAGCGCAGCGCCGACCCGTCGGGAGCCGCAACGAACGTGTCGTCGAATGCATAGTTGCCGAAGTGTCCGGGATATGACGCTGCGGTTCCGGCCACCAGGGATGCGTTGTGGCGCGGGCTAGCGGCCAAGGCCTGGTCGTTGTCGAACGCCAGTGATCCCGTCGCACCGACGAGGGACATCATCGAGAAGAATCGGTGCGGTTCCGGGAGGTCGGGAATCATGACGCCGTAGTGCGTCCACCCGACGCGGCGCGACCGCATGTGCGGCAGCAGGATCTCCGGCTCGGAGAATGGTTGCCCATCGGAAGATTCGGCCGAATCGACGATGCGAAGTGCAGAGCGCAAGAGGCGTTGGACGACGGTCGAGGCGGCGCGATGCATGGCCGGGATCCTGCCACGTCGATTCTGCCGGATCCGTGTGGCGCGATGGCTCAGGCGTCCGCAGGTTCGGAACCGAGCTGCGATTTCCGTCTCGAGAGCCGGAAAACCGGACCACCGACCGTCTGCAAGCGCAGTCGATCTGCACGGGCAGAGGGGTCGGTGGTCCGGTGCTGCGAGGCCGAGGTCTACTCACGCGGCGAAGCACACACGCGTCGTGACGGCCCGCTAGGGCCCAGGTTCAGGAATGGGGGCGGTCACCACGGGAAACGGTCGGGCATGTTCGGGGCCGGCGCGTCGAGAAGCTTGTCGAGCCACAACACAGCTTCGACGAGCATCTCGAGGCGGCTAATCCAGTCCATGCCCAATCCGACGGGTCCCAGTTTCACCCGTGCTTCGGAGGCGCCACCGGCGAGCACGTCGGCGACGGCCTTCATCACGCTCGACTCGGGTTCGGCGAGACTGCTCAGGTCGACTTCGTCCCCGCCGACGGTGCGGATCGTGAGTGCGACGCCTTCGCTGCCACGAAGCTCGGGTCCGCACTTGCTGACCAGTACATCCGCGATGCTGCCGACGACCCACCGGAACACACCGTCGTAGGGCGGCGGGTGCGAGTCGGTGCTGGAGATGAGTACACCGACGGCCTCGGTCAGTTCGTTGTACGCGTCACCGTCTGCCAGGGCGAGCAGATAACCGCCGATCTCCGCGTCGGTGCGCGTTGTTCCGGGTGATTTGTCGTTCATCTCCTTCGGGTGCCCGGGACGACCCGATGTCACACATATCACTGCCGCACCGAAACGCGTGGCTCACGATATGCAGGGGTCCCGAATGTAGTCGTCTGCGTCACAGTGGCCTCGTACTCTGAGGTGATGAAGCACATCCGTACTGGTCCACAGGATCTGACAGTCGATGTGGGGGACATGATCGAACTCCACATGGAGGAGAGCACGTCCCGCGACTATTGCTGGTTCACCAGCAGGGTGGGCGCGGGCCTCGTGTTGCACGACGTCCGATTCGTGCCCTCGAAGAACCCGCTCCCCGGGGCAGGTGGCGAGCGGGTCTTCTACCTCAAAGCGAGTCGCGTGGGCCGTTGGCCGGTGGCACTGCGTATGCGACGGCTGGCGGACCTCGACGCCGACCGCGCGTACATGACGGTCGACGTCACCTGAAAGTGCGCGTCAGCGCAATGCGTGAAAGTGCGCGTCAGCGCAATGCGTCCGGAGAGTCGAGGTCGCGCGCCGAGTAGGTGTCGCACGCCGACACCTGGCCGGTGCGGTATCCGGCGAGGAACCACTTCTGACGCTGCTCCGACGAGCCGTGGGTCCACGCCTCCGGGTTGACCCGACCCGACGCGGCAGACTGGATCCGGTCGTCGCCCACAGCGGACGCCGCTGAGAGAGCGTCACGGATGTCGGTGTCGCTGAGAGGCGTGAGAAACGGCTGCCCCGTGTTCGGATCGGGCATCTTGTCCGCGTGGTACGCCCACACCCCTGCGTAACAGTCGGCCTGAAGCTCGGTGCGCACCGCGCCGGACTCCGGGCCTCGCGGATCGGCCTGCGCGCGGCCGAGATCGCCGAGCTGGTTCTGGATGTGATGACCCACCTCGTGCGCGACCACGTACTCCTGCGCGAGCGGTCCGGCGCTCGCTCCGAAGCGCGTCACGAGTTCCTCGAAGAAGCTGCTGTCGAAGTACGCCGTCTGATCGGGCGGGCAGTAGAAGGGACCGATATCGCTGGTGGCATTGCCGCACCCTGTCGAGGTCGAGCCGCTGAAGATGGCGACCTCGGGCTGCACGTATGCCACTCCGGTCTGCTGGGCGAGGTGCTGCTCCCACACCAGATCCAGGCTTCCGACGGTGCCCACGATGCGGCAGTCGACGTTCGCATTGAAATCGGCGCCCGTCTCGCATCCTTCGACGGTGCCGCCTGCCCCGTACTCGGTGGACTGGTCCGGGTCGCCGGAGCCGAGGAGCGCGCCCGGATCACCGCCGAACAACAGCGCGAGAATCAGCACCACGATGCTGCCGGCGCCGCCACCGAGAGCGATCTTGCCGCCGCGCCCCCCGCCCCCGGTGCGGACTCGGCCGGGATTCATCCGTGCGCCCTCGTTGAAGGTCATCGCATCGCTTTCTCGTCGCAGTGCCCAGAAGTCGCACCAGCTTGCCACGAGGCTGTTTCGGCATGCGTGTGCCCACCCTGTTCTCCTCTTTCGTAGGATTACACCGACGAACCCGTCGCTGATCGTTTCGAAAGGACTTCCGTGCTGCGCACCCATCTCGCCGGCTCGTTGCGAGCCGAGCACGCCGAGCAGACTGTCACCCTCACCGGTTGGGTCGCTCGGCGCCGCGACCACGGCGGGGTCATCTTCATCGACCTGCGCGATGCGTCGGGGGTGGCGCAGGTGGTCTTCCGCGAGCAGGGGGTGCTCGAGCAGGCCCACCGTCTGCGCGCCGAATACTGCGTCAAGGTAACCGGTGTGGTCGAGATGCGCCCCGAGGGAAATCAGAACTTCGAGATCCCGACCGGCGCCATCGAGGTCAACGCCACCGGACTCGAGGTGCTGAACGAGGCTGCTCCGCTGCCCTTCCAGCTCGACGACCAGGCCGGCGAAGAAGCCCGCCTCAAGTACCGTTACCTCGACCTGCGACGCGAAGGCCCGGGCAAGGCCCTCCGCCTGCGCAGCAAGGTCAACGCCGCTGCGCGCGCGGTGCTCGCCGAGCACGAGTTCGTCGAGGTCGAAACCCCGACGCTGACGCGTTCCACCCCCGAGGGTGCCCGCGACTTCCTGGTGCCCGCGCGCCTGCAGCCCGGCAACTTCTATGCACTGCCGCAGTCGCCGCAGCTGTTCAAGCAGCTGCTTATGGCCGGTGGTATCGAGCGGTACTACCAGATCGCCCGGTGCTACCGCGACGAGGATTTCCGAGCGGACCGGCAGCCCGAGTTCACTCAGCTCGACATCGAGATGGCGTTCGTCACCCAGGACGACGTCATGCTGCTCGCCGAGGATGTGCTCGAAGCGTTGTGGCGGCTGGTCGGGTACGAACTCGAGACGCCGATTCCACGGATGACGTACGCCGAGGCGATGCGCCGTTTCGGTTCGGACAAGCCGGACCTGAGGTTCGGGGTCGAACTCGTCGAGTGCAAGGAATTCTTCAAGGACACCACCTTCCGGGTCTTCCAGGCGGAGTACGTCGGTGCGGTGGTCATGGAGGGTGGCGCGAGCCAGCCGCGACGCCAGCTCGATGCATGGCAGGAATGGGCCAAGCAGCGCGGAGCGAAGGGTCTCGCGTACGTCCTCGTGGGGGAGGACGGCGAACTCACCGGGCCGGTTGCCAAGAATCTCACCGACGCCGAGCGTGCGGGGCTCGCCGACCACGTCGGCGCCAAGCCCGGCGACTGCATCTTCTTCGCCGCCGGCGCGACGAAGCCGATGCGTGCGCTGCTCGGCGCGGCACGTGGGGAGATCGCCCGCAAGCTCGATCTCATCGATCCGAACGCGTGGGCGTTCGTGTGGATCGTCGATGCTCCGCTCTTCGAGCCCGCTGCCGATGCCACTGCGAGCGGCGATGTGGCACTGGGGCATTCGGCATGGACGGCGGTGCACCACGCGTTCACCTCGCCCAAGCCCGAGTTCATGGACACGTTCGATACCGATCCCGGTTCGGCACTCGCCTACGCGTACGACATCGTCTGCAACGGCAACGAGATCGGTGGTGGCTCGATCCGTATCCACCGCCCCGACATCCAGGAACGAGTGTTCAAGGTGATGGGCATCTCGCAGGAGGAGGCGAACGACAAGTTCGGCTTCCTTCTCGAAGCCTTCAAATACGGCGCGCCTCCGCACGGCGGCATCGCGTTCGGCTGGGATCGCATCACCGCACTGCTCGCCGGAATGGATTCGATCCGCGAGGTGATCGCGTTCCCGAAGTCGGGCGGCGGTGTCGATCCGCTGACCGAGGCGCCCGGGCCCATCACCCCGGAGCAGCGCAAGGAGTCGGGTATCGACTACAAGCCCGAACCCGAGAAGCAGACGCCGCCTACCAAGGCTTGATCGCGTACCTCAGGGCCTGATCTGCTTACCGCGAGGCCGCACGTCGCAAGACGTGCGGCCTCGTCGTATGTCCGGGTACACCGCCGAATTGCACGCCCCGTCGGGCCGTCGCAAGGCATTGCAGATGCACCGACCCGGCCGTTTGCCGTCGGCGGGAGACGGGTACCTCGGTCGGGAGATCGCGGCGCCACCCTGGGCGCCGCAACGAAGGAGGAACCACCAGATGCCCGACGCAAGCGTGATGATGTACAAGCCCCTTGCCCTGGCGGCGAGTGTCGGGGGAGGTGTGCTCGCGGGAGCGGTCTTCCAGCAGGTCTGGAAGCGAGTGGGGCAGAACCGCCCGAAGCCGGAACCACAAGACCTGTCACAGAGCACCCGCGACGTGCTCGTCGCGGCGGCGTTGCAGGGCTTGATCTTCGGCTTGGTGAAAGCCGGTGTGGACCGCGGAATGGCGAAGAGCTTCAGCAAGGTCACCCACAAGTCGCCGGCATAGTCACGTTCGGTTCCGGAGCAGTGACGTGCGGCACCTCGCACGCCTCCGGCTCCGCCGCGAATACACGTTGAGAAGCTTCACCTGGCAGAGTTGACCCGGTCGCCGATGCGACGGTCGAGCGGGTCGTGAACGACGGTGCGCCGACGGAAAGATCGAGAGGGCGGCGCTTCATGCACGACGTGGCCGAGGCGAATCCGGTCGGGGAGTACAACCCCCCGTTCAGTCCGCAGTACGACGAGCTGCACACCGCTTCCGGTGAGATCCGGGAGCACTGGAGCGAACTCGCCGGGGTGCTCGAGGGCCGCTCGCCCGCGGTGCTCGAGCGCTACCGGCGACGCGTACGCACGCTCGTCGACAACCACGGCATCACCTACAACCCGGTCGACGCCGACGGGGAATCGGCGGGTCCCGGGCGCTGGGAGATCGACGCCCTTCCGCTGGTCCTCGCAGCCGACGACTGGGCGGTTCTCGAACGCGGTCTCGTGCAGAGATCTCGCGTCCTGGACGCCTTGCTGGCAGATCTGTACGGCCCGCAGAGGACACTTACCTCCGGCCTGATTCCCCCGGAACTGATCTTCGGCCACCCCGGGTACCTTCGCGTCGCCCACGGGGTCACCCTTCCGGGCCCGCATCAACTCTTCATTCATGCGGTCGACGTCGCGCGGCAGCGGGACGGTGGCTTCCGCGCGATCCGCGACCACACCCAGGCGCCCTCGGGCCTCGGTTATGCCATGGCCGACCGGAGGGTCGTCGCTCATGCCATGCCGGAGATCTACACCACCGCAGGACCACGACCTCTTGCACCGTTCGGTCAGGCCCTCAGGCTGGCCCTGCGGGACGTGGCGCCCAGCGGAGTCGAAGACCCCTTCGTGGTAGTCCTCAGTCCGGGAGCGCAATCCGAAACCGCCTTCGACCAAGCTCATCTCGCGAGCGTGCTGGGAGTGCCGCTCGTCGAGTCCGCGGACCTGACCGTGCGGGAAGGCCGGTTGTGGATGCGTTCGCTGGGCTCGCTCACGCGGGTCGATGTGGTGTTGCGTCGTATCGACGCGGACTACGCCGACCCCCTCGACCTCCGCCGGGATTCGCGACTCGGCGTGGTCGGCCTCGTCGAGGTCGTCCGGCGCGGTGGGGTCTCGCTGGTCAATCCACTCGGCAGCGGTGTGCTCGAGAACCCCGCGCTGACGGGATACTTAGGGGCCGTCTCCCGCGCGTTGCTCGACGAGGATCTTCTGCTCGAGTCGGCGGAAACGCATTGGGGTGGCACCCCGTCGGGGCTCTCGGTGCTCACCTCGCGCCTGCCGGAACTGATCCTGCGCTCCACCGTTACGTCCGAAACCGTTGTGGGCGAAGCTTTGACGGTCTCGCAGCGTGAGGAGTTGCTCGCTCGGGTGAAAGCGCAGCCCTCCGATTGGGTGGCGCAAGAGCGTGTCGAGTACTCGCATGCGCCCAGCCTCGACGGAACCGCCGTGACGGCTTCCCCGGTGAGTCTGCGGTTGTTCACCGTTGCCCAGCGGGTGGGATACACGCCGATGCCCGGCGGTCTCTGCGAGGTCCTGGTGCCGGGCGCGGCGACCGAGACGAATCCGAGAGTCGCGGCGAAGGACGTATGGGTGCGGACCGTCGCGGGTGGCGCCACCACCGACGCGGCCGGACCGGCCGTGCCCGAATCGTTGCCGCGCTTTGCGGTGCCTCTGTCCGATGTGGTGGCCTCACCCCGCGTGCTCAACGACCTGTTCTGGATCGGCCGCTACAGTGAGCGTGCCGAAGACACTGCGCGCCTGCTCATTTCGATGAGGGAGCGCTACCAGGACTACCGCAACCGGCCGTGGCTCGAGGGGAGCGACTGTCTGCCGGTACTGCTCGGCACGCTCGTCTCGACGTCGCAGTTGCGTGAGGGCGTGTCGATCGTGGACGACCACCGGAGTGTTGCCGCCGAGTTCCGCGCGCTCACCGAGGATCGCTCACGTCCGGGCTCCTTGGCGCAGTCGTTCGGCGGCCTCGAGCGCGCGGCCCGGGCCGTACGCGACCAGCTTTCCCACGACACCTGGACGGTGCTGGCCGACGTGCAACGCGCGCTCGACGACCTCGCGGTGGACCCGGAGGACGACGGCGCGCAACTCGGTGCGACACAGTCGGCCGTGCTCAACGGGATGCTCGCCCTTTCAGGACTCGGTGCGGAGTCGATGGTGCGGGATCTGGGCTGGCACGTGATGGACATCGGCAAACGCATCGAGCGCGGTCTCGCGCTGGTGTCGCTGCTGTCGGAGACCCTGACGCGGGAGCACACCCGTCCGACCGAGCGCGCGCTCATGGAGTCGGTGCTGGCCGCAGCGGAGAGTTCGGTGACCTTCCGCCGGCGCAACACCACCGTGCGGGTCGCCGCCGTCGCGCAGTTGCTGCTGTTCGACCCCGGCAATCCACGCTCACTGGCATACCTGCTCGATCGGCTGCGCGAAAATCTCGTGGCGATGCCGCAGTCGTCGGGCTCGTCCCTGCCGGAACGGCTCGTCGACGACCTTGTCGCCACGCTGCGTCGCTGCGACCCGTCCGATCTCGAGACCGTCACCGACGGTGTGCGAGTCGAGTTCGCGCGTCTGCTGGACTCGACCCATTCCGGTCTCACCGAACTCGCGGTGGTCTTGATGAAGGGGCCGTTGTCGTTGCCCGGTGGTACCCGTCCCCTGTGGGGCGGAACAGAGCGGAGGGACCTGCCATGACCGTCACCGACGGATCCGTCGAGGCCGGCGTGCGTCGGTACCGGATCGTGCACCGCACCACGTACCGATACTCGGGCGCGGTGACTTCCTCCTACGGGCGTGGGTACCTGCTGCCCCGGGAGACCGACCGGCAGCGCGTGCTCACCAGTGAGGTCACCGTGAGCCCCGAGCCTGCGGACATGTCCACGGGTGTGGACCTGTGGGGCAACCGCGACCTTTTCTTCCACGTCACCGATACGCACGAGGTGCTCGAAGTGATCGGCCGCTCCGAGGTCGAGGTCTCGCCTCCGGACCCCGGACGGTTACAGACCCCTGCGTGTCTGGCCCCGTGGGAGACCGCGCGTCCGGCCGGGCCGGCCGGTGCGCTCGCAATCGACTTCGTGCTCGACGTCCACCCACCGGAGATCGACGACGAGGTACGTGCCTACGCAGAAGTGACGTTCACAGCAGGGCGGCCGTTGGGCGAGTCGATCGTGGACCTGACACACCGGATCTTCACGGATTTCACCTACCGCTCGGGGTCCACGTCCGTGTCCACCCGGGTGGCAGAAGTGCTCGAGGCCCGGTGGGGGGTTTGTCAGGATTTCGCGCGCCTGGCGATCGCATGCCTGCGTTCCCAGGGGTTGGCGGCGCGCTATGTGTCCGGATATCTCGCAACCGACCCACCCCCCGGCAAGGAGCGCATGGTCGGAGTCGACGCGACGCATGCGTGGGCGGCTGTGTGGCTGCCCGACGGCACCTGGCTGGACTTCGACCCGACCAACGACCAACTCGGCGACGAGCGGTACACGACCGTGGCGTGGGGACGCGACTACGCCGATGTGTCACCGCTGCGCGGCGTGATCTACACCGAGTCGTCGGACAGCACGATCGAGGTATCGGTCGACGTCGCTCCGGTCGACGACGAAATCTCGACTGCGGGCGGGCGTTCCGACCAGGTCGAGTGAAAGTCGGCGGCGGCCCTGGAAGGTCCGCCCGTCGCCGGCAGTCGGAAAACGCGACACGCCCGAGCTCTGCGGAAATACAGGAAGTTCGGGACAAATCGGACCTGCCCGTTCGGGTGCGACCGTCCAAGGTCCCTGGTGACCGGGGTCTTCTGCGAGCCCATCTTGTGACCGGAAACCTGTAGATTGGTCGGTGATGACTGCAACATTGGCGGACCCCGTGTCAGAGGTAGTGCATGCAGCCGAACAGCTGCTCACTCGTCGTACCGGAGCGCCGGTCAGACTGGCGGATCCCGTCGACCTCGGAGGCAGTGGCAGGTCCGTGGTTCTCCGTGTGCGTGTCGCGGCGAACCCCTTCTCGTTGCCGCGAACGCTCGTACTCAAGCAGGTACCGCCGTCGCGCGGTGCGGGTCACGTCGACTTCCACGGTTCGGCGACAGACGAGGAGACCGCGTTCCTCCGCGAAGCCGTGTCGTATCAATTCGCGACCGCACTCGCGAAGGACCACCGCCCCGGCGCGGAACTGCTCGCCTACGACTTCGAGACCCGGTTGCTCGTACTCAGTGATCTCGGCGACGCGACCCCACTCGCCACCCTGCTGCGCAGCGGGGACAGCGAGACCGTGGGAAACACACTCATGGCGCTGGCGCAGGCCCTCGGCCGGATGCACGCTGCGACCGTCGGACGTGAAGAGGATTTCGCCGCACTGCTGCGTCGAGCCGATGTCTCGGACGTCGCCGACATGGTGTCGGAGCAGGCGATCGACGCCGTCCGGGGTGTGCCCGAACTGCTGGCCGCCGACTTCGGGCTCGCCGTGCCCGATTCGGTCCGGGAACGCGCCGAGCGAGCGGCGAAGCTGTTCACCGGTGGCCGTCACCGCGCCTTCAGCCCGTCCGATCTCTGCCCGGACAACATCGTCGTCGGAGACGACGGTGTGCAGTTCCTCGACTACGAGTGGGGAGGCTTCCGCGACGCGACCCTCGACATCGCGTTCGCGCTGACCTCGTTCCCGCTGTGCGTGTGTGCGGTGCCCATGACCGTGGAGCGGGTGCGCGAGATGGCCGACGCGTGGCGCGCCGAAGTGGTCGGTATGTGGCCCCATCTGGCCTACGACGAAGTGCTCGCCGAACGTCTCCTCGATGCGCAACTGGCGTGCGTCTGGCTCAGCACCCACCTGTTCCTGCCCGAGGATCACGCCCGCATCGCCTCGGTACGGGAGCACGAACTGTCCGTGCCGCGCATAGAGGCGCTGCGTTCGCGCTGGATGCTGCTCGCCGACTTCGCAGCCGACACCGGTCACGACGATGTCGCGGGCCACGCACGCGCAGTGCTGGAGCAACTCGAGGCCCGCGAGGCTGCCTGATATCACCTGTACGGCCGACGTCTTGATGTGGCCGGCCCAGGGCTAAGGCTATGGCTGCCCGGTCTCGAACTGCGCGTACCCGATCGGAGCCAGAGGTTCGACCCGCGCACTTCCCTCTCTCACGCGGAAGCCCGCAGCCCGTCGCACACCCGTGGACGGATCGGTGCGATCGTCGAGGAAGAACCACTCCATCTGCGCCGCCTCCGGAGTGACCTCGAGGACACCGAAACCGTGGGAATCGAGTTCCACGAACCGGACATGCCGGTTCGTCGACCGCACGACCTCCTCGAGAGCCGGCGACGCCGAACGTGGCGGCACCCCGAGCAACTCGTCGATGTTCGCCGACGTCACGGACGGAACCACGAACTCGGTGGCGACGGTGCCGGCACCGGGATAGTCGGCCGCGTTTTCGGGGATATCCGACGCCCACGACGTGTGGATGTCGCCGGTCAGAAACACGACATTGCGGCGCCCCGCACCGCGGATCGCATCCAGTACGCGCTGGCGGTCCGCCGGGTACCCGTCCCATTGGTCGGTGTTGAAGGGAATCCCGCTGGACGGCACACCGAGAAGGGTGGTCAGCGCACGGGTGGTGCGCGCATCGAGGGGCGGCAGCAGAACCGGTGCGAACATCACCGAGTTACCCACCAGTTGCCAGCGCGTCGGGGAACTCACGAGACCCGCGGTGAGCCAGGCCATCTGGTCCTGGCCGGTCATGGTGCGGCCAGGGTCGTCGACACTTCTCCCGTCGAGCGGCCGGGACTGCTGACTGCGATAGGTGCGTAGATCGAGCATCGACAATTCGGCGAGGTCGCCGAAACGGAGTCGCCGGTACAGCCGGTCACCCTCCATGCGGACGGGCATCCATTCGTCGTAGGCGCGGACGGATGCGGCCTTGCGCGAGGCCCAGTCGCCTTCCGACGCCGGGTCGTGGTTCTCCGCGCCACCGGCCCACGCATCGTTCGCCGACTCGTGGTCGTCCCAGACCACGATCCACGGCACCTGGGCGTGCAATCGCTGCAGATCCGGGTCGGTCTTGTACTGGCCGTGCCGCATGCGATAGTCGGCGAGGGTGACGATCTCGTGCGCCGGAACGTGCATTCTCACCTCGGTTCCGGTGGACACCGGAAACTGCCCCGCCGCGTACTCGTACAGATAGTCGCCGAGGTGGACCATCGCGTCCAGGTCGCCGCGGGCGGCGAGATGCCGGTACGACCCGAAGTACCCGCCCTCCCAGTCCGCGCACGACACGACGCCGAGTCGCAGCCCCGCGACGTGCGCATCGGCGCTCGGCGCAGTGTGGGTACGTCCGGTCGGGGACACCGCGCCACCGGAAACGAAGCGGTAGTAGTAGTCGGTGCCCGGGGTGAGCCCGGTCGCATCGACTTTCACGGTGTGATCGGTCGCCGCTGTGGCCGACACCGATCCCGACGCGACCGTGTCGGTGAAGTCGGCGTCGCGCGCGATCTGCCACTGCACCGTCGTGGCCGGCCCGACGCCGGAGCCGGGCATTGCCTCGGGAACAGGGGTCACCCGAGTCCAGAGGATCACGGCATCGGGGAGCGGGTCGCCCGAGGCGACGCCGTGGACGAATACAGGTGAGGCCGCAGACGCACCGGGAGCGGTCGCGGCGGCGAGGGCGGAGGTGCCGGCGGCGACCGCACCGGCACGCAGGAGTGTTCGACGCGTCACACGAGGAAGGGGCACGACGAAGATCTGACCACGACAAGCGTCGCGATTCGGGCCGAATGGCGGATATGCGCCCAAAAGTCACCGCCTGTTCGCCGCGCACCGCGCCCGCGACGGTCGGGGCGTGCTTGTAGCGTCGGTGTCGTGAGTGACGTATTCGGGGCGGATGATCCTTCGGCAGAACCGGACGCCCTCTTCGAGACGCCCCCCGACGCGGAACCCGACGAACCCGAGCCCGAGGTCCGTCGTGCGCCCGCCGCGCCGACCGGCCCGGGCGCGCCGCTTGCCGCGCGGATGCGTCCGGCGAGCCTCGACGAGGTGGTCGGTCAGCAGCACCTGCTCGAACCGGGGGCTCCCTTGCGCCGTCTCGTCGAAGGTTCCGGAGCGGCGTCGGTGGTGCTGTACGGGCCTCCCGGCACGGGCAAGACCACCCTGGCATCGTTGATCTCCGGAGCGACCGGCCGCCGTTTCGAGGCGTTGTCGGCCCTGTCCGCCGGTGTGAAGGACGTGCGCGCGGTCATCGACCTGGCACGGCGCCGGCTGACCCACGGGGAACAAACGGTCCTGTTCATCGACGAGGTCCACCGGTTCTCGAAGACGCAGCAGGATGCGCTGCTCGCCGCCGTCGAGAACCGGATCGTCCTGCTTGTCGCGGCCACGACGGAGAACCCCTCCTTCTCGGTCGTCGCGCCACTGCTCTCGCGCTCGCTGGTGCTTCAGTTGCAGCCACTGGGCAGCGACGACATCCGCAAACTCCTCGAACGAGCCCGCGCCGACGAACGGGGGCTCGGCGGCGCGGTGGAGATCAGCGACGAGGCGCTGGATCACCTCGTGCGACTCGCCGGCGGCGACGCGCGCCGGGCTCTGACAGCGCTCGAGGCGTCCGCCGAGACGGCGATGGACCGTGCGGGCGACGGCGACGCCGTCATCGATCTGGCGACGGTCGAATCGAGCATCGACAAGGCCGCGGTCCGATACGACCGCGACGGCGACCAGCACTACGACGTGGCGAGTGCCTTCATCAAGTCGCTGCGTGGCTCCGATGTCGATGCCGCCCTCCACTACCTCGCACGCATGATCGTCGCGGGGGAGGACCCGCGCTTCATCGCCCGGCGACTGATGATCCAGGCGAGCGAAGAGGTCGGCATGGCCGATCCCACCGCCTTGCAGACCGCGGTGGCGGCAGCACAGGTGGTGCAGCAGGTGGGGATGCCCGAGGCGCAGTTGGCTCTCGCCCAGGCCACCATCCACATCGCGACCGCTCCGAAGTCGGGCGCGGTCACCGCCGCGCTGGGTGCGGCGATCGCCGACGTCAAAGCCGGCAAGGCAGGGATGGTGCCCCCGCACCTGCGCGACGGGCACTATCAGGGGGCGCAGAAACTCGGCAACGCTGTCGGCTACCGCTATCCGCACGACCATCCCGACGGTGTGCTCGCCCAGCAGTACGCTCCCGACGAACTGGTGGGAGTCGACTACTTCACGCCCACCAATCACGGTGCCGAACGGGAGCTGGCGTCGCGGGTACCGAAGCTGCGCCGCATCGTGCGCGGAGAGCGGTAGACGGAGGTGACGCCCCCGTCGGACCGACCGGAAGCCGGTTGCATCGGGACGTTAAGCTGAACGATGGCCGTTTCGCACGGCCTGCAGGCCACACCGGGCAGTTCCCGGAACCGTCACACACGACAAAGGACCATCGACGTGCAGACCCACGAGATCCGTAGGCGCTTTCTCGATCACTTCGTGAAGGCCGGCCACACCGAGGTGCCCAGCGCGTCGCTGATCCTCGCCGATCCGAATCTCCTGTTCGTCAATGCCGGCATGGTTCCCTTCGTGCCGTTCTTCCTCGGGCAGCAGACCCCGCCGTACGACCGTGCGACGTCGGTGCAGAAGTGCGTGCGCACGCTCGACATCGAAGAGGTCGGCAAGACGACCCGGCACAACACGTTCTTCCAGATGGCGGGCAACTTCTCGTTCGGTGACTACTTCAAGGAAGAGGCCATCGCCTTCGCGTGGTCGCTGCTCACCGGCTCCGTCGAGGACGGCGGATACGGGATCGACCCCGAAAAGCTCTGGGTCACCGTCTATCTCGACGACGATGAAGCGTTCGCGATCTGGCGCGACAAGATGAATGTGCCCGAGGCCCGGATTCAGCGGCGCGGCATGAAGGACAACTACTGGTCCATGGGAATCCCGGGCCCGTGCGGCCCGTGCTCGGAGATCTTCTACGACCGTGGCCCCGAATACGGCGTCGAAGGCGGCCCGGAGGCCGACGAGGACCGCTACATCGAGATCTGGAACCTCGTGTTCATGCAGAACGAGCGCGGCGTGGGGATCTCGAAGGACGACTATCCGATCCTCGGACCGCTGCCGAAGAAGAACATCGACACCGGTATGGGCGTCGAGCGTGTGGCGTTTCTGCTCCAGGGTGTCGAGAACGTCTACGAAACCGATCTGCTCCGTCCCGTGATCGACAAGGCAGCCGAACTGACGGGTGCGCTGTACGGCGACAAGCACGAGGACGACGTCCACTTCCGGGTGATCGCCGACCACGCTCGCACAGCTGCGATGCTCATCGTCGACGGTGTCAACCCCGGCAACGACGGCCGGGGGTACGTCCTGCGGCGTCTGCTGCGCCGGATCGTGCGTTCGGCGCGTCTGCTGGGCGCCGACCGGCCCACGATGGCCGAGTTCATGGCTGTCGTCCGCGACACCATGGCGCCTTCCTATCCCGAACTCGCCACGAATTTCGCCCGTATCGAGACCGTCGCGGTGGGTGAAGAGACCGCGTTCCTCAAGACGCTCGGCACCGGCAGCAAACTGTTCGAGGGTGCTGTCGACGCCGCGAAGGCGGAGGGGCGCACCGTCCTCGGCGGCACCGCCGCTTTCACCTTGCACGACACCTACGGCTTCCCGATCGACCTCACGCTCGAGATGGCGTCCGAGGCCGGGCTCAGCGTCGACGAGGACGGCTTCCGTTCGCTCATGGCCGAACAGCGCCAGCGTGCGAAGGACGACGCGCGCGCTCGTAAGCACGCGCACGCCGACATGACGGTCTACAAGGAATTGCTCGATCGCGGCCCCACCGAGTTCACAGGCTTCGGTGAACTGGTGACCGAGGCGCACGTGCTCGCCGTCATCACCGGCGGAGAACGTCTGCACACCGCAACCGCAGGCCAGAAGGTCGAGCTGATCCTCGATCGCAGCCCCCTGTACGCGGAGTCGGGCGGACAGATCGCCGACATCGGCACGATCACCGGACCGGGCCTGAAGATCAAGGTCGACGACGTCCAGAAGATCGCCAAGCAGTTGTGGACGCACAAGGTCACCGTGGTCGAAGGACAGGTGACCGAAGGCGACGCGGTCCTCGTGCAGGTCGACCCGGAGTGGCGCAAGGGCGCGACGCAGGGCCACTCGGGCACGCACCTCGTGCACGCCGCTCTGCGTGAGGTCCTCGGCCCCAACGCCGTGCAGGCCGGGTCGCTCAACAAGCCCGGTTACCTCCGGTTCGACTTCTCCTGGCCGGGCGCGTTGTCCGAGCAGCAGAAGCAGGACATCGAGGTCGTCACCAACGAGGCCGTCGCGGCGAACTACCCCGTCAACACGTTCGTCACCGACCTCGACAAGGCGAAGAAGATGGGCGCGATGGCGCTGTTCGGCGAGAACTACGGCGACGAGGTGCGTGTCGTCGAGATCGGTGGACCGTTCTCGATGGAGCTGTGCGGTGGCACCCACGTGCAGCATTCGTCGCACGTCGGCACCGTCACCTTGCTCGGTGAGCAGTCGGTCGGATCAGGCGTGCGCCGCGTCGAGGCCTACGTCGGACTCGACTCCTACCGGCACCTCGCGAAGGAACGTGCGCTGCTGGCGGGTCTGTCGTCGACGCTGAAGGTGCCCTCGGAAGAGGTGCCCGGACGAGTCGAGTCGCTGATCGAGCGGCTCAAGGCTGCGGAGAAGGAACTCGAGAAGACTCGAGCGGCCAACGTCGCCGCCGCCGCCGGTGGTTACGCGGGCAAGGCCCAGCGGGTCGGTGATCTTCTTGTGGTGGCCGACGCCGCACCCGAAGGCGTGGCGGGCAACGACCTGCGCACCCTCGCGTCGGATGTGCGTGGCCGACTGGGGTCCGAACCTGCGGTGGTGCTGCTGCTCGGCAATACCGAAGGAAAGGTTCCCTTCGTAGTGGCCACCACCAAGGCCGCGCAGTCCATGGGCATCAAGGCCGGCGACCTCGTGGCGAGCTTCGGCCCCGCGATCGGCGGCCGCGGCGGCGGTAAGCCCGACATGGCGCAGGGGAGCGGATCGAACCCGTCCGGCATCCCCGCCGCCCTCGACGCCTTCCGTGCACGGCTCAGCGAGCTGGCCGGCTGAGCGTGGCTGACCTGCCGGGCCCGGACCGACCCGGGGCCGACGACCCCGGCCGGGGAAGACGAATCGGAATCGACGTCGGCAGTGTGCGGATCGGGGTCGCCTCGAGCGACCCCGATTGCATCCTCGCGACGCCGGTCGAAACGGTGCCTCGGTCCAAGGATCGCGGTCCCGACGCGCCGGATATCCGGCGCATTGTCCAAATTGTTATGGAATACGAGGCAGTGGAGGTTATCGTCGGGCTGCCGCAGACGCTGCGCGGCGAGCCCGGCAAGGCCGCGAAACTGGCGAGCGACTTCGCTCGGCGCATTCGTCGGCAGCTACCGGATGTTCCCGTGCGCATGGCCGACGAACGTTTCACCACGGTCACTGCGGCGCGTGCCCTCCGCGAAAGCGGGGTGAGCGCGAGGGGCGCGCGGCCTGTGATCGACCAGGCCGCCGCCGTGGCCATTTTGCAGGGTTGGTTGGACGAGCGGAGCGCAGCAGTGAACGAAGCCGACGGAGAACTCGGGGGAAGCCGGTGAACCGGCACGGGCAGTCCGACGACCGTTCCGACAACACACGGCAGGGGTTGTTCTCCGATCCGTACGCCGACAGCTACGGCGGGCCGCCGGAACGGGGTGGTCAGGGTGATCACCGCTACGACCCGCCGCCACCGCAGTGGAACCGCCCGCCGCGTTCGCCGGACGACGACGAGACGAACGTGCTGCATTTCGAGCAGGGAGCCTTCGACGGTCCGCCCCCCGGTCACGCTCCCGACCAGGGATATGCCGCCGACCAGGGATATGCCGCCGACCAGGGATATGCCGCCGACCGGGGTTATGCACCCGATCACGGCCACGCGGCACCGCACCACGGCTACGCAGCCCCGGACGAGGGCTACGCCCCCGACCAGGCTTACGGCGAGCCTGCCTACGCGGACGACGACTACGTCGAGGATTACTCCTACGCTCAGCGCGAGGGTTACCGCTACGACGACACCGGCGACGAGTACGACCGCTACGACGACGATGACGCCGACGAATTCGCCGGCCCCTACGAGGGCGAGGACGACGACCACACCGAGACCCGTGCGGCCCCCGCGGCCGTCGGCGCCCCGGCCTCCCGGGGCAAGCGAGCGGGAGGGGCGGCTGCCCGCAAGAAGCGCGGACGCATCGCTGGATCTCTCGCCGCGGCTTTGCTTCTGGTTATCGTTCTGGGCGGTGGCTACTTCGCCTACACGAAGCTGACCGGACCCGACCCCGCACCCGACTTCACCGGGCCTCCGGGGCCGGAAGTGGTGGTCCAGGTGCAGCCCGGCGACACGGCTCAGCAGATCGGCACCGAATTCGTCGAGAAGGGTGTCGTCGCCAGCTCTGCGGCGTTCTACGAAGCCGCCGTGCAGAACTCCGGCATGAACGCTCTGCACCCGGGCTTCTACCGGGTACCGACCAACGTTCCCGCGGTGGACGCGGTTGCGGCATTGGTGAGCGACACCAGCCGCGTCGGCGCGTTCGTCGTCTCCGAGGGCCGTCAGCTCCACGACATCCGTGACGTCAACACCGGGGCCGTGCGCAAGGGCATCTACACGCTGATCTCCGAGGCAAGCTGCTACGACGACGGCGGCGTACCCACCTGCCTGACCTACGAGGAGCTCGAGGCGGCCGGTGCGAGCCCCGATCTCGAAGCTCTCGGGGTCCCCGAATGGGCCCGCGAGGCAGTCGCGAACGTCCCCGACCGGGCGCGCCAGCTCGAAGGTCTGATCGCGGCGGGCAGCTGGGATATCGATCCGAGTGCGGAACCCGTCGAGGTCCTCCGCACGCTCGTCTCCGCGAGTGCCGCCAAGTACGACGAAACCGGCATCACGGCAGCGGCGGCCAAGGTAGGGCTGACACCCTACGAACTGCTCGTCGCGGCGTCGCTGGTCGAACGGGAAGCGCTCCCGGCGGACTTCTCGAAGGTCGCTCGCGTCATTCTCAACCGTCTCGAGATCGGGCAGATGCTGCAGTTCGACTCCACCGTCAACTACGCACTCGACGAGACGGAACTCGCCACCACCGACGCGGACCGCGCACTCGTCACTCCGTGGAACACGTACGCGAGCGTGGGTCTGCCCGCGACACCGATCTCCTCGCCGAGCATCGGCGCTCTCCAAGCGGTGGAGAACCCGGAACCGGGTGAGTGGACCTACTTCGTCACGATCGACGACAAGGGCACCACCCTGTTCGCGAACAGCTACGAAGAACACCTCGTCAACACCGAAAAAGCTCTGGAAAGCGGAATCCTCAAAAGTGGTAGATGACCCGAACCCGGGACCCCGCAAGGCGGCGGTCCTCGGGAAACCGATCGAGCATTCCAAGTCGCCCCTGCTGCACCTCGCGGCGTACCGGGCGCTCGGGTTGACGGGGTGGACCTACGACCGGATCGAATGCACCGGAGAGGAACTCGCGGGCCTGGTCGGTGGTCTCGGTGACGAGTGGGTCGGTGTCTCGGTGACGATGCCCGGCAAGTTCGCGGCACTCGAGTTCGCGACCGAGCGCACCGAGCGCGCCGTCATCATCGGATCCGCCAACACGCTGGTGCGGGTGCCCGGAGGATGGCGGGCGGACTGCACCGACGTCGACGGGGTCACCGGAGCACTGCGCTCCGGCGGCGTCCGCGATCTGCGTGACGGGTCCGCGGTCGTCGTCGGGTCCGGGGGTACCTCGAGACCTGCGCTCGTCGGCCTCACCGAACTCGGAGTCCGCCACGTCACGGTCGTTGCGCGCGACGAAAGTCGTGCCCGGGCTACCTTCGACTGCCTCGGAGAGGGCGTCGACGCTCAATGGATGCCGTTCGACGCTGCCGGTCTCGGGCAGGTGTGCGCGGACGCGGACGTCATGGTCAGCACCGTGCCGGCTGATGCGGCGGCACCGTACGCCGACGTGCTCGCCCGAGCGCCGTTCATCCTCGACGCGATCTACGACCCGTGGCCGACTCCACTGGCTACGGCGGCGAAGACCCGCGGGAGCGTCGTCATCAGTGGACTGCACATGCTCCTGAATCAGGCGTTCGGCCAGGTCGAGCAGTTCACCGGTCTGCCCGCGCCACGGGAGGCGATGGCGCGCGCGGTGGGTCTCGACTACGTCTGACCAAGCGAGATCCTGCACGCTGCGGCGCGTGTTGCCGAGGTGGGGCGCACGATCCGGTCCGACGATCGGTGCGGTCACGGGCGCGGGGGTGCGGTCGTGGCTCCCGGGGACCCCTCTCCGTCTTCCGGCCCGGGTGCCCGGGCCGTCATGATCCGGATGATCTCCTCGCGGTCGGCGAGGCTCGGCATCCCCCACCCCTCGCGGTAGCCGTAGAGTTCGGCGAGGGTCACCGACCGCCGGTTGCCGTCGGCGACTTCGACGTCGTCGGCGCCGATCAGGCCGGGATGTGCGACGCCGCACGCTTCCGCCACCTTGAACACGTCCCGCCGCAGTGCCCGCAGATAGCCCTCGACTCGTGCGGCCTTGGACGGAACGTCGAGTCCTCGCTCCAGCCAGCGGTTGTGGGTGGCCACCCCGGTCGGGCAGGTGTCGGTGTGACACTTCTGCGCTTGGATGCAGCCCAGCGCGAACATCGGTTCGCGCGCGACGTTGAGCATGTCGCAGCCGAGGGCGAATGCGGCGACGGCATTGTCGGGCAGGCCGAGTTTGCCGGACCCGACGAACGTGACGCGTTCGGCGAGATCCGCTTCGGCGAACTGCCCGTAGACCCGCGCGAACCCGCTGCGGAAGGGCAACGAGACCGCGTCCGTGAACACGAGCGGCGCAGCCCCCGTACCGCCTTCGCCGCCGTCGACGGTCACGAAGTCCACACCTCGTTCGCCGCTGCGCATCGAACCCACCAGTGACTGCCAGAACGTCGGATCTCCCACAGCCGCTTTGATTCCCACCGGAAGGCCGGTCTCCGAGGCGACGAGCTCGACGAAGTCGAGCATGCTGTCGACGTCGTGGAACGCCGTGTGCCGGGACGGACTCACGACATCCCGGCCCATCGCCACACCACGGATCTCGGCGATCTCGGGAGTGACTTTGGCGGCGGGCAGCAGGCCGCCCAGACCGGGTTTGGCGCCCTGGCTGAGTTTGATCTCGAGCGCTCTGACCGGCGCCGACTCGGTGAGGGCGACAAGCCGGTCCAGGTCGAACCGGCCCTCCTCGTCGCGGCACCCGAAGTAGGCGGTGCCGATCTGGAAGATCAGTTCGGCACCGTTGCGGTGGTACCGCGACAGGCCACCTTCACCGGTGTTGTGCATGCATCCCGCGGCGGCAGCGCCCTGGTTGAGTGCGGTGACCGCGGCGGAGGACAGGGAACCGAAGCTCATCCCCGAGATGTTGGCGAACGAAGGCGGGCGGAAGGCTTTCGCCCGTCCCAACGGTCCGCCGAGGATCTTCGCCGACGGAACCTCGAGCCCCTCCCCGCTGTGCGGGGCACCCGACGCGGGAAGCTGCGAGAACGTGCGGTGCTTGATAATCGTGTACCCGTCGGTGTACTCGACATCGTTGTCGGTGCCGAATCCGAACGTGTTGTTCTCCTGCTTCGACGACGCATACACCCATCGGCGCTGGTCGCGGGTGAACGGGCGCTCCTCGTCGTTGCGGGTGATGATGTACTGCCGCAACTCGGGCCCGACTGCCTCGAGCAGATGCCGTCCGTGTCCGACGACAGGAAAGTTCCGCAACAGCGAGTGCTTCCGCTGAAGCATGTCGTAGGACGCCACCGCGGCCAGCGCCGCAGCCGGTATGCCGAGGGCCTTCGACCACTCCATGACCTCACGGTAGGCGGAGTGCCGCGCCTTCGCGCCCGGTTGTCCCCTTCGTGCCGGTGGATGTCGAATCTGCCGCCTATCGTTCGTGTAGTAGATGAGCGGCCGGAACAGCCGGCCACCGCAGAGAAGGAATTCGGCAATGGTCCAGTACCTGCTCAGCATCTATCAACCCGACGGTGATCCGCCGCCGCCCGAGGAACTCGAACCGATCATGCGACGGGTGCGGGCCCTCGAAGGCGAACTGCGCGAGGCCGGGGCGTGGGTCTTTTCGGGAGGCCTGCACGCGCCGAGCACCTCGACCGTCGTCCGTAACGGGAGCCGGGGCGTCGTGACGACCGACGGGCCCTACATCGAAGGCAAGGAACATCTCGGTGGCTTCAACGTCATCGAAGCGCCGGATCTCGACGCCGCGCTGGTGTGGGGTCACAAGCTCGCGGAGGCTACCACCCTGCCGGTCGAGGTGCGTCCTCTGCAGTGGGTGTCGTCCGGCTGAGTCCGATGACGGTCACTTCGACACAGATCGAGCGGATCTTCCGCGACGAGTACGGACGTGCGGTATCCGTCCTCACCCGCGTCTTCGGCGATCTCGACCTCGCCGAAGACGCGGTGCAGGAGGCGTTCACCGTCGCGGTGAACCGCTGGCCGGGGGAGGGGATCCCGCCGAGTCCGGCGGGGTGGATCATCACCACCGCGCGGCGTCGGGCGATAGACCACGCGCGCCGTGAAGCAGCACGGGGCCGGAAGTTTGCCGAAGCTGCCCGGGTGCACCCCGTTTCCGAGGCTTCGGTGGAGGACGAGGCTTCGGTGGAGGAATCGACGGACATGCTCGACGACCGACTCCGCCTGATGTTCACGTGCTGCCATCCCGCGCTCGCACCGGCGTCGCGGGTGGCCCTGACCTTGCGCATGCTCGGAGGCCTCACCACCCCGCAGATTGCGCATGCCTTTCTGGTTCCGGAAACAACTATGGCGCAACGTATTTCAAGGTCGAAGTCCAAGATCCGCGACGCGCGTATCCCGTTCCGGATCCCGAACGACACCGAGCTGCCCGACCGGCTCGACGCGGTCCATGCGGTGCTGTACCTCATCTACACCGAGGGGCACACCGCCAGCGACGGACCGGACCTCGGCAACCCGGACCTGGGCGTCGAGGCCGTCCGGCTCACCCGGCTGCTGGCAGAACTCCTGCCCGGTGACCTCGAAACCGTCGGCCTGCTCGCCCTGATGCTGTTCGGCGAGTCGCGTCGTCCCGCCCGAACCACCGGGGACGGCCGGCTGGTGCTCCTCGCCGATCAGGTGCGCGCCGACTGGGATCGCGCCCTCGTCGACGAGGCGCAGGATCTCGTTAGACGATGCCTTCACGCGAACCGTCCTGGGCCGTACCAGGTCCAGGCGGCGATCGCGGCGGTGCACTCCGACGCGGCAACCGCCGCTGACACCGACTGGTCGCAGATCGTGCAACTCTACGATCAGCTGTTCGCGCTACAACCGACGCCCGTCGTGGCGCTGCATCGGGCGATTGCGGTGGCCGAGGTCGAGGGGCCGGAGGCGGCTCTGCGACTCGTCGACGAGCTGGAATTGGACCGCTACCGGGTGTTCCACGCAGCCCGCGCGGCTCTGCTGCGCCGGCTCGGCCGGCCGCGCGACGCCGCGGCTGCGTACGCCATGGCCGCGGCGCGCACCGACAATGCCGTCGAGCGGGCGTACCTTCTGCGCGTCCGCGACGAACTCGTCAACGGTCGGTAGCCGCGACCGAGCGGCTCTGCGACCGAGTGGCTCCGCGACCGGCGAGCGGACCATCGTGCGGGGCAGCGGCCGCGCTCACCGCCGCGGGCATCACGTCGGGCAGTCACGGGACCCTTGGACCCGAGAAACAGGGAGCGCCACCTAGAATTATCTAAAAACAGACTGTAAGAATGTTTATATCCCTTAATCTCGCATATGTGATTGGTTAAGAGTGGGTTTCTCAAACGGGGTGGTGCATGACGATGCCGCAGGACCAGCTACCGCAGGGTCCAAGTTTCCGTCGCGCGATGCCGATCTCCCCGAACCGCCCCTCGCACCAGACCCAAGTTCCCGGTGAGAAACCTCAGTACGTTGCCGCGAATCGAACGCAGATCGGAGTCCGACATGACAGATGTACGCCAGCAGAACGGATTTGCAGACGAAGATTCACCGGCGCGATCGGCGAACGCAGCCGTCCAGGTCCAGGTCGGGAAGGCAGCACGAATCGTAGACCAGGGCATCGGTAACCTGCGCCTCAAGCGAAGCCGCACCGTGCCGGAGGCGACATCCACGGTCAGCTTGATCATCCCGGTCAGGAACGAGGCGCGGAACATCGCCTGGGTGCTGGAGCAGATCGCCGACGAGGTCGACGAGATCATCCTGGTCGACGGCAACTCGACCGACGCAACCCTCATCACGGCCAGTCACTATCGGCCCGACATCAAGGTTATTCCCCAGGAAGGTACCGGCAAGGGCAGTGCCCTCAGGACCGGGTTCCTGGCCGCTACCGGCGACATCATCGTCATGATGGACGCCGACGGCAGCATGGCACCCCAGGAGATTCGGCATTACCTGCACTTTCTTACCAACGGCTACGACTTCGTCAAGGGCTCGAGGTTCATCGTGGGTGGCGGGTCGCTGGACATAACCCCTATCCGTCGACTCGGCAACCGTTTTCTGTTGCGGGTGTTCAACACGCTCTACGATGCGGAGCTGACCGACCTGTGCTACGGGTTCTGCGCGTTTCACCGTCGCTACCTCGACCTGTTGTCCCTTTCCGCACCGGGTTTCGAAATCGAGGCAGAAATGGTGGTGCACGCAATGCAGGGCGGTCTGCGGATCGCGGAGGTTCCGAGTCTGGAAATGCCTAGGCGGTCGGGAAAATCGAACCTCCATGCCATCCGTGACGGGGTCAGGGTACTGCGCACCGTCTTGCGCGGACACGACTCCGGACTCTCCGGCTACCTCGCACAAGCTCTGTCCCGCGGCAGCGACGCGCAACTCGTCCAGGCTCGTCCGGCCGCCCGATGAACGGGTTCGTCGCGACTTCGCTGCCCGTGCCCCGGAATCTGCGGCCCCGCCGGCACGTGCCCGGCACCGGATAGGAGGTCGAAAGAATGCGGACACTCGTTACAGGCGCTGCCGGGTTCATCGGATCCACCTTGGTCGATCGTCTTCTCGCCGAGGGGCATCACGTGGTCGGGATCGACAATCTCAGTTCGGGCGATGCGACCAACCTCGACCGGGCTCTCCGCGGCGAGGATGCGAGCGCAGGCCGATTCACGTTGGTAAAGCTCGATATTCAGAATCCTGAGCTCGTCGACGTCGTTTCGGGCATCAACCCGGATGTCATCTTCCACCTGGCCGCGCAGGTGGATCTACGGGCTTCGGTCACCGATCCGCAGTTCGATGCGCGCAGCAACGTGCTGGGCACGATCAATCTCTGTGAAGCGAGTCGGCGGGCGGGCGTCCGCAGGGTCGTCTACGCCGCTTCGGGCGGCTCTCGTTACGGCACGCCGGCACGCCTGCCGGTGGAGGAAGGCTCACCTCTCGCTCCGCTGTCGCCCTATGCCGTGGCGAAGCTCGCCGGTGAGCTCTACCTGGGCGCATATGCCGGAATGTATGGACTGGAACCGATCTGCCTGGCGCTGGCCAACGTCTACGGCCCGCGTCAGAACCCACATGGGGAAGCCGGAGTGATAGCAGTTTTCGGCAGCGCGCTCATCAGCGGTCGTCCCGTGACCGTGTACGGGGACGGGACCGCCGCCCGCGACTACGTCTACGTCGACGATGTCGTCGAGGCCTTCGTGCAGGCTGCCCATGCACCCGCTTCCGTGACGGGTACCTACAACATCGGAACCGGGCGACAGACCACAGTCGCGGAAGTGCACCGGCTGATTGCCTCGCTGCAACCGGAGTCGGCACCGCCCCTGTATGCCGACGCCCGAACCGGTGAACTACAGGCAATCGCCTTGGACACCAGAAGGGCGAAACAGGATCTCGGGTGGTCGCCCGCGGTCGATGTTGCCGAGGGGATCCAGCGCACCGTGCAGTGGCTGCGTACCGTTCCAGGGCTTGCGCCGATTTCGTCGGCGGGCAGGCCGATCGGCGCGCGTTCCGCCGGAGAGGAAGTCCGTAGTGCTTCGTGATGCGACCGACGGATTCGTCAGGGCACTGTGCCCACCACGACCGTGCCCGCGGATTCGCTACCGCCTGCTTGCGGCGGCAGTGACGGCGCTCGGTGGGATCGCGATCGCGCTGAACGCGCCTCACACTTCGGGGCTCTCGGGTCGACTGTGGGTGGTGTCCTTCCTCGTTGTGGCACCTCTGGTTGCGATCGCCCGATTGTTGCCGGCCGTCAACGCTGCTCTCGCCTTGATTGTGGGGGCTGCCGGCGCCGCAGTCGTCAATGCCCTGGTCGCGCAGTCGATGTTGGCGGCCGATGTGTGGTCACCGCATGGAGGCATCGTCGCTGTGGGGCTTGCCGCAGCTTTCCTGTGGCTGGTGCCGATCGGCAGGCCGGGTGCCGAAACGTCGAGTGCCGAAACGCATGTTAGCCGTCGTCCCTCGGCGGATGACGGCGATCTTCCGGAATCGCCCTCCCACTCCACAAGGAAGGCAGGTGCTGCATGACAGCGGTAACCCCCCGCCGCACCCTGACGATGGGTGTGGTGATCTGCGCCTACACATTCGATCGGTGGGACGACGTTCTCGCCGCCGTTGCGTCGGTTCGGAGCCAGACGCTGACGGCGCAGGAGATCGTAGTCGTTGTCGACCACAATCCTGATCTCCACGACCGGCTACGCAGTGCTCTACACGACGTGACGGTCGTCGAGAACCGGAAGCAACGCGGGCTGTCCGGCGGTAAGGACACAGGCGTCGAAGTGACCTCCAGTGACGTGGTGGCCTTCTTGGACGACGACGCTGTCGCCCACCCCGACTGGCTTCGGCACTTTCACGACGCGTACACGGACGACAACATCGTCGGTGTAGGCGGCACGACCCTACCGCTCTGGGAATCCTCCCGGCCCCGGTGGTTTCCGAAGGAGTTCGACTGGGTCCTGGGTTGTACGTTCACCGGACGGGAGCCCGGCCCGGTCCGGAACCTTTTGGGCGGCAACGCTTCCTTCCGTCGGGAGGTCTTTTCGGTGGCGGGCGGGTTCCCGAGTCACATCGGCCGGACCTCGGCGCAGAGCCGCCCCCTGGGTTGCGAGGAGACGGAATTCTGTGTCCGGGTCAACCAGCACCGGCCCGACTGGACGTTCGTTTTCGAACCGAGGGCGGTGATCTGGCACCGCGTTCCGGCCGCGCGGGAGACGTTCTCGTACTTCCGCTCTCGGTGTTTTGCCGAAGGGTTGTCGAAGGCAGCAGTGACGCGCAGCGTGGGTGTTGCGGACGGGCTCTCTGTCGAACGGAGTTACACCACGCGTACCCTCACCCGCGGTGTGGCGCGGGGGTTCGGTGACGCGCTGCGCGGAGACCGGACCGGGATCGAGCGCTCATGTGCCATCTCTGTCGGCCTGCTCGCTGCTGCGGCCGGATACGCGCGCGGCGGCGCGCCACTCCGCCGGCGGCCCGTGACGGCGGAGGCGAGATGACCGAGTCGGTTCCGATCCTCATGTACCACGCGGTGGGTGAAAACCCCTCAGCCGCAACACGACGACTCTCCGTCGCTCCACGCGCACTGGACGAGCAGCTTGCCTTCCTGGTGCGTCACGGCTTCACCGGAATGTCCTTCTCGGACCTCGCCGGTGCCTTCGAGACCGGGGATACGCTTCCCGAGCGTCCGGTGGTTCTCACCTTCGACGACGGTTACGCGGACTTCGCGGAATGCGCCTGGCCGATTCTCCGGAGCTACGGTTTTCCGGCGACGGTTTTCGTCACGAGCGGCTGGATCGCCGACGCCGGTTCGCATGCCGCCGGTGCGCCACTGGACCGGATGTTGACCTGGGCGCAGGTCCGGGAGCTCGCGGCGGCGGGAATCGAGATCGGGGCCCACAGCCACAGCCATCCAGAGCTCGACCAGCTCGCAGACGCCCCGCTGCGCGAGGAACTCCGCCTCGGCCGGACACTGCTCGAAGACTGCATCGGCGCCCCGGTGCGAACCCTCGCCTATCCCTTCGGTTATTCCACCCCGCGGGTACGGCACGCGGCCCGGGCGGCGGGCTATCGCTGCGCCGCGGCCGTGAGGAACATCCGAGCGAGCTCGTCCGACGACATCTTCATGCTCCCGCGGCTCACCATCCGCCGCAGTACCGACTCGAGCACCTTCGCCTCGATCATGACCGGTGGCGACAAGCAGATCTTCCGCCGGGACCGCCTGCTGACAGCGAGCTGGGCAGCTGTGCGGCGCTCCCGACGGGCCGGAAAGCGGGTTTTGGGGCATGTATGAGCGTGCGGTCGCGACCCGAGTTACCGACGACCTTCCTACGGCCGGTCCCGGGGTTGCCCAGGGCGGGGCAGGAAATCGCCGGGGCGGTCCGCCCTTCCTGCGAAACGCCTACGCCCTCGTCCTCAATACCGGCATCTCGGGCGCCCTGGGTCTGGCGTACTGGATCCTTGCGGCGCACCACTACGACGACTCGGACGTGGGCCGGGGATCGGCCGCAATTTCGGCGTTGATGCTGTTGACCGGACTGGTGTCGGTCAACTTCGCCGGCACGCTGAACCGCTTCATCCCCGAGGCCGGAAAGCGAACGTTCACCGTCGTCGCCCTCGTCTACCTCATCACGTCCGCCGTGGTCGCCGTCCTCGCCGTGGCATTACTGTTCGCACTCCACACGTTGGGAGGCCCCGCGTACGACATCCTCCGCGAGCCGGACACGCGAGTGTGGTTCATCGCCGCTGCGGTGGCCGCGAGTGTGATCACCGTGCAGGACAGCGTGTTGACAGGACTACGGGCGGCGGTCTGGGTGCCTGTCTGGAATGCGGCGTTCGCCGTTGCCAAGCTGGTCCTTCTGGTGGTGATGGCCGAATCGATGCCCCGGTCCGGAGTGTTCTTCTCCTGGATCATTCCCATGATCATCGTCATGTTCCCGGTCAATCTGCTGATCTTCGGCAAACTCCTGCCGCAACAAGTACGCAGGTCGACGGTCGAGACCGAGTTGACGGTTTCGCAGGTGGGCCGCTTCTTCGCGGCGGACTATCTCGGTTCGCTGTTGCTGTACGGAATCATGTTTCTCGTCCCGATTCTGGTCGCAGTAAAGGTCGAGCCGCACACCTACGCGTACTTCTTTCTGGTCTGGTCCGTCGCCACCATGATGAATCTCGTGGCTGTCAACATGGCCGCGTCCATGGCGGTGGAGGGTGTGTGCGACCCGTCGAGCCTGGCCGACTATTGCCGCTCCGCGCTGACCCGGGCTCTGGGGCTGCTGATGATCGGTGTTGTCGGGATCGGTCTCGCGGCGCCGTACGCCCTCGGGCTGCTCGGTACCGGATACCTCGATGCGGTGCCGTTACTCCAATTACTCGCCCTCGCCAGCCTGCCCAGCGCAGTCGTGGACATCTACCTCGGCACACTGCGGGCGCGCACCAAGCGCAGGCGGATCATCGCGGTGCAATCCCTTCGGGCAGTGACCGTGTTGGGATTGGTTGTCGCCCTGCAGCATTACCACCAGTTCTTCCTGCACTTCGGTGACCCGAGGCTGACCGCGGTGGGCGCGGCGGTTCTGCTCGGTCAGCTCATCGCAATGCTGGCGGTGCTCCCAGAGCTCGGACAGCTTCTCGGGTGGCGCCGGCGATACACTCCGCCGATCGCCGCCGGCGGGGAGACTGTATGTCCCTGATCGACATGTCCCTGATCGACGAAACGCGCCGGTCCGGCCGGGAAACTCACCGTCCTCGGCCCACCGAGGACGGAGCGAGGCCGGCATGGTCGCGACTGGTCGGCAGCCGGGGCGTCCGCGTGGCGTTTCTCTGCGTTCTGACCGTCGCAGCGGTCGGGTTGTACTTCGTCAGATTGCGGAGTGTCGATCTCGACGCCCTGACCGGTCTCGGGCTGATCTCGGTACTGCCGGTGCCGACGTTGCTCGGGCTGGGACTACTGACCGTCGGCTACATCGGGACGCTTTCCCTGCGGCGGCCCTGCGTCTGGCTGCTCTGTGCTCAGCTGGTGCTACTCGTGATGATGCTGCACGGCATCACGATGCTCCTCGAGTCCGAGCCGCGCTTCGCGATCAGCTGGGTCCACGCCGGCTTCGTCGAGTTCGTCGATCGCACCGGGACCACGGCGCCGGGCCTCGACGCCCGATGGTCCTGGCCAGGCTTCTTCGGGCTCGCCGCGTTCGTGCTCGGTTCGGGTGAGCTGGCGGCGCTGCACACTGTCCTTTTCGTGACACCGGTGGTGCACAACCTGCTCTACCTGGTTGCGCTCGGGCTGCTGCTGAGCACCCTCCGGATGTCTTGGCAGGCAAAGTGGCTGGCGGCGTTGTTCTTCTGTCTCCTGAACTGGATCGGGCAGGACTATTTCGCTCCTCAAGGCTGGACTCTGCTGCTCTACCTGCTTTTCGTGGGCTTACTCGTCATGTGGTTCCGCACACCCCACGGAACGTCGGAGGAACTGCCGAGGTCGTTGCGCCGACCAGTCAGACTGTGGCGGTGGTTCGGGGGCAACCCTTCACGGGGTGAGCTACCGCCCAGAAAGGCAGCGTCGTCGGAACGGATCGTTGTGCTTGCGGTTGTGGTGGGCCTGTTCGCCACGGCCACCGTCAGCCACCAGCTGACCCCCTTCGCCATGATCGTGAGCGTCGCCGGGCTGGTCGTCGCGCGTCGGTGTGCTCTCACCGGTCTCCCTGTGCTCCTCGTGGTGATCGTGCTGGCGTGGATCAGCTATATGACCCACGAATATTGGGGAGGCAACCTCGGCGAGGTGATGAGCGGGGTCGGGAATGTCGGCGGGACCGTGTCCTCGAACATCGCGGACCGAGCCAGCCTCGGCGCCGCCGAACATCTATGGGTCGTGCGCGCCCGGGTGGTTGCGGCCCTGCTGGTCTTCCTGATCGCCGGCGTGGGGCTGCTCCGCCGGCGGCGACGCGGCATCGAGGACCGCGTGCTCCTCGTGTTGCTCGTGGCCCCGGCCAGTCTGGCTCTGATGCAGAGCTACGGCGGCGAAATGGCCTTGCGCATATACTTGTTTGCGCTCGCGCCCGCGAGTGCGCTTGCCGCATTGGCCTTGTTCCCCCGGCCGGCATCTCGCCCACCGCTCCTTGCGCGATGCATCGCGGGCGTATGCGCGCTGGTCATGATGTTCTCCTTTTTCGTCACCCGCTACGGCAACGAGGCATTCGAACGTATCCCGGAAGGGGCGGTCAGTGCGGTGGGGACGGTCTACGAGCAAACGTCCGGCAGGGTGAAGTTCCTTTACGTCACCGCTGTGCCCGAGCTCGGCTCCACCCCCTTCATGCCGCTCGGCTATCGCGACGTGGAGCGAGTCCATTGGACGAACACGATGGCGCCGATCGATCCGGCCGACCTGACCGGGGTGGTGCAGTCCCTGAGGGATCAAGGGCCCGGGGGCTACCTGATCACTACACGAAGTCAGGAGGCATTCGTGACGTTCGGCCAGGGTTACCCCATCGGCTGGGGCGAGCAATTCCGTCACGCGCTCGCCGACACCCCGGGGGTTCGGGTGGTCGTCGAAAACCCTGACGCGTCGATCTACGCCCTCGACCGGCCCCCGGGGGACGAAGCCGAACCATTCGTTCCACCACCCACCGGATTGCAGGTGTGGCGTACACCGTGGACCCCGGTCGGTGTGGCTTTTCTGGTCATGCTGTTGGGCATTCTGGGCGTGCGTGAGGCGTGGCGAATTCGCCTCGGGCCCCACGAGCAAAAACGGCTCCGCGCACTCACGTTCGCCGCCGTACCGCTTCTCATCGGCTTCGTCCTCGTCGTCCTCGAGCGTTTCGTATTGCTGACGTCATGAGGAGCTGCACGGACCACCTCGAAGCGGGACCGTACCTACTAGACCACTAGGAAACCATGTCTCACACCATCTTTCCCCGTACCGGTACCGGCTCTGCCGGCACCGATATCGCCGGCGACGTGGTGGCGGACTTCGTCACCGCGGTCGGAGATCGGCCCCAGGGCGCTGCCATCGTGCACAACGGGTCGGTCATCACCTATCGAGATCTTGCGGAGCGGGTGCGAACTACCGCATTGCGTTACCGGGCACTCGGATTCGGCGCCGACCCGCCATCGGGTCAGGTCGGCGTGCTGGTTTCGCACACACCCGCGGTGATAGATCAGCTGCTCGGAATACTCCACGCCCGTGCCACTTACTGCCCGATCGACGCCGCACTTCCGGTAGCCCGCAAGCAGGCGCTCGCCGCCGCACTCGGCGTGGATCGACTGTTCGTGGCCGACCGAGACCCACACGCGCCCACGACCCTGCGGGCCTACATGCCCGACGACCGGGTCGCCGCGGATGCCGAACTGCCGCAGCCTTCATGGCACCGGGACGATCCCGCGTATGTGCTGTGCACCTCGGGATCGACGGGGGCACCGAAGCCGGTGGTGGTCTCGCGGCAGGCCCTCGCCGTCACGGTGCGGGCGCTGCGCGACCTCTTCGCGCTCACCCCCGAGGACCGTGTGCTCCAATTCGCCTCACTCGGCTGGGACACCTGCTTGGAAGAGATCCTGCCCGCATTGACCTCCGGTGCGACTCTGGTGTTCGACGACACGGCCCATTCCGGGGCCTTCCCGCCCTTTCTGCGCATGCTGGCGGAACGGGAGATCACCGTGCTCGACCTGCCGACGGCGTTCTGGCACGAACTTGTACTCTTCCTGCACGAGGAGCAGGTGGGGCTGCCGGCCGGCGTCCGGCTGGTGGTGATCGGCGGCGAGCGGATCGATCCCAACCGATTGCGGCAGTGGCGTGATCTGGACGTCGGGCATGTCCGGTTGCTCAACACCTACGGATGCACCGAAACGACGATGGTGACCCACGCGGTGCAGCTGAGCGGCCCCGGCACAGAACCGGAAGTCGCGGTGAACGACGCCGAGGCGCCACTCGGACGCCCGTTGCCCCATGTGCGCGATCACGTCACCGACGAGGGCGAGCTGCTGGTCTCGGGGGAAGCCCTCGCCACCGGCTACCTCGGACTACCGGAGCTCACCGCAACCGGCTTCCCGGTCGCCGATCACGGATCCGGCCCGGCCCGGTGGTTCCGTACCGGAGATCTGGTCACCCGCGGGGAACGCGGGCTGCTGTATGCACGCGGCCGCGTCGATGAACAAGTGAAAGTTCTTGGTGTGCGCGTACATCCGGCAGAAGTCGAGGTACAGTTGACGAGTCACCCCGCGGTCGCGGGTGCCGTCGTGGTCGGTGAACGGCTACTCGGGCGTACATCGCTGACGGCGTACGTAGTTCCGGCAGGGGAGACGACTCCGGCCGAGCTGAAGCGTTACCTACGTGAGCGCCTCCCCAATCAATTCGTGCCCACTCGGGTGAGATTCGTCGCCGCGCTGGCATGCACATCCAGCGGAAAGGTTGATCGGGCGGCAACACAGCGTGCCGCAGCGCACCACGACAACAAGGGAGTAGTCCGATGAGCCCCGACCACATTGTCCAGATCTTCCGCAGGGTCCTCGATACAGATGCGGTGGACGAGCATTCCGACTTCTTCGAGCTCGGCGGCGATTCGCTGCTCGCGACCCGGGTGCTCAGTGCGATCGCCCGAGACTTCGGGACGGAGTTGCTGTACGAGGACTTCCTCGACAATCCCTCGCCGGCAGGGCTGTTCGCCAAAGTTGCTGCAGTAGCACCATGAACGGGGGAAACATGCGCGTTGTCGTCGTCGGTGCCGGTCTGGCCGGGCTGACCGCCGCTGTCGACCTCGTGGCGGCGGGTGCGGAGGTCACGGTCCTGGAGGCGCGCGATCGGGTGGGCGGCCGGATACACGGTATTCCGGTGTCCGTGAGCGTGGTCGCCGACGGGGGTGCTGCCTACTTGGGCGTCCGGCACACCGAGCTCCTCGCGCAGGTGCAGGAGTACGGACTGGACCTGGCCTCCACAGCGATGACCGGGGACAGCACGTTCTTGGTGGCGGATCAGCGGAAGACGACTGCGAGTCGGGTGCCCCCGCTGGACGCGGTCGCGCTCGGTGATCTGTTCGATCGGCTCGAGGACCTCGCCGCGTCGATCCGGCCCGACGCGCCGTGGCAGAGCCCGCAGGCAGAACGTCTCGACCGGCTGTCTGCCGCGCGCTGGCTGGCCGACGAGGTCGGGCATCAGGACGCCCGAACATTCTTCCCGCTGTTTCTGAGCGAGATGATGGCGGCCGATCCCGCAGCGATCTCCGTTCTCCACATGGCCTTCTACCTGCGATCCGGCGGAGGGGTCCGCTACCTCAACGCGTTCGAGGGCGGGGCTCAGCAGTGGCGGATCGACGGCGGCGCACACCTGTTGTGCCTGGCGCTCGCCGACCGGCTCGGTGAGCGCGTGCGGTTGGGTCGTCCGGTCGCTGCGATCGATCAGGACGACAACGGGGTCGTGGTGCACTGCGTTCCGGACGCCGAGGGCGCACCGTCCGAGTACCGAGCCGACCGGGTCGTCGTCGCCGTTCCACCGTTGTTGGCGCAACAGATCGAGTTCCGGCCTGCTCTGCGGACGCCGCGAGCGACGACGGCCACCGGCCGTGGCTGCGCGGTCAAAGTACACCTGGGCTATCCGGCTCCGGTGTGGCGTGAGAGTGGCTTGTCCGGATGGTCGTTGAGTACGGACGGGCCGTTGCTGTCCACGGTCGACGATTCACCACCGGATGAATCTGCAGGCGTGCTCACCGGATTCGTCACCGGTGCGGCGGCGGCGACCTTCTCCGAGCTGTCGACGGCAGAGCAGATGGACGCGGCGCTGGCACATACCCGCCGGCTCTTCCCGCAATTGCCGCCGCCGACGCAATGCACCGTGACCGATTGGCTTGCCGAGAAGTACAGCAGGGGATGCTATGCCGCGTTGTTCGGCCCGGGGGACTGGCTGCGGCTGGGACCGACACTGACCGAACCGCACGGCCGCGTCCACTGGGCCGGCACCGAAACCAGCCTGGAGTTCTTCGGGCTGATGGAGGGAGCGATCAGGTCGGGCCGACGAGTCGCGACCGAATTGATCCACGGCGTCGAACCGGCGGCCGTTTCGCGAAAGGTTCTGTCACGATGACCACCTACATCGAGTCCCAGCAGACGGGCTTCGCCGCCGTCGCCGATCAGCCGTACACGTATGTGCGCAAAGAGCTGTCCGAACCCGATTGGCGACGTTACCCGGGCTGGGCAACGGTCACCGAGGCCGAGTGGCGGGATCCGCAGTGGCAGCGGTCGCACTCCGTCAAGAACATCGGGCAACTGCGCGCGGTCGTGGGGGACCTCCTCGACGAGCGCTTCTATGACGACCTGCACGCCGACCAGCAGCAGCGCGCAACGATGTCGATGTTGCTGCCGCCGCAGATGCTGAACACCATGGCTCCTCACTGGGGGCAGGGGCGTCGCGGGCTCACCGAGGCCTTCTATGCCGATCCGATTCGGCGTTACATGCTGCCGGTGCTCAGCGATCGCGATTCGGAATGGAGCTCACACCCCTACGCCGAGCGAGATTCGTTGCACGAGAGCGACATGTGGGTGGTCGAGGGGTTGACTCATCGATACCCGACCAAGGTGCTCGCCGAACTGTTGTCGACCTGTCCGCAATACTGCGGACACTGCACACGGATGGATCTGGTCGGAAACTCGACACCGACGATCGGCAAGGCCAAGCTGACCCTCCACCCGGCCGATCGGCAGGACCGGATGCTGGACTACCTGCGAGCCACGCCGACGGTGCGGGATGTCGTGGTGTCCGGCGGCGACGTCGCCAATGTTCCGTGGCCGCGGCTGGAATCCTTTGTGCTGCAGTTACTCGCGATCGACACCATCCGCGATATCCGATTGGCATCGAAAGCGCTTGCCGCGCTGCCGCAGCACTGGCTGCAGCCAAAGGTGGTCGACGGAGTTGCGCGCGTGGCGCAACTCGCCGCGTCCCGCGGCGTCAATCTGGCGTTGCACACCCACATCAACCATGCGCAGTCGGTGACTCCACTGGTCGCGGAGGCGACGCGGGCACTGCTCGACGGAGGGCTGCGGGATGTGCGAAACCAGGGGGTGCTGATGCGCGGGGTGAATGCCACCGCAACGGACCTGCTCGACCTGTGCTTCGCGTTGCAGGGCGAGGCGAACATCCTGCCGTACTACTTCTACATGTGCGACATGATCCCGCACGCCGAGCACTGGCGGACCTCGCTGTGGGAAGCTCAGCAGCTGCAGTTGGAGATCATGGGCTACCTGCCCGGGTTCGCGACTCCGAGAATCGTGTGCGATGTTCCCTACGTCGGCAAACGGTGGGTCGATCAGGTGGTCTATTACGACCGGATCCGCGGTATCTCACACTGGAGCAAGAACTACCGCACCGGCTTGGACGGAACGGATCCCGACGCGCTGAGCCGGGTCTACCCGTTCTACGACCCGATCGGCAGTCTGCCGCCCTCCGGGCAGGCGTGGTGGCGGAAAGCGCGCGACCTTCTCTGTGACACAGTAGTTCCGGCCGGACTCGAGTTGGAGTCATGAGCACTCCGAAGAGCGTGGAGTTGGCTCCGATCACCGATGCCGACGTGGGTGCGGTGGCGGAGTTCTTGCACGCCAACCACAATGACAGAGTTCCCTGGGCCCTCTCGTGCTCCGCGGTGCCGTGGAAGGTGGAGGCGCCCAATCACGGTTTCATGCTCCGGGACGGGCAGCGCGTCGTCGGCACAATGTTGGCCTTGTACTCCGAGCGACTGGTCGCGGGGCGGGTCGAGCGGTTCTGCAACATGGGATCGTGGTGCGTGCTGCCCGACTACCGATCCCGGAGCCTTTCGCTGCTCGAGGCGGTGTTGTCGCAGGACGACTACCACTTCACGGCCCTGTCGCCCGGCGAAGGCCCGCGGGAGATCCTCGCCTGGCGCAAGTTCCGCTTCCTCGATACGGCTGCGGCGCTCGTTCCCAACCTGCCGTGGCCGACCCTGCCCGGCCGAACGAGGATCAGCGCCGACCCGGACGTGATCGAAAGGACGCTCACCGGAACGGATCTCGAGCTCTACCACGACCACGCACAAGCGCTCGCAGCGCATCACCTCGTGCTGACCCGCGGCCGGGACTCCTGCTACGTCATGTACCGGGAGTTTCGATACAAAGGTGTGCCGGTGTTCGCCATCGTCCTGCATGTCGGCAATCCCGAGCTGTTCCATCGTGCCCTGATGCCGCTGACCCGTCATCTGTTGGTTCGTCGGGGGCTCGTGGCAACCCTGGTGGAGTTGCGGATCATCGAGCACCGGCCACGCCTGTCGTTCAAGCTGAACAACTGGCCCAAGATGTACCGCAGTACGAGCCTGGAACCCGGGCAGATCGACGACCTCTACAGCGAGCTGGTGTGTGTGCCCTGGTAGCGGGCGCTCGAAGCCGACGACGAGAAGGGCAGTAGCTCGACATGGTGGAAATGGTGATAGGTGCCGCAATGATTCTTGTCGTTGCGGTCATGGCTGTGTTTCTCGTTCTCATCGCTGTCGACACGGCGCTTTTCCTGGTGCTCCGAGCGCGTATTCCCCAGAATCCGTTGTCGAACTCCGAACACGGAACAAAGCATGCGTGACACCGGGCATACGGGGCCGCGACGCCCCGCATTCGAATAGGGAAGGCCGCCTGAATGAAGAATCCACGGTGGGTCACCGTCGGGTTACCCACCGCGGTGGCTGTGACCGCGCTGGTTGTGACCATGTGCCTGTGGACGCCCACTCTTCAGCCTTCCGCCGGGTCCGGCGACACCCGATGGCCCGGCTGGGGATTCACGCACACACAGTTCAGCGCCGACGACGGTGACCCCCCGGCGGTCGCAACGGCCGGCGGGGCGATCGAGTCGGTACCCATGGTGCAGGCTCAGGCCATCATGGGCTGGGGAGCGGACAACCCGGAGCCCTCACCCGGCCGATACGATTTTCGCAGCCTGGACCGGCGAATGGACTTCATTCGCCGCAGCGGCGGCATTCCGGTGATCGTCCTGTGCTGCGCCCCGGACTGGATGAAGGGCGGCGAGCCCGGAGAGACCGATTGGGACCGCTTGGAAGTTGCGCCGCGCCCCGAACACTTCGCCGATTTCGCTGCGCTGAGTGCCACAGTGGCCGAGCGCTATCCCTACGTCCGCCATTTCGTCGTCTGGAACGAGTTCAAAGGGTTCTTCGACGACGAACTGGGACGATGGGACGCGCGTAGCTACACCGATCTCTACAACCTTGTCTACGACGCGGTGAAGGCAGTGAACCCCGCGAACCTCGTCGGTGGGCCCTACGTGGAGTTCGCGAGTAAACCGCTGGGCTCCCCCGACAGCTCTCCGCTGCTGCAGGGCCCTTGGGGGGCCGTGGACCAGCGATACATCGACGCTTTCGTCTATTGGAATCTGGGCAGGAAGGGCGTCGACTTCGTCGCCGTCGACGCGCACGCGACCACCGCACAGGGCGCCCCGGACGAGTTCACCGCCGTGCAGAAGTTCGCGGCAGTCACCACTTGGCTCCGAGCGCAGGTCGATGTTCCCATTTGGTGGACCGAGTGGTATGTCGAGCCGGCCGGGCCGGGATGGTCGTCGGAGCGTCAGGTTGCGCTGCGCGTCGCCGCGATGATCGAGCTCGCGAGTAGTGGCGCGGACACGGTGTTGTACTGGAACCCGCGCCCGGACGGAGCGGAGTGTGCCGAGTGTCTGTGGACGGACACCTGGGCGACCGGCGGTGGCCGGCCTCTGCCCTTTCTCGATGTACTCCAGCGCTTCGCCCGCTGGTTTCCACCGACTGTCGTGCGGCGGAAGGTGGACGTGGCGGACGGGTTGCTCGCTCTCGAGTCCGACCGCGCCCGCGTGATCGTCAACACCACGGATCGGAGGATCAGTGCCTACGTCGACGGTCGGCAGATCGAGTGGTCGGCCTACGAGATGCTGTGGGTGACGGCGGCCGGGTCCTGGTCCGGCGCGGCCGAGCCGCGATGACCCGGTACGCAAGCGACATCAGGCTGAGGTAGTGACATCAGGCTGCGCAAGCGACGTCAGCCGGTGGAATCCGACGGTCGGTTGCGCTGCCAGGGCCAGCGACCGTCGATCTCGAGTTGCAGCGACCAGCTCAGGAAGGTTCGGATCAGCACGATCAACGCGAGCACCCCGACGGAAGTGAACGTGGGGGTGACCGCCACGGTTTTGATGATGTCCGCCGCCACCAGAAATTCCAGACCGAGCAGGATCGAGCGACCCAGACTGCGCCGGTACTGTTCGTATACCGCCGTCCCCGGCGAACGCACCCACGCCGCCACCGCAGTCCAGGTTGCGAGCGCGGCGCCCAGCACGATGGCCGCGACACCCACGACGTCGACCGCAGAACCGACATGCTCGAGGATCGACGAAAGCTCCATGTCCAGCGTTCCTTCCGGTGACCGGGGAGACCTCTCCGCCGATGCTCCCAGAGTCCGCCGCTTCTGCACCGGATTCGGGTTTGTCCACAGGACTCGTGTTTCTCCCCGGAAAGCCGGTTGTGACGCCGGGTGGCTTCCGGTGCGTGGCACGCCGGGGCACGCTCGTGCCCGTGATGACGATCGTGGGGGGCGTGGTCGCGGGTGCCGCGGCAGGGTCGGCGGTATACGCGTCGGCGGCTCGATCGGCGGGCAGAGTTCCCGCGGCGGGGATGTGCGAGATCGCGTGCGCGGTGATCGGCGCGGTCGCGACGTCGGCCGGCACACCGCTCGCGGTCCTCGCCTTCGCAGTCCTGGGTTGGTGGAGCGTCGGCCTGGCCACCGTCGACATCCTGGTGCGGCGATTGCCGAACGTTCTCACTCTCGGTGGTGGAGTCGCCGTGCTGTCGGTCGCGTCGATCACCGGCCACGGCAGTGCGGCGTTGGCGGGGGCCGCGCTGATGACGGCCCCGATGCTCGTCGTGCACCTGGTGTCCCCGCGGTCACTCGGCGCCGGTGACGTGAAACTCGCCGTTGCGCTCGGGGGCGCCGCCGCGGTCGCGGGCGCCCGGGCGTGGCTGGTCGCGGCGTTGCTCCCGTCCGTCCTGACCGTGCTGGCCGCCGCGGTTCTCGGCGTCGTGCACCGCCGGGTTCCCCGCCCGGACCCCGCGCCGCCCGGGGTACCGCACGGACCGTCGATGTGCGCCGCCGCGATGCTCGGATTGTGCCTGGAGTCTTGACCAGGGGTGGCGTCACCGCGCGGGCGGCGCGCGTGGAAGGATAACGGTGTGCTGCGTTGGATAACTGCTGGAGAATCCCATGGTCCCGCCCTCGTCGCGATGCTCGAGGGGATGATTGCCGCTGTCGAGGTGACATCGGACGACATCGCAGACCAGCTCGCGCGCCGACGGCTCGGTTACGGCCGCGGCGCCCGCATGAAGTTCGAGGCCGACAAGGTCACCATCATCGGCGGCGTCCGGCACGGGCGCACGCTCGGCGGCCCGATCGCCATCGAAATCGGCAACACCGAGTGGCCCAAGTGGGAAACCATCATGTCCGCCGATCCGGTCGCGCCGGAGTTGCTCGACGGCCAGGCCCGCAACGCTCCGCTCACCCGTCCCCGGCCCGGACACGCCGACTTCTCGGGAATGCTCAAGTACGGGTTCGACGACGCCCGGCCGGTGCTCGAACGAGCGAGTGCACGAGAGACCGCGGCGCGCGTCGCGGCCGGAACAGTGGCCCGCAACTTCCTCCGGCAGGCGTTCGGCGCCGAGGTCGTCTCCCACGTGATCTCCATCGGCGCGTCGGACCCGTACGTCGGTCCGGAGCCCGGAGCCGACGACCTCGCCGCGATCGACGCGAGCCCCGTACGTGCGTTCGGTAAGGCCGCCGAAGAATCGATGATCGCCGAGATCGAGGCAGCCAAGCGCGACGGCGACACTCTCGGCGGCATCGTCGAGGTCGTCGTCCACGGCCTGCCCGTCGGGCTGGGTTCGTTCGTCAGCGGCGCCGAACGCCTCGATTCGCGACTTGCCGCGGCGCTCATGGGAATCCAGGCCATCAAGGGTGTCGAGGTCGGCGACGGCTTCGAGACCGCGCGGCGACGCGGCAGTGCCGCTCACGACGAGATGCGACCCGGCCCCGACGGTGTGCTCCGCTCCACCAACCGTGCAGGCGGTATCGAAGGCGGCATGACCAACGGCGAAACCCTGCGGGTGCGTGCCGCGATGAAGCCGATCTCGACCGTCCCGCGTGCCCTGTCGACCGTGGACATGACCACCGGCGACGAAGCCGTCGCCATCCATCAGCGCTCCGACGTGTGTGCTGTGCCCGCCGCGGGTGTCGTCGCCGAAGCCATGGTCGCGCTCGTCGTGGCGCAGGCCGCTCTCGAGAAGTTCGGTGGTGACTCGCTTCCCGAAACGGTGAGCAACATCGACAACTACCTGAAAGGTATTGCGGCGCGCCCGCCGCGGTAGAGGCATGGCGCCGCGCGCAGTACTCATCGGTCCGCCGGGGGCCGGCAAGTCGACCATCGGCCGGCGAGTCGCCCAGGCGCTCGAACTGTCGTTGCTCGATACCGACGCGGAGATCGAACGCACCACCGGGCGCACCATTCCGGAGATCTTCGCGCAGGACGGCGAACCGGCGTTCCGCGAGATAGAGGAGCGCGTGGTCGCCGAGGCACTCGCGCAGCACGACGGGATCGTCTCGCTCGGAGGTGGCGCGATCCTGTCGGAACGGACCCGGCAACGACTCGACGGGCACACCGTCGTGTACCTCGAACTCAGTGTCGCCGAGGGACTGCGGCGCACCGGAAACAACAGTTCGCGGCCCTTGCTCAACGGGGGAGATCCCGCCCAGAAATACCGCGACCTGATGCGCCGCCGCCGCCCCCTCTACCGGCAGTCGGCGACCATCAGGGTGCGGACCGACGGTCGCAGCCCCGGCCGTGTCGTCCAGCAGGTCCTCACCAAACTCGGTGCGGTGCAAGACGCCGCTCCCGCCGAGACCACTCCAGAGAATCGGAGCATCACACCGTGACCGAACCGGTACGCATCGATGTCAACACCGCCGATCCCTATCCCGTCGTCATCGGACGCGGGCTGCTGGGCGACCTCGTGGAGGCACTGTCCGGCACCCGTACCGTCGCCATCTTCCACCAGCCCACACTCACGGCGACCGCCGAGGCGGTCCGGGAAGCGCTCGCCGACACCGGGATCGACGCACACCGTATCGAGATCCCCGATGCCGAGGACGGCAAGGAGCTTGCGGTCGCGGGATTCTGCTGGGAAGTGCTCGGCAAGATCGGTCTCACGCGCTCCGACGCGGTGGTGAGTCTCGGTGGCGGCGCCGCCACGGATCTCGCGGGCTTCGTCGCGGCGACGTGGATGCGGGGAGTGCGGGTCTACCACGTTCCGACGACGTTGCTGGCGATGGTGGACGCGGCGGTCGGCGGCAAGACCGGCATCAACACCGAGGCGGGCAAGAACCTCGTCGGTGCGTTCCACGAGCCGTCCGGGGTGTTCGTCGATCTCGCGACGCTCGAGACGGTGCCGCGCAACGAGATCATCGCCGGTCTCGCAGAAGTCATCAAGACAGGATTCATCGCGGACCCGGTCATTCTCGACCTCATCGAAGAGGACCCCGCGGCCGCACTCGATCCGCAGGGAGCGGTACTTCCGGAACTGATCCGTCGTTCCGTGGAGGTCAAGGCGAAGGTTGTCGCCGCCGACCTGAAGGAATCGAATCTGCGCGAAATCCTCAACTACGGCCACACTCTCGGCCACGCCATCGAACGACGCGAGCGTTACCGCTGGCGTCACGGTGCAGCCGTCTCGGTGGGTCTGGTGTTCGCCGCGGAACTCGGCCGTCTCGCGGGTCGCCTCGACGATGCCACCGCGGAACGCCATCGCGCGGTCCTCGAATCGGTCGGACTGCCCACCACGTACGATCCGGACGCCTTCGGGGATCTGCTGAAGGGCATGCAGAGCGACAAGAAGAACCGGGCGGGCCTGCTGCGCTTCGTCGTGCTCGACGGCCTCGCGAAGCCCGGTCGTCTCGAAGGACCGGATCCGACCCTGCTGGCGGCCGCATACTCCGAGGTGGCGAGCCAGGGATCGGCGGACGCGGGAACCGTTCTGTTGTAGCGGTTCGCTGTCCGGCGGCCCGGGTGACAGGATCGTCATCATGAAACGCGAAGTCGCCGCTGTGCTCGAGTTCGAAGTCACCGAAGCCACCCGGATCGAGATGAAGATCGCTGTCGCGAACCCGGGCGATGCCGAGGTGCGTGAGTCGATGCGGGTGATCCGCAACGACGACGAGATCTCGCCGCGGGAGATCGTGGTCGAGCACGGCAGCCGCATCCACATGCTCGACTGCGCGCCCGGCAAGGTGACTGTCGAATACTCGGCCACGGTGCACGGTTCGTTTCCGGCCACCCCGGTCACCGATGCCGACCTGTCGATGTACCTGCGCCCCAGCCGCTACGCGGAGGCGGACAGGTTCTTCGGCTTCGCGGCGTCGCGCTTCGGATCTCCGGAACCGGACGCCGAGACTCTCGCGCGGATCGTCGAGTTCGTCGAACAGCATCTGCTGTACACGCCGGGGGCGAGTCGCGGCACCGACAGTGCCACGGACACGCTGCTCACCGGCGCCGGAGTGTGCCGCGACTATGCGCATCTGACCATTGCGCTGTTGCGGGCGGTGAACATTCCGGCGCGGCTGGTGTCGGTCTACGCTCCCGGCTGCAGTCCGATGGATTTCCATGCCGTCACCGAGGCCTACGTCGACGGTGCCTGGCACGTCGTGGACCCGACGCGGTTGGCCCCGCGCTCGTCGCTGGTGCGGATCGCGACCGGCCGGGATGCGGCGGACACCGCGTTCCTCGACAACCACGGCGGCAGTCTCACCTTGAAGAGTTCGAAGGTGACCGCCGTCGTGGTCGGCGACCTGCCGGTCGACGATTACGCGTCCTCGGTTTCGCTCGGCTGAGCTCTCCCTCAGCCCGCTGGAGCCCAGGACGGATCGCGGCCGGTGAGTCCGAGCAGCCTGTGTAGGGCGGGCGCGTCGCCGGGTACCGCGACGGCGGGGCCGAACAGCGCACCCTCCGTGCGTTGTTCGTCGGACACGGATCCGGCGAACGCGAGGCGCGCCGCGATCTCCTCGGGCTCGCACGCGTAGGGCTGCCCGGTCGCGACGGCGAGGTCCCAGCCGTGCACGACGAGTTCGTCGAGTGCGACCAGCCCGGCGACCTCGCCCGGAAGATCGATGCCGCCCGCGCGGGTGGTGCCCGTCCACGCGTCGGGATTACGCCACGCGTCGGCGAGTGCGCTCAGTCTCGCGGTAGCAACATCGTTCCAGTCGTCCTGGAGTTCACCGGTCGGGAGTGCGGGTGGCGCGTCGGTGAGACCCTCGAAATCCTTGCTCGCCGCGGCGGTGAAGGCGAGGGTCAGCCCGAGCACGTGGTCGACGAGCATCCCGACCGTCGCCTCTGTACACGGTGTGGCCGCATGCAGGTGCTCGTCGTTGATCCCGTCGAGAACCCGGTCCATGCGACTGGTCGCGCTGGAAAGATCGAACATGCCGGTCATCGGTGTCTCCTCTGTACGAAGGTCACCTGTGTTCCGACCGGGGGAGCGCCCGAAACTCACCGCGTGTCGGTGTGCGAGTGACTCAGGAAGGTGAGGATCCGATCGGTCTGCCCGAGGATCGCGTGACCGGCATCGGCGAGAACGTGCACGTCCGCGTCGGGGAAACAGCGCCGTGCGCGGTCCGCGGTCTCGCCCGGATCGAACATGACGTCACGTGCGCCCACCACCACCAGGACGGGGGCGGTCACGGTACCCAGCGCATCGTCCGGAAATACCGGGAGTTTCTCCGTCCGGGGCCGGAACGCGCCGAACGTGTGTGCCACGTCGTCGAGCACCGGGGCGGCTTCGGGCCCGGTCAGGCCCGTGACCTGTGCGACGGCGCGCCGTCGGCCCCACCCTCCGAACGGCAGCGTCGCCATCGCCGGCAGGATGCGCAGAGGCGTCGGGCGGCCGATGCCGCCCGGGCAGAGGAGTACCAGACGTGTCACGCGTCCGGGTCGCCGGATCGCGTAGTCCAGCGCGCTCCATCCGCCGAGCGACATGCCGACAATTGCGCACGTGGTGATACCCAGTCCGCCGAGCACCTGATCGAGCCACCGGGCAGGTCCGTCGGTGTCCAGGCGCGGCCGCGTCGGCGCGCTGAGGCCGGGTTCGCCGACCAGGTCCACGGCGTAGGTGCGGAAACTCCTTGCCCACGTGGCGATGTCACCGAGCCACGTCGAAGTGTTCGCGCCGGCCCCGTGCAGCAACACCAGGGGCGGCGCATCCGGTGGACCGGACACCACCACGAAGGTCTCGCCTGCGTCGGTGGGGATCCGGACGCGGTCGGAGGGCACCGGCCACGACGCGAGGCGTTCCCGATAGCGTTGCTGCACCTGCTCTGCGGCGGTGGCGGATTTGTAGATGGCGTTCACGACTCGAGGATCCCTTCGATGTAGTCGAGCAGCCGGGCGGTGTCGGCGAGCCCCCCGAGGACGACGACTTTCATGCGCCCGCGCTCTTCGTCGTAGACCGTGTCGATCCGCAGTCGTGGCCCCTCGTCATGGGTGCCTGCGGCAGCGATCAGCACCGTGGTGAGGCGGTGAGCCGTCTCCGGGCTCACGGCATCGATTTCGACGATGCTCGAGACGTCGGTGTGTCGTTGCCTCCGCACGGTCTCGCGGGGTGGCGCGGGTACCGCCCTGCCGGTGAAGGCGTCGAGGTCGGTTTGCGCGATGCGGTACTGCTTGCCGATGCGCACGGCGGGCAGCTTGCCGTCGCGGACGTAATTCCGCACGGTGCGCACGTGCAGTCCGAGGCGTTCGGCGACCTGCTCGACCGAGAGCAATGTTTCTTCCATGAAAATACCGTATCGTTCCCTATTACTGTGTCAATAGGGAACGATACGGTATTTTAAGGAATGTTCGAGGGTGGCGAGGTCAGGTGGTGAGGACCAGAAGGAATCCGCCGCCACCGGCATCGATGCGCGTCGTGACCGACAGGCCCGGTGCGAGGCGGGACAGCCGATCCACGAGCCACTCGCCGGCCTCGACGGCGTCGGCTTCGCTCGGGCACCGCGCGACGGCCACGCGGCCGCCCTTCCGGGTGAGTTGCTCGACCACACCGATGATCGGCGCGGGATCGATGACGAACAGCCGATCCGGCCACGGCACGACGGGCTTGACCGCGCCTTTCTTGGTGTTGCAGGCGCGGTGCGCGAGCCGTTCCTGCCCGCCCTTCGCACCCTTCTTGGCGGTCGTGATGCTGTCGACACTCGGACCCCGCGGATCGTTGACCGACATGGCGGGATCCACCGGTTCGTCACACAGCCAGCATCGCCACGCGTCGCGTTCGCCCACTTCGTCCAGCTTGCTCATGGGGTCGACGCTACAGCGGACCGACCCGGACCTTCGTATCGTCCGGGGCCGGAGACGTGAGGGCGCGCTGTCGAGAAGCTCAGCGCTCGGGGCGCGGGCCCTGTGGGTCGACGGCGGGGAACACCTCGGTGGGTGCCTCGTCGCTGCGCCACGCGGAGTCGGCGGACGGTGCGCTCGCCACCGCCGCGGGTTCCGGCTCCCGCTCCCGCTGCCGGGACGGCCGATCGCTCGAGTCGGGCTTGCTTTCGCCTCGACCCGCGAGGAATCGGCCCGCGGTGACCGCGGCCATCGCCGGCAGGAACACCAGCAGGACCGTGAATGCGGCACCCGACGTCAATTCGAAGAGAAGCGACTTCACGCCGATCGGGAGGTCGGTCAGGGTGTCGACCAGCCACGTCAGGAAACCGGCGACGATTCCGGTGACCGCGCCCGCGGCGAGCCACCGTATCGTCAGGTCCTCCCCGTCGTCGGGGTCCGGATTCGCCCGCCGGTCGCGGACGCCGTCGATGCCGGCCCACACGATCGCCGCCAGAATGACGACGGCCAGGCCCATCCATCGCAGGATCGACCCCTGCAACGGCCACTGCATCAGGGCGACACCGAGCAATGCGCGCACGATCACGTGGACGAGGGAAAGCCCCAGTCCGCGAACCAACCACGGTTTCATGTACCCGAGAGTAACGGCTGCGGGCCGGAAAGTGTGTCTCGTCCCACACACGGACGCGGGGTAGGTTGGTCGAATGCCCGCAGATCACGCCTCCCGCCGTCGCGCCCTGCGTGCCCTCCTCGCCGAGCGCGACCTCGACGCCCTGCTCGTCACCGATCTTCTCAACATCCGGTACCTGACCGGGTTCACGGGATCGAACGCCGCGCTTCTCGTCACCGCCGACGACGACGCGAACGAGGGCCGCACCGTGATCAGTACGGACGGCCGCTACGTCACCCAGGTCGCCGCGCAGGTGCCCGATCTCCGGGCGGAGATCGCGCGTGCCTCGGCAGCGCATCTCGTCGCGGCAGCGACCGGGACGCCCGTTACGTGGGGTTTCGAAAGCCACGTCGTCACCGTGGACGAACGGTTCCGCTGGGACGGATTGGGGAGCGCCGCGCGATTCGTGCCCGCACCCGGTCTCGTCGAAGAGCTGCGGATGGTCAAGGACGAACACGAGGTGGGACTGCTCCGCGAGGCCTGCGCGGTCGCGGACCGTGCACTGGCCGATCTCGTCGCGGCCGGAGGGCTGCGGCCCGGGCGCACCGAGCAGCAGGTCGCCCGGGATCTCGAGTGGCGCATGTTCGAGCACGGCGCGGACGGCATCTCGTTCGAGACGATCGTCGCGACGGGGGAGAACTCGGCGATTCCGCATCACCGGCCCACCGGTGCCGTTCTCGCCTCCGGCGACTTCGTGAAATTGGACTTCGGCGCGCAGGTGGGCGGATACCACTCCGACATGACCCGCACCCTGGTGCTGGGCCGCGCGGCCGACTGGCAGCGTGATCTGTACGAGGTGGTGCTCACGGCGCAGCGTGCCGGCCGCGAAGCGCTCGCGCCCGGTGTGGAGTGCGCCGCAGTGGACGCCGCCGCGCGCGATGTCGTCGCCGCCGCGGGGCACGCGGATCTGTTCCTCCACGGGCTCGGTCACGGGGTGGGACTGGAGATCCATGAAGCGCCGGGAATCGGAGCAGCGGCGACCGGTACACTTGTCGCCGGTGCGGCGGTGACCGTCGAGCCGGGTGTGTACTTCTCGGGGCGCGGAGGCGTGCGGATCGAGGACACGCTCGTGGTGCGGGAGCAGACTCCGGAATTGCTCACGCTCACCGACAAGACATTAACCGTCGTTTGAGGCGGTTTCCCCGACTCTAGGAGACGCGAAGTAAGTGGCTGACACCAGTGATTTCAAGAACGGACTCGTTCTGAAGATCGACGGCCAGCTCTGGCAGATCATCGAGTTCCAGCACGTCAAGCCGGGCAAGGGCCCCGCGTTCGTGCGTACGAAGCTCAAGAATGTGACGTCGGGCAAGACCGTGGACAAGACCTGGAACGCCGGTGTCAAGGTCGAAACGGCGACGGTCGACCGCCGCGACATGACGTACCTGTACAACGACGGCACCGACTACGTGTTCATGGACTCGCAGACCTTCGACCAGATCTCGATCAGCCCCGAGCTGCTCGGCGACGCGGCGAAGTTCCTGCTCGAGAACATGGCCGTGCAGGTCGCGACGCACGACGACGTTCCGCTGTTCGTCGAACTGCCCGTCACGATCGAGCTCGTCGTCAAGCACACCGACCCGGGCCTGCAGGGCGACCGCTCCACCGGCGGCACCAAGCCGGCCACGCTCGAGACCGGTGCCGAGATCCAGGTTCCGTTGTTCATCAACACCGGTGACAAGCTCAAGGTCGATTCGCGTGACGGCAACTACCTGGGGCGAGTGAACTCCTGAGTGTCCGGTACCCAGAAAAAGCTCGGGGCCCGTCACAAGGCCCGTAAGCGCGCTGTCGATCTGCTCTTCGAGGCAGAGGCACGCAACGTCCATCCCGTCGACCTCGCTGCCGACCGGGTAGAACTTGCCGTCGCGGACGACCAGGTCGCGCCGGTGCCGCCCTACGCGCAGACCATCATCAACGGTGTCGCCGACAACCTCGACGAGACCGATCGCGTGATCGCCGATCACTTGCACGAGTGGACCCTCGATCGGCTGCCCGCGGTCGACCGGGCGATTCTGCGCATCGCGGTGTGGGAGCTTTTCCACGCCACGGATGTGCCACCGGTCGTCGCGGTCGACGAAGCCGTCGAACTCGCCAAGCAGTTGTCGACCGACGATTCCCCGGCGTTCGTCAACGGCGTCCTCGGGCAGATCGTCGCCGTCGCGGACCAGGTGCGCGCCGCCGCGGCGGCCACACTGGTGCGGCCTCCCGGTGATACACAGGACAAGGACTCCGACCAGTCCTGACCGGGCGGTACGTTTTCGCTGTTCCACTGTCGTCGAGCGGGTTCCCGTGGGGTGTCGTCCCCACCGGAGCCCGCTCGCGTGCTTCCCCGCGTTTTCCCAGCCGGGATGCCTCGACGTCTGTGTTGCGCTTCACCCGCGCACCGTGCTTTCGGGCATGTGCACGCTGATAGGCTCGACGACTGTCAGGCATCCTTTAACGATCCGTCCAGTGAGGCGGAGAAGGAGGTCGCTGCATGACCGTGTCCGAGGACGGGTCCACAGCTTCTACCGATTCAGCGTCTCCCGCCGACGCACCCGCGCGTGAGCTTCTCTCCGCGGCGGATGTGCATCGCACCATCGCGCGGATCGCGCATCAGATCATCGAGAAGACCGCGCTCGACACCCCCGAGGAAGCCCGGCGTGTCGTGCTCCTGGGAATCCCCACCCGCGGCATCACCCTCGCGAACCGGCTCGCCGAGCGCATCGAAGAGTTCTCCGGTGTGCGCGTGCCGGTCGGTTCGCTAGACATCACGCTGTACCGAGACGACCTGCGCACCAAGCCGCACCGTCCGCTCGAGCGCACCTCGGTGCCCGACGGCGGCGTCGACAACACCCTCGTCGTGCTCGTCGACGACGTCCTGTTCTCGGGCCGCTCCGTCCGCGCCGCTCTCGATGCGCTGCGCGACCTCGGCCGCCCGGAAGCAGTGCAGCTCGCCGTGCTGGTCGACCGCGGCCACCGCGAACTCCCGTTGCGGGCCGACTACGTCGGCAAGAACGTTCCCACCGCGCGTAGCGAGGACGTCAGCGTGCTGCTCACCGAACAGGACGGCCGCGACGCCGTGGAGATCTCGGGAGGCAAGTCCCAGTGAAACACCTGCTCACCATCGCGGATCTGGACAAGGATTCTGCAACAGGGCTTCTCGACGAAGCCGAACGTTTCGAGCAGGCACTGCTCGGCCGTGAGGTCCGTAAGCTTCCCACGCTCCGCGGCCGCACCGTCATGACGGTGTTCTACGAGAACTCGACCCGCACCCGCGTCTCCTTCGAGGTCGCCGGCAAATGGATGAGCGCCGACGTCATCAACGTCTCGGCCTCCAGTTCGTCGGTGCAGAAGGGCGAATCGTTGCGCGACACCGCGCTGACGCTCCACGCTGCCGGCGCGGACGCGCTCGTCGTGCGGCACCCCGCCTCCGGGGCGGCGCACCGGATTGCGCAGTGGACCAACGAGTCCGGTTCCGGCCCGGCCGTGATCAACGCCGGTGACGGGACACACGAGCACCCGACGCAGGCGCTGCTCGACGCGCTCACCCTGCGTCAGCGGCTCGGTGGGCTCGAAGGACGCCGGGTCGCGATCGTCGGCGACGTGCTGCACAGCCGCGTCGCGCGGTCGAACGCTCTGCTGCTGAGCATGCTCGGAGCGGAGGTCGTGCTCGTCGCACCCCGCACCCTCCTGCCGGTCGGCGTCGAGACGTGGCCGGTGCGTGTCGCGGACTCGCTCGACGCCGAACTGCCCGGTCTCGACGCGGTGCTGGTACTGCGCGTGCAGGCGGAACGGATGAACGGCGGTTTCTTTCCGTCGGCCCGGGAGTACTCGATCCGCTACGGCCTCAGCGCCAAGCGAGCCGCGTTGCTCCAGGAACATGCCGTCGTCCTGCACCCCGGGCCGATGCTGCGTGGGATGGAAATCGGATTCCCGGTCGCCGACGCACCGCAGTCCGCCGTCCTGCAGCAGGTGAGCAACGGTGTGCACGTGCGCATGGCGGTGCTCTTCCGGTTGCTCGTCGGTACGGAAGGAAACCTGTCGTGAACGCGGCTTCGGAAAGTACACATGGAAGAGGAGATGCCCCGGTGACGCCGCAGGTGCTCATCCGCAATGTCCGGCTCTACGGCGAGGGGGAGCCGGTCGACGTGCTGCTCGGCGACGAGCAGATCCTGGCCATCGGACCGGGACTCGAGGCCGAAGCGGACGTGGAGGTCCTCGACGGCACAGACCGCGTCCTGCTGCCCGGTTTCGTCGACCTGCACACCCATCTGCGTGAGCCGGGTCGTGAGGACACCGAAACGATCGACTCGGGATCGGCCGCTGCGGCGCGCGGCGGTTACACCGCGGTGTTCGCGATGGCGAACACCGATCCGGTCGCCGATTCCGCGGTCGTCACCGACCACGTGTGGCGTCGCGGCCAGGAGGTCGGGCTCGTCGACGTGCACCCGGTCGGCGCCGTCACGATCGGTCTCGCGGGCAAGCAACTCGCCGAGATGGGCACCATGGCCTCCGGTGTCGGCCAGGTCAAGATGTTCTCCGACGACGGCAAGTGCGTCGACGATCCGCTGCTCATGCGCCGCGCGCTGGAGTACTCGTCGTCACTCGGGGTGCTCATCGCCCAGCACGCCGAGGAGCCCAGGCTGACGGTCGGAGCTGTCGCGCACGAGGGGCCGACGGCTGCGCGTCTCGGTCTGGCGGGATGGCCGCGTGCTGCCGAGGAGTCCATCGTCGCCCGTGACGCGCTGCTCGCGCGTGACGCCGGCGCGCGGGTGCACATCTGCCACGCGTCGACTGCCGGCACCGTGTCCCTCCTGGAATGGGCACGCGCGCAAGGTATTTCGATCAGCGCCGAGGTCACGCCGCATCACCTTCTGCTCGACGACTCGCGGCTGGAAACCTACGACGGCATCAACCGCGTCAACCCGCCGCTGCGCGAACGCTCGGATGTCGAGGCGCTGCGCAAAGGGCTCGCCTCCGGAGTGATCGACTGTGTCGCCACGGACCACGCACCGCACGCCGAGCAGGACAAGTGCTGCGAGTTCTCCCAGGCCCGTCCCGGAATGCTCGGCCTCGAAACGGCGTTGTCCATCGTGATCGAGACGATGGTGCGTCCCGGTCTGCTCGACTGGCGCGGCGTGGCGAAAGTCATGAGCGAGCGCCCCGCGGAGATCGTCGGGCTCGACGACCAAGGTCGTCCGCTCGAGGTGGGAGAGCCCGCCAACCTGGTGCTCGTCGATCCTCACACCGAGTGGACGGTGCACGGCCCCGACCTGGCGAGCATCGCAGACAACACCCCGTACCAGGACATGACCTTGCCGGGACGGGTCACCGCGACAGTGCTTCGCGGCAGGATCACGGCGCGTGACGGCGCGGTGTTCCCCCGGACCGACGGAAAGTAGGAAGACGAGATGGACCGGATACTGCTCACCGTCGGATTCCTGGCGTTGTGGGTCGTGCTCGTACTGCTGATGTGGAAGGGCTGGCGCGGCCGGGCCCGACGCCAGAAGGACGCGATCGGTGAGCTTCCCGTCGTACCCGCAGAACCGGGGGAGCGGCTCATCGAGCCGAGCACCGGCCTGTACGTCGGCAGCACCCTCGCGCCGAGTTGGCAGGACCGCATCGCTGTGGGCGACCTCGGGTTCCGCGCGAATGCCGAGCTGAGCCGGTACCGGACGGGCGTGCTGGTGGAACGGCACGGCGCGTCGCCCATCTGGATCCCTCAGGAGTCGATCCGGGCGATCCGGACCGAACGCGGCTTGGCCGGCAAGGTCATGACGAAGGACGGCGTGCTCGTGATCCGGTGGCAGTTGCCGTCGGGGACCGAGGTCGACACGGGTTTCCGTGGGGACGACAAGTCGATCTATCCACAATGGACTCGGGAATGGACTCGGGACGAGAACGAAAAGTGACGATCACAACGACGATGACGATCACAGCGACGACGAACATCACGAAGACGAACACGACACGCGAGATTTCCGCCCGTACGGCCGGTTCTGGTGCGGTCGAGAAGAACGGAGACAACGCATGAGCGGCGGAACATTCGGCGCCGGCACCGCGGTGCTGGTCCTCGAGGACGGGCGCGTCTTCCGTGGCACGCCTTTCGGGGCAGTCGGGCAGACCCTCGGTGAGGCCGTGTTCAGCACGGGCATGACCGGCTATCAGGAAACCCTCACCGATCCCAGCTACCACCGGCAGATCGTCGTGGCCACCGCGCCGCAGATCGGCAACACCGGCTGGAACCACGAGGACAACGAGTCGGTGGGCCCCACCGGCGACGCCGACGGGTCCAAGATCTGGGTGGCAGGATTCGTGGTGCGCGATCCGTCGCGACGCGTATCCAGCTGGCGGGCGACCGGATCGCTTCAGGACGAACTGGCGCGACAGAACGTCGTGGGCCTCGCGGGTATCGACACCCGCGCACTCGTGCGGCATCTGCGGACGCGCGGCTCGATGCGCGCCGGGGTGTTCTCCGGCGACGCTCTCGCTTGGAAGGGCGACGACCTCGACATCGACACGCTTCTCGATCGCGTCAAGAGCCAGCCGTCGATGCTCGGCGCCGACCTCGCCGGCGAAGTCAGTACCACCAGCGGGTACATCGTCGAACCCACCGGCGGCGATCCGCGCTTCACCGTCGCCGCGATCGATCTCGGCATCAAGACCAACACGCCGCGCATGTTCGCCGAACGCGGCATCCGCGTGCACGTGCTGCCGTCGACCGCGACGCTTCACGACATCCTCGACCTGAAGGCCGACGGAGTGTTCCTGTCGAACGGTCCCGGTGACCCGGCCACCGCCGACGGGGCTGTGCACCTGACCAAGGAGGTGCTCGCCCAGGGACTGCCGCTGTTCGGCATCTGCTTCGGCAACCAGATCCTCGGCCGCGCGCTGGGCCTGAACACCTACAAGATGAAGTTCGGTCACCGCGGGATCAACATCCCGGTCGTCGAGCACGAGACCGGTCGCATCGCCATCACCGCGCAGAACCACGGGTTCGCGCTCGAAGGTGAGGCCGGCCAGGAGTTCGACACGCCGTTCGGCCGCGCCGTGATCAGCCACACCTGCGCCAACGACGGTGCCGTCGAAGGCGTCAAGCTCGCCGACGGCTCCGCGTTCTCGGTGCAGTACCACCCGGAGGCCGCGGCAGGGCCGCACGACGCCTCCTACCTGTTCGACCGTTTCACCCGCATGCTCGAGGGAGAGAAGAACTGATGCCACGCCGTACCGATCTCTCCCACATCCTGGTCATCGGCTCCGGCCCGATCGTCATCGGTCAGGCCTGCGAGTTCGACTACTCCGGCACCCAGGCGTGCCGGGTCCTCCGTGAGGAGGGCATGCGCGTCTCGCTCGTCAACTCCAATCCGGCCACGATCATGACCGACCCGGAGTTCGCCGACGCGACCTACATCGAGCCGATCACCGCCGAGTACGTCGAGAAGGTCATCGCCGCCGAAGCCGCGAACGGCACCCCGATCGACGCGGTGCTCGCCACGCTCGGCGGGCAGACTGCGCTCAACACCGCCGTCGCCTTGTCCGAGCAGGGCATCCTCGAGAAGTACGACATCGAGCTGATCGGCGCCGACTTCGACGCGATCCAGCGCGGCGAGGACCGGCAGAAGTTCAAGGACATCGTCGCCAAGTGCGGAGGCGAATCCGCTCGCTCCGCCGTGTGCTACACGATGGACGAGGTTCGCGCGACCGTCGCCGAACTCGGGTACCCCGTCGTGGTCCGCCCGTCGTTCACCATGGGTGGACTCGGCTCCGGCATGGCGTACAACGAAGCCGACCTCGAGCGCATCGCCGGTGGCGGTCTCGCCGCGTCGCCGACCGCGAACGTGCTCATCGAGGAGTCGATCCTCGGCTGGAAGGAATACGAGCTCGAGCTCATGCGCGACGGTCGCGACAACGTCGTGATCGTGTGCTCGATCGAGAACGTCGACCCGGTCGGTGTGCACACCGGCGACTCGATCACGGTGGCACCGGCGATGACGCTGACCGACCGCGAATACCAGAAGATGCGCGACCTCTCCATCGCGATCCTCCGCGAGGTGGGCGTCGAGACCGGTGGCTGCAACATCCAGTTCGCCATGGACCCGAGCGACGGCCGTCTCGTCGTCATCGAGATGAACCCCCGCGTGTCGCGGTCGTCGGCACTCGCCTCGAAGGCGACCGGCTACCCGATCGCGAAGATGGCGGCCAAGCTCGCCATCGGCTACACGCTCGACGAGATCATCAACGACATCACCGGAGAGACGCCGGCGTGCTTCGAGCCGACGCTCGACTACGTGGTGGTCAAGGCGCCGCGCTTCGCGTTCGAGAAGTTCCCGGGCGCCGACGGCACGCTCACCACGACCATGAAGTCGGTGGGTGAAGCGATGTCGATCGGCCGCAACTTCGCCGAGGCGTTCGGCAAGGTGCTGCGCTCGCTCGAGACCAAGCGGGCCGGATTCTGGACGGGCCCCGAGGTCGAGGGCTCGCTCGACGAACTGCTGAAGGCGATCGAGACGCCCACCGACGGGCGGATCTACCAGGTCGCGCAGGCGTTCGAACTCGGCGCGAGCCTCGAGCAGGTCTTCGACGCCACCAAGATCGACCCGTGGTTCCTCGAGGAGATCGCACAGATCGTCGGGTTGGGCGAGAAGGTCCGCACCGCCGAGACCTTCGGCGCCGACGAACTCCGGTACGTCAAGCATCACGGCTTCTCCGACCGCCAGATCGCGGCGCTGCGCCCCGCTCAGTTCGCGGACGAGGCCGAGGTCCGCGCCCTGCGCAACGAGCTGGGTGTGCACCCGGTCTACAAGACGGTCGACACGTGCGCCGCGGAGTTCGAGGCGAAGACCCCGTACCACTACTCGACGTACGAGCTGGATCCGGCCGCGGAGACCGAGGTGTCGCCGCAGCCCGACAAGCCGAAGGTTCTCATCCTCGGCTCGGGCCCGAACCGCATCGGTCAGGGCATCGAATTCGACTACTCGTGCGTGCACGCCGCGCTGACGCTCTCGGACGCCGGCTACGAGACCGTGATGGTCAACTGCAACCCCGAGACGGTCTCGACCGACTACGACACCGCCGACCGGCTGTACTTCGAGCCGCTCACGTTCGAAGACGTGCTCGAGGTGTACCGCGCCGAATGCGAGTCCGGCACGGTCGCCGGCGTCATCGTGCAGCTCGGTGGCCAGACCCCACTGGGACTTGCGCGGCGGCTCAAGGACGCGGGCGTTCCCATCGTGGGGACCAGCCCAGAGGCGATCGACCTCGCCGAGGACCGTGGCGAGTTCGGCCGCGTCCTCGAGGAGGCCGGGCTGCCCGCCGCGAAGTACGGCACCGCCACCACCTTCGACGGTGCCCGTGACATCGCCGCCGAGATCGGCTACCCCGTGCTGGTGCGGCCGTCGTACGTGCTCGGTGGACGCGGCATGGAGATCGTCTACGACGAGAAGGCACTGGAGAACTACATCTCCCGCGCCACCGAGATCTCCGACGACCGTCCGGTGCTCGTGGACCGGTTCCTCGACGACGCCGTCGAGATCGACGTGGACGCGCTGTGCGACGGCACCGACGTCTACATCGGCGGGATCATGGAGCACATCGAGGAGGCCGGTATCCACTCCGGTGACTCCGCGTGCGCCCTGCCGCCGATCACCCTCGGTCGCTCGGACATCGAGAACGTCCGCCGTTCGACGGCTGCGCTCGCCGCCGGTATCGGCGTCAAGGGCCTTCTCAACGTCCAGTACGCGCTCAAGGACGACGTCCTCTACGTTCTCGAGGCGAATCCCCGGGCGAGCCGCACGGTGCCGTTCGTGTCCAAGGCCACGGCGGTTCAGCTCGCCAAGGCATGTGCGCGCGTGATGCTCGGTGAGTCGATCGCCGAACTGCGCGCCTCCGGGATCCTGCCCGCCGAGGGCGACGGCAGCGAGATCCCACTGGATGCGCCGGTGGCGGTGAAGGAAGCCGTGCTGCCGTTCAACCGGTTCCGTCGCGCCGACGGAACAGGAGTCGACACCCTGCTCAGCCCCGAGATGAAGTCCACCGGTGAGGTGATGGGCATCGACGACGACTTCGGCACGGCATTCGCCAAGAGCCAGACCGCGGCGTACGGCTCGCTGCCCACCTCGGGCACCGTGTTCGTGTCGCTGGCGAACAAGGACAAGCGGTCGATGATCTTCCCTGTCAAGCACCTCGCGGACCTCGGGTTCCACATCGCCGCCACCGTCGGCACCGCAGAAGTGCTGCGCCGCAACGGTGTTCCGTGCGAACACGTATACAAGGTGTCCGAGGAGGAACGCCCCGAGGGCGCTCCGGACGTTGTCGACCGCATCCGCGCGGGCGATATCGCCATGGTGATCAACACCCCGTGGGGCAATTCCGGGCCACGTGTCGACGGGTACGAGATCCGCAGCGCGGCGGTCGCCGCGAACATCCCGTGCATCACGACGGTGCAGGGCGCGTCCGCTGCAGTGCAAGGCATCGAGGCCGCGATCCGCGGTGACATCGGCGTCAGTTCCATCCAGCGGATGCACGCACGAGTGCGTGGAGCCGCCACCGCTGGACAGTCGTGAGCACCTTCGGCGAACGGCTCGCGGAAGCGCTCGCGAGCCGCGGTCCGCTGTGCATCGGCATCGACCCCCACCCGCAACTGCTCACCGCGTGGGGGCTCGGGGTCGACACGGACGGGCTCGAGAAGTTCAGCGAACTGTGCGTCGAGGCGTTCGACGGGGTCGTCGCCGTCGTCAAACCGCAGGTCGCCTTCTTCGAGGTGTTCGGCTCCGCGGGTCTGGAAGTGCTCGAACGTACCGTCGCGGTGCTGCGCGGTTCCGGGACGCTGGTGCTGGCCGACGCCAAACGCGGCGATATCGGCTCCACCATGGACGCGTACGCACGCACCTGGCTCGCTGACGAGTCGCCTCTGTGCTCGGATGCGGTGACCGTCTCGCCGTACCTGGGGTTCGGTGCGCTCGCTCCTGCGCTGGATCTGGGGGCCCGGACGGGCCGCGGGGTCTTCGTGCTGGCCGCTACCTCGAACCCCGAGGGCGGACAGGTGCAGAATGCCCGGCTCGAGGACGGTCGCACGGTCGCCCAGGCGATGGTGGACGAGGCCGCGGCCCGGAACGCCGGAGCGGACCGTCTCGGTTCGGTCGGTGTAGTCGTCGGCGCCACCCTGGCGCAGGCACCCGACCTGCGCGAGCTGAACGGCCCCGTCCTGATGCCCGGCGTGGGTGCGCAGGGGGGAACCGCGGACGACGTCCGCCGGTTGGCAGCGGGCAACCTGAAGGCCGTGGTGCCGAACGTCTCACGTGAGGTGCTGCGCGCGGGTCCGTCCGTGCCGGCACTGCGTGATGCCGTCGCCCGCACGGTGGAGCAGTTCGCGTTTCTGCAGGACTGAGCATTTCTGCAGGACTGAGAGGTCAAGGGCCGTGCGCGTGCACGGTCCTTGACCTGCGGATCAGCGCGCCGCGACACGCGGAACCGCGAGATTTTTTTCCGGCCGTCCCGATGACCTTCCCGGTGGCTGCCGGTGATCTTGCATGCCGTCGAGGTGTGACCTGCTCACATCACCATCCAAGGCCTGTGACCAGCATCTTTTCCGCATTCAGGCAGGTAGGACCAGCAAATCTCGACGTTCCCGCCGCGTCGTTTCCACCCCGGAATCCGGGCGCACTACCGCACGGATTTTCGAGCGTCGCAGCGGGGGTGCGGTTCGCATTCGGCGGAAGTCGTGAGTACGGTCGCTATCGCCGCTGGTTACAGCGGTGAAGACTGAATTCCAACGATGAGACGGAGGAACCGTGGCCCTTCCCCAGCTGACCGATGAGCAGCGCGCCGCTGCTCTGGAGAAGGCGGCTGCTGCCCGTCGTGCCCGGGCAGAGCTCAAGGAGCGCCTCAAGCGCGGCGGCACCGACCTCAAGCAGGTGCTGAAGGACGCCGAGAACGACGAAATCCTCGGCAAGATGAAGGTATCCGCACTGCTCGAGGCCCTGCCGAAGGTCGGCAAGGTCAAGGCGCAGGAGATCATGACCGAACTGGAAATCGCTCCGACCCGCCGTCTGCGCGGACTCGGCGATCGCCAGCGCAAGGCCCTGCTCGCCAGGTTCGATTTCGACGCCTGAGACCGTGGTAGCTGACGCACATCCCGTGACGGACAGCGCACCCGCAGCGCGGAGGGGCCGGCTGGTAGTTCTGGCCGGCCCCTCCGCGGTCGGTAAGTCGACGGTCGTGCGCCGTCTGCGCGCCCAGGTGCCTGATCTGATGTTCAGTGTCTCCGCGACCACCCGCGCCCCGAGACCGGGCGAGGTGGACGGCGTGGACTACCGCTTCGTCACCCGCGAGGAATTCGATCGCATGATCGACGACGGTGAGCTGCTCGAATGGGCCGACATCCACGCCGGTCTGCAACGCTCGGGAACACCGGCAGCGCCGGTACGCGAGGCGCTTGCCGCCGGACGTCCGGTACTCGTCGAGGTCGATCTCGCCGGTGCCCGCGCCGTACGAGCCGCGATGGACGAGGCGATCCTGGTGTTCCTCGCGCCGCCCAGTTGGGAGGTGCTTGTCGAGCGCCTCACCGGCCGAGGCACGGAATCCGCCGAGGTGGTGGCCCGCCGACTGGAAACCGCACGCACCGAACTCGCCGCCCAGGGCGAGTTCGACGTGGTCATCGTCAACGACGAAGTCGACCGTGCGTGCGAAGAATTGGTATCCTTGTTAGTCGGTCCCGAAAACGGATAACCGGAGCGTGCCTCCCGGCGCCCGTCCGGTGCCGGTTTGCAGAATCCGCCGACGAAATTTTCTATCCCGCGAAAACTCAGGAGAACACCGAGTGAGCAGCATGCAGGCAGCAGCGATCGACCTCGAGGGCAACGCCCTTCCGGTCTACGACACTCCGCTGGGTATCACCAACCCGCCGATCGACGAGCTGCTCGAACGCGCCTCCTCGAAGTACGCTCTGGTGATCTACTCGGCCAAGCGCGCCCGGCAGATCAACGACTACTACAACCAGCTCGGTGACGGCATTCTCGAGTACGTGGGCCCGCTCGTCGAGCCGGGACTGCAGGAGAAGCCGCTGTCCATCGCGCTGCGCGAGATCCACGCGGATCTGCTCGAGCACACCGAAGGCGAGTGACTCCTCACGCCGCGGACGGCGCTCCGGAAGCCGGTCGCCGCCGCGTCGTCGTCGGAGTCGCCGGCGGGATCGCCGCCTACAAGGCGTGCGCCCTGATCCGGGCGTTCACCGAGAACGGACACTATGTCCGGGTCGTTCCGACGGAAGCGGCACTCGAGTTCGTCGGTCGCGCCACCTTCGAGGCACTTTCCGGCAATCCGGTACACACCGGGGTCTTCGCCGACGTGCCGGAAGTACCCCACGTGCGGCTGGGGCAGGAGGCCGACCTCGTCGTCGTCGCCCCCGCCACCGCCGACCTCATGGCCCGGGCGGTTTCCGGGCGCGCCGACGACCTGCTCACCGCCACGCTTCTCACGGCGCGTTGCCCGGTGATGTTCGTCCCCGCGATGCACACCGAGATGTGGGAACACCCCGCCACGGTCGACAACGTGGCGACTCTGCGGCGTCGCGGCAACGTGGTGGTCGAGCCGGCATCCGGACGCCTGACCGGCAAGGACACCGGTGCCGGGCGACTGCCCGAGCCCGACGAAATCTTCGCGCTGGCGTCGCTGCTGCTCGAACGCGCCGACGCCCTGCCCCGTGACCTGGTGGGCCGGCGCATCGTCGTCTCCGCAGGTGGAACCCGCGAACCGCTCGATCCCGTCCGATTCCTGGGCAACCGATCGTCGGGGAAGCAGGGCTATGCGCTCGCGCGGCTCGCCGCTCAGCGGGGTGCAGAGGTCACGCTCGTCGCGGGAGCGGTCGCGGGACTCGACGATCCCGCCGCCGTGGACGTCGTGCGGGTGCAGACCGCCGCGCAGATGCAGGACGCGGTCACCAAGCACGCTGCAAGCGCCGACGCCGTCGTGATGTCGGCTGCGGTCGCGGACTTCCGTCCCGTTTCTTTCGCCGCCAGCAAGATCAAGAAGGGCGCGGGCGAACCGGACTCGATCGCGCTGACCAAGAACGACGACATTCTCGCCGGTCTGGTGCGTTCCCGATCGGAAGGTGCACTCTCCGAGGACACCGTCATCGTCGGATTCGCTGCCGAGACGGGCGACGAACACGGCGACGTTCTGACCTATGCGCGCGAAAAACTGGCCCGTAAGGGCTGCGATCTCCTCGTCGTCAACGCGGTCGGTGACGGCAAGGCATTCGAGGTCGATCACAACGACGGCTGGTTGCTGGCCGCGGACGGTTCCGAGACGGCGCTGCCCCACGGTTCCAAGGCGCTGATGGCGAGCCGGGTTCTCGACGCACTGAGGCCGCTGCTGTCACAGGGCGACCGGACGTAAAGTCCGATGAGTTCAATACTCGCGCCGACGCTGCCGGGACAGTAGCGTCTGCAAAGTGGCCGGGCTGGACCCGACCGGGAGTGCGTGCCGCTCCACAGCGTCCGTTCAGAGCTAGACACATCAGGCGAGAGGGAATTCTGTGAGCAAGACCGGCGGTCGGCTTTTCACCAGTGAGTCCGTGACCGAGGGGCATCCGGACAAGATCTGCGACGCGATCAGCGACTCCGTCCTCGACGCGCTGCTTGCCGAGGATCCTCGTGCCCGTGTCGCCGTGGAGACGCTCGTGACCACCGGTCAGGTGCACGTCGTCGGTGAGGTGACCACCTCCGCGTACGCCGATATTCCGAAGATCGTGCGCGATCGCGTGCTCGAAATCGGCTACGACAGCTCGTCGAAGGGCTTCGACGGCAACTCCTGCGGCGTGAACGTCGCGATCGGCGCCCAGTCGCCGGAGATCGCCGGGGGCGTCGATGTGGCGCTCGAGGCGCGCACCGGGACTCTGACCGACGACGAGGTGGCGCTGCAGGGTGCCGGCGACCAGGGGCTGATGTTCGGCTATGCCTGCTCGGAAACCCCGGAACTGATGCCGCTGCCGATCTCCCTCGCCCACCGGCTCTCGCGCCGCCTCACCGAGGTGCGCAAGTCCGGAATCCTTCCCTACCTCCGTCCGGACGGCAAGACACAGGTCACCATCGAGTACGAAGGCGACAAGCCGGTTCGTCTCGACACCGTCGTGATCTCGACGCAGCACGCCGCCGACATCGACCTCAACAACCTGCTGACGCCGGACCTGCGGGCGCATGTCGTCGACGCAGTACTGGCCGACCCGAATCTCGCGGACCTCGACGTCGCGGACGTCCGGTTGCTCGTCAACCCGTCCGGGTCCTTCGTGCTCGGCGGGCCGATGGGTGACGCCGGCCTGACCGGCCGGAAGATCATCGTCGACACCTACGGCGGCATGGCCCGCCACGGTGGCGGTGCGTTCTCGGGCAAGGACCCGTCGAAGGTCGACCGGTCCGCCGCGTACGCCATGCGCTGGGTTGCCAAGACCGCGGTAGCGGCGGGCCTGGCGGACCGCATCGAGGTGCAGGTCGCATACGCGATCGGCAAGGCGGCTCCCGTCGGGCTGTTCGTCGAGACGTTCGGCACCGAGAAGGCCGATCCTGCTCGGATCCAGCAGGCCGTGAACGAGGTGTTCGACCTGCGTCCCGGCGCGATCATCCGCGACCTGGATCTTCTGCGCCCCATCTACGCGCAGACGGCCGCGTACGGTCATTTCGGCCGCACCGACATCGACCTGCCGTGGGAGAACACCGACCGCGCCGACAAGCTTCGCGCGGCCGCCGGACTCTGACGGCCACGATCGCACCCGGGTGGCTGCCGAAAAACCCGCTGCCGAAGTCCGCGCTGCCGAGGTCGAACCGGTAGGGCGAGTTCTTCCGCTTCTCTCGGTGCCGCATCTCGACCGGGAGTTCGATTACCTGATCCCGCACACTCTCGACGCGGACGCCCGCCCGGGCGTCCGCGTCCGAGTGCGTTTTGCGGGCCGTCTCGTCGACGGTTTCCTGATCTCTCGCACCGCGACGAGCGAACACCCTGGCAAACTCGGTGCGCTCGACCGGGTCGTGTCGGCCGAGCCGGTGCTCACCCCCGAGATCGCGGCACTCGCCGACGAGGTCGCGACCCGCTACGCCGGGACACGCGCAGACGTCCTCAGGCTCGCCGTGCCTCCGCGCCACGCCCGGGTGGAGGCGGAAGAACCGAAACCGGTGGACCCGCCGCTAGCTCCGACGTTCGATCGCGCCGCCTGGGCGCGTTACCGGCACGGCGAGAACTTCCTGGACGCTCTCGCGGCGGGGCGGGCACCCCGCGCGGCGTGGCAGGCGCTTCCCGGTGAGGACTGGCCGCGCCGTCTCGCCGAACTAGCCGCAGTGACCGCGGCGGCCGGTCGCGCAGCGGTCCTCGTGGTACCGGACCAGCGGGATCTCGACCGCGTGCTCGCTGCCTGCGGGGAAGTGGCCGGTGCGGAACACGTCGTGGGTCTCACCGCGGGACTCGGTCCGGCCGAGCGTTACCGCCGGTGGCTGGCGGCTCTCCGTGGCTCGGCCCGCATCGTCGTCGGAACCCGGGCTGCGGTATTCGCCCCGACACCCGACCTCGGGCTCCTGGTCGTCTGGGACGACGGCGACGACCTGCATTCCGAACCCCGGTCGCCGTATCCGCACACGCGGGAGATAGCCGCCCTCCGGGCGCACGCTGCCGGTGCGGCCGTCGTCATCGCCGGGCACGCCCGTACCGCGGAGACCCAGGCCCTCGTCGACTCCGGTTGGGCGCACGACCTGCTCGCCCCCCGCGAAGTGCTTCGAGCGTGCGCGCCGAAGATCACCGCGCTCGCCGACAGCGATCAGGCGATCGCACGTGATCCCGCTGCCCGCGCCGCCCGGTTGCCCGCCATCGCGTTCGCCGCTGCCCGATCGGCGCTCGGCGCAGGACAGCCCGTGCTCGTGCAGGTTCCGCGACGTGGCTACGTGCCGGCTCTGGCATGCGGTAAGTGCCGGGCCCCCGCGCGATGTCGACGGTGCAACGGCCCGTTGGCGCTCCCCGCGGCGGCGGGACCGGACGGCGCCGCGATACCGGCGTGCAAGTGGTGCGGAGTCGCCGACGCCACGCATCGGTGTCATGCATGCGGTGCCCGGTCGTTGCGTGCCGTCGTCGTCGGTGCCGGTCGGACAGCGGAAGAACTCGGCCGGGCCTTTCCCGGGGTGCCGGTGATCACCTCGGGCGGCGGGGAAGTCAAGGCGACCGTTGCTGCCGGTGCGTCACTGGTGGTCTCGACGGTCGGCGCCGAACCCGTCGCGGACGGCGGATACGGTGCCGCTCTGCTCCTCGACGGATGGGCGTTGCTCGGCCGCGCCGATCTTCGCGCCGCGGAGGAGACGATGCGCCGGTGGCTCACGGCATCGGCGTTGGTGCGACCGTTCGGCGACGGCGGCCAGGTCGTGGTCGTCGCCGACTCCGGAATACCGACCGTGCAGGCCCTTGTCCGGTGGGATCCGGTCGGACACGCCCGGAACGAGGTGGCAGAACGCACGGAGGTGGGTTTCCCTCCCGCCGTGCACATGGCTGCGCTCGACGGTGGCTCGGCTGCCGTCGCGGAACTGCTCGAGGCGACTCGTCTGCCCGAAGGAGCCGAGGTGCTCGGGCCGGTGCCGTTGCCCCCGGGACAGCGACTGCCGTTCGGTGCCGACGGACCGGAACCCGAGGAGGTGCATCGGATGATAGTGCGGGTCGCGAGGCACCGGGGTAGGGAACTGGGCGGTGCTCTGCGGGAAGCGCAGGCGACCCGCACCGCGCGTCGTGCGGAGGGTCCGCTGCGCGTTCAGGTGGACCCACCGCGTATCGGCTGACCTGGCCGGCGATTACGTCAGTGAGCGGGCCTCGGCGACAACGTATTGCGCAACCGATGCCGAGACGATGGCTGCGGCCTCGTCGCCGTCGGGCCCGGAACCCCGGAAGCTTTCGACGGAGGCGGGGGAGTCCCATCGCTCGAACACGACCACCCGGGACGGATCGATCAGGTCTGCGGAGACCGAGAACTCGAGGCAGCCCGGGGTGCGACGAGCCTGCTCGACGACGGCTGTGCAGCCCGCCAGGTAGTTCGCCCGCACGCTCGGTTCGACGGTGATGTGTCCGGCGACGATGATCATGGTTTCTCCTCTGGTCGGGGTTTCATACGGTGTGACCGGTGTGAGGCTGTGAAGTCATCGGGGTCACCGCACGGGAACGATCTTGGTCAACTACCATCGCTCACCATGCGCCCCCTTGCACAGGCCCTCGCCGTCACCGCCTTGACTGCGCTCGCCGCATCGGGTGTCCAGATCGCCGCCGCGGCACCGGCACCGGTTCTGGACGACAACGGTGCCATCGTGGCGCCGAGCAGCACACAGGTCTCGTTTGCGCACTCGCCCACCGGGTTCCGCGCAGGGACTGCCAACGAGCATGAGTCCCGCGCGGGCGTGTCGATCGTCAAGTTGTATCTCGCGGAGTACGTCTTCCGGTACGGCGATCCTGCCGACCACGCCGACGCCACGGAGATGATCCGGGCTTCGAACGACGCGATCGCCGATCGTCTGCACGCGAAGTACCCCCAGGCGATCTCAACAACGGTAGAAGAGTTCGGGCTCACCGATACCTACGTGCCCGGCTACTGGGGGAACGGCACCACGTCGACGCACGACATGGTGACCTATCTCGAAACGAAGAAGCGCACCGACCCGAGTTCGCCGGTACTCGCTGCGATGTCGTCGGCTTACGACACGGCGGCCGACGGTTACGCGCAGAACTACGGAACCGCCTTGCTGGCGGGGGTCATCGGAACGAAGTGGGGCTGGAGCGACGATCGGTCGTTCAACGCGTCCGCGTCGTTCGGGCCCGACTTCTCGGTGGGTGCTTCGACGTACGGGTCTGCGGCGCAGCTCTCGGAGCACGTGCTGGGGGCGTTCACCGACGGTGGTCCTGCCGCCCCGGAGACCGGCTTGCTCTTGACCGATTGTCCGGCAGCGAGCTGGCTCGCCGACGATCCGGTCCTCGCCGTGCCCGCGCAGGATCTGCTCGACGGGCTTCCGCCCGAAGTCGCAGCGGCGTTCTGCGGAGGCTGAGTCTCTCCCTGACGCCCTAGCGTCCGTCGCCCGAGGTCCTCGCCGTCCCCCGGTTCCTCGTAAGCGGTGGCCTTGCCGGTCCTGCCTTTCCGCTTTCCGGGGTGTCGCTCGTTCGGATGATGCCGCAAGGCCATCGTTGATACTAGTATTAGTCACAGGATTAGCGGGAAAGTGTTGTGATCGAACCTTGTTTCGATGACGTGGTCACGACCGCGTTACGACAGGAGGCGGCACATGCCGGTCCGACGTGTGCCGTGGGCAGGCTTCGCGGCGGTGTGCGTTGCGGTGCTCGCGGCGGGAGTTGCAGGTGCGCAACCGCCCCTCGGGTCCACCTCCTTCGTGCCTGTGACACAAGGGCCGTCCGCGGCGACCCACGCAGAAGCGGCGGAGTATGCGGAGCGGAACCCGGGGGTGGCGCCGCCGGACACGAACGACTTCTCGTGTGTTCCCTCGCCCGACAATCCACGTCCGGTCGTCCTCGCGCACGGAACCGATTCCAACAGCTATTCCGATTTTGCCGCGCTCGCACCGCTTCTCGCGGCGTCCGGGCTGTGTGTCTTCGCCGTGAACTACGGATTGGCGGCCGGCGCGGAGGAGTACGGGACCGGTGAGATCCGGGTGTCCGCATCGCAATTCGGGCACTTCGTGGATCGCGTTCTCGCAGAGACCGGAGCCTCCGAGGTCGACGTCGTCGGTTATTCCCAGGGTGCGACCGTCTCCCGGTACTACATCAACAAACTCGGAGGCGCCGACGTCGTCGAGCGGTGGGTGGGGGTGGCTTCTCCGACCTATGGCGGCACCTTCTACGGCCTTGCTCCCGCGTTCGCGGTGTTGCCCGGTGCGATGGATTTCCTCGAGGGCGAATTCTCGGTGGCGCTCGCGGAGCAAGTCCAGGGTTCCGACCTGCTCACCGAACTGAACGCCCCCACCGACACTGTTCCCGGCGTGCAGTACACAACCATCGGGACCAGGTTCGACGAAGTGATCCAGCCTGCCGACAGCGTGGCTCTACGTGGGGAAGGGGCGGTCAATCTTGTCGTCCAGGACCTGTGCCCGGAAAATCTGACCGGCCATTTCAACATGGTCTACGACGCGTTCGCACTGCAGATGGTCCGTCATGCGCTCGACCCCGGTCGTGTGGGGCTCGGCAGGTGCACACGGGTCGCGCTCGGCACCGGAATTCCGGAGATAGTCCGGCAAGCGAACTTCTGACCACCCGGGTTCGGCTCACTCACCAACGGTTCCGGACTTGTTCCGCGAACCCGAGAAGGTTCTCGATCTCGAGCCGGCTGCCGTCGTCGAGGACGACGAAACCGCTGTAACGGCCGAACACCTGATGCTGCGTCGAACGCACGACCAGAGCGTTCACGTCCGCGGCCCGATCGTGGATCGGTGTGAAGTCCATCTGGAAGCGGTGGTCGTTGCTGGTGAACTGCCAGGGCGCACCGTCGTAGGTGCCGGCCGGAAGATGGAAATGCACCCCGTCGAGTTTGTGGGCGACCCCGTCGCGGAAGACCACGTTCTCGCTCGCCGCGCTCGTGTCCCCGAACCCGTAGCCGATGTTGAAGCCGAAGGGCCGCCCGTTCTGCAGGCCGGACGCCGAACCCCAGTACCAGGTGTTGTCGTACGTCCACACGCCGCGGCCCCAGTCGAAGACGCCGAATGCCGTCTCGGGCTCGAACACGTGCGTGCGGCCGTCGACCGTGATGCTGCCGCCGGCCGGAAGGCAGTTGATCTTCTGGTTGTAGTAGAACGCCTTCCGGGCGGACGGAAACGGGGTGGCGATCGCCAGCCGGTCCATGGGCGGCTGCGTCAGCACCAACTCGCCCGACAGACCACGACCCCCGTCGAACGCGGGGTGGTCCACGATCAGCCGCCGTGTGTGCCCCTCGTTCCGGTACTCGATCCGCATCCCGCCGCGACGGGACACGACCACGTCGCCTTTGTCGGCGCTGGACGGCATGCCCATGCGGCCGCGGGGAAACGGGATCAACGCGTTCTCGGTGACGTCTCCGGGACGGGTGAGATCGAGCCAGCTGACGCCGAGCAGACCCACATAGCCGTTGTCCGCCACGGTCAGCGCGATGCCGTAGGGGCCCTCCTCACCGTCGGAGAGAACGCAGTAGTAGTCCCACTCCTTGATGCGCAAACCGGACACGGCCACGTTCCGCCGGTCGTACGCACGCATCTCACTCGTACTCCACCCGGTCTCGATCAGGGTTCCGTTGTCGTCGAGAAGGGGGCCGGGTGAGAGGCGTCGTTGCTGCATACCCGGCGAGACTACTGGGCTGCCGCGGCGGCACCGTGTCGGCGCGGGGGACCGACTCCCTAGAATGGAGAAGCCATCGTCGCCCGAGCCCTGGAGCAGTATTCGTGACACACCCGCCGGTTACCTTCCGCATCGCAGTGCGCCCACTCGTATCGGCGGTCCTCTGACATGCGGGTGGTGTTCGCGGGAACCCCCGGCGCTGCGGTACCGGCACTCCGTCGTCTGATCGCCTCGCCGCGCCACGAGGTCGTCGCGGTCGTCACCCGCCCGGACGCCACGGCCGGCCGAGGCCGCAAGACCGTGCGATCCGAGGTGGGACAGGTCGCCGACGAGCACGGAATCGAGGTGCTCGCGCCCCGGTCGCCGCGTGACCCCGAGTTCGTCGCACGCCTGACCGAACTCGACCCCGACTGTTGCCCGGTCGTCGCGTACGGGGCATTGATCCCGCCCGCGGTGCTGGCGATCCCCCGCCACGGCTGGGTGAACCTGCATTTCTCGTTGCTTCCCGCATGGCGCGGTGCCGCGCCGGTGCAGGCCGCGATCGCCGCGGGCGACGAGATCACCGGAGCGAGCACATTCCGCCTCGAAGCCGGCCTCGACACCGGCCCGGTCTACGGCGTGGTGACCGAAATGATCCGGCCCACCGATACTGCCGGCGATCTGCTGGATCGACTCGCGGATGCCGGAGCCACCCTCCTCGAATCGACACTCGACGGTCTCGAGGACGGCATCCTCGTTCCCGCGCCCCAACCCGCGGAGGGAATCTCCCACGCCCCGAAGATCACAGTCGACGCGGCTCGCGTCGACTGGGCATTGCCCGCACACGTGGTCGACCGTCACATCCGCGCGGTCACCCCGGCGCCCGGCGCCTGGACCACGATCGGCGATCTGCGGGTCAAGGTCGGCCCGGTCGCTCCGACCGAGGAGCGCCTCGAGCCCGGTGAAATCGCAGTCACCAAGCAAGGTCTGCTCGTCGGGACGGGCACGACAGCGGTACGGCTCGGCACCGTGCAACCCCCCGGTAAGAAATCGATGGCAGCAGCAGATTGGGCGCGCGGCGCCCGACTCGACCCGAAGGTACGTGCGCAATGAGTGAAGCTCGCAGACCGGCCCGGCGTTCAGGGCAGAAGCCGGGCGGACACACCGGGCGCAACACCGCGCCACGGCAGACTCGCCGTCCCACGCAGTCGGCGGTCGATCCCGCCCGCACCGCAGCCCGGGACGTGCTGCGTGCGGTTCGGGAACGGGACGCCTACGCGAATCTGGTGTTGCCTGCCCTCCTGCGCGAACGCAAACTCGATTCTCGCGATGCTGCGCTCGCAACCGAACTCACCTACGGCGCGGCGCGTGCGCAAGGACTGCTCGACGCCGTCATCGCCGACGCTGCTAATCGTCCCGTCGACGAGATCGACGGTTCGTTGCTCGACGTGCTGCGCCTCGGCGCCTATCAGTTGCTGCGGACCAGGGTCGCCCCGCACGCCGCCGTTGCGACGAGCGTCGACCTCGTCCGAGCCGAATTCGGCTCGGGGCGAGCAGGTTTCGTCAACGCTGTGTTGAGGAGAGTGGGGGAGCGAACCGAGGACGAGTGGATCGACCGTCTCGCACCCGACCCCGAACGCGACCCCGTGGGTCACCTCGCGTTCCGGTACCCGCACCCGCTGTGGATCGCGCAGGCTTTCGCGCACGCCCTCGGTGCGGATGCGGGTGAGCTCGCGGAGGTGCTCGCGGCCGACGACGCGCGCCCGATCGTGCATCTCGTCGCGCGACCCGGCGTGATCACCGCCGAGGAACTGGCACTCGTCACCGGTGGAGAGATCGGTCCGTGGTCGCCGTACGCGGTGCACATCGAACACGGTGACCCAGGTCGGCTCGAGCCGGTCCGCGAGGGCATGGCCGCGGTCCAGGACGAGGGAAGCCAGCTCGTCGCACGGGCACTCACCCTGGCCCCGCTCATCGGCGAGGACAAAGGCCGCTGGCTCGATCTGTGTGCCGGCCCCGGCGGCAAGGCGGCACTGCTCGGCGCGCTCGCCGCACTCGACGGATTCGCCGTCGACGCCGTCGAACCGGTGGAGCATCGCGCCGACCTCGTCCGCAAGACCGCACGCGATCTGCCTGTGACCGTGCATGTCGCAGACGGCCGCGACTCCGGTCTCGAGCCCGGATACGACCGGATCCTCGTCGACGCACCCTGTACCGGGCTCGGTTCGCTGCGCCGGAGGCCGGAATCCCGTTGGCGCCGACGGCCCGAGGATGTGGCCGATCTCGTCAAACTGCAGAAAGAGCTTCTCGGAGCAGCGATCGGTCTGCTGCGCCCCGGCGGCGTGGTGCTGTATTCGACCTGTTCCCCGCACGTTTCGGAGACCGTCGCGGTGGTCTCGGACGCCGTGCGCAGACACGGCGTCGAACAACTCGACACGCGCGAACTCCTACCCGGTGTTCCGAAACTCGGTGACGGACCGGGCGTGCAGCTGTGGACGCACCGGCACGGCACGGACGCGATGTTCATGGCGGCGCTTCGTAAACCGGTGGAGTGAGGCCAACCGATACCTGACTGTGTGCGCGTGCGCGACGGCGGGCCGGGCGAGTCGAGCCTTCCGAGGGCGGCGCATTCATCGGCACACGGGCTAGGGTTTCCGCATGCCCGATATCGTCACGCTGACCATGAATCCGGCCCTCGATGTCACCACCTTCGCCGAGGAGGTCGTTCCCACCCGGAAGCTCCGGTGTGAGGAACCTTTCTACGACGCGGGAGGCGGGGGCATCAACGTCGCCAAGGTCGCGCGTGTGCTCGGTGCCCCTGCCGCGGCGGTGTATCCGGTGGGCGGGGCACGCGGTCGGCAGATGCACGGGTTGCTCGACGACGACCACGTCGACGCGTACGTCGTGCCCATCATGGGCGACACCCGCGAGTGCTTCACCGCGATCGATCGCAGAACCGGGTCCGAGTACCGATTCGTCACGCCCGGACCGAACCTGACCCACGACGAGCAGGAACGGTGTCTCGCCGTGCTCGCGGAGGTCGCGCGGGACGCGAAGTATGTGGTGGCCAGCGGCAGCTTCCCGCCCGGTGTCTCCGGCACGTTCGTCAACCGGGTCGCGGCGACGGCCCGCGATGCCGGGGCGCGGTTCGTGCTCGATTCCTCGGGCGACGCGCTCACGAGCATCGAGTCGGGGGTGTTTCTCGTCAAGCCGTCGCTTTCCGAACTGTGCGAATGGATCGGGCGAGACCTTCCCACCACGGAGGACCGGATCGGGGCGTCCCGCGAACTCGTCGAGCGCGGTGTCGCCGAGATCGTGGTGCTCTCGCTCGGTCCCGACGGGGCGATCATGGTCACCGCGGACGACGCCGTCGAGGTCCCAGCACTCGACGTCGAAGTGCGAAGCGCGGTGGGTGCCGGTGACAGCATGGTCGCCGGACTCGTCGTCGGACTGCTGCAGGAACGCACGCTGCGCGACGCTCTGGCGCTCGGTATCGCGTGCGGCACGGCAGCCCTGCTGACCGCGGGAAGCCGGGTGTGCCGTCGTGCGGACATCGACCGGTTCGACGCGCTCGCCCGCAGAGCCTGATCGCGATTTCGTCCCGAGGCCTCCAGCCGCCTGCTGAAGAGGTACCGCCGGTGGCGGCGCGAGAGAAGGATGTCTGCCGAAGTGAACAAAGCCCGAGGCTGCCGACGCGGCTCGTATAGCCTCGGAGAATGGATCTTCGTGCGGAATCCTCACGCACCAGGCGCGTCGGAGCGCGGGAATGAGTGGCACCCGGCCCTCGTACCTGCAATGGGCGTCGATCGGGCTGGTCGGGATCGGTGGCCTGTTCGGTGCTGGTAGCCGTGAAGGACTTTCCATCGTCATCCCGAAACTCGGCGAAGTCCCGATCGTTATCGCCATCGTCAATGTCGTGGGCGCGTTTCTTCTGGGCTATCTCTACGAGGCCGTCACGCGACTCGACAAAGCGAAGCCCACGGCAGCGAATCTCAAGCTTCTCCTGGGCACGGGATTCTGTGGCGGCTTCACCACCTACAGTTCCCTCGCGACCGATACAGCGGTGCTGTTCCGGGACGGGTTCGTCTGGGAGGGAGTGCTGTACGCGTTGGGGACCGTGATCGTCGGCGCGTGCGCCACGTGGGCGGGAATCGCTCTCGCCAGTAGCGTCAACGCGAGAACGACGCCTCCTGCCGCCGGGGGAGGGGTGACGTCGTGACACCGGGGATTTTCGTTCTGCTGAGCGTGGCGGGTGGCGCCGGGGCGATCGTGCGATTCGTTCTCGACGGTTTCATCCGTGCGCATATGCACACGAAGTTCGCGTGGGCGACCACCATCATCAACGTGTCCGGCTCTCTCGTGCTCGGATTTCTCACTGGGCTCACGGTGGAACACCTCGTCTCCACCGACATCAGCTATGTCATCGGGACCGGATTCCTCGGCGGCTACACCACATTCAGTACGGCTAGTTACGAGACGGTGCAGCTCATCAAGAACGGCCGGTACGGAGACTCGTTCATCAGCGGCATCGTCATGCTGGTGCTCGCTCTGGCAGCCGCGGGTCTCGGGTTGTGGATCGGTACCTCGCTCTGACATGTGACCGGGCGAGACGCCGGTCGGCCGTTCCGGACTCACGTTTCCTGTGAGCGGCTTTGCGGGGGAACGTTCACGGTGAGGCGGTGCTCCGCGTCGACGATCCGGACGGTGCCGGACTTGCTTCGCATCACGATCGACTGCGTACCTGCGCGGTTGCCACCGTAGTAGCGAACTCCCCGTAACAACGGCCCGTCGGTGACGCCCGTTGCGGCGAAGAACACGTTCGTGCCCCCCACAAGGTCGGTCGTGTGGAGGATCCGGTCCGGGTCGTGGCCGGTCGCGAGAACCTGTGCGTGCTGGGCGGCGTCACGAGGGACCAGTCGCCCCTGGATCGCCCCGTCGAGACACCGCAGAGCGGCGGCCGCGAGAATGCCTTCCGGAGTGCCGCCCACGCCCATCGTCATGTCGATTCCCGAGCCGGGGCGCGCGGCGGCGATCGCGGCTGCCACATCCCCGTCGAGCAGTAACCGGACCCGCGCTCCGGCACGGCGGATTTGATCGACCAGTTCGGCGTGGCGGGGTCGGTCGAGCACCGCCACGGTCAGATCCGCGACCGGGGTGCCCAGCGCAGCAGCGACCCGAAAGATGTTCTCGGATACCGGCGCTGTGATGTCCACGGCGTCCGCGGCATCCGGGCCGACGGCGATCTTGTCCATGTAGAACACCGCCGACGGATCGAACATCGCACCGCGCTCGGCCACAGCGACGACGCTGAGAGAGTTCGGCGCGCCGGCAGCCATGAGTGTGGTGCCCTCGACGGGGTCGACCGCGAAATCGCATTCCGGGCCGGTGCCGTCGCCGACCACCTCGCCGTTGAACAGCATCGGCGCTTCGTCCTTTTCGCCTTCACCGATCACCACGACACCGCGCATGGTCACGGTGGACAACATCGTGCGCATCGCGTCGACGGCGGCTCCGTCGCCTCCCTCCTTGTCCCCGCGGCCTACCCACCTGCCGGACGCCAGAGCGCCGGCTTCCGTCACCCGGACCAGTTCCAGGGCGAGATTGCGGTCCGGAAGGAGTGGACCCAGGTGTGCGGTGGTGCTCATGGCGATTCTCCTCGGGCTGGGTTCGGTGCCGTGCCCGCGGGACGATCAGGGGGTTTCGGCTGAGGGTATGTAGTGCGCGATGATGAGGAACACCCACGTGGTGAGGATGTAGGGCCACGTGTAGGTGGGGACCCCGAGATCGTGCATCCACAGGGTGACGACCGCGGTGACGATGGTGCCGATCAGCGCGAGGACCCATGAGATCGCGCTCTCCTTCAAGAAGGTCACCGAGAGCGCGATCGCGGTGAGCACACCGGAATACCCGCTCAGGCCGTTCCCCGTCTCGGTGAGGCTCTCACCGAGGGCGAGGGCGCACAGCGTGCCGACGACGCTGCCGAGGAGGCCGGCCAGGCCGACCTTCCAGTTCGCGATGAAGAGGCCGATGAGAATGAGAGCGCCGGCCCAGACATTGTCGACCAGAACCACTTCCGAGACGTTCGTCAGCAACGACCGGAAGAACGCCACGGTGGTGGAATCGATCGTCATCGACGAGGACTCGACCCACCAGCGTTCGAATACGAAGTGGATGACGGTCGCGACGATGCAGAACGGTGCGGTCGTCGACGGCAGTCCGTAGATCTTCAGCGGCGTCTTCGTGAAGAGTTCGTTGATCAACCACGTGACCGGCGCTGCGAGCGCACCACCGGCCAGCGCAATGGGGTATGAGAACCATTGACTGCCGAGGGTCGCGAAGGTCGCAGCGCCGACGAGTGCGCCGGAGAAACCCTGCATCCCGAAGATGAGGTCCGCGGGCTTGGTGCGGATCACCCATCCGGTGAATGTCTGTGCCACACAGCCGATGGCCACCAGCACGGCCATCTGCCAGCTGGCGACCACGAAGGCCGCCATGATGAGCACCGTCGTGTAGATGTTTGCCTGGAAGTAGATCTGTGACGGGCCGTGGCCGAATCCCACCAGCCAGGAGCGTGGTGAAGCCATGGAATCCTGCGGTGCAGTTCCCGTAGTCATGTCCAGCTCCTCCGCCGTGCATCCGGTATGGATGGTGACCGTCGAGCGTCCCTACATCTTGCGGATCGCTGGAGCGGCGAACCCCGTGAGTGCTTCGTGAGCCGCTCCCGCAGCCGCGTGAGTGGCGCGGGCCACCGCGACAGGATCGTTGGCGACCAAACGCATCCAGACACCGGCGTCGTTCGGCAGCGCGCTCACGCCGAACAAGCCGTCGGGCAGAGCGGCGGCCAGCGCGTCGTGGAGCAGATCCGCGAGCACGGCGACCGGCACCAGTGGAGAGAACACGTACAACATCGCGAGAATGTCGTGGTCGGCCAGGACGCCGAGACTCGATGCCGCGGCGGACTCATGATCCTCGCCGGGACACAGCCGGACCCGGTCGAGTGCCACGAGCCGTCCGTCGGGCCGCCGGACTTCGACGTCGGACGCGTAGATCTCGTACCTGTGGCGCTCGTCGCGGGCGAGCCGTCCGGCATACACGGTCTCCCCGAGAAGGAGCGTGGCCGATTCGTCGAGCGTCACCGAGGTGTGCTGGTAGAAGCGCGATCCGGCGAACGGAACCACGGGTTCGGGCAGGTACTCGGTGTACGCACCGGCCCCCACCGAGATGTTCGTGACGGACGACGCGTAGTCGTGGTCCATCCGATACACCCTGGTCTGGGCCTGTGTCGTCACGTGCGCCGAGGTGCCTGTCCCGAACGTCAGATCGGTGCGCAACCTGTCCGCTTGGAGAATGCCGCCGCCCGAGGACATCACGTACGTGTACGGAACATCGGGGCGCAACGGATCGAAGTACAACGGACGCATGATCTGCAAGGGGGACTTCTGGTAGTGCTGCACGAGTTCGGTGCGGTCCCGGTCGCGGTTGTGCTCGAAACCGAGTTGGAGGATACCGACCTTGCCCGGGCTCCCGACCGGGAGAGGCGAGTCTCCCCCCGCGAACCGGAGTACCTCGGCCGGCACCCGTACGGGCTCGAAGTAGTCCGGCTGGAGCCGGTATCCACCGGGATGCACCGGGCGGAGGGGTAGTGGGCTCACGGGCGCCAGGCCCCGGGGCGCGTTCGGATCCGCCGCGGGGTCGAGGGCCCTCCCCGTCGAGATGTCGGCCGTCATCAGACGAGTTCGGTCCGTGCGTCGTTCCACAACGACAAGATCTGGTCGAGGAGTACGTCCAGACCTTCGCCGGTGAGCGAGTTGGTGAGGACGACGGGGCTGCCACCACGTACCCGGATGGCGTCGCTCTCCATCACGCCGAGATCCGTCCGGACATACTGTGCGATATCGATCTTGTTGATCACCAGGATGTCGCTGTCGGTGATACCCGGACCCCGCTTGCGCGGCATCTTCTCACCTTCCGCCGTATCGAGGACGAACACGAAGACGTCGGCCAGCGCCGGCGAAAAGGTGAGAGTTAGGTTGTCCCCACCTGATTCGTAGATCAGCGTGTCGATATCCGGGAATTGCTGCAGCAGTTCCTCTCCGACGGCGAGATTCATCGTCGGGTCGTCGCGCACGGCTGTGTGCGGGCATGCGCCGGTCTCCACGCCCACTACCCGATCGGGGTCGAGCACCCCGTCGAGCACACGCCGGACGTGCTGCGCATCCTCCTGGGTGTAGATGTCGTTCGTGATGACACCCGGAGTGCGTCCGGCTGCGATGAGCAGGGGCACAAGCGCTTCGGTCAGCGCAGTCTTCCCCGATCCCACCGGTCCCCCGATACCGATCCTCAATGCATTGTCACCCATAATGTTTCCGTTCCCCTCGGGTCTTTCCCTGCGCCGGCACTTCGGCCGGCCGTTCGACGGTGTGCGCTGTCAACTGGCGAACAGGCGCGCCTCGGCGCGTTCGTGCTGGGCAGACATGATGTCGGCCATCGGTGCGAAGCCTCCGAGGTCGTGGACGTCACGTTCGACGGCGTCGTGTGCCACCTGTTCGATGACCGGACCGACCGCGTGCAGAATCACCTGAGCCTGCCGGTGATCGGTCAGCCGGAGGCGCAGCGCGGCGCCCACGAAACTCACCGCGAATGCGGAGAGATCGGAGGCCACCGCGATGCGCGTTGCGACGCCGGTCGCCGAGTAGATGAGAGCAGACACCACCGGCTGGCATCCCGGCGTGGCCCGCGCCTTCACTCGTCGTTGGTACTCGTCCAGGGCGTCGCTGCCGAGCACCACGTCGGCAAGGTCCGCGAGCTGGTGACCGCTGCGCACGGACGCCCGTCGCATCTCGGCGTTCAGTTTGGACGCGAACAAGCGGTGGTCGATCTCCTCGACGAGGTCCCAGTCGCCCGCCCCCGCCGCCCGATGTGCGGCGGCGAGGGCTGTCGCGTCTCCGGGCCCGACCGTGTGGACGAGCAACGAACACAACAGGTCCTGCACCTCACCGGGGTCGACGAGGCGGGCCTGACTGTAACCCTCCAGTCCGTGCGACATGGTGTAGAAGCCGCTCGGGAACGCCGAGTCCGAGAACTGCAGACTCGTCAGCAACTGGCGAATATCAGACGTCACCGTGTCCCCTCAAGCCAGGAAGAACATCTGCGTGAGCGGGAGCGTCTGCGCAGGATCGATCGCCGCGAGTCGGCCGTCGTACGTGACGTCGTAGGTCTCGGGATCGACTTCGACGACGGGGGTGGCGGTGTTGCGCACCATGTGCTGCTTTCCGATGTTGCGGCACCTCTTCACCGGCAGCACCTGGCTTTCCAGCCCCAGTTTCTCGGGCACGCCGTTCGCGATGGCCGCCTTCGACATGAAGGTGGCTCTCGTGGACTGCAATGCCCTACCCTGCGCACCGAACATCGGGCGGTAGTACACCGGCTGCGGCGTGGGCAGCGACGCGTTCGGTTCGCCCATCAGTCCCCAGTTGATCAGTCCGCCCTTGACGATCACTTTGGGCTTGGCGGCGAACGACGTCGTCGGCCACAGCACGATGTCGGCCATCTTCCCCTCTTCGAGCGAACCGATGTAGTCCGAGACGCCCTGTGTGATCGCGGGGTTGATGGTGATTTTCGCCAGATAGCGCAGCACGCGGAAATTGTCGTTGTCCGGCGAGTCCTCCGGCAGCTTGCCGCGCTTGTCCTTGCAGTGGTGTGCGATCTGGAACGCACGTATGAAGGACTCGCCGATACGGCCCATTGCCTGTGAATCGGAGGACACCATCGAGATGATGCCTTCGTCGTGGAACACGGTTTCGGCGGAGATCGTCTCGGCGCGAACGCGCGAGTCCGCAAATGCGACGTCTTCCGGGATGTCGTGCGACAGGTGATGGCACACCATCACCATGTCGAGCAGTTCGTCCACGGAATTGGCCGTGTAGGGCAGCGTCGGGTTGGTCGAGGACGGCAGCACGTTCGGGTGACCCGTGACTTTGATGAGGTCGGGTGCGTGTCCGCCGCCGGCGCCCTCGCTGTGGAACGTGTGGATCGTCCGGCCGTCGATCGCGTCCAGAGTGTTCTCGACGAAGCCCGACTCGTTGAGTGTGTCGGTGTGTACGGAGATCTGGATGTCGTAGCGGTCGGCGACATCGAGTGCGTTGCTGATCGCGGCCGGTGTGGCGCCGTAGTCCTCGTGCACCTTCAGACCTGCCGCGCCCGCTTCGATCTGCTCACAGAGCGCCTCCGGCAGGGACCCGTTCCCCTTTCCGAGGAAGCCCATGTTGACAGGCATGGCTTCGGCGGATTCCAGCATCCGGTGGATGTTCCAGACGCCGGGGGTGGTGGTGACACCGTTGGTGCCGTCCGTCGGTCCGGTGCCGCCACCGAAGAGCGTGGTGATTCCGTTCGCCAGTGCCGTCACCCCCTGTTGCGGGGAAATGTAGTGCACATGGGAGTCGAAGCCGCCTGCCGTCGCGATGCAATGTTCACCGGCGAGGAGTTCGGTGCCCGGCCCGACGACGAGCCGGGGATCGACGCCCTTCTGAAGATGTGGGTTGCCGGATTTCCCGACACCGGCAATCTTCCCGCCCCGTACGCCGATATCGCCCTTGAGGACGCCGAGCACCGGATCGAGGATGATCACGTTCGTGATGACGAGGTCCAGCACTCCCTGGGCATCGGTTCCCTGGGGGTCGGCACCCATTCCGTCGCGTGCCGTCTTGCCGCCGCCGTAGACGATCTCGTCGCCGTAGCTGTCCTCGTTGAAGTCTTTTTCGATCTCGATGACGAGGTTCGTGTCGGCGAGGGTGACTCGGTCACCGGTCGTGGGTCCGAAGAGATCCGTGTATTGCTTGCGCGAGATGATTGCCATTACTTTGCGCCCTTCTTCTTTTTCGACCCGCTCTTGCTCTCTCGCGCCTGGGGTGTGCCGTTCTGGTACTCGAGTTCCTTCATGAGCGCCATGGCACGGATCTTTGTGCCTTCCGAGTCCAGACCACCGTCGACGAGGTTGTTGAAGCCGATGGCGTGGCGATTGCCGGCGTACTCGACGAGGGTCACCTCGCGGGTGTCGCCGGCCTCGACGCGCACCCCCAGCCCGGAGGGCAGATCCAGGTGCATCCCGTAGGCGAGCTCACGATCGAACAGCAGCGCCTTGTTGACCTCGAAGAAATGGAAATGGGACCCGATCTGGATTGCACGATCTCCGGTGTTGCTCACCTGCAGGGTGACGCTGCGGCGCCCCGCGTTGATCTCGATGTCTTCTTCCGTGTGGTGGTATGTGGGCTTGGCTACCATGTTGGTTCCTTCCTCGCGGAGCGGTTGCGTGACGCAGCGCGCCGTCGGGTCCTGCCTGTCAGTGCGAAGACGCGGTAGCGGGGTGTCGGTGGCTGTGCTCGTTGCCGGGATTGTCGCCGGGATGGCGCTGATGTCCGTGTCCGTGTCCGTGTCCGTGCGCGCTTTCCGACGAGTCGTCGAAAGCGTGCGAATGTGCGTAGCCGTGGCCGTGGTCCGCCATCAACCCGGACTCGACTCCGGTACGGCCGTGGGCAAGTTCGTGCATCGCGTCGCGAATGCGCGCATCGATGATGCGGATCGTTGCCCGTTCGCTCATCAACGGTCCGTAGAACTCGCAGCCTGCAAACCTGCTGTCGTCCAACGGAACAGGGGATTCCCGGCGAAATCCTCCCGGAACGACGACGGCGTGCGGGTGGTCGAGCCGCCGCAGCCGTTGCAGAACGTCGACAAGGTCGTCGTCGGTGTGTGTCGTGGCAACCTCCACTACGTTGCCTGCACCGTGGGTGCGCACCAGGTGCGCGACGCGGTGCAGTTCCGCTTCGTCGAAAGGGTCCGAGGAAGGGGCCTGGATCACCATCGCGGCGTCGGACGAGCGGCTCCGAATACCTGTGGCCGCCAGGCGAAGCCACGAAATCAGATGATCGGGGCTGCCGAACGGCGCCGCCATGGCGAGACGTCCCGGTGCCCCCTCTTCCAGCCACCGCACCGTCTTGGCGGTGTCGGCGACGAGGGTCGGATTACGCCCCATCGTCATGGGAACCACCACGATCGTTCCGTCTCCGGACGACAGACAGCGGGTGAGTAGATTGTGGAGCGGCCGGCCGATCGGGGTGACGAACCACCGGTTGCGAGCCTGTTCGAGGTATCGCACGTCCGCGCCCTCGGCGCTTTCGTGGCCCGCGACCAGAATCGTGGTGATGTCTTTCCCTGCGGGTTCGGCCACGTCATTTCCCGATCGGGTCGTGGCAGGAGACCAGCTTGCTCCCATCGACGAACGTCGCTTCGACCTGCAAAAGCGGCAGGCGCTCCCGCACTCCTCTCATGCAGTCCTTCTCCGCGACGATCGTTCTTCCCAGCTCCATGACTTCCGCAACGGAACGTCCGTCGCGAGCGCCTTCCAGGATCGCCTCGCTGATGAGCGCAGTCGCCTCGCTGGCGTTGAGCTTCGTGCCCCGTTCACGGCGCCGCCGTGCAAGTTCTGCAACCTGGTACACGTAAAGCTTTTCGATCTCTCGTGGAGTCAAATCCATTTTCTGCTCCCGCAATGCCGTAGGTTTCGATTCGATGAGCATCTTCCGGCGACGAGCCGGGGCTCGCTGTCTCGGACGATACGCCGGAGCCACAGGGAGTTCCGGGATTTGGTTTTATCGAACGCAGCAGCGGTGATGCCGAGACGAACAACCGCGGGAAACACACGACGACCCCAACGGATAAAGGGGCAGCTATCCCGTCGACGTACTGTGAATTGATCACCTCTTCATATGTGCAGTCGTTCAGTTGATTCGTTTCGTATGCCCGTGCGCGGTTCCGTAGTGACGCCAGTCCACTGGGCAGGGCCTCCGCCAGGGACGAAAGGCTGAGGGCGTTCGTCGAATGCCTGCATATCGGCTTTACCGAAAGACGTGCCGAATCCGGATTTTGAAAAAGAATTGCCGAATCGGAGTGTGAATCGGCCGGAGAGCATCTCCCGACGAAACCCACGACCAAAACGGACGGCGCAATTTCCTCGACGGCTGTTCAGTGGTTCGGATCCGAGCGAGAGTGAGGAAAACTGCGGCGTGGACCGATGGCGATCGGGATCGCAGTTTCCCCCGATGGTAATCGCCCAGTATTTTCTCTTGCCGCCCCGAAATTACGGGGCACACCTGATTTCCCGTGCTTGCGTCGTGATCCTCCGACGCCGGAAAACGCCATCGCCGCATCCGATCGCGAGCCCGAGGTGTTCGGGCTGAGACGGACGACGACTGCTGCTCCTGGGCCGTTTGAGCCCCCGACGGGCGAGGGGCGTGCGGTACACAGTCGCCGCACGCCCCTCGCCTGTCGAGCGTGCTAGCCGCTCTCGACGGGCACGACGGTCATTTCGACGAGGTCGTCACCCAACGCCGACAAGGCGCTTCGCACGTTGGTCAGCGACTCCGCGGGGGTCAGGATTTCCGCACGGACTCGTGGGGTGACGTCCACGGTTCGTTTCTGTCCTCGGACCATCTGATCCACCGAGGAGGCAGTGGTGACGGACACCTCGGACAGCATCGCGCGGCGGGCACCTGCGGCGAGCACTTCCCGTTCCACGCCCGCGGCCCCAGCCGAGTCGAGAACCGCGGTGACCAGGTACAGCGTGTTTCCGGGCTCCAACGGCTTCGGAGCCCCGGAAACTGTTGCCCCGTCGGCCGCGGGATCGGGGGGAGTGGGGCCCTCCTGGTAGGCGCTCATTCCCTGCTGGCTGAGGTCGAGATGCTCTTCTTCCTCGGCACTGACGCGAAGTCCGATCGTCTTCTCGATCGCGAAGGCGATCACCAGGGTGAGCACCAGGGCGTAGGCGATCACTGAGGCCAGTGCGACGACCTGATAACCCAGCAGTGTCAATCCGCCACCGTGGAACAGACCGTCTCGTCCGATCGAGTTGATGGCTTCTTCCCCGAAGAACCCGACGCACAGGGTGCCGAACACGCCGCCGACGAAGTGGACTGCCAGCACATCGAGCGCATCGTCCACGTGCAGTAGCCTTTTCAGGCCGAGTGCCAGGTAACAGACCACTCCGGCGAGCGCCCCGATGACTACCGCGGCCCAGCTGCTGACATAACCCGCGGCGGGAGTGATGGTCGCCAATCCGGCGACCGCGCCGGTCACAGCTCCGAGCACGGTCGAATGGCCTTCCCGGTACCGCTCGAACACCAGCCAGACAAGCATCGCGGTGGCACCCGCCAACTGGGTGTTGACCAACGCCTGCGCGGCAACTCCGTTGGCCTGCAATCCGTCACCGGCGTTGAAACCGAACCATCCGAACCAGAGTATTCCCGCGCCCACGATCACCAACGGGACCGAGTGTGGCAGCGGCGCGCGGTTGGGTCGCACCTTGCGCCGCCCGAGGACGATCAACAGGCCGAGCGCGGCAGCACCCGCCGACGCGTGGACAACCATTCCGCCTGCCCAGTCCTGCGCTCCCATCTTGGTCAACCATCCGGCGGGGGCCCACAACCAGTGCGCGACCGGTGCGTACACGATCACCGACCAGATGGCGATGAACACTGCCCACCCGAATGCCTTGAGGCGATTGGCCACTGCGCCGGTGGCCAGTGCCGGGGTGATGATCGCGAACATCAACTGATAGGCGAAGAAGGCCAGCGTCGGGATCGCCACGGTTTCGGTCACCACGTGAAGGTCCGGCTTGGGGGCGTCGTCGATGTTGGTGAGCGCGACGAATCCTAGATCGGCGATGACTCCGTTGCCCCGGTCGTTGCCGAACGCGATGCTGTAACCGAAGGCGAACCAGGTGAGCGAGATGATGCCGAGCCCGATCAGATTCTGCTGCAACATCACGAGGGTGTTGCGCTTGCTCACCATGCCGGCATAGAAGAATGCCAGGCCCGGTGTCATGAACAGCACAAGGGCTGCGCACACCAGCACCCACGCGGTGTCACCGCTGTTGATCACGTCTTGGGACAAGGTCGTAGAAGTCATCGACGGGCCTACGCTTTCGGGCGGGGTGTGTAATCGGCCGCGAACGGGACTGCTGAACAAGGCATTTCGGACTGTTGTCGACCTTGGGATGGAGGTGGCGGGCTCTGCCCTGCCTGGTGTCGAGCGATACGCATCAAGCGACCTCCGATCCTCACATCGGTCAGTCACGCTTTTCTCGGCACGCCGGCGCACTGTCGCCGGAAGGACGAGACTTGCAGTCCGACGCGAGCATATACACCGCGTTTGTGTCATGCGGGTCAATCGCGTCAACTCGAACGTGCTGCCGATGAACGCAGGTTCGCGGCTCACGTCGTCGATTGCCCGGATCGCCCGTTCTTCGCTGTCGATCCCGTTCTTCCGTACCTGTACGGGCGCGTAGCCCTAGACTTGCGCCGTGGACGCCGTCCAGTGGCTCGGGATCATCATTTTGGCTCTGACCCTGCTGGACATATTCCTCACCGCCCTCGATTACGACGACGCAGGCTTTCTCACCCATGCCGTGACGGCATGGGTATGGCACGCCATCAGGCGAATCACGCGAAAGATGTCACGCGGCAGGCGACCTGCCGTACTCCGTCAGGTCACGGGCATTCAGATCGTTGTCACGGTGGGCATGTGGGTGGGCGGTACGATCCTGGGCTACGCCTTGATCTACCTCGGCATGATGAGCGGGCAGGGCTTCCTGTACAACGGCGGCACCGACGATGTGTTCGGTGCAATCTATTTCAGTACGGCCCAACTCTCCACGGTGGGCACAACCCAACTCGTCCCCAATACCGATGTAGCCCGGATCATCTCGGTCCTGGAGGCGCTCACCGGCATCGTGCTCCTCTTCCTGATACTCGCGTTTCTGTTCGGGGTCTACGGAGTGATCAGCGCCCTGCGCAGTCTTTCCGCGCAGTTCTACAATCCCGGAAACAGCATCGGCGACCCGGTCGCGAGCCTGAAGCCGTACTTTCCGGGTGGCGAATCGCGCGACCTCGACTCCAAACTCTCGTCTATCGCGGACAGTTTCAGCAGTTACACCGACGGGGTCCGGCTGCACCACTCCGCCTACTACTTCCAGAGTGGCCGCGACACCTTCTCGCTGCCGTATTCGATCCGGATGCTGAGCGGGGTCGTCGCGGCGCTTCGATGGGGGTTGCCCAGGTCCCACCCGGTGGCCGTCGAGCCGATGCTGCTTCCGCTCACCGACCAGTTCCTGAAGTTCGCGGACTACATGCATCCCCTGCTCGGGTGGACGAGCACCGATGTTCCCGAGACGAGATCGCGTGGCGAGTTCCGGCGGCTGATCGAGGAGAACATCGAACTGCACCGGACGGCCGGGCATCGCTCGGCGCCTCCTGCCGAGAGCGAGGATCCGTGGGTTGCCCGGTTCGCCCGCGTGAATCGGAGAATGGGCGAACTCGTTCGGCTCGAACCGTTCACCGATCTCGACGATGCCTACGAACGGTACGTCGAGTGGCTGCCGTTCGCGTACCGGGCGCAACAGTTCACCGATGCGGTCGGCCGGGACCTCGATTATCAGCCGGTCTACGCACCCGGCTTTGCGGATGTCCCGGAGACCACTGCTCTGGAAACCACTGTCCCGGAAACCGGGCCGGCCACTTCCACCCCGAAGTCCGCCGTCAGCGGCGTACGAGCCTTCTTCGCCAACCGGCTCACGCTTATCGATCCCGGCTACATCCGGCTCTTCGGGTCCCTGCGGGTGCTTATCGCGGCGGTGGCCTCGGTTGCGGTGGTGGCGATCGGCCTCGAGGTCGCCGGGAAAGACCCGATGCCCACAGCCACCTTCGGCGGCATGATCGCGATGTTCGCAGGTGGGGTTGCGGCGCAAAGCGGTGCGCGCCCGGGACTCGCCAAGTTCGGCGGGATGCTGACGCTGGTCCCCGTGGTCGTCGCGGTCGGATTGATCACCCTGGTGCCACACGAACGATTGCCGTCGGTGTTCGCCGTCGCCGCGCTCGCCTTCGTGGGTGTGTTGCTGTCTCGGTTCGGGCCACTAGGAGCCGGGCTCGGCCGGGTGCTGTTCATGACGTTCTACTTCAGCCTGCTGCTACGGCTGAGCCCCGATGACTTCTGGCTGTACGCACTGACGGGCCTGGTGAGCGTCACCGCGTCGGTACTCGTTCAGTTCGTTCCGCTGGGTCACGGACACGTCGGGCTGGTACGTGGTGGTGTCCGGGCGTTCGAGAACAGTGTCGCGAACAGCATCGATCCCCTCGTCGACACCGTGTCGGCTGCCCGCTGGGATCCGGACCTGCGCAAACGTGTGCACAGCGGACTCGACCAACTCCACCACACCGCGTCTTTTCTGGGAGGTCAGCTCACCAAGCAGGACCCGGCCCTTGACTTCTCCGCCGAGCAGCTGAACAACCTGCGAATACGGCTCTTCGATGTCGAACTCGCAACCGTCAATCTGTCTGCGGCGGCTCGGGATGCGACGGGATCCGGCATACGCGTCCCGGTTCGGGCTCTGCTCGCCGGTGAGCTCGAACAGCTCCAGCGCCACATCCGTAGTTATCCGCATCTTCCGGCGTGGATGGGCGATTCCGAAGACGGGAACGACGTGATCCGTCCACCCGACGACGTGCCCGATCCAGTCGACTGGCCCCTGCCGGCGCGACGGTTGCATCATGCCGCGCGTGAACTCCGGTTTGCTGTGGACGCGCTGCATAGCGCGCGCCCCGAAGATCTCCTCGGGAGTCCGGGCGACACCGAGGGTGCCGGCTCGGTTCCCGCGGCCGAAGCGAAACCCGCTGCGGGCGAGCCGAAATCGTCGTCCGCCCCGAACGGAGGTCGCGTGTTCGGCGGCCCGGCTGCCGGGCCGATTCGCCGTGCGGTGCAAGCCGCGCTCTCGACCGGGTTGGCCCTCTGGATCGGAGGGTCCGTGTCGGAGACCTACCAGTACTGGGCCGCGCTGCCCGCGTTCTTCGTACTGGGCGAGACCGACGGGGAGACATTTCTCAAGGGAATGCAGCGGATCGTCGGAACCGTGGCCGGAGCCGCGATCGGGTTCGGCTTCGCGATCGTGGTCGGGACCGATACTCCTGTCGTATTCCCGCTACTGGCGCTGTGTATCTTGGCGTCGACGTACTTCCGTCCCGTGTCGTACGTCCTGTCGGCGCTCTGGATCACGGCGTTCGTCGCGTTGCTCTACGACCTGCTCGGCAAACTGGACACCGAAACCATCGAACTGCGTGTCGTGGAGACGGCGATCGGAGCGGGCCTCGCGCTGGTGGTCGCCGCGATCGTTCTGCCCACCCGTACCCGCACCCGCTTGTCGTCGGACACGTCTCAGTTGGTGCGGAACGTCCAGGACGTCACAGGTGTCTGTCTCGCACACCTGCGGTCCGGATCCGCGGGAAACCTGGACAGACAGGAGCTCGCACGTCGGGAACTCGCTCTGACCACGCTGGTCCAGAAGGTCGAGGCCACGGCCGTGCCGCTGCGCCGTTCCTCCGGGGCCCTCGATGTCCGGGGGATCGAAGGGCGGCTCACCGCACTGTGGGCTCTGTTGTTCTATACGCGGCGCCTGGTGTCCGCCACCGAGCGTCTCTCGCCCGACGAGAACGTCCTGACCGACTCCCAATGGGGTGTGATCCAGGACGTCAACGAGGACAACTTCGAGGCGTTGCTGAAAGCACTGGCAGGCGAAACGCCCTCCGCGGTGCAGGAGGACATGAAGGCCACCGACAAGTACGACATCCCGCACTACACCACGCTGTCCCGAGTACTCCGGTCTCTCGAGCGAATCGACCAGACGGTGACATTCATGGTCGAGGAGGTGCTGCCGAGCGAGGGGCGACCGTCGCGGATCACGTCGCCGTTCCGCCTGGTCTGAACTCGAGTTTCGGGAGTTGTCCGAATGCTCTGCCGGAGAGTCGCTCTCGTGTCGTCTCGATCCGTAGCGACGCCGCCGGGTGGAGCGTCCGTGCTGGTTACCGGCACGTGCGGTGCCCTCGTCTAGACTCGATCGATGTGGCCCACCCGATGATTGCCCCCTCGATCCTGTCCGCCGATTTCGCTCGTCTCGCCGACGAGGCGCAGGCCGTAGCCGGTGCCGACTGGCTTCACGTCGATGTCATGGACGCCCATTTCGTGCCGAACCTGACTCTCGGTCTGCCCATCGTGGAGTCGTTGCTCAAAGCGACGGACATTCCGCTCGACTGCCATCTGATGATCGAGAATCCCGGCCGGTGGGCCCCGCCCTATGCCGAGGCCGGGGCACACAATGTGACGTTCCACGCGGAGGCGACGGACGATCCGGTCGCCGTGGCCAGGGACATCCGGGCGGCGGGAGGCAAGGCCGGGTTGTCGGTGAAGCCGGGCACCCCTATCGAGCCCTACCTGGAGATCCTCCGCGAGTTCGACACTCTCCTCGTGATGAGCGTCGAGCCCGGTTTCGGCGGCCAGGCGTTCATCCCCGATGTACTCGAAAAGGCACGGGCGGTGCGCCGCCTCGTCGACTCGGGTGAGTTGCGGCTCCTCGTCGAGATCGACGGCGGGATCAACAGCGACACCATCGAGGCCGCGGCCGAAGCGGGAGTGGACTGCTTCGTGGCCGGGTCCGCCGTGTACGGAGCCGACGATCCGGCCGAGGCGGTGCGCAAGCTCCGCGCGCAGGCCGCGGCTGCGTCAGCGCATCTGACTCTCGCGCCGTGACACCCCCCGAGGTCCTCGAGGCATTTCAGTTCGCGCTGGATGCCTCGGAGGCCGTGCGGGGCACCACCAGCCCGAACCCGCCGGTCGGCGCAGTGATTCTCGACGCATCCGGGCAGGTCGCCGGGGTGGGTGCGACAGCGCCCCCGGGCGGACCGCATGCGGAGGTGCGCGCGCTCGCTGCCGCCGGCGACCGGGCGCGCGGCGGTACCGCCGTTGTCACCCTCGAGCCGTGCAACCACACCGGCCGCACCGGCCCGTGTGCCCGCGCACTCGTCGATGCCGGTATCGCGTCGGTGTACTACTCCGTCTCCGACCCGAACCCGATCGCCGGAGGCGGGGCCGACACCCTGCGCGCTGCCGGCGTGACAGTGCATCCCGGCCTCGGCGCCGATGCCGTCATCCACGGGCCGCTGCGCGCCTGGCTGCACCGCGCCCGGACCGGACGGCCGCACGTCACCTGGAAGTACGCGGCGACCCTCGACGGGCGCAGTGCCGCGCAGGACGGGACGAGCCAGTGGATCTCAGGCCCCGAGTCGCGCGCACGTGTGCACGACGAGCGCAGTCGCCTCGACGCGATCGTCGTCGGCACCGGAACGGTACTCACCGACGATCCGTGGCTCACCGCGCGGCTTCCGGACGGCCAACTCGCGCCGCACCAGCCCCTTCGCGTGGTCGTGGGACTGCGGGAGATCCCCACGTCCGCGCGTGTGCTCGACGACGCGGCGCCGACGCTCGTGCTGCGTACACGCGACATCGGTGAGGTCCTCGATGCCCTCACCGACCACCCGGATGTGCTGATCGAGGGCGGTCCGCGCCTCGCCGGAGCTTTTCTCGCCGCACGCAGTGTCGACCGTGTCCAGGCATATCTCGCGCCGGTGGTCCTGGGAGCCGGAACGACCGCTGTGCAGGACGCGGGCGTACACACCGTCACCGAGGCGCTACGGTTTCGTCGGGAGCGCGTCGAGACCGTCGGCGCCGACGTGTTGTTGACCCTGGTTCCGGATCGGGATCAGTAAGTCCGGCCCCGGGAAGGGGCGGGTGAACCCGGTTCTCGGCCGGGAGTGAAGGAGCTCGAACGTGTTCACCGGCATCGTCGAGGAACTTGGTGAGATCGTGGCGCGGGAAGACCTCGCGGACGCGGCGCGCTTCACGGTGCGCGGCCCACTGGTGACCTCCGACGCGAAGCACGGCGACTCGATCGCCGTCAACGGCGTGTGTCTGACGGTGGTGGACGTGCCGGGTGGCGACTCCTTCACGACGGATGTGATGCAGGAGACACTCGATCGGTCGTCGCTGGCGCGACTCGCCACGGGAAGCCGCGTGAACCTCGAGCGCGCCGCCGCGGTGAACAGCCGACTGGGCGGTCACATCGTGCAGGGGCACGTCGACGGCACCGGCACCGTCCTGTCCCGGACGCCGTCCGACAACTGGACCGTCGTACGAGTGTCGTTGCCCGACAGCATTTCCCGGTACGTGGTCGAAAAGGGTTCGATCACCGTCGACGGCGTGTCCCTGACGGTTTCGGCGCTCGGTGGCGATCGCGGTGACGAGTGGTTCGAGATCTCCCTGATCCCCACGACGTTGTCGCTCACGACGCTCGGCGCGGCGGAACCGGGCACCGTCGTCAATCTCGAGGTGGATGTGATCGCCAAGTACGTGGAGCGACTGCAGAACGCTCGCTAGGTAGTCGTAGGGTGGAAACGACAAGTGGACGCGAAGCACGAGTCGTCCGGATACGAGATTTGGAGCCAAGGCAAGTGACGAGGTTCGACACCATCGAGCGAGCGGTCGCCGATATCGCCGCCGGTAAAGCGGTCGTCGTGGTCGACGACGAGGACCGTGAAAACGAGGGTGACCTCATCTTTGCGGCGGAGAAAGCCACCCCGGAACTTGTGGCCTTCATGGTCCGGTACACCTCGGGGTACCTGTGTGTGCCCCTCGACGGTGAAGACTGCGACCGGCTCGGCCTGCCCCCGATGTACTCCACCAACCAGGACAAGCACGGCACCGCGTATACGGTCACCGTCGATGCCAAGGAAGGCATCGGCACCGGCATCTCGGCCTCCGACCGTGCGGCGACCATGCGTCTGCTCGCCGATCCGGACTCCCGCGCCGACGACTTCACCCGGCCCGGTCACGTGGTGCCGCTGCGTGCCAAAGAGGGCGGTGTTCTGCGTCGTCCCGGGCACACCGAGGCCGCTGTCGACCTTGCCCGCATGGCCGACCTCCGGCCCGCCGGCGTCATCTGCGAGATCGTGTCGCAGAAGGACGAGGGCGAAATGGCCCGCACCGACGAACTGCGCGTGTTCGCGGACGAGCACGAGCTCGCGCTGATCTCGATCGCCGATCTCATCGCGTGGCGCCGCAAGCACGAGAAGCATGTCGTGCGCGTCGCAGAAGCCCGCATCCCCACCCGGCACGGCAGCTTCACCGCCGTCGGCTACCAGAGCATCTACGACGAGGTCGAGCATGTCGCGCTCGTGCTGGGTGACATCGCCGGTCCGGACGGGGACGGTTCCGACGTTCTGGTGCGGGTCCACTCGGAGTGCCTCACCGGTGACGTCTTCGGCTCGCTGCGATGCGACTGCGGACCGCAACTCGACGCGGCTCTCGACATGGTTGCCCAGGAAGGCCGCGGCGTCGTGCTGTACATGCGCGGCCACGAGGGCCGTGGCATCGGCCTGATGCACAAGCTGCAGGCCTACCAGCTCCAGGACGCCGGGTCGGACACCGTCGACGCGAATCTTCAGCTCGGTCTGCCCGCCGATGCCCGTGACTACGGGATCGGTGCGCAGATTCTCGTCGACCTGGGAATCTCCTCGATGCGTCTGCTGACGAACAATCCCGCCAAGCGGGTCGGCCTCGACGGTTACGGACTCCAGATCACCGATCGGGTACCGATGCCGCTGCGCGCGAACCGTGAGAACCTCACCTACCTGCGCACCAAGCGCGACCGGATGGGCCACGATCTCATCGGGCTCGACGAGTTCGAAGCCGGAGACGCCTGATGAGTGGGGAGGGACTGCCGGACCTGCAGATCGGTGATGCAGCAGACCTTCGCCTCGCTGTCGTCGCCGGTAGCTGGCACGCCGAGATCTCGGGCGCTCTGATCGCCGGAGCCCTGCGCGTTGCGGACCAGGCCGGCATCACCGACGTCCGGGTCGAGCGGGTCGCAGGTGCGATCGAACTGCCCGTCGTAGCGCAGCAGCTCGCCCGGACCCACGACGCCGTGGTCGCACTGGGCGTGGTCATTCGTGGTGGCACCCCGCATTTCGAGTACGTGTGCGAGGCGGTCACCTACGGACTGACCCGCGTGGCGCTCGACGAGAGCACGCCGGTGGGTAACGGTGTGCTCACCACCGACACCGAGGAGCAGGCGCGCGATCGTGCGGGGCTCCCCGGTTCTGCCGAGGACAAGGGTGGACAGGCGTGCGCGGCTGCGCTCGACACAGCCGTGACCCTGCGCAGGCTGCGGGAGGCTCGTTCATGACCACCGCCGACACGCAATGGGATCTCGAGGTCCGTCCGGTGAAGATGCGCCGCTGGGTGATCATGGGGGCCGTTTTCGTGCTCGCCGTGCACCTCGGAGCCGCGCTCGTGCTGCGTGGCGGTGGCGATTCGGGTGTGAACCTGCGGGTCGCGGACCAGGGCGCCATGGTCGCGATCGGTATCGCGCTGTCCGGGGGGCTGCTGCTCTTCACCCGGCCACGGTTCCGCGCCGGAGCCGAGGGCGTGGCGGTGCGTAACGTCGTCGCCGAGAAGCACATACCGTGGGACGAGGTGCGCGGATTGTCGTTCCCGCACGGCGCGCCCTGGGCACGTCTCGAACTGCCGTACGACGAGTACGTCCCGGTCGTTGCGGTGCAGGCCAGAGACGGCGCGAGTGCCGTCGACGCGCTCGAGAGGTTCCGCGAACTCGAAGCCCGGTACGGCCGGGGTGTCGTCGGCGGCGACTAGCCTGGACTCGTGCCCGACCCCTCTACATACCGCCCAGCCACCGGCACCATCCCGACGGAACCGGGGGTGTACAAGTTCCGCGATCCGCACGGGCGGGTCGTCTACGTAGGTAAGGCGAAGAACCTCCGTTCGCGGCTGAACTCTTACTTCGCCGACGTCGCGTCGCTGCACCCGCGTACCCGGCAGATGGTCACCACCGCCGGCAGCGTCGAGTGGACGGTGGTGCGCACCGAGGTCGAGGCGCTGCAACTCGAGTACAACTGGATCAAGGAATTCGATCCCCGGTTCAACGTTCGCTACCGCGACGACAAGACGTACCCGATGCTCGCGGTCACCCTCAACGAGGAATACCCGCGCCTGTTCGTGTACCGGGGTCCGCGCCGCAAGGGGGTCCGGTACTTCGGTCCGTACTCCCACGCATGGGCGATCCGCGAAACCCTCGACCTGCTGCTGCGGGTGTTCCCGGCTCGGACGTGCTCCGCCGGCGTGTTCAAACGGCACACCCAGATCGGCCGGCCGTGCCTGCTCGGCTACATCGACAAATGTTCGGCACCGTGCGTCGGCCGGGTCGACGCCGAGGAACACCGCCGCATCGTCGAAGCGTTCTGCGACTTCTTGTCCGGCCGCACCGACAAACTCGTCCGCGACGTCGAACTGAGGATGCAGGCGGCCGCCGACGAACTCGACTTCGAGACCGCCGCCCGGTTGCGCGACGATCTCGGGGCGCTCCGCAAGGCACTCGAGAAGCAGGCGGTCGTGCTCGGCGACGGCACCGACGCCGACATCGTCGCGTTTGCCGACGACGATCTCGAAGTCGCCGTACAGGTCTTCCATGTGCGCGGTGGACGCGTCCGGGGCCAGCGCGGATGGGTGGTCGAGAAGTCCGGCGACGTGCTCGACCGACCCGATGGCCGCGACACTCTCGGTGAAGCGGCCGAGGACGTCGGCGACGTGGAGGAAGTGTCGCTGCTCGTCGAACAGTTCCTCACCCAGTTCTACGGAGAAGAAGCCGCACTCGTTACCGGTGACGCCTCTTCCGACGCACAGGAGGGCGGCGCGGTGCCACGCGAGGTGCTGGTACCCGCACTACCTCCGGACCCCGACGAGATGACCCGCTGGCTCGCCGGTCTGCGCGGCGGCCCGGTGCGCCTGAGAATTCCGCAGCGCGGCGACAAGAAGGCTCTCGCCGACACCGTGCAGCGCAACGCGAAAGAGGCTCTCGCACAGCACAAGCTACGACGCGCCGGGGACTTCACTGCACGCTCGGCGGCGTTGCAGGGCATCCAGGAAGCACTCGATCTCGACTCGGCGCCGCTCCGCATCGAATGTGTCGACATCAGCCACGTCCAGGGCACCGACGTGGTCGCCTCGCTCGTGGTGTTCGAAGACGGACTGCCCCGCAAGTCCGACTACCGGCACTACGGAATCAAGCACGCCGCGGGCGACGGCCACTCCGACGACGTGGCGTCGATCGCGGAGGTCACCCGCCGTAGGTTCCTGCGTCACCAGCGCGACACCGCGGGCACGGTCACCGGCGACGGTGGAGACTTCGCACCCGAAGCCGCCCTCGATCCCGCCACCGGCCGGCCGCGCCGATTCGCCTATCCGCCGAACCTCTACGTCGTGGACGGTGGTGCCCCCCAGGTCGCCGCCGCCGCCGAGGTACTCGACGAACTGGGGATCACCGACGTCGCCGTGATCGGACTCGCCAAACGTCTCGAGGAGGTGTGGGTACCGGGGGAGGAGGATCCGGTGATCCTGCCCCGCACCAGCGAGTCGCTCTACCTGCTGCAGCGCATCCGCGACGAGGCGCACCGCTTCGCGATCACTTTCCACCGGAGCAAACGTTCCCGCCGCATGACCGCCTCGGCACTCGACGGCGTGAAAGGACTGGGGGAGACCCGGCGCAAGGCACTCGTCACGCACTTCGGCTCGGTGGCGCGGTTGCGGGAAGCCGGCGTCGACGAGATCACCGCGGTGCCGGGCATCGGGAAGGCCACCGCACAGGCCGTTCTCGACGCCCTGCGCGCCGACCGGGCCCCCCACACACCCGCCGAGGATGCCGACCCGGATGCACCGGCACCGTCTGTGGGCGATGATGACTCGGTCGGCGTGTCGGCGGTGCGAGCGGAGGCTGAACAGTGACGGACGTGGACCGCATGTCCCGGGAACGGGACGAGCACGGGGCGAGACCGGTAGGCGCGAAGGAAGACCGCGCGAAGGAAGACCGCGCGAAGGAAGACCGCGCGAAGGAAGCCCGCGCGGAGGTGATTCTCGTGACGGGCCTGTCGGGCGCGGGCCTGAGCACGGCGGCCACAGCTCTCGAAGATCTGGGATGGTACGTCGCCGACAATCTGCCGCCGCAACTCGTCATCTCGATGGTCGATCTCGCCGTACAGGCGGAGCCTCCTCTCGAACGGCTCGCCATGGTGATGGACGTGCGCAGCCGCTTGTTCACCGGCGACCTCGGGCGCGTCGTCGCGGACCTCGAAGCACGGCCGGTGAGCACCCGGGTGCTCTTCCTCGACGCCACCGACGCCGTCCTGATCCGCCGCTTCGAGCAGGTGCGGCGCAGCCACCCGTTGCAGGCGGACACCGCCGACCGGACCCTGTCCGACGGCATCGCCGCGGAACGGGCTCAGCTTGCTCCGGTAAAGGGCGCCGCCGACCTCGTTATCGACACCTCGGCGCTGTCCGGGCCGGAACTGCGCCGCAAGATCGAAGCGGCCTTCGGCGATGCGGCGTCCGACACCATCGGGGTCACGGTGGAGTCCTTCGGGTTCAAATACGGACTGCCCATGGATTCGGATCTCGTGTGCGACGTGCGGTTCCTCCCGAATCCCCACTGGATCGCGGAACTGCGCCCACATACCGGACAGGATGCTGCCGTCCGCGATTATGTACTGTCCCGCGACGGTGCCGAGGACTACTTGCGCACCTATCACCGGCTGCTGGAACTGACCACGGCCGGTTACCGTCGGGAGGGGAAGCGTTATATGACGATCGCGGTGGGATGCACCGGCGGCAAACACCGAAGCGTGGCGATGGCAGAAGAACTCGCCGCGCGCCTCGAGCAGGATCCCGGGCTCGCGGTGCACGTCGTGCATCGGGATCTGGGGCGCGAGTGACCGCGCACCCGATCGACGAGGCACCTGCAGTCACCGCGCTCGGAGGAGGGCACGGGCTGTACGCCACCCTGAGCGCCGTCCGGTGCCTGAGCGACCGCGTCACCGCTGTCGTGACGGTTGCCGACGACGGCGGATCGTCCGGACGGCTGCGCGCCGAACTAGGGGTGATTCCGCCCGGCGACCTGCGCATGGCCCTCGCTGCGCTGGCCGCCGACACTCCGGACGTGAAGGTGTGGACCGAGGTCGTGCAGCACCGTTTCGGCGGAACCGGGGCACTGGCCGGTCATTCGGTCGGCAACATGATCCTGGCGGGACTCACCGAGGTGGTGGGGGACCCGGTGGCGGCATTGGACATGCTCGCCCGGGTGCTCGGTCTGAAAGGACGGGTACTGCCGATGTCCCCGATCGCGCTCGACATCGAAGCAGACGTCGCCGGACTCGAATCCGACCCGCGGGTGAGCCGGTGCATCCGGGGACAGGTCGCCGTCGCGACCACCCCGGGCAAGGTGCGGCGGGTGCGCCTGATCCCCGCGGACCCGCCGGCGTGCCCCGCAGCGGTCGACGCCGTGTGCGAAGCGGACATGGTGGTGCTCGGGCCGGGATCGTGGTTCTCGAGCGTCATCCCGCACGTACTCGTCCCGGACCTGCACGACGCGCTGACGCACACCCCGGCGACGAAGGTGCTGATCCTCAACCTCGCCGCGGAACCGGGGGAGACGGCCGGGTTCTCCGCCGAACGACACCTCCACGTGCTGGCCCAGCACGCCCCGGATTTCCGGGTCGACCACGTGGTCGTCGACGCGGCGACGGTGACGCCCGGCCGCGAGCGCGACCATCTGGACCGTGCCGCGTCGTACCTCGGTGCCGACGTCTCGTACGCCGACGTGGCCGAAAACGGAACCCAACGACACGACCCCGCCAAGCTGGCGGTGGCACTGGAAAAGTATCTGTCACCGATTCCGGGCAGCGCCCGCCCCGGAAACGGCGACCGGAGGGAGATCATCTCGTGGCAATGACAGCGGAGGTCAAGGACGAGCTGAGCAGGCTGACGGTCACCCGGACCAGCAACCGCAAGGCCGAAGTGTCCTCTCTCCTGCGCTTCGCCGGTGGGTTGCACATCGTCGCCGGACGCGTGGTCGTCGAAGCCGAGGTGGACCTCGGGTCGATCGCGCGCCGGTTGCGCCGCGAGATCTTCGAGCTCTACGGATACGCCGCAGACGTCCACGTGCTCGGCGCGGGCGGCCTGCGCAAGAGTTCGCGGTACGTGGTGCGCGTGGGGAAGGACGGCGAAGCACTCGCACGGCAGACCGGTCTTCTCGACGGCCGCGGGCGTCCGGTACGCGGGCTGCCGGCCCAGGTCGTCGGTGGCAGCGTTTCGGATATCGCCGCGGCGTGGCGAGGTGCGTTCCTCGCGCACGGCTCGCTGACCGAGCCGGGACGGTCGTCGGCGCTGGAGATCAGCTGTCCCGGCCCGGAAGCGGCGCTCGCGCTCGTCGGGGCAGCCCGCCGGCTGGGGGTGACCGCCAAGGCGCGTGAAGTGCGTGGTTCCGACCGGGTCGTGGTGCGCGACGGGGAGGCGATCGGCGCTCTGCTCACCCAGATGGGAGCCCAAGACACCCGCCTGACCTGGGAAGAACGCCGGATGCGTCGCGAGGTGCGGGCCACCGCGAACCGTCTCGCGAACTTCGACGACGCGAATCTGCGCCGGTCCGCGCGTGCTGCCGTCGCGGCCGCGGCACGGGTCGAACGCGCTCTCAACATTCTCGGAGACGACGTTCCCGATCACCTTGCCGCCGCCGGCACACTCCGCGTGGAGCATCGTCAGGCTTCCCTCGAGGAACTCGGTCAGCTCGCGGACCCGCCGATGACCAAGGATGCCGTGGCCGGACGTATCCGGCGTCTGCTGTCGATGGCCGACCGGCGAGCGAAGGATCTCGGGATCCCCGACACCGAGTCCGCGGTGACCGCGGAGTTGCTCGACGACGCGTAGAGGCGCACGCTGGATAAGGAGTTCGTCGTCACATAGGGCGAATCCCATACCGGGGCCCCGGCACATTAGGGTGGGGGTCACACCAGCACAATCATCAGCACAATCATCGAGATCTGGGCAAAGGAGCTCCACTGTGACTGTCCGCGTAGGCGTGAACGGGTTCGGACGTATCGGGCGCAACTTCTTCCGCGCAGTCGAAGCGCAGAAGGCGCTCGGCACCACTGACATCGAGATCGTCGCCGTCAACGACCTGACCGACAACGACACTCTTGCGACGCTCCTGAAGTACGACTCGATCCTGGGTCGCCTCGACAAGGACGTCCGTGTCGAGGGCGACTTCATCATCGTCGGCGAGCAGAAGATCAAGGCGCTCGAAATCAAGGAAGGCCCGGCGGCGCTCCCGTGGGGCGACCTGGGTGTCGACGTCGTCGTCGAGTCCACCGGCATCTTCACCGACGCGGCCAAGGCGAAGGGTCACCTCGACGCCGGCGCCAAGAAGGTCATCATCTCCGCGCCCGCCAAGGGCGAGGACATCACCATCGTGATGGGCGTCAACGACGACAAGTACGACGGCAGCCAGAACATCATCTCCAACGCCTCGTGCACCACCAACTGCCTCGGCCCGGTCGCCAAGGTCCTCGACGACAGCTTCGGCATCGAGCGCGGTCTCATGACCACGATCCACGCCTACACGCAGGACCAGAACCTTCAGGACGGCCCGCACAAGGATCTGCGTCGCGCTCGCGCCGCCGCGCTGAACGTCGTCCCGACCGGCACGGGCGCCGCGAAGGCCATCGGCCTCGTGCTCCCGCAGCTGCTCGGCAAGCTCGACGGCTACGCGCTGCGCGTGCCGATCCCGACCGGCTCGGTCACCGACCTCACGGCCAACCTCCGCACCAAGGCGTCGATCGAGGAGATCAACGCCGCGATGCAGGCCGCAGCAGAGGGTCCGCTCAAGGGCATCCTGAAGTACAACACCGACCCGATCGTGTCCTCGGACATCGTCACCGACCCGCACTCGTCGATCTTCGATGCGCCGCTGACCAAGGTCATCGACGATCAGGTCAAGATTGTGGCCTGGTACGACAACGAGTGGGGTTACTCGAACCGCGTCGTCGACCTCATCGGTCTCGTCGGCAAGTCGCTCTGATACACCGAACCGAACAGGACACCCGAACAGTGGCAGTTCAGACCCTGAAGGATCTGCTCGACGCCGGGGTGGAGGGGCGCGGTGTGCTCGTGCGCTCCGACCTCAACGTCCCCCTGGACGGCGCGACGATCACCGACCCCGGTCGCATCGTCGCGTCCGCCCCGACGATCAAGGCACTCGCTGAAGCAGGGGCCAAGGTCGTCGTCGTAGCCCACCTCGGCCGCCCCAAGGGCGAGCCGGATCCGAAGTTCTCGCTCGCGCCCGTCGCGGCGAAACTCGGTGAGGTGCTCGGCCGCAACGTCCAGCTCGCCGGCGATGTCGTCGGGCAGGATGCTCTGGCCCGCTCCGAGGGCCTGACCGACGGTGACATCCTCCTGCTGGAGAACGTCCGCTTCGACCCGCGCGAAACCAGCAAGGACGAGTCGCAGCGTCAGGCGCTCGCCCGCGATCTGGTCGAACTCGTCGGCGACGACGGTGCTTTCGTCTCCGACGGTTTCGGTGTCGTGCACCGCAAGCAGGCGTCGGTGTACGACGTGGCGAAGCTGCTCCCGCACTACGCCGGTCGGCTTGTCGCCGAAGAGGTCGCGGTGCTGGCCAAGCTCACCACCGACACCGAGCGTCCGTACGCGGTGGTGCTCGGCGGCTCCAAGGTCTCCGACAAGCTCGCGGTGATCGAGGCGCTCGCTCCCAAGGTCGACACGCTTGTGATCGGTGGCGGAATGTGCTTCACATTCCTTGCTGCGCAGGGCATTTCGGTGGGCAACTCGTTGCTCGAAGAGTCGATGATCGAGACCTGCAAGGGTCTGCTCGAGCGTTACGCCGACGTCCTGCACATTCCGCAGGATGTCGTGATCGCCGACAGCTTCTCGGCCGACGCCGAATCGAAGACCGTACCGGTCACCGAGATCTCGGACGGCTGGATGGGCCTGGACATCGGACCGGAGTCGGTGCAGCGGTTCTCGTCGCTGCTCTCGGCGGCGAAGACCGTGTTCTGGAACGGCCCGATGGGCGTGTTCGAGTTCCCGAAGTTCGCGGCGGGCACCAAGGGCGTGGCCGAGGCGATCGTCGACGCCACCGGTAAGGGCGCGTTCAGCGTCGTGGGCGGCGGCGATTCGGCTGCGGCCGTCCGTCAGCTCGGCCTGCCCGAGGACGGCTTCTCGCACATCTCCACCGGCGGCGGCGCCTCCCTCGAGTACCTCGAGGGCAAGGAACTGCCCGGCATCTCGGTTCTGGAGGGCTGAGCGCGATGGCACGCAAACCGCTCATCGCGGGCAACTGGAAGATGAATCTGAACCACCTCGAGGCCATCGCGCTGGTGCAGAAGATCGCGTTCACTCTGCCCGACAAGTACCTCGAGAAGGTCGATGTCACGGTCATCCCGCCGTTCACCGACATCCGTTCGGTGCAGACGCTCGTCGACGGCGACAAGATCAAGCTCACCTACGGTGCACAGGACGTGTCCGCGCACGCGTCCGGCGCCTACACCGGCGAGATCTCCGCTGCGATGCTCGCCAAGCTCGGCTGCACCTACGTCGTCGTCGGCCACTCCGAGCGGCGCACGCTGCACGGTGAGACCGACGAACTCGTTCGCGACAAGACGAAGGCCGCGCTCGGGCACGGCTTGACTCCGATCGTGTGCATCGGTGAGGGCCTCGACATCCGCGAGGCCGGGAATCATGTCGCGTACAACGTCGAACAGCTGAAGGGCTCTCTCGCGGGGCTGTCCGCCGACGACATCGCCAAGATCGTCGTTGCATACGAGCCGGTATGGGCCATCGGGACGGGGAAGGTGGCTTCGGCTGCCGACGCCCAAGAGGTGTGCGCCGCAGTGCGCTCCACGCTTGCGGAGTTGGCCTCGCCGGAGATCGCTGCCACTGTACGCGTGCTCTACGGCGGTTCCGTGAACGCCAAGAACGTCGGCGAGCTCATCGCTCAGCCCGACGTCGACGGTGGTCTGGTGGGCGGCGCGTCGCTCAAGGCCGACGAGTTCGCGCAACTGTCCGCCATCGCGGCCGGCGGCCCGCTCCTGTAGAGGGTCTCGAAAGTACGAACACTTTGCCCGCGGGGCGCAGGATCCTTCGATCCTGCGCCCCGAGGCTTTTCCCGGTGCGTACCGGAACGAAAAAGGAAGTCTTCACCCTATGGCCGCAGGCACCGACACCCACCCGAGCACCCGCAGTGTGATGTTCGGGCTGGTCGCATTACTGCTCGTCGCTGCGTGCCTGCGCCCGGCTGTCACCGCGATCGGACCGCTGCTCGACGAGATCGGCGCCGACACCGGGCTCGGCAGCACCGCGCTCGGAGTGCTGGGGGCAGTACCGCTGTTGTGCTTCGCCGCCGTCTCCCCGTGGATTCACCGCCCGGCCGTCCGATTCGGTGCGCAGCGCATGGTCCTCGTCGCCATGCTCGTCCTGACGGCGGGAATCCTGCTGCGGTCGCTGCCCGGCGCGGCGTGGTTGTGGGTCGGCACCATCGCGATCGGTGCGGGTATCGGCATCGGCAACGTGTTGTTGCCGGCCATCGTCAAACGCGACCATCCCACCCGCATCTCGACCGTCACCGGCGTGTACTCGTCGGTGACCACCGGCGCCGCCGGACTGGGATCCGGTCTGGCCGTGCCGTTCCTCGCGCTCACCGGCAACTGGCGGGGCGCACTCGCACTCTGGGCCGTCGTGTCGCTGCTCGCGGCCGCCGTGTGGACGGTGCGCGGACGGGTGCTGCCGACCCCGCCGCCCGCACCCGCGGCCGCGACACCTGGTGCGTCGATGTGGCGATCCGCGACCGCGTGGCAGGTCACCGCGTTCATGGGCCTGCAATCCACCACCTTCTACCTGCTCGTCACCTGGCTGCCGTCCATCGAGATGGGCCTGGGCGTCGACCGTGCCACCGCCGGGTGGCACCTGTCGGTGTACCAGGTCGTCGGGATCGTGGCAGGACTGGGCGCCACCGCTCTCATGGGACGGCGCAGTGATCAGAGCCTCCTCACCGCGGTGGCCGCGTCGATTCTCGTCGTCGCGATGATCGGCCTGCTCTTGGCGCCGAATCTGGTCCTGCTGTGGGTCCTCGTCGCGGGCATGAGCAGCGGCGCGACGTTCATCATCGCGGTGTCGCTGTTCGGGTTGCGCACCCGCACGATCGCGCAGACCGCGCAGTTGTCGGGCATGGCGCAGTGCATCGGCTACCTGCTCGCGGCGAGCGGGCCGGTGGTGGCCGGAGCGATCTTCGACGTCACCGGCACCTGGACCGCAGTCCTCGCGCTGGTCGCGGTGTGTGCGGCCGGTCAGGCCGTGGTCGGGGCGTTCGCGGGCCGCGCCCGCTACACCCACGATGAAACCTCCGACGAGGGGTCCGGACATCCGGGAAGTCGTGCGGACCGGGTAAGCTGACGGCCGACGTCACCCACCATCGAAGGACACCGAACGCCGACATGGAACTGTTCCTGGACATTCTGCTGATCGTCACGAGCCTGCTGCTCATCCTGCTGGTGCTGCTGCACCGCGGTAAGGGCGGCGGTCTGTCGAGCCTGTTCGGCGGCGGCGTCCAATCCAACCTCTCGGGTTCGTCGGTGGCCGAGAAGAACCTCGACCGGCTCACCGTGTTCACCGGCATCGTCTGGGTGATCGCCATCCTCGGCATCGGACTGCAGATCAAGTTCAGCTGATCGGCCAGCGGTCGCATATCGGCGCCGAGGCGCCGATACTGGCCGCATGACGGACTCCCCGCCGGCTTCGGCCACCGAACCCCTGCGCGACGACATCCGGCTCCTCGGCGGCATCCTCGGCAACGTCGTCCGCGACCAGGCGGGCGAGGAGATCTTCGACCTCGTCGAGGCGGCAAGGGTCGCGAGTTTCCGCATCCGGCGATCGGAGATGGACCGCGCCGATCTCGCCTCACGGTTCGCCGCCGTCGAGACCGGAAGCCTGATTCCGGTCGCGCGGGCGTTCAGCCACTTCGGGCTCCTCGCCAACCTGGCCGAGGATCTTCACAGCGAACGACGGCGAGCCGTGCATCTCCAGGCCGGCGATCCTCCGCAGGACAGCGCTCTCGCCGCGACCTACGTCAAGCTCGACGCGGTCGGCCTCGACGCAGACTCGGTTGCCGATGCGCTCGCGGATGCACTCGTCGCTCCGGTGATCACCGCGCACCCCACCGAAACCCGGCGCCGCACCGTGTTCGATGTGCAGACCACCGTCACCGAACTCATGCGCAGGCGCAACCACACCGTCGACCCGCACGAACGGGACGAACTCGACCGCGCTCTGTACCGGCAGATCCTCACCCTGTGGCAGACCGCGCTGATCCGGCTGTCGCGGTTGCGGATCAGTGACGAGATCGACAACGGTCTGCGCTACTACGACCTTGCATTCTTCGACGTGGTGCCGACCCTCAACGCGGAGGTCCGCCGCGAACTGCGCCGACGGTGGCCCGACGCGGCTGTCCTCACCCGGCCGATCGTCCGCCCCGGCACGTGGATCGGCGGTGACCGGGACGGAAACCCCAACGTCGACGCCGAGGTCGTCACCACCGCCGCCGACCGGGCCTGCGCGACTGCGTTGCGCCACCACCTCACCGAACTCGCTGCACTCGAACGGGAGTTGTCGATGTCGGCGCGTACCACCGTCGTCACCGTCCCCCTGCAAGAACTCGCCGACCTCTCCGGCGACGACGATCCGGCCCGTGACGACGAGCCGTACCGACGGGCCGTGAGAGGCATCCGCGGTCGGCTCACGGCGACCGGTTCCCACCTGTTGCCGGGAGTCGATCTTCCCGGCACCGTCGACGAACCGCGCCGGCCGTACCGCACCCCCGCGCAACTACTTGCCGATCTGGCGGTGGTCGACGCGTCGCTGCGCGCAGGCGGGGCCGGGGTGATCGCCGACGATCGGCTCGCACGCCTTCGCGGGGCGGTCGAAGTCTTCGGTTTCCACCTCGCGCCGTTGGATCTCAGGCAGAACTCCGACGTGCACGAACGGGTGATCGCCGAGCTCCTGTCCTGGGCCGGGGTGACCGACCGCTATGCGGCGCTGTCGGAAGACGACAAGGTCGCGTTGCTCACCGCCGAACTGCGCATCCGCCGGCCCCTGACGAGCCCGGACGCGCAGCTGTCGGAGGAGACGGCCAAGGAACTCGGCATCCTGCGGGCGGCGGCAAATGTGGTGCAGCGCATCGGGAATGCCGCGATCGAGCACTACATCATCAGCATGTGCACGTCGGTCTCGGATCTGCTCGAGGTGGAAGTGCTGCTCAAGGAAGTCGGGCTGCTCGATCTGGACGCCGGTTACCCGCGCAGCAGTGTCCAGGTGATTCCGCTGTTCGAGACCATCGAAGATCTCCGCGGCGGTGCCTCGACACTGACCGCCGCTCTGGCCGTGCCCGAGTTCCGCAGCCTCGTCGACGCGCACGACGGCCTGCAGGAGGTCATGCTCGGCTACTCCGATTCCAACAAGGACGGTGGTTATCTCGCCGCCAACTGGGCGCTGTATCGCGCGGAACTCGACCTCGTCGAGGTCTCCCGCGCCGCTGGGGTGCGCCTGCGTCTGTTCCACGGTCGCGGCGGCACCGTCGGACGTGGGGGAGGTCCCAGCTACGACGCCATCCTCGCCCAACCCCCCGGAGCGGTGCAGGGCTCGCTGCGGTTGACCGAGCAGGGGGAGGTGATTGCCGCGAAGTACCGCGAACCCGTCCTGGCGCGCCGCAACCTCGAGGCCCTGGTCGCCGCGACCCTCGAATCGACTCTCCTCGACGTCGAAGGTCTCGGCTCGGACGCGTCGGCCGCCTACCGGATCTTCGACGAACTCGCCGACCTCGCCCGCGACTCCTATCGGCGACTCGTTCACGACACGCCCGGGTTCGTCGAGTACTTCACGACCTCCACCCCCGTCGCGGAGATCGGGGCGCTCAACATCGGCAGCAGGCCGTCGTCGCGCAAACCCACGGAGGCCATCGCCGACCTGCGGGCGATTCCCTGGGTGCTCGCGTGGACGCAGAGCCGGGTGATGCTGCCCGGCTGGTACGGAACGGGCAGCGCCGTCACCGACTGGGTCGGCGACGACCCAGAGCGGCTCGAGTCCTTGAGGACCCTGTATCGGCGGTGGCCGTTCTTCCGCACGGTGCTGTCGAACATGGCGCAGGTGCTGGCCAAGTCGGACCTCGAACTCGCCGCTCGCTACTCGGAGCTGGTCGAGGACACCGACCTGAGGGAACGAGTCTTCGGCCAGATCGTCGAAGAACACGCGCGGACCGTCGAGGCCTACCGGCGGATCACAGGCTACGACTCGCTCGTCGCCGACAATCCGGCGCTGGAGCGTTCGCTGCACAACCGGTTCCCGTACCTGGAGCCGCTCAACCACCTGCAGGTCGAGCTGTTGCGGCGGTTCCGGGCGGGGGAGGACACCGAGCAGGTGCGCCGGGGTATCCAGCTGACGATGAACGGGCTGGCCACGGCGCTCCGCAACAGCGGCTGACGACCCGGACCGAAAACACTTTTCACAGTGGTGTCGATTCCGGTGGGTGCCGTTCGTCGTCATGACGTACGGCGAAAATCGCTGTACGGCTGACGACAGGAGATGACGATGAAGTACATGCTGCTGATCTACACATCCGCGACCGACGAGAGCACCTGCTCCGTCGAGGACTGGCAGGACTACGAGAAGGCGATGCGGGACGCCGGCGTGCTGGTCACCGGCCATTCGCTGCAGGACCTCGTCACCGCGACGGCCGTCCAGGTCGGCGCGGATGGACGCCGCACCGTGACGGACGGGCCGTTCGCCGAGACCAGGGAGGTGCTCGGAGGTTACGACGTCATCGATGTGCCGGACCTGGACTCCGCGATCGAGTGGGCGTCGCGGTGCCCGGGCTCCCGCGACGGTGGCACGGTGGTCGTGCGCCCGATTGCCGAGTTCGGCGAGTAGCCGTGGATGCAGGGGTGTCGGCCGAGGCCGTGTTCCGCGAGGAGCACGGCCGGCTTCTCGCCGGCCTGGTACACCGCTTCGGTGATCTCGACCTTGCCGAAGAAGCTGCATCCGATGCGCTCGAGGCCGCGCTCGTGCACTGGCCGGTCGACGGGGTGCCCGACCGGCCGGGCGCCTGGCTGTTCACCACTGCCCGCCGCCGTGCGCTGGACCGGGTTCGACGTGACCGGGTCTACGCGCAGCGGTTGGCGCAGCTGGCGATCGACACCGAGCGTCGTGGCTCCCCGCAGCCTCTCGCGGACGAGTTGCCCGACGAACGGCTCGAACTCTTCTTCACGTGTGCCCACCCCGCACTTGCGGCCGACGACCGCGTCGCTCTGATCCTGCGTTGTCTCGGCGGTCTCACGACAGGCGAGGTGGCCCGCGCGTTCCTCGTCCCTCATACCACCATGGCGCAGCGAATAGTGCGCGCCAAGAAGAAGATCCGCGGTGCGCAGATACCGTTCCGGGTTCCTCGCCCCGACGAACTGCACGAGCGGGTCCCGGTGGTCCTCGGCGCCCTGTATTCGATCTTCACCGAGGGGTACGCCGCCAGTAGCGGCGCCGATCTGCAACGTCCGGATCTGGCGGAGGAGTCGATCCGCCTGGCCCGCATCCTGCACCGGCTCATGCCCGGACAACGCGAGGTGGCCGGGTTGCTTGCGCTGGTGCTCCTCGTCCACGCTCGCCGCGACGCCCGCACCGACGCCGCAGGTGAAATCGTGCTCCTCGACGACCAGGACCGGACCCGGTGGGACAGGGAGATGATCGACGAAGGCCGAGTGCTGGTGGTCGAGGCGCTGTCCGCCGGGCTGCCCGGCCCGTACGCAGTGCAGGCGGCGATCGCCGCCCTTCACGACGAGGCACCCGACGCCGAGTCCACCGACTGGCCCCAGATCGTCGCACTCTACGGGGTGCTGCTCGCACTCACACCCTCGCCGTTGGTGGCCGCGAACCGTGCGGTCGCGGTCGCGATGCGTGACGGGCCCGCAGCCGGCCTGGAACTGCTCGACTCCCTGGCCGCCGAGCCCGTCCTCCGCGACCACTACCCGTACCACGCGGCCCGCGCCGACTTGCTCAGCCGACTCGGTCGTGACGCCGACGCGAAGTTCGCTTTCCGGCGCGCGTCGGATCTGGCCGGCACCGAACCGGAACGCCGCCGTATCCGCGCTCGCCTGGCCGCATTCGAAGAGGGCTCCGGGTGACTATGTGCGCGGAAGCTCCGCGCGCACAGGCAGATCGGGTTCCGTCCGGACACGAGAACTCGTACAGGCAGCCGACGGAAAGGGATGTCGTGTGTGGACGGTATGCAAGCACGAGTACGCGGGAGGACCTGCTCGCCACCTACGACGCAGCAGCAGCGGTCGGTGAGGAACTGCCACCGTCGTACAACGTCGCCCCCACGCAGCGGGTCAATGCGGTGCTCGTGCGCACACCGCGCGACGACCCCGATGCGGATCCGGTGCGCCTGGTCTCGTCTCGGCTGCACTGGGGTCTCGTCCCGTCGTGGGCGAAGGACCCGAAGATCGGTGCACGCATGATCAACGCGCGTTCGGAGACGATCACGCAGAAACCGGCTTTCAAGGCCGCTGCCTCCCGGCGGCGCTGCATACTTCCCGCAGACGGATACTACGAGTGGATGAAGAACGAGGACGGGAAGAAGATCCCCTTCTTCCTGCACGGGGACGCGCCGATCTCGATGGCGGGACTCTACGAGTTGTGGCCGAATCCCGAACTGCCCGAAGGCGACCCGGAGCGCTGGTTGTGGACCTGCACGGTGCTCACCCGCCCGGCGACCGACGCCGCAGGGCATATCCACGACCGCTCGCCGGTCGTGCTCCCGGAGACGTTCGTCGACCCGTGGCTCGACACGACGCTGACCGACCGCGACGACGTCGACGCGTTACTCGACTCGATCCCCGAACCCCGTCTCGAGCCCTACGAGGTGAGCACCGCGGTCAATTCGCCGCGCAACAACACACCGGACCTGCTGCGGCCAGTGCACCGTTGACCCGGCGCAGGCCGGTCACCGGTACTCGTCGACCAGAGACAGGTAATCGATCCACCGGGGGAGGGGACCGCCGCTGAGGGCAGCGTCGAGACGATCCAGGTAGTACTGCCATCCCGGCCCGATCTCGCCGGCCTCCGATCGCGGCACGTGAGAGTGCGTGAAGTCGAGTGTGGTCACACGGCCCACAGTGCGCAAGTCGACCGTGAGCAACCAGCCGTCCACATCCAGCGAAAAGCCGGCCGGGGGAGTGCACCGGAGAATCCGGACGTCGACGGTCGCCGAATCGTGTTCGTCGGTCATCGTCAGCCGCACGTGTCCCGTGGCGGGATCGCCGGTGAAGGTGCCGTACCACCGCGACAACTGTCGCGGGTCCGTGAACGCTTCCCAGATCTCCCCGGCCGGCAACGCGAAACTGCGGCGATAAACCAGTCTGACCAGCGACGTGTCCTGCGGACAATCGCTTTCCGGTCGAACTTCTCCCATGACAGTGTCGGGTGTGCTCATCGGCTGCTCTCCTCGTCTTCGCCTGCCAGTGTGATAGATCGTCCCGGTGTCCGAAGGCGAACGGGCGTCGCATCCGTTCCGTTCGAGGATTGCCGACCTCCCCGAATTTTGACCGGTTCGTCCGTACACTCCCGTCAGTTGAAACTTCACCGACGGAGGGGGCGAGGGTGAACTGTGAGCACGACGGTTCGTGGAACCGCCGGCAGTTTCTGACCGGATTCATCGGGAGTGGAGCAGCGCTCGCCGCGCTGAGCATGCTGGGTGTCCCCGCGGCAGGTGCTCAACCCGCGGCACCCGCGCCCCCGGTGCGCGACACCATCAACGGGGTGCTGTCGTTCGTCGTTCCGGGGAACGACCCGTACTCACAACACCAGGGAGTGGCCACCGACCGGCCCGGCGGGGTGACTCCGGACACCGCGGCGTCGCTCGAGCGCACCCTCGACCGGGCGCTCGCGATTCCGCTGTTCGGAGGAGTCGGAGTTCCCCTTCCGGGCGCAGCCGGAGTTGCGGTGCTGCTCAACATCTTTGCTGCCACCGCCGATCCGGGCGCTTCGAACGGGCCGTTCGCGGCGCCGTTCGCCAACCTGGACCATGCGAAGAAGGCGCTCGTGTTCGAGTGGCTCGACACCGACCCACGCTTCGAGAATTTCATCGTGCGGTTCGTGGTGAACTCGCTGCCGACCCTCGCCGCCTTCGCCGCGTTCTCGGAGGTGTCGGCGTTCGATCCGGTCGAACGGAAGACGACGGGCCGTCCGGTCGGCTGGGACCTGAGCAACTACGCCGGTCCGAGTGACGGATGGGACGAAGTGATCGGGTACTACCGCGGGATCGACAAGGTGGAGGCGTAGATGACCGACGTAATCGTTGTGGGATCGGGCGGCGGCGGTCCTGTGGTGGCGAAGGAGCTGGCGGCACGTGGACTCGATGTCCTCGTACTCGAGGCCGGCCCGCGATTCGCCGACCCGGAGAACGAGTGGACGCATTTCGAAGACGACGCCAACAACCCGATCACGGGATATCTGCGGCAAGGTCCCGGTGATCGGTCCCGCACGCCGTGGTTGCGCGATGTTCCGCAGCAATCGTATGTGTGGCAGGTCGCCGGGGTCGGTGGCACCACGCTGCACTTCTTCGGTAATTCACCACGAGCCGCGGCGGGTGCGTTCGCCGGGTACGACGCCCCCGACCGGGACATGTACGACACGGCGCATCTGTTCCCGTTCGAGTACGGGGAGTTGCGCCGCTACTACGAATGGGTCGAGGCGACACTACCGGTGCAGACCGCACCCATGGGCGCCAAGGAACAGGTGTTCCTCCGTGGGGCCGCCGCGCTCGGCTTGGCACATCAGACCAAGCTCGACACCACCGAACCGTCCTACCGTGCGCAGCAGAACGCGATCCTGCAGCCCGGTGGAACTGCGGGACGCACCCGCGACCCTGCGCTGCTGCACTATCCGGACGCGCGCGGGTGCACCATGTGCGGCCACTGCTACCAAGGGTGCTACCTCCCGCTCGGCGCGCCGCGCAATCTCAAAGCCAAAAGGTCGACCGACAATTCGTACGTTCCGATGATGCTTACTGCCGACGCGTGGTCACCTCACGGGCGTGCGGTCACCCTGGTCACCGATGCCGTCGTCACGAACATCCTCTTCGAGGAGGTCCATGGAGAGACGACTGCGCGCGGCGTGCGGTTCACCACCACTTCCGACGGCGCGCAGCACGAGGCGAGCGCTGCTGTGGTCGTGCTCGCGGCCGGGTGTATCGAGTCGCCGCGGCTGTGGCTGGGTTCCGGTCTGCCCAACCCGAACGGGTGGGTCGGCCGCGGATTGACGGATCACCACATGGACTGCGTGTTCGGGGTGTTCGACGAATACACGGGCCAGACCAGAGGCCCGGGCTCGAACGCGCGTGTCGACCTGCCCGGGTACGGCGGCGTCGAGCAACTCGGTCTGCCGCCGGCGCTCATCGCCTACGCGCTGAACTTCAGCGACTCCGGTATCCACGGGTACGGACGCGCCGGGGGAGTGGTCGATTCCGCGGGTGCGGACAGCCTCGGCAGGCTCGTGGGCCGCGATCTGCTGAACACGATGTCCGACACCGACCGTGTGCTGGCCGCACTCGTCATATCCGGCGACGACGTCGAACCGGAGAACCGGGTGACGCTGTCTCCGGTGCTGCTTCCGAGCGAAGGCGGACTCGCCCCGAAAGTGACGATGAACCACCGGAACCGGTCGGCGCGCACCAAACGCAACCGTGAGTACGCGACGCGCAAGGCCGTCGAACTGATGCGTGCGGCAGGCGCGAAATCGGTGCACCGGTGCGACTGGCCGCCGCTGATTCTGCATTCGCAGTCGAGCATGCGGATGGGGATCGACGAACACGACTCGGTGCTCGATTCGGACGCGGAAGCACGCTGGGTCAAACGTCTGTTCATCACCGATAATTCGGCGCTCGCCAACAGTCTCGGCGGTCCCAACCCGACCCTCACCACGCAGGCAGTCGCCACCCGGACCGCAGAGAAGATCGTCGAGAAGTACTTCGGTGGGGAAGCATGGGTTGGGCGCGAGGATCCGGTGTCGTCGATCGACGATCGCGTCACGGAGGCCGTCATCGCGCGGGGGCTCTAGGTTCGCGGGAGCCGGCGGGTTGCCGGGAGTGCGAAGCGCCCGTTCGATTTCCCGGGCCTGGGAACCGGTGCGCGTATCGGTGCGTCGAACGTGACAAGGGCCGAAAACGAAAGCGGCCCACCACAGGAGGTGTCAACCCTCATGGACCCACGAACGACGCGATGCGTTCCCGGACGTCCCCGGCTCACCGCCGCGCGCGCGATGCGCGGCCCGCGATCGTCGGTGCAGTTCCGTTGTATCCGGCAGGGCACCGACGACGCTGCACCGCGCACCCCGGTGGACGATTCCGATCGTGACAACGATCCTCGATGACGCCGCGACCGCGGCGGACATCGAGGATCGTTCGTCAGGACTTCGGGAGGGCGACGGCCGCAGCCGTGTCGACGAACCACACGGTTCGTTCACGCCCGACCGCACCCGCTGCGGGAATCTCCTCGGGGTTCGCCCCTGCGATCGCCGCGGCGACCGCGTCGGCCTTGTTCTCTCCGGTGACCAGCAACCACACCTGACGGGCACGCTGCACGGCGGGCAACGTCAAGGTCACTCGCGCGGGTGGGGGCTTCGGCGAATCCTCCACCCCGACGACGAAACGATCCGGCTCGCGCACCGCGTCGGTGTGCGGGAAGAGCGAGTTGATGTGTCCCTCGCCGCCCATGCCCAGCAGATGGACGTCGAAGTCCGGTAGGGATCCGTCGGCGGACTGTGCGGCGAGACGACGGGCGTAACGCTCCGCGGACTCTGCGGGCGTGGCGCACCCGTCTTCGCCCAGTGCCGGCATCGTGTGGATGCGTGCCGGGTCGATCGGCACGTGGTCGAGCAACGCGGCCCTGGCCTGCACCTCGTTGCGGTCGGGATCGCCTGCGGGAAGGAACCGCTCGTCACCGAAGTACACGTTCACCGCCGACCAGTCGATCCCGCCCTGATCACGGCCGACGTGCTCGAGCATCGCGATGCCCGTCCCGCCTCCGGTAAGAACCACGTGCGCCTGCAACCGTTCGCGCTGAGCCGCGACAACGGCGTCGACGAAGGCTTTCGCCGCCGCGCGCGCGACGGCGTCGGGGTCGGCGAAGGTCAGGACTTCGGTGGGGGCGCTGACGGGTTCAGACATATTCCACCTTCGGCAGGGCCGACAGCGCGGCCTCGTAGATGACATCGGGATCGAGTCGGCGCAACTCTTCGGCGAGGCACTCCGCGGAGTCCCTCCGGGCCAGCGTGATCAACGACGCCGGCTTGTCGGTCCGCTCGAGCGTGGCGACGCGCCCTTCCTGGGGCCGTCCCAGCGCGATCGTCTGCGAAGTGGTGCGCAGTTCGACGCGCAGGGCGCCGGTAGCGCGTTGCACCGGGCAGTCGATGCGACTCGCGAGCCATCCCGCGAGCAGATCGATGGCAGGTTCGGTCTGCAGACCCGAGACGTGGGCAGAGACGATCTGCTCGTGCGGAGGTTGCTCGAGCGCCGACACCAGGAGCGCCCGCCAGTAGGTGATCCGCGCCCACGCCAGATCGGTGTCGCCGGGGGTGTAGCCGGACAACCGTGAGAACAGGTCGGTACGCGGATCGAGCGCGTTCGTCGTGTCGGTGAGCCGGCGAACCGCCAACCGTCCGACCGGGTCCTGGGCAGGGATCGGCGGCGCCTGTCCGGGCCACCACGCGACGACGGGCGTGTCGGGCAGCAGGAACGGCACCACGACCGATTCCTGATGGTCGGCGAGTTCACCGTGCAGCGCCAGGATCAGCACCTCGGACGCACCGGCTTCACCGCCGACGCGGATCTCCGCGTCGAGACGGGACGGGCCCTCGGCGCGACCGCGTCCGACGACGATGACGCGGCACGGGTGCTCACGCGCCGCGTCGGTCGCCGCCGAGATCGCAGCTTCGATTCCCCGGGCCTCGCCCGCGCACACGATGAGCGTGAGAACCCTGCCCTGCGTGACGATGCCGCCGGTCCGGCGCAACTCGACGAGTTTCTTGCTGACATCCACCGCGGAGGTGTTGCGCAGTTGCAGTCTCACGGCCGCCTCCATTCCCGGCCGGATCGGCGCAACATCTCTTCGGACGAGGCCGTGCCCCAGCTTCCCGCCTCGTACGGTTCCGGCCGGCCCTTCGCGGCCCAGTGCTCGAGAACCGGATCGAGGATCTTCCAGGACAACTCGACCTCTTCGTCCACCGGAAACAGTGAAGGCTCACCGAGCAGCACGTCGAGCAGTAGCCGTTCGTACGCCTCCGGGGAGGACACCGTGAACGCCTGCCCGTAACTGAAGTCCATGTTCACGTCGCGCACCTCCATCTCGGAGCCGGGGACCTTCGACCCGAAGCGCATCGTGACACCCTCGTCGGGCTGCACCCGGATGACGAGCGCATTCTGTCCGAGATCGGTTGTCATCGTCGTGTCGAACGGAAGGTGCGGTGCTCGCTTGAACACCACGGCGATCTCCGTCACGCGGCGGCCCAGACGCTTCCCGGTCCGAAGATAGAAAGGCACGCCCGCCCATCGGCGGGTGTCGACTTCGAGAGTGATCGCCGCATACGTCTCGGTCGTCGAGTCCGCCGCGAAACCCTTCTCCTCGAGCAACCCGACCACCCGCTCGCCGCCCTGCCAGCCACCGGTGTACTGACCGCGGGCGGTGGTTTCGTCGAGTGGCTCGGCGAGGCGGGTCGCGGACAGCACCTTGATCTTCTCCGCGCGCAGTTCGGACGGCGCGAAGCTGATGGGCTCTTCCATCGCGGTGAACGCGAGCAACTGCAACAGGTGGTTCTGGATGACGTCGCGCGCCGCCCCGATCCCGTCGTAGTACCCCGCCCTGCCACCGAGACCGATGTCCTCGGCCATCGTGATCTGCACGTGGTCGACGTAGTGCGCGTTCCAGATCGGATCGAACAACTGGTTCGCGAACCGCAGAGCCAGGATGTTCTGAACCGTTTCCTTACCGAGGTAGTGGTCGATGCGGAACACCGAATCCTCGGAGAACACTTCGCCGACGACCGCATTCAGTTCACGAGCACTCTGGAGGTCGTGGCCGAACGGCTTTTCGATCACCACCCGGCTCCACGTGTCGTCCTGCGCCGCTGCGAGACCCGAACGCGCGAGTTGCCCACACACGACGGGGAACGCATCCGGCGGCACCGACAGGTAGAACGCGTGGTTACCGCCCGTGCCCCGCTCCTGGTCGAGCTTGTGGAGCGTCTCGGCGAGTTCGGCGAACGCGGCGTCGTCGTCGAACGAGCCCTGGACGAAACGGATGCCTTCGGCGAGCCGCTGCCAGACTTCCTCGCGGAACGGGGTGCGTGAGTGATTGCGCACCGCGTCGTGCACCACTTCACCGAACTCGGCGTCACCCCACTCCCTGCGAGCGAAACCCACGAGAGCGAATCCGGGCGGCAGGAGCCCGCGGTTGGCCAGGTCGTACACCGCCGGCATCAACTTGCGGCGGGCGAGATCGCCCGTCACGCCGAAGATGACGAGAGCACACGGACCTGCGATGCGAGGAAGCCGGCGATCCCTGCTGTCCCGCAGCGGGTTCACCCACTCCGCCGTCCCGGATTCGCTCACGTTCAGCCCTCCGAGCCGGGAGCGTGGGCGGTCAGCTGCTCCGAAGTGGCGTCGAGCAGCTCGCTCCAGGACGAGACGAACTTCTCGAGGCCCTCGTCCTCGAGCTTGCGGAACACGTCCGGCAGGTCGATGCCCACGGAGGCCAGGGCGTCGAAGACCTGCTGAGCCGCAGCGATGTTGCCGGTGACGGTGTCGCCGGTGATCTCGCCGTGGTCCGCGACCGCTTCGAGCGTCTTCTCCGGCATCGTGTTCACGGTGTTCGGCGCCACGAGTTCGGTGACGTACATCGTGTCGGAGTACTCCGGGTTCTTCACGCCGGTCGAGGCCCACAGTGCACGCTGCGGGCGCGCACCTGCCTCGGCGAGTTGCTCGAACCGGGCACCGGACTCGAATGCCTTGCGGTAGGAGGCGTACGCCAACCGGGCGTTCGCGACGCCCGCCTCGCCGCGCAATGCCAGCGCGGCGTCCGTGCCGATCTCCTCGAGCCGCGAATCGATCTCGGTGTCCACGCGGGAGACGAAGAACGACGCCACCGAATGGATCTTCGACAGGTCGTGGCCGGCCGCCTTGGCTGCGGTGAGCCCGTCCAGATATGCCTCGATCACGCGCTCGTACCGCTCGACGGAGAAGATCAGCGTGACGTTGACGCTGATGCCCTCGCCGATCACTCGTGCGATGGCCGGCAGTCCGGCCACCGTCGCGGGGATCTTGATGAACAGGTTGGGACGGTCGACGACCCGCCACAGTTCCTTGGCCTGCGCGACGGTCTCGGCGGTGGCGTGAGCCAGACGCGGATCGACCTCGATCGACACGCGTCCGTCCAGTCCGCCGGTCGCCTCGTACACGGGGGCGAGGACGTCGCACGCGGAGCGAACGTCGTCGGTGGTGACGGCGAGGATGGTCTCCTCGACGTCGGCACCGCCCGCCGCGAGCTCACGGACCTGCGCGTCGTACGCGTGACCCTTGGACAACGCCGCCTGGAAGATCGACGGGTTGGTGGTCACTCCGACCACGCTGCGGGTGGCGATCAGATCGGCGAGGTTGCCGGATTCGATCCGCTCCCGCGACAGGTCGTCCAGCCACACCGACACCCCTTGTGCGGAGAGGGCGGCGAGCACCTCGTTCTGCGCGGTGGTCTGTGAAGTCATCCGATCATCCCTTCACTCGGGTCAGCGAGCGGCGCGCAGCGTCGACGACGGCTTCTGCGGTGATTCCGAACTCGCGGTACAGGGTCTTGTAATCGGCGGAGGCACCGAAGTGCTCGAGCGACACGGCCTCGCCGGCGTCGCCGATGAGCCGGTACCAGGGCATCGCGAGACCGGCTTCGACGGAAACGCGGGCACGGACCGACGGGGGGAGCACCTCGTCGCGGTAGGCCTGGTCCTGCTCGAGGAACCAGTCGAGCACGGGCACCGAGACGACCCGGGTGGGCACACCGTCGGCCTCGAGGGTCTCGCGGGCAGCGACGGCCAACTCGACCTCGGAGCCGGTCGCGAGCAGAACGACCTCGGGGGTTCCGGTGGACGCCTCGAACAGGACGTACGCACCGCGGGCCACACCTTCGGCGGCCTTCTCACGCGTGCCTTCGAGAACCGGCACGTTCTGGCGGGTGAGCGCCAGCGCGGTCGGACCTGTCTTGTTCTCCAGCGCCGACTTCCACGCGAAGGACGTCTCGTTGGCGTCGGCCGGACGGATCACCGCAAGGTTGGGGATTGCGCGCAGCGCCGCGAGGTGCTCGATCGGCTGATGCGTCGGGCCGTCCTCGCCGAGCCCGATCGAGTCGTGCGTCCACACATAGATGGCCGGCGTCTGCATCAGCGCGGCCAGGCGCACTGCGGGCCGCATGTAGTCGGAGAAGACGAGGAACGTGCCACCGTAGGGCCGAGTCGGTCCGTGCAGGGCGATGCCGTTGAGGATCGAACCCATCGCGTGCTCGCGGATACCGAAGTGCAGGGTGCGCCCGTACGGCTGGGCGGTCCAGTCGGTGGTGGAGATCGATGTGGGCCCGAACGAGTCGGAGCCGGGGATCGTGGTGTTGTTGCTGCCGGCGAGGTCGGCGGACCCGCCCCACAGCTCGGGCAGGATCGGGCCGAGGGTCGCGAGCGCATTGCCCGACGCCTTGCGCGTGGCCGGACCGCTGTCGGTCGGATCGTAGAGCGGCAGGGCGTCGACCCAGCCCTCCGGGAACTCGCCCGCGTACAGACGGTCGAACAGTTCCTTGCGCTCGGGCTCGCGGCGGGCCCATTCCTCGAAGTCGGCCTGCCATGCGTCACGCGCCTTGGCGTTGCGTTCGACGACACCCCGGGCATGCTCGAGCACAGCCGGGTCGACGTCGAAGCTCTTCTCCGGATCGAAGCCGAGCACCTTCTTCACTGCGGCGACCTCGTCGGCACCCAGAGCGGCACCGTGCACGTCACCGGTGTTCATCTTGGTGGGAGCCGGATAACCGATGATCGTGCGCACCGAGATGAGCGACGGGCGATCGGTGACGGCCTTGGCGGCTTCGACCGCCTCGAGGATGCCGGTGACGTTCTCGCCGCCGTCGACGGTCTGCACGTGCCAGCCGTACGCCTCGTACCGCTTCGACACGTCCTCGCCGAGCGCGATCGTGGTGTCGTGCTCGATCGAGATCTTGTTGGCGTCGTAGAAGACGATCAGGTTGCCGAGTTCCTGCACACCCGCGAGGGACGAGGCCTCGGAGGTGACGCCCTCCTCGATGTCACCGTCGGAGGCGACCACGTAGACGAAGTGGTCGAACGGGCTCTCGCCCGGTGCAGTCTCGGGGTCGAACAGGCCACGCTCGCGGCGGGCGGCCATCGCCATACCCACGGCGGAGGCAAGTCCCTGGCCGAGCGGGCCGGTGGTCATCTCGACACCGGCGGTGTGCCCGTACTCGGGGTGGCCCGGGGTCAGCGAACCCCACGTGCGCAGCGCCTCGAGGTCGGCGAGTTCGACGCCGTACCCGGACAGGTACAGCTGGATGTACAGCGTCAGGCTGGAGTGCCCGCAGGACAGCACGAAGCGATCCCGTCCGACCCACTTCGGATCGGTCGGGTCGTGTCGCATCACGCGCTGGTACAGGGTGTACGCCAACGGAGCGAGGCTCATCGCGGTGCCGGGGTGCCCGTTGCCGACCTTCTGCACCGCGTCGGCGGCGAGCACACGGGCCGTGTCGACCGCCTTGGTGTCCAGGTCGGTCCAGTCGGCCGGATGTGCCGGCTGAGTGAGGGTGCGGATCTCGTCTGTGATCGACACGAGCAGAATTCTCCTGACATGGGTATACGGGGCGGCTGCGGGCAGAGTATGGCCCGCGCGCTCCTTCAGACTAGTGCGCCCCGTGGAGCGGGTCGATTCGGTCGGTGAGTCTCTGCCGTCTACCATCGTTTGTAGTAGTAAGGAGCGTCCGGAACCGGGCGACCGTGAACGGGCGAGCGAAGGTGCGGATTCGCGTGGTGCAAGGAGACAGAGTGCGGGCAGGGCAACGGCCGGGAGGACACGGCTTCGGCGCCCCCGAAGCACCGAGTGCTCCTCCTCGTCCCGACACCGCGTGGGGACGTATCTCGGGCACCGTCCTCGCCTATATCGCGCTCACCAAGCCCCGCGTGATCGAGTTGCTGCTGGTCGCGACGATTCCGGCGATGCTCTTCGCCGATCGCGGCCACGTCGACATCGTCCTGATCCTGAGCACCCTGTTCGGTGGCTGGATGGGTGCGGCGAGTGCCAATTCCCTCAACTGCGTGGTGGACGCCGACATCGACAAGGTGATGAAGCGCACCGCGCTCCGTCCGCTCGCGCGTCAGACCGTGCCGACCCGCAACGCGTTCGTCTTCGGTGTTCTTCTCGGCGTGGCGTCCTTCGCCTGGTTGTGGTGGCGGGCGAACCTGCTGTCGGGCCTGCTCGTCGTCGCCACCATCGCTTTCTACGTGCTGGTCTACACAATGGTGCTCAAGCGTCGTACCTGGCAGAACGTCGTGTGGGGCGGCGCCGCGGGATGCATGCCCGTGATGGTGGGCTGGGCTGCGGTCACCGGGTCGTTGAGCTGGGAACCGGTCGTGTTGTTCCTGGTCGTGTTCTTCTGGACGCCGCCGCACACGTGGGCGCTGGCGATGCGGTACAAGGAGGACTACAAGGCGGCTGGTGTGCCGATGCTGCCCGTGATCGCGACAGAGCAGCACGTCACCAAGCAGATCCTTCTGTACACCTGGGCGACCGTCATCGCGACGCTGGTGATCGTGCCTGCCGCCGGCGTCGTCTACGCGGTGGTGGCGATCCTCGCCGGGGCGTGGTTCCTGTTCGTCGCTCACCAGCTCTACAACAGCGTGCGCGGCGGCGCCTCGGTCAAGCCGCTCAAGCTGTTTCTGCAATCCAACAACTATCTCGCGGTCGTGTGCCTCGGACTGGCGGTCGACTCGGTGCTGGCTCTGCCGACGATCGGGTCCTACTTCTGACCCGGCTCCCGCGCTGAACCGAAGCCCCGCTCCTCACCGGAGCGGGGCTTCGTCCTTGCTGGAGTCTCCTACTCGTCCCGCGGTGTCGTCAGGGGAGCAGGACGACCGACCCGGTGGTGTGACGGGCAGCAAGATCGGTGTGTGCCCGCGCAGCTTCGGACAGGGGGTAGGTCGCGCCGACGCGGATGCGCAGGGAACCGTCGGCGATCGCGGCGAACACGTCTCCCGCCCGCCAGAGCAGTTCGTCACGGGTGCGGGTGTAGTGCGCGAGGGTCGGCCGGGTGACGAACAGCGAACCCGCCGGGTTGAGGCGCTGCAGATCGAACGGGGGAACCGGCCCGCTCGCAGCACCGAACAGTGCCACGGTGCCGCGGATCCGGACCGACGCCAGTGACGCTTCGAACGTCGCCGCACCCACCCCGTCGTATGCCGCGGCGACGCCTTCGCCGTCCGTGAGTTCCCTGACGCGGGCGGCGACATCGTCCTCGTAGCGCAGCACCTCGGCGGCACCCGCCTCACGGGACAGCGCCTCTTTCGCGTCGGACGAGACCGTGGTGATCACGCGCACGCCCTTCGCCGCGGCGAGTTGGGTCAGCAGCAGGCCCACCCCGCCGGCGCCCGCGTGGACCAGCACCGTCTCCCCGGGCCGAGCGGGATACAGCGACTCGATGAGGTAGTGGGCGGTCATGCCCTGCAGCAGTGCGGACGCGGCCTGCTCCGCGGGCACCCCGTCCGGCACGGGCACCGCCACCTCCTGCGGCACGCGCACGAGTTCCGCGTAGGACCCGGGAGCCGCGCACCAGGAGACCCGCGAACCGATCACGTCGTCCGGGACATCCGAGCCGACGGCGACGACGGTGCCAGTACCTTCCGAGCCCGGGATATAGGGCAGGTCGGTGGGGTACATGCCCGTGCGGAAGTACGTGTCGATGAAGTTCACGCCGATGGCGTCGGTGCGGACGAGCAGGTCGCCGGGAGCGGGTTGTGGGTCGGGACGTTCCACCGGAACGAGGACGTCGGGGCCTCCGAACTGTGCCACTTCGATTGCGCGCATTCCGTCACAGTATTCTGCTTTCATGAGCGCCGAAACAGAGGTCGCGGCAGCACCGGCCGCCATCGTCTCGTCCATTCGCACCTTCGTCGCCGAGCACGGCGGCTCCGGCAAGGCCGTTCTTCAGCCGATCGGTCGTTCCGGGGTACGTGTCACGGTCGTCGCCGCCGACGGGACACTCGGTGACCGCGTGGCCAAGGATCTGCCGACCGCCCGGGCGGTCGTCGATGCGTTGCCGGACGTCACCGTCTCCGAGTGGGACCGGGAGCTGACCAGCATCGTGAATCCGGCGCCGGGGCACTGGAAGAAGATGGCCGGCTGGGTCGCCCGGCAGGTCAAGTTCCCGAAAGCGCGCAACGAGCAGGCTGTTCGTTCCTGACACCGGCAGGACAACAACTCCGGGACAACAACTCCGGGGCCGTTCACATCGACGATGTGATCGGCCCCGGAGTCGTTGCAGGGGGTTTCTAGACCGGGACGGGCTCAGGCGCCGGGGCAGTGGTGCGTACCCGTCCGGCGGCCCAGACGGCGGCGGTCGCCGCGGTGCACAGACCGGCGCCGGCGACGTGCAGCACCACCAGCACCGCCGGCACATCCGTCCAGAACTGCACGAGTCCGATACCTGCCTGGACGGCGACGAGGGCGAGTACGACCTTCAGCCGCGTCTTGACCGCCGCGGGGGCGTGGAGGGCGTACACCGCGAAGGTGAGGCCGACGAGCAGCGCGAGGTAGCCGACGAGGGCTTCTGCGTGCAGGTGCACCAGCATCGTGATGTCGAGGTCGAGGCGGGGCACCGGGTTCTCGATGCTCTTGTCGCCGGCGTGCGGTCCGGCCCCGGTGACCATGGTGCCCAGGACGAGGACGCCCGCCAGTGCGACGGCAGACAGTGCCGTGAGCCAGCGGAGGGGCTGCGGCAAGACCTGCACCATCACCCCGTCGTCCGGTTCACCCACCTTGGTGTAGAGAATCACGGCGAGCCAGACCATCAGCATGGATGCGAGCATGTGGATCGCGACGGTCCACCACACCAGGCCCGCGAGGACGGTGATACCGCCGAGGATGGCCTGGATGACGGTGCCGGCGGGCATGAGCCAGGCCCACACGATCACTTCCCGGCGCCGGCGCGCCCGGGTCACCGCGAGGACGATGGCCGCCGCGACAGCGACGACGACGAACGTGAGCAATCTGTTCCCGAACTCGACGACCTGGTGCAGGGTGTGCACGTTGCTCGACACCCCGACCGGGACCAACGATCCGGGGAAACACTGGGGCCAGGTGGGGCAGCCGAGTCCCGACGCGGTCACGCGGACCACGGAACCGGTCACTGCGATGCCACCCTGGGTGAGAATCGTCAGGAGCGCGATGATCCGCTGCGTCCGGAGAGACGGCAGCGGGAGACGGTCGACAAGACTCAGGTAGCCGCGATACAACACGGTGCCGATGCTACGGCGTCGTCCACTACGAGGTGTAGTTGGGTGCGGCGCCGATCAGGTGAACCGGAACCATCTCACAGCGGCGGCTCCACCGACCGCCGTCCACGCCACCAGAACGACGATCGACAGCCAATCCACTCCGCCCGCCACGGCGGCGTCCAGCGCCAGCGTCAACGCGCCCGACGGCACGACTCGTACGACGTGCAGCAAAGCCTCGGGAACGACGTCGTCGAGCAGCACGATGCTGCCGATGCCGAGGAGGACGAACCACACGATGTTGGCGAGGGCGAGCACGATCTCGGCGCGGAGCGTGCCGCCGAGAAGCAGGCCCAGCGTTGCGAACATCACCGTTCCGAGCGCGATCACGACGGCGCCCACGAGGAGTCCGACGGGGGTGGGGCGCCATCCGAGGACGACCCCGATACCGCCCAGCAGAATTGATTGCAGCACCACTACGAGCCCCACCGCACCGCTTTTACCTGCGATGATTCCCCACTTCGGGAGTGCTGTCGCACCGATCCTTTTCAATGCACCGTATCTGCGGTCGAATCCGACGGCGATCGCTTGCCCGGTGAAGGCGGTGGACATGATGGCCACCATCATCACGGCGGGCAGCACGCGGGCCGCGCGGTCCTCGCCGAGATCGGCGATCGGCAGCAGCGTGAGGCCGATCAGCAACGTGATGGGGATGAACATCGTCAGCAGCAACTGCTCGCCGTTGCGCAGAAGCAGTTTCAGTTCCATACGGGTCTGGGCCGCCAGCATCTTCGCCGGCGCGTTCGGCGTCGGGCGGGGTGTGAAGGTCCCCTCGGCGAATCTGTTGTTCGCCAGTCGGTCGTGGGTCACGCTCACCCTCTCAGCTCCCGTCCGGTCAGTTCCAGGAACACGTCCTCGAGGCTGCGCTGATCCACCCGGATCTCGGTGGCCAGCACCCCCAGTGCCGCGCACCACTGTGCCGCCGCAGCGACCACGCCCGGATCGACCGCGCCTTCGACGAGATAGCGGCCGGGCAGTGCCTCCCGGACCCGGCAGGTGCCGGCCAGCGAAGCTTGCAGCGGCGCCACATCCAGAGCGGGAGGGGCGGTCAGCCACAGCTGGCCCTCCGCGCCGGTGCGCATGACCTCTTCGGGAGTTCCCGCGGCGACTACCCGGCCGTGGTCGATGATCACGATCTCGTCGGCGAGTTCCTCGGCTTCGTCCATCAGGTGGGTGGTGAGCAACACGCTCACGCCGTCACGGCGCAACGCGTCGATCAGCTCCCACACCAGCAGGCGAGCCTGCGCGTCGAGACCGGCGGTGGGTTCGTCGAGGAACACCAGTTCGGGCCTGCCGACGAGGGCACACGCCAGCGCGAGGCGTTGTTGCTGGCCGCCGGACAACCGGCGGTAGGGGGTGCGCCGGGCCTCGTCCAGGCCGAGCCGCTGAAGCAACCAGTCGGGATCGAGCGGGTCGGCCGAGTAGGCGGCCACGAGATCGAGCATCTCGCCCGCGCGGGATCCCGGGTAGGCGCCGCCACCCTGCAACATCACCCCGATGCGGGGCCGGAGCGCGTCGGAGTCGGCGACGGGGTCGAGCCCGAGTACCCGGACCGAGCCTTCGTCGGGGGTGACGAACCCCTCGCACATCTCGACGGTGGTGGTTTTCCCGGCGCCGTTGGGGCCGAGGAGGGCGAGCACCTGAGAACGCTCGACGGTCAGGTCGAGGTGATCCACCGCGGTGACGCCCCCAAATGTCTTCACAACGCCGTCCAGGCGCACGGCCGGCACTGCGCCGGGGGGAGAACTCGGGGTCACAGGGTTCCAGCCTAGGCGTCCGCGGTGTGGGGCGGGCGCACCGGTGCACGCTCCTCGCCTCGCCACGGCAGGATGTTGCGGGTCGCCACGATGAGCAGACCCACCACCGCGATGGTGGCGATGGCGGCCTGCACGATGATGAACGGCTGGTATTCACCGCCGTTGGGCATCAGGATCACGCTCACCACCGACGAGAAGGCGATGGTGGGAATCCGGAAGATCGGACGGGTCGCCCAGGCTGCGAGCGGAATCACAGCCCACAGCAGGTACCAGGGCTGGACCACCGGAAACAGCAGCACGATCGCACCGAGGGAGACGCCGAGCGCGCCCACCGGATGAATCCGCCCGGTCAGCGTCGCGAGCAGCATCCGCACCGTGACGAAGGCCGCCACGACGGCGGCGATGGGACGCGTGATCGACAGCACCGCGGTGGTGTGGTCGCCGAGACCGAGCAGTACTCCGCCGAGTCCGGTACCCATGCCGAGAAGTGTCGGAATCGACATCCAGCTGCGTACCTCGGTTGCCGTGCCGAGTGTCTGCGTCCAGCCCCAGCCGAGTCCGCTGCCCCAGCTGACGAAACCTATGACCAGTGCCGCGCCGATCCCGAGCATCACCGCGGTGGTCGTGACGGCTCGGAAGCTGCCACCCCGTCGCCGTGCGAGTGCCATGCCCACGAATCCGAGTGCCAGCAGCGACGGCACCTTGATCATCGCGGAGAGCGCGATCACCGCGGTTCCCGCGGCGATCCACGCCGCGGCACGGCCGCGAGACGTGTCGCCGTGCGCGCTGTCGGGATACACGCCGCGCAGCGCGAGTTCGACGCCGGTGAGCATGAGGCCGAGCATCAGGGCCTCGTTGTGGACGCCGGCAACGAGGTGGAAGAGCAGCAGCGGGTTGGCGGCGCCGAGCCACAGGGCGCTCACGGATGCGACCCCGCAGCGACGTGCCAGCCGCGGCAGTGCCCACACGATCAGCGCGACCCCCACCAGCGCGAACAGGCGGTGCACGAAGATCCCCGCCACGATGTTGTCCCCGGTCAGCGCGGCGATCTTCTCGCCGAGCCACAGGAACGCCGGACCGTAGGGCGCCGAGGTGTCGCGCCAGATGTTCGGCACGGTGCGTGTCAGAACGTGGTCGACGCCGAGAGCTCCGGCCGGACCGATGGCATACGGATCGAGTCCCCTCGCCGCGATCTCGCTCTGTGCGAGGTAGGAGTACACGTCCTTGCTGAACATCGGTGGCGCGACGACGAGCGGCACGATCCACAGCAACAGCGTCCGGTCGAGCTGTGAGCGGGTGAGCCGTCGTGGCTGACCGTCCGGGTCTCGCCGGCCGATCGCAAAACGGCCGAGCAGAAGCCATGCCAGGACCACCAGGACGATGCCGGTCATGGTCAGGGTGAGGGCGGCGCTGGGCATCCGGGCGGCGAGGCCGAGTCCCCGGACACCCTGGACAGGGTTCTGCAGTACCGGTTGTGCTCCGGCGCCGAGGGCACCGACCGCCATCAGCACGGTGCCGGTCGCGCCGAACAACCGGATCCGGTGCAGCTGTGTGGTTTCGACGGGGTCGAGCCCGCGGCCTTCGCTCTCGTCGCCGTGCAGTACGAGGGCGACGTCTGCCCGAGGGCTCGGGCGGTCGAGCCCGAGTGCGCGTCGTGTCAGTTCGAGAGCGCGGGTCGCGATGCCGGGTCGCCCCGCCGCGACCGGGTTCGCGCGCGGGGTAGGGCGTGTTGTCGGCGGCACCCGAGCAGCGTAACGGGCGCCCTCCGAGTCGCTTGAAGGCTCCGGGACCGGAAGGCGAGGAAGGGCACCCTTGGTGGAACCGTGCTTCGAATTCCGTCACACTGGTGTTGTGAAATCATCGACCGCACCCGACGTGCATGAGGAACGCCCAGGTCACGCGCCTGTGGCGCATCCTGCTCGCGCAGCAGGCGGCCGCGATACACACGAAGGCCAGACCCGCGCCGCGATCGTGCAACTCCTCGTCGAGCACGGCCCCATCACCGCACCCGAGATCGGGGAGCAGCTGGGGCTCAGTGCCGCAGGCGTGCGTCGGCACCTCGACGCTCTCATCGACGCAGGCGAAGCCGAGGCCGCCGCGCCGCCCCGCCGCCAAGGCCGCGGCAGGGGCCGCCCCGCCCGGCGGTTCCAGCTCACCGCCGTCGGCCGGGCACGCCTCGGTCACTCCTACGACGACCTCGCCACCGCCGCCATGCGCCACCTCCGCGAGATCGGTGGAGAAGCCGCGATCGAAGATTTCGCCAGACGGCGCGTGCAGTCGATCCTCAGCGGAGTCGACCCGGCCGGTCAGGATGTCGAGACCGTCGCCGAAGAGATCGCCGACTCCTTCTCCGAATCCGGCTTCGCGGCATCCACCCGGCGCGTCGGCACCGGGGTCCAGATCTGCCAGCACCACTGCCCCGTCTCGCACGTCGCCGAGCAGTTCCCGGAACTGTGCGAGGCGGAAGAGGAGGCGTTCGTGGAGATCCTCGGTACCCACGTGCAGCGGCTCGCGACCATCGCCAACGGCGACGCGTTCTGCACCACACACGTGCCGATCCTTCCCGCCAAGGAGCCGCCGAGCTCTTGACAACGTCTCCCGGAACCCCCGACCTGATGAACCACCCGTTGACAGTCGGCGCGCAGCCCACGCCGACCACACCCAGACTCCGGAAGGAGCTCGCATGACCGTCACATCGGACCAGACGTCCGGCGGCGCACAGCTGACGCAAGAAGAGGCCATCGACTCTCTCGGCCACTACCAGTTCGGCTGGTCGGACCCCGATGCCGCCGGTGCGGCAGCACAGCGTGGTCTGTCCGAGCACGTCGTGCGGGACATCTCCTCCAAGAAGAGCGAACCCGAGTGGATGCTCGACATCCGGCTCAAGGCACTGCGCACGTTCGACAAGAAGCCGATGCCGGGCTGGGGTTCGGACCTCGACGGGATCGACTTCGACAACATCAAGTACTTCGTGCGTTCCACGGAGAAGCAGGCCGCCAGCTGGGACGAGCTGCCCGCCGACATCAAGAACACCTACGACAAGCTGGGCATCCCCGAGGCCGAGAAGCAGCGGCTGATCTCCGGTGTCGCCGCCCAATACGAGTCCGAGGTCGTCTACCACCAGATCCGCGAGGACCTCGAAGCGCAGGGCGTGATCTTCCTCGACACCGACTCGGGTCTGCGTGAGCACCCCGAGCTGTTCCGCGAGTACTTCGGCACGGTGATCCCGGCCGGCGACAACAAGTTCTCCGCGCTGAACACCGCCGTGTGGTCGGGAGGCTCGTTCATCTACGTGCCGCCGGGCGTGCACGTCGATATCCCGCTGCAGGCCTACTTCCGGATCAACACCGAGAACATGGGCCAGTTCGAGCGCACCCTGATCATCGTCGACGAGGGCGCCTCGGTGCACTACGTCGAGGGTTGCACCGCGCCGATCTACAAGTCCGACTCCCTGCACTCCGCGGTCGTCGAGATCATCGTCAAGAAGGGCGGCCACTGCCGCTACACGACGATCCAGAACTGGTCGAACAACGTCTACAACCTGGTGACCAAGCGCACCAAGGTCGAGGCGGGCGGCTCCATGGAATGGATCGACGGAAACATCGGTTCCAAGGTGACGATGAAGTACCCGGCCGTGTGGATGATGGGCGAGCACGCTCGCGGTGAGGTGCTCTCCGTCGCGTTCGCCGGTGAGGGACAGCACCAGGACACCGGTGCGAAGATGCTGCACCTGGCGCCGCACACGTCGTCGACCATCGTGTCGAAGTCTGTCGCGCGCGGCGGCGGACGCGCGTCGTACCGCGGTCTCGTGCAGGTCAACAAGGGCGCCTACGGGTCCAAGTCGACCGTCAAGTGCGATGCGCTGCTCGTCGACCAGATCAGCCGCTCGGACACCTACCCGTACGTCGACATCCGCGAGGACGACGTCACGATGGGCCACGAAGCGACCGTGTCCAAGGTCAGCGACGACCAGCTTTTCTACCTCATGAGCCGCGGCCTCAACGAGGACGAGGCGATGGCGATGGTGGTCCGCGGGTTCGTCGAGCCCATCGCCAAGGAGCTGCCGATGGAGTACGCCCTCGAGCTCAACCGACTGATCGAACTGCAGATGGAAGGGGCAGTCGGCTAAATGACTGCGGAAGCGAAGAACATCCCCACCCCCGGAACACCGGCAGGCGGTGCCGGGGTCCAGGAAGCTGTGCGCGGCGAGAACCCCGCGTCGGCTCTCGAAGGCTCCGCCAAACCGGCAGCCAACAAGGGTGAGGTGTTCACGTCGTTCGACGTGAACGCCTTCGAGATCCCCTCCGGCCGCGACGAGATCTGGCGGTTCACGCCGCTGCGCCGGCTGCGCGGACTTCACGACGGCAGTGCCGTCGCCAGCGGCTCCGCGACCGTCGAGGTCACCTCCGTCGACGGCGTGCAGGTCGAGACCGTCGGCCGTGACGACGCGCGCCTCGGTCAGGCCGGCGTCCCGTTCGACCGGATCGCCGCGCAGGCGTACTCGTCGTTCGAGACCGCCACCGTCCTCACCGTCGGCCGCGAAGCGGAGATCGCCGATCCCGTCGTCGTCACGGTCACCGGACCGGGCGAGGGGAACGTGGCCTACGGGCATCTGCAGATCCGCCTCGAGCCCTTCGCCCGGGTCACCGTGGTGGTGGACCAGCGGGGGAGCGGCACCTACGCCGAGAACGTCGAGTTCATCGTCGGCGACAGCGCCCAGCTCAAGGTCGTGGCGGTGCAGGACTGGGCGGACGACGCCGTTCACGTCGCAGCGCACCACGCCCGGCTGGGCCGTGACGCGGTGCTGCGTCACTTCACCGTCGCGCTCGGTGGCGATCTGGTCCGCGTGTCGGCCACGACCAAGTACGACGCGCCCGGCGGCGACGCCGAGTTGCTCGGTCTGTACTTCGCGGATGCCGGGCAGCACCTCGAGCAGCGTCTGCTCGTCGACCACTCGCAGCCGCACTGCAAGTCGAACGTGATCTACAAGGGTGCGCTGCAGGGTGATCCCGCTTCCGGGAAGCCGGACGCGCGCACCGTGTGGATCGGCGACGTCCTCATCCGCGCAGCAGCCGAGGGCACCGACACCTTCGAGCTCAACCGCAATCTGGTGCTCACCGACGGCGCCCGCGCCGACTCGGTCCCGAACCTCGAGATCGAGACCGGCGAGATCCTCGGTGCCGGCCACGCATCGGCGACGGGCCGCTTCGACGACGAGCAGCTCTTCTACCTGCGGTCCCGCGGTATCCCGGAAGACCAGGCGCGGCGCCTCGTCGTGCGCGGCTTCTTCCACGAACTCCTGGAACGGATCACGGTGCCCGAGATCCGCGAGCGTCTCGACGCCGCCATCGAAGCAGAGCTGGCGGCGGTCGGCGCCTGACCGGCCACGACCCGTAACCCTGATACTTCTTCTTTAAGGAACCACTGATCGATGTCTACACCTCAGAACGTCCTCGAGATCAAGGACCTGCACGTTCGTGTCGCACAGACCGACGCGAACGCCGAGCCGATCGACATCCTCAAGGGCGTCGACCTCACTGTCCGCTCGGGTGAGACCCACGCCATCATGGGCCCCAACGGCTCCGGCAAGTCCACACTCTCGTACGCGATCGCCGGCCACCCCAAGTACGAGGTGACCTCCGGCAGCATCACCCTCAACGGTGAAGACGTGCTGGCGATGACGGTCGACGAGCGCGCCCGCGCCGGACTGTTCCTCGCGATGCAGTACCCCGTCGAGGTCCCCGGGGTCTCGATGTCGAACTTCCTGCGCACCGCGGCCACCGCCGCGCGCGGCGAGGCCCCGAAGCTCCGGCACTGGGTCAAGGAAGTCAAGGGTGCGATGTCCGAACTCGACATCGACCCCGCCTTCGGCGAGCGCAGCGTGAACGAAGGCTTCTCCGGCGGCGAAAAGAAGCGTCACGAGATCCTTCAGCTCGGACTGCTCAAGCCGCGCATCGCGATCCTCGACGAGACCGACTCCGGCCTCGACGTCGATGCGCTGCGCGTCGTGTCCGAGGGCGTGAACCGCTACCAGGAACGTGAGCACGGCGGCGTTCTGCTCATCACGCACTACACCCGCATCCTGCGCTACATCAAGCCGCAGTTCGTGCACGTGTTCGTCGGCGGCCGCATCGTCGAATCCGGCGGTCCCGAACTGGCCGACGAGCTCGAGACCAACGGCTACGAGCGCTTCACCCACGCCGCAGCAGCTGACACCCAGGGAGCGTGATCGGATGACGGTGCCGGTGCGGACGCTCGACGTCGCCCGGATCAGGGCCGACTTCCCGATCCTCGGGCGGACGGTGCGCGACGACAAGCCGCTGGTCTACCTCGACTCGGGTGCGACGTCGCAGCGTCCGGTGCAGGTCCTCGATGCCGAGCGTGAGTTCCTCACGACGTGCAATGCCGCGGTCCACCGCGGCGCGCACGCCCTGTCGGAGGAAGCAACGGACGCATACGAGGGCGCCCGCGCCACCATCGCCGGTTTCGTCGGTGTCGACGCCGACGAGGTGGTCTTCACCAAGAACGCCACCGAGGCGCTGAACCTGGTCGCGTACGCGTTCGCCGACGATCGTTTCCCGCATGCGCTCGGGCCCGGTGACGAGATCGTCGTCACCGAACTCGAGCATCACGCGAACCTCGTGCCCTGGCAGGAACTCGCCCGGCGCACCGGCGCGACCCTGCGGTGGTACGGCGTGACCGACGACGGCCGGATCGACCTCGACTCGCTCGAGCTCACCGAGCGCGTCAAGGTGGTGGCGTTCTCGCATCAGTCCAACGTCACAGGTGCCGTCGCGCCTGTCGAGGAGATCGTCCGGCGGGCTCGGGCGGTGGGCGCGCTCGTCGTGCTCGACGCCTGCCAGTCGGTGCCGCACGCGGCCGTGGACTTCCGGGAACTGAACGTCGACTTCGCGGCGTTCTCGGGGCACAAGATGCTCGGTCCGTCGGGGATCGGTGTTCTGTACGGCCGCCGTGACCTGCTCGCCGACGTTCCGCCGTTCATCACCGGCGGCTCGATGATCGAGACCGTCACCATGGAGGCCACCACGTTCGCGGCGCCCCCGCAGCGATTCGAGGCCGGCTCTCCGATGTCGTCGCAGGCCGTCGGACTCGGCGCCGCGGTGCGATACCTGCAGGACATCGGCATGGACGCGGTGGCCGCGCACGAGCACGAGTTGACGGCCGCGGCACTGAGCGAGCTGGGAAGCATCGACGGGGTACGGATCATCGGGCCCACCACGGCTGAGCAGCGCGGAGGCGCGGTGTCGTTCGTCGTCGACGGAATCCACGCTCATGATCTCGGGCAGATCCTCGACGACGAGGGCGTCGAGATCCGCGTCGGCCATCACTGCGCATGGCCGCTGCACCGCCGGTTCGGGGTCGCAGCGACCGCACGCGCGTCGTTCGCTGTGTACAACACGCTCGACGAGGTTCGGGCACTCGGCGCGGCGATTCGGCGCGCCCAGGAATTCTTCGGGGAGCGTGCCTGATGCGAATGGAACAGATGTACCAGGAGGTGATCCTGGATCACTACAAGCATCCGCATCACCGCGGCCTGCGTGACCCGTTCGGCGCCGAGGTCCACCACGTCAATCCCACCTGTGGGGACGAGGTGACCCTGCGCGTGCACCTCGACGGCGGGACGGTGGCCGATGTCTCGTACGACGGACAGGGCTGTTCGATCAGCCAGGCGTCCACCTCGGTGCTCACCGACCAGGTGATCGGCATGTCCGTTGCCGATGCGCTCGCCACCGTCGACAGCTTCGTCGAGATGGTCGGCAGTCGGGGCACCGTCGAAGGTGACGAGGACGTGCTCGGCGACGGCATCGCATTCGCCGGCGTATCGAAGTACCCGGCACGCGTGAAGTGCGCGTTGCTGGGCTGGATGGCTTTCAAGGATGCCGTCGCGCAGACCGTGGACAAGACCGGCGACTCCGCCGCTCCCGCGAGCGGCGGCGCCGACACCGTTTCGAGCGGAGGACAGAACCGATGACAGAACCCGCCCCCGGCACCACGAACCCCGAGACCGCGGACGCCACTTCCGTGGCCGACGGCGCCAGCGGCGACGCGACCACGCTGGTCGCCGACACCGTGCCGCCGCTGGATCCGGTACGACTCGACGAGCTCGAAGAGGCGATGCGCGACGTCGTCGACCCGGAACTCGGCATCAACGTCGTCGACCTCGGCCTGGTGTACGGCATCTCCGAGGCCGAGGAAACGGTCACGGTCGATATGACCCTCACCTCGGCCGCCTGCCCGCTCACCGATGTGATCGAGGATCAGGCTCGCAACGCGCTCGTGCGCAGCGGCATGTGCGGCGAACTCCGCATCAACTGGGTGTGGATGCCGCCGTGGGGACCCGACAAGATCACCGAGGACGGACGCGAACAGTTGCGCGCCCTCGGTTTCACCGTGTGACAGTTACGGAACTCCGTGACCGACACACAGTGGCGCGCAGACGAGAACGGCGGTAGCCCGTCGGCCGACACGGCCGATGCGGCGACCGCCGATCCCGTCGTCGCGCTCGAGCACGAAATGATCGCGGTGACCCGTCGCTTCAGGCGTCTGATCGCCGAACGGTCCCGCGCGGTGCATCCGCGGCTGGACCCGGTGTGTTACCCGATGTTGCTCATGCTGCGTCGCGCCGACGCGGTCGCGATGTCGGATCTCCTGACGGAACTGGCGATCGAGAAATCGACGTTGACTCGTCGTATCGACAGTGCGGCACGCCTCGGACTGGTCGAGCGGATTCCCGATCCGGACGACGCCCGCGCCCGCCTGGTCGCGCTGGACCCGGGGTGCCGGCGCAAACTCGACGAGATCCTGGAGAACGAGACCGAACTCTGGCGTGGGCGCTTGGCTGATTGGAGTGCCGCCGATATCCGCGAGCTCACCGCGTTGCTGCAGCGCCTCGGCGAGTCGATGGACTGACCGCGCGCGCGGGGTGGCGACCTGCGGTGCCCGGGACTTTGGTTGCCTGTTGCAACCAACCGGTCCTACAGTGTGCGGCAGAGCACATTTCCGCGAGCACGGACCCCGGAGTCTCCGCCGCCCGGCATCTGCGGACAGCAGCATCTCCCGGATACCGAGGCATCCATGACGTCGAGCGCCCAGTACGATCCCGCGGCTGCCGAAGCCGATCCCGACCCCGGGCCGGGAGCCGGCGACATGACACACCGGCAGCGGATCAACGCCCTGGTGGGCATGCTGCTGGGGATGTTCGTGGCGTTTCTCTCGTCGACGATCGTGTCGAACGCCCTGCCGACGATCATCATCGACCTGCACGGTACCCAGGACCAGTACACCTGGGTCGTCACCGCGACTTTGCTCGCGTCCACCGCGACCACTCCGATCTGGGGCAAGTTCGCCGACCTGGTGAGCAAGAAAGTGCTGGTGCTGCTCGCACTCTCGGTCTTCACCCTCGGCTCCGTGCTCGCCGGCCTGTCCACCTCGGTAGCGATGCTCATCGGCTTCCGTGTCCTCCAGGGCGTCGGCCTCGGCGGTCTCCAGTCACTCATCGTGATCGTCATCGCCACGATGTTCAGCCCCCGCGAACGTGGCCGGTACCAGGGCCCGATCGCCGCGGTCATGGCACTGGCCACGGTCGCCGGCCCCCTCATCGGCGGCGTCATCGTGGACACGAGCTGGCTCGGCTGGCGATGGACGTTCTGGGCGGGCGCGCCCCTTGCCGCCGTAGCGTTCGTCGTGGTCGCGAAGACGCTCGACCTCCCCGTGGTCGAGAAGAAGGTCAGTATCGACTACCTCGGCGCCGTGCTCATCGCCGCCGGGGTGAGCGACCTGCTGATCTGGGTCACGCTCGGCGGCAAGAACTTCGCGTGGTCATCGGCCACGTCGTACCTGATGGCAGGCAGCGGCGTGGTGCTGCTCGTCGCCGCGGTGATCGTCGAAGCCCGGGTGCGCGAACCCATCATCCCGCTCCGTCTGTTCCGTGACCGCACCACCACGCTGGCCACGATCGCCAGTGTCGCGGTCGGTGTCGCGTTGTTCGGAAGCGCGGTCTTCCTCGGACAGTACTTCCAGATCGCGCGCGGCTATTCACCGACGGCCGCCGGTCTGCTCACCCTGCCGATGGTCGGTGGCTCGATGCTCGCGGCCACCGTCTCGGGATCGTTGATCACCCGGTTCGGTCGGTGGAAGCGTTTTCTTGTCGCCGGAGCGGTCCTGTTGTCCCTCGGATTCTTTCTCCTCGGAACGGTCGACCACGCCACCGACATGGCCCAGCTGTTGTCGTACCTGTTCGTGGTCGGGGTCGGGCTCGGTATGACCATGCAGAACCTCGTCCTCGCGGTACAGAACTCCGCCGATCCGCGGGATCTCGGGGCGGCCAGCGCGACGGTGGCGTTCTTCCGCTCTCTCGGCGGCGCAGCGGGCGTCTCCGTCCTCGGCGCCGTGCTGTCGAATCACATCACCGATCTGATCGCGAAAGGACTCGCTGCCCTGGGAATCGACGCCTCCGGCGCGGCGGGAAACGCCGGTCTGTCCTCACTGGCGGAACTGCCGGCTCCGATCGAAGCGGTCGTGCGCGGCGCCTACGGCGACGCGACAGCACGAATATTCGTGATCTCCGGAGTGCTGTCCCTGGTCGGTCTGGTCGCGATCGCACTCATCAAGGAGGTCGCCCTGCGGACACAAACCGGTTCCGAACAGCTTCGGGACGCCGAAGGTAGCGTCGCCGCCACCTCTCCGGCGGGCGAACCCGAACGCTGATTCGCGCGAGATCGGCCGGCCGTCACGCGCCCTTGCGCTCGCTCGTCTTCTTCGCCGGTGCCTTCTTGGCTGTCGACTTCTTGGCGGCGGCCTTTTTCGCTGTCGTCTTCTTTGCCGCCGTCTTTTCTGCCACAGGTTCGCCCGTTGTCGTCTTCTTCGCCGGTGTCTTCTTGGCTGCCGTCTTCTTCGCGGTGGTCGCTTCGCCAGCGGAAGACGAGGAACGGGACGACTTGCCGCCCGTCCCCGCGCCGGCGGCGTCGACACTTCGCTGCAGCGCAGCGACCAGGTCGAGCACCTCGGCGTCCTCACCCTCGGACTCGGACTCGGCGACCTGGAACACCTTCTCGCCGCCGTGCGCCAGAGCATCGTCGATCAAAGTCCGCAGTTCGACCTGGTACTCGTCCGTGAACTCGGTGGGATCGAAGTCGCCCGACATCGACTCCACGAGGGTCTCCGCCATCGCGAGTTCTCTCGGCTTCGGTTTCTCGACACCGTCGAGCGACGGGAATTCCGCCGCCCGGACCTCGTCGGGCCACAGCAGCGTCTGCAGCACGAGCATTCCGTCGCGGTTCCGCAGGGCAGCGAGCCTGGTGCGCTGCCGCAGCGTGAAGTGCACCAACGCGATCCGGTCGCTCTGCTCGAGAGTCGCGGCCAGAAGTGCGTACGCCTTCGGCGAGGAGGAATCGGGCTCGAGGTAGTACGACTTCTCGAACAGCATCGGATCGATCTGCTCGGACGGCACGAACTCGAGCACCGGAATCTCGTGTTTCTCCGCTGCGGGCAGCTTGTCGAAGTCCTCGTCCGTGAGGACGACCCGCTCACCGTTGTCCGAGTCGTACGCCTTGTCGATCTCCTGGAACGGGACGACCTCGCCGCACTCGGAACACACGCGCTGGTACTTGATGCGCCCGCCGTCCTTCGCGTGCACCTGGTGAAACTTGATGTCATGCGACTCGGTTGCCGAATACACCTTCACCGGCACGTTGACGAGGCCGAACGCGATGGCACCTTTCCAAATCGACCGCATCTGTCCATCATGATCGACGATGTGGGTACGCGGTGAAAAGAACCCGAAATCGGTCACCGGTGTCGCAGAGGCCTATGTCACCACCGAGCGCACGATTGCGCTGCGCAGCGGCCCGGGGAGCCGTCGAAACAGCGTCCACATGGTGCTCGCGACGCCCGCAAGGTCTGCCCGGCCGGACAGGTAGGCGCGCTGTTGTTCGGCCGGAAGGTCGAAGAACGCGTCGAAGAACGCCGCGGCGGACTGCGCGTCGAGGCGCAACAGCACCCGCAGGCCCAGCCCACGCAGCCTCGCCACCGTCCGGGCGGACGCCGGCCACAGCACCTGCTGCGGATCGGACCCGTGCCGGAGTGCGCCGACGAGGGCGTCCGCGGTCGAGAGGGCGGTGGCGACGGCATAACCGGTCGCGGGATGCATCAACCCGCCTCGTGCTCCGTAGCCGACCACCCCGGGTTCGCTGCGAAGTCCTTCCACCGCGAACCGCACGTTCTCGATCCGGCCGGCGTCCGCCCAGTCGATGCCCCGCGCCGCCAGCCTGATCTCGAGGCGGCGCTGCAGTTCCGGTAGCGGAAGCGGCGGTCGACCCACCAGGCAGGTCTCTTCGAGCAGGGTGAGACCACCGCCCAGCGGCATCGCATAGAGGAACGACGGGATGTCACCCGAGTCGGTCCCGTTGTCGCGCCGCCAATCCATGAACCACGCTTGCTGCCCGTCCAGCGCCGATTGCGCGACCGCGCTGTCGAAGACCCGGCCGAACGCGGTCTGCCCGGCCCGGCCCTGGCCCGCCGGAACTCCGCGTGCGTCGATCACGTGCCGGGCGCGGAGCCGCTCTCCGGTGCTCAGGACGGCGCTGTGCGCATCGACCGCGTCCACGCGGCCCTCCACCACCGACACTCCCTCGAGCCCGAGACATTCCTGGAGGCGTGTGGTGTCTAAGACCCGGTACGGCCGGGTCAATTCGTGGAGCCGCGACGTCCACACCGCCGGAGCCTCCACCTTCGCTGCGATCACGTGCTCGGGTAGCCAGGGCGGAAGTTCGTCGCTCCACGCGGCGTACGTCGCCGTCCACTTTCGGGACGGCCGGGGGTCGACGGCGATCACATCGAGGCCGGCATGGGCAGCGCGCGAGGCGACGGCCCGCCCCGCCGGGCCGAGCCCGGCGACCAGCACATCGGCGGGGGAGGAGACAGGCACGACCACAGAGTATGCGGCGAGAGGCCGGGTGCGCCGGAGCGCACTCGGGGCAGTGAGTAGTAGTGCATCTCACCGCGGAGGGGAAGGGCAAGCACGGTAAACTGGGTAGTTCGTGTGCCCCGTCAGCCGGTTCATGGCACCCACCCCGTCGTCACCGAGGAGTTCTCACCTGTGATCACCGCTACCGATCTCGAAGTCCGCGCAGGTGTGCGGACCCTGCTCTCCGCGCCAGGATCGGCGTTGCGGGTGCAGGCCGGCGATCGGATCGGTCTGGTCGGACGCAACGGCGCGGGCAAGACCACCACCCTGCGGATTCTCGCGGGCGAAGGCGAACCGTATGCGGGCACCGTGATCCGCTCCGGCGACGTCGGTTATCTCCCGCAGGACCCCAAGGAGGGCAATCTCGACGTGCTCGCCAAGGATCGTGTGCTCTCCGCGCGAGGCCTCGACGAGATCCTGCGCGGCATGGAGAAGCAGCAGGCGTTGATGGCGGAGGCCGTGGACGAGAAGATCCGCGACCGCGCCGTCCGCAAGTACGGATCCCTGGAGGAACGTTTTTCGACGCTCGGCGGGTACGTGGCCGAGTCGGAGGCATCCCGGATCTGCCACAGCCTCGGCTTGCCCGACCGCATCCTCGGCCAGCCCCTCAACACGCTCTCCGGCGGTCAGCGCCGACGCGTCGAACTTGCGCGCATCCTGTTCGCCGCATCCGACGGCTCCGGCGGTAAATCGGACACGACGTTGCTGCTCGACGAGCCGACGAACCACCTCGACGCGGACTCCATCACCTGGCTGCGAGGCTTCCTGCAGAACCATGACGGCGGCTTGATCGTGATCAGCCACGATGTGGACCTGCTCGCCGACGTCGTCAACAAGGTGTGGTTCCTCGACGCGGTACGCGGCGAGGCCGACATCTACAACATGGACTGGAAGAAGTACCTCGACGCTCGCGCGACCGACGAGCAACGGCGCCGGCGTGAGCGCGCCAACGCGGAGAAGAAGGCGTCCGCGCTGCACAAGCAGGCGGCCAAACTCGGAGCGAAAGCGACGAAGGCGACCGCCGCACAGAACATGGCGAAGCGCGCCGACAAACTGCTCAACGACCTCGACGACGTGCGCGTCGCGGACAAGGTCGCGAAGATCCGGTTCCCGACGCCCGCCACGTGCGGTAAGACGCCCCTGATGGCGAAGAACCTGACGAAGGTCTACGGCTCGCTCGAAATCTTCACCGGCGTCGACCTCGCGATCGACCGGGGCTCGCGCGTGGTGATCCTCGGTCTCAACGGTGCCGGAAAGACGACGCTTCTGCGATTGCTTGCCGGAACGGAGAAGCCCGACCTGGGTGAACTGGTTCCAGGTCACGGACTCAAGGTCGGCTACTTCGCGCAGGAGCACGACACGATCGACGACTCGGCGTCGGTGTGGGAGAACATCCGTCACGCCGCACCCGACGCGGGTGAACAGGATCTTCGCGGTCTACTCGGCGCATTCATGTTCACCGGCCCGCAGCTCGACCAGCCGGCCGGAACGCTGTCCGGTGGTGAGAAGACCAGGCTCGCGCTCGCGGGGCTGGTGTCGTCGGCCGCGAACGTGCTGCTCCTCGACGAGCCGACGAACAACCTCGATCCCGTTTCGCGCGAGCAGGTGCTCGACGCGCTCCGGAGCTACGAAGGCGCGGTCGTCCTCGTCACGCACGATCCCGGTGCCGCCGAGGCTCTCGACCCGGAACGCGTGATCCTGCTGCCGGACGGCACGGAGGACCACTGGTCTCAGGACTATCTGGAGCTCATCCAGCTGGCATGATCCGATCCGCTCCGGTGATCGTTCCGGTCCTTTAGCCTTGAACCAGGACCTTTGTCGAGGCGCCGGGAGGAACCGATGGTGCGAAATCCCGATCGTGGCCAGACGACGTTCGCGAAGGGGACCCGGATCACCGGGGATTCGCGGGACCGACTGCAAGAAGAACTCAAACGCCGTTACGAGGCGGGTGCGAGCATCCGCACTCTCGCCAGCGAAACCGGACGTTCCTACGGGTTCGTGCACAACGTGCTGGTTGAGTCGCACGTCCGGCTTCGCGGGCGAGGCGGGCCGAATCGCCGGAAAGCGGCGACGGCCGACAGAAATACGTGAGGGACACGCCGGGTTCAGTCCCGGCGGCGCACCGATTCTTCGACGAGATCGAGGACCGCGCCGAGTTCCTTTTCGGCGTGCCCTGATGCGAGCCGAGCGATGAGCCCGTCGAGTACCAGGTCCAGATAGCCGACCAGAACTTCGGTGGGTACGTCGTCGCGCAGACGACCTGCTTCGCGCTGCCGTTCCAGACGCCCGACGGTCGCGGCGGTCAACTCGGCGGAATGCCGGGTCCACTCCTTGGCGAACTCAGGATCTGTGCGCAGCCGCCGGGTGATCTCGAGTCGGGTGCCGAGCCAATCGAACTGGTCGGGCGACGACAGCATGTCCCGCATCACCTGCACGAGGCCCTCGTTCGCGGCGACGTCCGCCATCCGCTTCGCGTCTTCCTGCGCGAGCGCGAGGAACAGCCTGTCCTTGTCCTTGAAATGGTGGAAGATTGCGCCGCGCGAAAGGCCGGTGGCCTCCTCGAGGCGGCGCACGGTTGCGCCCTCGTAGCCGTACTCGGCAAAACAACGCCGGGCGCCGTCGAGGATCTGACTCCGGCGCGCGGCGAGGTGGTGCTCACTGACCTTGGGCACCGCGACCGTCCTTTCCCGAAGTGGACGGCGGGCCCGAGACGAGACGTCCCGGACCCGCCGTCACTGCACAGCGTGGACCGCCCGCGGATGTGGGCGGTCGATCGGGATGTCAGCCCCGGATCATGTTGCGAAGCACGTACTGCAGGATGCCGCCGTTGCGGTAGTAATCCGCTTCACCGGGCGTATCGATGCGGACGACGGCGTCGAACTCGACCTTGCTGCCGTCTTCCTTGGTCGCGGTGACGTGCACGGTGCTCGGAGTGGTGCCCTCGTTGAGCGCCTCGATGCCCGCGATGTCGAAGACCTCGGTGCCGTCCAGTCCGAGACTTGCGGCGGACTCGCCGGCGGGGAACTGCAGCGGGACGACGCCCATACCGATGAGGTTCGAGCGGTGGATGCGCTCGAAGGACTCGGTGATGACCGCCTTGACGCCGAGCAGGCTGGTGCCCTTGGCAGCCCAGTCACGCGACGACCCGGAGCCGTACTCCTTGCCGCCCAGCACGACGAGCGGGATGCCCGCCTTCTGGTAGTTCTGCGACGCGTCGTAGATGAACGCCTGCGGCGCGCCGTCCTGGGTGAAGTCGCGGGTGTAGCCGCCGGACACACCGTCGAGCAGCTGGTTCTGCAGGCGGATGTTCGCGAACGTGCCGCGGATCATCACCTCGTGGTTACCGCGACGCGAACCGAGCGAGTTGTAGTCCTTGCGCTCGACGCCGTGCTCGTCCAGGTACTGCGCGGCCGGGGTGCCCGGCTTGATCGGACCCGCGGGGCTGATGTGGTCGGTGGTCACCGAGTCGCCGAGCAGCGCGAGCACGCGAGCGCCCTTGATGTCGGAGACCGGAGCCGGATCCATCGTCATGCCCTCGAAGTACGGAGGCTTCCGCACGTAGGTCGAGTTCTCGTCCCACGCGAAGGTGTCGCCTGCCGGGGTCTCCAGGTTCTGCCAGCGCTCGTCACCCTTGAAGATGTCGGCGTAGGAGTTGCGGAACATGTCCTGGCTGATCGCCGACTTGATGGTGTCGTCGATCTCCTGCGCGGACGGCCAGATGTCCTTGAGGAAGACGTCGTTGCCGTCCTTGTCCTTGCCCAGGGCGTCGGCTTCGAAGTCGAAGTCCATGGTGCCGGCCAGCGCGTACGCGATGACGAGCGGCGGGGAGGCCAGGTAGTTCATCTTCACGTCGGGGGAGATGCGACCCTCGAAGTTGCGGTTACCCGAGAGCACCGCGGTGACCGACAGATCGTTGTCGTTGATCGCCTTGGAGATCTCCTCCGGCAGCGGGCCGGTGTTGCCGATGCAGGTCGTGCAGCCGTAACCACCGAGGTAGAAGCCGAGCTTCTCGAGGTAGGGCCACAGGCCCGCCTTCTCGTAGTAGTCGGAGACGACCTGCGAACCCGGCGCCATGTTGGTCTTGACCCACGGCTTCGTGGCCAGACCCTTTTCGACGGCGTTGCGGGCGAGCAGCGCTGCGCCGAGCATCACGGACGGGTTCGAGGTGTTGGTGCAGGAGGTGATGCCCGCGACGACCACGGCGCCGTGATCGAGGACGAACTCGCCCTGCTCGGACTTGACCGTGACCGGCTTGGACGGGCGGCCGGTGGCACCGTTGGCGGCCGACTGGACGCTGTTCGCGGTGTCGTCACCGTCGTCCGCGAACGAGAGAGCGGCCGGATCCGACGCGGGGAAGGACTCCTCGACGGCCTCGTCGAGCTGGCTGTGCTCGACCGGCTGCTCGTCGCCCACGTAGGTGCGGATGTCGCGGCGGAAGGCGAGCTTGGAGTCGCTGAGCAGGATGCGGTCCTGCGGGCGCTTCGGGCCGGCGATCGACGGAACGACGGTGCTCAGGTCCAGCTCGATGTACTCCGAGTAGACCGGCTCCTTGCTCGGGTCGTGCCACATGCCCTGTTCCTTGGCGTACGCCTCGACGAGCGCGAGCTGCTCGTCGCTGCGGCCGGTCAGGCGCAGGTAGTTGATGGTTTCGCCGTCGATCGGGAAGATCGCTGCGGTGGAACCGAACTCGGGGCTCATGTTGCCGAGGGTGGCGCGGTTCGCGAGGGGGACCTCGGCGACGCCGGCACCGTAGAACTCGACGAACTTGCCGACCACACCGTGCTTACGGAGCATCTCGGTGACGGTGAGCACGACGTCGGTGGCGGTCACGCCGGGCTGGATCTCGCCCGACAGCTTGAAGCCGACGACGCGCGGGATGAGCATGGAGACCGGCTGGCCGAGCATCGCGGCCTCGGCCTCGATGCCGCCGACACCCCAGCCGAGGACGCCGAGTCCGTTGACCATCGTGGTGTGCGAGTCGGTGCCGACGCAGGTATCGGGGTAGGCCTGGCCGTTGCGGGTCATGACCGTCGGAGCCAGGTACTCGATGTTGACCTGGTGGACGATGCCCATGCCGGGCGGGACGACCTTGAAGTCGTCGAACGCGCCCTGGCCCCAGCGCAGGAACTGGTAACGCTCCCCGTTGCGCTGGTACTCGAGGTCGACGTTGCGCTCGAGCGCATCGGCGCGGCCGAAGACGTCGAGGATGACCGAGTGGTCGATGACCATGTCGGCAGGGGAGAGGGGGTTGACCTTGTTGGGGTCGCCACCGAGGGTGGTGACGGCCTCACGCATGGTGGCGAGGTCGACCACGCACGGCACGCCGGTGAAGTCCTGCATGATCACGCGGGCGGGCGTGAACTGGATCTCGATGCTCGGGTCTGCCGAGGGATCCCATTCGGCGATGGCACGGATGTGATCGGCGGTGATGTTGGCACCGTCTTCGGTGCGCAGCAGGTTCTCGGCGAGAACCTTCAGGGAGTAAGGGAGTTTCTCGGTGCCGGGGACGGCCGACAGGCGGAAGATCTCGTAAGAGTTCTCTCCGACCTGCAGCGTCCCCTTGGCGCCGAACGAATCAGTATTGGTGCTCACGTCAGCTCCACTCGTCGTTTCGGCTCGCCGCCGACGGGGCTGTGTCGACGGCTGAAGCGAGGCACACGACGTCCGCCGAGGAGAATTCCTGTGCGGTGCCGCCGCGGCATCTCACCGTAGAGTCTAACAGTACGCTTGTCCTGTAATAAAGCTGGGAGTGTACCGAGAATACGTCGCTGGTAGGGGTGTGCGACGCCACGCCGGGCGTCCGCCGGAACCTCGGTGCGGCTGCACCGCCCGCGCGTCATCGCGTACTGTTCGGTGTTGCCCTGCGAGCGTGGTGCTCCCTGTGCCGGCTGCTCGGTACGGCGAACCGGCTCGAACGCTCCCGTCCAGCACTACCGGAGAGAAATGTCTGCGCCACTGCTACGAATCCCCGGGCCGTCGGCCACAGATCTCCCTCCGGGTGTCACCGTCGAGACGATCCTCGCGGATCTTCGTGACGACCAGGTCGCTGCCCCGGCCGGCCAGGTCGACGAGCTCGTCGCCCAGGTGACCCGCGCGCGGGAAAACGGTATCGACCTCAGCGTGGTCGTGATCGATCAGGACCCCCGCATGGATTCGCAGTTGCGTGACCTCGCCACCGAAGTCGGAGCCGAGGACGGCGGCACCGTGCTGGTCCTCAGCCCGGGATGGGTCGGTACGTTCAGCGACAGCCTCGATCGCGTCACCCTCGAAGCCGCCGAGGACAAGACCTACACCGGCGATCCGGTGGTCTCGACGAAGAACTTCGTCGATTCCGTGACCGAGCCTTCACCGCCCTGGACCCTGCTGACCATCCTGCTCGTTCTCTTCGTGGCAGCGGCCTCGGCTGCGACCTACTGGGCGAAGAATCGCCGGCGGAACCACCCCGCACCGGAGAATGCCGCCGAGCGGACCCCTGCGTCGGAGAGCTCGTCCACGACCCCCTGACGGTTCGCGTCCCGTAGATCCCCGGACTTCCCGGTGATCTACGGAGTTGTGCGTCCTTCCGCAGACAAATCCGTAACTGTCGTGCGACATGTGCACGCTGTGTCGTACGGTTCAGATGACGCTCTTGGGGAAGGTGTGTCACAACCCCAGTCGTGGGACGCTGCCCACGACCGGTGACCAGGACAGCGACCGATCGCGGAGCTCCCGCGAGCGGTGTTCGTCGCGCGCTCCCCGAGACGTCGGGGCCGACTGTTCGGGGCAGGTCGGCACGACCGAGGGAGAGCGCACGTGAAACGGTCTGGTTTCCACGGGAGGATTCACCTCACCCGGGTGTCACGGTTCGTCGCCGGAATCGGCCTGGCGACAACGGTGCTCGTCGCCATGGGCTCGACGGCCGGGGCGGTGCCGCCACCGCCGCCCAACCCGTCGGACACCGAACTCGGCGAGGCGGGGGCAGCAGTAGCCGCCGGAGTCGACCGCATCGGCCGATTGATCGTGCGCATCGCCGCTGCCGATCAGCAACTCGCCGAACTCGACGCGCAGGTAGCCGTCCAACGCGAGGACGTCAACCGTGCGCTGGTCGACCTGCACGCCGCGCAGGATTCCGCGGCGGCGGCCGCAGAGGCTGTCGCGTCCTCCCGGCTCGCCCTGCAGGACGCGGGAGCGCAGATTTCGCTCGCGCAGTCGGACTTCGACTCGTTCGCACGCGAGAGCTACACCCGCGGATCCAATTCGGCGTCGCTCGCGGCGTTTCTGTCGACCGACGGCCCCGACGACCTGCTCGACCGCGCGCAGGTGATGCGTTTGCTCTCGACCGGACGCGAAGCTGTGCTCGACGCCCTCGAACGCGCACGCACCGAGCAGGCCAATTCCCATTCCCGTGCCCGCGCCGCGAAGCTCGAGGCCGATGCCGCCGCGGCAGCCGCGCAACAACGCAAGAGCGACGCGGAAGCAGCCATCGCAGTCGCCGTTGCTGCACTCGACCGGCAGGCCGAGGAGAAGGACCGGATCGAGCAATCGCGCGCAGGAGCCCAGGCAGAACTCGACTTCGCCCGCACCAACGTCACAGGGCTCGAGGGGCAGCGCGCCGAGTACGTGGCCTGGGATCGTCGGCGGGTCGCGGAGGATGCCGCGCGGGCTGCCGCTGCCGAGGTCGCCCGCGAGGAGGCGTCGGCGGCGAGCGCCCGGGTCGCTGCGGACGCGGCCGCTGCCGCGCGCGCAGCCGAGCTGGCCAACGGGCGCCGCCCCCACACCGATCTCGGTCAGAGCCCGCTCGTGGCCGAAACACCCAGTGCTGCGGCCGTGACGGAAGAGGACCTCGATGCCACCTCACCCGGTTCGGGCGACGAGACGGGGCCGGGCGACGGGAGTGAAGTCGATCCTGCGGACGAGGTGACCGAGTCTCCGTCGCGGTCCGCACCGTCTGCGCCCCGCTCGACACCGTCGCTCACCGGAACGGCCGCGGTCGAGACCGTCATCGATCGGGGACTCTCCCAGATCGGGGTGCCGTACGCATGGGGCGGTGGAGACGAGAACGGACCCAGCCGGGGCATACGCGACGGTGGTGTCGCCGACACCTACGGAGACTTCGGCAAGGTCGGTTTCGACTGCTCGGGCCTGATGATCTACGCCTTCGCGGGCATCGGCATCTCCCTCCCGCACTACACCGGGTACCAATACACCGCCGGTACGCAGGTGCCGTCGTCGGAGATGCGACGCGGCGACATGATCTTTTACGGACCCAACGCGAGCCAGCACGTCGGTCTGTATCTCGGTGACGGCACGATGCTGGAGGCGCCGCAGTCGGGTTCGCACGTCATGATCTCGCCGGTACGCTGGGACGGCATGACACCGTATGTGGTGCGCATGGTGTCGTGACGGTGAAGTGAGCGTGATCTCAGTGACCCGGCGGTGGGACTGTTCCACCCCGCGGGCCTGGCGTTACGACACACTGAATCGACACCTGCCATAGTGGTGCAGCAGGCGATTTCCGGCGGATCAACGTAGGCGAAAGCGGTGGATTCTTGGTGACCTCACGCGAGGGCGGGACTTCGGGTACGGCGGCGGACGGGCAGAAGAGTGCGGCCGATCCCAGCAACGCCGCCGGTCAGGGCAGCGGAGCAGCGACCAAGGGTGGCCCCGGCCCCGAGAACCGAACCGGCAACAGCGGCCCCGCAGGACCCGGCAGTGGTACAGGACCCGGTGCTGTGACCGTCAACAGTGGTGTGACCGGCAATAGTGGCGCACCCGGACGGATCGCTGCTTCCGGAAACGCTCCCGCCGGTGCGACCGCTTCGGCCCCGGCGCCCGTGACCACGTCCAAGGAACCCGCGGCGAAGGCCTACGACCCGGCCGACGACGTGCGCCTCCTCGAACGCGCCATCTACGAGGTCAAACGTGTGATCGTCGGCCAGGATCTGCTCGTCGAGCGCATGCTTGTCGGTGTGCTCGCCCGCGGCCACGTACTGCTCGAGGGTGTACCCGGCGTGGCGAAGACCCTGGCCGTCGAAACGTTCGCGAAGGTGGTCGGCGGCACCTTCTCCCGCGTGCAGTTCACTCCCGACCTGGTGCCCACCGACCTCGTCGGAACCCGGATCTACCGCCAGGGCCGTGAAGAGTTCGACACCGAACTCGGCCCGGTCGTCGCGAACTTCGTGCTCGCCGACGAAATCAACCGTGCTCCCGCGAAAGTGCAGTCCGCCCTCCTCGAGGTGATGGCGGAACGACACGTCACCATCGGCGGCAAGACCTTCCCGATGCCCGATCCGTTCCTGGTGATGGCGACGCAGAACCCCATCGAGAACGAAGGCGTCTATCCGCTGCCCGAAGCACAGCGTGACCGCTTCCTGTTCAAGGTCCTCGTCGACTACCCCTCGGTCGAGGAGGAACGAGAGATCGTCTACCGCATGGGCATCGCCGCCCCGGAACCGAAGCAGGTGCTCTCGCGGGAAGAACTGCTGCGCCTCCAGCAGATCGCCAGTCGCGTGTTCGTGCACCACGCCCTCGTCGACTACGTCGTGCGGGTCATCTTCGCGACCCGCGCGCCGGCCGAGATCGGTCTGCACGACGTGCAGGGATGGATCGCCTACGGTGCCTCGCCGCGCGCGACGCTCGGCATCATCTCCGCTGCCCGGGCGCTCGCGCTGGTCCGTGGCCGCGACTACGTGATCCCGCAGGACATCATCGACGTCATTCCTGACGTGTTGCGCCATCGTCTTGTGCTGTCGTACGACGCGCTGGCCGACGACGTCTCACCCGACCGGATCATCGCCGAGATCCTGCAGACCGTCGGGCTTCCTCAGGTCGCACCGCAGGCGACGGCGCCCGCTCCCGTGGGTCCCCCCATGGTCGCGCGACCCGGCGCTCCCGCGGTACCGGCGCCCGGACCGCACGGAGGTGCAGGGCAACGGTGAGCGAACCCGCCCGCGACGGGTCGCCACCCTCCTTCCGTTCCGGCGAACTGCGCGATCCCGCACTGACCGCTGCGCTGCGCACCCTGGAACTGACCGTCCGGCGGCGGCTCGACGGTGTCCTGCACGGCGATCACCTCGGCTTGATTCCCGGACCGGGCTCCGAGCCCGGTGACGCCCGCGAGTACCAGCCGGGCGACGACGTGCGTCAGATGGACTGGTCGGTCACCGCCCGCACCACGCACCCGCACGTGCGTCAGACGGTCGCCGATCGCGAACTCGAAACCTGGCTCGCCGTCGACTTGTCGGCGAGTCTCGATTTCGGCACCGCCGCATGCGAGAAGCGGGACCTCGTCGTCGCCGCGGTCGCCGCGATCGCACACCTGACCATCGGCGGGGGCAATCGGATCGGTGCGGTGGTCTCCACCGGCCGCGACACGGTGCGGATCCCCGCGCGCGGGGGACGGGCGCACGCCCAGTCGATGCTCCGCACGATCGCCACCGTCCCGCACCCACCGGACGGGACGCGCGGTGATCTGCGCGGGGTGATCGAGGCTCTGCGGCGCCCCCAGCGCCGGCGCGGCCTCGCCGTCGTGATCAGCGACTTCCTGGGGCCTCTCGACTGGCAACGGTCGTTGCGTGCGCTCTCCGGCCGGCACGACCTGCTGGCGGTGGAGGTTCTGGACCGCCGCGACCTGGAGCTGCCCGATCTCGGAGACGTCGTCCTGCACGACCCTGAAACCGGACGCACCCGCGAGTTCACGACGACACCTCAGCTGCGCGCCGATTACGCCCAGGCTGCTGCCGCGCATCGCGATGCGGTCCAGCAGGCGATGCGCAGTTGCGGCGCCCCGATGCTGAGCTTGCGGACCGATCGGGACTGGATCAGCGACGTCGTGCGTTTCGTCGCCGCCCGCCGGCACAGTTACGCGGCCGGCGCGCCGGGGAGGGCGGGCCGGTGAGCATCTCCGGTTTCACCTCCCCGTGGTGGTTGCTGTTCCTGGTCGTGGTCGCGGCTATCGCTGCGGGTTACGTGCTGGTGCAGCGTCGCAGGCTTTCCAACACCCTGCGATTCACGAACTTCGAGCTTCTCGAGAAGGTCGCTCCCGATCGGCCGGGACGCGCGCGCCACATTCCGGTCGCGTTACTGCTGGCCGGGCTGGTCTTTCTCACCGTCGCCCTCGCCGGACCGACGGCGGAGCAACGGGTGCCCCGTAACCGCGCGACGGTGGTCGCGGTGATCGATGTGTCGCTGTCGATGGAGGCGACCGATGTCGCGCCGTCCCGGCTCGCTGCGGCGCAGGAAGCGGCGAAACAGTTCGCGGACGATCTGACCCCCGGAATCAATCTCGGGCTCGTCGCCTTCTCCGGCACCGCGTCGGTGCTGGTGTCGCCGACCACCAACCGCGAGGCCACCAAGACGGCGATCGACCACCTCCAGTTGAGCGAGCGCACCGCCACCGGCGAAGCGATCTTCACCGCGATGCAGTCCATCGACACCTTGTCCGCGGTGCTCGGCGGCAGCGATCAGGCGCCGCCTGCCCGGATCGTGCTCCTGTCGGACGGCAAGCAGACGGTGCCCGAGAGCCCCGACGACCCGCGGGGAGGGTTCACCGCGGCCCGGCAGGCAGCCGAGAAGGGCATCCCCGTCTCGACGATCTCGTTCGGGACCTCGACCGGAACCGTCACGATCGAGGACGAACGCATCCCGGTGCCGGTCGACGATCCGTCGCTCAAGGAGATCGCGAACCTGTCCGGCGGCAGTTTCTTCACCGCGTCGAGTCTCGAGGAACTCGAGGACGCGTACAACACGCTCGAGGAGCAGATCGGCTTCGAGACCACGCGGGGTGACGCGAGCCGCCCGTGGCTGATGCTCGGTGCTCTCTCCGTCGCGGCAGGCCTCGTCTTCGCGATGGTGCTCCGCCAGCGCCTGCCCTGATCCTTCTTGTCGCTGCTCACGGAGGCCGCTCCGTGCGCGATCCACCACCAGATAGGTTTGTCGCCATGAATGACGCAACCAGCCCAGCCGTGTCCGCGCGCCCCACTGCCACGCCCCGGTCGGTGCTCGTCACCGGAGGAAACCGCGGAATCGGTCTCGCGGTGGCTCGACGACTGCAGGCCGACGGACACAAGGTCGCCGTCACGCACCGCGGGTCCGGTGTCCCCGAAGACCTGTTCGGCGTCGTATGCGACGTCACCGACGCGGACTCCGTCGATCGCGCGTTCACCGAGGTCGAAGCCCACCAGGGCCCGGTCGAGGTGCTGGTCGCCAACGCCGGCACCACCGACGACACCCTGCTCATGCGTATGACCGAGGACCAGTTCACCAGCGTTATCGATGCCAATCTCACGGGCGCGTTCCGCTGCGCCAAGCGGGCCAACCGGGCGATGTTGCGCGCACGGTGGGGACGGATGATCTTCCTCGGGTCGGTTGTCGGCATGGCCGGCCAGGCGGGGCAGATCAACTACGCGTCTTCGAAGGCCGGCGTGATCGGGCTCGCCCGGTCGGTGACCCGCGAACTCGGTTCGCGCTCGATCACCGCCAACGTCGTCGCTCCCGGTTTCATCGAGACGGACATGACTGCGGACCTGTCCGACGATCTGCGCGACACCGCGAAGAAGTTCATCCCGTTGCAGCGGCTCGGCAAGCCCGAGGACGTCGCGGCCGTGGTGAGTTTCCTCGCCTCCGACGACTCCGCCTACGTCTCCGGCGCGGTCATCCCCGTCGACGGAGGCATGGGCATGGGTCACTGACCTGCGGCCGTACCGGACCACATCCGAATCTCACTGGAGGATCGACACACTCATGGGCGGACTGCTCGAGGGCAAGACCATTCTCGTCACCGGCATCATCACCGATGCCTCCATCGCGTTCCACACCGCCAAGGCGGCGCAGGAACAAGGCGCGAAGATCATCATCACCGGCTTCGACCGACTGCGGCTGATCGACCGTATCGCCCAGCGCCTGCCGCAGCCGGTTCCGCCGGCGATCGAACTCGACGTGCAGAACACCGAGCATCTCGAAGGACTCGCGGACAAACTGCGTGAGCTCGCGCCCGAGGGGATCGACGGCGTCGTCCACTCGATCGGCTTCGCGCCGCGCTCGTGCCTGGGCAGCCCCTTCCTCGACGCGCCGTGGAGCGACGTCGCCGTGGCCCTCGAAGTCTCCGCGTATTCGTACGGCGCGCTCGCGAAGGCCGTGCTGCCCGTCATGAACGAGGGCGGATCCATCGTCGGTATGGACTTCGATCCCGCTCGCGCGGTGCCGTTCTACAACTGGATGGGCGTCTCCAAAGCGACACTCGAATCCGTCAACCGCTACGTCGCGAAGGAGGTCGGGCCGCGTGGCATCCGCTCCAACCTCGTCGCGGCCGGACCGATCAAGACCCTCGCCGCCAAAGCCATCGCCGGTGACGCGACAGGGCCGGGTGCCGAGATGAACCGACTCAACGAGGGATGGTCGGCGGCATCGCCGATCGGATGGGACGTCGACGACCCGACTCCGGTCGCCAAGACCGTGTGCGCGGTATTGTCCGATTGGCTGCCCGGTACAACCGGGTCGATCGTCTACGTCGACGGTGGTTTCCACTCCCAGGTCGGCTTCGGCGCCTGACAGGTCAGGAGAGCACTCCATGGTGAACACCCCCGAACCGTTCGACGCAGTGATGGTGTTGTCGTTCGGCGGACCGGAAGGTCCCGACGACGTGCGGCCGTTCCTCGAGAACGTCACCCGCGGCCGGGGTATCCCGCCCGAACGTCTCGACGACGTCGCGAAGCATTACCTGCACTTCGGGGGTGTCTCACCGATCAACGCGCTCAACCGTGCGCTGATCGATGCCGTGCGCGCCGAGTTCGACACGCACGGCATCGACCTGCCGATCTATTTCGGGAACCGGAACTGGCACCCGATGGTCGAGGACACCGTCGCCACCATGCGCGACGACGGAATCCGCAATGCCCTGGTGTTCGCCACGTCGGCGTGGGGCGGATATTCCGGATGCCGCCAGTACCACGAGGACATCCGCCGGGCCCGGGAAGTGGTCGAGAACGCACCCGACCTGACCAGACTCCGGCAGTTCTACGACCATCCGTTGTTCCTCGACGCCGTCGCGGATGCCGTGCGCGCGGCGCAGAGCGAACTCCCGGCCGACGCGGCTCCAGCGCGGTTGGTCTTCACAGCCCACTCCGTCCCGACGGCGGCCGACGCGACCGGTGGCCCGCCCGATGCGGGTGGTCACCTCTACAGCCGTCAGGTGGCGGAGGCCGGGCGACTGGTCGCCGGTGCGCTCGGCGTCGACGACTACGACTTGGTGTGGCAATCGCGGTCGGGACCACCGCAGGTGCCCTGGCTCGAACCGGACATCGTCGACCACATCGACGCGCTGCACGAGCGCGGCGTGACCTCGGTGATCGTGGTGCCGGTCGGGTTCGTCTCCGATCACCTCGAGGTGGTCTGGGATCTCGACACCGAAGCGCGGGATCGCGCCGCCGAACTCGGCATGGCGTTCGTGCGGGCGGCAACCGCCGGAACGGATCCCCGTTTCGCGCAGATGGTCCGGGAACTCGTGCAGGAACGCCTCGGCACCGCGACGCCGCATCGGCGCGGCACCGAACCCGAATTCGGGGTGGGCTGCAACGGCACGCTGTGCGCGGTCGGTTGCTGCGAGCCTCCGGCGCGCCCGTCCCGGCCCACGTCCGCCGCACGAGGCTGAGCCCGGAGTCGCCCGTAAGGAGCGGTGCTACCTCTCCCGTCTCGCCCCCACGAGGGACGGGACGAACCAGTCCGGGAGGGAACGGCGCAACTCCACCGGTCCCTCGACAGCCACCGCGCCGCCGCGCACCGCGTCGGGCCAGTCGCGTTCGCCACGCCAGATTTCGGTGAGCTCGCGCAGACCGGAGGTAACGGTCACCGAAACCTCGAAGCCCGGATCGACATCGCAGACGTCGACCTCACCGGAGTCGATGACAAGCCACCACCGTCGCGACCCCCGCGGAGCGCCGGTGAAGACGAAATGCACGATCACCCGGGTGTCGGGGACGGCGGAGTGGTCGACGTTGCGGTGCATGTCCCACATCAGCAACTTGGGATCGAGGTCTCCATCGCCGAGGCGCCCGGTCCACCGCGACCCCCACGTCCCGAGCGCCACCACCACCGGTTCGAGATCGCGGCCGGCAGGTGTGAGCACGTAACGGACCTCCGACCCTTCAGCGATCCGTTGCACGATCCCGGCGACCGTCAACTGGTGCAGCCGGGTGGACAGCAGCGAAGGTGACATCCGGGGAAGTCCGCGACGCAGATCGTTGAACCGTTCGCTTCCCAGCACGAGTTCGCGGACCAGGAGCAGAGTCCACCGCTCGTCGAACAGTTCCATCGCTTTCGCGACGGGACAGAACTGGTGGTAGGGCGAGCCCATGCTTCGAATAGTAGGCCTCCTCGGCGGTACAGATTCCGGACTGGATGCGATTCGGCCGACGTTCCTACCGTTGATGTGCGCCCGGAAAACTTCTCGCACGACGACCGGGACGCACTCTGGGAGGAGATCTGTGATGACCGAATCCAGCACGACACTCGACGTCGACCGTGCCCTCAAGGCGAAGCATCGGGCAATGTGGGCCCTCGGCGACTATCCGGCCGTGGCGACGGAGGTGATTCCCTCGCTCGGGGAGAAACTGGTCTCGGCCTGCCAGGTCGGGGCCGGCGACCGGGTGCTCGACATTGCCGCGGGAGCGGGTAACGCCGCGATTCCCGCGGCGCTCGCAGGTGCCGACGTCGTGGCCACCGACCTGACCCCCGAACTGTTCGACGCCGGCCGTCGCGCCGCCGATCGAGCGGGCGCGGCGGTGACGTGGCAGGAAGCCGACGCGGAGGCATTGCCGTTCGACGATGCGAGCGTCGACGTGACGCTCTCGTGCGTCGGAGTCATGTTCGCGCCGCACCACCGAACGGCGGCGGACGAACTGGTGCGCGTCACCCGCGCGGGTGGCGGGATCGGGTTGCTGAGCTGGACGCCGGGCGGCTTCATCGGCCAAATGTTCGCAGCTATGAAGCCGTACGCGCCCGCGCCGCCGCCCGGCGCGCAACCGCCTCCCCTGTGGGGCGACGAGGACCACGTACGGGAGTTACTGGGATCGCGGGTCGGCGATGTCCACGCGCGCACGGAGTCGTTGCGAGTCGACCGGTTCGCGACCGGCGAAGCGTTCCGTGACTTCTTCAAGGCGAACTACGGTCCGACCATCGCGGTCTATCGTGCGATCGCCGACGACCCGGAAAAGGTCGCCGCGCTCGATGACGATCTGGCCGACCTCGCACGACGGTACGACCTGGGCGGTGGGGCGATGGACTGGGAGTACCTCCTGCTCACCGCGCGACGTGCGGGGTGAGCGTGGTCAGCCGCGCATGGTGGCGTGCAGGGCCGCGTTGATCGCCCCGACCCGCGCGTTTCTCACAGCCGTCCACAACGGGCGTAATGCGTCCTCGCGCGCTGCGGTGGCAGTCGCCGACGCCGCACGCAGACCACCACCGCGACCGGCGACGGTGAGGATCGCTTCCACCTGATCGGCGGAGTCGAGGATTCGTACGGCCCGCTGCGGGATCGTGTCCGGGTACCGGTGGCGAGCGATCTGCGCCAGTTCCGTGGCGATCTCCGCACGCGGGTCGGTGCCGCGCCCGTCGTCGCCGACCGTGTGGATACCGGCGAGCGTCGTGGCGGCGTCACGCACCGCCTCACGCATGGTGAACTCGGCTTCTCCGAGTCCGGGTAGGTCGGTGGGTTCGGGCACCTGCGGTACCGCGAACACGTTCCAGCGCAAGACATCCGGACCCTCGACGGTAGGAACGAGGCCGAGACCCGGTGTTCCCGGCACGCCGACGAGCACACCTTCGCCGGCAGTTGTCGCTGCTGCGGAGAACGGAAGGCCGATGGGTAGTCCGCGTACATCGCCGGGGGACGGCAGCAGCAACCGGATGCCCGCACTCCCGACCGGATCGGCGCGCCGGATCACCGTGAGCAGTCCGGCCGCACCGTCCTCGGGGTCCTGGCCGGTCAGTCCGGCGCGGTGTTTCGCGTCCGGCTCCCCGGCTGCGACGAGATGCATCGGCGCCCACTCGTGCAGGGCATCGATGACGTCGTCGGGCGCTGCGCGGCCGGAGAGCCATGCGCCGGCCCACAGCGTCAGGCTCTGGCTCGGGGAACTCACGGAACGAGCATAGGACGCGCTGTCGTCCGGCGTGGCGGCGACCGCGCGCGGCCGTCGTTGTCCTAACGTTGAGCGGCGTGAATCCACGCGACAGTTACGGCGACATCTACGCAGGCCACAACCGCAAGCGGAAGAAAGCCGTCCCGGAACTCGAGGCCGAGAAGGATCTCGTGGTCGAAGACGCCGCGTCGGGGTGGTGCGGCGCGATCGTCGGCATCGAACGCACTTATGACGGCGACTTCGTGCGCCTCGAGGACGGGCAGCGCCGCACCCGTCTGTTCGCGATGCGGCCCGCCGCGTTTCTCATCGACGGGGCTCCTGTGACCCTCGTTCGGCCGAAGGCGCGACCGGTGACGCAGACCCCGGCGCGGTCCGCCTCCGGCTCGACCCGCGTGGAAGGTCTGAAGGCGCGGGTCGCTCGGGGGAGCCGCATCTGGGTGGAGGGCGTGCACGACGCGGCCCTGGTCGAACAGGTGTGGGGCCACGACCTACGCGTGGAAGGGGTCGTCGTCGAACAACTCGAGGGGCTCGACAACCTCGCGGAGCGCCTCGCCGAGTTCCGGCCCGGGCTGGGACGCCGGGTCGGTGTCCTCGCCGACCACCTCGTCGCCGGGTCGAAGGAGGAGCGGCTCACCGCGAACCTCGGCCCGCATGTCATGGTCACCGGCCACCCGTACATCGACGTGTGGGAAGCGGTGCGGCCCAAAGCCGTCGGCATCGAAGCCTGGCCGACGATTCCGCGCGGGCAGGACTGGAAGACCGGCGTCTGCCGCGAACTCGGCTGGGGAACCCCGCAGGAAGGATGGCGCCGGGTCTACGGCGCGGTGTCGTCGTTCCGGGATCTGGAAGCACCGCTGATCGGTGCGGTCGAACGACTGGTGGATTTCGTCACCGACCCCGACGGCGACTGAGCGACCTGCGAATGAAGTCGAAGCGCGGACCGGGGCTCAGTACGTGTACCGCCGCACGGTGTCCGGGTGGATGACGATACGGACCTGGTCTTCACTGAGGATCCCGGCGAGATCCTCGGCGCGGACAGGATCGCCGAGGTCCCAGTAGCGAGCGGCGAGGCGGGAACACAACTCGTGTGCTCCGTCCGTCGAGACCGTGGTGTGACCGGTGACCGATACCCAGCGTTCCCGTTCGCCGACCGGGGCGGCCACGACGATCGAGGCGCGCGGGTCGCGCTGCAACCGTCGGATCTTCGGTGAGTCCGGACCGGTGAACAGTTCGACGGTGCCCTCGGGGGGCGCTTCGAACCAGACCGGACGCGGTTGTGGTGGAATCGGCCCTGCCGCCACGCTCAGGAATCCGTGCAGGGGGCGCCTGAGGAACTCGAGATCCTCGGGAGTCGGTGAACTTGGATGGGTGGTCATCGTGCTCTTCCCTCCTGGCGAGGACGAGTCGAGGATCCGTGCCGTTCGCCGACGGTCGCGTTTCATCATCACGGACACGCCGGTGGAGTGCTGAGGATCGGCCCGGGTGACCGGTTGCGCGATCTCGCGAGCCTGTGAGCTGCGTCTCTGCCGTGATGTCCGAATTATGGTTCGATGGTTCTTGTGGCGGCACTGATATGGCTGATTGCCGGCGTGGCTCTGGCGGCGGCGGAAGCACTTACCGGCGACTTCGTGTTGTTGATGCTCGGTGGCGCTGCCTTGGGCACAGCCGCGGTAACCGCTGTGACCGATGCGCCGGTGTGGATCGACGCCGTGGTGTTCGCGGTGTTCTCGCTCGTGTTACTGCTCGGGGTTCGGCCCATCCTGCGCCGCAGGTACTCCGTTCCGCCCGCGCTGACGATGGGTGTCGAGGCGTTGCCCGGCAAGCACGCCCTGGTGCTCGAGCAAGTCGGCGAGCACGCGGGTCGCGTGAAGATCGACGGAGACGTGTGGACGGCTCGGCCGCTCGACGTCACCGAAGTGTACGAACCCGGAACAACCGTGACCGTGATGCAGATCGACGGCGCGACAGCCGTCGTATGGAGGGGTGTCTGACCTATGGAAGCGCTGATCGTACTCGCCGTGCTGGTGGTGCTGGTCGTGATCGTGGTGGTGAAGTCGGTGGCCCTGGTGCCGCAGGCAGAAGCCGCGGTCATCGAACGACTGGGCCGCTATTTCCGCACCGCGTCGGGACAGCTCACGTTCCTGGTGCCGTTCGTCGACCGCATCCGCGCAAAAGTGGATCTCCGCGAACGGGTGGTGTCGTTCCCGCCGCAGCCGGTGATCACCAAGGACAACCTCACGTTGAGCATCGACACGGTCGTCTACTTCCAGGTCACCAATCCGCAGGCCGCGGTGTACGAGATCAGCAACTACATTGCCGCCGTCGAACAGCTCACGGTGACGACACTGCGCAACGTGGTCGGTGGGATGACCCTCGAGGAAACCCTCACCTCGAGGGACTCGATCAACGGTCAGCTTCGCGGCGTGCTCGACGAGGCCACCGGCCGATGGGGCCTGCGCGTAGCACGCGTCGAGCTCAAGAGCATCGATCCGCCGCCGTCGATCCAGGAATCGATGGAAAAGCAGATGAAGGCCGACCGCGAAAAGCGCGCGACGATCCTCACGGCAGAGGGTCACCGCGAGGCCGCTATCAAGACTGCCGAGGGCGACAAGCAGGCCCGCATCCTGTCGGCCGAGGGATCGAAGCAGGCCGCGATTCTCGAAGCGGAAGCCGAGAGGCAGTCCCGGATTCTGCGTGCTCAGGGCGACCGGGCGGCGCAGTATCTCGAGGCGCAGGGTGAGGCGAAGGCCATCGAGAAGGTGTTCGCAGCGATCAAGGCCGGCAAGCCGACGCCCGAAATGCTTGCGTACCAGTACCTTCAGACGCTGCCGCAGATGGCGCAGGGCGACGCGAACAAGGTGTGGCTCGTGCCCAGCGACTTCGGTGACGCACTCAAAGGTTTCGCAGGGGCGCTCGGCGCTCGGGGCGAGGACGGGGTGTTCCGGTTCGAACCGAGCGCGGTCGACGAAGATCTTCAGCGTCCCGAGGACGACTCGGAAGAGGTCAGCGACTGGTTCGACATGAAGACCGATCCAGTGGTGGCGAAAGCGGTGGCCGAGGCCGAGGCCGTCGCGCGCAAGCCTGTGGACCCTGCGGTTCCGGTCGCAGCCGGAGAACGGCCGTCGGGTGCGGCGAGTGCAGCAGGATCGTCGGCCCTTCCCGCGCCCGAGCCCGCGCGGGAAGGTTCCGTCCCGTCGCTCGAAGGCGAAGCCGGCGAAGAAGTTCCGAAGCAGTAGGAGACCGGTCGCGGGTGGCGTACTCCCTCGTCACCCGCGACCGGCACCCGCGGCACGGGGGATCGGTGCAGCGCGTGATCGGTACAGCGCGTAGCCGGTACGTCAGGTGAGAAGCGCGTTGCCGACTCCGCACACGGCGCATGCCCACAAGACGCTCGTCGCGGTGCCGATGATGAACTGCTCCGATGCGTTCGGCTCGCGTAGTTCGGGGTACCGCGCCAAGCCCTTCACCGCCATGATGACGGCAATGCCTTCGGGCCACCCGGCAAGGATCGACACTGCGACGCCACCGCGCTCGAGCACTCCGATGACCCTGCCGCCACGCAGCGGACCGGGCGGGGGAGCCGGATCGGGGCCGGCGTCAGGCTGACGCCGGGCAATCCGGAAGGCGACGAGCACCGCCGGGCCGCCGCCCGTCACGGCCGCGAGAGTCGTGAGGACGAGCGTCGCGGCCAGCGCGACTCCCTGTACCGGCGCGGTCGCGGACGCCGCCAAAGCAGCACCCCCGAGCGCTGTGCTCGTCACCGCCGCGCCCACCCAGACCGGGAGAGCGGGGCGGAGAGACAGCGCGGGTGCGAAGACGGCGATGCCGAGGCACACCAGTGCGAGAACCGTCATCGATCAGCCCTTTCCAGCAGTCGTTGCGCGAGTGCGCATCCCGCGATTTCGGCACGCCACGCGGCAGCAGCCAGGCGCTGGGACACCGCCTGCTTGCTGATGCCGAGTTCGTCCGCGATCTGCGCCTGCGTCGCGCCGGTTCGGGCGAGCGCCACAGCATCGTGGCCCTGGGGAGAGCGCCGCAGGACGACGACGGCGAGCAGGGTCAATGCGGCATCGGCGTCTTCCGCTGCTGCGGCCTCGACGCCGTCTACGGCGATCTGCCCGACGGAACTCTTGGCGCGTTCGACAGCCCGGCGTGCGAATTCGAATGCCGGTCCGCGTCCGGCGCGGGTTTGTTTCGGCAGGGGAGTTTCGACGGGTCCGATGCCGATGCCGATGCTCCAGCGCTCTCGCCGGAGCAACTCCAGAGCGAGATCGACGACGACACCGGGACTGTCGGCGACGGCCTGGACTTCGTCGCCGGCAGTACGGTCGAAGGGACGGAGCAGTCGCGGGTCGTGGAGTTCGGTGAGAATATCCGACACGCGGTCGATATCCCGGCGACTGCCTCGTTGATCGACCGTCAAGACGAACATTCGTCAAGTGTCGACCCTTGATTCCGGGAAGTCAAGCCTCAGGGATTGTCCCGAAGTCGTCTTCGGGCGTTTGCAAGTATTCCTCGTCGGTGACGGGTTCGAGCCAGTGGACCGTATCGTGCTCGTCGTCCGTTTCGTTGATGGCGAGGTGAGTCATCAGACGGGTGGGTGCCGCCCCGTGCCAATGCTCCTCGTCCGCTTCGAACAGCACCCGATCGCCCGGCTTGATCACTTCGACGGGACCACCCCGGCGCTGGCACAACCCGATTCCCTCTGTGACGAAGATCGTCTGGCCGAGCGGATGCAGGTGCCAGTGTGTGCGGGAACCCGGTGTGAAGTGGACGAGACCCGCCGACACCCGTGAGGGAGGCGGTGCGGCGGCCACCGGATCGATGTAGACGTCGCCCGTGAACCAGTCCTCGGGCCCCGTGCCGGTGTCGAGCGTGTTGCGAACGATCTGCATTGCTTGCTCCGTTCGGCCGAATGTCCGTGCTGCCACCGGCACAGGGATCCGACTCGCCCGGTGCCGTGGTCTCGAATGATGTCCATCAGATCAGTCGGTAATCGCCGGGAAGCACTTTCCCGGACGCAATTGCCCGTACTGTGACCTGGTGGGTGTGCAGCTTCGGCATCGATCGAGGGCCGGAAGGCGCAGGCTGAAGGAGCAACACCCAGGCGCGGTGCATCGTCGTGTCTGCGTGCACGGATGGTGCCGGATCCCGTGGTCGAGGTTGCGCTCGGGCGACGCCCGTCGGTAGACCAAGGAGACAACATGCGTGGAGTACTTCTCGACCGGCCCGGTCAGGTGCGAATCGCAGATCGTCCGGACCCTGTCCTCCTCGAACCGACCGATGCCGTCATCCGGTTGGCTGCCACCTGCATATGCGGTTCGGATCTGTGGCCCTACCGCGGTGCCGACCCGGCAGAGCACATGCCGATGGGTCACGAATACGTCGGGACGGTCACCGAGATCGGCGACGCGGTATCGAACATCGCGGTCGGGGACTTCGTCGTGGGTTCGTTCTTCGCATCCGACAACACCTGCGAGATCTGCCTCGCCGGATATCAGTCCCGGTGCGTACACGCGGTACCGATGGGCGCGATCGCGACTCAGGCCGAGTACGCGCGGGTCCCGTTGGCCGACGGAACGCTGGTCGCCACACCGGGCAGACCCGACTCGGACCTTCTTCCCTCGCTGCTCGCGGCGTCGGACGTGCTCGGAACCGGTTGGTTCGCCGCCGTGGCTGCGGAAGCCGGCCCGGGTAAAACGGTGGCGGTCGTCGGGGACGGGGCGGTGGGCTTGCTGGGGATTCTGGCAGCGAAACGACTCGGCGCAGAGCGGATCATCGCCATGAGCCGCCACGCCGATCGCCAAGAGCTGGCGCGCCGGTTCGGAGCCACCGACATCGTCGTGGAGCGCGGGGACGAGGGTGTCGAGAGAATCAAGGACCTCACTTCAGGTCTGGGAGCGCACTCCGTGATCGAGGCGGTCGGGACGCAGCAGTCGATGATGCAGGCGATCCGGTCCGCTCGCCCGGGTGGGCACGTCGGTTATGTCGGTGTCTCCCATGACGTATCCCTGCCCGGCGGAGAATTGTTCTTCGCCGAGGTGCATCTGCACGGCGGGCCCGCCCCGGTACGGCGCTTCCTGCCGGAGTTGATAGACCTGATCTGGAACCGCGCCATCGACCCAGGGGCCGTATTCGATCTGACTCTGCCTCTCGACGAGGCAGCCGAGGGCTACCGCGCAATGGATGAACGTCGAGCGATCAAGGTGATGCTCACTCTCTGAGTTCCATCGATGAACGCGGTGATGTCCAGGGCGACGAACTCCGCAGCCGGGAAAGGAAGCCTCCGATGACGATGGAAACCCCTGACCCTGAAGTCGACGTCGGGCGCCGGAAGTGGATCGGACTCGGCGTCCTGGCCCTGGGACTGTCGTTGATCGTCGTCGACGGGACGATCGTCAACGTCTCCCTCCCGGTCATCATCGACGACCTGAACCTGGATCTGACCGACGCGCAGTGGATCAACAGCATCTATTCAGTTGTGTTCGCGGCATTGTTGCTCACGACGGGACGGCTCGGCGACCGAGTCGGTCGCCGAATGCTGTTCATCATCGGGGTTCTCGTGTTCATCTGCGGAAGCCTGGCCGCAGCGGCGTCGGACAGTTCCACCACGTTGATCTCTGCCCGCGTCGTTCAGGGCATCGGAGGTGCCCTGGTTCTTCCCTGCACACTTTCGACGGTCAACGCCACCTTCCGCGGCAGAGACCGAGCGGTCGCGTTCGGCGTGTGGGGTGCGGTGATCTCGGGGATGGCAGCCGTAGGTCCGTTGCTGGGAGGTTGGCTGACGACCTCGTTCACCTGGCCGTGGATCTTCCTCGTGAATGTGCCGATCGGCATCCTCGTCATCATCGGAGCGGTGCTGTTCGTGCCCGAGACCCGGTCGAAGACCACGGTCCCAGGACTCGATGTCCTGGGACCGATTCTGAGCGCGATCGGGTTCGGCGCGCTGGTGTTCGCCCTCATCGAGGGGCAGAAGATCGGCTGGTGGAAACCGATCGCCGATCTGAGGGTCTTCGGGGTGACGTGGCCGGAGACCGCGCCGATCTCGGCGACCCCGGTTGTCGCTGCGGTGGGAATTGTGGCCCTCGGGGCGTTCGTGATGTGGGAGCGATACCGCGCCGACCTGCGGCGCTCCGCAATCCTCGACTTGACCCTGTTCCGGATCCGCACCTTCAGCTGGGGGAACACCACCGCCCTGACGGTGGCGATCGGAGAATTCGGGCTCCTGCTGGTGCTACCGCTGTTCCTCGTGAACGCCTACGGGCTCAGTACCCTCGGCGCCGGCTATGTGCTGGCGGTGATGGCGCTGGGCGCGTTCGCTTCCGGGGCTTCGGCACGCTTCGTCACCGGGAAACTGGGAGCCCCCCGTACCGTCATGCTGGGTCTGACGCTGGAGGTGGTCGGGGTGCTCGCCTTCGCGCTGTACCTCCGCCCGTCGGCGAGTTCCGTCCTGCTCGCGCTGCTGCTCGCGATCTACGGTATGGGCTTGGGCCTCGCGTCCGCCCAGCTCACCGGAACCGTGCTGGTCGATATCCCGACAGCGGAGTCGGGGGAGGGGTCTGCCATTCAGAGCACGTCCCGGCAGCTCGGCGCAGCCCTGGGCACGGCCATCCTCGGGACCGTGCTCTCGCTCAGCCTGGCGCACAGCCTCACTGACCGCCTCGAATCGAGTCCTCTACCGGCGCAGGTGCAGTCCGGATTGGTCGACAGTACCCGGGACTCGGCAGGCAGCACCATTCCGATCATCCGCGATCAGGGCGACGACGGCCGTCTCGGTCCGGCCGGTCCCGAGACCGCCGAGGCCCTGTCGGAAGGCTTCGCGGACGCGACCAGGTGGTCGTTGTTCTTCGCGGCGGGATTCCTCGTCATCGGACTGGCGAGCGCCACCCAATTGCAGCCGCGCAGGCAGGCCGGAATTCCGGCACCGGACGCCGGATAGGAGTCGGTGCTTGCTCGTCACCGGATCAGATTGCGCCCCGGGGTTCGACATCTGCTCCGCGCTGTAGTGCTGCCCGCAGTTGACGGCGGTCGTCGAACTCTTTCGTCGTGCTGCCGAAGGTCTGCTGAAGATCGCTGCCGCGTCCTGCGACGACGAGGACGTCCCCGCCGGTGGCGAACGCGACCGCGAGGTCGAAGGCTCGGCGGCGATCCGGTTCGACGACGACCTCGGCGCCCCCGGCTTCGCGAGCCCCCTCGGCAACCGCCGCCCTGAGACGCTGCGGATTCTCCGAGAAGGGACTCTCGTCGGTGACGACGACGAGGTCTGCGTACGTGGCGGCAGTGTGTCCGAGCGGGAAACGTTTGCCCGGATCCCGGTCGCCGGTCGCGCCGATCACGAGGATGAGCCGCCCACCGGCCGTGAGCGAGCGCAGAAACGGCAACAACTCCCGCTGGCCCGACGTGTTGTGCATGTAGTCCACGAGGGCAAGGAAATCCTGGCCGGCGTCGATGCGTTCGAGACGGCCGGGAACGCCGCGCAGAGTCTCGAGGCCTGCCGCTGCACCCAGTACGTCGGCACCGACGGCGGCGAGCGACGTGAGAGCGGTCAACGCGTTACCCACCTGGTGCGGTCCGAGCAGGGAAAGGCGGACTCGTGCATGCCCGTCGTGTGTGTGCAGAGAAAAGTCGGTTCCGTCGGAACCGCAGGATATTTCGTCGGCGTACAGATCCGCCTGTGTCGCGTTCGTCGAGTGGGTCCACACCGGCATCTCCGCGTGCGCCGCCAGTCGCCTGGCGTATTCGTCGTCGAGATTGACGACGGCAGCCTGTGCGCGGTCCGGGGTGAAGAGGGCGGCTTTGGCGGCGAAGTAGCGGTCCATCGTTCCGTGGAAGTCCAGATGGTCGGGTCCGAGGTTGGTGAATGCAACGGTGCGGAACCACACGCCGTCCACGCGGCCTTGCACGATGGCGTGAGACGACACTTCCATCGGCACCGCGCCCACGTCCTGATCCCGGAACTCGGCGAGGATGCGCTGGAGCACCGCGGCTTCGGGGGTCGTTCGTGTGGCTGGACGTGCACCGCCGGGACCGCGCACGGTGACTCCGCTGATCATGCCGGTGACGACGCCGAGTGTGCCGAGCGCGGCGTCGAGGAGGTACGTCGCGCTCGTCTTACCGTTGGTTCCGGTGATCCCGTGAACGTCCATCGCGCGGGACGGATGACGATGGACCCGGGACGCGAGCGGGCCGACCCAGCGGCGGGGATCCTCGACCACCAACGTCGGCAGGTACCGGGAGGGCCGGTCACTGAGTATCGCGACGGCTCCCCGTCGTGCAGCGTCGGCATCGAAGCTGATGCCGTGGAAACTGTTTCCGGGCAAGGCCGCATAGAGGTCGCCCGGCCGCACGGTCCGGGAATCGTCGCTGACGCCGGTGATCACGCACCTGTTTCCCCGCGGGGACGCCGCACGCAGCGCGTCCCCGAGGAGTAAGGCGAGATCGTCGAGCGTCGTTGTGCGAGGTTCGTCGGGTACCGGCGAAGCCGACGGCGATGTCGTGCGGTCGTCGGGGTCGCGGGTCACATCCGCGGATACCCGCTCTCGCTCGAAACGATGCTTCCACCGGTGACCATCGAGCTTCGACCCGCAGACCAGGCGTCCATCAACCGGTCGGCGAAAAGCTCCTCGACGTAGTCGAACGCCCGCATCCCGAACACGACGTCTGCGGCGAGGGCAGGCTCCCGGTCCAGCAGATCCTCGACGACGTCGGTACGGAGGACAAGTTCGTGCACCGCATCCGCCTCGACGTGCTCTTCGTAGAACCGCACGCACGGCTCCGGCGCGCGAAGGCGGTGCAGCGCCTCCACCAGGCGGTGGCACCCGGGGGACGAGGTGATCTCGGCGGCCGCGAAATGACCGACGGCCGCGCCGCGCAGAGCGCGGTGAAGGCCGAACAGGGACATCAGATTGACGGTCGCCATGGTTTCTGCCGGAACCTCGTCGAGGTATGCCAGATACGCCGGATTCAGTCCCGCAGCCGACAGGAGTGCGGCGAACATCTCCGAGTGCATCCGATCGCCACGACCGCCGCCGTACTCGTCGAACTCGACCGCCGTGAACGCCGCTTTCGCCTGCCCCGTCAGGCGGGGAATCACCCATGCCTGCGGGTCCCCTTCCTTGAGGTGGTAGAGCGATCGATGGGCGAAATACTCCTGCATTTGCGGCCAGGTTCCGTGGTCACGGAGATGCCATGACGGGCCCGTACCGGTTTCCGGCGTTTCTGACATGGAATCCATCTCACCGAGGGCATCGTCTCCCGATGGAACGAGGTCACGTAACGCGCCGAGGAAGAGTCGCTCGAGTTGCGTCCGCATGCGGATCAGATCGGGCTGCCATTCCCAGGCGTCGTCCACCGTCGAGAAACCCTGGTAGTGGAGTTCGTAGCAGGTGTAGAGCGCCGACTGCGCGTCCTCGCCGAGAGGGTCGGTGCCCGATACTGTCGGCAAGAGCACGCGATCCGAGGGATCCGTCGACAAGGCAGCGATCACCGCCTCCGAGACGGAACCGCGGGGGGTGGGAAGCACATGGGGCGGGAGTTCGTAGGACCGGGGCACCTTTTCACGCTATCGCAGCCTGCCCCGGGCGGCGGTGTAGTCGATCCGGTCCTCCGGTCACCACGCGTCGTTCCATTCGGCGGCCCGGTGAAGTGCGGGGCTACCCGTACCCTCGAAGTACGGAACTCGCCGCCGCCGGAGGAGGGGACGTGCAATGAACGCCTTGCCGGAGCCGCAGGACCTTGCTCGACGGATGGCTGAGTTGGCTCGAGAGTTCTTCCGTCCCAGTAGTCTCGCCGACACTCTGAGCGGAGTGACGGCCGCGGCTGTCGAGTTGGTCCCCAATGCCGACTGGGCAGACATCCTCACGGTCACCGGCGGGCGGAAGGTGGAGTCGTTCGCAGCCACGGCGAAGTTGCCCGAAGAACTCGACGCCGTGCAGGAGAAGCTCGGTGAAGGACCATGTCTGGACGCCGCGATGAAGAACCTGGTCGTGAGGTCCGACGATCTCCGGACGGAAACCCGGTGGCCGCACTTCGCAGGTGAGGCAGTGCAGGCCGGTGTGCTGAGCACCCTGTCGTTCCAGCTGTACCTGGACAGCGGATCGATGGGTGCGCTCAACCTGTTCTCCTCGAAGCCGGCAGGCTTCGATGTCGCCGCGGAAGCGATCACCGAAGTCCTCGCCACACAAGCGGCGATGGCGCTGAGCGCTGCTCGCGGACACGAACAGTTCCCTTCGGCGCTCGCGAGCCGCGACATCATCGGCCAGGCCAAAGGCATGATCATGGAACGCTTCGGTGTCGATTCCGTCCGCGCCTTCGAATTGTTGCGAAAACTGTCGCAGGACAGCAATATCGCGCTCGCCGACATCGCCACGCGGCTGGTCGAATCGGGATCGGCTCCTCTCGGCGACGACACCCCGAAGTGATCGCCGCACCGGGCGGGCCATCGCACGGTTCACGGCGCCCGCACGGCGATGACCCTGGTGCTCCCCGCTGTTACAAGCGACACGGTCGACCCGATCGGGTTTAGCGGCATCTTCTTCGCGGTACTGATAGGGATACCCCGGGAGGGTGTCCGAGCGGGCACTTCGCTTCCGGAACGTGGTACCGAGAACGATACGATGTGGAGTTCCGATGACTGCTCGACAGGAACAGTTGGTTCTGGTGGGTACGCCCGCCGATTCTGCCGCCGCCTATCACTGGGCAGAGGTGCAGAACTGGGCGGAGGAACACGGCTGGGCGATCTCGAGCGAGCTCCCGGCCACGGGTGCAGTCTGGGGTGCGGTGGCAACCGAGGAGGTCCTCGACGGGATATGTTCCCCGGCCGAGGCCGAGCTGATCTACCGGGTACGCGCGGCAGGGATTCCGCTTTTCGGCGTGCATCAGGCTCCCGCCCTGCTCGCATCCCTCACGTCGCCCGTGCCGTCGTACGCGGCCTGAGGCGTTCGTCGCCCAGCGGTCCGGAGCATCACATTGCGAGTCCACAGGTGATCCACGTCGCCTGGTAGCTTCTTCGTATGACGACGAGTTACACACACTTCGTCCGGGGGTCGGCGACAGACAGCGTGCCCGGATCATGCGGCTCGCGGCGACTCTTCGTCGTGCGGCATCCGGTCACGGTGGGGGCGCGGTCATGAGGCATCACGAAGTGGTGATCGTGGGGGCCGGGATCTCCGGGATCGGCGCGGCAGTCGAACTTCGGAGGCACGGGATCGACGACTTCGTTCTCCTCGAGAAGGGAGATGCAGTCGCCGGCACGTGGCGAGACAACACATACCCCGGATGTGCGTGCGACGTTCCGTCGGCGCTGTATTCGTACTCGTTCGCTCCGAATCGGGAGTGGACCCGCCTGTTCGCCGGGCAAGAGGAGATCCGGCGGTACATCGAGCGTGTGGCGGGGGAGCATCGGATATTTCGCCGTATCCGTTTCGGTACCGAAATGCAGCGCGCGCAGTGGGACGAGGGGTCGCACCGATGGATCGTCGACACATCCTCCGGGGTGATCACAGCGGGTGTGCTCATCGCAGCTGCGGGCCCCTGGCACGAGCCCCTCGTTCCGGAAATCGCAGGGCTCGATACCTTTCCGGGCGAGGTGTTCCACTCTTCGCGATGGAACCACCGTTACGATCTCACCGGTAAGCGCGTCGCGGTTGTCGGCACAGGAGCCTCCGCGGTGCAGTTCGTGCCCGAAGTCGAGCGGAAAGCCGCTGCCCTCCACGTGTATCAGCGCACCGCCCAGTGGGTACTGCCCAAGCCCGATTACGCGCTACGCCGCGCCGAACGTGCCCTCTTGCGGAGCGTGCCGGGTGCGCACTCCGTGCTCCGGCGCGTCGAGTACTCCATCATGGAGACGTTGGGGCTCGGATTCCGAAACCCATGGATCATGAAGGTGATTCAGCAACTGGGCAAGGCATGGCTGCGACTTCAAGTGAGCGACCCCAGGTTACGCAGAACATTGACGCCCGAACACACCCTGGGCTGTAAACGCCTGCTGTTCTCCAACGAGTACTACCGCGCGTTGACACAACCGACCGTCCAGGTACACCCCACCGCGGTCGCGTCGGTGCGGGGGAACGTCGTGGCCGGGGCGGACGGATCCGAAACCGCCGTGGACGCGATCATCTTCGGTACCGGCTTCCACATTCTCGACATGCCGGTCGCGAGCCGAATCTTCGACGCGCAGGGCCGGAGCCTCGACGAGCACTGGAAGGGCAGTCCCCAGGCGTATCTCGGCACCACCATCGCCGGATTCCCGAACGCGTTCGTGCTGCTGGGCCCCTCCCTCGGCACAGGCCACACCTCGGCGTTCACGATTCTGGAAGCGCAACTCGGCTACGTCGCCCAGGTGCTGACCCGTGCACGACAGGAGGGGTGGACTCGCGTGGAGCCCCGCCGGGAGGCGCAGGAAACCTTCAACGCCCGGGTTCAGGCAGCACTCGCCGGCACGGTGTACAACAGCGGTGGCTGTCGGAGTTACTTCTTCGACGTCAACGGCCGCAACAGCTTCAACTGGCCCTGGTCGACCCGGCGGATGCTGAACGAGCTTGCGACGTTCGACGAGACGGCATTCGACGTGACAGCCAGTTCTCGTCCGGATGTGACAACGGCGCCGCTTTCCTGATCTCGTCCCCCTTTCACGTTATACCGGAATCACTGCCCTCATGAGGGCCGGATTTCCGGCTCATACTCGCTGCCGTACAAGCAAGAGAAAGCGAGGGGGAGCGAAATGGGTTTCGTGCTGAGTCTCGAAGATCTCGATCGAACAGACGCAGACCTTGTCGGAGGGAAGGGAGCGAATCTTGCAGAACTTGTCCGCGTACCCGGGACGCATGTCCCCGACGGGTTCTGTATCACGACGGACGCCTTCCGCCGGGCGGTGGAGGCGGTACCGTCCATCGACAGACTGCTGGACAGGTTGTCCGCACTCGCACCGGACCAGCACGACGAACTCCGGCAGCTCGGCGCGGAGATTGGTGAGGCGATCGAAGACCATGCGGTTCCGGACGACGTCGCGGCGGACATCAGCGGCGCACTCGTCCGTTGCGGGAATCATGAAGCGTGGGCAGTCCGATCCAGTTCCACCGCAGAGGATCTCCCGTCCGCGTCGTTCGCCGGTCAGCAGGATTCGTATCTGAATGTCGTGGGCCGGGAGTCGATTCTTCGGGCTGTCACGCGATGCTGGGCATCGCTGTTCACCGAGCGTGCGGTCGCCTACCGGGCGCAGAACGGCTTCGACCATCGGAAGGTTCGGATGGCGGTGGTCGTGCAACGGATGGTGTTCCCGCAGGCGTCGGGGGTGTTGTTCACTGCGGATCCCCTCACGTCCGATCGCACGGTCATTTCCGTCGAGGCAACTTTCGGGCTCGGCGAAGCATTGGTGTCGGGCCGGGTGAACCCCGACGTGTACACGGTGCGGGGCACGGACATCACCGCGGCCATCGCCTCGAAGCAGTATTCCGTCGAGCCCGCTCCCGGTGGAGGTACGTGTCTGCGGGACGTGTCCCCGGAACGACAGTTTGCCGCGGTGTTGTCCGACGTCCGGATCCTTCGGCTCACAAAGTTGGGTCGGGCAATCGAAGCGCACTTCGGGTGTCCGCAGGACATCGAATGGTGCCTGGCCGACGATGAGTTCCACATAGTCCAGAGTCGGCCGATCACAACGCTTTTCCCCATTCCCGTCACAGACGACGACGACAACCACGTCTATGTCTCGGTCGGCCACCAGCAGATGATGACCGACGCCATGAAGCCTCTGGGGATCTCCGTGTGGCAGTTGACGAGTCCCGCACCCATGCGAACGGCCGGCGGAAGGTTGTTCGTCGACGTCACTGCGGCGTTGTCGGCCCCGACGAGCCGGGAAGCCCTGGTGGAAGCTCTCGGCGGATCCGATCCGCTCCTGGGAGATGCGCTTCGCACTATCGTCGCCCGAAAAGGATTCGTCCCGGGCTCCGAAGCACCGTGTACCGATCACCGGATCGGTACGGCAGAACCGATCGACGCAGATCCCGAAGTCGTCACCGAACTGATCGCCCGTACCGAATCGTCTCTGTCAGCGCTGAAACGGGAGATCCGGGGAAAGTCCGGTACGGCGCTGGTCGACTTCGTCGAAACCGACATCCACGAGCTGAGGCGGATTCTGTTCGACCCCAGAAGCTTGCAGGTGATCACGGCCGCGATGGAATCGGCCCGGTGGCTGTCCGATCACCTCGACAGATGGCTAGGGGAGAAGGACGCCGCCGACACGCTCGCACAATCGGTTCCCCACAACGTCACGTCCGAAATGGGTCTGGCACTCCTCGACGTCGCGGACGAAATTCGTCCCCGGCCGGATGTGGTGGCGTTCCTCCGGCACGTCGAAGAATCGGGGTACGACGACGAGGTCTTTCTCGGCGACCTGGGCGACGTGGCAGGAGGCCGAGAGGCCCGAGCGGCGATCGAGGGGTTCCTCGACAGGTACGGGATGCGGTGCGTCGGAGAAATCGACATCACCCGGCCCCGGTGGCGCGAACGCCCGACGGCACTTGTCCCGGTGATCGTCGGCAACATCGACAGTTTCACGCCGGGCGCCGCTCAGCGGCGTTTCGAGCACGGTCGACGTGCAGCCGAGACGAAAGAACACGAGTTGCTGGAGCGGCTGCGCGGCTTACCGGACGGGGAGCGCAAAGCGGACGAGACCGAACGCATGATCGCTCGTCTTCGCGTCTTCTCCGGATATCGGGAGTACCCGAAGTACGCGATGGTGTGCCGCTATTTCGAGTACAAGCAGGCGCTCTCGAACGAAGCTGCTCGTCTGGTGGAGCACGGTGTGCTGCGCAGCAAGGACGACATCTTCTACCTCACGTACGACGAGTTGCGCGAGGTGGTGCGCACGCAGGGGAAGTGCGACGAACTCGTCCGCGACCGACGACGGGCATTCCGCTTCTACGAAACTCTCACCCCACCGAGGGTGCTCACATCGGACGGCGAGGTCCTGTCGGGGGAGTACCGCCGTGAGGACGTACCGGACGGCGCGGTCCCCGGTATGCCGGTCTCCGCCGGAGTCGTCGAAGGACGAGCTCGCGTCGTCGCGGACATGGCCCAGGCCGATCTCGTGGCAGGCGACATCCTCGTCACGGCGTATACCGATCCGAGCTGGACCCCCTTGTTCGTCTCGATCAAGGGTCTGGTGACCGAGGTGGGCGGGCTGATGACGCATGGCGCGGTGATCGCCCGGGAATACGGGGTGCCGGCCGTCGTCGGGGTGCAGCACGCGACCCGGCTGATCCGGGACGGACAGCGTATCCGCGTGAACGGAACGGACGGTTACGTCGAGATCGTGTCCGGCCCGGACTCCTGAGCTGTGCGGGGTGATGAGCGTGGGTAGCCCCGCAGCACGGTGCGCGCGAGGATTCCGAGAGTGGACTTCAGCGTTGCCTCGGAAATCACCGGGAAGATCCCTGTGTCCCGCCACATGGGATCGATGTCGGACCAGTCGTAGTACGACGTCACGAGGGAACCCGCCTCGGCCGGTTCGATTCGATAACCGTAGACGTGCCCGATCTGCGGTCGCACAGTCCCCAAGATGGTCCAGGACAGTTCCCGATCCGGGACGAAGTCCTTGATCGTGACGGTCACGTCGTATTTGCCCAACGGCATGTCGCCGAGTGCTTCCCGGTCCATGTGCACGACGAAGCTGTCGCCGGCGGCGGTGACCACGTCACCTTCCGCGTCCATCAGCATTCCCGAGCCGTCGATCGCCACGTGTCCTTGGGGGTCGCAGAGCACCGAGAAAATGGCGGCGGGTTCGGCCTCGAGAGTCCGTTGCACTTCGATCCGCTCAGTCGTCACGTGCATGATGGTGTCAGAGTTTTCGGTGTGCGGTACTGTCCTTCGCGGTGCGCCGGGAAGTCTGGTCGGCAGGTGAGTATCTCTCTCGAGCCGGAGGACTGTGTGTACCGATGCCTTGACTTCTCGACCCCGTCTCCCGTGACGGGAGGTGGGCCGGGTCCCGTCGTGAATCCTCGACCGGGCCGATGCCGACCAGGGCGACAGTCTGTCGCGCTCTCTTCCGAGGACGCGTGATGTCGAGCATCTTCTCCAGCCTGCCCTTCCTGTCGCGCGGTTCGTGGGAGGAATCCCGGCGCGTGTCGGAGATCCTTCGCAGGGAAACGGTGGGCGGCGTGCTCCTGCTGGTCGGCGCGCTGGCCGCGCTGATCTGGGCGAACTCCGGGTGGTCCGAGTCCTACCACGCATTGCGGGACACAACGGTCGGTCCGTCGGCCCTGCACCTCGACCTGTCGGTGGGTACGTGGGCCGCGGACGGCCTGCTCGCGATCTTCTTCTTCGTCGTCGGCGTCGAACTCAAGCGGGAATTCGTCGAGGGCAGTCTGCGCGATCTGCGCCGCGCGGCAATGCCCGTCACCGCCGCGCTCGGGGGCATGGTGGTCCCGGCATTGATCTTCGTGGCGATCAACATGGGCGGCGACGGTGCCCTCAGCGGGTGGGCAGTGCCCACAGCAACCGATATCGCCTTCGCGGTGGCCGTCCTTGCCGTGATCGGCAGCCACCTCCCCTCGGCGCTTCGAACATTCCTGCTCACGCTGGCGGTCGTCGACGACCTGCTGGCGGTGACGGTGATCGCCGTCTTCTACACCGACGAGGTGAACCTGCTCTATCTCGGTTTCGCCCTGCTTCCTCTCGCCGCATTCGCATTGGCGTTGCAGCGCGGGGTGGGGGCGTGGTGGGTCCTGGTTCCGCTGGCGGTCCTCACATGGTGGCTCGTCCACGAATCGGGAGTCCACGCCACCATCGCGGGCGTGCTGCTCGGCTTCATGGTGCCCGTCGCACGGATGGTCGACGGGAAGCGTGTGCCGGTGGCCGAACACATCGAACATCGGATCCGCCCCTTGTCGGCCGGGGTCGCGGTTCCGGTGTTCGCGTTCTTTGCCGCCGGCGTCACCGTCGGAGGCCTGACCGGTCTGACGGACGCGCTGACCGATCCCGTCTCCGTGGGTGTGATCGCCGGACTCGTGGTCGGTAAGGCCATCGGAATCTTCGGCGTCAGCTACTTGGTGGCCAGGTTCACGCGCGCGCACCTGGACGAGGATCTCAGCTGGGTGGATGTCTTCGGTGTCGCGCTGCTCGGCGGTATCGGCTTCACGGTCTCGTTGCTGATCGGTGATCTCGCCTACGGTCCCGGTTCCCCGGCTGCGGACCACGTCAAGGTTGCCGTGCTGTCCGGTTCGGTGCTCAGTGCACTGTGCGCCTCGGTGGTGCTCGTCGCGCGCAACCGTGCCTACAAACGGATCGCTGTGATCGAGACCCGCGACGAGGACGGAGACGGAATCCCGGATGTCTACCAGAAACCCGATCGCCATGCGTGACCTCGTCGCCCCAGAAGCCATAGGTCTCCGGCCGGACCGGAGGCGACACGCCACGCCCGAAGTTCCGGCGCGCACGCCTCGTGCGGCTGCGCTGTGTTCGAGGAGAAGTTCGTGAACTGGACCGTTATTGCCGTCTTTGTCGTCGTGTGGGTGCTCGTCGGGTTGCTGACGGGCTTGTGGATGGCGCGTCGCGGGCACGACGGCCGCTGGACGATCATCGCTGTCGTTCTCGGACCACTTTTCGTTCCTATCGCGTACGAACGGGTTGAACGCACGCCGCGGCCGGTCGAGGTGACACCGGTCGACAGCTGGGGAGCCGACCCGGCGAACCGATCCGGACTGCGCGTGATGGTCGGGTACGACGGTTCCGTGGAGGCCGAACACGCTCTGGCATCGGCACTGAAACTGTTCGGCCGCGGCGGAGGCGTGCTCGAGTTGGTCGCGGTGGTGTCCTACGACGACGCGAGCGGTGCCGACTCGACGATGGTGGACCGGGCAAAGCATCGCCTGAACGAGGCGGCCTCGGGGGCGGGAGCTGTGCCGACCGGCTATGCGGTACTCGCCGGTCCGCCCGGGCAGTGCCTGCGCTGGTACGCCGAGAACCACCGGGCAGACGTGCTCGTCGTCGGTAAACGCGGTCGCGGTATGACGACCCGGATGCTGGGCAGCGTCGCCGAATACCTCACCGCGCACTGTCCGGTCCCGGTCCTGGTCGTCGACCCGACGGTTCCGCCGGAACCCACTGATTCGGCGGAACCTACTGTCGCGCTTCGCGTATCGTCGGATCGCGCGGAGAAGGGACCGGAGAGCAACTGAATCGGATGTGCCGGTATCGGAAGTGATCGAAGGCGGCGCCGAACTGCAACGCAGCGTGATGGTTCGGGGTCAGAGCAGTCCGCGCTGCTGAGCCTCCCCGGTGAATTCCTCGAGAAAGGTGCGAGCCTCTTCAGTATCCTTCTCTCCTTCGGGATCCCCTTCGGAAGCGAAGTGGTGTAATCGGTTTCGCCAATAATGCAAGCCTTCGACGACCTCATTGTCCGAAAGGTCGGCGGGCACCCCGAAGTTCCCCATGCGGTGATTGTCTGCGTCGAGATGTGGATGCACAAGGGATCGATCGTCGACTGGGAAGGGATCTACGGATCTGGAGATTGCCGGAATTCTGTGTTTCGGACACCGTGGTTCCGTCCGGCCGGAGGATCGATGGGTGCTGTCCGGCTCATCTGCTGCGTGCGTCGGGTCGCGCCGAACGCGATGAACTCGTACCGTTGGGCTGTATCTGTTCGACGTCCGGACGGGTTCGAAGCACGAGGGTCCGCACCACACCGGTTCGGGCCCGGCAGGAGGCACACGATGGGAATGCTCAGCCGGGTCATCAAAGGCGGCATCGCCGTCAAGGCAATACAGATGATCAAGCGCGAAGCGTCCAAACCGCAGAATCAGCGTAAGGCTCGGGAGTTCGCTGCCCGGGTGCGCGAGCAGCGTCGCTCCCGCTGAGTCGTCTTTCGAACGGTCCGCACCGTGGTGGCCACAGCGCGGTTCTTGCGGATCCAGTTCATGGTGAGCCGACAAGGCGAACCGTGCCTTCTCCGACCTGCCGATGACCACGTCCGGTTCTCCCGGGCCGGGGACACCCGTCCTTGTGCGCCCCGGCGACGAATAACCCTCGAAGCAGAAATCATGAGGAGGGCAGGCGAGCGATGAAGGAGCCCGACACCGGATTCTTCAGTTGGACCGCGCGACGAGTGAACCTGGGGGCGGAAAGACACGAAACCGGCAGGGTCGAGAGTTTCGATTTCTCCGATGTCCTCACGATCGAATGCCCGTCGTCTCCTGCGACCCGTCCCAGGCACCTCGTGGTGTGCCACGACGACGAGGACGAAGTGGATTATGTGGCGCTGATCCTTGGCGACGCTGCCGGCAACGACGACGTTCCGGTCCATGCCGTGCACGAAGAACAACTCCTGCTGGAGGGCGAGCGCAGCCTTGCCCCCGTCGAGATCCTTGTCGGAGTACCCGACGACCGAGACCTGGGCGCACAGCAGCGCGAACTCGACCGTCAACTTTGCACCGGTGGACCGCTCCGCTCGATGCTGGAGTATTCGGGGGCGCGGTCGGTGATCGTCGGCTGGTCCGGGGCGCGCGCGTAGCGGTCGTGTCCCGGCCGGGCCGGTCTGAGCGAGGACACCCGGCCCTAGATGCCGTCCGGCCGCTCGTGGGATTTCGGGTCGGGTATACGCCCCATCCGGAGACAGATGAGGATTCCGGCGAGGCCCGCAACAAGCGGAACAAGCAGGGCCACCTGCAGGGCGCGGGGACGGCTGTCCGTGTTGATCCGAACGATCTCGTCCCGAATCGCCGGGGGCTGTTCGACGAGCAGTTCTTCGAGTTGTGTGTTGCTCATGACCTGCGCGTCGTCCTCGAGTACCTGGGCGACCTGGCGTTGCTCGGCAGGAGGGAGCACGGTGCTCGATTCCGCCATGGATGTGAACGTGAAGGACAGTGTCGCGAGCATCAGAGCGCCGGCAAAGGCGAGCCCGAACGAGAGCCCGAACGACCCCGAAGCGGAATTGACCCCCGCCGCTTCGCTGATGCGCTCTTCGTCGATCGGTGCGAGTGTGTAGTTGTTGAGTTGGGATACCAGCAAACCCAAGCCGGATCCGGCGATGATCAGGGGAAGTACCAGTCCCCAGCCGAAGTCGGCTCGCGGCACGATCGGGATCAGCGCTACGATTCCGACCGTCAGCAGCACGAATCCCCAAAGGATGATGCTGCTGGGCCGCCGGTCGCCGGCTTTGTTGCCTGCGAGCAGAGCCACCGCGAACATGCTGAGAGACAGCGGCGCGAGCGACAGGCCCGCTTGCATCGCGTTGTATTCGAGCACCATCTGCAGGTAGATGGGCAACGCGATCATCGTCCCGCCCAGGGCGATCTGCTGAAGCATCTGCCCTGTGATTCCCAGCCGGAACATGGTGGAGTGGAACAGATCCGGGTCCAGCAACGTCGTCTTCCCTCGATGTTTGCGCCGCACGAGCCAGCCCGCGAGGCAGGCCAGCGAGAGTGCGCCGAGCACGAGGAGCGCGCCGACGAATTCGCCGCCGTCCTGCCACACCAGGATTCCCAGCACGACGCCGCCCATTCCCAGGACGGAGAGCGCGGCACCGACCAGGTCGATCGTCCGTGGACCTGTGTACGGCACGTCGCGGACGAGTCCGATGCCGCACAACACGATCCCGATGATGACGACCTCGAGGACGAAACCCACCCGCCACGAGAGGAACGTGGTGATGAACCCTCCGAGCAGCGGCCCGACCGCAGCGGCGATGGCAGCGGCCGCCCCGACGAGGGCGTAGACCTTCTTCTGTGCCTTCCCCTCGAAGTTTCCGTGGATGAGGGATTGCATGGCAGGTAGCAGGAGCGACGCGCCGATGCCGCCCAGGACGGCCCAGAAGACGATGACTGCCGTGAGGGTCTGTGCGAGTGCCATTGCCGTCGCGCCGACCGCGTAACCGAGCAAACCGAGTACGTAGGCCCGTTTCCGCCCGATGAGATCGCCGATCTTGCTGCCGATCAGGATGAACGCGGCCGAGACCAGTGCCTCGAGCGCGATCGCTGCCTGGACGCCGCTCACGGTCGTGTCGAGATCGCGAACCACGTACGAGATGGACACGTTCATCAGTGAGGTATCGACGACGAGAACGAACATCGCCATGGCCAGCAGGAGACCGAGCAGACGCCGAGGGGCCACTACTTCTTCGGAAGATTCGCCGGCAGGTGGGTTCTCGCTCATGCGGGGTGCACCGCCGTTCGGTCGGGGTCGCGGGAGCGGCCCGGGAAGCCACACCGGCGCCCGGCGCGACAGCCATCCCGACAACGAGTTTCTCACGGCCGAGGGCGCTGCAGGCAGAGGTCTCGAAGGTTCGCCCGGACCGGTGGACAGCCGACCGTCTCCTCGTTCGGGCCGGTCACGCACCTCTCGGCGGTTACGGTGAGTGCACACTGCGCCGAGGTCAGGAGTCGTCGTGCCCAAGCTGGAGATCAAGAAGACGTCCGAGCTTTCTCGCAAGGAAGCATCCGAGCGGCTGATCGAACTCGGTCGTGCTCTCGCCGACGGCTCGGAGGTCGAGCTGGGATCGCCCGGTGACTCGGTGACCATGGTGGTCGCAGACCGAGTGCGGTGGGAGTTGGAGATCGAGGTCGACGGCGACGAGATCGAGATCGAAATCGAGATCAGCTGGCACGACGCCCCATCCGGCGCATCGGCGGACGAAGAGCAGTCCCGGACCGAATCGACGGCCCGGTCTCCCGCCCGTCCGGCGCGGTGAGGCCGGTCGCGCAAAACGCCGGCAAAACGATGACGTGGCGCACGCTCGTACGGCCCGGCCGACCTACGCGAAGTCGCCGTGGCGGCCTTCTCCGCCGCTGAACCGGGCCGCACCGATGGTCGTGTCGGCGGTGAGAGATTCCATCCCGAACCGGATTTCGTCCGCCATCGCCTCCCGTTCGGTGCGTCCGAACTGGCCGTGAGCCGACCGGCGGTCGTTGCGCATGCAGGTTTGGGGAAAGCGGGTCAGATCGCGGGCCAGCTGTTCTGCGGCTGCGCGCGCGGTGCCGGGATCGACGACACGATTGGCCAGGCCGAAGACGAGCGCCTCGTCCGCGTCGACCGGCCGGCCGGTCAGGATCATGTCCATCGCCCTGCTCTCGCCGATCAATCGCGGTAGCCGCACGGTGCCTCCGTCGATGAGCGGTACTCCCCAACGCCGGCAGAACACACCGAACACGGCGTCCGACGCGGCGACCCGCAGGTCGCACCAGATGGCAAGCTCGAGCCCGCCCGCGACGGCATAGCCTTCGATCGCCGCAATCACCGGTTTCGACATGGTCAGGCGCGTCGGCCCCATCGGGCCGTGACCCTCCACCGCGACGGTGTTGGCTCTGTCTGTACCGATCGCTTTCAGATCGGCGCCGGCGCAGAACGTCCTACCCTCGCCGTAGAGGACGGCCACGTCGGCGTGGGGATCGGTGTCGAACTCTTCGAACGCCCGCGCGAGTTCCGCAGCCATCGCACCGTCGACGGCATTGCGACGATCCGGTTGCGCCATGACGACCGTGGTCACGCGATCCTCGGTCTCGACGCGGATGGATTCGTATGTCGTCATTTCCGCTCCGCTCCCAGTCATCGCTCCCCAGTGTGAACGGGAAGGCAGCAGAGCCGGGGTGGTTTCCGCATCGACCGGACCGGGTCACCCGCTCCGGGTCACTCGGACCGTGTCACTCGCTCCGGGTCGGGTGTGCCGGGAGATCGACGACGGCGTCCAGAGCGGAACCCGCCGGTTCGGGGAGTCGGGCTTCGAGAAGGAGGCCGCCGATGCCGACCGCGATGCACACCGCGCTGACCACCATCAACGCAGGATCGGCCTGGCCGGTGAGGGCGTCCCCGAGCAATACGACACCGATGGTGCCCGGAAGGATGCCCACCATCGTGGCGAGGGTGTACGGCACGAACCGCACCGACGACACAGCGCAACAGCAGTTCACGACGAAGAACGGGGCTGCCGCGATGAGCCTCAGCGATCCGACCGCAAGCCAGCCGCGACGAGCCAGGCGCAAGTCGATCGCTTTCGCCGTCGGATGCGTCAGGTGGGCGGCCACCGCGTCACGCCCCACCGCGCGCAGGAACAGAAAAGCGAGGATCGCGCTCACGGTGGTCGCGGCGACCGACACGGCGATTCCGGTCAGGCTCCCGAACAACACCCCGGCGCTGAGTGTGAACACGGTGCGCGGCACCGGAGCGAGGGTCACCAGGGTGTGGACGACGAAGAACGAGAGGAGCAGCGTCGGGCCGTTCATCGATTCGGACCACTCGCGGATCTCGCCCACGGTCGGGAGTGGGACCAGAAGCGCTACAGCGATCAGCCCGGTGAGTAGGACGAGGACGCCGAGGATTCTGCGGTCTCCGATAATCCTCGTCACGGGGTGTGAGCGTACTCCGGGCGCTCGGCGCCACCGGAGTTGCTCAGGCACACCGTGCTGCGCTCTTTATCTATCGCTAGCGAATCTGTGGCAATCCCCACAGCAGGTGTCCAGAGTGTGCGGCTAGCATCACAGCGACAAACGTTTAACCTTTTCGGGATCATCCGCCCCGGCCGACAGCGCCGCCGAACAGACCCTGCATGCCGCAGTAGGAGGAATCGCACGTGTCATTAGCTGCAGAAGCCGAGGACGCCGCGCGCGCATATGCGCAGTGGCAGGATGCGGTCGCGGGAGTGCTCGCGAAATCCCGGCGCGTCGACCCCTCAGAACTCGGACCCGAGCCGCAGCGCTTGCTCGAGACCACGACGTACGACGGTGTCACGGTCAATCCCCTCTACGGCATCCGCGATGAGCGCCCCGAGGCTCCGCTGCCCGGCGAGTTCCCCTTCGTCCGCGGGGGATCCGCCACCCGCGACGTCACCACCGGCTGGCTGGTCTCCGCCCAGTTCGGCGGCGCAGCAGCCGCGACCGGGTACGGCACCGCCGGCAAGGTCAACGAACGCATTCTGGATGCGCTCGAGAACGGTGTCAGTGCGCTGTGGCTGCGGGTCGGTGGTACCGATCTTCCGATCGAGACACTGTCCGCCGCATTGGACAAGGTGCTCCTCGACCTGGCGCCCGTGACCATCGACGCGGGAGCCGAGACAGTCGCGGCGGCGGCAGCCCTGTACGCCGTCGTCGACGCCCGCACCGATCTCGCCGATCCGGAAGCCGTCCGGCTCTCGCTCGGTGCGGCACCGCTCACCAGCCAGTTTGCGGGTCGCGACGACATCACCGTGGATGAGGCCATCGAACTGGCCGCGGCGGCTGCCGACCGCATCGGCACCGTTCGGGCCCTCACTGTGGACGGCACTGCCTTCCACAACGCAGGAGCCTCGGACGCCGAGGAACTTGCCGCCTCGATCGCTGCCGGCCTGGAATACGTGCGCGGCCTGATCACCGCGGGGTGCTCCGCGGAGCAGGCCCTCGGCCAGATCGAATTCCGCCTCGCCGCCACCGATGACCAGTTCCAGACCATCGCGAAGTTCCGCGCAGGCCGGCAGTTGTGGGCGCGGATCGCGCAGGTCGCCGGCGCGCCGGAGGCCGGTAACGCCCCGCAGCACGCCGTCACCTCGGCCGCGATGATGGCCCAGCGCGACCCGTGGGTGAACATGCTGCGCACCACCCTCGCCGCATTCGGCGCCGGTGTCGGTGGTGCCGACGCGGTGACGGTGCTGCCGTTCGACGCTGCCCTGCCTGCCGGTGCACTCGGTGTGTCCGAAGGTTTCGCCGCCCGCATCGCCCGCAACACACAGCTGCTGTTGCTCGAGGAATCCAACCTCGGCCGCGTCCTCGACCCCGGCGCCGGATCCTGGTACATCGAGGAACTGACCGCGCAGATCGCAGCGAAGGCGTGGGAATTCTTCCAGGAAGTCGAATCTGCGGGCGGATATCGCGCCGCTCTCGAATCGGGACTGGTCGCCGACCGGATCGCCGCCACCCGTGCGCAGCGGGACTCCGACATCGCGCACCGCAAGACCGCCGTCACCGGTATCAACGAGTTTCCGAACCTCGCCGAGGCCCCGCTTCCGGTGGGAGCTAGCGACGCGGGCACGCTCGCCGCCCGCTACGCAGCGCCCTTCGAGGCACTGCGGGACCGCTCGGACGCGTTCCTCGCAACACACGGCGCGCGCCCCAAGGTGTTGCTCGCACCGCTCGGCCCGGTCGCCGAGCACAATGGCCGCAGCACGTTCGCCGCAAACCTGATGGCATCCGGCGGTATCGAAACCGTGAACCCCGGTCCGCTGGACCTGACCGGCGATGCAGTCGCCGGCGTGGTGAGCGGTTCGGGTGCGAGCATCGCAATCCTCTGCGGTACCGATGCCCGGTACGGCGAGGAAGCCGCGACCGCCACCACCGCACTGCGCGCCGCCGGTATCACCACCGTGCTGCTCGCGGGGCCGGAGAAAGCCGTGGGCGACGTGCAGGGGGAGAGCCGGCCGGACGGCTTCCTCACCGCCCGTATCGACGCGATTGCCGCGCTGACCGACCTGCTCGACACCCTGGGAGCGTAAGTGAGTATCGAACATCAGATCGGCAGCTTCGCCGATATCCCGCTGACGGACCCCGCGGCACCGGTTCCGCCCGCTCCGACCACGGAGCAGGCCGAGACGCTCGTCGAGTCCGTCGCCGCCGCCAACCTTTACACCAAGGACCAGGTTGTGTGGTCGACGCCCGAGGGCATCGACGTCAAGCCCGTCTACACTCGTGCAGATCGCGACGCCGTCGTCGCCGAGGGTTACCCGCTGGACAGCTACCCCGGTATCGCGCCGTTCGTGCGCGGCCCCTACCCGACGATGTACGTCAACCAGCCGTGGACCATCCGTCAGTACGCAGGGTTCTCCACCGCAGCGGAGTCCAATGCGTTCTACCGGCGCAACCTTGCGGCCGGTCAGAAGGGCCTCTCGGTCGCCTTCGACCTCGCGACGCACCGTGGTTACGACTCCGATCACCCGCGCGTTCAAGGCGATGTGGGCATGGCGGGGGTGGCCATCGACTCGATCCTCGACATGCGTCAGTTGTTCGACGGCATCGATCTGTCGCAGGTCTCGGTCTCGATGACCATGAACGGCGCAGTGCTGCCGATCCTCGCGCTGTACGTCGTCGCGGCGGAAGAACAGGGCGTCAAGCCGGAACAGCTGGCCGGAACCATTCAGAACGACATTCTGAAAGAGTTCATGGTCCGGAACACCTACATCTACCCGCCGAAGCCGTCGATGCGGATCATCTCCGACATCTTCTCGTACACCAGCGCGAAGATGCCGAAGTTCAACTCGATCTCGATCTCCGGCTACCACATCCAGGAAGCCGGAGCGACGGCCGATCTGGAGCTGGCCTACACCCTTGCGGACGGTGTCGAGTACATCCGGGCGGGCCTGGACGCGGGCATGGCCATCGACAAGTTCGCTCCGCGGCTGTCGTTCTTCTGGGCCATCGGCATGAACTTCTTCATGGAGGTGGCGAAGCTCCGCGCGGGTCGTCTGCTCTGGGCCGAGCTGGTCGAGAAGTTCGAACCGAAGTCCGCCAAGTCGTTGTCGCTGCGTACCCATTCGCAGACCTCGGGATGGTCGCTGACCGCGCAGGACGTGTTCAACAACGTCGCGCGTACCTGCGTCGAGGCGATGGCCGCGACCCAGGGGCACACCCAGTCGCTGCACACCAACGCTCTCGACGAGGCGATCGCGCTGCCGACCGACTTCTCGGCCCGCATCGCCCGTAACACCCAGCTGTTGCTGCAGCAGGAGTCGGGGACCACCCGGCCCATCGACCCGTGGGGTGGCTCGCACTACGTCGAGTGGCTCACCCACGAGCTCGCCAACCGGGCCCGCGCGCACATCGCGGAGGTCGAGGAAGCCGGCGGCATGGCGCAGGCCATCTCGGAAGGCATCCCGAAGCTACGCATCGAGGAGGCAGCGGCGCGCACCCAGGCCCGCATCGACTCCGGCCGTCAGCCGCTGATCGGTGTCAACAAGTACGTGCCCGACGAGGTCGACACCATCGAGGTACTCAAGGTCGAGAACTCGAAGGTGCGTGCCGAGCAGATCGCGAAGCTCCAGCAGCTTCGCGGGGATCGCGACGAGGCCGCCACGCAGGCCGCACTCGCGGAGCTGACCCGGGCCGCCGCGGCCACCGAGGGCGGCATGGAGAACAACCTGCTGGCCCTCGCCATCGACGCGGCGCGCGCCAAGGCGACCGTCGGAGAGATCTCCGACGCCCTCGAGAAGGTCTACGGGCGGCACCAGGCCGAGATCCGCACGATCAGCGGGGTGTACCGCGACGAGGCCGGAAAGGCGACGAACATCACCACGGCAACGGAACTCGTCGAGAAGTTCGCGGAAGAGGAGGGCCGCCGGCCGCGCATCCTCGTCGCGAAGATGGGGCAGGACGGCCACGACCGCGGACAGAAGGTGATCTCCACCGCCTTCGCCGACCTCGGCTTCGACGTCGACGTCGGACCGCTGTTCCAGACCCCCGAAGAGGTCGCCCAGCAGGCGGCCGACAACGACGTGCACGTCATCGGTGTGTCGTCGTTGGCCGCGGGTCACCTCACGCTGGTTCCCGCACTCAAGCAGGCACTGGCAGAGGTGGGCCGCGAGGACATCATGATCGTCGTGGGCGGCGTCATCCCGCCCGGCGATTTCGACGAGCTGTACCAGGCGGGCGCCGCGGCGATCTTCCCGCCGGGCACCGTGATCGCCGACGCCGCCGCCGGACTGCTCACCAAGCTGGGGGCCCAGCTCGGCCACCCCGCCCAGGGATAGATCGGGCATGGGCAGACCTCCGGTCGATACGGACGCCCTCGCCGACGCGGTGCTCGCGGGACAGCGAGCCGGGTTGGCGAAGGCGATCACCCTGGTCGAGTCCACCCGCGACGACCACCGGGAGCAGGCTCAGCAGTTGCTGCTGCGCCTGCTCCCGGAGGCGGGCGGCGCGATTCGGGTAGGGATCACCGGCGTCCCCGGTGTCGGCAAATCGACATTCATCGACAACCTCGGGATGTATCTGCTGGCGCGGGGACACAAGGTTGCGGTCCTCGCTGTCGATCCTTCGTCGACCCGCACCGGCGGATCGATTCTCGGTGACAAGACCCGCATGGCCCGGTTGTCCGTCGAACGCGACGCCTTCATCCGGCCGTCGCCGACCGCGGGCACACTCGGTGGGGTCGCGAAAGCCACCCGCGAAACCATGGTGCTGCTCGAGGCGGCCGGATTCGACGTCATCCTGATCGAGACGGTCGGTGTCGGGCAGTCCGAGGTGACGGTCGCGAACATGGTGGACTGCTTCACCTTCCTGACCCTCGCCCGCACCGGCGACCAGTTGCAGGGCATCAAGAAGGGCGTGCTCGAACTCGCCGACCTGGTCGCCGTCAACAAGGCCGACGGCAAGTTCGAGCGCGACGCCCGCGTCGCCGCCCGCGAACTCGCCGGGGCCATGCGCCTGGTGCACCCGCACGACGCGCTGTGGAAGCCTCCGGTCATCACGATGAGCGGCCTCGAAGGCAGCGGACTGGACACCTTCTGGGACACCGTCCTCGAACATCGGCGCGTGCTCACCGAGGCGGGTCGCTTCGAGGAGAACCGCCGTCGGCAGCAGGTCGACTGGACCTGGACGATGGTCCACGACCAGTTGCTGCGCCGACTCGAATCGGCGCCGCGCGTCAAGGCGATCCGCGGTGAGGTGGAGGCGGCGGTGCGCGACGGATCGCTCACCGCGGCTCTGGCCGCGCAACGCATCCTGGAGGCGTTCGACGGTGTCGGCGGGGCGGACGAGGCGACCGCCACCGAAGACGGTGAGCGGCAGGTCCGGTGAGGTCTCCGTCGAGCCTCACCGCGACCGGGATCACCGCGTTCGCAGCGTTCGCGGGTGTCACGGTGGTGCACCTCGTCGCTCAGCTGGTCGATCCGGACTCGCTGGTCACCGACGCCACGCAGTGGCTGCTCATGCCGTTGCTCGCGCTCGGCCTGGCCGCCTCCACCGAGCCGCGTCGGGACCGGTTGGTGAAGCTGATCCTGCTCGCGCTGGCGTTCTCGTGGCTGGGAGACGCCGCGCCCGACCTGTTCGACGGCGACGCCGCGTTCCTCGTGCTGATCGGGTTCTTCCTCTGCGCCCAGATCACGTACATCGCTGCGTTTTTGCCCTATCGCGACAGAAGCGTGCTGCACACGAAACGGTGGGTCCTCGCGCTGTATGCGGTGGCAGTGGTCGTCCTGGTCGCGGTGTGCGCGCCGGGCGCCGGTGCCCTTGCCGTCGCGGTCGTGATCTACGGACTGTGCATCGCCACGATGGCGGTTCTCGCGACCGGAGTGTCCCGAGCCGTCGCCTGGGGCGCGGTCGTCTTCGTGATCTCGGATTCGCTGATTGCGCTGAACGCCTTCGTCGACGGATTCTCGCTGCCCGCGACAGGATTCTGGATCATGATCACCTACATCTGCGCGCAAGCTCTCATCACCGGCGGGGTCCTCAGCCGGAGCGGCACCGCACACGACAGCGGGGACCGCGCGGGATCCGCCGACCGCACCGCCGACGCCGGATGATGTCGGCGTCGGCGGTAGCCGTCGGTGTCCGGAGGATTGTCAGTCGGCTTTCTTGACCTCGATCTTCTTGGCGGACGACTCGGTGTCGCCGAGACCGATGGAAACGGTCAGAATTCCCTTGGCGTACGAGGCGTCGATGTCGTCGTCCTTGGCGCCGCGGGGGAGCGTCACGCTCCGCCGGTAGGAGCCGTAGGTGAACTCGGAGTGGCCGTTGTCCGATTTCTTGTCGGTGCGTTCCGCCGAGATCTCGAGCCGTCCATCGTTGACGGACACGTTGATGTCGTTGTCCGGATCGAGGCCGGGCATTTCGGCGCGCACGATGTAGCGGCCGTCGGCGACTTCGTCTTCGACTCGAATGATGTTGTTGCCGAGGGTGGGCCGGAAACCGCCGATCGAATCGAAGAAGTCGGACAGCTCGGGGAACGGATTCCAGGTACGGCGTACAGGAGCATTCGACACGGGGTCTCCCTGATGTGATAGTCGTCTTCGTCGCCGGCCGGGTACGGGCAATTCGCCCGAAAGCGGCGACTGCTGTTGTCGTGCAGTCGAATTCGGTAGTGGTCTCGACTCAAGATAGTCCACCGTATGTGGCCTCGAGGCGTGTATCGGGTGATCCGCCGCCGGTGGAGGGTCACGCCCCGTGTACCTCATCGTGTCGGGCTCGAGCCTGCTGTCCAGTCTGCTGCGATGCGTGCGGCGTCATCGTGACGCACCAGGTCGGTGACCACGATCAGATTGTGGTCGTGATCGCTGTACTGGACGAGAATGTTGATCGCCTCGTCCGCGAGACGCCGGGTGAAGGCACCCAACTGCCCGGGTACGTCCTGATCGAGGGTGAGCATCACCACGGGGTGGATCGTCACCCGGGCGAGACTGGTCATGTCGTGTGCGCGCGTCGCGGTCTCGTCGTCACCCTCGCGGGTCGCGCAGCATTCCGGAAACACTGGGCGCTCGACGGCGACACCTTCATCCAAGGCTGACCGGGGGTGGTCGTCGAGAGTCACCGCCCGCGACTGCCCGAGGTCAGTGACGCGGATCGTCCGTAGCGTCGGCTGCGGTGTCCCGCAGGGGGACCGGCTCGAGTGCGACGAGAGGCGCCAGCGCTCCGGTGGCTTCGGCACGGGTGAGACGGGAGCGCTTCCAGGACACCGCGAGCAGCGCGCCCCACGCGCACACGATCACGCACGTGAGCGAGGTCGACACGAGCCTGCCCGCCTCGAAGGCGTCGAAGAGCTTCTGTGCGTTGGTGAGGACGATGAGCCCACCGACCGCGGTACCGAGCAGAGTGGCCGGGATCCGGCTGACCAACCATGCGGCGAACGGTGCTGCGAGGGCACCACCGCAAGCGAGACCTGCGACCACGAGGAGGTTTCCGAGGGACTCGTGTCCGAGTCCGATGAGGAACCCGGCACTCGCCGAGACCGCCACGAGGAACTCGGAGGCGCTCACCGAGCCGATCACCGTCCGCGGCGCCGTCTTCCCCCGCGAGAGCAAAGTGCTGGTGGTGATCGGACCCCAGCCTCCGCCGCCGCTCGCGTCGACGAATCCGCCGAACAGGCCGAGGGGCGAAAGGAACTTGGCGCTGTGCGGTGACGTCCGTGCATGAGCGACAGCCGGTGGCCGGACGGAGAACCGTAGGGCGACATATACGCCGATGGCCAGAAGGATCGCGGCGGTCACGGGTGCGGCCGCCTCGGTCGACAGGCTGGAGAGCACCGTCGCCCCGAGGAATGCGCCGATCGCACCGGGCACACCGAGACGCAACACGACTTTCCAGTCGATGTTGCGGAACTTCCAGTGCGATGCTCCGGAGACGAGCGTGGTCCCGACTTCGGCGAGGTGGACCGCGGCGCTGGCGTGAGCGGCGCCGATACCGCTGAAGATCAGGAGGGTCGTCGCGGTGACACCGAATGCCATGCCGAGGGCACCGTCGACGAGTTGAGCGCCGACACCGACCAATGTGAATACGAGCAGATTGAACATGAGCAGAGCTCCGAAGTCCGAAAGTGACCGAGCCGGGCTCGGCGTGGGCCGGAAAGAGCGGGGAACCCGCTCAGCAACAGACCTCGGTGCAACACAGGCAATCGAAGCACGCGTGGCGACGCGTGGGCCAGAACGGCATGAGCGCAAGCATGGTGGCCGGAGCCGCCTCGATGCTCGTCACCTGCACGTTGCCGTCCTCGTACGTCGTCGATGTCACCGCGCCGCGCGGCGACCGATCGAGCATAACGCGTTTCACCGACTGCATACCGGCGACCGCAACATCTCGTGTCCGGGCGGGTCGTACGCAGCGCCTCCCATTCGTCCCACTGTGCGAGATGTGGCCTGGCTCACTCCGGTCGACGTGGCTTACTGAGCCGGATCTACGGACTCATCGAACCTATGTGGAGGAATCGTCTTGAACGGATTCGACGGCAGAGTCGCACTCGTGACGGGTGCGGCGAGAGGACAGGGCCGAGCGCACGCGGTGGCTTTCGCCGAGCGGGGAGCGGACGTCGTCCTGGTCGATCGCTGTGAGGACCGTGATGTCCTCTCATACCCGATGGCGACCCCCGCCGAGCTCGCCGAAACCGCCCGGATGGTCGAAGCGACCGGACGCCGGGCGCTCGTCGTCAAGGCCGACGTAGCCGACCGGGACGCCATGGACACCGCTGCCGACGCCGCCGTCGCCGAGTTCGGCCGCATCGACATCGCCGTCGCCAACGCCGGAGTGACCCTGATGGGGTCCGTGCAGCAGACCACGACCCCGCAGTGGGACGAGGTCATCGGCAGCAATCTCACCGGCGTCTTCAACACCATCGGCGCGGTGGCGCCCGCAATGATCGAACGCGGCTACGGCCGCATCGTGACCGTGTCCTCCATGCTGGGGCGTCAGGGAGGCACCAACACCGCCGCCTACGCCGCGTCGAAATGGGGAGTGATCGGGCTGACCAAGAGCTCGGCACTCGATCTGGCTCGGTACGGCATCACCGTCAATGCTGTCGCCCCCGGCAACATCAGCACACCGATGATCCACAACGAGACCCTTTACGGCCACATGCGTCCGGATCTGGAAACCCCGACGGCCGACGACGTCGAACCGGTCTTCCGCTCTCTGCACGTGCAGCCCGTCGCGTGGCTCGACGCGTTCGAGGTCACCCGGGCAGTGCTGTTCCTGGCGGCCGAGGACAGCGTTCACCTCAGCGGCGTCGTGATCCCGGTCGACGCCGGCAATGCCGCCCGTACCAGCGGCTGACCGTCAGGGGAGCGGGCGGGCGGAGATCTCGAAACCGGCGTCGCGCAAGCGTTCGGTCAGTACGTCGCCGAACGCGACCGCCGGGGTGAGAACTCCGCCGCCCGCATGCAGCGCGGATCCACCGGAGGCGAGGGAGAGCGCTGACTCTGCCAGCATCACCGCGGTCGCCTTGTAGCCCGGGTCGCCCTTCGCGGCGAAACGTACGGTGTAGCGCGCACCGGTTTCCGTCGTCGTGTACAGATCGACGGTGAAATGACCTGATTCCCGGGTCTTTTCGGACGGACCTTCACCCGGGGCCGGCAATACCTTGTCGAGCAGGAACCGGGTAGGCGGAAACGCCAGTCCCGCTGCCAGCGCACCGCTGCCCGCAGCGACCAGTCCGGCGAGCACCGGTGAGAACACCGACGACCCGACGCTCATCACCTCCCGATACGCGAACTTCTTTCCGTAGGCCCAGCCGGTGAGGGCGTTGCTGCGGCGCACGACGCGCGTGTTGTAGGACGCCATGACGAAGGGCGCCTTCCAGCCCGCCAGTTCCGGGGCGATGGACTTGCCGTCGACCAGGGCGAAGTCGTTCTGGCGGCCGAGGTCGGGTTCGTGTGCGGGGTCGGGTGAGAGGGAGTACGGCCGGGCCGCGACCTTGCGGGCGGCGGGGTCTTTGCGTACGGCGTCGAGCTGCAGGCGCAGCGAGTCGATCGTGCCGCCGCTGAGGCCGCCGCGCATCGAGGTGAGGACGAACGTGGTGTCCGTGAGAGCACCGGCGCCGTCCGCCTCTGCGGCGCGGAACAGTGCTTGGACGCCCAGATCGGAGGGGATGGAGTCGAAACCGCACGAGTGCACGATTCGTGCACCTGTGCGGCGGGCGATGTCGTCGAACCGATCGATGCTCTCGCGGTGGAACAGCACTTCGCCGGTGAGATCGACGTAGTCGGTGCCGGCCTCAGCGCACGCTTCGACCAGTGGCAGACCGTACTTGGCGTACGGGCCGACGGTGCTGATGACGATGCGGGTCGAGCCGGCCAGTGACGCCAGGGACGACGGGTCGTCGGCGTTCGCCTCGATCAGGGGCCAGTCGGTGCCGAGTTCTGCGCGCACCTTCTCGAGACGTTCGGCGGACCGGCCGGCCAGTCCGACGGTCACGCCGGTGGGTAGGTGCTTTGCGAGATACGCGGCGGTGAGCCGCCCGACGAATCCGGTGGCGCCGTATACGACGATGTCGAGGTCACGTGAGGCAGTCATGGACTCACCCTACTGCCGGGTAAGTCCGGTTGCGAGGAACATCACACCGATGCCCGGTCGCAGGACCGACATGGGCGATTCCTTCACCGCGCCGGATACGCCGGTCCGGCAGTCGGTGCACCGGCCCGCGAGGGGCTTACCTTGCGCGCGATTCTGCGTCGTGCACGCGGAAGACGGGGTACCGCGGCGCCAGTACCGCGAGGCGTTCCACCGTCGGGGGCTCGTGAAGTCCGAAGTACCACTTGGCTTGTTCTCGTGCGGCCGACTCACCGCTACGGCGTTTCCCCGCCTCCAGGTATGCCGCGAGCACCGGGGCCCGCTCCTCCACCGGCACCTCCTCCAGCCGGACCCGCCGGGTACTCCGTCGCCGCAGCACCGCATCGCCGCCGGCGGCACGAACATTGCGTACCCACTGTGACTGCCCGGCCAGGGCGACCAGGTAGTCCGCGCCCTCGTACCGGGTGATCAGGATCGGGATCCGCCGAGGACGGCCGGTGCGACGACCTCGCACCTGCAACGTCACCGCATCCCGCGGGGCAAACCCCCACGTGGTCAACGGCACCCCGACCGGATTCAGCCGGCGATACCACGGCGAGGGCGGCCGATAGGAGCCCTCCCCGGAATAGTCCTGCGGGTGCAACCACCTGCCGAGCAACCGCGCCCACCGCTCCCGCGTCTCGCGGGCAGTCCTGACGACGCGTTGTCGGGCTCTCATGACGTCACGCACCTCTCGGGATCTCTACCGCCGTGATGTCGCCGTCCCACGGGGGACGGGAGAGCACTGTGTCTCTGCGACCACCAGACTCGGTGGATGCCCCGCCTCGGTGCGTGGTAATCGGCCAGCCCTGGAGAAGCGGGAATCGACCGCAGGTGCCAACACCGCAGGTGACAACACCGCTGGTGACAACACTGCCGCTTCCGCCGAACCGAGGACGTACGAACTACCGGTTTCGATCACCAAGGTGCAGGGCGGTAATCCTTGAGGAAGCAACCGTACAGATCCGTGCCTGCTTCGCCGCGCACGATCGGGTCGTATACGCGGGCCGCCCCGTCGACCAGATCGAGAGGGGCGTGGAAGCCTTCTTCCGCCAGTCGCATCTTGGTGTGATGAGGACGCTCGTCGGTGATCCAGCCGGTGTCGACCGCCGTCATGAGGATGCCGTCGGCGAGCATCTCCTCGGCACTGGTCCGCGTGAGCATGTTCAACGCGGCTTTCGCCATGTTGGTGTGCGGATGGCCGGCGCCCTTGTACCGGCGACCGGCGAACTGGCCCTCCATCGCGGAGACGTTCACGACGTACTTGCGACGGGCAGGGGACGCCGCCATGGCCGGCCGCAAGCGGTTGACCAGGATGAACGGAGCAACCGAGTTGCAGAGTTGCACCTCGAGGAGTTCGAGGGGCTCGACCTCGCCCACGGTCTGGACCCAGCTGTTGGTGTGCACGAGGTCGGGGAGCAACCCGCCCGCGTCCACCGCGATACCGGCAGCGACCCGCTCGGGGGTCGCCGATCCGGCCACGAGTGCGAGCGAGGTCAGCGCGTCTCCGGACAACTCCGCGGGAAGCGCTCCGGTGAGCGCGGCCGGGTGTGCGTCGGAGGGCTTGCCGAAAGTGAGAACCTCCGGAAGCGGTCCCGCCGGCAAGGGGCCCGATTCGGCGTCGGCGAGCGCCGAGTACGCACCGGGGGAGCGACGCACCGTCTGAGCGGCATTGTTGATGAGGATGTCGAGGGGACCTTGGGCAGCGACCTCCTCGGCGAGGGCCACGACCTGGGCGGGGTCACGCAGGTCGATTCCGACCACACGCAACCGATGCAGCCAGTCGCCACTGTCCTCCATCGCGGAGAAACGGCGGATCGCATCGTTGGGGAAACGGGTCGTCACGGTGGTGTGGGCGCCGTCGCGGAGCAGTCGCAACGCGATGTACATGCCGATCTTGGCGCGACCGCCCGTGAGCAGCGCGCGGCGACCCGTCAGGTCGGTGCGGGCGTCGCGTCGGGCGTGGTTCTCGGCGGCGCACGACGGGCAGAGCTGGTGGTAGAAGGCATCCACCTGCGTGTAGCGGTCCTTGCAGATGTAGCAGGGGCGCGGGCGCAGCAGCGTCCCCGCACTCGCGCCGCTCGTCGAGGAGGTGATCGGGACCCCGGCGGTTTCGTCGTCGATCCGGTTGGGCGACCCGGTGGCCGTCGCGGCGATCACTTCGCGGTCCGCCGCGGCCTTGCGCCCGCGGGTTTCCTTCCGCCGCATCTGCTTGAACTTCTTGAACATGTGCCCGACCGCGCGCTGCACGGTAACGGCGTCCGGATGTTCGGCGTGAAGTTCGGAGGCCTGGTCGAGAACTCTCAGGCAGATTTCGAGGTCGGCGGGATCGATGCGATCGGTACCGAAGGTCTCGCTGGTCGAAGTCAGGGTGTCGCTTTGGGGGTTCATCTGCCTTTTCCGTGTGGTGCTGTACCAATAATGATATCGGGCGTGGTTGTCGCGCCCGTGATCGCTATGCCACACCAGGAGGAACGATGAGCCCGAGCGTGACGACACAGACGTCGAAGAAGTCCAGATTCGCCGAGATGCCTCCCTGGAAGCAGGCTCTGGTTCTGACACTCGCGTCGGTGCAGTTGTCGTTGGCGGCGACCGCCTGGGCGGACCTCGCGACGCGTCCGGCGGAGAAGGTCAACGGGAGCAAACTCAAGTGGGCTCTGATCATCGCGGTGAACTTCTTCGGACCCATCCGCTATTTCCGTAAGGGACGACGAGCCTGAACCGGTTGCCGCAGAAGCTGATCCGGGTGGCGTAAGGCCCCGAACCGAATGGTTCGGGGCCTTACTCTTCCGTGAATACTCTTCCGTGAAGTCGGCTCAGCGCCGACGGCCCCGGACGTGCGTCCGTTCGGGCGGAACGGCGGGCGCCTCATCGCGCGCTGCCTGCCAGGTACCCAGCTTTTTGGCGAGGTCGATCGCTGCCTGCCCTGCCTCGGTCATCATGCCTTGCGCGACCATTCGGTCGGCGCGTTCCCGGTTCGGCGCACTCCACGTGCTTTTCGGCCGCCGGGGCGTGAACCGCAGTCGCGAACTGTGAGCGTCGTGCTTGCGGTGCAGGCCGTCGATCCAGCCGTAGCAGAGGGCGTGCTCGACAGCCTCGTTGTATCGCAGGCTCTGCCTCCCGCTGTCTTGGTGCGCGATGATCAACCAGACCTCGGTTTCCGACCGGCCGTGGGTGTCCAGCCATTCGCGCCATTCCTCGGCACTGTTCGCCACGACATCCATGTCAGGAACCCTTCGCCGACTCGACGACATCGAGATAATGCTGGTTGTACATCACACCGAGGGCGTTGCCGAACGGATCGACGACCGACGCGGTGACGAAGCCCGGTCCGCGCTCGGTCACGTCCTCGTGCGGGGTGGCCCCCATCGACAGCAAGCGTTGGTATGCCGCCTGGACGTCGTCGACTGCCCAATAGGTCAGTGCCGAGCCGAGTTCCGTGCTGCCTCGGCCCGGAGGGGTGAATCGGCGGTCGATGAATCCGAGTTCGTGCTGGAAGTCGCCGATGCGGAATTCGGCGTACGCGGTCGCCCCCTCCGCTTCACGGACGAAGTAGGGCTCGATGCCGAGCAGTTCGGTGTACCAGGTCACGGCGGAGTCGAGGTCGTCGACGACGAAATTGGTGGTGGTCAGTCCTCGCAGCATGGCGCTTGTTCCTTTCTTGTTCCTGTCCGGTGAGATCCACTCTTCCCCTCGAAGTGCTCATCAACTGAGCACTTTTCCGGGGATAGTGGAGCCATGCGCGCAGACCGCCTCGTCGCGGCCTTGCTGTTTCTCCAGCAGCGGGGCCGGGTGACCGCCGCGCAGCTCGCCGAGGAACTCGAGGTGTCGGTGGCGACGGCGCGACGCGACCTCGAAGCGCTGTCGGTGGCGGGGATCCCCGTCTACCCGCAGCCTGGGCGTGGTGGCGGCTGGGCACTGGTCGGTGGTGCCCGCACCGATCTGAGTGGATTGTCGGCCACCGAAACGCAGGCGCTGTTTCTTCTGGTGGGGCCGTCTGCTGCGATCTCAGGGGAGGCCAGGACCGCTCTGCGCAAGCTAGTCCGTGCGCTTCCTCATACCTTTCGTGCCGACGCGGAAGCGGCGGCAGCCGCTGTCATGAGCGACCGCACCGGCTGGAGCGGACTCGGCCGGCCGCGGCCCGACTCCGTCGGCCTGTTGCAGAACGCCGTGGTGCGACGCCGGAAGGTGCGGCTGACCTACACCAACGCCTTTCGGGAACAGTCGGTGCGCCTGGTCGCGCCGTGGGGTCTCGTCGACAAGGACGACATCTGGTACTTGATCGCGGGCACCGAGCGCGGGCAGCGCACTTTTCGCGTCGACCGGATCGTCGAGGTCGAGGCGACCGAGGAGATCGCCGAGCGCCCCGACGACTTCGAGCTCGAACGGGCCTGGAACCACGTGGTCGGCGAAGTCGAGCAAAAGCGTTCCGGCACTTGGGCAACCGTCCTCATCGAGACTCGGTACGTCCCCATCCTGCGCGACCACTTCGGCCGCCACTGCCACGTCGACGCCGAGTTCGAGGACGCGCGCAGCCGGGTGCGAATCGCCGCGCCGACCCCACTCGACATCGCTCGCAACCTCGCCGGCTGGGGTTGGGCCGTCGAGGTGCTCGAGCCCGCCTCGGTGCAGCACGAACTCGCACGGATCGGGGACGAGCTCACGCGGCAGTACGGCGGCTGATCTTCTCGGCCGCCGTACCGCCGCTGTCCTACTGACCGGTGGTGAGTGTGCGCTGCCGGTTGGCGGCATGGCGGAGTTGCAGGATCCGCAGGCCCCCGGTGAGTCCGACGATCGCCGCTCCGGCGATCGCCGCGAACAGCAGTGCCACACCCAGCGGCAGCGAGAAATCCCACCCGAACAGTTCGAGCGTGATGCTGTCGAGGTTCTGCAGGATGAACACCAGCAACAACAGCAAGATCAGGACGCCGGCCAGTAGTGCAGTCCAGAGAGCACCGGTCCGGGTGCGCCTGATGCCTTTACGCCGCGCGAGGTCGGGGTGCAGACCGCCGGGGGAGTCGGGGTCCGGTGTCGTGCCCAACGAAGGGACGGATGCGCCGCTGCGCTGCGGGGAGGGCGAGTAGTCGGGGTTCGACTCGTCTGGGCCTCGGGAGCTGGTTGACATGCCGTCGGGTACCCCCGAATCGTTCCGATCACTCGGATTCCGGGCGGGCACTTCCCCCTTGTCGACCTTCCTTCTGCGCTGATCGGAGTGCGCACCCTTCGAACTCTTTATCGCAGCTGGGCAGTGGGTGAATACCGGATCGTACGGAAATGGTGGAAATGCAGAATTCCTTCCACACAAAACCCCGATCAACGATGACGCCCCTTCCGGGGGCGGCCTCGTGGATATGGCCGTTGTGCCAGGTATCCACCGGATCGGCGCTCGAAGACCTGGCATGCCACTCCAGCACGGCCAGCAGTAGTGACCGGATTCCCTCCAGCCTCGAGTGAGCCGGCCACAGGTCGCCGCGCGCGATGTAGATCGGGATCTGGGTAGCTTCGAACCAGAACTCTCGCTGATTCGACACGAACTCGGACTCGGTCGGCCGAGCGCCGGTCGGAGGTCCGGTGGGAGTAGGAAGCGCGGCGGCGACCCCGGTCTTGTCCGAGAGGACGCGGTAGCCGCGCTGATAGACCGGGTCCAGGCCGCAATCGATCATCCGGGTGATCCGCTCCGGACCTGCAAGGGTCAAGTCGATCTTCCGTCCACCAGCAAGGACCACGAGGTATGTCGGTCAGTCCGGTGCGTGGTCCTCCTCGTTGGCGAGATGAATGCTCACCAACTGGTCGCCGAGGGGTGCCGCCCAACTGTCGTCACCGGCCAAAGAAGAGACAGCGGGACCGATGAGTTCGATATCCAAATCGGAAAGGCGATCGACTCGCTGGTTGCGTGCGCGGGATCCGGTCTGGATCACAGCCTCGATGCCGTCGTGGGCGGACGCGAACGCGACGATGCGTTCGAGGATTCCGGTGGGGGACTCCCTGGCCTACAGCTACCACGGGCCACCACGATCGATCTTTCACCGGAAGGCAAGGCGCGCTGGAACGAACGAAAACGAGGCCACAATCTCTTTCGAGTTCGTGACCTCGTGTGGTTGCAGTTCATGAACTGCAGGGAGTGTCCGAGGGGGGACTTGAACCCCCACGTCCGTTAATAGGACACTAGCACCTCAAGCTAGCGCGTCTGCCATTCCGCCACTCGGACCGACGTCCACGAGGGACATGCCGGTAGCACCCGCTCCCGCGGGCGCTGAAGAAAACACTAGCGCATACGGGGTGCAATCCCCAAAACGCCTCGACATCGCTTCGTCGGTGTCCTGAGGGGCGCGACGGGCAGGACGAGCGCACCCTGCCGCACCACGAAAAAAGGCCCCGAACCTTGCGATTCGGGGCCTTTTCGTCTGTCTCAACGCAGAGTGTCCGAGGGGGGACTTGAACCCCCACGTCCGTTAATAGGACACTAGCACCTCAAGCTAGCGCGTCTGCCATTCCGCCACTCGGACTAATGCTTGCGCCCGCTCCGGCGGGTGCTGTGAAAGACTATCCCACCGAGGCGCGCACCCCAAATCGGCACCCTTACCTGCAGTGATCCGCGCCGCACGCAATGGTAGACATGCAGGCATGGCCACACACTCCAGCGCCCACCGTCCCTCCCGGGCCGAGTCGGAGGTCGTCGACCTCGTCTCCCGGCTGATCCGATTCGACACGTCCAACACCGGCGATCCCGCCACCACCCGTGGCGAGCGCGAGTGTGCCGAATGGGTCGCCGCGCTACTAGAAGAGGTGGGGTACGACACCGTCTACGTCGAGTCCGGCGCACCCGGTCGTGGCAACGTCTTCGCCCGCCTTGCGGGCTCCGACCCGTCCCGCGGTGCGCTGCTGCTGCACGGGCACCTCGACGTCGTGCCGGCCGAACCCGCCGACTGGAGCGTGCATCCGTTCTCCGGGGCAGTGGAGAACGGCTACGTCTGGGGACGCGGCGCGGTCGACATGAAAGACATGGTCGGCATGATGATCGCGGTCGCACGCTACTTCAAGGCCGAGAACATCGTCCCGCCGCGCGATCTCGTCTTCGCATTCCTCGCCGACGAGGAAGCCGGCGGCAAATACGGGTCGCAGTGGCTCGTCGACCACCGGCCCGATCTGTTCGACGGCGTCACCGAGGCAGTCGGAGAGGTGGGCGGGTTCTCGCTCACCGTGCCGCGCCCGGACGGCAGCGAACGCCGCCTCTACATGGTCGAAACGGCAGAGAAGGGAATGGGCTGGCTGCGGTTGACCGCGACGGGCGTCGCGGGCCACGGCTCGTTCCTGCACGAGTACAACGCCGTCACCGTGCTGTCGCAGGCGGTCGCGCGACTCGGCTCTCATACCTTCCCTCTCGTCGTCAACGACTCGGTCGCGGAATTCCTGGCCGTCGTCGGCGAGGAGACGGGACTCGATCTCGATCCGTCCTCCCCGGATCTCGATGGCACGCTCGCCAAACTCGGCTCGATCGCCCGCATCGTCGGCGCGACCCTGCGCGACACCGCGAACCCGACCATGCTGGACGCGGGTTACAAGGCCAACGTGATCCCCCGCACCGCCCACGCGATGGTCGACTGCAGGATTCTCCCCGGCCGGCTCGCCGAATTCGAGCGCACCGTGGACGAATTGATCGGCCCGAACGTCACGCGCGAATGGGTCACGAGCCTCGAGTCGTACGAAACCACGTTCGACGGAGATCTCGTGGACGCGATGAACGCGGCGATCCTCGCGCACGACCCCATCGGACGCACCGTGCCGTACATGCTCTCCGCCGGTACCGACGCAAAGGCGTTCGCGCGACTGGGAATCCGCTGCTTCGGCTTCGCGCCGCTGCAACTGCCGCCGGAACTCGACTTCGCGGCCTTGTTCCACGGAGTCGACGAGCGTGTCCCCGTCGACGCGCTGCACTTCGGTACCCGTGTCATGGAACACTTCCTCATGCACGCCTGAATCAGTTGTATCCCGATCACGAAAGGACCAGTATGGCCTTCGATTACGACCCGTACAAGTTCCTGCCCGAGTTGCCGACGTTCGAGGTCACCAGCGCGGACTTCGCCGAAGGCGAGGAGTGGAAGCTTCCCCAGGCGAGCGGAGCTTTCGGCATCCCCGGTGGCGGTGACGTGTCACCGCAGCTGTCCTGGTCCGGTTTCCCGGCGGAGACGAAGAGCTTCGTCGTCACGGTGTTCGACCCGGATGCTCCCACCGCTTCGGGATTCTGGCATTGGGCCGTCGCGAACATTCCGGCCACCGTCACCGAGGTGCCCAGCGGCGCCGGGACCCCCGGGGCTCCGGGCCTGCCCGAGTCCGCAGTGACGCTGCGTCACGACGGCGGCGCGCACGGCTTCATCGGCGCTGCGCCCCCCGCCGGCCACGGCTACCACCGCTACATCGTCGCGGTACACGCACTCGACGTCGACGTTCTCGACGGAGTCACACCCGATTCGAGCCCGGCCTTCCTCGGTTTCAACGTGTTCGGGCATGCCATCGCGCGCGGACTTCTCACCGGGACCTACGAGGTCGCCTAGAGCACCACAACGGCGGGTGACGTCGAGGCCATGCGGCTCCGACGTCACCCGCCGTATCGGGCCGGGGCGGAAGTTACCGCGCCCGGGTTCCGGCACCGACAGCGTCGGCGATCGAACGGTAGCCGTGGGCGCGAAGTTTGCGCGCGATGCCCTTGTTGATCCGCCGTGCCCAGAGTGCGCCGCCGTAGATGAAACCGGTGTAGCCCTGCACCAGCGACGCGCCCGCCAGGATTCGCTCCCACGCCTGTTCCGCGGTCTCGATGCCGCCGACCGACACGATCGCCAGACGCCCACCGACGCGATCGTGGAGTCGTTGCAGAACTTCGAGCGAGCGCGCCGCGACCGGCGGACCCGACAGCCCGCCTGCCCCGATCTCCTCGATTCGCGCCGGATCGGTGCGGAGGCCGTCGCGGCGGATCGTCGTATTGGTGGCGACGATGCCGGCGAGTCCCAGTTCGAGTGCGAGGTCGGCGACCGCGTCGATGTCGTCGTCCGACAGATCCGGTGCGATCTTCACGAACACGGGCACCGTCACGGTGTCGAGCACCGCCGCGAGCAGCGGGCGCAATGATTCGACTGCTTGCAGGTCCCGCAGGCCGGGCGTGTTCGGTGAGGACACGTTGACCACCAGGAAGTCGGCGAGTGGTCCGAGCAGACGAGCGCTCTCGGTGTAGTCGGCGGTCGCGTCGGTCGCGGGCACGACCTTCGTCTTGCCGATGTTCGCGCCGATCGGCACGGTGCGACGGCGCTGCCGCAGCCGATTGGCCGCCTCACCTGCGCCGTGGTTGTTGAAGCCCATCCGGTTGACCAGGGCGCGATCCTCCGGAAGCCGGAACAGGCGCGGTGCGGGGTTGCCGGGTTGCGCCTGCGCGGTGACGGTGCCGATCTCGGCGAACCCGAAACCCAGAGGGCCCCACACGTCCACCCCGGTGGCGTCCTTGTCGAAGCCCGCTGCGAGTCCGAGCGGCGCGGGGAAGTCCACCCCGCCGACGGTGTTGCGCAGGATCGGGTCGTCGGTGACGAGCACCTTCGAGACGAGCGCCCGCGTGGGGGCGAACCGGGTCACGAGACGCATCACGAAGAATGCGAGGTGGTGAGCCCGCTCCGGCGGGAGAAGGAACATCAGCCGAAGAAGCAAGCGGTACACGGACATCTCCCTGCAGGCCCGGCGGCGGCCGGGGGTCGGATCAGCGGACGGTGGGGTGGGGAACTGGTTGGCCGGTCTTGCGCCGGCGCAGCAACACCCGGCGGCTGCCGTCGGGATAGAGCCGCAGGCGTGTCAACTCCCAGCCGTGGAATTCGGCGGAGATCGCCAGTCGAAGCGACGCACTCACCCGGGAGACGTCGCGCGGCAGGCGCAACGGCGCGTATTCGTACTCGTCGTTGCTGGTGTCCCAGTCGACGGGAAGTCGGGTGAACCGGCTGAATCGCTCGCTTGCCATCTCTACCCTTCGATCGGGATCCTCTGCAGTCCGTCGCCGGTCGCCGAGGCGATCACCAGCGTCCCATCCGCCGGGTCGACGGCAACCGAATTCGGCTGCCGTACGGTCGCGAAACGATGGCGTTCCTCCGCGGTCCCGGTCGACAGATCGTAGCCCACAACCTCGTTGCTTCCGGTCAGCGTGACCCACACCAGATCCCGCTGATCGTCGTACGCAACAGCGTACGGAGCCGGACCGACGGGGTAGCGCTGCCGCAGGATCAGTTCGTCGATCGTGTAGACCAGCAGCTCGTCGCCGGTCGTGTCGGTCACGATGACCCGCCCGTAGGGATCGGTGGTCAACTGGGTCGCGCCGCGTCCGGCACGCAGTGCCGCGCCGAGATGCGCGTCCGCGATGTCGATCGAGGTCAGCGACGTCTGCCGCCGGTCGAGGGCCGCGACCGAATCCCCGCTCACGGCGATCAAGTCCGCCGAGGCGAGCCCGCCGATGGTTTCGGCCACCTCGCTGGTGCCCGGATCGACGATCAGTACCCGGCCGTCGGAGGTGCCGACCGCCCACCGGCCGTCGCCGAGCACGGCAGCGGAGACGGCATCGGCGTCGACGGGAACTTCGGCGACCGTGCCGTCGGAGGTGTCGATCTGCGCCACGACACCCGACGCGGGAGCAAGTATGGTGCCGCCGGGTCCGGCTACGAGTGTGGCTGCCTCGGCCGGGAGGGTCACGACCTGCGGCTCGGCAGCGGGATCGTCGAGAAGCAGCAGGCGGGTCCCCTCGTCGGCGAGAGCGGCCAGGGTGCCGGTTTCCCCGACAATCAGGTCGTCGACGCGATAGTCGAGCGGACGCACCGTGCCCGCAGGGGTGGGGGTCACGCTGGGCGCGACGGCAGGGGTGGCAGGTTCGATGGTCTGGATGGTCTCGGACGCGTCTTCCGCCGAGCACCCGGTGAGGACAGCCACCGCGACCCCCAACACCAATGCGGTCCCACGGATACCCGGTCTGTCCATCGTTCTCGCTCCTCGTTGTCGCGCCGACTCGCGCGCCGGCCCGATCCGCGTCGGCGCGTCAGGTTCCAGTGTTCCTGATCGGCGTCGCATCGCCGCACCCGGCTCGGGCACACCGCAGCGTGCGGCCCAGGCACACCGCCGCGTCCGGCCCAGGGCCCCCTTCGGTGGGTGTGACGACCCGCTCACTCGCCGGAGGACGGTGACTCGGGCGTCGCGCGTCGCGGGAGGACGAGGGGAGTGCCGGTTTCCGGGTGCCGGGTGATCCGGATCGGATACTGGTAGACGCTCGCCAGAAGCTCTTCGGTCAGGACCGAGGTGGGCGGACCGTCGGCGACGATCAGGCCGCGTTCGAGTACACAGATCCGGTCGGCGTACGCAGCTGCCAGGCCCAGGTCGTGCAGCACCACCACCACGGCGTGACCGCGGTCGGCGCGATCCCGCACGACCTGCATCACCGACTCCTGGTGACCGATGTCGAGAGCCGCGGTTGGCTCGTCGAGCAGCAGTGTTTCGGTGTCCTGCGCGAGAACTCGTGCGAGTGCCACCCTTGCCCGCTCACCGCCGGACAGCGCGGGGAAGGGCCTGTCGGCGAGGTGGCCGACATCGCAGGTGGCGAATGCGTCTGCGACGACGCGGTCGTCCTCGTCCGCGCGCTGGGTGCGTGACCACGCGGCGCGGCCCATCTGCACGACCTGCCGGGCGGTGAAGGGGAATCCGACGGCGTGCTGCTGCGGCAGCACTGCGCGTCTGCGTGCCAGCGCCAGGGGAGACCAGTCGCCGAGCGGCCGGCCGTCGACCTCGACGCTTCCCCGGGTGATGGGGAGGTCGCCGGTCAGCGCGGCCAGCAGGGTTGATTTGCCGGCACCGTTGGGACCGACGAGCGCGACCACCTCACCGACTCGCACCTCGAGGTTCACGCCGCGGAGAATCTCCCGGGGGCCCCGGCTCAGCTCCACGCCGACAGCTCGCATCGTGGTGGTGCCGTGGCCGGATCGCCGGGGGATTGCGACGCCCTGGCGTCGGTGCAGGAGCCGGTTCATGCCCAGCCTCCCTGCTGCGCACGGGTACGACGAAGCATCCAGAAGAACGCGGGGCCACCGATCAGGGCGGTGATCATGCCCAACGGCAGGTCGGCGTTGTCGACGAGGGTGCGCGCTCCGAGGTCGGCGGCGAGGAGAACCAGGGCACCCGCGAGGGCGCTCGCGCACAACAGCACCCGATGAGCGGGGCCGAGGAGCATGCGCATCAGGTGCGGGACCACCAGCCCCACGAACATGATGATTCCGGTGAAGGCCACCGCAGCGCTGACGAGTACCGCCACGACGACGATCGAGGCCTGCCGAACCCGCTCCACGTCGACACCGAGGTGGCGGGCAACGCTTTCTCCGAGCGCGAGGAGGTCGAGCTTGGGGGCGAGCACGATGGCAGCCGCGATCCCGACGGCGGTCAGTGGGGCCACGACGGCGACGGTGTCCCATGTGGCGCCTCCGAGACTGCCGAGCTGCCAGAAGACGATCTGATCGCGTGCGGCGGGATCGGCGACGAACGTGAAGAGCGCGATGAGTCCGCCGGCGACCGCGTTGACGGCGACGCCGGTCAGGATGACCGTGACGACCTCGGTCCGTCCGTCGGAGCGCGACAACATGTAGACGAGCGCTGTGGTGACCAGTCCGGATACGAGCGCAGCCCACGCGAGCGACCAGCCCGAGGTGAACGCGCCGCCGAGCACGATGACTGCGGACGCGCCGACCGCGGCACCCGAGGACACCCCGATCACGCCGGGTTCGGCGAGCGGGTTGGCGAAGATGCCCTGCAGGAGCGCGCCGGAGCAACCGAGTGCGGCTCCGACGAGCATTGCGAGCACGGCGCGTGGGAACCGCACCTCCCACAGCGTCACTTCACCGGCGGGATGGGCGGGCATCGGCCCGATCTCGAGTCCGGCGCGGTGCAACAGGCTGCTGACTACTTCCGCCGGACTCGTCGGCACCTGTCCGAGGCACGCGGACACGACGGCCAGGATCATCAGCGCCGCGCCGAGCCCCGCGAAGACGACAGTGGTGCGCCCGAGTCCGGCCCTGCGCATACCGCGGTCGCGGGCCGGGTCGCCGGAGGAGGCGGTCAGGGTTCCGCCGGGGCGACCCGCGGTCATGCGGTGTCCGTCCGGTACAGCGCGTCGACCAGGGCCGCGAGCACTTTCCCGGTGTCGGGGCCGAAACTCAGCAACATCGAGTCGTCCATGTCGACGATGTTCTCTGTTTTTCCGGCGGGGGTCTGTGCGACGCCCGGGAGGGCGGCCAATCCGTCCGGTCCGCCGACGGATTCGAGGCTGTGGGTCATGATCAGGATCACGTCGGGTGCGGACGCGATCATCGCTTCGCTGGTGATCGGGACGAACTGGGATTCGAGACCGGCGAGGATGCCCGCATCGCGTGCGCCGGCGGCGGCGAGCAGGGCGTCTGCGCCCGAGCCCGGTCCACCGAGCATTTTGATGGCAGAACCGCGCAGGTACAGGAAGGCGACGGTCAGTTCGGGGTGATCTGCGGGTACGGATTCGCGCGCGGCGGTGATCTCGTCGAGCGTGCGCCGGACCAGCGCTGCGCCGGCCGCGGGGACGCCGAGTGCCGCCGCCACCGTCTCGATTCCGGGGGCGACGGTGTCGAGGGTGCGTTCGGGGTCCACGAACACCACCGGGACCCCGGTGGCGCGGATCTGTTCCTGCACCGCGAGGGGGCCGACGGAGGTGTCGGTGAGCACGACCGTCGGATTCAGCGCGAGGATGGCTTCCGCGTTGAGGCCGTGGCCGCCCGGCGTCACGTTGGGGATGTGTTCACCGGCCGGGTAGATCGCGGTGGACCGTCCGACGATGTTGTTGCCGAGCCCGAGCGAGTACACCGTCTGGGCGAGGGTTCCCGACCGATCGGCGACCACGATCCGGGAGACGTCGGTGACGGTGACGTCGACGCCGTCGGCACCGCGCACGGTGGCCGGCAGACGAGGCGACGGGGTGGTGCCGATGGGGCGGGGATTGCGGTCGTCGACCACTGCGGTGCGGTGCCCCGTCGCCACGGCGAGCGACGGGTCTTCGCTGCCGGGAGCGCTGCACGCACCGACGAAAACGGTGGTCAGGGCCAGGAACAGAACGGTCAGGGCGGTGCGAGGCGAGACGGACATCGGTCAGGCCCGGACCCGGTAGCGGTCGATGTTGCCGGCGAGGTCCTGGAACAACGCCCGGTTGAGCCCGTAGACGAGGATCGCTTCGTCGATCACTGCCTGCTGCTGCGCGGCGTCGAGGGGCGCGGCATCGAGCTTGGCGCGGTATTCGTCCTTGAACGGCTTGGGCTTGGGGATGCCGTCGAAGATGTAGAACCGCAGGCCGTCGCGCTGGTAGCCGTATGCGCGCTCGAGCATCCGCCGGATGATCTGCCCGCCGGACAGGTCGCCGAGATACCGCAGGTAATGGTGGGCGAGAAAGGCTTCCGGCGACGACGCGGCGACCTGTTCGAGTCGCTGCACGTATGCCTCGGTGGCGGGGAGCGGGCTGATCCGGTTGCGCCAGTCGTCGCCGATCAGGAACTCGAGGTCGGCTTCGAGAGCTGGGATCCGCAGCAGATCGTCCGAGAGAACCGGGCCGACGATCGGGTCGTCGGCATAGGTCCGCCCGATGCGCTCGAGTGCGTCGTAGATGAACCACGACTGCGCGATCAGTTCGGCGTGTGCTTCGACGGTGAGCTTGCCTTCGAGCAGTTCGGAGACGAACACCGAGTTCTCGGTCTCGTTGTGGGCTTGTTGCGTATCGATCCTGATGCGCTCGGCAAACCCGGCGATCTCGACAGCGGCCATCGGCCGACCTCCCTGAATTCCGAACGAGCTCGAATCTACATAGGGGAGGGTAGCCTAACCTTTGCCGCGTGACGAGTGAGAGTCCGGTCTCTACGCACTCACGTCGTCGAGCGCGGCAGCGATCGCCGGGGGCAAAGCCAGTTCCTCCGCGACGAGCACACCGGTCAGCTGAGCCAGATCGCGCGCGCCCACCAGGGTGGAAGCCACCTGTGGCCGGTCCCGCACCCAGGCCAGGGCCACCGCAAGGGGAGAAGTGCCCAGGCCGTCGGCGGCCGTCGCCACCGCATCGACCACCCGCACCGCGGATTCGGTGAGGTACCGGCGTACCTCTTCCGCGTGTACCTCGTCGGCGCCGCGCGAGTCCGCCGGCACACCCGACCGGTACTTGCCGGTGAGAACACCGCCGGCGAGCGGAACCGCCGCGAACACTCCCACACCGTGGTGGCCGGCGGCCGGAACGAGTTCCTCCTCGACACCGCGTGCGAGCAACGAATATTCGACCTGCGTACACACCATCGGCGCTGGTCGCTGCGCCACTGTGGCGGCGGTAGCGAGTTGCCACCCGAGGAAACCGCGCACCCCGACGTAGCGGACACGGCCGCTCGCAACCGCGAACTCGAGTGCGGAGGCGACCTCTTCGATCGGTGTGTGCGGATCCCACGTGGCGACCTGCCACACGTCGAGATGGTCGGTGCCGAGCTCGCGCAGCGTCGTGTCGAGCTGTGTCAGCAATCCGCCACGCGAACAGTCGACGCGCCCGGCTCCGATCTTCGTCGTGTCGATACCCGAACTTCCGGAAAGGACGAGTTCGTCGCGCGGGACGACGTCGTCGAGCAGTTCCGCGAGGATGCGCTGCGAAACCCCGTCCCCGTAGGCAGGGGAGGTGTCGACGAGCGTGCCGCCCGCATCCACGAACGCCGACAGTTGCGCCGCCGCCTCGTCGCCGTCGGTGCCACGACCCCACGTCAGAGTGCCCAAGCCGAGTCGCGACACGCGCAACCCGCTCGCACCCACAGTCCTGTATTCCATACCGGCCGCGCTACCTCCCCGCATCGGGATCGTGCGGTACCGCACCGCTGTCCCCGGGGCGCCAGCCTAGTGCCGGCGCACACTCGCCGCCGTCCGGCGCGCCGATGACACCGGTACCACGTACCCTTCCGCGGGTGACGACACAGTCCTGTGCTCTCTGCATCTCGGCCGACGCCGCGGAGGTTTTCGCGTGATCGGCGAATCGATGACCTGGCTGCAGACGATCGTCCTCGGCGTCGTGCAAGGGCTGACCGAATTTCTGCCGATCTCCTCGTCCGGCCACCTGCGGATCGTCTCCGAGGTCTTCTTCGGGGAGGACGCGGGTGCGTCGTTCACCGCGGTCACCCAGCTCGGCACCGAAGCAGCAGTGTTCGTGTACTTCGCCCGCGACATCGCGCGCATCGTGACGGCCTGGTTCCGAGGGCTTTTCGATTCCGGCCGGCGCCGCGACCACGACTACAAGATGGGGTGGTACGTCATTCTCGGCACCATCCCCATCGGCATCCTCGGCATCGTGTTCAAGGACGACATCCGCACGGTCGCGCGCAACCTCTGGCTCGTCGCGACGATGCTCATCGTCTTCTCGATCGTGATCGCGGCTGCCGAATACTTCGGCAAGCAGCGTCGCAGCGTCGAGCAGCTCACCCTCAAGGACGGGCTGATCATGGGTTCGGCGCAGGCGCTCGCCCTGATTCCCGGTGTCTCGCGCTCCGGCGGCACCATTTCCGCTGGTCTGTTCCTCGGCCTGACACGCGAGGCCGCGGCACGCTATTCGTTTCTTCTCGCGATTCCCGCTGTTGTCGCCTCCGGGTTGTTCAGCCTTCCCGACGCATTCGAACCGGTCGGGGAGGGCCTCAATGCGTCCGGACCGCAGTTGCTCGTCGCCACGGTGATCGCGTTCGCCGTCGGTTACGCCGCGATCGCCTGGTTGCTCCGATTCGTCGTCAACCACTCCATGTACTGGTTCGTCGGCTACCGGGTGGCGCTCGGGGTGGTGGTACTGGTGCTGCTCGCAACCGGTGTGGTCCCCGCGACGTGACCCTGCCCCCGACCCACGGCACGTCTGCGGCGACGCCGCGTGTGGTGGCCTCTAGGCTGGATCCATGACGGTAATCCTGCTTCGCCACGGCCGGTCGACGGCGAACACCTCGCACGTCCTGGCCGGCCGCACCCCCGGTGTCGAACTCGACGAGGTCGGCAACATCCAGGCGAAGAACCTCGTCACCCGGCTGTCCGGACTCGAGATCGCCGAGATCGTTCGGTCGCCGCTGCTGCGTTGCCGCCAGACCGTGGAACCGCTCGTGCAGGACCGCGGCTTGACGCCTGTCGTCGAGGATCGGCTCGCAGAGGTCGACTACGGCGACTGGACCGGCCGCGCGCTGAAGGACCTGCTGGAGGAACCGCTGTGGAAGGTCGTGCAGCAGCATGCGTCCGCTGCGGTGTTCCCCGGCGGTGAAGGTCTCGCCGAAGTGCAGCAGCGGGCGGTCGCGGCGATCCGGGAGCACGACCGGCGTCTCGCCGCCGCTCACGGCAAAGATGTCGTGTGGGTGGCGTGCACCCACGGTGACGTGATCAAGTCGATTCTCGCCGATGCTCTGGCCACGCACCTCGACGGTTTCCAGCGCATCGTCGCGGAACCCGCATCGATCAGCGTCATCCGGTACACCGATACGCGACCCTTCGTGTTGCGCGTCAACGACACGGGTTCCGACCTGTCGGGACTCGCCGGGCCCGCCGCCCCGAAGTCGGTACCCGGCGGAGAGGTGCCGGGCGGCGCACAGGACGAGGACTCCGACCCGGCTGAGAAGCCCGCGGAGAAGACGGGCGGATAATGAGAGTGTCGGGCATGGCAGAGTGGATTGACTGGAGGAGGTGCGATGGCTCGCGCGATACACGTGTTTCGTACTCCGGACCGGTTCATTGCCGGCACCGTCGGTGAGCCCGGAGACCGGGTGTTCTATCTGCAGGCCGTGCACGATTCCCGGATCGTGAGTGTGATGCTGGAAAAGCAGCAGGTGCAGATCCTTGCCGACCGGATGGGACTGCTGCTCGAAGAGGTGCACCGCAGGTTCGGCACCGCGCTTCCTGACGAACCGTCGGTCGACACCGACCCGCTGGTGACCCCGATCGAAGCCGAATTCCGGGTCGGCACCATGGGCCTGGGGTGGGACTCCGATTCCGGGGCGGTGGTCGTCGAACTGCTCGCCGTCACCGAGACCGAACTCGACGAGTCCGTGGTTCTCGACGACACCGAAGAAGGCCCCGACGCGGTCCGGGTGTTCCTCACGCCGGTGCAGGCCCGTGAGTTCGCTGCGCGCTCGGACATGGTGATCGCCGCAGGGCGGGCGCCGTGCCCACTGTGCGGCGAGCCGATCGGCGGCGACGGTCACATCTGCATCCGGACCAACGGCTACCTGCGCACCCCCGGTTTCGACCCGGCGTCCTGGTTCGGTGAGGAGAGCTGAGTTGGTGCCCGTCGCCGACCTGCGCACCGTACTGACCGAGGGCGACCTGACCGTCGTCGGCCAGGTGGCGCATGCCAGCAACGCGACGCTGGTGTGCGACGCGCGGTTCGGCGAGACCGTCGTCAGCTGTGTCTACAAGCCGGTCCGCGGGGAACGGCCCCTGTGGGACTTCCCGGACGGCACCCTCGCCGGCCGCGAGGTCGCGTCGTACCTGATCTGTGAAGCGCTCGGGTGGGGTGTCATCCCGCTCACCGTGTTGCGCGACGGTCCGTTCGGGCCCGGAATGGTGCAGCGCTGGATCGACACCCCCGACCCCTCCGAAGGACCCGCAGACCGTCTCGATCTCGTCGACCTCTATCCGGCCGGACAGCTTCCGGAAGGGTGGCTGCCGATTCTCCGTGCCCGCGACCTCGACGGCGACGACGTCGTGCTCATCCACGCGGACGACCCTCGCCTGCAGCGGATGGCGGTGCTCGACATCGTGCTCAACAACGCCGACCGCAAGGGCGGTCACGCCCTCGAAGGGCTCGACGGCGGTGTGTACGGCATCGACCACGGCATCTGCCTGCACCAGGACGACAAACTGCGCACCGTGCTGTGGGGCTGGGCCGGCAACCCGGTCGACCCGGCACTGCTCACCGACCTCGACAAACTCGCTCGTCGCCTCGAGGGCGAGTTCGCCGACGTGCTGCGGGAGCACATCACCGCCGACGAAGTCGAGGCGCTGCGCCGACGGATCGAGGACCTTCTCGAGCATCCGGTCATGCCGCGACCGTACGGCGAGCGCCGTATTCCGTGGCCGGCGTTCTGACGTTCTGACCTCCGGGTGCCCCGAGGAGAAGCGTCGCGTGGCTCCACTACTCTCGTAGCCATGCAGTCTTGGTCCGACGTCGCGATCCCGTCCGTCCCCGGTGAAGGCCCCCCCTTGCGGTTGTTCGACACCGCGGATCGCGCGGTGCGCCCCGTCACACCCGGCGCGACCGCCACGATGTACGTCTGCGGCATCACCCCGTACGACGCCACCCACCTCGGGCACGCGGCCACCTACCTGGCCTTCGACCTCGTCAATCGCATCTGGCGCGACGCCGGGCACGACGTCCACTACGTCCAGAACGTCACCGACGTCGACGACCCGCTGTTCGAACGCGCGGAACGTGACGGCGAAGACTGGATGGTCCTCGGCATGCGGGAGACCGCGCTGTTCCGGGAAGACATGGAAGCGCTGCGGGTACTGCCGCCCCGCGACTACATCGGCGCCGTCGAATCGGTGAACGAGGTCGTCGAACTCGTCGAAAAACTCGTCGCTTCCGGTGCTGCTTACATCGTGGACGACCCCGAGTACCCGGATGTGTACTTCCGGGTGGACGCCACCGAGCAGTTCGGCTACGAATCCGGGTACGACCACGAGACGATGATGCGGTTCTTCGCCGAACGCGGCGGCGATCCGGATCGTGCCGGTAAGCGCAACCCGCTCGACGCGCTGCTGTGGCGCGCGCAGCGACCGGGGGAGCCGGCGTGGCCGTCTCCGTTCGGTGACGGCCGCCCCGGCTGGCACATCGAGTGCGCCGCGATCGCCCTCAACCGCATCGGTAGCGGTTTCGACGTGCAGGGCGGGGGCAGCGACCTGATCTTCCCGCACCACGAGTTCTCGTCCGCACACGCCGAAGCCGTCACGGGCGAGCGCCGCTTCGCGCGGCACTATGTCCACACCGGCATGATCGGGCTCGACGGTGAGAAGATGTCGAAGTCGCGCGGCAACCTGGTGTTCGTCTCCAAGCTGCGCGCGAAAGGCGTCGATCCCTCCGCGATCCGCCTCGGCCTGCTCTCCGGTCACTACCGCACCGATCGGGCCTGGACCGACGAGGTGCTTGCAGACGCGCACACCCGGCTCGCGCTCTGGCGTCAGGCGGCGGCGCTGGAGTCGGCGCAGTCCGCCGACGACACCATCGCGCGGTTGCGCCAGCACCTCGCCGACGACCTCGACACTCCGAAGGCTCTTGCCGCCCTCGACGGGTGGGCACGCTTCGCGGTCGAGCGGGGTGGCGACGATGCGTCGGCGCCCGGTTTGTTCGCTGACGCTGCCGACGCGCTGCTGGGTGTGCCGCTGCGGTAGGACGCTCCGCTCGATGCGAGCGGTGGACGGCACACTGGACGCCATGAGGTTGTTGCTGCTGGCCGACACCCACGTTCCCGCGCGTGCGCGCACGCTCCCTGAGCTTGTGTGGGACGAGGTGGACCGCGCCGACGTCGTCGTCCACGCAGGCGATTGGATCGACATCGGGTTGTTGGATGCTCTCGAAGAACGTGCACGGCGCCTGGTCGCATGCTGGGGTAACAACGACGGACCCGCCGTGCGGGAGAGGCTTTCGGAGGTCGCGCGGGTGACACTTGACGGGGTTCGTCTCGCGGTGGTGCACGAGACCGGCGCCTCGGCCGGGCGGGAGAAGCGCATGGCGTCGGCCTATCCCGACACGGACGTGCTGATCTTCGGCCACTCCCATATCCCTTGGTATACAACAACTCCCAGCGGTCTGCGCCTACTCAATCCCGGTTCGCCGACGGATCGGCGTCGCCAGCCGCAGTGCACGTACATGACCGCGACGATCGAGGGCGGCGCCCTGGGTGACGTCCAGTTGCACCGACTCCCGGAAAAGAAGAGCTGATCGCTTCGGCGCGCTGATCAGCCCTGCCCGTCGGTCATGCGACGCACCACCTCGAGAAGTTCGTCGACGTCTTCGGGTGCTGTCTTGTTCGTCTCTCCCGACATCGCTGCGCCGTAGTACAGGCCGTCGCCGATCAGCATCACCGCCCGCGCGACGGCGGGGTCGGTGAGGGCATCGGTCAGAACGTCCAGCCAACCCTGCCGGATGCGGTGCAGCGCCTGCCGCGCGCGTTCGTTCGCGACTTGGCTCAGACGCGTGGTCGCGACGATGGCGCGGTCGATCGGCGTGTCGGCGTAGACGGACGTGTGGATGTAGTACGCGGCAGGACCTTCCGGCGCTGTGCGCATGAGTTCGGCGTCCTCGGCGGCCAGATGCTCGACGTACTCCGCCAGCCCCTCGACGAGGGCGGCTTTCGACGGAAAGTGGTAGAGGAGGCCCCCTTTCGATACGCCGGCGGCGGCGGCTACGGCGTCGAGGGTGGCGGCTCGTTCCCCCTGCTCGAGCAGGATCGTCACGAACGCGTCCAGGAGTTTGGTGCGGGCGGCGGGTGGGGGTGGCACCAGGCGATCGTACGACGTTCGTTACTGTACCGTCCAGCTGGTACAGTAACGAACGTTCCGACCTTGACCCGAAAGTCCGATAATCCATGGCGACCGCACCTGTCTTCCCGCCGCATCACCCGTCCGCCACCAAGGCCGGTCCTCGTGAATGGGCCGCGCTCGCCGTCCTCATGCTTCCGGTGCTGCTCGTCTCCGTCGACAACACCGTCCTCGCCTTCGCGTTGCCCGAGATCTCGTCGGCGCTGCAACCCACCGGCGCGCAGCAGTTGTGGATCATCGATGCCTATCCACTGGTCCTTGCCGGTCTGCTCGTCGCGATGGGCAGCCTCGGTGACCGGATCGGGCGTCGACGTCTGCTCCTGATCGGCTCGACAGGATTCGCGGCAGTCTCCGTTGCGGCCGCCTACGCACCGTCCGCCGAACTGCTGATCGCCGCCCGCGGTGCACTCGGGTTCTTCGGAGCGATGCTCATGCCGTCCACACTGTCGTTGTTGCGCAACATCTTCCTCGACGGCGACCAGCGACGGTTCGCCATCGCGATCTGGGCGTCGTGCTTCGCCGCCGGCGCCGCCCTCGGCCCGATCGTGGGCGGTTTCCTGCTCGAGCACGCATGGTGGGGCGCGGTGTTCCTGCTCGCCGTACCTGTCCTGCTCCCGCTGCTCGTGCTCGCCCCGATATTCGTACCCGAGTCGAAGGACCCGAGTCCCGGCCGGATCGATGTCGTGAGCATTGCGCTGTCCATGCTCGCGCTCGCACCGCTGGTGTATGCGATCAAACGATTGGCAGGCGACGGTCCGGGTCTCACCGCGCTCGTCCCCGCAGGTGTGGGCGTCGTCGCGCTGGTGCTCTTCGTCCGTCGGCAGTTGCGCCGACCCGACCCGATGCTCGACGTGCGGCTGTTCCGGGTCTCGGCATTCTCGGGCGCCGTCATCGTCAACTTGCTGTCGGTGTTCTCACTGGTCGGCTTTCTGTTCTTCGTCTCGCAGCATCTCCAGCTCGTCATCGGGAAGAGCCCGATGCAAGCCGGCATCGCTCTTGTTCCCGGGCTCGCCGTCATGGTCGTCGCGGGGATGTCCGTGGTGTTGTTGGTGCGGTGGATTCGGCCGGCATCGATCATCGTCGCGGCGCTTCTGTTGTCGGCGATGGGCTACGGACTCGTGCTCATGCTGGCCTCACCGTCCGCGGTCACACCGATCATCGTCGCGTTCGCGGTACTCGGTGCGGGTATCGGTGCGGCGGAAACCCTGTCGAACGATCTGATCGTCTCGAGTGTTCCCGCATCCAAGGCCGGTGCAGCCTCGGCGGTTTCGGAGACCGCCTACGAGATGGGCGCCGTACTCGGAACCGCCGTGCTCGGCTCGATTCTCACCGCTTCGTATGCGTCCCACCTCGTCGTTCCTGCGGGAATCGATGCGGCGCAGGCGACAGCCGCGCAACAGACTCTCGGCGGCGCGCATGCGGTGGCCGAGACGCTGCCTCCGGCGCAAGCGGAAGCGCTGCTCGCCGCTGCCGGATCCGCGTTCGACAGCGGTGTGGCGATCACGTCGGCGATCGGTGCCACGCTCACGGTCGTGTCTGCGGTCATCGCCTGGAGGATGCTCCGGCCCCGGCAGAACCAGGATCTCGGAAAGCCAGCCGCCCTCGTCTGAGGTGCGCACGGGTCCACCGTACTTACATATTACTCAAGGTTACGTTAATCTGACCCGATGCGTATCCTCAGCGCTTTCGACGGTGCCACGACGTCCCGCCGCTCCGCGGCTCGCACTTTGGCGACGGCATGACCACCCGCGCCGTTACCAACGGCCCGGTGCGACTCCACGTCGTCGAGGAGGGCAACCAGGACGGGCCGACCCTCGTCCTCGTCCACGGCTGGCCCGACACGCACGCACTGTGGGATCGCGTGACACCGCTACTCTCCGATACCTTTCGGATCATCCGGTTCGACAATCGCGGGGCGGGGAAGTCCACCGTTCCGCGCGCGGTCGCGGACTACCGGCTCGAGCACCTCGCGGCCGATCTGTTCGCAGTGATCGACGCGGTAAGACCGGCGGAACCGGTGCACCTGCTCGGCCACGACTGGGGTGCGGTCTTGTGCTGGGAGGCCGTATGCGAGGCGGACGCTCCAGGACGGATCGCGTCGTACACCTCGGTGTCGGGGCCGAACCTCGATCATCTGGGGCTGTGGATGCGGCGGCGGGTACGGGAGTTACGCCTCCTCGGGCCGGGCGAGCAGGCGCTCGCCTCGGCGTACACAGTCCTGTTTCAGATCCCCGGGTTGCCGGTACCGGTACTGCGAAGGTGGTTGTCCCGGCACTGGCCTGCCTTCGTCGGGGTGTTCGACCGTACAGATCCCGCGCTCATCGGGCCGGTCGCACCGACGCTGGCCGATGACATGGTGCACGGCCTGAAGCTGTACCGCGCCAATCTGCGCAGGCGCCTTGCCGATCCGCGCCCGCGGCGGACAGATATTCCCGTCCAGCTCGTTCAGAATCTGCGAGACCGAGCGGTTCGGCCGGTCGGCTACGAAGACACCTCGAGATGGGTGACCGACCTGCGCGTCGAACCGCTCGACGCGGGCCACTGGTCGCCGCGTTCGCACCCGGCCGAACTCGCCGCCGCGACAGCCCGATTCGTCCTCGATATCGCGGCCACCACCCGTCCGGCGTAGGTGGAATTCGCCGCCTCACGGTCCGACGGGATGACCGCTGGTGATCGCGGCCCGGTTCCACGCGTTCATCACGATTGCGAGCCCGCGGACAGCGGAAACCTGCGGGGACGTCAGGGAACCGTCGTCCCAGGCGCGTGAGTCCGGTACCGACAGCCGGGTGATCTGCTCGGCCAGTGCAAGGGCCGCGCGCTCTTGTGGTGTGAAGTACTGCGATTCCCACACGTTACAGGTGAGAAGGGGCGTGGTTCCGAAGAGGCAATACCCGACGGGTGCTGAGGGGGCGGTGTAGCTTGACGCCATGACGATGCCGGAACCGCGGTCGCAGGGCCCCGGGCCTGGAGGCCACGAGAGAGCCGAGCCGCACAGTGGCTCCTTGGCCGGAAAGCTCAACTGGCTGCGCGCAGGGGTACTCGGCGCAAACGACGGCATCGTGTCGACTGCGGGCCTGGTGGTGGGTGTCGCGGCCGCTACGACGACGGAACAGACGATCCTCACTGCCGGGGTTGCGGGCCTCGCCGCCGGCGCTGTCTCGATGGCACTCGGCGAGTACGTGTCGGTGAGTACCCAGCGCGACACAGAGCAAGCTGCGCTGATCGCGGAACGCCGTGAGCTCGACACGATGCCGGAAGCCGAACTGTCCGAGCTCGAGGACCTACTCGCGAGCTGGGGATTGTCGGAGACCACAGCCCGGACTGCGGCGGAGGAAATGACGGCCCGGAACCCACTCGCCGCACATGCGCAGGTCGAACTGCGGATCGACCCCACGGATCTGGCAAACCCCTGGCTCGCGGCCCTGTCCTCGGCGGTGTCGTTCACACTGGGGGCTCTGGTGCCGCTGCTTGTGATCATTCTGGCCCCGGACGGGGTGCGGATTGCGGTGACGTTCGGTGCTGTGCTTCTCGCCCTGGCCGTCACGGGGTCGACCAGCGCGTGGCTCGGGGGAGCCCGACGAGGCCGGGCCGTCGTGCGGGTCGTGCTGGGAGGTGCCCTAGCGATGTTGGTGACGTACGGGATCGGGCAGATCTTCGACGTAGCCGTCTAGCTCCAGTGATCGGACCCGCGCGGCACGGGGCACATCCGAGATTGCACGGAAGACTCGGGGCCGGGTCGGCCACGAGGCGCCGGGGGAGTGACGTGCGGTGGAGCGTCCGCGAATGCCACTCCCCGCGGCACGACCGTGCGCTGCCAGACAGCTACGGCTGCAGCAGCACGTTCAGGCCACGCTCGAAGTCGGCGATGCGCCGCTGCAGAGCGTGATGGCCACCGTTGACGAGCTCCGACACCCGGACGATTCCTGCGTTTTCGGCAACATCGTTGAGGTTGCGGGAGGTCCAGTACCAGGCGGCCGTGGTGAAAGCGTTCTCGGGCGCTGCGAGCCACTCGGGGTTCGACACGAAGTCGACTCCGGTGTGCTGGCTCACCTTTTCGTAGTTGTGGCGGCCGGTGATCTGGATGGCGCCACGTCCTTTGTAGCGCTCGCCGTCACCCGGGTGGACGTTGCCGAGGTCGGCGCGGCCCTCATAGGCGCGTCCCGATGCGTATTCCTCGAAGGTCCGGAACGAGTCGGACTCGACGGCGAGCTGTGCGATGAACGCAGCCTGACGAACAGGCGTGTCGATGCCGTGGCGGATCATCGCGTCGTTCAGAGGGTTGATCACCTCTGCGATCTTCTCCGGCGCGATTCCCGGAACGATGCGTGCCAGCTCGTCCGGGGTCACGACGGGGGGTGCGGGGGCCGGAGCCGGCTCGACCACCTCGGGGGCGGCCTCTGCAGGCTCGGTGGCCTCTGTGGACCCTTCAGTGGATCCCTCGGGCTCCTCTGAGTCGACGGATGCGGTAGCGTCCGCCGTGGCCCACCCGGCGGTGGAGAGGCCCTCGAGGTCCAACGACTTCAGCAGTCCGGTCGGCTCCTCGTACCGAGTCGATACGGAGGGGGCCGGAGAGGCGTCGGCAGTAGCGGTACCGACTCCGGCAGCGGTAGTGATGACAGCCGCAGCGGCGATGGCAGCGCGCAGACGGCGCGAAGATGAAACGGACATGAGTTCTTGCTTGCTCCAAGATTCGGCCGAGAGTTCGCTCGGCCTCTGACGGGGAACCGCGGGCGTTATCGAACGGAGATCATTTCTCCCGTTATCGATGCCCATCGAGCGGTTTTAAGGTCACAACCAGGTAACGTCGCAGCTAGGGACCTTTTCAAGGCATCGTGGCGAAGGCCATTCCCGTGTCCTTCTCGTGACGGCCGACGCATCCAGCCTCGTTACCGTCGTTCCGAGCGCGCTTCGATCTTGCTCGACCGCTGGGGCGCCAAAAGTGGAAACCTCCGGATCGACATCGCGATCCAGAGTGCTCTGTGCATCGAATATGTTGCGCCGCAACATAATTGCGAAACCGTCGCGAGTCGGTCATGGATGTCGGATCAGCGCGCTTCCGGAGGGATGTCCGGGTGCGCCGCGAGCGGACAATGCCTACCCTTACTCGCCGAGGAAAGCTCCCCGTCGTTACCGAATGTCGAACCGGATCGTGCTGGAGGACACATCGGCGACACCTTTTCGTGACCAATGGTTGATCTTCGGAGAGCGTTACAGAGCCTGTGACCGGTGGGGACGAAGAGGCAGCGATTGGTATCGGGTGCGTGATGTGAAAGATGTTGTGCGAGTACACGGGATGCGCGCCTGATCCGTGCTTGAACCCCTGTGGCCCTGCCCGCACCCGATCACGCCTGCACGGTCTACGTGATCACGTTGGAAACGGTCATTGCTCAGGACGTGTCGATACTCCACTCCCGATGTGGTGACCGCGTGTCGATCGTGGTGCAGGTCCTGATCAGTGATCGCGCCACTTTCTCTGCCGTGTGCACCGGCAACCCGACCACAACTTGTCGCAGCTGACGCGCGTTGGGCAGCTCGATCGAGCCGCCGCTGCCGCCTCCGCGAACCTGTGGCTCAGGAGAACGGTGAAGACGATCGCGAGTTTCCATTCATCGCTCATGCCAGGCGTGCGGGTTCTGCTCGCGACCTCGGTAAACGGCGAGGAGAAGGCGTTGGACCGCAGCCTGCTCGATGCCACCCGAGTTGTCGGCAGCGAAGTCGGCAGACACGGGCCGCAGCCGAGCGTCGAAGGCGTCGCAGATGAGCCCACCGCCGTGGCAGGTCAGGGTGTACGGCTAGGTGTCGCCGTGGGGCGGGTGTGGAGTGTGTTCACGGCACGCGGTAGGTCCACTCGGGATTGGTGAATTTGGTGTCGACGAGGTCTCGTGCCGCGGTGAGTTCGGTGTCGGTGTAGGCGCTGGTGTGGGTGTTGTAGTGGGTTCGGAAGTGGGTGAGGAAGGCGGCGATGATGTCGTCGCGTGTCATACCGGTTTGTGAGCGCATGGGGTCGACTCGCTTGCCGGAGCTGGTGATGCCTTTGTCGGAGATTTTTTCGCGTCCGATGCGGAGCACGTCGGTCATCTTGTCGACGTCGATGTCGTAGGCCATCGTGACGTGGTGGAGCACTGCGCCGGCGGCGAAACGCTTCTGCGCGGCGCCGGCGATCTTGCCGTGTTCGGAGGCGATGTCGTTGAGTGGTACGTACCGAGCCTTGATGCCGACGTCGGCGAGTGCGCCCATTACCCACTGGTCGAGGAAGGCGTAGGAGCGTTCGAAGCTCAGTCCGTCGACCAGGGAGGTGGGTACCGACAGCGAGTAGGTGATGCAGTTGCCGGGTTCCATGAACATCGCGCCGCCACCGGAGATGCGGCGGACGACGCCGATGCCGTGGCGCGCCGCGGCTTCCTCGTCGACTTCGTTGCGCACGGATTGGAAGGAGCCGAGGACGACGAGCGGTGCGTTCCAGTCCCAGAACCGGAGGGTCGGGGGGCGGTTGCCGGAGGCGACTTCGCGGGTGATCACCTCGTCGAGGGCGACGTGTAGCGCAGGGTCGAGGCTCACCGGTTCGATCACATCGAAGGTGTGGTCGTGCCAGGTGGTGGCGTGGCCCAGGGCGCGGCGGATCGCGATGCCGACGGATTCGGGGGTGAAGCCGATCATCGACACGTCGTCGTCGAGCGCGTCGGCGATAGCTTTGCCGAGCGTGTCGGCGCTCGCGGTGGTCGGCATGCCGGTCACCGCCGCGACGATGTCCTCGAGTGCCTCGTCGGGTTCGAGGAAGAAGTCCCCGAAGAGGGACACCTTTGCCAGCTGTTCGTCCTCGACCTCGACGTCGACCGCCACGAGTTTGCCGTCGGGGACTTTGTACTCACCACGCATTCCAGCAGCCTATCGACCCGGCGTCGGCGCCTGGACCACGTGTGGTGACAGCGCACCGGGTCGACACGCGGTGATCGTTGCGGGAGCCTCGATTTCGCTCCTCCGCGGGGACAGGAGCGCGGTATGAACGTAACGAGGATCACCACCGATCTACCGGTCGCGGATTCCGGCCTGGATCGCCGACAAGTTCGACGCGTTCAGCGATGACGTCGACCCCGAGGACGTCGTGGGCATCACGGCGCTGACCTGGTTGACGGGAACCGCGTGGTCGGGACTCCGCCCGTACTCCGACCGGGCCGGCGGAGACGATTCGGACTGGCGGGCGGACGAAGCCGCAGACGATACATCGCAGGATGTGGAAGGCGCAGGCCAAGGCGTTCGCCGCGGCCGCGAAAGCGACGAATGGAGCACTCCCGCTGAGAGTGGGAAACTCCAAGCCGCGTCCTTGATCTTTCCTCGGGATACCGGCGTGCCCCCGGAGTCGCTGGCGAGGCGGTTCTATGACGTCGCGCAATGGAGCACGCACGACAGGGGCGGGCACTTCGCGGCGACCGAGCGTCCGGAGGCCGTTGCTCGAGACCTTCTGCAGGCTGCACGCGTGTTCGGCGGGGGGAGAGGGTCGGACCGCTCGAACATAGGGTGCACGGGAGACTCGTGCTCCCGCACCGCATCTACATCGGGCTATCGCTCAGGACCCTTGGGTAGTGGGGGCCGCACCGGTTTTCCCGATCTATTTTCGTATGCGGGGGAGCGGGGTCGCTGAACGTCGCGTGATGCCCAGCGCGGGAGAAGGATTGAGCACCGGGTCGTCCTGTTACGACAGCGTCCGCCGATACCTGTAGGAATGAGACGTTCGCCCGTCGAACGAAAACCCGGATAGGAGTGAGTCACCTCAGACGAGAAAGTATTCTGGACTGGACGGAAAAGCTAGAAATACCGAACAACTCATTCCACAAAAACAGCCTTGAACAGCCCTGGCACATCACTTTCGGGACTCGTCGCTGGATACACCCACACCGTATCCACTCGCTTGGGGCTCAACGCGCGCTCCGATAGGCGGTTGTCCTCGGCGTCGTGGAGCATGCCGCACACGAGCCGGACCGCAGGACCGCGCCGGAGCTCGCGGGATTCTCGAAAACGACCTGCTGACCTACACCCTGCTGCACCGAAGCCGGCTCACTCGCCGGGCGACCTTTTGGCAGCGTCGGGAGAGCGGCTGGACGATTCTCTACCACCAGGGCACTCCGGTTGCTGAACCGTCGGCGCAGGACACTGGCCGCGCGGTGCACGCGGTGAGTGAGGTTGCGGGTGGTTACCCTCGAATCATGACTGCACTTCCCGATTCCACCTCGGACACGAACACAGCGGTGGCCGGACTCGAGAACACCTTCGCCGAGGAGTTGGGCGAGCTCACCGTTCCGTGGAAGGGCGTCCCCGCTCCCGCTCCCGCACTCCTTGTGCTCAACGAACAATTGGCGGCTGATCTCGGGTTGAGTGCCGAGGCACTGCGCAGTGAGGACGGGGTCGCGGTTCTGTCCGGCTCCGCTGTGCCCGCCGGATCCACGCCGGTGGCGATGGCATACGCCGGTCATCAGTTCGGCGGCTACGCGCCGCTTCTCGGTGACGGGCGGGCGATGCTGCTCGGCGAACTCGTCGATGCCGGCGGCAGGCGAGTCGATCTGCATCTCAAGGGATCCGGGCCTACCCCGTTCTCCCGCGGCGGTGACGGCTTCGCAGTTGTAGGGCCGATGCTGCGGGAGTACCTGGTCAGCGAAGCCATGTCAGCACTCGGTATTCCGACGACGCGCGCACTTTCGGTGGTGGCGACGGGCCGAGATGTCCGCCGTAACGGTGCCGAGCCGGGCGCCGTGCTGGCGCGGGTGGCGTCCAGCCATCTTCGGGTGGGCACGTTCGAGTACGCGGCGCGACAGGGAGAGGTGCTGCCCAGGCTCGCCGACTACGCGATCGCCCGTCACTATCCGGAGCTTGCCGATCTGCCCGCAACGGGCGACGACAACCGTTATCTGAGGTTCTTCGACGCAGTCGTCGAGGCACAGGCGTCTCTGGTGGCGAAGTGGATGCTCATCGGCTTCGTTCACGGCGTGATGAACACCGACAACACGACCGTCTCCGGGGAGACCATCGACTACGGCCCGTGTGCTTTCGTGGACGCCTTCGATCCGGGAGCTGTGTTCAGTTCGATCGACCGCGGCGGACGATACGCATTCGGTAACCAGCCTGCCGTTCTGACATGGAACCTGGCCCGTTTCGCCGAGACACTGTTGCCCTTGCTCGCGTCGACACCCGACGACGCAATCACCGCGGCGTCGGCAGTGCTCGACACCTTCGACGACCGTTACGACGGCCACCTCACAACGGGAATCGCAGCCAAACTCGGGGTCGCCGGCATCCGCATCGAGCGAGCGCTGGTCGACGACCTGCTGACCGTGATGGAAGAATCCGGTGCCGATTGGACGGGCAGCTTCCGCGCTTTGGCGGATGAGCTTCGCGGGGACTCCGCCCCTCTCGATCGCCTCGTGCCGCGCGCGGCCATCGGTCCGTGGCTGGAACGATGGAATGCACTCTTGGCGCGACAGGGGAGGAGCCCAGCGGAGATCGCGGACGCGATGGACCGCGTCAATCCGCTCTATATCCCGCGAAATCACTTGGTCGACGCGGCATTGCGGGCTGCCACGGAGGGAGACCTCTCACTCTTCGGCAAGTTGCTCGAAGTCGTCACGCAGCCGTTCGAGCGGCGCGACGAATGGTCGGACTACGCGGTCCCCGCACCACGACTGTTCAACGAGTCCTTCCAGACGTTCTGCGGAACCTGATCCGGCAATCGATCCAGGTCAGCCCTCGACGACGGTGCCGCAAATACCGCATTCCTCGAACTGCCGACGATTCCAGCGCGCGACGGGAACGAAGAACACCGTGACCTGTTTGGATTCGCGCAGCCTTCTCCACTGGGTCGTGTTGTGGCAGCGCGGGCACGTGCGAGTGTGTCCGTCGCCGAGGTATTGCCGTTTGGTGCCGTAGCCGAACAGAAAGAACATCGCGTCAGCATAGGCGGATTCATTCGTCCCGCCCGACACCACGATCGGGCGCGCTCATGTCGCCGGTTCCCGGGGTGCCTTCGCCGAGTCCGTAACGCAGGTACACGGTGCCCTTGGGATCGGCGACCGGTGGTGCGAGCAGCGTGACGTTGGTGGGTACTTCGCCGCCGTCGAACACCTTCTTTCCGACGCCCAGCACTATCGGATGTATCCAGAGGTCCAGACGATCGAAGAGTTGCTCACGCAGCAGGGTCTTCACGAAGTTGAGACTCCCGACCACCTTTGTGTGCTCGTGCCGCTCGCGGATCTCGCGCACGGAACCGGCCAGATCCGCCCCGAGTTGTGTGCTCCCGGCCCACGACAGGTCGGGGGTGCCTCGGGAGGCCACGTACTTCGGGACCCTGTTGAACAGTGTGGCGATCGCGTTGTCCTCGCCACCTTCCTGGTGGGGCCAGTACGCGGCGAAGATGTCGTAGGTACGCCTGCCGAGGAGCAGCGCGTCCGTCCCTTCGTACGCCGCGCCGATCTGAGCCTCGGTGACCTTGTCCAGTAGGGGTGCTTGCCAGCCGCCGAAGGGGAAGCTGTCGTCCGGATCCTCGTCCGGTCCGCCGGGCGCTTGCCCGACGAGGTCGAGGGTCGCGAACAGTTCGATCTCGATGAGGCCCATGCCCTACCTCCGCGCTGTGGTTCCGTTGTCGACGGGACAGACCCGGTCGGGCAGAAGAACTCATCGCATATCGGCGCAGCCGAAGCGCCACAACGGAACTTGCCCCCGACGTACGCTGGCCCGATGGGATTGCTCCGGTACTCCATCAACATCACTCTGGACGGATGCTGCGATCATCGCGCGGTGCCTGCGGAGGAAGAGCTACAGGAATTGCACCGCCACCACACCGCGAATCTCGAGCGGGCGGACGCGCTGCTCTTCGGCCGCGTGACGTACGAACTGATGGAGTCGGCGTGGCGACAGTCGCCGTCGTCGGCAGAGAATCCCGACTGGACGGACCCGTTCGCCCGGACGATCGACGCAGCGAAGAAGTACGTCGTGTCGAGCACGCTCCCGAGTGTCGACTGGAATGCGGAACTTGTACAGGGGGACCTTGCCGAAGCCGTTCGGAAACTCAAACAGGACGCGCCCAACGGTCTGTTCGTCGGAGGGGTGCAACTCCCGCTCGCGTTGGCGGAGTTGGGGCTGATCGACGAGTACGAATTCGTGGTGCAGCCCAGGATCGCCGGCCACGGGCCGACGTTGTTCGCGGGGTTGTCGAAGCCCCTCGAGCTGCGCTTCCTGGACCGGCACGAGTTCGGTGCGGGAACGGTGGCGATGCGGTACGAACCGCGACGGTAGCGGCCTGCGATGCTGTTGTCGTGACCCGTTCGTGTGGTTCGGTCGTCGACGAACCACACGAACTGTGGAGGACCGATGCCGAACCGAGAGAACCCGATGCCGAACCGAGAGAACCCGATGCCGCGCGCCGTGCGCGCACGCGCCGCCGCGACCGCTATCGGGTTGGTTACCTCCGGAGGGTTGCTGGCGATATGTGGCGTCTTGCTCGCGTCTGCGCACGACGTGCCTGGGGTTCTGTCCGGATCGATGGTCGTTTCAGGGTTGATCTGCAGTGTCGTCTTCGGCTACCGAGCGCGAATGAACAACCCGGTAGCGAATCCTGTTTCCGATCCTCATCGGTGACCGCTTCGTCGATCAGGGTTCCGCAGCGGAAGGGTTGATCGGACCGGGGCATCGGGGAGTTCGCGTGGTGAGCGGGTGCCGAAGGTGGATCTGGCGCCGGCCCACGCACGATTACGCCTTCTTCTGCTTCTTCTTTCGTTGCTTGCGGGAGCGTTTCGCGGGGCGCCGTCCGGGTTTTGCCGGCTTCTCGGACGTGTCGGCGGGACCATCCGAAGAATCGTCCGATTGCGCTTCGAGAAGTGCGCGCGCCATCTCCCTCCGGAGACTGTCCATCAGTTCGGGTGAACGGAGGAGGAAGGTCGCTTCCTGGAGCGCGATGTACCGCTCTTTCGAGATCAGCACAGCCTCATGGTGTTTGCCCGTGATCTCCACCGCGACGGTATCGTCGTTGACTTCCCGCACCAGCGCACCCAACTGCTCGCGAGCGAACTTGACCGTGGTTGCTCGCACTCCCGTGGACTCCATTCCCCTGCTCGACCGACCCCCGGCATCTTCGCACCGCCCGGCCGGAAACAGCCCGGGGACACGACGCGGCGCATCACACAGTTTCAGCGCCACCGTATAGATAGGCAGGCGAGTGACAGGGCGGGGTTAGAGGGCGCGCGACAGTCACGATCGAGTGCTGTCACCGATCGCGGCAATTGGCTTCGCAGCACCGGTGTTCCTCGGTCGCAGAAATCTGGGAGCCGATTTCTGTTTCCCCGATGATGCTGAGTACGACGAGCTCCTGAACGTGGTGGTTTTCGGCTCGCAGTCCATCCTGGGTAGTTGCGGTGATTTCCGCGCAGTCCGTGGAGGCATTTATTGCCCGGGAAGTGGTCAGACATGTTGCCTGGGGCGCATCCGCGGCCAAGATCGACCTTGGCCACAAGCTCAGTATCCCGACATCTCGGTCGGGAAGATTTCTCCTGCAGTGGATCTGGGTCGAAGGCCATACAGAGGCACGGTGGTGCTGCCGAACTGCGGGGAAACAGACGCACACTTCATCGGGGGACGCTGGATCCGGCGCGGAGTACGGGCGAACCGGTTTGAACTTCAAGCAGGAAGGGTCGCACCCAGAAGGAGTGGTCACCGAGGCAGTCTTAGACGTAGGCGAAGTCAGCCTGTGCGCGGTACCGACCATCGCGGGCCGGACCAAAGATCACGAGTTCATCCGCTCTCATCCGGATGGCCCCGGGCGCTAACGGCGGTCTGGACCGCAACCACCGCCGGAATTCAGTGGCCAGTCGTCTATGCCGATGATCCGGCCAGTGACGGGGCGGTAGACAGCTATAGTGTCGACAGACCCGAGATCGGGAGGTCGAATGATGGATTCTCGGTCCCGATACATTACGTCTCCCGAGGACGCCGAGCACTTTGCGGCTGCACGGATGAGGGAGATGGGGTTTCCCGACGCGAGGGTGACCCGGCGCGGTGCCGATGGGGGCATCGATGTTGTTGCCCGGCGTGCAGTCGCGCAGGTGAAGTGGATGCATTCAAAGGTCGGGCGGCCGGATCTTCAACGTCTGTACGGCGCACGAGGCACGGAACATTCCATCGCCATGCTGTTCTTCGCGGAGTTGATCTCCCCTTCGCCGTACACCCCGCATGCCGTCGAGTATGCAAACGAACACGAGATCGGCCTGTTCGCCTACACCACTGACGGCACGCTGTTCCCTCAGAACCGACACGCCAGAGACTTCGCAGCCGGCATCGATCGAGTCCGAGCCGCACGCGCCGCAAAGCAAGCGCGCCTGAAGGCTGCTCATACTCTGGTGTGGGCGGCTCTGCTGATTTGCTCGATCTGTGGGCTGCTTGTTTCCGCGTTGGTGGACATGTCCGCCATCAGGCTGTGGATCGTCTTCACCGTGTTGTCTTTGTTGGGACTGGCGCTCGCCCGGATCTATCGGCCAATGGTGGATTAAGGCTTACATCCGGCACGTTCAGTTCCACTTACCTGACCTCTCCGTATAACAACTGGGGTCAAGATGGTGGATAATCTATTCACATGCTGCTGGGGCGCAATTGGTTTATGTAACGCGTACGTGGTCGGACTCGGGGCGTGGGATGCGGTCAAGACCACATCCGAATACTAGATGTTCCGGCCGAGATAAGATTCGGCGATCTGTGACGTCAATCCGCGAGCAGGGGGTCGTCCCCGCCGACTAGCTGCTGGTCTGAACAGTCAGGTGGGTGCGAGTGCGGTTCCTTCTCGAACGCGACGCGGGGTCGCGTAAACCGCGCAGTGCCACAGCCTGCTGATTTCGCAGCGTTGGCCGCGCTGTAGTCGCCGGATTCGTAGTCGGCGGGAAGACATGTGCGCAAGAGGGCGGATAGCATCGGTTACTTGCGGTTGACCGGCCTCGCCTGTGCGGACACTGTCGACAAATCGACTCTAGTGCCACATAGCCATTCAGACCACGTTGATCACTTCCGATCTGTTTTCACGGTGCGGTGGAACGTCCCGACCGGATCGGATTATGTACGCACTAGGATTCGCCCCATGCTGCGCCGACTCGACCCGATGACCGCATACGGCTCGCTAAGCAAAGACTTTTGGCCCACCACGCTTCCCTTGGGCAGGCTCAGTCGTCTACGGCCACAACGGCAGCGGCAAGTCCTCCTTCGCGTCACTTCTGCTTGAGATTGCCTACCGCCTCACTGCCACGGGTGACGAGAACCTGCGTCACGCGGAGTTCGATGGAATGGGTGGCACCCGGAAAGCTGCTGTACTCGTAGAGCGGTCCGAACGCGACCCCGGCGGAATTGAGGATGCCGACGCAGATTCCGTCACCGACCGTCAACACTGGGGGAGGACGGAATTCGGTGGTGGCGCACGATCGTGGTCCGGTGTTCGAGACCCCGAGTCGGCAGGGATCGGCGGCGCTCGCGGCGCCCGGTGCGACGACGAACATGGCAGCCCGACCAGTCCGATGACTGCCGCGGAAACTGATCCGTGTTGGTATTCATGCCTCGATCATCGTGGGGTAACCGACGTTGATCACACGATTTCGGCATTGTTGGTGAATTCTTCGAAAAGGAAGCCGATTCGAGTACTCAGTCGGCTTCGGTACTCGGTTGTGGGAATCGACGCTGGAATTCCTATTGTTCGCGCAACTAATGGGTAAGGTGTATCCGGCGCCGAATCCGCAACGGGCACCACCGGATCGGTGCGTCGCAAGGCACCTCAGCACTCGACGCCACCCCGATATCGGAGCGACACGGGATGGCCGAGGGCACCACCGAGTGTTCACGCGAATTCGAATGCGCCCTCCACCGTTTGTGCCACCTTCCGAGTCCCCGGAGACCCCAGCGCGGTGGCGAGATCCGAACCGTCGTGCTCGGCGAGCAGTTCCCCGCCGGACCACACCAGCAAGGTCGCCGCAACCGTGTGTTCGGCGACCGAGTGCGACAGGTCGTAGTGCGCGCAGCCGGGTACTCCCGAATACGTGATCCACAGGTCGAATCCCGTCATGAACAGATCCAGATCGAATTGCACACACAGACTGAGCAATTCGCTCCGACCTGTGTCGTCGACTCCCGCGAACGCTTCGTCGAGCGCCAGCAGACGTGGGGCATGCGGATCCGCCGAATCCAGCATCACGTGCGCCGCCGCGAACAACGGCAGGTGCAGCGACACCGACTGTTCACCACCCGAGAGCGCCGAATGCCGCGCGGGGGTCAGCTTGTCGTCGCTGCCGTCCGCGCCGATCAGGCTGAACGAGAACACCCGCCACCGCCGGTAATCCAAGGTTGCGGCAAGGATCTCCGGATACGAACGCTCCGGGTGCGCCGCCCGCTCCGCGCGAATCCGCGACGCGAAGTGCGCCCGCACCGCTGCCAGATCCTCCGCGGACAGCGCCGACGTGTCGCGGTCGAGCAATTTGCACACCGCCCGGGCCTGATCGTCGAGATGGTCGGCGAGCACCCAGTGCACCCCGATCGTGTTGCCCGACGACATGTGCCGCGCTCGCATCTCGGCACCCATGCGTGCGATGAGATCGCGGGCATCGACGGTACGTTCGTGGATCTGCTGGGCGAGCCCCGCCAGCAGCGCATCTTCGAGGATGCGGCGTTCGGAGTCGGTGAGCAGCAATTCCTGGTCGCGTCGGGCTTGCCCGATCCGCACCGCGAACTGGCCGACCGACGAGAACCCGTGTTCGTCCTGTACCTGAACCACCGTCAGTCCGTCGGGCGCATCCCACCGCAGCCGATAGTCCTGTGTCCTCGCAAGTTCCGTATCGAACTCCTGCACGGCGACCGTGAGTGCGGTCCGCGCCGCTTTGCGAGCCGATTCGCTCGCTCGGACCGTCTCCGTCGCGCCTGCCAGCGACCGGAACAGCGCATGTACCTCCGCGGGCAGCACGGGAACGTCGGTATCCGGTTCCGCCTGCCGGATCCGGTACAGCAACTGATCCGGTTCCAGCCATGCGGCGGAGCTCGCCGGCCACGCGTGCGGTTGCGCTGTCCCCAGCAACGCCAGCAGGTCCGGGCGGGCGAACGGTGCCAGTTTCTCGGCGTCGGCGCGGGATTCGACGAGCGCGGACCGTAACGTCTCCTCGGCGGCCGTCTGTGCGGCCTCCGACTTGCCGATGCGCCCGAGCGCCACCTCGTGCGCCTTCCGGGCGGTCCGCTGAGCAGCCCTGGCCGCCTCGATCCGTGCACGAGCCTGCGCGAGTTGCGCATCGATCTTGTCCGCGCCGGCGCCGAGCGCGTCCCGTAGTGTTTCCAGCTTCTGCTGCTGAGCGGCGAACGACTCTTCGGAAACGGCCGACTGTTCCGCGGCTTCTTCGGCGACGCGGTGTGCCTCCTCGAGCCGGGACTGTGCCTCCCGCGCACGTTCGGTGTTCGTCGCGTGCTCCCGCAGTGCTCGCAGCAGCGCCTGCCCCTGCGAGCGGAAATGCCGGACTGCAGCGTCCAGGCTGTCGAGCTCGCGTCCCTCGTGGGGGGTGCGGTGGCGGGCGGCGGTCGACCGCAGCTGTTGCTGCCCGGTGGCGAACTCGGTGAGTGCCTGATCGAGTTCGCGGTCCGCGGCCGCTGCCGATTCCGTGGACGTACGGAGCGCGCCGGCGCACTCGGTGACCTTCCGCAACGCGGCGAGCACCGTACCGGTGCGGGGCAGCGAAGCGGCGGCGTCCGCGAGCCCGTCCAGCCGGTCGCCGAGGCTGCGATGCTGTTCTTCAAATGCCTGCACCGTGGAATGCGCTTCGGCTATTGCGCGTTCGAGTTCGGTGACGCGCAGTCGGCGTCGACGGGCACGGGCGGTGGCGCCGATGAACTCTGCGTGCTGTTTGGTGTGCCTGCCCATCTGCGTGCCCTGCCGGAAACCGCCGGTGGGGTCCACGGACACGGCGACCCCACCGGCCGGTGCGGACGTCAGCGCGATGGACTCGAGCACCTCGCTGACCTCGCGCTCGGGAACCTCCGTGTCGGGTTCGGGTACCAGCACATCGGCGAGCGTCGGACCCGGCGGGCGGTGTTGGGCGGGCACCGCGACGAGGAACTGCTCCGACTCGACCTCCGGCAGCTCACCTCCCGTACAGATCCACCCGTCGAGCAGGTTCGCTGCCTGCAGCGCCGCTTCGATGCCGGCTGCGTCCTGTGCGGCGACGTCGTCGCGGAACCGCACCAGCCGCCACAGAGGCGCACCGGGCAGCGACTCCCGGCTTCCCGTCCTGGCGGAGAACGGCGGGGGAGCGTCGTTGTGTTCGGCGACCACTTCTTCCCGTTCGGCTTCGAACTGCGCGATCTGCACTCGGAACGCCGCGATGTCGGAGGTGAGTGCGCGTCGCCGGAACCGGAGTTCTTCGACGGCGGGCGCCGTGTGTGCGCTGAGCACGGCGGCCGGTGCCGGGGCGTCGTCCTGCCCGGCGATCGTGATCGCCGCGTCCAGTGTCTCGAACAGATCCGACGAAATTTCTTCCCGGGCATAGCGTTCGGCGTGTTCTTCCCACCAGGTCCGCAGCTCGTCCGTCGTCTGTGCCCGCGCGAGTTCGACGACGGTTTCCGCCGCTTCCACGGCTGCGGTGGCCGACTCGCGCTGGGTGCGGCTGCGTGTCGCGGCCGCCTCGGCCCGCGCCCGGGATGCTGCCGCGCCGTCCAGGTGTCGCGACGCCGCGCGCACCGCGCGGATGTCGGCGTCGCGTTCCTCCGCGCGTGCCTCGAGAGCGGCGACCAGCCGATCGCCGCGCTCCGAGTAATCTGCTGTGTGCCAAGCGATGCCCGCGTCTGCCGCGGCCTCCTGGAGGGCGTCTTCACAGCGGGTCCGCGCGGACACCGCGGCGGCGAGAGCGGCCTGGGCCCGCTCGAGGTCGTCGGCGCGCTGCGCGACGGCACTGCGGGCCCGTGCCGCCTGCTCGGCCTGCGCCACGGTGGTGCGTTCGAGATTGGCCACAGCCTGGGCGAGGTCGTCGAGTTGCTGTTTGCCTTCGTAGGCACTCGAGCGCTGAAGGGCTTCGAGATTCGCGCGGGCCTGTTCGAGGTTTCGTTCTGTCGCGGCGAGGGCTTCTTCGGCGCGGGTTCGTTCGGTGGCGGAGGTTTCCTTGTCGGCGGTGGTCGACCGCAGCGACACGATCGCAGCGTCGACGGTCGTCAGCCGCGCGCCCACCTGGTCGACTTCCGCGCGTGCCTGCTGCCGGAGATATGTCGTGTACACCGCGACGAAACTCTGCGCCGCGTCATCCGCGGCCGCCAGCGACTCGAGGGTGCGCGCGACCTCCTCCATGTCGGAGAAGGAGCGAGCAGCCTCGACCAAGAGTTGATCGTCGAGGGGGCGCAGACCGTCGGTCAGCGCCTGCGACAGTCCTTTCGGATCGAGATTCTTCGCCAGCTGGGGTCGTCGCAGGGTGAGGATCAGATTGATCAACTGGTCGTACCGCTGGGCGCCGAGCCCGAACATGCGCGAGTCGATCGCCGCCCGGTAGTCCGCCGCGCGGTCGGTCACGCATTCGCCGCCGATCTGTTCGATCAGCTGTTTACGGGTGAGCGGGCGGTCCTCGGCGTCGAGCAACGAGAAATCGACGCCGACGCGTCCGTCGACCACGAAATACCAGCGGGTGACCTTGTCGGTTCCCCGGGTGGCGCGCATGCCCACTCCGACGGTCACGGCCTCCGGTTCGTCGGCCCGCCCGCGGCAGAACTCCATCCAGACATACGAATACGCGCTGTCCTGTCCCTGGTAGAGCAGGTTCGAGCGCATCGTGCGTTCCTCACCCGCGAACGGGTTCAGCCGACGCGGTTCGATGCGGCCGTCGAACACGAACGGGAACAGCACCTCGAGAGCCTTGGTCTTTCCCGACCCGTTGGGGCCGCGCAGCACGAGGCGTCCGTCCGCGAACGAGAACTCCTGGTCCCGGTAGTCCCACAGATTGATGATTCCGGCGCGGGTGGGCCGGAAACGGGCACTACTCATGACTCTCCGTCTCGCTCGTCTCGTCCGGGAACAGCTCGATCCGGGGATCGCGTTTGCGCACACTGACCGTCGCGCCCCGGAACCGTGCCAGCGCGGGCAGGGCGAGCACCCCGCCCGGAATCCGGGCCACCAGTCCCAGTTTCGCCAGCAGGCCCACCGCAGCGTCGGCGAGACCGGCGGGGTCGGCCTGCCATTGCGCGGCGAAGGTCCGCCCGTAGGTGTCGACGAGCCCGCCGATGGTGCTTGCCAGCCAAGCGTCGTCGACCATCGGGTGTCCCGGCTGGTCGCTCTCCCCGGAGGGAACGTCCGGTGGCGGGGCGTCGGGGTCTTCGGTGGTCGCCAGGGTCGCGAACACCGAAGACCGGGGCAGGGCGGCATCGATCGCCGCGAGGAGCGTGTCGTGCTCGTCGCGTGGGATCCGGTGCCGGGGCGGCGGAGCCGAATCCGGGTCGAGCACCCGGTCGCAGATCTCTCCGGCGAGCAGCAACGCGACCTGCGCGACGGTACCGGTGCCGGGGAACCGCAGGTCCGACATCCGGGCCGACGTGTCCACCAGAGCGACTCCCTCGGCGCGTCGCTCGGCGACCAGCCCGGTGAGCAGTTCCAGATCGGCGGTGGTGCGCGGCAACGCGAGTTGCAGCGCTTCGGCGTCGTCGAGGCCCTCCGCGTAGACCACGGGACGCTGGATCAGTGCGTGTCGGATCCGTTGTGCTGCCTCGGCGCGCCCACCGTCGGAGGCACCCGAACTACCGTCCTGCCCGGCGAGCAGACCGCGCACCGAGTGCAGATGCTGGAGCGCTTGCGCGGGGCGGAACAGCGCGGCCACGACCGACCGGTCGATGTCGTAGAGGGCTTCACCGATGTCGGGATCGGTCGCCCACGCGCCCGCGTCACCGTCGGCGAGGGCAATGGCCCCGCGCGTGGCGAGCCACGCCACCGCGTCGACGAAGGCGTCGCGATCCACGGCGCGATCGGTGACGAGATCCACCCCGTCGACCTGTGCGGCATCCGCGGCGACGTGGTCGGCGAGCTCCGACAGGCTGATCTGTCCGCCGGCGCGGCCCAGCGCGGCAAGAGCCAGCGCCAGGTAGGCATAGCGGCGCCGATCGAAGGGACGGTCGGTGTGCGTGGCGGTACCGGCACCCGGATCGAGCCGGTCTGCGACGGTGAACAACCGGGCGGTGGTCTCGGTGACCTCGAGCCGGTAGCCGAGGAGTTCGCGAAGGTCGTCGCGCAATTCGGTCGCCCAGCGCCGCAGCAACGGCAGGGCGTTGCCGTCCGGATACGTCGAGGTCACCAGGTGGTGGGAGAGGATCAGACGCGCCGCCCGCTGATACGAATCGAGCTCGAGCGGCGCGATGGCGTGGGCCCTCACTGCACGTCGACCGTGAGGCCGTCGAGGTACAACCGGCCACGTGCGGTGCGCACCACCGTCGATTCGGTACTCGGTCGCAGCGTGAGCTTCACCCCGTTCTGTGTGCCGGACGTCTCGTCGCGCACGCGTCCGGCCACCGGCACGCGCGCCGACAACGCCGCGTCGATCAGGCTGAGCAGTACCTCGGTTTCCGGCTCGGTCAGCTCCCGGTCCCGTACACCACCGGCGCCGAGCGACCGCGCGGCATCGGCACGGCGACGCTGCGTGTCGAGCTGCACTTCGCGTAGCCGGCGGATCGCGGAGTCGTTGCGCTGCACCCGACTCGGCGCTCCGGCAGCCGGCGTCCGGCCGGTCTCGGCGAGCGTGCGCGAGATCTCCACCGGCGGTGCGTCCCACCACGAGCGGCTGGACGGCACGATATCGGCGTCGGGGTGCGGCATCGAGAAGTGCCGGGGGCGGCCCAGATCGAACACGGCCCCGAACAGCCCGTGGGCGGCCTCCTCGCTGGGGGCGGCGGCGAACCATCCCGCCAGGTGCCGCAACTGTGATTCGCGGCTGACTCCGCCTCGGCGGTTCTCGGTCAGCCGGCGCAGCAACGCCAGCACCGCCGCGATCGCGTTCATCGTGCCCTCTCGCAGTCGCTCCGATTCGCTCGGCGCCGACCCCATCCCGGCGAACCAGTGCTCGACTCCGCGCCACCGCTGACGCCAGTCGGCTTCTCGTTCTTCGAAGGAGAGCAGCACCCGCTCGTCGTGCGCCGCCGCGAGAGCGGGCAACCTCTCGGCGCCGGTCGCCTCGACGCGGGCGAGTGCCGCGGTGAGCTTCGGTGCGTACCGGGCGAGATCGGAACTGAACTCGCGCATGTGGGAGAGCAATGCGTCCTTGTGGGTGAGAAAGACCTCGGGGGTGATCTCGGTGGTGCGCACCAGATCGCCGAGCGCCAGGTAGAAGCGGGCGGCGCGTTCGGCCATGTCCGAGAGGGTGGCGTCGAGCCGGTTCAGTTTCCGGTACACCAGCTCGCCGTCGCCGGACTCGTTGGCGGCGGCGAGTTCGGTCAGATCTGCGAGAAGATCGGCGAGCGCGAGGCGGGAGAGCGCCACGTCGTGTCCCCGCCCGGTCAGCACGTCGTCGACGGCGCGGAACGCCTGGAATCCGGCCTGCCCGAACTGGTAGACGAAGTGCCGGTTGCGGTACTCGGCGAGGGTGACGGCACGGGTGCCGTCGTAGCTGCGCTCGAGCACGCCCCACGCGTGCAACTGTTCGAGCAGAGGAGCGACCTGCGCGGAGGTCAGCGCGGCCGCGGGATCGTCACCGCCGATGCGGTCCAGTACCGACGCGACGTCGGCGGCGTGCAGCAGCACGACGTAACTGGCCCGGGCATGATCGAACGCTCGCAGCACCCACAGATACTCACTGCGCTTTTCGGCGGTCGCGAACGCGAACAACCGTAACCGGTCGTCCCGCACCGTCGGGTCCTCGACCGTCCGGGTGCCGGACCGACCTGTTTCGCTCACCGTGACAGGGTAGGCGGACGACCCGCCGGAACCCGCATCACCCGTGGCCCGTGTCGGTCCGCCTCTCTATTCTGGTTCCCGCAACAAGGCGCGACCGTAGGAGGGGTGATGCCGGATCCCGGGACCGGTTCGGGTGCCGCGACGTGGGACGAGATGGCCGAACGGCTGCTCGGATCGCTCGCCGGCAGGCCCACCGGATTCGTCCTAGAGATCGGCCCGCGCGACTACGTCCCGGTCGACGACGAACCCGGCGACGTGGTGTGTGCCCAGATCCATGTGCTCGCCGACGGTGTGCTGATGGTTCGTCGTTCCCGCCGGGAACTCGCTCGTCTGATGTTGGTCGACCACTCTCCGGCGGGCCTGGCACTCGACCTGTGGCACTTCGACGATCACTTCGACGATTGCACCGACGGCTATCTGTTCAGCCGCGACGTCCGTCTCGTCGTCGACACCTGTGTCACCTGGTTCCGCGACGCCGAAAACATGTCGTCGGCCGACGAACTGGGCTGCAGCTTCCGGTTTCCCGACGAGCTTCCGCGCACCGACACGACGATGCCGTAGCGCGCCGCTGGGCGAGCGCGGCGTGTCGGGGTCGGGACGGGACGCGTCGACGCGGTCCGCGGACGCTCAATCCAGGGCGACCGTGCTTCCGGGGTGCAAGGTGACGGTCCGGTCGCGGCACATCACCTTGATCGGGCGGTGATCTCCCGGTCCGGCGGTCACCTCCACCTTCCGGCCGTGGACCGACACGTCGAGGTAGTGCCCGCGGTAGCGCATCGGAAACTTCAGGGGGCCCAGGTGTTCCGGCCACTGCGGGTTCAGGATGAGACGGTTGCCCCGTGTTTCGAGTCCGGTGAAGCACCGCTGCAGCAGGTCGATGCTCCCTGCCATGGCTGCCAGGTGGATGCCCTCCGGCGTGGTGCCGCCCTGGATGTCGGTGACGTCGGAGACGAGGACTCTCTCGAAGTACTCCACGGCCTCCTCGCGATGGCCGCGCGCGAGTACCCACGAGTGGACCACGGCGCTGAGCGTCGAACCGTGGGAGGTGCGCGCGAGGTAGTAGTCGATGGTCCGGGGGATCGCGTCCGGTTCGAATCGGTAGCCTGCTCGCCCGAGCAGATCTCGCAACTCGTCGGCCGAGAGCAGATAGAACAGCATCACCACGTCGGCTTGTTTCGAGGCGCGATACCGGTTGACGTCGTCGCCTTCCGCCTCGAGTATCCGGTCGAGGCGCGCAATGTCGCCGTACCGCTGGCGATAGCCGTCCCAGTCGAGTTCGGCCAGGTCGCCGTATCCCTCGAACTGGCTGAGCACCCCGTCGTGGAACGGAACGAAGATCCGCCGGGTGACATCCGTCCACCGGGCGAGTTCGTCCGCGTCGAGGTGGAGACGGTCCATCAGGTCGGTACGATCCGGATCGGCTAGGGCGGCGAGCGCTTCGACGGCGCGAAGAATGACCCATACCGCCATGACGTTGGTGTAGGCGTTGTTGTCGATCCCGTCGTACGGAGCCTCGGGGTAGCCGGAGTGGAACTCGTCCGGCCCCACCACGCCACGGATGACGTAGCGGGACCGAACCCCGTCGTACGACGCGAGACTCGCGAAGAACCGTGCGATCTCGACCAGCATCTCGGCGCCGCACTCACCGAGGAAGGCGAGGTCGCCGGTGACCTGGTAGTACTGCCAGACGTTGAATGCCACGGCGATGCCGATGTGGTGTTGCCGACGGCTGGGGTCCGGCAGCCACCGGCCGGACCGCGGATTGAGGTGCCACTGCTGGCTTTCCTCGCGGCCGTCGCTCCCGGACTGCCACGGGAACATCGCGCCTCGGAGCCCGGCGGCACCGGCGGCGCGCCGAGCCTCCGGCAGTCTGCGGTACCTGTACATCAACAGCGAGCGGGTCAGCGAGGGTTTCCTCAGATTGAGCACCGGAAAGACGAACAACTCGTCCCAGAAGACGTGCCCGCGGTAGGCCTCGCCGTGCAGGCCGCGGGCCGGGACACCCGCGTCGATATCGGTGGTGTTCCGCGACAGGGTCTGCAGCAGATGCAGCATGTGCAACCGCAGGATGCGAGACGAATCCTCCCGATCGGCGAGAGTGATGTGCGTCCGGCCCCACAAGTGATCCCACACCCGGACGTGATCGCCCAAGATCTCGTCGAACGTCCCCAACGTGGACAACAGTCGGGTGGCCCCGTCGGCGGGGTCGGAGACCGCAGAATCGCGTCCGGTGAACACGGTCACCGTTTTCTCCGCCGTGACCGTTCGGCCTTCGTCGACGTGGACACTGACGAAATGGCCGATGCTTCCGTCGTTTTCGAACAGGCGATGGGTGCTGTCGTATCCGTTTCCGTTCGAACGGATCGTGGTGCGCGCTGCCGTGGCCAGCGGGATGTGCGACTGGTTCGTCTGCATGCTCAGCACCACCGAGTCGGATGTCACCTCGTGGGCGTCGACCGGCACGAGGTGGTGATCGGCCAACTCGCGGTAGCGGTCGACCAGCGTGTTGCGGACCGAACCGTCGAGAGACGACCGGAATTCCACGACACCCGTCCAGTCGTGCGCCACCACGGTCGTCTGGAGCGCCCCGACATGCGCGAGGTGCATCGCGACGAACCGGCGCTGGAGCACCGTGGTCGTCCGCCCGGCGCTGTCGCGGAACCGCACCCGGCGCGTGAGGACAGCACGCCGCAGATCCAGGTACTGGCGGTAGTCGAGCAGGTCGACGGTGTCCACATCGAACCACGGACCACCGTCGATCCGGAACGTCAGCGGCAGCCAGTTGGGCGCGTTCACCAGACTCTCGTTCACGAGCGTCATGTCCGGCCGGTCGTCGCGCAACCGGTTGTAGAGTCCGGCGATGTAGGTGCCCGGATAGTGCGCTCGGCCCGCCACGGCTTCGGGTGCGCACCCGCGCGTGGCGAAGAACCCGTTTCCCAAGGTGCAGAGCGCTTCCCGGAGTTTTTCGGAGGCGGGGTCGTAGTGGTCGTAGAACAGACTCCAGCCGCCTGCCCGGGAGGCATCCGACGGGTTGCGGTCGAGTACGTCGGCCACCAGGTCGAGCAGTTCCGTCACTCCGGACGTGCCGTTCACCGCGAAGCGCGCCGCGGACCGTCTGTCCTCGGCTGCGCGGTGCCGCACGACGATTCCGACGCCGTCGTGCGGCAGCACGTCGAAGGCATCCTCGTCGAAGGGTTCACCCCCGATGTACAGGGGCGCGACCGAATCCCCGTCGCCGACGACGCCGAGCACCCAGCGCAGTGCCGTGCCCTTGTCCCATCCCGGCCCGGGTTGCAGTTCCCAGAAGTCCTGGCCCCGCGCGACCCGGAGGTCGCCGTCGTCGCGGGCGTCGTAGACGGCTGCGGTGACCTCGCCGATGTAGTCGTCGGGTGTGTTCGCGTCGTGCACGACCACGGTGGACGGTGTCGGGTCGACCCGCACAGCCGGCACGTCCTGCAGTCGCTCGGTGAGAAACCGGGAAACTCGTTCCATGATGGGTTTCACCGTGCGGACGCCGGGGTGTTCGTGGGTGGCACCGTCCGGCGCGCCGAGTTCGAATCCACGATTTCCGGCGTACCAGAGGCCCGGAATTCCGATCAGGTCCTGCACATCGGCGAGGTCGCGGCCGCTGAGCACCACCACGGGACAGGCGTGCGCCAGCCGGGCGAGTGCGTCCCGCAGGTCCGAGGTCGGTGCGGTCTCCGCGGTGGCACTGTCGAGGTCCAGAACCACGACGGGCTCGTGAACCCGCAGCAGCGCCGCCAGGTCGGCCTCGGATTCGAGCGGGTCGGGGATCTCCGACAGGTGGTGATCCCTTGTTCTCAGGTCGATGTCGTCGAGATCCTGCACGACGGCGTCGGTGACCCCTACCGGGAACTCGCCCGCGCGGTCCTTCCGTTCCATTCCGATCACGAGCGCGAATCCCGCGCCGCGCGCCATCGCGATCATCTGTCCGTCGGCCGTGACGAGCACCGCCGACGACGACGGGATACGGAGTCGGGCGAGGGCTTCCTGCGGTGTCGGTTCGTCCACCGCGACCGACAGCGCCTCGTCGAGGCCCGCGTCGGCGAGCATTTCCTTGGCGTCTCCGCGCGGCGAGAAGACCGTCACCCCCACACCGGCACGTTCGAGACGGTGGAGCAGTCTGCGCAGCGACTCCGCCGGGTGCTCCTCGGAATGCCGGTTATCGGGCGTGGCGGGCCGAGAAAAGTCCGGGACGATGCCGAGGTCGACGACGACTGCGCTGTGCCGTCGCAGATCGACCCGCGGCCGAATCATGTCACCGTTGTCGTGCTGCACTGTGGCCTCCCCGATACGAACGGACCCGAATTTCGTGTTGCATCAACAGGCGGCAGGAGGGACGCTCGAATGTGGCTGTCCGCCTGTCCGTGACAGCCGTTGGGGACGAACTACACAACGGACACTATCCGGGCGATGGGGCGCACGACGTCGAAAAGGGCAAGACCCGTGCGGCGCACGGACCGACGACGTCTGTGTCGGGGCAACCCGTCCGCTTCGAATCGAGGGACCCACATGCGTTATGCATCCCGTTTTCTTGCTCTGCTGTTCGGAATAGCGCTCATCGTGTTCGCCGCCGGTGGAGCGGGCGCCCAACTCACCGTGACGGACAGCCCCGGGGTGACCACACCGCCGGCCGCATCAGAACCGGAGGATCCGCCGTCCACGACGCAGCCACCCGCCACCACGGGCACCCCGCTGCACAACAATCCGTATACGTACCCGGTGCCGCGCAATCCGGAGTCGCGGGTTCCGATCCAGTCCGTTCCCGCCGGATCGATCTTCAGGCGCTGACGTGAGAAAACGACCGGGCGTCGCGGCGCTGGGGATCGCCGCGATCCTGTTCCTGGGGGGCTGCGCCGACTCTCCCTCGGAATCGGGTCCTTCGGAATCGGCTACGTCGTCATCCGTGACGCAGGGCAAAAAGGATATGCCGCTGCCGGTCGCGGCGAGCACCGACGACCCCGCCGCACCGGTGGCGCTGACGCTCGACGGCGGGAGCGCTCCCATCGATCCGGTCGCCACCGACGCAGACGGCAGCTTGCTGCCTCCGCGGGACGTCTCCCGACTCGGGTGGTGGGTGGACTCCGCGCTGCCCGGGGAAGGGAGCGGTGCCATCGTGATGACCGGGCACATCGACGATGTCGATCAGGGGGAGGGATTCGCGGCGCGATTCGCCGGACTGCGCGAGGGCGCCGAGATCGCTGTGACGACAGCGGACGGTAGTTCACGGCAGTATCGCGTCGACCGTCTGCTCAGCGTCAGCAAAGACGGTCGACTGCCGCTCGACGAACTCAATCGGCTCGACGGCCCCGAAACGTTGGTGCTCGCCACCTGCGGAGGGGACTTCGTCGGTCCACCACTGGGCTATGCGAACAACGACTTCGTGTTCGCCACTCCGACGGGCGAGTAGGTCGGCGACCCTAAACACGGTCCGCACCGGCGTCCCGTGGATCGCCGTGCCGCCGGTGGGTGCAGAGCGGAGCGTCGTCCGTCAGTCGTCCGAATCGGGGCGTGGTGAGTCGTTGCCGGCGTCCGGGCGGGCAACGGATCCCGCTGCCGTTCGTGCACGGCCGAGTTCGGCGCGCACGGCGTCGAGTTCGGTCCGGCATCCGGTGAGTTCGGCGCGCAAGTCACCGATCTCCGCTCGCAACTCGTCGCCGCGTTCGCGGGAGGCCGTCTCCGCAGCGCGAGCGGCGGCCGCCGCCACCCGCGCCTGCTCGAGATGGTCCCGAAGGTCGGCATTGCGATCGCGTTCGGCGCCGAGTTCGGATTCGAGGCGGGCGACGGTCGCGGCGTCGCGTTCGAGTGCCGCGCGAGCACGGGCGAGATCGTCGCGGGCTCCGGATAGTTCCGTTGCCACCCGGTCGCGTTCGGTGGTGGCGTCCTCGAGATCCCGCCGGCAGGTGGCGAGGCTGTCGTTCAGTTCGGTGATGGTCCGATGCAGGTCGGAGACGACGCGGTCGTGTTCGGTCTCTGCGTCGGCAAGGCGGCCCTGCAGGTGTTGCAGGGTGTCGGCGTGGTCGTCGCTCGCGCGAGAGATCTCTTCGTCGTGAGTTTGCTGCAGCCGGCGGATCTGCTCGGCGTGGGCGGCCCGGGCGTCGGCGAGTTCGGCATCGACCGCTGCGACGGCCGCGTCGGCGTTGTCGCGGTCCTCGGTGGCCTGCGCGAGTTGTTCCCGGAGTCGCGCGATCTTCGCGTCCGCGTCGGCGCGCACCTTCGCCAGTTCCGTGGCGGCCCGGGTCATCTGTGCTTCGACGGCGTCGGCGTCGGTGAGTTTGTCGACGGCATCGGTGATGCGCGTGGTGATGGTGGCGTACTGCTCGAGGGTGGTGGTCGCGAGCGTCCGTAACGCCGCGGTGGTCGTGGCGAGCGTCGAGATCGCGTCGTCGGGTGTCGCGGACTCCGCGGCGGCAGGGGAGAGAGCGGCTGCCTTCTTGGCGCGTTCGCGCGCGCGGTGGGCGCGCACCCGATCGGCCGCCGACGCGTACTTCCGGGGCCGGCCGACGCGAGCGGGTGCCGCGTCGGACGCCGGGTCGGGGGAGTCGGCGGTGTCGCCGTTGTCCGGGCGGGAGTTGTCGGGGGAGGGGCTGGTCATGGAGTCCTCGTTGTCTCGCATCGCGTCCGCACGCCCGATTTCCGGGCTTACGTCACGCTATCGGATATTTTGTATCGATACAAGAGACGAAACGGATTACGAAATGAAACGTAACGTTATCGATTGAACTGGCGATTTGACCGAAATAATGCGCAACGAAACTGATGACGTTACGTTTGGCGGCTCGTTCGGAACGCTTCAAAGCGTGCAAAAACGGCCAGAGGTCGGTTCTGCTCTGATCGTCATAATTCCCTCTTATGGTGAGTTGCTCCCCGGATGGAGAGAAAAACTGTGCACCCCTTTGCGGGAAGCCTTTTGTGGGCCGACCGGGACACGGGGAAACCCGCCGCGCATGAGATGGGGCCGATCGCGTCGAGATCGGTTTGTCCCTACGCCGGTGGCGATCGGGAACTTGTTCAAGGTGCTCGTCGTCACAACGATCGGGTGGGCGGGATTCTGGTGGACTCGGTTGATCGGACCGCGTATCTGTCGGCGACGCTCGAAATAAGGCCATTGCGACGCCGGAGATGACGTCACCCGGACAGATTGGATGGGTGATCTCAGTGGAGGATCGACCCGGCCGACCGCCTGGTGCGGGAACCCGGTGACGTCGCCCGATGCGACCTCTGGTTCCCGCCCCGAAAGATCCCGCTCGAAGACGGCACGTCGAAACTGCTTCCGGTGCTGGTGATGACCGCCGCGTACTCCCGATTCGTCGTTGGCCGGGTGATCCCGACCCGCACGACCGAGGACCTGCTGCTGGGTTCGTGGGAGCTGATCCCTGTCCCTTCGACGCGGAATCCTGGGTCAATTCCCGATCGTAGGAAGTTCGACAGTGAAGCAGGCGCCGTGGCCGGGTCCGTCACTGTGGGCCCGGATACGGCCATGGTGAGCCTCGACGAGGGCTCGGGTGATGGTCAGGCCGATGCCGCTGCCACCGTGCCCGCGGTCGCGGGCGGTGTCGGCGCGATAGAACCGGTCGAAGAGATGCTCGAGGTGCTCGGAGGCGATACCCGCGCCGGTGTCGGCGACGGTGATCTCCACCCGATCGGGACCGGATCGCCTGCTGATGACGGTGACGACACCGCCGCAAGGGGTGTGTCGCAGGGCGTTGTCGAGCAGGTTGCCCAGTACCTGACCGATCCTGTCGGGATCGACCGTCACGGCCATCGAATCGTCGATGAAGCTGTTCAGCGTGACGCCTCGGCTGTCGTACTGTTCGCGGACGGCACCGACGGCAGAAGCGACGAGTGCACCGGTAGTGGTGGGCACCGGACGGATGCGGGTGAGGTGTTCCTCGGCGCCGGATACGGCGGTGATGTCCTGAGCAAGACGGCCCAACCGGTGGGTGGCAGCCCGCAACACCTGCCGGGTGTCGTCGTCGAAGGTGCGTACGCCGTCATCGAGGGCTTCGAGATAGGAGTCGAGGGTGGCGATCGGGGTGCGCATCTCGTGGCCGAGATCAGCGAGCATCCGGCGGCGGGTGGCCTCGGTGGCGTCGAGGCGGCGGGCGAGTTCGTTGACGGTGACGGCGAGTTCGTCGAATTCGCGGCCGAGTCCGGGGCTGTACACGCGGGTGTCGTAATCGCCGCCGGCGATCCGGGCGGCCGATGCGGTCACCGCCGTCAGCGAGCTTTGGACGCGTCGGGTGATGTACAAGCTCACCGCCAGCGCCAGCAGCACCGCGAGCGCAACCGCCAGACCCCAGGCCAGGATGATCGCCCAGGTGAACGCCTGCTCGACGTGGCCGGCCTGACTCGAGTTGTGGTCGATACCGGCCCGACCGAGATGATCGTGGAAGATTCCGGGCGCGAGAGCGGAAGCGACCAGCCAGGCACAGACCGCGCACCCGACCACCACCACCGTCAATGCCAGGAACAGTCGGGTGCCGAAGCTCGACCCGGAGAAGTTGAGCCGCACCGACTCTCGCCGAGCAGCAATCGATTCGGTCATGCTCCGGTACCCATCTTGTAACCGACCCCGCGCACGGTGCGTACATAGCGGCCGCGGACGGCATCGTCGCCGAGTTTGCGACGCAGATGACCGATGTGCACGTCCACCAGGTGCTCGTCCCCGATCCAGCTCGGCCCCCACACTGTTTCGATCAGCTGAGCTCGGGTGACCACCACCCCGGGATCACGCGCCAGGGCGGCGAGGACATCGAATTCGGTGCGGGTGAGCGCCACCGGCGCGCCGTCGACGGTGACCTCACGTCCGTCGATGTCGAGGGCCAGCTCACCGAAGCCGCGCGTCTGCGGGGCGGCCGCAGGTTCGGTTCGCGCGGTGGTGGTGTGGGTGCGGGGTCGCCGCAACATGGCCTGGATACGGGCGATCAGCTCCCGGGGGCTGAACGGTTTGCTCATGTAGTCGTCGGCCCCGACCGACAGCCCGATGAGGGTGTCGATCTCTTCGGTGCGCGCGGTGAGCATCACGACATAGGCATCGGAGAAGGTTCGCAGTTGGCGGCACACCTCGATCCCGTCCAGACGGGGCAACCCCAGATCGAGGACCACGACATCGGGGTCGACCTGCCGGGCCAAAGTGACCGCGCCGGCGCCGTCGCCGGTGATCGACGTCTCGAACCCGTCGCGTTCGAGATACGAGCCGATCAGGTTCGCCAACGGCGGCTCGTCCTCGACGACCATCGCCCGCAACCCGGTCGGTGGACGCTGCTGCGCCACCGCGTCGCCGGCTGCGGTGGGGGTGCGGGCGAAGGTGTCCATGGTGTCCATCTTCACCAGCGCGCACCATTGCGGCCGCTGCCGTACGGCTTCTTGAGCAAATCTTCATACAACCTGCACAGGAATCGCGGGGTACACACGCCAGGCTGAAGACACGAACCGGGGAAAGGAGACGACCATGATGGGCTGGGCAGGTGAGCTGACCTGGAGCGGATGGATCGTCATGGCCGTGTGCATGGTCGCGTTCTGGGTCGTGGTGATCTACCTGATGGCCATGATGTTCCGCACCGACCGCGGCACCGGGCCAGCCGGCACCGCGCAGGACACCGATCCGCTGCGGCTGCTCGAAGAACGTTTTGCCCGCGGCGACATCGACTCCGGCGAATTCGAGGCCCGCCGGCAGATGTTGATCCATGGCGGTGAGGTCCCCACGACCGACCCCCTCGGAAGGGACAAGTGAGTGGCTAGGCTGACCCCTCGATCCTTCCTCGTCGGATCGGCCCTCGAGCAGAAGCGCCGCCGCCCGGGCAGCGAGCCCGGATCCGATTCATCGACGCCGGCGCAGACGCCGCGTTCCGCGCCGCCCCGTGACCGTTCGAGGAAAGGACGACTCTCGATGAACAGGAAGACCCTCGCCGTCGGCGCCACCGCACTCGCGTTGGTCGTCGCTGCGGCGGCGTGCAGCGACTCCGACACCGGCACCACTGCCGCAACCTCGGGCGCCACCATCTCGGCGACCGCCTCCCCTGCCGAAGAGACCCCAGCGCACAACCAGTCCGATGTGATGTTCGCCCGGATGATGATTCCGCACCATGCCCAGGCGATCGAAATGAGCGAAACGCTCCTCTCCAAGAATGGTGTTCCCGAGCCGGTGACCGTGCTGGCCGAACAGATCAAGGCTGCCCAAGGCCCGGAGATCGATGAGATGACCTCCTGGCTCGAGCAGTGGGACGAACCGCAGATGCCGGGCGGCATGCCCGGGGCAGGGCACAACATGCCCGGAATGACCTCTACGCCCATGACTTCCATTCCCGGGATGGGCCGCGGCATGCCCGATACGGATGACATGCCCGGCATGAACGGCATGATGAACGGCATGATGAGCGCGCAGGAGATGCAGGCGCTGTCCGACGCGCAGGGCACCGAGGCCACCCGCCTGTTCCTGACCCGCATGATCGCCCACCACGAAGGCGCGATCGACATGGCCCAGGCCGAAATCCGACACGGGCAATACCCCGACGCCATAGAAATGAGCCGCACCATCGTCGACGCCCAGCAGCGGGAGATCGACACCATGCGCCAGTTGCTGACCACCCTGTAGCCGGCACTCACCGCGTCCCTGCCGACCCGCCACCGTCAGGAGCTTTTCTCGATGCCGCACCCCGAGTACGGACACCCCCACCCGGACCCGGCATCCGCCGGGCACGATCCCGGCGCCGATGTCCACAGCCTGCCCCCTCCGCAGCCCGCTGTTCGCGCCGGGCACCCCGCCGACCTCCGGCCGAGCGAGCACACCGGGCACGAACAGCATGATCGGCACGCCGGGCACGGGGCACACGGGGAGATGTTCCGCCGGCGGTTCTGGGTGTCGCTGGTGCTGGCGATACCGGTGGTGCTCTTCAGCCACATGGTCGCCGAGCTGCTCGGCTACACCATGCCGGATTTCCCCGGCGCCATGTGGATTCCGCCGGTGCTGGGCACGGCGATCTTCGTCTACGGCGGTGCCCCGTTCCTCACCGGCGGCTGGACCGAACTACGCTCACGCCGCCCCGGGATGATGCTGCTGATCGCCATGGCGATCAGCGTCGCATTCATCGCATCCTGGATCACCACCCTCGGCCTCGGCGGGTTCGACCTGGACTTCTGGTGGGAACTGGCCCTGCTGATCGTGATCATGCTGCTCGGCCACTGGCTCGAAATGCGCGCCCTCGGCTCTGCGTCCGGCGCCCTCGAGGCGCTCGCCGCGATGCTGCCGGACACCGCGGAGAAGATCACCGACGACGGTCACCGCGAGGTGCCGATCTCGGACCTGACCCGCGGTGATCTGGTGCTCGTGCGCGCCGGAGCGCGAGTACCCGCGGACGGCACGGTCACCGACGGCCGCGCCGAGGTCGACGAATCGATGATCACCGGCGAATCCAAAGCCGTGACACGTCAGGTCGGCGACAGGGTGGTCGCCGGCACCGTGGCCACCGACAGTGCCCTGCGGGTGCAGGTCACCGCGGTCGGCGAGGACACCGCCCTGGCCGGCATCCAGCGGATGGTCGCCGCCGCCCAGGCCTCCTCGTCCCGCGCCCAGGCACTGGCGGACAAGGCCGCAGCGTTCCTGTTCTACTTCGCCACCATCGCCGCCATCCTCACCTTCGCGATCTGGTCGCTTCTCGGCAACCTCGACGAAGCGGTGGTCCGCACCGTCACCGTGCTCGTCATCGCCTGCCCCCACGCCCTGGGTCTGGCGATTCCGCTGGTAATCGCGATTTCCACCGAACGCGCCGCCATGGCCGGGGTGCTGGTCAAAGACCGGCTCGCGCTCGAACGCATGCGCACCGTCGATGTGGTGCTGTTCGACAAGACCGGCACCTTGACCCAGGGCCGACACCAGGTCACCGGCGTGGTCGCCACCACCGGTACCAGCGAAGAGGAGTTGCTGGCGCTGGCCGCGGCGGTCGAAGCCGACAGTGAGCACCCCGTCGCCCGAGCCATCGTCGCCGCCACCGACGATCGGGTGCCCGCAACCGAGCGGATCGCCGCCACCGACTTCCGGTCGGTGCCCGGCCGCGGGGTGCGCGCCCTCGTCGGCGGCACCGAGGTCACCGTCGGCGGCCCGGCCATGCTCGGCGACCTGCGGTCGTCGGTGCCCGCCGACATCACCGCCGTGACCGAGCGGTGGGTGGCACGCGGGGCGTCGGTGCTGCATGTCGCCGAAGCCGATCGGGTCCTCGGCGCAGTGGCGCTCGAGGACGCCGTCCGCGAGGAATCCCGTCAGGCCGTCGACGCGTTGCATGCCCGTGGGGTGAAGGTCGCGATGATCACCGGTGATGCCCGGCAGGTCGCCGATGCGGTGGCCGCCGACCTCGGGATCGACGAGGTGTTCGCCGAGGTGCTGCCCGAACACAAGGACGCCAAGGTCACCGAACTGCAGCAGCGGGGCCACACGGTGGCGATGGTCGGCGACGGCGTCAACGACGCCCCGGCCCTGGCCCGCGCCGACGTCGGTGTCGCGATCGGCGCCGGGACCGATGTCGCCATCGAATCGGCCGGGGTCGTGCTGGCGGCGAACGATCCGCGGGCGGTGCTCTCGATCATCGAGCTCTCGCATGCCAGCTACCGGAAGATGTGGCAGAACCTGCTGTGGGCCACCGGCTACAACATCATCGCCGTGCCCCTGGCGGGCGGGGTGCTCGCCTTCGCCGGCGTCGCGATCTCGCCGGCCGTTGCCGCGATCCTCATGTCCGTCTCGACCATCGTCGTCGCGCTCAACGCGCAGCTGTTGCGCCGCCTCGACCTCGACCCTACTTACCTGGCTCGCACCTGAGACGGCACCCGACCGATCCGAAACCAGCGTCCGCAACCGGACCCCTGCCGTGCCGGGTGCGAGGACGGCGCCGGCGACGACCAGCCGGTATCGATGCGCACGGGGGCGGGGGTCGGCGCCGGCGACCGGCTCGCGTCGACTCGAAGGTCACGCCGAACCCGGGTCCCCTGATCGGCGGTAGTCCATCTGCCGGGCCACGCGGCGCGCGAGGTCGTCGTCGATAAAAGAGACCAGGTGCAGGGCGAGGTCGATGCCCGCCGAAATACCGGCGGAGGTGTAGATGCCTCGATCGTGCACCCAACGGGGCCCGTCCAGCACCGTCAACTGGGGAAAGCGACGGGCGAGTTCGTCCAGGTCGTCCCAGTGCGTGGTGACGCGGTGGTCGGTCAGCACACCCGCCGCCGCAAGCAGGAATGCCCCGGTGCACACCGAGGCGACGATCGGTGTCGACGCTCGAGCGGTGATCCAGGTGAGCAGGTCCGGATCGGTCTCCGCGATGTGCGTGACACCTCCCGGCACGAGCAGGACATCGAATTGCGGTGCGGTGGCGATCGATACGTCGGTGCACACCCGCAGACCGCCACGTGCCGTGACGATCGACCGATCGGGATACGCCGACACGAGTGTCGCACCGGCACTTCCGTGCGGACTACCGGCGGAGAGCCGCGCGGCCACCGAAAACACTTCGAACGGCCCGAACACGTCGAGCACCTCGACGTCGTCGTATACGAGGATGCCGTACCGAGTCGCTGCCACGGCGCGATCGTATCGTCGCTGCCGTTCCGTGGTTGCGTGTGGTCGGCGGGGTCTCAGCGCACCGGTGCACCGAACCACCGCGTGAGGCGGCTTTCCAGATCCTGCTGGTCCTCGCCGACCCAGGCTACGTGCCCGTCCGGCCGCAGCAGCACCGCCGGCACGTCGAGTTCGGCGCAGGGATCGGCGAGCCGGTCGACGCGATCCGCCCATCCTGCGACGGACAGCCGCCCGATCCGGTCGAGCACCAACCCGCGGCCCGCGTGCATCCGGTCGTAGAGCCGACCGTGCGCGAGGGACACGTCCCGCAGGTGCCGTCCCACCAGGTCGTGCCCCGCGCCGCAGTCGTAGCGGACTCCGAGCGCGGTGACCTTCTCGACCAGATGCCGGTTCACCACGTCGAAGTCCATCAGCTCGGTCATCAGCTTGCGGACCGCCCGCGCGCCGGGTTCGAGCGACATCAACTCCGTCATCGCGCGGGTGGTGTCGAGCACGTCGGCGGCGACCGGGTGCCGCTCGGCGTGATAGCTGTCGAGAAGGCCATGCGGCGCCCAACCGTTCACCTGTGCGGCAAGCTTCCAGCCCAGATCGAACGCATCCTGCACACCCAGATTGAGGCCCTGCCCGCCGGTCGGGGGATGGATGTGCGCGGCGTCGCCCGCCAGCAGGACCCGGCCGACCCGGTAGTGCTCCACCAGCCGGGTGGCATTGCCGAACCGCGACAGCCAGCGCGGCGAATGTGCCCCGAAGTCCGTTCCGGAGACGGCGCGCATCTGGTGCGTCAGTTCGGAGAACGTCGGTGTGGTCCTCCGGTCTTCGGCCACTGCGGCGGCCGGCACGATCACGCGATACAGCCCGTCGCCGAGCGGCATCGCGCCGAAACGCAACTGTGTTTTCCGGACTTCGCCGCCGACCGCACCGATCGTCTCCGGGGTCGCGGTCAGCTCGACCTCGCCGAGCAGGGTGTCCATGGTGGACGGCTCGCCCGGGAAAGGGAGGCCGAGCAGGGTGCGCACCGTGCTGCGTCCGCCGTCGCAGCCGATCAGGTACCGCGCGCGCATCGAGGTGCCGTCCGACAGTACGGTCGTCACGCCGTCGTCGTCCTGTTCGAGTCCGACGACCGCCTGGCCGCGGCGGATCGACGCACCCAGTTCGGCGGCGCGTTCGGTCAGAAGGCGATCGGTGACCGGTTGTGGGATACCCAGGACGTAGGGGTGGGCGGTGTCCAGCCCGTCCGGGGCCGGGGCGGGGATACCGGCGAAGAACCCGCCGAGCGGGTGCCGCTTCCCGTGTGCCAGGAACCGCTCGAGGATTCCGCGCTGATCGAGCACCTCGATGCTGCGTGCGTGCAGACCGAGGGACCGCACGACCGGGGACGGCTCGGCGTCCCGCTCCAGCACAACCACCCGCACGCCGTGCAGGCGCAGTTCGGCGGCGAGCATCATGCCGGTCGGACCACCCCCGACCACGATCACATCGAACACGGCAACCCCCCGTTTCGGCAGAATCGAACGTCGGTCGTGCGCGACGCCACACGAGACGCCTGCTGTTTTGCGCAGGTCCTGGCGTCGGACCGCGATTCTGCTACCTGACCGGGGGCTTGCCGCAAGACCGGGGGTGAGTTATATGTTGAAAGGGGCAGGGAAAACAGATCCCTGCCTTCTTCTCTGCCCGCGCCCGGTCCGCAGCGTCGATCACGTCGACGATCGCGACCGCCTCCGGTCATTGCCACGAGTCATTGCCACGGGACACCCGCCGCGGGGACCCCTTTCGGCGCGTTCGACGACGGTCTCCGGCACGCACGCGCCGGGTTGTGGTTACCGTTGTGAGGGTGATCACATGTTGACGCGCCTGATCGCCGCGTACCTGCCGCGTTATCGCGCGTACGTCGTGGCGGTGGTGGCGTTCCAGTTCGTCGCGACGGCCGCGATGCTCTACCTCCCCACCCTCAACGCCGACATCATCGACAACGGCGTCGCGAAGGGGAACACCGGTTACATCCTGCGCATCGGCGGCTGGATGCTGGTCGTGGTGTTCCTGCAGGTGCTCTGCACCGTCTCGGCTCAATACTTCGGGTCCCGGGGAGCACTCGCCATCGGCCGCGACATCCGCCACGACCTGCTGCACCGGGTCAACAACTTCTCCGCGCGCGAGGTCGGCACCGTCGGGGCTCCCTCACTGATCACCCGGAACACCAACGACGTGCAGCAGATTCAGATCCTGCTGGTGATGAGTTCGTTCGTGCTGGTCACCGCGCCGATCATGTGTATCGGCGGCATCGGCATGGGGGTGCGCGTCGCACCGGGACTCGCCTGGATTCTCCTGGTGGCGGTGCCCGTCCTCGGCCTGACGATGGCCCTGATCATCCGGGCGACGATCCCCGGATTCCGTGCCATGCAAGCCCACCTGGACAGCGTCAACCGCGTGCTGCGGGAACAGATCACAGGGATTCGGGTGGTGCGCGCCTTCGTCCGCGAACGCCACGAGATCGACCGATTCGCGGTCGCCAACGACCAACTCGCCGACGCCACGCTGCGCGTCGGACGCCTGATGGCGCTGATGTTCCCGGCGGTCATGTTCGTCACCAACGTGACCACCGTGGCCATCATCTGGGTCGGTGGCCACGAAGTCTCCGACGGCAGCGTGGAGATCGGCGCACTGACCGCGATGATCACCTACGTCGTCCAGATCATGATCTCGGTGATGCTGGCATCGTTCCTGGCGATGATGGCCCCGCGAGCCTCCGTGTGCGCGGACCGGATCGGCGAGGTCCTCGCCACGGAAACGTCGGTGGCGCCTCCTCCGGAACCGGCCGGGTTCGCCACCGACCCGGCGACCGTCGAGTTCCGCAGCGCCGAGTTCCGCTATCCCGGCGCAGATCAGCCGGTGCTCCACGACCTGACGTTCCGGGTTGCGCCGGGGACGACGACGGCAGTGGTCGGATCCACCGGATCGGGGAAGACCACGCTGGTCGGGTTGGTGCCGCGCCTCATCGATGTGACCGCCGGATCGGTCCTCGTCGGCGGCACCGACGTCCGCCGCCTCGACCCCGACCGGTTGCGCTCGGTGATCGGACTGGTCCCGCAACGGGCCTACCTGTTCTCGGGCACCGTCGCCACCAACGTGCGGCACGGCAAACCCGATGCGACCGACGACGAGATCTGGGAAGCGCTGCGCATCGCCCAGGCCGACGAATTCGTGCAGGCGATGCCGGATGGACTCGACACTCCGATCGCCCAGGGCGGTACCACCGTCTCGGGTGGGCAACGCCAGCGTCTCGCGATCGCCCGGGCGGTGGTCCGGAAACCGGACGTCTACGTGTTCGACGACGCGTTCTCGGCGCTCGACCTGTCGACCGACGCGCGGTTGCGGGCCGAGTTGCGGCCGGTGACCCGCTCCGCCGCGGTGATCATCGTCGCGCAACGGGTGTCGACGATCATGGACGCCGACCAGACCGTCGTGCTCGACCGCGGCCGGATCGTCGGGTTGGGGCGGCACCACGATCTCGTCGACACCTGCCCGACCTACGCCGAGATCGTCCGATCCCAGTTCACCCTCGAGGAGCAGGTGTGACCGGCCCCGCCGCCCGGGCCGCGGCGTCCGCGCCGATGCAGAAGGCCCGCTCGTTCGGGCCGTCGGTGCGCCGCCTGATGCACCTGCTGCTGTCCTACCGCACCTACGTGGTGACGGTGCTCGTCGCCATCGTCGGGTCGGTGATCATGTCCGCGCTCGCGCCGCGGGTACTCGGGCAGGCCACCGATCTGATCTTCGACGGTGTCGTCGGCCGGATGCTCCCGGCCGGTACCACCAAGGAGGAGTCGGTCGCCCGGCTCCGTGTGCAGGGGCAGGACACGTTCGCGGACATGGTGTCGTCGATGAACCTCACTCCCGGTGTGGGCGTCGATTTCTCCGCGGTCGCCCGGGTTCTTGTGCTCGTGCTCGGGTTGTATGTGGGCACCGCGCTGCTGTCGTGGATCGGCGCCTACCTGCTCAACGTCGTCGTCGTCGGCACGGTGCGACGGTTGCGCGCCGACGTCGAAGCGAAACTGCACCGTCTGCCGCTGCGCTATTACGACACCGTTCCGCGCGGGGATCTGCTCAGCCGGGTCACCAACGACCTCGACAATCTCTCCCAGAGCCTGCAGCAGACCATCTCGCAGGCCCTGAACTCGGTGCTGACCGTCATCGCCATCTTGTTCATGATGCTGTGGATCTCGCCGCTGCTCGCGCTCATCGCACTGGTGACGGTGCCGTTGGCGCTCGGCGCGACCGCGCTGATCGCTCGCCGCTCCAAACCTCACTTCGCGGCGCAGTGGGCGTCGACCGGAAAACTCAACGCACAGGTGGAGGAAGCGTTCACCGGGCACGACGTGTTGCAGGCGTTCGGGTTGCAGGGCGAAGTGGAGGAGGAGTTCGACACCCGCAACGACAAGCTCTACAACTCGAGTTGGCGCGCGCAGTTCATCTCGGGACTGGTGCAACCGGCCGTGATGTTCCTCGGCAACCTGAACTTCGTGGCGGTGGCCGTCGTCGGCGGTTTGCAGGTCGCCTCCGGTTCACTCAGTCTCGGGTCGGTTCAGGCGTTCATCCAGTACTCGCGGCAGTTCACCCAGCCGCTCAGCCAGATCGGCGCGATGTTCAACATCCTGCAGAGCGGTGTCGCGTCCGCCGAACGGATCTTCGACATTCTCGACGCCGACGAGCAGACTCCTGATCCCGTCGACCCGCAAGTGCCCTCGACCGACAACGGGCGCATCGAATTCGAGGACGTCTCCTTCCGGTACGTGCCGGACAAGCCGCTCCTCGAGCACCTGTCGCTGGTGGCCGAGCCCGGGCACATGGTCGCCATCGTCGGTCCGACCGGCGCCGGAAAAACCACCCTGGTGAACCTGATCATGCGGTTCTACGACGTCGATTCGGGCACCATCCGGGTCGACGGCGTCGACTCGATGACCATGACGCGCGACGACCTGCGCGAGCGCACCGGCATGGTGCTGCAGGATTCCTGGCTGTTCGGCGGCAGCATCTACGACAACATCGCGTACGGCGACCCGGACGCCTCCCCGGAGGAGGTGCGCGAAGCCGCCGAACTGAGCCACGTCGACCATTTCGTGCGGGCCCTGCCCGCCGGGTACGACACGATGCTGGACGAAGAGGGAGGCGGCATCAGTGCCGGTGAGCGACAACTCATCACGATCGCCCGCGCATTCCTGGCCAAGCCCGTCGTGCTCATCCTCGACGAGGCGACGAGTTCGGTGGACACCCGCACCGAACTGCTGATCCAGCAGGCGATGGCCACCCTACGCACCGACCGGACCAGCTTCGTCATCGCGCACCGGCTCTCCACGATCCGCGACGCCGACGTCATCGTCGTCATGGAGGACGGCCGGATCGTCGAACAGGGCAGCCACGACGAACTGCTCGCCGCCCGCGGTGCCTACTACCAGCTGTATCTGAGCCAGTTCGCCGGTCCGGCCGACACCGCGGAGGACCCGGACCGGATGCCGGTGGCCGAGCGGGCGTGACGAGGACCCGCCGGCCGGCGTATGCGGCTGTGGCCCGACGCCACAAATCTCGTGTCGCGGTGGCAGGATCGAACGCGTGAGTTCTGCGAACCTGACCCGATCCGAAACCGCTGCCCGCGCCGCCGCCGTCGACGTGCACTCGTACGAGGTCGAACTCGACGTGCGTGGCGCCATCGACGCGCACCGCACGAACTTCCCGACGGTGACGACGATCGAGTTCACCGCGTCCACCGACGAGACGTGGATCGACTTCCTCGGGGATTCGGTCGAATCCGTCACCGTCAACGGCGAATCGGTCCCGGTGGTCTACGACGGAGCGCGCATCACCATCGGCGGCCTCCGTGAAATCAACGTGGTGACCGTCGCGGCCACCGGCCGATACAGCCGGTCAGGGGAGGGACTCCACCGCTTCGTCGACCCCGTCGACGGCGAAACCTACCTCTACACGCAGTACGAACCCGCCGACGCCCGCCGGGTCTTCCCGTGTTTCGAACAACCGGATCTCAAGGCACCGTTCACGTTCGTGGTGACCGCCCCCGAGCACTGGCAGGTGCTGTCCAACCAGGTCGCCGAACGACAGAGGCCCGCCGAGGGCGCACAGACCGTCACCTTCGCACCGACGCTGCCGATCTCGACGTACATCACCGCGATCGTCGGGGGCCCCTACCACCGCGTCGACTCGACCTGGAGCAGGGGCGAGCTCACCGTCCCGCTCGGGGTGCTGTGCCGCGCCTCCCTCGCCGAGTACTTCGACGCCGACGAGATCCTCGCGATCACCGCGCAGGGAATGGACTACTACGCCGAGCATTTCGACTTTCCGTACCCGTTCACGAAGTACGACCAGGTGTTCGTTCCCGAGTACAACCTCGGCGCGATGGAGAACCCGGGGTGCGTGACCTTCACCGAGGCGTACGTGTTCCGCGGCGCCGCCACCGACGCGCAGCGGCAAGGCCGGGCCAACACCATTTTTCACGAGATGGCGCACATGTGGTTCGGCGACCTCGTCACCATGAAATGGTGGGACGACCTGTGGCTCAAGGAGTCCTTCGCCGACTACATGGGCTCGCTGGTCAGCGCCGAGGCCACCGAGTTCCGTGACGCCTGGGTGGCGTTCGCGAACCGTCGCAAGGCGTGGGCGTACCTGCAGGATCAGCTGCCCACCACCCACCCGATCGTCGCAGACATCGTCGATCTCGAAGCCGCCAAACTCAACTTCGACGGCATCACCTACGCGAAGGGCGCCAGCGTCCTGAAACAACTCGTCGCGTATGTCGGGCGCGACGCGTTCTTCACCGGGATCCGCCGCTATTTCCGGGCCCACGCCTTCGGCAACACCACCCTCGGTGATCTGCTCACCGAACTGTCCTCCGCTTCGGGACGCGACCTGGGGGAGTGGGCCCGGCAGTGGCTGCAGACCACCGGTGTCACCACCTTGAGTCTCGCCCCCGCCGGCGACGAAATCATCCAGTCCCCGCCGCGCCCGCACCGGCTCGCGGTCGGCATCTATACGTTCGACGACGCCGGCGACCTCGTGCGCACCGACCGCCGCGAACTCGACATCACCGAGAGCCGCACCGCCGTCGACCTGCCCGACGCGCCGCTGATCCTGCTCAACGACGACGATCTCACCTACGCCAAGATCCGGCTCGACGAGCGCTCGCTCGACACCGTCGAAACCTCCCTCGACCGGCTCGGTGAGCCCCTCGCGCGCGGTCTGGTGTGGTCGGCGCTGTGGAATGCCACCCGCGACGGTGAACTGGCCGTGAAACGTTATCTGTCCATGGCTCAGCGTTTTTCGCCGAGCGAGACGAACCTGTCGCTTCTCGCGTCGGTGCTCGCGAACGCGCCCGCCGCGATCGAGCACTATCTTCCGGTCACCGAGCGGCCGGCGGCGCGTGCCGCATGGCTCGACGCCGTATGGGCGGCCCTCTTTGCGGCACCACCGGGTGGAGGTGCGCAACTGTCCTTCGCGCGGGCGGTGGCCGCGGCGGCCACCACGTCCGATGGTCGCGCTGCGGAGATCCGCGGCATCCTCGACGGCAGCGGTGCCGCGCCCACCGGATTGGCGCTGGACCCGGATCTGCGGTGGGCCCTGTGGACCGCCCTGAGCGCGACCGGGTACGCCGACGAGACCGATCTCGCCGACGAACTGCGGCTCGACGACACCGCCACCGGCCGCACCGCATACCTCCAGGCCCTCGCCGCACGACCCCGTGCCGAAGTCAAAGCCCACGCGTGGGCGTCGATCCTGGCGGATCGGACGTTGACCAACGACCATCTCGACGCGGTCATCGGGGGTTTCCGCGCCGGAGCGCGGCGCGATCTGACGGCCCCCTACGACGCCGACTACTTCGCGGTACTCCGGGACACCTGGACCGACCGAAGCATCGAGATCGCCCGGCGCATCGTCGTCGGGTTGTTCCCGCCCGCCGAGACCCTCGAACCGGTCGACGTCTGGCTCGCCGCCAATGCCGATGCGCCGGCGGCGTTGCGGCGACTGGTCGTCGAACAACGCGACCACCTGGCCCGGGACCTGCGCGTCCGGAAACTCAACACGCCGTGACAGACGTCGACCCGTACCCCGCGCCGGTGGTCGCCGCGACCGATCTGCCGGTGCCGTCGCCCCCGCCGGTGCCGGACACCGTCAGCGACGCGATGCGCCGGCTTCGGGACAAGGCGGCCTCCGGCAACACCCGCGCGGCGCATCTGAGCGACTGGGGCATCTTCACCCGCTGGTGCGACAGCACCGGGCACACTCCGCTGCCCGCGACACCGGAGCAACTCGGATGGTTCCTCACCGAGAAGGCCGCAGAACTTCGGCCCGACGGCCGCTGGGCGTACGCCCCGTCGACGTTGTCGCGCTGGGTGTCGACGATCAACAAACTGCATGCACTGGCCGGGCATCCCCGCCCGGGACAACACGAATCGGTGCGGGAGTTGTTGCGCGGCATCCGCCGTGATCGGGCCACGCCACCGGCCCGCCGCACACCGCTGCTGACCGACGACATCCGCACGATCCTCGTCGACATGCGGGCCACCGCGCGCGACGGCGAGTGGCCGGACCGCGCGGCCGAGCGCCGCGACTCGGCGCTGCTGCTGATCGGGCTGGCCGGAGCGCTGCGCCGCAGCGAACTGTCCGGGCTCGTCGTCTCCGATGTGGTCCCGCACCGCGCCGACGGGCTGTACGTGACGGTGCGGCGGTCCAAGACCGACCGTCAGGCTCGCGGTCGCACGGTGACCCTGCCGTACGGCTCCGACCCCCACACCTGTCCGGTGTGCGCGTACCGCCGGTGGCGTGAGGTACTCGACGCGTGGGACGACGAGGGGCGCGACGCACTCGCCGCGCTCCTCGCGGGCGACGCGGACGGCTTCGAGAACCACTGTTGCCGCGGCCTTTCCACCGGAGGGTCGGACGGGGATCGTCCGTTGTTCCGGCCGGTGCACCGCTCCGGGTCGCTCGGGGCGGGAGCGCTGTCGGGGCAGTCGGTGCACTCGATGATCCAGCGTCGTGCGCGTCGTGCGGGGTTCAGCCCCGATCTGGTCGCGACCCTCGGCGGGCACAGTCTGCGAGCCGGGTTCGTCACCCAGGCGGTCCGCAACGGCGCCACCACCCAGACGATCATGACGCAGACCGGCCACGCCGACGAGCGGATGGTCGCGCTCTACAGCCGGCACCACGCCGGGCTGGTCGGCAACGCGGTCACCCACCTCGGGCTCTGACGAAGTCACCCCGGGGAGGTGGGCGGGTCAGCGGCCCGCCAGAACGTCGCCGAGGACCCGGGCCGCGTCGGGAAACGCCCCGGGATTGGCACCGGAATAGTTGAGCCGCAGGTACGGAGCGGTGGGTTCGGCGGGGAACCACTCGTCGCCCGGCGCGACGACGACACCTCTCGTCTCACACTCGCGGACGAGTCGCGGCAGGTCGGTGCCGTCGGGAAGCCGCGCCCACAGATGGAGTCCGCCGGGCGGCACCGCCTCGACGTGGGCGGACGGGGCGTGCTCGCGGACGGCGGCGGCGAGCAGATCCCTGCGGCTTCGGAGTTGCTGCCGCAGACCGCGCAGGTGGGTCCGCCAGCCCGGTTGGGAGACGACATCCCACGCCACCGCCTGGAGCATCCCGCTGACGTACATCGACTGTGCCTGCGCTTCGGCCAGGATGCGGTCGCGGGCCGGTCCGCGTGCCACCACGGCGGCAACCCGCACGGAAGGCGACACACTCTTGGTCAACGAGCGGACGTAGACGACGTGTCCGCTGTCGTCGAGCGCCGCGACCGGTTGCGCTTCGGTGCTGATCCCGAAGTCGTGCGCCCAATCGTCTTCGATGAGAAACGCGCCCACGTCCCGCACCAGGTCGAGTACCCGTTCGGTCAGCGCCGGGGTCCACTGTGCCCCGCTCGGGTTGGCGAAGTTGGGCTGGGCGTAGAACGCCCGGGCTCCGGTGCGCTCGAACGCGCGGGCCAGTTCGTCGGGATCGGGACCGGCGGGTCCCCCGGCCACGGGCACCAGACGCACCCCCGCGCGCGCCGCCGCGAGCATCGCACCCCAGTAGGTGGGTGATTCCACGAGCAGGCAATTTCCGGTTCCGACGAGGGCGTGGAATGCGGCCCCGAGACCGCTTTGACTGCCCGGGGTGACGATGACGTCGCTCGCGGACGGGGTGGCGACGCCGAGAGGTGCCACCGCGCCGAGTTCCCCTGCGAACCAGGCTTGCAACTCGGGAAGTCCGGCAGCGGGTGGGCGGGCGACGACGGCGTCGCTGCGTGCGGCGCGGGCGAATGCACTGCGAACCAACCGCTCCGGCAGCAGTTCGCGGTCCGGGTAGCCCGAGTGCAGCGCGATCACGTCGTTCGGGACGGTCCGCAAGGCGGAGGAGAAGCGGGGGATCCGGTGTTGTGGGGTGCCCAGGGCCGCTGTCTGCCAGCCGAAATCGGTGGGGTGCGCGAGCCGCGCTCCGCGCACGAAGGTGCCGACACCGGGCCGGCTTTCCACCGCACCCCGGGACTGCAGCGTGCGGAGAGCCCTCTGCACGGTCACCGGGCTCGCTCCGTACCGTTCGACCAGTGTCCGCGTCGACGGAAGTTGCGCGCCGGGTGCCGCCGATCCGATCCACCGCTCGAGGTCGGCGACGATCCGCGCACTGCTACCATCATTCATGAGAAACAAGAGTAGCGCTATCGCAGGAGTGGGGCCGGTGCTACCGGCCGGGGGCAACGGCCTTCCGTGGGGACTCCTCGGGGTCGCGGCATTCTCCCTGACCCTCCCGTTCACCCGCTTCGTCGAAAACGACGCGATGTCACCGATGTTCGTCGGTGCGGGCCGCGCGGTCGTCGCCGGGCTGCTCGCAGCGGCCGCCCTCGGCCTCACCCGTCAGAAATTTCCTCGGGGCTCCCAATGGGTCCGGCTCGCGGCAGTCGCAGGCGGTGTGGTGATCGGTTTTCCCTTCTTGACCTCGTATGCGCTGACCACCGTGCCTGCCGGCCACGGCGCCGTCGTCGTCGCGATGCTGCCCGCCGCCACCGCCGTGGCCGCCGTCCTGCGGGGCAGGGAACGGCCACCTGCACGGTTCTGGATCACCGCGAGTGTCGGCGCCGTAGCGGCACTGGTGTTCGCGAGCCTGCAGAGCGGTGGGTTCTCCGGCCTCGAACGGTCCGATGCGCTGCTCTTCGGCGCGGTGATCGCCGCCGCGATCGGCTACGCCGAGGGCGGGCTGCTCGCCCGTGAACTCGGCGCGTGGCAGACCATATCCTGGGCACTCGTACTGAGCATGCCGATCACGATCGGCCTGACCGCACAGTCGATGACGGATCGGCTGCCGACCGGCACCTTCCCCGAATGGGCCGCCTTCGGGTATCTGGGTGTGGTGAGCATGTTCCTGGGATTCTTCGCGTGGTACCGAGGTCTGGGGATCGGGCCGATGGCGCAGGTCAGCCAGATCCAGCTCACCCAGCCGGTGATGACCATCTGCTGGGCCGCGGTGATCCTGCACGAACACCTGACCTGGCCGGTCGTCGCCGGCGGACTCGTCGTGATTGCGTGTGCCGCGACCACCGTGCGGACCCGCGCGGTGCGGGCACCGGACCACGCGGCGAAGAAAGATCCCCGGGTCGATGTCGAGAATCCGTCACCGGCTCCGTCTCCGTAGTGAATGCGACCACAATGGGCCGCATCAGCACCGAGGAGAAGACGATGGCCAAGTACTTGTTGCTCAAGCACTACCGAGGCGCTCCGGCAGCCGTCAACGACGTGCCGATGGATCAGTGGACACCGGACGAGGTCTCCGCGCACATCCGGTACATGAACGACTTCGCGTCCCGGCTCGAAGGTACCGGCGAATTCGTCGACGGACAGGCGCTCGCCCCCGAGGGCACCTTCGTCCGGTACGACGGGGAGGGTCGCCCACCCGTCACGGACGGACCGTTCGCCGAGACGAAGGACCTCATCGCGGGCTGGATGGTGATCGACGTCGACAATTACGATCGTGCCCTCGAACTGGCCGGCGAGCTGTCCGCAGCGCCCGGCGCCGGGGGAAAACCCATCCACGAATGGCTCGAGGTGCGTCCGTTCCTCACCGCACCGCCGACCGTCACGGAGTGACCTCGCAGTGGACGAGACCGAACTCCGGCACTTCACCCCGAGCGTGCTGAGCATCCTCGTCCGCCGTGGCGCCGATTTCGCGGCGGCCGAGGATGCGGTGCAGGACGCGCTGATCGAAGCGCTGCAGGTGTGGCCGCACGGCCCACCCACCGAGCCGAAGGGCTGGCTGGTCGCGGTCGCGTGGCGCCGCTTTCTCGACGCGACCCGCGCGGACGCGGCGCGTCGGCGGCGGGAGCGTCTCGCCGACGCCGAGCATCACACGGCGAGCGGTCCGGGCGCCGCCGCGCCGACGATCGCCGTGGACGACACGCTGCACCTGTATTTCCTGTGCGCGCATCCCTCGCTGACCCCGTCGTCGGCGGTCGCGCTCACGCTGCGGGCCGTCGGTGGGCTGACGACACGGCAGATCGCGCAGGCCTACCTCGTGCCGGAATCGACGATGGCGCAGCGCATCAGCAGGGCGAAACGCACGGTCTCCGGCGTGCGGTTCGATCGTCCCGGCGACGTCGCCACCGTGTTGCGGGTTCTCTATCTGGTGTTCAACGAGGGATATTCGGGCGATGTCGACCTCGTCGCCGAAGCCACCCGGCTCACCCGTCAACTCGCAGCGGCGATCGATCACCCCGAGGTACAGGGACTGCTCGCCCTGATGCTGCTGCACCACGCGCGGCGCGACGCCCGATTTTCCGCCGACGGACGCCTGATACCGCTGGTGGACCAGGACCGCAGCCGATGGGACACCGCCGCGATCACCGAAGGTGTCGATATTTTGCAGGCCGCTCTCACCCGCGACCGTCTCGGCGAGTTCCAGGCCCAGGCCGCCATCGCGGCTCTGCACGCGGACGAGCCCACCGCCGCGGAGACCGACTGGGTGCAGATCGTGGAGTGGTACGACGAACTCACGCGCTTGACCGACAGCCCGATCGTCCGGCTCAACCGCGCAGTCGCCGTCGGTGAGGCCGACGGCCCTCGTGCCGGACTGGCGGCGCTTACGGAGGTGGACGGATCGGTGCCCCGCCACGCGGCGGTGGCGGCGTACCTGCACGAGCGAGACGGCGACCCGGCGACGGCCGCCCGGCTGTACGCCGAGGCCGCCCACCACGCGCCCAACCTCGCCGAGCGTGAGCACCTCGTGCGGCAGGCCGCGCGCCTCAGCAACCCCCCTTCGCGCTGAGCGGGGAACAAAATCGACGCCGCGGCGTTGAGATGGGCAAGATAGTTGAACAATCAATTATTTCCGCATCGAGGGAGAGTCCACATGCCCGCCGTGACCGTCGACAACATCCTTGCCCTTCCGCGCATCACCGACCCGGTGCCCTCCGCACTGCCGAGACCGGTGCTGTCGGTGACGACCGCGCCGCGCGGCTTCGAGGGTGAAGGTTTCCCCGTCCACCGCGCCTTCGCCGGCATCGACATGCGGCACCTCGACCCGTTCATCCACATGGACCAGATGGGTGAGGTGCACTACGCGCCCGGCGAACCGAAAGGCACCCCGTGGCATCCGCACCGCGGCTTCGAAACCGTGACCTACATGATCGACGGAATCATGGAACACCAGGACTCACACGGGGGAGGAGGCACCATCGCGGACGGTGACACCCAATGGATGACCGCCGGTGGCGGCATCCTGCACATCGAAGCGCCACCCGAGCACGTGGTGACCAGCGGCGGCCTGTTCCACGGTGTCCAGCTGTGGGTGAATCTGCCGCGTGAGGACAAACTGGTGGCACCTCGCTACCAGGACATCTCCCGCGACCGGGTCACCTTGCTGTCCTCGCCGGACGGTGGAGCGCTCATCCGGGTGATCGCCGGCGAACTCGACGGGCACCCCGGACCGGGCTCCACCCACACCCCGATAACCCTCCTGCACGTGAGCCTGGCGCGCGGCGCGCGCGTGACGGTGCCGTGGAATGCGGAGTTCAATGCCCTGGCCTACGTGCTGGCGGGGGACGGCTCCGCCGGCGTCGACCGCCGCCCCGTCCACTCCGGGCAGACCGTCGTCTTCGGGCGCGGCGACACCCTGACGATCGAGGCGGCCGACCAGCAGGACTCGCGCACCGACACCCTGGAGGTGTTCGTTCTGGGCGGCAAGCCGATTCGTGAACCCGTGGCGATGGCAGGGCCGTTCGTGATGAACACGAAGGCGGAGGTGATCACCGCGTTCGAGGATTTCCAGGCGGGACGCTTCGGCTCTGTGCCCGCGACCGGCGGATTCGCGGAGCCGCCGCAGTAACTCGGCGGTGCACGGCCTCCGGTGGCGCGTCGCACCCATGCGTGAGGCGCGCGCCCGGCGGGTACCCGGTCCGGGCACGACCGACCTGCCGCCGGGCGACCGAGGAGAGCAATGCAGTCACGTACAGCAGGGTCACGTACAGCGGCGAGCAGCGAGCCGGCAGTTCCGGTCGACTCCGAGTTCCACGACCTCGACGCATGGTGGCGCGCGGCGAATTACCTTTCCGTGGGCCAGATCTACCTGATGGACAATCCACTGCTGCGGGAACCGCTGCGGCCCGAGCACATCAAACCGCGACTGCTGGGGCACTGGGGCACCACACCCGGCCTGAACTTCATCTACGCGCACCTCAACCGGGTCATCACCGCGCGGGATCTCGACATGGTCTACGTGATGGGTCCCGGCCACGGTGGCCCCGGGCCCGTGGCTGCGGGATGGCTCGAAGGCACCTACAGCGAGCGGTATCCCCAAGTCTCCCAGGACGAAGCCGGAATGGCGCGACTGTTCACCCAGTTCTCGTTCCCGGGCGGTATCCCCAGCCACGTCGCCCCGGAAACGCCCGGATCGATCCACGAGGGCGGCGAGCTGGGATATTCGCTCGCGCACGCATACGGCGCGGCGTTCGACAATCCCGACCTGATCGTCGCGGCCGTCGTGGGGGACGGTGAAGCGGAGACCGGGCCGCTCGCCGCGAGCTGGCACTCCACCAAGTTCGTCGACCCGCAGCGCGACGGTGCCGTGCTTCCGATTCTGCATCTGAACGGCTACAAGATTGCCAACCCCACCGTCCTCGCCCGCATAGACGACGATGAACTCCACTCGCTCCTCCGCGGATACGGACACGAACCGATCGTCGTGGCCGGCTCCGACCCCGCGCAGATGCACCGGGCGTTCGCCGCCGCCCTGGACCGGGCACTCAACCGGATCTCCGAGATCCAGGAGCGCGCCCGGGAAACAGGCGACACCGCGCGCCCGGCATGGCCGATGATCGTGCTGCAGTCGCCTAAGGGCTGGACGGGCCCGGCCGAGGTCGACGGCACCCCGATCGAAGGCAGCTGGCGCGCGCACCAGGTGCCGTTCGGCAACGCCCGCAACGACTCCGGGCACCGCAAGATCCTCGAGGAATGGATGCGCAGCTACCGGCCCGAAGAACTCTTCGACGACACCGGTGCTCCCGTTCCGACGATCCGCGACCTGCACCCCGAAGGTGCGCGGAGGATGAGCGCCAATCCGCACGCCAACGGCGGCGCGATCCTGCGGGATCTCGTGTTCCCCGATTTCCGCGACTACGCCGTCGGGCTGGGCGGTCCCGGCACCGACACCGCCGAGGCCACCCGCGTGCTGGGGGAGTTCCTCCGCGACATCATGGTTCGCAATCCGACGACGTTCCGGATGTTCGCGCCGGACGAGAACAATTCGAACCGGCTCGACGCAGTGCTGGAAGTGACCGACCGCACCTGGAACGCCCGGATCGTGCCGGGCGACGACCGTCTCGCACCCGACGGGCGGGTGATGGAAGTGCTGTCCGAACACATGTGCCAGGGCTGGCTCGAGGGGTATCTGCTCACCGGCCGGCACGGGCTTTTCTCCTGCTACGAGGCCTTCGTCCACGTCGTCGACTCGATGTTCAACCAGCATGCGAAGTGGCTGCGCACCACGAACCGCATCGAGTGGCGCCAGCCGATCCCGTCGCTGAACTACCTCCTCACTTCGCACGTGTGGCGGCAGGATCACAACGGTTTCTCCCACCAGGACCCCGGTTTCATCGACCATGTCGTCAACAAGAAAGCCGAGGTCATCCGTGTCTACCTGCCGCCGGACGCGAACACCCTGCTCTCGGTGGCCGATCATTGTCTGCGCAGCCGCCAGTACGTCAACGTGATCGTCGCCGGAAAGCAACCCGAACTGCAGTACCTCGACATGGATTCTGCGGTCACCCACTGCACCAAGGGAATCGGGATCTGGGAGTGGGCGTCGACCGACGCGGGAACCGAACCGGATGTGGTGCTCGGCTGTGCCGGTGACGTGCCCACGAAGGAGACCCTCGCGGCCGTCGAGATCCTTCTCGGGTTCTTCCCCGACCTGAAGATCCGCGTCGTCAACGTTGTCGATCTGATGAGACTGCAGGACGACCGCGAACATCCGCACGGTCTTCCGGCCGCGGACTTCGACGCCCTGTTCACCACCGACAAGCCGGTGATCTTCGCGTTCCACGGGTATCCGTGGCTGATCCACCGCCTCACCTACCGGCGCACCAACCACGACAACATCCACGTGCGCGGCTACATCGAGGAAGGCACCACCACCACGCCGTTCGACATGTGTGTCCTCAACCGCATCGACCGATTCCACCTCGCGAAGGACGTCATCGACCGGGTCGAACGGCTCCGGCCCATCGGCGCTCATGCCCGCGAACACCTGCTCGACACCCTCGCCGAGCATCACCGCTACATCCGTATCCACGGTGAGGACATGCCGGAGATCACGCAGTGGCAGTGGCGCGGACCCGAGACGGTGACCACCTCGTCCTGAGAGGGATCACGCCCGGAAGGCCGGTTGGTTCAGGCGAGATCGCTTTCCGGGCGGCGCAGCACCGGCTCACCCCGGACCAGCCGGTCGACATCGACCTGGTCGAGAGAGGTGACGACGAGGTCGGCGCCGGCCTCGGCAAGCCCTCGCTCGTCGTCGGCACGTGCGATCCCGATCGAGAGCATGCCTCCGGCGACGGCGGCTTCGATCCCGCTGACCGCGTCCTCGACGACCACGCAGTCCTCCGCAGAGGCATCGAGTTCGGCTGCAGCCGTCAGAAAGATCTCGGGATCCGGCTTCCCGCGGGCGAAGTCGCGGCCCGAGAGATCCGCGTCGAACATGTCGCTCAGCGTGCTGCCCTCAGCGACCGAGGCGGTGTCGAGTCCTTCGTTCCGTGCGAAAACATCCATCCGAACCGCGCGCAGAAAACGGAACGCGTTCTTCGACGACGACGCCGCAGCGATCGGGACACCCGCGGCACGCAGCGCGAGCACGAAGCGCAGTGCGTCCGGGAAAGCCCGGAACCTGCCCTCGTCGATCAAGCGGATCAGCAGGTCCTGCTTGCGGTCCGCGTAGGTGTGGAGGTGTTCGTCGTCGTCCGGAAGTCCGAAGTACCGCAACGCGGCCCCGGCCCCCTCGAAACGCGGCCGACCCGACATCACCTCCTGGTAGACGGCGGGCGTGAACGCGTCCTCAGACCATGTACTGCGGTCGCGGATCGGCGCCCAGTCTCCGAGCATCAGCTCGCGCAGGCTTTCACGCCACGCATGCTCGTGTGGCGAGTCGACGAGTACCCCGTCGACATCGAAGATCGCACCGCGGAGTACGTGCTCGGTCATCGTCGCTCCCGTCGTCGGGTCAGGCCGGTAGCTCGTGCCGGTCCGGTTCCACCGGCAGCGGCGGAATATGGAACACGTGTGACGCACCCGCCCCGAGTTCGACGATGTTGCCGGCGACGCCCACCCGCACCGGCACCCGGAAACCTTCGGCCTCGGCGCGCACGGTCAACTGGTCGCCCGCGATGCGCACGCGCAGGGGAGTACCGCGATACCGCATCGAGAACGCCACCCCGTCGAGCCGCTCCATGAGGCGGGGACGGAACATCAGCGCGCCGCCGTAGATGCGGGCGCCGACGTAATAGCGCTGCACGAGGTCGAGCGTTCCGGCCATCACCCCCATGTGGATGCCTTCTTTGGTGGTGCCACCCTGCAGGTCACTCACGTCGCTCTCGAGCGCGACCATGAAACGCTCCCACGACGACTCCGGATCGAACGCCGCCAGCACACCGGCGTAGGTGAGGAAGCTCAACGTCGACCCGTGTGAGGTCCGCTGGTCGTAGTATTCGACCGTCCGCACGGCCATGGGGCGATCGATGTCGTAGCCGAGTCGCGCGAACAAGGGTTGCAGCTCGTTGAAGTCGAACAGGAAGAACAGCATCACCGCGTCGGCCTGCTTGGAGACCTTGTACCGGTTCGGGTCCTTGCCCTCCGCCCGCAGGATGCGGTCCATCCGCTGAATGTTGCCGTACTTGCTGCGGTAGTGGTCCCAGTCGATCTCCTCGAGGTCTTCATAGCCCTCGAACTGGCTGATCACCCCGTCGTGGAACGGGACGAACATCTTGGTGGTCATCTGCGACCACGTCTCGAGCTCGTCGTCGGTCACGCGCAGGCGGGCGCGCAGCGCCGTCTGCCGGCTCGCGGACAGTTGCTCGAGCACGTCGAGCGCCTTGCCGGCGATCCACGCGACCATGACGTTGGTGTAGGCGTTGTTGTCGAGTCCCGCTGCCTCGACGCCGGGATACCGTTCGTGGAATTCGTCCGGGCCCATGACGCCGTGGATCTCGTAGCGGTCGCGGTCGGGGTTGTAGCGGGCGATCGAGGCCCAGAACCGTGCGATCTCGAGCATCAGTTCGGCGCCGAAATCGGCGAGGAAATCGAAGTCGTCCGTCGCCTGGTAGTACCGCCACACGTTGTAGAAGATGGCTGCACTGACGTGGCGCTGATTGCGGCTCAGATCCGGATCCCATTGTCCCGACAGGGGATTGAGGTGAACGGTCTGGGTTTCCTCCGTGCCGTCGCTACCGCTCTGCCAGGGGAACATCGCCCCGTCGTATCCCGCCTCGTGCGCTGCGGCCTGCGCCTCGACCAACCGGCGGTACCGGTAGCCGATCAGGCCCCGGGTCACGTCGGGCATCCGCAGATCCAGGAACGGATAGACGTACAACTCGTCCCAGAACACGTGCCCGCGATACGCCTCGCCGTTGAGCCCTCGGGCCGGAACGCCCGCGTCGTGCCGCGCGGTGTGCCGCGAACACACCTGGAGCACATGCGCGACGTGCAGGCGGAGCAGCATCTGGACCCGTGGTTCCTTGGGCACCCGGATGTCGCAGATGTCCCACAACTCGTCCCATGCGGCTTCGTGTTCGGCGTACGCCTCGTCGAAGCCCGGATAGCGCACCACGTGACGTCCTGCTGCCGCGAGCGGTTCGGTGATCGCGTCGTCGCGGGCGGTGAACATCGAGACGAGTTTCTCGACCCGCACGGGCGTGCCCTGGGTGACGTCGAAGGCGAGGACCTGCTGGATGTAGTCCTCCATCTGGTACAGGTCGCGTTCGACGTCGAGACAGTCCTGCTCACCTTCGTAGAAGACTTGCGTGCGGGCCGCCTGGGCGATGTAGATATCGGACTGGCGTGTCTGCACTTTCAACGCGATCGTGTCGGCGCTGAAGGTTCGGGGTGAGACGGGATCGAGGTGACGGCCTTCGAGTTCGCGGTACCGCGCGACCGCGCGATTGGTCATGCGCCCGTCGAGCGCGGATACCAATTCGATGCGTCCGGACCAGTTCTCGGGGGTGATGGTCCAGGACAGCCCGGCCTGGTGCCGGTGGGCCATGCTCACGAATCGGCGGCTGTGCAGCGTCGTTTCGCGGCCCTTCCGGTCCCGGAACCGGATCTTCCGCATGATCGTCGCGGTGCGGATGTCGTAGATGTGCCGGTACGACAGGATCTCGACGTTCGACAGCCGGACCGCGTCCTCGCCTTCGATGCGCAGTTTCAGCACCAGCCAGTTGGGCAGGTTGACCAGATCCTCGTTGAGCACAGGACGCCCGCCCATGATCGTGGTCTCGCGGTTGTAGCACCCGTGGGAGTAGGTGCCGGGGTAATGGACTTCCCCCATGTCCTCCCACTCCGCCGTACCCCGGGTACAGAAATATCCGTTGCCGGTGGAGGTCATCGCCTCGCGGAGGCCCTCCTCGTCCGGAACGAAGTTGGTGTATTCGAGGGTGAACTCCGGGTCGGACACGCTTACCTCCAGGGCGAGTAGCGGTGGTCGACGGATCAGCGGGCCAGGTTCGACAGGAACCTTTCGACGTCGTCCACGGAACCGAGCACGAACTCGGCCGCGGTGGTGCGGCCCGCCATCTCCGGGTCGTCGGGGCGGCCGACGAGGATGCCGATCCCTTTGCCGCGCAACGCGCGGAAGGCGCTTTCGTCGGTGATGTCGTCGCCCAGGTAGAGCGGCACGATGTCGTCGGACGTCAGCCCGAGGACGTCGATGAGGTGGAGTACGGCCTTGCCCTTGTTCCAGTCGATCGCCGGGGTGAACTCGTACACCATCTTTCCAGGGACCAGCGTGAGCCGATCGCGGTTGCGGTCGCGCAGATCGTCGATGACCTCGTCGACCCGGGTGCGGGTCTCGGGTGTGGCCTGCCGGTAGTGCACCGCGACCGACGCGTGCTTGGCTTCGATGGTCACGCCCTCGAGACCACGAAGTCGCTCCCGCAGCGTCGCGGTGGTCTCCGCGATCAGATCGGTGAAGTCGGTGAGCGCTTCGTGCACGACCTGCCCCTGACCGGGACTCCAGATGTCGAATCCGTGGCTGCCGGCGACGGTCAGCGAGTCGACACCCATCAACTGCTGCACCACCTGGCGGTCCCGGCCGGTGACGATGCAGACCGAACACCGCTCGGCGAGCGAAATCACCGTGCGGCGCATGCTGTCGGACCACACCGCGTCCTCGGGGCGAGGAACGATCGGCGTGAGCACACCGTCGTAATCCAGGAAGACGGCCGGCCGGCGACCCTCCAGCCGCTGCCGCAGTGCTTCCGATCCGAGTGCCGGGGCCAGATCGCCCACGGTCGACGCCGTTTCCATGTGGCCGGACCTCCTGCCGTCGGGTTCCTCACCGGTCGTTCCGGACTCCGTGCGCTACCTGCCCGCGAGGAGAACACATACACCGAAACCGTACACCCCGGGGACATGCGCCCGGAGGCGATGGAAGACGTACCTTCCGTCGTCAGCGGACCGGGCGCCGCCACCGCGCGTCGTCCGCCGTCAGCTGCGTGACCAGGTGTTCCGCCGCGTCGGCGTTGCGGAAGGGCCCCGACAGCAGGTCGGCGTAGACGTGGGACGGCGCGACACGCCGCAAACCCCCGTGCCGGTCCATCCGATCGAACACGACGGGGGACCAGGGGATCGCCACGACCACGTCTCCGCCGCGCTCGACGGGACGTAACCCGAGAGCCGACGCGAACTCGTCCGGATCGTCGGCGTAGACCTCGACGACGGCCGGTTGTGCGTAGTCGGTCGCTCCGACACCGGTGAGCGCGTACGGGATGTCGATGTGCTCGGCGAGTCGCTCCCGGATCGCGGCCACGCCGTCCGGCGCGGCGAAACGGCGCACGGCGCAGACTTTTCGATCCGCGGCCCACGCGCGCAACATCGGTTCCCACCGCACCTCGGTGATCGCGCCGCGGGGGATACGCCGGATGAGTTCGCGCTCGACGAGCACTTCGACGACACGATAGGTGGCACCGGTGGACGCTCCCGACAGCTTGATCAGTTCCGGAACGGTGATCTCACCGGTGTGATCCGCCAGGGCGCGTACCACACGGTCGGACGGCTCACCGGTGAGCACACCGGAAGGCCTGCCCGGACCGCGCCACGGATCGGCATCGGCGCCGCGGTTGCGCACCCAGATCGCCGGGCGTGTCGCCACGAGCGCGAGGTTGCCGGTGGCGTCCGCATAGGAGATCCCGTGCTGGTCGAGTTGCCGGCGCACCGGATCGGACAGGTAGTGGGCGCAGACGAACCCGCGGTCCGATTCGGACAGTTCGGCCGTGATGCGCGCGACGTCGCCGCTGAGGACCCCGCGCGACGGGATGACGGCGAACGACACCGATTCACCGTCGGGTGCGGTGACGAGGAGTCGCCTGGGTGCTTCGGGGGAGCGGGGCCGATCGGCGCTCAGACTCCAGCCGAGAGGCAGGCACGCTTCGAGCCCGGCGGCCGCACGGCGGTAGATGTCGATGTGGCGTTCGGGCCGGGGCCCCGCCGAGTTCTCGGCTACGGCCAGGGTGTCCTGTTGTGTCACATCCACCACACTAGTCACTCTGTACCCGACGGAAAAGCCCTTTTACCGAGAGTGGAACAAGAACCGCAAACGCGGTGCCCTCGCACAAAGCCCAGGATCCATGCGCTAGCGTCGTTCTCATGACTGACAGCGTCGGCCGGATCGCGTTCATCCAGGCCACATGGCATCGCAACATCGTCGACCAGGCGAAGGCCGGGTTCACCGACGAGATCACCTCGCTCGGATGGTCTGCAGACGCCGTCGACTTCTTCGAAGTGCCCGGAGCATTCGAGATTCCGCTGCACGCGGCCCGCCTCGCCCGCACCGGCCGGTATGCCGGGATCGTGGCCGCAGGGCTCGTGGTCGACGGCGGCATCTATCGGCACGACTTCGTTGCAACCGCGGTCATCGACGGTTTGATGCGCGTCCAGCTCGACACCGACGTCCCGGTGTTCTCCGTGGTGCTCACTCCCCACCACTTCCACGAGCACGACGAGCACGTGGCGTACTACACCCGGCACTTCGTGACGAAGGGCGCCGAAGCAGCGCGGGCGCTCGACTCCACCGTGACGTCGCTGCGCGCGTTGCCGACCGCGAACTGACTCGCGGCCGGCAACGCCTCGCGATCAGCTCATCTGGCGGCGCGACTCGTCGTCCGTCACGGGTGCGGGTGCGGGGGAGGACTCGGTGCGATTCCGGTAGGCGGCCCGTGCGGTCTCGTCCGACTCGAGAACCACGGACTGCAGTCCGAAGATTCCGGAGACCCGGTGGCGGGCTGCCTCGGGCATCAGACGCAACACTGCGATGATGGCCCCGGCGGTGCGGGGCACAAAACGAAGACCCGGCCGTCCCGAGCCGATCACCGCGGTGATCGCTTGCGCGACGTCCTCGGGGCCGACCATCCCGACGCGCTGGATAAGCGCGTTGGGCTTGATGCCCGCAATCAGTTCGGTGCGGACGAATCCCGGAGCGATGGTCGAGACCGTCACACCGGAGCCCGCGAGTTCCTGCCGCAGCACCGAGCCCAGGCCGATCACCGCGTGCTTGGTGGCCGAGTACACGGCGATCCCGGGTGCGCCCTCGACACCGACGACGGACCCGAGGTTGACGATGTGACCGTGCCCCTGCTCGGTGAAGCGCGCGGCCGCCAGTTTGGACCCGATGATCACGCCGCGCACGTTGATGTCGATCTGACGATCGGTCACCGCGTCCGTCTCGTCGAGAAACCGCCCGGTGGGCATGATGCCGGCGTTGTTGACCAGGACGTCGAGTCCGCCGAGTTCGATCGCGGCGAGATCGAGGAACTGTTCGAACGAGCCGCGGTCGGTCACGTCGAGCGGCAGCCCGAGAACGGTCGATCCGGATCGCGCAGTCAGCTCGGCGGCCGTCTTCTCGACCAGGGCGGTGTCGATGTCACCGATGACGACCTGGGCACCGGCGCGGAGAAGCGCCTCCGCGGTGGAGCGGCCGATTCCGCGTGCGCCACCGGTGATTGCGACGCGCTTGCCCTGTAGACCTCGGGTCATGTTGCCATCCTTGCTCTCGAGCGGATTGATGCGTTGTGCTCACGCTAGAAAGCTCGGTGCCGGTGAACCATGCCCAAACCGGCTGTTTCTTGTGAATTTCGGCCACGTGGCCGAAGATTGGCACCCGTGACGATCTTGGTCCCTCGCCGGGCCGCAACCAGTGCGCGGCTACTGGTGGACTTCGCCCGCGAATGCGGTCTCGAGACCGAGTCGGTCCTGCGCGGCACCGGAGTGCCAGCAGAGGAACTCTCCGACCCCAGAAGCGAGATCACCGACGAGCAGGAACTGGTCCTGATCCGCAATCTCGTGGAAGCGCTGAACGACGCGCCGGGCTGCGGTTTCGCTCTCGGCGCTTCCTATCAGGCGGCGGTACACGGGATCTACGGATACGCCCTGATGAGCTGCGCGACGGTGCGGGAGGGAATCGAGGTGGGTACGCGCTACTTCGACCTGTCGTACGCGTTCTCCCGCGCGACGTTGGCCTACGCAGACGACGAGGTGCGGTTCTCGCTCGACGACCGTGACGTTCCGCTCGACGTGCGGGGATTCCTGCTCGAGCGGGACCTGTCCGGAATCCTGGCGCACTGGACGGCCCTGTGGGGCAGCCCGGTCGAGGTGCGCCGGATCGAAGTCGACGAGTCGCTGTTCGGCCGCATCGCACCGATGGTGCGCGAACACGGTTACGAGGTGGTGTCCGTGTCCGGGCCGCACACGGTCGTGGTGGACGCGGCGGCTGTGGAACGTCCGATGCCGACTGCCAGCGCGGCTGCGTCGGCGTTGCTGCTCGAAGAATGCGCGGAACTTCTTCAGCGGCGCCGGTTCCGCAGTGGGACCGCATTCCGGGTCCGTGAGATCCTGCTTCGTGCCGCGTCGTCGGGGGCGTCGCAAGAGCGCGTGGCGGGGGAGTTGGGGCTGAGTGTGCGGACGCTGCGGCGGAGACTCGGCGAGGAAGGAACGTCGTACCGAGAGGTGGTGGCGGAGACGTACAGCGCGGTGGCCGAAGAGCTTCTCGATGCGGGCCTCTCGGTCGAGCGGGTAGCGCACCGCTTGGGCTATTCCGATGCATCGAGCTTCACGGTAGCTTTCACCAGATGGACGGGAACGACTCCGGGCCGGCGAGCCAGGGGAGCGCGCGGGGCAGGAAGAGGCAGCAGTAGACGAAGCCCTGGACAGTATTCTGGACCGGACGGAATTCAGTAATAACAGAACAATCGTCATTGCCCGTTCAATGGATCTCACATCGTGCAGTTCCCAGATGGCGGGCGCGGCCAGGTGGCGAGCCACCGAGGTAACCGAACGAACGCCGGCCGACAGCTGATCGAGCCGGCTCCCAGCCGGTCTCGACGATCGAGCAGTGCATCGCAGCATGCGGGGGAGTGATTCCGGGGCTCTTCGTAGTCGAGAGTGTAGGTGACCTCTGTTCTTGGCAGGAACGATCAAAGGGCGCGCAGTGCCACCCGAGTCTGTGTCTGCGCCGCACCGCACTCCGATTTCAGTCGGCGTAGCAACAGGTCCAGCGCACGAGTGTCGGGGACATATGCGCGCAGAAGATAGTCATAAGGCCCTGTCATATGGATTGCCTCAACGACCTGGTGGACTGTCTCGATTCGCGCGGTGAACGTGTCGTAGTCGGTCTCGGTGTCGAGGCGGACGTCGATGAAGACCTCGAGGCCGCCGCGAGGACCGGGGGCGTCTTGGCCGGCGAGAACGGTGTAGCCGAGGATGACCCCTTCGGTTTCCATCCTCCGCACCCGAGCTGCCGTCGCGCTTGTACTCAGTCCGACCAAACGCCCCAGCTCGCTGAACGAACGACGGGCATTTTCGCGGAGTTCTCCGAAAATCTGTTCGTCTATCTGATCCATGCGCGCAGATTAGCTCGATTGCAGTGAATCTGTCGGTGGCGTCCGAAAACGATCCACACACTGGGCCAATGCTGGATGAGATCTGGACCCCGGTCGCGGCAGGGGTCGCTGCCGGACTTGGCGTGGCGATGCCACTGGGTGCAATCGCGGCGCTGCTGTTGCGCGAGGGGCTACTGCACGGCTTCCGAGTGGCGGCCGCTGCCGCCGCCGGAACAGCAACGGTAGACCTGATCTATTGCGTCATCGCGACGCTGACCGGCGCGACCTTCGCTCGAGTAATCGATGGTCACCGCGGAACGTTCGTGCTTGCCTCGGGAGTGGTGATCATCGCCATCGGCATAGTGCAACTGCGTCAGGGTCACGAACAGAGTGCACGTAGGGCTGGTGACGTGGAGCGAGTCACGGCGCGCATAGCGTTCGGCCGGTTTGCCGGACTCACCGCCGTCAACCCGATCACTCTGGTCTACTTCGTCGCCCTTTCCGGCGCAGTGACCACCGCCGGTGGCTCATGGGTCGGGCCAGTCGTCTTCGCCGCGACGGTCGGTGCCTCCTCGCTCGCCTGGCAGCTCCTTCTCGCCGGGGTCGGTTCGTACGTCGGTGCGTCGGTGAGCCCGAATGCTGTCCGCGCCATCGGTGTCATCGCTTCGTTACTCATCGTCGGCCTGGGCGCCGTGGTCTTGATCAATGGCGCGGCCGCACTTGCATAGGCATCGCCGAGGCCCGGACCACGATTCTCACGAACACAGCGACAGCGGCCATCAAGATCCAGCCCCCCACACGCATCACGATCATCACAAGAGCATGCACAATGCGAGACGCCCCGGACGGGAACGCCGAACACCGAAATCCGGCTCGCTGCTGGTCCGATCACGATGCGAAGTCTGGGACGGGTGTGTGCGCGAGCGACGCTGGTCGACCATGTCACTGCTCGAGTGGGGTACTCGGTACGCGCTCACCTCGGACGCAACGCGCCGATGTCGGCACGCAGGCGGCGCGGTGGCCGCCCTGCGGGTGAGCGTCTCTCCTCGGGGACGAACACGACAATCGTGCGAGGTCCCGCAAATTACCGCGTCATCTCGACCGGCACCGGTCCAGGACGGACCGTCGTGGAGGTCGGTTGGAGAAAACCAAGATGTTCCGAAACCTGTGTCCAAAACCGGTGTTTCGAAACAACCGAGGGAACCGGCCGAAATAGCGAGCAAGCCTGCGATGTCGGTGAGCGAACAGTCCCGCGACCACGCGGTGCGCCAATGCGGTGGCTATCGGCACACGCGACAGGGGAGCGCGCAACTGGAAGGTGAGGCGATCGTGGATCCGGGTTCCGCCGGACGGCAGCGGTTGTAGCTCACGTTCGTGCTCCCATCGGCGCAGGAGCACCATGCTGGACTTTTCGTGGAACCGGCGACCGGGGTCGACGGCTGCGACGGTGAGGTCGTCGAATCGACCGGCAGTACCCCGAAAAGAAGCAGCGGTGCACGGCCGAGTCGCACGCCGACCGGCACCTCGTCGATCGAACGGCCCCGGACCGAACGCGGCATGCGCATCGCCAGAGTTGTTACCGGAAGCTCGTCGCGCACGGTGACAACAGGATTCGCCCCTCGCTCACCTGGACAGGGTATGTGCGGACCGACCCGATCCCCTTGGTGGCGCACGTGCCGGTATCGAACGAGAAGACGTACTGATGCAGCGGGCACACCACGCCGGTGTCGTCGATCTGCCCGTCGGCCAGGGGACCGCCCTTGTGCGGGCACACCGCGTCGGTGGCGCGCACCGATCCGTCGGACAGCAGGAACACGGCGATCTGCCGGTCGTCGACCGTGTACGTACGGCCTTCGCCGCGGGTGAGGTCCGAGACCGCACCGAGGTCGACGACCGCGCTGTCCTCCACCGCGGTCATCGGACGGGAACCTGCGGCAGCGGCAGCAACGGCAGAGACGGCGCGAACTGCGCGGGGGACTTGGGTTCCGAGCGGTCGAGCCACGGGTCGCGGTAGCCGGCGACCGCGACCTCGAGGCGTTCGTCGAGTCCGGACACGATGTTCTCCTCGTCTTGCAGCAGCAGGGCCTGGAGTCGGTCGAGCCCGATACGCGGCACGAACGCGTAGGTGCGTTCGAGCCACTGGGCGGTCTCGCGGTAGTACTGGATGAACCGTCCGGCGACCGCGACGACCTCGTCGGCGGACTCCACGGTCGCGAGCAGGTCACCTTTGCGGATGTGGGCACCGGCAGCGCCCCCGACGTAGATCTCCCAGCGGCCGTCGCCGACGGCGACCACCCCGAGGTCCTTGCACAACGCCTCGGAACAGTTACGGGGACAGCCCGCGACGGCCAGTTTGAGTTTTGCCGGTGTCTCGAGTCCCTGGAAGCGTTCCTCGAGTGCGATTCCCAGGTTCGTCGAATCGCCCAGCCCGAACCGGCAGAAGTCGCTGCCGACGCAGGTTTTCACGGTGCGGAAACTCTTGCCGTAGGCGAACCCCGACGGCATGTCGAGATCGGCCCAGACCTTCGGCAGATCCTCCTTCTTGATGCCGAGCAGATCGATGCGCTGCCCGCCGGTGAGTTTCACCATCGGAACGCGATACTTGTCGGCGACGTCGGCGATGCGGCGCAGTTGATCGGGCGTGGTGACGCCGCCCTTCATCTGGGGAACGACGGAGAACGTGCCGTCGCGCTGGATGTTCGCGTGCACCCGGTCGTTGATGAACAGTGCGCCGCGTTCGTCGACCCAGTCGGGACCCCACAGGGTACGCAGCAGCGACGCCAGCGGCATCTTCGCGGTTGCGTCCTCCCGTCCGTGGGGAGCGAGTTCGGCGAAGACCTGTGACACCGCGCGCAGGTCGTGCTCGCGGATCGCGGCGATCAGGTCGGGTTTGGTCATGGGGATGCACGGCACATACCAGTTCGCGGCGGGATCTTCGGCGAGGGCACCGCCGGCCGCGCACGCGACGATGTCTCCGACGAGCGCCTTGCAGGATCCGCAGCCTTTGCCCGCCCGGGTGGTGGCTGCGACGTCGGCGAGGCTGGTCGCACCGCCGTGGACGCACGCGACGATGTCGCCCTTGGTGACCCCGTTGCAGTTGCACACCTGGGTGCTGTCGGGGAGATCGGCTGCGACGTCGGCGCCTTGGGGCTCGCCGATGTCGAAGAGCAGTGCCGCGCGATCGTCGGGGAGCTCGATCGCGCCGGCGAAGGCCTGTCCGAGCATCGACGCCTTGCCGATGTCGCCGAGGAGCATGGCACCGATCAGTTTTCCGTCGCGGACGACGACGGCCTTGTACACGCCGCTGCGCGGATCGTAGAACTGCACGAACTCGTCGTCTTCGCGTTCCGGCCCCTTCACGCCCATCGCGGCGACATCGATGCCGGCGACCTTGAGTTTCGTCGTGGTCCGCGAGCCCTCGTACGCGGCATCCGGGTCGGTGCCGGTGAGATGCCGGGCGAGGACGACGGCCTGCTCCCACACCGGCGCGACCAGCCCGTACACCTCGCCCCGGTGCTGCACGCATTCCCCGACGGCGTAGACGCTGGATTCGTCCTCACAGCGCAACTGATCGTCGACGACAAGTCCCCGCTCGACGAGAAGGCCACCGGTACGCGCGAATTCGGTGTTGGGACGGATACCCGCCGCGACGACCACCATGTCGGTAGGGACGACGGTGCCGTCGGCGAACCTCACGCCGGCCACGTCACCGTGATCGTCGCGCTCGATGCCGACCGTGCGGGTACCCGTGTGGACGGTGACGCCGAGTTTTTCGATCTCGGTGCGCAGGACCCGGCCGCCGCGTTCGTCGAGCTGCTGGTTCATCAGATGCCCGGGGGAGTGCACGACCGTCACGTCCAGCCCTTGGGTACGCAGTCCGTATGCGGCTTCGAGACCGAGCAGGCCCCCGCCGACGACCACGGCGGACACGCCGTCGCGCGATTCCGCCATCTGCAGCATGCCGTTGGTGTCGGCGAGGGTGCGGAACCCGAAGACGCCGCGCCCGAGTCGGCCGTCCTTCTCGCGCAGCCCGTCCATGTTGGGAAAGAAGGTCGACGACCCGGTGGCGACGACGAGCAGGTCGTAGTCCACCACCCGGCCGGATTCGCAGGTGACGGTCTTCGCGAACCGGTCGAGACGGACCGCGCGGTCGCCCGCGTAGAGGGTGATGCCGTGGTCCCGGTACCAGCTCATGGGGTTGAGCACGAGATCGTCGTCGTCGACGGTCGCTTCCCCGGACAGCACGTGCGAGAGCATGATCCGGTTGTAGTTGCCGTACGGTTCGTCGCCGATCATGGTGATGTCGAAGAGGTCCGCTCCACCGCGCGCGAGGATCTCCTCGACGGTGCGAGCGCCTGCCATACCGTTCCCCACGACGAGCAGCCGCCGGCGCGGGGTCTCCTGTGGGAGCGGGATCGATGTCATGAGTCGAGGGTCGGCCGTGCCGGTGACGGAGCGACTGCCGGGGCGTTACATGCCGATCAGGAAGACCTCACCCCGTCCTTGCCGGGACTGTCAGGTCGGGGTGGTGCGGGGATCGCGAGCGGGGTGACGACGGCGAGCAGCGCCGCGGGGACGAGGAACGCCGCGGTCGGATCCGCCGAGTACACCGGGGTGAGGGCGAGCGGAGCGAAGGCGCCCCCGCCGAAGCGGAAGGCCTGCACTACCGACACCGCACCCCCGCGGTTGGGCCCCGGGTCGCCCAGGACGGCGGCATTGACGCCGACGAGCACGCACTGCGAGGCGATCCCCGCCAGGAACCAGGCGACCGCGACGACCGCCAGGTTCGTCACCGTGCCGATGGTCACCACGAGGGCCGCGCCGCTGAGCGCACCGATCAGGACGGTGCGCCGCGCACCGATCCGGTCGACGAGGATGCCGACGCGGCGGGCGGTGAGGATGCCGGCGAGCCCGAGGAGGGTGAGCAGGGCGCCGCGCTGCGAGGGATCGAGATCGAAGACGTCCTCGGCGCGGAAGGCGAGCAGGAAGTTGATGCCGCCGATGGCGCCCCACCCGAGGAGCGCGACGATGCCGATGCGGACGATGCGGGGGCGCAGCGCGTCACGCAGCCGCGCGCGCCCGGCGGGCGAGTCGGCGTCGCTTTCGGGGGTGTCGGGCAGGCCGACGCAGGCGAGTGCGAGCGCGGCGGCGGCGAGGACGACGAACGCCCATCGCCAGTCGATTTCGGCGGCGATCCCGCCGACGAGGGGCGCGAAGGTCAGTCCGGCGGCCTGCAGCGCGCCGAAGAGCCCGAGGGCGCGGCCGAGCCGGTCCTTCGGGGTCAGCGCCGCCAGGGCCGCGAGCAGCAGTGGTGTGGTGAACGCATTGGCGGCGCCTTGCAGCATGCGGGCACCGAGCAGCACGGTCAGGGTGGGTGCAAGCGCGGCAGCGAGGGAGACAGTGGCGTAGGCGAGGTAGGCGAAGCGCACGGTGCGGGCCTGCCCCCAACGGGCTCCGAGGGTGCCGGAAAAGAGCATGACGGCGGCGAAGACGCCCAGGTAGGCGGTCACGGAGGTGGCCGCGGTGGCGGCCGTGACTCCGAGATCCTCACCCATCTCGGGGAGCATCGAGACGACGACGCTCCCGCCGAACGGGCCGAGGAAACCTCCGGTGTAGAGCGCCGCGCGCGGGAGTGCCGCGCGCAGCGCGCTCACTGGGCGAGTCCGCCGGGACCGCGTCGGCGCAGGTACCGCTCGAATTCGGCGGCGATGGCGTCGCCGTCGATGTTGGAGATGTCGTCGGTGATGTCGGATTCGGCTTCGGCGTCGCCGCGCTCTTCGAGGCCGCGGACGTAATCGGCGACGTCTTCGTCGTCGTCGGTCATCTCGGTGACGGCCTGTTCCCATTCCTCGGCGAGCACGGGCAGTTCACCGAGGGGGACTTCGACGTCGAGGATGTCCTCGAGACGGCGGAGCAGTTCGACGGTGGCCTTGGGGTTGGGTGGGTGCGAGACGTAGTGGGGGACGGCGGCCCAGAAGGACACGGCGGGGATACCGGCGCGCACGCAGGCGTCCTGGAGGACGCCGGTGATCCCGGTGGGTCCTTCGTAGCGGGACTTCTCCAGGTTGAATCGTTTGGCAGCTTCCGCGCTGTAGGCGGTGCCGGTCACCGGCACGGGCCGGGTGTGCGGGGTGTCGGCGAGCAGCGCGCCGAGCAGGATGACGGTGTGCACGCCGATGTCGTCGATCAGTTCGATGATGGCGTCGCAAAAGCTGCGCCAGCGCATGTTGGGTTCGATGCCGCGCAGCAGCACGATGTCACGCTCGCTGCCGGGCAGCGCGCAGACGGACAGGCGGGTGGCGGGCCAGTCCAGTTCGCGGCTGACACCGTCGACGAGCCGGACCTGAGGGCGGTTGACCTGGTAGTCGTAGTAATCCTCGGAGTCCAGTTCGGCGAAGGGTTCGGCGTCCCAGATGAGTTCGAGGTGTTCGACGGCTCCGCTGGCGGCGTCGCCGGCGTCGTTCCAGCCCTCGAACGCGGCAACGAGCACCGGATCGCGGAGGACGGGTACGTCCTGGTCCGGGGCGTCGGAATTCTCGTGTGCACTCACTCGTCCAGCCTACGACCCGGGTCGGTTCGTCCGCCCACTAGTCTGGTGGGTATGTCCACCCCATTGCACTCTGTCTTGCTCGATGCGCTCAAGCGGCGCGTTGTCATCGGCGACGGGGCGATGGGCACGATGTTGCAGGCTGCGGATCTCTCGCTCGACGATTTCCGCGGCTTGGAGGGGTGCAACGAGATTCTCAACGAGTCTCGGCCGGATGTGATCCGTGGGATCCATCGGGCGTACTTCGAGGCCGGCGCAGATGTGGTCTCGACGAACACCTTCGGCTGCAACCTGCCCAATCTCGCCGACTACGACATCGCCGACCGTATTCGTGACCTGTCCGAACGGGGCGCTCGCCTGGCTCGTGAGGTGGCCGACGAGATGGGCCCGAGCGCAGACGGCATGCCGCGGATGGTGATCGGGTCGATGGGACCGGGTACCAAGCTGCCGAGCCTGGGGCATGCGCCCTACGCGGTGTTGCGGGATGCCTACGCGGAGGCGGCGCTGGGCATGATCGACGGTGGCGCGGATGCGATCCTGGTGGAGACGTGCCAGGACCTGTTGCAGGCCAAGGCCGCGATCGTGGGCAGTCAGCTCGCGATGGAGCAGGCGGGACGCCGGCTGCCGATCGTGACCCACGTCACGGTCGAGACCACGGGCACGATGCTGCTCGGTTCGGAGATCGGTGCGGCGCTGACGGCGCTCGAGCCGCTGGGGATCGATCTGATCGGCCTCAATTGCGCGACCGGCCCGGCGGAGATGAGCGAGCACCTGCGTTACCTGTCGCAGCACGCGCGGATTCCGGTGTCGGTGATGCCGAATGCGGGGCTGCCGGTGCTGGGCCCCAACGGTGCGGAGTATCCGCTCGGTCCGGAGGAGCTGGCGGCGGCGCTGGCCGGGTTCGTCTCCGAGTACGGGCTGGCGTTCGTCGGCGGGTGCTGCGGTACGACTCCCGAGCATGTGCGGCAGGTCGCCGCGGCGGTGCGCGAGGTCGCACCGGCGACGCGTACACCGGTGCCGGAGCCCGGCGTGTCGTCGCTGTACACGGCGGTGCCGTTCGAGCAGGACGCGTCGATCCTGATGGTCGGGGAGCGCACCAACACGAACGGATCGAAAGCGTTCCGGGAGGCGATGCTCGCCGCGGACTGGCAGAAATGCCTGGATATCGCGAAGGATCAGATCCGCGACGGCGCGCACATGCTGGATCTGAACGTCGACTACGTGGGACGTGACGGCGCCGCGGACATGGCCGAGCTGGCCTCCCGGTTCGCGACCGCGTCGACACTGCCGATCATGATCGACTCGACGGAACCGGCCGTGATCCAGGCGGGTCTCGAGCATCTCGGTGGCCGGTGCGCGGTGAACTCGGTGAACTACGAGGACGGGGACGGCCCCGGGTCGCGGTTCCAGCGCATCATGGAGCTGGTGGTGACCCACGGCGCGGCCGTGGTGGCGTTGACGATCGACGAGGAAGGTCAGGCCCGTACCGCGGAGCACAAGGTGCGGATCGCGGAGCGTCTGATCACCGACCTGACGGAGAACTGGGGGCTCGCGCCGGAGGACATCATCGTCGACGCGCTGACGTTCCCGATCTCGACGGGGCAGGAGGAAGTGCGCCGCGACGCGATCGAGACGATCGACGCGATCCGCGAACTGCACCGGCGACACCCCGAAATCCACTTCACGCTCGGCATCTCGAATGTGTCGTTCGGTTTGAATCCGGCGGCCCGGCAGGTGCTCAACTCGGTGTTCCTGCACGAGTGCACCGAGGCCGGTCTGGATACCGCGATCGTGCATGCGTCGAAGATCCTGCCGATGGCGCGGATCCCCGAGGAGCAGCGGCAGGTCGCGCTGGATCTGGTGTACGACCGGCGGCGCGACGGCTACGACCCGCTGCAGAAGCTGATGGAGTTGTTCGAAGGTGTGTCGGCGGCGTCGGCGCGGGAGTCGCGGGCGCAGGAACTGGCGGCGCTGCCACTGTTCGAGCGGCTCGAGCGCCGCATCGTCGACGGCGAACGTAACGGTCTCGAGGACGATCTGACCGAGGCGATGACCACCACCCCGCCGCTCACGATCATCAACGACACGTTGCTGTCGGGGATGAAGACGGTCGGGGAGCTGTTCGGGTCGGGGCAGATGCAGTTGCCGTTCGTGCTGCAGTCCGCCGAGGTGATGAAGACGGCTGTGGCATTCCTCGAACCGCACATGGAGTCGACCGGCGCGGACGGTAAGGGCCGGATCGTGCTCGCGACCGTCAAGGGCGATGTTCACGACATCGGGAAGAACCTCGTCGACATCATCCTGTCGAACAACGGCTACGAGGTGGTCAACCTCGGTATCAAGCAGCCCATCGCGACGATTCTCGATGCGGCGGTCGACAAGCGCGCCGATGTGATCGGCATGTCGGGTCTGCTGGTGAAGTCCACCGTGGTGATGAAGGAGAACCTCGAGGAACTCAACGCCCGCGGGGTCGCCGAGCAGTTCCCGGTGATGCTCGGCGGGGCGGCGCTGACCCGCAGCTATGTCGAGAACGATCTCGCGGCGGTCTACGACGGCCAGGTGTCGTACGCGCGCGATGCGTTCGAGGGCTTGTCGTTGATGGACAAGGTGATGGCCGTCAAGCGGGGCGAGGCCCCGGCGCCGGACAGCCCGGAGGCACTGGAAGCTGCCCGCAAGGCCGCCGAGCGCAAGGAACGGCACGAGCGCAGCAAGCGGATCGCGGAGAAGCGCAAAGCGGCGGAGGCACCGGTGGTGGTGCCCGCGCGCAGCGACGTCGCGGCCGATCTTCCGGTGCCGACCCCGCCGTTCTGGGGGACTCGGGTGGTCAAGGGCATCCCGCTGGCCGACTACGCGTCGCTGATCGACGAGCGGGCGTTGTTCCTCGGGCAGTGGGGGCTGCGGGGTCAGCGCGGCGGCGACGGCCCGAGCTACGAGGAACTGGTGGAGACCGAGGGCCGGCCGCGGCTGCGGTACTGGCTGGACCGGTTGGCGACCGAGGGGATCTTGCAGCACGCCGCGGTGGTGTACGGCTACTTCCCGGCGGTCTCCGAGGGCGACGACGTGGTGGTGCTCACCGAGCCGCGCCCGGATGCGCCGGAGCGGTTCCGGTTCACGTTCCCTCGGCAGCAGCGCTCCCGGTTCCTGTGCATCGCCGACTTCGTGCGGTCGCGGGAGGATGCGCTCGCGTCGGGGCAGGTCGATGTGTGGCCGTTCCAGCTGGTCACGATGGGTCAGCCGATCGCCGATTTCGCGAACGAGTTGTTCGCGGCGGACGCCTACCGCGACTATCTGGAGGTGCACGGTATCGGCGTGCAACTGACCGAGGCGCTGGCGGAGTACTGGCATCGCCGGATCCGGCAGGAGTTGGCGTTCGCCGGTGGCGGGACGGCCGCCGACGAGGATCCCGACGAGATCGCCGAATACTTCAAGCTCGCGTATCGCGGGGCCCGGTTCGCGTTCGGGTACGGCGCGTGCCCGAATCTCGAGGATCGCATCAAGCTCGTCGAGTTGCTCGAGCCCGAACGTATCGGCGTGGAGTTGTCGGAGGAATTGCAGTTGCATCCCGAGCAGTCCACCGACGCGTTCGTGCTGCACCATCCGGAGGCCAAGTACTTCAATGTCTGATCAGCTCGAAACCCGTTGCACTGCACCGCTGGTCGGGTCTGCCCGCTTGCAGGCAGTGCTGTGGGACATGGACGGCACTCTGCTCGAATCGGAGCAGTTGTGGGACATCGGGATGCGGGAGTTGTCGCTGCATCTCGGGGGTCCCATGAGTGAGGAGACCCGCCGCGCGACGATCGGCGGACCGCTCGACCTGTCGGTGTGGCGGGCGTTTCACGGCCTCGGTCTCGACCCGACCCCCGACGAGCAGACCGCCGCCGAAGACTGGCTCAACGCCTACATGGCCGGGCTGTTCGCGCAGGGTCTGCGGTGGCGGCCGGGCGCGCAGGCGGCGCTCGACGCGGTGCGCCGGGAAGGCCTGGGGCAGGCGTTGGTGACCAACACCGGACGCCGGTTGTGCGAGGTCGCGCTCGAGACGCTCGGCCGGGACCGGTTCGACCACACCGTGTGCGGCGACGAGGTCCCGGCTGGGAAACCCGATCCGGCGCCGTACCGGCGGGCCGCGGAACTGCTCGGCGTCGATCCGGCGCAGTGTCTGGCGATCGAGGATTCGCCGACCGGCGCGGCGTCCGCGGAGGCCGCGGGCTGCGCGGTGCTGGTGGTGCCGTCGCTGGTGGAGGTGCCCGGGTCGCCGCGCCGGGTGTTCCGGTCCACGCTCGAGGGCCTGACAGTCGCGGATCTGCGGGAGTTGCACGGATCGGGGAGACCCTGACATGGCCGTGCCCAAGATCGTGTTGTTCTATGCGTTCACGCCGCTGCCCGATCCGGAGGCGATCCGGTTGTGGCAGCACACCCTCGCCTCGTCGCTGGGGCTGACCGGCCGGATCCTGATTTCCGAGCACGGCATCAACGGCACCGTCGGCGGGGACATCGCGGCGGTGAAGAAGTATGTGCGCGGGTTGCGCGGCTACGCCGCGTTCAAGAGCATCGACGTCAAATGGTCCGACGGCACCGGGAACGACTTCCCGCGTCTGTCGGTGAAGGTGCGGCCGGAGATCGTCACGTTCGGGGTGCCCGGCGAGGTGAAGGTCGACGACCACGGGGTGATCGGCGGCGGAACCCCGTTGTCGCCGCGCGCCGTGCACGAACTGGTGTCCGAGCGCGGCGACGAGGTGGTGTTCTTCGACGGCCGTAACCGGTTCGAGGCGGAGATCGGCCGGTTCCGGGATGCGGTGGTGCCCGACGTGGAGACCACCCGTGATTTCGTCGCCGAACTCGACAGCGGCCGCTACGACCATCTCAAGTCGCGGCCGGTGGTGACCTACTGCACCGGTGGGGTGCGCTGCGAGGTGTTGTCGGCGTTGATGCGCAACCGCGGGTTCGAGGAGGTCTATCAACTCGACGGTGGGATCGTGCGCTACGGCGAGACTTTCGGCGACGACGGTTTGTGGGAAGGGTCGCTGTATGTGTTCGACGGCCGGATGAACGTCGAATTCAGCCCGGCGGCAACAGTGTTGGGCCGGTGCACCGAGTGCGGCACCCCGACCTCGCGGTACCGCAATCATCCCGACCTCGACGGCCGCGACCTGACGTTGGTGTGCGAGGGGTGCGTGCCGGATCCTGTCGGGTCCTGACGTGCGGGGAGCACCGTTGCCGGTGCGGGACGGGCTCGGCCCGGACCGGTTGCGCATGCCCGCCGACGCGGACGCCGCGACCGTCGTGGAGTTCTTGCAGTCCCGGCATCCGGACGAGGACTGGCACGCCCACATGAGCGCCGGTGAGCTCGTCGACGAGCACGGTCGGCGCGTGGACGCCGAGACCCGCTATCAGCCGACGCGGTTCGTGTACTTCTACCGCGATCCACCGCCGGAGGTGCCGGTGCCGTTCCCGGTGGAGGTGCTGCACCGCGACGAGCGGCTGGTGGTGGTGGACAAGCCGCATTTCCTGGCGACGATCCCGCGGGGCGCACACATCCGGGAAACGGTGGTGGTGCGGCTGCGGCGGGAGCTGGCGCTGCCGCATCTGGTGCCGGTGCACCGGCTGGACCGGATGACCGCGGGGGTGCTGCTGTGCACCACCGACCCGCGGTGGCGGCGGCCCTATCAGGAACTGTTCGAGCGGCAGAGGGTGACCAAGGAATACGAGGCGGTCGCGGGGTTCCGGCCGGACCTCGAGTTTCCGCGAGTGGTGCGCACCCGCATCGACAAACAGCACGGCGAGCTCACCGCGGTGCAGAGCTTCACCGCACCCAACTCCGAGACCCGCATCGAGTTGGTCGAGCGCCGCGGCGACCGCGCCCGGTACCGGCTGCACCCGCTCACGGGACGCACCCACCAGTTGCGGCTGCACCTGACGGCGCTGGGAATCCCGATCGTGGGGGACAACTTCTACCCGGTGTTCCGGCGCCGCGACCCGGAGGACTTCACCGAGCCGCTGCGGTTGCTGGCGCGCGCGCTCGAGTTCCCGGACCCGGTCAGTGGGGCCACGCACCGGTTCGTGAGCGGCCGCACGCTCGCCTGGTGAGCGGCGCGCCGGGTGCGGTGGTGTCCTGAATTCGGGACCACCGGCGCGGCATGAAACAATCATCCCCTGTGAAGACCTTCGATTCCCTGTTCGCCGAGCTGTCCGAACGTGCTGTGACCCGTCCCGAAGGGTCCGGCACCGTCGCCGCCCTGGACGCCGGTGTCCACGCGCAGGGCAAGAAGGTGATCGAGGAGGCCGGCGAGGTGTGGATCGCCGCCGAGTACCAATCCGACGAGGAGCTCTCCGAGGAGATCTCACAGTTGCTGTACTGGGTGCAGGTTCTGATGGTGGGGCGCGGTCTGAAGCTCGAGGACGTCTACAAGCATCTGTGACGGCCGGCGGCCCCCGCCCGGGGGTAGCTGCCGTCCGTGCCCGTGGACCCTCCGATTCTTCCCTCCCTTCCCGAAAGGACGTCTGTCATGCTGCGCGTCGCAGTTCCCAACAAGGGCTCGTTGTCCGAGTCTGCCGCCGAGATCCTGCAGGAAGCCGGATACCGGCGCCGCACCGATTCGCGGGACCTGACGGTCATCGATCCCGTCAACGACGTCGAGTTCTTCTTCCTCCGTCCCAAGGACATCGCGATCTACGTCGGGTCGGGCGAGCTCGATCTGGGGATCACCGGGCGTGATCTGGCACTCGATTCGGGTGCGCCCGTCGCCGAACGGCTCTCCCTGGGCTTCGGGCGATCCTCCTTCCGGTACGCCGCCCCCAAGGGCCGCGACTGGACGGTCGAGGACCTGCACGGGCTGCGCATCGCCACGTCGTACCCGAACCTGGTCCGCCGCGACCTCGAGGCCCGCGGCCTCGACGCGACCGTGATCCGGCTCGACGGGGCAGTGGAGATCTCCATCCAGCTGGGGGTCGCCGATGCCATCGCCGACGTGGTCGGGTCGGGACGCACGCTGCGGCAGCACGATCTGGTGGCGTTCGGTGAGTCGCTGTGCGATTCGGAGGGTGTGCTCATCGAGCGGGAAGGTTCCGATCGCGGCGACCGGGCCCGCAACCAGCTCATCGCCCGGCTCGAAGGCGTGGTCTTCGCGCAGCAGTACGTGATGCTCGACTACGACTGCCCGAAGCACCTGCTCGAGCAGGCAGTGCAGGTCACGCCGGGGCTCGAGTCGCCGACGATCTCCCCGCTGGCGAACGACTCGTCGGTCGCGGTGCGGGCCATGGTGCCCCGCAAGGATCACAATGCGGTGATGGACCGTCTCGCCGAGATCGGGGCGCGCGCCATCCTCGCGTCGAACATCCGGTCCTGCCGCGCGATGCGCGCCGCCGAATAGCTCTCCGGAAGAGAACTACCGGCGGGCACATCCCGCGTCTTTCGTCCCAGGTGCGGTCCCGCGGTCAGCGGGGCCGCACCTGCACGTTCTGGGCGATGCGGCCGAGCGCACCGGCGTCGTCGTAGAGCACCCCGGCGGTCATCCCGACCCCGTCCGGGCCGACGGAGGTCTCGGCGGAAATCCCGACCCAGGTGGGCTCCGGTGCGCGGAACAGGTGCACGGTCAGTTCGGTGTTGAGGAACAGCCATTCGGTGGGGTCGAGCTTGGAGCCGACACCGTTGGCGACGTCGGCGACGGTCATCAGCCGGTCCAGCCCGGTCGGGGTTTCGCCGTCCACCAGCGGCAGCGCGGCACAGACCCACGCCGCGGAGGGGCCCGGCACCCCGAATTCGGTGACGACCCGCCACTCGAGGGTGGAAATGTATCCGCCCGACCACGCCGGGTGCCCGATCGAGCCCGACGGCACGGTGTGGACCGGCGGCAGCGGCGGCTCCGAGGTGCGGGCCACGTCGGGCAGGTCGACGGTCTCGAGCCGCCAGCCGGTGCCCCGGGCGACGGCGCGAGCGGTGCCGTCGGCGGTGGTCGCCCACAGTTCGGCGACGAGCAGTTCGATCTTGCGGCCGGGCCGCTCGATCCGGGTGCGGACCTCGAGGTCGCTGAGCGGAACCGGACCGAGCAGGTCGACGGTGATGCGGGTCAGCCGCGTGTCGGGGCGGGGACGATGCCGTTCAAGTGCGCGCGCGAGCAGAGCGGACGGCGGTGCTCCGTGCTGCAGATCCGGGCCCCAGGTGCTGACGGTGTGTTCGGTGGGCCGGAACCGTTCGATGCTCACGGTGGGGTCGGCCCCGGGATCGTGCGGGACGGGAACGGGCAGGTAGTACGCGGCGCTCACTGCGGGGACTCCTTGTGAAGACGGGACGGCACGGCGCCCGGTACGGAGCCCGGGCGCCGATCCCGATGATGGCAGTCCGGGTGCCGGACGCCGCGCGGTGGGGCGTCCCCCGACACGACCCCGGAGTCCGGGGTGCGGGCGGTGATGGGGGACTCGGTCGGTGGGGGGCATCGTCGGTCTCCGGGCCCGACCTGGCACGCTAGAGAGTCGGGACCGGCACGATGCGGGACCTGCGCGCCGAGGCCGGCGCGGTGAACGGACGAAGGTGGACACGGTGATGGCAGAAGGCGGACTCGGGCGCAGCGGACCCTTCCAGGTGGGGGACCGGGTGCAGTTGACCGACGCCAAGGGCCGGAAGTACACCGTGGTGCTCGAAGAAGGCAAGGAGTTCCACACCCATCGCGGCGGGATCGTGCACGACGCACTGATCGGCGCGGACGAGGGTTCGGTGGTGACCTCGACCAACGGCACCCCGTACCTGGCGTTGCGGCCGCTGCTGGTCGACTACGTGCTGTCGATGCCGCGCGGCGCACAGGTCATCTACCCGAAGGACGCGGCGCAGATCGTGCACGAAGGCGACGTGTTCCCCGGTGCGCGGGTGCTCGAGGCGGGCGCCGGGTCCGGGGCCCTGACGTGTTCGCTGCTGCGGGCGGTCGGCCCGGAGGGCAAGGTGATCTCGTACGAGGTGCGCGAGGACCATGCGGTACACGCGGTGCGCAACGTGGAGACCTTCTTCGGTGATCGGCCCGCGAACTGGGACCTGACGATCGGCGATGTCGCCGACTACGACCTCGAGGCGCACGGTCCGGTAGACCGGGTGGTGCTGGACATGCTCGCGCCGTGGGATGCGCTGCCGGCGGTGGCGAATGCGCTGGTGCCCGGCGGGGTGTTGATCGTGTACGTGGCGACCGTGACGCAGTTGTCGAAGGTGGTCGAGGCGATGCGGGAGCAGACGTGCTGGACCGAACCCCGATCGTGGGAGTCGATCGTGCGCGGCTGGCATGTGGTGGGGCTGGCGGTGCGGCCGGAGCACCGGATGCAGGGACACACCGCGTTCCTGGTGTCGGCACGCAAGCTCGCCGCGGGCACCGTCACCCCGAAGCCGCAGCGCCGGGCCGGCAAGGGCTGACCCTGCGACATCCGGGGGCGGCCGAATCGACGAGACCGGTCAGCTGCAGGTGATGCGGCCCATCTCGAGGATGGAGCAAGCGGCGTCGTCGTCGAGGACCCAGCGGCCGTCGTCGGTGCGGCTGAACTGCAGGGGCATCGGGGCGCCACCGTGCGGTCCGGCCACCTCGGTGGTGGCGGTGACGGTGTCGTCGTCGACGGTGGTGACCTCGCCGACGGTGCCGGTCAGCGGGTAGCCGGCGAGCACGCCGGTGAACTGCTCGAGTTCGGGGAGGTGCTCGGTGCCGTCCTCGACGACCGCTGCGCGGTCCTCGGAGGTGGCGGCGGGATCGAAGAACACGTCCACCGACTCCTGCAGGGCCGCGGCGTCGACCGGCGGGGTGCCGGTGGTCGCGGTCGCGGTGGTGGTGGTGCTGATGGTGCTCGCCGCGTCGGCGGGGGTGGTGTCGGAGTCCGATACGGCGTCGGAGCAGGCGGGCAGCAGGGCCAGGGCGGCCACGGCAACGGCGGCCCACAGGGTACGGGTGGTCACGGGTCGGGTCCTTTCGGGACAATGGGACGAACAGTTAGTTAGGTTAGCCTAAGAGTGGTCCGTGGGGTATCGCCACGGGGGCGTGGTGAGACAACCGACACCTGTTCGGTACCCGACCATTTCGTGTCGTCGTACACATTCGGCGAACGCCCGGTAGCGTGGAATAACCACAGTGGAGGGAGTCGCACATGAACTCACAGAATCCGGATGCGGTTGCGGCGGCACGGGAAATCGAAGAGATGCGCGCGGAGGTAGCCACACTGCGCCGCATGCTCGCCGAACCGTCCGACCGGGTACGCGACCTCGAAGCCCGGCTCGAGTCCCTCACCGTGCGCAACGGCAAGCTGCTCGAGACGCTCAAGGACGCCCGGCAGCAGCTGATCACCCTGCGGGAGGAAGTCGACCGGCTCGGGCAGCCGCCCAGCGGTTACGGGGTGATGCTCGAAACGTACGACGACCACACCGTCGACGTGTTCACCTCGGGCCGCAAGATGCGGGTGGCGGTCTCACCCAACCTCGACCTCGACGAGTTCCGGCCGGGACAGACCGTCCGGCTCAACGAGGCCCTCACCATCGTCGAAGCCGGCGAATTCGAGCGGGTCGGGGAGATCACCACCCTGCGCGAACTGCTCGACGACGGGCGCCGCGCCCTGGTCGTCGGGCACGCCGACGAGGAACGGGTGGTGTGGCTGGCGGCGCCGCTCGCCGCCGCGGCCGCCCGCACCCTCGACCCGGCGTCGACCGTCTCCACCGACGAAACCGACGGCCCGGACAACTTCAAGCTGCGACCCGGCGATTCGCTGCTGGTCGACAGCAAGGCCGGCTACGCGTTCGAACGGGTCCCCAAGGCCGAGGTCGAAGACCTCGTGCTCGAGGAGGTGCCGGACGTCGACTACGGCGACATCGGTGGCCTGGGCCGGCAGATCGAGCAGATCCGTGACGCGGTGGAACTGCCGTTCCTGCACAAGGACCTGTTCCACGAGTACGCGCTGCGACCCCCGAAGGGTGTGCTGCTCTACGGCCCGCCCGGCTGCGGTAAGACGCTCATCGCCAAGGCGGTCGCGAACTCGCTGGCCAAGAAGATCGCCGAGGCCCGCGGGGAGGACTCGAAGGACGCGAAGTCCTTCTTCCTCAACATCAAGGGCCCCGAACTGCTCAACAAGTTCGTCGGGGAAACCGAGCGGCACATCCGGATGATCTTCCAGCGGGCCCGGGAGAAGGCCTCCGAAGGCACCCCGGTGATCGTGTTCTTCGACGAGATGGATTCGATCTTCCGGACCCGCGGGTCGGGGGTGTCCTCCGATGTGGAGACGACCGTCGTGCCGCAGTTGCTCAGCGAGATCGACGGTGTCGAGGGGCTCGAGAACGTCATCGTGATCGGTGCCTCCAACCGCGAGGACATGATCGATCCGGCGATCCTGCGGCCCGGACGCCTCGACGTGAAGATCAAGATCGAGCGGCCGGACGCGGAGGCGGCCCTGGACATCTTCTCGAAGTACCTCACCGAGACGCTGCCGGTGCACGCCGACGACATCGCCGAATTCGGCGGCGACCGTGCCGCCTGCATCCGCGCGATGATCGAACGGGTCGTCGACCGCATGTACGCCGAGTCCGAGGAGAACCGGTTCCTCGAGGTCACCTACGCCAACGGCGACAAGGAAGTCCTGTACTTCAAGGACTTCAACTCGGGTGCGATGATCCAGAACATCGTCGACCGCAGCAAGAAGTACGCGATCAAGTCGGTGCTCGAGACCGGCGCGCCCGGTCTGCGGGTGCAGCATCTGCTCGATTCGATCGTCGACGAGTTCGCCGAGAACGAGGACCTGCCCAACACCACCAATCCGGACGACTGGGCCCGGATCTCGGGGAAGAAGGGCGAACGCATCGTGTACATCCGGACGCTGGTCACCGGCAAGAACGCCAGCGCCAGCCGCGCGATCGACACCGAGTCGAACACCGGCCAGTACCTGTAGTCGCACCCACCCCGTCCGATCCCGGCCCCGGCGCCGGTGCCCGCACCCGTGGCACCGTCCCGGGGCCGGGCCGGTTCGGCGTCCGCACGCCCGCCTCGCGGCCATCGCCTAGGCTCGACGCTATGCAGCGGATCATCGGTATCGAGGTCGAATACGGGATCTCCTCGCCTCACGACCCCACAGCGAACCCGATTCTCACCTCCACCCAGGCGGTGCTCGCCTACGCCGCCGCCGAGGGCGTACCCCGCGCCAAGCGGACCCGGTGGGACTACGAGGTCGAATCGCCCCTTCGCGACGCCCGCGGCTTCGATCTGGGCCGGTTCAACGGCCCCGCCCCGGTGATCGACGCCGACGAGGTCGGTGCCGCCAACATGATCCTCACCAACGGGGCGCGGCTGTACGTCGACCACGCCCACCCCGAATACTCGGCTCCCGAGGTCGCCGACCCGCTCGACGCGGTGATCTGGGACAAGGCCGGCGAACGGGTGATGGAAGCCGCCGCGCGGCACGCGTCGAGTGTCCCCGGCGCCCCGCGGCTGCAGTTGTACAAGAACAACGTCGACGGCAAGGGCGCCTCCTACGGCACCCACGAGAACTACCTGATGGCCCGGCAGACTCCGTTCTCGTCGATCGTGGCAGGCTTGACCCCGTTCTTCGCCTCCCGTCAGGTGATCTGCGGGTCGGGGCGGGTCGGGATCGGGCAGAACGGTGACGAAGCCGGATTCCAGCTGTCCCAGCGATCCGACTACATCGAGGTGGAAGTCGGCCTCGAGACGACCCTCAAGCGCGGCATCATCAACACCCGCGACGAGCCGCACGCCGACGCCGACAAGTATCGACGGCTGCACGTGATCCTCGGCGATGCCAATCTCGCCGAGATGTCGACGTACCTGAAGGTCGGCTCCACGGCGCTGGTGCTCGACCTCATCGAAGCGGGTGTGGACCTGACCGATCTGCAGCTCGCCCGCCCGGTCACCGCGGTGCACCACATCAGTCACGATCCGACCCTGCGCAAGACCGTCGCACTGACCGACGGGCGGGAGCTGACCGGCTTGGCGCTGCAACGGATCTACCACGAACGCGCCGCGCGGTTCCACGACGGCACCGACGACAAGCGGGTCCTCGACATCCTCGACAAGTGGGCGATGGTGCTCGACCTGCTCGAACGCGACCCGATGGAGTGCGCGGACCTGCTGGACTGGCCGGCGAAGCTGCGGCTGCTCGAAGGGTTCCGGCAGCGGGAAAATCTGGCGTGGTCGGCGCCGCGGCTGCACATGGTGGACCTGCAGTACTCGGATGTGCGGCTCGACAAGGGTCTCTACAACCGGCTGGTGGCGCGCGGTTCGATGCAGCGGCTGGTCACCGAACAGCAGGTGCTCGACGCGGTGCACACCCCGCCGTCGGACACCCGGGCGTATTTCCGGGGGGAATGCCTGCGCCGGTTCGGCGCCGACATCGCCGCGGCGAGCTGGGATTCGGTGATTTTCGATCTCGGTGGGGAATCGTTGGTGCGTATCCCGACCCTGGAACCGCTGCGGGGCAGCCGCGCGCACGTCGGGGAACTGCTCGACAGCGCCCAGTCGGCGGCCGAACTGGTCGATCAGCTCACGCACTGAGCAGCGGGGACTCCTGCGGGCGAGGCGAGCCTCGTCGTGTCGTCGCCGCGCAGCGGTGTCGCTCGGTAGGGTAGGGGTCTGAAGTAGCGGTGGCCTCACCGATCGTCGACCGGTGACGGGAATCGCACTGATACAGGAGGAGGTCGGCGGCTATGGCGCAAGAGCAGACCACACGCGGTGGCGGCGGAGACGACGACGAGGGCGTCGGCGACGGCGGTGCCGGTCAGGAACGCCGCGAGAAGCTGGCTTCGGATACCGACGATCTTCTCGACGAGATCGACGATGTGCTCGAGGAGAACGCCGAGGACTTCGTGCGGGCCTATGTGCAGAAGGGTGGCCAGTGACAGCGGACCGGTCGTCGTTTCTCTCCCGCGAGGTGCAGCCCCGGCTGCACCTCGCGTCACCTCTGTCGTCGTTTTCCGACCACCTGCGCATCCACGCGCCGGAGTTGCTGCCGGAGAACCGGTTCCGGTTCGAGGGCGGTGACCGGGTGGACATGGCACCGCACGGCACCACCATCGTCGCGCTGACGTTCGCCGGCGGGGTGCTCATCGCCGGGGATCGGCGCGCGACCATGGGCAACCTGATCGCCTCCCGCGACGTGCAGAAGGTGTTCGTCACCGACTCGTATTCGGCGGCCGGTATCGCCGGCACCGCGGGCCTGGCGATCGAACTGGTGCGGCTGTTCGCGGTCGAACTCGAGCACTACGAGAAGATCGAAGGGGTGCCGCTGACCTTCGACGGCAAGGCCAACCGGCTCTCGTCGATGGTGCGCGGCAACCTCGGAGCGGCCATGCAGGGTCTGGCGGTGGTGCCGCTGCTCGTCGGGTTCGATCTCGATGCCACCGACGCCGCGCAGGCCGGCCGGATCGTGTCCTACGACGTGGTCGGCGGCCGGTACGAGGAACGTGCCGGCTACCACGCGGTGGGGTCGGGATCGTTGTTCGCCCGCTCGTCGCTCAAGAAGTTGTACCGGTCGGATGCGGACGAATCGTCGGCGTTGCGCACCGCGGTCGAAGCGTTGTACGACGCGGCCGACGACGACACCGCCACCGGCGGCCCGGACACCACCCGGGGCATCTATCCGACCGCGGTGGTGATCACCGCCGCGGGCGCGGTGGAGGTGCCGGAGGAAACCTTGTCGACGCTGGCCCGGGCGATCGTGGCCGACCGCACCGCTGGAGGTGAGCAGTGACGCTTCCGTACTATGCGTCCGCCGAGCAGATCATGCGCGATCGCTCGGAACTGGCGCGCAAGGGCATCGCCCGCGGGCGCAGCGTGATCGCGCTGAGCTACGCCGACGGGGTGCTGTTCGTCGCGGAGAACCCGTCGAAGGCGCTGCACAAGATCAGTGAACTGTACGACCGGCTGGGGTTCGCCGCGGTCGGCAAATACAACGAGTTCGAGAGTCTGCGGCGCTCCGGCATCATGCACGCCGACATGCGCGGGTATTCCTACGACCGGCGCGATGTGACCGGGCGGGCGCTGGCGAACGCCTACGCCCAGACCCTCGGGTCGATCTTCACCGATCAGCCCAAGCCCTTCGAGGTGGAGATCTGCGTCGCCGAGGTGGGCCGGGCGGGCAGCGACGAGGCGGCGCAGCTGTACCGGATCACCTACGACGGTTCGATCGTCGACGAACCGCAGTTCGTGGTGATGGGCGGCAACACCGAACCGATCCTCACCGCACTGCGGTCGTCGTACCGTCCCGGCCTGTCGCTCGAGGATGCGGTCGGGGTGGCGGTGCGGGCGCTGCAGCAGCCCCTCGGCAACGATGCGACGCCGCGGAATCTGGGTCGCGGCGAGCTGGAGGTGGCGGTGCTCGAGCAGGCGCGGCCGCGCCGCGCGTTCCGCCGGATCTCGGGGGCCGCGCTCGAGGCGCTGCTCCCGGCCGGCACCGTCGACGGCGCGGAGCCGGACGCACCCGCGACGGGCACCGGCGGGACCGACCCCGACGGGCCGGCTTCCGGCTCGGAGGCCGCCCCCGGTCAGAGCAGCGACTGATCGACCCGGGACCGGTACACCAGCAGCGCGGACGGTAACGCCCGGAAGTCGAAGACGGTCCCGTCGACGGGTGCTTCTCCGTCGACGGCCAGCGCCACCGCGGGCCCGTCGACGCGGACCGACAGCGCGGCATTGTCGTGCTGGCGGTACACCGGCGAGGCGCCCAGGGTTCCGGTGGCGGCGGCGTAGAGCAGCCGCACCCGGGACCAGCGGCGGTCCGCGGACAGGTACCGCACGTCGAGGGTGCCGGTGTCCAGCGCCGCCCGCGACATCGGCACCTGGTCGCGGGGGGTGTACCGGCCGTTGCCGGCGAACAGCAGCCACCAGCTGGTCGGGATGCCGTCGAGCGCGCCTTTCATCGGTTCGGCGGTGCGCAGCACGTCGATCATCGCCAGTGCCGCCGCCGGCCACTTGCCGATACGCGGTTCCCAGCGTTCCCGCAGCCGCACCGCATCGGGATACCCCCCGATGCCGGCGGTGTTGACGAACAGGCGGGTCCCCGTGCCACCGGCCCCGGTCACGGTGACCTCCCCCAGGCCGACGACGGTGGTATACCCGCCGGTCACGGCGCGCATCGTGGCGTCGATGTCGGCGACGCCGAGATCCCGCGCGAAGTGATTGAGGGTGCCGCCGGGGAACACCGCCAGCGGCAGCCGGTGTGCCCGCGCGGCCGCAGCGACGACGGCGACGGTGCCGTCACCGCCGCACACGCCCAGCGCGGCGGGCCGGTGCGCGGCGACGAGGTCGTCGAGTTGGGTGGCCGGGTCGATGTCGATGTCGAGCGTCAGGTGCCGGGCGCTGGGAAGTCCCCGGCGCAGTAGATCGGCGGTCTGGTCGCTGCTGCCGGCACCCGGGTTGATCACCAGCAGCAGTCCGTCCCCGTCGCGGAGGGCGGGCGCGGCGACCTCGGTGCGCACGGCGGCGGGTTCGTCGGCCCGCACCGCCCACCAGCGCCGCGTCGACAATGCCACCGCCACGCCGACGGCCGCCCCGACCACCACGTCGCTGGGCCAGTGCACCCCGGTGTGCACGCGGGAATAAGCCACCGCCGCGGCGAGCGGGGCCAGCGCCGCACCGGCAACCGGGGATTCGAGGGCGACGCCCGTCGCGAACGCCGCAGCGGACGCCGCGTGCCCGGACGGAAACGACGAGGACCGGGGTGTCGGGACGATCCGGCGGGCGAAGTGCGGGGCGGTGCGCGCCGGGGGCCGCCGCCGCGGCAGGAGCGGTTTGAGCACCCCGTTGGCAAGGGTGCTGGCCCCGGCGACCGACAGCAGCCCGCGGACGGCGCCGCGGCGGGCGCGGCCCCCGGCGGCGGCGCACACCGCGGCGCATCCGAGCCACAGCACGCTGTGGTTCGCGGCGCGGCCCAGCTCGCGGAAGAACGGGTCCGCGGGGGAGGGCCGCAGTGCTCCGCTGCGGTGGAACAGGGCCCGGTCGGCGGATCGTCGTCGCTCGCGAAGAGTCACACCTTGCACCGTAGATGTCGTTGCACCCCATGGTGGTCGGACCGTGGCGGTACTGTCGAAGTTGTGCAGCGACGAATCATGGGTATCGAGACGGAATTCGGCGTCACGTGTACCTTTCACGGGCACCGCAGGCTCAGTCCGGACGAGGTGGCCCGCTACCTGTTCCGCCGGGTCGTGTCCTGGGGGCGCAGTTCCAACGTGTTCCTCCGCAACGGCGCACGGTTGTACCTCGATGTCGGGTCGCATCCGGAGTACGCGACCGCCGAGTGCGACAACCTGCTGCAACTCGTCGAACACGACCACGCCGGCGAACGGGTGCTCGAAGAACTGCTCGTCGACGCGGAGCAGCGACTCGCCGAAGAGGGCATCGGCGGCGACATCTACCTGTTCAAGAACAACACCGATTCGGCGGGCAACTCGTACGGCTGTCACGAGAACTTCCTGGTGGCGCGGGTCGGCGAGTTCTCCCGGATCTCCGATGTGCTGCTGCCGTTCCTGGTGACCCGGCAGTTGATCTGCGGCGCCGGCAAGGTGCTGCAGACCCCGAAGGCCGCCACGTTCTGCCTGTCGCAGCGCGCCGAGCACATCTGGGAGGGCGTCTCGTCGGCGACGACCCGGTCCCGTCCCATCATCAACACCCGCGACGAACCGCACGCCGACGCCGAGAAGTACCGGCGGCTGCACGTGATCGTCGGCGACTCCAACATGTCCGAGACCACCACGATGCTCAAGGTGGGGTCGGCGGCGTTGGTCCTCGAAATGATCGAGGCGGGGGTACCGTTCCGCGATTTCGCGCTGGACAACCCGATTCGCGCGATCCGCGAGGTAAGCCACGACCTGACCGGCCGGCGACCGGTGCGACTCGCCGGCGGCCGGCAGGCCAGCGCCCTCGACATCCAGCGTGAATACCATGCGCGGGCGGTGGAGTACCTCGACACCCGCGCTCCGGACCCGTACGTCTCGCAGGTCGTCGATCTGTGGGGGCGGGTGCTCGACGCCGTCGAATCGCAGGATTTCGCGAAGGTCGACACCGAGGTCGACTGGGTGATCAAACGCAAACTGTTCCAGCGCTACCAGGACCGCTACGACATCGAACTGTCCGATCCGAAGATCGCGCAACTGGACCTGGCCTACCACGACATCAAACGCGGCCGCGGCGTGTTCGACCTGCTGCAACGCAAGGGGCTGGCGGCCCGCGCCACCGACGACGAGGCGGTGGAGGCAGCGGTCGACACCCCGCCGCAGACCACCCGCGCGAAACTGCGCGGCGATTTCATCGCCGCCGCGCAGGCCGCGGGCCGCGACTTCACCGTCGACTGGGTGCATCTCAAGCTCAACGACCAGGCGCAGCGCACCGTGCTGTGCAAGGACCCGTTCCGGTCCGTGGACGAACGAGTGGAGCGGCTCATCGCGTCGATGTGAGCCGCCCGTCCGCCGCATCCCGGCCCGTTCCGGGACGGTATGCGGGGTGCGGGGCATTAGGGTTGGGCCGTGGCGATCTCGAAAGTCGAACGGCTGGTCAATCTGGTCATCGCGTTGCTGTCCACCCGGCAGTTCCTCCCGGCCGAGAAGATCCGCACGTCGGTGGCCGGATACTCGGAGTGCGCGAGCGACGAGGCGTTCAGCCGGATGTTCGAGCGCGACAAGAACGAACTACGTGACCTCGGGGTGCCGCTGGAAACCGGGATGCCGTCCCGGTTCTCCACCGTCGAGGGCTACCGCATCAACCGGGACGCCTACGAACTGCCCGACATCGACCTGACCCGTGAGGAAACCGCGGCGGTCGCGGTGGCGTCCGCGCTGTGGGAATCGCCCGAACTGACCTCCGCCGCGCAGGGCGCGTTGCTGAAGCTGCGGGCGGCAGGCGTGCAGGTCGACGTGGACCCCGGGACGGTCGCCCCGATTCCGGCGCGCGCCCGCGGCTCGGAACCGGCCCTGCAGGAACTGCTTGCCGCGATCGACGCGCGACGCGCCGTGCGGTTCTCGCATCGCAGTTCCCCCACCGAACCGTGGACCACCCGCACCGTGGATCCGTGGGGGGTGGTGACCGTGCACGGCCGCTGGTATCTGGTCGGTCACGACCGCGACCGGGTCGCGCCGCGCACGTTCCGGCTCTCCCGCATCGGCGACGATGTCACCGCGATCGGCCCGGCCGGGGCGGTGCAGATCCCGGAGGGGGTGGATCTGCGGGCTCGGGTGCTCGCCGCCACCAGCCAACGTGAGGTTTCCGGGTCGGCGCGGGTATGGGTGGCGGCGGGTAAGGCCTACGAGTTGCGCCGGCTCGGCGAGGAAGTCGAGTCGCGGCAGATCGGGGGACGCGATGGCAGTGTGCTCGAGGTGCCGGTGCGGTCGTGGGAGTGGATCGAACGGATCATCGCCGGGCAGGGCGCCGACGCGCTGGTGCTGGAACCGGCGGAATTGCGGGCCGAGGTGCAACGCATCCTCGGCCGGGTGGTCGGCGACCGGGTCGCCGCGGAGGGGGACGAACGATGAGCGCACGACTGTCGGGTCGGCTGGCGCGGTTGCTGAACCTGGTGCCCTACTTCCAGGCGCACCCGGGGATCAGCGCGGTGGAGGCGGCCCGCGACCTGGGGGTCACCCCGAAACAGATCATGGACGATCTGAACCAGCTGTGGGTGTGCGGGCTGCCCGGCTACGGACCCGGCGACCTGATCGACCTGTCGTTCTCCGAGGACAGCATCGTGGTGACGTTCACCGCCGGCATCGACCGTCCGCTGCGGCTGACCTCCACCGAGGCCACCGCGCTGCTCGTCGCGTTGCGGTCGCTGCTGGAGATGCCCGGGGTGGTCGAGCCTGCCGCGGCGCAGTCGGCGATCGCGAAGATCGAGGCCGCCGCCGGGACCGCCGCGACCGCGGACACCCCCGACGCCGGCCCCGCGGTGACCGAGAATCCCGTCGCGGGGCGGGTGCGGGACGCGGTACGCCGTGGCCGGGCACTGGACCTGACCTACTATTCGGCCTCGCGCGACACCGTCTCCGAACGGGTCGTCGACCCGATCCGCATCGTGCTCATCGACGAACACACCTATCTGCAGGCATGGTGCCGCACCGCCGAGGGGGTGCGGTTGTTCCGGTTCGACCGGATCGACGACGCGACCGTGCTGGACGAGGCAGCGCAACCGCCGCAGCGCGCCCTCACCGGCGACGAGCACCTCGAGTTGTTCGAGGGCGACCCGGCGCTGCCCGCCGCCCGGCTGCGGCTCGACCCCGGCTACACGTGGCTGCTCGACTACTACCCGCTCACCGACGTGGAGGTGTTCCCGGACGGCAGTTGCGAGGCGGTGCTGCGGTACGCGTCGCGGGACTGGATGGTGCGGCTGCTGGTGGGCTTGGGGAGCGGCGTCACGGTGCTCGCCCCCGCCGACCTGGTCTCCGCGGTTCGGTCCCGCGCCGGGGAAGCGCTCGCCGCCTATGCGGCCCTCGACGCCGCGGAACCGCCCGCCTGAATCGACCCGCAGGAAACGATTGTGTGAACCCGGTGCAAACTCCCTGCGGATTCGCTGCTCACGCGAGTCGGCGGGTGCCCGGTCCGGTAGCATCGACACCAGCCGATTTGTGGAGGTTGTAAATGGGTGCAATGAGCCCGTGGCACTGGGCCATCGTCGCGTTGGTCGTCGTGATCCTGTTCGGGTCGAAGAAGCTCCCCGACGCCGCACGCGGCCTCGGTCGTTCGCTGCGCATCTTCAAGAGCGAAGTCAAGGAGATGCAGAACGACGACGCACGCCCGGCCGCTGCCCAGCAGCCGCTGCCGCCCGTGACGCAGGCGCCGCCGGTGGAGCAGACCGTCGTCTCGCCGCAGCAGCAGAACGCCCCTCACAGCGAACCGCGGTCTTACTGACCGCGCTCTACCCTCCGGGACACCCACACGGGTGTCCCGGTTCCGCTGATGCCGAGGGGTGCGGACCCCGAACCCCGGTGGCCATTGTCAGGAGCTGAGAACCGCACCGTGCGCATCCCGTTCGATCCCCGCCGCAGTCGGCGCAAGACCAACCCCGACGGCACCATGTCGCTGGTCGAGCACCTGTACGAACTGCGCACGCGCCTGCTCATCGCAGTCGCGGCGGTGCTCCTCACCAGCATCCTCGGGTTCATCTGGTACAGCCGCGGCGTGTTCGGGCTCGACAGCCTCGGCGAGATCCTGCGCGGCCCGTACTGTGCGCTGCCGCCGTCGTCGCGCGCCGACCTGAGTACCGACGGGGCCTGCCGGTTGCTGGCGACCGGCCCGTTCGAACAGTTCATGCTGCGCCTGAAGGTCGCGATGACCGCCGGAATCGTGATGGCGTGCCCGGTGTGGCTCTACCAGCTGTGGGCGTTCGTCACCCCCGGCCTGTACAGCAAGGAACGGCGCTACGCGATCGGGTTCGTCGTCTCCGGGGCGGTGCTGTTCGTCTCCGGCGCGGTGCTGGCTTACCTCGTGGTCTCGCATGCATTGTCGTTCCTGCTCACCGTCGGTAACGACGTGCAGGTCACCGCGCTGTCCGGCTCCGAGTACTTCGGTTTCATCATCAACCTGCTGGTGATCTTCGGGGTGTCCTTCGAGATCCCGCTGGTGATCGTCGCCCTCAACGCGGTCGGGGTGCTGCCCTACGAGAAGCTCAAGGCGTGGCGCCGCGGCCTGATCATGGCAATGTTCGTCTTCGCCGCGATCGCCACCCCCGGTCAGGACCCGTTCTCCATGATCGCCCTCGCGATGGCGCTGACGCTGCTGCTCGAAGTGGCCATCCAGATCTCCCGGATCACCGACCGGCGTCGCGCGCGCCGCCGTCGCGTGGACGGCTGGGGCGACCTCGACGACGACGAAGGCTCCTCGATCCCCGCACCGGCACCCGTCGAACCGTCCGCCCCGACGCGCCCCGACTACTCCGACACCCTGTGAGCGAGCACCCCCACGTCGAGCCGGCCGTCCCGCAGATGTCCGGCCCCCGGCTCACCGACTTCGCCGCCGCACTCGCCTTCCCGCTCGACCCGTTCCAGCAGGATGCATGCCGCGCCCTCGAGGACGGTCACTCCGTGCTGGTGTGCGCCCCGACCGGCGCCGGCAAGACGGTGGTCGGTGAATTCGCGGTGTACCTGGCGTTGCAGGCCGGCACCAAGTGCTTCTACACCACCCCGATCAAGGCACTGAGCAACCAGAAGTACGCCGATCTGTGCGCCCGGCACGGAAAAGCAGCGGTGGGGCTGCTCACCGGCGACCAGTCGATCAACGCCGACGCACCGGTGGTGGTGATGACCACCGAGGTGCTGCGCAACATGATCTACGCGTCGTCGTCCTCGCTGATCGGGTTGACACACGTGGTGATGGACGAGGTGCATTTCCTCGCCGACCGGTTCCGCGGCGCCGTATGGGAGGAGGTCATCTTGCACCTCCCCGAGGACGTGCGACTGGCGAGCTTGTCCGCGACGGTCTCCAACGCCGAAGAATTCGGGGAATGGATGACCACCGTGCGCGGCGACACCACCGTCGTCGTCGACGAGGTGCGGCCCATCCCGCTGCACCAGCACATGATGGTCGGCCCGCGGATCTACGACCTGTTCGACACCACCGCCGAACCCGCCGACCTGCCCCGGCGGGAACGCCGCCGCGGAATCGTCGTCAACCCGGAACTGCTCGCTGCGGTGCGCCGCCGGCTCACCGCCGACGGCGCGGACCGGTGGCAGGGCCGCGGCGGACGCGGCTTCGGGAGCCGCAACTTCCGGCCGCTGCCCCGGCCCGATGTGATCACCCGCCTCGACCGCGACGGGTTGCTGCCGGCGATCACGTTCGTGTTCAGCCGCGCCGGATGCGACGCCGCGGTGCTGCAGTGCCTGCGCTCCGGGTTGCATCTGACCACCGAGCAGGAAGCCGCCGAGATCGGCCGCATCGTCGACGAGCACACCCGGGAGCTACCGCGCGCCGACCTCGAGGTCCTCGGCTACAGCACGTGGCGCACCGCCCTCGAACGCGGCATCGCCGCGCACCACGCCGGGATGCTGCCGGCGTTCCGGCACACCGTCGAGGAACTGTTCGTGCGCGGACTGGTGCGGGCGGTGTTCGCCACCGAAACCCTCGCGCTGGGCATCAACATGCCGGCCCGATCCGTGGTGCTCGAAAAACTCGTCAAATACAACGGGGAAACACACGCCGAGCTCACCCCCGGTGAATACACCCAGCTCACCGGCCGGGCCGGACGCCGCGGCATCGACATCGAAGGGCACGCGGTGGTGCTGTGGCAACCCGGGGTCGAACCGGCCACGGTCGCCGGGCTCGCCTCCACCCGCACCTTCCCGCTGCGCAGTTCGTTCCGGCCGTCCTACAACATGGCGGTCAATCTCATCGATGCCGTCGGGGTGGAACGCTCCCGCGCCCTGCTCGAGATGTCGTTCGCCCAGTTCCAGGCGGACAAATCGGTGGTCGGCCTGACTCGCGGAATCGAACGCAACGAGGCGACGCTGGCGAAGCTGCGCGACGAACTCGGGGGCGCCGACAGTGAAATCCTCGACTACCTGACGCTCCGGGCGGACCTGACCGCGGCGGAACGCGAACACGAACGCCGCGGCCGGCAGGACCGCCGCCAGGAGGCGGTGGCGTCGCTGGTGGTGCTGCGGCCGGGCGACATCGTCGCCGTACCCGCCGGGAAGCACTCCGGGCTGGCCGTCGTCGTCACCGCCGATCAGGACGCCGTCGACCCGCGCCCGCAGGTCGTCACCCCCGACGGCTGGTCGGGACGGTTGTCGGCGGGGGACTTCCCGGCACCGGCGCAGCTGCTCGGGCGCCTGCGACTACCGCGGCACGTCGACCATCGCACCGGCCGGGGCCGCCGCGACATCGCCTCGGCGCTGCGGTCGAAGGGGCTCTCCGCGCCGCGCCGTCCGAAACGCGGCAAATCCAAAGCTCACAACCGGGAGATCGACGGGTTGCGGCGCCGGTTGCGCAGCCACCCCGCGCACGACCGCCCCGACCTCGAGTCGCTGACGCGGCTCGGGGAGCGGTACCACCGGCTGCTGCGGGAAACGCAGCAGCAGCGGCGCCGCGCGGAGGCGACCACCGATTCACTGGCCCGCACGTTCGAGCGGATCGTGGCGCTGCTGACCGAACGCGGTTATCTCACCGGCGGTGACGATCCGGAGACCACCGACGCCGGTGACCGGCTGGCCCGCGTGTACGCCGAAGCCGACCTGCTGGTCGCGGAGTGTCTGCGACATCGGATCTGGGCGGGATTGTCCCCGGCCGAACTGGCGGCGGTGGCGTCGTCGGTGATCTACGAGTCGCGGACCGACGATGTGATCAGCGTGCGCGGTCCGACCGGCCCGAGCCGCACGGCGCTCGCCGAGACGATCCGGATGTGCGACACGTTGCGCGCCGACGAGGTGCGCCATCGGTTGCCGCCGACCCGCGAACCCGACCTGGGATTCGTCACCGCGGCGTTCACGTGGGCGAACTCCGGGTCGCTCACCGACGCGCTGATCGCCGCCGACACCGCGGGACGGGAGCTGTCGCCCGGCGATTTCGTGCGCTGGTGCCGTCAGCTGATCGACCTGCTCGACCAGGTGCGGACCTGCACCGACGACCCGGAACTGGCCCGCACCGCCGGTCGGGCGGTCGGCGCGATCCGGCGGGGCGTGGTCGCCATCGATCCGACGGCGGAATGAGCCGCGGCCGCGCCCGCCGCGACGCGGCCGGTCCGGAATGTGTGATTTGATACGCGCTGCCGTACCGGTGCCGGGAGATCGGTGGCGCTACGGTGAACCAACCGATGTGACGGGCAGCTGGAGGCGACGATGACCGGGCCGAACGAACCGCAGGACCCGGACGGGCAGCAACCGTCCCGGCCCGCCGACCCGTGGGCGAACCCCGCATCCGGCCGTCCGTGGGAGGCCGCTCCCGACGACCGGGCCTGGGCGCCGCCGCCTCCCTCCGGCTGGGGACAGCAACCCGCACAGCCGAACCCCGGGCCGCCGCCGTGGCAGCAGCCCGGTGGCGCGCAGCCCGGCGCCGCGCAGTGGGGACCGGGCGGGGCCGCACCGCAGCAGCAACAGCAGCCGTGGGGTCCGCCGCCGCAGCAGCCGTCCGCGCCGCAATCCGGCCCGCAGGGCTGGGGACAACCCGCCGGACAACAACCCGGGTGGGGTGCGCCGCAGCAACCCGGCTGGGGGCCGCAGCCCGAGGCTCAGCAGTGGGGTCAGCCCGCGCCGCAACCCGGACAGCCGTGGGGACCACCGTCCGCCGGCGCCCAACCGTGGGGGCAACCCACTCCGCCGCCGGCGAAGTCGAAACTGCCGCTGCTCATCGGCGGGGTGGTGGCGTTGGTGCTCGTCATCGGCGCGGTGATCGCGATCGCGACCCTCGGTGCCAAGACCACCCTCGACGCAGACGCCGCCGAAGCGGGTGTGGCGAAGGTGCTCACCGAGTCGTACGGCGCCGCCGACGTCGGCGACGTGTCCTGCCCGACCGGTCAGGAAGTCGCCGCGGGTAACAGCTTCACGTGCACCGTCACCGTCGACGGCCAGTACCGGTCGGTGACGCTGACCTTCACCGACGACGCCGGCACCTACGAGGTCAGCCGCCCCAACTGACGCAGCCACCACCGGTGGGCGGTGTCACCGCTGCCGGTCATTCCCCGGCGAGCGCCGCGACGAGGGAGGTCACCGGCCGTTCCACACCCCACCGCCGCGCGAGGTCGTCGAGTCGGGTGGCGTCGGCGGGCACCGGCGGCAACGCGTCCGGCCGCGACATCTGCACCTGCGCGTCGGTGGCGACCCGCACCACCGGCAGCGCCGCGTCGAGATAGTCGCCGGCTGCGGCCAGTTTCGCGCGCATCCCCTGCGACAGCCGCGAGGAGTCGTCGGTGACGGCCGCGCGGACCGCCGCGAGCGAGCCGTACTGCAGCAGCAGCCCGGACGCGGTTTTCTCCCCGACGCCCTTGACGCCGGGCAAGCCGTCCGACGGGTCGCCGCGCAGCGCCGCGAGTTCGGCGTAGGCGGCGCCGGCGCGGTCGGCCGGCACCCCGTAACGCTCCGCGACCTCGGCGGGACCGAACAGTTCGGCCTTGGCCAGTCCGCGCCCGACGTACAGCACCCGCACCGGCACCGGGGTGTCGGCGACGACCTGCAGCAGATCCCGATCGCCGCTGACCACGACCACCGGATCGGTGCGTTCCCGGGCGGCGAGGGTGCCGAGCACGTCGTCGGCCTCGAAACCCGCGGCGCCGCCGGTGGCGATCCCCGCGGCCGCGAGCAGGTCGAGGATCACCGGGACCTGCGGCAGCAGCGCCGGGGGAACCTCTTCGACGGTGCCGTCGGATCCGGCCGTCACCCGATGTGCCTTGTAACTGGGGACCGCGGCGACCCGGAACGCCGGGCGCCAGTCCAGGTCCAGGCACACCACCAGCCGGGTCGGGCGGTGCCGGCGGATCAGCGACGCCACCATGTCCACGAACCCGCGGACCGCGTTGACGGGGGTGCCGTCCGGCGCGGTCATCGACTCCGGCAACGCATGGAAGGCGCGGAACCACAGGCTGGCGGCGTCGAGCAGCAGCACCGTCGGCTGGGGGGCGGTCGGCGGCGGGGACGTCTCGGGTGCGGTCACGGACCACATCCTGCCATCCGGTTCGGACCGATACGCTGGGGATCATGACCACCGTCGCTACCCGATTTCCCGCCGCCCGTTACGGAACCCGCCTCGCTCGCGCCGCCGAACTGGGGGCCGCCGCCGGGCTCGACGCGTTGTTGATCACCCCGGGCCCGGACCTGCGGTACCTGATCGGCTCGCGTGCCGAGTCGTTCGAGCGGCTGACCTGCCTGGTGATTCCCACCGACGGATCGCCGGCGACGGTGGTCGTGCCGCGCCTCGAGCTGGCGTCGCTGACCGGCTCGGCGGTCGCCGACCTCGCGCTGCCGGTGCGCGACTGGGTGGACGGACAGGACCCGTATGCGCTGGTCGCCGACCTGGTGCCGGGCGCTAGCACCGTCGCGGTGGCCGAGGCGATGCCGGCGCTGCATCTGGTGCCGCTGGCCGACCGGTTCGGCGCGACCCCGGTGCTGGCAACCCCGGTGATCCGGCAACTGCGCATGCTCAAGGACCCCGACGAGGTCGACGCGTTGCGCCGCGCCGGGGCCGCGATCGACCGTGTCCACGCCCGCATGGGCGAGTGGTTGCGCGCCGGTCGCACCGAAGCGGAGGTCGCCGCGGACATCGGCGCCGCGATTCTCGCCGAAGGGCACACCGAGGCGGCGTTCGTGATCGTGGGGTCGGGTCCGCACGGCGCCGACCCGCACCACGAGGTGTCCGACCGGGTCATCGAACCCGGAGACATCGTGGTGATCGACATCGGTGGGCCCGTGGAGCCGGGCTACAACTCCGATTCCACCCGCACCTACAGCATCGGCGAGCCCGACCCGGAGATTGCCGGCAGGATCGCGGTGCTCGAAGCGGCGCAGCAGGCCGCCGTCGACGCAGTGCGCCCCGGAGTCACCGCCGAAGCGGTGGATGCCGCCGCTCGGGACCTGCTCACCGCGGAAGGGTTCGGGGAGGTGTTCGTGCACCGCACCGGGCACGGCATCGGCCTGTCCGTGCACGAGGAGCCGTACATCGTCGGCGGCAACACCGAGACGCTGCAACCGGGCATGGCCTTCAGCATCGAACCGGGGATCTACTTCCGGGGACAGTGGGGCGCACGCATCGAAGACATCGTGGTGGTCACCGCGGACGGCTGCGAGCCGATGAACCTGCGGCCACACGGGCTGACGGTGCTGCCCGCCTGACCCGATCCCCGCAGTGTTCCGCCGGACGGCCCGCGCCACCCCGCAGGTCGGTCATTCCAGCACCGACCCCATCACCCGCGACACCGCGATCTCCACCACCACCCGGGTCGGGTTCTCCCGCGGCGGCCGGTACCGCTCGGCGTAGCGGGCGACCCCCTCGGCGACGGCGTCGGCGTCGTCGCGGACCCGGGCCGGACCTTCCAGCGTCAGCCACCGACCCCCGTCGACCTGCGACACCGCGCCGTAGCCGCCGCGGGCGGCATTACGGGCCTTCTGCGACCCGGCGTTGGTGATCACCCGCGCCACCTGCGCGTCGGGATCCCAGGTGAACCCGACCGCCACCACGTGCGGTGTGCCGTCGGACCGCAGCGTGGTCAGGGTGCCGAGATGGTATTCGGACAGGAACTGCCGGGCACGGTCGCCGAGCGCATCGGGGGTGTGAACCATGCTCGGCAGCCTAGAGGGCGCGGGACCGCCACGACTCTCCAAGGGCAACCCGGGGCCCGGCGGCACACGTGCTTCCCGATGCCGCGACACTGGCGGACATGAACAGCACACCGGGAACCGTCGTCGTATTCGGAGGCCGCAGCGAGATCGGGGTCGATGTGGCCCGTCGGCTCGCGCCCGGCCGCACCGTGATCCTCGCCGCGCGCCGCGCCGACGACCTCGCCGAGGAACGGAACGCGGTGCGCACCGCGGGTGCCGCCGCGGTCCACACCGCCGAGTTCGACGCCGACGCGCTCGACACCCACCAGCAGGTGCTCGACGACCTGGTGGCCGCGCACGGGCCGATCGGCGTGGCGGTCCTGGCGTTCGGGATCCTCGGCGACCAGACCCGCGCCGAAACCGATGCCGCGCACGCCGTGGCGATCGTGCACACCGACTACGTCGCGCAGGTCGCGTTGTCGACCCGGCTGGCGACGCTGCTGCGCGCGCAGGGCTCGGGCCGAATCGTGGTGTTCTCGTCGGTGGCGGGAGTGCGGGTGCGCCGCGCCAACTACGTCTACGGCTCGGCGAAGGCCGGTTTGGACGGATTCGCGTCGGGCTTGGCGGACGCGTTGCACGGCAGCGGGGTGTCGTTGCTGCTGGTCCGGCCCGGATTCGTGATCGGGCGGATGACCGAGGGGATGAGCCCGGCTCCGTTCTCGAGCACACCGTCGCAGGTCGCGGACGCGGTGGTGCGCGCGCTGGGCCACGGTCGCGGGGAGGTGTGGGTGCCGGGACTGCTGCGCCCGGTGTTCTTCGGGATGCGGTTGCTGCCGCGGGCGATCTGGCGGCGACTGCCACGCTAGGTGGCGGCGTCGACCCGGAACACCGGATACCGGTCGGCGATCCGCTCGAACTCGGCGGTGGCCGCGTGCCGGTCGATCGGGAAATGGGGTCGCGCGCCCGGCGCGAGGTCGAGGTAGCGGCGCAGAATCGGGGCCCGCTCGCCCGGGTCGATTTCTTCGAGGTGCACGGTGTCACTGCCGTGGCGGTGCAGCACGGCCCGGCCGTGCGCAGCGCGCACGTTGCGCACCCAGTTGGCCTCGCCGAGCATCGACACCAGATACCGCCCGCCGTCGTAGTCGGCCACCACCACGGGCAAGGTCACCGGCTGCCCGCTGCGCCGCCCGATCACTTCGAGGGTCATCGCATAACCGGGGGAGAGCAGACCCGCCGCGTACTGGCGGCCCGCGACCCTGTTCATCACGCGGGCCACCGGTCCCGGGCGTCCGCCGCGGTACATCCGGCGGGTGAGCCCGTCGTATCCCCGGATGGCCCTGCGCTTCAACGCCTGGATGGGATTCATCGTCGACCACCGTTCGTGTCGCATCGGCCAGCCCGTGTGCGACGGACTGGTCCACTGTCCCGGGCCCGTGCTGTCGTGACGCTGCGGGGAGTGCCCCCACCGCCTGCGGCACGCAGCCTACCGGCGCGCGGACTGTGTACTCAGCCGAATACGCAAGGTTTGGTGGAGTTTTGCCCGCTGGGCGGTCACTTATCCACCACGGATGCCTGAGCCGCCCATGCGTCGAGCCGGCGCTTCACCTCCTCGGCCGGTACGTCCTCCACGCGGGTCATCACCGCCCAGCGGTGGCCGAACGGGTCGAGCAGCGAGGCGAAGCGGTCACCGGTCACGAACGTCGACGGTTCCTCGAAGACGCGGGCACCGAGGGTGACGGCGCGGGCGAACACGGCGTCGACGTCCGCGCAGTACAGCACATACGAATGGTCCACGTCGGTGGTTCCGGTGGGAGCGCGCAGGGCCATCTCCGGGTTCGGGTCGCTCAGTTGCATTCGGCCGCGGCCGAAGTCGAGTTCGGCATGCATCACAGTGCCGTCGGGTGCGTCCATCCGCTCGATGACACTCGCGCCGAACACATCCCGGTAGAAGTCGATCGCACGGGCTGCACCGTCCACGACGAGGTACGGGGTGAGGGCGGTGTATCCCTCGGGTACGGGGTTCACGTTGTCGGTCATGCATCCACTGTCGGACAGCGGATACCGGTACGTATTGAACAAAACCGACCGATCTCGCCGCCGCGGGCCGGTGGTCGATCAGTCCGGTCGGTAGCGCGTCGCACGAACCCGCTCACCACCTGACCATGGTTCACGGTGCTGCCGATGTCGATCACAGTCGTCTCCGCACCGACCGCTGCTGCTGCGGATGTGCCGTGACGGCCGTGTGCCGCACCGGCAATCGGCCGGAAGTCGTGCCCGCTCAGGAGCGGCGGGCTTCGAGCAGCCGCAGCCACACTTCGCTGACCGTCGGGTACGACGGCACGGCATGCCACACCGTGTCGAGGGGTACGTGCCCGACGAGAGCGACCGTGGCGGCGTGCACGAGTTCGCTCACGTCGGTGCCGACGAACGTCGCGCCGACAAGGGTGTCGGTGGCGCGGTCGACGACCAGCGCGGCGTGGCCGGTGAAGTCGTCACGTGACAGCGCGGCGCCGGCCACATCGATGTCCGCCTCGAGTACCTCGACGTCGAAGCCGTCGGCGTGGGCCTGCTCGGCGGTGCGCCCCACCGCGGCGATCTCCGGGTCGGTGAAGATCACCTGGGGGACCTGATGATGGTCGGCGCTCGCCCGGTAGCGGGCCCCGCCGAGGGGGCGGCCTTCCGCTCGGGCGGCGATAACGTCCCCGCACACCCGGGCCTGGTACTTGCCCATGTGGGTCAGGGCTGCGCGGCCGGCGACATCTCCGACGGCGTAGAGCCAGTCACCGTCCACTCCCTCGACGGTGAGATGGTCGTCGACGGTGATCGCCGCGTCGGACGCCAGCCCGATCGTGTCGAGACCCAGAGTGCTGGTGGTCGGGCGTCGGCCGGTCGCCACCACGATCTCGTCGACCTCGAGGCGGGTGCCGTCGTCGAGTTCGACGGTGACCGGACCGCCGTGGATCCGGCCGATGCCGGTTTCGCGCACGTCGGGGCGCTCGACCTGCCGGATCGCGGCGTGGAGGCGGACCGTGATGCCGTGTGCGCGTAGCGCTTCGGTGACAAGGTCGGCGGCGAACGGTTCGACGCGGGGCAGCAGCCGTGATCCGCGCACCACCATCGTCAACTCCTCCACGCCGAGTTGCCGCAGCCAGGTGGCGGTTTCGCAGGCGACCACCCCGCCGCCGACGACGAGCACCCGGCGCGGGATCTCCAGCAGATTGGTCGCATCGCGGGAAGTCCACGGCAACGCCGCGCGCAGGCCGGGGGTGTCGGGGACGACGGCGACCGTACCGGTGGCGAGAACCACCGCGTGCCGGGCGCGGAGGATGCGGGGCCGGTCCGGGTGGGCGCCGGTGACGGCGACGGTGCGTTCCCCGTCCAGTCGTCCGCGGCCCCGCACCACGTCGATGCCCGCCGAGCGCGCCCAGTCCACCTGTGAGCTGTCGTCCCGGTGACGGGTGAGCCCGTCGCGGCGGGCGAGGACGGCAGGCACGTCCACACCGTGTGCACTGACCTTCTCGCCGACGCCGGGCATGTGCCGCGCCGTCGCGAGCACCTGGCTGGGCCGCAGCAGCGCCTTCGACGGTATGCAGGCCCAATAGGAGCATTCGCCGCCGACGAGTTCGTGTTCCACCAGCGCGACGGTGCGGTCGCTTCCGGCGACGGCGTACTGCGCGGCGTTCTCCCCGGCGGGTCCACCGCCGACCACGATCACGTCGTAGGTGTCGTCGGCGGTCGCGGGCCCGGAGGGACGGTCGGCGCGGGTCACCCGTTTCACGGTAGGCGGCGCACGGAACCGGCGGACCCGTTCGGCGGGATCGACCGGCGGTTCATCCCCCCCGACCGGGAGTGGTCAGTCCAACTCGGAGGAACCGGCGTCGAACACCAATCCCATCGGGGCGAGGACCCGCACGATCTGCTCGGCGGTCCACTCGTCGAGGTCGCACAGCAGCACCGACCGCCACGGCGTGATCACGACGGGTCGTTCCACCGCGGCAAGGAATTCGGCGAGACGCGTGGGCAGCACCCCACCGGGCAGACCACCGGCGAGGGTGACCCCACCGTCGGTCTGGTCGAGCCACCCGATCGGGGCGGGGGGAGGTGAGGGCAACGGCTCCACCGCATCCGGGGCCTCGTCCGGTGGGGTCTCGGCGAGCAGGATTTCGACGGCGGCGTCCGGGTCGATGCGCACTCCCGTGTCGACACCGTCGCGCACCACCGCCATGCGCCCGTCGGGACGGGCGAGCACCGCGAGGTGCGGCGCCAGCGCGACGATGTCGCCGGTGCCGTCGTCGATGCCGTAGATCCGCGCACCGCGGTCGGGGGAGTCGTGCAGCCGCGCGGCGACGGCACGGACGAGCGGACGGATGTCGCAGTGCCCCTCGAGACGTCCGCTCAGCGGTGAAGCGAGCACCCGGGAACGTGTCGGCGCGTCCGCGCTGAGCCCGATCTCGCCGAGCCGCTCGGTGATCTGTTCGGCATCGCCGTGCAGGCGGACCTGCGCGCGGCCGGTCAGGTGCAGCTCGCCGCCACCGTGCGCTTCGGCGAGTTCGGCCAGGGCGCGCAACTGCGCCGCGGTGAGCACGCCACCGGACAAGTGGATTTCGACAGCGGTGTCGGGCATGGTCACAGGCTAGAGCGTCGGGCGGGTGGTGACCACAACTTCGCTGGCTGGGGGAGGTGCCGCCGCGCGAGAGGGCACGAAAAGACCGTAGGGTGTCGGCCATGTCCGAAACTCGCTCCGAGCGACCCTCGTTCGCGGAGCTTTCCGCAGCCAAGTACGTCCTGCTGACCACGTTCCGGAAGGACGGGTCTCCGGTGGGCACCCCTGTGTGGGCGGCGCCCGAAGGCGACCGTCTGCTGGTGTGGACGGAAGCGGATGCCTACAAGGTGCGCCGGTTGCGGCGCGACCCGCGGCTGACGCTGGCGGTGTGCGATGCGCGTGGCAACGCGAAGTCGGCGGCGGTCCCCGGCACCGGGGTGATCCTCGATGCCGAACAGACCGCCCATGCGCGGTCGGTGATCGCCCGCAAGTACGGCCTGCTCGGCCGGCTCATCGTCGGCGCGAGTGTGCTGCGCCGCGGCCGCACCGGGACGGTGGGGCTGGCGTGTTCTCTCGATCCGGACACCGGAACCACCGACACGCAGTAAACCGACGGCAACCGCCGGACCGATGCGGCACAGCTACCACTCCCAGTCGATCGCCGTCGCGCAGTTCCGTGGCGACTGGGATTCGGTAGCGACCGGAACCCTGACGTGACATCGGACACAGCGGCGACGTGATCAGGGTGTCGTAGTTTTGCTGTGACACCGATCTTGTTCCGCCCGCCCCTGCATTCCGACTCGCAGCATCAGATCCGCCAGGAGACCGCATGACCGTGCACGACTTCACCGTTCGTACCGCCGAGGGAGAGACCGTCTCGCTCGGTGAGTACGCCGGTTCGTATCTGCTCATCGTCAACGTCGCCAGCAAGTGCGGCCTGACACCGCAGTACGAGGGCCTCGAAAAGTTGCACCGCGACACCGCCGATCGGGGACTGCGGATCATCGGGTTCCCCTGCAACCAGTTCGGCGAGCAGGAACCGGGCACCGACGCGGAGATCCAGGAATTCTGCAGCCTGACCTACGACGTGACGTTCCCCGTGTACGGCAAGGTCGAGGTCAACGGCGACGACGCCGACCCGCTGTTCCGGCACCTGCGCAGCGCGGCGCCCGGTGACTTCGGCCCCGAACACGGATTCCTGTTCGAGCACGTCAGCAAGAGCCGTCCCGAGGCCATCGGCACCGACGAGGTCAAGTGGAACTTCACGAAGTTCCTCGTCGACCCCGACGGCGCGGTGGTCACCCGGTTCGAACCGACCGTCGGGCCCGACGAGATCGCCGCCCGGCTCGCCCCTCTGCTGTAGGGCGCGGGTCGCGCTGTCAGTGGGCGGCGCTGACCGACGACATGTGGAAGTCCGGGATCCGCATCGGCGGCATCGAGGTGCGGGTGAACCAGTCCTTCCATTCCCGCGGCAGGGTGCGTTCGGTCGCGCCGACCTCGGTGGCCCGTCCCAGCAGCGTCACCGGGGATTCGTTGAACCGGAAGTTGCCGACCGCGCCGCGCACCCGGCCGTCCTCGATCAGGTACACCCCGTCGCGGGTGAGCCCGGTCAGCAGCAGGCTCGCCGGATCGACGTCGCGCAGGTACCACAGCGTGGTGAGCAGCAGACCGCGTTCCGTGCCGGCGATCATCTCGTCGAGGGTCGCGGCGCTCCCACCGGTGAGCAGCAGGTTGCGGCCGGGGGCGGTGGGCGTCGCGGCGAACTCGGCGGCCGCGGCCCGCGGATAGGTCAACGCGTGGACCGCACCGTCCCGGATCCAGTCGACCCGGCCGGCCGGTAGTCCGTTGTCGAAGATCGACACCGCGTCGCTCGACGCGGTGGCGGTGACGAACGGGGCGTACCGCAGGCCCGGTGCCGCCGGATCGGAGGTCAACGTCAGCGGCAGGTCGGTGAGGGTGTCGCCGAGGCGGGTGCCGCGCGGACCGGACCACACGGTGTGGCCTTCGTGCGCGCTCCGGCCCTCCATCGACCACATCAGATAGATCATCAGGTCGGCCACCGCGGACGGCGGCAAAACCGTCTCGTACCGGCCTGCCGGCAGCGTCACCGAGGTGGCGGCCCAGTCCAGGCGCCGCGACAGGTCTTCGAGCAGCCGATCGGTCCGCACATCGGTGAAATCGGTGGTGCCGGCGCCGACCCACGCGCTGGCCCCGTCGAGTCCGCCGCGTTTACCGGTGATCTCGATCGACCCGTCGCGTTGGATCCAGCGTCGCCGCAGCCCGGTCGACGTGCCCAGCCAGGTGCTGTGCACCTGGTGTTCCGCGAAACCGTACAACACGTCGGACCCGTCGAAACCGTGCGCGAGAGACGCGATGACCGGGTCGAACACGTGGATGCCGGTGTGCTCGGTGGGGTTGTCCCAGTCGTGCGGTGTCCCGTCGCCGGGCACCAGGTCCGTCGCGTCCGCGGCCGGTGGGGCGGTGCGGGCCGCGGCATCGGCGGCCCCGACCACCGCTATGATCTCGCGGTGGTTCAGCAGCGAGGCGGTGACGATGCCACAGCGGGCGCCGGCGGCGGTGCGCCGCACCGCGATCACCGTCACCGTCCGGGACCGGGTCGAACCGTTGGTGGTCATCGAGTTGCCCGCCCACCGCAGCGCCGCTTCTTCGGTGTCGGTGACCAGCACGATCGTCTCGTCGGCGGTCGACGCGGCCAGGGCCGCCTCGACGAGGTCCGGTCCAGAGATCATCGTCCACCCTCCTGCACGGTGTTGAGCACGGAGATGCCACGCACCAGCACCGACGGGCATCCATGGCTGACCGCCGCGACCTGCCCCGGTTGCGCCTTCCCGCAGTTCATGGCGCCGCCGAGCCGCCACGTCGACGGCCCACCGACCGCCTCGAGGGCACCCCAGAAGTCGGGGGTGGACGCCTGATACGCCACGTCGCGGACCTGCCCGACCAGCCGGCCCCCGCGGATCCGGTGGAACTGCTGCCCGGTGAACTGGAAGTTGTATCGCTGCATGTCGATCGACCAACTGCGGTCCCCGACGATGTACAGCCCGTCCTCGACCCCGGCGATCAGGTCGGCGGTGCTGCGGTCGACGACCGGATCCGGCTGGAGCGACACGTTCGCCATCCGCTGGATCGGCACGTGGTGCGCCGAGTCGGCGTAGGCACAGCCGTTGGACCGCGGCACACCGAGTTTCGGTGCGAACGCCCGGTCGAGCTGGTAGCCGACGAGCACGCCGTCGCGCACCAGATCCCACGACTGCGCGGCCACGCCGTCGTCGTCGTATCCCGTGGTGGCGAGCCCGTGCCGGGTGGTGCGGTCAGCCGTCACGTGCATCGCGGCGCTGCCGTAACGCAGCGTGCCCAGCTGGTCCGGGGTGGCGAACGACGTGCCGGCGTATGCGGCTTCGTAGCCGATCGCCCGGTCGAATTCTGTGGCGTGCCCGACCGATTCGTGGATCGTCAACCACAGGTTGGTGGGGTCGATCACCAGATCCGTCGGACCGGCCGTCACCGACGGTGCCCGGGACTTCTCGGCCAGCAGGTCGGGCAGCCGGTCCAGTTCTCCGGTCCAGTCCCAGTGCGCGTCGCCGGCGAGGTACTCCCAGCCGCGCCCGACCGGCGGCGCCAATGTGCGCATCGATTCGAAGCTGCCTGCCCGCCGATCCACGGTGATCGCCTCCAGGTGGGGTTGCACCCGGATGCGTTGCTGGGTGATCGACGACCCCGCCAGGTCGGCGTAGAACGTCTGTTCCTTGACGTGCTCGAGTCCGGCGGTGACATGGTCGATCCCGTCGGCGTCGAGCAGTCGCTGCGAGAACGCGCCGAGCACCGCGATCTTGTCCGCGGTGGGCACCGTGAACGGGTCGATCTCGTACGCGGAAGTCCACGTCGCGTCCGGATACACCGGTTCGTCCGCCCACTGCACGCGGTCCCGATTCAGCGGCCGCACCGCCCGCGCGACCGCCACCGCCCGGGCCGCCGCCTTCGCTGCGCCGTCGGGTCCCGGCTCCGGGTGCGACGCGAACCCCCAGGTGCCGTCGAGCAGGACCCGCACCGCGAGCCCGCTGTCGGTGCCGTCCACCGCGGCCTGCACCGCGCCGTCGCGCAGCGTCAGCGAGTGCGTGCGCACCCTCTGCACCCGCACGTCGGCGTGGGTGGCGCCGGCGGCGCGGGCCACCGACAACGCGGCGTCCGCAGCGGCCGTCAGCGGCAGGGCAAGAAAGTCGTCGTCCACACCGGTCACCGGCCTACCGTAGCGACCGGTTCACCCGAACTGCTGGAAGCCGAGCCGGACCGCCATCGCGACGACCACGATCAGCAGCACCACCCGCACGAACCCGGCGCCGCGCCGCAGCGCCATCCGGGAGCCGAGCACCGATCCGGCGACGTTGCATACCGCCATGGTCAACCCGAGGGTCCACCACACGTGCCCGCCGATCGCGAAGACCACCAGTGCGCCGAGATTCGAGCCGAGATTGAGCACCTTGGCCATCGCCGCGGATTTCACGAACTCGCTGCCGAGCATCACCGCGAACGTGAGGATCAGGAAGGTGCCGGTGCCCGGACCGAGAATGCCGTCGTAGAACCCGATCACCATGGCTGCACCGACGGTCACCGTGGCCATGCGCAGCACGCTGGGGGTGTGCCCCACCGTGGCGGTCCCGAGCGAGGGGCGGGCCGCGACGAACACCGCCACCGCGACGAGCACCACGATGACGATCGGGATGAACACCTCCCGGTCGAGCAGCGACACCGCGGCCGCACCGGCCCCGGCGAACAGCGCCGCCACCAGCGCCGCCGGTCCCAGCACCGACCAGCGCAACGGGATCCGCCGCGCGAAGGTCCACACCGCCGCCCCGGTCCCGAAGATCGCCGTGAGCTTGTTGGTGCCCAACGCCGCCTGCGGCGCCAATTGCGGGGCGACCAGCAGCAACGCCGGCAACAGGATCAATCCGCCACCGCCGACGACCGCGTCGACCCATCCGGCGGCGGTCGCGGCGGCCAGCAGCACCGCCCAGTCGGCCATAGTCATGAGCGTCATTCGATCATGGGTCGCAGCGGCGGAGCGGAGCGGCCATCGCACCGTTCGCAGAGCCCGGGAGCAAACTCGGCGTCTCGTACGTTGAACAGACGAGTCCCTCACCCGAGAGACGTTCGCGCCGGACCCGGCGTACGGAAGGACCCCGCGTGTACCTGTTGCTGTTCGTCGTCTACGTCGCTGCGGAGATCGCTGTGCTGGCCTGGCTCGGCTCGACCGTCGGCGCCCTCGCCACCGTGCTGATCTTCCTCGCCGTCAACGTCGCCGGGTACATGGTGCTCGGCGCGCAGGGCCGCCGCGCGCTGCGCGGCCTCGGCAAACTCCGCAGCGGCCCCCTCCCGCCCACCGGTTCACCCGACAAGGTGCTCACCGACGGCGCGCTCATCGGTGCCGGTGCCGGTCTCGTCCTGATCCCCGGCCTGATCACCACCGTCCTGGGTGTCGTGCTGCTGCTGCCGAGCCGCGCACTGCTGCGCCCGGTGGTGCGTGCCCTGGCTGCCCGCACCGCCCGCAACCACGCCGCCACCTGGCGCGGACAACGCCTGGTGGTCGTCGACGGTCAGGTCGTCGGGCACACCGTCGTCGGCTCGGCACCCCATCTGCCCGGCGGTTACGACGGCACCGGTCGCGGTCCCACCGGCCCGACGCGGCCGGACATCGTGGACGGCGAGATCCTCGAAGGGGAGATCGTCGACACCCCGCGGCGCCCCCACACACCGTGACGGGGCAGACTGGGCAGTCGTGAGCCCAGCACCGCACACCCAGCTCTTCGTCGGCGGCCGCATCTACAGTGCGAGCGCACCCGATGCCACCGCGATGGCCGTCTCCGGCGGCCAGATCGTGTGGGTCGGGCAGGACCGCACCGGCCGGGTCCTGCATCCCGACGCCGAGATCGTCGACCTCGCCGGCGCCTTCGTCGCCCCCGCCTTCGTCGACACCCACGTGCACGTCACCGCCCACGGCCTCGCCCTGACCGGCCTGGACCTGACCGGCGCCGCGACCCGCGACGACGTGCTCCGCCGCGTCACGGAGTTCGCCGCCGGCTGCGACGACGCCGTGATCTGGGGACACGGCTGGGACGAGACACGGTGGCCGGACCCCACCCCGCCGACCACCGACGAACTCGACGCCGCCGCCCCCGGCCGGCTGGTCTACCTGGGCCGGATCGACGCACATTCCGCTGCGGCGTCCTCGGCGTTGCGCGCCGCGGCAGGCACCCTCACCACGCTCGACGGGCACCACCCGCAGCGGCCCGTCACCGCCGCGGCACACCACGCCGTGCGCGCCGCGGCCCGCACCGGGCTCACCGCAGCGCAGCGGGCCCGCGCCCGGGCAGCAGCCCTCGACGACTTCGCCGCACACGGCGTCGTCGCCGTCCACGAATGCGGCGGTCCCGACATCGCCGGCCTCGACGACTTCACCGAACTGCTCGCCACCGACCATCCGGTGGAGGTGCGCGGCTACTGGGGTCAGGCGGTACGCACCGCCGCCGGCGCCACCGCCCTGCTCGCCGAGACCGGCGCACACGCCCTCGGCGGCGACCTGTTCGTCGACGGCGCATTCGGTTCGCACACCGCGTGGGTCACCGACCCCTACGCCGACCGCCCCGACTGCCACGGCACCGCCTACCTGACCGTCGACGAGCTCACCGACCACGTGCGGGCCTGCACCGACGCCGGCATCCAAGCCGGATTCCACGTGATCGGGGATGCCGCCGTCGCCGCCACCGTCGCCGCGTTCGACGCGGTCGCAGCGGACCTGGGCGGACCGGCGGTCGGTGCGCGCGGACACCGCCTCGAACACGTCGAGTCGATCACCGGACCGCAGGCCGAACGCCTCGCCCGGTACGGGGTGATCGCCAGCATGCAGCCGATGTTCGACGCGCTGTGGGGCGGCCCCGACTCCATGTACGCACAACGTCTCGGGGCGCCGCGCGCCGCCGCCCTCAACGCGTTCGCCACCATCGCCTCGACCGGGATGTCGCTCGCCTTCGGTTCCGACGCCCCGGTCACCGCTCCGCGACCCTGGCAGATGCTGCGCGCCGCAGTGCATCACCGCACCGCCGGCAGCGGCATCTCCCCGCGCGCCGCGTTCGCGGCCGCGACCCGCGGCGCCTGGCGCGCCGGGGGTGTGCGCGACGGCATGGCCGGCACCCTCGATCCGGGTGCTCCGGCGTCGTATGCGCTGTGGGAGGCGGACGAACTGGTGATCCGCGCCCCGCAGGACAGTGTGCAACGGTGGTCGACCGACCCGCGGTCGCGGGTCGCGCCGCTGCCCGACCTCGCCGAGGGCACCGACGATCCGGTATTGGTGCGCAGCGTGCACCGCGGCCGCGTCGTGTACGCGCGGTGACGGCACCACAATCGGGTGCCAGGCGGCGGGTCGCCGCGATGATCGCCGCCCGGTCTGTCGCGGCGATCCTTGCCGGAGTGTTGCTGTTCGCCAGCTTCCCGCCCCGTCCGCTGTGGTTCCTCGCTCCCGTCGGCATCGCCCTGCTCACCGCGGTGCTCACGGCCCGGCCGATACGGCGACGCGCCGGATTCGGCTACGGCTATCTCGCCGGACTCGGATTCCTGGTGCCGCTGCTGCCGTGGGTCGGGGTGTACGTCGGGCCGTTGCCGTGGCTGGCGCTCGCCGCCGCCGAAGCGGTGTTCATCGGCCTGTTCGGGGCGTTGGCCGTGCACCTGCGGGCGCTGCCGGCGGCGCCGCTGTGGATCGCGGCGGCGTGGAGCGCCACCGAATTCCTGCGTTCGTCGGTGCCGTTCGGCGGGTTCCCGTGGGGCCGGCTCGCGTTCGGGCAACCCGACGGGATCTTCGTCTCCCTCGCCGCGGTCGGCGGCGCCCCGCTGGTGTCGTTCGCGGTCGCGCTGACCGGCACCGGGCTGGCGGCGCTGGGCCTGTCGCGGGTGCGCCGGGACGGCGCCCGCGTCGACCGGGGCCGCGCGGTGCGGGCGGCCGCGTGGACGGCGCTCGCGCCCCTGGTCGCGCTGGCGCTGTGGCCGCTGCTGCGCACCGACCGCGCCGACTCGCCGGTGGTCACCGTCGCCGCGATCCAGGGCAGCGTGCCCCGGCTCGGACTCGACTTCAATGCGCAACGCAAAGCGGTGCTCGACAATCACGTCGCCCGGACCCTGGAACTCGCCGAGGACGTGCAGTCCGGTGCGGTGCCGCAACCGGACGTGGTGATCTGGCCGGAGAACGCCTCCGACATCGATCCGCTGCGCAACGCCGACGCCGCCCGCGACATCACCGCCGCCGCGACCGCCGTGGGCGCACCGATCCTCGTCGGCGCGGTGCTGCTCAACGGGGACGGCACCACCAGCAACTCGGTGATCGTGTGGGACCCGCAGACCGGGCCGGGCGAGCAGCACGACAAGCGGATCATCCAGCCGTTCGGGGAGTACCTGCCGTACCGGTCGTTCTTCCGGTTGTTCTCCGAGTACGCCGACCGCGCCGGCAATTTCGTGCCCGGCGACGGGGACGGGGCGGTCACCGCCGGGGACATCACCATCGGGGTCGCGACCTGCTACGAGGTCGCCTTCGACCGGGCGTTCTCGGACTCGGTGGACGCGGGTGCCCAGTTGCTTGCGGTACCCACCAACAACGCCACGTTCGGTGACACCGAGATGACCTACCAGCAGCTGGCGATGTCGCGGGTGCGGGCGGTCGAGCACGGCCGCACCGTGGTGGTCGCCGCCACGAGCGGGGTCAGCGCGATCGTCGATCCGGACGGATCGGTGCAGCAACGCACCCCGCTGTTCGAGCCGGCGGCCCTGGTGGCGCAGGTGCCGTTGCGCACGGACGTTACGCTGGCTAGTCGGCTCGGCCCGATTCCGGAGCTCGTGCTCTGCGTCGGTGCCGTCGTCGCCGCCGGTCTCGCCCTCGTGCGGAGCCGACGTGACAAGGCCGGTCGGGGCGCGCAGTCCCGTCCCGGCACCGCAGGAGCACCGGCCCCCGGCCGGTTCGACAGGGAGGACCTTTGATGGCATCGGCGACGCCGGCCGGGAACGACAGCGCACCCAGCGCCCGCACCCTGGTGATCATTCCGACGTACAACGAGCGCGACAACATCGGTCGGATCGTCGAGCGACTGCACGCCGCCCTGCCCCGCACCGACGTGCTGATCGTCGACGACGGCAGCCCCGACGGCACCGGCGCGATCGCCGACGGTCTCGCCGAGGCGGACGACCGCATCCACGTGATGCACCGCACCGAGAAGAACGGGCTCGGTGCCGCCTACATCGCCGGATTCCGGTGGGGGCTCGGCCGCGACTACACCGTGCTGGTGGAGATGGACGCCGACGGCAGCCACGCCCCCGAACAGCTGCATCTGCTGCTCGAGCGCGTCGACGCGGGCGCCGATCTGGTGCTCGGTTCCCGGTACGTGCCCGGTGGCACCGTGGTGAACTGGCCGTGGCACCGCGAGGTGCTCTCGCGCGGCGGCAACATCTATTCGCGGCTCGCACTCGGGGTGAAGGTCAGCGACATCACCGGTGGATACCGCGCCTACCGCCGCGAGGTGCTCGAAGCCCTCGATCTCGACGCGATCGCCTCCCACGGCTACTGCTTCCAGGTGGATCTGGCGTGGCGGACGCTGCAGGCCGGCTTTGCCGTCGCCGAGGTGCCGATCACGTTCACCGAACGGGAGATCGGGGAGTCGAAGATGAGCGGCAACATCGTGCAGGAGGCGCTGCTGCGGGTCACGTTGTGGGGGCTGCGCAGCCGCTACGAGCGGGTGCGGGCGCTGCTGCGCCGCAGCTGACCACCGGCCCTGACCGACACCGGCCCTGAGCTATCACGTCTGTAGCCGGCGGGCCCGGTGGGCGTCGAAGTCCTCGCCCGCCCCCACCGACGCGCACAGGCGGTGGATCGCGCTGCAATCCTGCACCACCGGTTGGTGCGCGGTCGCGTCGGCGGTGTCGGCAATCATCTCCCGGCCACCGGGGATGCCTTCGTGCGCGACGATCGCCGCCCAGGTCGTCATGTCGCCGCCGGTGAAGGCGTCGATCCCGGCGGCGAGCGCCTCGAACAGCCGCTCCCGGTCGGCGGCGTCGAGTTCGGTGAACACCGTGGTGAACAGTTCCCCGGTGAGGGTGGCGTGGCACAGTTCGTCGCGCCGGTGCACCGAGACGGTGGCCCGGTTGACCGGTTGCACCGTTTCGTCCCCGATGAACAGGGCGAGGTAGGCGCTGATCGACGTTTCGGCGACGGTGGTGAACGCCAGTTGCACCAGCGCCTCGTGCCGTGGATCGGTGGCGCGTTGCACCGCGGCGCGATGCGCCCGCAGAGTCCGGCACGCCGGGAGCACCGCGTCGGGCAGCGTCAGGCCGCGGCGCCGCCGGGTGAGCGCGTTGGCGTTCTGGTGCATGAGGGTGTGGTACTGCTCGTCGACCATCGCCTGCATCACCCCGAGGACCACCGTGTCCGGGGGAGCGAGCCCGAACACGTCGGAGGTGATCAACCCGAAGCCGGGGTTGACCACGTACTGCTCGATGTCGATGACGTTCTTGTTGTAGGCGATCCACCCCCACGCCCGCAGTCGCGCCCGGGCGGGTTCGTCGAGCGCCGCGTAGCGGGGATGGGTGTGGAACGGCAGCAGCGTGTCGGGGAAATCGTCGCGAGCCGGTTCGAACAGCGCATCGCGGTCCGGTTCGGTCTTCTTCACCGCGGCGCGGCGCGGCCACGATCGGGTCAGGCCGCGGATCACCGCGGCGGCCGCCGGATCGGCGGCGTCGTGCTCCGGGAGTTCCGGCGGCCGCAACCGGGCCGCCCGCCTGTTCGCTGCCTGATGATCGGTCATGGTGCGACCTCGTTCCGCACGGCGCCGGTTCCGCGCAGGTCCGACGGGAGCCCGGCGAACACCTCCCCGCACAAGGCTCGATAGCGATCCTTTTCGTCGCCGAGCGCGTGACAGCCGCGCACGGTCAGTTCCGCGAACCGCTCCGGATCGTCGGCCGCGTCGAGTTCGTCGAGGGCGTCGCGCAGGGCCCGCCGGGCCTCGGCGGCGTACGGGTTGGCGACCTGGATGTCGTGGTAGACCGCTGGGGTGCCGGACGCGATCCGGGCGAGCAGCGCCCGGAGCAGCACATGTGGCGGGGGTGCGGCCGCGGCCGCCGCCGGTGGTGGCGCCAACCGGTCGAGGGCACTGCCGAAGGCCAGGATCACCGCGTGGGTGAGCGCCTGGCTGACGGCCGTCGCCCGGTCGTGCTCGGCGGCGCCTACTTCGACGACGCGCATCCCCCAGCGGTGCAGCGCGTCGACGAACGCACCGACGGCGTCTCCGTCCCGGTGCCGCACCGCCAGCACCGGCCGGCCGGCCGCACCGAGTGCCGGAGCGAACATCGGGTTGATCCCGAGCGCCTCCCGGTCCGGCAGCTGCGCATGCAGCGCCGCCGCGACCGGAGTTTTCACCGACAGGGTCTCCACCAGCAGCGCCCCCGGCCGCACTACCTCCGCCAGGGCCGGCAACGCGGCGACCGCGACCGCGTCGGGTACGGCGAGGATCACCGTCCCGGCCGAACGCAGCGCCGCCGCGGCCGGCGGGCTGGGATCGGCGATGTCGCCGGGCAACACCTCCGGGCCTGTTCGGGTCGCGGCGGGGTCGACGAGCACCACACGATGCCCGTCGCCGCGGAGCGCCGCGGCGAGCATCGTGCCCACCGCGCCGCAGCCACCGGCGACGACGACCGGGCCGGATCCGGGGATCGTCACGGCCCAGCGCCGCCGTCCGGCCGGGCCCGCACCGCGGAGTTGCCGTCGAGAGGGGTGGTCTCCGTTTCCGTGAGGCAGCGCTGCATCACAAGGGATTTGACGAGGGTTTCCTCGAGTTCGTCGTCCGGGTCGGACAGTGCGACGATCGCGCCGCCGATACCGAAGGTGACCTGATGGTCGGTGGCGACCATGGTGCGGATGACGATCGACAGGTCGGCGGTGCCGGTGGGCGACAGGTAGCCGATCGCCCCCGAGTACACCCCGCGGGGACCGTCCTCGAGTTTGTCGATGATCTCCATCGTGCGCAGTTTCGGGGCGCCGGTCATCGAGCCGCCGGGAAACGCCGCACGCACACAGTCCACCGCCGTGACGTCGGGGCGCAGCGTGCCGCGCACCGTGGAGACCAGTTGATGCACCGCCGAGTACGTTTCGACGTCGAACAGTCTCGGCACGTGCACCGACCCGGGTTCGCAGACCCGGGACAGATCGTTGCGCACCAGATCGACGATCATCAGGTTCTCGGAGCGGTCCTTCTCGCTGGTGCGCAGGCTGTCGCGCAGCGCGGTGTCCTCGGCGACGGTGCCGCCCCGCGGCCGGGTGCCCTTGATCGGTTTCGACTCCACGGTGCCGTCCGCGCCGATCCGCAGGAACCGTTCCGGGGACGCGCTGAGCACCGACACCTCCGGGAAATGCAGCAACGCACTGTAGGGGGTGGGGCTGATCTCGCGCAGCGTCCGGTAGGCGCGCAGCGGGTCGATGCGGCGGTCGACGGTCGCGGTGTTGGTCAGGCACACCTCGTAGGTCTCACCGCTGCGGATCTCCGCCTGACACTGCTCGATCATGTCGAGGTAGCGCGCCGGGGTGTGCCGCAACCGGATCTGCGGGTCGTGTTCGTCTCTCAGCAACGGCACCGGCGTCGGCGCGGCGACATCGGTGTCGGCGAGCGTGGCCAGCGCCGCGGCGGTGCTGTCGAACCACGCGACGGTCTCCGGGTCGTCGGCGCGGTCCGACAACGCCAGCAGATAACAGCGGCCCGCCTCGTGATCGAGCACAACGGCGCGGTCGGCGAACACCATCGACGCATCGGCGATCGTGGAAGTGTGCACCAACTGCCCGCCGGCGTCCGCCTTGAGTTCGTAGCCGAGGTAGCCGACGTAACCGAGAGCGAACGCGAACGGCAGATCATCGCGGCGGGCGACGCGCCGTTCGGTGAGCCGCTCGTCGAGATGGTCGAAGAACGTGCGGTGGTACTCGGCGACGGGCGCACCGGCCCGGTATTCGCGCACCGTCGTTTCGGCGACGCTGTAGGTGACGAACTCGGCACGCGGACCGGAACTGTCGCCCATCACGGTGAACCGGGTGCCGGGTTCGGTGGTGACGGACCCGTCGAGCCAGAAGCTGTGCGGGCCGTCGGCGAAGAGCGTCTCGTAGACGGCGTGCGGATCGGGATGGAAATCCAGCACGCGGGTGTCGAGCACAAATTGCGGTAGCCGCGGGTCCGCCGCCGGTGGGGGACCGGTCACGGTGATCGGCGCCCGGGCCGGGGTGGCGGCACGAAAATTGCCGAGCAGTTCGGCGCCGTAGTCGGTGCAGATCGATTCGGGATGGAACTGCACTCCCCACAGCGGGCGCTGCCGGTGCGCGACGGCCATCAGCAGACCGTCGTCGGTGTAGGCGGTCGCGACGAGCTCGTCGGGGACGCGCGCGGCGATCAGCGAGTGGTACCGGACCGCGTCGAACGGCGACGGGAGGCCCGAGAACAGGCCGGTCCCGTCGTGCACGATCCGGGCGATCCGGCCGTGCACCGGCTCGGGGGCGGGCACCACGGGGCTGCCGTACAGGTGGCACAGACCCTGGTGGCCGAGGCACACACCGAGGACCGGTAGCCCCGCGTCGGCGAGGATGCGGTCGCTGATCCCGAAGTCGCGGGCGCGGTCGGGGCGGCCCGGACCGGGGGAGACGACGATGTTGTCGAACCGCTCCAGCCCCAGCTCGTCCCACTCGGTGTCGTGGGTGACGACCACCGGGGGGATCCCGTTGACCCGGGAGAGCAGGCTGTAGAGGTTGTAGGTGAAGGAGTCGTAGTTGTCGACCAGCAGAGTCCGGGTCGGTGGCGGTGCGCTCATCTCGCGCCTCAGATCTGGGGGTCCCCGGAGCGCGCCGCGCGTCGCGGACCGGCGTCGGCGCCCGCACCGGCGACGATGTCGTTCTCGACGCGGCAAGCCTCCCCGATCAGCAGCGTGAACAGCTCCTCGACGAAATCACCGGACAAACCGTTGCGGTGCGCGTAGTCCTGGGCGCGGCGATGCACCACCTGCATCCGGCCCGGTTGGAGCACGGCGATGTCGTGGCGCTGTTTGAGCTCGGCGACGCGAGCGCACAGCGCCAGCCGGTCACGGATGTCGTCGAGCAATGCGCGGTCGACTCGGTCGAGTTCGCTGCGCAAGGCATCGAGCTGGGTTTCCGGTGTCGGTGCGGTCGTGGTGTCCGCCGCGGAGATGTGCCTGTCGTTCACGTGCGCTCACCCCTGTACAGCCCCCGGGGTGGGGGTCGGATCGTGAAGTTCGACGGTGCCCGACTCGTCGGTTGGTATTCGCTCATGATTGCATGTGGCAGAACCAGGTGCCGACAATTGATGGATTTGTGCCACTCCGGCAACACACGGGTGGCCGGTCTCGAAACGGTGTCGGCACAATCGCCTCGAAAAACGGAAAATGCCGTTGCGGGAAACAATTCCCGCAACGGCATTACCTGCGTCGGTGCAGCCTGGTCAGGCGCCGCGCCGCTTCGCCTTGATCAGATCGAGGCGTTCCTGCAGCAACACCTCGAGTTCCTCGATGGAGCGGCGTTCGAGCAGCATGTCCCAGTGCGTGCGCGGCGGCTTGACCTTTTTCGGTTCCGGTGCGGCGCCCTCGACGAGGGTGCCCTCCAGTCCGTTCTTGCACATCCAGGTGCCGGGGATCTCCGCTTCGTCGGCGAACGGCACATCGAACTCTTCGCCGTTGTCGCAGCGATAACGGGCGATCCGCCGCGGCGCAAGATCGTGGTCACGGTCGGTTTCGTAGCTCACCGCGCCGAGCCGGCTGCCTCGCAGTACACGATCTGCCATGGTGGTGTCCTCTCCTTGTGCTCCACCCGCTGGTGGGCCCGCCGGTGCCGGCGAGCGCCCACGCGGGATCAACGTTCACCTCATGTCAACGCCGACGGGGCCGATTCCGTTCCCGCGCCCGCGTCAGGGCCGGATACACCACATTACCGGCCGTCTCCTCGACGGCAGTAAGGTGTCCGGTCATGACCGAACGGACCCGCCCGCCGGGCAGCTGCCTGTGGTGTGGTCGACCGGTCCCGGAGATCGGGACGGGACGGCGCCGACGGTACTGCCGGCAGTCGTGCCGGCAACGCGCCTACGAGCAGCGCCACACCACCCGGGAGGCCGGGCTCCCCGAGGATGCCGTCGTGCTCACCGCCGCGGAGGTCGAATCGCTGGCGGACCGCTCCTACCTGGTGCGCTGCGCCGCCGAGGATGTGGCGACCGCGGTGGCCGAAGGGGCCGACGCGGCAGAACTGGGCGAGCTGTGCGCCGAACTGGTGACGCTCGCCCGCGACGCCGAGCGGATCCGCTGAGCGGCTCCGCCCGGCGGCGCGGTCAGAGGGTCGGGGTGTCAGGCGAAGAATCCGCCCATCGTGTAGACCACCTGGCAGAACGCGCCGTTGGTGTAGTTGATCGACCCGAACAGCGCCGCCAGCACCGGGCCGGTCCCTGTGTTCACGGTCTTCGACAGTTGCGGAACGCCGCCGATCGTGTCGTCGAGCGTTTCGATGCCGCCGCGGAAGGTCTCCATGTTGAGCCAGACGAATTTCAGGTCGGCGGCGGCGGGGGTGACCGGGATGGTGGGCGCGACGAAGATCTTCAGCTGCCCGATCTGCACGTCCGGGTTCACGTTGGGGCCGGGCTGCACCCACCCGGTGGTCATCGCGTACGGCACCAGTCCGCCGCCGCAACCCGGTCCGAGGGTCGGCGCGGGCTGCATGAACGGCTGCGGGGTGTTGCGCGGCGGCGGCGCGAACAGCGCCGAGCCCGTTCCACCGCCGAGCATGTCGTCGACGGCGCGCAGTGCACCGGGGTCGGGTGCGGCGGCCGCCCGCAACTGCTCGATCGGCAGGCCCGGCGGCGCGGGTTCGGCGGAGGCCTGGGCGGGCAGGGCGACGGCGAGTGCGGTGGCGAACAGTACGCCGAGAGTGCGGATGGTCCGGCGACGCGGCATCGGGAGCTCCTTCGGGTCGGCTGTGACGAGTCGGGGGAAGCAGGTCGTGCGGAAACCAGGTCGTGCGGAACTCTGAATTCTCTGACGCGTACGGGGGTACCAGAACCCGAGGATAAAGAAGCGGAGTACACCTCCGGGCGAAATTGGCACACATGTACGAGCATTTCCGACATTTGCCGCGAACCGCGGGAATTCTTTCGTTCGGAAGGGCGGTCACGCATCCGCTCGTAATGGGCGGCATACGCGCGGGGAAACGGTCGGTAAAAAAATGGTCGCGTAAATACAAGATCGACTTCTGCGCGGCGCGCAATTCGCCGTTCCTGTTTCCAGAATTCGGACGCCTCCGGTAATTCTGAGCTAGCTTGGGGAAGTGCTCGCGGTCATGCCGCGGAGCACGAACGGGGGCCGTACTCGGCGAGACAGGATCGGCGAGGATCGGCCCCGACGCGATGTCGGGGGCGCGCCGTTTCACGCCAACATCGCTTCCGGAGGGGACATGTCGTTGCGACAGGGTCGTCTGCAGCTACCACCCGATGCTTTTCCACTCTCGTCCGCACAACGCTCCATCTGGTTCGCACAACAACTCGAACCCGACGTGCCGATCTGCATTGCCCAGTACGTCGACCTGCCCGGTGAACTCGACATCGACCGGGTGCGTCAGGCCGGCTACGTCGCCGGCGGTGAGTTCCAATCCGCGTACCTGCGGGTCGTGGAAGTCGACGGCGAGCCGTACCAGTACGTCGACCCGGCGCTGGCCGAGCATCCGATCGACCTGGTCGACTTCCGGGCCGAATCCGACCCGCTCGAGGCGGCGCACAGCTGGATGACCGCGGACTACTCCCACCCGGTCGATCTTGCGCACGACCCGCTGGTGAACATGACGCTGCTGCGGATCGCCGACGCCCGCTATCTCTGGTACGGCCGCATCCATCACGTCGCGCTCGACGGTTACGCCGCGATGACCATGGTCAACCGCATCGCCGCGCTCTACACCGCCGCCCTCGAGAACCGCGATCCCGATCCGGCGGGCGCCGCCGACCTGCGCACCCTCTACGACTGGGACCGCGATTACCGCGAGTCCTCCCGGTACATCACCGACCGGGACTACTGGATGGAGCGGGTCGCCGGGCTCGAAGACGGCTCGTCGCTGGCCACCCGCACCGGGCCCCTCGCACCGGTGTCGCTGTTGTCGAGCATCGCGCTGCCCGACGACCTGGTCACCGCCCTGACCGCCATCGACGAGGACTCCGGGTCGTCGTCCACCGCCGCCGTGGTCGCCGCGTTCGGGTGCTACCTGGCGCGGATGACCGGCACCGACGACGTGGTGGTGAACCTGCCGGTCTCCGCCCGCACCACCGCCTCCGCCCGGCGCTCGGGCGGCATGCTCGTCAACACCGCCCCACTGCACCTGCACATCGACCCGGACGGCACCCGCACCGCGCTGGTGCGGCGCGTGCAACTGGAACTGACCGGGGCGCTGCGCCACCAGCGGTGCAGCATCGAGGACATCCGCCGGGAATCGGGCACCACCGCCCCGCACGCCTACGCCGGGCCCACCATCAACGTGATGCTCTTCCGGCAGGAGATCGTGCTCGGGGACCTGCGCGGCGAATTCCACATCATGACGTCCGGGCCCGTCGAGGACCTGCTCGTCAACATCTATCAGAGCGGCACCCCGGCCAGGACGTTCCTCGATTTCCGGGGCAATCCGCATCGGTACGACGACGCCGAGATGCGCGAGCACCACCACCGGTTCGTGGAAGTACTCACCGCGTTCCTGCACGCCGACGGGGACACACCGGTCGGCGAGATCGAGCCGGCAACCGCCGCGATCGGGGCACAGCGCGCCCGCGCCGCCGCCGACGCCGCGTACTGGCGCACCACCCTCGCCGACGCGCCCGACCACCTCGCCCTGCCTCGCCCCACCCGGCCCGCCGACCTCGAGCCCGCGGAGGCGGGGGAGGGGATCCGCGACAGCGGAGTCGCCGAGTTCGACACCGCGCTGACCGTCGCGGACGGCACCGCCGAGGTGCTCCGGGACCCGGACGCCGACCCGCGGCCCCTGCTGTACGCCGCCGCCGCCGTGGTCACCGCGATGCTCACCGGCAGCCGCGACGTCCTCGTCGGCGCCCCCACGAGCACCGCCGTGCTGCCGGTGCGCAGCGGCAGCACCGCGGTGCTGCCGCTGCGCAGCGACGTCGACCCCGCAGAACCGTTCGCGCAGTTCCTCGAGCAGGTCCGGCAGCACGACCGCGACGCGCAGACGCACGCCGGTGTCGACCCTGCCGTGCTCGCCGGGGTGTACGTGCCGGTCGTCGTCGACGTCGCCGCGGCGCCCCACGACGCCACCGCACACCCCACCGACGGCACCGCGCTGACGTTGCGCCTCACCACCGACGCCGACGGATTGCGCGTGCACGGCCGCTACCGCCCGGACCTCGTCGACGAGGACACCGCCCGCAGCGTCGTCACCCGGATCGCCCGCGTCCTCGACACCGCCGTCGCCGCCCCCACGACGTCGATCGGGGACCTTCCCGTCGTCGGTGACGACGAACTCGCCGGACTGCTGCCCGCACGCGGGCTCCCGGCGACCTCCCCGCAGACGCTGCCCGAAATCCTGTCGGCGGTCGCGGCGATCGTGCCCGACGCGGTGGCGTTGTCTCGCGGCGACGACTCGCTGACCTACCGGGAACTCGACGAGTGGTCCAACCGGGTCGCGCGGATCCTCGTCGACGCCGGTGTCGGCCCCGAACAGTACGTCGCGCTGGGCATCGGCCGGTCCCTCGAATCGGTCGCCGCGGTCTGGGCGGTCGCCAAGTCCGGGGCGGCGTTCGTGCCGGTCGACCCCTCCTACCCGCGAGACCGGATCGAGTACATGCTCGCCGACTCCGGCGCCGCCGTCGGGCTCACCACCACCGCCCACCGCACCGCGCTGCCCGACGCGGTGGACTGGCTCGTCCTCGACGACCCGGCTGTGCGCACTCGCATCGCCGGCACCGACGCGACCGGCCTGACCGACATCGACCGCCGCACACCGTTGCACACCACGCACCCCGCCTACCTGATCTACACCTCCGGTTCCACCGGCCGCCCCAAGGGCGTCGTCGTTCCGCACCTGGGCCTGGCGAACCTGTCCGCGACGCTGCACTCGCGGCTCGCGCCGCAACCCACCTCCCGCGTCTCCCACTTCTCGTCGCCGAGTTTCGACGCCTCGATCTTCGAATACATGACCGCGTTCGGCATCGGCGCGACCCTGGTCGTCATCCCCGCCCACGTGTACGGCGGCGACGAGCTGGCCCGGCTGATGCGCGAGGAACGGATCACCCACGCCTTCTCCACACCCGCCGCGCTGGCCTCCGTCGACCCCACCGGCGTCGACTGCGAGGCGGTCACCGTGGCGGGGGAGGCCTGCCCGCCCGAACTGGTCGCCCGCTGGGCACCCGGCCGGCGCATGTTCAACGGCTACGGACCGACCGAAACCACCATCGTCGTCAACATCACCGATCCGCTCGTCCCGGGCGAACCGATCACCATCGGCACCCCCGTGTGTGGTGTCGACGAGACGATCCTCGACAACCGGTTGCGCCCGGTGCCCGCCGGGGTGACCGGCGAACTGTACGTCGGCGGACCCGGCGTGACCCGCGGATACCACGGGCAGCCGGGACTGACCGCCACCCGGTTCGTCGCCGACCCGCACGGACCCGCCGGGAGCCGCGTGTACCGCACCGGCGACGTGGTGCGCTGGCGGCCCACCCCCGACGGCGCCCCGACCGCCGAATACCTCGGCCGCTCCGACTTCCAGGTCAAGATCCGCGGATTCCGCATCGAACTCGGCGAGATCGATACCGCGCTCACCGACCATCCCGACGTCGCGTTCGCCGCCACCCTCGGCCACACCGCCCCGTCCGGTGACACCCTGCTGGTGTCCTACGTGCTGCCCGAACCCGGCCGCACCGTCGAGCACGACACGCTCCTCGCGCACCTGGCGGGCAGACTCCCGGCGCACATGGTGCCCGCCGCGCTCGTCGCACTCGACGAGATCCCGCTCACCGCGGTCGGCAAACTCGACCGCCGCGCCCTCCCGGAACCGGTGTTCGGCCCCGCCGGCCCCACCGGCACCGCACCGGCGTCCGCCGCCGAGGCGACGATCACCCGGGTGTTCGCCGAGCAACTCGGCGTCGCCGAACTCGGTGTGCACGACAGTTTCTTCGATCTCGGCGGCAACTCCCTGATCGCCACCCGCGTGGTGTCCCGCCTCAACGACGCACTCGGCACCGACCTGGGGGTGCGGACACTGTTCGAAGCGCCCACCGCGCGCACCCTCGCCGCGCAACTGACCGACGCCCCCACCGACCGGGTGCCGCTGATCGCCGGTCCCCGCCCGGACCGGATCCCGGTCTCCGCCGCCCAGCAGCGCCTGTGGTTCGTCAACCAGCTCGACCCGGGGTCCGCGTCCTACAACCTCCCGATGGCCCTGCACCTGACCGGACCGCTCGACACCGCCGCGCTCGCCGCCGCCGTCACCGACGTGTTCGACCGGCACGAAACGCTGCGCACCGTCTTTCCCGCCACCGCCGACGGACCGATCCAGCAGGTCGTGCCCACCACCGAGCTGGACCCGGACCTGGCCGCCGTGCCGATCGACGCCGCCGACCTCGACGCGGCCGTCGCCGAATTCACCACTGCCGGTTTCGATGTCACCACCGACCTGCCCGTGCGGGCCCGGCTCTTCACCACCGCCACCGACGACCACACCCTCGCGGTGGTGGTGCACCACATCGCCGCGGACGGTGCCTCCCTCGCCCCGCTGGCCCGCGACCTGGTCTCCGCCTACGCCGCCCGCACCCACGGCACCGCGCCGACGTGGACACCGCTGCCCGTCCAGTACGCCGACTACACACTGTGGTTCGACGAGGTGCTCGGCGATGCCGCCGACCCCGATTCGCGGGCCGCGACCCAACTCGCGTTCTGGCGCGACAGGCTCGCCGGCGCCCCCGAACTGACGACACTGCCCACCGACCGGCCGCGCCCACCGCGGCAGTCGTTCCGCGGCGACACCGTCCGATTCGACCTGGACCCCGAGTTGTACCGCAGGGTCGACGAACTGGCCCGTGCGCAGGGCGCCACCACCTTCATGGTCGTGCACGCCGCGCTCGCGGTGCTGCTCGCGCGCCTGTCGGGCAGTGACGACATCACCGTCGGCACCCCGGTCTCCGGCCGCGGCGATTCGGCTCTCGACGAACTGGTCGGCATGTTCGTCAACACGGTCGCGCTGCGCACCGTGTTGCACGGAGACGGGACGTTCACCGACCTGCTCAGCACGGTCCGCGACGAGGACCTCGACGCCTTCGCGCACGCCGACGTGCCGTTCGACCGGCTCGCCGACACCCTGGTCACCGCCCGGTCGGAGGCGTACTCCCCGCTCTTCCAGGTCATGTTGGCGTTCCAGAACAACGAATCCGCGCATCTGCAGTTGCCGGGCCTGGCCATCGACATCGCCGAAATCGACACCGGCACCACCAAATCCGACCTGCACCTGATGCTCAGCGACGTCCGCGGCGACGACGGCACCACCGTCACGTCCGCCGGCGCGCTGTCCTACGCGACCGACCTGTTCGACCGCGCCACCGCCGCCGCGTTCGCCGACAGCTTCGTGCGGATGCTCACCGCGCTCGTCACCGCCCCCACCACCGCGATCGGGGACGTCGACCTGCTCACCGCCGACGAACGCACCCGCATCCTCGAGGACTGGAACGCCACCACCGCACCCCGCACCGACGCGACCCTCGGCGACCTGTTCGCCGCGCAGGTCGCCGCCACCCCCGATGCACCCGCCGTCACCGCGGGCGACAGCACCCTGAGCTACGCCGAGTTCGACACCGCCGCCAACCGTCTCGCGCACGTCCTGCTGGGCGCCGGCGCCGGACCCGAACGGGTCGTCGCCCTGGCCGTGCCCCGCTCGCTCGACCTGCTGATCGGCATGTATGCGATCGTCAAGACCGGAGCGGCGTATCTGCCGCTCGATCCGGACCACCCCGTCGACCGGATGGCCTACGTCCTCGACACCGCCCGCCCGGTGACGGTGCTGACGCGCGGCCGCGACCATCTCACGCTGCCCGACGGCACCCCCACCGTCGACCTGGACACCGTCGACACCACCGGCGTCCCGGCGACCGCACCCACCACCGCCGACCGGCCCGACCCGACCGGCGACACCCTCGCCTACGTGCTGTTCACCTCCGGCTCGACCGGCCGGCCCAAAGGGGTTGCCGTCGGGCACGCTGCCATCGTCAACCGGCTGCGCTGGATGCAGCACACCTACCCGCTGACCGCCGCCGACACCGTCGTCCAGAAAACCCCCGCCACCTTCGACGTGTCGGTCTGGGAGTTCTTCTGGCCGTTGCAGGTCGGTGCGCATCTCGTGCTCGCCGACCCCGGCGGCCACCGCGACCCCGCCTACCTGCTCCGGCTGATCGACGCCCGGCAGGTCACCGTCGCCCACTTCGTGCCGTCGATGCTCGAGGTGTTCGTCGACACCGTCACCGACGGTCGTGGCGCCTCGCTGCGGTTGCTGTTCGCCTCCGGGGAAGCGCTGCCGGCGGCGGCCGTCGCCGCCACCCGCGCCGCGCTGCCGGGCGCGGCCCTGCACAACCTGTACGGCCCCACCGAGGCCGCTGTGGACGTCACCGCCTGGCCCACCGGCGACACGGACACCGGTTCGGTGCCCATCGGCACCCCGGTGTGGAACACCCGCACCTACGTGCTCGACGCGCGCCTGCATCCCGTCCCGCCCGGCGCGGCCGGCGAACTGTATCTCGCGGGCATCCAACTCGCCCGCGGCTACCTCGACCGCCCTGCCCAGACCGCCGACCGGTTCGTCCCGGACCCGTACGGGCCGCCCGGATCACGCATGTACCGCACCGGCGATCTCGCCACCTGGCGCCGCGACGGCGCACTGATGTACCTGGGCCGCACCGACTTCCAAGTAAAAGTTCGCGGTCTGCGCATCGAACTCGGCGAAATCGAAGAGGTGCTGCGCAGCCACCCGGACGTCGCGCAGGCCGTCGCGGTGGTCTACCGGCGCGGCGACACCCATCTGGCCGGCTACGTCGTGCCGCGCCCCGACCGGGCCGTCGACACCGCGGCGTTGACCGCGTACACCGCCGCGCGGCTGCCGGACTACATGGTGCCCGCCGCGCTGACGGTGCTCGACCGTCTTCCCATCGGGCCCAACGGCAAACTCGACCGCCGGGCCCTGCCCGAACCCGACCACACCGGCACCGCCCCGTACCGGCCGCCGCGCACCCCCGACGAGCAACACGTCGCCGCGGCGTTCACCGATCTGCTCGGCACCCCCGACGTCGGCCTGGACGACAACTTCCTCGACCTGGGCGGCACCTCGCTGCTCGCCATGCGTCTGGCCGCCCGGCTGTCCGCGTCCCTCGGCGCCGATGTCGGCATCCGGGATCTGTTCGACCATCCCACCGTGGGCGATCTCGCCGCGCACCTGAGCCGCGCCGACCGCGACACCGCCGCCCGGCCTGCCCCGGTCGCCGGGCCCCGCCCGGACCCGATTCCGCTCTCCCCGGCGCAGCAACGCATCTGGTTCATCAACCAGTTCGACACCACCTCCCCGGCCTACAACATCGCCGTCGCCCTGCGGCTGTCCGGTGACCTCGACCTCACCGCGCTGCGCCTCGCCGTCGCCGACGTCGTCGCCCGCCACGAATCGCTGCGCACCCGTTACCCGTTCGCCGACGACGGGCCCGTGCAGGTCGTGGTGCCCGCCGCGGCCGCCCCACCCGAGTTCGGGGTGATCCCGCTCGATCCCGGGGCCGATCCCGCCACGCAGATCACCCGCATCGTCGGCGCCGGGTTCGACGTCGCCACCGAAATCCCCACCCGGATCCGCGTCCTGACCGTCTCCGACACCGAACACATCCTGGTGCTGGTGGTACACCACATCACCGCCGACGGGTTCTCGATGGGCCCGCTGGCCCGCGACATCATCGGCGCCTACACCGCGCGCCGCGCCGGGCACCCCCCGCAGTGGGACGCCCTGCCCGCGCAGTACGCCGACTACACGCTGTGGCAGCACCGCGTCCTCGGCGACGAGAACGATCCCACGTCCGTCGCCGCCCGGCAGCTACAGTTCTGGCGCGCCACCCTCGACGGCGCGCCCGAACTGCTCGAACTGCCCCTCGACCGGCCCCGCCCGGTCCAGCAGAGCCAGCGCGGCGCGCAGGTGCCGTTCACCGTCCCCGCCGGCACCCACCGGCAACTGGTGGCCGTCGCCCGCCGCCACGACGCGTCGGTGTTCATGGTCGTGCACGCCGCCCTGTCGGTGCTGCTCGCCCGCCTCGCCGCCACCACCGACATCGTCGTCGGCACCCCTGTCGCCGGGCGCGGCCACCGCAACCTCGACGACCTCGTCGGCATGTTCGTCAACACCGTGGTGCTGCGCAGCCACGTCGACGAAAGCGCCCCCTTCACCGCGCTGCTCGACGAACTGCGGGACGGCGACCTCGCCGCGTTCGGACACGCCGACGTCCCGTTCGAACGGCTCGTCGAGGTCCTCGACCCGCCCCGCTCGACCGCGTATTCCCCGCTGTTCCAGGTGCTGCTCGAGTTCCAGGACACCGAACGTCCCGACGTCCACCTGCCGGGGCTGACCGCCTCGGTGCTGGACCTGCAGCCGGGACTGTCGCATTTCGACCTGCAGTTGTCGATCGCCGAAACCGCCGACGAGAACGGACCCGCCGGGATCCGCGCCGCGTTCACCTACGCCACCGACCTGTTCGACGAGGCCACCGTGGCGTCGTTCGCCGACCGGTTCGTGCGGATCGTCGACACCATCGGCACCACCCCGACCGTCCCCGTCGGCGACATCGACATCGTCACCGGACGCGAACTCGCCGCACTGTCGCCCGCCCGCGGCCTGCCGCCGGTCTCACCCCAGTCGTGGCCGGAACTGCTGACCTCGACCGCGGCGATCGTGCCGGATGCGGTCGCGCTGTCCTTCCGCGGCCGCGAGGTGACCTACGCCGAACTCGACCACTGGTCCACCCGCGTGGCGCGGCTGCTCATCGACGCCGGCATCGGACCGGAATCGGTAGTGGCCCTGGGATTGTCGCGTTCGATCGAGTCGGTGGCGGCGGTATGGGCGGTGACGAAGACCGGTGCGGCGTTCGTCCCCGTCGACCCCACCTACCCACCCGACCGCATCGCCTACATGCTCGCGGACTGTTCCGCCGCCGTCGGTGTGACCACCACCGACCACGCCGCGGCGCTGCCCGACACGGTGCCGTGGCTGGTCCTCGACGACCCGGCGGTACGGCGCCGCATCGACGCCGCCTCCGACACTCCCGTCACCGACCTCGACCGCACCACCGCGCTGCACCTCGACCACCCCGCCTACCTGATCTACACCTCCGGATCGACGGGCCGCCCCAAGGGCGTGGTGGTCACCCACCGCGGCATGGCCAACCTGCACGCCGAGGTGCGCAGCCACTTCACGCTCACCCACACCGCCCGCGTGTCCCACCTCGCGTCGCCCAGTTTCGACGCGTCGATCTTCGAACTCACCAAGGCGTTCTCCGCCGGCGCCACCCTGGTCATCGTCCCGCCCGACATCTACGGCGGCGACGAACTCGCCCGGGTACTGCGCGACGAACGAGTCACCCACGCCTTCGTCACCCCCACCGCCCTCGCCTCACTCGACCCCGCCGGACTGGACACCCTGCAGGTGCTGGTCGTGGCGGGGGAGGCGTGCCCCCCGGACCTCGTCACCCGCTGGGCACCGGGCCGGCAGATGTTCAACGGCTACGGCCCGTCCGAAGCGACCATCGAAACCAGCGTCAGCGCGCCCCTGGAACCGGGGCACACCGTCACCGTCGGCGGCCCCGCCATCGGCTTCCACCAGGTGGTGCTCGACGACCGGTTGCGGCCCGTCCCCACCGGGGTGGCCGGCGAACTGTACATCGCGGGTGCCGGCGTGGCGCGCGGCTACCACCGCCGCCCCGACCTGACCGCGGCCCGGTTCGTCGCCGACCCGTACGGCGCCCCGGGGGAGCGGATGTACCGCACCGGCGACATCGTGCGGTGGCGCTCCGACGGCACCGTCGAATACCTCGGCCGCTCCGACTTCCAGGTCAAGGTCCGCGGTTTCCGCATCGAACTCGGCGAGATCGACGCGGCCCTGACCGCCCACCCGGACGTGGTGTTCGCGCACACCCTCGGCCACACCGCACCCAGCGGCGACACCGTCCTGGTGTCCTACGTGCTGCCCGACCCCGCGGCCGCCCCCGACCCGCAGACGCTGCGCACCCACGTCGGGGCGTCCCTGCCCGCGCACATGGTGCCGGCCACCGTCGTCGTACTCGACGAGATCCCGCTCACCCCGGTCGGGAAACTCGACCGGCGCGCCCTGCCCGTCCCGGACCTCGCCGCGACCGGCGGCGACTACACGGCCCCGACCTCCGACCTCGAGCGGGTCCTCGCCGGCATCCTCGCCGAGGTGCTCGGCCACCCGCAGATCTCCATCGACGACAACTTCTTCGACCTGGGCGGCAACTCGCTGATCGCCACCCGGGTCGTCGCCCGCATCAACACCGCGCTCGGCACCGACGCCGGGGTGCGGGTGCTGTTCGAAGCACCCACCGTCCGGGCGCTGGCGACGCGGGTCCTCGACGACCACGGCGGACACGGCGGGGTGCCGCTCACCGCCGCGGAACGCCCGGACCGGCTCCCGTTGTCCCCGGCGCAGCAGCGGATGTGGTTCGTCAACCAGTTCGACACCGCCTCCGCCGCCTACAACATCCCGCTGGCGATCCGGCTCACCGGCCGCCTGGATCTGCCCGCACTGGCCGCCGCGGTCGGCGACGTCCTGGCCCGGCACGAAATCCTGCGCACCTGGTATCCGGACGACGGGCACGGCCCCCACCAGGTCGTCACCGACACCCGCCGGGTCCTCGCCGACCTCACCCCGGTGCCCGTCGCCGCACCCGACCTGCCCGCCGCGCTGCTCGAATTCGTCTCCGCGGGATTCGACGTCGCAACGGCCGTGCCGGTGCGGATCCGGTTGCTGCACGTCGTCGCCGAGGACCCGGATACCGGTGCCGACACCGACCGGCCCGACGAACACGTGCTCGCCGTGGTGGTCCACCACATCGCCGCGGACGGCGCGTCGATGGCCCCGCTCGCCCGCGACCTGATGACCGCCTACCTCGACCGCACCCGCGGCGCCGAACCCTCGGCGGCACCGCTGACCGTGCAGTACGCCGACTACGCGCTGTGGCAGCAGCAACTGCTCGGCGACCCCGACGACCCCGACTCGCTGGCCGCCGGCCAGTTGCGGTACTGGCGCGAAACGCTCGCCGACCTGCCCGAACTGCTGCCGCTGCCCACCGACCGGCCGCGCCCGGCGCATCGCACCTTCCGCGGCGACCTCGTGCGGTTCACCGTCGACGCCGACCTGCACCATCGCATCGCCGCCCTCGCCGCCGAGCACGGCGCCACCGTGTTCATGACGGTGCACGCCGCGCTCGCGGTGCTGCTGGCCCGGCTGTCGGGCACCGACGACATCGCCGTCGGCACCCCCGTCGCGGGTCGCGGACACCGCGCCCTCGACGACCTCGTCGGCATGTTCGTCGACACCGTGGTGCTGCGCACCCCCGTCTCCGGCGACCTGTCGTTCGCCGACCACCTCGACCGCACCCGCGAAATCGACCTGTCCGCCTTCGGGCACACCGAACTGCCCTTCGAAAAACTCGTCGACGTGCTCGCGCCCACCCGCACCACCGACCACTCACCGCTGTTCCAGGTGGTGCTCGAATTCCAGAACAACGAACGCCCCCACCTGGACCTGCCGGAACTGACCGTCGAGCCACTCGACACCGACCTGCCCGTCGCCAAATTCGACCTGCAACTGAGCCTGCAGGAAGAACCCGACGGCACCGGCATGTCCGGGGCGTTCACCTACGCCACCGACCTGTTCGACGCCGACACCGTCGCCGCCTTCACCGACCGGTTCGTGCGGGTCCTCGACGCGGTCACCACCGACCCGCACCGCCCCGTCGGCGACGTGGACCTGCTCGCCCCCGGCGAACACCCCCGCCGCGGTGGGCCACCGCGCGTCCCGTCCGCCGACACGCTCGTCGACCTGTTCCGCCGCGGCGCCGACCGCGACCCCACCGCCGTGGCCGTCACCGCCGAGGACGGCACCCTCACCTACCGGGACCTCGGCGACCGGGTACACCGGCTCGCCAGGCTGCTCGTCGGCCGCGGCGCCGGGCCGGGCACCCTCGTCGCGGTCGCCCTGCCGCGCACCTGCGACCTGGTCGTCACGCTCCTGGCGGTCCTCGAGACCGGCGCCGGGTACCTGCCCATCGACGTCACCTACCCCGCGGACCGGCTCGCCCACATGTTCGCCGACGCCCGCCCGGTGTGCACCGTGACCAGCGGCGACCACGCCGCACCACTTCCCGGCACGGGACCGGAGACGATCCACCTCGACGACCCCGCCGTCCGCACGCAACTCGACGCGCTGCCCGGCACCGCCCTGACCGGCACGGACCGCCTCGGCCCGCTGCACCCGGACACCACCGCCTACGTCATCTACACCTCCGGATCCACCGGCCGACCCAAAGGGGTCGTGGTGCCGCACCGCACCGTCGTGACCCTGATGAGCGACACCCGCGAGATGTTCGAGTTCGATCACCGCGACGTGTGGACGATGTTCCACTCCTACGCGTTCGACTTCTCGGTGTGGGAGATGTGGGGAGCGCTCGCCCACGGCGGCCGGCTCGTCGTCGTCGACTACCACACCGCCCGCAACCCGCAGGACTTCCTGCAGTTGCTGCGCCGCGAACACGTCACCGTCCTCAACCAGACCCCGACGGCGTTCTACCAGCTCATCGAGGCCGACCGCGCCGCCGGGGGAGACCACCTCGCACTGCGCCGGGTGTTCTTCGGCGGCGAAGCGCTCGACCTGGCCCAACTCGGCCGCTGGTACCGCCGGCACGACGACACCGCACCGGCGCTGGTGAACATGTACGGCATCACCGAAACCACCGTGCACGTCACCGCGCTGCCGCTCGACCGGCACCTCGCCGAGACCGCCACCGCCAGCCTCATCGGGGAGCCGCTGCCCGCACTACGGCTGCATCTGCTCGACGAGCGCCTGCACCCCGTGCCCACCGGGGTGGCGGGGGAGTTGTACGTCTCCGGAGACCAGCTCACCCACGGTTACCTCGGACGCCCCGACCTGACCGCCGCCCGGTTCGTCGCCGACCCGTACGGCCCACCCGGGGCCCGGCTGTACCGCACCGGCGACCGGGCCCGCCGCACCCGCCAAGGCGACCTCGAATACCTCGGGCGCAGCGACTTCCAGGTCCAGATGCGCGGATTCCGCATCGAACTCGGCGAAATCGAGACGGTGCTGCTGCGCTGCCCCGGCGTCGCCCGCGCCATCACCGTGGTGCACACCGACGCACGATCCGGCACCGACCGGATCGTCGGGTACGTCGTCCCCGAAACCGGCACCGACCTGGACGTGACCGCCACGCTCGAGCGCGCCGCCGCCGACCTCGCCGGTTACATGGTGCCCGCCACCCTCGTCGTGCTCGACGCGCTGCCGGTCACCTCCACCGGCAAACTCGACCGGCGCGCGCTGCCCGCCCCCGACTTCGCGGCCCGCACCACCGGCGGCCGAACACCCACCGTCGGCGCCGAACAGGCCCTCGTCGAGCTGTTCGCGCAGGTTCTCGGGCTCGACACCGTCGGTGTGGACGATTCGTTCTTCGCCCTCGGCGGCGATTCGATCATGTCCATCCAGCTGGTTTCCCGCGCCAAGGCTCTCGGCCTCGACCTCACCCCGCGCGCGGTGTTCGAACACAAGAGCCCCGCCGGTCTCGCCGCGGTCGCCGGCACCACCGCCGCCCCCGCGGAACTGGCCGAACTGCCCGGCGGGGGAGTCGGCGCGATGCCGCTCCCGCCGATCGTGCACTGGATGCTCGAACGCGGCGGCCACTTCGACCGCTACTCGCAGGCGGTGCTGCTGCGCCTGCCCACCGGCCTCGACGACGCCACCCTCACCGCCGTCGTCGACGCCGTCGTGAACCGGCACGACATGCTCCGGGCGCGTCTCGTCCCCGACCCGGACTCACCCGCCGGATACGGATTGCACGTCGACCCGCCCGGCAGCGTCACCGCCGACACCGTCGTGCACCGCGTACCGGTGACCAGCGCCGCCGACACCGACGAGTTCTTCGCCCTCGCCGCCACCGAACTCGACGCCGCCGCCGACCGCCTCGACCCGACCGCCGGCCGGGTCGTGCAGATGGTGTGGTTCGACGCCACCAGCGGCGCCGGCCGGCTGCTGATCGTCGTCCACCACCTCGCCGTCGACGGCGTGTCGTGGCGCATCCTGGTGCCCGACCTTGCCGCAGCGTGGGGCACAGCTGCGCACGGCGACGCGACCGGGCCTCTGCTGCCCCCACCGACGGGCACCTCGGTGCGCCGCTGGGCGCATGCGCTCGTCGACGCCGCCCGCGACCCGGACCGCCGCGCCGAAGCCGAGTACTGGCGCGACATGCTCACCGGCGACGAACCGCCGCTCGGGCACCGGCCGTTCGACCCGGGCCGCGACACCAACGACACCGTCACCACCGTGATCGGGGACCTGCCCACCGCGGTCACCGACGCGATGCTCACCACCGTGCCGACCGCGTTCCACGGCACCGTCGACCACGCGTTGCTCACCGCCGTCGCCCTCGCCGTACAGGCGTGGCGCCGTGCCCGCGGCGACGACACCACCGGGGTACTGCTCAACGTCGAAGGGCACGGCCGCGACACCGCCGCCGTTCCCGGCGCCGATCTGTCCGGCACCGTCGGCTGGTTCACCACCATCCATCCGCTGCGCCTGGACCTGGCGGGCATCGACCTCGACGACGCACTGGCCGCCGGTCCCGCCGCCGGCCGCGCCGTCAAGACCGTCAAGGAACATCTCGCCGCCGTCCCCGACCACGGCATCGGGTACGGACTGCTGCGCTACCTCGACCCCGACATCGGCGCCGACCTCGCCACCCGGACCACACCGCAGATCAGCTTCAACTACCTCGGCCGGCCCACCGCCGGCACCGGCGGCGCCACCGACACCCCGTGGCTGCCGATCACCGGCTTCCCGCACGGCGGCGCCCAGAACCCCGACATGCCGGCCGCCGCCGTCATCGACATCAACGCCGTCACCGTCGACACGCCCGACGGGCCGGTACTGCGCACCCACTGGTCCGCACCGGCCGGGCTGCTCGACACCGCCGACCTGGCCCGGCTCGACGCCACGTTCACCGCCGCGGCCACCGCGCTGTCCCGCCACATCCGCCACCCGCACACCGGGGGACTGACCCCGTCCGACCTGCCGCTGGTCCGGCTGCCGCAGGACACCATCGAAGATCTCGAACAGCGGTACGGGCCGCTGGAGACGGTCTGGCCCACCGCACCGCTGCACAGCGGTCTGCTGTTCCACGCGCTGCTCGCCGGGGACGATCCCGACGCCTACATCGTCCAACTCGTCCTCGACCTGCGCGGCTCCCTCGACCCCGCGCGGCTGCGGCGCGCCCTCGAACTGCTGCTCGACCGGCATCCCAACCTGCGGGCCGCGTTCGCTCCCGGCCCCGACGGCCACCTCCAGGTGATCCCGGCCCACGTCGAGCTGCCGTTCACCGTCGTCGACACCAGCGACGAACCCGACCCCGAGGCGACCGCCGCGCATCTGCTCGACACCGACCGGCACACCCGGTTCGACACCGCACACCCGCCACTGCTGCGCGTCACCGTCGTCAGCACCGGCCCGGACCGCCACCTCGTGGCGCTGACCAACCATCATCTGCTGCTCGACGGCTGGTCCACCCCCGTCCTGATCCGCGAACTGCTCGTGCTCTACGCCACCGACGGCGACCCCGCCGTCCTGGACCGGGCACACAGCTACGGCACCTACCTGCAGTGGCTCGCCGACCGCGACCCCGACGCGTCGATCGACGCCTACCGGGACGCCCTCGACGGCCTGGACGAGCCGACTCTGCTCGCCCCGCAGCACCGGGCCGCGCACAGCACCGGTGTCTCCGAAGACCTCGACATCGACCTCGACCCCGGTCTGTCCGCACGTCTCGACGAGATCGCCGCGGCCCGCGGCGTCACCGTCAACACCCTCGTGCAGACCGCCTGGGGCCTGGTCCTCGGGGCATTGACCGGCCGCACCGACGTGGTGTTCGGTGCCACCGTCTCCGGCCGGCCCCCGCAGGTGCCGGGCATCGAATCGATGGTCGGGCTGTTCATCAACACCGTGCCGGTCCGCATCGCGGTGCGGCCCGGGGACACCGTGGGCGGGCTCGTCGACCGGGTCCGCGCCGAACAGACCGCGCTGCTCGACCACCACCACCTCGACCTGGGCACCCTCGACCGGCATCTCGGCGCCGCCACCCGCTTCGACACCCTCACCGTGTTCGAGTCGTACCCCGTCGAACGCGCCGGGCTCACCGCCGACACCGACATCGGCGGCATCCGCGTCGCCGACATCACCGGCCACGACGCCGCCCACTACCCGCTGAGCGTGGTGGTGCACACCGACACGGCAGTGCACCTGCGGATGAAGTACCTGCCCGACGTGTTCGACCGCAGCGAAGTCACCGGCATCGCCGACCGCATCGCCCGCGCGCTCGACGCCCTCGCCGGCGACCCCACCGTGCCCGTCACGGCCGTCGACATGCTCACCCCCACCGAACGCCGCACGCTCGTCCCCGTGCACGGACCCGTCGGCGGCAGCGCTGCCACGCTGCCCGACCTGTTCACCGCCACCGCGGCCGCGCACCCGGACCTCCTCGCAGTGCTCGACCCCGCCTCCGGCGCGACCGAACGCACCCTCACCTACCGCGACCTCGACGAACAGTCCACCCGGCTGGCCCGCATCCTGCTCGGACGCGGAGTGGGACCGGAAACCTTCGTGGCACTCGGTATCGCCCGCTCCGTCGAGTCCCTCGTCGCGCTGTGGGCGATCACCAAGACCGGAGCGGCGTTCGTGCCGGTCGATCCCCGCTACCCGGCCGACCGAGTCGCGTTCATGCTCGACGACTGCGGCGCCACCCTCGGGGTGACCACCGCCGCGCACGTCCCCGACCTGCCCGGCACCGTGCAGTGGCTCGTGCTCGACGACCCGGAGACGACCACGGCGCTCGCCGCCGCCGACCCGGCACCGATCACCGACCGGGACCGCACCGTCCCGCTGCGCCTCGACCACGCCGCCTACCTGATCTACACCTCCGGGTCCACCGGCCGCCCCAAGGGGGTGCTCACCACCCACCGCAGCCTCGACAACTTCGCCCACACCCAGCAGGACCGATTCCACCCCGGCCCGGGCTCGCGGGTCATGCACTTCTCGTCACCCAGCTTCGACGCGTCCATCTACGAATACCTGCTGGCCTTCGCCTCCGGGGCGAGCCTGGTGGTGGTGCCCCCGCACGTGTACGGCGGCGCCGAACTCGGCCGACTGCTGCGCGAGACCGCCGTCACCCACGGGTTCATCACCCCCGCCGCGCTGGCGTCGCTCGACCCGGCAGACCTGACCGCGTTCACCGACCTGTCCGTCGGCGGCGAAGCCTGGCCTCCCGAACTGCGCGACACCTGGGCGCCGCACCGGCGACTCGTCAACGGGTACGGCCCCACCGAAACCACCGTGATGGCGACGATCAGCGACCCGATCGGCCCCGGCGACCCGCTCACCCTCGGCGGCCCCCTGCACGGCGTCCACGCCGTCGTCCTCGATCCGGCGCTACGGCCCGTCCCGCACGGTGTCCCCGGGGAGCTGTATCTCGCGGGGCTCGGCCTCGCCCGCGGCTACCACGACCGTCCCGCCCTGACCGCCGACCGGTTCGTCGCCGACCCGTACGGCACGCCGGGAGAACGGATGTACCGCACCGGCGACATCGTCCGCTGGACCGGCGACCCCGATAGCGCCCTGCACCTCGAGTACCTCGGCCGCGCCGACTTCCAGGTCAAGATCCGCGGATTCCGCGTCGAACTCGGCGAGATCGACGCCGCCCTCACCGCGCATCCCGCGGTGTCCTTCGCCGTGACCGTCGCGCACACCGCACCGAGCGGCGAACCGGTGCTCGTCGGGTACGTCCGACCGGCCGCCGACGGCCCCGTCGACGCGGACGACATCAAAGAGCATCTGGCGCAACTACTTCCCGAACACATGGTGCCCACCGCCATCACCGTCCTGGACACGATCCCGCTCACGCCGGTCGGCAAACTCGACCGCAGGGCCCTGCCCGTCCCCGACCTGACCGGCACCGGCGCCTACGAGCCACCGCGCGGCGACCTCGAAACCGCCGTCGCCGCCGAATTCGCCGACGTGCTCGGCCTCGACCGCATCTCGGTCACCGACAACTTCTTCGACGTCGGCGGCAACTCCCTGGTCGCCACCCGCGCCGCGGCCCGCCTCGGCGACAGGCTCGGACGCGACCTCCCGGTGCGCACGATCTTCGAAACGCCCACCGTCCGGATGCTCGCCACCCGCCTCGACACCGGCACCCGCACCCGCACCCGCACCGCCCGCGACACCGCGGGCCCCACCCCCCGGCCGCGCCCGGCCCACATCCCGCTGTCGCCGGCGCAGCAGCGCCTGTGGTTCCTCAACCAGTTCGACCCCGCCAGCGCGGCCTACAACATCCCCCTCGCCATCCGGCTCCGGGGCCACCTGTCCGCGGCGGCGCTCGGCGATGCCCTCCACGACGTGGTTGCACGGCACGAAAGTCTGCGCACCGTGTACCCGGCGTCCGCCGCCGGACCGCGGCAACGCATCCTCGACGCCGACGACGTGGCCCTCACCCTCGACGTGGTGCCCGCCGACCCCGACACGGTGACCACGGCGATCGCCGACTTCATCGGCACCGGGTTCGATGTCACCGTCGACATCCCGCTCCGCGCACGGGTGTTCGCCCTCGGCCGCGACGACCACCTCGCGGTGCTGGTGGTGCACCACATCGCCGCCGACGGTGCCTCCACCAGCCCCCTCGCCCGCGATCTGCTCGGCGCCTACCAGGCCCGCAGTAACGGAGACGCTCCGGCGTGGACACCGCTGCCCGTCCAATATCCGGACTACACGCTGTGGCAACTCGACCGGCTCGGCGAACCGACCGACCCGGCGTCGCTCGCCGCCGCCCAAGCCGAGTACTGGCGCACCACCCTCGCCGGGCTACCCGACGTGCTCACCTTGCCCACCGACCGGCCGCGCCCACCGCAGCAGTCGTTCCGCGGCGACATCGTGCGGTTCCCGATCGATCCCGATCTGCACACCGAACTCACCCGGCTGGCGTCCGCGCACGGCACCACTTTGTTCATGACCGTGCACACCGCCCTCGCCGTGCTGCTCGCCCGCCTGTCCGGCAGCGACGACATCGCCGTCGGATCGCCGATCGCCGGGCGTGGCCACCGCGCCCTCGACGACCTGATCGGCATGTTCGTCAACACCGTCGTGCTGCGCAGCCGCATTCCCGGCGACGCGCCGTTCACCGACCTGCTGGGCACCGTCACCCACGACGACCTCGACGCGTTCGCCCACACCGATCTACCGTTCGAACGCGTCGTCGAGGCGGTCGAACCGGCCCGCTCGACCGCCCATTCGCCGCTGTTCCAGGTGTCCCTCGAGTTCCACAACACCGAACGCCCGGTGCTGGAACTGCCGCACCTGACCGTCGAGGGCGTGCACCTCGACCCGCAGGTGTGCAACTTCGACCTCGAACTGCTCCTCGGCGAGGACCCCGCCGGAGGCATGGACGCCGCCTTCGTCTACGCCACCGACCTGTTCGACCGGGACACCGTCGCCGGGTTCGCCGACCGGTTCGTCCGGCTCCTCCGCGCCGTCACCACCGACCCCTCCGCCCTCGTCGGCGACGTCGCCCTGCTCACCGACTCCGAACGCGCAGCGCTGGTGCCCGCCACCGGCCCGGCGGGCGGCCCCGCCCGAGTGTGGCCGCAGTTGCTCGACGACGCCGTCGCCACCGACCCGGACGGTCTCGCCGTACTCGACGGAGACACCACACTGACCTACCGGGACCTCGACGCCCGCTCCACCGCGCTGGCCCGCCTGCTGCTCGACCGGGGAGCCGCCCCGGACACGGTGGTCGCGCTCGCACTGCCCCGATCCGTGGACGAGATCACCGCGGTGTGGGCCACCACCCGCACCGGCGCCGCGATCGTGCCCGTGGACCCGACCTACCCGCCGGACCGGATCGGCTACATGCTCGACGACAGCGCCGCCACCATCGGGGTCACCGTCGCGGCGCACCTCGGGCAGCTGCCCGGCTCGGTGACCTGGATCGTGCTCGACGACAGCGAGATCCGCGACGACCTGGCGGGCCGGGACACTCGCCCGGTCACCGACCCCGACCGCGCCGTGCCGCTGCGCCCCGACCATCCCGCCTACCTCATCTACACCTCCGGCTCGACCGGACGGCCCAAAGGCGTGACCGTCACCCACCGCGGTCTCGGCGATCTCGCCGCCGCCGAGCGGGAGCATCTGCAGGTCGAACCGGGTAGCCGCGTCTCCCACCTGGCGTCCCCGAGCTTCGACGCGTCGATCTTCGAACAGCTGATGGCGATCTGCGCCGGCGCCACCCTCGTGGTCGTGCCGCCCGACGTGTACGGCGGGGAGGACCTCGCCGCCGTGCTGCGCCACCACCGCGTCACGCACGCCTTCGTCACCCCCACCACGCTGGCGTCCCTCGATCCCGCCGAGGTCCCCGACCTGCATGTGCTGCTCGTCGCGGGGGAGGCGTGCCCACCGGCGCTGGTGACCCGCTGGGCCGACGGCCACCGCATGATCGACGCATACGGACCCACCGAAGCCACCGTCATGAGCTCGCTGGGTGACCCGCTCACCGCCGACGAACACGTCACCATCGGCCGGCCCACCCGCGGCGCCGCCGCCGTCGTCCTCGACACCCGACTCCGGCCCGTGCCGGTCGGGGTGCCCGGGGAACTCTATGTCGCCGGCGCGGGTCTGGCCCGCGGCTACCACCGCCGCCCCGACCTGACCGCCGCCCGGTTCGTCGCCGACCCGTACAGCGACCGCCCCGGCGCCCGGATGTACCGCACCGGCGACGTCGTGCGCTGGACCGCCGACCACCGACTCGACTTCGTGGGCCGCTCCGACTTCCAGATCAAGGTCCGCGGCTTCCGCATCGAACCGGAAGAAATCGACGCCGTCCTCACCGGCCACCCCGACGTCGACTTCGCGCACACCGTCGGATATCCCGCACCCTCGGGGGAGACGGTGCTGGTCAGCTACGTGCGCACCACCGCGGTGCCCGCCCCGGATCCGGGCGCGCTCCGCGACCGTGCCGCAGCCCACCTGCCCGCGCACATGGTGCCCACCGCCGTGATTCCGCTCGCCGACATCCCGCTCACCCCCGCCGGCAAACTCGACCGCGGCGCGCTCCCGGCCCCCGAGTTCGCCGGAGCCGGCGGGCAGCACCGCGCCCCGGCCGACGACCTCGAACGCACCGTCGCCGCAGTGTTCGCCACCCATCTCGGTCTCGACACGGTGTCCGTCGACGACAGTTTCTTCGCCCTCGGCGGCACCTCCCTGCTCGCCACCCGGCTGGTACCGGACCTGTCGCGCCGCCTCGACCGGCGGATCCCGATCCAGGTGCTGTTCACCCATCCCACCGTCGCCGACCTGGCCGCGCACCTGCGGGAACCGGGGGAGGACGAGACCATCGACGACGCGCTGCGGGTGCTCGTGCCGCTGCGCGCGGGCAGCGGACCGGCGCTGTTCTGTGTGCATCCGGCCGCGGGGCTGGCCTGGGCCTATACCGGCCTGACCGAACGGCTCGGCGGGCGCGGCGTCTACGGTCTGCAACTGCCCGCCCTGAGCACCGGAGAGATCGTCGAATCGGTCCCCGCGCTCGCGCGCCGCTACGCCGACGAGATCCGCCGCGCCCAACCCGACGGGCCGTATCACCTGCTGGGCTGGTCGCTCGGTGGAGTCGTCGCGCACGCCGTCGCCGTGGAACTGCAGCGCGGCGGAGCGGCGGTGGACACCCTCGCGCTGATCGACAGTCACCTCTCCGTTCCCGGCGGGGCGAGCCCGATCGCGGTCAAGGACATGCTGCGTGACCTCGGGGTTGCCACCAACGGCGGCCCGGACCCCAGCTACGACGACGCACTGGACCTGCTCGAGCGCAGCCTCGGCGGTCCCACCGGGCTGACGCCGCGGCATCTCGAGCGGTTGCATGCGGGGTCGGCCGCCGCGACCCGCGCGGTGCGGCGGCACTCACCGGACACGTTCATCGGCGACGCCCTGTTCTTCAGCGCTCGACGGTCGTCGACCTCGGTGCCGGCGGTCACCGCGTGGCACGACCTGATCGACGGGATGCTGCACCAGTACCGCCTCGACGTCGAACACCACGAGATGGTGGCACCGCCCGCGGTGGACACCATCGCCACCGTGTTGCGGGCCCGACTCGAAGACAGCGACGCGAACCTACGACGCGGACGCCGATACCGGCGCATCGGCAGCGGATCCGGGCGGTGAACCGGGTCCGCTCGCAGACGATCAGCCCGAGACGGTCGGTGCGCCGGTCAACGCCGCAGGCGTCCACGCGGGCCACGCGACCTCGCCGACCGCATCACCGTCGACGAACCGCGCCGCGATCCGGGTGACGTCCGCGGCGGTGTTGTCGTAGACGGTCGCGTGGTCGGCCCGCCCGATCGCGTCCGCCACCAGCGGCCACAGCCGGTCGAAGCGGGAGCGGATCTTCTCTTCGGGGACGCGATGGCCGCCTTCCACGACGCGTTCGGCAACACGGGCCACCGACAACTCCACGGGCACGAGCACCACATGCAGCACCACCACGTACCCGGCGCGCTGCGCCCGGTCGATCAGATCGAGTTTCGACGGATGCGAGAACACCGTCTCGGCGATGAACGACTCGCCCTGGTCGATCAGCAGGTCACGGATGGTCGCGGCGATCTGCGCGGCCTCGTAGGAATGCTCCTCCGGGCTGTCGGGCCACCGCTGCTTGGCGATCACATCGGCGTTGACGAACACACTGCCGGGCAGCAGGGGAGCGAGACGCTGCTCGACGAACGTGGACTTTCCGGATCCGTTGGGCCCGACGACGAGATCGAGTCGCCTCACAGCACGATCTGGGTGCCGTCAGGCAGATGCTTGACGACGCGGCCCTGCTCGTCGAGCACGACCGAGGCCAGGCCGCGGGCGGCGCGGTCGTCGACGTGATGGCCGGTGGCGAGGGATTCCTCGAGGGCGGCGGCGATTTCGGCGTTGAACACCACGCCTTCTTCGTCGGAAAGTTCGCGCAGCGGCAGCCGCCCGGCGAGCGCGGCTTCGACGCGGCGCCTCGCGACCTGACGCTGGTTGGACACCTCACGGCCGACACGCGCCCAGTGTTCCAATTGCTGACGGGCCGAACGGTTCTCCCGTTCGCCTTCGGACGCAGCCGCGTCGACGAGCTCGGACGAGAACCTGGTCACCTTGTCGACGACGTTCGTCATGACGTACTCCTTCGCGCGACGCGCCACACCGTTCTCCCCAGTGTAGCAATCTGCTACAACGAGGGGCCGGAATCGTCCGATCCGGCCCGGAACAGCATGGCGAGTGCATCCAGGACGCGCTCACGCCCGAACTCCCATGACGCTTCCGGACTGTACGAGGTGTTCAGCACCGCACCGGCCGCCGCGCCGACCCGCCGGGCCAGCGGGAAGTCGTTCCCGACATAGGACGCCAGGCGTGCACGCCACGCGGACCAGACCTCCGCCATGTCCGCGGCGTGCGGGTCGGGCCGGCGAGCGCGCGCTGCGGCGCGGGTGAAGTCCGCGACGAAGGTCAGCGCCGCGTCACGATCGACGTCGCTCACACCGGTGTGGTCGAAGGCGTGCAGATCGTGGTCGTACTTCGCAATCGTCCCCGGACCGAGCGATACCCGCTGGTCAGAGACGTCGAGCAGCCATTCGTGTCCGCCGTAGAGCGCGAGGTCGGCGTCGGTGAGTTGCCGTACCCGTGTGCGCCAGTCCGATCCGAGGTACGGGCGGCGCGGCGCGGAGCCGTGCACGGCGTCGGCCATGAGCACCAGCAGATCGTCGCGTGAGCCGACGTGGGTGTAGAGCGCCATTCCGGAGATGCCGAGTTCGGCGGCGAGGCGACGCACGGTGAGCTGTTCGAGTCCTTCGGTGTCGGCCAGAGTGATCGCGGCGTCGACGGCCTGCGAGGTGGTGACCTTCGCGCGGGGTCCGCGGGCGCCGCCTTGCCGGGCGGCGGGGTGGTCGCGCCACAGCAGGTCGAGCAGTTCGCGCGCCATCGGATTCTCTCCTCCGCGGGTCGGGTACGAGTTACTCTATACACTGCACAAGGTTTTTGGGTTCCATCCCTCCCGAACATCACCTCGTCTCCGTCACCTGGAGGTTCCCGTGAAGATCACCGACACCGCCCTGTCCCTGAACGTGGCCGATCCCGCGGCCTCCGCAGAATTCGCCACCACCCATTTCGGCTTCACCGAAGCGATGTCCGCCGACGGTTTCGTGTCGCTGGCCCACCCCGACGCGGGATTCAACGTCGTCTTCCTGCGCACCGGCCTCGGCACCTTCAAGCCCGCCTCGATCGCCGGTCCCGCCGGCCAGGGCATGCTCATCGCCTTCGTCGTCGACGACCTCGACGCCGAGTACTCCCGCATCGCCGCCGCCGGCGCGACCGTGGTCACCGCACCCGAGACCGAACCGTGGGGGGAGCGGTACTGCCAGTTCACCGACCCCAACGGTCTCGTCTGGCAACTCGTGCAGTGGGTCTGAGCGGCACCCACCAGGGTATCGACCCCGATATCGATCCCATTCATGTTCTGGCATGCCAAAGATGAGTTGGCTTTATGTGGCGGGAGTCCCTTCACTGAGCACATGACCCCCAGCGCTCCCGCGACCTCCCAGATCGACCTCTTCGCCGACTCGGTCCTCACCGACCCGTACCCGACGTTCACCGAACTACGCGAGCTCGGCTCGGTGGTCCACCTGCCCGTCAACAACGTCTACGCCCTGACCCGCTACGACGCCATCCGTGCCGCACTCGCCGACCCCGCCACCTTCTCCTCCCGCACCATCGGCTTCAACCCGATGGTCAACGAAGCACTCCAAGGCACATCCCTCGCCTCCGACCCGCCGGTCCACACCGAACTGCGCGCCGCCCTCACCGAGAACCTCACCCCACGCGCGCTGCGCGGACTCAAAACCCGCATCGACACCAAGGCCGAGGCACTCGTGGCCGACCTCGTCGCCCAGGGAACCTTCGAGGCGATCGACGCCCTCGCCCGAGCATTTCCCCTCGAAGTCGTCGCCGACCTGATCGGCTTCACCGGCGCCGCCCGCGAAAACATGCTGCGCTGGGGACAGGCCGCCATGGAGGTCATCGGCCCCCTGAACCCCCGCACCCTCGAGAACTTCCCGATCGCCGGCGAACTGTACGCATGGTGTGCCGGAGTGCAGGCCGAGGACCTGGCTCCCGGCTCGGTCGGCCGCGGCATCTTCGACGCCGAAGGCCGCGGCGCCATCCCTCCCGGCACCGCCGGCCACATCATCCACCAGTACCTCGGCGCGGGTGTCGACACCACCATCACCGCCCTGGGCAACATCGTCGCACTGTTCGCCGCCTTCCCCGACCAGTTCGACCTGGTCCGCGAGAATCCCAGCCTCGTGCCCGCGGCGTTCAACGAAGTACTCCGCTTCTGGGCTCCACTGCACGCCTGGGGCCGCGAGGTCACCCGGGACGTCGAAATCGACGGCGTCCTCGTCCCGGCCGGATCCCAGGTGGCCATCCTCTTCGGCGCCGGCAACCGCGACCCACGACACTACGACAACCCGGACGCCTTCCTGGTCGAACGTAACCCCGCCGACCACCTGTCCTTCGGCTACGGCTCGCACGGCTGCGCCGGGCAAGGACTGGCCCGTCTCGAAGCCCACGCCGTCATCACGGCACTCGCAACGCACGCGCAGCGGCTGGACGCCGCCGAACCGGTGCGACTGCCCAGCAACATCACCCGCTCCATCGACGCACTCGACATCCTGAAGGTGGTCCCCGCATGAACATCATCCTCGACCGGCCCCGCTGCGAAGGCCACGGACTGTGCGAAGAAGCCGCACCCGCACTGATGCACCTCGACGACGACGGTGAACTGATCATCGACGTCGGCGAACTCCCCGACGACAGCACCGAACTCGCCGCCGCCCGCGCCGCCGTCCGGGTCTGCCCCGTCGCCGCCCTGAAACTGGCCTGACCCCACCACCCGCACGAACGGACCCGACATGAACAGCACCCGCACCGACGCCGTCCGCCGCATCGTCGTCGTCGGCAACGGCATCGCCGGCCAGACCGCCTGCGACAGCCTGCGTGCGGCAGGCTTCGACGGCGAACTGACCATCGTGGGCGACGAGCCGCACCCCGCCTACTCCCGACCGGCGCTGTCGAAGGCGCTGCTGGTCGACGGCGGCTCCCACGAGCTGGCGTCCCCCAGCCACGGCGCCACCGAGATCCTCGGGGTGGCGGCGCTCGCCCTCGACACTCGCGCCCGGCGGATGAGTTTCGACGACGGCTCGGAACTGTCCTACGACGGACTGGTGGTCGCCTCCGGTGCGCGGGCCCGCCGACTCGGTGGCCCCGACAGCCCCGAACTGACATTGCGCACCCTCGAGGACGCCCTCACACTGCGGGACCGGCTGGCGACGCAGCCGTCGGTCGCGGTGGTCGGTGCCGGCCCCCTGGGCATGGAAATCGCCTCGGCGGCCCTGTCGGCAGGGTGCGAGGTCACCCTCGTCGCCGACGGACCGCCGATGCGCGTCCATCTGGGACCGTACCTGTCCGCCGCGTTCACCACGGCCGCGGTTGCCCGGGGACTGAAACTGGTCGACGGTACTGCCGTGGGGCTCGACGGCCCGCACACCGTGCTCCTCGACGACGGCGCGCGGGTCGAGGCGGAACTGATCGTCACGGCGATCGGCGACATCCCCAACACGGAATGGCTGGCCGGCAGCGGCCTGCTGACCGACGGCCGCCTCGAAGCGGATGCGCGCGGGCGGGTAGCCCCGGGCATCGTCGCCGCCGGAGACGTCGCCTCGATCCCGACGCGGTCAGGGGTGCGCCGGATCCCGCTGTGGAACAGTGCGATCGAGCAGGCCAAGATCGCGGCCGTGGCACTGCTGACCGGCGATGCGGCGCCCGAACTGGACCTCGAACCGTACTTCTGGACCGAACAGTTCGGGTTGAATCTCAAGGCGGTCGGGCACCTGCCGGCGGCCGGGGAGCCGGAGTTTCTCACCGGAGACCGGCCCGAGGGGCCGGCGGTGATGCGCTGGACCCACGAGGACGGCCATGCGGTCGCGGTGGCGGTCAACCAGCGCATCCCGATTCCGAAACTGCGCCGCATGGCGTCCGCCTCCGGGTGAGCCCGCCCAGTCGCCGGTGGTGTGACGTCCTGCGCTCCCACAGAGGGGATGCGTACCATCCGTGTGGATGAACCAGCTGCCGGACCATCCGGGCGACCCCGATCTGGGACGGCTCGCGTCGGTCAACCTCAACCTGCTGGTGCCACTGCTGGCACTGCTCGAGGAACAATCGGTCACTCGCGCCGCGGCGCGGGTGGGCATCACCCAACCCGCAATGAGTCACGCGCTGGGCAGGATGCGCCGCCTCCTCGGAGACGAACTGGTCACGCGCCAGGGGAGCGGGCTGGTGCTGACCCCACGTGCCCGGGAGCTGATCGGGCCGCTGCGTGACGTGCTCCGCCGGACGTCGCGGGTGGTGGATTTCCCGGGCTTCGACCCGTCCCGCGACAGCCGCACCATCACGGTCGCGATGACCACCAGCACCGCGTTCGTGCTCGGGCCGCGCCTGGCACGCCTGATTGCCGAGCGCGCACCGAAGTCCACCCTGCGGATCCGCAACTTCGTCGAGCCGCAGCCGAGCGACTTCACCGACGAGGGCGTCGATGTGGTGCTGGTGTCGGAGGCGTTCTCCTCGCCGTATCCGCGGGAACGGCTCTACGAGAACCGGTGGGTGGTCGTCGCCCACCCCGACAGCGACCCGGACGCGTCCGCGCTCGAATTGCTCGCGTCGCTGCCGCACGTGACCTACGACGCCCGCAATCGGGTCGCTCCGTACGCGGCGATGGACGCGCACGGTCTGGATTACCGGATCGGGCAGCTGATCTCCGATTTTCTGCTCGTTCCCCATCTCGTGGCGAAGGGCGGCGGGGTCGCCGTGCACACCTACCTCGTGGCGACCGTCATGTCCGAACGCGTGCCGCTGCGAATCGAGGAGTTTCCGCTGCCGGTCGCACCGCTGGGCATCGACATGGTGTGGAACCCGCGGCTGGCGGACGCGGAGTTCATCGGCTGGTTGCGGGAGATTCTCGTCGAAGCGTCGGCCTTCGGGTCGCCCGCGTGATCCCGGCCCTCACCGCGAACCTCAGCGGTCCGCGGTGAGCAGGTAGCACCAGGAGTCGACGGTTTCGTCGAGGCAGATTTCTCGCGGCGTGACCCAGCCGAGCGAAAAGTAGCGGCGCGAGAGGTACTCGAGTTGCCCGAACGCGAGTACGCAGCGGACCCGCCGGCGCTCCGGCGGAAAACGGTTCGCCTGGTTCAGTCCTTGGATCATCTCGCCGACCGAGTCTTCGAACCAGCGCTCGGTCTTGGCCGCGACCTCCGATTCATGGGCGGCCTGGTACGAGGCGGTGATGTAGGGCTTGATCTCGTCCCATTGCGAAAACTTTCGATCGAGCCACTCCCGGATCAGCTCGCGCGATCCCGACGCCACCACCGCGGTCAACGTCGGCTTGTCCGCCGAGGTGAGGATCAGGTCGGCCTTGGTCAGCAGCGCGATCATCACGTCCGCCTTCGACGAGAAGTGCAGGTAGAAGGTGGTGCGGGTGGAGCCGGCGGCGGTGGCGATGTCGTCGATCGTCGTGGCGCCGTATCCCTTGTCGGAGAACAGTTCGAGTGCCTTCGCGAGGAAGAGGTCGTAGGTCATCTGCTTCTGCGCCGCACGGAGTGACATGAAACCGAATCCTAGCGGCAGTACACCCACCTATCAGCGCGTTCATTAAAATAGCGTGGCGGCCATTCACTTGACACGATGTAACGTAAAAGCTTACTGTGACTGTCACCACGTCGTGCCGACATGACGCTGACGAAAGGAAGTGCCGATGACTGGCACCCACACGGCCGAGAACGCGGTCGTCCACACCGTCCTCGGACCCGTTCCCGCCGAGGACCTCGGAGTGGTCTCGGTCCACGAGTCGCTGCTCTCGGTACTCCCCGGTGCCGAACACGCCTTCGACATCACCTTCGACCGCGCAGAAATCTTCGACACCCTCGCGGCGAAACTGACCGACTTCCGCGAGCACGGCGGCCGCACCATCGTCGACAGCACCGGCATGTTCCACGGCCGCGACGTCACCCTGTACGAAGCGCTGTCCCGCACCACCGGCGTGCACATCGTCGCGTCCACCGGCATGGGACCGGAAAACCTGCTCGGCGGGTACTTCCTGACCCCGCAGACCAACCCGCCCACCCCGTGGCCGGCCGAGAAGTTCGCCGACCTGTTCGCCGCAGAGATCACCGACGGCATGGTGGTGCCCCGCGTCGAACGCCGCGGCGCCGCCGGCCTCGTCACCACCGCCGCCGACCCCACCGGCATGACCGCCACCGAAGAAAGCCTGCTCCGCGGTGCCGCACGCGCCGCCCGCAGCACCGGGGTCGCCGTGTCCCTGCGCTACGGCAAAGACCCGATCGCCGACCTCGACGTCGCCCTCGACGAGAACCTGCCGGCCGCGCGCATCGTCGTCGGCGGACTCGACCGACGGGATGCCGTCGACGCCGGCGCGCCCCTCGAGATCGCGCGGCGCGGTGCGTACGTCGCCCTCGACCACGTCGGCACCGAAGACGATGCGCACCTCACCGACACCGCACGCGCCGAACTCGTCCGCGACCTGATCGACACCGGCTACGGCGACCGGATCCTGCTGTCGTGCAACGCCACCGGCGTCGCCAAAGGCCATCCCGGCCGTGACGTGCCGTTCGGCTACGTGCTGTCGACGTTCGTGCCGATGCTCGCCGCCCAGGGACTGCCCGGCGCCGACGTCCAGCGCATCCTCGTCGACAACCCGCGCGACCTGCTGTCGGTGCACCCCGCCGTGCGCTGACCGCCGAAACCCACCGAATCTTTTCCCGAAGGGGAGTAGCTGTGTCGAGAGTCAACACCGTCCTGGGTCCCATCGCGACCGAGGAACTGGGCATCGTCGCCATCCACGAACACATCGGATACGGCATGCCCGGCTCCGAACTGGACACCAAGTGGTGGAAAACCCCCGAGGTCCGCTACGAGGAAACCGTCCCGAAACTCCGTAAGTTCCACGAATACGGCGGCGGCACCTTCGTCGACGTCACCGGCATCTGCAACGGCCGCGACATCGACTACTACAAGTCACTGTCCGCCAAGACCGGCGTCCACATCATCGCCTGCACCGGCTTCGTCGGCGGCGACACCGCCCTGCCGTTCTTCGAACGCGCCACCGTCGAGTACCTCACCGCCCAGTTCGTCCACGAAATCACCGTGGGCATCGGCAACACCGGCAGCCGCGCCGGCGTCATCAAGGTCGGCGTCAGCCGAGGCGGTCGCATGACCGACCTCGACAAGCGCATCTACCGCGCCGCCGCCCGCGCCGCCCTGAACACCGGCGTCCCGATCCTCACCCACCTCGCCATCGACGCCGAAAACGCCATCGCCATCTTCAACGAAGAAGGCCTGCCGCTGCACCGGGTCCTGTTCGGCCACGCCGACGACGGCATCAACGCCGAAAAGACCCGCGACACCTGGATCGCCTCCCAGGGCGGCCGCGTCGGCTTCGACACCTTCGGCTACGAAACCGAACTCGAAGACCCGCCGTTCTGGGCCCGACCCCGCAACGAACGCCTCGACCACTTCCTCCGCTTCCTCCGCGCAGGTCACCTCGACCAGGCACTGGCCGGAGTCGACGCCAACTGCAGCCCACTCGGCTGGCCGGGCGTCAAAGGCCACACGGTCAACTACCTGTTCGAAGACCTGATTCCAGACCTGCGCGACGCGGGCCTCGACGACGCCACCATCACCAAGCTCTTCGTCGAGAACCCGGCCGACTTCCTCACCATCCAGCCCTGACCCACCAATCTTCCCGGCGCATCGCCGCGCCCCACCAGAGAGACACGACCATGCAGTCTGCAGACCTGAAGAACCTGACCATCGCCATCGTCGGCGCCGGATACGCCGGCGCCGCGTCCGCCAAGGCTCTGAGTCTGCTCGGCGCGGACGTCACCGTGTACGAACAAGCCACCGAAATCCGCGAGGTCGGCGCCGGCATCGGACTCCGCCCGTCCAGCATGCAGCGCTTCCGCGAGTGGGGAACCTTCGACGCCATCGCCCAGGTCAGCTCGCCCAGCGACTACTTCGAGATCCTCACCGCCACCGGTCAGCCCATCATGAAAGAAGACTGGCCGGGCATGGACGACTACGAGGTCAAGACCCACACCCACCTCATCCACCGCGGCGACTTCATCGATGCGCTCCTGAGCGTGCTACCCGACGGCATGGTCGAACTCGGCCACAAACTCGAGACCGCCGAAGACCGCGGCGACAAGACCGTCCTGACCTTCACCAACGGCACCGTCGTCGAAGCCGACCTCGTCGTGGGCGCCGACGGCATCAAATCCGTCGTCCGCCAGCAACTGTTCAGCGACCAGCAGCCCGTCTTCTCCGGTGAACACGCCTACCGCGCCGTCATCTCCGCCGACGCCACCCACGGCCTCACCACCGACGACAACCTGCGCATGTACATCGGCAAAGGCACCAAGGTGTACTTCCTGCCGCTGCGTCACCGCAACGACGTGTCCTTCGACGTCACCGCCCTGTGCCCCGACAGCACCTGGTCGCCCGAAGCCACCCGCGAAAACCTCCTCGCCACCCTCGAGGGCTTCGACGAACGCATCGTGCAGATCGCCCGCGAGATCGACATGAACACCGTCAATCTCCGCGCCGTCTACGACATCGACCCCGTCGACACCTGGCACTCCGACTCCGCCGTCCTCGTCGGCGACGCCGCCCACTCGATGCTGCACCACCAGGGACAGGGCGCGAACTCCGCGATCCTCGACGCCGGCGCCCTCGCCGACGCCCTGCGCGACGCCGACACCGTCGCCGCAGCACTCGCCGACTTCCAAGCCACCCGCAAGCCCGTCACCGACGAACTGCAGCGCATCTCCCGCCAGGGCTGGAGCGAAGACGAAGTCAACGACGTCTTCCCGGGACAGAAGCCCGCCTCGCAGCAGCCCGCCACCCACTAGAGGAGAACGCACCATGCCGCTCCACCCCAGAATCGCCGACTTCCTCGCCGACCTGCCGGCACCGCCCGACGGACCGCTCGACCCCCAGATCATGCGCGCCGTCGAAGAATCCCAGGTCCCGGCCCCCGCCGACCGTCTGCCTCTGCACCGGGTCGAGGACACCGTCGCCACCACACCCGTAGGCGACGTGCCCGTCCGGATCTACACCCCGGTCGAGACCGACAGCTACGGACTGCTCGTCTACTTCCACGGCGGCGCGTTCTTCCTCGGCAGCCTCGACACCCACGACCATGTGGCCCGGAACCTGGCGAAAGCCACCGGCCTGAAGGTCATCTCCGTCGGGTACCGCCGCGCACCCGAAGCGGCGTTCCCCGCCGGACTCGACGACTGCCTCGCCGTAGTGCGCTGGGCCGCCGACCACGGTGACACCCTCGGGTGGGACGGCACCACCCTCGCCCTCGCCGGGGACAGTTCCGGTGGGACCTTCGTCGCCGCCGTCGCCGCCCTCGCCCACGACGAGGGCTTCGACCGCATCACCCACCAGATCCTGTACTACCCGTCGCTCGACCTCGACTTCGACACCGAGCGGTACCCCTCGCTTCGCGACAACGCCGAAGGATACGGCGTGGAAACCGCCGGGCTGAAGGGGTTCAACTCCTTCTACCTCGACAGCGGCGCCGACCCCGCCGACCCCCGCGTCTCGCCGATCAAACGCGACGACCTCACCGGGCTACCCCCGGCGCTGATCGTCACCGCCGAATACGACCCCATGCGCGACGAAGGCGAACTGTACGGCGCTCGACTCACCGAAGCCGGGATTCCGGCCACGGTCCGCCGCTACGCCGGCGCCAACCACGGATTCGTGCAGAACTTCTCGTGGATCCCCGAATTCGCCGGGGTCTTCGAGGAGACCGCCCAGTTCCTGCGCGGCGACCTTCCCACCCGACAGGAACAGTGACATGGCGAGCGAGGACATGGCGAGCGAGGTGAAGATCCACCCCATCGTCTCGCCGTGGGGCCGGTTCGGCCTGTACACGTTCTTCATCGACGCCCCCGAACCCGCGATCGTCGACACCGGCATCGCATCGTCACCCGCCGAAGGCATGGCGCCCGCCCTCGAAGCCCTCGGCCGCCGCATCGAAGACATTCGATGGATCCTGCTGACCCACGGGCACATCGACCACATCGGCGGCGCACACGCGTTGTGGGAGGCCACCGGCCGCAAAGCGAAGGTCGTCATCCACGAAGACGACGCCCCGCTGCTGCGTTCCCGGCAAGCCCACGTCGACGACTACCTCCACGCGCGCGGCACCTACCTCGGCGACCCCGAAGGTGCCGCGAAGGTCGCGGCGGCGACACACGCCGTCATCTCCGGTGAGATGGAACCCACCATCCTGGTCCGGGGCGGGGAAACCCTCTCGCTCGGCGGAGATGTCACCGTCTCGGTGCACTCCATCCCCGGACACACCCCCGGGTCGGTGGCGTACGTCGTCGACGGCCAAAACGACGTTTTCGTCGGCGACGCCGTGCAGGTCCACGGCGCCGCCAACGGATTCCCCGGCTACTCGGACCCCGAGGCATACCGGACGAGCCTGCGCTACCTCCGCGAACAGATCCGGCCCCGGCACCTGTACCTCGGCCATCCGTACCGACGCGCCGACGGAGTGGCGTACGGCGTCGAACTCGACCGTGATCAAGCCGCCGAAGCACTGCGCGAAAGCACCGACATCGAAAGCAGCGTCCACCACGCCGCGCACCGGTGCCTGTGTCAGGGGCTGGGGGAGACCGACTCGGTGTACTCGCCCTTCGCGTCCGTCGCCGATGAACTCGGCTACGACGCCGACCCCACCCTCGAACCGTCCCCGTTCTTCACGACGCTGCACGGCTACCGCACCCAGTTCACCCAGAAACCCTGACAGAGAAGAGGAGTCGTAGCCTCATGGCCGAATTCGAAACGTTCGACGCAGGTGGCCGCACCATCCACATCCGCAAGGATCTGCGGGTCCCGATGCGCGACGGCATCGAGTTGGCCGCCGACGCCTACCAGGGCGTCGACGACAAGCCCCGCCCGGCGCTCGTCGCGCTCAGCCCCTACGGCAAGGAACTGCAGGCTCTCGCCCTCACCACTCCGCCGCAGCGCCGGCCCAGCCCCATGTGGGACGGCTGCATCGAAGCCGGCGACATCGCCCGAGTCGTCGCCGAAGACTACGTCCACGTCATCGGCGACCTCCGCGGCTCGGGTGCCTCCGGGGGAGAGCACATCGGCAACTACAACGCCGGCGGGGTCTCGCTCGGACAGGACGCATACGACTTCATCGAGTGGGTCGCCGCCCAGCCGTGGTGCGACGGCAACGTCGGCATGATCGGCATCTCCTACTTCGGGTCGATGCAGGTCCTCGCCGCCGCGGAACGGCCCCCGCACCTCAAGGCGATCTTCGTCAGCGGCGGACACTACGACTTCTACGAGACCACCTATCACGGCGGCATCATGTGGTTCATGCCGCGCGCCGCCCGCGAAGGCCGCGGCGGCGACTCCGGGTGGGCCTTCACCGACGGCGTCAAATCCCGGATGCTCGAGACCTACTCTCCTGAGGAAATCGCCGAACGCGTCGCGCAGCGCCTGAAAGACCCCGATGTCGCCGCATGGCCGAACCTGGTCCACGTGCTGAACTACCCCAAGCACCACGAAGCCTGGTTCGACATCGTCATGAACGAACTCGACGGACAGTGGTACGAGGAACGCAACCCCATCACGCTCGCTCCGAACATCGACATCCCCGTCTACCTGCAGATCGACCAGGGGCGCGGATGGACGATGGACGGCACGATCGAACTGTTCGACGCGCTCCGCGGACCGAAGAAACTCGACATCGGCCCGTACCCGCCCATGCAGTCGCGGCCCTTCATCGAAGAGCACGACAAGATGTTCCGGTGGTACGACTACTGGATCAAGGGCATCGACAACGGCATCATGGACGAACCCGCGGTGCAGGTCTTCGTCGAGGGCTCCCGCGAACGGGTCGACGGTGATCAATGGCCCCCGAAGGACGTCGAGTACCGGTCGCTGTACCTGCGTCCACGCGGCAAGCTGTCCACCGAACCCGAGCCGATGGGCGTGCAGTACGCCGCACCGGACGGTTTCTACCAGGCACCGCTGACGGTCACCGACAAGGTCGAGATCCTGAAATGGGAAACCCCGGTATTCGAGGAACCCACGGAGATGATCGGTACCGGCGCGGCGCACATCTTCGCCGAACTCGACCAGCCGGACTCCAATTTCATTGTGCGACTGTGGGATTACGCTCCGAACGGCAAGCGTCAGCTGATCACCACGGGGTATCTGAAGGCGTCGCACCGGGAACTGGACGAGGAGCGCACCACGGAAGGCAACCCGTACCATCCGCACACGCGGGCGGTGCCGGTCGAGCCCGGCGCGATCGAGGAATACGTGCTGCGTCTGTATCCCTTCGCGAACACGTTCCTGCCGGGACACAAGCTGACGGTGGAACTGTCGAACGGGGAACCGCTCGCCGACGAGCACAACGCGCTGCTCCCGCCTGACGCCTTCCACCTTCCGGTCGGCCGCCCGGTGACCCACAAGATCTACCGGGATGCCGCGCACCACTCCCGGCTGGTGCTGCCGTTCACGGCACGCACGGCAGGGGAGTAGGAGCGGGAAGGAACCGCTGCGGCCGGGTGCTGCGAGGAGAACCCTCGAAGCACCCGGCCGTATCCCCCCCGGCGGGTCAACCCTTGATCAACGATTCAACGGGCTGTAGAAAACCAAGCCGTTGCCCTTGTTGTCGTACACCACCGCGCGCCGCTCGTGCGCGTCGTCGTACGGACCCTGCACGATGCCGCCGCCGGCTTCTTCTGTTGCGCGCGCCGCGGCGTCCACGTCGTCGGTCTTGATGCCTACGACGACCTGGCCGTGGATCGGATGATCAACCGAGGTTGCGAGTGCGAGCGTGATTGCACCACCGTCGAGCGCGGCAAAATGCGTGCCGTCACGGAACTTCAGTCCCATGCCCAGACCCTCGCTGTAGAACTTGATCGACTCGTCGAGATCATCTGTCGACAGAACGATCATCTTCACTTCGTGGCTCACAGATTCTCCTTGGATGATTGTTTCCTCAGCTTATGGCCGTCGCTCCGGGCACAAGGAGGGCCGATTGTCACTCGCTGCGCCGATAACTTCCCCTTTCCGAAGTTCGTCACATGACGCTTCTGCGGGTCGCCTAGGTGCGAACCGCCGGAGCCACGACGAGGGCATCCGGACGCAACCTACCGATCGGGCCACGGCGAGTCCGCGAAATCGACCACCAGGTGACGGAATCGAGACACCGGGAGGGCGGCCGCAAACCGTCACTGTGACGTTTTGGCAGGGTGCGGGCGGGCCTGAAGCGGGGAGGGATGCCCGAGTCCCAGTCGCGCACATACGCGACTCGGACCACGGCAGACGACGTCGAGAGGTCGGGGCCGGGACGGATCGTCAGAGTGATCCGATCCGCCGGGACGGTCGGCGATCTGCCGGGTCGGCAACCGTGGATGGCAGCGCACAAACGCGCCGAGGGCACTGCGACGGCACGAAAGCCGTGGCGCGATGCGCGTAGCGATACCCAACGCATGACCACCGACAGGACTTGCCGGAATCGGACCGTTTCCGCAGGTCGCAGATTTGCCGATAATCTACATTATGTCAAGTAGCGTCGATCTGGCCCGCCCCCGAGAGCGAACAGGCGGCCGGATCGACCATCTCCGGACCGCACACACTGCCTCGTAGCGGCCGGGCCCAGCGGGAACCGATCACCCTCCGCGGCCTCCTACCTCCGATCCGGGCCACTGCCACCTTGATTCACGGCGAGTACTCGCGGTGGCGACAGTCCGGCGTCGCACCTCGGATGCCGGCGCCACATCCGGTCCACACACCGTCGGCGCGGCGGCAATCGTTCACGGCGCCGACGAGGCGCCGGTCGCGCGCGCACACGGCACCCCTTCCCCCGCGAGCCGAGGTCGCCCCCGCCCGCTCGCACTACTGGTTCCATTTGATGGATAATCACCGTTATCCATTAATTGTACTGCCCCGCAGCATCTTTCATTCCGGGATGCACAAGCTCACCCCGGAGCATCTGCCTGATTCTCTGGGGCTGCCCTCGCACCTGAGACTGCGAATTCGCGGCCGGCCCGCCGCCGGCACCTTCCGCGACTCACGACTGCCCCCAGTCCCTGTCGTGTCCACTCCCCTCGCCCACCAGGGTCGGACCCAACGGGCATGTCCCCCCGATGAGTTCTGGCGCTCATCCCGGTCTGTACATCGAATCCGTCCGCCATGACGCAAGGAGAACGACGTGACCCAGCTACTCCGGGTACAGAACTTCACGGTCTCGAACGACGGGATCGCCGCGGGAGAGAATCAGACCCTCGACAATCCTTTCGGTCTCGACCACAGTGGCATGTTCGAGTGGGCCGTCGGCACCGCGGGTTGGCCCAATCGCACCGATCCCGGTGGCAGTCGCGGCATCGACGACTACTTCACCCGCGACTTCTCCCACAACATCGGCGCAGAGATCATGGGTCGTCACAAGTTCGCACCCAAGGGCGGTCCGTGGCCCAACGACGAATGGCAGGGATGGTGGGGCGACGAGCCTCCCTTCCACACCCCGGTGTTCGTTCTGACCCACCACCCCCGCCCCTCCCTCACACTGTCCGACACCACCTTTCACTTCCTCGGTGGCGAACCGGCCGACGTACTCGACCGCGCGCGCGACGCCGCGGACGGCAAGGACGTGCGCCTCGGCGGCGGGGTCACCACCATCCGGCAGTTCCTCGACGCCGACCTGGTCGACACCCTGCACATCGCGGTGACGCCGTTCGACTTCGGGTCCGGCCTGCACCTCTGGGAATCACCGGACGAACTGAACGACAGGTTCCATCACGACGTCGTTCCCAGCCCGAGCGGGGTAACCCACCACCTGTTCTGGCGTAAGTAGCCCCGCACGATCGCATCCCCCGCTCACCCGGACAGTCGGTACGGGTGAGCCGTCGTCGTATCTCCTGCGCGCTGCCGTCACACCTCGCATTTGGGTACTGTGCACCCAGATCGACGCGTGCAATCCCGATCGTCGGAAGGCTCTCACGATGTCTCCTGCCGTGTGGTTGACCCCCGGGGAGTTGGCCGCTCGGTCGGGTGTGGCCGTGTCGGCGCTGCACTACTACGAGTCGCGAGGGCTCATCGACAGTCGCCGGACGACCGGAAATCAGCGTCGGTACCGCCGCGACACGCTGCGGCGGGTGGCATTCATCCGGATCGCGCAGGGTGTCGGAGTGTCGCTCGACGAGATCAAGGCGGCCTTGGATTCGTTGCCGGACAGCCGGGTGCCGACCGCCGAGGACTGGGCACGGATGTCAGCGCTGTGGCACGGCGAACTGACCCGCCGCATCGACGCGTTGACCGAACTCCGGGACGATTTCGCAGGGTGCATCGGGTGTGGATGCCTGAGCCTGAAGATCTGTCCGCTGGCCAACCCTGGCGATGTGCTGGCCAGGGAAGGTCCGGGCCCACGGCGGTTGCCGGTCCGCGGCGACTGACCCATCGCCTGCACGTCGGAGACGGAACGGCCGAGAAGCCCCTACCCGGCCTCGGTGTCGCTGCGCCGCCGAGCGTGCCGCAAACTTCGGCTTCGCGCTGTGTCGGTGCGGCACCTGCACGTCTCCTCCCCCTAGGTTCGATCCATGGGGAGCCGAGACAGGAGTCGGATACACAAAGCAGGATCGAGAGTGCCGAGGTGGTGGCCGGTCGCGGCGGTGATCGGTGCCGGCGTCGCGTTCGTCGCCCACGACCGGCTGCTGGGGTTCACCGACTACTACGGCCTGTTCGGCAACGGGGTCGACGCGCTGGTGTACCGGCACGGCGGCCTGACCGCGCGTACCTCCGATCCGCTGTATTCCTTTTTCCTGTTCGAGACCTTGCCGTTCACGTATCCGCCGTTCGCTGCGCTGATGTTCGTGCCCTTGTCGCTGCTTTCCGTGGCGGGCACCGCCATCGCGGTGAACCTGGTGAATCTGGTGCTGTTGTACCTGGCGGTCCGGCTGAGCTGGCGAGCGCTCGGCTACGAGGATTCGGTCCGGATGCGGGTCGTGAGTGTCGCGTCGGCGGTGGCGCTCACCTGGATCGAACCGGTGCGGATGACCCTGTGGCTGGGGCAGATCAACCTGGTGTTGCTCGTCTTGGTGCTCTGGGATCTGTCCCGCCCGGAGCAGAGCCGCCTGCGTGGGATCGGCGTCGGCCTGGCCGCAGGCCTGAAACTGACCCCGGCGTTCTTCATCGCGTATCTCGTGGTGGTGCGACAGTGGCGCGCGGCTATGGTCGCGACCCTGACGTTTGCCGCGACGATCGCGGCGGGGTTCGTGATGATCTTCACCGATGCATGGCAGTTCTGGACTTCGGCGATCATTCGCTCCGACCGCATCGGGCTGATTTCCTCACCGGCGAACCAATCGGTGCGGGGCATCCTCGCGCGGGCGCTCCGCACGGAGGAACCTCCGATGTGGCTGTGGTTGCTGTGCGCCGGTGTAGTCGCTGTCGCCGGGCTGTGGGCCGCGCAGCTCGCCCACCGGCACGGCCGCCATCTGTTGAGCCTGACCGTGTGTGGGTTGACCGCGCCGATGGTCTCGCCGTTCTCGTGGGGTCATCACTGGGTGTGGGTGGTGCCGCTGCTGGTGCTGTGTCTGGACCAGGCGGTGCGGTGGGGCCGATGGTGGGGTTATCTGCTTCCCGTTGCTGCGGCGGTGCCGTTGTGCGCGTGGTACCGCTCCTACCCGGACGGTGTCGTCGCGATCGGAATCTTCATGACCCCGGGTGAGCCACTGGTGCGCACCCTGGTCCAATCCGCCTACCCCATCGTGTTCGCGGTGCTGGTCGCCGTCGTCCTGGTTGCCTACGGTCGTCGCACGCCGACACGCGCTGCCGTGCCCGACGCACAACAGGTACCGGACGCCGACCGGAGGCCGACGATGGTGATGGCGCCCGTGGTGATCACGCCATCCGTCGTCGACGACGAAATGACCACGGGCGGCACTGTTCGTGACGAAAGCAAGGATTCCCTCGCTCCGCGAGTGTGAGGCCTTCGAGTGTCGGTCGGAAAGTCCTGGCCGAGGCGTCGCAGCGCGGACGGAAGCCGGTCACGTCGGGGGTCTTCGGTCCCGCACCCCCAGGTGTGGTCCAGCGACACCACGTGCCCTTCGAGTCACGTCACACCCTCCTGCCACACTGGAATCGCACATGCGTACGACTGGCAGCAGGGAGGGTGCGGGAATGACGAGCCGGGACGAGCCGGGTCTGCTCGAGTGGGTCTCGTCGTATCTGGAGACACTGCAGACCGCGAAACGGTCCCCTCACACCCTCAAGGCGTATCGCCTGGACCTGCACGGGGTGTGCGCGCACCTCGCCGACGTGCATACACACCCCGTCGACGCATTGGCAGTCGGCGACATTTCGATCCGGGCGATGCGCTCGGCGTTCGCCGCGTTCGCGGCCGAGCGGCAACCCGCGTCGGTGCGGCGGGCTTGGTCGGTGTGGAACAACTTCTGCAATTTCCTGGTGTCCGAGGGGGTGTCGGAGGGCAACCCGATGGCGTCGATCACCCAACCGAAGAAACCGCAACACACCCCGAAGTCCTTCTCCCCCAATGCCATCAACCAACTCGTCGAAACCGTCACCGTCGAGGCGCAACGTCCGGCAGAGTCGGCGCGGGACTGGCCGCAGCGCGACCTGGCGCTGATCGCGACGTTGCTGCTCACCGGCATCCGGTCGGACGAGTTGATCCGGCTCGACGTCGGCAGCATCCTCGGCGGAGTCGAATCCCCGGTGCTGCGCGTGCTGGGCAAGGGCGCGATCGAGAGGGAGATCCCCCTCGAGGACAGCTGGACGGCGATCGTCTCGAGTTATCTCGAGGAACGCTATGCGCGGTTCCCGGCGCCGCGGCGGCAGGTGCGCGGCGAGCGCGACGATCCGGCCGTGTGGGAGCGGTATCCGGGTGCCGATCCGTTGTTCGTCGGCAGCGACGGGCTGCGCATCACGCGCGGCACCCTGCAGTACCGGGTGCGGCGTCTCTACCGGCGTGCCGGCATCGAATCCGAACGCAAACGTGGCGCGCTCGCGCATGCCCTGCGGCACACGTTCGCGACGAGTCTCGCCGACAGCGGCGCAACCATGGTGGAGTTGCAGCAGTTGCTCGGGCATCGGTCGTTGCAGACGGTGCAGATCTACACGTCGGCGACCGGGGATGCGGTCCGGCACGCGGCCCAGCACAACCCGGTGTACGGCCTGCTCGGCGACGCAGCGACCGGACCGCACTGACCCGCCGGGTCCGGGACGCGATCGTCCTGTGCTGCCGCGCGGCAACTGCGAGACTGGATGCTGTCCCACCCGCGTCGGCGGCCTGCCGTGGGGGTACCCACCACACTGGCCCTGCCGAAACAGTGAAGGAGCATGCATGAGTGTCCAGTCGGGTGAGTCTCGTCATCGTGTCGTCGTCATCGGATCCGGGTTCGGTGGGTTGTTCAGCACCCAGGCCCTCAAGAACGCCGACGTCGATGTCACGTTGATCGGACGAACCACCCATCATCTGTTCCAGCCGCTGCTCTACCAGGTGGCCACGGGCATCCTGTCAGTGGGCGACATCGCGCCGGCGACCCGGATGGTGTTGCGGAAGCAGAAGAACGCGCGGGTCCTGCTCGGTGAAGTCGAAACCATCGACCTCGAGAACAAGACGGTGACCTCGAATCTCCTCGAGCGGCGCACCGTGACCCCGTTCGACAGCCTCATCGTGGCGGCGGGTGCCGGCCAGTCGTACTTCGGCAACGACCATTTCGCCGAGTTCGCTCCGGGTATGAAGACGATCGACGACGCGCTCGAATTGCGGGGCAGGATCCTCGGGGCGTTCGAGCAGGCCGAATTGTCCGACGACCCGGACGAACGGACCCGGTTGCTCACGTTCGTGGTGGTCGGCGCGGGACCGACCGGGGTGGAACTGGCCGGGCAGATCGCCGAACTGTCGCGGCGCACCCTCCGGGACGCCTTCCGGCACATCGACTCCACCGAAGCGCGGGTCGTGTTGCTCGACGGCGCCCCGGACGTGCTTCCGGTGTACGGCGGCAAACTCAGCCGCAAGACCCGCCAGACTCTCGAACGCCTGGGCGTGCAGATCCAGCTCAACGCGATGGTGACCGATGTCGACGCGGATGGGTTGACCGTCAAGGAGAAGGACGGCACCGAGCGGCGCATCGAGTCGCAGTGCAAGGTGTGGTCGGCGGGTGTCGCCGCGAGTCCTCTGGGCAAGCAGCTCGCCGAGCAGTCCGGGGCGGAGATCGACCGGGCGGGCCGGGTGGAGGTGCTGCCCGACCTCACGTTGCCCGGTTATCCGAATGTGTTCGTCATCGGCGACATGATGTCGCTCGACAAGCTGCCCGGCTTGGCGCAGGTGGCGATGCAAGGCGGCAAGTATGCGGCGAAGCAGGTCATCGCCTCGGTGGAGGGGCAGGATCCGGCGCAGCGTCCGCCGTTCCGGTACTTCGACAAGGGCAGCATGGCGACCATCTCGCGGTTCAGTGCAGTCGCGAAGGTCGGCAAACTCGAGATCACCGGGTTCCTCGGCTGGATCGCGTGGTTGTTCGTGCATCTGCTGTATCTGGTCGGGTTCTCATCGAAGGTGTCGACACTGCTGTCGTGGGCGCAGGCGTTCTTCTCGACCGGCCGCAATCAGATGGCGGCGACCGAACAGCAAGTGTTCGCGCGGATCGCGCTCGAACGGGTACGCGCCGCCGAAGCCGAGCAGCCGCAGCCGCAGCCGCAGCGAGAAGTGGGATGACCGAGGCAGTCGCATCGACAGCCTCCGCCGTGACACCGGTTCCTACGGAGTGACGAGTCCCGTCCGGTAGGCGAGCACGACCAGTTGGGCGCGGTCGCGGGCACCGAGCTTGGTCATGGCGTGGCTGACGTGGGTGCGAGCGGTGGCCGGGCTCAGGAACAGCGACGCCCCGATCTCGTGGTTGCTCATGCCCTGCCCGACCAGCGCGAGAACTTCACGCTCGCGGTCGGTGAGCGCGTCGAGCTGATCCGCAGCTGCCCTGTCGGCCGGTCGGCGGGTGGTGAACTGCCCGATGAGGCGGCGGGTGATGCGCGGCGCGAGCAGCGCGTCCCCCGCCGCGATCACGCGAATGGCGTGCAGGAGCTCGGCCGGGCCGGCGTCCTTGAGCAAAAACCCGCTCGCGCCCGCCTCCAGGGCCTCGAAGACGTAGGTGTCGGTATCGTAGGTGGTCAGGATGAGGACCCGCACATCGGTGAGGCCGGGCGTGCCGGCGATCTGCCGGGTGGCCTCGATTCCGTCCAGGTGCGGCATCCGGATGTCCATCAGGACGACGTCCGGGCGCAGGGCGCGGGTTTTCGTCACCGCGTCGGAACCGGTGGCGGCCTCCCCGACCACGGTGATGCCGTCCTCGGTGTCGAGCAGCAGCCGGAACCCGGATCGGACGAGTTGTTCGTCGTCGGCGAGCAGCACCTTGATCTCGGCGCCGTCCGGTGTCTCCGTCTCCCCGCTCATACCGTCGTCGCTTCGGTCGGGGTGACGGGGAGCCGGGCGGTGACTGCGAAGCCGCCGTGTGGGAGCGGGCCGGCATCGAGGCGACCGCCGAGCAGTCGGCAGCGCTCCCGCATCCCCGTGAGACCGTGACCTGGTCCCTTCGGCTGTTCTTGCCGCTCGGTCCGCGGATCGGTGGTGAGTGTCGGCCGTCCCTCGTCGGAGACCCGCACCTCGACGGTGTCGGGGCTGTACTGCAACGAGATCGTCACGCGGGTCGTTCCGACGTGGCGGATCACGTTGGTGATCGCCTCCTGCACGATGCGGTACACCGCGCTGCCGACCGCGGCGGGTAGCGGCTGCGGAGGTGGGGGCGCGTCGATGGTCACCTCGAGGCCCGCCTCGCGTGCCCTCGCGGTGAGGTCGTCGAGTTGCGCCACTCCGGCGCGCGGAGCACGTGGCTCGAGGTCGTCTGCTCCCCCGCCGTCCGTCACGTCGTCGCTCGAACTCTCGGCCCGCAGCACGTCGAGGATCGCTCGCATCTCGGCGAGGGCGCGCGCACTGGTCTGTTCGATCACTTCGAGGCTTTCCCGGACGCGTTCGGGCCGTTTGTCGAGAACGTGTGCGGTGACACCGGATTGGATGTTGATGACGGCAATGGCATGTGCCACGGTGTCGTGCACTTCCCGGGCGATCCTGAGCCGTTCCGCGTCGACCCGGGCGCGAGCTTCCTCGTCCCGGGCGCGTTCGGCGAGCGCGGCCCGCTCGAGCGCCTGCGTTGCCAGGTGTTTCCTCGCCCGCACGCTCTCTCCGAGCGCGGCGCTCATCACGGAAGCGCCGATGCGGAAGTAGACCCAGCCGACCGCGGCCGGGGGCTCGACGTCGGCGGCGGCGATCAGCCACACCACAGCCAGGGCGACGATGCCCCCGCCGGCCAGTTGCAGCGTGCGGTGCCCGTCGCCGTACGCGGTGAAGGTGTAGAGCGCGACGAACAGCGCGAGCCATCCGGGTCCGTCGGGGAAATCGAGACCGTAGTAGACGACGCTGGTCAGCGCGGTCACGGCGAACACTGCGGCCGGATGACGGCGGCGCACCGCCAAGGCGGCACCGGAGACGATCAGCAGCAGATAACCGAGATTGCCGAGATCGGACAGGGGACGCAGCACGACGTCGGGTTGGCCGCTGTTGCGCACCACCGTGCCCTGGACCTGCATCACCGTGACGAACAGCGCCAACAGCAGGTCCTGGATACGGGCAGGCAAGCGGAACGACGCAACGCGATCCTGCATGCAGTGATCATAGGATTCCCACGCCCGGTACACGTGGGGTCGGCAGCGTAAAGCGGCTACGTCGACGGTTGCGGATCGGTGCGCGTGGTGTACGGCGGAGGTCGTAGTGGTCGGCGCGCGCCGGCCGATGACGCGCCGGGTCCCCGGGCGCGACGATCGAAGGTGTCCGATCAGCACGGATACCGGAATGCATAGGACAGGAACGGAACAGTTCCTGCGGACTGCGCGCCGGTGGCCGTCATCGACCGAAAGGATCGTCATGTCTGTCTTCGAGGTCTCCGCCCCACTGCTCGAGCCCACGTTCCTGCTCGAGCCCACGTCCGTCGCTGCCGGGTACGAACTCGGTGTCGGCCGGACGGTACCCAGCGCCGCGGCAGTGCTCGCGCTGCTCGGCGTCGTCGCCGGCGCAGTGGCTCTGAGGCGTACCCGCCGCTCCGGTACGCACCCCAACCTCTCGTGGATCGTCGCGGCGTTGGCGACCGGAGCGATCGGTGTGATTGTCGGCGGGATGCACGGCGCGAACGCCGCCGGCGGTCCCAACACCGGCAACGGAGTCGTCGGCGCCCTGTTCGCCGTGGTGCTGGGAGCGGTCGCCGTGGTCCTCGGCGGCCTGAGTCTGGCTCGTTACCGCCGCACCGAGCGCGTCACCGGAGCGCTGTCCGACTCGTGACGATGCGGGGACGTTCAGAGCGCCGCTCGGCGGCACATCCGGGTCCCTTTCGCGAAACACTCACCGTCCGGAAAGTCTCACATCCCCAAAGGTTTTCACGACATGGTGAGGTCCCGGCGCCGGAACGCCATCACCCCGGCCGCACACAACGCCACCGCGATCACCGCGAGGACGACCAGCGGCCCGGCCGTGATCGCAGCGGCCGGGACGGCGGGGATGTGGGTGAACGGTGAGACGTTGCGGACCGTCTCGGGAATCCCGAGCAGCGGTCCGAACAGCCCGATGACCAAGCAGATTGCCAGCACACCCCAGGACAGTGCGATCGACCATGCAGGCAGCGCTCCGATGAAGAGCACCACCGCGCCCGCGACGACCAGGATCGCGGGCGCGAACACCAGGGCGGCGCCGGTCAGGCGTCCGACGTGGCCCGGCGCATCACCGACGATCAGCCCGTGCCCCAGACCCATCGCCGCGCCGGTGAGCGCCTGCAGCGCCACGATGCCGACGGTGACCAAACCGACGTGAGCGAGCATCCACCGGGGCCGGCTCAGGGCGGTGGCGAGGACCGGTTCGAGCCGGCCGGCGGTTTCTTCCCCGCGCATCCGTAACAGCGCCTGCACCGCGTATCCCGCAACCGCGACCGCCATCATTGCGAAGATTGCCGCGAAGTAGGCGTCGATCAGGTCGGAGACGCCGCCCCCACCGAGGTCGGCGAGAAGTTCGTCGCCTTGGTCCCCGTCGCCGAGGAAGTCGTCGATCTGATCGGCCACCGCCCCGTATACCAGCGCCAGCACGACGATCCCGAACGCCCACCAGAACCAGATCGTGCGCTGGATCCGCCACGCCGACCCGGTCGCGGTGGCCAGTCCGCGGGGTGCACGGGCGGGTCCGGGCCGGGTCGGGACGAGTCCGGACCCGATGTCGCGGCGGCCGGTGAGTACAACGGCGACGGCCCCAGCAGCCACGGAGAACACCAACGGCAGCAGCAGAACCCACCAGGCGTTGTCGTCGTAGGGCCGTATCTGTTCGGCCCACCCGATCGGAGAGAGCCAGCTGAGCCATCCGGCCACCACCCGGGTGCCGTCACCGGTGACCGTCCCGGTCATGTCGCCGACCGCCCGCAACAGAAACGCCACACCGAGTGCGGCGCCGGCGAGACCGTTCGCGGTGCGGGCACCGTCGGTGATCTGGGCAGCGACCGCGGCCACCGCCGCGAACGCGAGACCGGCGCCCGCGACCGCCGCGCCCAGCGCCACCGATCCGCTCACCGGAAATCCCTGCACCACCAGCACGAAGCCACCGACGGCGCCGAGAATCACGTTGGTGGCAACGGCGACGGTCAACGCGGCGGTGAGCAGCGCCTGCCGGCCGACGACCGCGGAACCGATCAGTTCGGCGGAGCCCGTTTCTTCGTTCTGGCGGGTGTGCCGGACCACCAGCAGGATGGTCATCAACCCTGCGGCGAGCGCCAGCGGCATGACGATCTGACTGGCCAGCACCGCACCGGTGGTGTAGCCGGACACCAGGCCGTTGGTGGCCAGCGCCACCGGAGACGCCGCCGACGCGACCGCGACCGTGCGCAGTTCGGCGGCGGTGGGGTACAACCCGGCCACACTCGAGGCGGAGAAGGCGAGGATCGCGGTGAGGGCGACCAGCCACACCGGGAGCCGGATCCGGTCGCGGCGCACCGCGAGCCGCACCAGTCGGCCGGTGCCGGCGAAGCGTTCGGCACGCATGGTTGCCGGTGGTGCCGGGGCGGCTGCGGTGGTCATCGCGGGGCCGCACCGGATTCGGCGCGGCGGTGGCGGTCGGTTTCCCGCACCCGTTCGTCGCCGTAGTGGCGCAGGAACAGTTCTTCGAGGGTCGGCGGGGTGGACGTCAGCGAGACGATTCCGAAGGTCAGCAGGTGTCGCAGCACCGTGTCGAGTGCGGTGGTGTCGGCCTCGCAGCGGGTGTGCACACCGTCGAGGCGGACATCGTGCACTCCGTCCAGTTCGGTCAGTCCGGTGACGGGACGGGCAGTTTCGACGGTGATCGAAGTGCGGGTGAGGTGCCGTAGCTGGGTGAGCGTGCCGGTCTCGACGGTGCGACCCTCCCGGATGATGCTGACCCGATCGCAGACCGCTTCGACCTCTGCGAGCAGGTGGCTCGACAACAGCACCGTCTTCCCGGCGGCGGACATCTCACCGAGGCAGTCCTGGAATACCGACTCCATCAGCGGGTCGAGTCCGGAGGTGGGCTCGTCGAGGATGTAGAACTCGACGTCCGACGCGAACGCGGCCACGAGCGCGACCTTCTGACGGTTGCCCTTCGAGTAGGTGCGGGCTTTCTTCGTCGGGTCGAGTTCGAAGCGGTCGAGAAGGTCGGCGCGGCGGGTTTCGTCCAGCCCGCCCCGCAACCCGGCGAGCAGATCGATCGCCTCTCCGCCGGTGAGGGTGGGCCACAAGTTCACGTCGCCGGGCACGTAGGCGAGGCGCCGGTGCAGCGACACCGAGTCACGCCACGGATCACCGCCCAGCAACCGGACCTGTCCCGAATCGGCGCGCAACAGACCGAGCAGCACGCGAATGGCCGTCGATTTACCGGAACCGTTGGGGCCGAGAAATCCGTGAATCTCGCCCGCTTCGACGGTCAGGTCGAGGCCGTCGAGGGCACGCGTCGGACCGAACGTCTTGACCAAGTGCTCGACCGCGACCACCGTCATGGTCGGCATGCTACGCCCGTCGGGGTGCCGCGGCGCACCTTCGGCGCCACCCGGTGGGACTGCCGGACGGCGGACCGGTCAGTTGCCGAGATGCGCGGCGTCGGCGATGTTCGCGAGTCGCACCTGGCCCTGGGCGACGAGGCGGTCCTGCTCGTCGGTGATGGTCACCTTCCAGAGCTGCTGGGTGCGGCCGCGATGCACGGGGGTGCCGATCGCGGTGAGGACGCCCTCACGGGTGGCACGGAGAAAATCGGTGTTGTTGTTGACCCCGACGACGGTGCCGCGGTCGGCGAACCACGCGGAGCCACCCACACTCGCGAGCGTCTCGATCACCGCGCAGTACACGCCACCGTGCACAATTCCGAACGGCTGGTGCTGGTTCGGGGTCACCGTCCAGCGCGCCCCCACTCGATCAGGTCCGATCTCGAGGAACTCGAGACCGAGGGCGGTGCCGAACCCGTTGGCGTTGAGCGCCGTGGCGGCAGCCGGGTCGTGCAGCGACGTGGGGTCGAGCCGGGGCTGATCGGTCATGCGGTCTCTCCGTTGCGTGCGGGGCCGCGTCCGGTGGATCCGGGCGCCGGTGGCCACCGAACGATGGTAGGGCATCGCGGTTTTCGGTCACGTCGCGTGCTTCGGTTGCGCGGTGTGTTCACCGGCACCCGCTCCCGATAGACACAGGCGGGATACGCAGACGGCGGGTCCCACGATTTGTCGTGGAACCCGCCGTCCGGATGGACCCGGGAATCACTGCAGCCCTCAGGACTCCGGCGCGGTCCGTTATTCGCGAACATCCCCACTATAGGGAAGGCTGCCCTTATTTCACAAGGCCTCGGACCGGAAACCCTGCTGCGAGCAGCGCGTCGAGAAGAATCTGCCCGCGGCGCGCGGCTACCCGCCGGGATCCGCCGCCGAGGATCGGAAGTTGTGCCGCACCGGTCACCACAGACCGCCCCACCATGGCCCAGAATCGCGGGCCGTCGAGGGGTGCGCAGCGATCGACGCCGGCGTGGACCTCGGTCAGCGCGGTGACGGCGCGGTGCGCGGTCCACACCGCCATCGCCTCCTCGCACGGCAGCACCACCACCTCGCGGGCACCGGCGGCGCGGTCGTCGGGCAGCACGCGCAGGGTGTCGTCGGCGACACCCGCCCAGTCGATGCACCCGTCGCTGTCCTGGTGCAGCCACAGGTTGTCCAGCCCGGGATCCCACACCCTGCCCTCGAGGACGTAGGGGGCGAGCACCCGCCCGATCACCGCGTGGACGAGCGCGGCAGCGACCTGCTCCGCGGCGATCCGGGGATCGTCGACGTCGGCGAGTGCACGCGCACAGAGCAATTGGATGCGGTGGGTGCGTTCCGGACCGCCGAGGTGCCACCAGCGCCGGCGCGGTTCCTCCTCGACACACGCCACCGCATACACACGCGGCGCTCCCACGGTGAGTGCTTCCAGCCGCCGGCGCGTGTCGTCGAACGCGCGGACGGGGGTGGGAGCGGCCGTGGGTGACGGCAGCAGCAGAGTCGTCATCCGACCTCCTGATCGACTGGCCCATTAATTAGGTAAGCCTAACCATTTCACTCCGGGGCTGAAGCGCGCAACCCCGACGTTCCCGTTCCCGGGCGCCCCTCCCGCCGTCACATAGGATTCCGTAACCTAACTCCTAGATCCGCAGTCCCACTCGCGATCACTCCCGAGGAGCACCCCGCGCACGTGACCACCACCCCCCACCGCGACGCCGCACCACCGGCGCCCACCCCGACCGCCCCACCCACCACTGGGCGTCGCGTCGCCGCCGAACTCCTCGACCTCGCACTGGCCGCCCTCCCCCTCGCCATCGGCGCCCTGGTGGTCGACACCCTCGGCGACGCACGCGGCGGCGGGCAAGCCGACCGCATCGTCTTCGGCACCGCCGCCGTCCTCGTCGCCGCAGCAGTGCTGTGGTGGAATCGCGGACTCCGCGAAGGCCGCACCGGACAGAGCTTCGGCAAACAGTGGCTGGGTCTGGTCACCCGCGACACCGTCACCACCGCACCGGTCGGCGCCCGGGCCGCACTCCTGCGGCGCGGCACCGAAACCGTCACCGTCAAGGCCGCCGTCCACGACGGCTTCGCGCCCCGACCGGCCGACACCAGCCTCTCCGCGATGCGCCGCCGACGGCTCCTCGGTCTCGCCGTCCTGGCGGTCCTCCTCGTGCTCGTGCTGCTCGCCAGCATCGCCGTCGGCGCCCGGCCGATGTCCTTCGCCGAGGTCTACCACGCGCTGGCCGTCAACGACGGCGCCGAAACCGACCTGATCGTGCACTCGCTGCGCATCCCCCGCACCCTGCTCGCCCTGGTCGTCGGGATCGCGCTCGGCGTCGCCGGTGCCCTCATCCAGGGCCACACCCGCAATCCCCTCGCCGACGCCGGACTGCTCGGCATCAACGCCGGCGCCGCCTTCATGGTCGTGCTCGCCATCTATCTGTTCGGCGTGACCACCCCCGCCCAATACCTGTGGTTCGCCTTCGCCGGCGCGATGCTCTCGAGCGTCGTCGTGTTCGGGTTCGCCTCGATCGGCAACGGCCGCTCGAGCCCCCTGAGCCTGGCCCTTGCCGGTGCCGCCGTCGCCTTCTTCCTGCAGGCGATGATCCAGACCATCGTGCTGCTCGACCAGACCAGCCTCGACGGCTACCGGTTCTGGGTGGTCGGGTCGGTCGCCGGCCGCGGCATGGACGTGTTCTGGCAGGTTCTGCCGTTCCTGATCTTCGGGCTCGTCGTCGCCATCGCGGGGACACCGTCGCTCAATGTGCTCAGCCTCGGCGACGACGTCGCCCGCTCCCTCGGCACCAACGTCGTCCTCACCCGTGTCGTGGGCATCGCCGCCATCACCATCCTCACGGGCGCCGCCACCGCGGCCTGCGGACCGATCGCCTTCGTCGGGCTGATCGTCCCGCACATCGCCCGCGCGATCACCGGCCCCGACTACCGCTGGCTGCTGCCCTACGCCGGGTTGCTCGGAGGCGTCCTGCTCGTACTCGCCGACGTGATCGGGCGCATCGTGGTGCGCCCCGGCGAACTGCAGGTCGGGATCGTGCTCGCACTCGTCGGCGCCCCGTTCTTCATCGCCCTGGTGCGACGCCGGAAGCTGGTGGCACTGTGACCACCACCCCCGGCACCGAAACCCCCGCACCCCCCGCACCCCCGGCCGACGGCGCGCGGCGCCGCTCCCCGATCCATATCTCCACCGCCGTCCCCGGGCGGCACGCCTTCCGCATCGGACCGTTCTCCGTGGTCTGGCGCGGCCGCATGGTGCTGGTGTGCGCGCTGATCGCCGCCGCCACCTTCCTGCTCACCTGCGTCTCCCTCGGGCGCGGCGACTACCCGATGTCGGTACCCCAGGTCATCGAGGTGCTCTTCGGCGGCGGTGGCCGCCTCGACCGGTTCATCGTCTTCGACCTGAGACTCCCCCGAGCGGTCGGCGCGATCGTCGTCGGCGCCGCGCTCGCCGTCGCCGGTGCGATCACCCAGTCGCTGTCCCGCAACGCGCTGGCCAGCCCCGACATCCTCGGTATCACCGCCGGTGCCGGCGCCGCCGCGGTCGCCCTGATCGTCCTCACCGGTGGCGGCTCCGTCGTCGGCATCCTCGCCGCGCTCGGTTTGCCGCTCGCGGCACTGGCCGGGGCCCTGCTCACCGCCGCAATCATCTACCTGCTCGCCTGGCGCAACGGTGTCGAAGGATTCCGGCTCGTCCTCATCGGCATCGGCATCAACGCGATGCTGCTCGCCCTCACCAACTGGATGCTGGTCTCCGCCGACATCAACGACGTCTCCCGCGCCCAGGTGTGGCTCACCGGATCCCTCAACGGCATCTCCTGGAACCAGGTCGTGCCGGCCGCCCTCGTCCTGCTCGTCCTCGGCGCGTGGGCCACGGTCTCCTCGTTCACCGTCGGGGCGTTGCGCCTCGGCGACGACACCGCCCGCTCCCTCGGGGTGCCGCTGCAAACACAGCAGGCCTTGCTGCTGGTCATCGCCTGCACCCTCGCCGCAGTCGCCACCGCCGCAGCCGGACCCGTCGGCTTCGTCGCCCTCGCCGCCCCCCAGATCGCGGTGCGGCTGGTCAAATCCGCGGGACCTCCGATCATCGCGTCCGCACTGACCGGCGCACTGCTCGTCGTCGGGGCCGATCTGATCGCCCGTACGATCCTGCCGGTGCCCCTGCCCGTCGGTCTCGTCACCTCTGCGCTCGGCGGCCCGTTCCTGCTGTACTTGCTCGTGCGCTCCAACCGGAAGGTCTCCGCGTGACCGACACCCACACCCCCGCCGCCCCGGACACCGAACACCCCGGGGCCACCCCGGCGACCCGCCTGGTCGCCGAACACCTCGCGCTCGGCTACGGGGATCGGCTGATCATCGACGACCTCGACCTGGAGATCCCCACCGGCGTCATCACCACCATCATCGGACCCAACGGCTGCGGCAAATCGACTCTGCTGCGGTCGCTGAGCCGGCTGCTCAAACCTCGCACCGGGCAGATCCTGCTCGACGGCCGCAGCATCACCACGATGCGCACCCGCGACGTCGCCCGCGTCCTCGGGATGCTGCCGCAAGCGCCCCTCGCACCCGAAGGACTGACCGTCGCCGACCTCGTCGCCCGCGGCCGGCACCCCCACCAATCGTGGCTGCGGCAATGGTCCTCCGACGACGAAGGGGAAGTCGCCACCGCCCTCGCCCGCACCGGCATCGCCGACCTCGCCGACCGGCCCGTCGACGAACTGTCCGGCGGTCAGCGCCAACGCGCCTGGATCTCCATGGCGCTGGCCCAGGGCACCGACATCCTGCTACTCGACGAACCGACCACCTATCTCGACCTCGCACATTCGGTGGAAGTGCTCGACCTCGTCGACCGGTTGCACAGCGAACTCGGCCGCACCGTCGTGATGGTCCTGCACGACCTCAACCTCGCCATCCGCTACAGCGACCACCTGGTGGTGATGAAGGACGGCCGCATCGTGCGCTCCGGTCCGCCCTCGGAGGTGATCTCCGCCGAACTGCTCGCGGAGGTGTTCGACCTCGACGCGTCGGTGATCGAGGATCCGGTGTCCGGCCGGCCACTGATCGTCCCCATCGGCACCCGGCACGTCTACGGCGCAGTCGGGGGTCCTGTGGCCCCGGGCCACACCCCCGGAGCAGCGGAAACTCCCTGATCACAGCCCTGCCGAGGCTACGACCCGGGGTAGTACGCACAGACGTCGGAGCAATCCGTAGAATCGGATCATGGCAGCACTAGGCGAACTCGAACGAGCAGTGATGGACCACCTGTGGTCCGCCACCGAACCCCAGACGGTCCGGCAGGTCCACGAGGCCCTGGCCACCCGCCGCAGCCTGGCGTACACCACCGTCATGACCGTGCTGCAACGCCTCGCGAAGAAGAACCTGGTCGTCCAGCAGCGCGACGACCGCGCTCACCGCTACGTGCCCGTCCACGGCCGCGACGAACTCGTCGCGAGCCTCATGGTCGACGCCCTCGACCAGGCCGACGAAACCGCCGGCCGTGCCGCCGCCCTCGTCCACTTCGTCGGCCGGGTCGGCGCCGACGAAGCCGAAGCCCTGCGCGCCGCGCTCGCCGAACTCGAATCCCAGCAGGCGGGAAACGGCTCCACCCTGGGCGAACACGGCGCCGGACGCGCGAGCTGACACACTCGGTGTCGTGAACGCCCTTACCGCGCTGTTCTTCGGAATACTCGCGCTCCTCCTCGCGGGCCCGGTGCCCGGGCTGCTCTCCCGCGCCGCCTGGCCGCACCGCAACCCGCGGGCGGCGCTCGTGCTGTGGCAGGCGATCGCGCTGGCCGCCGTCCTGTCCGCGTTCAGCTCCGGTCTGGCCATCGCCAGCCGGCTGCTCGTCCCCGGAGTCGACGGCCGGCCCACCACCGAGCCGCTCCGCGAAATCGAAGCCCTCGGCTTGCCGCTGTGGCTGACCTACGTCGTGGTGCTGGCCCTGACCCTGCTCATCGGCGCGCGGCTGATCTACTCGATACTGCGTGTCGCGGTTCGCACCCGCCGTCGCCGGTCCCGGCACCGGATGCTCGTCGACCTCCTCGACAACCGCGACACCCGCGACGTCGTCCGCCGCCACCCGCACGTGCGGATCCTCGCGTCCGCCGACCCGATCGCGTACTGCCTGCCCGGACTGCGTCACCGGGTGGTGCTCAGCGACGGCACGCTCGACAACCTCAGCGACACCGAACTGCGCGCCGTCCTCTGCCACGAACACTCCCACCTGCGGGCCCGCCACGACCTCGTCCTCGAGGCGTTCACCGCCGTGTACGAGGCGTTCCCCCGCTGGGTGCGATCCGGCTCAGCCCTCGGATCCGTGCAGACACTCGTGGAAATGCTCGCCGACGACTCCGCCGTCCGGGTCACCGGCCCGACCCCCCTCGCGCGGGCCCTGGTGGCCTGCGCCGGCACCACCACCCCCAAGGGAGCTCTCGCCGCGGGGGGACCGAGCACCGTGCTCAGGGTGCGGCGTCTCGCCGATCCGGGACCCGACCTGCGCATCTCCGCCGCCGCGTACATCGCCGCCGCCGCGATCCTCGTGGTCCCCACCGTCGCGGTCGCCGTGCCGTGGCTGACCGAGCTGAACCGGCTCTTCGCCCACTGACCTCCCTCCGATTTCGATCCCACCCCGTTTCGGGGGAAGCTGTAACCATGACCGTCGAACACACCGCGACAGCCCAAGCCCAGATCGGCGTGACCGGCCTGGCCGTCATGGGGTCGAACATCGCCCGCAACTTCGCCCGCCACGGGTACACCGTCGCCCTGCACAACCGCAGCATCGGCAAGACCGACGCGCTGCTCGCCGAGCACGGCACGGACGGCAACTTCGTGCGCACCGAAACCATCGAAGAATTCGTCGCCGCCCTCGAAAAGCCTCGCCGCGTCCTGATCATGGTCAAGGCCGGCGACGCCACCGACGCGGTCATCGAAGAACTCGCCTCCGCGATGGAACCGGGCGACATCATCATCGACGGCGGCAACGCCCTCTACACCGACACCATCCGCCGCGAAGCCGCCCTCCGCGACCGCGGTCTGCACTTCATCGGCGCCGGCATCTCCGGTGGTGAAGAAGGCGCCCTCAACGGCCCGTCGATCATGCCCGGCGGCCCCGCCGAGTCCTACAGCGCCGTCGGCCCGCTCCTCGAAACCGTCGCCGCCCACGTCGACGGCACCCCCTGCTGCACCCACATCGGCCCCGACGGCGCCGGCCACTTCGTGAAGATGGTGCACAACGGCATCGAATACGCCGACATGCAGCTCATCGGCGAGGCCTACCAGCTGCTGCGCGACGCGCTCGGCCACGACGCCGCCGCGATCGCCGACGTGTTCTCCGAGTGGAACACCGGCACCCTCGAGTCGTACCTCATCGAGATCACCGCCGAGGTGCTGCGCCAAACCGACGCCGAGACCGGCAAGCCGCTCGTCGACGTCATCGTCGACGCCGCCGAGCAGAAGGGCACCGGCCGCTGGACCGTCAAGTCCGCCCTCGACCTCGGCGTCCCCGTCACCGGCATCGCCGAAGCAGTCTTCGCGCGGGCACTGTCCGGCTCCCGCGACCAGCGCGCCGCCGCCCGCGGCCTGACCGGCGGCACCCTCGGCGCCGCCCCCACCGACGCCGCCCAGTTCACCGAGGACATCCGCGCGGCGCTGTACGCGTCGAAGATCGTCGCCTACGCGCAGGGATTCGACCAGATCGCGGCGGGCAGCGCCGAATACGGCTGGAACGTCGACCGCGCCGCGCTCGCCACCATCTGGCGCGGCGGCTGCATCATCCGCGCTCAGTTCCTCAACCGCATCAAAGAGGCCTACGACGCCGACCCCGACCTGCCCAGCCTGATCCTCGCCCCCTACTTCCGGGACGCGATCGAAGCCGGCATCGACAGCTGGCGCCGGGTGGTGGTCACCGCGACCACCCTGGGCATCCCGATCCCCGCGTTCGCGTCGTCGCTGTCGTACTACGACGGGCTGCGCGCCGAACGGCTCCCCGCCGCCCTGACGCAGGGCCAGCGCGACTACTTCGGGGCGCACACCTACGAGCGGATCGACAAGCCGGGCAAGTATCACACCCTGTGGAGCGGCGACCACAGCGAAGTCAGCGCCTGACTTCGCTGTGACCGGCCTCGAGGCAGCATCCGTAGCGTGCGCGCTCGCCGCCGCGGTGCTGTTCGCGATCGCCGGAGTCACCCAGCAGCAAACCGCCGCCGCCGTCCCCGAAGGCGGCAACCTCGTCACCAGGCTGCTGCGCAATCCGCGCTGGTGGGGCGGCACCGTCAGCGACACCGCCGGGTACGGGCTGCAGATCGCGGCGCTCGCCCTCGGCTCCGTGCTCATCGTGCAACCCCTGCTGGTGAGCTCGCTGCTGTTCGCGCTGCCCCTCGCCGCCTACTTCGGGGGGTACCGCCTCACCCGCGGCACCTGGATGCTCGCCGCCGCGCTCTGCGTGTCCCTCGCGATCTTCCTGCTCGTCGGGAACCCCGCGGCGGGCACCGTCGACGCGGCCGCGACCCGCTGGGCGGTGCCCCTCGGCGCAGTCCTCGCCGTCACCGCGGTGGCCGTGGCGCTCGGCTCCACGCCCCGGCTCACCGCCGGTGTGCGCGCGGCGCTGCTCGGCGCCGCGGGTGGGCTCCTGTACGGCGTCGTGGCGGCCTTCACCAAACACGTCACCGACCTGTTCGAGGACGGGTTCGGCGCGGTCCTCACCTCCTGGCAGGTCTGGGTGCTGGCCGCCGCCGGAATCGGCGGTTACTACATCCAGCAACGCGCCTTCCAGGTCGGGCCGCTGTCCGCCTCCCTACCCGCGCTGACGATCGGGGAACCGCTCGGCGCGGTGTTCCTCGGGATGGTCGTGCTCGGCGAACGACTCCAGGTCGGCGGCGCCGGGCTGATCCTCGTCGGCGCCGCCGTGCTCGTCATGCTCACCACCACCGTCGCACTGTCCCGCGTCGAGGCCCCGGCCACGCAGACCGTCACGACGCCCGCGACAGCACCGCCACCAGAAAATCCGCACCGTCGGTGAACGGACGCAGATCCCACGTCGACAGCGTCAGATCCACCGCCAGACCGGCGCGTTCGGCGTCGGCGAAGAACTCTTCGAACTCGTAGTCGCGACCGGCACCGAACCCGACCACCACCCGCCCGGACGGTGCGAGATGGCGGGCGAACCCGGCCAGGACCGCCTCCCGCGTCACCGGTGCCACGAACGTCATCACGTTGCCGGCGCACACGATCACATCGAACTCGCCCGTCACTCCCCGCGTCGGCAGGTCCAGTTCGGCGAGATCACCGACCAGCCATTGCGGTCCCGGATGATCTTCTTCGGCCGCGGCGATCAGCACCGGATCCACGTCCACCCCGACCACCTCGTGTCCGGCGCGATGCAGGTAGCCGCCCACCCGGCCCGGACCACATCCGGCGTCGAGCACCCGCGACCCGCGCTCGAGCATCGCGTCGACGAGCCGTGCCTCACCGGCGGTGTCGCGCCCCTGGGCAGCGAGGTCGCGGAACCGTTGCACGTACCACGCCGAATGCGACGGATCCGCCGCGGTGATCTCCTCCCATTTGCTCGGAATACGCCCACCCGGGGTGCCTGCGGTCATCGTCGATGCTCCTTCGTCCGATGGGGCCGGTACGGATCCGTTCCGGGGTCCCGCCCACACCGTAAGCCGAAGCTCCCCCGACCTGCGCACCCACCACCACACCGCTCCCGCTTCGGCGCCGCAGCGACAACACCGCGCCCCTCTCAGTAGAATGAGGACTTTCACACGACGTCCGGGCCACCAGGATCTCTCCACGCTCCGGACCAGACGAAAGGAACCCGGTGCCCGCGGCACCCACTTCCCGCAGGTCAGCAGCAGAAACCACAGCGGAGCCCGACTCCGCCGGTCCGGAGGGCTCCCCTACCGAGCCGGGTGACCACCCCGGCGCAACCCCCCACCCACGGGAGCGGATGTGACATCCGTGATCCTGTCCGTCCTCAGCCTGGTCGGCTTCGTTGCCTTGACCGCCGGGACCGCCCTGTTCGTCGCGGCCGAATTCTCCCTCACCGCGCTCGAACGCAGCACCGTCGACGCCGAAGCCCGAGGCGGCGACCTGCGCGCCCGCCAGGTGCAGCACGCACACCGCACCCTGTCGTTCCAGCTCTCCGGCGCACAACTCGGGATCACAATCACCACCTTGATCACCGGGTACCTCGCCGAACCCGTCCTCGCCCGGTTCCTGAATCCGCTCATGGAAGCGATCGGGCTGAACGACTCGGCCGCCGGGACCGTCTCGCTGATCCTCGCGCTGATCATCGCCACCTCGTTCTCGATGATCTTCGGCGAACTCGTCCCCAAGAACCTCGCGATCGCCCGCCCCCTGGCCACCGCCCGCGCCACCGCCGGCCTGCAAGCCGGGTTCTCCCTCGTCTTCAAATGGGCGATCAACGGGCTCAACGGCAGCGCGAACCGCATCGTGCGGCGCCTGGGCATCGAACCCGCCGACGAACTGCGCTCGGCGCGTTCCCCGCAGGAACTGGGTTCGCTCGTCCGCGCCTCCGCGGTCAGCGGCGCGCTCGACGAGAGCACCGCCCAACTCGTCGACCGGTCGTTGGAGTTCGGTGAGCGCACCGCCGAGGATCTGATGACTCCGCGTGTGACCATCGAGTCGCTCGACCTCGACGCCACCGTCCTGGACCTGATCGAGCTGTCCGATCGCACCGGATACTCCCGGTTCCCGGTGGTCGACGGCGACCTCGACGACACCGTCGGAGTCGTTCACGTCAAACACGCCTTCACCGTCCCGGCGGCGGCGCGCCCCACCACCGCGGTGCGCACCCTTGCCCGCAAGGTTCCCGTCGTCCCGTCCACGCTCGACGGCGACGCGGTGATGGAGCGGGTCCGCTCCGACGGTATGCAGGTCGCGCTGGTCGTCGACGAATACGGCGGCACCGCCGGGCTGATCACCATGGAGGACCTCATCGAAGAAATCGTCGGCGACGTCCGGGACGAACACGACGAGCCGGAACTCGACGCGCATCTGTACGGCGACGGCTGGTCGTGCGCGGGTCTGCTCCGTACCGACGAACTCGCCCGGCTGACCGGCTATCAGGCACCCGAGGGGGACTACGAAACGTTGGCCGGACTGTTCCTCACCGAACTGGGCCGGATCCCGGACGTCGGCGACGAGATCGTCCTGCCTGCCCGCCCCGGGGAAGAGCACCGGCCCTGGTACGCGCGGATCCTCGACATGGACGGCCATCGCATCGACCGGGTCCTTCTGGTGCCCGGCGAATTGGACGAGGACGCCGAACACGACCCGGACGACACCGGCGGGGACAGCGGCAACACCGAGACCGCGGACCACGACCGGGCGACACCGGACGGAGAGACACGATGAACGACTGGTTCGCCGTGATCCTCACCGTGGCCCTGCTCGCCGGCAACGCTTTTTTCGTCGGCGCGGAGTTCTCCCTCATCAGCGCCCGACGAGACCGGCTCGAAACGCTCGTCGCACAAGGCAAGAGACGAGCCCAGACCGTCGTCGACGCGGGCGAACACCTGTCGTTGATGCTCGCCGGGTCCCAGCTCGGCATCACCATCTGCTCGATCCTGCTCGGCCGCATCGGCGAACCGGCGATCGCGCACCTGATCGAAGCGCCCCTGCACCTCGTCGGGATCCCCGACGGCTGGTTGCACCCCATCTCCTTCACCCTCGCGCTGAGCCTGGTGGTGGTTCTGCACATCCTGCTCGGCGAGATGGTGCCCAAGAACATCGCCATCGCCGGACCGGAACGCACGGCCATGCTGCTCGTCCCCGTCCACCTGATGTTCATGCGACCCGCCCGGTTGCTCATCGCCTTCTACAACCTGTGCGCCAACGGCGCGCTGCGGCTGATGCGCGTCGAACCCAAGGACGAACTCGAAGTCACCGTCACCGCACTCGAACTGTCCGAGATGATCGGCGAGTCCCGCTCCGAGGGCCTGCTCGACGAGGAACAGCACCGCCGCCTCACCCGCGCCCTGAGCACGAGCAACCGCACCGTCGCCGACGTGATGATCCCGCTCGCCGCCGTACGCACCGTGCCGGTCACAGCGAACGGCACCACTACGCTCGGCGAGATCGAGCAGGCGGTCAGTGCCACCGGGTTCTCCCGCTATCCCGCGCGGACCCCGAGCGGCAAGATCAACGGCTACGTCCACATCAAGGACGTGCTCGATCTCGTCGGGGATCCGAACGCCGGTCCGGACGCCGTCATCACCGCCACCACCATCCGGCCGCTGCCGTCGATCCGGCCGCGTGTCGCACTCGACGAAGCACTGTCGGTGCTCCGCCGTACCAGTTCCCACCTCGGGAGGGTCGTCGACGCCGCGGGCACGGTGATCGGGATCGTGGCTCTCGAAGATCTCGTCGAAGAGTTCGTCGGCACCGTCCGCGACGCCACCCATCGCGTCGCGGACCCGTCTCCGGAGCGCCGCACCCCATGAGCTGTGTCCCCTCGGAGGCGCCCGCCCCGATTCTCACGGAGGCGCCCGCCTCGATTCTCACGGAGGCGGAGTGGACGGCCCGCCGCGACCGGCACCACGCCGCGGTGGACGACCTGCTCGCCGATCATCTGCGACGGCGCGCGGCGAACGAGTCTCATCCGGTGCACGACTTCCTGTTCACCTACTACAACTACCGGCCCGGCAAATTGCGGTTCTGGCATCCCGGGTACGGGACGGTCCTGCTCGGCGCCGCCACCCGCGACTACCGCGACCATCCCGGGTACGAACGCATCGTGATGGACGGTGAGCCGGCGGTGCGGGTGACCGATGCGGTCCTCGCGCAGCGCTCCGGCACCGTCGGCTTCGTCCACGGTCTGCTCGCGGCCACCGCGTCCCGCCCGGCGCAACTGGGGTGCTTCGGCCTGCACGAATGGGCGATGGTGTACCGCACCGGCGACGAGGGCGTGCGGCATTCGGTGCCGTTGCGGCTCGGTCACGAGGGCACGGATCAGCTGGTGGAATCAATGCAGTTGCGATGCACTCATTACGACGCGTTCCGGTTCTTCACTCCCGACGCGGCGCCCCGCAACGCCTCTTCCCTCACCCCGGACAGCCGGTTCGCCCGGGAACAACCCGGTTGTCTCCACGCCGGGATGGACCTCTACAAGTGGTGCTTCAAGCTCTCCCCGCTCGTCGATTCCGACCTGCTGCTCGAGTGCTTCCGGCTGGCCTCGGCGGCGCGTGAACTGGACATGCGGGCCAGCCCGTATGATCTGAGCGACTACGGCTACACGCCCGTCGCCATCGAGACTGCCGCCGGACGCGCACAGTACGTCCGCGAGCAGTCGGCGCTCACCACCCGCGCCGCGGCTCTCCGAGAGGAACTGCTGAATCGATGCACCGCCCTGCGCGCGTGTCGACCCGACACCCCATTTGCTACCGGCGGGTAACATGACTGGAGTTTTTCGTGCAAGCATCCCGGCGCTGCCGCCGCGGACGCACCGCAACCGGAAAGAGTGAGGCTAATGACAGAACGCGTGCAAATCGGTGGACTCCACATCGCCAAGGTGCTCTACGACTTCGTGAACGACGAAGCGATCCCGGGCACGGGGATAGATGCAGCCGCGTTCTGGGACGGCGCAGACAAGATCGTCCACGACCTGGCGCCCAAGAACCGCGAACTCCTCGCCAAGCGTGACGAGCTCCAGAGCCGCATCGACAGCTGGCACCGCGACCGCGCCGGACAGCCCCACGACGCCGCCGCGTACAAGGCGTTCCTCGAGGAGATCGGGTACCTCGTCCCCGCCCCCGAGCCCTTCCAGATCACCACGGCGAACATCGACAGCGAGATCGCCACCACGGCCGGACCGCAGCTCGTCGTCCCCGTGCTCAACGCCCGCTTCGCCCTCAACGCCTCCAACGCCCGGTGGGGTTCGCTGTACGACGCGCTGTACGGCACCGACGCCATCCCCGAGGACGACGGCGCCGAGAAGGGCACCGGATACAACAAGGTGCGCGGCGACAAGGTCATCGCCTGGGCCCGCGACTTCCTCGACAAGGCCGTCCCCCTCGCCACCGGATCCCACACCGGCTCCACCGCCTACGTCATCGACGGCGACGCCCTGAAGGTCACCCTCGCCGACGGAACCGTCACCGAACTCGCACAGCCCGAGAAGCTCGTCGGCTACCTCGGCGACAAGGCTGCCCCCACCTCCGTGCTGCTGCGCAACAACGGCCTCCACATCGAGATCCAGATCGACCCCGAGTCGCCGATCGGCAGCACCGACGCCGCCGGCGTCAAGGACGTCGTCCTCGAGTCCGCCGTCACCACCATCATGGACTTCGAGGACTCCGTCGCCGCCGTCGACGCCGAAGACAAGGTCATCGGCTACCGCAACTGGCTCGGCCTCAACCGCGGCGACCTGTCCGAAGCGTTCGAGAAGGGCGGCAAGACCCTCACCCGCACGCTGAACCCCAACCGCGTCTACACCGCGCTCGACGGCAGCGACCTCGAACTGCACGGCCGTTCCCTGCTGTTCGTCCGCAACGTCGGTCACCTCATGACCAACCCCGCGATCCTCGACCGCGACGGCAACGAAGTGCCCGAAGGCATCCTCGACGCACTCGTCACCAGCCTGTGCGCCACCCACGGCCTCCACGGAGACGACGAGCACGGCCCGCTGCTCAACAGCCGCACCGGCTCGATCTACATCGTCAAGCCCAAGCAGCACGGCCCCGAAGAGTCCGCCTTCACCACCAAACTGTTCGGCCGCGTCGAAGACCTCCTCGGGCTGCCCACCAACACGCTCAAGGTCGGCATCATGGACGAGGAGCGCCGCACCACGGTCAACCTCGCCGCCTGCATCCAGGCCGCATCCGAGCGTGTCGCCTTCATCAACACCGGCTTCCTCGACCGCACCGGCGACGAGATCCACACCTCCATGGAGGCAGGCCCCGTCGTCCGCAAGGCCGCGATGAAGCAGCAGAAGTGGATCGCCGCGTACGAGGACTGGAACGTCGACACCGGTCTCGCTGCCGGCCTGCAGGGCAAAGCACAGATCGGCAAGGGCATGTGGGCCATGACCGACCTCATGCACGACATGCTCGTGCAGAAGATCGGCCAGCCCAAGGCCGGCGCCAACACCGCGTGGGTGCCCTCACCCACCGGGGCCACCCTGCACGCCACCCACTACCACGAGGTCGACGTCTTCGCGGTCCAGGACGAGCTCGAGGGCAAGACCCGGGCCACCCTCGACGACATCCTCACCATCCCGCTCGCCGAGAACCCGAACTGGTCCGACGCCGAGAAGCGCGAGGAACTCGACAACAACTGCCAGTCGATCCTCGGATACGTGGTGCGCTGGATCGACCACGGAGTCGGATGCTCCAAGGTCCCCGACATCCACGACGTGGCACTGATGGAGGACCGCGCCACCCTGCGCATCTCCAGCCAGCTGCTCGCCAACTGGATCCGCCACGGTGTCGTCACCGAAGCCGACGTCATCGCCTCCCTCGAGCGCATGGCCCCGGTCGTCGACCGCCAGAACGAGGGCGACGCAACCTACCGGCCGATGGGCCCGGACTTCGACAGCAACATCGCGTTCCAGGCCGCCAAGGAACTCATCCTCGAAGGCACCACGCAGCCCAGCGGCTACACCGAGCCGATCCTGCATCGCCGCCGCCGGGAGTACAAGGCCAAGTTCGCCTGATCGAACGCCGACGTTCGCCGGAGCACCGACTCCGGCGCACTACGTGCACGCAGGGCCCCGATCCGACCCGGACCGGGGCCCTGCCCCGTACAGGCCGCGGCGCGTACGACGCCGAATCGGCCGACACTACACTGGTGTAGAAGGTCCGAAAAGACCGGATCCATGACGAAAACGAGGCGGACCCAGACGTGAGCGGCAGACATCGCGGCGGCGGCGCGCGCGGCATCAGCAGAAGCTTGATCGTGATGGTCGTGGCAATCGTCCTGGTCGTCGTCGCCGTCTTCGGCTGGTTCCGCCTCCGCGACCGAATAGACCGGCAAGGCGCCGACGCCGCGGCCACATGCGTCGAAGGCGACGCCGTACTGAACATCGCCGCCGACCCGCGCATCGCACCGAGCCTGACCACACTCGCCGACCGGTGGACCAGCGACGTCGCACCCGTCATCCGAGACCACTGCCTCAGCGTGAAGGTCGAACCCACCGACTCCGCTCCGGCCGCCGCAGCGCTCGGCTCCGGCGAGTGGAACACCGCGCTCGGGCCCGAACCCGCATTGTGGGTGCCCCTCGACTCCCGCGCCACCGAAAGCGCGGCGACAGCCGTCGCCGGACAAGCACGCTCCCTGGCCACCTCCCCCGTCGTCCTCGCGGTACCCGACGACCTCGGCCGCGCTCTGACGAGCTCGGCGGTGGGATGGGACGACTTACCTGGCCTCCAACGCGACCCCGCCGCCATGCGCGCAGTCGGCCTCGAGGCCTGGGGCCGGCTGGGGCTCGCGCTGCCCACCGGCGAACACACCGACGCGACGACCCTCACCCTCGAGGCCGTGGCCACCGCGGTCACCGGTTCCGGTGCCGGGCCACTCACCGTCGAACAGGCCGATTCACCCGCCTCCGTCACTGCGGTCACCGAACTCGCGCTCGGCGCCAACGCGCTCGGACCGACCGCCGGACCGACCACCACCGACACCCTCACCGCGCTCGGCGCCCAGCCCGACATCGCGGCGCCGGTGCACGCGGTGCCCGTCGTCGAACAACAGCTGTACGCCGCGCTCGACGACGGGGAGCTCAGCGGCTTGTCGGGTTACCTGCCGTTCGGTGCCGCCCCGGTCACCGATTACCCCGCTGCGATCGTGGATGCGCCGTGGGTCGACGAGACGCTCGCGCGGGCGGCCGCCGAGTTCGTCGACTACGTGCGCAAACCGGAACAGATGCAAGTACTCGTCGAGAACGGCTTCCGGGTCGGCGCCGAGGTACCCGCACCGGTCGGCGACATCCGTCTCCCCCGGGTCGACTCGACCCTCGTCCCCGCTCCCCGCCCGGTGACCGAGGCACTGCTCCGCACCCGCCTCGAGCCGGTACCCCCCAGCAAGATCACGATGGTCGTCGACACGTCGCAGTCGATGTCCACGCCGGACGGCGACGGCACACGGCTCACCCACACCGCCGAGGCTCTCGACCAGCTCGTCCGGCGCTCCCCCGACACGTCGGTGCTCGGCATGTACGTGTTCTCCGACACCGCGCCGGGATACCGGATCGCCGTGGAACGCGACGGGCTGACCGCCGCGAAGCGAGCAGCGCTGGGCAGTGCCCTCGACACCGTCACCCTCACCGACGACGAACCGGTGGGCGCGACCCTCACCGCCGCCTACCGCGACGCGGTCGACAAGTACGACCCCAATCGGCCGAACTCCGTCCTCGCGGTGATCGACAGCGACGACACCGATGTGGCGCAGTTGCTGGCGACCATCGACGAACTCTCCACCCCCGGTAAACCCGTCCGGATCGACCTCGTCGTCCTGGGCGACGCCGCCACCGACGTCACCACGTTGCAGACCGTCGCCGATCGCACCGGTGGCACCCTCCAGACCGTCCCCTCCACGCAGGGCGACGCCCTCGTCGACATCATCCGGAAGCTGGCGTCCTGACCGTGCTCAGACTGCTTGTCATGGCGATCTTCTTCGCCCTCCTCACCTACTGGCTGCATCGCCGGCTCGTCCGGGCCCCGGGCCTGACCGGTCGCGCCGCATGGGCCGCCGACGCGGCTCTCGTCACCCTCGCACTTCTCGCCGTCGCCGCGAGTTCGGTGGGCACGACCCTCGATCCGTCTTGGGCCCGGCCCATCGGATTCCTCGGCTGGACCTGGCTGGCCGTCGTCCTGTACCTCGGGCTCGGCATCCTGCTGATCGGTCTCTTCGCCCTCGGCGCGCGGCTCGTCCGGTGGATGCGCAGGCGCTCTGTCACGGGCTCCGACGAACCGGCCGACCCGTCCAAGCGCCGAGTCCTGCGGGTCGCCACCGCGACACTCGTCGTTGCGGCCGTGGGCGCGGTCGCGTACGGCACCGTCGAGGCGGCGCGTCCCCGCGTGGTCGACGTGCGGGTCCCGCTCAGACGGCTACCCGCGGGATTCGAGGGAACGCGCGTCGCACTGGTGACCGACCTGCATGTCGGGCCTGCGCGAGGGGTGGACTTCGTGCGTCGCGTCGTCGACCTGGTCAATGCGCAGCAGCCCGATCTGGTCGTTCTCGGTGGCGATCTGGTCGACGGCACCGTGGCACTGGCCGGCCGCGACCTCGAACCCCTGCGTGATCTGCGTGCGCCCCTCGGCGTGTTCGGTGTCAGCGGGAACCACGAGTACTACGCGGACGACGCGATGTCGTGGCTCGATCACTGGGAGACCCTCGGCGTGCGCACCCTGCGCAACGAACACGTCGTACTCACCCGCGGCGGTGACACGATCGCACTCGCCGGAGTCCACGACTACACGGCGCCGGAACCGCACACTCCAGACATGGCCGCCGCCGTCGCCGGGATCGATCCGGAGACCGTCGTGCTGCTCGCAGCACACCAGCCCAAACACGTTCTGGAAGCGCGCGACCACGGGGTCGATCTGCAACTTTCGGGGCACACGCACGGCGGTCAGATGTGGCCGCTCCGCCCCTTCGTCTCCCTCGCCAATCCCACGGTGACCGGACTCGACCGGTTCGGAGACACCCTCGTCTACACCTCGCAGGGCACCGGAGCGTGGGGGCCGCCGGTCCGGGTGGGCACTCCCCCGGAGATCACCCTGCTGCAGCTGACCTCGGACGCCTGACGACAGAATCTCGCCCTGCCTTCTAGGTAGGGCGAGATTTGTGGCGAAAGAGGGTTATTCGGTTTAACCCGCTTTTCCGTCCCTTCCAGAATATTCACCGACGAGTGCGGGCCGGTGGGTACCATCCCACCGGCCCGACTGCTCAGCTGCTGTACGCCTCCAACGGCGGGCACGAGCAGACCAGATTCCGATCACCGTGCGCACCGTCGATGCGACGTACCGCGGGCCACACCTTCGCGCGGGCCTTCCCCATCGGGAACACCGCGGTCGCACGGGAATACGGGTGATTCCACTCTCCTACCAGGCATTCCGCGGTGTGCGGCGCTCCTCGCAACGGGTTGTCCTCGGCGGGCCACTCCCCTGCCCCGACCCGATCGATCTCCTGGCGGATCGAGATCATCGCATCGATGAACGCGTCGAGTTCGGCGATGTCCTCGCTCTCGGTGGGCTCGACCATCAAGGTGCCCGCGACCGGGAAACTCATGGTCGGCGCGTGGAACCCGTAGTCCGCCAGTCGCTTGGCGACGTCGTCGACCGTCACACCGGTGGCTTTGGTGATCCCCCGCAGATCGAGAATGCACTCGTGCGCCACCATGCCGTTCTCACCCGTGTACAGAACCGGGAAGTACTCGTCGAGGCGACGCGCGATGTAGTTCGCCGAGGCGATCGCTGTCAAAGATGCCCGACGCAGACCCTCCGCGCCCATCAGCTTGATGTAGGTCCAGGTGATCGGCAGGATCGACGCGGACCCGAAGGGAGCCGCCGACACCGGTCCGCCACCGCCCAGACCCGGCTCGGCCGGGTGTCCCGGAAGATACGGCGCCAGATGGGCACGCACACCGATCGGTCCCACACCCGGGCCTCCCCCGCCGTGCGGGATGCAGAACGTCTTGTGCAGGTTGAGATGGCTGACGTCGCCACCGAACTTGCCGGGCCGGGCGAGCCCGACCAGCGCATTGAGGTTCGCGCCGTCGATGTACACCTGGCCGCCGGCGTCGTGGACCGCGCCGCAGATTTCGGCGATGTCCTCCTCGTACACCCCGTGGGTCGACGGGTACGTGATCATGATCGCGGCGAGACGCTCCGCGTGATCGGCGATCTTGGCGCGCAGGTCGTCGAGGTCGACGTCGCCGTTCGACCGGCACGCCACGACCTCGACCCGCATCCCGGCCATGACCGCCGACGCGGCATTCGTGCCGTGGGCGCTGGACGGAATCAGGCAGGTGTCGCGCTGGATGTCGCCCCGGTCCAGGTGGTACTGACGGATCGCGAGCAGACCCGCGTACTCACCCTGGCTGCCGGCGTTCGGCTGCAGACTCACCGCGTCGTATCCGGTGACCGCTGCCAGCCAGCCCTCCAGGTCCGCGACGAGTTCACGGATCCCGGTCGTCTGCTCCGTCGGCGCGAACGGGTGCAGGCCGGCGAACTCGGGCCAGGTGATCGCTTCCATCTCGGCGGCCGCGTTCAGCTTCATGGTGCACGAACCCAACGGAATCATGGTGCGGTCGAGCGCCAGGTCCTTGTCGGACAACCTGCGCAGGTAGCGCATCATCGCGGTCTCGGTGCGGTACCGGGTGAAGGCCTCGTGCCGAAGGAAGTCGCTGGTGCGCGCCGGTGCCGCCGCCAGCGCACTCCCCTCGGTTGCCGACGGCTCGCCGGAGACTCCGAATGCGTCCAGCACGGCGGTGATGTGTGCCGCAGTAGTCGCCTCGTCGCACGACACCGAGACGTGGTCGGCGTCGACCCGGTACAGGTTGATACCGGCGGCCGCCGCTGCGGCGACCACCTCGTCGGCGCGACCGGGAACCCGGGCGAGGACGGTGTCGAAGAAGGTGTCGTGGACGACCTCCACACCGCCCGCGCGCAGCCCCGACGCGAGGTGGCCGGCGTAACCGGCGACGCGGCGCGCGATCGCGGTCAGCCCCTCCGCACCGTGGTACGACGCGTACATCGCTGCCAGCACGGCCAGCAGCACCTGCGCGGTGCAGATGTTGCTGGTCGCCTTCTCCCGGCGGATGTGCTGTTCGCGGGTCTGCAGCGCGAGTCGGTAGGCGGGGTCGCCGTCCGCGTCCACCGACAACCCGACGAGCCGGCCCGGGAGGGTGCGGGTGTTCCCGGCATTGACGGCCAGGTAACCCGCGTGCGGGCCACCGAACCCCATCGGGACACCGAAACGCTGGGTGGTGCCGAAACATGCGTCCGCGCCCTGCTCACCCGGTGGCGTGATCAAGGTCAGCGCCAGCAGGTCGGCCCCGACCGCGACGAGTGCGCCGCGCTCGTGGGCGGCGTCGATGAGTGGGGCTGCGTCGTAGACACGCCCCGATGCTCCGGGGATCTGCAGGACGACCCCGAAGAAGTCGCCCTCGGGAAGACCGTCGTCCACGAGGTTCGCGGTGACGATCTCGATGCCGAGGGGTTCCGCGCGGGTCGCCAGGACGGCGGCGGTCTGGGGGAAGAGATCGGCGTCGACGGCGATCCGGGGGCTCTTCGACTTGCGGTTCGCGCGGCGCAGGAGCGTCATCGCCTCGGCTGCGGCAGTGGCTTCGTCGAGCATCGACGAGTTGGCGACCTCCATGCCGGTGAGGTCCGCGACCATGGTCTGGAAGTTCAGCAGGGCTTCGAGACGTCCCTGGCTGATTTCGGGCTGATACGGCGTGTACGCGGTGTACCAGGCGGGATTCTCGATGATGTTGCGGAGCAGAACGGGCGGCGTGAGGGTGTCGTAGTATCCCTGGCCGATCATCGAGGTGGCCACGGTGTTCTTCCGCGCGAGCGCCGTCAGTTCGGCGAGGACCTCGTGTTCGGACTTGGGGGCGTCGAGCACGTCCAGCCCGTCCGACACGCCGCCGTCACGCCCGTCGAGGATGGTCGCGGGGACTGCTTTCGTGGCGAGTTCGTCGAGCGATCCGACTCCGATCACCTCGAGCAAGCGGTTCAGGCCCGCGGGATCGGGACCGATGTGGCGGTCGGCGAAGTTCGAGGTGACATCTACTGACATCGCAGCTCCCAGGCTGATCGGAGAGGCCCACTACCGCGCGTGGTCGCGCGGAGTGTTTCCTCCCCCTCTGTCGTGAGCTCGCGGTGCGAGCGCCTGAGAGATTCGGCCCTGCGATGGGCGTTTCCCCGTGGGCGGGTGGGTGCTCCCACCGCTTTCCAGAGACGTCGTAGCTCGCACGGTCCTGTATGCCTGAGAGATTGACGGGGAGGTGCTGCTCCTTCGGCGCCCGGATCAGGTCCGGAACTCTCCCGCACGACGGCGACGCGAGACCAAGTCTAGAACACGCCGGTGCTCCGACAGCGACGCCGCGGCACGACCCCCGGCCGTGATCTTCGTCTAGCCGATGCGACGGTTGATGCGGCTGCGGCGCCGGGACGCCAGTTCGTCTTCCGGGCGCTCTTCGACGTCTCCGCCGTCGGCGCGTTCGGCGGGGAAGTCGGCGATGCTTCCGGTGAGTTCACGCATCGCGCCGCTGACCGCGATCCCGAAGACACCCTGTCCACCTTGGAGAAGATCGACGACCTCCTCGGGCGAGGTGCATTCGTAGACGGTGGTGCCGTCGGAGAACAACGTGATCTTGGCGAGATCGCGAACGCCGCGGCTGCGCAGATGGTCGACGGCGACCCGGATGTTCTGGAGGGACACGCCGGTGTCGAGCAGTCGCTTGACGATCTTGAGAACCAGGATGTCCTTGAACGAATAGAGCCGCTGGCTTCCCGATCCCGCGGCGCCTCGGATCGAGGGGACCACAAGATTGGTGCGCGCCCAGTAATCGAGTTGGCGGTAGCTGATTCCCGCGATCTGGCACGCGATGGGCACCCGGTAGCCGACAAGTTCGTCGGGCACCGAATCGTCGGGGAACAGCCCGGGCTGGATCTCGTCGTCGTGCGGTGTGGGTGACGAACTCGCGCGGTCGCCGGCGTCAACGTTGAAATGCTGTCCCTGCGGCCGATCTCGCACTGTGTGACTTCCTCTCGCGCGCCCTGTTGTACCTCGCAACGACCGACTGGCGGATCCCCCACCACATCCAATCGTCGAGCGCTCTCAGGCTCACCAAGTAATCCGTATTCGGATTTACCCAGCGTACGCTCCGGCGTGGGGCGCGGGGCAGCAACACGCCCACCGGAAAGGCAACGTTCGACACTACTCGCGCCGGACTGTGCTGCTGCTCGAGGCTGCAACGCGTCCGTCGCCGGTCGACGAACGACCGCTCAGCCGTCCGTCGCCTTGAAGTCGTCCGGAGAGATGTTGTCGAGGAATTCCTTGAACTTCTCGACCTCGTCTTCACGCTCGTCCGGCATGACCAGTCCTGCTTCGGTGAGCACAGCTTCGTCGACGAAGACCGGCGCACCGATGCGCAAGGCTACAGCGACGGCATCGGACGGACGGCACGACACGCGCATGTCGCCGTCGAAAACAAGATCGGCAAAGAAGGTGCCTTCCTGGAGGTCGACGATGCGGACTTCCAGGAGTGCGTGGCCGAATGCGTCCAGGAGATTCTTGATCAGATCGTGCGTGAGGGGGCGGGCGGGTTCCACACCTTGCTGCTCGAGCGCGATCGCGGTCGCCTCGTTCTGACCGATCCAGATGGGCAGGTACCGCTCCCCGTCGACCTCGCGGAGCAGTAGGACGGGCTGGTTCTGGGGTTGCTCTACTCGGATCCCCACCACTCGCATCTCGCTCATCGCGGCGCCTCCGTCCCGCTGCTCGTCAGTGGCGTACCACCCGAATCGATATTGCCTGAATTCTAGTGCGCTCCCGAACATCCGTCAGGTGCCGGTCGGCGCATCTCGGAGCGATCAGCGGTCGAGGGCGCCCTGGACGGCAGCCTTCACCAGGCAGGTGTGGAGCGTCAACGACAGCGCGGCGAGTTCGCGCACCATCTCTTCCGCTCTCTGCCGTGCACCGGCATCGCGCCCCTTCGCGACAGGACCGGCGATCTGGGCGACGAGTCCGGCCTCGCGGTCGGCAGCGAGCTTGAACGCGCGCAGATGCCGTACCTCGAGGCCGAACTCGGCCATTGCCTTCGCGGTGCGCGCGAGCAGCACCGCGTCGTCGTCGAAAAATCCGGCGGGACCCGGCGTGACCAGGCCCGCCCCCACCAGTTCGGTCAGGAACGCGACATCCACACCGGCCCGCTCGCACAGGTCGTCGCGGCTGACGCGGATCTCCCGGTCGGTGCGCAGATCCTCCGGTGAGACCTCACCGCGGGCAACTGCCAGCGGCCGGGGCCGCTTGGGCCGGGTCTCGACCGATCCCACCGTGGCAGCGCCGCGGTCGATCGCCTCGAGCTGTTCCTTGATCACCTTCAACGGAAGGTACTGATCCCGTTGTGCGGTGAGCACATAGCGCAGCCGTTCGCAGTCCGCGATGGAGAACCGGCGATAGCCCGACGGAGTGCGCTCCGGGCTGATCAGCCCCTCGGCCTCGAGGAATCTGATCTTCGAGATCGTGACGTCCGGGAACTCGGGCCGCAGTCGATCGAGTACGGACCCGATCGACATGCCGGCCGGCGCCGACTGGTGGGCTGCGGTCATCAGCTACTCGCGCCCTGCGAACCGCGAGGACCGGTCAGGAACACCAACCGGAACTTGCCGATCTGGACCTCGTCGCCGTTGGCGAGTACCGCGGAGTCGACCGGTTCCCGGTTCACGTAGGTGCCGTTGAGGCTTCCGACGTCGACCACCTGGAAGTCGCCCTCGTCCTGACGGAACTCGGCGTGCCGGCGGCTGACGGTCACATCGTCGAGGAAGATGTCGCTGTCGGGATGCCGCCCCGCCGACGTCGTCGGCTGGTCCAGCAGAAAGCGCGAACCCGCATTGGGTCCACGCTTGACGACGAGCAGCGCTGATCCGGCAGGGAGCCCTTCGACACCTGAGACGGGCGCGTCGGTCGTAGGCGTTCCGGCCCCGGCGCTTTCCACTTCGTTCAGGAAGTCGGCGCGAAACACCGAAGTCGTCTCCGCAGGAGTCTCCTCGTAGCCCGCGTTGCCGTTCTCGCTCACCGTTTCTCCTTATCCGTTCGATCGCCCGGGAACTCCCGGGCGATCGTTGAGTCGTTCGCCCCGATCAAATCGACACGGCACACGCCATATCTGACCGTACCCTGTGCGGGGGCACTGGTGCAGGTAGTCGCGGCCACGTTACATGCCGGGTCCGTCAGCTTTCCGTGATGCCGCGGTAGCCGTCCGCATCCATCGTTTTTCCGAGGGCGCCGTCGAGGTCACCTTCGGTGTCCACCTCCACCTCGACCAGCCATCCAGCTCCGTAGGGAGCGCTGTTGACCAGTTCCGGGTTGGTCTCCAGGTCGGTGTTGACTGTGGTGACCTTCGCGCTGAAGGGCGCGTACACATCCGAGACGCTCTTGGTCGATTCGACCTCACCGAAGGAGTCGCCTCCGGTCACGTCGGCACCCGGCTCGGGCAACTGCACGAAAACGACGTCGCCGAGTTGAGACTGTGCGTAGTCCGTGATCCCGATCCGCGCGGTTGTCGCTCCGGTCCTCTGCACCCATTCGTGCTCCGCCGTGTAGCGCAACTCGCCGGGCGTTTCGAACTCACTCAAGGTAGATCCTTTCGGGGGCGACGTTCCGGGCGAACGTCGGATTCACTATCCGGGCTGAGAGTATTGGCGCGGCTTGATCTCCCGCAAGGCGGGCACGTCGACCTGCGGAAACTGTTCGACGGTGAGGCTGCCGCCCGCTCGGGCCACGGCGTCGACGACACCTCCCGGGATGTTCAGTGCTGCCGCGAGGGTCGGTCCGTCACCGATGGCGGTGACCGTGTAGGGCGCACGGAGCGGCGTGTCGTCGACCGTGATCGCGCCCGGCGAGCCCGTCACCCACGAATCCACCCCGATGCGTACGGTCTCGCCGCCCGCACCGGCGATCTGCATCGTGTCGGCACCCGCCGCGCGCAGTTCCTGGATCATGTCGAGCACGACCTCGGCACCGACGCCGCCACGCGGATCGTTCACCGTGAGAACGACTCCGGGGCCGGACGCCGGAGCAGTGCCGAGCTGGATCGACAGGTCGTCGAGGCGCTCACGTGCCTCGGCGAGTGCGGCGTCCGAGCCGTCCCGCTCGAGACTCGAGAGTGTGCGCTCGAGTGCCGTGATCTCCTGCCGCAGCGCGGCCTCTCTGCGGTTGAGGTTGTCGAGCAGGACCAGGAGATCGGCCGGGCGCGCCGAATCGAGGGTGTCGCCCGTACCGGTGTTCCTGACCTGTGTGGCAATCGCCGTGCCGAGCAGGAAGACGAGGAGTGCGGCGAGTACCGCGAAGACCGGCGCGGTCCGTTTCAGCCCCGGCTTCGCCCCCGCCGAGTCCCGGTCGTCCGAATCCCGACCCGGTTCGACAGCGTCCGGTTCGGGGCCGTCCCGTTCGGGACCGCCGCGTGGTTCGTGTTCGCCGCCGCGTGTGTCGTCGGACATGGGTCACGCACCGAACAATCTGCGGCGCAGTGCCGAGGCGTTGCCGAAGATCCGGATACCCAGAACCACGATGACCGCGGTGGAGAGCTGCGTGCCGACGCCGAGCTGGTCGCCGAGCCACACGATGAGTGCGGCGACGAGGACGTTGAACACGAACGACACCACGAACACCTTTGCGTCGAAGATGTCGTCGAGATAGGCGCGCAGACCCCCGAACACCGTGTCGAGGGCGGCAACCACCGCGATGGGCAGGTACGGCTGCACGATATCGGGAACCTGGGGGCTGAACACGATGCCGGCTGCGATCCCGATCGCGAGCGCCAGCGCCGCATACAGCGCCTGAGCATGATTGACCCGATTCACCGATTCCCCACTTCCCCTGCTGATCCGATTTTTCGCGCCGGCGCGGCCGGGAGTTCGAGTTCGTCCTCGTCGGCAAGGGTGAAACCTACCCCGTAGAGTTGCGCGATTCCCGCAATCCTCAGGTAGGCGTCGCTCACGACGAACGAGGTTTGCAGCCGGCCCGGAGATCCCACCGCGGAGACGGCGTACGGAGAGAAGACCGGCTGGTTGTCCACGAGCATCGCTCCCCCGGCTTGGCGGACGGTCACGCCCGGACCCACCCGGACACCGCCGACCGACACCGCCTCGGCACCCGCCGCCCACAGTGCGTTCACCACTGCCTGCAGGTCCCGGTCGAAGACCGCCGCGGTGGGGCGGCCTTCTGTCTGCTGGGACGAGTCGGACAGGTTCGGGCGGGCCGCGGGATCGGTGAGGGTGACCGTCAGTCCCGGACCCCGGACGGGCAGCGCCGCGGCGGCATCCTCGGCCGCGCGCAGTTGATCGAGCACGGTTCCGCCTTCGGTGTCGTCGGCGAAGAGAGCATCGCGACGGTCCTGGATCGTCCGGGTCAGCTCGTCGCGACGCACGACCAGCGCGGCGTTCCTCTCGTCGCTCGCGCGCAGAGACGCGAGGATCTCGGCGCGCGCCTGGTCGGTCCCGGCTTCTCCCGCGTTGTTCTGGGCGTACGCGGTTCCCAGTACGAGACCGGCGAGCACGACCCCGACGACGAGCCATACCCGGGCGGTGGCGCGCGAGGTCGGTCGTCGTCCGGCGCGCCGGTCGGCGGCCGCCGCGGCGTAACCGGGGTCGAGATGGTCCTCGAGGAGAGATTTGAGCAGCGACGGCACCGGGTTGCGGCGCACGCGTTCCCACTTGCGGCTCATCCGGGCCGGCCCGTCACCGGGACCGTCCGCGCGATGGTGACGGCCTGAGCGAGATACAGAATTGCGGTCCACACATAGAGCACGGTGCCCCAGATCAGCGCCGCCCAGCCGAGCGGGCCCGTGATGGGTTCCGAGCCGGGTACGGCCACCGTGGCGAGTAGCAGCGGTAACGCGAACATCAGCAGGAAGGTGGCGCCCTTACCGAGGTAGAGCACTTCCGGCGGGGGCAGTCCCCTGCGTCGGTAGACGGCGAGGGTGGGTGCGAGGACGACTTCGCGCCCGATGAGGACGGCGGCGATCCACCACGGCATGATGTCGCGGGCAACGAGGGCGACGAGGGTGGTCACGACGTAGAGGCGATCGACCATCGGGTCCAGGATCGCGCCGAGGCGTGAGGTCTGGTCGAGCAACCGGGCGAGCTTGCCGTCCGCCCAGTCGGTCAGGCTGCTGACGATGAGCAGGATCAGCGCCCAGGCGTCGGCGTGGACGACGAGCACCAGATATAGGAACAACGGGACCCCGAGCAGCCTGAGAAAGCTGAGGGCGTTGGGAACGGTGAGGATGCGGTCTGCGCTGCCCGTACCGGCGCCCGTGGTCGCATCGGTCATCGTCGCGCCATCCCTTGTTCTTCGCAGTTTTCTCGGCTTCACCGTCGGTCTCTCATACCCTTCCACATTCGTCCCGGGTCTCCGTCCGGGGCGTCAGCGCCAGGCGAAGACGGGCTGCTCGAGTCCTTCGATGCGGGTGTGCCGGCCGTGCAGTGCCACTTCCCGGAACTGGTACACCACCGCTGCCGTGGGGGCGTGGATGAGATGTCCGCGGAAGGGCCATTGGATCACGGGCTTGTCGGACTCGGGGATCGCGACGAAGCGTGGCGCGACGTCGAGTTCGGATGTGGTGACCGCGTAGAGGATGTCCACCTCGTCCGGGCTCGGGACGAGGTCGGCCATGGCGGCGTCGGACCAGACCACGAACGGCGACATGACATATCCGGATCGGGTGACGTAGTCGTCGAGGCGGCCGATGATCGCGTCGGGATCGAGGGCGAGGCCGAGTTCTTCGTGCAGTTCGCGAAGCGCGGCGTCCTCGGGGGTCTCGCCGTCGTCGAGACGCCCGCCCGGGAGCGCGAACTGTCCTGGGTGCGCGCGGAGTCGTGCGGGTCGTTTGGTCAGCGGCATCACGGGATTCCCGGTGCCGTCGTCGAGGACGGCGACGACCACGGCGGCATGGCGCCTGCCCTCGAGGGGCAACCGGCGTGACTCGAACGCGGCAAGTGCCGCGGTGAGGTGGTTGCGATCGAGAGGATGTGGGGCGCTCATGCGATGACAGTAGTAGGTGGGTCGGCTGAGTCGCGCCACAGCGTGGCGGGATGTCGAGGGGACTCCGACGAGAGCAAGATCAGCGCCGCCAACGTGGTCGGCGATCGGTGGACGCACGCAAAGAACTGTTGTGTGCACGCTGCTGTGGGCTCCGCGATCCGATGCACACAAGGTGACCGGCGTGCTGCGCGGCGAGGACTTCTACACCCGATCTACCGCGGGCTGTTCGAGGTGATCGCTGCCTTGGTGGCCGAAGGCGTCCCGCACGAGACCCCGATGGTCGCCGCCCGACTCGAACGCGACGGCCGTCTCGCCGGCCACACCGGTCAGCGCCTCAGCCGCGCCCTCGTCACCGCGGCCACCGCTGGAGCAGATCGCACCGGCCTCGGCCACTACGCCCGCGCCGTGGCCGCAGCCGCCTACCGGCGCAGCTTCCGCGACGCCGGACTCGCCATCGCCGACGCCGCCGAATCCCTGCCCGAATCCGACCTGTTCGAGCACATGGTCACCCTCGGCCGTCGCCAGCGCGCCGCCACCGAACGCCTCGCCGCGCTCCAGGCCGCGGGCCTGTAGACCCCACGACTTTCCAGACCGGAAGGAACACCGACATGCCCGAAACCCGAATCCCCGACACCGAGTACGACCAGCAACACCGCATCACCGAGCAGGTCTACGACCGGATGTTCACCGGGACCGGACCTGAGTTCCGCACCGGAGTGTGGTCCCTGCACGACGGGACGATTCAGATCCCCACCACAAACGGATCCGTGCACATCACCGCTGTTGCACGGTGACCATCTGCGAGCTCGACGAGCCCGCGCACACAATCACCGGCAAGGGCACGGCCGCATGGGTCGCCGAGCCCGACAACAGCGAACCGATCTCGCGCCGCGTCACCGTCGACGAGGCCGCGATCCTCCAATCCTTCCCACCTGCCTACCCTTGGCAGAGGAGCAGGACCGCGCAGTACCGACAAGTCGGCGACGTCGTACCGCCCCGCCTCGCGCAAGCGGTCCTCGCCCCGATCCTCGCCCTCACGACACGATAGGAACAAGCCGCATGATCTCCACCGAAACTCTCGCCGCCCACATCCGCGCCGTCGACGGCGACCACTCCCTCAGCGCCGCCGAGCTCGCCGAGGCGATCCTCGCCCGGTACGCCGTCGTCGAACTACCCGAGCGCGCTGAACCCGACGACAACGGGCTCGCGTACTACCCTGCCGCCGAGCTCCGCGTCGACTACCGAGGTACACACGGCCCCGCCGTCCGCGACGACTACCACACCGTCACGCCCGAACAGCTGCGCATCACCGCCGCCGAGTACCTCGCCGCGGCCCGCGACACCGAGGATCGGTAATGGCGCGCCGACCCGGAGGCCCCCGCGCCCTGACCGACGAGCAAGTCCGCGCGATAGCTCGAGCCCGCGAGAACGGCGTCACCCACACGACGATCTGCCGCTACCTCGGCGACCGAGGCCCACGCCCCGGCGCCCGCGCCGCCGCTGCTATCTAAGACAGGAGACCCGCCAGTGCGCGCGATCGGCGACCACCACCTACACCCACCACCACGGCGACCACACGGAAGTGCTGTTGGATATGCCCACCAACTTCGGCGACCCCGAGGCGATGGGCCGCGACGGACGTCTCGGTCTGGTACTGCTGACGCAGCGCTGAACCGCACCCGTAGGGTCGAATACGCACACCGCCGCCTGTCCATGCCTGACCCGAGGAACACTCGATGACCGACTAACGCCTGACGATCGCCCGCGCCGACGCGGACGACAAGGCATGGACCGTGACCGTGCACGACCGGCCCGAGTGGACGTTCCGGGAAAAAGACTTCACCGCGATCGACACCCGCGTGCACACACTCGCCCACGACCGCGACGGCACCGACTCCGAGAACGTCACGATCCCCGGCATCTCGTGCGGATCGGCGACGTCGAGGTCACCGGCCAACTCGACCACCTCGACGACCTTCGCCGCCAGGCCCGGGAGATTACCGAGCGGATCGACGTTGCCACCGACGAAGTGATCGCCGCCCTGCGCAAGAGTGCAGGCCTGTCCACCCGCGAAACGGCCGCGATCATCGGCCTGTCCCACGCCCGTATCAGCCAACGCGAACGTGACGCCGAAGCAGTGAAGACCGGCGCCAACGCTCATCAGGGGGCCGGAATCGCCCAGTGACATGGGGCAAGCCGCCGCGCAGCGGTGGCGCGGCAGCACCGATTGTTCGGTCGACGACACGGACGGTCAGCTCCGAGCCCCTTCGGAATTTGGTGTTGCTATCCGTATAGATTCTGGCTGTGTCGCATCCGAATTCGTCTGCCCCCCGCGCGGAGACAACGTGCCTGTGCCACGGGCGCAGCATGTTTCGCCTTGGCGCTTAGTCAGTTACGGGGTCGGTACGTTGCTTCTGGTCAGTCTCCTGACCTGGATCCTCGCCGAACTCGCTACGCCGGACGGCGTCAAAGTGGTGACCGCCGATAATCTGACTGATTTGGGACGGACGATCGGGTTGATCGCCGCGGCCGCCGTGGGAGTTCCCGCAGCAGTCCTTGCCTATCACCGGCAGCGAGCACTCGACACCGCGAGCCGGACCGCTGCCGCCCAACAGGAAACGGCTGCCAGGCAACACGAACACAAAGTCCGCGCCGATGACCGTGAGCATCACACCGGCGTCGAGCGGAACCTGCGTGAGAGGTACACAACCTGTGCAGAGCAACTCAGCCACGACAGCTCTGCTATCCGTCTCGCCGGCGCCTATGCGATTGCGTCCTTGGCAGACGATTGGCACGCGTTCGGCAATTTCTCAGAACGGCAGGTCTGCATCGACCTGCTGTGTAGCTACCTGTGTCTGCCCTACGAGCCCAGTGGACGCGAACAGACGCATACCAAGACGATCATCCGGTACGCACCGTCGGATCGGGTCGTTGAGGAACACCACGAGCATCGGACCGAAGACAGTCAGGTCCGGCAGAGCATCCTGCGCATCATCGCAGCGCACCTCCAACCCGACGCCGAACAAGCTGGAGCGAGTCCGACTTCGACTTCACCGGCGCCTACCTCGAAAACGCCGAGTTCGACGGCTGTGTCTTTCGCGGAAGAGTGCAGTTCATTCGCGCACGGTTCCACGGCCAACTGGCTTCTTTTCAAAAAGCGAAGTTCCACAGCGAGCGGACCTCGTTTGAGAAGGCACAGTTCCACAGCGAGTAGACCTTGTTCGACGACGCGCAGTTCCATAGCAAGTCGACCTCGTTCGAGGAGGCGCAGTTCCACAGCGAGGCGACAACCTCGTTCGACGGGGTGCAGTTCGACGGCGGGCGGGGCGGGCGGACCTCGTTCCTGGCGGCGCAGTTCGATAGCGGACAAACCACGTTTACGAAGGCTCAGTTCCGCGGCTGGCGGACACGTTCGGATGGGCGCAGTTCCACGGCGGGCGGACCTCGTTCGTCAAGACGGAGTTCCACGCCAGGGCCCTGTTCAGAGCTGCGCAGTTCCGTAGCCGGCAGACCTTGTTCGACATGGCGCAGTTCCACGGCGGGGAGGCCGCGTTCGACAGGGCGCAGTTCCACGGCACACAGAATTCGTTCGTGAGGGCGGTGTTCTACAGCCCGGTTTCGTTCGCGAGTCATACTTCGGCGGCCAGACCTCGTTCGGGAAGGCGCAGTTCCACGGGTCGGTTGATTTTTCACGTCCGCAGTCCTGGAACAACGTCATTGTGGACTGGCAGTGGCCGTTGGCGGATGGTTTGGAGGGCCCTGCTCGTCTTCCGCGACCAGCTGGTCTACTGCCCACGGAGTGGCCACCCGTTCCGAGCAGATACACAGGTGGCGTCACTCCCTTTTTCACTGTGAGGAATGGCAGGAGAGCGCGCTTGAGGGTCTAAAACGTTCGCGGAACCGCGATTACTGCGCTCACTTCAGGTGTCGATACAGCGTGGTGCGTCCGACGCCGAGGATCTCCGCGATCTCGGTCTGGCTCATCCCGTTGTCGCGCATCAGCTTCGCCTGCTTGATCTTCTTGGTCGTCATCTTCGGTGGCCGTCCGCCGATCCGGCCCCTGGCGCGGGCAGCGGTGAGGCCGGCCGAGGTGCGTTCACGGATGAGGTTGCGTTCGAACTCGGCGAGCGCGCCGAAGATGGAGAAGATCAGCTTGCCGCCGGCGGTGGTGGTGGTGTCGATGGACTCGGTCACCGACCGGAAGCCGATGCCGCGGTCTTCGAGGTCGGTGACCACTTGAAGTAGATGGGGCAGGGAGCGCCCGAGGCGGTCGAGGCGCCACACCACCAGAGTGTCGCCGGCCTGGAGGTGAGAGAACAGGTCGTCGAGTTGCGGCCGGGCGGTGGTGGCACCGCTGGCGGTCTCGGTCCAGATCCGCGAACACCCGGCGGCGCTCGGGGCGTCGCTCTGCAGATCGAGGGTTTGGTCGGTCGTCGAGACCCTGGCGTAGCCCAAAAGTTCGCTCACGAGCTCGCAGTGTTCCATAACTCACCGACAACGCTTATTTCGAAACACTGGTTTTGGACACGAGTTTCGGAACATAGGTCGCGCCTGGTCGCCCGATTCGTCCGGCCGTGTTCCATAAACGAACGTTTACGGAACATCGCGTCTTGCGCGTGGATGCGTTTCCGTCACTTGCAGTGTGGCGTGTCGATCTGGACTCCATTCCTGAAAGCTTGATACTTTATTCCAAACCTGGCAGTCTCAGTCAAAGCAACGTTTCTTACTGAAAGCTGGCATATATGGCCAGCAACCGTCGACTCCGTCTGACATTCGAGTTCGTCGTTCCGGATGGGACCGGCAAGAACATCCAGGACCGCCACCTGGAACGAGGCGTCGACATGATCGAGGCCGCAGTACGCACGATGGCGACCGAAGCGTTCCCCTACGCCTCCGCGATCGACGTAACGCGAGAGTGGAACTACGCGTGGTGGGCTGACACCGACTACGCCCAGAAGACGTATGACTTGCCGGCCAACGAATTCAATACACCGAAGAAGTCCAAGTAGCCGAATGACGCCGATGCGGCACGTGTCGCCTTTCGGTCGGCGATGCTGCTGGCGCGCCAATGGTTTTCGGTACGGTGCGAGCTTGGTCGTCACGCCGCGGTGAGGCCGGTTTTCTCCGCGGTCGCTCTTCTCCCGGAATGCCGTCCCTCCAGAGTCGAGAGCAGCACGAACTTCGTTCGCATGAGGTTCGAGGCCGTCTCGGCGTCACCCACAACGAGGAATGCCTGTTCGCGAGCGTGCAGCGCCGCGATCGCCGTCTCCAATTCATCGTTCGTCATTGCATCGGCTGCGGCTGCGGGAGTGTGCTCCACTTCGTGCATGAGCAGACCATATCGACTCATCTGGGAATCTTGAGAGTCACGATGCTACGGCATCTCAGTCGGCTCGCCGACCGCGGTTACATAAGACCGAACGTCGCGCGCGCCAACGCAGTCACCACAGCGGCGGCAATGATCACCACCAGCATCGGAGCCCGAAACCAGGCCAGCACCCCGGCAGCCCCTACCCCAAGCACCCGAGCCCAGCCGGCAAACCCTTGGTCTTGCAACAGTGCGGTCGTCGCCATGACACCTGTCAGCAGAAGGATCGCCGAATCATCGATGAGTTGTTTGGCACGTGGTGATTCGGTCAAGCTGGCAGGCAGCGCGGGCCCCACCCAGCGCAGGACATACGTTCCCGCGGCGAGAAAAGCAGCTGCAGCGCAGATTACCCACAGATCACGCATCCTCGGCCTCGGCTCGCTCCGCGTCGACGGCGGGATCGATGGGTCGGGGGCGCATCAGAGGGAGGGCTAGAACAGCCAGCACCGGGGCGATGCCTTCGGGAAGGACGAGGGCGGCACCGACCGCGATCACCGCGGCTGCAAGACAGCCGTAGCGAGTACGAGGATCGCGTATCCCCGACATGATCAAGGCAAGTATCACAGCGGGGAACATGGCATCGAGACCGATGATTGCGACGTCGAACATGCGGCCGATGACCGATCCGAGCAGGGCGCCTACGGGCCAAGTGATCAGAATACCGAGCCCGGACCAGGTGTAAGCAAGGCGACGCGCGGCAGGGGTCTGCTGGGCGGCGGCGAACGCTACGGTTTCGTCATTCACTAGATGAATTCGCGCGTACCGCTTCCAGCCGGTGCCGAGTACATCGGTCGCGGCGAGGCCGTAGGGCAGGTGACGAGAATTCACGGCCAGGGCTGCGGCAGCAGCGATCCATGAATTCGCGCCGCCGGCGAGCAGGCCTACGAACAACATTTCCGAGGAAGCAGCGAGAACGAAGAATCCGACCACGGGAGCAAACCAGGTCGGCAGGCCGGCGTTCACCGACATCGCGCCGTACGCCACGCCGACGACAAAGACGGCGCTGGCGACCACCGCTGCTTCGTACAGCAGGCGACGCCGAGAATCGGCGATCGACTCTGGCACTCAGACTCCTTTCGGTGGCGTCATCCGATATCCGCGCCCGTGCGGTTGCTGCGCTTCGAGCGAACAATAAGAGTCTGCATCGCGCGGAGGCATACGCGGTCCTGCGGCCCGAGGGACGCTTTATCGCTGACAGCCATGGTGAGGTTCAACTCTGCGGTAGTGAGCAATTTACGAGGGTAAACCGCGTGCAATTCTGCGCTGAGCTGCACGAACGTGCCGACAGTGACGGCAGCGTCGAACGAAACCTCGCGGAGTTTGGAATTCAGCATGAGATCCATGTCATGGATCTCGATGATCTCCGAAAGCATCATCGGCACCAGCGACAAGAGTAGAAACCCGTGGGCAATGGGGGCACCGAACGGACCGTTAGCGGCTTTGACGGAATCAGTATGAATCCATTGCCGGTCTCCGGTCACCTCGGCGAACTGATCGACCATCGGCTGAACTACCTGTAGCCATCCGCTCACACCAAGATGTTCGCCTTCCGCGGTTACAAAATCGGCGGCGCTGTTGAATGTCCGTAATTTCACTTTCCTTCTTTCGTAATCAGACAATGCGAGTGCAGTGTGTGCCCACATTCGAAATATCTACCTCGACCACGTCACCCACCTGTAGATAGTTTTGGGTGGCTAGAGCGGTGCCGCCTGGTGTGCCGCAATTAATAACATCCCCCGGCATGAGGCAGAGGAATTGGCTCACATACCACACCAGATATGGCGGCGTATACCGCATATCTGAAAGCTGTGCCATTTGTACCACAGCGCCGTTCACCCGAGTGGTGAGGAGGGATTCGGGCGGGGGGTGACGTTTGCGCCCAACCCGCAGCCAGCGGCCGATCGGATTGAAATCGGGAAATGCCTTGCCCTTCACCCACTGCCCACCACGATGCAGGACCCAGTCATAATCACCCATGTCGTTTGATGTGGTGTAGCCCGCGACGGCCGAGAGTGCATCGGACGGATTGAGAAGCCGATGTGCGGCCCGACCGACCACCACCGCGAGTTCCCCTTCCCAGCTCATGGTCCTGCAGCCCTCGGGCATGGGGGTCATGCCTGAAGTGGAGAGGGTATACACCGGTTTGAGGTAGCAAAGCGGATCCTCCGACCACATAGTTACCTGTACCTCCGCCGCGTGGTCGTGGAAATTCTGGCCGATGCACACCAGATGTGCGCTGCCGCTGAACGGCACCTCGACCTGTGAGGAATCTTGGATCGAAGGGAAACCCATAACCTGGTCCTCGATGTCGCAGAGATTGTCCGGATCCAGTGCCGAACCCGCCCAATCGGAAACTGCGCCTCGCGCATCCCGGACCACACCGTCGGACATACGCGCACAGGGCACAACAGTCTTACCGATGCGAACCCGCCCAATCTCGAAACTCATCCGCGCCGTACCAGTCCGCGCACATGTGGTCGTCCATTGCCGATGCTGCTCATGGCGAACACCAGACCGGACGCGGATTCGGTGGAGGAAACGGTCAGTTCGGTGACATTGATATCGGTCGGTAGCTCGTACTCCATGACAATCTCGTCGCCCTCGCCGCTCAAGTGATCGATGAAGTCGAAGTAAATCGCGTTGTTCACGTGGCCTAACGCATCGAAATCGGCATGTCGGAGGCCGACGGTCCTCTGTGGCGGCGACTCAAGAGAAGCATCCTTGAACAAACGCTTCAGCGCCGAGCGCCACATCAATTCGGTGGGTATTCCTGTGGTCGCGCACCGCTGTACCAGGACGTCAGGAAGCGACAGGGGGCGCTGGGTTTCCGCATCGAGCTGCACCCAGAACGCCCGCACGGTGCCGTCAAGTTTGCGTCCATCGGCAAAGAATTCAGTGAGCGACTCTAGCCAGCAGCTGCCGATGCCGACAATCGTGCGCACGGCAGTAACGTGGGTAACGCACGGAGTGGTACGCCAGTTGCGGACCACATTCCGGCGGACCACCCAGCTCCGAGAGCCATGATCGAGCCCTGTGCCGGTCGCTGCAATCAGCCCGTCGGCGGCCGCCTGCTGGGCTAAACGCACCAGAACCGAGGGGCGCAAGTACTGGTATGGCGAGTGTGCGTAACCGTACACCGTGTAGTCTGCGCGGAATTCGACCGTCCCTGTTAATGCCGAATTGGGCAGGAGTGTGATCCAGCCGTACGTATCGGCGGCGCGACCGGCCTGAATTTCCGTGAGCAGCCCAGCCAACTGCTTAGCCAGGGCGGTTGAGCCGGCAGCAGGATAGGCGTCGTCTCCGTCGCACAGCGCGGCAATCGGCACCACGCCGCTGGCCGTTCCGGTGGCGAACATCTCGCTCACTCGTCCCTCCGTCAAATCCGCGAGCAACTCCTCGATCGGCAACTCCTTGTTGACCACTGATATGCCCAGGTCCTCGGCGAGCGTAATGACGCTGTCACGGGTGATGCCCGAGAGCACCAGATCATCTGCCTCTGGGACAACTAGCTGACCATCCCGCACTGCGAAAAAATTCATCGACGACAATTCGGTCACGGTGCCCGATGGCGACAACCACAGCGCGTCGTCGCAGCCCACTACCTGCGCCCGAGCCTGGCCGCTGCGCGCGAGCCCATAATTGCCCGCACATTTCGCGGTGCCACCCCCACCCGGCCATGCCCTCCGCAGTTCCCGTTCGACATGAATTGTCAAGCCGTCGCCGTCCGTGCCCATATGGTTGAAATTCACCAGCCCGGTCACCACCAGCACGGCGTCGGTGATCGGCGCGGTGATACCCAATGTTTCCGTAGTAGCGAGCAATACCGGACGAAGATACAGAGAATCACCGGACTTGGTCAGTGCCGCGCGGTGCGCGTCGACGAACAGGCACACCGCAGCGAAGAAGACCTCCCACGGCGGCTCAGGCAATGCCATCCGCCGCGCGGAGGCACACAGCCTCCGATGATGGTCGTAGAGGCGGAATGCACCGACCTCGCCCACATCGTGGAAATACACCCGCAGACCTTCAAAGACAGCTTGGCCGTAATGAACGAACGAGGTTTGCGCTCGGACATCGAGTTCGTCAGTGGTCAATTCCGCGATGCCCCAGCCCCGCGCCACTTCCCAGCGCACTTGCGCGGTGCCGATACTGTCACCGGTCATATCAAGGCCTCCTGTGGCATCGCACGGACCGCGATTTTGCCGGGATTCATAATGTGGTTTGGGTCGAACACGGACTTCACCTGGCTGTTCAGCTCCACCACGGCGTCACCGAGCTGGCCGATCGCTGCGTCTCGTTTGAGTAAGCCGACACCGTGCTCCCCTGTCACGGTTCCGCCGGCAGCGACTGCCACCGCCAGAATCGCGTCGAACACTGCGCGCACAGTCGCCTGAGACAACGAACCGTCGTCAATCAGCATCGGATGGAGATTTCCGTCACCGACATGTGCCACGGTCGCGATGGGAACACCATGCGTCGTTGCAATAGATTCGATTTCAGTGAGCACCGGCCCAACCTGTCCCACGGGCACACAAACGTCCTCGGTAGTCACCGTGCCCAGCCGGCTGACCGCTTCGAACGCCCGCCGGCGAGCCTCGATCAGTAGAGCGCTCTCCTGCGGGGATTCGCTGCGATGCGCCCACAGCGCGCCAGCCGCTTCCAGCGCAGCAACCGCCTGAGCTGCAGCCGCCTCCTCCGTGACCTGCAGCAGCACCAGGCTGGCGACCTCGTCGGGCAGTTCGAGCGGCATCAGGGCGTCGACAGCGGTGAACGTGGCTTCGTCCATCAGTTCGCAGATCTCCACGTTCACGCCGTCTGCGCGCATGGTCGCGACAGCAGCGGACGCGGCCATGGCTGTGGACTCGAACGCGCCAATAATCGTGGTCAGCGGTGGTTGACCCTGGCGTAGCCGCAAAGTGATCTCGGTGACGACGCCGAGAGTGCCTTCTGAACCTACGAACAGTCCGGTGAGGTGGTAGCCCACCGCGTTCTTCGCTGTTCGACTCCCAAGTCGTAACACTTGTCCGGCGCCGGTCACAACCTCAAGTGCCAGCACGTAGTCACGGGTAACGCCGTAGCGGACACAGCACAAACCGCCGGCATTAGTGGCCACGTTTCCGCCGAGTGAGCACATTTCGCGACTGGAGGGATCCGGGGGGTACCACAGCCCAACCTCGGCTGCAGCAGCCCGCAATTGCTCGTTGAGTACGCCCGGCTGCACGACGGCAAGCCGCTCAACGGGGTCGATCTCAAGAATCCGGTTCATCTGCTCAACGCACAGGACGACCGAGCCGGGCACGGCGTTAGCGCCGCCGCTGAGTCCGGTTCCCGCACCCCTCGGAACAACGGGGGTTCCGGTGGCATTGGCCCAAGCGATGGCGACGGCAACTTCGTCTGTGTTGATTGGTCGGACCAGAGCCGCAGGTTCCGACCATGGCGCGTGTTCTTGGTCATGTTGGTAGGCAACGAGAATCGCCGGGTCGCGCACCACTCGTCCGGGGGGGAGAACGTCCTCCAGCGACGGCATCGTCGTCACGTCAGTACCCCATCCCGTATCCGCCGTCGACTGTCAGCACCGATCCGGTGATGTAGCCGCTGGCATCGTCGATGAGAAATTTAATGGCCGAGGCGATTTCCTCCGGACGACCCAACCGGTTCGTCGGAATCTGGCGGAGCACGTCGGACCGCCGCTTGTCGGACAGTTCAGCTGCCATCCCTGCATCGATGAACCCGGGCGAAATCACATTGCAGGTAATGCCGCGCTTTGCGTATTCCAACGTCACGGAGCGGGCGAGGCCGATCAACCCGGCTTTGCTCGCCGCGTAGTTCGCCTGTCCTGGGCTGCCGCGCATGCCGCTCGCCGAACCGACCAGCACGATCCGACCGTACCGGTGCTCAATGAAATGCGGCAGCAGTGCCTGAACGGCAAGCATCGAACCGAGCAGGTTGACGCGGATCACCTCGTCGAGTGCGGCCGGGTCAGCCGAGATCAGCAGACCGTCGCGCATTGTGCCCGCCATTACCACCAGTGCCTTCACCTGACCCAGTTCGTCGATCGCGCATCGTGCGCACGCGGCGAGACTTGCCGGATTCGACATTTCACAGGCGAGTTCACGGTCGTCACCGCCAGTGGGCGAGCGCGACGTATAGCGCAGAGGAACCCCTTCTTTTGTGAGGGAGTTCACCACCGAGGCGCCCAGGCCGCCGCGGCCGCCGAGAACGAGGACGCTCATCGTGTGAACGCAGTGGTCGCTGTGCCGACACAGTGGTTCAGGAAGGCTGTCGCATAGTCGGCTTCGGCGATCGGGGCGCGCAGCAGTTCGGGTGTGAAGCCGAACGCCCCAATCAGCTGGTCGATTTCGGGGTCGAGGTGGTCGCACAATTGGAAAATCCGGTCGCGCCACTGCGCGGGGACGTCGGGTTGTACGGCACCGTCGGCCATCAGATCAAGCGGATCACGCACCAGCTCGGACACCGCCACAAGTTCGGCGATTCTGAGTATCACGTCTTGGGCATGTGCGTCGGCGAGTGAAGCGGCCCGGTCTAAAAGCGTTTCGATGGACCTCTCCAGGATCCAGAATCGGCCGAAATCGAGCGCGATGGGAGCGGCCTGATTAATGCCGTCGAACGCTGTCGTCGCGGCGTCCTCGGAGGCCCGGGTCTCATGGTAGCGTTTGGCTGCAAGATCCGTACGTCGAGCCAGCAACTCAAGCACCGGCAGCCGCACGGGGTGCGCACTCGGATCGATCTGTTCGTGATCACTTGCCAGCTGCTGACCGGCGGCCGTGGCGAGCAGCACCTGGCTGTCGCCCTCGGCAGTCACTAGGCCCTGTACCAGCGAGATATAGTCGATAATCCGGTTGACAGCGAATATTCCTTGTGCGCCACACCGTTCGCGACAGGTCATCACGATGTCCTGCACCACCAAGGTAATTACGGCTTTGGTTGCCGAGATCTCGGTCTGCAACGCGAGATCGGTGGGGTTCACCTCGTATCGAGCCTTGAGCGCGTTGAGCTGGGCGGTGAGCGCGTAGGTGATGGCCACAGCCGGGTACAGCTGCGCGCGGTAAGGCAGGTGTGCTCGGACCGCGCGGGGCTTGGACCCCGGTGCGCTGGTAAGTCGTGCGCTGGAGAAGCGCAGCGCAATGTAGAGCGCAGCCTTGGAGGCGCCGAGCGCGGCACTGCTCACACACAACCGACCCGGGAAAATGCGTGACATCGAGGCGAGGAATCGCCGTCGCGGGTTGGCCATTTCAGCCACGAACTCGCCGTCGGCCGAAAGGGTAGCCAGTCCACGCGAGAGCCACGCTTGCTCCGGCACGCGGTGCTCCTCGAATTGGGTGATGCCGTTGTCCAAGCCCTGCACAGGCTTCTCTGGGCAAGCTGCGGTGCGAATGCCAGCCACGGCGCCTTCGGTGGTGGTAAGTCGCACCAGAAATGGGAAGACACCATGGTCGCGGCCACCCACTATCGTGCGCGCCAGCACCACCGCGATCTTCGGAATGTCAGAGAATCCGCTGTAAGACATGTGCTTCGATGCCAGCGTGCCCGGCGTGTGCAGGACGAACTCGCGAGTCTCGGCGTCATATGTGGCGGTGGTTTGCAGGTTTGCGACGTTGTTGCCATAACCAAGTTCGGTGGCTAGGTACGGACCGAACGATTTAAATTCGTCGAGTTCGGCAAGCATCGGCGTCACATACTCGTTCGGGCGCATCCGGTCGACCACCGTGGCGACCATCAGATTGTAGTGCACCATGAGGATCGAGAACACCGACACATCACACAGACCAGGCCACTCGGCGAGCGCGCAGAGCTGGTAGATGTCGCTAGCGGCGGCAGTGGGTCGGACCGAGTGGCGACCAACAAACCGAGCCCGCTCGTAGGCCAGGCGGCCGTTCTCGTTGGCAGTGAGTCCCGCACGGGGGTCGAAAATCTCGTCGGTGAGTAGGGCACGAACCGGCCTGTGCACGTCGTTGTATCGGCCGTCAAAGCAGAGTTCGACGTAGCTGTCCAAAGTCATCGGTTGAGTCCTAACTGGAAGTGAAGAGCAACGACGCATTTTGGCCACCGAAGCCGAAGGAATTGCTCAGCACGGCGGTAATCGGGGTTTCACGAGCTGAACCCATCACCATGTCCAGTGCCACGCAGGCATCGTCAGGGTCGACCAGGTTGGCAGTTGGCGGCACTCGATGACTTTTGACGGTAGCGGCAGCTAACACGGCCTCAAGCGCAGCGGCAGCACCCAGTGCATGGCCGAAGACTCCTTTGGTGGAGCTGACGAGAGTCCCCTCGCCCAGTACCTCGGTAATCGCGTTGGCTTCGATCGAGTCGTTGTAGCGGGTGGAAGTGCCGTGCGCGTTGACATAGTCGATATCGCTGGCAGAAATTCCGGCGTCGGCAATCGCGGCGCGCATCGCACGAATCGCTCCGGCGCCCCGTGGATCGGGCGTGGTCACATGGTGGGCATCAGCAGATGAGCCGTAGCCGGCCACTGTCACCCTCGGCGTACCACCGCGAGCCCGCACGTCGTCGGCCCGTTCCAGTACCATCAGCGCCGCGCCTTCACCGATGACGAAGCCGTCGCGGTTTCGGTCGAAGGGCCGCGATGCTTTCGCGGGATCCACCTCCGCACGCGAGAGCGTGCCCATGCGAGCGAAGGCGGAAGTGAACATCGGCGCGATCGGGGCCTCCGCACCACCTGCAATCACGATGTCGGCCTCGTCGCGTTCCAGCATCTGCTTCGCCAGTCCGATCGCAGTAGCACCCGACGCGCAGGCCGTACAGGGCGCCAGGCAAGGACCGGTCGCCCGATGCCGAATGGCTACCTGTCCAGCTGCCATGTTCAGCAGACCGGCGGGCAGCACCATTGGCGACATCGTGTCGAAGCCGTCCTCTATGAAGATCCGGTGCTGCTCTTCAAAAGTTCTCACCCCGCCCGCACCGGAGCCGAGAATCACGGCTAGCCGAGCGTTCTCGGTGCTTTCCTTGGTGTGTCCGGCCTGCCGCATGGCCTCATCTGCGGAGACCAAGGCGAACTGGGTGTAGCGGTCAAGTAGGTTGGCGCGGGCGATGCCATGGTCCTTGGCGACGAAATCGGATAGCCTACAAGCGATCTCGACGGGACAGCCCTTGAGCCAGGTGTCGACGGCTGCCAACGAATGGCCTTCGAAGGCCGCGTGCAGGAACAGTTCCAGCCCGACGCCCGCGGGACTCACCACGCCGACGCCGGACACGACTACCGCCGGGGTCATCGTACCGGGAGTTTTTTCTCGACCAGTGCGTACACATCGCTCAGGGTCTCTACCTCCTGCAGTTCGGCGTCGGGGAGGTCGATACCTAGGCGCTTACGAAGGGCAGTACCGAATTCCACCTGCGAGAGCGAATCGAGGTCCATGGTCTCAAACGTTGCTTCATCAGTGATATCGGAGCTATCCACCTCGAATTTCTGGGTGAGGATTTCCTTGATGATCTCAGTGGCACTCATGTGCTAACCCTTGCTTTTGTGTGGGCCGGAAATTCGGTTGAATCCCGGAAGTTGAATCAAGCGCAGTGCGGATTCCAATCCACGAGACAGGAACCCCAGGAAAGCCCCGCGCCGAATGCAGTGACCAGCAGTCGATGGCCAGGTTCAATAATGCCTTCACGCGCGCTTTCGGCGAGTAACAGCGGAATAGAGGATGCGAGCGTATTTCCGACCGTGGCGATATTTCCTGGGGTCTTTTCGGGTGACATGTCAAGGCTCTCGGCAAGCGCATTCGCGATTCTGGCGTTGGCCTGGTGCACTATCAGACGATCGACATCATCCATGGTCAGACCGGAGCGTTCGAGCACCGCATGACATGAGCCGGACATCCGCTCGACAGCTTCAATAAACAACTGGCGGCCATTCATCTGCAGAAATTGGCGGTTGGTCCAGGCCACAGGATTTCCGCGCCCAGCTTCCGATCGCGCACGCGAGCCCGTCGAAGGGATTTCGAGTAGGTTCAGATTGGCGCCATCCGCGCCGAGATCGAACGGACCGATCGAGCCGGAACCGGGGGTCGTAGGCTCTATTATGGTCACCGTGGCGGCATCGCCGAATAGCGGTGCTGTATTACGGTCGAGAGGGTCGACGAAGTAGCTGAAGGTTTCGCTGGTGACGAGCGCGACGCAGCGGGCGATCCCTGCGCTGACCAGGCCGGTTGCTGTGGCTAGGCCGTACAGGTAGCCGGAGCAGGCGGAGTTGATATCGTAGGCGCCAATTGTGCCCAAGCCCGACCGCGCTGCGATCTCAGGAGCAGTAGCGGGGCAAGTACGATCCGGGGAGGTCGTCGCGAGAACTAGTGCGTCGATCGGGAGACCTTGGTAGTCGGTCGCGAATTCAGTCAATGCTTCCACGCCAAGTCGGAAGTGGATTTTCCAGGCTCCACCAGACGACGCTGAGTAATTCCAGTGCGCGACCTGATCCATTCGTCGGTGGTATTCACTCGAGTGGATAGCTCAGCATTTGACTCAATTTGGTTTGGAAGATGTGCGCTGATGCACGAAATAGATGCAGACACAGAGATTGCGACCCCCTCGATAAAAATGTTCCGGGCTGCAACTTCGCTACCGGAATCCTCCCGCCGCGACTATACAACGAAAGCAACCCAGAACACCTATGTGATTTGCGTCACTGGTTGTTTAGGCTGGAAAGAGCTGGCGCTCACACAGCCCTAACAGGCTTTCCAGAAATCAAGCCCACCACAGATCGACGATCCGGAATGGTCGGTCACCGGGGCGATGCCGCATACGCCGCCGAGGCACGGATCTGACCCTGACAGGACCCGGAAGAGGGTGGTCGTCGAGCATCCTCTCGGCGTCGTCCGTGATGCTCTTGCGTTATTGCTGCCGCTAGTTCCGTCCCGGAAAGTTCGATGAGCTGTTCGCTCCCTCGGCACACTGCCCACCCCACCCCGCCCCCATCTTTCAATAATCCAACGAAGGTTCGGCAATCGGCGCATTGCTGCTCGGCACCGTCACGCTCTGCGGATCGAGAGCGGCGAGGAATACGCGCTCGACGGAGTGCAGTGCCGGCGGATCGCCTCGGCGAGACGGGCGCCCATCCGTTGGGCGCGCCCTGGGAGGCCGCGCTGGTCCTCGACCATGCGTGCCGTTCCCCGGCGTCGCAACCATGGCGCCGCAAGCGCTCTCGTCTCTTTTGCATCTCGGACCGGAACGGCGCCATAGTGATGTTCTGCCGTCTCGCCCGAGTACCTTGCGCATCCGGGACAGCCGTCGACATGCGACTGCTTGTTTGTCGACTGCGGCGGCGCAACGGACTCCCTTGCCGGAGCTGTCAATCCGGCATACGCCTGAATCGCCCTGTTACGGTCCAGCGTTACAAGTCAGACCCCAACCTGACAAGTCACGGTCCGCTTCTCCGGCCGAGCCCTGCCCACTGCCATCAGAACAATGTCCCCTGCCAGTCGCCGGGGTTGGTCTTGGCGCGAAACACTGCGTCCTCGTCGTACCCATTACGCAATGCCTCACGGATTGCAAGAGACCGCTCGTGACGAGAACGCCCCTGGCCGTTGAGCAGCGAGTGGCCCGACAACCTCCCATCGCGATTGCGTAGCGCACGTTCTCACTGTGGGTGGACTGCACAAGATGCCCGCTACGTACCCGAACACACAACGGCTCGTTGCACTTGTGCTCGCACACCACATTCGGACCGAGCGGGCCGTACACCAACTCCACGGAAAACCGGTGCGCCAACACTGTGCGTTGCCGATTCTCCCGCTGGAAGTTGAACCGCCCATATCCGTCCGGCGCGCTGATCGCACCGACCCAGTACCAACACGTCGGCTACTTGACGACCTTCGCCCAGAACGCCGCCACGTTCGCTCGAGACGGCCTCAGTGAATGATCGACCACCCTAACCCGACGGGACTGCCCGCCGGACTCGTCCACGACGTACTCGACGTCGGGCACCAGGAAGCCGATGTCGAGCGACGGTTCGCCGTCACTCATAACCGGCGACGCGTCACGATGCCGCGGCCGCTGCGGTCACCGGTTGCGTGCCGTCGGCTGACGAGGCCGGCGCCGGGGCGGACGATGCAATGCCGGCCAAGGACACACTGTCCTTAGCCTGCTCGATGATCTTCTTCGCTTCCCTAGTGCTCACACCCAAAATCGGCGCGAGTTCGGCGGGCGAAGCTGCTTCACTGAACTTGACGACCTCCGACGACGGGTCGGGGCTGCCGCGTATCCGCCGCGACGAGGTGGCCGGGTACAAGGTGCCCGCCCTGCCGGACCACGTCGCCGACCTCGACCCGATCCTCGCCACCTACGTCCGCGCCCAGCAACAGCAGATGCACGCCTACATCGACTCCTACCTCACCGCCGCGATCGCCGAGGACGCTGCATGGGTGGCCGCGGTCGGCACCCGCGGAACCGACCCCCGGCGGGTGACGCTGTGGGAGAAGACCGTGCGTGAGATCGCGCTGTCGAGGGTGCTCGCCGACGCACCGGATGATCAGGCCGACCCCCTCGCCTATCTGTATGGCAGCGCCAAGGACGCGGTGGAACAGCGCATCGAACGGCTGCACCGGCGCCCGCAGAAGTCGCCGTACGCCCGCTACACCGCCGCCGAACTCGCCGCAGCTCGCCGATCCACTCAGAGTCGGCTCGGGGAGAACCGGATGCTTCTCGCCCTGGCGAAAGATGAACTCGCCCGCCTGCGCGGTGACGGTTCCGCAGTGGCCGCGGTCGATAGTGGCGCCGCCGAAGTCGCAGATCTCCAGCGCACGATCGAGAAGGTCCGCGAGGCCCGAACACACCTGCACGTGTTGCGCCGGTCCGGGACCGCGACCGCTCAGCAGCTTGCCGGCGCGTCTGCGGCCGTGTCGGCGGCCGAGGACGCCGCTTCCGCGGAGAACGAGTGGACGATCATCGAACGCACCGCCCAGTTCAATCGTGCGTCGGCAGCGCGCCACGACCGCGCCCGCGCCACCGACGAACAGGCGATCAGCAGGGTCACCGACCGCATCACCCGGCTGGAGGAAAGCAGTCGACCCGAAGAGGACACCCTCGCGCAGCTCGACGCCGAGATTGCCCGCCGCGACGGAGGAACACGTCGTCGTACCGATCCGGAGGCCAGGCAGTCCGGTCCGCCATCGCCGACACACCACCAGCCCGGCGTCGACGAGAACCACCATGATCGCAGCCCGGAACCGGACCTGTGAACCAGTGATGTTGCCCGATCTGAGGGAGACAAGGAACTTCGACAATGGCTGACAACGACAGAAATCGCCGCTTCCGCTCCACCCGGCCCCGCTCCTCCGATGCGCACCCGGGAGTGCTGTTCTACCAACCGGACACAGCTACTCCGACGTGGGCGCAGCCCGCACCGCGCAGGTCCGCTGGTGCGCAGGCAACGCAGGACGTGATCGACGTGTCGGCCTTCATCGGCAAGGTCGAAACCGAACGCAGTCAAGGCCGGCCCACGCCGACACCACAGTCGATGCACGACGTGCTCGGTGCCTTCCGCGGCTCACCGGCCGCGCAGACCACCATCCAGATCCTCGCCGCCGCAGCGACAGCGCGGCATTTCGGTCCGCAGTCGGCCAATGCCCACAAATGGGAAAAGCTGGCGCAGGAAAACGCTGTCCGACTCGAGGCCGCCAAAGCACAGCAGTACCGGCAGAACGAGACCCCCGTGCGGAGTGGGGCAGATGCCCCTGACCAGGTACAGCAGCGCACCGTCGAACATATGCAAGCCGACGCAGTGAACGACCGGCGAATGTTCGACGCGGCGGCAGCTCTTGCGCTCAGTTACGTCGCGGTCAAGAGTCTTCCCCCGTTCGACAGGCTCGCCGAGCTCTCTCGCGAACACGTCACCGGCGCCGAGTCCGACCAGGTGGACACCGACGTCCTCGGGAGCGGAACGGCTCGCACGCACGAAGAACATGGCCTTGGCCCCATGGCCGGGGTGGATCTCGGCAAAGACACTCTCCACGCCGACTCGCCGGCGACTTTCACCGAATCCGTTGAGAACGCAGACGTGTCGGACGAACTGGAACAGGCGGCCCAGGCCACGCAGAACAGTGGCACCGACCCGAACAAGATCGGGTCGGTGCTCCAGAATGCGGGACGCGGCTTGGCAACCGCGGTCGGCTCAGTGCAGGGCGACGACGAAGTCGCCCCGCCGCTCTCACCGGTCAATCTGTCTCAACTCAGTCAGGAGTTGCTCGAAGCATTGGGTGCAGCAATGAGCGGTCATCCCCGGTCGGTTACCGAGATGCTCAACATCGAACGCGAACCCGACCGCAGCAACGAGACAGCGTTCATCCCCGGCATGGTGATCGAGCGAGCCCAAGAAGCAGCCCTCGGGCACTAGAGCTCCTGGACATGTGTGGCCGTGTTCGCTCGCTCGGCCTCATGGCACACGGTTTTCGTGATGGGTGATGATGTTGCTGCGGCGCGTCGACTGCTGATGACGATGTGCCGCCTGCTCGGACAGCGTGCCTGGCCTCTCCGCGCTGGTCGTCCCGTCTTCCTCGTCGAGAGAGCCTTGTAAGGAGCGTTGTGAGCACCCTCGGTAGCTTCATCTGGTCGATCGCTGACCAACTTCGGGGTCCCTACCGGCCCAACCAGTACGGCAACGTGATCCTCCCGCTCACAATCCTGCGCCGACTCGACTGCATCCTCGAACCCGACCGAGACACGGTGCGCGAGCTGGCGGCGAAGTACGACAACCCGAACCGGCTCAAGGTTGAGGTTAAGAAGGCCACCGGGCGGCCGTTCTACAACACCTCGAACTACTCCTTCGCCAACCTTCTTGAAGATGCTGACGGGTTGGCAGACAACCTGGTTGATTACATCGACCGGTTCTCCCCCGATGTCGACGTGTTCGAGTACTTCGACTTCAAGAAGGAGATCATCGCCCTGGAGAGGGCGGAGCTGCTGCGTGAGGTCATCACGTCCTTCAAGGCCGTCGATCTGCATCCGGACGTCGTCTCCAACGCCGATATGGGTGATGCGTTCGAGTACATCATCCGCAAGTTCAACGAGGCCGCGAACGAGACCTCCGGTGACCACTACACCCCGCGGGACGCGATCCGGCTGCTGGTCGATCTGCTCTTCGCCGAGAAGGACGCCGACCTGACCGAGGCCGGCATCGTCCGCACCCTCTACGACCCCACCGCGGGCACCGGCGGCATGCTCGCCCTGGCCGAGGAGCACCTCCTCGAACAGAACCCGGACGCGAAGCTGAGCCTGTACGGGCAGGAGTACAACGGGCAGTCGTACGCGATCTGCAAGTCCGACCTGCTCGCCAAAGGCCATGACGCGACCAACATCGCCTTCGGTAACACCTTGACCGAGGACGCGTTCAAGGACAGGAAGTTCGATTTCTGCATGTCCAATCCGCCGTTCCGTAAAATGTCGGTGTGTTGTGGCAGTGTGTGTTGCTGTGGAGCAGCGCGGCGGCACTCACGGGTGGAGGATGGCCTATGCGCGGCCTAGCCGCCGGCGCCTGACCTCCCCAGTGGCGATCGAGTACGCGCCAACGCTCGATGCACGAGAAGCTTCCGTTGGAATCCGTCCGGGTCAGCCGTTCCTGCTACCCCCGACCGGTCAACCGGACATCGACGTCTCCCTGTTCTTCGCTTCCGACACATTCAAGCGCCTGGCCACCGACTCCCAGGTCTCGTACGCGATGGACCTCAAGGTGTTCCTGTCGTTCCTCGCTGTTCAAGAGCTCGATTGGCGGGACGCCACGCGCGACGACCTGGTCGACTTCGAGTTCTGGCGCAGGCGCGACGACCGCAATCCCCGGCGTGTGAGTGCGGCCAAGTTCTCGCGGGAGCTCGCTGCGATCTCGAAGTTCTACAGCTGGCAGCAGCACCGAGGCACGGTGAGCCGATCACCTGTCGTGATGGTCGACCAACGGAAAACCTCGGGGCCGCCGAGCCTGCGTCCGGAGTTGCTACCGAAGAACGTGCGCTCTGCCCGGGTGAAGTGGCTGACTCCACGGGCATACAGTCGGTGGCGCGACATCGGGCTCGGCGGATACCTCCCGGACGGTACGCGAGACGAGCGGTGGCGCGGCCGCAACGACGGCCGAAACCTCGCACTCGCAGAAACCTTGTGGTCCAGTGGATTACGCCTCCGAGAAGGCGGATCCCTGGTGCTCGACGAGCTACCGTCGTTCACCTCGGAACTGCAGTACGCCCGAGGTCGTGTCGGCGAATCGGTGGCCAAGGGCGGCCGTGGACGGGACTTCTGGATCTCGGGCCGCACCCTGAAACGGATCGACAACTACCGCGAGTCGACCCGCCGTGAAGCCGTCCACCGAGCCCAGCGCGAAAGCCGCTACACCGCGATCACCACGAAGAAGGTGGTGGACCGGGTCGACAATCGCCGGATCGTCCACTACCGAGATGGTGCCGGCCGGCCAGGCGCTGTGCCGCTGGACAACCTTGACTGGAAGGATCGACTCGACTTCTTCGTCGAGGGCGCGGACGGTCTCGAGCCGTGGATGCTGTGGCTGTCGGAAGCCGGACTGCCTCTGCCGTACCGCACCTGGGAGGCCGTGTTCTCCACGGCCAACGCTCGCTGCCACGGACTCGGGGTCGACATTCGCTGCCACCCGCACATGCTTCGGCACTCGTTTGCGCTGCGGATGTTGGTGGCGCTCATCTACGCCCATGACAGGCGGATGGGGATCACGGCGGCCGAACGCCGCGAGTTCCGGCACCTGTTCGGCGACCCGTGGGTGCTCGTGCAAACGATGCTCGGGCACGCGAATCTAGCGACGACCCGGGACTGCTACCTCGAACCGGTATCCGGACTGCAGGTTGAGTTGTTCCTCAACTCCGACCCGGCCGACGGGTCGCTGATCGACGACCTCGTCTCTCGGGTCGCCCAGCTCTCGCCCCGAATCCAGGACAGCGAGGGACAGCGATGAGCCCGCCGACGTCGGCGGCGTTGCCTGCCGCGAAGTACGCCCGGCCGTCCCTGGTCGACGACTCGGTGCGGCAGGTCAAGTTCGTCGACCCCGACGGTCGCAGCAAGGTCTTCGATTTCACCGATGTCTCGGCAGCACCAACACTTCTCGACGACCTCATCCGTGCATTCGCCAGCGGCGTCGCACCGGGAGGCCGCTGGCAGTCCGTCGCGACAGCAGAGGCGGCGGCCGGCACGGTCAAGCACCTGGCCCGCTACCTGGCCGAGTTCCATCCCGGCGTCGTCTCGTTGGCCGATCTAAATGCCGAAGTGTGGTGGGCGTGGCGGTCGGAGAAGGACAAGCACACTCGCTGGCCTGGGCAGGTGACGATGATGCGGGCCCTGCTGTCGGAGGCACCAACGCTGCCGCAGTCGACCCGTCGAGCGATGCGTGCGAAGGCCGTGAAACCACGCAAGCGTTTGCCGGCGAACGACGCCTACACCCGGGAAGAGTTCACCGCGATCCGCACCGCGGCGAACCATCGTGTGAACCAGGCGCTGCGCCGAATCGAGGCGAACACCGCGGTGCTGCAGCACTACCTCGACGGAGACGAACCCGCCGATGCCCCGTCGTTCCAGGTCCAGGGCGCACGCTGGACGGTCGGTTCCCTCCTGACCCACCTGTCCCGCACCGGGATGCTGCCGTCGCAGTACCTCGCCTGGGCAGTGAGCCGAAGGGGCTGCTTCGACCTGCACGGTGTCACCACCCCGGCTCACGCCCTGTTCCCGAGCATCGACGAGGTACTCAACCTGATGGTCCTGCTCGTCTGCGAGCGAGGATTCAACCTGTCGGTGATGAACACGTTGACCGTGGACTCGTTCCGGGCATCGGACCCTGACACCGAGGAACCCGTTCACACCGTGGGAGTGGACAAGCCGCGACGAGGAACCCGGCGATACTCCAACGAAATCCTCGCCGGCGAGGCCGGAAAGCTCTGGGAACGCGCGGTCACCCTGACCCAGCCGTGCCGTGATGCACGGAACGCAATGGGCCGCCCGACCGACAAACTGCTGGTCGCCCACCGACACAAGAACCTCACATCAGACGGCCCCTTCCGCACCGAGTGGACGACCGCATGCCTCGGCACCTCCAGTGCAAGCCGGACGGCCGACGGACCGACGTGGACGTTTCGGCGCCTCCGATTGACCGAGCAGGTCTTGAACCAGACGGCACGACAGAACACCGAGACCGAGAGCGAGGACATCTACCGCCGTCCGGACCCACTCACCACAGAGGCAGCCTCCGAGACGATCACCGCCGGGTTGAACGATGCCGTCGCCCACGCACACGCCTCGATCCACGTCCGCGCAATGAACGCCGGTGGGGTCGAGCAGGCGAGGCAGAACCCGAAAGCCGCGGCCGCGACCCTCGATGTCCCGGTTCACACGCTCGAGTTGCTCCTGGCCGGACGCCTGGACACTCCGACCACGGCCTGCGTGGACTTCTTCGGCAGCCCGTTCGCCGCCGACGACGGCCAACCGTGCCCCGCCTCGTTCCTCGCGTGCTTCGCCTGCGGCAACGCAGTGATCACACCACGACACCTGCCACGACTGGTCGTCCTCCTCGACGCACTCGACGACATGGCAACCGTAGTGACCCCGACCCGGTGGGATCGGGACTTCGCCGAGCACTACGCACGACTGCGCACGGTCCTCACGACCAAAGCCACCACCGCCGAGATCGTCCAAGCACGCGGCACTGCCTGCGACGAGGACCGAGATATGGTCCGTCGACTGCTGAGTCGGAGGCTCGACGGATGAGGGCGCACATCTCCGCGGCCGCGACGACCCCCACAGTGGTGGCCATGTCGGACTCCGATCCGATCATCCTCGACAAGACCCGCATCGCACCGTCCCACGCTGAACCGCTCTCGCGGGTCGGAGACAGTCGCTGGGATCTGGTCCCACTGCTGCACAAACCCACCGTCGTGGGCTCCCGGTCCATCAACTTCGACACTTTCCCGCCGTCGTTCCGTTCGGTAGCGAAGAGGCTCGTCTGGCTCTGCGTGAACATGCCCACGCCCATGGAGGACCTGGAGCGACCGACCGCGACACGTTCCCAACTGTCGGTCGGCTCCATCGTCGTCTACGCCGGATTTGTGCGGTTGTGGATGACATGGCTTGATGGACAAGGGATCCACCAGTTCGACGGTGTTACCGACGACGTGTATCGGCGCTACTGCTCCGAGGTCGCCGCCAGCGGGCTCGGCCGCGAGAGCCAGGCCAATCGACTCTTCGCGATCACACGATGCTGGCTGTACGGGCCGTACCTGCCTGACTCCGACACGTTGATCCGCCCCTACTGGGAAGACACCCTCGCCCGAGTTGATGTTCTCGGTGACGCCCAGTGGTCCGCGGAGAACCGCACCCCACCGATCCACCCGCAGACCATGTCGGCGCTACTCGTGTGGGCGATTCGGTTCTGCACCGACTTCAGCGCGGACATCATCGCGGCGGCACGCACGAAGTCGAACCCGCCGCATCGTCCGCATCTCGACGGCCTGGCCTCCAGCGAGCGTTTCGGCAACTACGCACAGCAACAGAGGACGTCGTCCAAGACAATTCCGGGGTTCTACCCGGCCAGTCGTCCTGATCGACGCTGCATCGCCAAGCAGTTCATCGGTTGGCAGTTGGGTCTGGGCACGGACGATGTCCTTCCCCTCGGTTCGATGGATCGGGTCTTCGGCGACCTCGATCCGATTGACGAGGCAGTGCTGCCGGTACAGATCACCGGCACCATGGATTCTCGGCCCTGGACCGGCGGCATCAACTTCTACGACGTCGACAACCTGTCCCGCCTGTTGGCGACCGCAGCATTCATCGTGGTCGCGTACCTGACCGGTATGCGTGGCGAGGAATGCCGAGCGTTGCGACGTGGCTGCTGCCGCACGACCACCGACGAGCAGACTGGGCAAACCCGGCACCTGATCTACGGCCACGTTTTCAAGGGCGCGCTCGACGAGTCCGGCAACGCCCTTCCGGCCGGCAGCGAACGCCACCAGCCGTGGCAGGCAATCGCGCCGGTTGCCAAGGCCGTCGAGGTGATGGAAGCGCTGTATCCCGACAGCGACCTGGTGTTTCCGCTCCGGGCGTACACGCCGTTCCGGAGCGCTGACGGAGACAAGGCCGTGCATCCCCGGATGATCCGTGACCGCACAGCGGACCTGATCTCCTGGTGCAACGCCAAGGCCGAGGAGTTCGGTCGTACACACGAATCCATCCCGGCCGATCCCGACGGTCCGGTTGTCGTCAAGCGTTTCCGCCGCACCCTCGCCTGGTTCATCTACCGCAAGCCCGGGGGACGCATCGCCCTGGGAATTCAGTACGGGCACCTTCGGGGGCACAGCACCGACGGCTACGGCTCCCGAGTCGCCAGCGGGCTGCGGGACGTGTTCCCCATGGAGGAAGCCCTGGCCGCCGCCGAGTACCTCGAGGCCGCCGCTACCCGCCTCGACGCCGGCGAATCCGTCACCGGACCGGCCGCCCAGAGGTACCGGGACGGCGTCCGCCTCTACCACCGACAGTTCGGTGGCCGGTACCTGACCAACCGTCAAGCCGCAGCCCTGAACTCGAACCCACGACTGCGGATCTACGACAACAGCGAACAGTTCGTGACCTGCTGCTACGACCAGTCCAAGGCCCTGTGCCACCCCGACCGGGACAGGGCAGCGAGAGTCGAGGCATCACCGGACATCACGAACTGCCAACCCAATTGCGGCAACATCGCCCGCACCGACCGCAACATCACCGACGTCGAAGCGGCAATCGAGCAAGCCCGCGAAGAGATCGCGAGCCCCACCATCCCACTACCGCTGAAAGCGCGCCTGGAACAACGCATCAGCAGCCTTCAACGGATCATCGACCACCACCACAACCCTCAAGGACGCCGATGATGACGGCAACAACGGAGGACGACGTGCGGCGTGCGATCCGCGATGCGATGGACCGCCTCGTCGCAGGGGAACCCCTGTACTCCGACGGCAAACTGACCATCAAATCGCTCGCCGAAGAAGCGCAGATCAAACGCTGGCTGCTGACTCACCGCCACACCGACCTGCAAGCAGAGTTCCGAGCACGGATAGCGAACACCGACGCCCCACCCGCCCTCGTGGCACTCCGCGATGAGCGCGACGACGCCCAGCGCCGCATCGACGAACTCACCGCAGACGTCACCGCCCTCCAGGAAACCGTCCACCAACTCGAACGGATCATTCAGGTGCTGGCGCTGGAGAACGATCAGCTCCGCGAAGGCCAGCACTCCGGACGAGTCGTGCCGATCGGACCACGTCAGGGACACCCACAGTGAGCACAAACCGCACCATCATGACCACGCCAAGTCACCCAGGCGGCGTGGACCGAAACACAACAGGTAGGGCAGGTTAATACTGCCACCTGATCGTGCGGAGTCCCGCCTGAAGCCGACTATCTTCGGATGGAACCTTCCTAACAGGGTTAAACCGGTAAGGTTCCGAGAGACCGATACACGATCGGTCGATGATTCAGAGGGGTAACAGTGACGGAGCCGTGGCTGTCCGCCGAGGACATCGCTGCCCATCTCGGCGTCACCAAGGACACCGTGTACAGCTGGATCACAGAGAAGGCCATGCCTGCCCACAAGATCGGCCGTCTGTGGAAGTTCCAGGTCAGCGAGGTCGATTCTTGGGTGCGAGGCGGCGGGGCCGCCGCGAACTCTGATACGGCAAAGGACTGACGTGCGGATCATCGACAACGTCAACGACCTTCTCGGCAACGACCTCAAGGCCGAGATCACGCCCGGCTCGAAGGTGCGCATCGCAGCATCGACCTTTTCGATCTTCGCGTTCGAGGCGCTGCGCAAGGAGTTGGAGCAGGTCTCCGAGCTGGAGTTCATCTTCACCTCACCGTCCTTCGTGACGGAAAAGGTGACCGACAGGCTCCGCAAGGAGCGCCGCGAGTTCTTCATCCCGGGTGGACGTGCGGAGTCGAGCCTGTACGGCTCAGAGTTCGAGATCCGGTTGCGGAACAAGCTCACCCAGCGTGCCATCGCGAAGGAGTGCGCCGATTGGGTGCGTAGGAAGGTGACGTTCCGGTCGAACGCCACCAGCAGCCCGATGCAGCCGCTCGCCGCTGTCGACGATGCTTCCGTCTACTTCCCGATCCAGGGCTTCACCACCACGGACCTCGGCTACGAACGGGGACCGGCGGTGTCGAACATGGTCACCAAGTTCGAGGGCGCACCCGAGACGGGGCAGTTCCTCGGCATCTTCGACCAGATCTGGAACAACCCGGACCAGGTCGACGATGTCACCCAGGCGGTGCATGACCACATCGCGAGCGTGTATGCCGAGAACTCACCTGCCCGGATCTACTTCCTGATCCTCTACAACCTGTTTGCCGAGTTCCTCGACGACATCAGCGAGGACGTCCTTCCGAACGATCGGACCGGCTACCAGGACACGAAGGTCTGGCACAGCCTGTACAACTTTCAGCGCGATGCGGCGACCGGGATCATCAACAAGCTCGAAACCTACAACGGATGCATCCTCGCCGACAGCGTCGGACTCGGGAAGACGTTCACCGCGCTGGCGGTCATAAAGTACTACGAGCTGCGCAACAAGTCGGTCCTCGTACTGTGCCCGAAGAAGCTTGCCGAGAACTGGACGAACTACAACGCGAACCTGACCACCAACATCTTCGCCGGCGACCGCTTCAACTATGACGTCCTCGCCCACACCGATCTGTCCCGCACCCGCGGAGAGTCGCTGGGGCTCAGGCTGGACCGAGTCAACTGGGGCAACTACGACCTCGTCGTGATCGACGAGTCGCACAACTTCCGCAACGCCGACTACGCCGAGGAGAAGGAGTCCCGCTACCAGCGACTCATGCGCCAGGTCATCCGTGAGGGCGTGAAGACCAAGGTGCTGATGCTCTCGGCTACCCCGGTCAACAACCGGTTCAACGATCTGAAGAACCAACTCCAGCTTGCATACGAGGGTGAGTCGGAGAACCTCTCCCGGCACCTGAACATCTCGACCACGGTCGAGAAGGTCTTCAAGGATGCGCAGACAGTGTTCAACGAGTGGTCCAAGCTCGACCCGGAGGACCGCACGACCGACCGCATCCTGCAGATGCTCGACTTCGACTTCTTCGAGCTGCTCGACGCCGTCACGATTGCCCGGTCACGCAAACACATTCAGGCGTTCTACGACACCACGGAAATCGGCGCGTTCCCCGAGCGGCTCCCGCCGAGATCGATCCGCGAACCGCTCACAGACCTGCCCGACGTGCCCGGCTTCAACGACATCTTTGAGCAACTCCAGGCGCTGACACTTGCCGTCTACACGCCACTGGCGTACGTCTTCCCGAGCCGCATCGGCAAGTACGAAGACCTGTACAACGTCACTGCCGGCAACGCGCGATCGAACCTCGGCCAGAGTGGGCGCGAACAGGGCCTCAAGAAGCTCATGACCGTCAATCTCCTCAAGCGGTTGGAGAGCTCGGTCGAGGCATTCCGCTTGACACTGAACAAGATCGAACTCACCGTTGACCGGACCCTGAGTCTCCTCGACACCCACAGCGGTTCCACCGCCGGCCTCGGCACCGACCTTTCGGACCTCGACCTCGATGTGGACGACGAGGACGACGCGAACCTCGAGGCGCTGACCTTCGGAGAGAAGATCAAGATCGATCTCGACGACATCGACATCGATTCGTGGCGTCGGGACCTGTGGAACGACCGCGAAACCCTCCGCGAACTGGTTGACGAGATGCGCAAGGTCACCCCGGAGCGTGACCTCAAACTCCAAACGCTCAAGCGGCTCGTTGAGGGCAAGGCCGCCCACCCGATCAACGCGGGTAACCGCAAGGTCCTGGTGTTCTCCGCGTTCGCCGACACCGCGAACTATCTCTACCGCGAGCTCGCGCCCGCCCTGACCGGGGTGGGGCTGGAGACGGCCCTCATCACCGGTGGAGGCCACGGAGCGAAGACGACACTCGGCACCGGGTTCGACTTCCAGCAGGTCATGTCGATGTTCTCGCCTCGGTCGAAGCAGCGTCACCTCATCATGCCGAAGGAGACACGCGAGGTCGACGTGCTCATCGGTACCGACGTCATCAGTGAGGGTCAGAACCTCCAGGACTGCGACTACCTGATCAACTACGACATCCACTGGAACCCGGTCCGGATTGTCCAGCGCTTCGGCCGCATCGACCGCATCGGCTCGACCAACACCCTGATTCAGCTGGTGAATTTCTGGCCGGACATCTCGCTCGACGAATACATCAATCTCAAGGAGCGGGTCGAGAACCGGATGGTCATCGCCGACCTGGCCGGCACCGCCGACGACAACGTCCTCACCCTCGAGGACGGTGACGCGGCGTTCCGCAAGGAACAGCTCCGCAAGCTACAGGACGAGGTCATCGAACTCGAAGACGTCCGCACCGGTGTTTCCATCACCGACCTCGGTCTCAACGACTTCCGCATGGACCTTCTCGGGTATATCAAGGAGTACGGCGACCTTGCGGCTGCACCGAAGGGCCTGCACGCCGTCGTGCCGGCGGACCCCACCAAGGGATTGAAGCCCGGCGTGATCTTCGCGCTGCACAACGTGAACGCCGACGAGAACATCAACCGGGGCAACCGACTTCACCCGCACTACCTCGTCTACCTCGACGACGCCGGCAACGTCATCGCCGACCACACCGAGGCCAAGCACCTGCTCGACCTCATCCGCGCGGGATGCCGCCCCTACGACCAACCCGTCGCCGACGTCGTCCGCACCTTCAACGCCGCAACCGGCGAGGGCGCGGACATGGGCAGGTACTCCGCGCTGCTCACCGATGCGATCCACTCGATGATCGACGTCACCGAGGAACGCGACATCGACAGCCTGTTCACCGGCGGCCGCACCACCGCACTCACCCAGACAATCGCCGGCCTCGACGACTTCGAACTCATCGCCTTCATCGCCGTCGTCGACCCCAAAGACGAGGCACCGGCCGATGGGTGACCCCGGCGTGAACCTGCTCTACCGATGGCCTACCGCTGCGAAGTTCGGCAGCCGAGTACCGAAGGAGAAGTTCTACTCCCACGGCACCGTCTCCACCGCGGTCCGCGAGAAGTTCATCGCCGAGGTACTGCGTATCACCTGGGCGTACAAACTCGCCGAGAGCACGATCAACCTGGCTGGCAGTGAGGCTGTCCCCGAGATCCAGGTCTTCGAGATCGACGCAAAGAGCAATGATGTCTCCGACCAGGTGTTGACTGCGATCGACAAGGCCATCCCGTTCCCCCTCATCTTCGAGGTCAATCGGGGTCAGGGAGATACCAAGAGCATTCGGATGGTGGCCTCGCACAAACAACTGGGCACCGGTGCGCCGAAGCTCAGCGCCTACTACAGCACCAGCTGGCAGCCGGCCCACACTGCGCGACAGCCACTTCCGGCCGCGATCACACTACCCACCCTCTACACCGCCATCCTGGATCCACTGACACCGGTGGCGACACGGCCAGGCGAGGACATGTCGGATGTCGTCGCCAGACTGGAGACAGTACGCAAGCTCGAACGCGAGATCTCCGCGCTGGAGCGCAAACTCCGCACCGAACCCCAGCTCAACCGCAAGATCGAACTGCGACGTGCGCTGAAGACGAAGCAATCAGAACTGGCCGTGTTGGTCGAGAAATAGGCAGAAAGCGAAACCGTGGAAAAACTGCGCATGACATCACCCGATCTGACCAACATCAACATCAACAAGCTCACGGAACTGTTCCCGAGCGTCGTCACCGAGACCCTCGACGCCGACGGCAACCCGAAGAGGGCCATCGACTTCGACCTGCTCCGCCAGGAACTGTCCGACCATGTTGTCGAGGGACCGCAGGAGCGCTACCGACTTGACTGGCCCGGCAAACGCGCCGCCGCGTTCGCAGCCAACGCCCCCATCGCGAAAACCCTCCGGCCCGTGCGTGAGGAGTCCGTCGACTTCGACACCACCCAGAACCTCTTCATCGAAGGTGACAACCTCGACGCACTGAAGCTCCTGCAGGAGTCGTATCTCGGCAAGATCAAGCTGATCTACATCGATCCGCCGTACAACACCGGCAACGACTTCGTCTACAACGACGACTTCGCAGAGACGACGGACGAATACCTTCTGAGATCGGGACAGACCGACGAGAGTGGGGCAAGCCTAGTCGCGAACCCTGAATCGAATGGCCGGTTCCATTCCGACTGGCTGAGCATGCTCTACCCGAGGCTTAAGCTCGCGCGAAACCTACTCACTGACGATGGTGTCCTGGTCATCTCGATCGATGACAACGAAAGTGCGAACCTGCGCAAGATCGGCGACGAGATATTCGGTACAGGAAACTTCGTCGCTCAGGTTGCCGTGCAGGTCAACCCACGGGGCCGTCACTTGGATCGATTCGTTGCCAAGACGCATGAGTCTCTCATGATCTTCGTGCGCAACTCTGCTGCTGAGTCGATCACGGGAATCGCGAAAGAGGGGAGGATGGCGGATGAGTATCAGCGTTCCGACGATGGCGGCCCGTTTCGTCTCCTCGGTCTGCGCAACCGAAATCAGGCATTCAACCCCCAGACGAGGCCCAATCTCTACTTTCCCCTCTACGTCGAGCCTTCGACAGGTCGAGTGTCAACCGAACTGACTGCTGAGTTCCATGTCGAGGTGTTCCCGGATGCGCCAGATGGGACACAAACATGTTGGACTTGGGGACGTGAGCGGATTCTACGTGACAACGCACTGCTGACCGCTGAAACGACGGGTGCGGAGTGGCGAATCTTCAGGAAGGACTACTTGTACGGTGTCGATGGCAAAGTCGCTAAGACACTGGTGAAGTCCGTCTGGCTCGATGGAGAGTTCACCAACGACTACGGACGCAAGGCAGTCAAGGACCTCTTCGGGGGTGCTGTAATGGACTTCCCCAAGTCGCCACAGTTGATGAAGCGTCTCCTAGAGATTGCCGCTGGCCCGGAGTGCATTATCCTCGACTTCTTTGCCGGCAGCTCATCGATGGCTCACGCGGTGATGATGGCCAACCTAGAAGATGGAGGGCGGCGACAGTTCGTCATGGTGCAGTTGGATGAACACACCGACCCAAATTCCACCGCGGCGGATGCCGGCTATTCTACGATCGCCGAGTTGTCTAGAGAACGTATCCGGCGCGCTGGTGCGAGCGTCGCTGAGAGTGCGGGCCTCGCGGAGACAGACTTGGATATTGGCTTCAGGAGCCTCCATGTCGATTCGACCAACATGGCTGATGTGCTCCGATCACCGGATGCGACCGACCAGCTCACCTTGACGGAGCTTGAGACCAGCGTGAAACCGGATCGTTCAGGTGAGGACCTGCTGTTCCAAGTGATGCTCGACTGGGGCCTCGAACTCACCATGGAAATCGCTATCGAGCAGATCGACGGTCAAGAGGTCTTCGTGGTCGAGGACGGCGCCCTGATCGCGTGCTTCGACTCGACGGTCAAACCCGAGTTGGTGCGCACCATCGCTGAGCGTGAGCCCTTGCGCGCAGTGTTCCGCGATTCGTCCTTCGCCTCGGATGATGCCCGCATTAACGCGGAGCAGGTCTTCCGTGAGCTGTCACCGGCAACCGACGTGAAGGCGATCTGACCGAGATGAAGCTCCAGTTCAAGGTTCAGCAGTACCAAACCGATGCTGTCGACTCCGTGGTCGAAGTATTCGCCGGTCAGCCCAGGCACGACGGGATTTCGTACCGGATCGACCCCGGCAACCTGAAGCAGGTCGCGAACCCCTCTCTTTTCGAAGCTACGGAGACGCCCGATTCTGGTTTGCGGAACGCGGAGATTGCGCTGACCGGTGCTCAGTTGCTGAAGAATGTGCACAGGGTGCAGCGATCGCGGAATCTTCCACTGGCACCGAAGCTCGTGGACAGCAAAGCTGCGCCGGGTGCCCCCAATCTCGATGTCGAGATGGAGACGGGCACAGGAAAGACTTACGTCTACATCAAGACGATCATGGAGTTGCATAAGCGGTACGGCTGGTCGAAGTTCATCATCGTCGTGCCGTCGGTGGCGATCCGTGAGGGCGTGAAGAAGTCCTTCGACGTCACCGCCGAGCACTTCCAGCAGATGTACGGCACCAAACCACGGTCGTTCATCTACAACTCGTCGCAACTGCACGAGCTGGAGCGGTTCAGCTCCGATGCCGGTGTGCAGGTGATGATCATCAACATTCAGGCGTTCAACTCGTCCGGTAAGGACAACCGGCGCATCTACGACGTCCTCGACGACTTCCAGTCCCGGCGGCCGATCGACGTCATCAAGGCCAACCGCCCGATCGTGATCATCGACGAGCCGCAGAAGATCGGCGCGGACAAATCGCTCGCCTCGTTGGCCGAGTTCAACGCCTTGATGGTGTTGCGCTACTCGGCCACCCACAAGGTCGAGCACACCAAAGTCCACCGACTCGACGCCCTGGATGCCTACAACCAGAAGCTGGTCAAGAAGATCGCCGTCCGCGGCATCACCGTCAAGGGACTCGCCGGCTCGACCGCGTACCTGTACCTCGATGCGATCGAGATCGCCAAGGGCGCCAAACCCCGTGCCCGGGTCGAGATCGAAGTCCAGACCAAGACCGACATCAAACGTCAGGTCAAAAGGCTCGACGTCGGTGCGAACCTGCACGACATCTCCGGTGGAATCGAGGCCTATAAGGGCCTGTTCATCACCGACATCGACGCCAACCGTGACGTGCTCGAACTGAGCAACGGTGACGTGGTCATCGCCGGGCAGCTCGCCGACCGTGATGTGACCGAGGAAACCAAGCGGCGCATCCAGATCCGCGAAGTCATCCGCGCCCACCTCGACAAGGAACGCGAACTGTTCAGCCGAGGTATCAAGGTGCTCTCACTGTTCTTCATCGACGAGGTCGCCAAGTACCGCGACTACGCCCGTGAGGACACACTCGGCGACTACGCACGCATCTTCGAGGAAGAATACGAGACGATCCGCGATGACGTGTTAGGTGAACTCGCCCTTGACGACTCGACCGCCGCGCACCAGGAGTACCTTCTCCGCGACGAAATCGGGAAGGTGCACGAGGGCTACTTCTCCATCGACAAGAAGACCAAGCGGCAGGTCGACGGCAAGGTCAGTGGGCGGGGCGACGACAAGGGGCAGTCCACCGATACGGACGCCTACGATCTGATCCTCAAAAACAAGGAGCGCCTGCTCTCGTTCGCTGAGCCGGTGCGGTTCATCTTCTCCCACTCCGCGCTCCGCGAGGGCTGGGACAACCCCAACGTTTTCGTGATGGGCATGCTCAAGAAGAGCGACAACACGGTATCGCGCCGACAGGAGATCGGGCGCGGTCTGCGGTTGGCGGTCGACCAGCACGGCGAGCGTATGGACAACCCGGTCACCGTTCACGACATCAACGAGCTGACCGTCGTCACCGACGAGTCCTACACGGACTTCGTGACCGGACTTCAGAAGGAGATCGCCGAATCGTTGGCGGCACGGCCACGCAAGGCGAGCATCAAGTTTTTCACCGGCAAGACGATCCAGACTCCCGGCGGCGAATCCGTCGTCGAGGAAGCACTCGCTCAGGCGCTGTACAAGTACCTCATCAAGAACGACTACCTCAACGACGACGACACGGTCTCTGAGGTATACAAGCAGGCGAAGGAAGCCGGCACCCTCGCCGAGCCCACCTCGGAGGTGCTGCGGCCGGTCATCGACTCCGTGTGGCCGCTCGTGGATGCGCTGTATCTCGATGTGAAGGTGATCGGCGAGGACGGTCGCAAGCCGAAGAAGATTCCGCTCAACGAGGCCAACTTCGCGAAGAAGGAGTTCCAGGCGCTCTGGGGCCGGATCAACCACAAGGCGGTCTACCAGGTCGAGTTCGACTCGGACGAATTAATCCGCAAGTGCATTCAGACGCTCGACAGCCATCTCAACGTGGCTGCGATGCAGTATGTCCTCATCGAGGGACAGCAGAAGGACGCCCTCGACGCCGAGGATCTCACCAACACGGCCGGATTCGACCAAACGCGGACACGAACTCACACCGAGACGGTCACCGCCGGCTCACAAGTAAAGTACGACCTGCTCGGCGAGATCACCGAGAAGGCGCAGCTCACCCGACGTACTGTCGCCGCCATCCTGAGTGGGATCACGCCGGCGACATTCGCGAAGTTCCGGCTCAACCCGGAACAGTTCATCACCGAGACGGCCAGGCTCGTCAACGAGCAGAAGGCCACCGTGATCGTCGAGCACCTGACCTACGACACATTGGAAGACCGGTTCGACTCGGCAATCTTCACCGAGAATCAGACCAAGCAGGACTTCACACAGGCCGGCGACAAGCTGCGCAAGCACATCTACGACTACGTCGTCACCGACTCCAAGGTCGAACGCGACTTCGTCAACGAGATCGACACCAGCAACGAGGTCGCTGTCTACGCGAAACTCCCGCGGGGCTTTTTCATCCCGACCCCGGTCGGTGACTACAACCCCGACTGGGCGATCGCGTTCACCGAGGGAAGCGTCAAACACGTGTACTTCGTCGCCGAGACGAAAGGTTCACTCTCGACCATGCAACTCAAGGGGGTCGAAAACGCCAAGATCGAGTGCGCCCGGAAGTTCTTCGACTCGCTCAACAAGAAGACCGGGCAGGGCGTCACATACAACGTCGTCACAGACTACAGCGAACTGATGCAGCTCGTGACCACGTAGCCGAGATGAGCGGCCTTCTCACTTCCTTAAAGTGAGAAGGCCTATCCTCGCCGACCGCCGGGGGCGATAGCCGGACCTTCCCGGTAGCGACGGATTGGGCTTCGACCTACAACACGATTAAACAATGCACGGAACCGCCGTACGGGGTCGACTGGAAGCAGTACGCCAAGGCTGTCACGAAGGAGCGCGAGGAAGCCGGCCACTACGGCCGTTTCGCTCCCGGCCTGCCGTCGACGTCGGATGGGCAGATGCTTTTCTTGCTCCACCTGGCCCACAAGATGCGGCCGCCGGAGGACGGCGGCGGCCGTGTCGGCATCGTCATGAACGGCTCGCCGTTGTTCAACGGCGCCGCCGAGTCCGGCCCCTCCAACATCCGCAAATGGCTGCTGGAGAACGATCTGGTCGAGGCGATCGTCGCGTTGCCGACCAACATGTTTTTCAACACCGGCATCGCCACCTACATCTGGATCCTCGATAACACCAAGCACCCGGACCGCAAGGGCGTGGTCCAGTTCGTCGACGGCACCTCGTTCTGGACCAAGATGCGCAAGAACCTCGGCTCGAAGAACCGTGAGCTCAGTGACACCGACCGCGCCAAGATCGTGAAGTTGTACTCCGACTTCACTGACGCGGACCCCGACTACGCGAAGGTACTGCGCAACGACGAGTTCGGCTACTGGACCATCACGGTCGAACGCCCCCTCCTCGACCGTTCCGGCAACCTAGTCGTCGACCCCAAGGGCAAACCCAAGCCGGATACGAAGAAGCGCGACACCGAGAACGTCCCGTTCACCTACGGCGGCTCGACCGCCGGCGCCGCGGGCACGACCGAGGTCATCCAGGCGTACTTCGACGCCGAGGTGAAGCCGCACGTCCCCGATGCCTGGATCGACTGGGCCAAGATCAAGACCGGTTACGAGATCCCTTTTACTCGTCACTTCTACAAGTACGTCCCTCCCCGTCCCCTCGCCGAGATTGATGCCGACCTGGAGAGGCAAGTTGCCAAAATCCTTGAGCTATTGCGAGAGGTGGACCAGTGAATTCAGACCGGTATCCATTGCTTCCGCTCCGCAGAATAGGATCGCTTGTCGGAGGTGGGACACCAACATCGAATAGTGAGAATTGGAACGGTTCCGTTCCATTCGTGACTCCCCCTGACCTTCGCCCAGTGACTGGTGGACTGGTCGTGAACACAGTTCGCTTCCTCACGGAGGAAGGCGCAGCTTCAGGGTCATCAGTCGTCCCGGCTGACTCTGTTATCTTGTCGATCCGCGCACCGATTGGCTACGTCGCTCGCACGGGCATGCGCGCAGCTTTCAATCAGGGTTGTCGTGCGATCGTGCCACGTGCGTCGATGAACAGCCGCTACCTGACCTACGCGCTGGTCGCTGCCGGTCCGGAGTTGGAATCTCTTGGCCGAGGGACGACATTCATGGAGCTGTCGGCGACACAGATGGCGGCGCTGGAGGTACCCGTCCCGACGCTGGATGAGCAGCGCGCCATCGCCAATTACCTTGACCGCGAGACCGCCCGCATCGACACGCTCATCGATGAGCAGCAGCGCCTGATCAAAACGCTCCGCGAACGTCGTCGTGCGATAGTTGAGGAGGCTGTGGCCATTGTCGATACCTCCGGGACGCGTCTAAAGCACATGATCAGATCGGTTCGACAGGGGTGGAGTCCGCAATGCTGCTCCTGGCCGGCCGATGGTATCGAGACTTGGGCAGTTCTAAAGGCTGGAGCGGCGAACGGCGGTCGCTTTCGTCCGATGGAGAACAAGGAGTTGCCGGAGGACGAAATACCGCGGCCGGAGATCGTTGTGAGTCAGGGTGATCTTCTTGTGTCGCGCGCCAACACCCGCGAACTTGTCGGCAGTGCGGCGGTGGTTGAGGAAGACTTCCCGCGGCTCATGCTGTGTGACAAGCTCTACGCATTCACGCTCGATGAGAACCGAGCCGAGCCGCAGTTCGTAGCGGCAGTGCTCGGAAGCCGTAGGTGGCGCGATCTGATCGAATTGGCGGCCACCGGTACGAGTCACTCGATGCTTAACATCAGCCAGTCAGACATCGTGAACCTCCCGATGCAACTGCCCTCCGTGGACGAACAGCGCCGACTCAAGGGGTACCTGAGGAGCGAGACAGCGAAGATCGATAAACTCGTCGCCGAGACGGAGCGATTGATCGAACTCGCTCGTGAGCGGCGGTCGGCGTTAATCGCAGCGGCGGTGACGGGGCAGATCGGCCTTTGGGAGACGACGTGATGGCCGATCACAACGAGGTCGTCTTCGAATCCGAGATCTGTGCGTACCTGGAGTCCCACGGGTGGCTGTACTCGGCGAAGGACACCGGGTATGACCGGGAGCGGGCGCTGTTCCCCGAAGATCTGTTCACCTGGCTGCAGGAAACCCAGAAGTCGGCGTACGAGAAAGCGTTGAAGGCGGCGGGATCGCAGGCGAAGTTCCTCGACGTACTCACCACGGCGCTCGACAAGCCATTGGACCACGGTGGCGGGACGCTGAACATCCTGCGCAACGGGGTGCAGTACATCGGTGGTGGCCGGTTGAAGATGGCGCAGTTCCGTCCCGAGACCAGCCTGAACGCGACCACCAGCGCCCAATATGCGGCGATGCGGGTGCGGGTGATGCGGCAGGTGCACTTCTCCACCGCCGATCAGCGCAGCATCGACCTGGTCTTCTTCATCAACGGAATCCCGGTCGCCACCGTGGAACTCAAGACCGACTTCACCCAATCCCTCGACGAGGCGATCAACCAATACCGCAAGGCCCGCCATCCGCTGACCAACGGCCGACCCGAGCCGCTGCTGTCCTTCGGACACCGGGCGCTGGTGCACTTCGCGGTCTCCAACGACCTTGCCGCGATGACCACCCGCCTTGAGGGCGAGAAGACCCACTTCCTGCCGTTCAACATGGGCTACAAAGGCGGGGCGGGCAACCCACCGGCCGAAGGCGGTCAGTCGGCTACGGCGTACCTATGGGAACGGGTCTGGGAGAAGCACGCCTGGCTCACCATCATCGGCCGACTGATGATCGTGGAGACCAAGCAGGAGTGGGATGTCGCGACCGGGATATCGGCTCGGCGCACGACCATGCTCTTCCCCCGCTTCCACCAGTGGGAAGCCGTGACGAACATCGTCGCCGCGGTCCGCGAGGAAGGAGTGGGGCATCGCTACCTGATCGAACACTCAGCAGGATCCGGAAAGACGAACACCATCGCCTGGACCGCGCACCGGCTCGCCCGTCTGCACGTCGACGACGAGAAAGTCTTCGACTCGGTGATCGTGGTCGTGGACCGCACCGTGCTCGATGGGCAACTGCAGGAGGCGATCCGGCAGATCGACGGGTCGGGGAAGATCGTGTCTACGATCAGCCCGGAGGACGTTCGTAAGGCGGGGGCGAAGTCGAAATCCGGGCTGCTGGCGACCGCGCTCAAGACCGGGGAGCTGATCATCGCGGTGACGGTGCAGACCTTCCCCTACGCTCTCGAGGCGGTTCGGAAGGAGTCCTCGCTCAAGGGGCGGCGGTTCGCAGTGATCGCCGACGAGGCGCACTCCTCGCAGACCGGCGAGGTCTCCAAAAAACTCAAGGCTGTCCTGACCGCCGAAGAGGTCAACGAGATCGAGGAGGGCGGCGAGGTCGACGTCGAGGCGATCCTGGCCTCGGAAATGACCGAGCGGGCCGAGTCTCAGAACATCTCCTACCTCGCGTTCACCGCGACACCGAAGAACAAGACCCTCGAACTGTTCGGACGCAAAGGCATTGACGGGAAGCCGACCTCGTTCCACCTGTACTCGATGCGCCAGGCGATCGAGGAGGGCTACATCCTCGACGTGCTCAAGGGCTACCAAACCTACGACACCGCACTGAGAATCGCCGGCAACGCCGAGAGCGGCGACGGCGGCGAAGTGGAGGAGGCCACGGCACGTAAAGGGTTGATGCGGTGGGTGAAACTGCACCCCACCAACATCAGCCAGAAGGTACAGATCATCGTCGAGCACTTCCATACCAACGTCGCCCACCTGCTCGAAGGCAGGGCGAAAGCGATGGTGGTGACCGATTCACGCAAGGCCGCGGTGAAGTACAAGAAGGCGATCGACGCCTACATCGCCAAACGAGCCGCCGTGGACGCCTCGTACAACTATCGCACCTTGGTAGCCTTCTCCGGTTCGGTGGCTATGGACGAGGACGAGCAGTGGGCTCCGGACTGGGAACCGCAGCCGAGCAAGGACGACGAGTTCACCGAAGCCAATCTCAATCCTGGCGCCGGCTCTGACCTGGTCGCCGCCTTCAAGGGCACGACATACCGGATCATGCTGGTTGCCAACAAGCTCCAAACCGGGTTCGACCAGCCATTGCTGTCGGCGATGTACGTCGACAAGAAACTCTCCGGGGTCACTGCCGTGCAGACCCTCTCCCGGCTCAACCGCACGCATCGCACCGCAGGTGGGGAGCAGAAGCGCAAGACGTTCGTCATCGACTTCGTGAACAAGCCCGAAGACATCCGCGCTTCATTCGAGCCGTATTTCATCAACGCCACCCTCGAAACCGAAACCGACCCATACGTCGTCGTCCATCTCGCCACCAAGCTCGCCCAGTCCGGGATCTACACCCCCGAGCAGGTGCGCGAGATCGCGGAATTGTGGGTCACCCGCAAGGGAAACAATGCCCTCTCGGCCGCGATCAGCCCGGCCAAACACGAATTCGCTCGCCGCTATGCGGCCGCGATCGAGGCCGACGACAAGGTCACCCTCAACGCCCTGGACCTGTTCCGCAAGGACGTCTCCACCTACGTCAGGCTCTACGACTTCATGAGCCAGATCGTGGACTACGGCGACCCGTACATGGAGATGCTGTCAATCTTCTTGCGGTTACTGGACAAGGTCATTGCAGAGTCCTCTTGGACCGCGGAGGTCGATCTTTCCGGCGTAGTGCTGGTCCGGGCCAGGCACACCAAGGCGGCTACGGTCGACATCTCACTTACCGGTAGCGGTCAGCTCAAAGGGATCAGCGCCGCCGGCACTGGCGCCCGGAAGGAGCCGAAGTACGTCGCCTTGCAGGTCGTTATCGACAAGATGAATGACCTCTTCGGCGCCGAGGCTTTCACCCAGTCGCAGGTTCGTGAGTTCGTGCAAGGACTGGTGCAGCGGCTGCTCGCTTACCCGGACTTGGTCAACCAGACCAAGGTGAACTCGAGGAAGCAGTTCATGGAATCGCAGGACTTCCAGTCCGCGGTCATGGACGCGGTCGTCGACAACCAGGAAGCCCACAACACCATGGCCGACTACTTCTTCAGCGACGGTCCCGCGATCAACGCTGTCATCATGGCGCTCGCGGACGCTTTCTACGAGGCGGCGATCGATCAGTAGCCGCCCGATGCATCACCTCCGCAATCAACCCGGTCGGCGACGACGAGGTGGCCCGCTGCACTCGCTCGTCGATCTGAACCAACTGAGCCAAGAACTGCTGTCGCACCCGGGGGCTGCGATGAGCGAAGACCCCCGATCGGTGGCGCGATGAGCGGTCGTCCCCGATATGAGTGTCACCCCACCGACCAGAACTCACAGCTGGCTACTAACCAGTCAACGGTGCATCTCCATCGGCCCAGGCGACTGCCGAACCGATAGGTCAGTGGATTCGGTTCTGCAGAACGAAGTTGTGCAAGCCAATCTGGGTATCTTGCAGCGTGTCGCTTGGCACCGAGAGCGCGTTTGTCCACGCGTTGAGATCGGCGTTCTCATCGAAGTCATCCTGGTGCAGCTGTGGGTCGTTGCTCTCCCGCCAGACCTCACGAAGTGATTCGACCGCGGGGGCCCAAATACCTTGCCTGCCGAAATGCTGATGCAGAAGCCCCACCCGGTACTCGACCCGATCGGAGAGAAGCTCGAAGGCGGTGTCGTCGCTGACCAACGGCATCAAGGTACTCTTGAGACGCTGGCGAATCGGCAACGACATCGTGGGGCTCTCTTCTTTCAGCGCGTTGTAGGAGTCATCCTCGAAGAGACGGTATTCGTACAGGACTCGCCAGGCGGGTACCTCGCGTAGCTCCGCGCCTGTGGCCGAATCTAAGTGTCCACGATCCGAGCCGGTCGGCTCGAGATGCAGACGGAGAAACAGGTCGTCGCGGCCGCTGGCGATTGCTGCGAAACTCGCTGCTTTGAGCACAAAGAAAGCTGGTACGCCAGTTTGCCGAACCCACGCCCCGTTTACTGCCTCACCGGGCTGAGGTACCCGCCGTGCTCGTAGAAGCTGTTCGACCACCCACACCCAAAGGTCATCGTGCTTATGGTCTGTGTCGAATGTGATGCCGTTCGCTACCAGGTGCATGAGCAGCTCGGCGTGGTCGGTGAGCTCGTCCAGATCGGCTTTCCACGGTACTGGGTGCTCCGGACTCAGTGGTCGCTTGTGCAGCACGGTCCGGATTCGCTGGATTTCACCGTCGAGCAGATCACGAAGGTCGAGCCGGCGAAGGGGATCGGGGAGATACCGCTTGAGCTGTCCGATGGCCATGTCTCGTGTCAGTGGCGGGTTCGCCATGCGGTCAAGGATTTCGAGTTGGTCGGCCAGAGCGCGGAGGAAGCTGTCCGCGTCCTGGATCTCGATCGTGGCTCCCTTCCTTGCATCAAGTAGTTGCGACGCGTTTTCACCCAACACACCCCGCGCAGCCCAGTAGAGCGGATAGCGGCGCGCTGGCGCTCGAGTGATCGCAGCGACCAGAGCCGTATCCCAGTCGGCAGACCAACCACAGGTGAGAAGTCCGTAGTCGTCGAATACTTGATCGAGAAGGCCGTCGAGGTCTTCGTGATATGCCTTGAGCTCTTCCTCGGTATTGAGCACGTTGATCCGTTTGAAGTCGCCATGAACTTTGATGACAGTGCACGCGCTGTGAACAAGCGGCTCGCTGCCTGCAATCTCTTCCGGCGAAGAGATGACCTGGTAAGGGACACCGATAGCATTGAGTGCCTTTTCGATGAGATCGTCGAAGTTGGTCGTGACGATGACCCGAACGGTACCTCGTTTGACCAGACGTGCGATCGCCTCATGCGCTGGGGCCGGAAGCTTGCGGCCGGCGGCAAGATCCTCGTCGGTGGGCGTGAAGAACTTCTCGAGAAGCTTTCTGCGGTCGGCTTGTGTCAGACCGCTGGAGCCGAGCACTGCACTGTAACCGAGTTCGAGGTCAGGGTAGGTTTCCGCCCACCACTGCTCGACGTTGAACTGAGGTCCTGGGTCGTCCTGGTTGCGCTCCAGGGCGGCTTTGCGGGTGGCGAGTTCCTTCGTGATGTCCCAGCCTGTGCCGACCCCGGCACTGCGGGAGATGCCGGAACCGACGAGCAATGCGTAGACACCGGGACTGGCATGCATCGACATAGCCAACATTTGGGCGGGATCGTACGGGGTTGCGGCCATGACGAAAGGATAAGTGGCATCGGGAATGGTGGTCGTGTTACCCGCGGACGCTCTCGGCGGTGTTATGCAGCCATACCCCGGCCTAGCTTATCCTTCTGTCCGGGAATTATTCTGATTCAAGAGCGCGTCGAGAACGGCAGCGGGCACGGGATCGGACGGCATCGCCGGCCATCCCATGAAGCTGCGATCGGCTTTGGCGTTGGCCATCGGCCCGGTGTCACCGTCGAGGATGATCCGCAGGTGTGGTTCGAGGTGTTGGATCCACCACGACGACATCGCCGATGCGGAGTCGGACACGCGGGCTTCTTCCCATGCGTAGTGCAGCGCGGTCAGGCGGGCGACGACCTCCGGGTACGCCCACCAGCGTGAATCCCAGGACAGGCCACCGTCGTTGTCGCTGATCCGGCGCCGGATCACCGGCAGGAAGTAGCCCTGGACGAACTCCACGACGTTCGCGAACTTGGGTTCGATGCGAGCTTCCCCCGGATCGTGATCCTCGAGGTCGTCTTCCAGGTCATCGTCGAGTTCGAGGTCGTCACCATCGGGTGCTTCGTTGCCCGCATCCCATTCGTCGCCGGCAGCCGGTGCAAAATCAATCATGTTCAGTCCTTCGCCATGAACTCGGAGTTGAAAAGAGAATCGGCACGAGACGATCCGGCCGTCGGCTCGCTCGTCGGCGCCGGCGTCAGGTCGTAAATGTCCGGTGACTGCATCAAGGGTGCGGTCACCACAGGTGCAACCTGGTCGGACAGCCCGACCGGCAGTTCCTTCTGCTGCGGCGGGGCGTGTTGCTTGCTGTCGCGCCGGGACTGGCGGATCTCCTCGGCGAACGGTGAGTTCCCCCAGAACCCTTTGCGCACCAGGATCGGTGTGGAGCCGCCGATGGTGACCAACGCGCGAGTTTTCGGCAGGGCCCGCAGGTCCCGCTTTTCGAAGATGGTTTCCTTCTGCCAGTTGTTCGACACCGTGGCCTGATTGCTGGAGAAAAAGCCGGTGCCACGGTTGCGGGACTCGGTATCGACATAGTGCGTGCCGACCGCATCGACCAGACCGGAGAGATAGGCGTCGTCCTCGACGTTGCCGCCGTACCAGGTCACGCTGCACGCATCGACCATCGCCTTGAATGCTTCCCGGCCCCACACCTTCTCCCCCTGCGACGGGGACTGAAAGAAGGTGATGAGGATGATGCCGCGGCCACCGAAGTGCGAGTACCAGCGCGGCAGGTCTTCGAGCTTGCAGATATTCGCGGCCTCGTCGAGCACCGCGGTGAACGGGATCGGCATCCGCTCCGATTCCTGCTGCTCGGAGTATTCCTCCGCGCAGCTGAGGATCTGCCCGACCAGAGCACTCGAAATGGCCGAGGACGAGCCGGGACCGTCCTTGGACATCGCATACATGGTGTCGGTGCGCGTGACGAACTCCGCGGCGATGAACTCCGGCAGGTCGTGGACCTTCTGGCCGAGGGACGCCACGATGGTGCCGCCGCCGTCGGTGCCGATGACCATGCGCCGGTTCGGCAATACCGCTTCGGCATAGCGGGGTTCGTCCAACGGTGCGAGGAACCGGCGGGCCATGTCGTAGAAGCCGTCACGCTGCTTGGCGTTGACGGCCTGCTTGCCGCGCATCGTCCGGGCGAGTTCGGGATAGCCGTACTGCTCGAGAATCGCCGGCGGGATCTGTGACTGGGTGTTGGTGAGCCATTCGACGACGTGCCGAATGTCCCCGCCGGCCAGTGCGGCGGCGAGCATGTACGAGGCGAACAGATCGCGGGCATTGCCGTCGAAGTAGGCGTCGACGCGGGCGCCGGCGTCGGTGGCCGCCGAGATGAAGTACCCACACACTTGCGCGGCGGACGGCAGATCGGTCACCGTGCGCAGCGGATTGAACCAGAACGAGGCCCGCTCCTGCCGGTCACCGGTGGTCACGCCTTGGAGGTCGAACACCCACACCCGCCCGGTCTTACGGCGCAGGCCGACGGTGTGGGAGTACACATCACCGCGGTTCGACGCGACGATCGCCGCACCCGGGGCATGGCAGATCGCCGGAATCGCCAGGCTCGCCGACTTACCCATCCGTGCTCCGGCAAAAGCGATGGCCACGAACTCCCAGGTCATCCGCAGCTCCCGGTTACCGACCACGGTCTGCCCGAGGGGAATGCCGAGGTAGCCGGGATGATCCTTGTCGATCGCCGGGGCGAGGCGTTCGGTGCTCGCAGCGAGGTACTTGGCGTTGGCTTCGTCCACCTCACGGGGATCGACCATCGTGCGGGCGAGGGTGTCGATGCGCTTTTCGAACTGTGTGCCCTCGAGCTTCTCGAACACCCCGAATCTGCGTAGCGCCCACCAGATCGCCGGGGCGGCGACGGCCAGAAGGATCACTTCGAGGATGAGGACAGTCGTCGCGTCCGCCGGCCAGTGCGTCGATCCCAGCGCCAGGGGCAGCAACACACCGATGGGATTCCAGCTCGGGTTCTCTCCCCCACCTTGGTTGTAGGCGATGGTCGGTAGATACGCCGCAACCACGACGAACGGGAACACCTTGAGGAACATCTCGTCGGCGGTGGAGCTGCTTGCAGGCCGATCGCGTCGCGTCTGTGCCATATGCGCTCTCCCCTACTGCTGGTATCGGTAGTCGGTCAGTCGCCACCCGTCATCGGTGCGGGTGACGGTGGTGCGCCAGGTCTGCGGGGTCAGCCGGGTGCTCTGTCCACTGGCGTGCAGAACCGACTGGGTGCACGTCACGTCGATGACCAGGGTGCGCATCCCCGAGGGTGCGGCCGGAGTCGAGTCGGACCGCGCACAGGTCGCGGTCAGGGCATCTCTCGACGATGCCCACTGCTGCCAGTCGGCATCGGGCCGAACCTCGGCACGCTGACCGTCCTCGGCCACAGCACGCAGGTCGCCGCCGAGCCACGGTGTCGCCCGGATCAGGGCGTCGGTCTTGCTCTCGTCGACCGCGGGCTGCCACGACAGGATCATCTGCATGGCCGTGATCGCGGTCTGGTCGGCGTCGATCTGGTGCGGGGACAGCGGCTCGATCACTTCGTGGTCGTCGCTGCCGTCGTGGACGTGCTGGTCGGAAGTGCCGGTGTCGTTGCCGCACCCAGCGAATTCGGCAAATCCATCGCTTCCGTCGACTCCGGATTTTTCCCAGGATTGACGGTCGTTCCGCCCACACCGAGATCCGCTGCACGCCATAGTGTGTCGAAACAGAAAGGATCTGGATGACGGACACAGCCGCACCCGCAGGTCTCGACCTCGAGAAGCTCGCCGCCCACCTGAAAAGCGTGGGATTCGGGCAGTTCGACGGTCCCCTCTCCGCCCGGCTCATCAGCGGTGGACGTTCCAATCTCACCTACGAGCTGACGGACGGGTCCCGCCGGCTCGTCCTGCGCCGCCCCCCGCTCGGTCACGTCCTCGCGACAGCACACGACATGGCGCGCGAACACCGCGTCCTGACCGCCCTCGCGGGAACGGCAGTGCCTGTCCCCCGGACGCATCACCTGTGCGAGGACCCCGACGTGATCGGCGCGCCCTTCTATCTGATGGACCTCGTGGAGGGAACGCCCTACCGCACCGTCGAACAGCTGCTCCCCCTCGGACCCGAACGGGCACGGTCGATCTCGGAACGCATGATCGACACCCTCGCAGCCCTGCATGCAGTCGACCCGAACGCGGTCGGACTGGGAGATTTCGGCCGGCCGGAAGGATTCCTCGGCCGGCAGGTGCGACGCTGGACCACCCAGCTCGAGAACTCCCGCAGCAGGGACCTGCCAGAAGCCGACGAGCTGCACGAACTGCTCGTCGCACGACTCCCCCACGACGGTGCCGCAGGCATTGTGCACGGAGATTTCCGGCTCGACAATCTCCTCGTCGACGACCACGACGAGGTGGCCGCGGTCCTCGACTGGGAGATGGCAACGCTCGGCGACCCACTGACCGACGTGGCGCTGCTGCTCGTCTACCAGCGTCTCGCGCGGCTCGACGCCGGGTTCCCCGTCTCAACGGTCTCGCAGGCGCCGGGCTTCCTGAGCGACGACGAACTCCTCGCCCGCTACGACGCGGCCGGCGGACGCGACGTGTCCGACATGGCATTCCATCTGGCGCTGGCGTACTACAAACTCGCGGTGATCCTCGAGGGAATCTACTTCCGCTACCGGCAGGGCAAGACGGTCGGTGAAGGCTTCGACAAGATCGGCGACGGAGTCACCCCGCTCCTCCACGAGGGCATCGCCGTGCTCCGTTGAACGGACACAGCTGTCCCCCGGCGCCGGCCACACGACGAGCGTTCGACCTGCCGCGGAACGCTGCTGCCACCCAGAACTCGGCGGTACGCTGCCCGCATGTCGCACCCGATCATGTTCGACGAGAAAGATCCGCTGCTCGCGCGGGTGCGCGAGCTGGCATTGGCGTTTCCCGGCGCCGGCGAGAAGATCTCACACGGACGTCCCTTCTTCCATACGAAGACGGCGTTCGCGGTGTACGGCGGAACCGTGAAAGAGACCGGACGAAGCTTCCCGCGCTCGCTCATCCTCAAGCCGGACGCCTCCGAGCGGGAAGCGCTGCTTCAGGACGCGCGCACGTACCACCCCGCCTACATGGGTCCGTCGGGATGGATCGGGTTCGACCTCGAGAGCGCCACCGTGGACTGGGACGAGGTCGCCGAGTTGCTGGATATGTCCTTCCGCGTCACCGCTCCCGCGCGACTGGTCCACGAGCTCGATGCCCGCTAGTCGGAAGCCCCGGAGATGCCGATCATCCAGTCGACTCCGAACCTGTCGGTGACCATCCCGAAGATGTCGCCCCACGGCGCAACCTCGAGCGGCACGTCGATTCGGCCGCCTTCGGTCAAACCGTCCCAGTAGCCGCGGAGTTCGGCCTCGTCGTCACCGCTGATGGAAACTGAAAAGTTGGTGCCGGGAATGTATTCCGTCGCCGCGGGGGTATCGGAACCCATCAGGACCATTCCCTTGGCGGTGGTGAGCATCGAATGCATCACCTTGTCCTCATCGCCCGGGTCTCCCATCTGCATCTCCCCGAACGTGGAGATCGTCAGTTCACCTCCGAACACGTCTCGGTAGAACTCCATCGCGTGGCGCGCGGTGTCACGGAAGCCGAGATACGGATTCAGTGTGGTGGGCACGGTCACCAACTCCTTCTTGTCGGGAAACGCTCGGTCGTGGTGTGGCAGTGCCACGCCGTGACAGACCCGCGGCGTGGCACTTTCTCATCGGGACCGTCTCTTCACACTCACGACACCGCAATCGTCTTTCCGGCGTAGTCCGGCCGCTCGACGGCGTCGGCGAGGACCTCACCGACCGCACCCCGGGCCACGTGCCAACCGCCGACCTCCCCTGTGTCGGACGTCGTCGCCGTACCGGATTCCTCGTCCGTGAGGTTGACCGGTTGCACGAGTGTCCAGAGGACGTCGCTGCCCCGCACGAGAGCGTCCTGTTTCTCGGTGTCCGCGATCTGCGGACCGAGCAGCGCCCGGAACATCAACGCGTATCGCCGGGGCAGCTTGCCGCGGGTGTCCCCCACGCCGTAGGAGGTCTGCACGACGAGGCGCCGAACGTCGTGGCGTCCCATCGCGGCCACGATGTTGCGCGTGCCCCGTGAGCGCACATCGAGAGCCGTCCCTGCCGGGCCGCGCATCCGCACGCGGACGGGGTTTTCACTGATCCCGAGCGTGACCACCACTGCGTCCTGACCGCGCACCGCGGCATCGACGTCCTCCGGCCGGGTGGCGTCCCCGGTGACGACCGTCGATCGACCGGCGAGATCTCCGAGTGCCGCGTCGTTCCGGACGAACACGGTCACGTCGTGACCGCGGCGGAGCAGCGCGGTCACCGCCGCCTTCCCGGAACCTCCTGTTGCACCGACCACCAGTACTTTCATGTTGTCCTCCTCGTTCGCGTCCATAGTTCTGTGTTCAAAATCCAGGCTATGGAGCCGATTCAGGACCCTCTATGCCCCGGAGCCCGGGTTTCATGCCCGTTCGTCCGGTGCGACTGGACGAACGGGTCACAAGGGCGGGATCGTGGCCCTATGACGAACTCGACCGGTGCCGCCACATATCCGTGGACGCCGGTGGACCCCCTCGGGGAAGCACTGCACCTGCTGCGGATGCGCGGGGGGTTCTACTGCCGCTCCGAGCTGAGTGCGCCGTGGGGTCTGGAGATGCCGGCGTTCGCCGACAGTTCGAGCTTCCATCTGGTCGTCTCGGGCGAGGCGTGGCTCGATGTTCCCGGGGCACCGCCCGCACGCATGCTCCCCGGCGAATTCGCGGTGGTGCCCCACGGGACGGGACACCTGATCCGCAGCGAGCCGGCCGCGGCCCGCAGCGGCCGCGTCGACACGTTGCCACAGCAGATGATCGGCGATCACTATTCGGTTCTGCGGCACGGTGGGGGCGGTGACCCCACCGTGCTCGTATGCGGCATCGTCGAATTCGACCATCCGACTGCGCGGAGACTGGTGTCCTTACTGCCGCCGGTCCTGCGGATCGACTCGTCGCGGGGAACCGCGTCGCAGGTGCTTGCGCTGATGGCGGACGAAGCGCGCCGGGTGCGGCCCGGTGGTGAGGCGGTGCTGACCCGTTTCGCCGACATCCTCGTGATCCTCGCGATCCGGACGTGGGTCGAATCCGACCCCGCAGCACGGGACGGGTGGGTCGGGGCGCTGCAGGACCCGCAGGTGGGCCGCGCGCTCGCGGCGGTACACCGCAGTCCGGAGGGGCCGTGGAGTGTCGCCGAGCTGGCTCGCGAGGCCTCGATGTCACGATCTGCGTTCGCCGCGCGGTTCACCGAACTCGTCGGGGAACCGCCCATGCGGTACGTCGCCCGGTGGCGGATGGAAACAGCGGCCGTGGCGTTGCGCAGGGGCGCGACGGTGGGCGAACTCGCCGCGCGATCGGGGTACGAATCCGAGGCTGCATTCGCGCGTGCGTTCAAGCGGGCGACGGGAACAACCCCGGGAGCGGTACGGCGGCGCGGGACTCCGTCAGCGTGAAGCACCTCCGGTTCGAGGGAAGGGCAGGGCCGTTGTCGACGGTGTCGTCATCGGGTGCCTCCGACATGGCGGTCCAGGAAAGCGATCTGATCGGTCACGATCTGCTCGAAGTGCGGGTCCAGATAGGGTTCGAAGTGCGTGCAGTCATAGGACCGCACTTCACCCTTCGGGATTCGCGCCGCGATCTTCCGAGCCTTCGCATACGGGGTGACGTCGTCCTTCGTGGCGAGCTGAACCAGCGTCGGAGCAGTGATGTCGGCTGCCTTCCGCCCCGGTGAGTAGAACGGGACTCGGAGCGCGATACGAGCGGCCACATCATTCTCGGCCAGTAGTTTCTCGAACTGGTCACCGGCCATGCGCTCGACGAGGGCGTAGGCCCCGGGGGACGTCATCATCGCGAGGTCGCCGGGTCTACCGATGGACTTGACCCGATGGGGCGGGCGGCCCAGCCATGCACCTACCTGATCGCGCACGGCCGCCACGACAAGGCGGGCGAGGAGTGTGGGGGCTTGCGCGAACGCCGAGGCAGGTCCGGTCACGTGGGGCACCTGCACGATCGCGGCAGCAAGCGCGTGATCCTGGGCGGCCAGGTCCAAGACGTGTCCACCGCCGAATGAGGATCCCCACCCGACGATGCGCGTCGTGTCGACGTTGGGCAGGCTGCGAGCATAGGCGATGGCGGCACGCCAGTCGGCGTGCTGCCGACCGATGTCGAGGATGCGGCGAGGTTGTCCTCCACTGGCTCCCCAGTGCCGATAGTCGAACACCAGCGCGGCGTATCCAGCTTGGGCGAACCGTGCAGCGTAGGCGTCCAGTCGCAGTTCGCGGAACGCGGCGAAGCCGTGCGCCAGCACGACGACGGGTGGATTCTCGACGCCATCGGGCCGATACAGCCATGCGGCGCAAGGTGTCCCGTCGGACAGGAAGGTCACGTCGTGTCGGACGTAGCTGTATGGGTGAGTCACGGTGTTCCCCCAACCACGCCATGGCACGCAACAAGCGCCCGCAACCCGCCGACGAGAAGCGCGCAGAAATCGTGGCGGCCGCCCGGCGGCTGTTCGTCGAGGATGGCTACGACGCCACTTCGATGAGCCGACTCGCCAAGGAAGCCGAGGTGGCCCCGAACACTATCTACTGGTACTTCGGAAACAAGGACGACGTCTTGATCGCAGTTCTCACAGCGGTCATGGCCGACGTGTGGCCGCGCTACCAGGACGTCGCCGGCGAACCCATTGCCGCCCGGCTGCTTTGGGTGGTCGGACAACTCACGGACATGAGTCACCTGGTGACGACGGTGCACGCCCGCGTCGAGCACTCTCCGGCCGTCGCCGAATGGCATCAGAATTTCCATGCGATCACCGGAAGTCTGTTCCGCTACGAGCTCGAGAAGGCCGGAGTCACCGCCCCCACCGTGGACGCCGAAGTGATGATCGGGATTTTCACCATCGAAGGACTCCTCGCGCACCACCAGAACGAATCACAGCAACGCACCATCTGCGATGCTCTGGCTTCGCGCTGGACACTGACGTAGTCGCGCCGGAAATGGGCTCTCGGAGCTCCACGAGACCCGTTCGAGGACTATGCGCCACCCGGCAGCGACCCGCGCTGAATCAGGGCTCGAACGCAGTCGAGGCGGTCTCGGATTTCTCCGAAACCGCCTCTGACATGCTATTCCTCGGTCGGGCTGACAGGATTTGAACCTGCGACCACTTGACCCCCAGTCAAGTGCGCTACCAAGCTGCGCCACAGCCCGTCCGCGCTCTCTCGAACGCTCGTTGAGATTACAACAGGGACGGCGGGAAACGCTAATCGCCTGGTCAGAGCCCTATGTTCGTCGGGGCCTCATGGCCGTGGCCCTACGACTTGCGACGGTCTCGCTTCTCCCGCACACGCACCGAGACGCGAACCGGGCTGCCGTCGAAGTTGAACTCCTCACGCAGCTTCCGTTCGATGAACCGGCGGTAACCGGCCTCGAGGAATCCGGTGGTGAACAACACGAAGGTCGGCGGGCGCGTCGCAGCCTGCGTCGCGAACATCACCCGCGGCAACCGGCCACCGCGCATCGGCGGAGGCGTCGCGGCCACGATCTCCTTGAGCCAATTGTTGAGGCGTCCGGTGGAGATGCGCTTGTCCCACGACTCGAGGGCTGTCTCCATGGCCGGCACCAGACGCTGCACCGCGCGACCGGTTTTGGCGGAGATGTTGACGCGCGCTGCCCACGGCACCCGCGACAGGTCGCGCTCGATTTCGCGACCCAGTTCGTAGCGGCGGTCCTCGTCGACCAGATCCCACTTGTTGAACGCGATGACCAGAGCCCTGCCCGATTCCACGACCATCGTGATGACACGCTGGTCCTGTTCGGTGATGGGCTGCGACGCGTCGATCAGCAGCACCGCGACCTCGGCTGCCTCGATCGCCGCGCGCGTTCGGAGCGACGCGTAGAACTCGGCGCCCGAGGCGTGGGTGACACGCTTGCGCAGGCCTGCCGTGTCGACGAAGCGCCACGGCTTGCCACCGAGCTCGACGAGCGAGTCGACGGGGTCGACGGTGGTGCCGGCGACGTCGTGCACCACCGACCGCTCGTCGCCGGCGAGCTTGTTGAGCAGGCTCGACTTGCCGACGTTCGGCTTCCCGACGAGCGCAACCCGGCGGGGCCCTCCCCCGCCGGTGCCTTCGCGCGGCGTCGCGGGCAGCTTCTGGAGCAGGTCGTCGAGCAGGTCGCCGGTGCCGCGCCCGTGTGTCGCGGACACCGAGTAGGGCTGGCCGAGGCCGAGCGACCACAGGGCGGCAGCTTCGGCCTCGACCCGATCGTCGTCGACCTTGTTGGCGACGAGCAGCACGGGGGTTTTCGAGCGCCGGAGCACCTTGGCGACGGCCTCGTCGACGCTGGTCGCGCCGACTGTCGCGTCGACGACGACGAGAATCGCGTCGGCGGTCCGCATCGCGACCTCGGCCTGCTGCGCCACCGACTGCATCATGCCCTTGGCGTCGGGCTCCCAGCCGCCGGTGTCCTGCACCATGAAGCGGCGGCCGGCCCATGTCGCCTCGTACGAGACGCGGTCGCGGGTGACTCCCGGAACGTCCTCGACGACCGCTTCACGGCGCCCGATGATGCGGTTGACCAGCGTCGATTTGCCGACGTTGGGTCGGCCGACGACCGCGACGGTCGGAACCGGCACGAACTCTTCGAAGGCGTCACCGTCGGTGAGGTCGATATCCCAGTCGGTTTCTTCCGACCATGTGCCGTCTCCGGCGAATTCTGTGGTGACGTCGTCGCTCACAGCGTCGCTCCCGTCTGCTCGGCGACCACCGCGACGAGCGCAGCGACCACCTCGTCGATGTTCATATCGCTGGTGTCCACGACGACCGCGTCGTCCGCCGCGCGCAGCGGTGAGACCGCGCGGGTGGAGTCGAGGTGGTCGCGGCGCTGTACTGCCGCGAGGACCGCCTCGTAGTCGTCGCCGCGGCCCTCCGCGATGTTCTGGTTGTTGCGCCGGTGGGCGCGTGCCTCCGGGGAGGCGGTGAGATAGATCTTCACGTCCGAGTCGGGGAACACGACTGTGCCGATGTCCCGTCCTTCGACGACGACGCGTCCGGCGGCGCGGCCGAGTCTCTGCTGTGCCTCGACGAGAAGCGTGCGCACCTCGGGCACTGCGGAAACCGCGGACACCGCCGCGGTGACCTCGGCGCTGCGGATGATCTCGCGGACGTCCTCGCCGTCGAGGCGGATGTCCTCGACGGCCGGATCGGTGCCGATGGACCAGGGCAGGTCCGCGGTGACGGCTGCGATCGCGGCCGGGTCCGTCAGGTCGGTTCCGCTACGCAGTGCGTGCAGTGTCGCGACCCGGTACATGGCACCGGTGTCGAGATAGGCCGCGTGCAGGTGCATCGCGAGTCGCTTGGACACGGTGGATTTGCCGGTCCCGGACGGGCCGTCCATCGCGACGATCAGTGCACCGTCCTCGGTGAGCGAGGCGGAGGGCGTCACAGGCCGACCGCCTCGTACAGTCCGCCCACTTCCTTGCGTCCGAGGACACGCAGGGTGCCGGGGCGCTGGTCGCCGAGCGCGACGGGACCGATGTTGGTGCGGACCAGCCGAATCACCGGGTGGCCGACCGCGTCGAGGAGCCTGCGGACGATGTGCTTGCGACCTTCGTGGAGTTCGAGGCGCACACGGGACTGGCCGTTGAACACTTCGAGCAACGCGAACTCGTCGACCGAAGCAGGTCCGTCCTCGAGTTCGACGCCCTCCTTGAGCTTCTTGCCGACGCCGCGCGGAAGTTCACCCTTGACGGTCGCCAGGTAGGTCTTGGCGACCTCGAAGGACGGGTGCATGAGGCGATGGGCGAGTTCACCGTCGTTGGTGAGCAGCAGCAGACCTTCGGTGTCCGCGTCGAGCCGGCCCACGTGGAAGAGTCGCTGGCCGGCGGCGATGCGTTCGGAGACGATGTCGCCGACGCAGGGGCGGCCGAGATCGTCGGACATCGTGGACTGCCATCCGCGCGGCTTGTTGAGCACGAGATGCACGAGGTCCTTCTTCACGACCACGCGCGTTCCGTCCACGCGGATGACCGTGTTCTCCGGGTCGACGCGGAGGCCCTGTTCGACCACGATCCTGCCGTCGACCTCGACGCGACCGGCATCGATGAGTTCTTCGGCGGCCCGACGTGAGGCGACACCGGCCTGAGCGAGCACCTTCTGCAGGCGCACGCCCTCACCTGCGGGAAGCTGGGTGGGACCGGCATCGCTGTGCTGGTGCCGCGCGGGCTTCGCATTGCTGATCGTCGGGTTGGGCACGGGCCGCTTGGCCGCCGGTTTCGGCGCGGCCGGGCGGCCGCGCTTGTTCAGCGTGGCGCCCTTGCGGTGCGGCTTCTTCCCGGCGTCCGGCGTCGAGGTTTCTGCCCGTCGATCCGGGCGAGCGTCGGTGCGGCGATCGGGACGAGAGTCCGTACGTCCCTCAGCCCGGCGATCGGGACGAGAGTCCGTACGACGATCGGGACGGGCGTCGTTCCGGTATTCGGGACGGCCTTCGGTACGACGATCGGTGCGGTGATCCGAACGACCCTCCGTACGACGATCGGGACGGCCTTCCGTACGACGATCCGTCCGGAAATCCGAACGACCCTCCGTACGACGATCGGTACGGTGGTCCGAACGACCTTCGGTACGACGATCAGGACGGCCCTCGGTACGACGATCGGTACGGAAATCCGAACGACCCTCGGTGCGGCGATCAGGACGACCCTCGGTACGACGATCGGTACGGAAATCCGAACGACCCTCGGTACGACGATCAGGACGACCCTCCGTACGACGATCCGTCCGGAAATCCGAACGACCTTCGGTACGGCGGTCGGGGCGGGAGTCGGTGCGACGATCGGGACGAGCGTCCGTCCGATTGTCGGAGCGCGGAGCGCGAGGATTCCGATCCTTCGCGCCGCGGGGATTACTTCGATTGCGGTCCGGTGTGCCATCACGGCGAGCGGGTGTATTCACTTGATTCCTGTCAATTCTCTGGGTCGAACTCCGCGGGCGAGAGTGTCTCGGTACGCGCGTTCTTTCCCATTCTCTCAAATCGTGGGTCCGACTCGAGGCTCTCGGAGATGTCATCGATCACATCGACGTCCGGGAGCAGTGGCCCGACGGGCGGAAGTTCCTGAAGGGACGCCAGCCCCAACCGTTCGAGGAACAGTTCTGTCGTGACGTAAAGCGTGCCTCCGGTCTCCCGATCCGTGCCGGCCTCGGCGATCAGATCCCGGGCCAGCAAGGTGCGCATCACGCCGTCGACATTGACACCGCGCACTGCGCTGACCCGGCTACGGGTCACCGGCTGCCGGTACGCGACGACGGCGAGTGTTTCCAGCGCTGCGCGGGTGAGCTTCGTGCGCGCGCCGCCCTGCAGCAGTTTCTCGACGTACGGCGCGAACTCGCGCCGGGTGTAGAAGCGCCAGCCGTCACCCGCGATCCGCAGGTCGATGCCGGAGCCCCGCGCGGTGAGGCTGTCGGCGAGTCCGCGCAGCGCGGCCTCGGCACGATCGGCCGTCACTCCGATTGCGGAGGCGAGTTGCTCGGTGGGCGCGGGGGTGTCGACGACGAGGAGCAGCGCTTCGAGTGCGGCGACGAGTTCGTCGTCCGCCATCTCCAGCAGTTCCGCGTCCCAGGCCCGTTCGTCGGCGGTGCTCCCGGCGTCCGCAACGTGGTCCTGGCTCATCCGTAGTCCTCCTCGAAGTCGACGGCGGTGTCGTCGTTTTCGTCGGTCCAGGCCACTTGTAACGGCCCCAGCGGATCGGGTTGCTCGAACGTGACGGCACGTTCCCGATAGAGCTCGAGCAGAGCCAGGAACCGGGCGACGATCTGCAGTCCGAGCTCGCATTCGGCGATCAGTTCGTCGAACCCCACCCACACACCGGCACCCCGCTGTTCCAGGATGGCAAGAATCAGAGCGGCCTGCTCGGGCACCGACACGGTGGGGACATGCAGGTGGTCGAGTCCCACATTGGGCACGGGTTTGGGGCGGAACGCGGCAGCCGCGATCTCCGCGAAGCGCTGAGAGTCGACGCCGAGGACGACGTCCGGCACCAGGTTCTCGAAGCACTCTTCCAACGAGACGGCGCGCGGATATCGGCGCAGCGCAGCACTTTCGAGAGCGGCGAACTGTTCGGCGACCAGTTTGTAGGCGCGGTACTGCAGCAGCCGCGCGAACAGCAGGTCGCGAGCTTCGAGGAGCGCGAGGTCTTCGGGGTCGTCGACGTCACCGGACGGCAGCAGGCGCGCGGCTTTGAGATCCAGCAGGGTCGCGGCGACGACGAGGAATTCGGTGGTCTGGTCCAGGCCGAGTTCCGGGCCGAGTCTGCGTGTGTACGCGATGAATTCGTCCGTGACCTCGTGGAGTGCCACTTCTGTGACGTCGAGGCGACGTTGTGAGATCAGGCTGAGCAGCAGATCGAAGGGGCCTTCGAAGTTGCGGAGGCTGAGATGGAATCCGGTGGGCGCGGTATCGGGGACCACCGGGGTTCCGTCAAGGATCGGGGTGACGTCTACGTCGGCGGTGTCCGGACGGGCGGCTTCCGGGGAAGCCGCGTCCGGGGCTGCGGTGTACACGGATCAGCGGCCGGTCCGGTGGATGACTTCGCGCGCCAGCGCACGATACGACTCGGCGCCGGCGGAGGACGGAGCCCACTTGGTGATCGGCTCCCCCGCGACGCTCGTCTCGGGGAACTTGACTGTGCGATTGATCACCGCGTCGTAGACGAGATCCCCGAACACCTCGACGACACGCGACATCACTTCGCGGCCGTGGAGGGTGCGCGAGTCGTACATGGTGACGAGGATCCCGGCGACGGTCAGTTTCGGGTTTAGCCGGTCGCGGACCTTCGCCACGGTGTCGTTGAGCAGCGCGAGCCCGCGGAGGCTGAAGAATTCGCATTCCATCGGGATGAGCACAGAGTCGGCGCAGGCCAGGGCATTGACGGTGAGAAGCCCGAGGGACGGCTGGCAGTCCACCAGGATGTAGTCGTAGCGGTCGAGGACCGGGTAGAGCGCCCGCCCGAGGGCCTGCTCACGGCCGACTTCGGAGACGAGCTGGATCTCGGCTGCCGAGAGGTCGATGTTGCTGGGCAGCAGATCGAGGTTCTCGACGTGCGTGTGGACGAGGACGTCGTCGGCAGAGACGCGTGGATCGACGAGAACGTTGTGGACGGTCAGATCGAGGTCGTGGTGCGCGACTCCGAGTCCGGCCGACAGTGCGCCCTGAGGATCGAGGTCGACGAGCAGGACACGCCGTCCGCATTCGGCGAGTGAGGCTCCGAGGTTGATCGTGGAGGTGGTCTTGCCGACCCCACCCTTCTGGTTGCACATCGCGATGATCTTCGCGGGACCATGGGAGGTGAGTGGGGCGGGTTCGGGGATCACGCGACGGGGACGGCCCGTAGGTCCGAGTTCGACATCGGCGACCGGTGGCGCGAGCTCCGGTTGCCTGGACCCGGTGGCCGCGAGCGCCCACCCGGGCGTTCGGGTGGGTGTGGTTTCCGTGGCGGGTGGCTGAGGTGTGCCCACGTTCGGTACTCCCCCTGTCCTGGCGACCCGGTCTGTCTCTCACCGGATCTGTGTCACCGGATCTGTGTCTCGCCGAACCGTGGTCCGGCGACCGTTCCGTTACAGGAACGCTACCGCCTCGAGGCCTCGATTACCGCAGGGACACGCGCCGCCTCGCGGTGTTACTCATCTCGCGCGCGGATGCGCTCCGGCCCATACCTCGCGAAGCGCACCCACCGTGACCTGCGTATATATCTGAGTGGTTGTCACAGAAGCATGCCCCAGTAACTCCTGTACCACCCGTACGTCGGCGCCGCCGTCGAGGAGGTGGGTGGCGAAGGAGTGACGAAGGGTGTGAGGTGAGACATTCGCGTCGATTTTCGCGCTTTCCGCGGTGGCGCGCAGGACGCTCCAGGCGCTCTGCCGCGACAGCCTGCCGCCCCGGGCATTGAGGAAGAGGGCGGGGGTGAGCCCGCCTGCGAGGGCGGGCCGGCCGCGCACCAGATACGCGTCGAGAGCCGCGAGAGCGGGCCGCCCGACGGGAACGAGGCGTTGCTTACCTCCCTTGCCCCGGAGCAGGGCGGCACGCGAATCGGTGTCGATGTCGTCGACGTCGAGCCCGACCGCTTCGGAGATCCGGGCTCCCGTGGAGTACAGCACTTCGAGCAGGGCCCGGTCGCGCAGGCCGCGTGGGCCGTCCGATTCCCCACCGGCTGCGTCGAGGAGCGCGGTGACCTGGTCGACGGTCAGCGATTTCGGGAGTCGCCGCCCCGGGCTCGGGGGGCTGACGGCGCGGGCGACATCTGCGGGCGTGTGCCCTTCGGCCGCGGCGAACCGGTGCAGGCCGCGTACTGCGATGAGGGCGCGCGCTACCGAACCGGCCGCGAGGGCGGGATGTCCCTCGTCGGGCTCGCCGCGGCGAAGCGCGACCCCGAAGTCGGCGATGTGCTGTTCCTCGACGGCAGCGAGATCGCCGATGTCGCGCTCGGTGAGGTAGTCGAGGTACCGCGTCAGGTCACGGCGATAGGCCGCGAGGGTGTTGCGGGCGGCGCCGCGTTCGACGGTGAGGTGGTCGAGATAGGCGTCGAGTTGTCGTGCGAGCCCGATCCCGGGGTTCACCGTGCAACGCGGGTACGGGCGAAGGCGCTCGGGCGGTCCGGCCACGGCGCGTCCGGTGTGCGAAGGAATTGCCCACCGGTCGCGCGGGTGGCGGCGAACGCCAGAATGCCGGACACCGCGGTGGCATTGACGATGTCGCCTCGCAACGCCATCGCGACGGCTTCGTCGAGGGGAACGAACTCCACCTCGAGGTCCGCCTCCTCGTGGACCGGGTCCGGGCGGTCGACGGAACTGAGCCCACGCGCGCCGAAGACCCGTACCGCCTCGTCGGTGAACCCGGGCGACAGCGCGATGTCGACGAGCACTTCCCAGTCGGCCGCCGCGAGGCCGGTTTCCTCGGCGAGTTCGCGGCGGGCCGTGTCGAGTGGATCCTCACCGGGAGCGTCGAGCAGTCCGGCGGGCAGTTCCCACAGGCGACGGCCCAGCGGATGCCGGTATTGATGCACGAGCACCACCCGGTCGTGTTCGTCGACGGCCACGACGGCCACCGCACCGTGGTGCTCGACGACTTCTCGTTCTGCGGTCTGCCCACCGGGCATGACCACCTCGTCGACGCGCAGCGACACGATGGCGCCGGTGTAGATCCGTTTGCTGGACCGGGTGCTGAATTCGTGTCGCTGCGCCATCGAGTTACTCGGCGTCGCCGGAACCGGAAGCGGACGAGACCGGCTCCGCGGGGCTCGACGTGGTGCTACCGCCGTGGACGTCGACGGGCAACCGTTCGGCGGCCTTGTATTCCAGTGCTGCGGCGATCAGTCCGGCGAACAGGGGGTGCGGGCGGGTCGGGCGGCTCTTGAGCTCCGGGTGCGCCTGCGTGGCGACGAAGTAGGGGTGGGTGCTCGCGGGGTACTCCACGAACTCCACGAGGCGACCGTCGGGTGAAGTACCCGAGAACACCAGGCCCGACTTCGCGATCTCCTCGCGGTAGGCGTTGTTGACCTCGAACCGGTGCCGGTGCCGCTCCGAGACGTGCTCGGAGCCGTAGGCCTTGGCGACGACCGAACCCTTCTTCAGCGTCGCCGGGTACGCGCCGAGACGCATCGTTCCGCCGAGGTCGGCCTCGCCGGCGACGGCCTGTTCCTGATCGGCCATCGTCGAGATCACCGGGGCGGTGGTGTCGGGGTCGAATTCGGTCGAGGACGCATCGGCGATACCGACGGACCGCGCCGCTTCGATGACCACGCCCTGCAGGCCGAGGCACAGGCCGAGCAGCGGAATCTTCCGGACGCGGGCGAAACGGATCGCGCCCAGCTTGCCTTCGATGCCGCGGATGCCGAACCCGCCGGGGATCAGCACGGCGTCGACGTCACCGAGATGCTTCTCGGCGCCGGCCTCGGTTTCGCATTCGTCGGAGGCGACCCAGCGGATCTTCACCTTGGCGCGGTGCGCGAACCCACCGGCCCGCAGCGCCTCGGTCACCGAAAGGTAGGCGTCGGGCAGATCGATGTACTTGCCGACGAGCGCGACCTCGACGGTCTCGCGGGGGTTGTGGACACGTTCGAGCAGGTCGCCCCACACCGTCCAGTCGACGTCGCGGAACGGCAGTCCGAGCTGGCGCACGACGTAGGCGTCGAGACCTTCGCTGTGGAGGACCTTCGGGATGTCGTAGATGCTCGGGGCGTCGGGGCACGAGATGCATCCGGCGAGGTCGACGTCGCACATCAGCGAGATCTTGGCTTTGAGCGACGCCGGAACATCACGGTCGCAGCGCAGAACGAGCGCGTCGGGCTGGATACCGATGTTGCGCAGAGCGGCCACCGAGTGCTGGGTCGGCTTGGTCTTCAGCTCACCGGACGGGCCGAGGTACGGCACCAGCGACACGTGGAGGAAGAAGCAGTTGTCGCGGCCCACCTCGTGGCGGACCTGCCGGGCGGCCTCGAGGAACGGCTGCGACTCGATGTCGCCGACGGTGCCACCGATCTCGGTGATCACCACGTCGGGGATCTGCCCCTCGTTGTCGGGCGCGGCCATCGCGAGGATGCGACGTTTGATCTCGTCGGTGATGTGCGGGATCACCTGCACGGTGTCGCCGAGGTACTCGCCGCGACGTTCCTTGGCGATCACCGTCGAATAGACCTGGCCGGTGGTGACGTTCGCGTCGGCGCTGAGATCGCGGTCGAGGAAGCGCTCGTAGTGGCCCACGTCCAGGTCGGTTTCGGCGCCGTCCTCGGTGACGAAGACCTCGCCGTGCTGGAACGGGTTCATGGTGCCGGGATCGACGTTGAGGTACGGGTCCAGCTTCTGCATCGTGACCCGCATTCCGCGGGCGGTGAGCAGCGCTCCCAGGCTCGACGCGGTGAGACCTTTGCCGAGCGAGGACGCGACGCCCCCGCTGACGAAGATGTGCTTGGTAGCGGTACGCGAATGGCGTGACTGTGGCAAAAGAGCTCCCGTGACGTCAGGTGCAGGGCTTTTGGACTGATGTGATGCAGCTGGGGCCTGCCGACCCACGGAACTTCACGGTAACACCTTCTACGGCCGGGGCGTACTCGACTCGCCCGTATCGGACTCCGGTGCCGTGGACGTCACACTTTCCGGACGGTCTCCGGGACGTGTGCCCCGACGGCCGTTCGGGCTCACCGCGCCGCCGACCCGACGGTGACGGCGCTCGCGCCGGGGCCGGTGCCGTAGCGCCCGGCGCCGCCGTCGAGCTGTTCACGCAACCCGAGAATCGTGGTGATCCGGCCCGCCTCACGGTCGAGATTGTCCACGGTGGACAAGCCCGACGACAGCGCCGCGTCGGCACGTACCACCGCCACAGCGCCGTTTCCGGTCGCTGCGCCCGGCCGTCCGGCGAGAACGGCGCCGGCGCCGCGGGTGTCGAGCGCCGCGGCGAAGCGGGCCACGAGCGCTCCGCGGTTCCCGCCGGCGGCGTCACCGTCGGGGTCGGGTTCGCCGGTGACGACGAGCGCCGCCTGCGCCGGGGTCACCTCCGCGTCGTCGTAGCCGATGTAGCCGCCGCTCCGGAGGGTGGTCAGTGCCAGTGCACGTTCCTCCGGGGTACTGCGAGCCTCGCCGGTCGCCGGGTCGACGAGCAGGACAGCGCCGAGGAGATCCCCGGTGAGACTGCCCGGGTCGACGGCCCCGGTCCCCAACTCCACCCCCGCGGGAATGACGTTGGTGACAGTCGTGCGTAATTGATCGGCTCCGGCCGCGCCGACGAACGAGTCGGTGAGCGCCAGCCGGCCGGTGACCCGGCCCCCGGCGTCGCCCACGGTGCGTATCAGCGCATCGACATCGGCGGGATCTGCGTCGGGCGTGGTGACGACGAGGATCGTCTGATCGGCCAGTGTGTCGCGTACCACCCTCGGTGCGACGGTCGCGTCGAAGCCGTCCGCGGCGAGCAATTGTCCGTCGAGCCGGGTGGCGCGGTCCTCGGCGTCCTGCAGTTCGCGGCGGATCTCGGACTTGTCGTCGCGCAGCCCCGAGACGAGACTGCCCGACAGCAGCCCCGATCCGACGACGATGCCGACCGCCAGGGCCAGGAACACGGCCACCAGCGAGACGACATGGTGCCGCATCGAGATCACGCCTGCAGACCCCGAACCCAGTCGACCAGGCTGTCCCACCACTGCTGGGCCATGTCGACCACGTCGCCCCCGAGGTTGGAGACGACCAGCGCGGCGATGACGGCGATCAGTGCCGCGAAGACCAGCAGGGCGATCATGCCGCCGGAGACGCGACTGCGGTACAAGGTGGCCACAGCTTTGGCGTCGACGAGTTTCGGGCCCACCTTCAGGCGGGTCATGACCGCTGAGGGATTGGTGTCGCGGCGTCCCTGGTCGAAGAACTCGTCCAGGGACACGGTGCTGCCGACGGTGACCACGAGGGCGGCACCGTGATGGTCGACGAGAAGCAACGCCAGATCCGTCGGGGTGCCGGCGGCGGGGAACGTCATTGCGCCGATACCGAGATCCTGGATGCGTTCGAGGCCGGGAGCGTGACCGTCCGGGTCGGCGGGAAGCACCACCTCGGCACCGGATTTGAGCGTGGCCGTGCCGATCCCGTCGGGGTCACCGACGATCAGGTCCGGCCGGTATCCGGCCTTGGTGAGCGCGTCCGCACCGGGACCGACGCCGACGAGAATCGGCGAGTACTCCTTGATGAACGGCTTGAGATCCTTGAGGTCCTGCACATGGCCGGGCCCGTCGGACACCACCACGACGTGCCGGTCGCGCAGGTCGAGGTCGATCTCCGGAATGCCGACACCGTCGATGAGCAGTGGACTCTCCGAGCGGATGAACTCGATGGTATTGCCGGAGAAGGCTTCGAGGTGGTCGACGAGGCCGGTTTTCGCCTCGATCATCCGGTCGGAGATCTCGGCCTCGGTTTGTTCGTCGCCCTGGACGAGAAGTCGCTCACCGGCATACACGCCGCCGTCGTAGATCCGGACCTTCGCGCCGTCCTTGATCTTCTTGAACGTGTCGGCGCCGGTGTTGTCGATGAGCAGGATCCCGTTGGCGACGAGCACCTCGGGGCCGAGATTCGGGTATCTGCCCGAGATCGATGCAGATGCGTTGACCACCGCCGCCACACCGGCTTCGACGAGGGTGTCGGCGGTGACGCGATCGAGGTCGACCGCGTCGAGGACCACCACATCGCCGGGGCCGACCCGGCGCAACAGTTTCACGGAGTTCGTATCGACCCTTGCGATACCGCTGACTCCGGGCAACGTTTCGTTGGTGCGTGACAACAGCGCCGGCATCTTCATGCCAAAGATGATGCTCCGGAGTTCCGGCCAGTCATCGGAGGCGCGCCGACACGACGCCGCTGCGGCGCCCTCGCGGTCACTGTGCGCGTTCGGCGTGCGCGACGGCGAGCAGTTCCTCGGCGTGCGCGCGTCCCGTCTCCGTGTCGTCGAGGCCGGCGAGCATCCGGGCGAGTTCGGCGACCCGCTCGGCGTCGGTCAGGGTCCGCACCCCGCTGCTCACCACCCCCGCACTGTCGTCCACCTTGTCTACCACCAGATGGGTGTCGGCAAACGCCGCGACCTGCGGGAGGTGGGTGACGACGATGACCTGGTGGGTGCGGGACAGCCGGGCGAGCCGGCGGCCGATCTCGACGGCCGCACGACCGCCGACCCCGGCATCCACCTCGTCGAAAACCATGGTGGCGCCGCGCTCGGAGCCTGCCAGGACCACTTCGAGCGCCAGCATCACGCGCGACAGTTCACCGCCGGACGCGCTGCGCGCCAGCGGCAGAGCGGGGGCGCCGCCGTGCGCGGCGAGCCGGAACTCGACTTCGTCGATGCCGGAGTCACCGGCGTGCAGCAGACGGTCGCCGACCGGCAGCGGCGCGGAATCCGCGGTCGCCGCTTCCCTCTCGCGGATCTGCACGTCGAGCACGGCGCGGCCCATGGCCAGTCCGGCGAGTTCTTTGCTCACCGCTTTCGCGAGCTTGCCCGCCACCTTGTGACGTGCCGCCGACAACGCGGTCGCCGCCTCCGCCGTCGCGGTTGCCTCGGCATCCACCTCGGCGGCCAACTTGTCGAGGGTTTCGGCGGACACGTCGAGACTCGAGAGTCGCTCGCGGGCGGTGTTCGCCCACTCGAGCACCCCGTCGACGTCCGCGGCGTACTTCCGGGTGAGTGTTTTCAGCTCGGCCTGCCGAGTGAGCAACTTCTCGAGCGCACCCGGATCGGACGGAAGATCACCGAGGTAACCCGACAGGTCACCGGCGACGTCGGTGACGACCGCGATCGCGTCGTCCAGGCGCGGCCCGAGGTCGCGCAGAGCGGGGTCGTCGCTGCCGTCGACGCGGGACCGCGCCTCGCCGAGCAGATCGAGAGCGGAGCGTGCCTCGTCCCCATCTGCGGCGTCCTGGCCGGCGAGCACGGCATGCGCGCCCATCGCGGCTTCCCGGAGTGAATCGAGATCGGACAGGCGCCGCACCTCGTCGACCAGCCGGGCATCCTCCCCCGGTTCGGGGTCGACGCGTTCGATCTCGTCGAGGCCGTACTGGAGGCGGTCGGCTTCCTGCGCGAGCTCGCGGGAACGTTCGGTGCGTTCGTGCAGTTCTTCGCGGGCGTCGAGCCATCGGCGGCGGTGGGTGCGGTAGCGCTCGAGCAGCCCGGTGACGGACTTACCCCCGAAACGGTCCAACGCGGAGCGTTGCTCCCCCGGCCGGAGCAGGCGAAGCTGGTCGTTCTGCCCGTGCACCGTGAGCAAGGGGTCGGTGAACTCCGAGAGCACGCCCACCGGGACGCTGCGTCCACCGAGGTGTGCACGCGACCGGCCGTCGCTGCCCACGCTGCGGACGGCGATGATGCTGCCGTCCTCGTCGCGTTGCGCTCCCGCGGCTTCGAGCAGCCGAGCCACTTCCTTCTCGACGTGACTGGCACCGTCGTCGACGCTGAAGCGCCCCTCGACCACAGCGCGGTTCGCGCCGACGCGCACCCGCGCCGGGTCTGCCCGGACCCCGGACAGCAGGTGGAGGCTGGTGACCACCATGGTCTTGCCGGCACCGGTCTCACCGGTGAGCACCGTCAGTCCACCGTGGAAGCGGGCGCTCGCCTCGGAGATGACGCCCAGGTTGTCGATCCGGATCTCTGCGAGCATCTCAGAGTTTCCTTCCCCGCCAGCCCTTCACCGGAAGTTCGAATTTCCGCACCATCCTGTCTGCGAACGGTGCCGAATCCAGCCGCACCCAGCGCACCGGGTGCTCGCCACGCACCACGTCGAGCCGCCCGCCTGCGGGCAGTTCGAGCGTGCGGCGACCGTCGCAGAACACGACGCCGTCGTGACCGTCTGCGCGGGTTTCGACGGCGATGATCGATTCGGGACTGGTGACCAGTGGGCGCGCGAACAGCGCGTGCGCGTTGCTCGGAATCACCAGCAGCGCCTCGAGTTCCGGCCACACCACCGGGCCACCCGCCGAGAACGCGTACGCGGTGGACCCGGTCGGTGTCGCGACGAGCACCCCGTCGCATCCGAACGACGACACCGGCCTGCCGTCGACCTCGAGTACCACCTCGAGCACGCCGAGCCGACTCTTGTTCTCGAGGCTCGCCTCGTTCAGCGCCCAACCCCGGTCGACGATCTTGTCGTCGACGCGGATGGTCACGTCCAGAGTCATGCGTTCTTCGATGCGGTACTCGCGGCCGGCAACCTGGCGGAGCGCTTCCTCGAGGTGTTCGGCTTCGGCTTCGGCGAGAAACCCGATGCGTCCGAGGTTGATCCCCAGGACCGGAACCGATGCGTATTGTGCGAGTTCGGCGGCGCGCAGGAAACTTCCGTCTCCGCCCAGCACGATGACCATCTCGCAGCCCGCGGCCGCGTCGGGACCGGGCTCGACGACACGGATGAAGCTGCCGGGAATCGCCAGGACCCCGAGTCCGTTGCTGACCGCTTCGTCCTCGAGCACCCTGAGCCCGATACCGGCCTCCCCCAGAACCTTCGCGACCCGCAGGGCGGTCGTCGCGATCTCGTCGCGACCCGAATGGGAGACGAGCAAGATCTCGCGCTCGGCCTCCCCGGTACGCGGGGGTTGCGCCGGCCCTGTTGTCACTGTGGTCCTTCCTGTACTGCACGGTGGACGAGTTCGGTGACGGTCGGGTCGAGTTCCTCGGGGCCCGGTTCCCCGGCCCGAAGCCACAGGAAGTACTCCACGTTGCCGGACGGCCCGGGCAGCGGGCTCGCGACCACCCCCCGGGTGCGAAGCCCGGCTCGCTGGGCTTCACGCGCCACATCGAGTACCGCTTCGGCCCGCAACTCCGGGTCGCGGACGACACCGCCGCTGCCGACCCGATCCTTACCGACCTCGAACTGCGGTTTCACCATCGGAAGCAGGTCCGCGCCGGGTGCCGCGCATCGCACGAACGCGGGCAACACCAGTTTCAAGGAGATGAACGACAGATCCGCCACCACCAGTTCGACCGGTCCTCCGATGAGGTCCGCGTCGATGGTACGCACATTTGTTCGATCGATCACGTGGACACGCGGGTCGGATTGCAGCCGCCAGACGAGTTGCCCGTAACCGACGTCGACTGCGACGACCTCGGTGGCACCTTCGTGCAGGAGGACATCGGTGAATCCGCCGGTGGAGGCGCCGGCGTCGAGGCATCGCCTGCCCGACACCTGCAAGCCCTGCGGGGTGAAGGCTTCGAGCGCGCCGAGGAGTTTGTGCGCACCCCGCGAGGCCCACGACACTTCGTCCGCCACTTCGGTGACCAGGAGCGGCGTGTTCGGTTCGACAGCGGTGGCGGCTTTGGTCGCCACCGTTCCCGCGATCAGCACCCGTCCGGCGGCGATCAGTTCGCTTGCGTGCTCCCGCGACCGCGCCAGTCCCCGTCGTACCAGTTCCGCGTCTACCCGTGCTCTGCGCGCCACGTCAGATCTTGTCCACGGTCGCCAGTGCTCGCACGAGTACCTCGTGGGCTTGGTCGAGGAACTGGGCCTGTCGCGAGATCCCCTGGGCGGTGTCGGAGGCGTCCGCGCTCTCGCGCGCACGAGCCAGCAACGCGTCGACCTCGCCGTGGATACGGTCGGGATCGATCACTGCCGGCGGACCGGGAATGTGTTCGCCTGGACGCGGAATAGACGTGCTCATCACCGACCACGCTAGTCCATCCACGCCACGACCGGCACACGGCACGACGTGAATCAGAGATCGATCGCCCACTCGGCGAGCACGTTGCGCGCGTGCTCGTCGCCGGGAACGACACGGCGGAAACCGGGCTTCGACCAGGCGATGCCGAGCAACCCTCGCAACACCTCCATGGCGTCACCGGCCTCTCCGCTGGACTGCAGGTGGAGATCTTCGCCGTCGAACCGGATGCTCCACGTGCCGCCCGGCGCAACGCGTGTCTCCGACACCGGGGCGTCGAGACAGCTCAGCGACGCGCCGACGTAGGTGGGACGTTGCTCTGCGGGCGCTCGCAGCAGATCGTCGACGGTACTGACACCGGTCAGCACGAGGAGCGAATCCGCGCCGACAGCGTTCGCACCTTCGATGTCGGTGTCCAGCCGGTCGCCCACGACCAGCGGACGCTCTGCGGCGCTTCGCCGGATCGCGTCCTCGAGCAGCGGCGCCGCCGGCTTGCCCGCGACGACGGGCACGGCGCCGGTGGCGTGCCGCACCGCCGCGACCATCGACCCGTTGCCGAGTACGAGGCCCCGTTCGGTGGGCAGCGTCGAATCGATGTTCGTCGCGACCCACCAGGCGCCGGCGCGAATCGCGAGAGTCGCCTCGGCGAGGATCGCCCACCCGGTTTCGGGTGAGTGTCCCTGGACCACGGCGACGGGCTCGGCGGCGGCGGTGCGCACCGGGACGAGTCCGACCCGGGCGACCTCCTCGGCAAGAGCTTCGGTTCCGACCACCAGGACCGGCGAACCCGCGGGCACCTGTTCTGCGAGCAGGCGTGCGGCGGATTGCGAACTGGTCACCACCGAGGCGTCCTCGGCGGGAAAGCCCAGGTCGCGGAGGTGGTGGGCGACCTCGCCGGGTCGACGACTCGCATTGTTGGTGACGTAGAAAAGCTTGTCACCGGTGGTCAGCGCCTCCCGGGCCCCCGGAACTGCATGTGCGCCTCTGTAGACCGTCCCGTCGAGGTCGAGAAGAAGCACATCGTAGAGAGACCGGAGAGTCTCCTCGGGAAGCTCGGCCGGCGCGTGGCCGAAAGCTCCTCCCGGCGAGGTCACAAGTCTCCTCCGGTGAGCTCCTCCACCCGGTCCTCGGCGTCGGTGACGCCTTCGATGTCGGCTTCGGCCGCGTGCAGGAACCACTGCACGCCTTCTTCTGCACGTCCCGCCGCGACGAGGGCGTCGGCATACGCGTAGAACAGACGCGCTGCGGGCGTGCCGGTCCGAGTCGGATCGAGATCGGACGTCTGCAGGGTGACGACAGCCTGGTCGTACTGACCGAGATCCATGCGTGCACCTGCGACGACGATCCGCAGTTCGCTGGCTTCGTCGCCGGTGAGTGCGCGAGCTTCCTCGCTGCGCCCGAGTTCGATGGCCTTCTCCGGCCGGCCGAGCCCACGTTCGCAGTCGGCCATGACGGCCAGGAGGGCCGTGCCACCGGACATCCGGCGTGCTGCACGCAACTCGGACAGAGCCTCGGCCCACTCGCCGGCGTGGTACGCGGTGATACCTGCGGCTTCGCGGACGACGGCGATCCGGCCGGCGCGCTGACGTGCGGCCCGGGCATGTGCCAGGGCGAGGCGCGGGTCATCGTCGATGAGCTTGCCTGCCATGACGAGGTGCCGTGCGACGGTGTTGGCGTTCAGCTTGTCGAGGCTGAGCAGATCGCGACGGATCGTCGGGTCCAACTCGGAGGCCTCGACGTTCTCGGGCAGATCAGGCTCGTCGGGTCGTGCATCACGGCGGGGGTTGGCGCCGTCGCGTCCGCCTGCCGGGCCGAATCCACCTTCACCGCCACGACGGCGGGGTGCGTCGTCGCCTCGGCGGTCGCCGCCGTAGCTGCGGGCGCCCCGAGTATCTCCGCCCCGGTTGTCGGTGCGATCACGATCACCGGACGGACGGTGCGGACGGTCCCCGCGTCCACCTTCGCCGCGGGGCCGATCGGACGACGGCCGGTCACGGTCGCCGAACTGGCGACCGCGGTCGTCTCCCCGGCTCGGCCGGGAATCGGCGCTGCGGTTCGGACGGGCGTCACCTTCGCGACGCGCCCGCGGATCGTCGCTTCGGCTGGGCCGCCGGTCATCACTGCGGTTCGGCCGCCGGTCGTCACTGCGGGCAGGGCGTGCGTCGTCACGGCGCCGGTCGCCGTAGGGCTGATCACGCTGCGGCCGGGAAGCACGGTCGGATCTGTCGTCGCCACGGTTCGGGCGGGCATCGCCTTCACGACGGGGCCGGGAGTCACCTTCTCGGCGAGGGCGAGCGTCTTCGCTCCGTCCGCGCTGGGCGCGGTCGGGGTAGGTGCGGTCGCTGCTCCGCGGCGGCCGGCGGTCCTCGCCACGGCCGGCGGACGAATCTTCACGCCTGTCGCCGGTCTGCCTGCGGTCGTCGTTGCCGCGGTTGGCCTGCGAACCTTCTTTGCTTTCGCCCCTGCCCGACCAGGGAGTAGATCCTCCACTCCGGAAGGATCGACGCTCACCGTTGTTGTCGGACACAGAAAAAATCCTTTCATAAAAGCACGATAAAAACACGAAAGGGGACCCAGTA